>NZ_KI535695.1:0-2083532 GCF_000493175.1 Enterobacter sp. MGH 16 | reverse complement strand
GATATCGCGGCGAGTCGCGTAGCCTAAAACAAAGCCGGGTGGCGCTGACGCTTACCCGGCCTACGTGTTCGAGCCATTTGTAGGCCGGGTAAGGCAAAGCCGCCACCCGGCTTTTTCATGCCATTACGCTTCCTGCTTTACCAGTTCAGCTTCAGCTTCCGCGTCCCGCGCGCCTTCATTCTGCGACAGCATGGCGGTCGCAATACCATTACCCAGAACGTTAATTGCGGAACGGCCCATATCCAGGAAGTGGTCGATCCCCATCAGCAGCAGAATACCGGCGACCGGAATGTTAAAGCTTGGGATCGTCGCGGCCAGCACCACCAGCGAGGAGCGCGGTACGCCCGCAATCCCTTTTGAGGCCAGCATCAGGGTCAGCATCAGCACCGTCACCTCAGAGAAGCTCAGATGAATGTTGTACGCCTGCGCAATAAACATCGAGGCGAAAGAGCAGTACACCATCGACCCCACCAGGTTGAAGGAGTAGCCAATGGGCAGTACGAAAGAGGCGATGTTGCGCGAGCAGCCAAAACGCTCCAGTTGCTCCAGCGTTTTAGGATAGGCCGCTTCAGAACTGCTGGTGGTAAACGCCACCAGAACTGGATCTTTCAGCATGCTGACCAGGCGGAACACCTCTTTTTTCAGCACCATGTAACCCACGGCCAGCAGCACCATGCAGGTGAGAAGAATGGCAACGTAGTAGCCGCCAATAAAGGAGGCATAGTTCAACAGAATGCCCAGACCCTGCGTGGCGATAACGGATGAGATTGCCGCGAAAATGGCCAGCGGCGCAACGTACATCACGTAGCCTGTGACCTTCAGCATGATATGGGAAACCACGTCCAGCGCGGCCACCAGTGGGGCATTGAATTTCTGCCCCAGCGACGCGCCGCCAATGCCGAAGAACATTGAGAACACCACAATCTGCAGGATCTCATTGTTCGACATCGCCCCCGCGATGCTGGTCGGAATGGTGTGAGACAGGAACGCTTTCAGCGTCATCCCCCCAACGGCTAATCCGGTATCCACCGCTTCGGTCGGGACGGTCAGGTTCAGCCCGCTGCCCGGATGCTCCAGCGTGACGATAAACAGGCCGACCAGAATTGAGAGCACGGATGAGCTGATAAACCATACCATCGCTTTGCCGCCCACGCGGCCAATGGTGGAGGTTTCGCCCAGCTTCATAATGCCGACGGTGAGCGTACTGAAGACCAGCGGCGCAATGACCATTTTGATCAGTCGCAGGAAAATATCGGTCAGAAGGGTAATATTATCCGACCAGGCTTTGATGGCATCCGCAGATGCATATTCATGAATTGCTGCCCCTGAAAGAATACCCGCCAGCATGAATATCACGATGAAGAGTGTGAGTTTGTTTGCACTTGCCACGAAAAAAGACCCTCTATGCGCTTCAGATGTAGCCCGCACCGATACATATAAATTTTTTATTACGACGCGGGAAATTATTCGGCACATAAATTGACGCAAAGCGTAGGGGGATACAACTCCTTTTTAAGTTTTATTAATTTTGTTGTTATTGCCCTGACGATATATTGTGATCTGCATCACACTTTAATGGATATATTCTCTCCTGATAGCATGAAAATGCTGAAAGAAATAATTTAACTCTCTGTTATTTAAGGCAATAAGAAGTCAATAAGACAAAGTGCTTATGCGTTAAGGGGCAGGTGGTCGAAGCGATATCCGTAAACTAAATTCTCAATAACCCCCCTCAGAGGAACATTAAGCGGGGCTAACATCTTGAACGACAAAAATAAAACGTGGCAAGGGAACGGAGACGTCTTCTGGAGGGTGGTAAATGAAAAGAAAACTCCTTTTGATCTGCGCAGGCACCTTACTGACTGCGACAACGGTCCATCAGGCGCTGGCCGTCACCAGTAGCGGCACCATCGGCGCGACGCTGACGCTCACGAACGGTTGTCTGATAAACGGATCGCCCACGCAAAACGGCATTAACTTCGGGACACTGGATTTCGGCACCCATCCCGCAACGTTTTCCACTCTGACCACGCAGCTCACCGGCGCCAGCGGCGGAAACACCTTCACTATTCAATGTACGACCGCCAGCTATACGGTGGCGATCACCGGCAACACCAACTCCACCGCACCCGGCACCGTTGTCGGCACCCCGGGAACCCCTGCGCGCTATCTGGTTAACACCGCCAACGCGGCACAGGGCGTGGCATACAGCCTGTTCAGCGACAGCGGGTTTAACAGCGTGATTGCCAATAACACCGCGCTGCCGATCGCCTCTACGGCCGGAGGGGTGGACAGTTACACCCTCTACGGGCGTATTACCGGCGGCGGTAACAGCGTGACGGTCGTCCCGGGTACCTACACCGACACGATTAACGTCAGCGTCACCTATTAGTCCTGCACCGCCATGAAGGCAACTCTTACTGGTCTGCGCATATGCGCAGAGGGACACGTGCAGCCTTTTTTCGCGCTGATCGTCGGATTGCTGATGACGTCCGCGGCGGAGGCGGTGACGTCACAGTCCTTTAAGGTCAGCGCGACGATTGTTCCGGGATGCGCGGTGGCCACCGGCAGCGGAGGGGTTCTCGGGACGCTGGATTTTGGCACCCATAACGGCGTCGAGAGCGCACCGGTCAGCACCAGTTTTTTGCCAAACGGGGCCTTATCTATCGCCTGCACGCCAGGCGTGGCGCTGAGCATGAGCATTAATGGCGGCCAGAATTATTCAACCGTTCGCCGCATGAAACGCTCAAACGGCGCCGACGTGGTGGGATACCGGCTTTACAGCAGCAGCTCGCTGGCCGCGAACAGCGAAATTGGCGTCAACCAGGCGATACCGGTGACCTATAGCAACAGCAATAAGATCGCGCTGCCGCTTTTTGGCGTGGCGCTACTGACCGGATTTAGCCCGGCAGGAACGTATTCCGATCAGCTCACCGTGACCTTGTCATGGTAATAAAGGGAGAGTGTTGATGAAGCCAGTTTTCAGACCTGTTTGTCTGGCGGGCGCGTTGGGAATGGCTGTGGCAACCGGTCAGGCGCAGGCGGCAGCCACCATTCTGCTCTGGCCTATCGACCCGTGGCTTGCGGCAGACGCCAACGCCACGGAGCTGTGGATCCAGAACCAGGGAAACAGCGCCACCACGATGCAGGTGCGTATTGTGCGCTGGAAGCAGGAGGACGGACACGAACGCTACACCGCGCAGCAGGATGTGGTCGCCAGCCCGCCCATCGTCACGATTGGCACAGGCAGCAAGCAGCTTATCCGTCTTATTAAGCAGGCCCCCGTTCCCGCAGGCGTCGAACAAGCCTACCGCATTATCGTGGATGAAATTCCTCAGCCTGATGCCAAAGCAGAACCCGCCATCGGCCTCAAGTTGCAGATGCGTTACTCCATTCCGCTGTTTGTGTATGGCCAGGGGATCCCGACAATAAAAGAGGGGGCGCATCACGCTCTGGTGGAGACCCGGAACCTGAGCTGGCGGGTGACGCGAGCGGATGGGCAGCCGGTACTGGAGGTTCGGAATCGGGGGGATGTCCATGTCAGGCTGAGCCAGGTGGCGCTGGAGCAGGGAGGGCAGAAACGCACGGTCGCGGAGGGATTGCTGGGTTACGTACTTCCCGGCAGCACCCGCAGCTGGCCGATACCCGCAGGCGTTCGTCAGCCAGAGCGGATGAGCGCGCAGATTAATGCCAGGGACGCACAATGGCAGTCGACGCCCGTCAACTGAAGCCGGCGATGATGATACTGCTTTGCGTCAGTTCCGCGACCTGGGCTGAGCCCGGCGATGACAGCCTTCCGCCGCCGCCCCAGGCACAGGCGATACATGATGAAGCGGTCTTCCAGCTTGCCCTCGTGCTCAACCACTACGATACCGGTCTGGTCGTCCCCGTGACGCAGCGCAAAGGCGCTTTCTTTATCTCCAGCGCTGACCTGCTGCGCGCGGGGCTGCCCCCGGAACATGTTCCTGCCGGAGAGGTGAATCTCTCATCGCTTTCTCAGGTTCGGGTGGAGTACGACAGCGCCGGGCAACGTCTGCTGCTGACCGTTCCCCGGGACTGGGTCGCATCCCGCGTGACGCCGTTCGGCGCGCAAACGGTGCAGGCCAAACCGCACTTCGGGCGCGGCGCGCTGCTCAATTACGATCTCTACACCAACCACACGGAGCATATCGGCGGACAGGCGTCCCTCTGGCATGAATTCCGCTATTTCAATGAGAACGGCTCGTTTTCCTCCACCGGCTATGCCCGGGAAAATTTCACCGGTAACGACGGTCAGCAGGAAGGGTATGTCCGCTATGACACGACCCTGCTGTTCACGAATGAGGATGACGCAATGAGCTGGAGCGTCGGGGACGTGATCAGCGATGCCCTGAGCTGGAGCTCCAGCGTGCGGATGGGAGGGATCAGCGTCGGGCGAGATTTCTCCCTGCGCCCTGACCTGGTGACGTGGCCGCTGCCCGAATTCGCGGGGGAAGCGGCGGTGCCCACCTCGGTGGATCTCTTTATCAACGGCTATCGGTCCGGCTCAACCCAGCTTCAGCCGGGCCCCTTCACCCTGACCAATCTGCCCTATATCAACGGCGCCGGGGATGCGGTACTGGTCACGACGGATGCATTAGGGCGCCAGGTCAGCACCACGCTGCCGTTTTACGTCTCCAGCGACCTGCTCAAAAAAGGGCTGAGCGACGGCGCCGTGACGCTGGGCAGCCTGCGGCGTAATTACGGTATCAGGAATTTTGACTACGGCCCGGCGGCAGGCAGCGGTTCGTATCGCTACGGGGTGACGGACTGGCTGACGCTGGAGGGTCATGCCGAAGGGGCGGAGGCGCTGGCACTGGGCGGGGCTGGGACGGTGATTAAACTCGGCCAGTTTGGCGTGGTGAATACCTCTTACTCGCAAAGCCGCATGCGCGGGGAGGCGGGCGGGCAAATCAACTGGGGTTACCAGTACAGCACCAGCGAGTTCAGCGTGGCCACCCAGCACACGCGTCGGGGCCGCGGCTTTGGCAATCTGGCCCTGTACGACCAGCCTACGGTGTATGACGAGAACGATAAACCCATCGCCAGCTTCAGCCGCAATACGGACCAGTATTCTCTGACGTTCAACCTGGGACAGTACGGCAACATCGGCGCAGCCTGGATTGGCGTGGAGAGTTTTGACAGTCAAAAAACCGAGCTGCTTAATCTCTCATGGAGCCGTAATTTGTGGGGCGCGAGCAGTATTTACCTCGCCGGGAGCCGGGACCAGCAGCGGGGAGACTGGACGGTCGCGCTGTCGCTGCAGGTGCCGCTGGGGGCACGCGACAGCGCCGCGTTCACCGTCGAAAACACCCCGGATGCGGGCAACACCCAGCGCATTAACTACAACCATTCCATGCCGTCTGACGGCGGCTTTAGCTGGAACATGGCCTGGGCCAACCAGTCAAAATCCAGTGACTATCAGCAGGGCACGCTGGGCTGGCGTAATAACAATATTGAACTGCAGGGCGGCGGCTACGGTGAAAGGGACATGATGACCTGGTGGGGCGAGGCGATGGGCGCGATTGTTCTGATGGACGGCGAGCTGTTCGCGGCGAATAAGATCAACGATGCGTTTGTGGTCATCAGTACCGACGGTCATCCGGACGTGCCCGTCAGCTATGAGAACCAGCCCGTTGGCAAAACGAATAACAACGGTTACCTGCTGGTCAGCGGGGTGTCGGCGTATTACCCGGCAAGCTACCGCATTGATACCCTGAACCTGCCGGCGGACACCCGGCTGAAAGAGACCGAGCGGCGAATTGCGATTCGGCGTCACAGCGGCTATCTGGTCGATTTCCCGATGGAGCAGGAGAGGGTGGCAAGCGTCATCCTCCACGATGCGCGCGGCCAGGCGCTGCCGGTGGGAAGCCAGGTCCGGCGTGCCTCGCGCAGCAATGCGGTGGTGGGGTATGACGGTATTGCCTGGCTGGAAAACCTTAGCGATGTGAATCCGCTGGAGGTGATCGCGCCTGACGGAAAACGCTGCAAGGTCACCCTGACCGTGGGAGCCAACCCGGAGCACAAGCTGCAAACCTACGGTCCGCTGGTGTGTCGGGAGGCGCCATGACGCGCCTGCTGCTGTTGATGCTGTTGCTGTTCTCCGGCGGCGGCTGGGCGGCGTGTACCGTCAGTACGGTTAATGCGTCGTTTGGCAGCGTCACCTCGTTCGCGCTCAGCGGAACCGGGGAGGTTGAAACCACCGGCAGGCTTGTTGTGGCGTGTGATACCGTGCTCAACGTTCTGACCAACGATTCGGTGACCCTGAGCTACACCGCGGCGTCAGTCTCGGGCAACAGTCGCGCGACCATGAAACGTACGGATAATGCCGCCATTACGGACGTAATCCCCACCCGGCTGTGCGGATTATCGGCTTGTGCGAGCAGCAGCGAGGTGCAGATAAGTAAAACGTATACCTGGAGCGGGAATACCTTGCTGGGGCTGCTGGGGACAAGGCAGTATAACATTCCGCTCTATTTTCGCACCGTCGCTGGACAAAACGTCACTGCCGGTCCCTACCAGGTGCAGTTGACCTTCAGCATCAGCTACAGCGTCTGTGCCTTCGGTGTTGGAAGCCTTTGTACGAATGCCCAGACGGGAACCTCAACAACCACCATCCTGTTGGATATGACCGTCACCAACGACTGCAGCGCCATGACCACGCCGGACGTCAACTTCAACAGCGCGCCGCTGGTACAAAGTTTCCCCACCGTCTCACAGGCGATAGCCGTCACCTGTACCAAAGGCAGTACCTATACCATCGGCATTAACAACGGTGCTAACGCGCTGAATAACGTGCGCCGGATGGTAAGCGGCAGTAACTACCTCAGTTATGACATCTATAAAGAATCCACGGGTAACCGATGGGGCGGCAGCGGCAGCGAACGCTGGACCAGCGCGACGTCGTCGCAGGTCAGTGCTGACGGTTTACTGCGTACCTACAACTACACCGCGAAAGTGCTGACTAATCAGGCCACGCCACCCGCCGGAACCTACACCGATACGCTGATTGTCGACGTGGCTTTCTAACCCCGCGCTTTTCCCTTTCTCAAATGTAAAGTTCCTGTTGGCTGTGCCGATAACACCGTTAATAAATCTATGAGAAGGTGTTGTATGTTGAACCGTATCCGCGTTGTCACAATGCTTATGATGGTGCTGGTCATTTTCGCACTACTTCAGCTTATCTCCGGCGGGCTTTTTTTCTCGTCATTAAAACAGAACCAGGACAGCTTTGCGGCCTCGAACGATCTCCGCCTGCAGCAGAGTGAACTCACCTCAACGTGGGATCTGATGCTGCAAACGCGTATCAACCTGAGCCGCTCGTCCGCGCGCATGATGATGGATCCCAACAATCAGCAGAGCAGCGCGAAAACCGATCTGCTGAAAAATGCCCGGGCGACACTTGCGGATGCCGCAAAGCATTACGAGGCCTTTAAGAAAATCACCCCGCAGCCTGCGATGGAGCAGGTGAGCCAGAATATCGACGAAAAATACAACGCCTACCATGCCGGTCTGGCAGAGCTGATTCAGTTCCTGGAGAGCGGCAACATGGACGCCTATTTCGCGCAGCCGACGCAGGGGATGCAAAACGCCCTCGGCGCGGCGCTGGGGGAATATGCAAAGGTCAGTGGCGATCTGTATCACTCCGCGTTTGCTGAAAGCCAGAATGACTACCGCTTTGCGAAATGGCAGATGGCGGTGCTGGCGCTGGCGCTGGTCATTGTGCTGATCGCGGTCTGGTACGGCATTCGCCATATCCTGCTGAACCCTCTCGGTCGCGTCATCGCCCATATTCGTGACATTGCCGGCGGTGACCTGACCAAAACGCTGACCGTGTCCGGGCGCAATGAGATCACCGAGCTGGCAACCAGCGTTGACCATATGCAGCGTTCGCTTATCGATACCGTCGCCAACGTGCGTAGCGGCACGGATGCCATCTATACCGGCACCAGCGAAATTGCGATGGGCAATAACGACCTCTCATCGCGCACTGAACAGCAGGCGTCCGCCCTGGAAGAGACGGCGGCCAGCATGGAGCAGCTCACCGCGACCGTGAAGCAGAACGCCGATAACGCCCGCCAGGCGTCTCAGCTGGCGGAAAGCGCCTCCGAGACGGCGCAGCGCGGCGGCCGCGTGGTGGATGGCGTGGTGAAAACCATGCACGACATCGCCGAGAGCTCGAAGAAAATCGCCGACATCATCAGCGTTATCGACGGCATTGCCTTCCAGACCAACATTCTGGCGCTGAACGCCGCCGTGGAAGCGGCACGCGCGGGCGAACAGGGACGCGGGTTTGCCGTGGTGGCCGGGGAAGTGCGCAACCTGGCCAGCCGCAGCGCCAACGCGGCAAAAGAGATCAAATCGCTGATTGAAGATTCCGTCTCCCGCGTCGATACCGGCTCCGTGCTGGTTGAAAGCGCC
The DNA here is from genome assembly GCF_000493175.1 of Enterobacter sp. MGH 16. Classification (NCBI taxonomy): domain Bacteria; kingdom Pseudomonadati; phylum Pseudomonadota; class Gammaproteobacteria; order Enterobacterales; family Enterobacteriaceae; genus Enterobacter; species Enterobacter sp. MGH 16. The sequence goes on along the minus strand of NZ_KI535695.1, from coordinate 2,075,093 downwards.
GGGGAGACCATGAATGACATCGTGAATGCCGTCACCCGCGTGACGGACATCATGGGTGAAATCGCCTCTGCGTCTGATGAGCAGAGTCGTGGTATCGACCAGGTTGCCCTGGCGGTATCGGAAATGGATCGCGTGACACAGCAAAACGCCGCCCTGGTGCAGGAGTCCGCTGCGGCGGCCGCTGCCCTGGAAGACCAGGCGAGCCGTCTGAAGATGGCCGTCTCGGCGTTTCGTCTCGCTTCACTCGCTGGAAACACGGTCACCCCGCAGGCGACGTACCGCGCGCCAGCCGCTGAACCGGCTGCCAACCGTACGCGTACCGCGACGACCGGACAAGATGAAAACTGGGAAACATTTTGACTGACAATTAAACCGCGGCTGCTTGCCGCTTGATGGGAGCGTGGATGTTAAATCGTATTCGTATCTCGACCACACTGTTTTTGATTCTGATCCTTTGCGGTGTGTTGCAGGTTGGCAGTAACGGGTTGTCTTTTTGGGCGTTTCGCGATGGCTATCAGAATTTGCAGGACGTTGAGGCGAGTAATCAGCAGCGCTCCGCACTGGCACAAACCCGTGCCGTGCTGTTGCAGGCAAGCACTGCGCTGAACAAGGCGGGAACCTTAACCGCGCTAAGTTATCCGCCGGATGACATTAAGGCGCTGATGGCCACCGCACGCGACAGTCTGAAACAGGCTGACGCACAGTTTAAGGCCTTTGCGGCACAGGCCACCGGCAGCGAGAAAGAGAAAGCGCTGAAGGCCGCCATGAAGACCCATTTTGAACAGTGGTACAGCGATCTGGACCATCAGGCGACGTGGCTTGAGAACAACCAGCTGTCGGATTTTATGACCGCGCCGGTTCAGGCCTCGCAGGCGGCGTTTGACGGCAGCTTTGACGCATGGCAGCAGGATATCAATCAGTCTGTTCTGCGCGCCGGTGAAGCAAGCCGCACCAGCTATCACATGTCGGGCGTCATCTTCGGCGTGATGGTGATTCTGGCGGGCTTGCTGACCGGCGCCGCGCTGCTCTGGTCACGCAAAATGATTGTGCAGCCGCTGGCGATTATCAGCAGCCACTTCGACAGCATTGCGAAAGGCGACCTGGCGCGTCCGGTGGCGGTGTTCGGCAAAAACGAAATTTCGGCGATCTTTGCCAGCCTGAAGGCGATGCAGGGATCGCTGCGGGAAACGGTATCCGACGTGCGTCAGGGCAGTTATGCCATGCACACCGGGATCTCAGAGATTGCGGCAGGTAACAACGATCTCTCATCCCGCACCGAGCAGCAGGCGGCCTCGCTGGCGCAGACGGCAGCCAGTATGGAGCAGCTGACCGCGACGGTTAGCCAGAACGCCGATAACGCGCGTCAGGCATCTGACCTGTCAAAACAGGCGGCGATGACGGCGAAGAAGGGCGGCGACCAGGCGTCCCATGTCGCCAGCACCATGCAGGAGATCGCCACCAGTTCACAGAAAATTGGTGACATCATTAGCGTGATTGACGGTATCGCGTTCCAGACCAACATACTGGCGCTGAATGCTGCCGTTGAAGCGGCGCGTGCCGGGGAGCAGGGGCGCGGGTTTGCGGTGGTAGCGGGTGAGGTGCGTAACCTGGCGAGCCGCAGCGCCAACGCGGCGAAAGAAATTAAGGTGCTGATTGAAGAATCGGTGTCACGGGTTCAGCAAGGCTCTGCCCTGGTGGATACGGCGGCACAAACCATGCACGAAATCGTCACCTCCGTGACGCGGGTGAACGACATCATGGGCGAGATTGCCTCGGCGTCGGATGAACAGCGTCGCGGGATTGAGCAGGTTGCTCAGGCGGTCACCCAGATGGATCAGGTGACGCAACAGAACGCCTCGTTAGTTGAGGAAGCGGCAGCGGCAACCGATCAGCTGGCCAGCCAGGCGGATCGTCTGACCGGGCTGGTCGCGGTATTTAATGTGAAAGAGCACGTTGAAGCAGTAACAGAAGTCGGGCGGTCGCAGGCCGTGCCAGTTGTATCCTGAATGTAATTAAGAAGGCGCTATGACATCACCAATGCCCCCTGGGCAAACGTCATTATTGTTGCAGATGACACAGCGCCTCGCGCTGTCCGACGCGCATTTTCGTCGGATATGTCAGTTAATCTACCAGCGTGCGGGGATCGTGCTTGCGGATCATAAGCGGGACATGGTCTACAACCGTCTGGTGCGGCGCTTGCGTACGCTGGGGCTGGATGATTTTGGCCGCTATCTGAGCATGCTCGAGGCGAACCAGAACAGCGCAGAGTGGCAGGCTTTTATTAACTCGTTAACCACCAACCTGACGGCATTTTTCCGGGAGGCCCACCACTTCCCGGTCCTGGCCGAGCATGCGCGCCGGCGCACCGGGGAGTATCGCGTCTGGAGTGCGGCCGCCTCGACGGGTGAAGAGCCGTACTCGCTGGCGATCACCCTTGCCGATACGCTGGGGATGGCGCCGGGACGCTGGAAGGTCTACGCCAGCGATATCGATACCGAAGTGCTGGAGAAGGCGCGTAACGGTGTTTATCGCCAGGATGAACTGAAAACGCTGTCGCCGCAGCAGCTGCAGCGTTATTTCATGCGCGGCACGGGCCCGCATGAAGGCCTGGTACGCGTACGCCAGGAGCTGGCGAACTGCGTCGAATTCGCGCCCGTTAACCTGCTGGATAAGCAGTACAACGTGCCGGGGCCGTTCGACGCCATTTTTTGCCGTAACGTCATGATCTATTTTGATAAAACGACGCAACAGGACATTTTGCGTCGGTTTGTTCCGTTGCTCAAGCCTGACGGTTTACTGTTTGCCGGGCACTCGGAAAACTTCAGCAACCTCGTGCGTGAGTTTAGCCTGCGTGGGCAAACGGTATATGCGCTGAGTAAGGAAAAAGCATGAGTAAAATCAGGGTATTGTCCGTCGATGATTCAGCGCTGATGCGTCAGATCATGACTGAAATTATCAATAGCCACAGCGACATGGAGATGGTGGCAACCGCCCCCGATCCGCTGGTAGCGCGGGATTTAATTAAAAAATATAACCCCGACGTGCTAACGCTGGATGTCGAGATGCCGCGCATGGATGGCATAGATTTCCTCGAAAAATTAATGCGGCTGCGGCCCATGCCGGTGGTGATGGTCTCCTCCCTGACCGGGAAAGGATCGGAAATCACCCTGCGCGCGCTGGAGCTGGGAGCGGTGGACTTTGTCACCAAGCCGCAGCTCGGCATTCGCGAGGGGATGCTGGCGTACAGCGAGATGATCGCCGAGAAGATCCGCACCGCGTCGCGGGCGAAGCTTGCCGCCCACACGCCGATGGCCGCGCCTGCGACCCTGAAGGCCGGTCCCTTACTCAGCTCGGAAAAACTGCTGGTCATTGGCGCGTCAACCGGAGGAACAGAGGCAATTCGTCATGTACTCCAGCCATTGCCGCTCTCAAGTCCGGGTATTCTGATCACGCAGCATATGCCGCCAGGCTTTACCCGTTCGTTCGCCGAACGCCTGAACAAGCTGTGCCAGATCAGCGTGAAAGAGGCGGAAGACGGCGAGCGCGTGCTGCCGGGACATGCCTATATCGCCCCTGGCGACAAGCATATGGAACTGGCGCGCAGCGGCGCAAACTATCAAATCAAAATTCATGACGGACCGCCGGTCAACCGGCACCGTCCGTCGGTGGATGTGCTGTTTCATTCGGTGGCGAAACATGCGGGGCGCAACGCCGTTGGGGTGATCCTGACGGGGATGGGCAACGACGGGGCCGCCGGAATGCTTGCAATGCACCAGGCTGGCGCCTGGACGATTGCGCAGAATGAAGCAAGTTGTGTGGTGTTCGGCATGCCGCGCGAGGCCATCAATATGGGTGGCGTGAGCGAAGTGGTCGATCTTAGCCAGGTAAGCCAGCAGATGCTGGCGAAAATCAGTGCCGGACAGGCAATACGTATTTGACTCAGGAGTATTATTTTATGGCGGATAAAGAGCTTAAGTTTTTGGTTGTGGATGACTTTTCCACCATGCGTCGCATTGTGCGCAACCTGCTGAAAGAGCTGGGCTTCAATAACGTTGAAGAAGCAGAAGACGGCGTGGATGCGCTGAACAAACTGCAGGCGGGCGGGTTTGGTTTTGTGATCTCCGACTGGAACATGCCAAACATGGACGGTCTGGAACTGCTGAAAACCATTCGTGCTGATGCGGGAATGGCGTCCATGCCGGTGCTGATGGTCACGGCAGAAGCGAAAAAAGAGAACATCATTGCCGCTGCACAGGCGGGCGCAAGCGGCTACGTGGTGAAGCCATTCACGGCGGCGACCCTGGAAGAGAAGCTCGGTAAGATCTTCGAGAAACTCGGCATGTGAGGTGTTGGTTATGATGCAACCTGCTATGAAACCCGTTGAAGAACACTCGCCGAGCGACATTATCGTCCGCATCGGCAGCCTGACGCGCATGTTGCGTGACAGCCTGCGTGAGCTGGGTCTGGATCAGGCGATTGCCGAAGCGGCGGAAGCGATTCCTGATGCCCGCGATCGTCTGGACTACGTCGTGCAGATGACCGCTCAGGCCGCTGAACGTGCGCTGAACAGCGTGGAAGCGTCGCAGCCGCACCAGGATGCGATGGAAAAGGGGGCGAAAGCGCTGACCAAACGCTGGGACGAGTGGTTTGAGAACCCTATCGAGCTGGCGGATGCCCGCGAGCTGGTGACCGATACCCGTCAGTTCCTGGGGGATGTGCCGGGTCACACCAGCTTCACCAATGCCCAGCTGCTGGACATCATGATGGCGCAGGATTTCCAGGACCTGACCGGTCAGGTGATCAAGCGCATGATGGATGTGATCCAGGAGATTGAGCGCCAGCTGCTGATGGTGCTGCTGGAGAACATCCCGGAACCGGCAGCCCGTCCAAAACGCGAGAACGAAAGCCTGCTCAATGGTCCACAGCTCGACGCCAGCAAGGCGGGCGTGGTGGCAAGCCAGGATCAGGTGGACGACCTGCTGGACAGCCTCGGCTTCTGATGGTCCATTCCGCCTCAGGGGATGGATGCCCCCTGAGGCGGTTTGCGACAAAATCACCGAAAAGAGCCCGAATAAACGGGCTTTTCCCGCCATTGGATTTCCGCTGCGCTGGCATGATACCCGTGACGTAATGGGCTGAGCGTGCACAGTGGCAGAAGAGAACGACGACAAAACGGAAGCCCCCACACCCCACCGACTAGAAAAGGCGCGTGAGGAAGGGCAGATCCCCCGATCCCGAGAATTGACCTCCCTGCTGATCCTTATCGTAGGGGTGTGCATTATCTGGTGGGGCGGGGAGTCGCTCGCCCGCAAGCTGGCGGGCATGCTCTCAACCGGCTTACGTTTTGACCACAGTATGGTCAACGATCCGAATCTGATCCTCAGCCAGATTATTCAGCTGATTAAAGGGGCCATGGTTGCGCTGCTGCCCCTCATTACCGGGGTTGTGCTGGTCGCGCTGGTCTCGCCGGTGATGCTCGGCGGTCTGGTCTTCAGCGCCAAATCGCTGCAGCCGAAATTTTCCAAACTCAACCCGCTGCCGGGTATTGCGAAAATGTTCTCTGCCCAGACCGGGGCCGAGCTGCTCAAAGCCATTCTCAAATCGGTGCTGATGGGCAGCTCCGCGGGGTTTTACCTCTGGTACCACTGGCCGGAAATGATGCGTCTTATCAGCGAGTCGCCGCTCACCGCGATGAGCAACGCGCTGAATCTGGTCGGGCTCTGCGCGCTGCTGGTGGTGCTCAGCATTATCCCGATGGTGGGTTTTGACGTGATCTTCCAGCTCTATACCCACTTCAAGAAGCTGCGGATGTCGCGTCAGGATATCCGTGACGAATATAAGCAGATGGAAGGTGACCCGCACGTGAAGGGGCGCATCCGCCAGATGCAGCGTGCCGCCGCCCGTCGCCGCATGATGGACGATGTGCCAAAGGCCGACGTCATCGTTACCAACCCGACACACTATTCCGTTGCGCTGCGCTATGACGAAAACAAAATGAGCGCGCCGAAAGTGGTGGCGAAAGGGGCGGGGCTGATCGCGCTGCGTATCCGTGAAATTGGCACCGAACACCGCGTGCCGATCCTCGAAGCCCCTCCGCTGGCGCGTGCCCTGTACCGCCATGCGGATATTGGACAACAGATCCCGGGACAACTTTACGCCGCCGTGGCGGAAGTGCTGGCCTGGGTATGGCAGTTGAAGCGCTGGCGTCTGGCCGGCGGTCAACGGCCTGTGAAACCTGAGAACCTTCCGGTGCCTGCCGCGCTGGATTTTATGAACGAGAAGGACACTGATGGCTAATCTGGTGGCAATGTTGCGCCTGCCCGGCAACCTGAAATCGACCCAATGGCAGATCCTGGCCGGGCCGATTCTGATCCTGCTAATTCTGTCGATGATGGTACTGCCGCTTCCGGCGTTCATCCTCGACCTGCTTTTCACTTTCAATATCGCGCTGTCCATTATGGTGCTGCTGGTGGCGATGTTCACCCAGCGTACCCTGGAGTTCGCCGCGTTCCCGACCATTCTGCTGTTTACCACCCTGCTGCGACTGGCGCTGAACGTGGCGTCCACGCGTATCATCCTGATGGAAGGCCACACCGGGGCGGCAGCGGCAGGTAAAGTGGTGGAAGCGTTCGGCCACTTCCTGGTGGGCGGTAATTTCGCTATCGGTATCGTGGTGTTCGTCATCCTCGTGATCATCAACTTTATGGTCATCACCAAGGGTGCAGGGCGTATTGCGGAAGTGGGCGCGCGCTTTGTGCTGGACGGGATGCCGGGCAAGCAGATGGCGATCGACGCCGACCTGAACGCCGGGCTAATCGCCGAAGATGAAGCCAAAAAGCGCCGTGCGGAAGTGACGCAGGAGGCGGACTTCTACGGCTCCATGGACGGTGCGAGTAAGTTTGTGCGTGGTGACGCCATCGCGGGCATTCTGATCATGGTGATTAACGTGGTCGGCGGCCTGCTGGTGGGCGTATTGCAGCACGGGATGGACATGGGCCACGCGGCGGAGAGCTATACGCTGCTGACCATCGGTGACGGTCTGGTCGCGCAGATCCCGGCGCTGGTGATCTCCACTGCGGCGGGTGTCATCGTGACCCGCGTGAGCACCGATCAGGACGTTGGCGAGCAGATGGTGGGCCAGCTGTTCAGTAACCCGCGCGTGATGCTGCTGGCCGCGGCGGTGCTCGGGTTGCTCGGTCTGGTGCCGGGTATGCCAAACCTCGTCTTCCTGCTGTTTACGGCGGCGCTGCTGGGCCTTGCCTGGTGGATGCGTGGCCGTGAAACCAAACCGGCAGCGGAACCTGTTCCGGTCAAAATGCCGGAGAATAATCAGGCCGTCGAAGCGACCTGGAACGACGTTCAGCTGGAGGATTCTCTGGGAATGGAAGTCGGGTATCGCCTGATCCCGATGGTCGATTTCCAGCAGGACGGCGAGCTGCTCGGCCGTATCCGCAGTATCCGTAAAAAATTCGCCCAGGACATGGGCTTCCTGCCGCCGGTGGTACACATCCGCGACAATATGGACCTGCCGCCCGCGCGCTATCGCATCCTGATGAAAGGCGTTGAAATTGGCAGCGGTGATGCCTATCCGGGCCGCTGGCTCGCGATTAACCCCGGCACCGCCGCAGGCACGCTGCCGGGCGAGCAAACCATCGATCCGGCCTTTGGTCTGGCCGCGATCTGGATTGAAAGCGCGCTGAAAGAGCAGGCGCAGATCCAGGGTTACACGGTTGTTGAAGCCAGTACCGTGGTGGCAACCCACCTTAACCACCTGATTGGGCAATTCTCGGCGGAACTGTTTGGCCGTCAGGAAGCGCAGCAGCTTCTGGACCGCGTCACGCAGGAGATGCCGAAGTTGACGGAAGATCTGGTTCCGGGCGTGCTGACCTTAACCACGCTGCACAAGGTGCTGCAAAACCTGCTCGACGAGAAGGTGCCGATTCGCGATATGCGCACCATTCTGGAAACGATGGCAGAGCACGCGCCAATCCAGAGCGATCCTCACGAGCTGACGGCGGTGGTGCGCGTGGCGCTGGGACGCGCAATCACCCAGCAGTGGTTCCCGGGAACCGGGGAGGTTCAGGTTATTGGCCTCGATACGCCGCTTGAGCGTCTGCTGCTGCAGGCTCTGCAGGGCGGAGGCGGCCTGGAGCCGGGCCTGGCCGACCGTCTGCTGGCGCAAACCCAGGAGGCGCTGGCGCGTCAGGAGATGCTCGGCGCGCCGCCGGTGCTGCTGGTGAACCACGCGCTGCGTCCGCTGCTGTCCCGCTTCTTGCGCCGCAGCCTGAGCCAACTGGTCGTGCTGTCGAATCTCGAGCTGTCGGATAACCGTCATATCCGCATGACCGCGACGATTGGAGGAAAATAATGCGTAAATGGCTTTGGCTGCTGTTCTTCCCGCTGGCGGCGCAGGCTGCCGGGGGAGGCACCTGGCAGGCGAGCAGCATTGGGGTGACCCTCAGCAACCGCGGTGTTGCCATGTCATCTAACCCGCTGGCGCCTGCTGAAGAGGTTTCCGGTCTGATGGGTCTGGTGGTCTGGAACTACCGGCTGATTGGCCCAACGCCAGCGGGCCTGCGGGTGCGCCTCTGCTCTCAGACGCGCTGCACGGAAATCGACGGCGAAAATGGAACAACGCAGGCGTTCAACGGCGTGCCGGCTATTGAACCTTTGCGTTTCATCTGGGAAGTGCCGGGCGGGGGACGTTTGATCCCGGCGCTGAAGGTGCAGAGTAATTCTGTCATCGTGAACTACCGCTGACGGTTGAATTGTCAGGACTGCAAAAAAACAAAACCCGGCGATTGCCGGGTTTTTTGTATTACATACGTTCTACGGTTTCGATACCCAGAGTATCCAGACCCAGCTTCAGGGTCTTCGCCGTCAGCTGCGCCAGCTTCAGGCGGCTGTTGCGGACCGTTTCATTCTCCGCAGAGAGAATAGGGCAGTGTTCGTAGAAGCCGGAGAACAGACCCGCCAGATCGTACAGGTAAGCACACATCACGTGCGGCGTGCCGTCACGTGCGACCACGGTCAGCGTCTCTTCGAACTGCAGCAGACGCGCCGCCAGCTGCGCTTCACGATCTTCCGTGATGGTCACGGTGGCATTCGCCAGCACGCTTTCGTCGATATTGGCTTTGCGGAAGACCGACAGCACGCGGGTGTAAGCGTACTGCATGTATGGCGCGGTGTTGCCTTCAAACGCCAGCATGTTATCCCAGTCGAAGATGTAGTCGGTGGTACGGTTCTTGGACAGGTCCGCGTATTTCACCGCGCCGATACCTACGGCGTTCGCCAGTTTTTCCAGCTCGTCGGCCGGCATGTCCGGATTCTTCTCAGCCACCAGACGACGGGCGCGTTCCAGCGCTTCGTCCAGCAGGTCGGAGAGCTTCACGGTCCCGCCCGCGCGGGTTTTGAAAGGCTTGCCGTCTTTACCCAGCATCATGCCGAACATGTGGTGTTCCAGCGGAACGCTGTCCGGTACGTAACCGGCTTTACGCACGATGGTCCACGCCTGCATCAGGTGCTGGTGCTGACGGGAGTCGATGTAGTACAGCACGCGGTCGGCGTGCAGCGTTTCATAACGGTATTTCGCACAGGCGATATCGGTCGTGGTGTAGAGGTAGCCGCCATCCTTTTTCTGGATGATCACGCCCATCGGTTCGCCTTCCTTGTTTTTGTACTCATCAAGGAACACCACCGTTGCGCCTTCGCTCTCAACCGCCAGGTTTTTCGCTTTCAGGTCCGCCACAATGCCGGGCAGCATTGGGTTATACAGGCTTTCACCCATCACGTCGTCACGGGTCAGGGTGACGTTCAGACGGTTATAGGTAAGCTGGTTCTGAGACATGGTGATGTCAACCAGCTTGCGCCACATCTCGAGGAAGTATTGATCGCCGCCCTGCAGTTTTACCACGTAGCTGCGCGCGCGCTCGGCAAAGGCTTCATCTTCGTCATAGTGCTTTTTGGCTTCGCGATAAAACCCTTCCAGGTCCGCCAGCGCCATTTCGCCCGCGTTTTCCTGCTGCTGTTTTTCCAGGTAAGCAATCAGCATCCCGAACTGGGTACCCCAGTCGCCCACGTGGTTCGCGCGGATCACCTTGTGACCGAGGAACTCGAGCGTACGCACCGCGGCATCACCGATGATGGTGGAGCGCAGGTGGCCAACGTGCATCTCTTTCGCCACGTTCGGGGCAGAGTAGTCGATCACGACGGTCTGCGCTTCCGGCTGGGAAACACCCAGACGATCGGATTTCAGCGCCGCGTCAACGTGGCTTGCCAGGAAGGCAGGCTCGAGGAAGATGTTGATAAAGCCCGGGCCGGCGATTTCGGTTTTGCTGGCAATGCCGGCGAGATCCAGATGCGTCAGTACCTGCTCAGCGAGCTGTCGCGGCGGCATACCCAGTTTTTTAGCCACTGCCATCACGCCATTAGCCTGATAGTCGCCAAACTGTACTTTTGCTGACTGACGAACCTGCGGTTCGCAATCCGCAGGCGCGCCTGCGGCAATCAGTGCCTGACTGACTTTTTCGGAGAGAAGAGCCTGAATATTCACCTGGATACCTTACTTTTTTGATGCGGGCTCACAACCACCCGCGCCAGTTAGAGAATTTAGGGCGGGAGTATACTGCAAATGCCTTCTGCCGTCAGCATCGCGGGGCCTGAAGATTGCTCAGAATCCAGGCTAAGAAGGTGTGCATAAACATGCAGTCGTAAAAAGCCGGATTCTGCGGTTGGTCAAAACAGATCAACAGAGTAAATTAGCGGCTTTGCGACACGAAAAGAGAGTGACTTATGGCGAACTGGCAATCCATTGACGAACTGCATGATATTTCCGCAGATTTACCGCGCTTCACCCAGGCGTTCACAGAACTTGCCACCCGTCTCGGCCTGGATATCGCGCCGCTTGAGGCCGATCACATCTCTTTGCGCTGCCATCAGAATGCCACCGCAGAACGCTGGCGTCGCGGGTTCGAACAGTGCGGCCAGTTACTGTCCGAGAATATCATTAACGGTCGCCCCATCTGCCTGTTCAGGCTGCGTGAGCCGGTGAACGTGGCCCACTGGCAATTCACCGTGGTTGAACTGCCGTGGCCGGGCGAGAAGCGCTATCCACACGAAGGGTGGGAGCACATTGAAATTGTCCTGCCGGGTGAGCCGGAGACATTAAACGCGCGCGCGCTGGCCCTGTTAGCTGACGAAGGCTTAAGCCAGCCGGGGATTTTTGTGAAGACCAGTTCGCCCAAAGGCGAACGCGAGCGGTTACCCAACCCGACGCTGGCCGTCACGGACGGGCAGGTCACGGTGAAGTTTCATCCCTGGACCATTGAGCAGATCGTTGCCAGTGAGGCGCAATAGATGTGAGTTCCCGCCGGGACTGAAAACAGACGGCATGTCATGATGGTGCGTTTGGTGGAATTTAAGGAGGATTACATGGCGCTGCTGGAGATTTGCTGTTACAGCGTGGAGTGTGCCGTCACCGCGCAAAATTACGGGGCTGACCGCATTGAGCTGTGTGCGGCACCCAAAGAGGGCGGGCTGACGCCTTCTTACGGCGTGCTGAAGGCTGCTCGTCAGGCCGTCACGATTCCCGTTCACCCGATTATTCGTCCACGCGGCGGTGATTTTTGTTACACGGCGGGCGAGTTCGGTGCCATGCTTGATGATATCGCCCTCGTGCGCGACCTGGGGTTCCCCGGGCTGGTCACCGGCCTGCTGGATGAAGACGGCAATATCGACCTCCCGCGCATGCGTCAGGTCATGAGCGCCGCGCAGGGGCTCGCCGTCACTTTTCATCGCGCATTTGATATGTGTAAAGATCCGCTTCAGGCCTTTGAAACGCTTGGAGAACTTGGCGTGGCGCGCATTCTGACATCGGGTCAACAGCCGTCCGCTGAAAAAGGACTGCAATTAATTACGGAACTAAAAGCACATTCCGGTGTTCCAATAATAATGGCGGGTGCGGGAGTCCGTGCCAGCAATCTGGAACGGTTTTTAAACGCCGGGGTAGAAGAGCTGCACAGCTCGGCAGGCAAATGGATGCCGTCACCCATGCGTTATCGCAATACAGGATTGTCAATGTCGACGGATGCTGAAGCGGATGAGTATTCACGCTACGGCGTAGAGGGAGAGTCGGTTGCGGAAATGAAGTCGCTGATTGAGCGCCATCACGTGTAGCAACGTACCGATTTTTACCGCGCATCATGTCGCCCAATATGATGCTTGCTTGTACCAGGCCCCTGCAAATTACACAGGGGCCTTTTTTTCTCCTGCGCCCGGTAGCGCTTCGCTTACCGGACCTGGAAAATCGGGAGTAGGCCGGGTAAGGCGCAGCCGCCACCCGGCTAACAGGCTACGGCTTCGTCGCAATCAACACCGCTCGCATCGGGGCCGGATAGCCTTCGATGGTTTTGCTGTGATCGGCCGGGTCGAGGAACTGCTCCAGCGATTCGGTGATCATCCAGTCGGTACGGCGCTGCTCGTCGATAGAGGTCACGCTGACATCGGCAATCCGCACATCCACAAATCCGCACTTCTCCAGCCAGTTCTTCAGGGCCAGCGCGGAAGGGATGAAGTAAACGTTGCGCATCTGCGCGTAGCGATCGCCCGGTACCAGAACGGCATGTTCATCGCCTTCGATCACCAGCGTTTCCAGCACCAGCTCGCCGCCGCTGACCAGCTGATCTTTCAGTTGCCACAGGTGCTCCAGTGGGGAACGGCGGTGATACAACACGCCCATGGAGAACACGGTATCAAAGGCTTTCAGTGCGGGCAGCTGCTCAATACCCAGCGGCAGCAGGTGCGCGCGCTGGTCGTTACCCAGCAGCTTACGTACCGCTTCAAACTGACACAGGAACAGCTGCATCGGGTCGATACCAACCACCAGATGCGCGCCCGCGCCAATCATGCGCCACATGTGATAGCCGCTACCGCAGCCCACGTCCAGAATGGTGCGCCCGGTCAGGTCGGAAAGGTGCGGCAGAACGCGATCCCATTTCCAGTCTGAGCGCCATTCGGTATTGATGTTCACGCCGTACAGCGAGAACGGCCCTTTACGCCACGGCATCAGGTTGCGCATCAGCGTTTCGATACGGTTGATCTGCCCTGGCGGAAGCGGTTCTTCACTCTCTGCAGTGACGCTGTGCAGGAGATCCAGACGATGCGGGGTCAGTTCCGGCAGAAACTCCACCGCATTCGCCCACTGCTTTAACAGGCCGTGCTGCTGATCCCGCTGCCAGGCGGCAATCTGCGCAGGCAGCGTCTCCAGCCAGTGGGAGAGGTGATTTTTGGCAATCAGCTGATAGAAGTTGCTGAACTCGATCATGCGGGTTTCCCCGCTTTCAGCGCCACCAGAGACCCAAAGTTGAAGCACTGGAACCACAGTTCGCTATGCTCAAATCCGGCCTGACGCAGGCGCGCCTTGTGGGTTTCTACGGAGTCCGTCAGCATCACGTTTTCGAGCATGCTGCGCTTCTGGCTGATCTCCAGCTCGCTGTAGCCGTTCGCCCGTTTGAAATCGTGGTGCATATTGAACAGCAGCTCGCCAACCTCGGCATCTTCAAAGCTGAATTTCTCCGAGAGCACCAGCGCGCCGCCAGGATTCAGCCCCTGATATATTTTGTCCAGCAGCAGCTGGCGGTCTTCCGGCACCAGGAACTGCAGGGTGAAATTCAGCACCACCATCGAGGCGTTTTCGATCTCGATCTCACGGATATCGCCTTCCACCACGTCAACCGGAACAGGGGCCTTGTAGGCGTCAATATGGCGACGGCAGCGTTCCACCATGGCCGGAGAGTTATCCACGGCAATGATTCGGCAGCCTTCGTGATGAACGTTACGACGTACCGACAGCGTTGCCGCGCCGAGCGAGCAGCCCAGGTCATAGACCTGCGTGCCGGGTTGAACGAAGCGCTCAGCCAGCATGCCGATCATAGAGATAATATTGGAATAACCGGGAACAGAGCGCTGGATCATATCCGGGAAGACTTCGGCTACCCGTTCATCGAAGGTCCAGTCGCCCAGGCTGGCGATAGGCGCGGAAAAAAGCGTGTCGCGATCTGACATAACGTAAAAATCCGGGAAAAATAAAGTGGCGTATTGTGCGCTAATGGAGGGAGAAAACCAACTCCCACGGCATATACCACAGGTTAGCCAGCACCATCAGCAAAAGCGAACACCAGGTTGCACTCATGCCGGAACGACGCCAGCGGATTAAGCGGTGGTGAAAGCCGTAATAATGCATCAGGCGGCCAGCGATAAGCAGCAGGCCACAGATGTGCACCATCCAGGTTTCTGCGCCATTCATCTCCATAAACAGCAGCAGGATGAGGGCCGCGGGGATGTATTCGACCGCATTGCCATGAATGCGGATAGCGCTTTGCAGCTCGGAAAAGCCGCCGTCACCGTAAGAAACGCGGTAAAGCGTTCTGAGGCGCACAACGTCAAATGAAAACTTAATCAGCAGTAATGCACCTAACACCGCGTACAGCGCGCTGACCATACAAACTCCCTGTTTTTGGCAGATGGCACTTCCCTATGATAGGGGGTGATATCAGAAAAGAGAAGATTGTTGTGGGATGGAAGGGGCGCTGCCCACGGATGGCACCGCAGCCTGCAAGGCCTGCCACAGAGCATCGACCAGTTCGGGGGCCTGGGCAATATCCGGCGTGTGCAAAAAGAGATACGGCGTGGTGGTGTGTTCCCACGAGGCCAGTTTTTTCAGCCAGACGGCGAACATCGCCTGGTTTTGCGGCATGTTATCGCTGCCGATAAACCTGACCATTGGGTTTTGCGCGGTCACGATGGCGTGGACCGGCACTTTCGGTTTTTTACGCTGAGCTTCAACGATGGCCTCGTTATGCGGTATCGCGCTGTGCACCGGACGGCTATCGAGGATCACCCGGTTAACGGAACGCTCAAGCAGGCCGCGGTTGAGCGCTTTTTCCGCTTCGCCTTTCGCAAAGAAGTCCTGGTGTCGAACCTCCACGCCGTAGGTAAATTCCCGGGGCAGGGCATCCAGGAACTGCCAGAGCGCAGGCAGGTCGCGCGGAGCAAACGTGGCCGGAAGCTGCAGCCAGTACTGGCCGATGCGGTTTGCCAGCGGCGACATGCGGGTGAAAAACTCTTCGGTCAAATCCCCGCAGTTGCGCAAGGCGGCCTGGTGGGAAATGGTGGCTGGAAACTTAAAGCAGAAGCGAAAGTCGTCGGTTGTTTGCTCCCGCCAGCGCGCAACAATCTCCGCTTTGGGGAGTGCATACAGGGTGGTGTTACCCTCGACGCAGTTGAAGTGTCGGGCATACTCCTCAAGGCTGGTGATGCCAAGGCGCACCCATTTCGGGTGCGACCACTGGGGCAGGCCCACATACATCATAACGCGCTAAGGATCTCGTCCGTGCTGCGCACGCGACCGATGCGCGGGAAGATGTGCGTCATGCTGCCCTGGTGCTGTTCCGCCGAGGCCGCGCTACACGCATCTTCGGCAATCACCAGATTAAAGCCCAGCTCCCACGCGTTGCGGGCAGTCGACTCCACGCCGATGTTCGTGGAAATGCCGCACAGGATGATCGTGTCAATGCCGCGACGGCGGAGCTGCAGCTCGAGATCGGTCCCGTAGAAGGCGCCCCACTGACGTTTGGTCACTTCGATGTCGCCGTCGCGTTTGCCGAGCGAGACCGGGTACGTCCACCAGTTTTCCGGCAGGGCGCGGGCGGGAGTTTGCGCATCAACGGGCTGTTTTAACGCTTCTGCGTAATCCGCAGACCAGCCGACGCGCACCATGACAACCGGGGCACCGCTGGCACGGCATTTTTCCGCCAGGCGGGCGGCGCGGCTGACCACATCGTCCGCGGTATGCGGGCCACCGGCGAAGGGCAAAATGCCTTCCTGTAAATCAATCACCACAAGCGCGGTTTTGCTGGCATCAAGGGTTAACATCGTTACTCCCGTTAAATGAATCACTTCCACACACCATACGACGCGATGGCCTGTTATTGGTCGCATAATTTTGTTAATTTTTGTGAGAATGCGCAATAAGAGTGCAGCAAACGACCGCCTGGCCGTGGTTCGCTCTTATCGTCCGGCGGAATTTCCAGTATAATAGCCGCCTTTTTTCATCCAGTTGTGACATACAGAAAGCTGCGACATAGTAGCCTGCATACCAGGCGACATTTAGCCTGCGGCTAATTAAGGGATATCTCATGCGTACAGAATATTGCGGGCAGCTGCGTCAGTCCCACGTCGGACAGCAGGTCACCCTGTGTGGTTGGGTCAATCGTCGTCGTGATCTTGGTAGCCTTATCTTCATCGATATGCGCGACCGCGAAGGTATCGTTCAGGTGTTCTTCGATCCGGATCGCGCAGATGCGTTGAAGCTGGCCTCTGAGCTGCGTAATGAGTTCTGCATTCAGGTCACCGGCACCGTGCGTGCGCGTGACGAGAAAAACGTTAACGCCGACATGGCGACGGGTGCCATTGAAGTGCTGGCGTCCGATCTGACGATCATCAACCGTGCTGAAGCGCTGCCGCTGGACTCCAACCACGTCAACACTGAAGAAGCGCGTCTGAAATACCGCTACCTGGATCTGCGTCGTCCGGAGATGGCCCAGCGCCTGAAAACCCGTGCGAAAATCACCAGCCTGGTGCGTCGCTTTATGGATGACCACGGTTTCCTCGATATCGAAACCCCGATGCTGACCAAAGCCACGCCGGAAGGCGCGCGCGATTACCTGGTGCCATCCCGCGTCCATAAAGGCAAATTCTACGCGCTGCCACAGTCTCCACAGCTGTTCAAACAGCTGCTGATGATGTCCGGCTTCGATCGCTACTATCAGATCGTGAAATGCTTCCGCGACGAAGACCTGCGTGCTGACCGCCAGCCTGAATTTACCCAGATCGATGTGGAAACCTCCTTCATGACCGCCGAGCAGGTGCGTGAAGTGATGGAAGCCCTGGTACGTAGCCTGTGGAATGACGTGAAAGGCGTTGAGCTGGGCGATTTCCCAATCATGACCTTCGCGGAAGCCGAGCGTCGCTACGGCTCTGACAAACCAGACCTGCGTAACCCGATGGAACTGGTGGACGTAGCTGATCTGGTTAAAAACGTGGAGTTCGCGGTCTTCGCGGGTCCGGCTAACGACGCCAAAGGCCGCGTAGCCGCGCTGCGTGTGCCGGGCGGAGCGGCTCTGAGCCGTAAGCAGATCGACGACTACGGCAACTTCATCAAGATCTACGGCGCGAAAGGTCTGGCCTATATTAAAGTGACCGAGCGTGCGAAAGGTCTGGAAGGTATCACCAGCCCGGTGGCGAAATTCCTGAACGCGGACATCGTGGAAGCGATCCTGGAGCGCACCGGCGCGCAGGACGGCGACATGATCTTCTTCGGTGCAGATAACAAGAAAGTCGTTGCGGATGCGATGGGCGCGCTGCGTCTGAAGCTCGGTAAAGACCTGAATCTGACCGACGAGAGCAAATGGGCGCCGCTGTGGGTTATCGACTTCCCAATGTTTGAAGACGACGGTGAAGGCGGCCTGACCGCGATGCACCACCCGTTCACCTCGCCGAAAGACATGACGGCAGCAGAGCTGAAAGCGGCACCGGAAGAGGCCGTCGCCAACGCCTACGATATGGTCATCAACGGCTACGAAGTGGGCGGTGGTTCCGTGCGTATTCACAGCGGTGAAATGCAGCAGACCGTGTTCGGCATCCTGGGCATCAACGAGCAGGAGCAGCGCGAGAAATTCGGCTTCCTGCTGGACGCGCTGAAATACGGTACGCCTCCGCACGCGGGTCTGGCCTTCGGTCTTGACCGTCTGACCATGCTGCTGACCGGCACCGATAACATCCGTGATGTTATCGCTTTCCCGAAAACCACTGCTGCAGCGTGTCTGATGACCGAAGCGCCAAGCTTTGCCAACCCGGCCGCACTGGCTGAGCTGGGCATTGAGGTGGTGAAGAAGGAAGAGAAAAACTGATATGACATATAAGCTCCCCGTTTCGGTCCTGGTGGTCATTTATGCAGAAGACACGAAGCGGGTGCTGATGTTGCAGCGGCGCGATGACCCTGAATTCTGGCAGTCGGTTACCGGCAGTCTGGAAGAGGGGGAAACCGCGCCGCAGGCCGCCGCGCGTGAAGTAAAGGAAGAGGTCGCCATTGACGTTGCCCGCGAGCAACTGACCCTGAAGGACTGTCAGCGCACGGTGGAGTTCGAAATTTTTAGCCATTTACGTCATCGCTACGCGCCGGGTACCGAGCGCAATACGGAATCGTGGTTCTGTCTCGCGCTCCCCCATGAACGGGAGATCGTGTTTACCGAACACCTGACCTACCGCTGGGTGAATGCGGCGGATGCCGCCGCACTGACCAAGTCGTGGAGCAACCGGCAGGCGATTGAAGAATTTGTAATTAACGCTGCCTGAAAAGGCGCGCTCTTTGAGGATATTTTTATGGCAGGTCATAGTAAGTGGGCCAACACCAAACACCGCAAAGCGGCACAGGATGCCAAGCGCGGTAAGATCTTTACCAAAATCATTCGCGAGCTGGTAACCGCAGCGCGTCTGGGCGGCGGCGATACGGCCTCTAACCCACGTCTGCGCGCGGCGGTGGATAAAGCGCTGTCTAACAACATGACGCGTGACACCCTGAACCGTGCAATCGCACGTGGCGTGGGCGGTGATGAAGACGCGAACATGGAAACCATCATTTATGAAGGTTACGGTCCTGGCGGTACGGCGGTGATGGTTGAATGCCTGTCCGACAACCGTAACCGTACCGTTGCGGAAGTGCGCCACGCGTTCACCAAAACCGGTGGCAACCTGGGCACTGACGGTTCTGTTGCTTACCTGTTCAGCAAAAAAGGCGTCATCTCCTTCGAGAAAGGCGACGAAGATGCGATCATGGAAGCGGCGCTGGAAGCCGGTGCGGAAGACGTAGTGACCTTCGACGACGGCGCTATCGACGTTTATACCGCCTGGGAAGAGATGGGTGCCGTGCGCGATGCGCTGGAAGCGGCGGGCCTGAAGGCGGACAACGCTGAAGTCTCCATGATCCCGTCCACCAAAGCGGATATGGATGCAGAAACGGCACCAAAACTGCTGCGTCTGATCGACATGCTCGAAGACTGCGACGACGTGCAGGAAGTGTATCACAACGGTGAAATCTCTGATGAGGTTGCAGCGACTCTCTGATGAGAGCGTGTAAACCCGTTACAGGAGACGCGTGATGTCGATTATTCTCGGGATTGACCCAGGCTCACGCGTCACCGGTTATGGCGTTATCCGTCAGGTGGGACGCCAGTTAACCTACCTGGGCAGTGGCTGTATTCGCACCAAAGTGGACGATCTGCCGTCACGCCTGAAGCTTATCTATGCAGGCGTAACGGAGATCATCACCCAGTTTCAGCCGGACTATTTCGCCATCGAGCAGGTCTTTATGGCGAAAAATGCCGATTCGGCGCTAAAGCTCGGTCAGGCGCGCGGGGTGGCCATTGTCGCTGCGGTGAACCAGGATTTGCCGGTATTCGAATACGCGGCAAGGCAGGTTAAGCAGACGGTGGTGGGCATCGGTAGCGCGGAGAAAAGTCAGGTGCAGCACATGGTGCGGACCCTGCTCAAGCTCCCTGCTAACCCGCAGGCCGACGCCGCCGATGCGCTGGCGATTGCGATTACCCACTGTCACGTCAGCCAGAACGCGATGCAAATGAGCGAATCGCGGCTCAATCTGGCGCGAGGCAGGTTACGATAATGACAAATCAGGCTGGATGTTTATCCAGCCTTTTTTTATTATGTCGGCAGTTAATTTCTTCCAGAACGCAGGAGCGTCACGTGATAGGCAGACTCAGAGGCATCATCATTGAAAAACAACCCCCGTTAGTGCTGCTGGAAGTGGGTGGCGTGGGCTATGAAGTCCATATGCCGATGACCTGCTTCTACGAGCTGCCGGACGCGGGCAAAGAGGCGATTGTCTTTACCCAGTTTGTGGTGCGTGAAGATGCTCAGCTGCTGTACGGCTTCAACAACAAACAGGAACGCACCCTGTTCCGCGAGCTGATTAAAACCAACGGCGTCGGGCCGAAGCTGGCGCTGGCGATCTTATCCGGCATGTCTGCACCACAGTTTGTGAATGCCGTTGAGCGTGAAGATCCTGCGGCGCTGATTAAGCTTCCTGGCATCGGTAAGAAAACGGCAGAACGCCTGATTGTCGAGATGAAAGACCGATTCAAAGGCCTGCATGGCGATCTCTTCACGCCGGCGGCCGATCTGGTACTGACCTCGCCAGGTGCGCCTGCGGCGGATGATGACGCGGAGCAGGAAGCGGTTGCCGCGCTGGTGGCGCTGGGCTATAAACCTCAGGAGGCCAGCCGCATGGTAAGTAAAATTGCCAAACCGGACGCCAGCAGTGAAACCCTGATTCGTGAAGCGCTGCGCGCTGCATTGTGAGGTAAAGGATGATTGAAGCAGACCGCCTGGTTTCGGCAGGCACTGTTCAGGCAGAGGATGTGGTGGATCGCGCGATTCGCCCAAAACTGCTTGATGAGTACATTGGCCAGCCGCAGGTTCGTTCCCAGATGGAGATTTTTATCCAGGCGGCAAAGCTGCGCGGCGATGCGCTCGATCACCTGCTGATTTTTGGCCCGCCGGGTTTAGGCAAAACCACGCTGGCGAATATCGTCGCTAATGAAATGGGCGTTAACCTGCGCACCACCTCAGGCCCGGTGCTGGAGAAGGCGGGCGATTTGGCGGCCATGCTGACCAACCTCGAACCGCATGACGTGCTGTTTATCGATGAGATCCACCGCCTGTCACCGGTGGTGGAAGAGGTGCTCTATCCGGCGATGGAAGATTATCAGCTGGATATCATGATTGGTGAAGGTCCGGCGGCACGCTCCATCAAAATCGATCTGCCGCCGTTTACCCTGATTGGCGCAACAACGCGAGCCGGGTCGTTGACCTCTCCACTGCGCGACCGCTTCGGTATCGTGCAGCGTCTGGAGTTTTACCAGGTGGCCGACCTTCAGCACATCGTTGGCCGCAGCGCCCGCTATATGGGGCTGGAGATGAGCGAAGAGGGGGCGTTTGAAGTGGCGAAGCGTTCCCGCGGTACGCCGCGTATTGCCAACCGCCTGCTGCGCCGCGTGCGTGACTTTGCTGAGGTGAAGCACAACGGTTCGATCTCCGCTGAGATCGCCGCGCAGGCGCTGGATATGCTGAACGTCGATGCCGAAGGTTTTGACTACATGGACCGCAAGCTGCTGCTGGCGGTGCTGGACAAGTTCTTTGGTGGCCCGGTCGGGCTGGATAACCTGGCGGCGGCAATCGGGGAAGAGCGTGAAACCATTGAGGACGTGCTTGAACCGTATCTGATCCAGCAGGGCTTCCTGCAGCGTACCCCGCGTGGGCGTATGGCCACGGTGCGGGCGTGGAATCATTTCGGCATTACGCCACCGGCAATGCCGTAAGCAGCGATAATTTATAGCCCCGGTAAGCGAAGCGCCACCGGGGACATACCCGCTACTGCGCGGTCTTCTTCATCATACTGAAGATAAACAGCACCGCCGCACTCAGCACCACGGACGGCCCCGCAGGCGTGTCATAGAACGCCGAGAAGGTTAGCCCACCCGTTACCGCAATCATCCCGATAATTACGGCGACACCGGCCATCTGCTCCGGCGTACGGGCAAAACGACGCGCCGTAGCCGCAGGGATGATCAGCAGCGACGTAATAATCAGCGCGCCGACAAACTTCATCGCCACGCCAATGGTTAACGCCGTTACCAGCATCAGCAGCAGCTTAACGCGCTGCAGCTTCACGCCATCGACGAACGCCAGATCGGGGCTGACGGTCATCGCCAGCAGGTTACGCCACTGCCAGAGCAGAATCCCGAGCACCACCACAACGCCAATGGCGATAGCGATGAGATCGTCAGGCGTGACGGCCAGCAGGTCACCGAAGAGGTAGGCCATCAGATCCACGCGGATATTGGACATCAGGCTGACCACCACCAGACCCAGCGACAGGGCGCTGTGCGCCATGATGCCAAGCAGCGTATCAATGGCGAGGTGAGGGCGTTTTTCCAGCCAGACCAGACCGGCCGCCAGCAGCAGCGTGACAACAATCACCGCGTAGAACGGGTTGACGTTCAGCAGCAGGCCAAAAGCCACGCCCAGCAGGGACGCGTGCGCCAGGGTATCGCCGAAGTAAGACATTCTGCGCCACACCACAAACGAGCCGAGCGGGCCCGCGGCGCAGGCAAGCATAATCCCGGCCAGCCAGCCGGGCAGTAACAGTTCAATCATGAGTGTCCATTTCCCCGACGCAGAACGATTCGTCCCTGCAAATCATGGCGATGATTATGATGATGGCGATAGATGCCGAGCTGTTCAGCGCCGCGAGGGCCGAACATGGAGATAAATTCCGGGTGCATGGAGACCACTTCAGGCGTGCCGGAGCAGCAGATATGGTGGTTAAGACACAGCACTTCGTCAGTCTTTGCCATCACCAGATGCAGGTCGTGGGATACCATCAGCACCGCGCAGTTCAGTTCCCGGCGCAGCTGGTCAATGAGGTCGTATAGCGCGACCTGGCCGTTGACGTCGACCCCCTGCGTCGGCTCATCCAGTACCAGCAGCTGCGGGCTGCTGAGCAACGCGCGGGCAAGTAAAACGCGCTGCGTTTCTCCACCGGACAGTTTTTGCAGCGGCGCATCGACAAGATGGCCCGCCTGCACGCGCTTCAGCGCCGGGAGAATATCGGCTTTACGCGTGCCGGGGCGCAGGCGCAGGAAACGGCTCACCGTCAGCGGCAGCGTGGCGTCGAGGTGCAGTTTTTGCGGCACATAGCCGATACGCAATTTTTCCTCACGCTTGATCACGCCTTCATCGGGTGCGACCAGACCCAGCACCACGCGAACCAGGGTGGATTTGCCTGCGCCATTGGGGCCGAGCAGCGTCAGAATTTTGCCGGGCTTCAGATCGAGCGACACGTCAGAGAGGACGCGGCGCTGGCCAAATGAGACCGAAATATTTTCAAGAGAAACCAATGTCGTCATGTCATTTTAAGCTTGAAGAAGTCAACGAATGTTATAATATCACATTCCACGCATTCACTACGATGATTAGTCGCATTATGTTACATAAAAATACGCTTCTTTTCGCAGCATTATCCGCTGCCCTTTGGGGCACAACCGCACAAGATGTTAACGCTGCGGTTGTCGCTTCACTTAAACCACTCGGGTTTATCGCGTCAGCCATTGCTGACGGGGTAACAGAAACTCAGGTTCTGCTCCCGGATGGTGCATCCGAGCATGACTACTCCCTGCGCCCTTCAGACGTAAAACGCTTACAAAACGCGGACTTAGTTGTCTGGATTGGTCCGGAAATGGAAGCGTTTATGCAGAAGTCAGCAAAACAGGTGGCGGGCGAAAAACAGGTCGCGATTGCCGCCCTCCCAGGCGTGAAACCGTTACTCATGAAAGGGACGGATGACGACGGCGATGAACATGACCATCATACTGCCGACGCTGAAAAAGGTGATGGAGATCACCATCACGGCGAGTACAACATGCATCTTTGGTTATCCCCAGAGATAGCGCGGCTTTCAGCGGTTGCAATCCATGACAAATTAGTGGAACTTATGCCGCAAAGTCGAGCCAAACTAGACGCCAACCTGAAAGATTTTGAGGCACAATTAGCCGCAACCGATAAGCAGGTAGGTAATGAGCTCGCACCGTTGAAAGGAAAAGGGTATTTCGTTTTTCATGACGCCTACGGCTATTACGAAAAACACTACGGTTTGACCCCGCTGGGGCACTTTACCGTCAACCCTGAAATTCAACCTGGTGCGCAGCGTTTACATGAAATCAGAACACAGCTGGTTGAGCAAAAAGCGACATGCGTTTTTGCTGAGCCACAGTTCAGGCCAGCGGTCGTAGAAGCCGTGGCCAGGGGGACATCCGTGCGCATGGGGACCCTTGACCCGCTAGGAACGAATATCCAGTTGAGCAAAGCGAGCTATTCGCAGTTCCTCAGCCAACTGGCGAACCAGTATGCGAGCTGCCTGAAAGGAGATTAACGAGGAAGTGAATACGTGCAACAGATAGCCCGCTCTGTCGCCCTGGCATTTAACAATCTGCCTCGACCCCACCGCGTCATGCTGGGGTCGCTTACAGTACTCACCTTAGCGGTCGCCGTCTGGCGGCCCTATGTTTACCACCCGAGTTCTGCCCCTATCATCAAAACCATCGAGCTTGAAAAGAGCGAAATCCGCTCTTTGCTGCCTGAAGCCAGTGAGCCTATCGACCAGTCGGCTCAGGAAGATGAAGCCATTCCACAGGATGAACTGGACGATAAAACCGAGAACGAAGCGGGTATCCACGAATATGTAGTTTCTACCGGGGACACGCTGAGCAGCGTGCTGAACCAGTACGGCATCGACATGGGCAATATCAGCCAGCTGGCGGCGGCAGATAAAGATCTTCGCAACCTGAAAATTGGGCAACAGCTCTCCTGGACGTTAACGGCCGATGGTGATCTCCAGCGTCTGACCTGGGAAATGTCCCGCCGTGAAACCCGCACCTACGATCGCACGGCAACCGGTTTCAAAATGACCAGCGAAATGCAGAAGGGCGACTGGGTCAACAGCGTTCTCAAAGGCACCGTGGGCGCAAGCTTTGTCTCCAGCGCGCGCGACGCAGGGTTGACCAGCGCTGAAATCAGTTCGGTGATCAAAGCCATGCAGTGGCAGATGGATTTCCGCAAGCTGAAAAAAGGCGATGAGTTTTCCGTCCTGATGTCCCGCGAAATGCTGGACGGCAAGCGCGAGCAAAGCCAGCTGCTGGGCGTGCGTCTGCGCTCCGAGGGCAAAGATTACTACGCGATCCGTGCCGAAGACGGTAAGTTCTACGACCGCACCGGTACGGGACTTGCGAAAGGCTTCCTGCGCTTCCCGACGGCGAAACAGTTCCGCGTCTCCTCCAACTTTAACCCGCGTCGTCTGAACCCGGTCACCGGACGCGTCGCACCGCACCGTGGCGTTGACTTTGCTATGCCGCAGGGCACACCGGTACTCGCGGTTGGGGATGGCGAAGTGGTGGTGGCCAAACGTAGCGGCGCAGCCGGATATTATGTTGCGGTACGACATGGTCGCACGTATACGACCCGCTATATGCACCTGCGTAAGCTGCTGGTTAAACCAGGACAGAAGGTGAAGCGGGGTGACCGCATTGCGATCTCCGGTAATACCGGTCGCTCTACCGGCCCGCACCTGCACTACGAAGTGTGGATCAACCAGCAGGCCGTGAACCCGCTGACGGCGAAACTGCCGCGCACCGAAGGCCTGACGGGTAAAGATCGTACGGATTACCTGGCGCAGGTGAAAGAGGTGTTGCCGCAGCTGAGCTTAGACTAAGCCCTCTGTTTTTGTTAAAAAAGCCGGCGCACCCTGACGCCGGCTTTTTCTTTTGTGCGCGGACGACTGCCTCGCTACACTATCTGAATTAATTTTGCGTCATCAGACCCTGGATCCAGCATGGAAACCCAAAAAAACAATATTGAATACATTCCTGAGTTTGAAAAATCCTTCCGCCATCCGCGCAACTGGGGCGCCTGGCTCGGTGTCTACGCCTTTGCGGGGATAGCGTTGCTGCCGGCTTCCGTCCGCGATCCTGTCCTGGGTAAAATTGGCCGTCTTGCCGGGCGCTTAGGCAAGAGTGCCCGCCGTCGCGCGCAGATCAATCTCTATTACTGTTTTCCTGAAAAGAGCGACGCCGAGCGCGAGGCAATCATTGATGAGATGTATACCACCGCACCGCAGGCCATGGCGATGATGGCGGAGCTGGCGCTGAAAGGGCCGGAGAAAATTGTCGATCGCGTTGACTGGAAAGGGCTGGATATCATTGAGGAGATGCGCCGCAATGACGAGAAAGTCATTTTCCTTGTCCCACACGGCTGGGGCGTTGATATTCCGGCGATGCTGATGGCCTCTCAGGGCCAGAAGATGGCGGCAATGTTCCATAACCAGGGCAATAAAATCTTCGACTTTGTCTGGAATACGGTGCGTCGTCGTTTTGGCGGACGCCTGCATGCGCGCAACGATGGCATTAAGCCGTTCATTCAGTCGGTACGCCAGGGGTACTGGGGCTACTATCTGCCGGATCAGGACCACGGCCCCGAGCACAGCGAGTTTGTCGATTTCTTTGCGACCTATAAAGCGACGCTCCCTGCGATTGGCCGCCTGATGAAAGTGTGTCGTGCCCGCGTGATTCCGCTATTCCCGGTCTATGACGGCAAAACGCATCGCCTGAGCATTGAGGTTCGTCCGCCGATGGACGATCTGCTGACCGCTGACGACCACACCATTGCCCGTCGGATGAACGAAGAGGTGGAGATCCTGGTAGGGCCGCATGCCGAGCAGTACACGTGGATCCTGAAGCTGCTTAAAACGCGTAAGCCGGGTGAAAAAGAGCCGTATAAACGCAAAGAGCTTTATCCAACGAAATAAAAAAAGCCCTCTCCATCTGGAGAGGGCTTTTTAACAGAGACGTTATTACTCGACGGTCATAACGCGCGTGGTGTTGGTTGAGCCGATGGTGCTCATCACATCGCCCTGGGTCACAATGACGATATCACCAGAGACCAGATAGCCTTTATCGCGCAGCAGGTTTACGGCATCGTGCGCCGCGGCCACGCCGTCATTGGTGCTGTCGAAGTGTACCGGCGTCACGCCGCGGTACAGCGCCGTCAGGTTCAGCGTACGTTCGTGACGGGACATGGCGAAGATCGGCAGACCCGAGCTGATACGAGAGGTCATTAGCGCGGTGCGGCCAGATTCGGTCATGGTGATGATCGCGGTAACGCCCTTCAGATGGTTTGCCGCATACATTGCAGACATCGCAATCGCTTCTTCAACGTTGTCGAACTGCACGTCCAGACGGTGTTTAGAGACGTTGATGCTTGGGATCTTTTCAGCACCCAGGCAAACACGTGCCATGGCGGCCACGGTTTCAGCCGGATACTGGCCCGCAGCGGTTTCCGCAGAGAGCATTACCGCATCGGTACCGTCCAGCACGGCGTTGGCCACGTCCATCACTTCTGCACGGGTTGGCATCGGGTTGGTGATCATCGATTCCATCATCTGAGTGGCGGTAATCACCGCGCGGTTCAGCTGACGTGCGCGACGAATCAGGGCTTTCTGAATACCCACCAGCTCAGGGTCGCCGATTTCCACACCCAGGTCGCCACGCGCAACCATCACCACGTCAGAGGCAAGGATCACGTCGTCCATAGCATCCTGATCGCAAACGGCTTCCGCACGCTCAACTTTGGCGACGATTTTGGCATCGCAGCCTGCATCACGCGCCAGACGACGCGCATAGTTCAGATCTTCGCCGCAGCGCGGGAAGGAGACGGCCAGGTAGTCAACACCGATCAGCGCAGCAGTCACAATATCCGCTTTATCTTTATCAGTAAGCGCTTCCGCAGAGAGGCCGCCGCCCAGCTTGTTGATGCCTTTATTGTTGGAGAGTGGGCCGCCGACGGTGACTTCGGTGAACACTTTCATGCCCTGAACTTCCAGCACTTTCAGCTGCACGCGACCGTCGTCAAGCAGCAGGATATCGCCAGGTACGACGTCAGCCGGGAGGCCTTTATAGTCGATACCGACTTTCTCTTTATCGCCTTCGCCTTTGCCCAGGTTGGCATCCAGCAGGAATTTGTCGCCGATATTGAGGAAAACTTTACCCTCTTTAAAGGTCGAAACACGGATTTTAGGACCCTGCAAATCGCCGAGGATCGCAACGTGACGGCCCAGTTTAGCTGCGATTTCACGCACTTTATCGGCACGTAATTTATGGTCTTCTGGCGTACCGTGAGAGAAGTTCATACGCACCACGTTGGCGCCAGCGGCGATAATTTTCTCGAGATTATTATCGCGATCGGTGGCCGGGCCTAAGGTGGTTACGATCTTGGTTCTGCGAAGCCTTCTGGACATGTAATACTCCGTTGACTGAAACAACTTTGGTGTTGCGTGAACATTGAATCGGCCTTCATCTGCTGCAAGGCAGTGGAGAGGGGACCGAATGCCGTAAATCGTTACTTCGTCATTATTCGTGACGTCTTCGTTATCAACTATCGAACATCGCTCTTTATAAGCAATTCTTTATCAAAACGCGATTCCTTCAGCGCTTCCTTGACCCGCTTCAAGTTATCCCGGAATTTTGCCCCCCGGCGTAAGGTAAAACCGGTCGCCAGCACGTCAATCACGGTGAGCTGGGCCAGTCGGGAGACCATTGGCATATAAATGTCGGTGTCTTCCGGCACGTCGAGAGTGATCGCCAGCGTCGCCTCACGGGCCAGCGGTGTGCCCGCCGTGGTCAGCGCAATCACCATGGCATCGTTTTCACGGGCCAGCTGCGCCAGTTCTACCTGACTCTTAGTGCGGCCAGTATGCGAAATCAGTACCACGACGTCATCTTCACTGCAATTCATACAGCTCATGCGTT
The DNA here is from genome assembly GCF_000493175.1 of Enterobacter sp. MGH 16. Taxonomy (NCBI): domain Bacteria; kingdom Pseudomonadati; phylum Pseudomonadota; class Gammaproteobacteria; order Enterobacterales; family Enterobacteriaceae; genus Enterobacter; species Enterobacter sp. MGH 16. The sequence goes on along the minus strand of NZ_KI535695.1, from coordinate 2,046,606 downwards.
GCAGGACAATGTCATCGGAATAAATCACCGGGACGTTAAAGCGGAAAAATTTGTTCATGGCGTCATGCGCGACGGCCGCCGACGACCCGAGCCCAAAGAAGGCAATTCGCTTGGCCTGGGTGAGTAAATCCACTGCGCGATTCACGGAACTCATGTCCAGAGACTGACGGACGTGGTCAAGCGAAGCCATGGCCGACTCAAAAATTTTCGCGGTATAGGCATCAACGCTGTCGTCTTCATCCACATTACGATTAACATAAGGGGTGCCGTTAGCCAGACTTTGTGCCAGATGCAGTTTAAAATCAGGAAAGCCGCGCGTTTCCAGGCTGCGGCAGAAGCGATTGACCGTGGGTTCGCTAACACCCGCTTCCTGTGCCAGAGCGGCGATGCTTGAATGAATCGCCTGAGCGGGAGAGGCGAGAATGACCTCGGCCACTTTTCGCTCGGATTTGCTAAGGTGTTCCAGTTGAAACTGGATTTTTTCCAGCATGTTCATGTTAACAGGACGCTCATGGGTGTAAACGATTTCATTAATTGATGAAATCGTGATTCGATTTAGCCGATATTACCCCTGTGGCTTCCATTAAGGGTAACAATCGACGAGATAATGTTGTTGTTTTTTTTCATTACTTGATCGATGTCGGGTTTTGCTATGACCCTGTTGCGCAAAGAAACGACGGTTGTTGCGTCATTAAGCCGTCGAAATCATCCGAAGGGTGAAAAATCGCGGTATCGCACGCGACGATAAGCGCTAATGGTTTCGGGAATGACGTAAAAGCAGTACAGTGCATTGTAATAAAATTACAACGATACCTGGCAGAAGCACCAGGTGATCCAACTGAGGAGAATGACATGGCGGTAACGCAAACAGCCCAGGCATGTGACCTGGTCATTTTCGGCGCGAAAGGCGATCTTGCACGCCGAAAATTGCTGCCTTCCCTGTATCAACTGGAGAAAGCGGGCCAAATTCATCCGGATACCCGTATCCTGGGTGTTGGGCGCGCCGACTGGGACAAGGACGCTTATACCAAAGTCGTCCGCGAGGCGCTCGAAACTTTCATGAAGGAAAAAATTGATGAAAGTTTGTGGGATACCCTGAGCGGTCGTCTCGATTTCTGCAACCTTGACGTGAATGACGTCAGCGCGTTCGCTCGCTTGGGCGCGATGCTGGATCAGAAAAACCGTGTCACCATTAACTATTTCGCCATGCCGCCAAGCACCTTCGGCGCCATCTGCAAGGGCCTGGGCGAAGCCAAACTGAACGCCAAACCGGCGCGCGTCGTGATGGAGAAGCCGCTGGGTACGTCCCTGGCAACCTCTCGTGAAATCAACGACCAGGTGGGCGAGTTCTTTGAAGAGTGCCAGGTCTACCGTATCGACCACTATCTCGGTAAAGAGACGGTGCTGAACCTGCTGGCGCTGCGTTTTGCTAACTCCCTGTTTGTAAATAACTGGGACAACCGCACTATCGACCACGTGGAAATCACCGTGGCGGAAGAGGTGGGGATTGAAGGTCGCTGGGGTTACTTTGACCAGGCCGGTCAGATGCGCGACATGATCCAGAACCACCTGCTGCAGATTTTGTGCATGATTGCCATGTCTCCTCCGTCTGATCTGACGGCGGACAGCATCCGTGACGCCAAAGTGAAAGTGCTGAAGTCGCTGCGCCGCATCGACCGCTCCAACGTGCGCGAGAAGACCGTTCGCGGCCAGTACACCGCCGGGTTTGCGCAAGGTAAAAAAGTGCCTGGCTACCTGGAAGAAGAGGGCGCGAACAAGTCCAGCAACACCGAGACGTTCGTGGCCATCCGCGTGGACATCGACGACTGGCGCTGGGCGGGGGTTCCGTTCTACCTGCGCACCGGTAAGCGTCTGCCTGCGAAATGTTCCGAAGTGGTAGTCTACTTTAAGAACCCGGAACTGAACCTGTTCAAAGAGTCCTGGCAGGAGCTGCCGCAGAACAAGCTGACCATTCGTCTGCAGCCGGACGAGGGCGTGGATATCCAGATCCTGAACAAAGTGCCGGGCCTGGATCATAAACACAACCTGCAGACCACCAAGCTGGATCTGAGCTACTCCGAAACCTTTAACCAGACGCACCTGGCCGATGCGTACGAGCGTCTGCTGCTGGAAACCATGCGCGGTATCCAGGCGCTGTTCGTGCGTCGCGATGAGGTGGAAGAGGCGTGGAAATGGGTCGACTCCATCACCGAAGCCTGGGCTGCCGATCAGGATGCGCCAAAACCGTATCAGGCGGGCACATGGGGACCTGTCGCGTCGGTGGCAATGATCACCCGTGATGGCCGCTCCTGGAACGAGTTTGAGTAAGATAATCCGCTAGCCCGAAAGTGTTATTTTACCGGTAACATGATCTAACACAGCTCGTGGCACAATTTTCAACTTTTAAGCTCCGCGTGGATTCACCCGCGGAGCTTTTTTTATTACACTGCCGGAAGTGATTTTGCCCCTGAGCTCCGGACAGCAAGCGTTTCAGCGTTGTTAACAACTGCCAGCGACTTTGTAAACTCCCGAGCCCGGACAGATAAATGAGAGGAGCTTTTATGAATCCGACATTGTTACGCGTAACACAGCGCATTATTGAGCGCTCGAAAGAGACCCGTTCGGCCTACCTCGCCCGGATTGAACAGGCGAAGAGCAACACCGTTCACCGTTCCCAGCTGGCCTGCGGTAACCTGGCGCACGGCTTCGCCGCCTGCCAGCCTGACGATAAAGCGTCGCTGAAAAGCATGTTGCGTAACAATATCGCCATCATTACCGCTTATAACGATATGCTTTCCGCGCACCAGCCCTATGAGGTCTACCCGGATATCATCCGTAAAGCGCTGCACAGCGTGAATGCGGTCGGCCAGGTGGCGGGTGGGGTACCCGCCATGTGCGACGGCGTGACGCAGGGTCAGGACGGTATGGAACTCTCCCTGCTGAGCCGTGAAGTCATTGCCATGTCCGCGGCGGTGGGCCTGTCACACAACATGTTTGATGGCGCGCTCTATCTCGGCGTGTGCGACAAGATTGTTCCGGGCCTGGTGATGGCCGCGCTGTCGTTTGGTCATCTGCCTGCGATCTTCGTGCCGTCGGGCCCAATGGCAAGCGGCCTGCCGAACAAAGAAAAAGTGCGCATTCGCCAGCTGTACGCGGAAGGAAAAGCAGATCGTCAGGCGCTGCTGGAAGCGGAAGCTGCATCCTACCACGCGCCGGGCACCTGTACGTTCTACGGTACCGCGAACACGAACCAGATGGTGGTGGAGTTTATGGGGATGCAGCTTCCGGGCTCGTCCTTTATCCAGCCGGATGCACCGCTGCGCAAGGCGCTGACCGAGGCCGCGGCCCGTCAGGTCACGCGTCTGACCGGAAACGGCAACGAATGGATGCCGATGGGCAAAATGGTCGACGAAAAAGTTATCGTCAACGGGATTGTTGCGCTGCTGGCCACCGGCGGTTCGACCAACCACACCATGCACCTGGTGGCCATGGCGCGTGCGGCGGGCATTCTGATTAACTGGGATGACTTCTCCGAGATCTCTTCCGTGGTGCCGTTGATGGCGCGCCTGTATCCAAACGGTCCGGCGGACATCAACCACTTCCAGGCCGCAGGCGGCGTACCGCTGCTCATGCGCGAGCTGCTGAAGGGCGGTCTGCTGCATGAAGATGTTAACACCGTAGCGGGCTTTGGCCTGCAGCGCTACACCCAGGAGCCATGGCTGAACAACGGCGAGCTGGACTGGCGCGAAGGGGCGACCGCATCTCTTGATGCGCAGGTTATCGCCACCATCGACAAACCGTTCTCACCTCACGGTGGCACAAAGGTGCTGAGCGGTAACCTCGGTCGCGCGGTAATGAAGACCTCTGCCGTACCGGAAGAGAACCAGATTATCGAAGCGCCAGCGGTGGTATTTGAAAGCCAGCACGACGTATTACCTGCCTTTGACGCCGGTCTGCTCGACAAAGACTGCGTGGTAGTGGTGCGTCATCAGGGGCCTAAAGCCAACGGGATGCCAGAATTACATAAACTTATGCCACCACTTGGTGTATTATTGGACCGCCGTTTCAAAATTGCACTGGTGACCGATGGACGCCTCTCTGGCGCCTCAGGTAAAGTGCCATCAGCTATCCACGTGACGCCGGAAGCGTACGACGGCGGCCTGCTGGCGAAAGTGCGTGACGGTGACATGATCCGCGTTAACGGTCAGACAGGCGAGTTAACCCTGCTGGTGGATGACGCCGAGCTGGCGGCACGTCAGCCCCATATTCCTGACCTGAGCGCGTCGCGCGTGGGAACAGGACGCGAAATGTTTGGCGCACTGCGTGAGAACCTCTCCGGTGCTGAGCAGGGCGCAACCTGTATTACGTTTTAAGACGACTTGATTTTAACGATCTGGCGAGAGAAGACTCTGATGAAAAACTGGAAAACAAGTGCAGAAGCAATCCTGACCACTGGCCCTGTCGTGCCGGTTATCGTGGTAAACAAGCTGGAGCACGCTGTACCGATGGCGAAAGCGCTGGTTGCGGGCGGCGTTCGCGTTCTGGAAGTGACCCTGCGTACCGCCTGCGCGATGGATGCCATTCGCGCGATTGCTAAAGAAGTGCCGGACGCCATTATCGGTGCGGGTACCGTAACGAACGCAAAACAGCTGGCTGAAGTAACCGAAGCGGGCGCACAGTTTGCCATCAGCCCGGGCCTGACCGAGTCGCTGCTGAAAGCCGCCACCGAAGGTACCATTCCGCTGATCCCGGGCATCAGCACCGTTTCTGAACTGATGCTGGGCATGGACTACGGTCTGAAAGAGTTTAAATTCTTCCCGGCGGAAGCGAACGGGGGCACCAAAGCGCTGCAGGCCATTGCCGGTCCATTCTCTCAGGTACGCTTCTGCCCGACGGGCGGTATCTCTCCTGCCAACTACCGTGACTACCTGGCGCTGAAAAGCGTGCTGTGCATCGGTGGCTCATGGCTGGTTCCGGCGGATGCGCTGGAAGCGGGCGACTGGGATCGCATCACCAAACTGGCTCGCGAAGCGGTAGAAGGCGCGAAGCAGTAAGTCATTCGCCGCATGAAAAACGGGCCTTTCGGCCCGTTTTTTTATCCCGTTACCTTAACGCTTGCTGCGGCCGCTTTCGCTCTCGCCACGGCGTCGTCAACGTTATCTCCGGTGGCTAACGCCACGCCAAGACGACGGGTACCGTCGATCTCCGGCTTACCGAACAAACGGACCTGCAACCCGGCACCCACCGCCGCGTCGACGTTATCAAACGTAACGTTCTGGCTGGTTAACTGCGGCAGGATCACCGCCGAGGCTGCCGGGCCGTACTGACGGATACCGCCGACGGGCAGGCCGAGGAAGGCGCGCACGTGCAGGGCGAACTCGGAGAGATCCTGCGAAATCAGCGTGACCATGCCGGTGTCATGCGGGCGAGGGGAGACTTCGCTGAAGGTCACCTCATCGCCGCACACAAACAGCTCCACGCCAAACAGGCCATAGCCGCCCAGCGCCAGGACGGTTTTACGGGCGATCGCCTGCGCACGCTCAAGCGCCAGGGCGCTCATCTGCTGCGGCTGCCAGGATTCGCGGTAATCGCCATCTTCCTGGCGGTGGCCAATCGGGTCGCAGAAATGGACGCCGTCAACGGCGCTGACGGTCAGCAGGGTGATCTCGAAATCAAACTTCACCACCCCTTCAACGATCACGCGACCGGCGCCTGCGCGGCCACCCTGTTGGGCGTACTCCCACGCCTTGTCCAGCGTGCTGCTGTCGCGGATAAAGCTCTGTCCTTTACCGGAGGAGCTCATCACCGGCTTAACGATGCTCGGGTACCCAATCTCCTCAACGGCCTGCAGGAATGCGGCCTTATCGCCAGCAAAACGATAGCTCGACGTGGGCAACCCGAGCTCTTCTGCCGCCAGACGACGAATGCCTTCGCGGTTCATGGTCAGCTTTGCGGCTTTCGCGCAGGGCACCACGCGCTGGCCTTCCTGCTCAAGCGCAATCAGCGTGTCGGTGGCGATGGCTTCAATTTCCGGTACAACGAAATCAGGCTTCTCGCGTGAAATCAGCTCACGAAGGGCATCGCCGTCCAGCATGTTAATCACATAAGAACGATGGGCGACGTGCATGGCGGGTGCATCGGCGTAGCGGTCTACGGCAATGACTTCCACGCCTAAACGCTGGCACTCAATGGCGACCTCTTTTCCCAGCTCGCCCGATCCCAACAGCATCACTCGCGTCGCCGCAGGTCGCAGCGCGGTTCCTAAACGAATCATAACAATCCCCCTGAAAAAGTTGCGGGCAGTATAAACGAAAACGTTTGCGTCTGTCTTGTGCACGGCCAGGTGAGGGGAGAAGAAATTTGCGCTTCTTTAGCCCGCCCAGACATTTCCTGACGCCTGCTCGCTTACGCTGTGGAACATGTTCACCGTTAAGTGAGGGAAACCATGTCTGGCTGGCTAAATCAATTGCAATCACTGTTAGGGCAGAAAACGTCGTCTTCCGGCGAGCGGGATCTCAGCAAACTGCTGGTGCCCGGGGCGCTCGGCGGGCTGGCAGGCCTGCTGGTCGCGAATAAATCCTCGCGCAAGCTGCTGGCAAAGTATGGGACAGGCGCGCTGCTGGCCGGTGGGGGCGCCATTGCGGGCACCGTCCTGTGGAATAAATACAAGGACAGGGTCCGGACCGCGCACAGTGATGAACCGCACTACGGCGAGCACACCTCGCCGCTGGATCTGCGTACCGAAAGGCTCATTCTTGCGCTGGTTTTTGCCGCGAAAAGTGACGGACATATCGACGATAAGGAACGGCTGGCGATCGAACAGCAGCTGCGCGAAGCCGGCGTCGAAGAGAAGGGCAGAGCGCTGGTGGCGCAGGCCATCGAACAGCCCCTTGATCCGCAGCGTCTGGCGCAAAGCGTGAAAAATGAGGAAGAGGCGCTTGAACTCTATTTCCTCAGCTGTGCCGCCATCGATATCGATCACTTTATGGAGCGGAGCTACCTGAATGCGCTTGGCGACGCGCTGAAGATCCCGCAGGACGTGCGTGAGGGCATTGAGCGGGATATTCGGGAACAAAAACAGGCGTTACAGGGATAGTTCTCGCCGTTGCGACCCTGTTTCGCTTGCATCATGCGTGGGTTTTGCCAACCTTATAGGGTGTAAAACGAAAAAGAATGACGACATGCCACCGAAAGCCCGACGTATACCTTATGCGATCACCACGCATGGCGATACGCGTATAGACAACTATTACTGGCTACGGGACGATTCGCGCTCCCGGCCAGAGGTGCTCGACTACCTGCACGAGGAAAACGACTATGGCCGCAAGGTCATGTCCAGCCAGCAGACGCTTCAGGACCAGCTGCTGAATGAAATGGTGCAGCGTATTCCCCAGCGCGATATCTCCGCGCCCTGGACCAAAAATGGCTATCGCTATCGCCATATTTATGAGCCCGGCAACGAGTATCCCATCTACCAGCGTCAGTCGGTCCTGAGCGCCGAATGGGATGCGTGGGATATTCTGCTGGATGCCAACCAACGCGCGGCCCACAGCGAGTTTTATACTCTGGGCGGCATGTCCATTTCGCCGGATAACGCGGTGATGGCGCTGGCGGAGGATTATCTCTCCCGTCGCCAGTACGGCCTGCGTTTTCGCAATCTGGACACCGGCAACTGGTATCCGGAAATGCTGGAAAACGTCTCCCCGGATTTTGTCTGGGCGAATGATTCCGAGACGGTGTACTACGTCAAAAAGCACGCCTCTACGCTGCTGCCCTATCAGGTATGGCGGCATACCATCGGAACGGACTCCGCAGACGACGAGCTGGTCTATGAAGAGAAAGACGAAACGTTTTATGTCAGCCTGCATAAAACCTCTTCGCGCCATTATGTCATTATCTTCCTGGCCAGCGCCACGACGTCGGAAGTCCTGCTGCTGGATGCCGAACTGCCGGACGCCCAGCCGCTCTGTTTTCTGCCGCGCCGAAAGGATCATGAGTACAGCCTGGATCACTTCCAGCACAGCTTTTATCTGCGCTCGAATCGCGAGGGTAAAAACTTTGGCCTCTATAAAACCAAAGTGCGCGATGAGCGCAAGTGGGAGGTGCTTATCCCCGCGCGGGATCAGGTGATGCTGGAAGGGTTTACCCTGTTCACCGACTGGCTGGTGGTGGAGGAGCGCCAGCGCGGGCTGACCAGCATCCGGCAAATCAACCGCAAAACGCGGGAAGTGGTGGGGATCGCGTTCGACGACCCGGCCTATGTGACGTGGATTGGTTTCAACCCGGAACCTGAATCCTCGCGGCTGCGCTACGGCTATTCTTCCATGACCACACCGGACACCCTGTTTGAGCTGGACATGGATACCGGGCAGCGTCAGGTGATAAAGCAGACCGAGGTTAAAGGGTTTGAGTCCGAAAACTACCGCAGCGAGCACCTGTGGGTCACCGCCCGGGATGGCGTCGAGGTCCCCGTCTCGCTCGTCTATCACAAAGCCCATTTCCAGAAAGGCAAAAACCCGATCCTGGTGTACGGCTACGGCTCCTACGGCTCCAGCATGGATGCTGATTTCAGCAGCAGCCGTTTAAGCCTGCTCGACCGCGGCTTTGTTTTCGCCATCGCCCATATTCGCGGCGGCGGTGAGCTGGGGCAGCACTGGTATGAGGACGGGAAATTCCTGAAAAAGAAAAACACCTTCAATGACTACCTCGACGTCTGCGATGCGCTGATTGATCAGGGCTATGGCGATCCGAAACTCTGCTTTGGCATGGGCGGCAGCGCGGGCGGCATGCTGATGGGAGCGGTTATCAACCAGCGTCCCGAACGCTTTAAGGGGATTGTCGCGCAGGTGCCGTTTGTCGATGTGGTGACGACCATGCTCGATGAATCCATTCCGCTGACGACCGGGGAGTTTGAAGAGTGGGGGAATCCGCAGGATGAGATTTACTACCGCTATATGAAAACGTACAGCCCTTACGATAACGTCGAGGCGAAAGCCTATCCCCACATGCTGGTCACCACCGGTCTGCATGACTCTCAGGTGCAGTACTGGGAGCCGGCAAAATGGGTGGCGAAACTGCGGGAGCTGAAAACCGACGACAACCTGCTGCTGCTGTGTACCGACATGGATTCCGGACACGGCGGGAAATCGGGACGATTTAAATCGTATGAAGGGGTGGCGCTGGAGTATGCCTTCCTGATTGGCCTGGCGCAGGAGACGCTGCCAGGCCGTGCAGAGCGTTAAGCTTCGCCCAGATAGTGCTTCAGCGTCAGGCGCAGTTCCGGGCTCATTTTGTCAAGGTTGTTATACAGCCAGCGCAAATAGCCCGGGTCTTTATCCGCAATATCCGACACCGCTCTGCCCCGGTATTTACCAAAGGTAAACGTGGTCAGCAGTGCGGGGCGTCCGGTAATCGTTGCCATATCGTCCGGCGTCCAGCCCGAGGTGTTCATAATATCGATGAGTAGCGCGGCGGTGATATAGCAGTCGTACAGGGCGCGGTGATGATGAAGCCCCTCAGGCGTGCGGACGCTGAGCTTGCGGGACTTGTACAGCGCCATGTTGCTGTATTTAATGCCCGGCCAGAGGCGACGCGCCAGCTTCATAGTACAAATCCATTCCCCCGGCATTTCAGGGAGCACCCGGCGGTCAAAACTGGCGTTATGCGCGACGTACCAGGGGCTACCGTAATAGTGGGGAATGATCTCTTCGATCCACGGCTTGTCCGCCACCATCGATTCGGTAATGCGATGGATAGCCATCGCCTGAGGGCTGATGGGGCGGTCAGGACGCACCAGATGGCTCATTGGGTTGACGATTTTACCATCAACCACGTCGACAGAGGCCACTTCCACAATTCCGCCCTGAAGATCGCAAGTTTCGGTATCGATGACGCGCAGCATTGAACACTCCTGAGCTTAAAACGCCTAGCCTAAAGGAATGATATCGCCTTGCCAACCCTCTCCGCCGAGCGTGCCGGTCAACAGCAGCTCGCCCTTATCCGCGCGAACGATCAGCTGGCCTTTTTCATCCCACAGCGCGCTACCGCCGCAGGCGTTCGCCATCAGCACCGCTATGGCATATTTATGCGCGAAGCGCTGCAGGGTACTGATGGACTGCCGCCAGCGGTTATCCTCCACTGACTGACAGCTGGTAAACAGCGACGCTCTGGGATCGAGATTGGGGGAATCGGCATGCGCATCAATAATGCTGAGCTGTTTCTCTCCCGGCACCAGGCTGGCTCCGCCACCTTGCGGGTAGCGAAGGATGCGTTGACGAGCGGGGGTGAAGAGCGCGAGACCTTTCTGGCGCTGACCATCCCGCTCCACGGGGAGCCCGGCAATTACGGTTATTCGGTAACGATGCGCCACGTCGAGCAGCGGTTCAAGCTGGGCGTCGCCGGGTGGGAGAGGTAACGTCGTCGTTCCCGAGCCTGTTAATGACAGTTCAGGAAACACCAGCAGATCGCACCCCTGCCGTGCTGCTTCGGCGATGAAGCGCAGGTGGTGCGTGATATGGTCATCGACACTCTGATGCTGCCCGCTATACTGGGCCGCCGCTATATTCCAATGTGACATCGTGACTTCCTTATACACTGAGTCGCAGGGATTTAAGAATACACCTAAATTTATCAGGGTTTTCTTATCCTGCCAGATTCAGCGTAAGGAAGTGTAACGGCTCGTTAAGCTTATTTAACTTTAGGTTCGTACGGTAAACGGGAGAGGTTGACCGAGGCGAGACGGTGGGCGATGAGTCTTTCGCGAAACCAGTCGCGCAGATGGGCGGGCTGTTCCCGTTCAACGACTTCAGCCACGACAGGCATGTTGTAACGCTCTTTAAACGCGACGCCAGCGGCAGCGAGATCGACATTCACTTTATCCATCTCGTCCTGTGGAAGGGCGGCCAGATTGATCTTCATTACCTTCTCCTTTTTATGCGGCGGCAACGTTACCGCGATTGCACGACGATGACAAGCGGAGGCAGGATGATCCTCGACTCGTTTATTATACAGCGTTATTCTTTAGCATACAGACATAACAAAAAGGAATGATTGCGATGGGTTTCTCCGCTTCCCGCGCGGTATGCGCACTGGTTTTTCTGGCCTCTACAATGATGACCCCCTCCGTGCTGGCGCATGCGCACCTTAAGCAGCCGATCCCGGCAGCGGACAGCGTGGTGAGCGCTCCGCAGGCACTGACGCTGAATTTTTCAGAAGGCATCGAACCGGAATTTAGCGGTGTGGTGGTGACGGATGCGCAAAAGCAGGTCATCAAAACGGGAACCGCCACGCGCGACGAAAAGAACAAGGCGCAGCTCACCGTTCCGCTGGACCAAACGCTGACGCCAGGGACGTACCAGGTAGACTGGCATGTCGTCTCTGTAGACGGTCATAAAACCAAAGGTAGCTATCACTTTAGCGTGAAATAGCATGCTGGCGCTGTGTTATATCGGGTTGCGCTTTATCCATTTCGGGGCGCTGATGCTGATTTTTGGCAACGCGCTTTACAGCGTCTGGTTTGCGCCTTCCTCTCTCCAGCGGCTGATGTCCCGACGTTTCCAGCTGCAGCAGAAAGTGGCGGCTTTTGTGAGCCTGGCGGCTGCACTCCTGATGTTTATGCTTCAGGGCGGGCAGATGGGTAACGGTTGGGGCGACGTATTTGCCCCACAGGTCTGGTCCGGCGTAATGAGGACACAGTTTGGCGGCGTCTGGCTGTGGCAAATGATTCTCGCTGCGATGACGGTCGCTGCAGCATGGCTCGCGCCGCTGAAGGGTTCGCGGCTGCTGCTGCTCGCCATGGGGCAGCTTATCCTGCTGGCGGGGGTAGGGCACGCGGCGATGAACGACGGTCCGATGGGGGCGCTGCAGCGCCTTAATCACGCTTTTCACCTGATCTGTGCTGCTACCTGGCTTGGCGGATTACTGCCCCTGCTGTTCTGCATGCGTCTGGCGAACGGGCGCTGGCAGAATGCCGCCATCTATACCATGATGCGCTTCTCGCGCGTGGGCCATTATGCGGTCGCGGGCGTGCTGCTCAGCGGAGCGGTCAATGCGCTCATGATACTGGGCGTCCATGTTCCCTGGCAGGCTGACTACGTGCAGTTTTTGTTGTTCAAATGTGCGCTGGTGGCGTTGATGGTGGTAATTGCGCTGGCAAATCGGTATTTTCTGGTGCCACGGTTTCGTCCGGAGACCGGGCGAGCACAACAGATTTTTATCAGGATGACACAGGCAGAAGTGGTGCTGGGGGCGCTGGTACTGGCAACGGTCAGTCTGTTCGCCACCTGGGAACCCTTCTGACAAGGTTAAATATCATATGAAAAAGACAGTACTTTCTCTCATATTGCTGGCCTGCACGGGGAGCGCGTTTGCCGCACCGCAGGTTATCACCGTCAGCCGTTTTGAAGTGGGTAAGGATAAATGGGCGTTCAACCGCGAAGAGGTGATGCTGACCTGCCGTCCGGGCCATGCGCTGTATGCCATCAACCCGAGCACGCTGGTGCAATACCCGTTAAATGAAACCGCCGAGCAGCAGGTGGCCAGCGGAAAGAGCAGCGGCCAGCCGATTAGCATCATTCAGATCGATGACCCGGCGAATCCGGGACAGAAAATGAGTCTGGCCCCGTTTATCGAGCGCGCCGACAAGCTCTGCTAACGTTCAGGTTTGCAATAAAAAACCGCAGATGCTTGCGAAAGCACTGCGGTTTTTCACATTTTATGATGCTCTGGCGCTTTTTTTCCGACCGCTTTAGCTGTGGACTGGAAAACCTGGCGTCGTCATCTATTCTTAAAAGGCAAGGCGACTTAGCCTGCATTAATGCCAACTTTTAGCGCACGGCTCTCTCCCAAGAGCCATTTCCCTGGACCGAATACAGGAATCGTATTCGGTCTCTTTTTATCTGCATGAAAGTAAAAGACTAATCCTTTCGTTGTCTCACTTCTGCAGCGCACGTTCTGTACGTCTGGTTAAAACATAACACACTACGGCATGCTGTAGTCCAGCCCTTTTTGCCTGTTTTGTTAAATTTTCGTGTGCAATTCAGTAAAGCGCGTGCGGGGTCTAAAAGTACGACCTAACCGACGCCTCGATTTCATCAAGCAGCTCAAAGCGACGGCGGTATTCAGCGCGTTTTTTACTGGCAATTTCTTCAAGGGATTTGCGCTCCATATGCAGCGGGAGCTGCCAACTGAAGGTCGAGCGTTTTTGACCGTCAATAGAAGCCCAAAACTCGTCGTAGCTGGCATGGAAATGACGACCTTTACTCAGACGATAGCGCAGCGCGCGGAAGATATGCCCTTCATCGCTGACTGCGTAAATGGCTTTCATGCCGGAAAGGGTTGCAAGCTGGAAAAGCACTTCCATCAACACGCGTTTCGGGAAAAGACCATGGCAGGCACGGGTCGCCTGTTTGATTACATCGCGGGATACGCTGCGGCGCGGGCCCTGAAGACCCCCAATCACCAGCGCATATTCTCCGTTTTCACGCGTAACGCAAAACGTCACGCTCGCAAGCAGGGTATTTTCGTTATCACGCAGCCACAGCGTACACTCGCCCTCACGCTCTGCTTTACTGGCGTTCATGGCATTAACGTTATAGCTCACGCCATCTTTAGCATGAAACTCAACAATGGATTGTTCTTGCGGCCCGGTTAAGGCGGCGATTAGCCCGGCATCTCTTAGGGAGTCAATCCACTGATAATGGGTGATGATGGCATTGGCCCGTGCGTTGGCATTCATCCCCCGCATGAGATACTGGCGATGCGTTTTGCTCGGCAGGGTGATTTGCGAAGCCAGCAGCTGGTCGAAATCGTTGCGGCGAGCCAGTGCATTGAGCATGCGATGCGTGGAAGACCAGAACAGCAGTGAACGTAACAGAAATTTGAGACGGTACTCGCGTTTTTGCCAGATAGGACCTGGAACGAGTTTACCTTTCACCAGTTCGGAAATGATATGGGTACGATGCGAATGTGGCACATCTTCTTGCAGGCGCTTATTTGACACGGAAAGACCTCAAAGTTTATGCAATGCATATTTTAGGGGCATGCAAAAGTGTATTAATACTGGTGAAATATTTATTTATCCTTAGTTTACTGTTTGTTTAACTTTATGAAAAGCGCTCCAGCGGAGCTTCCCTGCGCATATGTTAGCTGCAGCTACACTCTCTTGTGGGAGGTTCTATGTATGAGCGAATAGATGGTCGAAAGTGGCGTCACGTCTGGGTGGTCAGCGATATACATGGCTGTTATCAGCGGCTTATGGATGAGCTTAAACGCCGTCATTTTAATCCGTATGAGGATTTGCTTATTTCCGTTGGGGATATGATCGATCGCGGTCCGGACAGCGTTAAATCATTACAGCTTATCAATGAAAAATGGTTTCGTGCCGTCCGGGGCAACCATGAGCAAATGGCGCTCGACAGTCTGGATAATAACGATTTTTCACTCTGGACAATGAATGGTGGAATATGGTTCAGGCAACTTGAACGGGACCAGCAACAGCTTGCGCTGTCGTTGCTTGAGGCCTGTCACGATTTACCGCATATCATCGAGATAACCTGTGCGAACGGTCTGAACGTGATTGCCCATGCGGATTATCCGGCAGCGGAATACCGCTGGCAAAAACCGGTGAGCGCCCAGCGCGTTTTATGGGATCGCGATCGGTTGACGGGGTTTATGGTGGGTAAAGGGCAGGGCATCAGCGGTGCGGATCATTTCTGGTTCGGACATACGCCCGTCGACAGAAGGTATGATTTTGACAATCTCCACTACATTGATACGGGCGCCGTATTTGACGGTTACTTTACGCTGGCGCAGCTGCAGTAATAAATAACCCGCCTTCGGGCGGGTTCTCTTTAGGTCAGGCAAGACGCATGACCCAGGCATCGGTTTTACTATCGTAATGCTCACGGTAAAGAACAGAATGTTCGCCATCAAGTATTGCCGGGACGCTGGTGTCTGCATCCCATGCATCGAGCTGCATGCACAAATCCGGGTCGGATTTGCAGGGAATACTTAACGTTCGATCGCCTTGCGCTTCGCCGCGCAGTTCTGCGTCGTCGATCTCAAAAGCGCCAATACGCACGCTGGTTTTCGTCATAGTGCTCTCCGGGTCGGTTGTCAAAATCTGGTATGACCAGTACGGCCACCCATTTTTGATCGTAGACAAGGAGAGCAAAATCGCCAGTAAAAAAATGCGCTTTTTTTCAGGCCGAGCGATCGTTACCGGTAAACAGTCGTCCATCCCGGACCAGCTCGCGCGGATAGCTGTTTTTCAGTCGTGAACCGACTTTTTTTGCCAGCCCGAGCGGGTATCCCTGATACGTCACGATCACTTCATCGCCTGATGGCGTGCTGTCAGGATAGACATCGCGACCACGGTACCACTCTTCGGCTTCCTGATGCGTCAGGGCAAAGGCATTCTCGTGCCCGGCAAGGGCGATGACGGCCTCATGCTGCCAGCGATAGCCTTTATTATGCACTTCCGTCAGGCGGATCCCGATTCGGGAAAAACGGACCTTTCCGATGAGCGGTTCGATCTCAGCCGGGAACAGCCATACCTCTTTATCACGGATCCAGAGGTGCAGGCTCTCATCCCAGACCAGACCAACCTTTTCGGCGGCGGCGACAAGCTGTGCTGCATCGCGCCCTTTGAGGGGGGCAAACGGGAAGGTGCCGACCTTGAATTTGGGTGCGGGCAGGGGAGCAACCGCCTGCGTTTTACGCAGACGTGCCACAAAGAAGCCTTCGCAGTCGTAAATCTGCGGGAATACGTGGAGGAAACCCTCCGGCGTAATCGCCTCCTGTGCTGAGACAAACAGATCGTTAAGCGGCAGGAATTCGACCGCATCCGGGTATTGCGCTTTCAGCCACAGGCAGACGTCTTCGTTTTCATCGCGGTTTAAGGTGCACGTTGAATAGACCAGCGTGCCGCCTGGGCGAAGGGCATGGAATGCGCTTTCGATCAACTCCCGCTGCGTGGCGGCGATCTCAAGGTTGCTTTCCACGGACCAGTTCTTTAACGCATCGGGATCTTTACGCACCACCCCTTCGCCGGAGCAGGGAGCGTCCAGCAGAATGGCGTCGAAGGCTTCCGGCAGGGCAGCGCCAAACACGCGGCCGTCGAAGTGCGTCAGGGCAACGTTATGAATACCGCAGCGGCTGATGTTGGCATGCAATACCTTCACGCGGCTGGCGGAAAACTCGTTGGCGAGGATCGCGCCCCGGTTACCCATACGGGCGGCAATCTGCGTGGTTTTTGAGCCGGGCGCCGCGGCCACATCCATCACGCGCTCGGGCGCATTGCCATCGGCGAACAGGGCTGCCACCGGCAGCATCGAGCTGGCTTCCTGGATATAGAACAGGCCGCTCAGATGTTCAGCGGTGCTTCCCAGCGGCACGGCGTCTTCGTCATCGCGCTCGATCCAGAACCCCTCAGCGCACCACGGTACCGGCGTAAGCTGCCAGCTGTAGGGCGCGACCAGCGCCAGAAAATCCTCGACGCTGATTTTCAGCGTGTTGACGCGAATACTGCGGCGTAACGGACGCTGGCAGGCGGCGATAAAATCGTCTAACGACAGGTGAGAAGGAAGCGCCTCGCGCATCTGCGCCAGGAATTGTTCAGGAAGAAATACGGAGTTTTGAGCCACGGGCACACCACAGGGAAAAGTTCAGGTGCGCAGTGTAACATAAAGGCTCCGGTGCGTTGACACCGGAGCCTTGCAGATTAACGCGGCAGGGCGGTTCCCCATTCGCGCCACTCTTTCGGTTCGCTTTCGAGCAGCAGGAAATGTTTACCCGGCTGCGCTTTCGGCGCCAGCGGCGTCCCCGGCGGTGAGGCAAACGCAATACCACCGCGAATGAACTGGTTGAAGGTCCCGGTTTTCACCACGCCTCCCGTCAGGCCGAAGTCCAGCGAGTAGCCGGATGCCAGCCAGAACACCGAGTTATTACGCACCAGGTGCTGGTAGCGTTCGCTGATGCGTAGCGCCACCATCACGCGGTCGGAGAGCGTCCCGAGCGTCAGGCCCGTGACCGTACCGACCTCAATGCCGCGGAACAGGACCGGCGTGCCGATGCTCAGCGAGCCGGCTTCCGGCACTTCCACCACGATGCTCAGGCCACCAAGGTAGCGCGAGTCGGTGATCGTGGCTTCCTGCAGCTCGAAATCACGACGGGCATTGCCCTGGCCGGGCTCAACGTTGATGTACGGCTGCAAAATGGTGTCGAGATGCTCAACGCCTGCGGCCGAGATCTGCGGTGTCACCACCGAGAAGCGCGAACCCGCGCGCGCAAAGGTCTGCACATATTCCGGGTAGAGCACGGCGGTAGCCTGCACCTCGTTGCGCGAGGTGATCAGCGTCAGCTTCTGGATCTGCCCGATATCAATGCCCAGGTAGCGGATGGGCATGCCTTCCGCCAGCTTGCCGGCGTCAAACGCGTGCAGGGTAATCTGCCCGCCCACGGCGCGTGCGGCGGTCTCGGACGGGAAGAGAATTCGCTTATCGCCTTTACGCAGGTTCGCGCCCGCTCCGCTGAGGTTATCGAAGCTAATCGCCCCGCGCAGCGCGCGTGACAGCGGAGAGGCCTGCACGGTCAGTCCATTACCGTTCAGCTGCACTTTCGCGCCGCCTTCAGCCCAGAAGACGCTGTTCGGCGTCAGCAGCTTGCGGTACTCCGGCTTGATGTGCAGTTCGATATCAAAGGCGTCGGCACGCGGGCGAACGGTGATCACTTCCCCGACTTCAAACTTGCGATACAGCACCACGGAGCCCGCCTGAACGTCCGGCAGGGTCTCGGCGCTTAACGTCAGCGTGGTGGTAGGAAGATCGCTCAGGCTGTTTTCAATCGCTTTCTCAAGGTTGGCATACAGCGGGTAGCTGTCGCGCACGGGGCCTTTATCCCCCGGCAAAATACGGATGCCGCCGTTCACCCATTCGCTGGCGCTGGCGCCGAGAAACTCCACGCCGTCCAGACCTACCTTCACGTCGACGCGACTGTTCACCACGAATTTACTGTCGCCATGTACCAGGTCTCTGTATTGCGGGTCGATGGCAACGGAGAATTGCACCCCATCCGCGGAGAGCTTCCGCTCCAGCACCTGTCCCACCTGCACGCCGTGTAAAATCAACGGCTGACCGGCTTCAATCCCATAGCTTTCTGGCGCATTGAGCGTAACCGTCACGACGCCCGGCTTTTGCAGCAGGGCTTTATCCGCCGGGGCAATCACGAAGCTATTGCTGGGCTGACCTTCCCCGGGGATCAGCTCAAAGGTATTGCCGGTCAGCAGCGTGCTGAGGCTGGTATCGTTCAGGGAGATCTTTGGACTGCGCATTTCGATGCGCGTTTTCTCGCGCAGGAGATCGACCACGCTCGGATCGACCGTCATTTCGCCAGTGACCGAACCGCCCGGGTTGAGCGTCATTTTGGTGAGCTGGCCGACCTGCAGACCCTGATACATCAGCGGCGTTGAACCCGCTTTTAGTCCTTTAGCATCGGGAAGGGCGAGTTTGACGATCACGCCGCGCTGGCTGTGCGCCAGATCGGCGTATAATCCGAACGTGTCATCAGCGGTGGCAGGGCTTGAGTTTTCCGGGGAGTCAAAGGCGATGGCGCCGTTCACCAGTGCGGCCAGACTCTCCAGCTTCACTTTTGCACCGCTCAGGCTGAGGTCGGCATCCACGCCGGACACGTTCCAGAAGCGGCTGCCTTTTTTCACCAGATTGGTGAAGCGACGTTCGATCAGCACATCAATGGTGACGCCCTGTTTATTCGGGTTAATCGCGTAGTCGTACACGCGGCCAACCGGGATCTTACGAAAATAGACCAGGGAGCCGCTGTTCAGGGAACCGAGGTCCGGCGCCTGGAGATGAATCATCAAATCGCCGTTATTGAGGCGGTATTTGGGCTGCGTATCCAGAGCCACAAAGTGATCCTGCGGTTCGCCTTTGCCGGGCATCATGCCGATATAGTTACCGCCGACGAGCGCATCCAGACCGGAAACACCGGCCAGCGAGGCTTTTGGCGTCACCAGCCAGAACTGCGTTTCGCTGCGCAGGGCATCCTGCATGTCAGATTTGATACTGACCCGCACCTGAATCTTATTCAGCCCTTTTCCAAGGGAGATATCCTGAACCGTACCCACTTCAACCCCCTGGAAGCGTACGGGGGTTCGCCCGGCGACGATGCCGTCGGCGGTCTGGAAATCAATGGTGACGGTACTGCCG
Source organism: Enterobacter sp. MGH 16 (assembly GCF_000493175.1). Classification (NCBI taxonomy): domain Bacteria; kingdom Pseudomonadati; phylum Pseudomonadota; class Gammaproteobacteria; order Enterobacterales; family Enterobacteriaceae; genus Enterobacter; species Enterobacter sp. MGH 16. The sequence continues at coordinate 2,027,386 of NZ_KI535695.1, read as the reverse complement.
CGATCCTCATAGCTTGTCCAGATAAGCCAGCCTGCAATCATCAGGGCGATGACGGGCAGCAACCAGAATGGCGAAATGCGGCGTTTTGTTTTAATTCTCGCTTCAGTCGGCGAAGCGGGGGTTTCCTGACTCATGTGCATCCCAAAGTAAGCGGCTATCCAGCCATTCCACAGCAAGAATAGTCAATATCACCGCAGAGCCGAAATAAAAAGCCGCGGGTCCCATTGTAAAAGCAAGTAACTGATCGCGATTGATGAGCGACATCATCAGCGAAATCACGAACAGATCTAACATTGACCAGCGGCCAATCCAGGTGACGAATCGCAGAAGCAAAATGCGGGTCCGTAAACCTTGTTCACACTTTAAGTGAATGCTGATGAGCAGGGTAATCATCACCACCACTTTGGTAAAGGGAACCAGGATACTGGCAATAAAGACGATCGCCGCCACCCCGACATTGCTGTGCGCAAGGGAGATAATCCCGGAAAGGATAGTATCCTCCTGACGTCCACCATTCACGTAAATGATGGAAATCGGCAGCATATTGGCGGGGATCAGAAACACCAGGGAGGCGATCAGCGCCGCCCAGCATTTTTGCAGGCTGTTATTGCGCCGCAGTCTCAACGGAATGTGGCACCGCGGGCAGCGTCCGCGCGTGTCGGGTAACCCGGTATAGTGGCAACCCAGACAGACGCGCAGATTTTCATCGGGACGCGTGGCGGGGCGCTGAGGGTAGAATCGCTCCCAGAGCTGCTCAACGTTCAGGTGGATCAGCGTCAGGATGCTCAGCAATACCAGACAGATGAAGGCAAAGAGTCCGACGCCGGGCTGCAAAAAGGCGTAGTCCTGCACCTTTATTGACGCAACCCCCACGCCGACCAGATAAATATCCAGCATGACCCACTCTTTGAGCTTATCCAGCATCAGCAGCACCGGGCGAAGGTTCATGCCAAGAATATTGCCAAACCAGAGATAGGCAATGGCGGCAACCAGCACAAGCGGTGCGCCGACGGTGCAGAACAGCACCATCGCGGCGGTGATGGGATCGCCCTGACGGGTCATCTGCCAGATGCCCTGCAGCACGTTGGCGTCAATGCGCACGCCGAGCAGGTAGAGTTTTAGCAGCGGCTCACTCCAGGCGAAGGGCATCAGCAGCAGCATGGTAACGGCCATGGCGGCGAGGCGGGTCAACGACCAGTCGCGGCCATCGCGAATTTTGGCGTCACAGCGGGGACAGAAGGCACTTTGGTGCGATTTCATCTTCGGCAACATAAAAAGCGTATCGCACTGGGGGCAACGCTGATAATGTGCACGAGGCAAAGCTTCGCTTACCGTATGGACAGTTATCTTTCTTGTCGGCGTAATTTTGGTTGTTTTTAAGGCCATCAGCTGCGCACAAATAAGTATTGTTGAAAGTTATAATAACTCATGAACGGATTCATCTTGAGCATGAGCGCATTTAATGCTTATTTTAATAGGCTATGCGGTAATTTTGTAAGACAACTAAGTGATTGAATAATGAACAAAACAGAATTCTACGCGGATCTGAACCGCGATTTTAAGGCATTGATGGCGGGTGAGACCAGCTTCTTAGCCACTCTGGCAAATACTAGCGCATTGCTGTTTGAACGTCTCTCTGACGTGAACTGGGCTGGCTTTTACCTTCTGGAAGGTGAAACGCTGGTGCTCGGTCCGTTCCAGGGCAAACTGGCCTGCGTGCGTATTCCGGTAGGGCGTGGCGTATGCGGCACGGCGGTGGCCGAGAATCAGGTCCAGCGTGTGGAAGACGTTCATGCGTTTGACGGGCACATCGCCTGTGATGCCGCCAGTAATTCTGAAATCGTTCTGCCGCTGGTGGTTAAAAATCAGATTATTGGCGTTCTGGACATCGACAGTACGGTCTTCAGTCGCTTTACAACCGAGGACGAACAGGGGCTGCGCGAGCTGGTGGCGAATCTGGAAAACGTACTCGCAGCAACCGATTATCAAAAATTCTTTGCGAGCGTCGCAGGATAATCAACGGATAACGTAGCATTTACTGATAGCGTCATTATAATGACGCCTGTTCATGCCTGCGCTTGTTGGCAACGTCCGTTGTAATCAGGAAATTTCATGGAAAATCAACCTAAGTTGAATAGCAGTAAAGAAGTTATCGCATTTCTGGCCGAGCGTTTCCCGCAGTGCTTCAGCGCGGAAGGCGAAGCTCGTCCCCTGAAAGTCGGTATTTTTCAGGATCTGGTGGCGCGTGTTGAAGGGGAAATGAACCTCAGCAAAACTCAGCTGCGTTCCGCCTTACGTCTTTATACTTCGAGCTGGCGTTACCTGTACGGTATCAAACCTGGCGCGACCCGCGTGGATCTCGACGGCAACCCTTGCGGTGAGCTGGACGAGCAGCACGTTGAGCACGCGCGCAAGCAGCTGGAAGAAGCCAAAGCACGCGTTCAGGCACAACGTGCAGAACAGCAAGCGAAAAAACGCGAAGCCGCCGCGGCAAACGGCCAGGAAGAAGCGCCTCGTCGTGAGCGTAAACCACGCCCTGCGCCGCGTCGTCACGATAATAACGATCGCAAACCGCGTGCAGACAAACCAGCAGCAAAAGCCCCGCGTGCGCCTCGTGAAGAGCCGCGCCATACCCCGGTTTCTGACATCAACGCCCTGAGCGTGGGTCAGGCACTGAAGGTAAAAGCGGGTAACAATGCTATGGACGCCACCGTACTGGAAATCACCAAAGATGGCGTTCGTGTACAGCTGACTTCTGGTATGTCAATGATTGTACGCGCAGAACACTTGTTGTTCTGAAACGGAGGCCAAGCCTGGCATGAACACTTTTTTTAAGCTCACCGCGCTGGCGGGCCTGTTTGCTATAACAGGTCACGCCTTTGCAGTGGACGATATCACGCGTGTTGATCAAATTCCGGTACTCAAGGAAGAGACGCAGCACGCGACGGTGAGCGAGCGCGTGACCTCACGTTTCACCCGTTCGCACTATCGTCAGTTCGATCTCGATCAGGCCTTTTCGGCCAAAATCTTTGACCGCTATCTGAACTTGCTGGATTACAGCCATAACGTTTTGCTCGCCAGCGATGTCGAGCAGTTCGCTAAGCGGAAATCCGAGGTGGGTGACGAGTTGCGTTCAGGCAAGCTGGATCTCTTCTACGATCTCTACAACCTGTCGCAAAAGCGCCGCTTCGAACGCTATGAGTACGCGCTGAAAGTGCTGGAACGTCCGATGGACTTCACCGGCAACGACACCTTCAATCTGGACCGCAGCAAAGCGCCCTGGCCAAAAGATGAAGCCGAGCTGAATGCGCTGTGGGACGGCAAAGTGAAATACGACGAGCTGAGCCTTAAGCTCACCGGCAAAGACGAAAAAGAGATCCGTGACACGCTGACGCGTCGTTACAAATTTGCCATTCGTCGCCTGGCACAGACCAACAGTGAGGATGTTTTCTCACTGGCCATGACGGCCTTTGCGCACGAAATCGATCCTCACACCAACTATCTCTCACCTCGCAACACCGAGCAGTTTAATACCGAAATGAGCCTGTCTCTGGAAGGTATCGGCGCGGTGCTGCAGATGGACGATGATTATACGGTGATCAATTCGATGGTCGCGGGTGGCCCGGCATCCAAAAGCAAAGCCATTAGCGTAGGCGATCGCATTGTGGGTGTGGGACAAACCGGCCAGAACATGGTCGATGTGATCGGCTGGCGTCTTGATGACGTGGTTGCGCTGATCAAAGGTCCGAAGGGCAGCAAGGTTCGTCTGGAAATTCTGCCAGCCGGAAAAGGCACCAAAACCCGTATCGTTACCCTGACCCGTGAGCGTATCCGTCTGGAAGATCGCGCGGTGAAAATGTCGGTGAAAACCGTGGGTAAAGAGAAGGTGGGTGTCCTGGATATTCCTGGCTTCTACGTCGGGTTGACTGACGATGTGAAAGTTCAGCTGCAGAAACTTGAAAAGCAGAACGTCAGCAGCATCATCATCGACCTGCGCAGTAACGGCGGCGGGGCGCTGACGGAAGCGGTTTCACTCTCTGGCCTGTTCATCCCATCTGGCCCGGTGGTTCAGGTGCGCGATAACAACGGTAAAGTGCGTGAAGATGCGGACAATGACGGTGTGGTCTACTACAAAGGCCCGTTGGTGGTTCTGGTTGACCGCTTCAGCGCTTCCGCGTCTGAGATCTTTGCCGCTGCCATGCAGGACTACGGCCGCGCGCTGATCGTCGGTGAGCCAACCTTCGGGAAAGGCACCGTTCAGCAGTATCGCTCTCTGAATCGGATTTACGATCAAATGCTGCGTCCGGAATGGCCTGCACTGGGCTCGGTTCAGTACACCATTCAGAAATTCTACCGCGTAAACGGCGGCAGTACGCAGCGTAAGGGTGTCACGCCGGACATCATCATGCCGACAGGCACCCAGGAGACGGAAACAGGCGAGAAGTTTGAAGATAACGCGTTGCCGTGGGACAGCATCAATGCCGCGACCTACGTGAAAGCGGGTGATATGACGCAATTTGGCCCTGAGCTGCTGAAGGCGCATAACGACCGCATCGCGAAAGATCCGGAGTTCCAGTACATCCTGAAGGATATTGCCCGATTCAATGCCCTGAAAGATAAGCGGAATATCGTTTCTCTGAACTACGCTCAGCGTGAAAAAGAGAACAACGAAGACGATGCAACCCGCCTGGCGCGTATCAACGATCGCTTCAAGCGTGAAGGTAAACCTCTGCTCAAGAAACTGGACGATCTGCCAAAAGATTACCAGGAGCCGGATCCGTATCTCGACGAGACGGTGCATATCGCGCTCGACCTGGCGAATCAGGAAAAAGAGAAACCTGCCGTACAGCCCGCTCCGGCAAAATAACCTCCCAACAGGCACAAGAGATTGTGCCTGTTTCTTTTTGTTCTTCATCCTTCCGTCAGCCAGATTTTCAATTGTGTAAAGTTGTGTCTTTCTGGTGACTTACGCCCGCCGGATGCTTGAAAATAGCCGCAATACCCATACGATGTGGGTAATCGCATAGTGCGTTTTGTTAAACTGAGGTAAAAAGAAAATTATGATGCGAATCGCGCTCTTCCTGCTCACCAACCTGGCGGTGATGGTGGTTTTCGGGCTCGTGCTAAGCCTGACAGGAATTCAGTCGAGCAGCGTTCAGGGTCTGTTGATTATGGCGCTGCTGTTTGGTTTTGGTGGCTCGTTCATCTCCCTGCTGATGTCGAAGTGGATGGCATTGAAATCGGTAGGGGGTGAGGTTATTGAACAGCCGCGTAACGATATGGAACAGTGGCTGATGAATACGGTGGCTCAGCAGTCCCGTCAGGCCGGGATCGCCATGCCGCAGGTGGCCATTTACCATGCTCCGGACATCAACGCGTTCGCCACGGGTGCCCGCCGCGATGCGTCACTGGTCGCTGTTAGCACCGGACTGCTGCAGAACATGAGCCGTGACGAAGCCGAAGCGGTTATCGCCCACGAAATCAGCCATATCGCAAACGGTGACATGGTGACCATGACCCTGATTCAGGGCGTGGTAAACACCTTCGTGATCTTTATCTCCCGTATTCTGGCGCAGATTGCCGCTGGCTTCATGGGCGGCAACCGTGACGAAGGCGAAGAGAGCAACGGCAACCCGCTGATCTATTTTGCCGTGTCGATGGTGCTGGAACTGGTATTCGGTATTCTGGCGAGCATCATCACGATGTGGTTCTCCCGCCACCGTGAATTCCACGCGGATGCCGGTTCTGCGAAGCTGGTTGGTCGCGAGAAGATGATTGCCGCGCTGCAGCGTCTGAAAACCTCCTACGAGCCGCAGGAAGCGAACAGCATGATGGCCTTCTGCATTAACGGTAAATCCAAATCGCTGAGCGAGCTGTTTATGTCTCACCCGCCGCTGGATAAACGTATTGAAGCGCTGCGCAGTGGGGAATACCTGAAGTAACGCAACAAAACTCAATAAGCCGGGCAGGAGAACACTCCGCCCGGCTTTTTTTATGCCTGAACCCTGGGCTGGGTCACCCGCAGGCCGCTGACGATAGCCGCGAGGGTGGCAAGTACACCGGCGGTGAGGAGGGCAACATGGTTGCCGTTCTGGCCTGCGAGGTTAAACATCAGGGCGACCAGCGCCGCACCGGTGCTTTGCCCAAGGAGACGCGCGGTTCCCAACATGCCGCTGGCCCCTCCGCTACGATGTCGCGGCGCTGAGGTGATAATGGTGTGGTTATTGGGGGACTGGAACAGCCCAAACCCCGCGCCGCAGAGGATCATGCGCCAGATGATGTCCAGATCGGAAGGCGACGAAGGCAGCAATGCCAGTGCGAAAAGGCCTGTCGCCATTACCGCCAGCCCCAGCGCCCCGAGTAAACCGGCGTGAACGCGTTCAATTAAGTACCCTGCCAGCGGGGCCATCACCATGGTCGCCAGCGGCCAGGGGGTGAGCAGCAGTCCGGTCTCCACTTCTGACCGGCCTACCACGCTCTGCAGAAAGAAGGGCAGAGAAACCAGAGCCAGCATCTGGGCGCAAAACGAGCAGACGGACGTGCAAATGGAGAGTGAAAAGAGAGGAATACGCAGCAGATCAACGGGCAGCAAAGGCGCGGGGAGGGTGAGCTGGCGGCGAACAAAGAAGAAGCCGATCGCCAGCAGGGCGATGAGCTCCGCGCCGGTAAGCATCAGCGATTGTCCTTGCGCAAAGCCGCTCAGCGCCGTAATCAGCAGGCCGAAGGTCAGGGCATTCATCACCGCACTCGTCACGTCGAAGCGCGGCATGCTGATTTTGGGACCGTTAGCGGGAAGAAAGCGCAGGGCAAAGAAGATGGCGAGGATACCCAGCGGCACGTTAATGGCGAACAGCCATTGCCATGACGCGACGGAAAGGATCGCCGCCGCAATGGTTGGCCCTGCGGCTGAAGAGACGGCCACAATAAATGAGTTTATCCCCATCCCGCGCCCCAGATGGCGCTGCGGATAAATCAAACGGATCAGCGCCGTGTTTACGCTCATCAGCGCCGCGCCGCCAAAGCCCTGGGCGATGCGCGCAAGCGTCAGGGTATAAAGTGAATCTGAAAGGGCGCAGAACAGGGAGGTAAACGTGAAAACCACCAGGCCACACTGATACACCCGGCGATAGCCGAACATATCGCCCAGGAAAGAGAACGAGAGCAGTGAAACCACAATCGCAATCTGGTAGGCGTTAACAATCCAAATCGAACTGGCGGGTGAGGCATGCAGGTCGCTGGCGATGGTTGGCAGGGCAACGTTCGCAATCGCGCCGTCAAGGACGGCCATGGAGATACCGATAATGATGGTCGCTATTGCGCCATACCGCTGGGGTAATGGCAGGCCATCGGAAAGATTCTTGTCCATCAGGAGTAAAAAGCTCAGCGTGAAATTATTCTCAGGGTAACTATTTTAGCATTGTTACAGCCGCGATATGTCGCAGATTTGTAACGAAGTAAACGCGGATTGATTGCAGCTGACATGACGGGAACTTATAATAAAAACCAGTTCTGATTTTTATAAAACACTCGCTATGAGGTGGTAAATGGCTATTGCGGATTTGGATAAACAACCAGATTCTGTTTCTTCCGTGCTGAAGGTGTTTGGCATCTTACAGGCGCTTGGAGAAGAGCGTGAAATAGGTATTACAGAGCTGTCACAGCGCGTGATGATGTCAAAAAGCACCGTTTATCGCTTTTTGCAAACCATGAAGTCACTGGGTTACGTTGCGCAGGAAGGCGAGTCTGAAAAATATTCTCTGACGCTGAAGCTGTTTGAACTGGGGGCGCGTGCGCTACAAAACGTTGACCTGATCCGCAGCGCGGACATTCAGATGCGTGAAATCTCTCGCCTGACCAAAGAGACCATTCATCTCGGTGCGCTGGATGAAGACAGCATCGTTTACATCCATAAAATCGACTCCATGTACAATCTGCGCATGTATTCGCGCATTGGGCGCCGCAACCCGCTCTACAGTACCGCGATTGGTAAGGTTCTGCTGGCGTGGCGCGATCGCGAGGAAGTGGAGCAGATCCTCGAAGGCGTGGAATACAAGCGCAGCACGGAACGAACCATTACCAGTACGGAAGCGCTGCTGACGGTACTCGACCGCGTGCGCGAGCAAGGGTATGGCGAAGATAACGAAGAGCAGGAAGAGGGGCTGCGCTGTATCGGCGTCCCGGTATTTGACCGCTTTGGGGTGGTGATTGCAGGCTTAAGTATCTCTTTCCCAACCTTACGCTTCTCCGAAGAGCGTCTGCATGAGTATGTGACTATTCTGCACACTGCCGCACGTAAAATTTCTGAACAGATGGGCTATCACGACTACCCGTTTTAATCCCTGCTGAAATGAAAAAACGCCGCATCTGATGCGGCGTTTTTTATGCCTCATGAACCTGGCTGATTAGCCGTTATCAATCACGACGGATGTTTTACGCAGTACAGGACATTGGGTTAAGCCAATGATCCCGCTGTCAGTATGCAGATACTGGGCGGTGCTCATTCCTTGTGCGGTTAGGTATTTACACTGAATGCCTAACCCGGCTGCGTTTTCGGTGCTCCCCACAAGCACACCATAGCCCGTTAACAGGAGGCCAATCCAGACAAGGGCCAGTGCAATAATTGTTCGAATGATGAATCGCATTATTACCTCTTTTATCGTTGTTATCGTAATGCTAGCGTAACGTGTCTACGCAATGAAACAAGTGCAGCATTCTTAAAAACCGCGATGGAGGCGCAGTTAGTCCTTGTTTAAGATAAGCGTGATAATCTCGTTACATCAGGTCCTTAGACGGAGTGTGGAGTGAAAAAAATACGCTGGGTAATTCTGATTATCGTACTGATAGCGTGCGTGGTGTTATGGACGCAGACGATCAATGTGATGTGCGATCAGGATGTACAGTTTTTTAGCGGCGTTTGCGCAATCAACAAATTTATTCCGTGGTAATACACATTTTTTCTCAACGTGATTTCCTTCCTCCACGCCAGTGGTAAAATAGACGTTTTTATTGAGGTGGTGAAATGGGTGAGTTACTGAATTCAGGGCTGCTGAATATGGCATCCCTGATGATTTCTTTGGTGGTTCTGCTTGTGGGGCTGGTCATCTGGTTTTTCGTGAATCGGGCCAGTTCGCGTACAAATGAGCAGATCGAACTGCTGGAAGCACTGCTCGATCAGCAAAAACGCCAGAATGCATTGCTACGCCGTCTTTGCGAGGCTAACGAACCGGAAGAGAAAGACGCGCCGAAAGACGCGGTCGCTGAAGATAACAAAGACGAAGACGACTTTATCCGCCTGGTGGCTGAGCGTTAATCTTTTTTGTCCTGGGAGGTGGCTGTGGTCTGGAAAAATCCCTGGTATGACCCCTCCCTGAAACATCATACCCCGAACGGTTTTCGTAATACCCTTCCTGTCGGACATCAACCCGGTGACCTTGACCGTTGGCGTAAAGCGCGCAAAGAGGCCGGTTTACCGAAGCCGCCCGCGCTGGGTTATGACGATTTCATCCGCCAGTGGTGGCAACCGGTTGAGCTTGCGGCATCTCATGAAGATGGGGTGTGGTGGCTCGGACACGCGAGCGTGTTGCTGCAGCTGGACGGCAATATCATCCTTACCGATCCGGTGTTTTCTCGACGCGCTTCTCCGCTGCCTTTCCTGGGACCCCAGCGCAAAACGCCTCCCGTACTGTCTGTCGAGCAACTTCATCAGCTTGATGCGGTTGTCATCTCCCATAATCATTACGATCATCTTGATGACGCAACCATTCGCAGGATCCTCAAGCGCTTTCCCGACGTCTGTTGTTTCGTTCCGTTGGGCCTGGCCGACTGGTTTCGTCGCCGGGGAGCAAAACGCGTGGTCGAACTCGACTGGTGGCAGAGTTTCACCTGGCAGGGGATGACGCTGACCGCCGTGCCGGCACAGCACTGGAGCATGCGCACGCCATGGAACCGCAATCGTTCCTTATGGTGCGGCTGGGTGATGGAAGGACGGCATCACCGTTTCTGGTTCAGCGGTGATACCGGCTATTCGCCTGAGCTGTTGTTGATTCCTGAACGCCTGGGCCAGATAGATGCCGCCGCGTTGCCGATTGGTGCCTATGCCCCACGATGGTTCATGGCTGTTCATCATATGGATCCGCAATCAGCGGTGGCATTGTGGCAGCAGTTGGGTTGCCCTCTGGCGTTTCCCATTCACTGGGGCGTGTTTGAACTGGCAGATGAAGCTTTAGATGAACCTGTGCAGGAGTTAACTGACGCGCTCGATAATTTAGCATCAGTTAATCATTCTTTCAGGATACTGAAAATTGGTGAATATTTATCCTTCTAAACGAAGCGATAAATTGTTGCATATATTCTTGATGTAAACGCGCCTGGGAATGTTTTATTTTTATCGAAACGTTTTGCTTGCCTTCTTTTGATGCAGAGTCATAAAAATTTCATTATTTTGGTGCATAACGCTGTTTATTCGCTGGTGCATTTTAATACAGATGGAAGCGGGTTTTTAACAGTGTTTTTTCTCTGAAACAATTTGGTCGCGTTACAATGATTTAAGCATAACTTTTCACAAATTGTTCTAACTCAATCAGGACGAAAGATTTCTTTTCCTGGTTGCTGGACGGTTCGTAATGAATGAGCTATGTTAAAAAAGTCTTAGATTACAGCGGTTGTGCAAGCAATGCTGGGTCTTTGTTACGCAGCAGGGCTGTCTGTACGCGATGCGCATAATTGTGCAAAACCTGACAGGCACTGTTCGAATTTGTGCGGCGGATCGAGACATGTTTAAAAATGGCTTGCCATATTAAACATAGTGTGTGATAACACGTTTTGGGTCAAACGAGGTACAGTTCTGTTTATGTGTGGCATTTTCAGTAAAGAAGTCCTGAGTAAACACGTTGTCGTTGAATACCGCTTCTCTGCCGAACCTTATATTAGTGCCTCATGCAGTAATGTCTCAGTTTTATCTCAGTTAATGCCTGCGGGCTAAGAAAACACTCTAAGGAATTTTGCAAAATGGCAAAGATTAAAGGTCAAGTTAAGTGGTTCAACGAGTCTAAAGGTTTTGGTTTCATTACTCCTGCTGACGGCAGCAAAGACGTGTTCGTACACTTCTCTGCAATCCAGGGTAACGGCTTCAAAACTCTGGCTGAAGGCCAGAACGTTGAGTTCGAAATTCAGGACGGCCAGAAAGGCCCAGCTGCAGTTAACGTAACTGCTATCTGATCGAACCGCTGCTGACTGAAGTGCCCGGCACTTCACTCTCAGACATAAAGCCTCGCCTGTCGCGGGGCTTTTTTATGTCCCTTATCTTTCAAAATATTACCATCCACGGTCTTGTTAGTAACTTGTTGCAAAGCTGCGAGGTTAGTAGCACTGTTTTGCCACCCTAAACCCATCTTTTCCCGTTAAATCAGTGCGTTGTTTTACAGTCCTGGGGTTCAGGTGAAGAAGAAATCGATAGCGACCGTCGGAAATTTCACGCCGGCGCGTTTTGTGCTGCTCTGTTTAGCTATTTTTTGTAGTCTGGCTTTTCTGCTGGGTCGCGTTGCCTGGCTGCAAATCATTAAGCCTGACAATCTGGTGAAGCAGGAAGATATGCGATCCCTCCGCCAGCTGGCGATTGATGCGCCGCGCGGCATGATAATGGATCGCGAGGGCCGCCCTCTGGCAGTGAGCGTGCCTGTCCAGGCCGTCTGGGCCGATCCTAAGACGGTGCTGGCAAAAGGGGGCGTCAACCTTGATGAGCGCTGGCAGGCGCTGGCCAGCGCGCTGCATCTCTCCCTCGGCACGCTCTCGGCACGCATCAACGCCAACCCGCAGGGGCGTTTTATTTACCTTGCCCGCCAGGTCGATCCGGCACAGGCAAAGTGGATCGATAAACTGAATCTGCCCGGCATCAATTTACGCGACGAGTCCCGCCGTTTTTATCCTGCTGGCCATGTGGCAGCGAACCTGATTGGTTTCACCAATATTGACGGGCAGGGCATTGAAGGTGTGGAAAAGAGCTTCAACGCCCAACTCACCGGCAAGCCGGGCGTGCGTCAGGTAAGGCAAGATCGCTACGGGCGCGTGGTTGAAAACCTGACAGAAATCGCGCCCTCACCGGCGCATAACATTCAGTTAAGTATTGACGAGCGGCTGCAAACCATCACCGAAGATGCGCTCGACAATGCCGTGGCCTGGAACAAGGCCGAGTCGGGGGCATCGGTATTAATTAATATCCCAACCGGGGAAATACTCGCGATGGCGAGCTATCCAGATTTCAATCCCAATAATCGGGAAGGCGCGACGATAAATGATTTCCGCAACCGCGCGATCAGCGATACGTTCGAACCCGGTTCGACCGTCAAGCCGCTGGTGCTGATGACGGCCCTGCAGCAGGGCCTGGTCCAGCCGGACAGCGTGATTGACACCCATCCGTATACCCTTGACGGGCATCGCATTCGCGACGTGGGCTATTACCCTGAGCTGACGATGACCGGGATCCTGCAAAAATCGAGCGACACCGGCGTTTCCCGGCTTTCTCTGGCGATGCCCGTTCAGCACCTTATTGATACCTATCGAAACTTTGGTTTTGGCACCAATACGGGGCTTGGCTTAACGGGGGAAAGCTCGGGGCTGTTGCCACAGCGTAAATACTGGAGCCAGCTCGATCGCGCGACCTTTGCCTTCGGCTACGGGCTGATGGTCACGCCGCTCCAGCTGGCCCACGTCTACGCCACGATTGGCGGGTTCGGGCTTGAGCGTCCTCTCTCCATCACCCGCATCGATCCCCCCGTTATCGGGCACCGCGTCATGCCGGAAGAGATTGCGCACGAAGTGGAGCACATGATGGAGAGCGTTGCGCTGCCGGGCGGCGGTGGCGTCAAGGCTGCCGTGCGTGATTACCGGGTGGCGGTGAAAACCGGCACGGCGAAGAAAATTGACGATAGCGGGAAGTATGTCGATAAATACGTCGCCTACACCGCGGGCGTTGCGCCTGCCAGCAATCCGCGTTTTGCTCTGGTGGTGGTGATTAACGATCCGCAAAACGGGGCCTACTACGGCGGTGCCGTCTCCGCGCCTGTCTTCAGCGAGATTATGGGTAACGTGCTGCGTCTGGAGAATATCAAACCTGACGGATTACCGGCGGGGTCCGAACACCTTATCGTCATGCGCTAACCGGGCGTTTATAACAGGGGCGAATAGCGGTACACTTCGCCCTTTGATTATGCTCCGGAGTAGCCATGTCCTTCAGCTGTCCCCTTTGTCACGCCCCCCTGACGTACTCAGATAAACGTTATACCTGTCCGCAGGGGCATCAGTTTGACCAGGCAAAAGAAGGCTACGTGAATCTTCTGCCGGTGCAGCATAAGCGCTCGCGCGATCCTGGCGACAGTGCAGAGATGATGCGGGCGCGCCGCGCGTTTCTCGATGCCGGGCACTATCTGCCGCTGCGGGAGACCGTCGCGCAGAGGCTGAATGACATTCTGCCTGCTTCCGCCACCGCCATGCTCGATATCGGCTGTGGGGAAGGATACTACACCGCACGGTTTGCGGAGGTTGCTCGAGAGAAGGGCGCACAGACATTCGGTCTGGACGTGTCGAAAGTGGCCATTCGCGCGGCGGCAAAACGTTATACCAACGTGACGTTCTGCGTGGCGTCCAGCCACCGGCTGCCGTTTGACGATGCCAGCATGGACGCGGTTATCCGCATCTACGCGCCGTGTAAGGCGGAGGAGCTGGCGCGCGTCGTGAAACCGGGCGGATGGGTGGTCACCGTGACGCCAGGTCCGCGTCATCTGATGGAGCTGAAAGGGCTGATCTACGACGAAGTGCGTCTCCATGCCCCTCATTCTGAACAGCTGGCCGGTTTTACCCTGAAGCAGGCGGAATCGGTGGCGTACGAAATGATGCTGAAAGGGGAAGAGGCCGTCGCGTTATTGCAGATGACGCCGTTCGCGTGGCGGGCAAAACCTGAGGTATGGGAAACGTTAGCGGCACACTCAACATTTCGCTGCCAGACGGACTTCAGCATCCACGTCTGGCAGCGCGAAGATTAACCGGCGAAGTGTGCCCAGAGGATCTGGGCGCCAATGCCAATCAGCACAATCCCCCCGAGGATCTCGGCGCGTTTACCCAGCAGCGGGCCGATAAACCGTCCGACCATCATGCCCAGCGTGGACATAATCAGGGTTGCACAGCCAATAGCCAGCGCGGTGGCGATAATATTGACCTGCAAAAATGCCAGACCGACGCCGACGGCCATCGCATCAAGGCTGGTGGCAATGGCCGTGGTGACCAGCAGCCAGAAGCCGTGGCGGTGCTGCGGCTCCTCGTCTTCATCATCGCCGCCGCGAAAACCTTCAATGACCATTCGGCCACCGAGAAACACCAGCAGGACGAAGGCAATCCAGTGGTTCCACTCCAGCACGAACTGGCTGGCGAGCATGCCAAGTCCCCAGCCGAGAAGCGGGGTCAGCGTTTCGATAGCGCCAAAAATCAGGCCGGTACGCAGGGCTTCTGAGAATTTAGGTTTGTGGAGCGTGGCGCCTTTTCCGATGGAAGCAGCAAACGCGTCCATGGACATGCCAAAAGCGAGAAGGATCGTAGCGGAGATATTCATAACAGCGTCCAGACCGGGGATATCCATATGACACATCACTGCCCCCAGTAAACAGCAGTTGATGTATCTATGGTCTCGCCTGATCGCAACGCACATAAGACATGCGGTAAGCGATCCGTACGTGCCACGTTTTTCAACGAGTATGTTGACACGTACATTTCCTGTGAACAGGAAATCGGCTACTCCCCAACGACGGGCGCAACCTTAACATATTTTGAGAATATAAAACAACAATGAAGAGGCATTATTTAAATCGTTTGTTGATAACGATTTTCATTTGTCTTTAATCGTGAAAATATCGTTAACAAATAGCGTTCAAATTAGCGGTGGGGATATAGCTTCGGCTATATTTCTTGCGCAAAATAAACACAGGATATAGCCGTTGCTATATATCTAACTCATTGAGTTTTAACGAGTAGTGTGTATATCTTTTCCAGGTCATCAATATTCTTCACCCGAATAAGCAGGCGGCGTTGTTCTAATTGCATCACCAGCACGCCGTCTTCGGATAAATTCATCTCTTTAATACGGTTATATTCTATCCATACATTGGCGAAGAAGAATCCGTGGGATTTAAAAATGATTTTTGGCGTGCGGATCCAGAACAGATAAATCGCCATTAATGCCAGCGCACATAATAACCATGTGGTTAATAATGCACCATGGCTGGTGACGTTATTGTAAATAAGAATGGCGATGAGACCCACGAAGATAAAGGCATCCACGCGCCCGCGTCGTAGCAGGGGAAGGGAGAGCAGCGTCTCGCCGTGACGGCGGGGCATAATGAACTCGTCATAGATCGCGTAAGCCAGAAGGGCAACAACAAATAAAACCAGTACGATGTCCGTGACAGTCATTCATCCTCCAGATAAAAAAAACCGGGGGCAAGCCCCCGGCCTATAGCATTGAAACTTACAGGCCCAGCAGGCCGACGGCGTAGCCCGCAATACCGATGACGAAGAAGCCAACGATGATCCACAGCGGGTTCACTTTCTTACGCAGCAGCCACATACAGGCGAAGGTCAACAGCAGCGGGACCAGGCCCGGCATCAGCTGATCCAGAATCGTCTGCACGGTGGTGACGCGGGTCTGACCATCCTGTCCGGTGATGGTCGATACCACCAGCGGGATGTTCACGTGCGTCCACTTGTTTACCAGCGCGCCCATGACAAACAGGCCGAGGATTGACGCCCCCTCAGTCAGTTTCTGCAGGAAGCCGCCGCCCATGTCCTTAACGATGTCCACCCCTTTACGGTAGCCGTAGGCCACGCCGTAGTAACGGGTCAGCAGACGCACGGCGTTGAACAGGATGAAGAACAGCAGAGGGCCAAGCAGGCTGCCGCTCATCGCGATACCGGCACCCAGCGCCGCGAACACCGGACGCACGGTACCCCAGAAGATCGGGTCACCGACGCCGGCCAACGGGCCCATCAGGCCGACTTTGATACCGTTGATGGCTCCGTCGTCAATCTCTGCGCCGTTCGCACGCTGCTCTTCCATCGCCAGCGTTACGCCCAGCACGGGGGCCGCAACGTAAGGATGGGTGTTAAAGAATTCAAGGTGACGCTTGATGGCCTGACGGCGCGCTTCGTTGTTTTCCGGGTACAGGCGTTTGATCGCCGGAACCATGGAGAAGCAGAAACCCAGCGCCTGCATACGTTCGAAGTTCCATGAACCCTGAAACAGGTTAGAACGGATGAACACGCCACGTATATCACCCGGAGTGAGTTTTTTTTCGGAGGTAGTTTTTGTCATATCAACCATGTCGCTCACCTGTTAGTCCAGTTCGTTATCGAGATCGTTGTTACCAGCAGCCTGCGCTGGGGCACCCGCGACGCGGTTATATTTCGGGCTGAGCTGGATGTAGAGAATCGCCATTACCGCACCAATCACACCCAGCGCAACCAGGTTGAAGTTGGTGAATGCCGCGGTCACGAAGCCGAGGTAGAAGAACGGCATCAGGTAGCCTGCGCGCATCATGTTGATGACCATCGCATAACCAACGACCACGATCATGCCGCCCGCGATGTTCAGACCGCCGGTGACCACTTCAGGAATGGCGTTCAGCATGCTCTGGACTTCACTGGTACCGACGGAGATCGCAACGATAACCGCCGGGATCGCGATACGCATCGCCTGCAGGAACAGGGAAGAAACGTGGATCCACGACAGTGCCGTGAGGTTGCCGTTTTCGGCGGCCTTATCCGCTGCGTGCTGGAAGGCTACGGTGATAGTACGAACAATGATGGTCAGAACCTGGCCTGCGGCTGCCAGCGGGATCGCCAGGGCGATACCTGCACCAATACTCTGGTGACCGGCAATAACCAGAACGGTCGAAATGATAGAGGCCAGCGCGGCATCAGGCGCAACTGCCGCACCGATGTTCATCCAGCCCAGGGCGATCATTTCCAGGGTACCACCGATGATGATACCGGTTTTCATGTCACCCAGAACGGCCCCAATCAGCGTACAGGCCACCAGAGGGCGGTGGAACTGAAATTCATCAAGTACGGATTCCATACCCGCAATACATGCGACGACGAACACCAGTACAATCTGAAGAGTGGTAATCTCCATTGCACTTCTCCTATTACATAAACTTTATGTGAGAACCGGCGCGGGCTTATTTCCCAACTTTGCCGATCAAATCCATCATTTTCAGTTTTTGATCCGTGGAAACCTTACGGGCTTCCAGCTCAATACCGCGCGCATTCAGCTTGTTGAATGCCTCGATATCTTTCGCATCAACTGAAATGGCGTTGTTGACCTGCGTTTTGCCCTGACGGAAGGCCATACCACCAATGTTAACGGAGGTGATTTTCACGCCGCCTTCAACAATGCGCTCAACGTCTGTCGGGTTAGTGAACAGGAGCATTACGCGTTCGCCCGCATATTTCGGGTTGTTGTAAACGCGGATCATCTTGGCGACATCCACGACGTGCGCGGTAACGCCAGGCGGAGCAACCTGAGTCAGAAGGGTTTTACGAACGGTGTCGGCGGCCACTTCGTCGCTGACCACGATAATGCGTTGAACGTTGGTCTCTTTGGTCCAGCGCGTGGCAACCTGACCGTGGATGAGGCGGTCATCAATACGCGCAAGGCCAATCACCATGTAATCATTCGGACCCATCGGTTTTGCAGGCGCTGCCGCTTTCGGTGCCGCTGCGGGCGCAGGGGCAGGTTTTTCCACCGGCTGTGCTTTCAGGGCTTTCACCCCTTCACGGCCCGTTTCAACGGCCAGGGCCACCAGCTCGTCGAAAGACGGATTGTCGTCGCGCGCCATGAAGGTTTCCACCAGCATGGGGATATTGACCCCGGCGACAACTTCATAGTGCTCTTTATCGACGACAATGCGGCTGGCAGCATTGAACGGGCTGCCGCCCCATGTATCAACGAGAAACAGCACGCCCTTGCTGGTATCCAGCTTCGCGAGTTGAGCGTTGTACTTCTCAATCAGCGTCTCGGCGTTTTCACCGGGAACGAAATCGATCCAGCCGACGTTTTCCTGCTCGCCCAACAGCATCTCTGCCGTTTTGAGTAGCTGCTCAGCAGCCCAACCATGTGTGCCTATGACAATAGCAATGGTCACTTGCTACCTCCTTTTATTATCATTAATACGACTGCCGGGCAGTCGTACTGAGAATCGTATTGGCGAACCGAATCGATTCAGATAAGGGTTAGAGTTCAAAAACTAAGACTTCCGCGAATTATTTTAGATAGTGAAAAAATAATTTATGTGATGAAGATCCGTAATTTAGCCACGCGCGACAGATTTATCTTAAGGGTACAGCCACTGTGTTACAGATCTTTGCAAAGGAACGTAAATCTTTGCTAAAAATGCATTGTGTCTGATATGTTTAGCCTCCGTTTAATTGTTCAGGAGTATAGGGCTACAGCCCACTATATGGACCGTCACCGACGTCAGTCATCTTTCAGGCCATTTCGCGCCTTTTTCACCGGCGATCCTCGCCACGTATCGACTCTGTCTGCCTCTGTTTTGCCCACGTTGAGTGGGGCACCGTTTCGTCATTCCTTTAGCAGGAGCTTGTCATGGAATTCTTAATGGACCCGTCAATCTGGGTAGGATTGCTTACGCTGGTGGTGCTGGAGATTGTTCTCGGCATCGATAACCTGGTGTTTATCGCCATCCTTGCGGATAAGCTGCCGCCAAAACAGCGTGATAAAGCACGTCTGATTGGTCTCTCGCTGGCGCTGGTCATGCGACTGGGTCTGCTCTCCGTTATCTCGTGGATGGTCACGCTGACCAAACCGTTGTTCTCCGTCATGGATTACACCTTCTCCGGCCGTGATTTGATCATGCTGATCGGGGGGATATTCCTGCTCTTCAAAGCGACGACAGAGCTCCATGAGCGGCTGGAAAACCGGCAGCACGATGATGGTCACGGTAAAGGGTATGCCAGCTTCTGGGTAGTGGTGCTGCAGATCGTGGTGCTGGATGCGGTCTTCTCGCTGGATGCGGTGATCACGGCGGTCGGCATGGTGAACCACCTGCCGGTCATGATGGCAGCGGTGGTTATTGCGATGGCGGTCATGCTGCTGGCGTCGAAACCGCTGACGCGTTTCGTGAACCAGCATCCGACGGTGGTGGTGCTGTGTCTGAGCTTCCTGCTGATGATTGGTCTGAGCCTGGTGGCGGAAGGCTTTGGCTTCCATATTCCGAAAGGCTACCTGTACGCTGCGATTGGCTTCTCGATCCTGATCGAGCTGTTCAACCAGATTGCGCGTCGTAACTTTATTAAGCAGCAGTCAAATCAGCCGCTGCGCGCCCGTACCGCGGATGCCATTCTGCGTTTGATGGGCGGTCGTCGTCAGGTGAACGTTCAGTCTGATTCCGAAAACCACAACCCGGTTCCGGTGCCGGAAGGGGCGTTTGTGGAACAGGAACGCTACATGATTAACGGCGTGCTCTCTCTGGCCTCCCGTTCGCTGCGCGGCATCATGACGCCACGCGGGGAGATCAGCTGGGTCGATGCTAACCTGAGCGTGGATGAAATTCGCCAGCAGCTGCTCTCTTCACCGCACAGCCTGTTCCCGGTGTGTCGCGGCGAGCTGGACGAGATCATCGGCGTTGTTCGGGCGAAAGAGATGCTGGTTGCCCTGGAAGAGGGCGTTAATGTCGAAGCCGTTGCGGCGGCATCGCCGGCGATTGTCGTGCCGGAAACGCTTGACCCGATCAACCTGCTCGGAGTGCTTCGCCGCGCGCGTGGCAGCTTTGTTATCGTCACCAACGAGTTTGGGGTGGTGCAGGGGCTGGTCACGCCGCTGGACGTGCTGGAAGCCATAGCCGGTGAATTCCCGGACGAGGACGAAACCCCGGAGATCGTTGCCGATGGCGATGGCTGGCTGGTGAAAGGGACCACCGATCTGCACGCGCTCTCGCACACGCTGGGTCTGGAAAACGTGGTCAACGATGAAGAAGACATCGCGACCGTAGCCGGTCTGGTTATCGCCGTTAACGGGCAAATCCCGCGTGTCGGCGATGTGATTGAGCTGCCGCCGTTGCACATTACGATTGTCGAAGCCAACGACTATCGCGTTGATATGGTCCGCATTGTTAAAGAACAATCTGCCCACGACGAAGATGAGTAAGCCTGCTTAACGCAGCGGCATTAAGGGCACAATGTGCCCGTTATGGCGGGCTGGCGGGGGAGATCTTCCCGCCAGCCAGTCCGGAAAGTCCCGTAGCGGCATCGGCCGCGCATAGAAAAACCCCTGCAGGACAGGAACGCCATGGCGGCGTAAATATCGTGCCTGCTCCTCCGTCTCAACCCCTTCTGCAACCAGTTCGATATTCAGCCGCTGACCCAGCGCAATAATGATATCCGTCACCGTTGAATTCACGGCATCAGTACCGATGGCGGTGGTAAAGGACTGGTCAATTTTCAGCACGTCCGGGTGGAGCTTCTCAAGCCAGGAGAGGGAGCTGTTTCCGGTACCAAAATCGTCAATGGCGAGCTTCACCCCTTTGCGATGCAGCTCGCGCACGATGCGATAGTCCGCATCCAGCAGCGCGTCCCGTTCCGTTAATTCGATCACCAGCTGCTGTTGAGGGTTGGCGCTGAACCACAGACGGTTCAGGTCCTGCAGCAATACCGCGCGACGAAAATGGCTGGCGGCGACGTTAATGCCGATGTGAAAACCGGGGCTGGACGGGAAGTAACCTATCTGGCGTACGGTTTCGGCGATCACATAACGGGTCAGGGGGACAATCTGGTTATGTTCTTCTGCCAGCGGAATAAACACTTCCGGGGAGATCCACCCCTGACGGGGATTGTTCCAGCGCAGCAGGATCTCAACGCCGGTGCACTTCTGGGTACGGGCATCCATCAGCGGCTGGCAGAAAAGTTCAAATTCCCGCGAGGCAATCCCCATATCGATCTCCCACGTGAAGCTCATCCGGTTTGCCGTGGCCAGCCAGGCGAGATAGCCCAACAGCAGGCTGAGCATCAGTCCCAGCGGCAGCTGGGCGGGGAGACTTTTCAGGGCCAGTTCTCCGGGACCCGGCCCGCTGATCGTGATGGTGAAAGGATGTCGGGATGAGGACTGCTGGACAATCGAGCCCTCCTCATCAAATGACAGGCTGTCGGTGACGCGCTGGCCGTAACGCAAAAAACGATCGCCCACGGTCAGCGCCACGTCATTGATAAGCGGGCGCTGGGGCTCGAGGATCATTTTAGTGATCAGGTCGATATTGATGATCTCCATGATGCCATCTTCCCCGTCCTGAGAGACAGGAAACCACTGGATCAGTATCGGGCTGCCCTTAAGCAGCCACTGGTCGGTCGATAAAATCAGCTTCGCCGTGCTGGCAGGGAGCTCCTGAAGGACGTCACGCACAGGCTCGCTGCGGCTGCCGAAAATACTCGAACAGTACAGGATACCGTCTTCGATCAGGGCAATGGAGCGTACCGTCTGCAAAATGGCTGCCTGCTGCCGCAGTGCCAGTTGCACCTGCAGGCAGGGCTGCCCCACCAGCGGCTGCAGCACGTTGCGGTGGTTTTCCAGGGAAAGCAGAACGTTATCAAGGGCGCGAACGGTATGGCTGGTAAAATCGAGGATCCGCTGTTGGTTAACGTTGCGCTGGGAGATAAAGCGAATGCCTAGCGTCAGGATGAGCGTGAGGAGCGCAACCGTCACGCAGACGATAACGCGTTTTCGGCGATAATTTTTAATGATCGTTTGTGCAGTTTGCATGAACGGTCGCCTGATAAGCCACCAGCCACAAAAGCCGGACGCAACAGTAAAAGTGTAGTGGGAAAAGCAGAAGGAGACGAGGAAGAAGAGGGAAATTCGCCCATCCGTTGCAGATGGGCGAAAGGCAGTATTAGTCGCACTGCACCTTAATGGCCAGGCCACCACGGGACGTCTCGCGGTATTTCGCGTTCATGTCTTTGCCCGTTTCGTACATGGTTTCAATCACCTTATCCAGCGATACGCGAGGTTCGCTGGTACGGCGCATCGCCATACGAGAGGCGTTGATGGCTTTCACCGAGGCAATCGCGTTACGCTCAATGCACGGCACCTGCACCTGGCCCGCGACCGGGTCGCAGGTCAGACCGAGGTTATGTTCCATACCGATTTCAGCCGCCACGCAGACCTGCTCAGGGCTTGCACCCAACAGCTCTGCCAGACCCGCCGCCGCCATGGAGCAGGCCACGCCGACTTCACCCTGACAGCCCACTTCCGCACCGGAGATGGAGGCATTCATCTTGTACAGCGCGCCGATGGCACCTGCCGCCAGGAAATAACGGATATAGATGTCCGGCGTCACGGGCTCAATAAAGTGGTCGTAATACGCCAGCACCGCAGGAACAATGCCGCACGCGCCGTTGGTTGGCGCCGTCACGACGCGGCCCCCGGCGGCGTTCTCTTCGTTAACCGCAAGCGCAAACATATTCACCCAGTCGACCACGTTCATCGGGTCGTTGGAGAATTTGTCCGTGGTCACCAGCATACGGCGCAGAGCAGAGGCACGACGCGGCACGCGCAGCGGACCCGGCAGAACCCCTTCGGTGTTCATCCCGCGATCGATACAGGCGCGCATGGTTTGCCAGACGTTGGCAAAATAATCTTCAATCTCTTGTTTACTGTGCAGGGCCAGTTCGTTCTGCATCACCATGCCGGACAGGGAAAGACCGGTCTGTTTGCAGTAGCCCAACATCTCGGTCGCCGATTTGAACGGGTACGGTACGCTGACGTCGCCGACGCTGTCTTTGCCAAAATGCTCTTCATCCACGATGAAACCACCGCCGATGGAGTAGTACGTTTTGCTGTAGATCTCTTTTTCACCGCTATAAGCGTGAATGGTCATGCCGTTTTCATGCAGCGGCAGGTTGTCGCTGCGAAAACGCATGCCGTCATCCTGCGGGAAATCGACTTCCTGCTGGCCGTTTGCCAGCAGCAGGCGGCCGCGTGTTTCCACGTCGCGGATGAATGCCGGAATGGCATCAATATCAACGGTATCCGGCATATTGCCTGCCAGACCCATAATAATGGCGATATCGGTGTGGTGGCCTTTACCCGTTAATGACAGCGAGCCGTAAACATCCACGGCGACACGGGTAACGCTTTCCAGTAATCCTTTTTCGACCAGATCATCGACGAACTGTTTACCGGCCTTCATCGGGCCAACAGTATGGGAAGACGAAGGGCCAATTCCCACTTTGAACATGTCGAATATACTAATCACTTTCACACTCCTGACAGGGTTACCGGGGTTCCAGTAACGATGTTATAACTGCGCATAGTGTAAGAGGGAACACCGACCTCGGCTTAACTATTCACATGAATTAAACTAATGGTTAACGATGGGTTTTGCTAATAGCGCGACGCAGATCGCAAACCTGGCAGAAGAGGGCGGAATGTAAAGTATAGTCAAGGTTTCAGGCCGATCTGCAGCGCCAGTTCACGAATGATGCCCGCCGTCATGCCCCAGACAAAATAATGCTGATACCAGGACAACCAGACCCGATGGTCATGCCCACGACGCTGAATATCCAGCGGGTGGTAACGACTCAGTCGAAGGGCTTCATCCAGCGGCATTTCAAACACCGCAGAGACTTCATCAACGCTGGCGTGATACTGCAGACCCGGCGGGATAATGCCCACCACCGGCGTGACCTGGAAACCGGTAACGCTGTCGACGGGCGGCAGCACGCCGATGATCTCAACGGCCTCCGGCGGAATGGCCACCTCTTCCTGCGCTTCGCGCAGCGCGGCGGCAATCAGCGAGGCGTCGGAGCTGTCTACCGCGCCCCCCGGAAAAGCGACCTGACCGGCATGCTTACGTAAATGGGCGGAACGCTGGGTGAGCAGCAGGCCCGGCTTCGCGCGACGCACGACCGGGATCAGCACGGCCGCCTGACGCTGATTCAGCGCTTCGCGGTTGACCTGCGGTCTTAGTAGCTGAAAACGCGATAAAAAGTCATCCAGCGTCAGGTTCTCTTTTTCCACCCGTGATTACTCCAGTAGTTTCAGGATACGGTTAACTTTATCAAAGGTTTCCTGATATTCCGCATCGACCTCACTATCGGCAACAATCCCGCCCCCGGCCGAACAGTAAAGGTTTCCGTTGCAGGCGGTCAGCGTGCGGATGGTAATGCTGGTATCCAGCGTGCCGCACAGGCTGATATAGCCGATGCTGCCGCACCAGGCGTTGCGCCGGTGGGGCTCCAGCTCATCAATGATCTCCATTGCCCGCACCTTCGGCGCACCGGTGATGGAGCCGCCCGGGAACGCGGCGCGCAGCAGGTCGCAGGCCGTGCGCGAGTCTGGCAGCCGCGCGGTAATGGTGCTGACCAGATGATGCACCGCAGGGAAAGGCTCGACGACAAACAGTTCCGGCACGCGGACGCTGCCCGGCACGGCCACCCGGCCAATGTCGTTACGCATCAGATCGACAATCATCAGATTTTCGGCGCGGTCTTTTGGCGAGGCGGCCAGTTTTTCCGCCTGCTGGCGATCGGCAACAGGATCGGCAAGGCGTGGAAGCGTGCCCTTAATCGGGCGGGTTTGAATGGTGCCCTCGGCCAGATGAATAAAACGCTCGGGCGACAGGCTGAGGATCGCCCCCTGTTCCAGACGCACAAAGGCGCTGAACGGTGCCTTATTGCTGGCATTAAGACGGGTAAACGCCTGCCATTCATCTCCACGATAGGTCGCCTGGAAACGCTGAGCGAGGTTAACCTGGTAGCAGTCGCCGCTTTGCAGATACGCCTGAACGCGCGCGAATTTTTCGCCATACTCCGCGGCGCTCATGTTGGAGCGCCAGCCGGAGGTCAGCGTGAACGTCTCTGCGGGTGCAGCCTGTTGCGCCTCAAGCCAGTCCAGACGCGCCTGGACGTCACGATGGCTCAGCAGGGAAACCGTTTTTTTCTGGTGATCGACAATTAACGCCCAGTCATACAGCCCCACGGCCATATCTGGCAGGGAAATATCAGCCTGCGCATGCTCGGGCAGCGTTTCGAAACGGCGGCCCAAATCATAGCCAAACAGGCCCAGCGCGCCTCCCTGAAAGGGAAGGTCCGGGTTTGGCGTAGCGGATAAGCCCAGCGCGTTAATGTCGTGCTGAAGCTGCGCCAGCGGATCGTCCGTCAGCGACAGGTCATCGGTTGTCAACGTCTTCAGCGGATCGGCGACCAGAATATCAAAGCGGCTGTAGGGATGGTCCGCATGGCCGGAGTGCAGCAGCATCGCAAACGGAAGATGGCTCAGGCGGGTAAACCAGTATTCAGCGGCGTCTGTCCGCCAGGGCAGGGTAATAACAGTGGGGAAGCGCATGTTCATGTGTGGCATACTACCGGGCAGCGTGAAATAATTAGCGCGAATAATTTAGCAGGAGTTGACGATGTTTGCAGGTTTACCTTCTCTGAGCCATGAACAGCAGCAGAAAGCGGTTGAGCGAATTCAGGAGCTGATGTCCCAGGGGATGAGCAGCGGACAGGCGATTTCCCAGGTGGCGGAAGAGCTGCGCGCCACGCATACCGGCGAGCGGATCGTGGCGCGTTTCGAGGATGAAGATGAAGAGTGATAGGGCTTAAACCGCCGCGATAATCTTAATCTCAACCTTGTATTCCGGCTTCATCAGCGTGGCCTGTACGGTGCAGCGTACAGGCGCGTGACCCGCCACCACCCACGCATCCCAGGCTTTGTTCATTGCCGCGAAGTCATCTTTGTTCGCCAGGAAAATCGTCGCATCCAGAATGCGGGATTTGTCGCTGCCCTGTTTTTCCAGCACCGCGTCAATCTGCGCCAGGGTATTGGCCGTCTGCTCGAACGCATCCGCGTCAAGGTTCGCCGGGACGCCGGTGTAGTAGAGCGTCTGGTTGTGGATCACCACATCAGACCAGCGGGCTTCGGCATCAATGCGCACAATTGTCATAAACGTTTCCTCGTTATTTTTCGTCGTCAGGCGGCAAGACTGCCATATTGTTCATCTGTCGTCACTATTTGGGGTGGCACAGGAGAGGATGGGCTGACATAATCCCTGTGCAAAAATACAGTGAGAGAGCACCGTGGCAGACGATTTTTCCCCTGAAGGTCAATTAGCGCAGGCTATCCCCGGCTTCAAACCCCGTGAGCCTCAGCGACAGATGGCGCACGCCGTTGCACGCGCCATCGATAAGGCTCAGCCGCTGGTGGTCGAAGCGGGTACCGGCACGGGTAAAACCTATGCTTACCTTGCGCCGGCGCTGCGGGCGAAAAAAAAGGTGATTATCTCCACCGGTTCGAAAGCGCTGCAGGACCAGCTCTACAGCCGCGATTTGCCCACGGTGGCAAAGGCGCTGAAATATAAAGGCCGTCTGGCCCTGCTGAAGGGGCGCTCCAACTATCTCTGCCTGGAACGCCTTGAGCAGCAGGCGCTGGCGGGCGGTGACCTGCCGGTGCAAACCCTGAGCGACGTCATTATCCTTCGCGCCTGGGCGAACCAGACGGAAGAGGGCGATATCAGCACCTGCGCAAGCGTGCCGGAAGACTCTCCCGCCTGGCCGCTGGTGACCAGCACCAACGACAACTGCCTCGGCAGCGACTGCCCGCTGTATAAAGACTGCTTCGTGGTGAAAGCGCGCAAAACGGCGATGGATGCGGATGTGGTGGTGGTGAACCACCATCTGTTCCTCGCGGATATGGTGGTTAAGGACAGCGGCTTTGGTGAGCTGATCCCGGAGGCGGACGTGATGATCTTCGACGAAGCCCACCAGCTGCCGGATATCGCCAGCCAGTATTTCGGCCAGTCGCTCTCCAGCCGCCAGCTGCAGGATCTGGCGAAAGATTTCACCATTGCGTACCGGACCGAACTCAAAGATACCCAGCAGCTGCAGAAGTGCGCCGATCGTCTGGCGCAGAGCGCGCAGGATTTTCGTTTACAGCTCGGCGAGCCGGGCTATCGCGGTAACCTGCGCGAGCTGCTGGCGGACAAAAACATCCAGCGCGCGCTGCTGCTGCTCGATGACGCGCTTGAGCTCTGCTACGACGTGGCAAAGCTGTCGCTCGGCCGTTCCGCGCTGCTCGACGCGGCCTTCGAGCGCGCCACGCTCTATCGCGGGCGGCTGAAGCGGCTGAAAGAGATTAACCAGCCGGGTTACAGCTACTGGTACGAATGCACCTCGCGCCACTTTACCCTGGCGCTCACGCCGCTGACGGTGGCGGATAAATTTAAAGAGGTGATGGCGCAAAAGCCGGGCAGTTGGATCTTCACGTCGGCAACCCTGTCGGTGAATGACGACCTGCACCACTTCACCGAGCGCCTCGGCATCGAGCAGGCGGAATCGCTGCTTCTGCCCAGCCCGTTCGATTACGAAAAGCAGGCGCTGCTCTGCGTGCCGCGCAATCTGCCGCTGCCGAACCAGCCGGGGGCGGCGCGGCATCTCGCGGCGATGCTGAAGCCGATGATCGAGGCCAATAACGGCCGCTGCTTTATGCTCTGCACCTCCCACGCCATGATGCGCGACCTCGCCGAGCAGTTCCGCGCCACCATGACGCTACCGGTGCTGCTGCAGGGCGAAACCAGCAAAGGCCAGCTGCTGCAGCAGTTCGTTAGCGCCGGTAACGCCCTGCTGGTCGCAACCAGCAGCTTCTGGGAAGGGGTGGACGTGCGCGGCGACACGCTTTCACTGGTGATCATTGATAAGCTGCCGTTTACCTCCCCGGACGATCCGCTGCTGAAGGCGCGGATGGAAGACTGCCGCCTGCGCGGCGGCGATCCGTTTGACGAGGTTCAGCTGCCGGATGCGGTCATTACGCTTAAGCAAGGGGTAGGGCGCTTAATCCGTGACGTCACCGATCGCGGCGTGCTGGTCATCTGCGATAACCGGCTGGTGATGCGTCCTTACGGGGCAACCTTCCTTGCAAGCCTGCCGCCCGCACCGCGGACGCGGGACATAAAACGCGCGGTGCGTTTCCTGGCAAACCCAACGGCGGAGTAATTTACCCCGGAGTGTGCTAAGATGCGCGCCATTTTGTGACTGACCCTTGCGAGAGCGCGACGACTGATGCGAATTCTGGCTATTGATACCGCGACAGAGGCTTGCTCTGTTGCTCTGTTGAACGACGGTGCTGTTTCTGCCCATTTCGAGGAGTGCCCACGGGAACACACCCAACGCATTCTCCCCCTGGTAAAAGCCATTTTAACCCAGGGCAACACCTCCTTAACCGACCTCGACGCGCTGGCCTTTGGCCGCGGCCCCGGCAGCTTTACGGGCGTACGCATCGGGATTGGCATTGCGCAGGGGCTGGCGCTGGGCGCCGAACTGCCGATGATCGGCGTCTCAACCCTCGCCACCATGGCGCAGGGCGCATGGCGCATGACCGGGGCAACGCGCGTCCTGGCCGCAATAGATGCCCGCATGGGCGAAGTTTACTGGGCCGAATACACCCGCGACGAGCAGGGCGTGTGGCACGGTGAAGAGACGGAAGCCGTGCTTAAGCCGGAAGCGGCGACGGAACGGCTGAAGCAGCTGTCCGGCGAGTGGGCGACCGTCGGTACGGGCTGGCAGGCGTGGCCTGAGATGGCGAACGGCACCGGGTTGACGCTGGTGGACGGCAACATGCTTCTGCCGGCTGCGGAAGATATGCTTCCGATTGCCAGCCAGCTGCTCGCAGCAGGCAAAACCGTGGCCGTTGAACACGCGGAACCGGTTTATTTGCGAAACACCGTCGCGTGGAAGAAACTTCCGGGCCGCGAGTGACTCTCAGTAACAGGAACTGAGAAAAAGGAGTCGCATCATGGCGGTTCAGACTAAAGTAGTACGCCTTATTATGGCAGGCGCGGTTGCCATAGCACTGAGCGGATGCGTTTCCGTTCCTGATGCGATTAAGGGCAGCAGCCCGACGCCACAGCAGGATCTGGTTCGGGTGATGAATGCACCTGAGCTGTACGTCGGCCAGGAAGCCCGCTTTGGTGGGAAAGTGATCGACGTGCAGAACCAGCAGGGGAAAACCCGTCTGGAGATCGCCACGGTACCGCTCGACAGCGGCGCGCGGCCTGTACTGGGCGAGGCCTCCCGGGGACGTATCTATGCGGACGTCAATGGTTTCCTCGATCCGGTCGATTTTCGCGGACAGCTGGTGACCGTCGTCGGGCCGATTACCGGCGCCGTACAGGGCAAAATCGGCAGCACGCCGTACAAATTTATGACCATGCAGGTGAACGGCTACAAGCGCTGGCGGCTGGCACAGCAGGTGATCATGCCGCCTCAGCCGATCGATCCGTGGATGTGGGGTCCACATCCTTATCGTTACGGCTACCCGGGCTGGGGCTGGTATAACCCGGGGCCTGCACAGGTACAGACGATCGTTACTGAGTAACTTACTGTTATTGTTAGAAAAGAGACAGCGGCTCAGCCGCTGTCTCTGTTTTTTTACGGATAAAACGAAAAAAAAGAGTGACGCGCTTCGCAACCTTAAATCTGAACAATTAATAAACTGGTACGCTGAGTTAATATAATGTTAACAAACTGTTTATTATCGGGGTTGTGATGACGACGAACACTCATTTCAGAGGTGATGCATTGAAGAAGGTTTGGCTTAACCGTTATCCCGCAGATGTTCCTGCTGAGATCAATCCTGACCGTTATCAATCCCTGGTGGAATTATTTGAACACTCGGTAAGGCGCTACGCGGACCAGCCCGCATTTGTGAATATGGGCGAGGTGATGACGTTCCGTAAGCTGGAGGAGCGCAGCCGGGCGTTTGCGGCGTACCTGCAGGAAGGGCTGGGGCTGCAAAAAGGGGATCGCGTCGCGCTAATGATGCCGAACCTGCTGCAATACCCGGTGGCGCTGTTCGGTATCCTGCGTGCCGGGATGATTGTCGTTAACGTCAACCCGCTGTACACCCCGCGCGAGCTGGAGCATCAGCTGAACGACAGCGGCGCGGTTGCGATTGTCATTGTGTCCAACTTTGCCCATACGCTGGAAAAAGTGGTCGACAGAACCCAGGTGAAACACGTCATCCTGACGCGCATGGGGGACCAGCTCTCCACCGCCAAAGGCACGCTGGTTAACTTTGTCGTCAAATACGTCAAACGTCTGGTGCCAAAATATCACCTGCCGGACGCTATCTCCTTCCGCCGCGCGCTGCATGCGGGCTATCGTATGCAGTACGTTAAGCCGGAAGTGGTCTCAGAAGATCTCGCGTTCCTGCAGTATACCGGCGGTACCACCGGCGTGGCGAAAGGCGCAATGCTGACCCACCGCAACATGCTGGCGAACCTTGAGCAGGTCAATGCCACCTACGGGCCGCTGCTGCATCCCGGCAAAGAGCTGGTCATTACGGCGCTGCCGCTGTACCACATTTTCGCACTGACCATGAACTGCCTGCTGTTTATTGAGCTCGGCGGGCAAAACGTGCTGATTACTAACCCGCGTGATATCCCGGGGCTGGTGAAAGAGCTGGCAAAATACCCGTTCACCGCCATGACCGGGGTAAATACCCTGTTTAACGCGCTGCTTAATAACAAAGAGTTCCAGCAGCTGGACTTCTCCACGCTCCATCTCTCTGCGGGCGGCGGCATGCCGGTTCAGCAGGCGGTGGCCGAGCGCTGGGTGAAGCTTACCGGCCAGTATCTGCTGGAGGGCTATGGCCTGACGGAGTGCGCGCCGCTGGTCAGCGTTAACCCGCATGACATCGACTACCACAGCGGAAGCATTGGACTGCCCGTTCCTTCCACTGAAGCGAAACTGGTCGATGATAATGATAACGAAGTCGCGCCGGGTGAGCCGGGTGAGCTGTGCGTCAAAGGTCCACAGGTCATGCTGGGCTACTGGCAGCGTCCCGACGCGACCGACGAAATCATCAAAGACGGCTGGCTGCATACCGGCGATATCGCGGTGATGGATGACGAGGGCTTCCTGCGCATTGTCGATCGCAAGAAAGATATGATCCTGGTCTCCGGCTTCAACGTCTATCCGAATGAGATCGAAGACGTGGTCATGCAGCACAGCGGCGTACTCGAAGTGGCAGCGGTCGGCGTGCCTTCCGGCAGCAGCGGTGAAGCGGTGAAGATATTTGTGGTCAAGAAAGATCCTTCTCTCACCGAGGAAGCGCTGATAACGTTTTGTCGTCGTCAGCTGACGGGCTATAAAGTGCCTAAGCTGGTGGAATTCCGCGACGAGCTGCCGAAATCCAACGTCGGGAAGATATTACGACGAGAATTACGTGACGAAGCCCGTGCCAAAGTAGACAATAAGGCCTGAGCTTCACGTTAATCGTCCAGACGCCGGTTAAGCCGGCGTTTTTTATGGGCGCAAACAAAAGAGAATCCGATTTGAATTACCAGATGATCACGACCAACGACGAGCTGGCTTCGCTGTGCGAAGTGACGCGCGACTTTCCTGCCATTGCCCTGGATACCGAGTTTGTCCGTACCCGGACGTACTATCCGCAGCTGGGGTTGATTCAGATGTACGACGGTAAACACGTGTCGCTGATCGACCCTCTCGGCATTACCGACTGGACGCCGATGCGCGATCTGCTGCTCGATACCGCCGTCACGAAATACCTGCACGCAGGCAGTGAAGATCTGGAAGTCTTTCTGAACACCTTTGGCATCATGCCTCAGCCGCTGATTGATACGCAGATCCTTGCGGCGTTCAGCGGGCGACCGCTCTCCTGGGGCTTTGCCGCCATGGTGGAGGAGTATACGGGCCTGACGCTGGATAAAAGCGAATCCCGTACCGACTGGCTGGCGCGTCCGCTTACCGCGCGCCAGCTGGAGTATGCGGCGGCTGACGTGTTTTACCTGCTGCCGATCGCCGGACAGCTGATGAAAGAAGCCGAGGCATCCGGCTGGCTGTCCGCCGCGCTGGACGAGTGCCGTATGACCCAGCTGCGTCGTCAGGAAGTGGTGGATCCGAAAGAGGCCTGGCGCGACATCAGCAACGCCTGGCAGCTGCGTACGCGTCAGCTGGCGTGCCTGCAGCTGCTGGCAGACTGGCGCTTGCGTAAAGCGCGCGAGCGCGATCTGGCCGTTAACTTTGTGGTTCGCGAAGAGCATCTCTGGGCGGTTGCGCGCTATATGCCGGGCAGCCTCGGCGAGCTGGACAGCATTGGGCTTTCGGGCAGCGAAATCCGTTTCCACGGCAAAACCCTGCTGGCGCTGGTCGCAAAAGCGCAGGCGTTACCGGAAGAGGCGCTGCCGGAACCGCTGCTGAACCTGATGGATATGCCAGGCTATCGCAAAGCGTTTAAGGACATCAAAGCGCTGGTGCAGGCGGTGGCTACGGAAAGCAAGCTGAGCGCGGAACTGCTCGCTTCACGCCGTCAGATTAATCAGCTGCTTAACTGGCACTGGAAGCTGAAGCCGCAGAATGGCTTGCCGGAAATGATGGCGGGATGGCGCGGGGAATTGATGGCCGATCGCCTGAATACGCTGCTGGAAGGTTATCCGCGATAAAAAATATGCCGGGTGATAAACCCGGCATATTTCCCCGGTGGCGCTGCGCTTACCGGGGCGACGAAATCACAAACCTACGGACGCGACTCTTCCGCTTCCGGGAGCGTCACGTTCAGCTCCAGAATCGAAATATCCCCGTCTTTTTGTTCCAGCTGCACCGTCACCATCTCCGGATCAATCTGCACGTACTTACAGATCACTTCCAGGATGTCCTTGCGCAGCTGCGGCAGGTAGTGAGGCTCGGCGTCGCTACGACGACGCTCCGCAACGATAATTTGCAGACGTTCTTTTGCGATGTTGGCGGTGTTCTTTTTCCGCGAGAGAAAAAAGTCCAGTAATGCCATAACTTATCCTCCGAACAGGCGTTTGAGGAAACCTTTCTTCTCTTCTTCAATGAAGCGGAAAGGACGTTCTTCTCCCAGCAGACGGTCAACGGTATCGGCGTAAGCTTTACCTGCATCTGCCATTGTATCAAGGATCACTGGCTCGCCCTGGTTAGAGGCACGTAACACGGACTGATCTTCCGGGATAACGCCCACCAGCTTAATGCGCAGGATCTCCAGCACGTCTTCCATGCTCAGCATGTCACCTTTGTTCACGCGGCCCGGGTTGTAGCGGGTGAGCAGCAGGTGTTCTTTAATCGGGTCTTCGCCATTTTCCGCACGACGGGATTTAGAGGCGAGGATCCCGAGAATGCGGTCTGAGTCACGCACGGATGAAACTTCAGGGTTGGTGGTGATGATTGCTTCATCAGCGAAGTAGAGCGCCATCAGGGCACCGGTTTCGATACCGGCAGGGGAGTCACAGACAATGAAGTCGAACTCCATTTTTTTCAGCTCGTCGAGCACCTTTTCTACCCCTTCACGGGTCAGGGCGTCTTTGTCACGCGTCTGAGAAGCCGGGAGAATGTAGAGGTTCTCGGTGCGCTTGTCTTTAATCAGCGCCTGGTTCAGCGTGGCATCGCCCTGAATGACGTTCACAAAGTCATACACGACGCGACGCTCACATCCCATGATGAGGTCGAGGTTACGCAGGCCGATATCGAAGTCGATAACGACGGTTTTCTTTCCCTTCTGGGCCAAACCAGTAGCGATGGCCGCGCTGGAGGTGGTCTTGCCAACGCCTCCTTTACCCGAAGTAACAACAATAATGCGTGCCATAGAAATTCCTTGTTAAAAAGGGATCAATTCAACGGTTGAACGGTCAACGCGTCGTCTGCCAGAAGCAGGCGAGCCGCTTTGCCATAAAATTCGGCTGGGATCTTGTCGCTCAGCCAATATTCACCTGCGATGGACACCAGTTCCGCCGTCAGGTGAGTACAAAATATTTGCGCGTCCCGATCGCCACTTGCACCTGCGAGCGCACGTCCACGCATCATACCGTAAACGTGAATATTGCCATCTGCAATCAGCTCAGCGCCAGCGCTGACGTGGCTTGTAACAATCAGATCACAGTTTGGTGCATAAATGCGCTGACCGGAACGAACCGGCACATCAATCATTCGCGTTTTTGTGATGGTTGTAACGTTTTGCGCCGCAGGAGGGGGCGTTTCGACGGCAACGGGTGCCGCACGCGGGGCTTTTTCTTTGCCTTCATTCAGAAGCGGCAGCCCCGCACGGTCAATTTCCGCTTTCAGTTCAGTATCTTTGCAGCCGCTGATGCCGACAATACGCAGTCCGGTCGAGGAGACGGCCTGCTGGAGACGTTTCCAGTTAACCGGCGCTTCAAGACCGCTGACGTTGATAACAACAGGGGCGTGCTTCAGGAAGGCGGGAGCCTGGGCGATTTTGTCTTCTAACGCCTGACGAATAACCTCGGGTTTTGCATCATGCAAATGTACCACTGATAAGGTGAAGCTACTGCCTTTAAGCTCGATGGGCGTGTTTGACATCCTGGCCTTACTCAATTTGCTATTAACCGCAACCACTCGCTGCGATATTCCGAAGAGTATCAGGCATGTTATAGTCAGGAGTATATTGAGGCAAGCAACCACCCATTAATTCAGAGTAAAAACATGTTTTGTGTGATCTACAGAAGTACAACCCGTGACCAGACCTATCTTTATGTCGAAAAGAAAGACGATTTTTCACGCGTGCCTGAAGAATTAATGAAGAGCTTTGGCCGACCGCAGATGGCGATGCTGCTGCCGCTTGATGGTCGCAAGAAACTGGTGAATGCCGATCTGGAGAAAGTGAAAACGGCATTAGCCGAGCAGGGCTATTATTTACAGCTTCCGCCGCCACCCGAGAATTTATTAAAACAGCATCTTGAGGCGAACGGTAAAAAATAGTCTCAACTGTTTTTGAGCACAACACATCAACCGTTTAGGGGTCGACCATGTATCAACATCATAACTGGCAAGGTGCATTACTGGATTATCCCGTCAGCAAAGTGGTTTGCGTGGGCAGCAACTATGCAAAACATATTCAGGAGATGGGCAGTGCGACGCCAGAAGAGCCGGTTCTGTTCATTAAGCCTGAAACGGCGCTTTGCGATATTCGCCAGCCGCTGGCCCTGCCGCAGGGGCTCGGCTCGGTGCACCACGAAGTGGAACTCGCCGTGCTGATCGGCGCAACGCTGCGTCAGGCCTCCGAAGAGCATGTGCAAAAAGCGATCGCCGGATATGGCGTGGCGCTGGATCTGACGCTACGCGACGTGCAGGGTAAAATGAAGAAAGCGGGGCAGCCGTGGGAAAAAGCCAAAGGGTTTGATAATTCCTGCCCGATTTCGGCGTTTGTGCCGGTGAGCGAATTTACCGGTAATCCGCAGGATACGCCGCTCAGCCTGAAGGTTAACGGTGAAATCCGCCAGCAGGGCACCACGGCAGACATGATCCATAAGATTGTGCCGCTGATCGCCTACATGAGCCGCTTCTTTACCCTCAAGCCGGGTGATGTGATCCTGACCGGCACGCCGGAAGGCGTTGGTCCGCTCGCGAGCGGTGATGAACTTGAAGTTGGTTTTAACGGCCTGTCGCTGAAAACCCGCGTGCTGTAACCTCCTCTTGCCGCCTGAAAAGGGCGGCAAAACTTGCAACGACGTGCCAGACTCGTTATAAGGTGCGCTTTCTTTTGACGTGTGGACATCCTGATGAACGACATCCCTTTCTGGCAAAGCAAAACTCTCGACGACATGACCGACGCGGAATGGGAATCCTTATGCGACGGCTGTGGTCAGTGCTGCCTGCACAAGCTGATGGATGAAGACACGGACGAAATCTACTTCACCAACGTGGCCTGCAAGCAGCTGAATATCAAAACCTGCCAGTGCCGCAACTACGAGCGCCGCTTCGAGTTCGAGCCAGACTGCATTAAATTAACCCGTGAGAATCTGCCCACCTTTGAATGGCTGCCGCATACCTGCGCGTATCGCCTGCTGGCGGAGGGGAAAGGTCTGCCTGACTGGCACCCCCTGCTGACCGGTTCAAAAGCGGCGATGCACGGCGAACGTATCTCCGTGCGCCACATTGCGGTGAAAGAGTCCGAGGTGCGGGACTGGGAAGATCACATCATGAACCACCCGACCCGTTGAGATTAAAAAACCCGCCGAAGCGGGTTTTTTATTGTGCGCTGTTGTGTCGGGTGGCGCTGCGCTTACCCGACCTACAAAACCGTAGGCCCGCGCAAGCGAAGCGCCGCCGGGCGAATTAGCGTCCGAACAAATCGCGTTTCTTCGGTTTGAACGGCTGAGCGATCAACACCAGCAGCGCCACGACGAAGTAGGCGGCAAAAATGCCCACCAGCCACTGCGGCATCTCCAGCGTCAGGAATTCCCACTGGCGAACGGAGCAGTCACCGGAGGCAACGAACACCTGCGGCAGCCATTTGTCCAGCGGCAGCCAGCTCGGGAAGCGGGCGGCAAAATCGCAGGTCATAAACGGTGACGGATGCAGCTGCATCATCGTGTGCTGCCAGGAGAGTTCAATGCCTTTCCAGGCGCTGTAGAGCCAGATTGCGATCCCGGCATAGCGAAGCGGCGACTTCGGCGCAATCGCGCCGACCAGGCCAGCCCCCATAATGCCGAACAGCGCGCAGCGTTCGTAAATACAGAGCACGCAAGGTTTGAGTCCCATTACGTGCTGGAACCACAGCGCGACCATTTCCAGCGCAAAGGCGGTCAGGGCCATTAACAACCATGCTCCGCGACCGCGGGAGCACTGGTTTAAAAATCTCAACATAATCATTTCCCTGGAACATGCTTAGAAAGCGCAGTGTAAACGAATTCGTTTTTCGCGCCACCTGTACCTGGCGAAATAAAACGTAATTGGATGTTTATCGTGCGAAAAGGCAAACGGGCAGCGAACTGCCCGAGTTGCAGTGTTTACTGCGCCGCAAGTATACCCGCTTGTATCAACCATTGCGTACAGGGAATAAGGGTAATTTTGACGCAAAGCAATCCCACGATCGTAAGCACCAGCGTATAGGGCAGGGCCATCCAGACCATTCTTCCATAAGAAAGACGTATGAGTGGCGCAAGGGCGGAGGTCAGCAGGAACAGGAAGGCGGCCTGGCCATTGGGTGTCGCCACCGACGGCAGGTTGGTACCGGTGTTGATCGCCACGGCCAGCAGTTCAAACTGTCCGGCGCTGATCACGCCTTGCTCCATCGCGGTCTTAGCCTCGTTAATGTAAACCGTCCCGACAAAGACGTTATCTGAGATTGACGAGAGCAGGCCGTTAAACAGGTAAAACAGCGACAGCTGAGCATCCGGCGATGCCCGTAAGACAAAGGCAATAATCGGCGCGAACAGGTGCTGGTCGATTATCACCGCCACGACCGCAAAGAACACCGCCAGCAGGGCGGTAAACGGCAGCGCTTCGGTAAAGGCTTTGCCGATGGCATGCTCATCCGTCACGCCGGTAAAGGTCGTGGCGAGAATAATCACGGACAGACCAATCAGCCCCACTTCAGCAAGATGGAACGCCAGCGCGGCGATAAGCCAGACGCCGATGATCCCCTGTGCAATCAGGCGCAGCGTCTCCTGGCGCGTCCGCTGGCGTCGGCTCTGCAGATCGAATTTATGCAGCTCCTGACGTACCGGCTCCGGGAGTTGTGCCCCGTAACCAAAGAGGCGAAACTTCTCCACCAGCAAACAGGTCGCCAGACCGCAGATCAGCACCGGCACGCTCACCGGGGCCATTCTCAGGAAGAAATCACCGAAGTGCCAGCCCGCCGCTTTCGCAATGATCAGGTTTTGCGGCTCGCCCACCATCGTCATCACGCCCCCCAGTGCGGTACCGACGCCGGCATGCATCATAAGGCTGCGCAGGAAGGCGCGAAACTGCTCAAGTACCTCGCGGTTATGCGCATCGACATGGCTGTCATCCTGCAGATCCTCACCCGGACGAGAGGAGGCCACGCGGTGATAAATACCGTAAAACCCCACCGCGACGCTTATCACCACCGCGACGACCGTCAGCGCGTCCAGGAAGGCTGACAGGAAGGCCGCCGCAAGGCAAAACGCCAGCGAGAGAACCGTTTTCGACGGAATGCTGAGCAGCAGGCGCGTAAAGATAAACAGCAGCAGCTGTTTCATAAAGTAGATGCCCGCCACCATAAACATCAGCAGCAGAAGCACTTCAAGATTGGATGCCAGCTCTGCTTTGACATGCTCGGCAGAGGTCATCCCAATCACTACCGCTTCAAACGCCAGCAATCCGCCCGGCAACAGGGGATAGCATTTCAGCGCCATCGCCAGGGTGAAGATAAACTCCGCGACCAGCAGCCACCCGGCAACGAACGGGTTCACGTAAAAGAGGAGAGGGTTAACGACCAGGAACACCAGCAGTATCAGTTTGTACCAGTCAGGAGACTGGCCTAAAAAATTGCGCCACAGGGCGCGCCCAAAAGAAATTTCCACGACAGACGTCCTTCCCCGTCAAGTAAGACAAAACATCAGTATACGCAAAATTCACGGTCCAGACGCGGATAAGACTGCATTGTAAATTTCATAAAAATGAAACGGCGATCCCTCTTTTCTCTCTTTGCCGCGCTACCTGCCACTGCACGCCTCTGGTATGATGAGTCCAATTTGCAAAAGCTGTGTAATGGAAATCTCACTATGGTCATTAAGGCGCAGAGCCCGGCGGGTTTCGCGGAAGAGTACATCATTGAAAGCATCTGGAATAATCGTTTCCCTGCGGGGTCCATTCTTCCGGCTGAACGCGAACTCTCTGAACTGATTGGCGTCACTCGCACCACGCTGCGTGAAGTGCTTCAGCGACTGGCGCGCGATGGCTGGTTGACGATCCAGCACGGCAAGCCAACAAAAGTGAACAACTTCTGGGAAACCTCCGGGCTGAACATTCTTGAAACGCTGGCGCGTCTCGATCATGAAAGCGTGCCGCAGCTTATTGATAATCTGCTCTCCGTTCGCACCAACATCGCGACGATCTTTATTCGTACGGCTTTCCGCCAGCATCCGGAAGATGCGCTTGCGGTGCTGGCCAGTGCCAACGAGGTGGAAGATCACGCCGACGCGTTCGCCACCCTCGATTACAACGTCTTCCGTGGCCTGGCGTTTGCCTCCGGCAACCCGGTGTACGGTCTGATCCTCAACGGTATGAAGGGACTCTACACCCGCATTGGCCGCCACTACTTTGCCAATCCCGAAGCCCGCAGCCTGGCGCTGGGCTTTTACCATAAGCTGAGCAAGCTGTGCTCCGAAGGTCTGCACGATCAGGTGTATGAGACGGTGCGCCGCTACGGTCACGATTCCGGTGAAATCTGGCACCGTATGCAGAAAACGCTGCCGGGTGATTTGGCGATTCAGAGCCGCTGAAATAAAAAACCTCTCGTGTGAGAGGTTTTTTTTCGCCCGGTGGCGCTTCGCTTACCGGGCCTACAAAACCCGTAGGCCGGGTAAGGCGTAGCCGCCACCCGGCAAAAAACTACAGCGTATTCAATCGCGCCGGGCAGCGTTCAAGCAGCTCGACGCTCCCGTCTTCATTCTGCTGCTCCAGCTGCACGTCAAAGCCCCAAAGGCGATGCACGTGCTTCAGCACCTCTTTACGCCCTTTATCCAGCGGCGCGCGATTGTGCGGGATATAGCGCAGCGTCAGGGAGCGGTCACCGCGCAAATCCACGTTCCACACCTGAATGTTGGGTTCAAGATTGCTCAGGTTGTACTGGGAAGAGAGGCGAGAGCGGATCTCACGGTATCCCTCCTCGTTGTGGATTGCGGAGATCTCCAGATAGTTGTTGCGGTCATCGTCCAGCACGGTGAAGAAGCGGAAGTCACGCATGATCTTCGGCGACATAAACTGGCTAATGAAGCTCTCATCTTTAAAATCGCGCATCGCAAAGTGCAGCGTTTCCAGCCAGTCAGATCCGGCGATATCCGGGAACCAGTACTTGTCTTCTTCCGTCGGCGACTGACAGATACGCTTAATGTCCTGAAACATGGCGAAGCCAAGGGCATACGGGTTAATACCGCTGTACCACGGGCTGTTATAGGGCGGCTGGAACACCACGTTGGTATGGCTGTGGAGGAACTCCATCATAAACCGCTCGGTGACTTTCCCCTCGTCGTACAGGTGGTTGAGGATGGTGTAGTGCCAGAAGGTCGCCCAGCCTTCGTTCATCACCTGCGTCTGTTTTTGCGGGTAGAAATACTGGCTCACCTTGCGCACGATGCGCAGGATCTCACGCTGCCACGGCTCCAGCAGCGGGGCGTTCTTCTCCATAAAATAGAGCAGGTTTTCCTGTGGCTCGGACGGATAGCGCCGCGCTTCGGCGATCGTTTTTTCTTCCTCACGCTTCGGCAGGGTGCGCCACAGCATGTTCACCTGGCTTTGCAGATACTCCTCGCGGCTTTTCTGCCGGGCCTTCTCCTCCTGCAGGGAGATTTTCTGCGGACGTTTGTAGCGGTCAACGCCGTAGTTCATCAGCGCGTGACAGGAGTCGAGCAGTTTTTCCACTTCATCCACGCCGTAGCGTTCTTCGCAGTCGGTAATGTATTTACGGGCGAAGATCAGGTAATCGACGATGGAGCTGGCATCCGTCCAGCTGCGGAACAGGTAGTTATTCTTGAAAAAGGAGTTGTGCCCGTAGCAGGCGTGCGCCATCACCAGCGCCTGCATGGTAATGGTGTTCTCTTCCATTAAATAGGCGATACACGGATTGGAGTTAATGACGATCTCATACGCCAGACCCTGCTGCCCGTGCTTATACAGCCGCTCCGTTTCGATAAATTTCTTACCAAACGACCAGTGCGGATAGTTAA
Source organism: Enterobacter sp. MGH 16 (assembly GCF_000493175.1). Lineage (NCBI taxonomy): Bacteria > Pseudomonadati > Pseudomonadota > Gammaproteobacteria > Enterobacterales > Enterobacteriaceae > Enterobacter > Enterobacter sp. MGH 16. The sequence goes on along the minus strand of NZ_KI535695.1, from coordinate 1,986,650 downwards.
TCGGCATCCCGACGCTGGAGTAGGCGTCCATCATCTGTTCGGACGTAATGACTTCAATCTGATGGGGATAGGTATCCAGGCGATACAGTTTTGCAACCCGGTCGATTTCGGCGAGGTAAACATCCAGCAGCTCGAAGGTCCAGTCGGGTCCATCGCTCAGACGTGTGTTGTCCTTGTTCAGGGAATCAATAGTAGCCATTAGCGCGCCCTCGTTGTGGGTGCTCTCTCTGTCTGGAGAGCCTCCTTTCAAGCATAGATCAACGTGTTAAAAAGCGTGCTGGGGCAGAAATTTTTTCTTTGCGATTTCGCGTTTTTGATACGGCAAAAAAACGGTGTCTCTCAGCATTTTATGCTGGTTAAAAATAACGCGCAGCAGGAGATCCCAAATTAGCACTATCCCCTGATGCTGGGGGATGTGTGAGGTAAGTCACCATAAAAAAGTCGTATGTTGAATAATATTTTCAACTAGGTTATCAATCTGTAATTAGAAGATTGTTCTTTTGCACATAATGGAGTGGCTATGCGTGTTGTCATACTGGGAAGTGGTGTCGTTGGGGTAACCAGCGCCTGGTATTTAAGTCAGGCGGGACATGACGTCACCGTTATCGATCGTGAGTCAGGCCCCGCGCTGGAAACCAGCGCGGCGAACGCCGGACAAATCTCTCCGGGCTATGCCGCTCCGTGGGCGGCGCCGGGCGTTCCTCTGAAAGCGATTAAATGGATGTTCCAGCGCCACGCGCCGCTGGCCATCAGCCTTGACGGCACGCAGTTCCAGCTGAAGTGGATGTGGCAGATGCTGCGCAACTGCGACACACGCCACTACATGGAGAACAAAGGGCGCATGGTGCGCCTGGCGGAATACAGCCGCGACTGTCTGAAAGCGTTGCGCGCCTCAACCGGGATTGAGTACGAAGGCCGTCAGGGCGGAACGCTCCAACTGTTCCGCACTGAACAACAGTATGAAAACGCCACCCGCGATATCGCCGTGCTGGAAGATGCTGGCGTACCGTATCAGCTGCTGGAAGCCAGCCAGCTTGGTCAGGTTGAACCTGCGCTGGTGGAAGTGGCGCATAAGCTGACGGGCGGCCTGCGCCTGCCGAATGACGAAACCGGCGACTGCCAGCTCTTTACGCAGCGTCTGGCGCAGATGTGCGAGCAGGCGGGGGTGAAATTCCGCTTTAACACCTCTGTCGACAAGCTGCTGTCGGAAGGGGAAAAAATTTACGGCGTGAAGTGTGGCGAAGAGGTGATCAAAGCGGATGCCTACGTCATGGCGTTTGGTTCGTACTCCACCGCCATGCTGAAAGGCATTCTCGACATTCCGGTCTACCCGCTAAAAGGCTACTCGCTGACCATTCCGGTAAAAGAGGAGAGCGGCGCACCGGTCTCTACCATTCTGGATGAAACCTATAAAATCGCCATAACCCGCTTCGATAACCGCATCCGCGTAGGCGGCATGGCGGAGATTGTCGGCTTCAACACCGAACTGCTGAAACCGCGTCGTGAAACGCTGGAGATGGTGGTGGGGGACCTCTTCCCGCGCGGTGGCTTTGTCGAGCAGGCGACCTTCTGGACCGGCCTGCGTCCGATGACGCCGGACGGCACGCCGATTGTGGGGCGCACGCCGTTCAAAAACCTGTGGACCAATACCGGACACGGCACGCTTGGCTGGACGATGGCCTGCGGCTCCGGGCAGCTGCTGAGCGACCTGATTTCCGGACGCACGCCGGCCATTCCGTTTGACGATCTCAGTGTCGCGCGCTATCAATCGGGGTTTACGCCGTCGCGTCCACAGCACCTGCACGGCGCACATAACTAAGGAGTTGTCATGTCCCGTCCTGTTCTCGCTCAGCTGAACCTGCAGGCCCTGAAGGATAACCTGCAGATTGTTCGTCGGGCAGCACCTGGCGCACGCGTGTGGTCGGTGGTGAAAGCGAATGCCTACGGCCACGGCATTGACCGTATCTGGAGCGCGCTGAGCGCCACCGATGGCTTTGCGTTACTCAATCTTGAAGAGGCCATTCTGCTGCGCGAGCGCGGCTGGAAAGGGCCCATACTGCTGCTGGAGGGCTTCTTCCACGCCGACGATCTGCCGCTGCTGGATAAGTACCGGCTGACCACCAGCGTTCACAGCAACTGGCAGATCAAAGCGATTCAGGATGCGAAGCTCCACGCGCCGCTGGATATCTATCTCAAGGTCAACAGCGGCATGAACCGCCTGGGCTTCCAGCCTGAGCGGGTGCATACGGTCTGGCAGCAGCTGCGCGCCCTGAAGAACGTGGGTGAAATGACGCTGATGGCGCACTTTGCCGACGCGGAAAAACCGGACGGTATCGCCGATGCCATGGTCCGCATCGAGCAGGCCGCAGAAGGGCTGGACTGCCCGCGCTCGCTGTCCAACTCGGCGGCCACGCTGTGGCATCCCGAGGCGCATTACAACTGGGTGCGTCCGGGGATCGTTCTGTACGGCGCGTCGCCCTCGGGCCAGTGGCAGGATATCGCCAACAGCGGCCTGAAGCCGGTTATGACCCTGCGCAGCGAAATCATTGGTGTGCAGACCCTGAAAGCTGGCGACACGGTGGGCTACGGTAGCCGCTATCGGGCAAAGGGCGAGCAGCGGATTGGTATCGTGGCGGGTGGCTATGCCGACGGCTACCCGCGCATTGCGCCGACCGGTACGCCTGTGTGGGTAGATGGAGTCCGCACGGGAACGGTAGGCACCGTATCTATGGATATGCTGGCCGTTGACCTGACGCCCTGCCCGCAGGCGGGTATCGGTTCCCCGGTCGAGCTGTGGGGTAACGAAATCAGAATTGATGACGTGGCGGCCGCGGCGGGCACGGTGGGATATGAACTGATGTGTGCCCTGGCACCAAGGGTGCCGGTTGTGACGGTGTAACGTATATTCGCCGGGTGGCGCTAACGCTTACCCGGTCTACGTTCGAGGGTTTTTTTGCCGGGTAAGGCGAAGCCGCCACCCGGCAAAAAAACCGCTACTCCGCTTCCTCTTCCATCGGCCTCAAACCGACTTTCCTTACCGCGTTATCTTCTTTCTCTGCTACCGTCCAGATCATCCCGGCAAACTCTACCTGATCGCCCACGACCGGGGCAGCGCCAAGCCGCTGCTGGATGATTTCGCCCAGCGTTTGCTGGCTATCTCCGTCTTCAGCACCTTCATCCAGGCCGTAAATCAGCGCCACATCGGCAAACCTGGCGCTGGCTTCCAGAATGAAATCGCCGAAGAAACGCTGGTCCAGCGCCACCGGCGGCGACTGGCTGAACAGCTTGCCCAGCGCGGGCAGGTCACGCTCGCGGCCAATCACGCACAGAATATCCCCTTCGCGCAGGCGGGTGCTGCCGGTAGGGTGCAGCAGGACATTGTCGCGGAACAGGGCGGCAATGCGCGTTTCGGCCGGCATGTGCAAATCGCGCAGCGAAGCGCCCACGCACCATTTGTCGGCGCTCAGCTGATAGACGAACTGCTCCCACGGGTTTTCCGGATGAATGTCGAGCCCCACCCGCGACACCGGCCAGCCCACGGGAGGCACCACCACTTTTGCTTTTTTCGCCGCCCACCCGAGGGACGTTCCCTGGAACAGCAGCGAAATCAGCACCACGAAGAAGGCCACGTTAAAGAACAGCCGGGCGTTATCCAGACCGGCCATCATCGGAAAGACCGCAAGAATAATCGGAACCGCGCCGCGCAGACCCACCCAGCTGATAAAGACGCGCTCGCGCAGGTTGAAGCCGCGAAACGGCAGCAGGCCAGCAAATACCGACAGCGGACGGGCGAAGAAGATCATCCACGCAGACAACAGCAGCGCCGGAACGGCGATGGGCAGCAGGTCCGATGGGGTAACCAGAAGACCGAGCACCAGGAACATGCCGATCTGCGCCAGCCATGCCAGGCCGTCGAAGTTCTGCAAAATGGCATGGCGGTTGCGAATAGGGCGGTTGCCCATCAGGAACCCGCAGAGGTAGACGGCGAGAATGCCGCTGCCGTCCAGCGCCGTGGTAACGGCAAAAATAAGAATGCCGCCGCTCAAGGCCAGCAGCGGGTAAAGCCCCGCGGGCAGCGAGATGCGGTTGATCATCTGTTGTAAGAGGTATCCCCCCGCCAGGCCAATAACAATCCCCAGCCCGAACTGCTGCAGGATATGCCACGCAAACATCCAGCTGAGGCCCGTCTCGTGCTGCTGGATCATCTCAATCAGCGTGATGGTGAGAAACACCGCCATCGGATCGTTGCTGCCGGATTCAATCTCAAGCGTGGAGCCAACGCGTTCGTTAAGCCCTTTACCGCCGAGCAGGGAAAACACCGCAGCCGCATCGGTTGAGCCCACGATGGCGCCTATCAGCAACCCTTCCATGATATTCAGATGGAAAAGCCACGCGGCCATCATTCCGGTGAGGCCGGAGGTAATCAACACGCCAACCGTGGCGAGCGACAGCGCAGGCCCTAAGGCCACGCGGAAGGAGCTCGCCTGGGTGCGCATCCCGCCATCCAGCAGGATCACCGCCAGCGCCAGGTTACTCACCATGTAGGCGAAAGGGTAGTTATCGAATGGGATACCGCCAATGCCATCAATGCCGGCCAGCATGCCGATGGCGAGGAAAATAACAAGAATAGGTATGCCGAGACGCGATGAAAATGAACTTAATAAAATACTGCTGGTTACAAGGACCGAACCCAGAATGAAAAGGCTGATTATCGCTGCGGCATCCAATGTTCTCTTACTCCCACCTCAATGTTAACGCTGTTACTAAAACCCTAACATATTAACGACGGCAACAGCGTTTTATTAAGGGGGTATAACGGCTTTTTTATGCCTTTATGACAGGATGGCCGCTGATGGTCAGCCGGGAGCCGGAATCATTATGGAGCAGGGCGGCGTGCGCCCCCAGCGCCAGGGTCACGGTGCGCTGCTCATGACCGAAGTCCAGACCGGCGATCACCGGAATATCCAGCCGCGAGCGAATGAACTGAACCATGGTTTCCAGGGAGTAACCCGCGTCATAGTCATTCGGCTCAGAGCCGCTGAAGCTGCCCAGCACAATCGCGGACTGGCGCTCAAGAATACCGGCATGATAGAGCTGCAACAGCATGCGCTCGACGCGGAACGGATGTTCGTTGATATCTTCCAGCACCAGAATGCCGTCCTTGATTTGCGGCATCCACGGCGTACCGATGAGCGAAACCAGCATCGCCAGGTTACCGCCCCAGAGCTGGCCTTCGCATTCCCAGTGCGGTCCATTCCCCTGCCACTCCACGCTGTAGGTGGGATTACGCAGCGCGCGCCAGAAATGTTCCACGGTGAACGCTTCCAGCTCCGGCGCGCCGAAGTTACCGGCCAGCATCGGGCCGCTGAAGGTGATGACGTTATGCAGCGCCAGCAGCCCAAGCTGGATGACGGTGAAATCGCTGTGGCCGCATATCAGCAGCGGATCCTGCTGCTGACGCTCCGCCAGGCCCTGCCAGTCAATGCTCTCCAGCAGTCGGCTCGCGCCATATCCGCCGCGCACCGCCAGCACTATCCGGTTTTCACCCTTCAGGTTCACCAGGCTGTTGATATCATTCAGCCGCTGCGCTTCGGTACCGGCAAAACGCTGCTGGCGGCGGGGGATAATCGTCTGATTTTCTACCTGGTGGCCCGATTCCAGCAAACGCTGAACGCCCCGCTGCGCCGCGTCCTGGTTGATGCAGTAGCCCGACGGCGCGATGAGATGAATCTGAGACATGGCAATTCCTTGCTGAATGAGAAACTAATTGTCTATATCATGCCGCGTATACGCCGCCTGCTTCAAGTGGCGGCGCACCGCGATGACCGGCTATAAGGATAGATGACGTGAAATTGAGATGGTTTGCTTTTTTGATTGTGTTGCTCGCTGGCTGTAGTTCAAAGCATGATTATCAAAACCCGCCCTGGAACCCGGAAGTGCCGGTGAAGCGGGCGATGCAGTGGATGCCGATCAGTGAACAAGCCGGGAAAGCCTGGGGCGTCAGTCCGCGTCTCATCACGGCGATCATTGCGGTGGAGTCCGGCGGTAACCCCACGCTTGTCAGCAAGTCGAACGCGGTGGGGCTGATGCAGCTTAAAGCGTCAACGGCGGGGAGAGAGGTATACCGCTACATGGGCTGGAGCGGCCAGCCGTCGACCAGCGAGCTGAAGAACCCGGAGCGCAACATTTCAATGGGCACGGCCTATCTGAGCATCATGGAGCATGGCGTGCTGAAGGGGATTCAGGATCCGGAGGTCATGCAGTACGCGCTGGTGGTGTCTTACGTTAACGGCGCCGGCGCGTTGCTGAGAACCTTCTCCTCTGACCGCAAAGAGGCGATAGAAGAGATTAACGGCATGGACAAAGACGAATTCTTTGAGCATGTGGTGAAAAATCACCCGGCACCACAGGCGCCTCGTTATATCTGGAAAGTGCAGAAAGCGATGGATGCCATGTAATGCCGCAGACGGGCGGCGGTCACGCTGCCCGATGTTTTTTTACAGAACTTTATTTGCGCGTTCGCGCGCCTCCCGCTCCAGGGAGTAGATAATGCGCTGCAGTTCGCGCTCAGCGCCAGGTCCGACGTTGAGGAAACGGAAGCTCAGACGCGGCGTGGTGATCGTTTCATTTTTGCTGTCCACGACGGTGCGTTCGCTGATGGCAATCAGCTGTGCATCGAAATAAAAGCGCCCCCAGCCCCCCATATCCAGCTCGATTTGCGTGAACCGCATGCCCTCTACCAGTCCGTCAGGCTTCGGCGTATCCATCAGCGCGCCCATACCGCCCAGCGACAGATCGAAGAGACGGAAGCGAATCTCTTTTTTGTCCGGCATTTTGGCCTTGCAGAAGTAGGCAGGGTGAAGCGGGGCGCTGATGCGGAAATATTCACGACGCTGGACAAACCAAAGATTAGTGGGAAGCGGGGTCACAAAGGCCGGCAGCCCCTGGTATTCGCTCAGTTCCAGTCGCGACAGGACAAACTCCACTTTTGCGCCCTGCGTTTCGGCCATCACGGCGATATTCTCCGCCTTCAGCGCCGCGCGGTTTTCATACTCCTGACTGCCTAAATCAATCACCAGCCGCTCCTGCGAGGCGTCAAGGATCTTACTGATGAACTGATTATTCGACCAGCTGATGCGCAGCGGCACTTCACCTTTTTGCAGGTCGCGTAATACCCCTAATACAGCCAGCGGATTTTGCTTGAGGAACTGCTCACTGTAATGACTCACGCCGGATGGCTCCTTGATAGATGACAGACTGTCTTAGCGTTATCGGCAATCTGCAATGAAACTTAATACAAACCGGTGAGTTTTTTTTGCCTGTTCAGGCAAAGATAAGTCGGTGACAAGAAAATGATTTTCCGGCGATGACCTATACTTAAGTTAGCTGTGCAGAAGGTTTTCTGCACATGCGTTAAACCTGCAAGAGGGCATCGCTATGGGTATCATCGCCTGGATTATCTTTGGTCTTATTGCTGGCGCTATCGCGAAATTGATCATGCCGGGAAACGATGGCGGCGGCTTTATTTTGACCTGTGTACTCGGGGTCGTTGGTGCGGTTGTGGGCGGCTGGCTGGCGACGATGTTTGGCTTCGGAGGCAACATAAGTGGTTTTGACCTGCACAGTTTTCTGGTCGCTGTCGTGGGCGCCATTGTGGTGCTGGGCATATTCAGGTTACTGCGACGAGCATAAGATAACGTAAACGGCTCTCTGCGGAGGGCCGTTTTTTTACCTGAGTATTGATTTGTTAATGTAAATGATAATAATTGTCGTTCCGTATTGCATCTGACAACAAGACGACATTATGACTCCCTCACGTTTTATGCTTTGCGCCCTGGCAGGCGCCATCACGCTCGCACTGCACGCTCCGGCATTCGCCGAAGAATCCACTATCGTCGTCACGGGCGCAGAGCAGGGCAGCGCGCTGCCGGCCTGGACGAACAGCGCCACGAAATCGGCCGTTGCTGAAAGTAAAACGCCGCAGGTCATCACGACCCTCTCTGCGCCGGAAATTGACAAGCGCCATGCGAATTCCGTGAATGAAATCCTCCGCTATGCGCCGGGTGTTTCAACCGAAGTGCGGGGAAATACCTCCTACATGAGCGAATATAAAATTCGTGGCTTTACCGTCGACCAGGAGTTCTACAACGGGCTGCAGTTACCCTATAACGTCACCGGCAATACCAAAGCGCGCATCGATCCGCTGTTGATTGACAGCGTTGATATCCTGAAAGGCCCCTCATCGGTTCTCTACGGCGGCGGCTCGCCGGGCGGGCTGGTGAATATCCAGAGTAAAAAGCCGCAGCGGGAAGCGCGAACCGAATTGGGTTTTAACACCGGCAACCGCAACCTGAAAGAGGGCTATCTCGACTCAACCGGGCAGATTGCCAACAGCGACTGGAACTACCGCCTGCTGGGTAAAGCGACGGAAAATGACGATCAGCCGCACACCACCCGGTATGAAAACTACCTGGTTGCCCCGTCCGTCACCTGGCTGCCCGACAGCAAAACCCGCCTCACCCTGGATGCGCTGGCGCAGAACTCCCCGAGCCTGACGCCGTCTAACCCGCTTCCGATCGCCTACCTGCGCTCGACATACGCGGGCAAGCGCGATTACGCCGGTGATGAGTGGAGCGGGTTTAAGCAGCGTCAGTGGATGCTGGGCTACAGCTTTGAGCATGAGTTCGACAGCGGCTGGGGCTTTAACCAGAAGGCGCGCTATTTCGACGTCGACACGCATCAGCGCAGCGTCTATGCAACGGGAACGGGAAGCGAGGTTTATCAGCTCAACCGTTTTGCCTACACCACCGATGAAGATCTGCAGAGCTTCAACATCGATAACCAGGTCACTAAAACCGTGGCGCTGGGCGACTGGCAACACCATCTGCTGGCCGGGTTTGACTATCAGAAGCTGAACTCCCATTTCCACTACCGTTACGCGTCGACCGCGCCGGGCATGGATATGCGCAATCCTGACTATTCGCAAATCAGCGAAAGCGCATTAGGGCTGTATACCGCTCAGAAAAACCGTCTGAGCTATCAGCAGAACGGCTATTACCTGCAGGATCAGGTGGAGTTTGGCGGGTTAAATCTGCTGGCCAGCCTGCGTTACGATGATTATCGCTCCGTCACCACCAATTATCTGCAAAACGGTGATAAGGCCTGGGTATCGCAGGATCGCGTCACCAAACGTCTGGGCGCGCTTTACGCCTTTGATAACGGGATTTCGCCGTTTATCAGCTATTCCGAAGGTTTTGCGCCGGTGTCGCCGCAGGGCACGCTCGTGGCGAAAGACGTCAAACCGACCACCAGCAAGCAGGTGGAGGGTGGGGTAAAATATCTGCTGGCGGATTACGCCACCACCTTTACCGCCTCGGTGTTTAACATCCGCCAGAAAAATGTCGTTACCTCCGATCCGGGCTTCCTGAACTATCGTCAGACCGGGGAAGTGGAATCCAAAGGGGCGGAACTGTCTGCCATCAGCCGCCCGACGGACAACCTGACGCTGATTGCCAACTACGCCTACACCCACGCGATCAATACGGAAGATGACAAGTACAAAGGTAAACGTCCAACGCAGGTGCCGGAGAATGCCTTCAACCTTTGGGGGGATTACACCTTTGAAAACACACCGCTGAAAGGGCTGATGCTGGGGGCGGGCGCACGCTACACCGGGCCAATGGAAATCTCACCGGCTAACAATGCGGGTAAACTGGGGGGCAGCACGCAGTACGATTTGTCGGCATCCTATCGAATGGGTGAAATTCTGCCTTCGCTGGCCGGGCTAACGCTTAAAGCCAGCGCGCAGAACATCACCAACAAAGAGACGCTGACCTGCTACGACGCGACCAACTGCTGGATTGGGCGGGACAGAACGTATCAGCTTGGGGCAAGTTACAGTTTCTGAGCAAGGCCCTGTGAGGGCAAAAAGTAGGCCGGGTAAGGCGTAGCCGCCACCCGGCAATACTCCCTTACTGCGCCGAGGCTTTCACCGGCGCCACCTCATCATTCGCCGCAGGCCGATTCTCCGGCACGCTGTCGCACGGTTTCTCTTTCGGGCAGACCCGGTCCAGCATCTTCAGGGTCACGCCGTTGCTCCAGCCGAAGCCGTCCTGCAGCGGATACTCGCCGCCGCCGCCGCCCGTACCGGTGGTCGACACGTCATACTTCTCGACCAGTTTCTTTTCCCGGTCATAGGTATGCTGAACGTTTTTCAGGAAGCGCCAGGTCACATCCATTGAGACCTTCTCTTGCCCGTAATTCTGCAACCCTTCCGCGGCCACCCATTGCAGCGGAGCCCAGCCGTTTGGCGCATCCCACTGCTGGCCGCTGTTGACGGTGGTGGTCGCTATCCCGCCCGGCTTCAACAGACGAGAGGAGGTTGCCGCGGCGACTTTTTCGGCACGATCCTGCGCCGCCGCCTTGACGTAAAGCGGGAACAGGGCCGCCGCCGTGAGCTGATTGCGTACCTTCTTGCTCTTCAGGTCGTAATCGGCGTACCAGCCCTCTTTATCATTCCACAGGTGGCTCTCGATGGCTTTCTGGCGCGCGGTGGCCAGCGTCTCATACTTGCTTGCGCTGGCGGCATCGCCGCTCTCCTGGCTTGCCCGGGCCAGCAGTTTTTCCATCTTGAACATCAGGGCGTTCAGGTCCACGGGCACAATGCTGGTGGTCCGGATGGTGCCGAGTTTTTGCGGATCGTCCATCCAGCGGGAGCTAAAGTCCCATCCCGAGGCCGCGGCGGAACGCAAATCACGGTAGATCTCGGTTGCCGGTCGGTTAGGGTTACTTTTCGCGGTATTCACATCGTCAAGCCAGGACTCCGGGCGCGGCGTATCGCGGTCGTCCCAGTAGCGGTTGAGGACAGCGCCGTCATCCAGCTTCACCACGCGTTTGTTGGCCTGGCCCGGCTGAAGGGCGTCGACGCCGTCCATCCAGTAGGCATACTCTTTCTCCATCTGCGGACGATACTTCTTCAGCGCGTCGCTGTCATGGGTCGCCAGCAGTTCAACCATCAGTGAGAAAAACGGCGGCTGGGAGCGGCTCAGGTAATAGCTGCGGTTGCCGTTGGGAATGTGGCCGAAGGTGTCGATCTCATACGCAAAGTTATCCACCATGTCGCTGATTTTGTCCCAATGATCGCTCTCTGCCAGTCCCAGCATGGTGAAATAGCTGTCCCAGTAGTAGACCTCGCGGAAACGTCCGCCGGGCACAACGTAGGGCTTCGGTAACGGGAGAAGGGAATCCCATTTGTTGCTGGCTTTATCGGTAGTGCGCGTCAGTACGGGCCAGAGATCGTCAATGTGCTCACGTAAACTTTGTCCAGCAGGCGGAACGTATTTTTCCCCTTCCGCAGGGAGCGTAAAGTTCATCTCGACAAAGTGGCGTAAGTCAAAGCTGGACTGCGTGTGCTGCATGCGGTAGTCCGCCAGAATCATCAGCGGGTCGCTTTTGGGGACGGCATCCGCAAAGGTTTTCTGATCGGGAAACAGTTTGGCGCTCTGCACGTCGTTAAACAGAGGGCCAAGTAAAATATCGGGTGAGGTTGTCTGGGTTGCGGGGTTATCGTCGGCATAGCCCAGTGTCGTTAGGCCGAGCAGCGCGCCGCCTAACGCAAGGGGCAAAAACGCGGGGCGTAGTGTACGAGGTCTTATCATCAGTTCGTCTCCTGTCTTCACTAAACAGCGTGACCGCTGTTGTCAATCACCTGAAAACCTTAGACGAATATTGCCCGCTTCGCGTTAAATATTGCCGCGCTTTCAGACCTCTTCCGCGGTCTGGCTGGCTTCCCGCAGCGTGCCCGGCGCATGGCCAATGATGCGCTTAAACGCCCGGCTAAATGCCGCCAGAGAGCCATATCCCAGCCGCAGCGCGACCGTTTCAATGGGCTGGTTTTCATGACGAATATACTGAATGGCCAGCCGCATTCTCAGCTCGCTGAGATATTTTGCCGGGGTCGTTCCCGTCGCCGCGAGAAACCGTTCCGCGAAAACGGATCGGGAAGTCCCGGCTTCTTTTGCCAGATCCGCCACGCTCCAGTTCAGGCCTGGCTGCTGGTGCATGGCGTAAATGGCCCGGCTCAGGCGCGGGTCGCGCAGCACCTGCACCCAGCCGGTGGCTTTGCCACAGCCGCCTTCAACCCAGCCCCGCACAATTAACGCCGCCACCACGTCGGCCAGCCGCGCAAGGATCCCGGCATACCCGGCCTGACGCGCCGCGGATTCCCGCTCCATCGCCGCCAGCAGCGGATGAATTTCCGGCCAGGTGGACATCAGCCGGCTAACCATCATCACTTCCGGCATCGCCTTGATCAGCGGCTGCATCCCGCCCAGCTCAAAATCCATGCACCCGCTAAAAATAAGGGTGTTCTCGCTCTCAGGGCAGGGCTCGCAGGTAATGGCGCAGACCGAGCTGCAGATAGGCTCGCTCGGGAAGGCGTTGACCGGGGTAAGGGTGGCCTGCTCGTCAGAGAGCAAAGCGTGGGAATTCCCGCCGGGAATAAAGAGGGCGTCGCCGCCGCTCAGTTCGAACGTTGCGCCGCTCTCCATGCGCAGCAGGGCGCTACCGTGGCTCACAAAATGGAACTGTGCCCGGCCGGGAGCCTGATGAAACGCGACGCCAAAGGGCGCACTGGCTTCAATCCGCCGGTATTTCACGCCTGACAGGCGCATGCCCCGTAAAAGTTCGCTGATCAAATCGGGTGACTGTACGGTCATGGCGCAACTCCGGACGAATAATCAATAAGTGGAGATTATATGTCATAGATCGTCCAGGGTGAACCTTCTATTCTTTTGCGACAGTAGTCACATTTTTATAACGGGAGATCAACAGATGAGTTCATGTGTCGCGGCGAGCGAGGCGGTAGCGCCTGCAAAACCCGCCTGGCGGGCCGTCTATTCACTGGGGCTGGGGGTATTTGGTTTGATTACGGCAGAATTTCTGCCCGCCAGCTTGTTAACACCCATGGCCGCGAGCCTGGGCGTGACCGAGGGGATGGCCGGACAGGCTGTCACCGCCACCGCGCTGGTGGCGCTGGTCACCGGGTTGTTGATCACCCCGGCGACCAGGCGTATCGACCGCCGCTGGGTACTGATGTTTTTCTCGGTGCTGCAAATTATCTCCAGCCTGCTGGTGGCCTTTGCGCCCAACCTGCACGTCCTGCTCATGGGGCGTCTGCTGCTGGGGATAGCCATCGGGGGATTCTGGGCCATGTCGACGGCGACAACGATGCGTCTGGTTCCGGCAGATAAAGTGCCAAAAGCGCTGGCGGTGATCTTCTCCAGCGTGTCGATTGCCACGGTAGTCGCGGCGCCGCTGGGCAGCTATCTGGGCAGCCTGATCGGCTGGCGCAACGTCTTTGTGCTCTGCATTCTGCCGAGCATGCTGGCGCTGCTGTGGCAGCTGTGGGTGCTTCCGTCCATGAAGCCGGAGAGCAGCGGTAGCCTGAGTACGCTGTTCCGCGTGCTGCGCCGTCCGGGGATGATCGGCGGCATGCTGGCGACCATCCTGATCTTCAGCGGCCATTTCGCCTTCTTTACCTACCTGCGTCCGTTCCTGGAGACGGTAGGACAGGCGAGCGTGGAAACCATTTCATTGATCCTGCTGGGCTTTGGTATCGCCAACTTTGTGGGCACCTCCGTGGCCGGACATCTGCTGGCACGCAATCTGCGCCTGACGCTGGCGCTGGTGCCGTTTGCGATGGGCGTTCTCGCGCTCATGATGGTCGCCTTTGGTCATCTGGCGATGCTGGACGGGCTGCTGGTCGCGCTGTGGGGCTTTGCATTTGGCCTGGTTCCGGTGGGCTGGTCAACCTGGCTTGCGACCACCGTTCCGGATGAAGCCGAAAGTGCAGGGGGGCTGCTGGTGGCCTCAATCCAGCTGGCGATAAGCGCCGGTGCGGCCGGAGGTGGGGCGGTATTTGATCTTAACGGTGCCAGCGGCGTGTTCGCGGGCAGCGGTTTGCTGCTGGTGACGGCGATGGTGATTGTGTTTATGGGTGTGAAAGTGAAAGCGGAGTGATTTTTTAGCCGGGTGAGCGTTCGTGCCACCCGGCCTCAGGTTTACAGCCCTTTCTTATCCATCAATACCGCCAGATCCACCAGGCGGTTAGAGAAGCCCCATTCGTTGTCATACCACGCCAGGATCTTCACCATATTCCCGCCAATCACCAGCGTGGAAAGCCCGTCGATAATCGAGGATCGCGGGTCACCCTGGTAATCGCTGGAGACCAGCGGTTCATCGCTATACCCCAGAATGCCTTTCAGAGGCCCGCTGGCGGCCGCGTTGCGGAACGCGTCATTCACCTCTTCGGCGGTCACGTTGCGGCTCAGCGTCACGGTTAAATCGACAATCGACACCACCGGCACCGGCACGCGCAGGGAGTACCCGGTCAGCTTGCCGTCCAGGGAGGGGATCACTTTCCCCAGCGCTTTCGCCGCGCCGCTGGAGTAGGGCACAATCGACAGCGCCGCCGCGCGGGCGCCGCGCAGATCTTTCTCTGGCTGATCGTGCAGCGCCTGGCTGTTGGTGTAGGCGTGCGTCGTGTTCATCAGGCCATGCTCAATTCCGAACTGCTGATGCAGCACCTGAGCGGCCGGTGCCAGACCGTTCGTGGTGCAGCTCCCGTTGCTCACCACCGCGTGCCGGGCGGGATCGTACTGGTCATGGTTGACGCCCATCACAATCGTCAGGTCGTCGTTCTTCCCGGGGGCGGAAATGATGACGCGCTTAGCGCCGCCGTGGGTGATATGCACCGCCGCTTTCTCCCGCTCGGTGAAGAAGCCGGTGGCCTCAATCACCACGTCTACCCCGGCATCACGCCACGGGATATTCGCCGGGTCGCGTTCGCTAAATACCACGATCCGCTGGCCGTCTACCTGCAACGCACCGTCACCCGCTTCAACGGGCGCGGGCAGTTTGCCCAGAAGGGAATCATGCTTCAGCAGATGGGCGAGAGTTTTACTGTCCGTCAGATCGTTAATCGCCACAATCTGCAGATCCGGGTTGCCCAGCGCCGCGCGCAGGACATTACGTCCGATACGGCCGAAACCGTTAATACCGACCTTAACCATGGTGCACTCCTTATCTCTGTTGTCTGGAGTCACTGTAGGCGTCGGGCCGGCTGGCGTAAATGACAAAAAAGGATCAGATTACGCCATCTTGCGGCAGTGAAAGCGCTGGCGGTATTCGCCGGGCGTGAGGTGAAGCTGTTTCTCAAAGATGCGGCGTAAATTAATGCTGGTGCCAAATCCGCTTTGCTCCGCAACGCGCTCAAGGGGATCGCGGGTTTGCTCAAGCAGCTGGCGGGCGGCGGCCAGTCGCGCTTCGGTCACGTAGCGGGCAGGCGAGACCCCGGCCTCGCGGGTAAACACGCGGGTGAAGTTACGCGGGCTCATCGCCGCTTTCTCGGCCAGGTTCTCCACGCACAGATCGGCGGTGAGGTTCTGCAGGATCCAGCTTTGCACTTCGCCTATCGGCCCTGCGGTGCCCGGCTGCTGCAGGCTGTAGCGGCTGAACTGCAGCTGTCCGCCGGGACGTCGCAGGTACATCACCATATCCTGCGCCACGTCGCGGGCGAGGGTAAATCCGTAGTCGTCCTCCACCAGCGCCAGGGTCAGGTCGAATCCGGAACTCACGCCGCCGGAGGTCCAGATGGGGCCATCCTGAATGTACAGCGGGCCGCCTTCGACCTGGATTGACGGGTACTGGGCTTGCAGGGTCTCCAGCAGCCGCCAGTGGGTGGTGGCGCGCCGACCGTCCAGCAAGCCGGTCTGGGCCAACAGCATCGCGCCGCCGCAGATAGAGGCTACCCGCCGGGCGTGCGGCGCTGCGAGGTGCAGCCAGTCCACAACGGCTATGCTCTCCTGCTCGTTCATACCGCGTCCGGTGATGATAATGGTGTCCAGCGGTTCGCGCGGATCCAGCTCCGGCAGGCGATAGTCCGCCAGCAGATTCAGGCCGGACTGGCCGTGGATCACCTGGTGAGGCTGCGTGGTGGCGATGATAATCCGGTAGCGCGGCTGCGCAAGCCCTTCCGGATGCAGCTGGTTGGCCTGCATCAGAATGTCGGCGATACCGGCGGCTTCAAACAGCATGCCGCCGTCGGGAACGATAATCAGGATCTTCTTCATGTCCTGAAAAGTACCTTTAATACAGAATAAGTCAAGCGTGCCCTCACTTCACGTTTCTGGCAAAGCAAAGCGATTTAAGTTGTTTGTGATTTCAGGCGTAATCCCCGATCGTCAGGGCTCTGTCTCTGGCGAAACGGCGTCTGAAGGAATGGGTAAACGAAGCTCCCTCTATTTACATCCGCAACAACGCAATCAAATTCACCGCCTCGCGTCGGGTTTCTTATGGCGAAGCGAACTGCCCACCTGGCTGGTAATGTTCACGATTTATGCGGGCTGGTTTGCCACGCTGGCGTTCTGGCAAACGCTCGGCCTGCTGCCCGCCACGCTGCTGCTGATCGGGTTTACCGCCTGGTATATGTCCCTACAGCATGAGCTTATCCACGGGCATCCCACCCGTTTTGCCTGGCTTAACCAGCTGTTCGGCACGCTCCCGCTGGCGGTCTGGTATCCGTATGGCCTCTACCGGGATTCCCATCTGGCCCACCATCGGTACGATAGCCTGACCCATCCGGTGGATGACCCGGAGTCGTACTATTTTACCGAGGCGAGCTGGGCGCGCTTTTCCCCCTGGCAGAAGCGCCTGATCCGGGCCCGAAATACCTTTGCCGGGCGGCTTCTGCTGGCGCCGCTGCTGGATATCGTCCAGACGCTGGGCAGCGCCGGGGCGGCGTTTCGTCATCTTCACCTGCGGGCGATGACGATGTGGCTGGTTCACATCACGCTGCTGGTGGCGCTTTTCGCCTGGATGACGCACGTCGGTTTTTCCCCCGTCTGGTTCGTGCTGGCGGTCAGCTATCCGGCGCTGGCGCTGACCAAGGTGCGATCGTTTTTCGAACATCGCGCGGCGGACGATCCGCTGGCGCGCTCCGTCATTAACGAGGCCGGGCTGTTCTGGCGGATACTGTTTTTAAATCTCAACTACCATTCAGTACACCATGATTTACCGGGCGTGCCGTGGTACGGGCTGAAGGCGATCTACCAGCAAAACCGGGAGGCGTACCGGGAGCGAAACCGCGGTTTTCTCGTCAGGGGCTACGGTGAATGGCTGCGCCAGTTCTGGGCCAGGCCCGTCGACGTCACCGTTCACCCCGGAAAACAACAGGAGGAGGGATATGAGTAACCTGCTGGCGTTTCCCATGTATGCGGTGGATCGCGCCGACACCCGCGCGCTCTGGCTGGCGGTAAAGGGGCTGCTGGCCGCTCGCGGTGTGCCCGTCGATGATGTCCCCGACGGACCGGAGTCCGATCTGCTCACCCACTGGCAACAGCCCGGGCTTATCCTCAGCCAGGCCTGTGGTTATCCGCTCGTCACGCTGCTTCCGGACGTGCAGGTCGTCGGCTGTTTTCACTACGCGGCCCCGGGCTGCGAAGGGAGCCACTACCGCAGCTTTCTGGTGGTGCGCGAGGAGGATCGGCACCTCACGCTGGCGGATTTTCGCGGCCGACGGGCGGTCTGTAACTCTGCGGACTCGCAGTCCGGCTACAATGCGCTGCGAAAAAAAGTGGCGTCTCTGGTGGCTCAGGAGCCGTTTTTCGCGCAAACGTTCTTTAGCGGCAGCCATCGCCAGTCGCTGATTGATGTCAAACGCGGGGCAGGGGATATCGCGGCCATCGACTGTGTCACCTGGGCACTGCTGCAGCGTCACGAACCGGAAAGCCTGACGGGTCTGGCGGTCATTGACCGTACCCCGCTGACGCCGGGGCTGCCGCTCATTACCTCGCCCCGCACCTCGCCTGAGACCCTGAACGCCCTTCGCGATGCGCTCCACGCGCTGGTGAGTTCGCCGGAGCACCGGGCCGTTTGCGACGCGGTGCTGATCCGCGGTTTTAGCGTGGTGACGCGTCAGGCCTACGCCTCATTGCTGGCGTGATAGATCTCCTGCGCGTCGGTAAAACAGCGCAGCGCCAGCGAGGAGACGGGTTTCTGTCGGCGCATAATCAGGCCGACAGGAGCCTCAATGTTGGCGTCGGCGATGGGGACAATCCTGAAATGACCGTTCAGATCTTCCAGCCCGTTGTTCAGCGGCATCACGGCGCAGCATACGCCGCTTTGCACCGCCTGAATGATCTGGAACGTGGAGTCGCTCTCGAAAACGGACCTCGGTTCAATGCCAGCAGACTTAAAGCTGGCCTCCATATGCGCCCGGTAATGCATCCCTTTGGTCAGGAACCCCAGCGGAAAATCCGTCAGATTGCGCCAGGTCAATGTCTCCTGGCCGAGCTGGAAATGGCGGACGTCGTGCAGCAGGCCCATCTTCGTTTTGGGAAGCTGGATAATATCGAACAGGCTGGCGTCGATGCTGTTGAGATAGCAAATCCCCAGCTCAAGCTGATTGCGGCTGACGCCGTCGGCAATCTGCGCGGAGGACATGGAATAGAGGCTGTAGGTCAGCTCCGGGTATTTTTCCGTCAGCAGGCGAATAAAGATCATCGGATCCACACTCGCCAGCGGCACCATCCCCAGACGAAGTTCGCCCACCACCTGACCTTTGCACAGCGCGGCTTCCGCCTGTAGCCCGTCATGTGCAGCCAGCAGCGCGCGGGCCCACGCGAGGATGCGTTCACCCTCCGGCGTAAACCCTTCAAAGCGCTGCCCGCGCACAATCAGTACCAGCCCGAGCTCCTCTTCCAGGCTGCGGATGCGCATGGAAAGAGTCGGCTGGGTGATGTTGCACTGCGAGGCCGCCTTGCCAAAATGGCGGGTCTCGTCGAGCGCGATTAAATATTTTAACTGTTTAATATCCATCTTTTTCTCTGCGCGATCGGCTTACAGCATGCGGATCTCTTTTGAGCGCAGGGTGATGCGAACCGGAACGGATTTATACGACGGCGTACCGCTGTCCTTATCCAGATAATCAAGCGGTACCAGCACGTTGGCCTCCGGATAATAGGCCCCGACGGTCCCCGGCGCGATGTCGTACGCCACCACGGTAATGTCTTCCAGACGCTGTCCGTTGCCGGGCAGGGCGGTTTCGATATCCACGCGGTCGCCGTGTTCCAGCCCTGACTGCGCCATATCCTCTTCGTTCATAAACAGCACGTCGCGGCGGCCAAACACGCCGCGGTAGCGGTCGTCCAGCGCGTAAATGGTGGTGTTGTACTGGTCGTGGCTGCGCAGCGTGATCAGGCGCAGGACGTGCTCACCTTCACCGCTGGCGTTCTCGTGTACGCCGACGAAGACCGAGAACATCGCTTTTCCCGTCGCCGTTGGCCAGAGACGTTGCGTTGGCGGCAGCGGCATACGGAAGCCGCCGGGAACGCGGATCCGCGCGTTGTAGTTCTCAAACCCCGGAATGGTCTGCTCGATCAGATCGCGGATACGATCGTAATCCTCAACCAGCGTCATCCAGTCCACGCGGGTATCCGGCAGGGTGGCTTTCGCCATGCCCGCGACGATAGCGGGTTCTGACCGAAGCAACGGAGAGGCGGGTTTGAGCTTGCCGGATGAGGCATGGACCATCGACATCGAGTCTTCAACGGTAATGGACTGGCGGCCGGTGGCCTGAACATCCAGCTCGGTACGGCCAAGACACGGGAAAATAAAGGTCTCTTTGCCCACCAGCAGATGGGTACGGTTGAGCTTGGTGCCGACGTGGACGCTCAAATCCAGGGATCCCATCGCCGGGAACCCGCGTTCATGGTCGGGCATCGCCACCGCAAAATTACCGCCGAGGCAGATGAGCGCCTTCGCGCGGCCGTCGATCATCGCCTGGGTGGCCTGCACCGCGTCATGGCCGTGGTGAGACGGCGGCTCAAAGCCGAAAACCTCCTTCAGACGGTTCAGGAAGGCCGGCGTGGGTTTCTCGCTAATCCCGACGGTACGGTTCCCCTGCACGTTTGAGTGGCCGCGCAGCGGGCATATTCCCGCGCCGGGCTTGCCGATATTCCCGCGCATCAGCAGCAGGTCCGCAATCAGGCGGACGTTGGCCGTCCCTTTATTATGCTGGGTAATGCCCATCCCGTAGGTAATGATGGTGGCATTCGATTTCGCATACGCCTCTGCCACCTTTTTGAGCGCCGCCTGGCTGAGACCTGACTCGCGCTCAATGTCGTCCCAGCGGGTTTGCGCGATATCGGCGGCAAAGTCCTCAAAGCCCTGAGTATGTTCGGCAATAAACGCGCGATCGAGCACGTCACCGCGTGCGGCCTCCATTTCAAGCAGGTGTTTGGCAATCCCTTTCAGCGCGGCGGCATCGCCTCCGGCCTTCACCTGGAAATAGGTCGAAGCGATATCCGTGGAGCCGTAGGTCGCCATTTCAATCACGCTTTGCGGGTCCGCAAAACGTTCCAGCGCGCGCTCGCGCAGCGGGTTAAAGACGATAATCGGCACGTTGCGACGGGCCAGCTCATGGAGGGTCCCCATCATTCGCGGATGGTTCGTACCGGGGTTATGGCCGATGGAGATCACCAGCTCCGTCTTGTCGAAGTCGTCCAGCGAGACGGTCCCTTTCCCGATGCCAATCGAACGGGGCAAACCGACGCTGGTGGCCTCGTGACACATATTTGAGCAGTCGGGGAAGTTATTGGTGCCGTATTCGCGGGCGAACAGCTGGAACAGATACGCCGCTTCGTTAGAGGCGCGCCCGGAGGTATAGAACTCGACCTGGTCCGGTTCGAGCCCGCGCAACACCTCTCCGATGCGTTGAAACGCCTCGTCCCAGTCGACGGGCCTGAAGGTATCGCTGTCGCGGTCATAGCGCAGGGGATGCGTCAGCCGACCGTAACCTTCCAGTTCAAAGTCCGATTTTGCCAGCAGCGAGGAGACGCTGTTTTCCGCCAGAAACGCGGGGGTGACGCGTTTACTGGTGGCTTCCCAGGTCACCGCTTTGGCGCCGTTCTCGCAGAACTGGAACGTCGATTTGTGTTCTTTATCAGGCCACGCGCAGCCCGGGCAGTCAAAGCCGTCAGGCTGGTTGGTGCGCAGCAGCGTCGCCGGGGCGTCAAAGGTATCCATTTGGGTGCGTACCGCAATGGCCGTTGCTTTCAGTGCGCCCCAGCCGCCGGCAGGGCCGTCATAGTGTCTGATGCCTGGCACCGAGCGTCTTTTTTTGTTCATACCCACTCCTGATTGATTCGGTCACACAACGCCTGAGCCAATAAATCACCGACGAGAGCAATAGGTGAAAGCAATGACGGCCGGATGGCAACGCACATACGGAACGGGAAAATGCCTTAACGCAAACTCTTTTTATTACAGTAATTTATCTGGTCTGGTGTTTAAATATTTAAAGAAATTATAACGAATATTTATCATTTTAATAATAAATCTTATCTATCGTCCGGTAGGCGAGATAGATGGCGGTGAGCAGGAAAGTATGTAGCGCCAGTAAAACTTCGAATGAAGCTGATGCGCTGGAGATATCGCCGCGATTCGCGGCTGGTGGGCTGCTCGAGGCATTTTTCAATTGAGAGAATGGCAGGAAGGTTTACTCACGCTTAATGAATAATAGATATAAGGTATACCTGACAGTGGAATTATTACGGCCGAAAATATACGCTTTTTTTGCGGCATGAAATTAACATCTTGCTGCATAAGTGAAATATTCT
Source organism: Enterobacter sp. MGH 16 (assembly GCF_000493175.1). Lineage (NCBI taxonomy): Bacteria > Pseudomonadati > Pseudomonadota > Gammaproteobacteria > Enterobacterales > Enterobacteriaceae > Enterobacter > Enterobacter sp. MGH 16. The sequence goes on along the minus strand of NZ_KI535695.1, from coordinate 1,964,973 downwards.
CACCCAGGCGATGAAGCGTCTTCAATATTAAAGATACCCTGTTAGTGCAACAAATAATTCATCAGAGATATATTCCTTTGACATCAAAAAAACGCTAATTCTACTAATTATGGTAGTGGCGATAATAGCGTGATTGCGTTAATGAAAGTGGTTCTCCTTTGTGTTTTTTAATATATAAAACATAAAGTTATGTCGCTTTGTGGTGGGGGAATAAGAAAAGGTAGTCCCTATCGTTTTTTATCATAGGATTAATCCTATAATTTTCCGACTGCTTCATTTACCAACAGTTACGCGGCGGTAAATATTGAATTGATACGAAGCTCATGTAAACTTGTTTACCGTTTGTCAAAATATGTCAGGAAGACACTGGGCCTTATTCTGAAAGGCTCGTGCGGTAGCTATGCCCTTAAAGTAGTAACGCCCCGAAAATATCCTGGCTATTTTAACAATAGCACTTAAGTCAAACTTCATCCCCTTATCTCCATCATCGAAATATCGCTACGGAAAAGCATATGAAAATGCGCGTACTGTTTTCACTTCTGTTTGTAATGGCGGTGGCGGGCTGTAAAGCACCGCAGAAACCTGTGATCAACGACGATACGATCGAGACCAGCCAGGTCAACGGCGTCACCTTAACCCACCGTCACGCCGTGACGGCGCCGACGGAGTTCAACCCGGTTAACGAGCCGTATCGTGCCATGTATCCGGCCTCCCTGATGAGCCGTCCTGACTTTGGCGGTAAAGTTATCCGCACTCTCGAGACCGGAAAAACGTACGTGGTGCTGGGGCAGGTTGAACACTACTGGATGGCGCTTGCCGATGAAGGTAACGAACAGCTGATTGGTTACGTTCCGATGCGCGCTGTTATCAAGGCCGACCAGTACGAAGCCACCGTGCGTAAACAGGCTATTCGTCCAAAGGCGCGTAAAAAAGCGACCTGTGTTGATGTCGACGGTAACAGCAAAGCCTGCAAAGACAGCGCTAACGGTACCTGGATCCTGAACTAAACGGCTTTCATGAGCGCATTTTTATGAATAATAAAAATTTTCATAGGCTGTGGTTATTCTTTTACGCGATGATTTTCGCGCTGATCGGTGGTTGTTCGTCGTCTTCACACAGCGACCCCTCCCGCTACAATCTGCAGTTTCAGGCTCATCCACAAATCAATGAATCTGCGCCGCTTAAGGTTCGGGTGCTGTTGCTGAAATCCGATGCGGATTTCATGTCCAGCGACTTCTACTCCCTGCAGAACAACGCGTCAGCCACGCTTGGCGCGAATCTGCTGAACAGCGATGTGTTCTTCCTGATGCCGGGACAGCTGTCAAAAACTCTCAGCGGGCAAAGCTCGCCGGAGGCTCGCTACATCGGCGTGATGGCGGAGTACCAGGTGCTGGATGGCAAAAAATGGCGCGTTTCACTCCCTCTGCCCGTGCCTGGCGAAAATCATATCTACCAGTTCTGGAAATGGTCCGCCGATGAACTTCAGGCCAACGTTTTTCTCGACGTGAACGGCATTCGGGTCATCAGCCAGTAACGCGCTTCTAAACAGGAAACACATCATCATGACGAAAGCAGAAAAGGTCGTCTGGACCGAAGGCATGTTCCTGCGTCCACACCATTTTCAGCGGACTGAAAGCTATCTGCTCAACCATGTTCGTGAATGGGGCGCGCTGCAGCGATCGTATCTCTGGGGCTTTCTCGACGTTGAACTGGATGAAGCGATGCTTCGTCAGGGATGCATTGCCCTGAGCTACTGCAGTGGGCTGCTGCCGGACGGCACCTTTTTCCAGGTGCGCAACGGGCGCAACGGTCCTGTACCGCTGAAAATTCCTGACAATCTCACCAACGAAAAGGTGGTGCTCGCACTGCCGGTTCGTCGTGGCGAGAGAGAAGAGGTGATTTTCAGCGAAGAGCCATCCTCGCTGGCGCGCTTTATCGCGTTCGAGCAGGAGGTGGAGGACGATAACGCCATGTCGGTGGGGGATGCTACCGTCCAGTTTGGCCGCCTGCGTCTGACCCTGATGCTCGAAAAAGACCTCACGGCGGAGTGGACCGCCATCGGCGTGGCGTTTGTGACCGAGAAGCGTAACGACAACCACGTGCGGCTCGACAACAGCTACATCCCGCCGATGCTCAATGCCAATAACAGCCCGCAGATCTACAGCATGATCAACGATCTGCACGGCTTACTGGTGCAGCGCAGCCAGCAGATTGGCGGCCGTTTGCGCCAGCCCGGCCGCTTTAACACCTCTGAAATGATCGAGTTTACGCTGCTGTCGCTGGTTAACCGTCATCTGGGCGAGGTGTCTCATTTAAAAACCCTCCCGCTGCTGCATCCGGAAACCCTCTGGCGCAGCTGGCTGCCGTTTGCCACCGAGCTCGCCACCTGGACGTCGCAGCGTACCGCCGAAAGCGTGCTGCCGATTTACGATCATGACGATCTGGCGAACTGCTTCAGCAAGCTGATGCTGATGCTGCGTCAGGGGCTGTCGCTGGTGATGGAAGACCACGCTATCCAGCTGCCGCTTAACGAGCGCTCTCACGGCCTCAACATCGCCACGGTGCCTGAAACCAGCATGGTGCGTGAGTTCGGCTTCGTGCTGGCGGTCAAAGCCAACGTGCCGGGCGAACACCTGCAAACCCATTTCCCGGCGCAGATGAAGGTCGCACCGGTGTCGAAAATCCGCGATCTGGTTCAGCTTCAGCTGCCGGGCATTATGCTGCGCGCCATGCCGGTTGCACCGCCGCAGATCCCGTGGCATGCCGGCTACAGCTACTTTGAACTCGAAAAGGGCAGCGAGCTGTGGCACGAGATGGATAAGTCCGGCGCATTCGCCCTGCACCTTGCGGGGGAGTTCCCGGGGCTGGATATGGAGTTTTGGGCCATCCGTAGCCCGACAGAATAATAAAGCGAGCGCTTAATATGCAGGAACGACAGGATACCGGCAGCGATGCCGCGTTCACCGGGGCCAGTAGCAACAATCAGCTGGTGGCGGCCGCCAATCCGCTGCTCAATGCGATTCCGCAGATCCGTCATTCGGTATCGCACGACGATCAGGTGGCGTTACGCCAGCGCCTGATCGATGAAATTCGCCGTTTCGAAGTCCGCTGTCAGCAGGCGGGGCTGCCCTACGAAGTGATCGTCGGGGCACGCTACTGCCTCTGTACGGCGCTCGATGAGGCTGCCGCGCTGACCCCCTGGGGCAGCAGCGGGGTCTGGTCAAGCAACGGCCTGCTGGTGACGTTCCATAACGAAACCTGGGGCGGCGAGAAGTTCTTCCAGCTGCTGGCGCGCCTGTCGCAAAATCCGCGCGAGCACATCCTGCTGCTGGAGATGATCAACTATTGCCTGCTGCTGGGCTTCGAAGGACGCTATCGCGTGCTGGACAATGGCCGCACCCAGCTTGAGACCATCAAGCAGCGACTGTGGCAGATGATCCGCGGCGTGCGCGGCAGCTATCCGGCGCCGCTTTCCCCCCATCCGGAAGATCGCCCGGTGCTGCGCAAGCTCTGGCGGCCGATGGTTCCTCTCTGGGCCTGCGTGGCGCTGGCCGGGTTTATCGCCTGTCTGTTTTATATCGTGCTCAACTGGCGTCTTGGCGACAGCACCAACCCGGTGCTGGCGAAGATTTACCAGTCCCAGCTACCGGAAACCACTATTCAGCAACCGGCGCGTCAGCTTCCGGCAGTGCTGAACCTGCGCGGCTTCCTGAAACCGGAGATCGAGGCTGGCCTCGTCGCGGTGAAAGACGAAGCGGATCGCAGCGTGGTTATCCTGAAAGGCGACGGGCTGTTTGCCTCTGCCTCGACCGTCGTGCGCGACCGCTATGAACCGGTCATCCACCGCATCGCGCAGGCAATGAATAACGTGAGCGGCAAAATTCTGGTGGTGGGCTACAGCGACAACGTGCCGATCCGCAGCGCGCGCTTTGCCTCTAACTATGAACTCTCTCTGGAACGCGCCCGCTCGGTACAGAAAATGCTGCAGGGAAGCCTCTCTCAGCCTGGCCGCGTGAAAGCGGAAGGGCGGGGCGAGATTAACCCGGTAGCGCCGAACACGACGCCTGAAAACCGCGCCCGTAACCGCCGTGTGGAAATTACTCTGCTGGTGTCGCCTGAAAATACCCAGGCCGAGCTGAACGGATTGCCGCAAGGAAACTAAGGAATGCTGACGACTCTTCTTTCCATACTGACTAACCGCATTCTGTGGAGCTTCCTCGGCGTCACGGCGCTGGCGGCGGTGATCTGGATGATTGGCCCGCTGTTGTCCATCGTGGACACCCGGCCGCTTGAATCTGAACAGAACCGCATCATCAGTATCGCCGTGGTCTATCTGTTGTGGGCGCAGGGCCACATTCTGCCGCGTCTTTATAACGCCTGGCTGAACCGCAAGCTGATGGACAAGCTCAATGAGAACACCACCAGCCCGGAAGCGGCGGATCCGCAGAAGCGACTGAACAACGAGGAGCAGATCCTCGCCAGCCGTTTTGATGAAGCCGCGCAGATGCTGAAAAAAGCGCACTTCAGCAAGGCGGGACAGGGCGCCCAGTGGACGCAGCGCTTCAGCACGCAATACCTCTATCAGCTGCCGTGGTACGTCATTATCGGCGCGCCGGGTTCCGGTAAAACCACGGCGCTGGTCAACTCCGGGCTGCAGTTCCCGCTGGCCGACCGTTTCGGTAAGACCGCCCTGCGCGGCATTGGCGGCACGCGCAACTGCGACTGGTGGTTTACCAACGAGGCCGTGCTGCTGGACACCGCGGGTCGCTATACCACCCAGGAGAGCGAGCAGGTGCAGGACGCCGGGGAATGGCTGCAGTTCATGGGGTTACTGCGCAAGTATCGCCGCCGCCAGCCGATCAACGGTGTGATCGTCACCATCAGCATTTCTGACCTGCTCACCCAGTCAGCCGAGGCGTCCCGCCAGCAGGCGGTGAACCTGCGTCAGCGTCTGTCCGAGCTGCATGAACAGTTGGGGATTCGCTTCCCGGTCTACGTGATGGTCACCAAGGCCGACCTGCTTAAAGGCTTCCGCGCCTGGTTTGCCGACTACGATAAAGCGCAGCGCGACCAGATCTGGGGCTTCACGCTGCCGTGGGAACAAACCAAACACGCCGATTACGACCTGATGGGCAATTTCCAGCAGGAGTTTTCTCTGCTGCAGCAGCGCCTCGACGCCGGGCTGCCGGAAACCATGCTCAAAGAGCATGACGCGAAGACCCGCGCCGAAGCGTATCTTTTCCCGCAGGAGTTCGCCGCGCTGCGTCCGCTGCTGGCGGATTACCTCAGCACGGTCTTCGCCCGCTCGAACTTCGAAACCGAGTTCTCTCCGCGCGGGATCTACTTCGCCAGCGGGACGCAGGAAGGCATGCCGTTCGACCGCGTGATGGGCGAACTGAACCGCGCGCTGTCGCTGCCGGAAGGGGCAGAGAGCGATAACTGGGATTCGGTCAGCAAAGAATCGCCAATCCCGGGCGCAAAAGGCCAGAGTTTCTTCATCAAGAACCTGCTGCAAAACGTCATCTTCCAGGAAGCCGGGATCGCCGGAGAAAACCGCTGGTGGGAGCTGCGCAACCGGGCCGTGATCTGGTCTGGCTATGCGGCGCTGCTGGCCCTGCTGGTGATCCTGGGTGGACTGTGGCTCACCAGCTATGCCAAAAACAAGGCCTACCTGGAAGAAGTGGATGCGAAAGTTCCGCTGCTCGACCAGCAGAGCAAGGCCTTACAGAACCAGACCCAGCGTGACCTGTTCGAACTGCTGCCGCTGCTGAATAGCCTGGTGGATCTGCCGAAAAGCGACGCGTTTGATGTGAACGATCCGCCGGTCTCCCGCCGTATGGGGCTTTATCGCGGGGATGACGTCAGCGACGCCTCTCAGTCCCTGTATCAGAAAGCGCTGGATCAGATGCTGCTGCCTGCCGTCGCCATGCACATCACCACCTGGCTTCGCAACGACAACGGCAGCGATGTGGAATACAGCTACGAGGCGCTGAAAGCCTATCAGATGCTCTATCAGCCGAAGCACTACGACGGCAAATTCCTGCATTCGTGGGTAATGCTCAACCTGCAGCGTAACCTGCCGCAGAACGTCACGAAGGCGCAGCTGCAGCAGCTTGAATGGCACCTGACGCAGCTGCTGGAGCCGAAAATTCAGGCCTCGCCGTACGCGCAGGACGAGTCCCTGGTGGCGCGCGAAAGAGCGATGATCGGCCAGCAGCCGCTTTCGACCCGCGTCTACGGCCGCCTGAAGCGCCTGCTGGAACATGACGACAACCTGAAGCCGGTCTCCCTTTCCGACCTGGGCGGACCGCATAGCGAGCTGGTATTTTCCCGCAAAAGCGGCAAGCCGGTGAGCGAGGGCGTTCCGGGTCTGTATACGCCGGACGGCTACTGGAAAAGCTTTAACGGCCAGATTGACAGCGTTACCACCGCCCTGCACGAGGACGATGCCTGGGTGCTGGGGGCCGCCACGGCGCAGGATGATAAACAGCAGATCGATAACGCCGTGCGCCAGCTCTATATGCGCGACTTTATCGCTAACTGGGATCGCTTTCTCGCTGACATTCAGCTGAATAACAGCGCCGACCTTTCCCAGCGCATCAACACCGCGCGCCTGCTTTCCGGCGCCAGCTCGCCGCTGCGCCGCCTGGTGCAGAACCTGAGCCAGGTCCTGACGCTCTCCCGCGATACGCCAGCGCCGGAAGATGCGGGTAAAGCGCAGGCGCAAAGCAGCCGCGCCACCCGCACGCTGGAAGCGCTGTTCAGCAATAATGACAACGCGCCAACGCAGGCCGCCGCGGTTACCCAGGCGCCGGAGCAGCTGGTGACCGACCATTACGCGCCGATGATTGAGCTGGCCCAGCCGCTGGAGAAGGGCGGGAAGACCATCGTGTTTGACGATTTTCTCAAGCAGGTGGATGAGCTGTATCGCTACCTGACCGCCGTGCAGGACGCGGCCAACAGCGGCATGCCGGCGCCGGGCGGGGAGGCGATCAGCCGCCTGCAGGCCAGCGCCGGTCGTCTGCCGGGCGGGCTGCAAACCATGTTCAGCAACATGGCGGTGGGTGCCAGCAGCGACACCCAGCGTCGCGATCTGGAAAACGTGCGTAAGCGCATTAACGTTGAGGTGGGCGGGTTCTGCCGTCAGGCGATTGCCGGTCGCTACCCGCTGGTGCGCAGCGCCAGCACCGAGGTCACCCCTGACGATCTCGCGCGCATGTTTGCGCCGGGGACCGGGCTGATGGATACCTTCTTTCGCGATAACCTGACCAGCAAAGTGGACACCACCCAGGCCAACTGGCGCTTTATGCCGGGCATCGACGGGAAAACGCTGCCGGGAAGCGAAGGGCTGCTGAGACCGTTCCAGCAGGCCCAGTCGATTCGCGACGCCTTCTTTGCTAACGGCGCAACCACGCCGTCCTTCAAGGTGACGGTTCGCACCGTGCGAATGGATAACACCATTCTGAACCTGACCCTGGACGTGGACGGTCAGCTGCTGCGCTACAGCCACGGGCCGCAGGCGGTGCAGATCATGAACTGGCCGGGGCCGGGCGGCACCAACCAGGTCCGCATGCAGCTGGGTCTGGCGAACGGCAGCACGGCGACGCTGGTGACCAACGGTTCCTGGGCGCTGAACCGCTTCTTTGATAAAGCGAGCACCAGCCCGGGGGCGGGTAGCCTCAGCCGTCAGGCCACCTTCAACGTCGACGGACATCAGGTCACGCTGGAGTTTGCGCCAAACAGCATTCGCAACCCGTTCCAGCTTCCCCGTTTCTCATGCCCATAACCGCAAGGACAGCCGTATGACGAATACCCCTGCGATGAACCGCTACAGCTGGTATGGCAAGTTACCCAGCGCCGGAGATTTTTTGCAGCGCCGCTTTCCTGACACCTTACAGCGCCAGTGGTCGCACTGGTTCCAGGTCGGTCTGCTGGCCTGGCAGCAGGAAGAGCAGCGCAGCGGCGAGCGCCCGTTTCAGAAAGCACCCGTCTGGAATTTTGTGGTACCGCCCATGCTGGGCAGCCAGATGATCCAGATGGGCTGTCTGCTGCCCGGGCGCGACAGCGTCGGCCGACAATACCCGGTTTGCATTCAGCTGAGCTTCGCCCCGTCAGAGTGGTCGACCAGCCTGCTCAGCCAGGCCGAAAGCTGGTATCAGCAGATTGGTCGTCTGGGGCTGCACGCGGTGCGCAACAGTTTTTCCGCCTCGCAGCTCGACGAGATGCTGATGTCCATTCCGGCGCCGCAGCCGGTCGAGCCGCAAAAGCGCTCCGACATCCTGGATGTGATTGGCTACGACGAGGACGGCCAGAGCACGCTGGGCTGGCCTCAGGCGGCAGAGTGCTTTGACCCGCTGCGTCAGACCAGCTACTGGTGGACCAACCGCTGCGACGGATACCCGCTCTACACCCACGTGCACAGCGGTAACTTTACCGGGCAGCTTTTCACCCTGCTGTTCGATCCGGCAGGGGGCGCCCGTCCGGGCCGTCACGGTCTCTATCCGCCTATGTTTGAATAAGCAGGGATCTCATGAATATCGAAGAATTTCTCGCGCCCATAAGCCCCGACAACCCCTGCGGCGAAAACCTGGAGTACGACGCTGACTTCCAGGCGATGAACCAGGCAAGCCTTGGGAAAGCGGAACAGCAGTTTGGCGACACCATCATCCCGGCGGAGCCTGCTGACTGGAACACGGTCGAAAAATACGCCACCAGCCTGCTGACCCGCACCAAAGATCTTCGCGTCCTGCTGGCGTTAACCCATGCCTGGACCCGCCGTCGCGGGCTGGCGGGCTACGCGGACGGATTGCTGCTGGTGCAGGAGGCGATCGCCCGCTACTGGGAGCCGCTCTATCCGCTGCTCGAAGAGTACGGTGAAACCGACCCGTTCTACCGCATCAACGCTCTCGCCGGGCTGAGCGATAAATCCGAGCTCACCGTCGCGGTACGCAACGCCTCGCTGCTGCGTTCTAACGGCGATGAAATTTCGCTGCGTGACGCCCAGGCGCTGCTGGACGGCAGTAAAACTGAATGTCCGGACTATCCCGGCGGGCGCCCGCGGCTGATTGACGAGCTGGCTCGCGGCGACCAGCCGGGGACCGCCGCGGTCATCGTCATTAACGAACGTCTGCTGGCCATTCGCGAGCTGCTCATCGGGCATCTCGGTGAAAGCGGCGTACCTGAGATGGAACAGCTGCTGAAAACCGTGGGGTTGGTGGCCAGCGCCTGTCAGGTGACCGACATCAGCAAGCTGCTGCCGAACCGTGATGCGCAGGCTGAACCCCAGGCTGAGCAGCAGCCGACGGCTACGCAGCCCGTTCAGCCGGTGACCGACTGGCGCAGCGTGCAGGTCACCAGCCGCGCCGACGCCCAGCTGATGCTGGAAAAAGCGAAGCAGTATTTTGCGCAGTACGAACCGAGCCACCCCGCACCGCTGATGATTGAACGGGTGCAGCGGCTGTCAGAACTTAACTTTATGGACATTATTCGCGACCTGGCGCCAGACGGCGTTAACCAACTGGAAAACATCTTTGGGCGCCGCGAATAGCGCGTCCAGGCATTATGACGTCAGGCATGGAGCCTGTCGTTTCACCTTCACCGCGCATCTTTGATGGAGAACATCATGGCAATGAGTAACAGTGGGCAGAAATTCATCGCACGTAACCGTGCCCCCCGCGTGCAGATCGAGTATGACGTAGAGATCTACGGTGCAGAACGTAAAATTCAGCTGCCGTTTGTGATGGGCGTTATGGCCGATCTGGTCGGCAAACCGGTGGAAAACCTGCCGGCCGTCGACGAGCGTAAATTCCTCGAAATTGACATCGACAACTTTGACGAACGCATGAAGGCGCTGAAGCCGCGCGTGGCGTTCCAGGTGGACAACACCCTGACCGGCGAAGGTAAGCTCAACGTCGATCTGACCTTCGACAGCATGGACGACTTCCTGCCGGACGCGGTGGCCCGCAAGGTTGAGCCGCTGAACAAGCTGCTGGAAGCGCGTACCCAGCTCTCCAACCTGCTGACCTATATGGACGGTAAAAACGGTGCGGAAGAGCTGATCGCAAAAATTCTGCAGGATCCGACGCTGCTCAAATCCCTGAGCCAGTTGCCGAAAAATGACGAAAGCGCGAAAGGTAGCGAGGAATAATCGATGAGCAACCAGACTCAACAACACGAGCAGCAGGCGGGTCAGGCGTTCAGCCAGGATGAATTCAGCGCGCTGCTGAACAAAGAGTTCCGCCCGAAAACCGACCAGGCGCGTTCCGCCGTCGAAAGCGCGGTCAAAACCCTGGCGCAGCAGGCGCTGGAAAATACCGTCACCTTCTCGAACGATACCTACCGCACCATTCAGAACCTGATTGCCGGTATCGACGAACAGCTGTCACAGCAGGTGAACCAGATCATTCACCACGAAGAGTTTCAGAAGCTGGAGAGCGCCTGGCGCGGTCTGAGCTACCTGGTGAACAACACTGAAACGGACGAGATGCTGAAGATCCGCTTTATGAGCATCTCCAAGCAGGAGCTGGGCCGCACCCTGAAGCGCTACAAGGGCGTGGGCTGGGACCAGAGCCCGATCTTCAAGAAAATTTACGAGCAGGAGTACGGTCAGTTCGGCGGCGAGCCGTTTGGCTGCATCGTCGGCGACTACTACTTCGACCACAGCCCGCAGGACGTTGAGCTGCTGGGCGAAATGGCGCGCATCGGGTCTGCGGCGCACTGTCCGTTCATTACCGGTACCGCACCGGGCGTGATGCAGATGGAGTCCTGGCAGGAGCTGGCCAACCCGCGCGACCTGACCAAGATCTTCCAGAACACAGAATACGCCGCCTGGCGTTCACTGCGTGAATCCGAAGATGCCCGCTATCTGGGCCTGGTGATGCCGCGCTTCCTGTCGCGCCTGCCGTACGGCATTCGCACCAACCCGGTCGACAGCTTTGACTTTGAAGAGCAGACCGACGGCGCGAACCACAACAGCTATTCCTGGGCGAACGCCGCGTACGCGATGGCCGCCAACATCAACCGCTCCTTCAAAGAGTACGGCTGGTGCACCTCGATTCGCGGCGTGGAGTCCGGCGGGGCGGTGGAAAACCTGCCGTGCCACACCTTCCCGAGCGATGACGGCGGCGTGGACATGAAGTGCCCAACCGAGATCGCCATCAGCGATCGTCGTGAAGCCGAGCTGGCGAAAAACGGCTTTATGCCGCTGGTTCACCGTAAAAACTCCGACTTTGCTGCCTTCATCGGCGCGCAGTCTCTGCAGAAACCGGCCGAGTACCACGACCCGGATGCCACCGCCAACGCGCGCCTTGCGTCTCGTCTGCCGTACCTGTTCGCCTGCTGCCGCTTTGCCCACTACCTGAAGTGCATCGTGCGCGACAAAATCGGCTCCTTCCGCGAGCGCGAAGAGATGGAGCGCTGGCTGAACGACTGGGTCATGAACTACGTCGACGGTGACCCGGCGAACTCCTCCCAGGAGACCAAGTCCCGCAAACCGCTGGCGGCTGCGGAAGTGCAGGTGCAGGAGATTGAGGACAACCCTGGCTACTACGCCGCGAAGTTCTTCCTGCGTCCTCACTACCAGCTGGAAGGTCTGACCGTTTCCCTGCGTCTGGTTTCTAAACTGCCGTCGCTGAAGACGAAAGACGCGTGATGACGATTGCCGGCTCGAAGGAGCCGGCCATTTGAACGTAAAGAGCTTAGCTAATTTCTGTCAGTGAATAAGGATATACGGTGAAACATAGACTTTTGATCGCAACCAGTTTGCTGGCAGTTTCTACTCTGGCAAGCGCGGACGCTGGAAATTATAAATACCCTCAAGCGGAAGCATTGCCTCAGGATGACACATCAAACTTCCAACGCGATCCGACGTTGTTAACGGGATACGATTTAAATTTGAGTGCAGATCGTTTCGCTAAAGCCTGGCTGTCGAAAACGAATGAACGTGAACGCATCAAGGCAAATATGTATCTTCTCGGCGTAGTCGATGCGTCTGAGGGCACTGCATGGTGCAAGGGCAGGCCTTTTTTGCCAAATACGCTACATGAGTTTCTCTATTCTCGTTTTGCGAACTTATCGAAACAGCAAGGCGAGGAACGCGCTTCAAAAATCATCATTGACGGAATGAAAGAATTACGCCCGTGCAAAAAGGAGAGTGACAAATGAGACCATTATACGAACAACTAAAACGTCAGCATTACTCTTCAAATCATACCCGCGCGGGTTTTGCCTCGGGTGAACAGGTCTTCTCAGAAATTGGCTATGATTATTCAACGATTATCAAGCAGCAACCGGCATACGAAAATACCTGTGCGGTAAGAATGAGTCTGGCATTGTTAAAATGTAATGTTGAATTCACAGGGCGTTTACCCATAAAGTCGGGCCCCTATAAAGGAAAAACAATCGAACCCGGCGCAAAATTACTTGCGGATCAACTTTATAAATCACATGTGTTTGGCAAGGCAGAAATCTTTACCGATCGCGAGGCGGGTGCGCGATCGATGTTGGGCCGAAAAGGCGTTGTTTTCTTCAATAAAATTGATGGGTATGGCGGTGGTCATATCGACCTTATCGAGCCTCTGAGTAATAATTCGTTTATATGTAACTCCGATTGCTTTCCGTACTGTCAGGAAATCTGGTTTTGGGAATTAAAATAATTTCATCCAGGCAGCTAAAGACAGCATTTCTTTTGCTCGCTTGCTTATGTTTTTCTGCTCGCGGCGATAACCCATACGTTGATTTTTATCAGCAGCAAACATACCGGCAGGTAGTTAAAGATTTTGTCCTTGCGCGCTGCCTTGCGCAGGTGGCAGATAAAGGCAGCCAGTTTTCTGCTGACGCCGCTCGCACTGCGAGTGCATTCATTGAGTGGATACCTTTTGATGCTGAAAATGGCACTGAGAAAATGGATGCGCTCATTGGAAAATATAAAGATCACATTAACGGGTTTCATGCTGAGCGAAAGCCCGACGTAAAAGGTGTCACGTTAAATTGTCTGCGTCTTTATCATAGTGACGAACTTAATAAACTTGTTCCTCAATTAATCATCGGAAATCCTGACCGCACCTGGAATCAGGATAATCCACAATAGTAAAAGACTTCACATTCTTTCCATTTATTCCGGGGGAATGTAAGACTGTCAAATGACACGGGTCATTTGATATGAGGCAGAGGTAAAATATGGACGGTTTTATTCAGCCCCATGCTTTCCTGTTTGCCATATAAGTGCTTTTTCGAAAGCAATATTGTTCATCCACGAAGAGTAGATATTATGGCTATTGATATGTTTCTGAAGGTCGAGGGTGTTACGGGCGAATCTAAAGATTCTAACCACACCGGCTGGACTGATATTACCTCCTTCTCCTGGGGCGCTTCCCAGCCAGGTAATATGAGCGTTGGCGGTGGCGGCGGTGCCGGTAAAGTTAACTTTAACGACCTGCACGTTAATGCGCTGATCGACAAATCCACCACCGCTATCCTGAAACACTGCGCCAGCGGTAAACACCTGACCAAAGTTGAGCTGTCCGTTTGTAAAGCGGGCGGCCAGCAGGTGGAATACTCCCGCATCACGCTGGAAGATGTGCTGGTGACCTCTGTTCAGTACACCGGTGCTGACAACGGCGATACCGTTGGTGTGACCTATGCATTCCAGGCTGCGAAAGTGAAACAGCAGTACTGGGAGCAGACCACGTCGGGTGGTAAAGGTGCTGAAAGCAGCGCTGGCTGGAACATCAAAGAGAACAAAGAAGCGTAATTGCGCATGTGGCCGGGGAGTTTTCCCCGGTCATTATCAACCTCAAGAGCCCTCAGGATTGGCGGGCATGATTATGCAAAAGTTATTCGGTGTGTTTGCAGTCACGTTAATGGTCAGCGCCTGTTTGTCTCATCCAGAACAATATCAGTCGCTTTCGGTAACGCTGAAAAATAATGAACCCTGCTTTGCTATCCCTGCTAATTCCGGGTTAGAAGCGCCGGTCACCAGCCATTCACCCACCATTATGAAACGAGCGGGAAATGAATGGAAAACGATATCGCCGCCGTCAACATATAGCCCTGTAGTGACGTTAAATACTCAGCAGTGCAACCAGTGGCGTGGTATCGCGTGGCAAACCGGAGAATATGATGTGGCACAGACAGTGTCGGCTAAAAACGATTCTGTTCGTTATGCCGCGCGATTCACTCTGGAAGAAAACGCTTCGGGCCAATTTACGATCTCTCAGACCGAATAGAATGTGTTATCACCCAAACGCCGCCGTTCTCGCCCCGAGAGCGGCAGCGTTTGAGCGCTAATCATACCAGCAGGAATACGCCATGCGATTCACGATTATTTCTACGAAACCCGGTCATCAGCCGCCGCAAAGCAGCTGTGATTTTTACGCCCCGGGCGGCACCATTGGGCGCGGTACGGATAACAATCTGGTATTGCCGGACAATGACCGCACCATCTCTCGTCTGCAGGCCATTGTTCACGTTGACGCTCAGGGCGAATGCCGCGTCACCAACCGCGGCAGCGTCACCCGCGTGGTTTTAAATGACATTCCGCTGGAGCGGGGACGTCAGGTTGAGCTGCAGGATGGCGACATTCTCGGCATTGATGACTACCGCATTGAAGTGACCGAGCTTATCCACGATACGCAGCCGGTAAGCCGCATGGCGGCCAGCCTGCACCAGCAGGCGCGTCCGACCGTGGCTCCTGCGCCTGCGCAGCAGCCGAAACCGGCGAGTGCCGCACCCCGTGGGAAAGCCGAGCCGACCGCCGTGCCAACGGAGATCTGGGATAGCCTGATGCAGGAGTTCTCCATCTCCGACAGCATCTCCAGTAACCGCACAAAGCCGCAGCCTACGGCATCGCACGATCCGTTCTCCCAGCCTGCGGCTCCGGAGCGTAACGCCGAAGATCCGCTGGCGATGTTCAACGACAGCGATCCCACGCTCGAGCGTAAGCATGTCGATCCGAACACGCTGTTCAGCGACGACGCGCTGTTCAAAAAAGAGAGTATTTTTGACGACGTCACCCCGTCAACGCTGGTGCCGCCGGGCGAGAATAGCCCCGTTAAGCCAGAAGAGCAGGCGACGGATGAGCTCGATCCGCTGGCCCTGTTTGGCGGCAAGTCCAGCGCGCCAGCCGCGCGTAATGACGACCCGCTCGGGCTGATGGGCGGCGCGCCGTTAACCCATCCGGATGACGTGATTAACGAGAAGCCAGCCCCCGTGTCGGAACCTGAGCAGGAAGAGGACGCGCTGGCCGATTCTCCGCTGTTCGCCCCTGAGCCGCAGGAAGAACCGCGTGCTGAAGAGGAACCCGCGCGACCGGATTACGCTGGCTTCACCATGCCGACGCCACAGGCCGTTGCGCGCAGCAGCGCTCAGGCACCGAAGGGCCGCCTGCGCATCGATCCGGTGAATAACGCCGCCGCCCCAACCGCCACGGCAAACAGCGGTGAGAAGGGCGAAGTGCTGCAGGGCGAGCTGCTGGAGGCGCTGCTGGAGGGGATGGGGCTCAGCGAAATGCAGCCCGTTCCGCAGTTTGACCGTGAAAATATGCGTCAGCTGGGGCAGATCCTCGGCATGTTCTCCCAGGGGACCGTGGCGCTGCTCTCCTCGCGCTCCATTCTCAAGCGCGGCGTAAAAGCCGACATGACCATGGTGCTGGACGATGCCAACAACCCGTTCAAGCTTTTGCCGACCGGCAAAACCGTGTTAATCCAGATGTTCGGCACCCCGATGCCGGGCTTTATGCCGCCGACCAAATCCGTGCGCGACGCGCTGATCGATCTGCAGGCGCACCAGCTGGGCATGATCTCCGGCATCCGCGCCATTATTGCCGCGATGCTGCAGTCATTTAACCCGGAACAGCTGGAAGAGCAGGCGAAGCAGAACGGCATGACCTCGCGTCTGGCGCTGCCGGGCAGCCGCAAAGCCGCCCTGTGGGACTACTTTGTTCGCAGCTATGGCGAGACGGCGGGCGAGATTGAGGACGACTTCCACACCCTGTTCGGCGAGGCCTTCCTTCATGCGTATGACATGGAGGTCAATCAGTACAAAGACTCACAGAGCGGATCGGAAGACAAATGAATATCGCAACGGCTTCTCTCTCCCGCCAGGGGACGCGCGCCAGCAACCAGGATCAGACGGGAGAAACCATTGGGGAACGTTCAGCCTGCTTTGTCGTCTGCGACGGCATCGCGGGGCTGCCGGGCGGCGAAGTGGCCGCCGCGCTGGCCCGCAACAGCATTATCTCCCGCTTTGATGGCGACAAACATCTTAATGCGCAGCATATTCGCGACTACGTGCAGACGGCGAATCGCACTATTCTCAGCGAACAGCAGGCCGTTCAGGACTATCGCCGGATGGGCACGACGCTGGTTAGCCTGTTCATTGACCGTGATTACGGGCTGGCCTACTGGGCCCATGCCGGAGACAGCCGCCTGTACCTGTTCCGCCGGGGATGGCTGTGGCATGTGACCACCGACCACAGCCTGGTGCAGCAGATGAAAGATGCCGGGCACCAGACCGACAACCTGAACAGCAATCTGCTCTATCTGGCGCTGGGAATTGAAAACGGCGGGCCGGAAGCGAGCTACAGCGACGTGGTGCAGGTTGAAGACGGCGATGCCTTTTTACTCTGCACCGACGGGTTCTGGCACGGCGTCAGCGAAGAGCAAATGAAGCAGTCGCTGCATATGGTGAATACGCCGCAGGAGTGGCTGACCTTAATGAACCAAATCATTCAAAAGAATGGCGAACAGGAGGGGAATGCCCAGGATAACTATACTGCCCTGGCGGTATGGATGGGCAACCCTCAGGACACCACTTTGCTGCACACCCTCTCTGACGCAGCACAATTTCTTCCCTGCGGAACTGATTAGACACACAAGGAACGATATGAAACTTTGGCTATCGGGTTTGGCACTTCTGGCGGCGACCTCTACCGCGCAGGCTGAAAATTTCCGCATCGTGCAGTCTCCTGCGCAGAAGCTGGATATCTGGATCGACAACATCAAAGACAACACGCCGCAGAGCTGGTGTAAGCCTGAGGTGGCGCTGCGCATTGTGGCGAACGGCAAGAAAGACGTCTCCGTGCTGGAGAACTTTGTGCCGCGTCTTGGCGCGCTGCTGGAACACCAGTGCAGCAAAGTCAATAAACTCAGCTGGACGCTCAACGATCCGGCGGGTACCACGCTGGCGCAGGGCACGGCAGGCAAAGCGCAGGACTGGGCGCTGGTGGTGAAACAGGAGCAGGCCGCGCCTGCTGCGACCGTCACCGCCACCCCAGCCAGCGGCGCGTTACTGCCGCCCGATCAGAACGTGGCTTCCCGCACCGTTGCCGCCGACCGTACGCCGTGGCAGGAGTTTACCCTGCAGGACGGCTGCCACCTGCGCACCTTCTGGGAAGGGGGCGCCTCTGCACCGGCGCTCTTCATTCCGGATTCTGACACCACCCGCTGCGGCAACGGCAGCTGGCTGAGCGGACACACCGTTGTGTCGCAGTCCCGCAACGGCGGGCAGAAAGAGATGGCGGTAACGTATATTCATGGCTTCCCGGTAACCGGGCTGAATCAGAGCGCCGACCCGGAAAACGCGCTGATCACCTCCGTCAACAAAGAGCGCATGGTATTCAGCACCCCAAACAGCGACCAGAGCTGGATGATCCTGCCTTACGACAGCGCCCTGAACAGCTGGAAGAGCAACGGCACCGTCGCGGTGGAGATCTCCCGTGAAACCGCCAGCGACGATGCAAAGCTGCAGGCGCGTATCGCGGCGGTGAAAAAAACCTGGAGCGCCTGGGTGGCACCCGGCACCCCGCTGAATATCGTGCTGATTGACACCCTGCGTCCTCAGCTGCGCGATCCGGCCGTTGGCGCATGGCGCGCGGCAAATTAAGGAATGGCGATGAATACGCTCTATCAACACCTGGCGGGTGAGTCGCTCAACGACGCGCTTGCGCGTCTGGAAGCAGAAATCAAAGCCCGTCCGGCGGATGCCGACCTCCGCGCCGCGTTCGTGCAGTTTTTAACCCTTAGCGGCAACTGGACGCGCGCCCTGACCCAGCTGAAAAGCTGGCTGGCGCTGAAGCCGCAGGCGAAACCCACCGTCACGCTGCTGGAGCAGTCCATTCAGGGCGAGCTGCAGCGCGCGCAGGTGATGGCGGGACAGGCGCGTCCGGCGATGCCTGAAACCCAGTGGCCGTGGCTAACCACCCTTGCGGCGGCGCTGAGCGAGGAGGGCGAGCGCGCGCAGGCGCTGCGTCTGGAAGCCCTTGAACAGGCGCAGGCCACCCCCGGCCAGATTACCCTCGAAAACGAGGAGACGCAGGCCTTTGACTGGCTGATGGACGGCGATGCCCGTCTCGGCCCGGTGTGCGAAACCATCGTCAACGGCCGCTATTTCTGGCTGCCGTTTAACGCCATCGCGGAGATCCGTTTCCAGGCGCCTGCCAGCGTGACCGACCTGGTCTGGCGTCACGCGCTGGTGCGCCTGACGGACGGGACGGAGCAGGTGTGCCAGATCCCGGCGCGTTACCCGTTTGCGGCCGATGCCTCTGACGCGGTTAAACTCGGGCGGACCACCGACTGGCACCCGCTCGATACTGACGGCACGCTCTATGAAGGCCAGGGCCAGAAGGCCTGGCTGAGCGAGCAAAGCGAAAGCCCGCTGCTGTCCTTAAGCCTCGTGACGTTTGCGACGGATGGAGCCGATGAGTAATCCCGCTGGCGAAGGCGATCTGCTGCGCAGCGGCTGGCAAGCCCGCAGCAGGCAGGAGAAGGTGGGGGCGCGCGACAAAATGCAGCCCTCGCTGCTCGATCGCCTCACTGATAACGACCCGGAAAAAAAGCGTGAGTCGGCCAACAGCAATCTGATCACCCACGCCGCCCTGCGCCGCAATGTGCTGCGCGATTTGCAGTGGCTGTTTAATACCATCAACCACGATGCCTCCGGCGATTTAAGCGCGCTACCGCACGTGAGCCGCTCGGTGGTTAACTTCGGCGTCGCGCCCCTGGCCGGGAAAAGAATGTCGGACATCGAATGGCACGACATTCAGCGCAAGCTCACCGAGGCCATCATCAATTTTGAACCACGCATTTTGCCGCAGGGGCTGCAGGTCCGCTGCGTGTCGGATACCTCCTCGCTGGATCTGCACAACGTGCTCTCCATCGAGATCAAAGGGCGTTTATGGTGCGTGCCGTACCCGCTGGAGTTTCTGTTTCGCACCGATGTCGATCTGGAAAACGGCCATTTTGAACTGAAAGATGCGGGGTAATCATGGAAAGTAAACTGCTCGAATACTACAACCGTGAGCTGGCCTACCTGCGCGAAATGGGGGCCGAATTTGCCGAACGCTACCCGAAAGTCGCCGGACGGCTGGGCATGCGCGGCATCGACGTGGCGGACCCGTATACCGAACGTCTGATGGAAGGGTTCGCCTTCCTGACCTCCCGCGTGCAGATGAAAATGGACGCGGAGTTTCCGCGCTTCTCCCAGCGTCTGCTGGAGATGATTGCGCCGAACTATCTTGCGCCCACGCCGTCGATGGCGATTGCGGAGATTCTGCCCGACAGCAGCCGGGGCGACCTGAGCAAGGGCTTCATCGTGCCGCGCGGCACCATGATGGACAGCCTGGCGCTGAAAAAAACCGGCGTGACCTGCAGCTATACCACGGCGCACGAGGTCAACCTGCTGCCGCTGAAAATCGACAAGGTTGAGCTGGGCGGAGTTCCCGCCGATTTGCCGCTCGCACAGCTGGGTCTGAGCCAGCGGGGGATCGGCAGCGCCCTGCGGATCCGCATCGCCTGCGACGGCCCGCAACATCTCGGGCATCTGGACTTCGACCGTCTGGAATTTTTCCTCGCCGGTCCGGATATCGAGGCGCTGAAGCTGCTGGAGCTGGTGATGGAGCACCACGCCGGGATCGTCTGTCAGACGGTCAGCCCGCAGCCGCAGCGACAGCTGCTGGCGACGGACGCGCTGCGCCAGGAGGGATTTGAGCCTGACCAGGCGCTGCTTCCGGACGATCTGCGTAACTTTGACGGCTATCGCCTGCTGCAGGAGTATTTCGCGTTTCCGGCCCGTTTCCGCTTCATTAGCCTCAGCGGCCTGAGCACGCTGATCCAGCGCTGTGAAGAAGAAAAAGCCTTCGACATCTTCATCCTGCTGGATAAGTCGGATGAACAGCTGGAGCGCGTGGTCGATGCCAGCCATCTGGCGCTGCACTGCACCCCGGTCATCAACCTTTTCCCGAAAGTTGCGGCGCGGCAGAAGCTAAATGACGGTCAGCATGAATACCATCTGGTGGTCGATAACATCCGTCCGCTGGATTATGAAATCTACGCGGTAAAAAAAATCTATGGCAGCGCGGACGGCCAGCGTGATGACCAGACGTTTCGTCCGTTCTGGAGCACCTGGAGCGGCGATGCGGGCAACTACGGGGCCTATTTTTCCCTGCGACGCGAGCAGCGCGTGCTGTCCGAGCACGCGCTGCGCTACGGCACCCGTACCGGCTATATCGGCTCGGAGGTCTTCGTCTCGCTGGTGGATGAACAGCACGCGCCGTGGCAGGAAAATCTGCGCTATATCTCTGCGGAGGTGCTCTGCACCAGCCGTGACCTGCCGCTGATGCTGCAGCAGGAGCTCGGGGAGTTCATTATGGCTGACTCCATGCCGGTGAAATCCCTCACCCTGCGTAAAGGGCCGACGCCGCCGCGTCCGGCGCTGGCAGAAGGGTTCAGCACCTGGCGGCTTATCAGCCAGCTGCAGATGAACTACCTCAGCCTGATGGACAGTGACAATGAGGAGGGGGCTGCCGCGCTGCGCCAGCTGTTAGGGCTTTATGCCAACCTGGCCGAAACGCCCGTTGCGCGTCAGGTGGAGGGGGTGCGCCACTGCGTGCTGGAGCCGGTTCACCGCCGCGTGCCTGAACCCGGTCCGGTCGTGTTCGCCCGCGGGATCGGCATTACGCTGACGGTGGATGAGCGAGCCTTTTCCGGCGCCAGCCCGTGGCTCTTCGGCAGCGTGATGGAGCGCCTCTTTGCCCGTCTGGTCTCTATCAACAGCTTCACCGAGTTCACCCTGAAAAGTCAGCAGCGCGGCGAGATTGGCTACTGGGCGCCGCGCATGGGTAAAAGGGCGCTGATATGAGTGACGCCGCCACTGCACCGCTGCGCGTGCATCGCCTGACGAAGCTGCCGGACGCGTTCTGGCACGGCGTCCGCGAGACGCCCTGGCGCTACGATCTGTTTCAGCTGTTAAGGCGCATTGATGCCCAGGGCGGCGAGCGCTATCCGCTGGGCCGCGCGCCGCTGCCAAAATTTGAACCGCTGCGCATCGGCCAGCAGCCGTCGATGAGTTTTGCCCCGTCGACGCTGGCCAGGGTGCGTCAGCGGGAAGAGAGCGGGCTGCATGAGGTGTCTATCCTCAGCTTCGGCCTGTTTGGCCCGAACGGCCCGCTGCCGGTCCACATGACCGAGTACGCCCGCGAGCGTATTTATCATCATCAGGACACCAGCCTGAGCGCGTTTGCCGATCTGTTCCACCATCGTCTGGCGCTGCTGTTTTACCGCGCCTGGGCGGATGCGCAGCCCACCGTCTCGCTGGACCGCGCCGATAACAGGCGCTTTGAGGGCTATCTGGCGTCGCTGATTGGTATGGGCCAGCCGGGTCAGATGGACAACGGCAGCCTGAGCTCACACGCGCGCTTTACCCACGCCGGGCACCTGACCCGTCACGGGCGGGATCCGGAGGGGCTGGAGAAGATCCTGCGCAGCTATTTTAAGGCGCCGGTCAAACTGGTCAGCAACGTGCCGCAGTGGATGCCGCTCTCCACGCGCGAGCAGGCGCAGCTTGGGGAAGGACGCCGCATGCCGCGCATGGGTGAGTCCGCGTTTCTCGGCGTTGCCGTCCGCGACGTGCAGCATAAGTTTCGCATCGAGATTGGCCCGCTGAGCGCGGAGGAGTACAACCGCTTTCTGCCGGGTGAAGCGTGGGTCACCGAGCTGCGCGACTGGGTGCGTCAGTACGCCGGCGTGGAGTTTGAATGGGAAACGCGGGTGATCCTGCGCGCAGACGCGGTGCAGGGCGCCACGCTCGGCAGTCATGGGCGATTAGGCTATAACACCTGGCTGGGCCTTCAGCCGCAGCCTGTCCCGCGCGGCGATCTGGTGTATCGCGCAGAGCGGTAATCCTTCCGTCTACCGAATCATTGTTAATGGAAACTAACATGTCAGAAATTAGCCGTGCCGTGCTTTTCGGCAAACTGGATACGCTGTTATTTACCTCTCTGGAAAGCGCCACTGCGTTCTGCAAGCTGCGCGGCAACCCCTATGTTGAGCTGGTGCACTGGCTACATCAGCTGATGCAGCAGCAGGATGGCGATCTGCAGCAGGTCATCCGCCACTTTGCCCTTGATGAACAGCAGCTGACGCGCGATATCGTTGCCGCGCTGGATGTGCTTCCGCGCGGGGCGAGTTCCGTTTCCGATCTCTCCGAGCATATCGACAGCGCCGTGGAGCGCGCCTGGGTCTTCGGCTCGCTGAAGTTTGGCGTCAGCCGCATTCGCGGCGGCCATTTGCTGATCGGCATACTCAAAACCTGGAACCTGGCCAACGTGCTGAAAAGCATTTCGGCGCAGTTCACCCGCCTTAACGTCGAGGTATTGATTGAGCAGTTTGATACCATCTGCGCCAACAGCAAAGAGACGCAGCAGGCCGCTGCCGCCGTCGACGCACCGGCGGGTGCGGTACCGGCTGCACAGGGGACGCTGGCCCAGTATGGCCAGGATCTGACCGCCCGCGCCCGCGAAGGGAAGATTGACCCGGTCGTCGGGCGCGACGAGGAGATCCGCCAGATGGTGGATATCCTGATGCGTCGCCGTCAGAACAATCCGCTGCTGACCGGGGAAGCCGGAGTCGGGAAAACGGCGGTGGTGGAAGGGCTGGCACTGCGTATCGCCGACGGCGACGTGCCGGAGCCGCTGCAGAACATTCAGCTGTGGCTGCTGGATATCGGTATGCTGCAGGCCGGTGCAGGCATGAAAGGCGAGTTTGAAGCCCGTCTGCAGGCGCTCATTAACGAAGTCCAGTCCAGCGCCACGCCGATCATTTTGTTTATCGATGAGATCCACACCCTGATTGGCGCAGGCGGCCAGCAGGGGACCGGCGATGCGGCGAACCTGCTGAAGCCAGCCCTGGCGCGCGGCCAGCTGCGCACCATCGGCGCCACCACCTGGGCAGAATACAAAAAGTACATTGAGAAAGACCCGGCGCTGACCCGTCGTTTCCAGACGGTGCAGGTTCACGAGCCGGACGAAGCGAAAGCCATTCTGATGCTGCGCAGCACCGTGTCGCCGCTGGAGACGCACCACCAGGTGTTGCTGCTCGACGAAGCGGTCAGCGCGGCGGTGAAGCTGTCCCACCGCTACATCCCGGCGCGTCAGCTGCCGGACAAAGCCGTGGCCCTGCTCGACACCGCCTGCGCCCGCGTCGCGGTGAGCCAGAGCGCGCCGCCTGCGCAGCTGGAAGACTGCCTGCGCCACCTTGCTGCGCTTGACGTGGAAATTGAGATCGCAGAACGCGAAGCGCGCGTGGGGGCCGGTGATGCCGAGCGCGTCACGGCATTACGCGCCGAACGCGACGCGTATGAGACAAAACGCGAAGCCCTGGCCCGGCGCTGGGAAGAAGAGCGCAGCCTGGTGCAGGAGATTATCCGCCTGCGCGCCGCGCTGTTCGCGGCGGGCGAAGAAGATACCGCCGAGCTGCGCGGCCAGCTGGCGGAGCAGCAGCAGGCGCTGAACGCCTTACAGGGAGACGAGCCGCTGCTGTTTGCCGCGGTGGATGAAAACGTGGTCGCCGCGGTCGTCTCTGACTGGACCGGGATCCCGCTGGGCCGGATGGTGAAAAACGAGATCGACGCGGTACTCAACCTTGCCGACACGCTCAACCAGCGCGTTATCGGCCAGCGTCACGGTCTGGACCTGATTGCCCGCCGCGTGAAAACCTCCCGGGCGAAGCTGGACGACCCGAACAAGCCGGTGGGCGTCTTTATGCTGTGCGGTCCGTCCGGCGTCGGTAAAACCGAAACCGCGCTGGCGCTCGCCGAATCTCTGTACGGCGGCGAGCAGAACGTCATTACCATCAACATGAGCGAGTTCCAGGAAGCGCACACCGTCTCCACCTTAAAAGGTGCGCCTCCGGGGTACGTAGGGTATGGTGAAGGCGGGGTATTAACCGAGGCCGTCCGCCGCCGTCCATACAGCGTCGTGCTGCTGGACGAAATTGAGAAAGCGCACCCGGACGTCCACGAGATCTTCTTCCAGGTCTTCGACAAAGGCTGGATGGAAGACGGCGAGGGGCGCCATATTGATTTCCGCAACACCATTATTATTCTGACCTCCAACGTTGGCACCGAGCTGATTAGCGCCATGTGCGCCGATCCGGACCTGATGCCGGAGCCTGAGGCCTTAAGCGGCGCGCTGCGCCAGCCGCTGCTGGAGGTGTTCCCACCGGCGCTGCTGGGCCGTCTGCTGGTGGTGCCGTACTACCCGCTCAGCGACGAGATGCTGGGGCAGATTGTTCGCCTGCAGCTTAAGCGTATTCAGCGTCGTCTGGAGGAGAATCACAGCATTATTTCTGAGTTTGACGACAGCGTGGTGGAACAGATTGTTCAGCGCTGCACCGAGGTGGAGTCCGGCGGCCGCATGGTGGATGCTATTCTGACCAACACCCTGCTGCCTCAGATGAGCCAGATCTTACTTACCGCCAGCCGCAGCGACGAACAGTACCGACGTCTGCACGTCACCTGCGAGCAGGGCGAGTTTCACTGTCAGTTTGCCGCGTAATAATCATCAAGAGAACTGTAAAAGATGACGGATAATGATAACAATCGGACTGTCCCAAACGCGCTCCCGGTCGGGTACCGCTTCAACGAGTTTGAAATCAAAGAGGTGATCGGCGGCGGCGGTTTTGGCATTGTCTATCGCGCGTGGGATCACCAGCTCGAACGCACTATCGCTATCAAAGAATTTATGCCTTCCTCGCTCGCCGTACGCGGCGACGACATGACCCTGGTGCTGCGCAGCGAGCGCTTTGGCAAAGCGTTTTCCGCAGGCCTGAACAGCTTTATCCAGGAAGCCCGTCTGCTGGCGCGCTTTAACCACCCGAACCTGCTGCACGTCCTGCGCTTCTGGGTACAAAACGACACGGCCTACATGGGGACGCTGTTTTACAGCGGCACCACGCTTTCGCGCCTGCGCGAGGAAAAGCCGGAGCTGATCAACGAAGCCTGGATCCGCCGCACGCTGCCGATGCTGTTCGGTGCGATCAAGACCATCCACGACGAAGGCTATCTGCACCGCGACATCTCGCTGGATAACATCCAGATCCAGGATAACGGCCTGCCGGTGCTGCTCGATTTCGGCTCCGCGCGCCGCACCATCGGTAACCTTTCCGACGAAACGGAAACCATGCTGCGCCCGGGCTTTGCGCCGATTGAGCAGTACACCGACGACAACGAAAGCGAGCAGGGCCCGTGGACGGACATTTACGCCCTCGGCGCCGTGCTGCGTACCCTGATTGTGGGTTCTCCGCCGCCGGTCAGCGTGGTGCGCTCGATTCAGGATACCTGCAAACCGCTGGTGGAAATCATGCCGCAGGGCTATTCCATCCCGCTACTCCAGGCCATTGACCGCGCGCTGGCGCTGCACATGGAGGATCGTCCGCAGTCCATCGACGAGTTCGCCGCGCTGATTGAAATGCCGGTCGCGGGTATCAACGATGTGCTGACGGCGAAAAAGCCCGGCACGATGCTGGTACCGGTGGAAGACGAAAAACCGGCGTCGCTGCTCGACTGGCGTCGCTACAGGATCCCGGGCATGGTTGCCGCAGGCGTGCTGGTCGGCGTTGTCGCTGGCGCGATGCTGTTCAGCGGCGGTAACGATGCGCCTGAGCAGGCTGCGCAGGCACCGGCAGAGACGCGTCCAACCGAAACCGCCGCGAACGCCCCAGACGTGAAGCCAGAAACGGTGAAGGTGAGCGAACCGGCGACGGCACAGCAGACGCCACCGCCTGCCGCGAGTCCTGTTGCGTTGGTCTATATCCGCATCCTCGACGGCGAAACGCTGAAAGTGAACGGCGAGCCAAAAGCGCTGCGCCCGGGAACCAACGGCTATGCATCGCTCAAGCTGCCGGCCGGTGAGGCGAAGATTGAACTGCAGGGCAACGGAAGAACGCGTGGCCAGACGCTGGATATTACCAAGCCGGGCACCTGGCTGGTGAATCCGTAGGAATATAAACAGGGGAGACTATGGAAGTGTACGATCTTCGAAGTCTTAGGCTTCATTCAAAGGAGTACGAGAAGATTGTCTCTCCTGTTTGTGCGTTTTGAATTTATTCCTAACCCGGAGGGTTGAGTTGAAGCCAATATGTGCTCCCCCATTTTTTTAAATAACAATAACGGGCGTACACAAAACAAGCTCGCTCATTTAAATAGCCATCTATGGTATTTCTGGGGAGGTATGGATCTTCTCGCAATATTGCTTTATTGCGTGAATTCAGTTCGCCAGCACAGAATTCCATTCATTTCTGACGCAAAAGCGTTTAGTGATTCGTTGAATTATTATGCAGGTGATGGTTTCAGCATTTTGGTCATGCTTTTTTTTGTGCTTGACTTACTTTTATTACTCTCTTTGTGTACTTCGGCCTGTTTATTCTTCAAGCGAAAGATCGGAGCGGTTAAACTTGCCCTCGCTCAGGAATTATTTCGCTTGATTTCATTCAGATGTTCGGTCTCATTGTTCCCTCTTTTAGTAAGTATGTTTGATTTTTCAAACATCTGGTTGAATGTAGGTTTATTTGTCACATCAGAGTCACTGAAAATCTACTCTCTTGTTTTTTGGATGATCAAGAGGGAAAAGCCCCTTTCTTGAATGACGCTTTATCACAGATGCGAACCCCTTTTCTGCATCGCATAAGCTAGATGGAATAAAGATTATGCTCAACCGAATTACCGTTCAGCTCCCGGTGGAGGGGCTTCTGTTCTGGAAACTGACGGGCCGCGAGGCGATGTCCGAATCGTTCGCGCTGACGCTGACCGTGCTCGGCACGGACGCGCGCATTGACCGCAGTAAGCTGCTGGGCCAGCCGGTCACGGTGACCATCCCGACGCAGAGCCTGCTGACGTCCCGCTATATTAACGGCAAGATTACCCGCGTGGCGGTCAGCGCCGTTGAGCTGACGGGCACCCGCTATGCGGTGTACCAGCTGACGGTGGAGCCGGACCTGTGGCCGATGAAGCGCGACCGTAACCTGCGTATCTTCCAGGGGCAGACGGTGCCGCAGATTGTGAAAACCCTGCTGGGTGAGCATCAGGTCAACGTTGAGGACAAACTCACCGGCAGCTACCGGGTGTGGGACTACTGCGTGCAGTATCAGGAGTCGAGCCTGGACTTCGTCAGCCGCCTGATGGAGCTGGAGGGGATTGCCTATCACTTCCGCCATGAGGCGGACAAGCACACCCTGGTGCTGACCGACGCCGCCACGCAGTACCAGCCGTTCAGCGGCTATGAGGTCATTCCCTACCACCAGACGCCGTCAGGCGGCAGTACGGATGAAGAGGGCATCAGCCAGTGGGCGCTGGAGGACAGCGTGACGCCGGGGATTTACAGCCTCGATGACTATGACTTCCGCAAGCCGAACGCGTGGCTGTTCCAGGCCCAGCAGAACCCGGCATCGCCGAAGCCAGGCAGCATCGACGTGTACGACTGGCCGGGTCGCTTTGTGGACAAGGGGCACGGGGAGTTCTATGCCCGCATTCGTCAGGAGCGCTGGCAGGTGGAGCATCAGCAGATTCAGGCCACCGCGACGGCGGCGGGGATTGCGCCGGGGCACACCTTCACGTTAACCAACGCGCCATTCTTCAGCGACAACGGCGAGTATCTGGTCACGGCCGCGGGTTACCACCTCGAAGAGAACCGCTATGCCAGCGGCGAGGGGGAGACCATTCACCGGACCGATTTCACGGTCATTCCTGCGTCAGTGGCCTACCGTCCGGCGCAGAGCACGGCGTGGCCGCGCACCTACGGCCCGCAGACGGCGAAAGTGGTGGGGCCGAAGGGCGAGAGTATCTGGACGGACAAATACGGCCGGGTGAAGGTGAAGTTCCACTGGGACCGTCTGGCGAAGGGCGATGACACCAGCTCCTGCTGGGTGCGCGTGTCGAGCGCGTGGGCGGGCCAGGGCTACGGCGGGGTGCAAATCCCGCGCGTGGGCGATGAGGTGGTGGTGGACTTTATCAACGGCGACCCGGACCGGCCGATTATTACCGGCCGCGTGTACAACGACGCGAGCATGCCGCCGTGGGCGCTGCCAGCTGCGGCGACGCAGATGGGCTTTATGAGCCGCACGAAAGACGGTTCCGTGGACAATGCCAATGCCCTGCGGTTTGAGGATAAAGCGGGCGCAGAACAGGTATGGATCCAGGCCGAGCGCAATCTGGATATTAACGTCAAAAACGACGAAACACATTCTACTGAAAAAAATCGAACCCAGTTCGTTGGCGAAGATGAAACCTTACGGGTAGCGAAAAATCAGAAATCAGGGATTAAAGGCGATGTGGTATGCCTGACGGGGAACAGTCGAAACGATAAAGTCGTTAATAATTTTATACTTTCCGCAGGAAATACGCTGAGACTGGAATGTGGTGAAAGCGCCATCGAGCTATCAAAAGACGGCAGCGTCCATATCATTGGTAATAATTTTAACTTTACTGCGAAACAGAACGCGCAAATTAATACGCTTTCCGGCGAATTACATTTGAACCCTGATGATGGACAAAATGTCATCGATCCGCCTGGCGCATCCCTTCAGGGTGAAATCCAGCAGGAAGTGGATAGTTTTTTTGTTATTAATGGCAATAAATAAGAGTAACCCGAATGGCTGAATATATTCTTCAGGAAGCATCCCTTGCCTTACCCGATGT
The DNA here is from genome assembly GCF_000493175.1 of Enterobacter sp. MGH 16. NCBI lineage: Bacteria > Pseudomonadati > Pseudomonadota > Gammaproteobacteria > Enterobacterales > Enterobacteriaceae > Enterobacter > Enterobacter sp. MGH 16. Next base: position 1,936,011 of record NZ_KI535695.1, on the reverse strand, counting down.
ATTTAAAGACAGAACCATGAATTTATTTACCCTGAGTGATAACGGAGCCAGCGAGTTTACTTTTGTTGTTTCTCGTGCGAGTGCTAAAAACGAAGATAAAGTCCATGATGCGGCAACTCGTTTGGTACGTGAACTGGAAATTACGGTGCCCGACTTTCGTCTCGAATCCTCGCAGATGACCTCTGTTGATGGTCTCCCGGCAGTTGAGCTTTTTTATCAATTCAAAAATGATAATGCGATCATTTTCCAGAGGCAGACCGTTATTTTGCTCGGTGACCATCCTGGCGGCCAAAAGATGGTGTGTTATATCGGTACTTGCCCGGGCGAGTTTAGCGATTATTATCATAATCAATATCAGGAAATTATCCGCAGTATTAAGTTCCACAAACCGGCTCAGACTGAAACTAGAGAAATGCTCGCTGCCGACAGCCAGGGGCCATTTTTTGCGCTTGATAGTGAGAGTAAGGAATTGAGTGTCTTTGAAAACATTCAGGAACTGTATGGACATCTTTCGCTTCAGCGGGCGAAAGAGGGGCAATATTTGCTTTTTGAAAAACAGGGTAAACCACTCAGTATTGCACCCGTTCCGGGGAGCCAACCCCTTCGTTACGCGCTGTGGACGACTTTCGCAGACAAATCACATCACCTACTTTCACAGCTTTCCGTATGCCGCCAGGTGTCTGGTTCTGACCCGCTTGATACAGCCGACCGGATCCGTAAGTATCTGATGGCACAGCGAGCCGAATAGCCATGTCCGAATGTCAGGCTGCTCGCGTAGATGATGAGATTGCACATACAGCCTCAAAAGGCTGGATGATTGCAGGATTGGTGGGCGGGGCCATTCTGGGCGCAGCTGCCGTTGTCGTCACCGGAGGGACCGCGCTGGTTGCTGTTTCTGCCGTTGCGGCTGGGGCATGCGCTGCGGGTGGGTTGGGTGAGCTCCTCGGCAGTATGTCATGGGCTCCACGCCATACTACCGGTACGCTAAAAGAAGGTTCACCCAATGTTTTTATCAACAGCCGAAAGGCGATCCGCGCTCACCTGTCAGCCGGAGAGTGTGATGAGCACAGCGGTAGCCTGCAACGGGTTGCGGAAGGTTCGATAAAAGTTTACATCAACAACTTTCCCGCCTCTCGCACAGGCGATAAATTGACATGCAGCGCTGAGATTAGTCAGGGATCGCGTAATGTTATTATCGGTGGAAGCAAAGTTCAGACCGATGAAATAAGTCCTGAAATCCCGGAATGGGTGAACTGGACGATGCTCGCCGTTGGTGCCGGAGCCATGGCGGTGCTGGCCAGTCCGGCAATCGCACTTCTGAGTACCCTCGGTGCGATGGGCGGTGGGACTATTGGTGGCTACGCGGGTGGAATGCTGTGTGGCGAAGGTAGCGACGGTCAGAAATGGGGGATGCTGATCGGCTCCGTTATCGGCGGCGGGGCTGGTATTAAAGGCGGGGCACGGTTTGATGCGTGGCGGGCTGGTAAATCAATGCCGCGCGTTAGTGCGGAACCTGTTACAGCTTCAGCTTCGCCAAGGATGAGCTTAAGCGAAGCCGTGGGGAAACAACGAGCCGAAAAATGGATTACTCGTGGCAGAGAATTGGCGGATAATCGAGATCCTGCTCTGTCTGCTTTACTCAGTGATGAGCAAGTAGGTGCATTGTATGGTTATACTACCGATCCAGGCTACCAAATGGTAAACCCAGCGTTACGAGGTATGAAACCAATGACTAAAGAAATGGAAGCATTTACTCAACATATAAATGATGGCTTAGACCAGCTTCCTACTTTTAGTGGCGAGACATACCGCGGGATGAACAGCCTACCTTCGCACATATTGGAAGGATATACTCCGGGCAAAACAGTTATCGATCCCGCCTTTCTTAGTACTGATGTTAATCGAGGCTTCAGCGGTCCTATCCAAATGCGTATTGAAGGTTTTTCCGGTAGGAAAATTGACTTCCTTTCAGAGTTCAATGCAACAGAGACTGAAGTGCTGTTTAAGCCGAATACATCGTTTGAGGTTATCAGCAGGTCAGATGAACTTGGGATAACGAATATAGAATTAAAGGAAATACCATGATCGACCTTCATTCCGAAGACTCAGTAATCAATCATTATGCTGATCGCTATCATACATACATGCCAGTTAATGTCCGTAAGGCAATAAGGAGCAACAGTATTGATAATTTGAGTTCTTCACAAGTCTGGGATGCAACTTTACCTTTAATTACGACTGAAGATGTTTCACGTGATAAAGCGCTTGGGGCGTTTGTGGGATTGGCTGTTGGGGACGCCGTCGGCACCACTCTTGAGTTTAAGAAAAGAGACAGTGAACATGTAGCAGATATGATTGGTGGCGGGCCTTTTCAATTAAAACCTGGTGAATGGACAGATGATACGTCCATGGCATTATGTCTGGCAGAGACTTATCTTTCAGAAAACAGAATGCACACCGATGTGCTTAGAAAATATCTCCTGAAATGGTATCTTGACGGAGATAATAGCAGTAATGGTCGGTGCTTCGATATCGGGAATACGACGCGGTTCGCGCTTGAACAGTATATGCGTGTGGGACCTTCCTGGTATGGTAATACAGAGAAACACACTGCTGGTAATGCTGGGGTTATTCGTCAAGCACCTGTGTCTATCTTTCGTCGAAAATCGCTGCGTGCGATTTACTTCGAATCACAGGCTCAGAGTCGAGCAACGCATGGCGCGGTAGAATCAATTAACGCATGTCAATTTCTCGGATTGGTATTGCACTATTTAATCAACGGTTATCAAAAAGAAGAAGCTTTTTCGCCTCATGTTTTCCCACTGTGCGCGCGTGTAATGATCATAAACGCGGGTGAGTATAAGCAAAAAACTCGCGACCAGATTCGTTCAAGTGGTTACGTTATTGATACGCTTGAGGCCGCGATGTGGTCCGTATGGAATACGAATAATTTCCGTGATGCCATTTTACTGGCAGCTAACCTTGCCGATGATGCTGACAGCGTTGCAGCGACGGCGGGACAAATCGCGGGGGCATTATATGGTTATTCCGGTATTCCGCAGGAGTGGAAAAACAAACTCGTGCAGCACGAACGTATCGCCAAAATGGCAGGTGAACTGTTCGATAGAGCTCCAGAGGATAATTTCTTATAATTATATTAGTCATATGGCACGGGTATTGTACCGTGCCTCTTTCTTTGTCTGTCCCTAATGGTTTGTTAGTTAAAAGCGTCCCGGCGTGTCAAAAATTGGACAATACAGATTCTTCGAGAAGAGAACATGTGGTGACCATGGTTTGTGGATAAATAAAATTATATTGAGTTGGGTTGAATTAATGGCATCACTGATATAGTCAATCAGCGGTTTGGGCCAATATTACGCCTGATACCAAAATCTCTCGCCGCGTTAAGCTGTATCTTGTTGTTTTATGGTATTTGGTTTGGAAAAGGAGTGTGATGCGAAGTGAGATGACGACACGACAATGCCTGGAGAACAACATGTATAAATGTGGTACGTTATGATTCAATGGCTTTTCTTTATTCTCTTTATGATTTGGACACTAGCGCTTATCTGGAATGGAAAAGACTTATTCAGTAAAAAACAATGGTTCCTTGCTGGGTTGATGTTCATTCTGGTGCTAGTGGCTACGGTTGTTATTGGTTTTACGTTGAAATGGCTCGCTCAGTCAATGTCATTATTCTCCGTCGCAACGGCGAAACACTATTCGATTATCTTTTCCATGTCTTTCCTGTGCGTATGGGGACTAAAAGTTACCGTTGTGCTGCTCTGCACGATATTTTCCGGGATTACAGGAGGGCACAAAAAATACAATGCTGAAAATTATGAAGCAATATCGTCTATAACACGCGTCGTTGCGCCTTGCTTACTTATCGTTGCTAAAAGCGTAGTTTCCCTGGGGAGCGTCCTTATGTTTTCAGGTTTATGGCTTAAATAAGCACGATTTAAAAAATATCTCAATGAACACCGAGATTAGTCCATAGTGGAATAAAGATTATGCTCAACCGAATTACCGTTCAGCTCCCGGTGGAGGGGCTTCTGTTCTGGAAACTGACGGGCCGCGAGGCGATGTCCGAGTCGTTCGCGCTGACGCTGACCGTGCTCGGCACGGACGCGCGCATTGACCGCAGTAAGCTGCTGGGCCAGCCGGTCACGGTGACCATCCCGATGCAGAGCCTGCTGACGTCCCGCTACATTAACGGAAAAATTACCCGCGTGGCGGTCAGCGCCGTTGAGCTGACGGGCACCCGCTATGCGGTGTACCAGCTGACGGTGGAGCCGGACCTGTGGCCGATGAAGCGCGACCGTAACCTGCGTATCTTCCAGGGCCAGACGGTGCCGCAGATTGTGAAAACGCTGCTGGGTGAGCATCAGGTCAACGTTGAGGACAAACTCACCGGCAGCTACCGGGTGTGGGACTACTGCGTGCAGTATCAGGAGTCGAGCCTGGACTTCATCAGCCGCCTGATGGAACTGGAGGGGATTGCGTATCACTTTCGTCATGAGGCGGACAAGCACACCCTGGTGCTCACCGACGCCGCCACGCAGTACCAGCCGTTCAGCGGCTATGAGGTCATTCCGTACCACCAGACGCCGTCAGGCGGCAGTACGGACGAAGAGGGCATCAGCCAGTGGGCGCTGGAGGACAGCGTGACGCCGGGGATTTACAGCCTCGACGACTATGACTTCCGCAAGCCGAACGCATGGCTGTTTCAGGCCCAGCAGAACCCGGCGTCGCCGAAGCCGGGCAGCATCGACGTGTACGACTGGCCGGGTCGCTTTGTGGACAAGGGGCACGGGGAGTTTTATGCCCGCATCCGTCAGGAGCGCTGGCAGGTGGAGCATCAGCAGATTCAGGCCACCGCGACGGCGGCGGGGATTGCGCCCGGTCACACCTTCACCTTAACCAACGCGCCGTTCTTCAGCGACAACGGTGAGTATCTGGTCACGGCGGCGGGTTACCACCTCGAAGAGAACCGCTATGCCAGCGGCGAGGGGGAGACCATTCACCGGACCGACTTCACGGTCATTCCTGCGTCAGTGGCCTACCGTCCGGCGCAGAGCACGGCGTGGCCGCGCACCTACGGCCCGCAGACGGCGAAAGTGGTGGGGCCGAGCGGGGAAAGTATCTGGACGGACAAATACGGCCGGGTGAAGGTGAAGTTCCACTGGGACCGTCTGGCGAAGGGCGATGACACCAGTTCCTGCTGGGTGCGCGTGTCGAGCGCGTGGGCGGGCCAGGGCTACGGCGGGGTGCAGATCCCGCGCGTCGGCGATGAGGTGGTGGTGGACTTTATCAACGGCGATCCGGACCGTCCGATCATTACCGGTCGGGTGTACAACGACGCGAGCATGCCGCCGTGGGCGCTGCCGGCAGCGGCGACGCAGATGGGCTTTATGAGCCGCACGAAAGACGGTTCCGTGGACAATGCCAATGCCCTGCGGTTTGAGGATAAAGCGGGCGCAGAACAGGTATGGATCCAGGCCGAGCGCAACATGGACACCAGCGTTAAAAATGATGAAACGCACAGCGTCGGCGGAGCGCGCAGCCATTACGTGAAGAAAAATGAACTGCATCGCGTGGAAGCGAATCAGACTCAGGCGGTGAAGGGCGGCACAGAGATCCTGACGGGGAAAGGCAAGCTGGATGCGGCGGTGGAGCAGTACGTCATTGCTTCCGGGACGAAGCTGCGGCTGGTCTCCGGTGAGAGTGCCATTGAGCTGAATGCTAACGGCAAGATTAACCTCATCGGCAAAGAGTTTAACTTCTTCGTGGAAGGGGATGGGTATATCACCACGGGCGGTAAGCTGCATCTGAATACCTCGGGAACCAAGCCGGGCACGACGGCACCGGGATCGGGGCATAAGGGGGATATTGATGCGGCGGTGCAGGCGAAATTTACGGCCAAAGATGAGTAAAGCAGGTGCGGTGCTTATCGCGTTACTAACGACGGGAATGGCTGGAGGAGACGCGCAGAAAAAGGATCTCTGGATGTTTATTTCCGGGATGAGTGCATCGCTTAAGACGTTATCCGTTACAACCCTTAGTAATGCGCCGTTATCGTTTAAAATGACCAGGCAAAATGAATATATCAATTTCTACAATGCCGACGATATCAAACTCGCTGATGGAACGAACATAACCGCAATTGAGTTACGTTTAAGCAAAGATAACGACGGCATGGCGCCTTTACTGAATTTTTCACCCTCCTCAGGTCAATGCATAACGCTGGATGCCGTTAAAAAGTATTATCCGCAGCTGACGTTAACTGAATATCCACGAGGCCGCTCGGAGAACGAAGTGACCAGCTATACAGCCCGAAAAGATATGAATGGACAAAAGGTGAGCTTCAGTTTTACCGTGAAAAATCCTCACTGTCTGGGTTCAGTCGTCATTAGCGCAGACTAAGAAATACTGCACTCATGTCCTGGCGGTTTCTTCAGGGTGATAATTGCAATACACATTCAATAAATGACGATTAACGTGAAAAAACACACGCCGATATTTCTTTGTTCCGTCCTGATGTTTACCTGTCTCGGCAGCAATGTGGTTTTGGCTCAGGTAATGCCTCCCGTTCTGACAAAACGGGATTTTTCTGTGCAGATCAAAGACCAGCCTGTCGCATTGGGCGACCGATGGTCTCCTGATAGTGCCGGTAAAATTGATGTGCCGTTGGAAGGCAACTTTGTCGGTGAGGTTCCTTTTGACGGAACGAACTATAAATTCTACCAGCATCAAAGGGCTGGGTTAGAAATATTCAGTTCCAATCTCTGGTGGGATAAAGCTGAACGAAGCGTTGATGATTATATCGTGTCGCAGATTACGCTGACTGCCGAAAACTTCGCAACGCCGCGTGGTGTCCATGTGGGTTCAACGAGAAAGGAACTGAACAGCGCATACGGTACCGGTCAGGTCGACAATGATGCGGGGGAGCAGTGGATTACCTACGAATTGGATAAAAAAGTGCTTTCTTTTGAGATAAAAGGCGGGAACGTTATAAAAATAACGATGAATTACAACAATAATTCTTAAGAATAATTTATGACCAAAAAATATGTTGCAGTCGTATTGTTCACGGCTTTATTGACAGGCGTCGTTGAAACGTCATCGGCACTAGAATTATCGCAATACAATAAGCTCGATACGGTAAGTCGCATCCTTAACGACAGTGAAGTGACAGACAATCTCAGGACGCTGTTGGGAAATCATTACCAAACCTTTATTGATAACTTTGACGTCTTTGGCGAACCGCACACCACCGCAGGTGGCGGATTGTTTGTTGAAGGCTGGCTAAAAGATCTTTATCTGGAGAACGCGTCAGCGCTGGTCATCAATCCTGATGGCAAAATCTTTGCGGCCTGGGTGGTTCCGGAGTCGGACGTAATCCATTACCAATCCTCTGATAATAGCCCGGGTATTAATGCTGATATACAGCAATGGGCCGCCAGGTTCAATACGATGCAGTTTGCAACGAACAGCCAATCGAGACCTGCGTTTGACGGGGTTTGGACAGGCGGGGTTGGCAACGACTCGACGTTAACCCTGCAGTTAGCTGAATCAGGCAACCGTATCACCGGGTCTTATTGCTATATCTCCCAGAGAGGGAATCGCATCGACTGCCCGGAAGAAGATGAGCGAAATCTTAGGGGTACGATCGCGGGAAACCGTGCGAACGTAGAGTTCAACTCATCGTTTGGCGGCGCAGGCGGAAGGGCTGTTCTGGAAATAAAGGGGAGTGAAATGGAATGGCGTCTGGTAACGCCTCCACAAAAAGGAAATGATTATACTCCGCTGCGTTATACGTTACGGAAAGCCGCTTCGGTTCATCACGCTGAAACCAGAAAACTGGACACCGACAAGTTCACTATCTCTCTGATAAACAAGTGCGGGCGTTTCGAGGGTGAATGTGACCAGATGGTTTATCTCGGTGTGCGCAAAAGCGATAACAGTACGATCTCCTTAAAGGGAAAAACGTTACACGACCCCGCAGGTAAAATAATCGGCTCAACGTACAAGAATGGCGAGATCGCTTATACCGTGACGTATGCACCTGTGAAATTGCTTGTCAGCAAAGGCAGCCATGTTTTAGTCGAACAGTCAGGTCAATGGCGTAAATAATAAAACAGCCAGCCAAAGGGCCAACATGGATTGGCCTTCATGTTTCTCTCAATATTAATCATCCCGAGTTCACTTATGAAATACACCCTCCAGGAAGGTTCATTTTCCCTTTTTCCTGCTGCCTGGCAGGATAACAGCATGAACATCATTCGCGATGACGAAAGCGGGCTGTCCGTGGTGGTCAGCCGCGGCGTGATTCCCGATGGCAGCGACTACGAACAAGAGTTTCACCGCCAGTGGGATGTGTTGCGTCCTCAGATGGGTGAGATCGCCCAGAGCGAATTCCGGGACGTAAACGCCGGTCCAGACGGAAAAATTAACGGGCTGGAAGTTGAGACCACGTTTGACCGTAACGGGCAACGCCTGTGGCAAAAACAGCTGGCCGTGCAGACGCCGGGCAAACCGGTATTGATGATTTTTACCCTCTCGGCATTAAGAGCCTTTACCGAAGAGGACGAGGTGCGCTGGAGCGCGCTTAAGCAGAGTCTGACGCTAAACGACAACCGGAATGTGTAAGGCATGAGCGATAACAACGCGGCCCGTAAGGGCGACGAGATTATTCACTCCAGCATTTTTGCTGACATCACCAGCATCGTGGCGGAAGGTGCCGCCTATGCGGTGATCGGCGCGGCGGTGGGGCTGGCGGCTACGGCCGCCGCGCCACTCCTTGGTGCCGGAGCCGCCGCAGCGGGCGTGGCGGCGATTGGGTCCAGCTGTCTGTTAAGCGGGATTATCGGTGGCGTGCTGGCGAACGTGGCGGGGATCACCGACGATATCAGCAACGCCGCGGAAGGGTTAGGCAATGCGCTTTTCCCACCGTCGCCTGCGGGTAAAATTACCACCGGTTCGAACAACGTACTGACCAACGCAATCCCCGCCGCACGTGCGGCAGGAACCCTGACGCCCGCCGATACACCGTCCCCTGAGCCGCAGTCACCGGGCAGCTTTGCCGATTACGCGGGCATGCTGCTTTCCGCCGCCGGACAGTTTGGCAGCGAAATGTGGCAGCCGAGTGTCGCCTCTGCCGCCGCGGGGACCTCGCCGCTGGAAGAGGACAAGGTGGCGTGTGAAAAGCACTCCGGGCCGCAGTATCTGGCGGAAGGCTCCAAAAGCGTCTTCATCAACGGGCAGCCCGCGGTGCGTGCGAAAGATCGCACCACCTGCGAAGGCACCGTCTCCGACGACGTCTCCCCGAACGTGATCATCGGCGGGGACACGCTCACGGTCCGCGATATCAAAAGCGGTAAAACGCCGGGTCTGGCGCTGGGGATGATTGCGCTCTCCCTGCTGCGCGGGCGTCCGGGCAAGATCCTGAAAAACATGCCCTGCGCGCTGGCGGCGGCCGGCGGCGGGATGCTGGCGGATATGGCCGTCAACGCCGTGTTTGGCTCCTCGCACCCGGTTCACGCCGCCACCGGCGTGAAGGTGCTGAACGACGACGATGAGCTCGACTTCTCGCTGCCGGGGCGCTTCCCGCTTCGCTGGCAGCGCAGCTACAACAGCCTGACCACCCGCGAAGGGCTGTTTGGCCTGGGCTGGGCAACGACCTTTGACAGCTATCTGGCGCTGGAAGAAAACAACGCCACCTGGTTCGACGAAACCGGGCGCGAGCTGAGCTTTGAGCTGCCGCCGGTCGACCGCGCGTTTTACAGCATCAGCGAAGGCATCATTATCCGCCGCAATGAGAACGGCGACGTGGCGATTGCCGACGATGACGGCGCGGTGTGGCGTCTGTATAAACCGACCCGCGCGAATCCCTCCATCCTGCGTCTGGCCTCCCTCAGCGACGAATACGACAACGCGTTGCTGACGGAGTGGGACGAGCACGGCAGGCTGGTTGGTATCCATGATGAGCCGCGGGCCATCGACGTCACCCTGCGCTATGAAGATGAGCGCTTCCCGCTGCGCGTGACCGCAGCCAGCCATTTCGACGGCAACCAAACCTGGCCGCTGATGCAGTGGGGCTACGATGCGCGCGGCCAGTTGGCGAGCGCGACGGACGCCTCCGGCGTGGTGACGCGTGAATACCGTTACAACGACCACGGCCTGATGGTCTGGCACCGGATGCCGGGCGGGCTGGAGAGCGAATACCGCTGGCAAAAATTCGACCACTGGCGCGTGGTGGAAAACCGCACCAGCACCGGCGACGGCTGCCGCTTTAGCTACGATTTGGCCGCCGGGCTGACGACCGTCGAGCACTACGATGGTCAGACGCGCCGCCACTACTGGAACGCGCAGAATCTGATTGTCCGCTACGTTGACGAGCGCGGTGAAAACTGGCGCTACGAGTGGGATGATAACGAGCTTCTGACGCGTCGCATCGATCCGCTCGGCAACGCCGTCACCTTCGTCTACGACGAGATGGGCAACCGGGTGGAGGAGACCGATGCCGACGGCAATACACGCACCACCACCTGGCTGGAGCACCGCGCGCTTCCCGCGGCCATTATCGAAGCCGACGGCAGCGCCACCCGGTTCTGGTACGACGAACATCACGGGCTGAAGCGCGTGGTGGACCCGATGGGGCAGACAACGCAGCTGCGCCGGGACGCGTTCGGCCAGGTCGTGGAAGAGGTCGATGCCGCAGGCAACAGCCGCTACCAGGAGTACAACGAGGCCGGGCAGATTGTCCGTTCGACGGACTGTTCCGGGCGTATTACCCGCTATCGCTATCATCCGCTGGGCTGGCTGGTGGCTGAGACTGGCGCCGACGGTGAAGAGACGCGCTACCGCTACGACGCCGCAGGGCGTCCGGTGCAGCTCGATCGCCCGGAAGGCTGGACGGAATCGCTCAAATGGAACGAACGTGGCCTGCCGGTGAAGCATGCGGGTGCTGACGGGAAAGAAAGTGAGTTCAGATACGACGAGGCGGGGCGCTTAACCGCCACCCGTAATACGCAGGGTGAAGAAGTGCGACGCCGCTGGGACAGCCGCGGGCGTCTGATTGCCCTGGAAAACGAGAACGGCGAAGCGTATCAGTTCCGCTGGGGGCCAGACTCGCTGCTGCTGGAAGAGGTGGGGCTCGATGGCGTAGCCTCGCAGTATCGCTATGATGCCTGCGGGCGCACGATTGCGCGCACCTTTGCCGCCGGTCATCCGGAGGCTATTACCCACGCCTTCGCCTGGAGCGCGAGCGGCCAGCTGGTCGCCCGCACCACGCCGGAAGGGCAGACCCGCTACCATTACACGCCGTCCGGGCTATTAAGCCGGATTGGTCTGCATCCTGCGCTTTCAGCCGACGCGTGGACCACCGAGGCAGAGCAGGAGCTCGCCTTTGAGTATGACGCGCTCGGTCGCGTGACGCGCGAAGCGGGCGAGCACGGTGAGCTGGCGTGGGAGTATGACGCGCTGGGCAACCGCACCTCCGTCACGCTGCCCGATGGTCGCGAGCTGAAGCAGTTCTACTACGGCAGCGGGCATTTGCTCAGCATTGCTCTCGATAAGCTGTCGGTCTCCGATTTTACTCGCGACGAACTCCACCGTGAGACCAGCCGCACCCAGGGGCTGTTGACCACCCGCAGCGAGTACGACCGCCTCGGCCGACTGCACCGCCGGGACGTCTTTACCGGCAATGCGCAACGCCCGTCGCCGCGCCGCTGGTCCCGCCGCTGGGATTACGACTACCGCAATAATCTGGTGCGCGAAGAGCGGGACGATAACCCGTTCAGCTGGTACCGCTGGCAGTACGACAGCGCCGGGCGCCTGCTCGTTCAGGACGGCACGCTGCCGGGTCAGGAGCAGTGGCGCTGGGATGCAGCCGGTAACCCGCTCTACGGATCTGCTGAGAAGGTTACACACAACCGCCTGACGCAGCTGAACGGCATTCGCTGGCGTTATGACATCCACGGCCGCACCGTTGAAAAGGATAACGGCCAGACCCGCTGGCACTACCGCTACGACGGCGAACATCGCCTGACGGAAGTCATCAGCCAGCCGCGGGATCGCAACAAACCGCAGACGCAGGTCAGCTTCCGCTACGATCCGCTCGGTCGCCGCATCAGCAAAACGCGCCGCCAGATGCTGGGCGGACAGCCAACCGGCAAGCCGGTCACCACCCGGTTTGTCTGGGAAGGGTTCCGCCTGCTGCAGGAGGTGCACGGGGATGTGCCGCTGACCTACGTTTACAGCGATCAGGACAGTTACGACCCGCTGGCGCGTATTGACGGCGTTGATGCCCCGGAGATTTTCTGGTTCCACTGCCAGCCCAACGGCACGCCGGAGCGGATGACGGATATCGAAGGGCAGGTACGCTGGGAAGGTGTGAACGGCGCCTGGGGCAAGCTGCTGCGGGAAAGCGAGACGCAGATATCAGGATATTCTCAGAACCTGCGCATGCAGGGGCAATACCTGGACCGTGAGACAGGGCTGCACTACAATCTGTTCCGGTATTATGACCCGGACTGCGGAAGGTTTACGCAGCAGGACCCGATAGGGCTGGCGGGGGGAATAAACCTTTACCAGTATGCGCCGAATGCGCTGGGGTGGGTGGATCCGTGGGGGCTATCTAATAGCGGTATATTAGATAAAGCTATGGCTGGTAAAGTTGGTGATAGACTTTCTGCTCACCATGTTATACCCGTTGAGGTGTGGAAAGAGAACCAATCATTCTTCAATAATATTGGTATCGGAAAAGACATGAACTCTGCATTTAATGGTATTCATGTTCCAGGTAGTGCATCAGCGATGAAACAAGATGCAGGGAAAGGTATGGATGTTTTCCATAGTAGTAATCATCATAACTATAGTGACATTGTCCGTCAGCGCATTGCTCGTGTTGAGCAACGATATAATTCTGGAAGATTGGATGCTAAAGGGGCGAGGATAGCTATAAGGCGGATCCAGATTGATATGAAGAATAAAATTTGGATGGGACATGTTCCCACAACAAAATGCAGGAGAATGAATTAATGTCCTATTATGTGATCATGAATGACTTTGAATCATCACTCATGCCAAGAAATTTACAGGGCATGGTTGATGAAAGATTACAGATCAATGAAAACTGGGAAATAGAAGGCTCTGCATTTTCCTTCCCTTATCGAATAACAGACGATGCATGCCCAGACCGTATTTATTTGTTGTGCAATAAAAATGTTGGGGCTTTGAAATTTGACTATTATAAAAAAGACTTTGGACACTTGATGGGTAAGTCTTTATTTTCAATTTTTGAAAATTATAAGCACAATGTTTTTTTTGGCCGAGATATAACACCAGTTTCGATTGGGAATGGTCAAGTTCTTCGGGATGATTTTAAATATGTATATTTTCCAGGCGGCGATGTTATAGATGAGGATAAATCTATTCTCGAAGAGGATAAGTTCGGAGATATCATACCTTTTAAAATTGAATTCAATGATGATGCGCTTGAATATGATATACTTTCGTTGAACGACACATTGTTAGGTGGTTTTATTATTGTTAAACAAGAGGTCAAGGAAGTTATAGAAAGTAAAGGATTCCGGGGGGTGAAACTTGTTCCACTGGAAAATGCTTTAGACGTTTTCTGTGAAGATTATTTCTACGAAATAGACTCAAATCGTAAAAGAAAGGGCAATAAACTACCTTAATATTGAAGGGTGTCGTGCCATTATTGATTCTTTGTTTTTCTTTTTTAATGGCGCGAAGAAGTTCTTTGGATTATGGGTACATTTTTCAACTATGGGTCATAGTAATTTTAAGAGTAGCCAATAATGTTAACTCTTAAAGAGGAATAATGCATATAAAAAATACTATCCAAGACTTTGTTAACAAATTCAAAATGAATGATTTAAATATGGGAGAGATAGTATATACAGACGATGAGAATGAAATTTCTTTTCCTGTAAATTTAAATGGTGAAATTCGATTTTTTATAGCCATTTGATTTTAAATGACCACCCAACATTTGATGGTGCCTTCTTTATACAGATTGTTGAGTCCCAAGAGCTAAAAGAAATGTTATCAGGCTGGAGAGTTCAAAATGATACGGCTTGGCACGATGATTATGTAATCTTTGCTGAAAGAAATGGAGATGTTCTTTTTTGTGATACCAAAAATATAACCTCTCCAGTTTATGGTAGTATCCAAAAAAGAAATTTCATCATTTCCAGTTCCTTAGCTGACTTTTTGGATTCTTTTTGTTCTGCCATTGAGATAGAACAAAGTAAATATGATGGTGATGTTACAGCTGATGATTTTAATTTTAGAGAGGACTTTCTGAAAGATATCGATTTAATGCTAAAAAACAAGCTAAAGGATGTTGAGGCAGAAGGCTTTAAGCAATTCTTTTTTGACTAGGTTAATAATAAAAACTAACACTTTTAGAACCCTCCTTGCTTCTGACAACATTTTTCGCTTAAATCCACTTTTATATAGGCAAGGAGGTCTCTTTTCGATTGATAATGAATAAAAATATGAAAAACGGTTTCGATAAATTTGATGAAAAAGTTACATCTCTTGTACAAAAAGGAAACGAGTTTCACGGCAACCAAAAATACGCCGAGGCTTTAGAGCAATACCAAAAAGCCTGGCAAGCTCTTCCTGGACCAAAGCTCGAATCTGAATTTGCCAACTGGATCTCTGCCTGCATGTACGGCGCATATTTTGATCTCGCGGATTACGCTGAGGCAAAGAAATGGGGAGAGACGACATTACGGACACGTGGATCGGATATAGACACTGCACCCTTAATCGATCTCGGCATGGTCTGTTATGAGTTGAATCAATTCGAGGAAGCGTATAAATATTTTAACGATGCTTATAACTACGGCAAAGAGCGTGCGTTTCAGGATAGACCTAAAAAATATCTAGAGTTCTATCTGCGCAAGAGGGGATAAGTTCGTTACGCTATAAAAAAATCCACGCCAAAGCGTGGATTTTTTTTCATTCAAAACCAATCAAACGTTAAACAGGAAGTTCATCACGTCGCCATCTTTAACGATGTAATCTTTCCCTTCCGCACGCATCTTGCCTGCTTCTTTCGCGCCTTGCTCACCCTTGTAGGTGATGAAGTCTTCAAACGCGATAGTCTGCGCACGAATAAAGCCTTTCTCGAAGTCGGTGTGGATCTTACCGGCCGCCTGAGGCGCAGTCGCACCCACAGGAATCGTCCACGCACGCACTTCCTTCACGCCAGCGGTGAAGTAGGTCTGCAGGTTCAGCAGCTCATAGCCTGCGCGGATCACGCGGTTCAGGCCCGGCTCTTCCAGACCCAGCTCGGCCATGAACTCTTCACGGTCGGCATCGTCCAGCTCGGCGATATCGGATTCAACGGCCGCGCACACGGCAACAACCACAGAACCTTCTGCCGCCGCGATTTCACGCACTTTGTCGAGGTACGGGTTGTTCTCGAAACCGTCTTCGTTAACGTTGGCGATGTACATGGTTGGCTTCAGGGTCAGGAAGCTCAGGTATTTGATCGCCGCCTTGTCTTCGTCAGTCAGGTTTTTCAGCGCGCGCAGCATGCCGGCGTTTTCCAGCTGTGGCAGACATTTTTCCAGCGCAGCCAGTTCCGCTTTCGCGTCCTTGTCACCGCCTTTGGCTTTCTTCTGCACGCGGTGAATTGCACGTTCGCAGGTGTCGAGGTCAGAGAGCGCCAGCTCGGTGTTGATGACGTCGATGTCGTCAGCCGGATCCACTTTGTTGTTGACGTGGATGATGTTGTCGTTCTCGAAGCAGCGCACAACGTGGCCGATCGCTTCGGTTTCACGAATGTTGGTCAGGAACTGGTTACCCAGACCTTCACCTTTGGATGCGCCTTTTACCAGGCCCGCGATGTCCACGAATTCCATGGTGGTTGGCAGAATGCGCTGCGGCTTCACGATTTCCGCGAGCTGGTCCAGACGCGGATCAGGCATTGGCACAACGCCGGTGTTCGGTTCGATGGTACAGAACGGGAAGTTCGCCGCTTCGATACCCGCTTTGGTAAGCGCGTTAAACAGGGTGGATTTGCCCACGTTTGGCAGACCGACGATACCGCATTTGAATCCCATTTCTAAATCACCTTAATATCTTGATAATCAATCCGTTAAGGATAACCGATTGATGAAAAGTAAATAACTACGCCTATTATACACGTAACCCGCATGACGCGCGGTAAAAAAGCCGTATTGGGCGGATTATTGCGCTTTGAAAGCGTGTAAGCGGTTTGTCGCTTTGGTTAAGCCGTCTTTCAGCCAGATTTCCGTGCAGCGCGCCGCTTCGTCTACCGCCTCGTCAATCAGTTTCTGTTCGGAAACCGGGGGCTTACCGAGCACGAAACCGACAACTTTGTTTTTATCGCCCGGATGGCCGATTCCCACGCGCAAACGGTGGAAATTCGGGTTATTGCCCAGCTTGCTGATGATGTCTTTAAGACCGTTGTGACCACCGTGCCCGCCGCCCAGCTTGAATTTTGCCACGCCAGGGGGAAGATCCAGCTCATCGTGGGCGACCAGAATTTCATCCGGATTAATGCGATAAAACGTTGCCATCGCCGCCACGGCTTTACCACTCAGATTCATAAACGTGGTGGGGACCAGCAGGCGAACATCCGCGCCAGCAAGGTTGATACGTGAGGTATACCCGAAGAATTTAGGTTCTTCACGCAGGGGAGCACGTAACCGCTCGGCCAGCAGATCGACGTACCATGCCCCGGCATTGTGGCGGGTAGCCGCATATTCTGCGCCCGGGTTGGCGAGGCCGACAATCAGTTTAATCGTCACGATTCAATTCCTAATGGGTTCCAGATCTGGCGCGTAGTTTACTGTCTGGCGCGCCGCTTGACAAAATTCTGCGATCGTCTCAGCGAAATACGAATAATTACTTACCTGAACAATTAGAATTTCAAGCTGTTCAACGTGTTATTTGTAAACTTTTGTCTGGGCGTTATCTGTAATTGTGATCATTCACGCAACTCATAAAAGGAGCGTTGTCTATACTTTACACACAAGGATTAGGGGCTTTTCCCCTGACAACCCAAAGTTCCGGAGGTGACACATGAAACGCAAAAACGCTTCGCTACTCGGTAACGTGCTGATGGGTTTGGGGCTGTTTGTGATGGTCGTCGGCGTAGGTTATTCCATATTAAACCAGCTGCCGCAGCTTGATCTTCCGCAATACTTCGCGCATGGCGCGGTACTGAGCATCTTCCTCGGTGCGGTATTGTGGCTCGCCGGCGCGCGCGTGAGCGGACATGAGGAAGTCTGCGATAAATACTGGTGGGTGCGCCACTACGACAAACGCTGCCGTCGAGATCAGCATAAGCACAGCTAGTGCCATGACGAAAGAATACCGAAACGACTCCCTGGGAGTCGTTTTTTTTTGCATCAAGGGTTGACCCTCACGTAACGTAAGGCGCCAGAGTGGCGGCACTGGCAAAGAAAAGGAGCAGTTATGTTGATTCAGGTGGGGGAACTGGCGAAACGGGCCGGTATCACCGTACGCACATTGCATCACTATGAGCAAACAGGAGTGTTGCTGCCTTCTGCCAGAAGCGCGGCAGGTTACCGGCTTTACAACCTGGCGGATGTCCAGCGTCTGCACATGATCCAGGCGCTGGCAAAAGCGGGGCTGGAACTTGCTGAAATCAGGGATTTTCTTGAACAGGAGTCGCTGTCGTTAACCGAGTTACTCGATGCGCAAATCACGCTGCTGGATAAACAGCTGCGCAGCATACATACGCTGCGCGACCGGCTGGTCGAACTGCGTAACGGGCTTCTCGACGATGCGACGCCGGACCTGGGATCCTGGCTACAGACTCTGGAGTTGATGAATATGTACGATCGCTGGTTTAGCAAAGAAGAGTTACAGCAGCTGCCGTTTGCGGTGCAGAAGGACGCGCTGTCGGCTATCTGGTCAGGGCTGGTGGCAGAGGCCAACGCGCTGCTGGAGCACCATATACCCGTTACGGACGAGAGGGCGAAGGACCTGGCGACGCGCTGGATGGAGCGCCTGGAGCAGGACACGGCGGGCAAACCGGAGTTTCTTACCCGGCTGAACGAGATGCACAGCGTAGAGCCACAGATGCAGGTGCAGACCGGCATCACGCCGGAGATGACGGATTACATTACGCGCGCGTTTGCGGAATCCAAGCTCAGCATATGGGAGAAGTACCTTACTCCCGAAGAGATGGCCTTTACGCGGAAGCACTACTTTGATCGCATGATGGAGTGGCCGCCGCTGGTGGCGAAGCTGCATCAGGCGCAGCGGGAAAATCTCGACCCCGCCTCTGACGATGCCCAAAAGCTTGCCGAAAACTGGCTGGCGCTGTTCCAGTCGTACGCGGGCACCAACCCGGAGACCCAGCAAAAGTTTCGCACGGCCATGCAGCAGGAGCCGCATCTGATGAAGGGAACCTGGATGACGCCTGCCGTGCTTGCATGGCTCCAGCAGGCGATCGGGGTGATGATGCAGAGACGTTTCTCTGCATCAGGCGGCTCACAGATCCGCTAACGCGGCTTCACGGTTAGGATAAAAGGCAAGGCGGCCAGGGATCGGCTGCACGCCCGCACGCGCCATGGTGCGCAGGGGCTGGAATTCGAGGTTACTCACCCGCAGCTCACAGCCTTCAGGCAGACGTTTCACAAAGCGCTGGAAGGCGTCCAGGCCGCCAGCATCCAGCACCGGTACGGCATCCCATTTTAGCACCACAACCCGTTTACCCGCGATGCGAGACTCCAGATCGCTGAACAGACCTTCCGCCGCGGCGAAGAACAGCGGGCCAATCACGCGCAGAACCAGCACATCGTCAGGCACCTCCACGTTAACCGGGGAGAGGCGCGTCATTTGCGCAATACGGCGCATAAACAGCAGGGAAGCCAGCACGATTCCGACGCTGATGGCGATAACCATATCGAACAGCACGGTCAGCGACATGCAGATCAGCATCACGATGATGTCGTCTTTCGGCGCCCGACGCAGCAGGTTTACCACCTTGTGCGCCTCACTCATGTTCCAGGCCACCATCAGCAGCAGGGCGGCCATGGCGGAAAGCGGTAGCCAGGAGAGCAGTGGGGCGAGGATCAGCAGGGCGAGGATCACCAGCAGGGAGTGGATAACTGCCGAAACGGGTGACGTTGCACCCGCGCGCACGTTGGCCGCAGAACGGGCGATGGCTGCCGTGGCGGTAATACCACCAAAGAACGGTGCGATGAGGTTCCCTAACCCCTGACCAACCAGCTCGCTGTTGGCTTTGTGCTTGGTGCCGGTCATCCCGTCCAGAACGACGGCGCAGAGCAGGGATTCAATCGCCCCCAGCATCGCCATCGAGAACGCGGCGGGAAGCAGGGCGCGCAGGGAATCCCAGCTTAAGGTAAAGCTGGATCCGGGCATATCCCACGGCAGCACCAGCTGCGGCAGCAGCTGCGGAATGCCGCTCCCCTGCGAACCGTCCGCCAGAACATAGTGGAACTGCGAGCCGATAGTGGCGACATGGCCGCCGAACATATTGACGACAGCCATCACCGCGCAGCCCAGCAGCAGCGCGGGAAGATGGCCGGGCAGACGGATACCCAGACGAGGCCAGACGATCAGTGTTCCGAGCGTCACAATCCCGATGGCGGCGTCGCCCAGGTTGGCCGTCGGAAGCGCCATAAACAGCGCACCCACTTTCTGTAAATAGTGCTCCGGAACATGGGGCATTTGCAGGCCGAGGAAATCCTTGATCTGCATGGTTCCGATGGTGATCCCAATCCCCGAGGTGAACCCCAGCGTGACGGAAAGGGGGATGTACTCAATCAGCCGCCCAAAGCGGGCCAGACCAAACAGAATCAAAAAGACGCCGGACATCAGGGTGGCGACCAGCAGGCCAGCCAGACCAAACTGCTGCGAAACGGGGTAGAGGATCACCACAAAGGCGGCGGTCGGGCCGGAGACGCTGAAGCGTGAGCCGCCGGTCAGAGCGATGACGATCCCGGCCACGGCCGAGGTGTACAGGCCGTACTGCGGCGCAACGCCGCTGCCAATCGCCAGCGCCATCGCCAGCGGGATGGCAATAATGCCGACGGTGATCCCGGCAATCAGGTCACGGATAAAACGTGACGAGGTGTACTTCTCTTTCCAGCAGGCGTCGATGAGGGCGCGAAAGGGCAGAACATGTGAGGAGGTTACGTTTTTCACAATTATCTATCATCCGTATGCGCATCATCTGTCATGTGAATGGCAGGTGAAGGAGGCATTAATCATACAAATAAAACCCAGAGACAAAAAAACCCGCCGCAGCGGGTTTTTCGGCCGTGTTCGATTAGTGTTCGAACATTGCAGAGATGGATTCTTCGTTGCTGATACGACGAATCGCTTCGGCCAGCATCCCGGACAGGGTCAGGGTACGCACGTTTGGCAGTGCCTTGATCTCGTCGCTCAGTGGGATGGTATCGCATACTACAACTTCGTCAATGACGGAGTTGCGCAGGTTGTTTACGGCATTGCCGGAGAAGATCGGGTGGGTCGCGTAAGCGAATACGCGCTTGGCACCACGCTCTTTCAGCGCTTCAGCCGCTTTACACAGCGTACCGCCGGTATCGATCATATCGTCAACCAGCACGCAGTCGCGGCCAGCCACGTCACCGATGATGTGCATCACCTGAGAAACGTTAGCGCGCGGACGACGTTTGTCGATGATCGCCATGTCGGTATCGTTCAGCAGCTTAGCGATAGCACGGGCACGTACCACGCCGCCGATGTCCGGAGAAACCACGATTGGGTTATCCAGGTTCAGCTGCAGCATGTCTTCCAGCAGGATTGGGCTGCCGAATACGTTATCAACCGGGACGTCGAAGAATCCCTGGATCTGCTCTGCGTGCAGGTCAACGGTCAGTACGCGGTCAACGCCAACGCTGGACAGGAAGTCAGCGACAACTTTCGCGGTAATTGGCACACGCGCGGAACGGACGCGACGGTCCTGGCGGGCATAGCCGAAGTAAGGGATTACAGCAGTGATACGGCCTGCGGAAGCGCGACGCAGGGCGTCGACCATAACAACCAGTTCCATCAGGTTGTCGTTCGTTGGAGCACAGGTGGACTGGATGATGAAAATATCACCACCGCGTACATTTTCGTTAATTTGTACGCTGACTTCGCCGTCGCTAAAGCGACCTACAGCGGCGTCGCCGAGGGAAGTGTACAGGCGGTTGGCAATACGTTGTGCTAGTTCCGGGGTGGCGTTACCAGCAAAAAGCTTCATATCAGGCACGAGAAGAACCTCAGGCATGCGTCCAGTGGTGGATAGCGTTCGCCGTAAACTGTGCGGGCCAGGCAAAGGCTATCCAGGCGGTGTATTAAAGAGCGCGATGCAACGTCTGGAACAGGGTGACGTTGTCACCGAAACTCAGTCTGCGCCAGAATGGCCTGCTGTAGGGGGGAAATGTTCATCCCACGCGCTACAAAACCATGCAGCCAAACCGGCGCTTGCTCAAGCACCTGACGAGCGGCGGATTCGGTGTCAAATTCAGCAAAGACACAGGCCCCTGTACCAGTCAGGCGCGACGGCGCGTATTCTAACAGCCAGGAAAGCACCGCATCAACCTCGCGAAAACGTTTTCTTGCGATATCCTCGCAATCGTTGCTGAATTCACAATTTAATAACGTTTCTATTGACCGAATCGGGGTATTTCTTTTCAGGTCAGGATCTTTAAAGATGACCGGGGTCGGAATGCTCACGCCGGGGTGAGCAACCAGATACCATTTTTCCGGCGGGTTGACCGGGGAGAGGATTTCGCCCACGCCCTCAGCAAAGGCCGCATGACCGCGCACAAACACCGGGACATCCGCACCCAGCCTCAAGCCTAAGGCGGCCAGTTCGTCCTGCGACAGCCCACAGCCCCAAAGGTGGTTCAGGGCAACCAGCACGGTAGCGGCGTTGGATGAGCCTCCGCCCAAGCCGCCGCCCATCGGCAGACGTTTCTCGATACGGATGTCCGCACCGCTTCCCGCCGGCAGACGACCCGATTCCGCTGCAGCGTTCATCAGCAGACGCGCAGCGCGCACAATCAGGTTGTCCTCATGCGCCACGCCGTCGACCGGCGTCAGGAGGCAAATCTGCCCGTCCTGGCGCAGTTCGATAGAAATTGTGTCGCCATAGTCAATAAACTGAAACAGCGTCTGCAGGGTGTGATAGCCGTCAGCGCGCTGGCCGGTAATGTATAAAAACAGATTCAGTTTTGCCGGAGAGGGCCAGTGGGTCATCATTTAACGATCCAGTTGTCCATTTTCAGCTTGATGCGCTGGCTGCCCTGGGTCAGTTCCATGTTCGATGGCAGCGACGGTTTACTCTTGCTGTCATAGTCGCTGTACACCACTTTCCAGGTTTTGCCGTTCTGGGTGTAGTTCACCTGGCTTAGACGGTACTGATCGTCAAGCGTGTAGTCGGTGGCGTCACCCGGCAGGCCGAGGATCCACTGGCGCAGACTGTTCAGCGGGATAGGCATTCCGGTCAGCTTGCCAATCATCTCTTCGGCATCGGTTGCGGTGTAGTGCTGGCCTTTGTTATCGGTGATCTGCGCTTCGCCCGGTTTCGCGATAAGCTCCAGCTCGGTGCTGCCCAGCGGGTTCAGCAGCAGCAGGCGATAGTTGTCCTGACCCGTCTGCTGCCAGAAGAAACGGGCATACACTTTTTGCTCATCAGAGAGGTAGGCGAAGGCGCCGCGGGTCTGGTACTGGCTCAAATTACGGACGTCCTGCTGGTGCTGACGCCACTGGGGTGAATCAGGGCTTTTGCCCGGGCCTTTTGGTTGGGTGACGGTACACGCGGTCAGAACCAGTGCCGTCAGGGGCAGCAGGCGAATCAGTCGGGTCATAATGAGGACAAATCCTTGAGATACGTTGCAGTTATAACTGTTAATGCTAGCGTCGAAGGGGGCTACCGTCTACGTTCAAATTATCTCAAAGCGTTGTGTAACCTATTACTCCGAAAGGGGGCTGTCTCTTTTATTGATCTCGCGCATCCTGTATGATGCGTTCTGCTAACCTTATTAACGCTGGTACTACTCCCGCTCAACATGACCCTATTAGCACTCGGTATCAACCACAAAACAGCCCCGGTTTCGCTGCGAGAACGCGTAACGTTTTCGCCAGATACGCTCGACCTGGCGCTGGACAGCCTGCTTGCACAGCCTATGGTGCAGGGTGGCGTGGTGCTCTCGACGTGCAACCGTACCGAGCTCTATTTAAGCGTGGAAGAGCAGGACAACCTGCACGAAGCGCTGATCCGCTGGCTATGCGACTACCACAATCTCAATGAAGACGAGCTGCGCAACAGCCTGTACTGGCATCAGGACAATGATGCCGTCAGCCATCTGATGCGCGTGGCCAGCGGGCTGGATTCGCTGGTGCTGGGCGAGCCGCAAATTCTCGGTCAGGTGAAAAAAGCCTTTGCGGATTCGCAAAAAGGGCATCTGAAGGCCAGCGAGCTGGAGCGTATGTTCCAGAAGTCCTTCTCCGTGGCGAAGCGTGTGCGAACCGAAACCGACATTGGTGCCAGTGCGGTTTCTGTTGCTTTCGCGGCCTGCACCCTTGCACGCCAAATCTTTGAATCCCTCTCCACCGTCACCGTGATGCTGGTGGGCGCGGGCGAAACCATCGAACTTGTGGCGCGCCATCTGCGCGAGCATAAAGTGAAAAAGATGATTATCGCTAACCGCACCCGCGAACGCGCGCAGGTGCTGGCGGATGAAGTGGGGGCAGAGGTGGTTGCCCTGAGCGACATCGATGAACGCCTGAAGGAGGCGGACATTATTATCAGTTCGACCGCCAGCCCGCTGCCGATTATCGGCAAAGGGATGGTGGAGCGCGCGCTGAAGTCCCGCCGTAATCAGCCGATGCTGCTGGTGGATATCGCCGTCCCGCGCGATGTGGAGCCAGAAGTCGGCAAGCTGGCTAACGCCTATCTTTACAGCGTAGATGACCTGCAAAGCATCATTTCGCACAACCTCGCGCAGCGTAAAGCGGCGGCAGTGCAGGCAGAAACCATTGTCGAGCAGGAAACCAGTGAGTTTATGGCCTGGCTGCGCGCGCAAAGCGTCAGCGAGACCATCCGCGAGTACCGCGGGCAGGCGGAGCAGGTGCGTGATGACCTGACTGCCAAAGCGTTAGCGGCCCTGGAGCAGGGCGGCGATGCGCAGGCTATTATGCAGGATCTGGCGTGGAAACTGACTAACCGCCTGATTCATGCCCCAACCAAATCTCTTCAGCAGGCTGCCCGTGACGGGGATGATGAACGCCTGACTATTCTGCGCAACAGCCTCGGGCTGGAATAGCGCCCTATACCCATTTTCTAAGACAAGGTGCACTTACGCCTATGAAGCCTTCTATCGTCGCTAAACTGGAAGCTCTGCACGAGCGCCATGAAGAAGTCCAGGCGCTGCTCGGGGATGCCGGGACCATTGCGGACCAGGAACGTTTTCGCGCACTTTCACGTGAATACGCGCAGTTAAGTGATGTTTCTAAATGCTTTACCGACTGGCGACAGGTTCAGGACGATATCGAAACCGCGCAGATGATGCTCGACGATCCTGAAATGCGCGAGATGGCGCAGGAAGAGTTGCAGGATGCGAAAGCGCGTTCTGAGGAGATGGAGCAGCAGCTTCAGGTGCTGTTGCTGCCAAAAGATCCGGACGACGAGCGCAACGCGTTCGTGGAAGTCCGCGCCGGGACCGGCGGGGACGAAGCGGCGCTGTTTGCCGGGGATCTGTTCCGCATGTACAGCCGCTACGCCGAATCGCGTCGCTGGCGCGTGGAGATCATGAGCGCCAACGAAGGCGAACACGGTGGCTACAAAGAGGTTATCGCCAAGATCAGCGGCGACGGCGTGTACGGCCGTCTTAAGTTTGAATCCGGCGGTCACCGCGTGCAGCGCGTACCGGCCACCGAATCTCAGGGCCGAATCCACACCTCCGCCTGTACGGTGGCGGTGATGCCGGAGCTGCCGGAAGCGGAGCTGCCGGACATCAACCCGGCTGACCTGCGTATTGATACCTTCCGCTCCTCCGGGGCGGGTGGTCAGCACGTTAACACCACCGACTCCGCTATTCGTATTACCCACCTGCCGACCGGCATCGTGGTGGAGTGTCAGGACGAGCGTTCCCAGCACAAAAACAAAGCCAAAGCGCTCTCCGTGCTGGGCGCGCGTATCCACGCGGCCGAAATGGCGAAACGCCAGCAGGCGGAAGCGTCTACGCGTCGTAACCTGCTGGGCAGCGGCGATCGCAGCGACCGTAACCGCACCTACAACTTCCCGCAGGGGCGCGTGACTGACCACCGCATCAACCTGACGCTGTACCGTCTGGACGAAGTAATGGAAGGCAAGCTGGATATGCTGATTGAGCCTATCGTGCAGGAATACCAGGCCGACCAGCTGGCGGCACTGTCCGAGCAGGAATAATGGATTTTCAGCGCTGGTTACGTGAGGCTGCCGGTGAGCTTTCCGAAAGCGAAAGCCCGAAACGCGATGCCGAAATTTTGCTTGAGCATGTGACGGGTAAAGCCCGCACGTACCTGCTGGCCTTCGGCGAAACCGAACTGACTGCTGAACAGGAAGCCCGGCTCGCCGCGCTGCTTGCCCGCCGTAAAACCGGCGAGCCGGTGGCGCACCTGGTCGGCGAGCGCGAGTTCTGGTCGTTACCGCTTTACGTCTCGGCGGCAACGCTGATCCCGCGTCCCGACACCGAGTGTCTGGTTGAACAGGCGCTGGCGCGCTTACCCGCATCGTCCTGCCGCATTCTCGATCTCGGAACGGGGACCGGGGCTATTGCCCTGGCGCTCGCTACCGAACGGCCCGACTGCGCGATCACGGCGGTAGATGTGATGCCCGACGCGGTGGCGCTGGCGCAGCGTAACGTGGAACGTCTTGGCCTGACCAACGTGACGGTGCTGCAAAGCAGCTGGTTCAGCGCGCTGGAGAAGCAGACGTTCGGAGTGATTGTCAGTAACCCGCCCTATATTGACGAGCATGACCCGCACCTTGCGCAGGGGGATGTGCGCTTCGAACCGCTGACGGCGCTGGTCGCCGCCAGGGAGGGTTTAGCCGACCTTGATCACATTGTGACAACGTCACGACAACATTTGCTTTCCGGCGGCTGGCTGCTGGTGGAGCATGGCTGGACGCAGGGGGAAGCCGTGCGGGCGCTCTTTACCGAGGCGGGCTACGCCAGTGT
The DNA here is from genome assembly GCF_000493175.1 of Enterobacter sp. MGH 16. NCBI lineage: Bacteria > Pseudomonadati > Pseudomonadota > Gammaproteobacteria > Enterobacterales > Enterobacteriaceae > Enterobacter > Enterobacter sp. MGH 16. The sequence goes on along the minus strand of NZ_KI535695.1, from coordinate 1,909,771 downwards.
CAAAACCTGCCGCGACTACGGCGGCAACGAACGCCTGACGCTGGGGCAGTGGTTATGAGCGCAGGTACTGATAAAGGCGTAAGGCTGACTGAAAGGCGGTTTGGCGTTATCATCTACATCGTTTTGAGTTTTATCTCGCCCGGGCGTCGCTGTACGCTCGGTCGTTACTGGGGTAAGTCATGAAGTCCTTAGCCGATTTCGAATTTAATAAAGTGCCGCTTTGCGATGGCATGATCCTGATTTCTGAGATGATCCGCGACGATTTTACGTCGCAGTACGTCTACGATGAGCTGGAGAATCTGGTCAGCCTGGCGCGTGAAGAGATCAATCAGGCGCGCCCGCAGGACTGGCAATTAGAGAAGCTGCTCGAGCTTTTCTACGGCGAATGGGGTTTCTGCGACACGCGGGGCGTGTATCGCCTGTCTGACGCATTATGGCTGGACCAGGTCTTAAAAAATCGTCAGGGGAGCGCCGTTGCGCTGGGTTCTATTTTGCTTTGGGTTGCGCATCGCCTGGATATTCCACTGGTGCCGGTCATTTTTCCGACGCAGATGATCCTGCGTGCGGAGTGGCTGGACGGTGAGATGTGGCTCATTAATCCCTTCAACGGCGATACGCTGGATGAACATACGCTGAACGTGTGGCTGAAAGGCAATATCAGCCCGGTGGCTGAGCTCTTCAACGAAGATCTCGACGAGGCGGATAACGCAGAAGTGATCCGCAAGCTGCTGGATACGCTGAAGTCTGCGTTAATGGAAGAGCGTCAGATGGAGCTGGCCCTGCGCGCCAGCGAAGTGCTGCTGCAGTTTAATCCGGAAGACCCGTACGAAATTCGCGACCGTGGGTTGATCTATGCCCAGCTCGATTGTGAGCACGTGGCGCTGAACGATCTGAGCTATTTCGTCGAGCAGTGTCCGGAAGATCCTATTAGCGAAATGATTCGTGCGCAGATCAACGCGATCTCGCACAAGCAAATTACACTGCATTAATCTTAATTCCGATTCACACCTGAATAAGGCGATCCTATGAAACAAAAAGTGGTTAGCATTGGTGATATCAAGGTAGCAAACGACCTGCCGTTCGTGCTGTTTGGCGGCATGAACGTACTGGAATCCCGCGACCTCGCCATGCGTATCTGCGAGCACTACGTGACCGTGACCCAGAAGCTGGGCATCCCGTACGTGTTTAAAGCCTCTTTTGACAAAGCCAACCGCTCCTCCATCAATTCTTACCGTGGCCCGGGCCTGGAAGAAGGGATGAAGATTTTCCAGGAGCTGAAGCAGACCTTTGGCGTGAAAGTGATCACCGACGTGCATGAAGCCGCTCAGGCGCAGCCGGTGGCAGACGTGGTTGACGTGATTCAGCTCCCGGCGTTCCTGGCTCGCCAGACCGACCTGGTTGCCGCGATGGCGAAAACCGGTGCCGTGATCAACGTGAAAAAACCACAGTTCGTGAGCCCGGGTCAGATGGGCAACATCGTCGATAAGTTTATCGAAGGTGGCAACGACAAGGTTATCCTGTGCGACCGTGGTTCCAACTTCGGTTATGACAACCTGGTGGTGGATATGCTGGGCTTCAGCGTGATGAAAAACGTCTCTAATCAGTCTCCGGTGATTTTCGACGTGACCCACGCGCTACAGTGCCGCGACCCGTTTGGCGCCGCGTCCGGCGGCCGTCGTGCTCAGGTGACCGAACTGGCGCGCGCCGGTATGGCAACCGGCCTGGCTGGCCTGTTCATTGAAGCGCACCCGGATCCGGATAACGCAAAATGCGACGGCCCATCCGCGCTGCCGCTGGATAAGCTGGAGCCGTTCCTGAAACAGATCAAAGCAATTGACGATCTGGTCAAGAGCTTCGATGAGCTGGATACCAGCAAATAATAAAAAAACCCGCTTCGGCGGGTTTTTTTATGGGGCATATTGCCGGGTGGCGCTTCGCTTACCCGGCCTACAAAACCCGTAGGCTCTGCAAGCGAAGCGCCGCTGGGCAAAAAGGCTACGCAAAAATTGTCATCAAGTAAGCCACAAACAGCGCCATATGCGCCGCCCCGTTCAGCACGTTGGTGCGTCCGGTTGAGAACGAAATTTGGCACAGCAGCAACGAGGCTACCATCACAATCATTTCTGGCGCGCCCAGCGCGAACTGCAGTTCGTTACCGGTCATAAAGGCAATCAGCGTCACCACCGGCACGGTGAGTGAAATGGTCGCCAGCACGGAGCCGAAGAACAGGTTCATGGCGCGCTGCACCTGATTGTTTAAGACGGCTTTCAGCGCCCCCAGCCCTTCCGGGGACAGGATCAGTAGCGCCACCAGGAAACCGGTAAACGCGACCGGAGCGTTCAGTTCGGTTAACAGCGTTTCCAGCGGATTGGCGTTCATCTTGGTGACGGCAATCACCGCAATCAGATGCACGATCAGCCAAACCGTATGCCACGCGCTGCTGTGGGCCGACGGCTTACCGTGGTGCGGGTCATCGTCGTCGCTGTCGTCTTCATGCTCATACACGAACAGGCTCTGGTGCGTTTTGGTCTGAATCAACAGAAACACGCCGTACATGGCTGCGGAAATCAGCGCAACCAGCAGCGCCTGACCGGTGGAGAAGTTGGCACCCGGCAGCGCCATCGGGAAGACCAGCACGATAATCGCCAGCGGGAAGAGGGCAATCAGATACTGTTTAATGCCGAACAGGTTCATATACTGGGTCGCGAATTTACGCCCGCCCAGCAGCAGAGAGAAGCCCACCAGGCCGCCCGTCACAATCATAATGATCGAGTAGAGCGTGTCGCGCATCAGCGTCGGCGCGGCATCGCCGGTGGCCATGAGCGCGGAAATCAGGCTGACTTCGAGAATAACAACGGAAAGGCTGAGAATTAACGATCCGTAGGGTTCGCCCAGACGGTGGGCCAGTACGTCCGCATGGCGAACGACGCTAAATGCGCTGGTTAAGATACCGACCAGGGCAAGAATATTGATACCAACCACCACTGGCAGTGACTGACTGCTTCCCCAGAAGAGCAGCACAGCCAGTGCCAGAACCGGGAAAATGAGAGACGTCTCCTTGTGGCGGGTCTTTACCGCCTCGTGTGTTGCTGTCATGTGCTTCTCCATCAATGCAGGTGCTTGTAATTATAGATAGATTTTTGAGGTCATTAAATTAACAGATCTCTGTTAAATGCCCTTTATTTTTTACTTAATTTTACCTTTTTTAATAATTATCACGCCTGATTCCTGTAATTCACCATGTTCTAAAAATATTTGTTAAATAACAATAATTTAATGTTTTGATCATTCATAAATGAAGTGTGGGTGGCACGCTGCCATATCGTCGTCCACACTTATCTCTTTAACCAAAAGAGAGGTGAGTGATGCCTTATAAAACGAAACGCGAATTACCCGATAATGTGCAAAACGTGCTGCCCGCTCACGCGCAGGATATCTACAAAGAGGCGTTTAACAGTGCCTGGGATCAGTACAAAGATAAGGACGATCGCCGGGATGATGCCAGCCGTGAAGAGACGGCACACAAAGTCGCCTGGGCCGCCGTAAAACATGAATATGAAAAAGGAGACGACGATAAATGGCATAAAAAGAAATAGCCCTGAAATAATTCGCTGCCTTCATTTTGACTTTTCAGGCGGTTGAACTGCCGTTGTATTGCAACTGGTCCGCTAATTGCTTATCGTTATTCAACTGCTGGCAAAATGACCAGCACCTAAGGCCGGGAAGGCGAATTACAGATGTCGCAAGGAAGCATGCAGTGGCGGAGGTGGAAAGTGTTAACGCGTGATTTCTTAATGAAGGCAGATTGTAAGACGGCATTTGGTGCTATTGAGGAATCGCTTCTCTGGTCAGCTGAACAACGTGCGGCGTCGCTCGCTGCCACGCTTGCCTGCCGCCCGGATGATGGCCCGGTATGGATTTTTGGCTACGGCTCCCTGATGTGGAACCCGGCGCTCGAATTTGTCGAATCGGCAACGGGCACGTTGCCCGGCTGGCATCGCGCATTTTGCCTGCGCCTGACGGCCGGACGCGGCAGCGCGTGCCAGCCCGGGCGTATGCTTGCACTGAAAGAGGGCGGACGCACCACGGGCGTGGCGTATCGCCTCCCGGATGCCACCCTGGAAGAGGAGCTTACGCTGCTCTGGAAGCGTGAGATGATCACCGGCTGCTACATGCCGAGCTGGTGTAAGCTGGAGCTGGACGACGGACGCACCGTCAATGCGCTGGTGTTTATTATGGACCCGCGCCATCCGCTGTATGAAGCGGACACCCGCACGCAGGTGATTGCCCCGTTAATTGCCGCCGCCAGCGGGCCGCTGGGTACCAACGCGCAGTATCTCTTCTCTCTCGATCAAGAGCTGACCCGCCTCGGCATGAAGGACGATTGTCTGAATGAGCTGGTGGTGAAGGTGAAGGCGCTGCTGGAAGGAAACCCGCTCAACGGCACGCTGCGACCGGGTTTTGCCTGATAATACGCCCGGCTGGCCGGGCGCGTAATTTAAGCTGCTACGTAACTGACAGAATGCTCCAGCGACTGGCTGTGGCTGTCGATCAGCACATCCCAGGTGCCGGTATACGGCACGGTAAGCCAGGCGTTATCATCCTGCACGGTGAGAATATCCGCCTGGGATTGTTTTTGTGCTTTCGCACTCATCAGATGAATACGGCAGCGCTCTGAGCAACGCACCACTACCGTATCCCCGCCAAACAGTTTCAAACTTGTTTTTACCAGTGCCATTTTTTACCCCGTAGTCTTAAACAACGCTCTCCCTGCAGCCATATCCGAGCGTGATGTTGTTCACAATTCACTCATGGCATAACACCAAAGGGGAGGGGGAGGGATGCTGATTTTGATCAAAAAATGGCATAACGATTAAACAAAAATGACAAAATTCCTCAAAATTTCAGCTGACGCGCGTTTTACCCGCTAAACGCGCGCCAGTAGAAAATTAAATGCGGAAATGGCCGGCGGTTTCAGCAAGGTCGCCCGCCTGGCTCTGCAGGGCGCCCGCGGCGGCGGCGGATTGCACCACCAGCTCGGCGTTCTGCTGGACCATGCGGTCGAGGTGGGTCACCGCGTGGTTAATCTCGTGAATGCCTTTCATCTGCTCGCTGGTGGCGATAGAGATTTCGCGCATGATGCCGGAGACGCTGCCGATGCTGGAGCGGATCTCATCCATGCTTTCCCCGGCCAGATGCACGTAGCGGGAGCCGGTGGCCACGCTGTCGGTGGTGGAATCAATCAGCGATTTGATCTCTTTCGCCGCCTGGGCGCTACGGCTCGCCAGGTTACGCACTTCGCCCGCCACCACGGCAAACCCGCGCCCCTGCTCCCCGGCACGGGCCGCCTCGACGGAGGCGTTCAGCGCCAGAATGTTGGTCTGGAACGCGATGCCGTCAATCACGCTGGTGATGTCGCCAATTTTAGCCGACGCGACTTCGATGGACTGCATGGTGCTGATCGCCTGGGATACCACCTCGCCGCCGCGCGCCGCGGCCGCAGAGGCCTTGCTCGCCTGGTCGTTCGCTTCTGCCGCCGACTCGTTCGACTGGGTCACGGAGGCGGTGATCTGCTCCACGGCGCTGGCCGTCTCGCGCAGGCTGGACGCCGCCTGCTCGGTACGTCCGGAGAGATCCTGGTTACCCGCCGCAATCTCCTGAGCGGCGTTTTTCACCGACTCGCTGGCATCACGGAGCTGCACCATCACCACCGACAGCTTATCGCTGAAGGCGTTAAAGGCCTGGGCAATCTGCGCCACCTCGTCCTCACCGCTGTCAGGCAGACGCTGCGACAGGTCGTTAGTCCCGTTGGCAATGTTGTGCATCGCGTCGCGAATGTCCGACAGGCGCTTCAGCAGACGGGCAATCAGGAGGTGAACAATGGCCGCGCTCAGCAGCGCCAGGATCACCAGCGAAATCGCCGAGGCCTTAAGCAGGGAACGCATGCCGGAGGTGGCGTCACCGCTGTCGAGGGCGACGACCAGCAGCCAGTTTGTGCCCGGCACGGCGGTTGCCACGAAGGTTTTTTCGACGTCGTTCAGCGTACCGTCGACAAGGTTACCGCTTTTCAGCGCAGCAAAATCGATGCCTTTGATGGTCTCAGCAAACGGTTTAAGCGTCAGAGCCGGATCGTTAGCCGCAATCACGCTGCCGTCACTGTTCAGAAGCAAGCCGCTGCTGGACGGAGTTGGATGGATCCCGCGCACGTTCGCCACCACGCTGTCCATGGCCACATCGCCCGCCACCACCGCTTTCAGGGCGCCATTCTCTTTCACCGGCACGGCGAAGGTCACCACCAGTTTACCGGTACCGGCATCAACGTAAGGCGCGGTGACGACCGGGCCGTCCGTGCTGACCACCTGCTGATACCACGGGCGAATGGTCGGGTCATAATCCGCAGGTACGCCCGCGGGCTCAGAGAATTTCGCCGTTTTGCTGGCGTAGCCGACATAAACGTTGGTGAATCCACCCGCCTGCGCAAGCTGTTTAAACACCGGAACCGGGTCGTCACTCAGCGCAATGGTCTGGGCAGAGGCGATCACCGTCATCTTGCTTTTTACCCAGTCGGCAATCGCCATGTTATGGCTGGCGCTGGTGCTGGTCAGAATATCGCGCTGGGACTGCTGGTTATCCTGGCGTGTGACCTGGAAGTTAATAACGGTGTTGAGGAGAAGGGCGACGACCAGACAGCCTGCCGTCGCCGCGATGATGCGTGCACGAATCGATCTGAACATAAGTGAAATACCTGCTGTGTTGTTTCCATGCCTATCGGCAACCCCGCAGGTAAACTTGATGCTGAAACCGCGTCCATAAGAAAATAATATTTTTACGGGTTTATTATTAAAAAGTTAATACTTTATCAGCGGACAGCGTCCACTCGGCCAGTTCAACCAGCGTACCAATTTCTACGCCATCAATCAGCGGCAGTCCGGTCATGCCGCGCCCGTCGGTGCAGGTTTTGCACAGCTTCACCGGCACGTTTTGTGCGGTCAGGATCTCCAGCATCTGCTGAATGTTATAGCCCTCGGCCGGCTTTTGTCCCTTCAGCCCGGCGGTGACGGCGTCCGACATTAAAAAGAGGCGTAACGCCAGATCGCTCTCTTTTTCACGTAACGCGATCGCCAGGCGCAGGCTGTTGAAAAGGGATTCGCTGCCGTAGGCCGCACCGTTGGCGACGATCACAATCTTCTGCATGTTGACTCCTGTTCTTATAAAGGCACGAATATTGCTTAATTCTCCGGAGTTTCGCTGTCCGGGAGAGTAAGCATGACATTAATGGCAGGCATTTCGCCAGGCGCTGCCGAATGGCTCACGCGCGCAAAGATGATGCGCCAGGAGCAGTTCAGCAAGCTGGCACAGCTGGGCGTGCTTGTGCACGGCATTAGCCAACTGGTGCACATGTTACAGTGCGAGCGCGGGGCGTCCAACGTCTGGCTCTGCTCACAGGGCAAGCTGTACGCTCCCGAATGCAAAGCCAGCCGGGCGCTGGTGGATGAAAACCTCTCAGCCCTTTACGCCATTCTTGAAACACAGTCGCCGATTCCGGGAAGTGCCGTCTGTGAACGCATCGGCGGCGCGCTCCTGAGCCTGGAGACGCTTCCCGCGCTGCGTGACGGTGTGATTCAGCAGACGGTAACGGCACCCCAGGCGATGGAACACTACTCCCGCATGCTTCGCCATCTGCTCAGTATCGTGCCGCAGCTTAATGACAGCATTGACGATCCGCAAATCGCAGGACGTTTTGTCGCGCTTTATAGCCTGATGCAGGGCAAGGAGCTGGCGGGACAGGAGCGTGCGCTGGGGGCGATTGGCTTCACGCAGGGTTTTTTCGATGATGTGACTCGTCAGAGGCTGGTTGACCGCATTGACGGGCAGCAGGCCTGCTTTGAGATCTTTCTCTCACACAGCTCCGCTGACGTTCAGACCACCTTTTCAATGCACTGTCAGCCCGATCGTGAAACGGAGCAGCTCCGGCGCGTGGCCTGTACCCGCCAGCCCGCCGCCGATAACGGCCTTACCGCGCTGGCCTGGTTTGCTCTGCAAACCGCGCGCCTTGAGCATCTGCGCACGCTGGAGGAGACGATCATCGCCGATCTGATGGTCGCGGTGGACGAATGCATTCACCGTGACGATGAGTACGCGCTCCCCGGCGATGAACAGGATGACCCGCCGATCCGCTATCCGGAAAAACCGTTGCTTACCCTGGTTCGCCAGCAGGCGCGCGAGATAGAGCAGCTCTCACGTCAGCTTGCGTCGCTGCGCGATACGCTTGAAGAGCGCAAAATCATTGATAAAGCGAAGAGCGTGCTGATGACCCACCAGAATATGAGTGAGGAACAGGCCTGGACGGCGCTGCGCAAAATGGCGATGGACAAAAACCAAAGGATGGTGGATATCGCCCGCGCGCTGCTCATGGTGAAGAATGTATGGCAGGTAACACCAAAGGAGTAGCTGCACGGTCAGTGGGCATTTTATGCCTGTTTGCGGTGCGTAAAGGCGAGGGAATAACGGTAAGCGCCGCAAGAAACGGTGTGTTAAAACCTGGCATTCACTTTGCATTATCAGATTAACCATTTTTGACGATGCGCCAATGGCGGTGCATCCGTCTTCGGGATAAAGGCGTCCACTGGTGCTTCGGCACCGTGGGCGCTTTTTTTTGGTTTTTTTTCAGGAGTGGTCATGGCGGATTTGTCGAGACGGCGTTTTTTGCAGGCCAGCATGCTGGCGAGTGGTGCAATGCTGTTGCCGGGTGTCATGCAGGCCGCATGGGCGGCAGGCTCGGATAAACCGGAGCAGGAAACAGTGCGCATCGGGTTTATCCCGCTGACCGACTGTGCCCCGGTGGTTATCGCGGCGCTGAAAGGGTTTGATAAAAAATACGGTATTACCATCGTGCCCACCAAAGAGGCGAGCTGGGCGGCGGTGCGCGACAAACTGGTGGCGGGCGAACTCGATGCCGCGCACATTCTCTACGGCCTGCTGTACGGACTGGAGCTGGGCATCGCCGGCAAGCCACAGCAGATGGCTAACCTGATGACCCTCAACCAGAACGGCCAGGCGATTACGCTATCCAGCGATCTGGCAGAGAAGGGCGTTCATGACCTTGACGGGCTGAAAAAGCGGATTGGGCAGCAGGCGCCTGGCACCTATACCTTCGCGCACACCTTCCCGACCGGGACGCACGCCATGTGGCTCTACTACTGGCTGGCCAGCGCGGGCATTCACCCCTTTGACGACGTGCGCACGGTGGTGGTGCCGCCGCCGCAGATGGTGATGAACATGCGCATTGGCAACATGGTCGGCTTTTGCGTCGGCGAGCCGTGGAACGCGCGTGCCATCAACGACCGCATCGGTTTTACCGCCGCCACGTCGCAGTCTGTCTGGGCCGACCATCCGGAAAAAATCCTCGGGACGCGTCGCGACTGGGTGGAGAAAAACCCGCACACCGCCCGGGCGCTGGTGAGCGCAGTGCTGGAGGCGGCGCGCTGGATTGAGGCCTCCCCGGAAAACAAACGCGAAACCGCGCAGATCCTCTCCCGCCGGGCGTGGCTCAACTGCAAAGAGCAGTATCTCACCGGACGCATGCTCGGCGAGTACGACAACGGCCTGGGCCAGCGCTGGCAGGACGCGCACCCGATCCGCTTCTTCAACGAGGGGGCCGTCAGCTACCCGTATCTCTCCGACGGCATGTGGTTCTTAACCCAGTTCCGCCGCTGGGGCTTGCTCAAAGCCGCCCCGGACTATGCGGGCATCGCACAACGCATTAACCAGACGGCGGTCTGGCAGGATGCCGCCACGGCGGTGGGGGGCATTACCACACCGACTTCACCACTACGCAGCAGCACATTGATGGACGGCACCGTCTGGAACGGTACCGACCCGGAAGGATACGCCAGCCGTTTCGCCATTCACCGTAAAGGGGCCTGATTATGCAGCATCTGCAAAAGACAAAATCACACGAGACGCCGGAGAGTGGAGAGGTGATTGTCCTGCCTCCGGTGCAGGTTCGCCGCCGTACGCCGACGTTTGCGCGTCGGATTAACGCGATCCTTCAGCGCATCATTCCGGCTTTTCTGGGGCTGGGACTGCTGGTGGTGCTCTGGCAGCTGGCGGCGATTAACAGCAAAGGTTTCCCGACGCCGCTCAGCACGCTCGATTCCGCTATTACCCTGTTTGCCGATCCGTTTTATCGCGACGGGCCAAACGACATGGGCATCGGCTGGAACGTGCTCGCCTCATTACAGCGCGTGGCGGTGGGCTTTGGCCTGGCCGCGTTCGCCGGGATCCCGCTCGGTTTCCTGATTGGCCGCTTCACCTTTTTTTCGCGCATGTTCGGCCCGCTGATCGCGCTGTTACGCCCGGTTAGCCCGCTGGCCTGGCTGCCCATCGGCCTGCTGCTGTTCCAGAAAGCGGAGCCCGCGTCGAGCTGGACCATTTTTATCTGCTCCATCTGGCCGATGGTGATCAACACCGCCGAAGGCGTGCGCCGTATTCCGCAGGACTACCTCAACGTGGCCCGGGTGCTGCAGCTTTCCGAGTGGACCATCATGCGCCGCATTCTCTTCCCGGCGGTACTGCCCGCGGTGCTGACCGGGGTGCGCCTCTCCATTGGCATCGCCTGGCTGGTGATTGTCGCCGCCGAGATGCTGACCGGCGGTTTAGGGATCGGTTTCTGGATCTGGAACGAGTGGAACAACCTCAACGTCGAAAACATTCTCATCGCCATCGTCATCATTGGCGTGGTCGGGCTGCTGCTGGAGCAGGGGCTGATGCTGATCGCCCGTCGCTTTAGCTGGCAGGAAAAATAAGGAGCGAACATGAAACCATTAATCCAGGTCCAGGCCGTGAGCCAGCGTTTTTCCACCGCCAGCGGCGAATTTCTGGCGCTGCAGAACGTCTCCTTTGATATCCATGAGGGCGAAACCGTCAGCCTGATTGGGCACTCCGGCTGCGGTAAATCGACGCTGCTGAACCTTATCGCTGGGATCACGCTGCCGACGGAAGGCGGGCTGATTTGCGACAACCGCGAAATTGCCGGGCCGGGTCCGGAGCGCGCGGTGGTATTCCAGAACCATTCGCTGCTGCCGTGGCTCACCTGCTTCGACAACGTGGCCCTGGCGGTAGATCACGTGTTTCGCCACAGCATGAGCAAGGCGGAGCGCCGGGAGTGGATTGAGCACAACCTCGACCGCGTGCAGATGGGGCACGCCCTGCACAAGCGCCCGGGGGAGATCTCCGGCGGCATGAAGCAGCGCGTCGGGATAGCCCGCGCGCTGGCGATGAAGCCGAAAGTCCTGCTGATGGATGAACCCTTCGGCGCGCTGGATGCGCTGACGCGCGCCCATCTGCAGGACTCGGTGATGCAGATCCAGCAGGCGCTGAACACCACCATCGTGCTGATTACCCACGACGTGGACGAAGCGGTGCTGCTCTCCGATCGCGTGCTGATGATGACCAACGGCCCGGCGGCGACCGTCGGGGAGATCCTGCACGTTGACCTGCCGCGCCCGCGTAACCGGGTGCAGCTGGCCGACGACAGCCGCTATCACCACATGCGCCAGCAGATCCTGCATTTCCTCTACGAAAAGCAGCCGAAAGCGGCGTAGCGAGGGGGCGTTGATGCGACTGGTCATTATCGGAAATGGCATGGCGGCCACGCGGCTGATTGCCTCGCTCACCGGGCGTGCTGCCGATCGTTTCGCCATTACCGTCATCGGTGACGAGCCGGAGCATGCCTATAACCGCATCCAGCTTTCGCCGGTGCTGGGCGGTGAAAAAACGGCTGGGGGCATCTGTCTTCAGAATGACGACTGGTACCAGGAACGGGGCGTGACGGTGCTGCGGGGCGAAAAGGCGCTCGCCGTGAATGTGGACACGCGGGAAGTGCAAACCACCGCCCGCACGCTGGGCTGGGATGCGCTGGTGTTTGCCACCGGATCAACGCCCTTTGTTCCGCCAATTCCCGGCTGCAATGCGACGCATGTCTTCACGTTCCGTACCCTGGAGGATATCCGGGCCATTCGGGCGATCGCCGGTCCGGCGGTAGTGCTGGGCGGCGGCGTGCTCGGGGTTGAGACGGCGGCAGCGCTGGCGCGCTCAGGGGACAACGTCACCCTTGTTCATCGCGGTCCGTGGCTGATGGAGCAGCAGCTGGATGAGAAGGCGGGCGTGCTGCTGGAAGAGGCGCTGGCGGCGCGGGGCGTGCGCTGTGAGCTCGCCTCTGGCATCGAGGCGATTGACGGGAATAGCGTGACGCTGCTGAACGGACGCAGCGTCACCGCCGAGCGCGTGGTGCTGGCGACGGGCGTGCAGCCCAACGTCGTGCTGGCGCAGGCCAGCGGCATTCGCTGCGCGCGCGGCATCGTGGTGGATCACCAGATGCAAACCTCCGTGCCGGACGTCTACGCCATTGGCGAGTGCTGTGAAATTGACGGCCAGACGTTTGGCCTGGTCGCCCCCTGTCTGGCGCAGGCGGATATCCTCGCCGCGCGGCTGGCCGGAGACGTCACCGCGCCGTTTGCCCTGACCGACAACGGCGTGCGCCTCAAGGTGACCGGCGTGGAGCTGTTCAGCCTCGGTCGCGCGGCAGAGCAGGAGGGCGATGTGGTCTGGAGCGCATGGGATCCGCTGGCCCGTCACTATCGTCGCTTACTGATCCATCAGGGGGCGCTGGCTGGCGTGCTGCTGATGGGGGACTGCCGCAGCGCGGCGACATTTACCGATTTACTGGCAACGGCTGCGCCCGCGCACGCGGACTGGCTGTTCGATCGTTTCACTACGCAACCGCAGGTTGCAGGACAGAACGCTATGACAAAACCTACTCTGGTGGTGGTTGGGCACGGTATGGTCGGCCATCATTTCCTCGAAGACTGCGTTAACCGCAATCTGCATCAGCAGTATCAGATCGTTGTCTTTGGCGAGGAGCGCTATGCCGCCTACGACCGCGTGCATCTGTCGGAATATTTTGGCGGCCGCAGCGCGGCGTCGCTTTCGCTGGTGGAGGGGGATTTCTTTGCCGACAACGGCATTGAGCTGCGCCTGTCGCAGCAGATTGTCGCTATCGATCGCGACGCGCGCGTGGTGCGTAGCGCCAGCGGGCATGAGACCCACTGGGATAAACTGGTGCTGGCGACCGGCTCATACCCGTTCGTGCCGCCCGTGCCGGGCAACGATTTGCCGGGCTGTTTTGTCTACCGCACCCTTGACGATCTGGACAAGATTGCGGCGCATGCGGCGGGCTCACGCCGCGGTGTCGTGATTGGCGGCGGGCTGCTGGGGCTGGAGGCGGCGAATGCCCTGAAGCAGCTCGGGCTGGAAACTCACGTGGTGGAGTTTGCGCCCAATCTGATGGCGGTCCAGCTCGACAACGACGGCGCGGCGATGCTGCGCAAGAAAATCGAGGCGCTGGGCGTCGGTGTGCATACCAGTAAAGCAACGACGGAGATCGCCGCCGCGGACGGCGGCCTGGTGCTGCGCTTTGCCGATGGCGAACAGCTTGAAACAGACATGGTGGTCTTTTCTGCCGGCATTCGTCCGCAGGACGCGCTGGCGCGCAGCAGCGGGCTGGCTATCGGCGAACGCGGCGGGATCGGCATTGACGACCGCTGTCAGACCTCCGATCCGGACGTGCTGGCCATTGGTGAATGCGCCCTGTGGGAAGGGAAAATCTTCGGGCTGGTTGCGCCCGGCTACCAGATGGCGAGGGTGGCCGCCGCCGCGCTGGCTGGAGAGGAGAAAACCTTCGCCGGCGCGGATATGAGCACCAAACTCAAGCTGCTGGGCGTGGACGTGGCCTCGTTCGGCGACGCTCACGGCCGCATGCCAGGGGCGCTGAGCTACCAGTGGACGCACGGCCCGCAGCAAATCTACAAGAAAATCGTGGTCAGCCACGACGGCAAAACGCTGCTCGGCGGCGTGCTGGTGGGTGATGCCAGCGAATACGCCACGCTGGTACAGATGATGCTCAACGGGATAGTCCTGCCAAAAGAGCCGGAAACGCTGATATTACCCGCGTCGTCAGGCAGTGCGCCAAAAGCGCTCGGCGTGGCAGCGCTGCCGGAAAGCGCACAAATCTGTTCGTGTCATAACGTCAGCAAAGGCGATATCTGTCAGGCGGTAAGTGCGGGCGCAACGGATATCGGCGCGATTAAGCAGTGCACCAAAGCGGCGACCGGCTGCGGAGGATGTAGCGCACTGGTGAAGCAGGTGATGGAGTTCCAGCTGGCGGCGCAGGGCGTGGAGGTGAAAAAGGACATCTGCGAACACTTCCCGTACTCGCGTCAGGAGATTTACCACCTCGTGCGCGTCAACCATATCCGCACCTTTGACCAGCTCATTAGCCGCTACGGTCAGGGACACGGGTGCGAAATTTGTAAGCCACTGGTGGGGTCAGTGCTCGCCTCCTGCTGGAACGAGTATCTGCTGAAACCGGCACACCTGCCGCTGCAGGACACCAACGACCGCTACTTCGCCAATATCCAGAAGGACGGTACTTACTCCATCGTGCCGCGCATGCCTGCGGGGGAAGTGACCGCCGACGGGCTGATCGCCATCGGCCAGATTGCAAAACGCTACAGCCTGTACAGCAAAATCACCGGCGGCCAGCGTATCGACCTGTTTGGCGCCACGCTGGAACAGCTGCCGGAGATCTGGCAGGCGCTGGTGGAAGCCGGATTTGAAACCGGGCACGCCTACGGCAAATCCCTCCGCACGGTGAAATCCTGCGTCGGGTCGACCTGGTGTCGCTACGGCGTGCAGGACTCCACCGGCCTCGCGGTCAGGCTCGAGCACCGTTACAAAGGCCTGCGCGCACCGCACAAAATCAAAATGGCGGTCTCAGGGTGTACCCGCGAATGCGCCGAGGCGCAGAGTAAAGACGTAGGGGTGATTGCCACCGATAAGGGGTGGAACCTCTACCTGTGCGGCAACGGCGGCATGAAGCCGCGCCATGCGGATCTCTTCGCCAGCGATCTTGATGATGACACGCTGATCCGCACCGTCGATCGCTTCCTGATGTTCTACATCCGCACGGCGGATCGCCTGCAGCGCACCAGCACCTGGATGGACAACCTGGAAGGCGGTCTCGACTACCTGCGGGAGGTCATCCTCAACGACAGCCTGGGCATCGCCCACGAGCTGGAGCAGGAGATGGCCCGGGTGGTGGAAACCTACCAGTGCGAATGGCAAACCACGCTTAACGATCCGAACCGTCTGGCGCTGTTCCGCACGGCGGTGAACGTCGCGCCGTCTGTTGAAAGCAAGCGCTGGCAGGAAATCTGCGGCATCGACGATATCCCCGAGCAGGCGGGAATCGGCGCGCGGCTTGGGCGTAAGCCGATCGCGCTGTTCCGCTTTGGCAAAACCGTTTACGCCCTCGACGATCGGGAGCCTGGCAGCAGCGCGAACGTGCTTTCCCGCGGCATTCTTGGCGATGCGGCGGGGGAGCCGGTGGTGATCTCCCCGCTCTACAAGCAGCGTATCCGCCTGCGCGACGGCTGTCAGGTGGAGAACGGCGAACCCGCGGTGCGCGCCTGGCCGGTCAAAATTGAGAACGGCAAGGTGTGGGTCGGTAATGATGCCCTGGTAATGCGTGCGGAGGCCTCATGACGGAAACCCGGACAACGTGTCCCTACTGCGGGGTCGGCTGCGGCGTGGTCGCCCGCGTGGACGGTGAAACGGTCAGCGTTCGGGGGGATGAAACCCACCCTGCAAACTTTGGCCGCTTGTGCGTGAAAGGATCGGCCCTGGGGGAAACAATGGGGTTACAGGGGCGATTGCTGCGCCCCGTTGTTGACGGTGCTGAGGTGGCCTGGGCGCAGGCGCTGGGAGCGGCAGGCGAGCGCCTCCAGGACATTATCGACAAATGGGGGCCGCAGGCGGTGGCGTTTTACGCGTCCGGACAATTGCTTACCGAGGATTATTACGCCGCCAATAAGCTGATGAAAGGGTTTATCGGCGCGGCGAACATTGATACCAACTCCCGGCTCTGCATGTCATCGGCAGTCGTTGGCTACAAGCGCGCCTTTGGTGAAGACGTCGTGCCGTGCAGCTACGAGGATGTGGAAAACAGCGATCTGGTGGTGCTGGTGGGATCAAACGCGGCCTGGACGCATCCGGTGCTCTATCAGCGGCTGGTGCAGGCAAAGCACAACAATCCGCAGATGAAAGTGGTGGTCATCGACCCGCGCAGAACCGCCTCCTGTGATATTGCTGACCTGCATCTGGCGCTCACTCCCGGCAGCGACGCCGGGCTGTTCGTCGGTCTGCTTAATGTCATTCAGGGAACGGACGCGTGGCCGATATCCCGCGTGGCGGCGTTTTGCGGCCTCTCGCCGCAGGATATTGGTACGTTTTACGACTGGTTTATGACGGTGCCCCGGGCCATCACGCTCTACACCATGGGAATCAACCAGTCCTCCAGCGGCAGCGACAAGTGCAGCGCCATCATTAACGTTCACATTGCCAGCGGGAAATTTAACCGTCCGGGCTGCGGCCCGTTTTCGCTGACCGGACAGCCAAACGCGATGGGCGGAAGAGAGGTGGGCGGGCTGGCAAACCAGCTGGCGGCGCACATGAACTTTGAGCCGGACGATCTCTCGCGGGTGGCGCGTTTCTGGGGAACGGAACGGCTTGCGCAGACGCCGGGCTTGATGGCGGTGGAGCTGTTTGACGCCATTGCCCGCGGCGAGGTGAAGGCGGTGTGGATCATGGGCACCAATCCTGCCGTCTCGCTGCCGGACAGCCACGCGGTGTGTCAGGCGCTGGGGCACTGCCCGCTGGTCATTGTCTCTGAGGTGATGAATGATACCGACACCAGCCGGTTTGCCCATATTCGCTTTCCGGCGCTGGGCTGGGGAGAGAAGGACGGGACGGTGACCAATTCCGAGCGACGCATTTCGCGCCAGCGCGCGTTTCTGCCCGCGCCCGGTGAGGCAAAGCCGGACTGGTGGATCGTCGCGCAGGTGGCGAAACGGCTGGGGCACGGTGACGCCTTTGCCTGGCTGCATCCCCACGAGATTTTTTGCGAGCATGCGGCGCTGACGGCCTTTGAAAATGACGGCGCGCGGGCGTTAAACCTTCATGACCTGGCTACGCTTACCCGTGAGGAGTGGGAGCGGCTTGAGCCCTGGCAGTGGCCTGGGGGGGATTTCCCGTGCCGAAACATTGTTCCCGTTGACCCACAGTCGCACGGTGCGACGGTCAGCGCGTTGTACCCGCTGATTCTCAACTCGGGGCGCATCCGCGATCAGTGGCATACCATGACGCGAACAGGATATGTGGCAAGGCTGATGCAGCATATTGCCGAACCCTTTGTTGAGGTTTGCCCCGCAGACGCCGTTCGGTTTTCCCTGTGCGACGGCCAGCTGGCGCGCATCAGTTCGCCGCGCGGCGTCATGGTAGCAAGAGTGCGCATCAGCGACGCCCAGCGTGAAGGGAACGCTTTTGCCCCGATGCACTGGAACGCTGCGTTTGCCCGCCAGGGAAAGGTGAATGCGCTGGTGGAAGGGCGCTGCGATCCGGTTTCGGGCCAGCCGGAGAGTAAACAAACCGCCGTCAGAATCCAGCCCTGGCAGCCCGTCTGGCAGGGAGAACTCTATGCCCGCGAAGGGCTGGAAATGCCCTCTTCGGTTTACTGGTGGCGTAAAGCTTCACGCCTGACGGTGGCGTGCGATAAACCACTGCTGTCGTGGGTAATGGAATACGCCAGCGGCCGGGGCTGGCAGCTGCAGGTTGCGCAGACCGGTGAACGCAGCAGCGTGCTGGCCTGGCATGAAGGCCAGCTTATGCTGGGTTTCTGGGAAGGTACCGCGTTACCGGCGCTGGCGCATACGGTGATTGAAGCCGCTTTTCATTCACCCCCCGTGCTGCCCGCAGAACGCCACGCCCTGTTGAACGGGCAGAGCGTCGGGAAGGCGATGGATCCGGGACGCATTATCTGCAGCTGTTTCAGCGTCGGGGAAGAGGCGATACGGGAGGCGATTGCCGGAGGGTGTGATTCCGTCACCGCGCTGGGGGCGAAGCTGCGCTGTGGTACGAACTGTGGTTCCTGCGTGCCGGAGCTGAAAGGGCTGTTTCAGGATAATCCTGAAATGTCCGCCAGAACTGCATTTCAGGGCTTATCGCGTTAACATAATAAGAGTTTATTCATAAACACAGGTTCTTATTGACGACGTTGATGGTTGTATCGTCCCGCATTCGTTTGCTGTTTTTACTCCCCCTTCTTACGGCCGGAGCCGTTCACGGTGCGCCTAATTCCTTTATGCATCAGGCGCAGCACCCCTTTGATAATAATGGGGATAGTCTGCCCGATCTCGGCCTGGCGGCGCCAACGGGCGAAGGGGAGAAACACCTCGCCGAAATGGCGAAAGCCTTCGGTGAAGCCAGCATGACCGACAACGGGCTGACGACCGGCGAGCAGGCGCGTCAGTTTGCCTTTGGTCAGGTGCGCGACGCGGTAAGCGGGGAAGTGAACCAGCAGATTGAGTCCTGGCTGTCGCCCTGGGGAAACGCCAGCGTGAACGTGCTGGTGGATAATGACGGCAAATTTAACGGCAGCAGCGGGAGCTGGTTTATTCCGTGGAATGATACTAACCGTTACCTCAGCTGGAGCCAGCTTGGCCTGACGCAGCAGACGGATGGCCTGGTCAGTAACGCCGGAATCGGTCAGCGCTGGGTCGCCGGGAAATGGCTGCTGGGCTACAACACCTTTTACGATAATCTTCTGGATGAAAACCTGCAGCGTGCCGGGCTGGGAGCGGAAGCGTGGGGGGAAAATCTGCGCCTCTCAGCGAACTACTATCAGCCCTTTGCCGGATGGCGCGCGCGATCTGACGTTCAGGAGCAGCGCATGGCGCGCGGATATGACGTGACCGCTAAAGCCTGGCTGCCGTGGTTTCATCACCTGAACACCAGCGTCAGCGTTGAGCAGTACTTTGGCGATAACGTTGACCTGTTCAACAGTGGAACCGGGTACCACAACCCGGTTGCGGTCAATCTGGGGCTTAACTATACCCCCGTGCCGCTGGTCACGTTGACCGCCGGGCACAAGCAGGGCGAAAGCGGCGAGAGCCAGAATAACCTTGGGCTGAAGCTCAACTACCGCTTTGGCGTGCCGCTGGCTAAGCAGCTTTCCGTCGATGAGGTTGCCGCGACGCGATCCCTGCGCGGCAGCCGCTACGATTCACCGGAGCGCACTAGCCTGCCGGTGATGGAGTTCCGCCAGCGTAAAACGCTGTCCGTCTGGCTGGCCACGCCGCCGTGGGATCTGAAAGGGGGCGAGACCGTTATGCTGAAGCTGCAGGTTCGCAGCACGCACGGCATCCGTCAGATCCACTGGCAGGGGGATACGCAGGCATTGAGCCTGACGTCGCCGGCCAAAAGTAACAGCGCAGACGGCTGGAGCGTGATTATACCTGCCTGGAATGAACAGGAAGGTGCGACAAACCGCTGGCACCTCTCGGCGGTGGTAGAAGATGAGAAAGGCCAGCGCGTCTCGTCCAATGAGATCACGCTTGCTGTGGTGCAGCCGCTGGTCGCATTGCCTGATGACGACCCGCGCTGGAAGCTGCTGCCGGAGGAGTAATCCTTAGAAAATGCGTTCCTGATGCACCCACACGGCGGCTTCAACGCGAGATTTTAACTTCATTTTCTTCAGCATATGCTTCACGTGCACTTTGACCGTGCTTTCGGTGATATCCAGGCGGCGAGCGATCATTTTGTTCGGCAGGCCCTGGGCAATGAGCTTGAGAATGTCGCGCTCGCGCGGCGTGAGCTGGCTGACGTCACGGTCAGATGTGGCGCGGTTAGCGCGCAGGCTGGCGGCCAGCACCGGCGTTAAGGCTTCGCTCAATACCATCTCGCCCGCCGCCGCCTGCTGCAGCGCCTTAAGCAGATCTTCCGGCTCCATGTCTTTCAGCAGATAGCCATCTGCCCCGCGCTTCAGCGCCGTGACCACATCCTCTTCATGGTTCGACACGCTAAAGACAACGATGCGTCCGGAAAGCGATTTTTCCCGCAGCTTGTCGAGGGTCTCCAGTCCGTTCATGCCCGGCATATTCAGATCGAGCAGGATCAGATCGGGATCGAGGGATTCGGCAAGCTCAATGCCCTGTTCGCCGTTGCTGGCTTCGCCCACCACGGTGATATCGGGCGCCATGCTGACCAGCTGTTTCACGCCAGTACGCAGCATCGGATGGTCGTCGATCAACAGGATGGATGCCGGTTCCTGATTAGTCATGGGTATCTCCTTGAGCAGTTGTAAGCGGTTTCTCGGGAATAAAGGTGACGACAACTTCCGTGCCGCCCGTCTCTCTCCGGCGAACCTGGCAATCACCGCGCAGGCTTTGGGCGCGGTCTCGCATAATGATTAAACCATAGTGGTTAGTGCGTTCGGCATTTTCCGGCACGCCGCGGCCGTTATCGTGAACCGTCAGTTTCACCTGATTGTCGTGCTGGCTGACGGTGACCGTGACCGCCGTTGCTTCAGCGTGTTTAAGCACGTTGCTCAGCGCTTCGCGGGCGATCTGCAGTAAATGTATGGCCTGATGGGAGGGGACAAAGCGCGGCGGCAGCTGGTAATCCAGCTTCACCGGGAACCCCAGCCGGGCGCTAAATTCGTGACAGCTGGATTCCAGCGCCGGGCGCAGGCCCGGCTCGGTCAGCTGCAGACGGAAGGTGGTCAGCAGCTCGCGCAGCTGCACCCAGGAGGTGTTCAGCTCGTTGCGGATCTGGCTGAGCAGCTGCTTGTTGCTGTCGGGCATCTCCGCATCCTGCATCTGCAGGCAGCTCACCTGCATTTTCATACAGGAAAGCGACTGGGCGATGGAGTCGTGCAGCTCGCGGGCGATGGTCGCGCGCTCTTCCATGACGATCAGCTGCTGCTGTTTTTCCTGATGCCTGTCGAGCGCCAGCGTGGCCGTCAGCTGTTCAACCAGCGTATCTACCAGCTGCTGCTGGTCGTGGCTCAGGTGGCGTCCGGTTGGCAGGGTGGCCAGCAGAATGCCGTACTGAGTGTGGCTGTCCGTCAGGCGCCACTTCAGGGTCGTGCCGCCGGAGGTCAGCGGCGGCAGGCCGCGAGGGCAAAGATGGCAGCCTTTGTCATCGCAGGACATATCGGACTGACAGGTAAATTCCTGGTGGTTCTCTTCGTCTTCCACATCGTAGACCCGCAGCTCCAGATCGCGCAGCAGGGTCAGCGTTTGCAGGCCATTCAGCACCGGTGAGAGACGTTCACATAGCGGCACCTGCATGTGCAAGCGACGGTTGGCCTGCCACAGGAAGGAGAGGATCTCGTTTTTCTGCTCCAGCCCGGCCGTTTTTTCCTGTACGCGCTGCTCCAGCACCGCGTAGCTCTCGGAGAGCTCGGCCGACATGGTATTGAGTGCCTGGCCGAGCATGGCCATCTCGTTGCGCCCGCTAATGTGCGTGCGCTGGGTAAAATCGCGTGCGGTGACCGCGCGGGCCATCGCCAGCAGCTGTTTCCAGGGATTCAGCAGACGCGCGCGGAGCCAGACGATGGTGAAGATCAGCAGCAGCCCCATAAACAGCGCCATGGCCCGGTGCACCATCACCACCCGGTCGATGCGTAATTCGGTCGTCTGGTCGAACGCGGAGACCAGCGCGTCAATGCGGGAGACAAACCCCGCCACGTCCTGGGCAACGGCTTCTGTACTGCGTGCCTGTTTCAGGCCCGGCTGCAGCTGGGTGTGCCAGTACCCCTGAAGGGCTTTCAACTGGGATTGCTGACCGGCACGGATGGCGGCATTTTCCAGCTCGGGGCTGAACGCCGTGCGCTCCATTTCATCGATTAAAGGCCGATCGTCCTGCGTCAGCGGAACCGCCGCCAGCAGACGGTAACTCTGCATGCGTAGCGAGCCTGCCTCGTTGATGGCATGCGCATTACCCTGTACCCCTTGTACCAGCCAGCCGGAGATCGCCATGCCGGTCACGCCGATGGCGGTGGACAGCAAAACAATCAGGGCGAGCTGATTCACGAGCGTTAGCGGAGATAAGCATCTTTTTAACATAGAGTGGGCGTGCTCCTGACGTGGCCTGCTTGCAGGAATGGCGCTATTCTGGTGCATACCCTGGAGTATACCCATACCAATAAAGGATTACCCCTAAATTGCCAACGGAGTAGGGGGAAAGAGGTGGGCGCTGCAGGGAACCGTCAGTGCCGTGAAAAACCACGTCTTTTTTACCGAATTAGCCTACTCACTAAGGGTGAGGCCTTATTTTACGCCGCAAATCCTCCCACTTTTCCTTTGATTTATATCAACTTACCGCCGCCCTAAAACCCTAATGTTTGCAGCATCATTCGAGAATCAGAGGTGTCTATGAGTCACTCATCCGCTCCCGAAAGGGAAAATGGTGCCGTTATTACTGACTGGCGTCCAGAGGATCCGGCGTTCTGGCAACAGCGCGGCCATCGTGTAGCAAGCCGGAATCTGTGGATTTCCGTGCCGTGCCTGTTGTTAGCGTTTTGCGTGTGGATGTTGTTTAGCGCGGTAGCGGTAAACCTGCCCAAAGTCGGGTTTACGTTCACAACCGATCAGCTGTTTATGCTGACCGCGCTGCCGTCGCTGTCAGGCGCGCTGCTGCGCGTCCCTTACGCGTTTATGGTGCCGGTCTTCGGCGGCCGTCGCTGGACGGCGTTCAGTACGGGCATCATGATCGTCCCTTGCGTGTGGCTTGGCTTTGCGGTGCAGGATACCTCCACGCCGTTCAGCGTGTTCGTGATTATCTCCCTGCTGTGCGGCTTTGCCGGGGCGAACTTCGCATCCAGCATGGCGAACATCAGCTTCTTCTTCCCGAAAGCGAAGCAGGGCGGCGCGCTGGGGATTAACGGCGGTCTGGGCAATATGGGCGTGAGCGTGATGCAGCTGATCGCTCCCCTGGCGATCTCGGTCTCCATTTTTGCAGCCTTTGGCGGCGGTGGCGTTGAGCAGGCGGATGGTTCTTCCCTCTATCTGCAAAACGCAGCCTGGATCTGGGTGCCGTTCCTCGTGGTCTTTACCCTTGCAGCCTGGTTCTTTATGAATGACCTGTCCGCGTCGAAGGCGTCGCTGAGCGAACAGCTGCCGGTGCTGAAGCGTGGACACCTCTGGGTGATGGCGCTGCTGTATCTGGCGACCTTCGGTTCGTTTATCGGCTTCTCGGCGGGCTTTGCGATGCTGTCGAAAACGCAGTTCCCGGACGTGCAGATCCTGCAATTCGCCTTCTTCGGCCCGTTTATTGGCGCCCTGGCGCGTTCGCTGGGCGGCATGGTATCCGACCGTCTGGGCGGGACCCGCGTGACGCTGGTTAACTTCGTCGTGATGGCAGTCTTCTGTGCGCTGCTGTTCCTGACGCTGCCTGCTGACGGACAGGGCGGGAGCTTCATCGCCTTCTTCGGCGTGTTTATGATGTTGTTCCTGACGGCCGGGCTGGGGAGTGCGTCTACCTTCCAGATGATCTCCGTGATCTTCCGCAAGCTGACGATGGACCGCGTGAAGGCGCAGGGCGGAAGCGAAGAGCAGGCGATGCGTGAAGCGGCAACGGATACGGCTGCAGCCTTGGGCTTTATCTCTGCGATTGGCGCAATTGGCGGCTTCTTTATTCCGAAAGCGTTCGGCATCTCACTGGATCTGACCGGCTCTCCGGCGGGTGCAATGAAGGTCTTCCTCATCTTCTATATCGCCTGCGTTGTGATTACGTGGCTGGTATATGGCCGTAATACCAAAAAAAATAAGTAAGTGTGATTATCCGTTTACGCGGCCTTCGGGCCGCGTTTTTTTTGGGTCAAAATAGTTACAACATACTGAAAGCTCTTCTCAGGAAATCCGCAGGCAACACTGTGATCGCCATCGCTTTCCAGGGCGCTCTACCCCTTAATACCTGAGATGTTAAATTTTGCCTGGTCTTTTGTAGGATGAAATTGAAATAACCTTATATTTCATATAGATATAAAATTTATAAAGATACCGCTTTGGTGGTATTTGGTGTAATCCCTCGCCTGAAAGTCCCTCGTCGTCTTGATCGTTATCAATTCTCCCTCTCTTTCAGGGCGTTACCTTCGCTGCAAATCAGCAATGTCGATTTAGAGAGCCACAGGCTCCATACAGGAGATACCCGATGAGCAAGTTTTTGGACCGGTTTCGCTACTTCAAGCAGAAGGGCGAAACGTTTGCCGATGGGCACGGCCAGGTTCTGGATACCAACCGGGACTGGGAAGACGGTTACCGCCAGCGCTGGCAGCATGACAAAGTCGTCCGTTCTACCCACGGCGTAAACTGCACTGGCTCATGTAGCTGGAAGATTTTCGTTAAAAACGGTCTGGTGACGTGGGAAATGCAGCAGACCGACTACCCGCGCACCCGTCCGGATATGCCGAACCATGAACCGCGCGGCTGCCCGCGCGGCGCCAGCTACTCCTGGTATCTCTACAGCGCCAACCGTCTCAAATACCCGCTGATGCGTAAACGCCTGATGAAAATGTGGCGTGAAGCGAAAGTGCAGCACAGCGACCCGGTTGATGCGTGGGCATCCATCATCGAGGACGCCGACAAAGCGAAAAGCTTCAAACAGGCGCGCGGTCGCGGTGGTTTCGTTCGCTCTTCCTGGAAAGAGGTGAACGAGCTGATTGCGGCCTCCAACGTCTACACCGTGAAAACCTACGGTCCTGACCGCGTGGCAGGCTTCTCGCCAATCCCGGCGATGTCGATGGTCTCTTACGCTTCCGGCGCGCGCTATCTCTCCTTAATCGGCGGTACCTGCCTGAGCTTCTACGACTGGTACTGCGACCTGCCGCCGGCGTCTCCACAGACCTGGGGCGAACAGACCGACGTACCGGAGTCCGCCGACTGGTACAACTCCAGCTACATCATTGCCTGGGGCTCAAACGTGCCGCAGACCCGTACGCCGGACGCACACTTCTTTACCGAGGTGCGTTACAAAGGCACCAAAACCGTTGCGGTGACCCCGGACTACGCCGAAATCGCCAAGCTGTGCGACCTGTGGCTGGCACCGAAACAGGGGACCGATGCCGCGATGGCGATGGCGATGGGCCACGTCATGCTGCGCGAGTTCCACCTGGATAAACCAAGCCAGTACTTCACCGACTACGTCCGTCGCTACACCGATATGCCGATGCTGGTGATGCTCGAAGAGCGTGACGGCTACTACGCAGCAGGCCGTACGCTGCGCGCCGCCGATCTGGTGGACGCGCTGGGCCAGGAAAATAACCCAGAGTGGAAAACCGTTGCCTATAACAGCAACGGCGAGCTGGTGGCGCCAAACGGTTCTATCGGCTTCCGCTGGGGCGAGAAGGGCAAGTGGAACCTTGAGCAGCGTAACGGCACGACCGGTGAAGAGACGGAACTGCGTCTGAGCATGCTGGGTAGCCAGGACGAGATCGCTGAGGTGGGCTTCCCGTACTTTGGCGGCGAAGGTTCCGAGCACTTCAACAAGGTTGAGCTGAAAAACGTGCTGATGCACAAGCTGCCGGTGAAACGCCTGCAGCTGGCCGACGGGACTACCGCGCTGGTCACCACCGTCTATGACCTGACCATGGCGAACTACGGCCTGGAACGCGGTCTGGGTGATGAAAACTGCGCAACCGGCTATGACGACGTGAAGGCTTATACCCCGGCATGGGCGGAGCAGATCACCGGCGTTCCACGCGCGCAGATCGTGCGTATCGCCCGCGAGTTTGCGGAAAACGCCGACAAGACCCACGGTCGCTCGATGATCATCGTCGGTGCGGGTCTTAACCACTGGTATCACCTCGATATGAACTACCGTGGTCTGATCAACATGCTGATCTTCTGCGGCTGCGTCGGCCAGAGCGGCGGCGGCTGGGCGCACTACGTGGGTCAGGAAAAACTGCGTCCGCAGACCGGCTGGCAGCCGCTGGCGTTTGCCCTTGACTGGCAGCGTCCGGCACGCCACATGAACAGCACCTCCTACTTCTATAACCACTCCAGCCAGTGGCGTTACGAGACGGTTACCGCACAGGAGTTGCTGTCGCCGATGGCGGATAAATCCCGCTACAGCGGCCATCTGATTGACTTCAACGTCCGCGCCGAGCGCATGGGCTGGCTGCCGTCGGCGCCGCAGCTGGGCACGAACCCGCTGCGCATTGCACAAGAGGCCAAGAAAGCGGGCATGTCACCGGTGGATTACACCGTGCAATCCCTGAAGGATGGCTCAATCCGCTTTGCGGCAGAACAGCCGGAAAATGGTAAAAACCACCCGCGCAACCTGTTCATCTGGCGCTCCAACCTGCTGGGCTCGTCCGGTAAAGGCCACGAGTACATGCTGAAGTACCTGCTCGGTACCGAAAACGGTATCCAGGGTAAAGATCTCGGCAAGCAGGGCGGCGTGAAGCCGGAAGAGGTGGAGTGGAAAGACAACGGTCTCGACGGCAAGCTGGATCTGGTGGTGACCCTCGACTTCCGTCTGTCCAGCACCTGCCTGTACTCCGACATCGTGCTGCCTACCGCCACCTGGTACGAAAAAGACGACATGAATACCTCGGATATGCATCCGTTTATTCATCCGCTGTCTGCGGCCGTTGACCCGGCGTGGGAATCAAAAAGCGACTGGGAAATCTACAAAGACATCGCGAAGACCTTCTCCGAAGTCTGCGTGGGGCACCTCGGCAAAGAGACCGACGTGGTAACGCTGCCCATCCAGCACGACTCCGCTGCCGAACTGGCGCAGCCGCTGGACGTGAAGGACTGGAAAAAAGGCGAATGCGACCTGATCCCGGGCGTGACCGCACCGCACATCATTCCGGTTGAACGTGACTACCCGGCAACCTACGAGCGCTTTACCTCTATCGGCCCGCTGATGGAGAAAATCGGCAACGGCGGGAAAGGGATCGCCTGGAACACCCAGAGCGAAATGGATCTGCTGCGCAAGCTCAACTACACCAAAGCGGACGGCCCGGCGAAAGGCCAGCCCATGCTGAACACGGCGATTGATGCGGCAGAGATGATCCTGACCCTGGCCCCGGAAACCAACGGCCACGTCGCGGTGAAGGCCTGGGCGGCGCTGAGCGAGTTCACCGGTCGCGACCATACGCACCTGGCGACGAATAAAGAGGAAGAGAAAATCCGCTTCCGCGATATTCAGGCCCAGCCGCGCAAGATTATCTCCAGCCCGACCTGGTCAGGTCTGGAAGACGAGCATGTGTCCTATAACGCGGGCTACACCAACGTTCACGAGCTGATCCCATGGCGCACCCTGTCCGGCCGCCAGTCGCTGTATCAGGACCACCAGTGGATGCGCGACTTCGGTGAAAGCCTGCTGGTGTACCGTCCGCCTATCGACACCCGCTCCGTGAAAGCGGTGATGGGCGCGAAATCGAACGGTAACCCGGAGAAGGCGCTGAACTTCCTGACGCCGCACCAGAAGTGGGGTATCCACTCCACCTACAGTGACAACCTGCTGATGCTGACCCTGTCGCGCGGCGGTCCGATTGTCTGGATGAGCGAAACGGACGCCAAAGATCTGGGTATTGAAGATAACGACTGGATCGAAGTGTTCAACAGCAACGGTGCCCTGACGGCGCGTGCGGTGGTGAGCCAGCGCGTACCGGCCGGGATGACCATGATGTACCACGCGCAGGAACGTATCGTGAACCTGCCGGGGTCAGAGATCACCGAGCAGCGCGGCGGGATCCACAACTCCGTGACCCGCATTACGCCGAAGCCGACCCACATGATTGGTGGCTATGCCCAGCTGGCCTACGGCTTTAACTACTACGGCACCGTAGGATCGAACCGCGATGAGTTCGTGGTGGTACGTAAGATGAAGAATATTAACTGGTTAGACGGCGAAGGTAATGACCAGGTACAGGAGAGCGTAAAATGAAAATTCGTTCACAAGTCGGCATGGTGCTGAATCTGGATAAATGCATCGGCTGCCATACCTGCTCGGTCACCTGTAAAAACGTCTGGACCAGCCGCGAAGGTATGGAATACGCCTGGTTCAACAACGTGGAAAGCAAGCCGGGCACCGGCTTCCCGACCGACTGGGAAAACCAGGAGAAGTGGAAGGGCGGCTGGATCCGCAAAATCAACGGCAAGCTGCAGCCGCGCATGGGTAACCGCGCTTGGCTTCTGGGAAAAATCTTTGCTAACCCGCACCTGCCGGGCATCGAGGATTACTACGAGCCGTTTGACTACGACTACCAGAATCTGCACAACGCGCCGGAAGGTAAACACCAGCCGATCGCCCGTCCCCGCTCGCTGATCACCGGTCAGCGCATGGACAAAATTACCAGCGGTCCAAACTGGGAGGAGATTCTGGGCGGCGAGTTCGAAAAACGCGCCAAAGACCAGAACTTCGAGAACATGCAGAAGGCGATGTACGGCCAGTTCGAAAACACCTTCATGATGTATCTGCCGCGCCTGTGCGAGCACTGCCTTAACCCGGCGTGCGTGGCGACCTGCCCGAGCGGCGCCATCTACAAGCGTGAAGAAGACGGCATCGTGCTGATCGACCAGGACAAGTGCCGCGGCTGGCGCATGTGCATCACCGGCTGCCCGTACAAAAAGATCTACTTCAACTGGAAGAGCGGCAAGTCCGAGAAGTGCATTTTCTGCTACCCGCGTATCGAAGCCGGTATGCCGACCGTCTGTTCCGAAAGCTGCGTAGGCCGTATTCGCTACCTCGGCGTGCTGCTGTACGACGCGGACGCGATTGAAAACGCCGCGAGCACCGAGAACGAGAAGGATCTGTATCAGCGTCAGCTGGATGTCTTCCTCGACCCGAACGATCCGAAGGTGATTGAGCTGGCGCTGAAGGACGGCATTCCGCAGAGCGTGATTGACGCCGCGCAGCAGTCTCCGGTGTACAAAATGGCGATGGACTGGAAGCTGGCCCTGCCGCTGCATCCGGAATACCGCACGCTGCCGATGGTCTGGTACGTGCCGCCGCTGTCGCCGATTCAGTCTGCCGCTGACGCGGGTGAGCTGGGCAGCAACGGCATTCTGCCGGACGTGGAGAGTCTGCGTATCCCGGTACAGTACCTGGCCAACCTGCTGACCGCAGGGGATACCCAGCCCGTACTGCTGGCGCTGAAGCGTATGCTGGCGATGCGCCACTTCAAGCGTGCCGAAACCGTGGACGGCGTAACCGACACCCGCGCGCTGGAAGAGGTCGGTCTGACCGAAGCGCAGGCGCAGGAAATGTACCGCTATCTGGCGATAGCCAACTACGAAGACCGTTTCGTGGTGCCGAGCAGCCACCGTGAGCTGGCCCGCGAGGCCTTCCCGGAGAAAAACGGCTGTGGCTTTACCTTTGGCGACGGCTGCCACGGGTCAGACAGCAAATTCAACCTGTTCAACAGCCGCCGCATCGACGCCATGGATGTGACCAGTAAAACGGAGCCGCACTCATGATTGAACTCGTCATTGTTTCGCGTCTGCTCGAGTACCCGGATGCTGCGCTGGCGCAGCACCAGCAGGAACTTTTTGATGCGCTTGCGGCATCTGAAAACCTGGATAAAGAAGATGCCCAGAAGCTGGGCGTTTTCCTCCGTGACCTGCTGGCGCGCGATCTTCTTGATGCGCAGGCGGACTACAGTCAGCTGTTTGACCGGGGGCGTGCGACCTCGCTGCTGCTGTTCGAACACGTTCACGGTGAATCCCGCGACCGCGGTCAGGCGATGGTTGACCTGATGGCACAGTACGAGCAGCACGGCCTGCAGCTCGACAGCCGCGAGCTGCCGGATCACCTGCCGCTCTATCTGGAATATCTGGCGCAGCTGCCAAAAGAAGAGGCGCTGGGCGGTCTGCAGGACATCGCGCCGATCCTGGCGCTGCTCGGCGCGCGTCTTCAGCAGCGTGAGAGCCGCTACGCGGTGCTGTTCGATCTGCTGGTGAAGCTCGCCAACGCCTCTGTCGACAGTGAAAAAGTGGCGGAGAAAATCGCCGATGAGGCCCGTGACGATACGCCACAGGCGCTGGATGCGGTCTGGGAAGAAGAGCAGGTCAAATTCTTTGCCGACCAGAACTGCGGCGAGTCTGAAATCGCTGCTCACCAGCGCCGTTTTGCCGGCGCGGTTGCCCCGCAATATTTGAATATCTCTAACGGAGGACGGCACTAATGCACTTCCTGAATATGTTCTTCTTTGACATTTACCCGTATATCGCGGGCACCGTGTTCCTGGTGGGAAGCTGGCTGCGTTACGATTATGGCCAGTACACCTGGCGTGCCGCCTCCAGCCAGATGCTGGACCGCAAGGGGATGCACGTCGCGTCTAACCTGTTCCACATCGGGATTCTGGGCATTTTTGCCGGTCACTTCCTCGGGATGCTGACGCCGCACTGGATGTATGAAGCGTGGCTGCCGATTGAAGTGAAGCAGAAGATGGCGATGATCGCGGGCGGTGCCTGCGGCGTGATGACCCTTGTTGGCGGCCTGCTGCTGCTCAAGCGTCGTCTGTTCAGCCCGCGCGTGCGTGCCACCACAACCGCAGCGGATATCCTGATCCTCTCCCTGCTGATGGTACAGTGCGCGCTGGGTCTGCTGACCATTCCGTTCTCGGCGCAGCATATGGACGGAAGCGAAATGATGAAGCTGGTCGGCTGGGCGCAGTCCGTGGTGACCTTCCACGGCGGAGCATCTGAGCACCTGGACGGCGTGGCGTTTATCTTCCGCGTTCACCTGGTGCTGGGGATGACGCTGTTTGTGCTGTTCCCGTTCTCCCGCCTGGTCCACATCTGGAGCGCGCCGGTGGAGTACCTGACGCGCAAATACCAGATTGTACGCGCCCGTCGCTAATTCGCCGTTTTGATACTAACCCCGCACTCGCGGGGTTTTTTTTCACCCCAGCCCAGGTTGTTGCCCGCGGCAGCAAACAGGATCAGCGCGCCGCCCGCCAGCTGCGTCAGGTTAAGCGCGTGTCCGAACACCAGATTATCGACAACAATTGCCACCACCGGATAGATAAACGACAGGGAGCCGGTGATGGGCGTAGGCAGCTTCTGAATTGCGCTGTAGAGCAGCTGGTACATAATGCCGGTATGGACAATGCCGAGCGTCAGCAGCATCGGCCAGGGGAAATCACCGGAAAATGACGGCAGTCTGGCAAACGGCAAAAGCATCACGACGCCGGTCAGCACCTGGATAAAGGCAATATGCTGCGGTGCGATTGTTTTCAGTTTGCGCGCAATGATTGCCGTCAGCGCGTAGAAGAAGGCCGCGGCCATGGCCAAACCTATCCCGGTGAGCCATTCGCTGCCATGCGCGCCGGTGAGCTCGCTGGAGAGCAGGATCACCACGCCGCCAAAGGCGAGGAATAGCCAGCCCCATTTCACCAGGCTGACGCGTTCGCCCAGAAACACCCCCATCAAGACCAGCATAAAAGGCTGGGTGTTATAGACCACGGTTGAAAGACCAATTGAGATACGCTCATAGGCCGCGAAGAGCAGCAGCCAGTTCACCACGAGCGCCACGCCGCCAAGAATAGCCAGCAGCAGCGTGGTGCGGGTGAGGGGGCTGAAAGGCTTTTGACTTGCCCGGATAAAAATAAAAAGCGCCATAGCCCCGATAAG
This sequence comes from Enterobacter sp. MGH 16, assembly GCF_000493175.1. Taxonomy (NCBI): domain Bacteria; kingdom Pseudomonadati; phylum Pseudomonadota; class Gammaproteobacteria; order Enterobacterales; family Enterobacteriaceae; genus Enterobacter; species Enterobacter sp. MGH 16. The sequence goes on along the minus strand of NZ_KI535695.1, from coordinate 1,878,227 downwards.
ACAGCGCCAGAACACCACTTCCGTCACCGGCAGACCGGAGAGCAAAACAAACGCGCCGATAGAGCCGGAAATTAACATCGCGAGGCTCATTTGCCACACGCCTTTATGGAAATCACGCATCATCCACCTCCTGATTAATGACGCTATTGTCGAAAATCGCTGTCGGCTTTTACAGGGGTGAGATAAGGTTGAAAAGGTAAATGACTTTTTAAAATTAGGTGAAAAGAATGGAATGCCTTATCGATGATATCGACCGACAAATTTTAGCCTGCCTGGTTGAGGATGCGCGCATGTCGTTGAAGGTGCTCAGCGGCCGCATCGGTCTGACGTCCCCCAGTACGGCAGAGCGCCTGAAGCGGCTGGAAGAGCGCGGAGTGATTCAGGGGTATGGTGCGCGGGTGAATCTGGCGGCGCTGGGGTATACGCTGCAGGCGCTGGTGCGCGTACGGCCGTTGCCAGGGCTGTTGCATAAGGTGGATAAGTATATTCAGGCGATGCCGGAGTGTATTGAGAGCGACAAAGTCACCGGGGAGGACTGCTTCGTCATCAGGCTGGTGGTGCGGTCAATCGAACAGCTTGATGCGCTGCTGGACGGCCTGGCGGAACATGCCCAGTGTAATACGTCGATTGTGAAGAGTTCGCCGGTCAGGCGTCGTTTGCCTCCGATGTAGGTTTCTGTCGCCGGGTGGCGGCTGCGCCTTACCCGGCCTACAAGGGCGGACTCGGTTTTTTTATGTTGGGGAAGTGATGGTGGTGGGGGAAGGATTCGAACCTTCGAAGTCGATGACGGCAGATTTACAGTCTGCTCCCTTTGGCCGCTCGGGAACCCCACCAGGGGTAATTCAAATTTTGAGGTCGTGCTGAGAGATGGTGGTGGGGGAAGGATTCGAACCTTCGAAGTCGATGACGGCAGATTTACAGTCTGCTCCCTTTGGCCGCTCGGGAACCCCACCACGGGGTAATGCTTTTTACTGGCCTGCTTCCTGCTGGAAGCGGGGCGCATCATATCAAATGAGACGCCCCTGTAAAGCTTTCCTTTAGGGAAATGAAGTTGTTTGCCTGCTTTTTATCCGTAAAGGCGCAAAGCTAATCAATTCATTTTCCGAAAGATTAAAGAATGATGGTTCTGTTGCCGTAAACGAAGACACGCTGGGCCAGTACCTGATACAGCGCGCGGCTTAACACATTCTTCTCAACGTCACGCCCTGCACGCATCATGTCCTCAGCGGTGTAGGTGTGATCCACATGAATCACGTCCTGCATGATGATGGGACCTTCGTCCAGGTTGTCATTCACGTAGTGGGCTGTCGCGCCGATGATCTTCACGCCGCGCTCGTAGGCCTGGTGGTATGGACGCGCGCCAATAAAGGCCGGCAGGAACGAGTGGTGGATGTTGATGATCTTGTTCGGGAAACGCGCCACGAAAGACGGCGTTAACACGCGCATGTATTTCGCCAGCACCACGTAGTCCGGGTTATGCGCTTCAATGGCCTGCGCCATCAGATCGTCGTGCTCTTCGCGCGTATGGCCTTCATGGCTAACCAGCTCGAACGGAATATCAAAGCGCTCGACCAGCGAGCGCAACGTCTCGTGGTTACCAATAACAGCCGCAATTTCGACATCCAGACCGCCGTAGTTGGCTTTCATCAGCAGGTCGCCCAGACAATGTGCTTCTTTGGTCACCAGGATCACGATGCGGCGTCGGCCCGCAGGGATCAGCTCGCGCACGGAACCTTCCGGAAGCGCGCTGTCCAGATCGGCCAGCAGCGTGGTGTCGTTGAAAATACCTTCCAGTTCGGTACGCATGAAGAAGCGGCCGGTACGGTGGTCAACGAACTCGTTGTTCTGCACGATATTCAGTTCATGTTTGTAGCAAATGTTGGTAATTCGTGCGATCAGCCCTTTTTGATCGGGACAGATGGTGCGCAGAACTTTACGTTGTAATGATTGCATCGCCGGGAAATCCTGTTTGTATTTGCGAAGTCTGGGTTGTCAGGCATCACTGCCCGCAACACTTTTTAAATTTTTTACCTGAACCACACGGACAGGGATCGTTACGACCAAACTGTGGACGCGTTCCGTCAATATAATACCATTGCCCGCGTTCCTTTAAGAACCGGGAACGCTCGATAATGGCGCCAGGCTTAGCGTTCTCGGTAAAACGGGCAACAAAGCTGACGTAACCTTCATCTTGATGACTGCCTGGAGAGGATTCATAGACGGTGAGGCCGAGCCACTGCGTGTTCGCAAACCCGGCTTCGATGTCCTGTTTGAAATCGGCTGCGTGGCAGGATGGATGCCAGGTTTTAATCAGGTAGTCTGCGTCTTTGATCACAAAAGCAGTGTACCGTGAACGCATAAGGTGTGACGGGTCTGGTGCAACCTGATCGCCAGAAAGATATCGCTGGCAACATAGGCTATACTCCAGAGCGCTACCACAAGGGCAGAGTTGAGACACGATTCTCTTCCTGGAACAAAAAATAAAGGCGTAAAACGCTTCGGGTAGCACTATGTTAACTGAGGCGTTGCGTTGATGCCATGTCAGGAATCCAGGGGACGTAAAACAGGACTAATGAGAAAGGTTAAAATTGGGCTGGCGCTGGGTTCAGGTGCCGCCCGGGGATGGTCACACATCGGCGTGATTAATGCCTTAAATCAGATGGGCATTACCGTCGATATTGTTGCAGGGTGCTCAATCGGATCGCTTGTCGGCTCCGCTTACGCGTGCGGAAAGCTACCGGAGCTCGAGACGTGGGTGCGCTCCTTCAGCTACTGGGACGTGCTGCGTCTGATGGACCTCTCCTGGCAGCGTGGTGGACTGCTGCGCGGCGAACGCGTCTTTAACCAGTTCCGCCAGGTTATGCCCCTCGAAGACTTCACTGATTGTCAGATGCCTTTCGGCGCCGTCGCGACGAACCTCAGTACAGGTCGCGAACTCTGGCTAACCGAAGGGGATATCCAACTTGCCGTGCGTGCCTCCTGCAGTATGCCGGGACTCATGGCGCCTGTCCCACACAACGGTTACTGGCTTGTCGATGGTGGCGTCGTTAACCCGGTTCCCATCTCTCTGACGCGTGCAATGGGTGCTGACATCGTGATTGCCGTCGACCTGCAGCACGACGCCCACCTGATGCAACAGGATCTCATGCCGGTCAATCTCCAGAGCGAAGATGCTGAGGGCGAGAAACTGGCCTGGCACGAGCGCCTGCGCGGAAGAATCGGGCGTATGGCCGCACGTCGTTCGGTTGCTGCGCCGACGGCGATAGAAATCATGACCACGTCAATTCAGGTACTCGAGAATCGCCTTAAACGTAACCGTATGGCAGGCGATCCTCCGGATATTCTTATTCAGCCGTACTGCCCGCAAATCTCTACTCTTGATTTCCATCGGGCTGAGGCCGCCATCGCAGCGGGCTCGTTAGCCGTCGAAAAGAAAATGGACGAATTGTTGCCTTTTGTGCAAACCGCACGTTAAGCACCTTTTTTTGACTACTTCAGCAAAATCTGACAGGCGATAGTGCCGATCGCATGCCACTATTTAGTTACTGTCAGCCAGGGGAGGAACCATGACGCAGCCATTGGCCGGAAAACACATTTTGATTGTTGAAGACGAGCCCGTTTTCCGATCGCTACTGGATTCGTGGTTATCCTCGCTGGGCGCAATGACGTCACTGGCTGAAGATGGCATCGACGCCCTGGAAAAAATGATCAGCATTACGCCCGATTTGATGATTTGCGACATTGCGATGCCGCGCATGAATGGACTGAAGCTGGTTGAGCATCTGCGTAACGAAGGCAATCAGACGCCGATTCTGGTCATCTCTGCCACCGAAAACATGGCGGATATCGCTAAAGCATTACGTCTAGGGGTACAGGATATTCTGCTTAAACCGGTTAAAGATTTGAACCGGCTGCGAGAAACGGTCTTAGCGTGCCTTTATCCGAATATGTTTAATTCCCGGGTTGAGGAAGAGGAACGTCTTTTCCAGGACTGGGACGCTCTGGTGAGTAATCCGCCTGCTGCGGCGAAACTGTTGCAAGAGCTCCAGCCGCCCGTCCAGCAAACTATTTCCCACTGTCGCGTAAATTATCGGCAGCTGGTGGCCGCTGACCAGCCTGGACTGGTGCTGGATATTGCGCCACTGTCTGACTCTGACCTTGCGTTTTATTCCCTGGATGTCACCCGGGCGGGGGATAACGGTGTATTAGCGGCGTTGCTTCTTCGTGCGCTATTTAATGGTTTGTTGCAGGAACAGTTATCCCATCAGGGACAACGGTTGCCGGAGTTAGGTAGTTTACTCAAACAGGTAAACCAGCTTTTTCGTCAGGCCAATTTGCCTGGACAGTTTCCGCTATTGGTCGGCTATTACCACAGCGGTTTAAAAAATCTGATCCTCGTTTCAGCCGGTCTCAATGCATCACTGAATACCGGTGAACACCATATTCAGGTGAGTAACGGTGTACCGCTTGGGACGTTGGGAACGGCGTATCTTAATCAAATTAGCCACCGCTGTTCCTCCTGGCAGTGCCAAATTTGGGGCGCCGGGGGGCGGCTACGCTTAATGTTGTCCACGGAATAAGCAATTGGATCGTCATTTTAAGATTGCTTTACCTGTGTTTTGCGGGGAGTGCTACTATCGCTGCCCGGTTTCATGCGTATTTATCCTAATTGATCGGCAACGCGTTCTTTTCAGACCCGGACTGCGGGGCGAGGCTGATATACTCAACGCGTTATTTATTGCATAAAAGTTCAAAACTTGAACAGCTCAGGAGAATTTGAATGGCTGCCCTAAATTCGAAAGTCAGAAAGGCCGTTATCCCGGTAGCGGGATTGGGGACCAGGATGTTACCAGCAACCAAGGCGATTCCTAAAGAGATGCTGCCTCTGGTTGATAAGCCATTAATCCAGTATGTCGTTAATGAATGTATCGCAGCCGGCATCACTGAAATTGTGCTGGTTACGCATTCATCTAAAAACTCTATCGAAAACCATTTCGATACAAGCTTTGAACTTGAAGCCATGCTGGAAAAGCGCGTTAAGCGTCAGCTGTTAGAAGAAGTTCAGTCTATTTGCCCTCCACACGTCACCATTATGCAGGTTCGTCAGGGGCTGGCGAAAGGTCTGGGCCACGCTGTTATGTGCGCACACCCAGTCGTGGGTGATGAGCCTGTAGCGGTAATTCTGCCTGACGTTATTCTGGACGAATACGAATCCGATCTTTCTCAGGATAACCTGGCTGAAATGATCAAGCGTTTCGACGAAACCGGCAGCAGCCAGATTATGGTTGAGCCTGTTGAAGACGTAACGGCATACGGTGTGGTTGACTGCAAAGGCGTTAACCTTGAGCCGGGTGAGAGTGTGCCAATGGTTGGCGTCGTAGAGAAGCCTAAAGCCGACGTAGCGCCTTCAAACCTTGCCGTTGTAGGTCGCTATGTCCTGAGTGCTGAGATCTGGCCTCTGCTGGCTAAAACGCCTCCAGGAGCGGGTGATGAGATCCAGCTGACGGATGCCATCGATATGCTGATCGAGAAAGAGACCGTTGAGGCCTACCATATGAAAGGTAAGAGCCATGACTGCGGTAATAAGCTCGGTTATATGCAGGCGTTTGTTGAATATGGTATCCGCCACAATACCCTCGGCGAAGAATTTAAAACCTGGCTCAAAGAGAGCGTAGGTATTAAGAAATAAGCCACCGCTGCAAATGTTCAAACCGGTGAGGCGTTGCCCACCGGTTTTTTTATGCCCGTAACACTCCCGAAAACCTGTCTTAAAGTACAGTCGATGAAATTGCTAAATAATGCTTTATGACAGAGTGTAAGAGGATGTTTGCGACAAATTTAGGTTAAAAAAAATCCCGCAATAAGCGGGATTTTTCTGAATAAGGCTCGATTAATCCTTGATCAGGAAGTCGTCCAGCTGTTTACCTTGCTCATCCATCGCTTTCTTGATAACAGCAGGAGTACGACCCTGGCCAGTCCAGGTTTTAGTTTCGCCGTTCTCATCAACGTAGCTATATTTAGCAGGACGGGCAGCACGCTTTGCTTTAGTACCGGTTTTAGCGGCAGCCATGCTGTTCAGCAATTCATTTGGATCGATACCATCAGCAATCAGCATTTCACGATATTGCTGCAGTTTACGAGTACGTTCTTCGATTTCAGCCGCAGCAGCGCTTTCTTCTTCACGGCGTTCATTAACTACAACTTCTAATTTTTCCAGCATTTCTTCAAGCGTTTCGAGGGTGCATTCTCTTGCCTGCGCACGAAGAGTACGGATGTTGTTCAGAATTTTAAGTGCTTCGCTCATTGTAGTAATCTCAAACTTATAATGGGGGGTGGTTTGTTGACCTAATAATAGAGCCATAAATTCAGTTGTGCAATAGCCAGGAATGTAAGGAATTCAAAAAATACTAAATATTGCCGCTATTATTAATTACGCTAACTTAAATTCCGCCACCCAGCAGTCTCGGTTGTTATCATCTGAGCATGCTAAAACAGGCCGCCTGCATCTTTTTTTTGTGACATTTCCCGCAGGAATTATAGTTGCGGCGGAGAAATATCAGCCTTTTGTATTAGTTCTCACCCCTGGTGCTAAGCCTGAAATAGTTAATAAATAGTGAATCTTAAAGGACACGGATTCCACTATAAAAAGAAGTGTTATGTTTGGCTTAACTTATAACTTCGTCGCCTGGCTGAATGCGTTTACTTCATGTTTTAACGGGTTATTTTGTTAAACAGACGGTACTGAACGCCGTACTGAACTGCATCCTCTGTGCGCTGCATCGCTGATGACCAGACAAAATATGGTACAATGACTCATCGGGAATATTACACATTGATTAGGGTTTTACGGCCAATGGCACAACTTTATTTCTACTATTCGGCAATGAATGCCGGGAAATCCACCGCGCTGCTGCAATCCTCGTACAATTATCAGGAGCGAGGGATGCGTACCGTTGTTTATACGGCGGAAATTGACGATCGCTTTGGCGCGGGGAAGGTGAGCTCCAGAATAGGGCTCTCGTCGCCTGCAAGGCTGTTTAACCCGAAAACCGATCTGTTTGAAGACATTCGTGCAGAACATGCTGCGCAGCCCATTCATTGTGTCCTGGTCGATGAGAGCCAGTTTCTGACGCGTGAACAGGTCCATGCCCTGTCAGAGGTAGTCGATGAGCTTGATATCCCCGTGCTGTGTTATGGCCTGCGCACGGATTTCCGCGGCGAGCTTTTTGAAGGGAGCCAGTATTTGCTCGCCTGGTCGGATAAACTTGTCGAACTGAAAACGATCTGCTTCTGCGGTCGTAAAGCCAGTATGGTACTTCGTCTTGACCAGGCCGGAAAACCTTATGCAGATGGTGAGCAGGTGGTGATAGGCGGCAATGAACGCTATGTTTCGGTCTGCCGTAAGCATTATAAAGAAGCGCTGTCTGTAGGCTCGCTGACGGCGATTCAGCACGACAACAGAAAATAACGTCTGGCTTATTATTCAGACATAAAAAAACCCGCCATAAAGGCGGGTTTTTCATCTGCTGATGTCAATTAAGCGCTTTTCTTCGCTTTCTTGTCAGCTTTGATGACAGAGGCTTCTGTTTTCACAGCGGCAACGTCACCTTCTTTGAACTCACGACCGTAGTAGGTATCCAGCAGAATCTGTTTCAGCTCGGAGATCAGTGGGTAGCGCGGGTTAGCACCAGTACACTGGTCATCGAATGCATCTTCAGACAGCTTATCTACGTGAGCAAGGAAGTCAGCTTCCTGTACGCCCGCTTCACGGATTGACTTAGGAATACCCAGTTCAGCTTTCAGGCTTTCCAGCCATGCCAGCAGTTTCTCAATCTTGGCAGCAGTACGGTCACCCGGTGCGCTCAGACCAAGGTGGTCAGCGATTTCAGCATAGCGACGACGTGCTTGTGGGCGGTCGTACTGGCTGAAAGCAGTCTGCTTGGTTGGGTTGTCGTTAGCGTTATAACGGATAACGTTGCTGATCAACAGGGCGTTCGCCAGACCGTGAGGAATGTGGAACTGTGAGCCCAGTTTGTGCGCCATTGAGTGGCAAACACCCAGGAAGGCGTTGGCAAACGCGATACCGGCGATGGTTGCGGCACTGTGGACACGTTCACGTGCTACAGGGTTTTTAGACCCTTCGTTGTAGGACGCTGGCAGGTTTTCTTTCAGCAGTTTCAGAGCCTGCAGAGCCTGACCGTCAGAGAACTCAGATGCCAGTACAGAAACGTAGGCTTCCAGGGCGTGAGTTACCGCATCCAGACCACCGAATGCACACAGTGACTTCGGCATCTCCATAACCAGGTTCGCATCAACGATAGCCATGTCTGGCGTCAGCGCATAGTCAGCCAGTGGGTATTTCTGACCGGTTGCATCGTCTGTTACTACCGCGAATGGCGTGACTTCTGAACCGGTACCGGAAGTGGTGGTGACCGCGATCATTTTCGCTTTTACGCCCATTTTCGGGAACTTGTAGATACGTTTACGGATATCCATAAAGCGCAGCGCCAGTTCTTCGAAGTGAGTTTCTGGATGCTCGTACATCACCCACATGATTTTCGCGGCGTCCATTGGGGAACCACCACCCAGTGCGATAATCACATCTGGTTTGAAGGAGTTAGCCAGTTCAGCACCTTTACGTACCACGCTCAGGGTTGGGTCAGCTTCAACTTCGAAGAACACTTCAGTTTCGACGCCAGCCGCTTTCAGCACAGAGGTGATCTGGTCAGCGTAGCCGTTGTTGAACAGGAAACGGTCAGTCACGATGAGCGCACGTTTGTGGCCATCAGTAATCACTTCATCCAGCGCGATTGGCAGAGAGCCACGGCGGAAGTAGATAGATTTCGGAAGTTTGTGCCACAACATGTTTTCAGCTCGCTTAGCAACGGTTTTCTTGTTGATCAGGTGTTTTGGACCAACGTTTTCAGAGATGGAGTTACCACCCCAGGAACCACAACCCAGAGTCAGGGAAGGTGCGAGTTTAAAGTTGTACAGGTCACCGATACCACCCTGAGAAGCAGGGGTGTTGATCAGGATACGTGCGGTTTTCATCATCTGACCGAAGTGAGCAACACGCTCTGGCTGGTTATCCTGGTCAGTGTACAGACAAGAGGTGTGACCGATACCACCCATGGCAACTAGCTTCTCCGCTTTCTCTACCGCCTCTTCGAAATCTTTCGCACGGTACATGGCAAGCGTAGGAGACAGTTTTTCGTGTGCGAACGGCTCGCTTTCGTCAACAACTTTCACTTCACCGATCAGGATTTTGGTGGTTGCCGGAACGGTAAAGCCTGCGAGTTCAGCAATTTTGTAGGCTGGCTGACCCACGATAGCGGCGTTCAGCGCGCCATTTTTCAGGATGATGTCCTGAACCGCTTTCAGCTCTTTGCCCTGCAGCAGGTAGCCGCCGTGGCTGGCGAAACGTTCGCGAACCGCGTCATATACGGAATCCACAACCACAACAGACTGTTCAGATGCACAAATTACACCGTTATCGAAGGTTTTAGACATCAGTACAGACGCGACAGCACGTTTGATGTCAGCAGTTTCGTCGATAACAACAGGGGTGTTACCCGCGCCCACACCGATAGCCGGTTTACCGGAGCTGTATGCAGCTTTAACCATGCCAGGACCACCGGTCGCCAGAATCAGGTTAATGTCCGGGTGATGCATCAGCGCGTTGGACAGCTCAACAGAAGGTTGGTCGATCCAGCCAATCAGGTCTTTTGGTGCACCCGCAGCGATAGCAGCCTGCAGGACGATATCTGCAGCTTTGTTGGTCGCGTCTTTCGCACGTGGGTGTGGAGAGAAGATGATTGCGTTACGGGTCTTCAGGCTAATCAGTGATTTGAAGATAGCGGTAGACGTTGGGTTAGTGGTCGGAACGATACCGCAGATAATGCCGATAGGTTCAGCGATGGTGATAGTACCGAAGGTGTCGTCTTCAGACAGCACGCCACAGGTTTTCTCATCTTTATAGGCGTTGTAGATATACTCTGAAGCAAAGTGGTTTTTGATCACTTTATCTTCAACGATACCCATGCCGGATTCGGCAACGGCCATTTTAGCGAGAGGGATTCGAGCATCTGCAGCAGCCAGTGCGGCCGCGCGGAAGATTTTATCAACCTGTTCTTGGGTGAAATTGGCATATTCACGCTGGGCTTTTTTCACGCGCTCGACGAGGGCGTTCAGTTCAGCGATATTAGTAACAGCCATAATGCTCTCCTGATAATGTTTAAACTCTTTTAGTAAACCAGCGCTCGATACGTCACACAGTATAGACAGAGCCGATAGCACTTGCGTAACACAAAATAAAACAAAGAGTTACTTTCTACACCAGCACACTAATTTACTAAAAGAGCCTTACCTTAGCATCATCCCTTTTTGGCAGGTGGCCTCCCTGGGGGTGTAATCAAGATTACTCACTTCTGAGTACGGAAATCATGATCTGCGTCAATTTTCCCCTAAGCTGATACCTTTCAGCAGGGTTATTTCGTGCTGATTTTTCCAGTGTTAAATAATTACGTAAGTATTGGAAGCGGCACTATCATTGATTATACAAATGTTTAACATCCTGAAATGATAACGTTTTGGTACAGATTTCAAGTGAAGTATGCTGATAAAAAGGGTATCTTCAGCGCGATTTCTCATGACAAATTGTCAGTCCAGGGCATATGTATAAGCGGAGCAAAACGTGATCCAAACGCTCTTTGATTTTCCAACGTATTTTAAATTTTTTATTGGTTTGTTTGCCCTGGTCAACCCGGTGGGGATCATTCCTGTCTTCATTAGTATGACGAGTTACCAGACAGCGGCGGCCAGGAATAAGACCAACCTGACCGCTAACCTGTCGGTGGCGATCATATTGCTCACCTCTCTTTTTCTCGGCGACACGATTCTCCAGCTTTTCGGGATTTCGATAGATTCTTTCCGCATTGCAGGTGGGATCCTGGTGGTGACCATCGCCATGTCCATGATCAGCGGTAAGCTGGGCGAGGATAAGCAGAATAAACAAGAGAAGTCAGAAACCGCCATCCGCGAAAGCATTGGCGTGGTGCCGCTGGCCTTACCGCTCATGGCCGGTCCTGGGGCCATCAGTTCAACCATTGTCTGGGGCACGCGTTATCATAGCCTGATGCACCTGATTGGCTTTTCCGTGGCTATTGCCATTTTTGCGCTCTGCTGTTGGGGCGTGTTCCGCATGGCACCCTGGCTGGTGCGCTTGCTGGGTCAGACGGGCATCAACGTCATTACGCGTATCATGGGCCTGTTGCTGATGGCGTTAGGGATCGAATTCATCGTAACGGGTATTAAAAGCATTTTCCCCGGATTATTGCATTAATACTTCATATGAAAGAACGGAGCGACGGCTCCGTTTTTTTACGTGATTATCAGCAAATCATATAACTAAAGTTGAAATGCTCACATATCATAATAAATTCTACTAATAATGTTCATTTCTTGTATTTCAATAGGTTATTAATTCCGCCTTACCCCGCCTGCGCAGAAAATCTTCGATCGCTCTGTTATTTTACTCACATGATACTCTGGGGCTTGCTGAGAGATAACCGAAATGATATTAGTAATTTCAACATTCCCCTAGATGAATGTGCTAAATAATAACCAGTTGTTAAATTTTTGTACAAAATCACACGATGATAGCGCAGCGACGCGCTTGTAGAGAAAATTTTCTCTATCCTATTGAATATCATGTCTTTATAGTGATGTTCGATGTCCGGCAGGGCTGCCCTCAACGATACGGTACTCACCCTAAAAGAGAATTGCTTAACAAATTTGCAAAATGTATTGGCGCACGATTACGCCATTTGATACTTTCCGGCCTAATATTTTGCAGCATAAAACAATCAGATGAGAATTATTTTCATATGGTTCTCATCTCGGATATCCAGAACAGGTCTCAAACAGGGGAGGCCTGTAAAGAATCGACGCAAGACTGCCATACGAGCGGTCAGTAATAAAAAAGTCGGTGATAGCAAGCAGTAAAAGAAGAACCTGACAGCAGCAAAAAAAACTCCTGCGCTGTACAGGCCCCAACAGGGGATTACACAGCTGGCGAAGGCCAGTCATTATAATGAGTGGAGTATCAACACAATGTCCATCATCACAAAAAAAAATCTGGTAGCGGCGGGGATTTTAACTGCGCTAATCGCGGGAAACGCTGCAATGGCTGCGGACGTTCCTGCAGGTGTTCAGCTGGCGGAGAAGCAGACGCTGGTGCGTAACAACGGTGCGGAAGTTCAGTCTCTTGACCCGCACAAAATTGAAGGTGTTCCTGAGTCTAACGTTAACCGCGACCTGTTCGAAGGCCTGCTGGTAACTGACGTAGACGGCCACCCGGCACCGGGCGTGGCAGAAAAATGGGAAAACAAAGATTTCAAAGTCTGGACCTTCCATCTGCGTAAAGATGCGAAATGGTCCGACGGTACGCCGGTCACGGCTGAAGATTTCGTTTATAGCTGGCAGCGTCTGGCGAATCCAACGACCGCCTCTCCGTATGCGAGCTACCTGCAATATGGCCATATTGCCAATATTGATGACATCATCGCGGGCAAAAAACCGATCACCGATCTGGGCGTTAAAGCGATCGATGCCAATACCTTCGAAGTCACGTTGAGCGAACCTGTTCCGTACTTCTATAAGCTGCTGGTTCACCCGTCCGTCTCCCCGGTACCAAAATCCGCGGTGGAAAAATTTGGTGAAAAATGGACCCAGCCTGCCAATATCGTGACCAACGGCGCCTATAAGCTGAAAGACTGGGTGGTCAACGAGCGTATGGTGCTTGAGCGTAACCCGCAATACTGGGACAACGCTAAAACCGTCATTAATCAGGTGACCTACCTGCCAATTTCTTCCGAAGTGACTGACGTCAACCGCTACCGCAGCGGCGAAATCGACATGACCTATAACAACATGCCGATTGAACTGTTCCAGAAGCTGAAGAAAGAGATCCCGAAAGAAGTTCACGTCGACCCGTACCTGTGCACCTACTACTATGAAATCAACAACCAGAAAGCACCGTTCACCGACGTACGTGTTCGTACTGCGCTGAAGCTGGCACTGGATCGCGATATCATCGTGAACAAAGTGAAAAACCAGGGCGATCTGCCGGCATACAGCTATACCCCTCCATACACCGATGGCGCAAAACTGACCGAGCCAGACTGGTTCAAACAGACGCAGGAAGAGCGTAACGCAGAAGCGAAGAAACTGCTGGCCGAAGCGGGCTATACTGCCGATAAGCCGCTGACCTTCAGCCTGTTGTACAACACCTCCGATCTGCACAAAAAACTGGCTATCGCCGTCGCCTCGATCTGGAAAAAGAACCTGGGCGCGAACGTGAAGCTGGAGAACCAGGAGTGGAAGACCTTCCTCGACAGCCGTCATCAGGGCACCTTTGACGTGGCGCGTGCCGGCTGGTGTGCGGACTATAACGAACCGACCTCCTTCCTGAACACCATGCTGAGTGACAGCTCAAACAACACCGCGCACTATAAGAGCCCGGCATTTGACAAGCTGATTGCCGACACGCTGAAAACCACTGACGAAGCACAGCGTACTGAACTGTACTCTAAAGCTGAGCAGCAGCTGGATAAAGATTCCGCGATCGTACCGGTTTACTACTACGTTAACGCCCGTCTGGTGAAACCGTGGGTAGGTGGGTACACCGGTAAAGACCCGATGGATAATATCTACGTTAAAAACTTGTATATTATCAAGCATTAATGGCAATGAGTGGGGCGGGCGTGCTCGCCCCACGGTGTCTAACCAACGTCACATTATATAGGCACACGCCAGAAGGTACGGGCAATGTTGAAATTTATCCTACGTCGCTGTCTTGAAGCGATTCCAACGCTATTTATTCTCATCACGATTTCCTTCTTCATGATGCGCCTTGCGCCGGGAAGTCCATTTACCGGTGAGCGTACGCTGCCGCCAGAAGTGATGGCGAATATCGAAGCGAAATACCACTTAAACGATCCTATCTCTACCCAGTACTTCAATTACCTGAAGCAGCTGGCCCACGGTGATTTTGGACCGTCATTTAAATATAAAGACTATTCCGTTAACGATCTGGTGGCGTCCAGCTTCCCGGTTTCGGCGAAATTGGGTGCAGCGGCATTCATTCTGGCCATTGTTTTCGGGGTCACCGCAGGCGTCATCGCCGCGCTCAGACAAAATACCAAATGGGATTATGCCGTAATGGGGGTGGCAATGACCGGGGTAGTCATACCCAGCTTCGTTGTCGCGCCATTACTGGTGATGATATTTGCCATTACGCTGAAGTGGCTGCCTGGCGGCGGCTGGAACGGCGGGGCATTAAAGTTCATGATTTTGCCGATGGTGGCATTATCCCTGGCGTACATCGCCAGTATCGCGCGTATCACCCGTGGTTCAATGATCGAAGTGCTGCACTCGAACTTCATTCGTACCGCGCGCGCGAAAGGGCTGCCGATGCGTCGGATTATCTTCCGCCACGCGCTCAAACCGGCGCTGTTGCCCGTGCTCTCATACATGGGACCGGCATTCGTCGGGATCATCACCGGCTCGATGGTTATCGAAACCATTTACGGCCTGCCGGGCATTGGCCAGCTGTTTGTGAACGGCGCGCTTAACCGCGACTATTCGCTGGTACTGAGCCTGACCATTCTCGTCGGTGCGCTGACCATTCTCTTTAACGCTATCGTCGATGTGCTGTATGCCGTCATCGACCCGAAAATCCGTTACTAACTGGAGCACGCCATGATGTTGAGTAAGAAAAACAGCGAGGCGCTGGAAAACTTCAGTGAAAAACTGGAAGTGGAAGGTCGTAGCCTCTGGCAGGACGCGCGTCGTCGCTTTATGCACAACCGCGCGGCGGTGGCGAGTCTGGTGGTTCTGGTGATCATCGCGCTGTTTGTGACCCTGGCCCCGATGCTGTCGCAATTTACCTATTTCGACACCGACTGGGGCATGATGTCCAGCGCGCCGGATATGGAGTCTGGCCACTATTTTGGCACGGACTCCTCCGGACGTGACCTGCTGGTGCGTGTCGCTATCGGCGGGCGTATCTCGCTGATGGTCGGGATTGCTGCCGCGCTGGTGGCGGTGATCGTCGGGACGCTCTATGGCTCACTGTCCGGCTACCTTGGCGGCAAAGTGGACTCGGTGATGATGCGTCTGCTGGAAATCCTGAACTCCTTCCCGTTTATGTTCTTCGTCATCCTGCTGGTGACCTTCTTTGGTCAGAATATCCTGTTGATCTTCGTGGCCATCGGGATGGTGTCATGGCTGGATATGGCGCGTATTGTTCGCGGCCAGACGCTGAGCCTCAAACGCAAAGAGTTTATCGAAGCCGCGCAGGTCGGCGGTGTCTCTACCGGGAATATCGTGGTTCGCCATATCGTTCCTAACGTGCTGGGCGTGGTGGTGGTCTATGCCTCACTGCTGGTACCAAGCATGATCCTGTTTGAATCCTTCCTGAGCTTCCTCGGTCTGGGTACGCAAGAGCCGCTGAGCAGCTGGGGCGCGCTGCTGAGTGACGGTGCAAACTCAATGGAAGTATCACCGTGGCTGCTGTTATACCCGGCGGGTTTCCTGGTCGTTACCCTGTTTTGTTTTAACTTTATCGGCGATGGCCTGCGTGATGCCCTCGACCCGAAAGACCGTTAAGGAGCGCCGTCATGACAATGATTGAAACGGCAACCGCGCCACAGGCGCAGCAGCGGAGCGACCTTCTGCTGGACGTAAAAGATCTTCGCGTCACCTTTAAGACCCCGGACGGGGATGTGACCGCCGTGAACGATCTTAACTTCAACCTGCGCGCGGGTGAAACGCTCGGTATCGTGGGGGAATCTGGTTCCGGTAAATCCCAGACCGCCTTTGCGTTAATGGGCCTGCTGGCCGCTAACGGTGTGATTGGCGGTTCCGCGAAATTCAACGGTCGTGAAATCCTCAACCTGCCGGAGCAAGAGCTGAACAAGCTGCGCGCCGAGCAGATCTCGATGATTTTCCAGGATCCGATGACCTCGCTGAACCCGTACATGCGCGTCGGTGAGCAGCTGATGGAAGTCCTGATGCTGCACAAAGGTCTGGGCAAAGCCGAAGCCTTTGAAGAGTCGGTCAAAATGCTCGATGCGGTGAAAATGCCGGAAGCGCGCAAGCGCATGCGTATGTTCCCGCACGAGTTCTCCGGCGGTATGCGTCAGCGCGTGATGATTGCGATGGCGCTGCTGTGTCGGCCAAAACTGCTGATTGCCGACGAACCGACCACCGCGCTGGACGTTACCGTTCAGGCGCAAATCATGACCCTCCTGAACGAGCTGAAGCGTGAGTTCAACACGGCGATTATCATGATCACCCACGACCTGGGCGTGGTGGCGGGCATCTGTGACAAAGTGCTGGTGATGTATGCCGGTCGTACCATGGAATACGGCAAAGCGCGTGAGGTGTTCTATCAGCCAGCCCATCCTTACTCGATTGGTCTGCTGAACGCGGTGCCGCGTCTCGATGCGGAAGGAGAATCCCTGCTGACCATTCCGGGCAACCCGCCAAACCTGCTGCGCCTGCCGAAAGGCTGTCCGTTCCAGCCGCGCTGTCCGCACGCGATGGAAATCTGCAACAGCGCACCGCCGCTGGAAGAGTTTGCACCAGGCCGTCTGCGCGCCTGCTTTAAGCCGCAGGAGGAGCTGGTATGAACGCATTAGATGAAAAACGCAATGTCCTGCTCGAAATTGCTGACCTTAAAGTGCATTTCGACATCAAGGACGGCAAACAGTGGTTCTGGCAGCCGTCGAAGACCCTGAAAGCGGTGGACGGCGTCACGCTGCGTCTGTACGAAGGGGAAACCCTGGGCGTGGTGGGCGAGTCCGGCTGCGGTAAATCGACCTTTGCGCGCGCCATTATCGGTCTGGTAAAAGCCACCGACGGCAAAGTGGCCTGGCTGGGTAAAGATCTGCTGGGCATGAAGCCCGACGAGTGGCGCGACGTGCGCAGCGATATCCAGATGATTTTCCAGGATCCGCTGGCGTCATTAAACCCGCGTATGACCATCGGTGAGATTATTGCCGAGCCGCTGCGGACCTATCATCCGAAGATGTCCCGCCAGGAAGTGCGCGATCGCGTTAAGGCGATGATGCTGAAAGTTGGGCTGTTGCCAAACCTCATCAACCGCTACCCTCACGAGTTCTCTGGCGGTCAGTGTCAGCGTATTGGTATTGCGCGCGCCCTGATCCTCGAACCGAAGCTGATTATCTGTGATGAGCCGGTTTCCGCGCTCGACGTCTCCATTCAGGCGCAGGTGGTTAACCTGCTGCAGAAGCTGCAGCGCGAAATGGGGCTGTCGCTGATCTTCATCGCGCATGACCTGGCCGTGGTGAAACACATCTCTGACCGCGTGCTGGTAATGTATCTGGGGCACGCCGTGGAGCTGGGTACCTATGACGAGGTGTACCACAATCCGCTGCACCCTTACACCAAAGCGCTGATGTCGGCAGTGCCGATCCCCGATCCCGATCTGGAAAAGAATAAGACCATCCAGCTTCTGGAAGGGGAATTGCCTTCACCGATTAACCCGCCGTCGGGCTGCGTCTTCCGCACGCGCTGCCCTATGGCCGGGCCGGAATGTGCGAAAACGCGGCCGGTTCTGGAAGGCAGTTTCCGACATGCGGTTTCCTGCCTGAAAGTAGACCCGTTATAATCGCAAGGGCTGACATGATGTCAGCCCTTATTTTTTACGAGGTCACTGTGTCGCGTTTATTCACGTCAGCCCGTCGGCGGCTTTATCATGTTTTATTCGATCCTGAAACGGTATCCGGACGGCGCTTCGAGGGTCTTTGTGGTTTATTTGCGCTCCTCAGCGTGGTTATCATCTTTATTGAATCGGGTGCCGGGACGCAATACCACCTGACGTTTGACGAATGGCATGTCTTTGTCTGGCTTGAGCTGGCGATTACCCTGGTGTTTACCGCTGAATATCTCCTCCGAGTGATTGCCTGGCCTAACCCGGCCCGATATGTTTTCAGCTTCTGGGGATTTATCGATTTAGCCACCATTCTGCCGCTCTACGTCATGTGGCTGTGGCCGGAAATCAGCCTGAGCTATGTCTTTGCCTGGCGAGCGATGCGCGTTATTCGCGTATTACGTATTCTGAAATTACTGCGCTTTATGCCCTCACTGCGCATATTCTGGAGCGCAATCGTCAGCGCCCGTCATCAGCTTATTCTGTTCTATTCGTTTATTGCCATTGTCATGATTGTTTTTGGCGCACTGATGTATCTGATTGAGGGGCCGAAATATGGCTTTACGACGCTCAATGCGTCCGTCTACTGGGCGATCGTGACCGTAACGACCGTGGGGTACGGGGATATCACGCCCCATACGCCGCTGGGGCGAATTGTGGCCTCAGTGCTGATTTTGATTGGCTATTCGGTCATTGCCATTCCGACCGGGCTGATTACCACGCACATGAGTAGCGCATTTCAGAGCCGCAAGCAGCAGCGCAAATGTCCGCGATGTCATCAGGGGGAACATGAACTCAACGCGCGTTATTGTCACCGCTGCGGAAATCCGTTGCCGGAGTAAATAAAAAAGGCTGCAATCGCAGCCTTTTTTATTATTCGCGCCAGAGAATATGGCACAGCTTGTGGTCTTTCTCACGGCAGAGCAGGACGCGAGCGAAGACATCATTAATTTCGCCACCGTCTTCATCGGCCAGCCCGATCACTACTTCGGCGAAGAAGTCAGGGTTCAGGTCGAAATCCACATGCTCAGCCCAGTCTTCTGAAGGGTCGAACAGTTCGGCACCGCCGCGCTCTTCGAACTGCAGATTAAAGAGGATCACGTCTGCGGGATCGAGGTTATCAACCGCCAGTTCGAGAAAAATGTCATAGGCCTGCTCGAGCGTTTCGTCTTCGGTCAGGCGATTGTTCAGATCCATTTCCATGATGACTACCTGTTTAACATCGTTGGGCACGTTTTACAGCAACGGACTAAAGAAGTAAAACAGTCGTTCGGCAATTCTCTGCCACAGCGGACGTTTTACCCACAGTCTGGCATCCAGCAGGCGGGAGCGGGAGATATAATCATCCTGCACCGCCGCGAGATCGCCGCCAAAGCCGGCATCATCAATAACCAGCGTGATTTCAAAGTTAAGCCACAGGCTGCGCATATCCAGGTTCACCGTTCCCACCAGGCTTAACTCGCCGTCGACAAGCACGCTCTTGGTATGGAGCAGTCCGCCTTCGAACTGGTAGATCTTCACCCCTGCGGCCAGCAGTTCGCTAAAGAATGCCCGGCTGGCCCAGCCAACCAGAAGGGAGTCATTTTTGCGCGGCAAAATAATGCTCACATCCACGCCGCGCTGCGCCGCGGTACAGATCGCGTGCAGGAGGTCATCGCTGGGAACAAAGTAGGGCGTCGTCATGATCAGATATTCACGCGCCGAGTAGGTCGCCGTCAGCAGCGCCTGATGAATCAAATCCTCCGGGAAGCCCGGCCCGGAAGCAATGGTATGAATAGTGTGACCGCTGGCCTCTTCAAACGGCATAATATTGCCGTCCGGCGGTGGCGGCAGGATGCGTTTGCCGGTCTCTATCTCCCAGTCGCAGGAGTAGACGATGCCCATAGAGGTGGCAATCGGCCCCTCCATGCGCGCCATCAAATCCACCCACTGGCCCACGCCCGAGTCCTGTTTAAAGAAGCGCGGGTCAACCATGTTCATGCTGCCGGTGTAGGCAATATAGTTATCGATCATGATCATTTTACGGTGCTGACGAAGGTCCATCCGGCGCAGAAACACGCGCAGGAGGTTAACCTTCAGCGCCTCGACCACTTCGATACCGGCATTGCGCATCATCCCTGCCCAGGGACTGCGGAAAAATGCCACGCTGCCCGCAGAGTCAAGCATCAGACGGCAGTGAATGCCGCGTCGCGCCGCGGCCATCAGGGATTCCGCGACCTGGTCAGCCATCCCGCCGGGCTGCCAGATATAGAAAACCATCTCGATATTATGACGCGCCAGCTGGATATCGCGGATTAACGCCTGCATAACGTCGTCGGACGAGGTTAGCAGTTGGAGCTGATTACCCTTAACGCCGCCAATCCCCTGACGGCGCTCGCACAGCTTAAACAGTGACGAGGCGACGCTGCTGTTCTCCTCGGCAAAGATATGCTTGCAGGCTTTAAGGTCGTTCAGCCACTTCGCGGTGGAGGGCCACATGGCGCGGGCCCGCTCGGCGCGGCGTTTACCGAGATGAAGCTCACCGAAAGAGAGATAGGCGATAATTCCTACCAGCGGCAGGATATAGATGATCAGAAGCCAGGCCATGGCAGAGGGTACGGCTCTGCGCTTCATCAGGATGCGTAACGTCACACCCGCGATTAACAGCCAGTATCCCAAAATGACCAGCCAACTCACCACGGTGTAGAAGGTTGTCATAGGTAAAAAAATCCTTTTGAAAGCGTATTGTTATGAGTGTACGCATCAGGATTCATCTGGCAAATAAAAACGCCAGGTAAAAGCGCTGGTTTGCAGCCGGGTTGGGTTTATAATGGCGTCTCTGTTTGAGAAAGAGTTGTAGACATGAAGCGCAGTAGAACAGAAGTAGGGCGCTGGCGCATGTTGCGACAGGTGAGTCGTCGCAAGGCTCGTTGGCTGGAAGCACAATCCCGCCGCAATATGCGTATTCACGCCATCAGAAAATGTGGAATGACCCGGCACCGCAACGCGTTGCTGTTCGCCGTCCAGGATATCTGAGTACCATGAGGGCACCGTAATGGTGCCCGCTGATTTTATGAGGTCTGATTTTTGGGAGTAGCGTGGTTGCAGCGCTATTTCTGTTGTGTTCAGCAAAAGGAGGGAGAAGAAGTGTTTGCGGAGTTTGGCGTACTGAATTTCTGGACGTATGTTGTTGGCGCGTTTTTTATCGTGCTGGTACCGGGGCCAAATACCCTGTTTGTGCTTAAAACTGGAATTGGACACGGCGTTAAAAAAGGGTACCTTGCCGCCACGGGTGTATTTATCGGCGATGCGGTGCTGATGTTTCTTGCCTGGGCGGGCGTCGCGGCATTAATCCAGACCACGCCGGTACTGTTTAATATCGTGCGCTATCTCGGCGCCTTCTACCTGCTGTGGCTGGGCGGCAAAATGCTCTGGTCGGTCATTACCCGCCAGAATCACGCTCAGGAAAGCGGCACCGAGCCTGCCAGCACGATCATGAAACGTTCGCTGGTGCTGAGCCTGACGAATCCAAAAGCGATTCTGTTCTACGTATCGTTCTTTGTTCAGTTCATCGACGTGAATGCGCAGAACACCGGTACCTCTTTCCTTATCCTCGCGACGACGCTTGAGTTGATAAGCTTCATGTACATGAGCTTCCTGATCTTCTCCGGTGCATTTGTCACGCGCTATCTCAAAACGAAAAAGAAACTGGCAAAGCTGGGGAACGGGCTGATAGGGCTGCTGTTTGTCGGGTTTGCGGCGAGGTTAGCGTCGCTGCACTGATTGATGAAAGGCTCCTGCGGGAGCCTTTTTCATTCTGTTTGACAATCCCTCACCATTTAGTTGTATAGTACAACTAAATGGTGAGGACATAACATGCACAGCGAAACCCCGGTAGTCAGTGTTATTCGACGTTCCTCGCGCCTGATGGTGCGAGAGTTAGGTTTTATGGGTTCTACCCTGGCCTCAACGAATTACTCGCCTTCGGCCGTCCATACTCTGGTCGAAATTGCCCTACGAAAAGAGATGACGGCGAGTCAGCTGGTACAGCTGCTGGGCCTGGAAAAGTCCAGCGTCAGCCGGATGCTGGCTCGCCTGATTGCCGCAGGCGAACTCGAGGAGGTCATTTCTACCGAGGATGCGAGAGCAAAGAGCCTCAGGCTGACCGCGAAAGGTCACGAGACGGTCAGCAAAATTAATTCCTTCAGCAATGAGCGCGTGGTCACAGCAATAAAGCGTCTTGCTCCTGCCCAGCAGCTGACCATTTCTGAGGGTCTCTCCCTTTATGCCAACGCGCTGCTGGCGTGTCGGGAGGTGGGCAACGATATGCAGCCCGATGAGCTGAAGATAGTGCAGGGGTATATCCCGGGCATGATTGGCCGTATCGCGGAGATGCATGGCAGTTATTATTCGCGGGAGCATAATTTTGGTCGCTTCTTCGAGGCCAAAGTGGCTTCGGGGCTGGCTGAGTTTAGTGAAAGACTGGAGAAGCCCTGTAACCAGATTTGGCTGGCAGTGCTCAACGACAAAATTGTCGGCTCGGTGGCGATCGATGGCGAGGATCTGGCGCCGGGTGAAGCCCATCTTCGCTGGTTTATTCTTGATGATGGCTGCCGGGGGCACGGCGTGGGGAAAAAACTGCTGAATGAAGCCATGCGGTTTTGCGACAGCGCCGGTTTTTCAGCTGTGCACCTCTGGACGTTCAATAAGCTGACCGCCGCCAGGCGTCTGTACGAGTCGTATGGGTTTACGCTGGTAAAAGAGTGGGAAGGCGATCAGTGGGGAAGCCTTATTACAGAGCAGCAGTTTACCCGGCACAGCGGCGCGTAATCGCCATCCTAAAAAAGGCTCCTTTCGGAGCCGCTTTGGTATCAGAACACTTTTTTATACGGTCTCACCGTCACTTTTGCATACACGCCCGCTGCAACGTACGGGTCTGCGTCAGCCCAGGCCTGAGCGGCTTCCTGGGATTCAAACTCAGCAATGACCGTGGAGCCGGAGAAACCGGCAGCACCCGGATCGTTGCTGTCTACTGCAGGCATGGGGCCAGCGGTCAGTAATCGGCCTTCATCCTGAAGCAACTGCAAACGTGCCAGATGCGCAGGGCGCACAGACTGGCGTTTTTCGAGCGAATCAGCAACATCTTCAGAGTAAATCACGTAAAACACGGCGAAGCTCCTTAACCGGTAAAAGTGTCAGTTACGTTATGTGAAAGGGCAAACGACTGCAATGTAAAATAAAAACAATGTTAATACCCTGATCTGTATGCGCCTTTTTTGGCCTCTCGGGCGCTAAAATTGCGCCAGAGCAAAGTGTCTTATTGAATATGATTGCTATTTGCATTTAAAATCAGGGTTCGGTTTTTTAACGTTGATGACTATGACTTCGATGACCCTTGATTTACCTCGCCGCTTTCCCTGGCCGACGCTGCTTTCTGTCGTGATTCACGGTGCCGTTGTGGCGGGTCTGCTGTATACCTCGGTTCATCAGGTTATTGAAATGCCCGCGCCCGCGCAGCCGATCTCGGTGACGATGGTCTCGCCAGCGGATCTTGAACCGCCGCAGGTTGCCCCTCCGCCGCCACAGCCGGTGGCTGA
The DNA here is from genome assembly GCF_000493175.1 of Enterobacter sp. MGH 16. Lineage (NCBI taxonomy): Bacteria > Pseudomonadati > Pseudomonadota > Gammaproteobacteria > Enterobacterales > Enterobacteriaceae > Enterobacter > Enterobacter sp. MGH 16. The sequence goes on along the minus strand of NZ_KI535695.1, from coordinate 1,854,914 downwards.
ACCGGAGCCAGAACCCGAGCCCGTTCCGGAGCCACCGAAGGAAGCCCCGGTGGTGATCCACAAACCTGAACCGAAGCCAAAACCTAAGCCGAAGCCAAAGCCGGTGAAGAAGGTCGAGGAGCGTCCGAAACGCGAGGTACGTCCGGTTGAACCGCGCGCGACCCAGCCGGTCGAAAATGCAGCGCCTTCACGTCCGGTGATGAACAATACGGCAACGACGTCAAAGCCAACCGTAACCGCGCCAGCGGGCCCGCGCGCCGTAAGCCGCAATCAGCCTCAGTATCCGGCGCGAGCTCAGGCCTTGCGTATTGAAGGGCGCGTACGGGTGAAATTTGACGTCACTGCGGATGGCCGCGTGGATAACGTGGAAATCTTGTCTGCGCAACCTTCTAATATGTTTGAGCGCGAAGTGAAATCTGCCATGCGCAGATGGCGCTATGAACCAGGCAAGCCGGGGAGCGGATTGATCGTCAATATTGTTTTCCGCCTGAACGGCGGGGCGCAGATGGAATAAAAAAAGCCTCCGAAAGGAGGCTTTTTTTTGCCTGTCGATCAGGCCTGCGGAAGCTGACGAGGTTTACCCTCGCTGTCCACGGCGACATAAATAAACAACGCTTCAGTGGCCTTATAGCGTTGCCCAATCGGCTCAGAAGAGACTTTCTTCACCCAGACTTCGATGTTGATGGAAATGGAGGTATTACCGCGCTTCACGCAACGCGCGTAGCAGCAAACCACATCACCCACCGCAACCGGGCGCAGGAAGGTCATGCCGTCCACCCTCACGGTGACCACGCGCCCGTGGGCAATCTCTTTTGCCAGAATTGCGCCGCCCATATCCATCTGCGACATCAGCCAGCCGCCAAAAATATCGCCATTGGCATTGGTGTCAGCGGGCATTGCCAGTGTGCGTAAAACCAGTTCGCCCTGAGGGGCGTTAGTTGTTGTCATTGTTTTAACTCGTAACGGAAGACTTCAGGCGGGATGCTACTATGATTCGCGTGCGGAGAGAATAGACCAGAACGCCCGTCGTTGACGTTCTGGTCAGTCAGTAATCAGTGGTTGTCGTCCTGCGGCATATGACGATAGATGTATACGCCGCTTAACAGCGTGAAGATAAGCGTCAGCGCGGTCAGGCCAAAGACCTTAAAGTTGACCCAGATATCCTGCGGCAGCCAGAAGGCAATATAGATGTTAGCGAGACCGCAAAGAATAAAGAAGATTGCCCAGGCGGTATTCAGACGCGACCAGACCACCTGCGGCAGCGTTAGTTCTTTACCTAACATGCTCTGGATAAGGGGCTTTTTCATGAACCATTGACTGAACAATAGCGCTGCTGCAAACAACGCATAAATAACAGTCACCTTCCACTTAATAAATTCAACATCATGCAAGGCAATGGTCAATCCACCGAACACCGCTACTAAAACGAACGTGATAAGCGCCATTTTTTCGACTTTGCGATAGCGAATCCAACTGTAGATCAGCACAACGGCGGTCACGACGATTAACGCTTTTGTTGCAGCAAAAATGTCGTACAACTTATAGACAGCGAAAAACACCGCGAGCGGTAAAAAATCAAGAAACTGCTTCATTCTGTGATTCCATCTTCTGAGCGGGGAGGGAGACAGAGATGCCCCCCGCCTCGGGATTACTGACGAATTAACATATACAGGCGGAACAGATAGACGAGCAGTACCGCTGAAATGAGATTGCTCAGCGTATTCGCCACCACGGCGCCGACGTTAGGCGTTAATACCGCAAAATTCGGTGCAAACAATAACAGCAGCGTTTTGGCCAGCAGCCAGCCGATCACGGCGGGCGCCACCAGACGCATATTAGCCCATGCCAGTCTGATGCTGCTGCGCATCGCGGTAAAAATTCCCATCTTATCCTGCACAATCATCACCGGCGCAAATGCGAGCACGATAGCCAGTAAAACGCCCGGCACCACGACCAGCATAATCCCCATTTGCACCAGCATCGTGGTTAAAAAGATCAGGATAAACAGCTTAGGTAAGACCGGTGCACTCGCACCAATCGCCCGTAAGGCGCTGACGCGGTGACCCGCCGATACCAGCTGAATCATCAGCAAAACGCCGCCCGCCAGAATTGCATTACCAATCAGGCCTGAGAACGTGGAAGCGGCAGAGGCGCGCAGCAGAATTTGCTGCTGCTCCGGCGTCATGTTTTGCACCAGCTCAAACAACCCCACGCTACCCGCAAGATGGTCGCCCTGGCTCAGGCTGGCAATCTGTTCTTCACTCGGTGAGAAGGCATGGCCCAGCACCACCGTGATAAAGGCGCAAAGCAACGCGATCAGTAAAAAGGTAATGAACTGATTGCGGAAAAAGTTTCCCGTGTCACGGTAGACAGACTTCGCCGTGATAGACATGCACTCTCCTTGAGTATTGCAGGTGTTAATTAGCCGGCAATTGTACACCGGATGCACCTGCTGTGGCAGCATCAAGGCTTGTATGGAAAAGCATATCTTTGTAAAGCGGCGGTAATCCAACCCGCGCGCGGGCGCGGTTACAGGCTTCGTTGACCTGGCCATCTTCCCCCGACATGGCAAATTCCCGGCACGGGCTGGGGCGATCCTCATAGATGGAACATCGGGTCGAGACCCCAGGCTCACCCTGTAGCGCCACACAGCGGGCCTGCTTTTGGTTCGTGCCGCTCATGCAGCGCAAAAAGGGGGTTAACGGCTCGGTAAGATGAACCGGAACGGTACCACCGCCATCGCTGGCTTCGGCCCAATAGAAAGAGACTCGAAAATACGCACAACAGGCTCCGCACGTCATGCACGGGTTGATATCACTCATGGCACACCTGCAAAAGAAGAACGCATCAAATCAATTTGTGAGAGCGATAAATTATCCAGCTGCCAGAGGAAGAGCAAGAGGGGGAAAAAGGAAAATTTTGTAACCGTGAAATGCCAAAAATTGACATGGAAACAACTTATTGGTTTTGAGTGCGTAACAAAAAATTAATCCAGATCAATGAATGTTAAGTTACTGGTTTTAATGTGATCTGTGGCAGATCACTTATTACTCTTTTGTGAGTATATTCTCATCCGCGATTAAAACCACAACGATGGAGCGGATATGAAAAAATTAGCGGTGGCAGCCCTTGTATTAAGCAGTCTCTCTGGCGGCGCGTATGCGCATGAAGCAGGCGAATTCTTTATTCGTGCCGGTTCGGCTACGGCTCGCCCAACTGAAGGTTCGGATAACGTGCTGGGAATGGGCGGTTTTAACGTCAGTAATAACACCCAGTTAGGTTTAACCTTCACCTATATGGCGACGGATAACGTGGGCGTTGAACTTCTTGCCGCAACGCCGTTCCGTCATCGCGTGGGCCTAGGGCCAACCGGTGATATCGCCACGGTTCACCATTTACCGCCAACGCTGATGGCGCAGTGGTACTTCGGCGACTCAAGCAGCAAGGTGCGTCCTTATATTGGCGCCGGTGTGAACTACACCACCTTCTTTGATGAGAAATTCAACGATACCGGTAAAGAGGCGGGTCTGACAGATCTCAGCCTGAAAGATTCGTGGGGCATGGCGGGGCAGGTTGGCCTGGATTATCTGATTAACCGCGACTGGCTGATCAACGCCTCGGTCTGGTATATGGATATTGATACGGACGTACGCTTCAAGGCGGGCGGCCAGCAGCAAAGTATCAGCACTCGTCTGGATCCGTGGGTGTTTATGTTCTCTGCGGGTTATCGTTTCTGATCCCCCGTCAAACTGGCCACAGGGTGGCCAGTTTGCTTTGCTCACGTCAAAACGACGGATAAACCGGCCGCTCATCAAGCTTTACGCAGTGCCTCAGGATCGTTTCCCCATCATATAAATAGCTGAAAGCGTCGCTGGACAAGGAATGGAAGAGAATATCGCCGTTGGCAAACGGGATCATTTCGGTATCACCCGCACGTTTATGCCCCGCACCGGTTTCAAAATGGCCGCGCCACCGTTCCTGAGTATGGTCATAAACGTGCAGAATAACCTCGACAAGTCCTCTTTGCGGACAATTAAGACGCAGGAAAGTAGAAGAGAAATTCAGGGACAGCGCGTGGAAGGGAATCAATAAGGCGAAGACCAGTAAAGCTCGTAAATACATCAAACCGCGAAAACCTCCTTCAAAAGGGAAATGAGATTTTACTTAAGTCATAAATAACGTTTTTGCCGTGGATCAAGATGTCTTATAATTCAATACGATAAAGGCCCCTGACGAGGCCCTTAGCGATCATTTTTGAATCAGATAGCGAATGGTTGGGCCATCCTGCTGGATATCCAGCACCGTATAACCGTGGTTTTTCGCATCCAGCGGTATGTTGTTGATGGACTGCGGGCAGTCGCTGACCACCTCCAGAATTTCACCTTTCTTAAGCTGCGGCAGCGCTTCAAGCGTAGCCACCGCCGGATATGGACAGGGCTCGCCAACCATATCCAGACGATAATCAGGCACGATCTCTTTCATGCTGCATTCTCCTGCGTTTCTGTTTTAACGCCCGCACGGCGGAAGAAACGTCTCTCCTGTGCGACGACCAGTAAAAAAGCGACCAACAGCAGGGCGTAGGTGACGAGCAGGCCGCCGAGAGGCCCGAAGGTATTCAGCAGGTTGACCTTGTCCCAGCGGGTGGCCAGGACGGGAGACACGTCATCCCAGCAGTACGCCAGGATCGTCGAGCCAATCACATTGCCCAGCCCCACCCACCAGTAGTGCACCTGGCCTTCCACGGCGCGATACATCCAGCCGGTTTCACACCCGCCAGCCAGCACGATCCCGAAGCCGAACAGCAAGCCGCCAATGACCGCGTTAGGACCGGCCCACATGATTTTCGGTTCGACGCCCAGTTGGACATAGCTGAAGATGCCTATGGCGCTGACCGCCATCCCGGCGATAATCGCCTTCGCCATCATCGTGCGCCCGGTGATCCACATATCGCGAAACGCAGAGGTAAAGCAGATCTGCGCGCGTTCAATGAGCAGACCAAAACCCACACCGAACAGCATCGCCAGACCGAGCTTAGGCTGGTTCAGGGCGGTGCAAAGCGCCCATGCCACCATGGCGAAAAAGACCAGCATTCCGAGGCGGAAACGGCGGCGGGCCTGAGAGGGCTTCTGGGTTAACGGAGACGCTGCGCTGACTTTTGTCATTTTCACTGGAATACGAAACAGCGGCAGCAGGGTGAATTTTGCGCCAAAGTAAGAGCCGATGGCCGTGGCGACGGCAAAGAACCAGGCGTGAAGCGAAAACTGCGGGATCCCGGTAAAGAAGGCGGCAAGGTTACACCCCATCGCCAGACGCGCGCCGAAACCGGCAATCATGCCGCCGACAACCGCCTGCAAAATGCGGATCCGGCTTTTGGGCATACGCAACTTAACGTTATTTGCCCACAGCGCGGCCGCGAAACAGCCGCCGAACATGCCGATAATCATCATCCCGTCGATGCGGGTAAGCGGGGTGCCGTCCAGATGAATGAGTTTAAAGTAACCCCACTCTTCGGCATGCACGCCAGCGAGTTGCAGCAATTGACCACCCCAGCGGGTGAACTCGCCGGTCACGGCCCAGAAGGTGCCGGTAATGCCAAAATAATAAGTAGAGAGAATGCCTGCCGCGATAACGGCCGGAACGGGTGACCAGAACTTAACCAGGTAAGCCTGTTTGACGGATTGCCATGACATGAATAAGCCTCTGAACTCAGAAGGATTAAAGATAAAAAAGAGTCCAGATCATACGCTCACACGACAGTTTGAAAAGCCATTCACACCGAAAATATCGATAGGATCAATTTTGACGTAATCCTTTGTTGAAGGCGGGGAAGAAAGGGTAACCGTCTGGCAAGGGTGCCAGACGGTGGAGGGGTCAGGCTTTACGCGTTGCCGCCTTCATGGCGGTCACAAACGCCTTCAGCTCGGCCAGCATCTGCTCGGGCTTGTCCACGTTCTTCTCAATGATCTTCACTATCGCAGAGCCGGAAATGGCACCTGCAGCCTTCGCGTCAATCGCCGCGGTGACCTGATCCGGAGAAGAGATCCCGAAGCCCTGCAGCGGCGGAGCGGCATGGTACTCGGCCAGCTTTTCCACCAGATGATGCAGCGGCAGGGCCGCTTTATTCTCGGCACCGGTCACGCCTGCGCGGGAGAGCAGGTACGTGTAACCGCGCCCGTAAGAGGCTATCTGGCGCAGCAGTGTGTCATCGGCGTTCGGCGGGCAGATGAAAATCGGGGCGACGTTGTGACGCATCGCCGCCTGGCGGAACGGCGCGGACTCCTCGACCGGCACGTCGGCGACCAGAACAGAGTCGACGCCCACGCGTGCGCACTCGGCGTAAAATTCATCGATACCGCGGTTGAACACGAGGTTGGCGTACATCAGCAGGCCAATCGGGATAGTGGGGTGCTTCTGACGGATCGCTGCCAGCATTTCGAAGCACTGGGTTGGCGTCACGCCCGAAGCAAACGCGCGCAGCGTCGCATTCTGGATAGTCGGGCCATCCGCCAGCGGGTCAGAGAACGGGATCCCCAGCTCCAGCGCATCGGCACCGGATTCAATCAGGGTGTCGATGATCTTCAGCGACTGTTCAGGGCCCGGATCGCCCAGGGTGACGAAGGGAACGAACGCGCCTTCCTGGCGGGATTTCAGTTCTGCAAATACGTTATCGTAGCGTTCCATCAGATTTCCCCTCGTGCTTTCAGAATATCGTGAACGGTGAAGATATCTTTGTCACCGCGTCCGGAAAGGTTGACCACCAGCAGCTGCTCTTTTTCCGGATTGTCTTTCATCATTTTCAGCGCATGGGCCAGAGCGTGCGAAGATTCCAGCGCCGGGATGATCCCTTCGCTGCGGCACAGCGTTTTGAACGCTTCCAGCGCTTCGTCATCGGTAATGGAGACATAGTCCGCACGACCGGTGCTGTTCAGATAGGCGTGCTGCGGTCCGACGGACGGGAAGTCGAGGCCAGCGGAGATAGAGTAAGACTCTTCAATCTGGCCTTCATCGGTCTGCATCATCGGGGATTTCATGCCGAAGTAGATCCCCACGCGGCCATGCTTCAGCGGCGCGCCGTGTTCACCCGATTCAATGCCGTGACCCGCAGGCTCGACGCCAATAAGACCCACGCGGGTGTCGTCGATAAAGTCTGCGAACATACCGATGGCGTTAGATCCGCCGCCGACGCAGGCGATGACCGCATCCGGCAGACGACCCTCTTTTTCGAGGATCTGCGCTTTGGTCTCTTCCCCGATCATGCGCTGGAATTCACGCACGATGGTCGGGAACGGGTGCGGACCCGCCGCGGTACCGAGCATATAGTGCGCGGTTTCGTAGCTGCCAGACCAGTCGCGCAGCGCTTCGTTACAGGCATCCTTCAGCGTCGCGGATCCGCTGTGCACCGGGATCACTTCCGCACCCATCAGACGCATACGGAAAACGTTTGGAGACTGACGCTCAACGTCTTTCGCCCCCATATAGATGCGGCATTTCAGGCCGAGCAGGGCGCTGGCGAGCGCCGAGGCCACGCCGTGCTGGCCTGCGCCGGTTTCGGCGATGATTTCGGTTTTGCCCATACGCTTCGCAAGCAGCGCCTGGCCCAGCACCTGGTTAGTCTTGTGCGCGCCGCCGTGCAGCAGGTCTTCACGCTTAAGATACAGCGTGGTTTTCGTGCCTTCCGTCAGATTGCGGCATTTGGTCAGGGCCGTTGGGCGGCCTGCATAGTTTTTCAGCAGGTCGGTAAATTCCGCCTGAAATGCCGGATCCTTCTGCGCGCTTACAAACGCTTCTTCCAGCTGGCGCAGCGCGGGCATCAGGATTTGCGGGACGTACATCCCGCCGAACTCACCAAAATACGGGTTAAGTAATGTCGTCATCTTCTCTTCCTTAATATGCACGCAGAGTTTTAAAAACCGAGGCCAGTTTGCTGGCATCTTTACTACCCGGCTGGGACTCTACGCCTGAATTGAAATCGAGGCCTGCACAGCCGGTTTTCGCGGCTTCTACGCAGTTATCCGGGCTTAATCCGCCCGCCAGCAGAACGTTGTCCAGCTTTTCGCCGTTCAGCAGGGACCAGTCAAAACGCTGGCCGGTTCCGCCCTGACCGTTATCGAGAACGTATTTATCCACGTGGTTCAGGTTACGCGGGGGCAACGTATCCTCAACGCTTTGCGCTTTCCAGATCTGTACCTGCGGCGCCAGCGTGGCGCGCAGGGCATCGATATAGGCCTGATCTTCATCGCCGTGAAGCTGCACCGCGCTCAGTGATAACGCGTCGGCTTTTTCAACCACCTCGGCGATATCCGAATTGCGGAACACGCCAACATAGCTGAGTGGAGCCGCGGCGATGACCTTACGCGCCTGCTCTTCGCTGACCGCGCGAGGAGAGGAATCCACAAAAATCAGCCCGCCATAAATCGCTCCGGCTTCATACGCGGCCTGGGCGTCCTGTTCGCGGGTTAAGCCGCAGACTTTGTTTTCACCCAGCAGCACGCGACGTACTGCCGCATTGAGATCGTCATGTTCCATCATGGCGGAGCCAATCAGGAAACCGTTGGCGAAGTGGCTCAGCTCGCGCACCTGGGCGTAGCTGTTAATGCCGGATTCGCTGATGACCGTGACGCCAGAGCCCAGCCGCGGCGCCAGCTGGCGCGTGCGGTTCAGGTCAATGGACAGGTCACGCAGATCGCGGTTGTTAATGCCGACCACTTTAGCTTCCAGCGCAATCGCGCGCTCCAGCTCCTCTTCGTTGCTCACTTCGGTCAGCACGCCCATGTTCAGGCTGTGCGCGACGGCAGAGAGCTGGCGGTACTGCTCGTCGTCAAGCACCGAGAGCATCAGCAGGCAGGCGTCGGCCTGGTAAAAGCGCGCCAGCCAGATCTGATACGGGTCGATAATAAAGTCTTTGCACAGGATCGGCTGCGGCGCGATGCCGCTGACGATGGGCAGAAAATCGAAGCTGCCCTGAAAATATTTCTCATCCGTCAGCACGGAGATGGCTGAAGCATGATGCTTATAAATGCCGGCAATACGCGCCGGGTCGAAATCGTCACGGATAACGCCTTTGGACGGAGACGCTTTTTTGCACTCAAGAATAAACGCGGTGCGCGCACCCTGCAGGGCGTCATAGAAACGACGGCTGCTCGGGACGACGTCGTTCTGGAAACTGGCAAGCGGCTGCTGTTGCTTGCGGGCTTCCACCCAGATGGCCTTATCGGCAACGATTTTCGCTAAAACGGTCTGCATTCTTTACCCTCTTGCCGCAAGTGCGGTAACGCGATCGTAAGCTGCACCGGAGCGCAGTACATCCAGAACTTTTTGAACGTTGGCCTTAAGGTCTTCCTCACCGTGCAAACGCATCAGCATGGCGACGTTGGCGGCAACGGCGGCCTCATGGGCGACCTCTCCCTTACCTTGTAATAAGCGCGTCAGAATGTCACGGTTTTCTTCCGGGGTACCGCCGGCCAGCGCTTCCTGGTGATACGGAGTTAAACCAAAGTCAGCGGCTTCGAGCTGGTAGCTCAGGATTTCACCGTCGCGCAGTTCGGCTACCAGCGTCGGCGCATGCAATGACACTTCGTCCATTCCGCCGCTGTGCACCACGGCGGCACGCTGGTAACCCAGCACGCGCAAGGTCTCGGCAATCGGCAGGACCAGTTCCGGACTGTAGACACCGATTAGCGCCAGCGGCGGATGGGCCGGGTTGATCAGCGGGCCGAGCACGTTAAACAGCGTGCGGGTTTTCAGCTGCTGACGAACCGGCATTGCGTGGCGGAAACCGGTGTGATACTTCGGCGCAAACAGGAAGCAGACGCCCAGGTCATCCAGCGCTTCACGGGAACGTTCGGCGTTCATATCGAGATTAATGCCGAATGCCGCGAGTAAATCAGACGAGCCCGACCGGCTGGAAACGCTGCGGTTACCGTGCTTCGCCACCTTCAGGCCACACGCTGCGGCCACAAAGGCGCTGGCGGTTGAAATATTGATACTGTTGCTGCCGTCACCGCCGGTGCCGACGATATCGGCAAACGGATAGTCCGGGCGCGGGAACGGGGCGGCATTTTCCAGCAGGGCCGTTGCGGCACCGGCGATTTCCTGCGGGCTTTCGCCGCGGACCTTCATGCTCACCAGAGCGGCTGCCAGCTGCTCAGGCTTCAGCTCGCCGCGAACCACGGCGGAGAAGAGCTGGTGGCTCTCCTGCTGGCTCAGGGTTTGTGCCTGGTACAGTTTTTCCAGAATCGGCTGCAGGGTGTTGGTCTGCTCCAGCTTCAGTAACGCCCAGTCGAGGGTCTGCTCCAGCAGGCGGGCACCGTGGGAGGTCAGGATGGATTCCGGATGGAACTGCATCCCGCAGACGCGATCCGCGTCGTGACGTACCGCCATCACCATCCCTTCAAACGAGGCGTTGATCGTCAGCCCGGCGGGAATGTTGCTGCCGACCAGCGAGTGGTAGCGCGCGACCGGAAGCGGATTCGGCAGCCCGGCAAACATTGCCTGGCCGTCATGTTCAATGCTGGAGGCTTTACCGTGCAGGATCTCGCCCGCCTGGCCGACGTAACCGCCGTAGGCTTCCACGATTGCCTGGTGACCAAGGCAGATACCGATAATCGGCAGCTTGCCGCGCATGCGGGTCAGCAGTTCGGGCATACAGCCCGCTTCGCTCGGCGCGCCCGGCCCCGGGGAGAGCATCAGCACCGGGTTTTGCATGGTCGCCAGACGGTCAATCAGGGTCTGAGCCGGAACGTGGTTGCGGTAGATAACGACGTTGTGACCATTCGCACGCAGCTGATCTGCCAGGTTATAGGTAAAGGAGTCGATGTTATCGAGCAGCAGAATGTCAGCCATCAGAAAATCTCCTGTGCGTGGTGTGCGGTAGCGATGGCGCGCAATACCGCGCGTGCTTTACTGCGGGTTTCGTCAGCTTCAGACTGCGGAACAGAGTCAAGAACAATCCCGGCGCCGGCCTGAACGGTGGCAATACCGTCTTCGACGTAGGCGGAGCGGATCACGATGCAGGTATCAAGGTCGCCGTGTGCGGTGAAGTAACCTACCGCGCCGCCGTAGCTCCCGCGACGACGTCCTTCCGCTTCGGCGATAAGCTGCATGGCACGCACCTTCGGCGCGCCGCTCAGGGTGCCCATATTCATGCAGGCGCGGTAGGCGTGCAGCACGTCGAGGTCGCTGCGCAGTTCACCCACCACGCGGGAGACCAGGTGCATCACGAAGGAGTAACGGTCAACTTTGGTCAGGTCCGCCACGTAGCGGCTGCCCGGGGTGCAAATACGGGCCAGATCGTTACGCGCCAGGTCAACCAGCATCAGGTGCTCGGAGAGTTCTTTATGGTCGGTACGCATTTCCAGCTCGATACGGCTGTCCAAATCGCGATCCAGCGAGCCGTCTGCGCGACGTCCGCGCGGACGGGTTCCGGCGATCGGGTAGATCTCAATCTGGCGGCTGGTGGCGTCATATTTCAGCGAGCTTTCCGGCGAGGCGCCGAACAGCGTGAAGTCGTTGTCCTGCATAAAGAACATGTACGGGCTTGGGTTGCTCTTTTTCAGCACGTCGTAAGCCGCCAGCGGGGACGGGCAGGGCAGAGAGAAGCGGCGGGAAGGCACCACCTGGAAAATCTCCCCGGCGCGAATCGCCTTTTGCATCTGGCGAACCACGGCACCGTATTGATCGTCGGTCTGGTTCACATCGCAGGTCATCTTCTCGACGCGCTGCACCGGTAGCGCAGGCGGCGCTTCCGTCATTTGCTGCTGCAGTTGGGCAATGCGGTGCTCCAGACGGGTTTTCTCAGCGCCAGAAGGCGTGAACAGGCTGGCCTGAATGCGGGTGTATTGTTTCTGATGGTCGATCACCAGCAGGGTTTCGGCCAGATAGAAACAGTAGTCCGGGCAGCGATTGCCCTGCTCGGTTTCCGGTAAATCTTCAAATCCGGCGACCAGGTCGTAGGCAAACAGCCCGCCAAAGAACATCGCTTCACGCTCATCGTGTGGAACGGTAACCAGGTTCTGCAGCAGGCGGAAGGCATCGAAGACGGAAAGGGAGCACAGGCGCGCGTCTTCATCCAGCAACTGGCTAACCGGCGGGAAATGCAGAATACGCATTTCTGGATGACGTTCGTTTTCGATGCCTGAAGGCAGGGCGGCATCCAGCAGTGGCAGCAGCGAGGCGCCGTTGTCTGATAAGGCCTTGATTGTGACAGTGTCACCTAGAGCGGTAATGCGCAACGCGCTGTCGACCAGCAGCAGGCTTTTGAGATCGTCCTTGCTGTCAATGTCCGCAGATTCCAGCAGCAGCGTTGCCGGGCGTGCCCCGCACACCTGATGAAACAGCGCGGTCGGGTTGTGGCGATAGGCCGCCTCGCAGGTCAGCAATTCGAGATGGGGTTTGGCTGTTTGCATGTTGGTGTTCTCATTTATTCTGTTCAAAAAAAAGCCCGCTGGGTAGCGGGCGGGTATCTGTTTGCATTTCGCAGACGCGTGACACTGCCCGATGATCAGGAAGTACGCCACCAACCGTGCAGAGTGAAATGTGCTGTCATTTTCAGATACCTTTCTCGTGTGAACTTGCGTACTAGTTAACTAGTTCGATGGCGTGTTGTCAACCCTTGATTTCAGAATTTCGATATAAGTCGGTATCATGATGGTTTCGGATGTCTCCAACCTGTTATGGGAAGTGCTTTGAGCGATACCACCTACGCTATTATTTATGATTTACACAGCCATACTCAGGCCTCTGATGGCCTGCTGACACCCGAAGCCCTGGTTCATCGTGCCGTTGAAATGCGCATCGGCACGCTGGCGATAACCGATCACGATACGACGGATGCCATTCCGGCGGCGCGCGCCGAGATTGCCCGCTGCGGGCTGGCACTCAATCTGGTGCCCGGCGTCGAGATTTCGACCGTCTGGGAAAACCATGAGATTCATATCGTTGGCCTGAACATCGATATAGACCATCCGGCACTTATTGAGTTTTTGCAAGAACAAAAAACGCGCCGCAACCAGCGCGCAGAGATGATCGGCGAGCGTCTGGAAAAGGCACATATTCCTGGCGCGCTGGAAGGTGCGCAAAAGCTGGCGAACGGCGGGGCGGTTACGCGCGGTCATTTCGCCCGTTTTCTGGTAGAGGCGGGTAAAGCCACGACGATGGCGGATGTCTTTAAAAAGTATCTGGCGCGCGGGAAAACCGGATACGTTCCGCCACAGTGGTGTACAATAAAACAAGCTATTGATGTGATTCATCATTCTGGCGGTAAGGCCGTGCTGGCCCATCCGGGGCGGTATAATCTTTCTGCTAAATGGCTGAAAAGGCTGCTGTCGCACTTTGCCGAAAACGGTGGCGAGGCGATGGAAGTCGCCCAGTGTCAGCAGGCACCCAACGAGCGCGCGCAGCTCGCGACCTATGCCCGACAGTACGGCCTGCTTGGCTCACAGGGTTCTGATTTCCATCAGCCCTGCGCCTGGATCGAACTGGGGCGCAAGCTCTGGCTGCCCGCTGGCGTTGAGCCGGTCTGGCAGCTCTGGGAACAGCCGCAGCAAATTGAAGAGAGGGAAGTATGAGTCAGTTTTTCTATATCCATCCGGATAACCCGCAGCCACGCCTGATTAACCAGGCCGTGGAGATCGTCCGCAAAGGCGGCGTGATTGTCTACCCGACCGATTCCGGCTACGCGCTGGGCTGCAAAATTGAAGATAAAGGGGCGATGGAACGCATTTGCCGTATTCGCCAGCTGCCGGACGGCCATAACTTTACCCTGATGTGCCGCGATCTCTCTGAGCTGTCGACCTATGCTTATGTGGATAACGTGGCGTTTCGCCTGATTAAGAACAACACGCCGGGCAACTACACCTTCATCCTGAAAGGGACGAAAGAGGTGCCGCGCCGTCTGCTGCAGGAAAAACGCAAGACTATTGGCATGCGCGTGCCGTCGAACCCGATTGCGCAGGCGCTGCTGAAAACCCTCGGTGAACCGATGCTGTCTACCTCGCTGATGCTGCCCGGCAGCGAGTTTACCGAGTCCGATCCGGAAGAGATCAAAGATCGTCTGGAGAAGGTGGTCGAGCTGATTATTCACGGCGGTTATCTCGGCCAGCAGCCGACCACCGTGGTCGACTTAACCGAAGATGCACCGGAAGTGATTCGTGAAGGCGTGGGCGATGTAAAGCCTTTCTTGTAATGGTATAAGCAGATATACTACGCGGCCATCAAAGCAGGGCTCGGCCCTCTTTTGACCTGATTCGACGCCTGTGAAGGCGACACCTGAGGAAGCTCAATGAGCGAGAAGTTACAGAAAGTGCTGGCGCGTGCCGGCCACGGTTCACGCCGTGAAATCGAAGCCATTATTGAAGCGGGCCGCGTGAGTGTGGACGGTAAAATCGCCACGCTGGGTGACCGCGTAGAAATCGTACCGGGGCTGAAGATCCGTATCGACGGTCATCTTATCTCCGTGAAAGAGTCCGCTGAGCAGATCTGCCGCGTGCTGGCTTACTACAAGCCGGAAGGCGAGCTGTGTACCCGCAATGACCCGGAAGGTCGCCCGACGGTGTTTGACCGTCTGCCTAAACTGCGTGGCGCTCGCTGGATTGCCGTTGGTCGTCTGGACGTGAATACCTGCGGTCTGCTGCTGTTTACCACCGATGGTGAACTGGCAAACCGTCTGATGCACCCAAGCCGTGAAGTGGAACGTGAATACGCCGTGCGTGTGTTCGGCCAGGTTGACGAGAATAAACTGCGCGACCTGTCGCGTGGCGTTCAGCTGGAAGACGGTCCTGCGGCGTTCAAAACCATCAAATTTACCGGTGGGGAAGGCATCAACCAGTGGTATAACGTGACCCTGACCGAAGGCCGCAACCGCGAGGTGCGTCGTCTCTGGGAAGCGGTAGGCGTGCAGGTTAGCCGCCTGATCCGTGTCCGTTACGGCGACATCCTGCTGCCAAAAGGCCTGCCGCGTGGGGGGTATACCGAACTGGATCTGACCCAGACCAACTATCTGCGCGAGCTGGTCGGCCTGACGCCGGAAACTACTTCTAAAGTGGCGGTGGAGAAAGATCGTCGCCGCATGAAGGCGAACCAGATTCGCCGTGCGGTGAAGCGTCACAGCCAGGTGAGCAGCAACCGCCGCTCTGGCAGCCGTAATAACAACGGTTAATGTAAAAGCCCGGTGAAGACACCGGGCTTTTTTCTTTAGTAATCAATACCCATCTGCGCTTTGATGCCCGCATCAAACGCATGTTTAACCGGACGCAGCTCGCTGACAGTATCTGCCAGCTCCAGAATATCCCGATGACACCCGCGGCCCGTGATGATGACCGTCTGATGGGCGGGACGGTTTTT
Source organism: Enterobacter sp. MGH 16 (assembly GCF_000493175.1). Classification (NCBI taxonomy): domain Bacteria; kingdom Pseudomonadati; phylum Pseudomonadota; class Gammaproteobacteria; order Enterobacterales; family Enterobacteriaceae; genus Enterobacter; species Enterobacter sp. MGH 16. The sequence continues at coordinate 1,839,575 of NZ_KI535695.1, read as the reverse complement.
CAGTGCATTAAGCACCTCTTCTAGCGGCAAATAGTCGTAGGCGACCATATACGTGATTTCATCCAGCAGAACCATATTGAGTGAAGGATCGACCAGCATTCTTTTAGCGTGCTCCCAGACGGCCAGACAGGCTGCGGTATCGGTTTCGCGGTTCTGGGTGTCCCACGTAAATCCGGTCGCCATCACCTGGAACTCAACGCCGTGAGGCTCAAGCAGATTACGCTCGCCGTTAGGCCACTCACCTTTAATAAACTGGATAACGCCAACCTTCTGCCCGTGGCCGACGGCGCGTGTCGCCGTGCCGAATGCGGCCGTGGTTTTCCCTTTACCGTTGCCGGTAAAGACGATGACGATCCCGCGCTCGTCCTGAGCGGCCGCGACGCGTGCATCGACCTGTTCCTTCAGCCGCTGCTGGCGCTGCTGATGACGTTCTTCACTCATTGCGAGATTCCTGGTTTACGGCCCGGCTGGGCGTCAAAGGTCATCCCGGTTTTGCGGCGGCTGTCGTCGCCCATCAGCCAGAGATAGAGCGGCATAATGTCTGCCGGCGTTTTCAGCTTCTGCGGGTCTTCCGTCGGGAAGGCGCTGGCGCGCATTTTTGTGCGCGTACCGCCCGGGTTAATGCAGTTTACGCGAAGATGGCGGCTTTGGTACTCCTCTGCCAGCACCTGCATCATGCCTTCGGTTGCGAATTTTGATACGGCATAGGCACCCCAGTTTGCGCGCCCCTCACGGCCTACGCTGGAGGAGGTGAACACCAGTGAACCCGAATCCGATTTGAGTAATAAAGGAAGGAGTGCCTGGGTCAGGAAAAACGTCCCGTTGACGTTGACCTGCATGACCTCCTGCCAGATCTCGGGATCCTGTTCATCCATCGGGCGAACTTCGCCAAGCAAGCCGGCATTATGCAGTACGCCGTCCAGGCGCGGGTAATGGGTGCTGATGCGGTGAGCAAGCTCCTGACATGACGCGGGCGTGCAGGTGAGCAGATCGAGCGTGTACCAGCGAGCAGGAATCCCACCTGCGGCTTCAATCTCCTGCGCCACCCCTTTAAGTTTTTCTTCGTTGCGGCCGGTCAGGATGACGCTCGCGCCATACTCAGCGTAGGTCAGCGCCGCTTCACGGCCAATCCCGTCGCTGGCCCCAGTGACAAGAATGATGCGGTTCTGCAGCAGATTTTTTTGCGGTTGATAATGCAAGGTGACTCCTCGGCGCACGGTGACTTAAACACGCCTTCTTTTGTGACTTTTCGGCTTTATGCCCGAATTCGCCTGATAATTCAATCAGTCTACAGGACGCATTGCTGTAAAATTAACAATTTGCAAATATTTAAGCGCCAGACCGGGGATTCCTGAAGGCGCCTCGCAGAGGTAATGTCACGAGCGAGACGCATGGGCAGGGGGTGTTGTACACTGCCGTGAAAGATTCGTGGTTAAATCAAGGTGGAACGCGTGGAATTACTTTCTCAATATGGGTTGTTTTTGGCGAAAATCGCGACGGTGGTGATTGCCATTGCGGTGGTTGCCGTTCTGATTGTCAACCTGACGCAGCGCAAGCGTCAGCGAGGGGAGTTACGCATCACCCGCCTGAGCGAGCAGTATAAAGAGATGCAGGAAGAGATGTCTCTCGCGCTGCTTGACAGTCATCAACAGAAACTGTGGCTCAAAGCGCAGAAGAAAAAGCATAAGCAGGAAGCCAAAGCGGCAAAGGCAAAGGCGAAGCTCAATACGCCACAGGATAAGGTCACGCCACGGGTTTACGTGCTCGATTTTAAAGGCAGCATGGATGCGCATGAAGTCGCGTCTTTGCGCGAAGAGGTCACTGCCGTGCTGGCCGTGGCGACGCCGCAGGACCAGGTCGTTGTACGCCTTGAAAGCCCGGGGGGCGTGGTGCACGGCTACGGCCTGGCGGCCTCTCAGCTGCAGCGCCTGCGTGAAAAACAGATCCCGCTGACCGTGGCCGTAGATAAAGTGGCGGCGAGTGGTGGCTACATGATGGCCTGCGTGGCGGACAAAATTGTGGCCGCACCGTTCTCGATTATTGGCTCGATCGGCGTGGTCGCACAGATCCCGAACTTTAACCGCTTCCTGAAAAATAAAGAGATTGATATCGAGCTTCACACCGCGGGTCAGTACAAACGTACCCTGACGCTGCTGGGGGAAAACACGGAAGAAGGGCGCCAAAAATTCCGTGAGGATCTCAACGAAACGCATGATCTCTTTAAAGACTTTGTGCACCGTATGCGTCCGACGCTGGACATTGAGCAGGTCGCAACGGGTGAGCACTGGTACGGCGTTCAGGCGCAGGAGAAAGGGCTGGTGGATGAAGTCGGAACCAGCGACGATCTGCTGCTCAACCTGATGGAAGGCCGGGAACTGGTGGGCGTCCGCTTTGCTCAGCGCAAGCGACTCCTTGACCGCTTTACCAACAGTGCGGCAGAAAGCGCGGACCGCCTGCTGCTCCGCTGGCTACAGCGGGGACAAAAACCGCTGCTGTAAACAAAAACGCGAGGCTTATGCCTCGCGTTTTGCGTTAATCGACCAGGTGATATTTCTCGGAAAGCGTATGTGCCAGGTATTTAAACATGTTAAACACGGCGGTGCTTTTCGGGGTCGGTAAGCCCTGTTCATCAAGGAAGTATTCGCCGCTGAAAACCAGCACGCCATTACGCTGCTCAACGCCGGTGGCTTCAATGCCTGCCAGCGTATCTTCATGGTCACGAATAAGCTTGTTTGCTTCGATAAGCAGAGAGGCTCGGTCAATAGGTTGGGTCGTATTCTGCATAATCCACTCCTTAAACAGTGACAATAGTCTACGCCGAGGGCGCTTTGGGGGCAAATTTTCCCTGTAATGTGAGGGGATAAGGTGCAGGGACCTGGCTGGCAGGATTTGCTTTTGCATGCTAATAAAGTTGCGTAACGAATTTTATCAGGTAGAGTGTGCGCTTTCGTCATTCTGGCAACAGAATTGCTTGACATTCAACCGGGAATTCGTCACGAATTACACGAGATGTGAGAAAAATACCCGAGAACTCAATCACCTGGGCGTCTTTTCTTTAACGCCCGGTAAGACAAAGGGGTTGATATCTCCTGACGCAGTCGCAATATCATTGGCTCGTCGTCAGCGGAAGGGAAATCAACGTGCGGCGTATTCCTGGAAGAATTAAATTAGGTAAAGGTGAATATGGGTAAAGCTCTCGTCATCGTTGAGTCCCCGGCAAAAGCCAAAACGATCAATAAGTATCTGGGTAATGACTACGTGGTTAAGTCCAGCGTTGGTCATATCCGCGATTTGCCGACCAGTGGCTCAGCCAGCAAAAAGAGCGCAGACTCTACCTCCACCAAAGGGGCTAAAAAGCCTAAAAAGGATGAACGTAGCGCGCTTGTCAACCGCATGGGTGTTAACCCATGGCATAACTGGGATGCACAATATGAAGTGCTTCCAGGGAAAGAAAAAGTCGTTAACGAGCTGAAGCAGCTGGCTGAAAAAGCAGACCACATCTATCTCGCAACCGACCTTGACCGCGAAGGGGAAGCCATTGCGTGGCACCTGCGGGAAGTGATCGGGGGTGATGACAAACGCTACAGCCGCGTAGTGTTTAACGAAATTACGAAGAATGCGATTCGTCAGGCGTTTGAGAAGCCGGGCGAGCTAAACATCGACCGTGTTAACGCCCAGCAGGCGCGTCGCTTTATGGACCGCGTTGTGGGCTACATGGTTTCTCCACTGCTGTGGAAAAAGATTGCCCGTGGCCTGTCCGCAGGTCGTGTGCAATCCGTCGCCGTGCGTCTGGTCGTTGAGCGCGAGCGCGAAATTAAAGCCTTCGTGCCGGAAGAGTTCTGGGAAGTCGATGCCAATGTGACCACGCCGGGCGGTGACGCTCTGCCGCTGCAGGTAAGCCACCAGAACGATAAGCCTTTCCGCCCGGAAAACCGCGACCAGACCATGGCCGCCGTGGCGCTGCTGGAAAAGGCACGCTATCAGGTGCTGGAACGTGAAGACAAGCCGACCAGCAGCAAGCCTGGTGCGCCGTTTATCACCTCCACCCTGCAACAGGCGGCGAGCACCCGTCTGGGTTACGGCGTGAAGAAGACCATGATGATGGCCCAGCGCTTGTATGAAGCAGGTTACATCACCTACATGCGTACCGACTCAACCAACCTGAGTCAGGACGCGGTCAACATGGTGCGTGGCTATATCAGCGACAACTTCGGTAAGAAATACCTGCCGGAAAGCGCTAACCAGTTCGCCAGCAAAGAGAATTCTCAGGAAGCGCACGAAGCGATTCGTCCTTCTGACGTCTCTGTGCTGGCTGAATCGCTGAAAGATATGGAATCCGACGCGCAGAAGCTGTATCAGCTGATCTGGCGTCAGTTCGTGGCGTGCCAGATGACCCCGGCCCAGTACGACTCCACCACGCTGACCGTTGGCGCGGGTGATTTCCGTCTCAAGGCGCGCGGTCGTATTCTGCGTTTCGACGGCTGGACAAAAGTGATGCCTGCGCTGCGTAAAGGTGATGAAGACCGAACGCTGCCTGCGGTGAACAAAGGTGATGAACTGTCTCTGGTTGAGCTGATTCCGGCTCAGCACTTCACCAAGCCACCGGCACGCTTCAGTGAAGCCTCCCTGGTAAAAGAGCTGGAAAAACGCGGTATTGGCCGTCCGTCGACCTACGCGTCAATTATCTCGACGATTCAGGATCGTGGCTACGTCCGCGTTGAAAACCGTCGTTTCTATGCGGAAAAAATGGGTGAGATCGTCACCGACCGTCTGGAGGCCAACTTCCGCGAGCTGATGAACTACGATTTCACCGCGCAAATGGAAGACAGTCTCGACCAGGTTGCCAGCCACCAGGCGGAATGGAAAAAGGTCCTCGACAGCTTCTTCAGCGACTTCACCGACCAGCTTGAAAAAGCGGAGAAAGACCCTGAAGAGGGCGGCATGCTGCCTAACCAGATGGTACTGACCAGCATCGACTGCCCAACCTGTGGCCGCAAGATGGGGATCCGTACTGCCACCACGGGCGTGTTCCTGGGCTGCTCCGGCTACGCGCTGTCGCCAAAAGAGCGCTGTAAAACCACCATCAACCTGGTGCCTGAGAACGAAGTTCTCAACGTGCTGGAAGGTGACGATGCGGAAACTAACGCTCTGCGTGCCAAACGCCGCTGCAAAAAATGCGGCACGGCAATGGACAGCTACCTGATCGATCCAAAACGCAAGCTGCACGTGTGTGGTAATAACCCAACGTGTGACGGGTATGAGATCGAAGAGGGCGAGTTCCGCATTAAAGGCTATGACGGCCCGATTGTGGAGTGCGAGAAGTGTGGTTCTGAAATGCACCTGAAAATGGGGCGTTTCGGTAAGTACATGGCCTGTACCAACGACGAATGTAAAAACACGCGCAAAATTCTGCGTAACGGTGAAGTGGCCCCGCCGAAGGAAGATCCGGTTCCGCTGCCGGAGCTGCCGTGTGAGAAATCCGACGCGTACTTCGTGCTGCGTGACGGCGCGGCAGGTGTCTTCCTGGCCGCCAACACCTTCCCGAAATCGCGCGAAACCCGCGCGCCGCTGGTGGAAGAGCTATATCGCTTCCGCGATCGTCTGCCGGAGAAACTGCGTTATCTGGCCGATGCGCCGCAGCAGGATCCGGAAGGCAACAAAACCGTGGTGCGTTTTAGCCGTAAAACAAAGCAGCAGTATGTTGCGGCAGAGAAAGAGGGTAAAGCGACCGGATGGTCAGCCTTCTTTGTCGATGGCAAATGGGTTGAAGGCAAGAAATAATCTTCCCTAACCGTAACTTACCTGTAAAAGGGCCGGATTTCCGGCCCTTTTTTATTACCTTGTTATTATTTTTTGTTCCGTACTATACAGTCAGGCTATAAATGATATAGTGGTTATAGTTAACCTGTTTCTTATTATTAAATCGTCTTAAGCGATTGACCGCATGCGCTAAATCGGATGGTCTGGCATGAAATTACAGCAGCTTCGTTATATCGTTGAGGTGGTGAATCATAACCTTAACGTCTCTTCTACCGCCGAGGGGCTCTATACCTCGCAACCGGGCATCAGCAAACAAGTTCGTATGCTTGAGGATGAGTTAGGCATTCAGATCTTCGCCCGCAGCGGTAAGCATCTCACTCAGGTGACGCCTGCAGGGCAGGAAATCATCCGCATTGCGCGTGAAGTCCTCTCTAAAGTCGATGCGATTAAGTCTGTGGCGGGGGAGCATACCTGGCCGGATAAAGGCTCGCTGTATATTGCCACGACGCATACTCAGGCGCGCTATGCGCTACCCGGCGTGATCAAAGGCTTTATCGAGCGTTATCCTCGCGTCTCGTTGCATATGCACCAGGGCTCGCCAACGCAAATCGCTGAAGCCGTCTCTAAGGGGAATGCAGACTTTGCCATCGCCACCGAAGCGCTTCACCTGTATGACGATCTGGTGATGCTCCCGTGCTACCACTGGAACCGTTCTATTGTGGTGACCCCCGATCACCCCCTGGCGGGTAAAGGGTCGGTCACTATCGAAGAGTTGGCCCAGTATCCTCTGGTGACCTATACGTTTGGCTTTACCGGCCGGTCCGAGCTTGATACGGCATTTAACCGGGCAGGGTTAACGCCGCGCATTGTCTTTACCGCGACCGACGCCGACGTGATTAAGACCTATGTCCGGCTTGGATTGGGCGTGGGCGTCATCGCCAGCATGGCGGTCGATCCGGTGTCAGACCCTGACCTGGTGCGTCTTGATGCGCACGACGTTTTCAGCCATAGCACCACAAAAATTGGGTTCCGCCGCAGCACCTTCCTGCGCAGCTATATGTATGATTTTATTCAGCGCTTTGCCCCTCATTTAACGCGTGACGTGGTGGATACCGCCGTGGCATTACGCTCAAATGAAGATATTGAAGAGATGTTTAAAGACATCAAACTCCCCGAAAAATAATCACACCCGGTATCTTTCCCCCAGGGAAAGATACCGAAATAACGCCTCAAAGCTAAATTAGAATTATCATCATCTGCTTTCCCTGCCATATAATGTCATTAGCCATTTGCTTTGTAAGGTTTTAATGTCGTGAATTGGCGACAAAAGTAGAAACTAATTTACGCCTCCGCAAATTTTTCTTTTCAATAATTTATTTCTGGTCAAAAGATTGAATATTTCATACCTCCCGGTGCGTAAATTCACTGGCTTTTCGGCTAAAGTTTCTTTAGGATTTATCTCAACAGATGATTAATTGTACCAATTGTTTGGTCCTAAATGATAAGCGATGTCGATTGTATGAGGTTAGCAATGCCTTCAGGAAGTGAAGAACCGCAAAGGGATCCTGCGCTCAAGCGTAAAGCCTGGCTGGCGGTCTTTCTCGTCTCCGCCTTGTTTTGGGTGGCTGTTGCTCTCCTGGCCTGGAGATATTGGGGTTAAATATGGCAGTGACGGTACGTACCGCTTCGGTAAAACAGATGTGTCAGCATCGTGACAACGGCCACAGAGGGCGTAAAGCACCTGCAACTGTTGTACCTGCGTCCTGGAAACTGACGCCGCAGCAGCAGGCTTTTATTGATGTGTTCGCAGAAGACGAACCCAAAAAACAATAATTTAGTTTATTGCGTAATGATGCAAATAGTCTGAATATCGACTCTGCACTTTTGTACTCTTTAATAAATACACATCAGCAATATAGCACTGAGGAACAACCTCGGAATTTTTATAAATAATGCCTGGTGTCCCTATGATGAATAACATGACGTCTCACAAATACTGGTCGTGGATCGGCGTTTTTAGCGTGTCGATTCTGTTCTGGAGTCAGCTCATCTGGCTGGCGCTCCACTAAATTGTAAAACCTCGCTACGGCGGGGTTTTTTGTTTCCCCTGGTGGACCAATCCGAAATTTATCAATTTGGGTTGTTATCAAAACGTTACGACATCTTTGTGTTATCTTTAATTACAGCCCTGATGATTGTCGGGACATCTCTGTGATTAAGGAGGAGCTTATGTCGTTAACCCTACGCGAAGCCAGTAAGGATACGTTACAGGCAGAAAATAAAACCTGGCACTACTACAGCCTGCCGCTGGCTGCCAGAACGCTTGGGGACATTTCGCGTTTACCCAAGTCCTTGAAAGTTTTACTTGAAAATCTCTTGCGCTGGCAGGACGGTGAATCCGTCACGCTCGATGATATCCAGGCGCTGGCAGGGTGGCTTGAGAAGGCCCATGCCGACAGAGAAATCGCCTACCGCCCGGCAAGGGTGCTGATGCAGGACTTTACCGGTGTTCCGGCCGTGGTTGATTTAGCCGCGATGCGCGAAGCCGTGAAGCGTCTCGGCGGAGATACGGCAAAGGTTAACCCGCTTTCCCCCGTTGACCTCGTCATTGACCACTCCGTGACCGTTGACCACTTCGGTGATGACGATGCCTTTGGTGAAAACGTTCGTCTCGAGATGGAGCGTAACCACGAGCGCTACGTCTTCCTGAAGTGGGGACAGCAGGCGTTCAGCCGGTTTAGCGTGGTACCGCCAGGCACCGGCATTTGTCACCAGGTAAACCTTGAATATCTGGGGAAAGCCGTCTGGAGCGAATTGCAGGATAAAGAGTGGGTGGCTTATCCGGACACGCTGGTGGGCACGGATTCACATACCACCATGATCAACGGTCTGGGCGTGCTGGGCTGGGGCGTCGGCGGTATTGAAGCGGAAGCCGCCATGCTCGGCCAGCCGGTATCCATGCTTATTCCGGATGTGGTGGGCTTCAAGCTGACCGGAAAGCTCTCTGAAGGCATTACCGCCACCGACCTGGTGCTGACCGTCACCCAGATGCTGCGCAAGCATGGTGTGGTAGGCAAGTTTGTCGAATTCTACGGTGACGGACTGGATTCGCTGCCGCTGGCCGACCGCGCCACCATTGCCAATATGGCGCCGGAATACGGTGCCACCTGCGGCTTTTTCCCCATTGACGACGTCACGCTGGAGTACATGCGCCTCAGCGGCCGCAGCGAAGAGCAGGTCGCGCTGGTGGAAGCGTACACCAAAGCGCAGGGCATGTGGCGCAATCCGGGCGATGAGCCTGTTTTCACCAGCACGCTTGAACTCGATATGGGAAGCGTCGAAGCGAGCCTCGCGGGGCCGAAACGCCCGCAGGACAGGGTTGCGCTGACCGACGTGCCGAAAGCGTTTGCCGACAGCAATGCCCTTGAAGTGAACGTGGCGCAGAAAGACCATCGTCCCGTCGACTATGTTCTGAACGGACATCAGTATCAGCTTCCGGACGGCGCGGTTGTGATTGCCGCGATTACCTCCTGCACCAACACGTCCAACCCCAGCGTATTAATGGCGGCCGGTCTGCTGGCTAAGAAAGCGGTAGAGCTTGGGCTAAAACCTCAGCCGTGGGTTAAGGCCTCGCTGGCACCGGGCTCCAAAGTGGTGTCGGATTACCTGGCTCAGGCCAAACTGACGCCGTACCTGGACGAGCTGGGCTTTAACCTCGTGGGCTACGGCTGTACGACCTGTATTGGTAATTCCGGGCCTCTGCCTGAACCTATCGAAACGGCGATCAAGCAGGGTGACCTGACGGTCGGCGCCGTACTGTCCGGTAACCGAAACTTTGAAGGGCGCATTCACCCGCTGGTGAAAACCAACTGGCTTGCTTCGCCGCCGCTGGTGGTGGCTTATGCCCTGGCCGGGAACATGAATATCAACCTGGTGACCGATCCGGTTGGTCACGATCGTAAGAATGATCCTGTCTATCTGAAAGATATTTGGCCTTCTTCACGTGAAATCGCGCTGGCCGTTGAGAAGGTTTCTACCGAGATGTTCCGCAAAGAGTACGCGGAAGTCTTTGAAGGCACGCCGGAATGGAAAGCCATCAACGTTGCAGGTTCGGATACCTATGGCTGGCAGGATGACTCGACCTATATTCGTTTGTCGCCGTTCTTTGATGAGATGCTGGCCGAGCCGGCGCCGCTTAAGGATATTCACGGCGCGCGCATCCTGGCCATGCTGGGGGATTCTGTCACGACGGACCATATCTCTCCGGCGGGGAGCATCAAAGCCGATAGCCCGGCAGGCCGCTATCTGCAAAGCCGGGGGGTGGAACGCCGCGATTTTAACTCCTACGGTTCGCGCCGCGGTAACCATGAAGTCATGATGCGCGGGACCTTTGCCAACATCCGCATTCGTAACGAAATGGTGCCGGGCGTGGAAGGGGGCATGACGCGCCATCTGCCGGGGACGGAAGTCGTGTCGATTTATGATGCGGCGGTCAAATACCAACAGGAAGGGACGCCGCTGGCGGTGATTGCCGGGAAAGAGTACGGTTCCGGCTCCAGCCGCGACTGGGCGGCGAAAGGCCCGCGCCTGCTTGGCGTTCGGGTGGTCATCGCCGAATCGTTCGAACGTATTCACCGTTCGAATCTGATCGGCATGGGGATCCTGCCGCTTGAGTTCCCGCAGGGCGTGACGCGTAAAACGCTGGGCCTGAACGGGGAAGAGCAGATTGATATTAGCGGTCTGCAAAACCTGCAGCCGGGTAAAACGGTGCCGGTAACGTTAACGCGGGCAGACGGGAAAACCGAGGTGCTGGATTGTCGGTGCCGTATTGATACGGCAACCGAGCTGACCTACTACCAGAACGACGGCATTTTACATTATGTGATTCGTAAGATGCTGGATTGATGAAACGAGCCCGGCACGCGTGCCGGGCTCAGACTGCTGACAAAGTGCTTGATGTACGTTTCGCCCGTCGGCGCTACGCTTTCACGGGCCTACAAATTACAGTAGGCCGGGTAAGCGCAGCGTCACCCGGCAAAAAACGGCTAAGTTGTTGATAACAGGGTTTGTCATCAATTTCAGGTAGCATCACTCTTTCAGCAGATGGCCCATTTTGGCAGCTTTGGTATCAAGATAGTGGGCGTTTTTCGGGTTACGGCCGACAATCAGCGGTACACGTTCAACGATGTTGATCCCGGCTTCGGTCAGGATTTCCACTTTTTTCGGGTTATTGGTCAGCAGACGAACTTCGTCTACGCCCAGCAGCTTGAACATATCGGCGCATAAGGTGAAGTCACGTTCGTCAGCGGCAAAACCGAGCTGATGGTTGGCTTCAACCGTATCGTAGCCCTGGTCCTGAAGCGCGTAGGCGCGAATTTTATTCAGCAAACCAATATTACGCCCTTCCTGACGGTGATAAAGCAGCACGCCGCGGCCTTCTTCAGCAATATGAGAAAGGGCCGCTTCCAGCTGGAAACCGCAATCACAGCGCAGGCTGAACAGCGCGTCGCCGGTGAGACACTCTGAATGGACGCGGGACAGCACCGGCGTCTGCCCTGAAATGTCGCCATAAACCAGTGCGACATGATCCTGTCCGGTTGCCAGTTCTTCAAAACCCACCATCAGGAAATCGCCCCATGGGGTTGGCAGTTTGGCTTCTGCCACACGTTTAAGCTGCATGTGATTCTCCAGAGTAGGCTGACACGTTTCGTGCCTGTGCCCTGTTTTGCTTTCTGTATCAGTTTATTTTGCCACAAGCTCAGCAGGTTCGCCTAATGGGCACCATGCGATATGACCGTTAAAAGCACGATCCGACATCTCCACCCAGCGAACAAATTTCAGTTATGATTGTGACGCTTAGCAAAAAGGAGAAGACATGCATTCAATCGCCAGACGTACGGCAGCAGGTGCGGCCATTTTACTGATTATGCCTTTGGCCGTATGGCTTTCAGGGTGGATGTGGCAGCCCGGGCAGAACGCCACGTGGCTGAAAACGTTATACTGGATTACGGAAACGGTCACCCAGCCCTGGGGAGTTATCACTCACGTCCTCCTGTGCGCCTGGTTTCTGTGGTGCCTGCGCTTTCGTCTGCGCGCGGCGCTAATGCTCTTTGCGATCCTCGGTGGCGCTATCCTTATCGGTCAGGGCGTAAAATCCTGGGTGAAAGATCGCGTTCAGGAGCCGCGTCCTTTTGTCGTCTGGCTGGAAAAAACGCACCATGTTCCGGTGGATGAGTTCTACACTTTAAAGCGTAAAGATCGTGGCGCACTGGTGAAAGAACAGCTTGCGGAACAGCAGGATATCCCGAAATTCTTGCGTAAACACTGGCAGAAAGAGACCGGGTTCGCGTTTCCCTCCGGCCACACCATGTTTGCGGCCAGCTGGGCGCTGCTGGGGGTTGGGCTGCTTTGGCCTAGACGTCGAACGGTCACCATCGTGATTTTACTGGTCTGGGCGACGGGAGTGATGGGCAGCCGCTTACTGCTGGGGATGCACTGGCCACGGGACCTGGTCGTCGCCACGCTCATTTCGTGGATGCTGGTTATGCTGGCGACCTGGCTGGCTGAACGATTCTGCGGCCCGCTAACGCCACCGCCGGAAGAGAAAGAAGAAATAGCCGAAAGGGACCAAACGGACGCCTGAAGGTTGATATTGCGCATTTTGCCCATAGATCCATGACTGGCGCGTCACTTTTTCCATTTCGCGCCCGTCACTAAAATGGTAGTTTATAAGGCTGATTGCGGTAAGTTGAACATACTTTATTCGCTTGAACCACATAACGGGAAGTAATGTGAAATATTTACTCATTTTCTTACTGGTATTGGCGATTTTTGTCATTTCAGTCACATTGGGTGCACAAAACGATCAGCAGGTGACGTTTAACTATCTGCTGGCTCAGGGCGAGTATCGCGTGTCGAGCCTGCTCGCGGTCTTATTTGCTGCAGGCTTTGCCATTGGCTGGCTGGTTTGCGGTTTGTTCTGGTTAAAAGTCCGTGTTTCGCTTGCGCGCGCTGAACGTAAAATCAAACGACTCGAACATCACATTGCGCCTGCGTCCGACATGCCGGAAAGCTCTGGCGTGCCGGTCGTGAAGGAATAATCGACGATGCTGGAGTTGTTGTTTCTGCTTTTGCCTGTCGCCGCAGCCTATGGCTGGTATATGGGCCGCAGAAGTGCGCAACAAACAAAACAGGATGAGGCCAACCGGCTCTCCCGCGACTACGTTGCGGGGGTGAACTTCCTCCTGAGCAATCAGCAGGACAAAGCGGTAGACCTGTTCCTCGATATGCTGAAAGAGGATACGGGGACCGTAGAAGCCCATCTCACTCTCGGTAACCTGTTCCGCTCTCGCGGCGAGGTTGACCGCGCCATCCGTATCCACCAGACCCTGATGGAAAGCGCGTCTCTGACTTACGAACAGCGTCTCCTGGCGGTACAACAGCTGGGCCGAGACTATATGGCCGCGGGGCTGTACGATCGCGCTGAAGATATGTTCACCCAGCTGGTAGATGAAACGGATTTCCGCATTGGCGCGCTGCAGCAGTTGCTGCAGATTTACCAGGCCACCAGCGACTGGCAGAAAGCCATTGATACGGCTGAACGTCTGGTGAAGCTGGGTAAAGATAAGCAGCGCGTTGAGATAGCCCATTTCTACTGTGAGCTTGCCCTTCAGCAGATGGGCAATGACGACATGGACAAAGCCATGGCGTTGCTGAAGAAAGGTGCCGCCGCGGACCGCAACAGCGCCCGTATCTCCATCATGATGGGGCGCGTTTTTATGGCGAATGGCGACTACGCCAAAGCCGTTGAAAGCCTGCTGCGGGTTATCGACCAGGACAAAGAACTGGTCAGTGAAACGCTGGAAATGCTGCAAACCTGCTATCAACAGCTGGACAAGCGGGAAGAGTGGGTGGCATTTCTGCGTCGCTGCGTGGAAGAGAATACCGGCGCAACCGCGGAACTGATGCTTGCTGACGTTGTTGAGCAGTATGAGGGGGGTGACACCGCGCAGGTCTATATCACCCGACAGCTTCAGCGTCATCCGACCATGCGGGTCTTCCATAAGCTGATGGATTACCACCTGAACGATGCGGAAGAAGGGCGCGCGAAAGAGAGCCTGATGGTGCTGCGCGACATGGTTGGCGAGCAGGTGCGCAGCAAACCGCGCTACCGTTGCCAGAAGTGTGGTTTTACCGCCTACACGCTCTACTGGCATTGTCCGTCCTGCCGGGCCTGGTCCACCATCAAGCCCATCCGCGGCCTGGACGGGCAGTAATTTTTTAAAAGCCTTCATTTTAGTTACAACATACTGAAGATATTTAACACCTTCTGAGCACCGTGCGGTTTGCCGGCCTGGCAGGCAGATAAATGGATTCTGTCAATTTGCGGCGTCGGCAGGTAGAATGCTGGCCGTTTATCTGTTCCGCGCCGCTGCGCGCCCATAGACGAAAAGGGCTGGTCATGACGTCTGTTACATCCTCCACTTCCCGCGTAATTACGGATTCTCCTGTTGTTGTTGCGCTTGATTACAATAAGCGTGACGCTGCACTGGCGTTTGTCGACGGTATCGACCCTCGCGATTGCCGCCTGAAAGTTGGCAAAGAGATGTTCACGCTGTTTGGACCGCAAATCGTTCGCGATCTGCAACAGCGCGGCTTTGACGTTTTCCTCGACCTCAAATTCCATGATATTCCGAACACCACGGCCCACGCCGTTGCTGCAGCCGCCGAGCTGGGCGTATGGATGGTCAACGTCCATGCGTCGGGTGGGGCAAGAATGATGACCGCTGCCCGTGAGGCGCTCCTGCCGTTCGGTAACGACGCGCCGCTGCTTATCGCCGTCACCGTGCTGACCAGTATGGACGAAAATGATTTACGCGACCTTGGCGTGACGTTGTCACCTGCGGAACATGCCGAACGTCTCGCGCGTCTGACGCAGCAGTGCGGCCTGGATGGCGTAGTCTGCTCCGCGCAGGAAGCGGTACGTTTCAAATCAGCGCTGGGCCAGGATTTTAAACTCGTTACGCCGGGGATCCGTCCTGCGGGCAGCGACGTGGGCGATCAGCGTCGCATCATGACGCCTGAGCAGGCGCTGGCGGCGGGCGTTGACTATATGGTTATCGGACGTCCGGTGACGCAGTCTGCAAACCCGGCTGAGACGCTTAAGGCTATCAATGCATCGCTGAAAAAGGGGGCGTAATGACCGATTCCAACAGCCGTCTGGTCTACTCAACCGAGAGCGGGCGTATCGACGAACCGAAAGCCAAAGTGGAACGTCCGAAGGGGGACGGTATCGTGCGCATTCAGCGTCAGACCAGCGGACGTAAGGGGAAAGGGGTCTGCCTTATTTCCGGTATTGATCTGGATGATGCTGAACTGACAAAGCTGGCTGCCGAACTGAAAAAGAAATGTGGATGCGGCGGGGCCGTGAAGGACGGCATTATCGAAATCCAGGGTGATAAACGTGATTTAATTAAATCACTGCTCGAAGCCAAAGGCATGAAAGTCAAACTGGCAGGCGGCTAAAATAAATGAGCCACGGCAAATGCCGTGGCTCGTGTTATATACGTGCGTATGTCAGACCTGAAATGCGTTTAAATATCGCAATATCGAGGAAGGCTTAGATAATAGTTATTTGCCAACCTGGTGACCGATAATACCACCGACAGCAGCGCCACCTAATGTACCCAGCGTACTACCATCCGTTAATACTGCACCACCGAGAGCACCGGCACCGGCACCAATCGCGGTGTTACGGTCACGTTTAGACCAGTTAGAGCATGCGCTCAGGGACATAGCGACAGTGATTGCCAGAACAGCGGCGGCTAATTTTTTGCTGGTTAAGGTCATAATACTTTCTCCTGAATTATCGATTCACGGAAAGATGTACACGTTAAGTATAGACTAATCGAATACTTAATTCTTTTCCCCGTGAAAGCTGGTCGCGCAGGCGTTACTTCATCACGCAGGTGATAGTCACTTCCTGTTATATCGCTAATAGTAATTTTACGACTTTAGGGCAGGTTAAACAGGTAAAAACTCTTAAAGCAGGGTTAAGAATCATCTCAGAGAAAGACGTGTGCGCCCGAAATACGGGCGCGGAGGGAAATCAGGCGCTGGCTTTAATAATATTGACGATCAAACCGCTCTCTTCGAGTTTATTGCGATGCGCTTCGCTCAAACGGTCATCGGTAATCACGCGGCTAAAGCGTGAAGCGGGACCCATCGTGTAAGGGTGAACGGCACCAAATTTAGAGCTGTCGGTGAGCACAATGGCTTCGCACTCTTTTTCCAGTACGGCATTCACCACGTCAGAGCGCATCATATCCCGGCCGGTAAAGCCTGTCTCCGGCTGCCAGCCGTCAATCCCGATAAAGGCCTTACTAAAATGAACCTGCTGGACGTACTGACGGGTCAGCGGGCCAACCATGCTTTCACTTTTTTTCTGATAGATGCCGCCCAGCAGAATCACCTCGCAGCGCGTCTCTTTAAGTAAATGCGCGATATAGCTGCTGACGGTGATAATGGTAACGTCTTTTTGATCGGCAAGCGTTCGCGCCAGAAGGGCATTACTGCTGCCGTTTTCAATAAAGACGGTCTCGCCGTTGTTCACCAGGGACGCAGCAAATTCCGCCAGTTCACGTTTGAGCGCGTAGTTGTTCATCATGCGCGTCTCAACGTCATCACTGTCCAGCGGGACCGCATAGCCGTGCGCGCGACGCAGGTAGCTCTGTTTTTCCAGCAGATTAAGATCCTGACGGATGGTGACTTCAGAAACGCCAGTGGTTTTAGCGAGATCGACTACGCTTACGCGTCCCTGATCGATGACCATCTGCAAAATGAGTTGTTGTCGGGAATTCATAGCATCCATTTAATAAAGCGAAACGAGGTCGGAAACGGTGGGGGTTAAACTTCCCACGGCGCTTTTGGCTGTCTGTTTTCGGGCGCATCGTCAGCGCCATTCTGAGCAAGAAGTTCAGACTTCAGGATCTCAAGATTACGGATAGCAGAGTGATAATCGCCCGCCACCAGGATATCCAGCACGGTATCAATTCGTTGTGCTACAGCTTGTGCGTCAATAGTTGACATAATCTCACCCCAGGCGCGAAAAGTTAATATTTTCAATGATGCAGAAATTGGCTTCAAAAGAGAAGGGAAAAAATGCAATAACCAAATTACATAAACGGAAGTGATAAAATTATTCCCCCTCATGCTGCGGGCTTATTGAGTGGATTAGTCTAAAACTGCGCGCAACGCGCTTTTTTATAAGAGGAATTAGACTATGACAGTTATCAATCAGCCTACCTGCACACTGTTTACCGATACTGAACGGTTCACCCAGCTGTCAGGCTATTACGAGGCAGAGCGACATACAGTCTGGATGATGTTGCGGGCTCAGCCACGTCCTTGCTTCAACCATGCGTTAATAGAGGAGATCATGAACCTTTCATGGCTCGTCCGCCAGTCTGGTTTTGCGGTCGATTTTTGGGTGACCGGATCGCTGGTGCCTGAGATGTACAATGTGGGCGGTGACCTGCAGTTTTTCGTCGAGTGCATTCAGCACGGTCGACGTGAAGCGTTACGGGCCTATGCGCGCGCCTGTGTCGATTGCGTGCATGCGGCCTCCCGGGGGTTTGATACGGGGGCCATCTCGCTGGCCATGGTCGAAGGCAGCGCGTTAGGGGGCGGGTTTGAGGCCGCTCTTGCGCACCATTTCGTTCTGGCGCAGCGCGATGCACGTTTAGGTTTTCCCGAGATTGCTTTTAACCTGTTCCCGGGCATGGGGGGATATTCTCTGGTAGCTCGCCGTTCAGGAATGAAGCTGGCGGAGGAACTCATCTACAAGGGGGAATCCCATACGGCGGAATGGTACGAACAGCATGGCCTGGTGGATCTCCTGTTTGAACCCGGACAAAGCTATGTCTCCACACGAACCTTCATCGACACGCTACGGCCTAAACTGAATGGCGTAAGAGCGATGCTGCGCGCCCGTACGCGCGTTCTGCAATTGCCGCGCAGTGAATTGATGGACATCACGGAAGACTGGGTAGACGCGGCTTTCTGCCTGGAACCGAAAGATATCGCCTACATGGAGCGTCTGGTCATGCTGCAAAACCGCCATCACGCGGCGGGGTTGCGTAAAGCCAGTTAATGCTGTTTCCGCGCCTGATAGCGTTTTAGCCATCGCTCGAATGCGGCAGCGGGCATCGGCTTAGCAAACAGAAAACCCTGCCGTTCGTTGACGCCGTTCTTGGTCAGAAAGGCGTCTTCTTTTGCATTTTCCACCCCTTCGGCAATCACCTGCAGGTTTAACGCCTGCGCCACCGCGACGATGGCGCGCACCAGAGACTGGGAGATGGACTGCTTATGAATATCCCTGACGAACGATTGATCGAGTTTTATGGCGTCAATAGGGAAGCGGGCCAGCTGAGAAAGGGAGGAGTAGCCGGTACCAAAATCGTCGAGATGAATTTGCGCCCCCAGCCTGCTGAACTGCTGGATCACGGAGAGCGCCAGCTCTTCGTTCTCGATGAGACAGCTTTCGGTTAATTCGACGTCGACCGGGCAGTATTCAAAGTTCAGATCCTTCAGCGCCTGCTTTAAGTCGCTAAAGATAGTCTGGTCGGCCAGCTGACGCGCAGAGACGTTCACGGCCACGCGCAGGTTAATTCCCTTATCGCGCCATTTCGCCACCTGGCGAACCACATCCAGCATCACCCAGCGGCCCAGCGGCACAATCAACCCTGACTCCTCGGCATAAGAGATAAACTCCAGCGGTGGGATCAACCCGCGTTCGGGCGATTGCCAGCGGACCAGCGCTTCAAGACTTCTGACCTCGCCGCGCCAGGTGATTTTAGGCTGGTAGTGGATCAGGAGCTGGTCGTTATCCAGCGCCTTACGCAGGTTGGTATCCAGCCAGAGATACTCAAACACGCGCTGGTTCATCTCGGGCGAGAAGACGCAGAACTTGCCCCGGCCGTTCTCTTTAGCGGTGTACATGGCGGTATCGGCGTTACGAATGACGCTTTCCCGGTCGTTACCGTGCTGCGGGGCGAGGGCGATGCCCAGGGAACAGCCGGTGTAAATTTCGATCAGGCCGATTCGGAACGGCTGGCGCAGGCGGGTTAAAATGCGCGACGCCATCGCTTCCAGAGAGCCCTGAGAGGTATGGGTGGCCATGACGATAAACTCATCTCCGCCAAGTCGTGCCAGCACCTGTCCCTCATCCAGACAGCTCAAAATGGCGAGCGCCACAGCCTGTAACAGCTGATCGCCAAACATATGCCCGTAAGCGTCGTTGACCTTTTTAAAGTTATCCAGGTCGAGATACACCACGCCAACCTGCGTGTCGCCGCGGTGACTGATGGCGTCAGAGATCAGGTCGTGGATCGCATTGCGGTTTGGTAAGCCGGTGATGGTATCGGTATTGGCCAGCACGCGCAGCCGCTCCTGAGCGCGGCGTTCCTCGGTAATATCGGTACCGGAACAGATAAGGAAAATTTCATTTTTACCGCTGCCGCTGTGAACGAATTTGTTTCTGAACAGAAACAGTCGTTGCCCTTTACGCGTTTTGATCCAGCGTTCGACTTCGTAGGAGCTGCCGTTGCGGAAGAAACCGGTAATATTGCGCTTTGAGGCAGCCGCTTCGCTGCGGCTCATAAAGAGCTTAAACACGTTCTGGCCAATCACTTCTTGCTCTTTGAGGCCGGTATACTCTTCGCTCAGTCGGTTAAAACGCTGAATATTGCCATTCTGATCGAGAATAACAATCACGGAGTTAGCCTCTGACACCACCTGTTCCGCAAAAGAGAGTCCCTGAGCCAGGTCGCGCGCCACGGAGGGCGTATCGTTCCAGGCGGAAGCCGTACCGGCCCACTCATTACGGGTAATTTTACGGCCCACAAGGTGAACCGGGACATCTTCCCCGAATAACGAGAGCGTCATGGAAATGCTGGAGGTAATAACGGTTAAATGACGGATGAGATCGGCCTGATCGTCGTCCAGCGCAATCACCTGAGTGACATCGGCATTTTCACTGGCGGCAAGGTGCAGAGCGTTGCTGTCAGCTGACAAGCGCCACCATGGGCTGTGGGTTCCCATGTAGCGAAACAGCAAATTCTGCTCCAGATCGTCCATCATGTTTTCTCCCGCAGCTGTTCAGTAGCGCACCAATTATTCATTTGCAGTCGACTTTTCCGTTGAGAAGCAGCGGCAAAACCGAAGTGAACTTATTGTTTTTCGCTGAATTCTTATAATAAAACGAGTCAGATTTAAAAGGATACTAAGCGTATAAAAATTCACGTAACCGAATATAACAACACTCTTTTACTGTAGATAATTATGGCGAATTTGGGCGAGGAGAGGCTGAAAATAGTAAGAAAAAATAATGATTTTGTGGCGGGGATAAAAAGAAAAATTGTCGGCCTTTCCGGAAAGGAAATGACCGACAATTGAACAGGTTATCAGGCGACAGGACGCGCGATAATACTGCGGGTTTCCATACGGACTTCAGCGATAGTGACGTCAATCACGTCGGTGACTTTGTAAACTGTTTCACCTTTAATTTGCACCGTACCGTTTTCCTGACTACAGACCATTTCATCGCGAACAGCATGCAGGAATGGCGCCGGAATAAACGCGACAGCACCGTTATCGACCAGACGGACGCGCATTCCCCCGCGGCTGATATCAATGATTTCTGCGGCGAAACGGGTATCCGTACCGGCTTTATCCTGCAGGAAGCGTGCGTACAGCCAGTCGCCAACGTCACGTTCTGCCATGCGGTTCAGACGGCGACGATCGGCCATCTGCAGCGTGGTCTCCTCCTGAGGGCGGGCAACGGTTTCGCCTTTGATAATTGCTTTCAGCAGACGGTGGTTAACCATATCGCCATACTTACGGATCGGTGACGTCCAGGTCGCATAGGCTTCGAGGCCGAGACCAAAGTGCGGGCCAGGCTCGGTGCTGATTTCAGCGAAGGACTGGAAGCGACGAATGCGGCTGTCCAGGAAGCCCGAGGGCTGCGCGTCCAGTTCGCGGCGAAGCTTGCAGAAGCCTGGCAGGGTCAGCACTTCTTCCGGAACGACGTGCACGTCGTGATTCTTCAGCAGGGCCGCCAGCGCTTCGGTATTCGCAGGATCGAAGCCGGTATGGACGTTGTAAATACCAAAGCCCAGCTTGTCGCGCAGCACGCGTGCGGCACAGATGTTGGCGGAAATCATCGCTTCTTCAACGATGCGGTTCGCAATGCGTCGCGGCTCGGCCACGATATCCAGCACTTCGCCTTTCTCACCCAGAACAAAGCGATAATCCGGGCGATCTTTGAACACCAGCGCATGGGTTTGACGCCACTCGCCGCGGTTCAGACAGATGCGATGCAGCAGACGGATCTGCGCGGCAATGGCGTCTGATTCTGGTTTCCAGCTACCGGTATTTTCCAGCCAGTCGGAGACGTTATCGTAGGCCAGCTTGGCTTTCGACTCGATGGTGGCAGCAAAGAACTCGATATCGTCTTCAATCGCGCCATCTGCGGCAATGGTCATGCGGCAGGCAAGGACCGGGCGCACTTCATTTGGGCGCAGCGAGCAGAGATCGTCTGACAGTTCACGCGGCAGCATTGGGATGTTGAAGCCCGGCAGGTAGTTCGTGAACGCACGGATTTTCGCCGTTTCGTCAAGCTTGCTGCCTTCAACAATCCAGGCGGTGGGATCGGCAATGGCAACGGTCAGGTGCAGTTTGCCGTCGGCGCTTTCTTCAGCGTAGAGCGCATCGTCCATATCTTCGGTGCTGGCGCTGTCGATGGTGACAAACTCCAGCGCGGTGAGATCGCGACGCGTCAGACCTTCGTCCTGCATCTCGGTTGCCACGCCGTTCGGCGCTTCTTTTTCAAGATTGTGGCGTGCCAGCGTAACCCACCATGGCACGAAATGATCGGCGCCAAAGGTAATGAACTGGGTCAGTTCCGCATAAAAACCGCGATCGCCCTTCAGAGGATGACGGCGCATTTCTGCTACGGCCCAGTCACCTTCTTTAAAATCATGCTCAACGCCACGGGCGGCGCGGCAGGGAATGGCATCTTTCAGCAGAGGATGATCCGGCACGATAGAAAGACGATCGTCTTTTCGCTGCACCTTGCCCACAAAGCGGGTCAGGAACGGTTCGATCAGTTCTTCCGGCTCGGCGGACTCACGTTCCTTTTCGGTATGAATGACGGCCATGACGCGGTCGCCATGCATCACTTTCTTCATCTGCGGTGGCGGAATGAAGTAGCTTTTCTGCGCGTCAACTTCAAGGAAGCCAAAGCCCTTTTCCGTGGCTTTTACGACCCCTTCTGCACGCGGCGTCTGGGAATGCAGTTGCTGTTTAAGCTGCGCTAGCAGCGGGTTGTCCTGAAACATAATGTTCTATTTTCGTAGCCATTGAGCGGCTGACAGTTTTACGCGATTCTCACTGTCTCAGCAAGCGGTCTTTGGGTAATGAGTGTGGTTATTCCTCTTTACCAAACGCCACTTTCAGGCGATTGAGCCAGCCATCAAACGCACTTTGGGTAAGCAGCGTGATGGCATATTCGCCCTGGAGTCCTTGATCCGTGAGCGGGGTAAACTGCGCGGCGCTGAAGCGGTCCGGCGAGCGGGTCAGCAGTTCGACCGCTGCCGAAAGTGCGGGTGACGTCTGCGGGATCTCCGCGCGGCTGTTTAACAGGATTTCTCCGGTCAGGTCGAGCAGCGTCGGCTCATGACAAAGCACCGGCGTCAACGCCTCGAGCGCGGGTTCGGCCTGCCAGCGGGACAGGGACTCCAGCTGATGCGCATTCGCGTAGCGCAGCTCGACGACGGGTAAAAGCGGCATCCACGCATCGTGGCGCGCGGGGATCGTGTGCGGCTGAATATGGTGCCCCGGCAACCAGCGAACAGGATGTCCCAACAGGGCCTGAAAAATCGCGACCACGCGTGCCTGAAAACCGATAAAGCCGATAATCTGGTTAATCACCACGATGTCGTACGTGGACAGGCCCACCTCATCAAGCTGGTTCCGGGCTTTATCATCAATGACATCAGGCGAGCTGGCGAGCTGGCGGGCATACTGGGTGATTTGCGCCAGGCGGCGGTTGCTTTCGCGCGAGGAGTCCGGGCCGGGAAGCGGGGCGAGGAGGGCGGCGTAGTGGTTACAGAGCCGCTGAACGCCGCAGGCCTGTGCGACCGTCAGCGCGGTACTGAGTCGATCGTAAGCGCTGAGCGTATGCAGGCGGTTCACGGGAATTGAGAGCGGAAACAGCTGGTGGCATAAGGCTCTGGCAGGGGTAAGCCAGCCAGAACAGGCGGCGACAATTTCATCAGGCAGGGCTAAATCGAGCAAAAAACGATCGTCGACGTTAGCGGCTTCGGGCACCAGGGGCAGAACATCCGTCTGCGCGTGGTTTGACTGGGTTTCATGATACCAGTGGCCTTTGCCGGAAAAACGGCGTTGTTCCATGTGCGTTCCTTGATCTCAAAATGGCGATCAATATCCTGGCGTAAGGCAGATAAAGGGAAAAATATTGTTAGGTGATAACAAATAGCAGAACGGAATAACGAAGGGGTGACGCGGTGGGGAAATACTCTCTTCCCGGGCGGGAAGAGAGTCACAGCTTATTTAATTTCCAGCTCGTTCATTGCAGCGATGTTGAAGCCGCCGTCAACGTGAACCACTTCGCCGGAGATACCCGCGGAAAGGTCAGAGCACAGGAATGCTGCAGAGTTACCCACATCTTCAATGGTAACGGTACGACGAATCGGGGTAACCGCTTCGCAGTGTGCCAGCATTTTACGGAAATCTTTAATACCGGAAGCGGCCAGGGTGCGAATTGGACCCGCAGAGATGGCGTTAACGCGCACGCCTTCAGGACCCATTGCGTTCGCCATATAGCGTACGTTGGCTTCCAGAGACGCCTTAGCCAGACCCATAACGTTGTAGTTAGGGATAGCACGTTCTGCGCCCAGGTAGGACAGGGTCAGCAGGGCTGCGCCCGGGTTCAGCATCGCGCGGCAGGATTTCGCCATCGCAACGAAGCTGTAGGAGCTGATGTCGTGCGCGATTTTGAAGCCATCACGGGTTACCGCGTTCACGTAGTCGCCGTCCAGCTGGTCGCCAGGCGCGAAGCCGATGGAGTGAACGAAACCGTCGAATTTCGGCCATGCTTTTGCCAGTTCAGCAAACATGCCGTCGATGCTTTCGTCTTGTGCAACGTCACATTCCAGAACAATGCTGGAACCCAGCTGCGCGGCAAACTCTTCAACACGGCCTTTCAGCTTGTCGTTCTGGTAGGTGAACGCCAGCTCAGCGCCTTCGCGATGCATTGCCTGTGCGATGCCGTATGCGATGGACAGTTTGCTGGCAACGCCAGTCACCAGAATGCGCTTACCGGAAAGAAAACCCATAGCTTTAATCCTTATATTCATTGCTTATTTTGCCTTGTAATTCATAGCGTTACAGGCAGTATTTCAAAATCATTCGAAATTAGCTCGAAATTATAGCCCACTCACGGCCCTTTGTGTCACGATATTTCTCGCACTTCTCCGAAGTCGCATGCCCCGAAGAATGCGCCGCGGACTCGCGGGGGCGCGAAATTTCAGCATTCGTCCAGTATATCACCCGGCAACAGCTTCGCCTCATCCAACCAGCGAGGAGGCGCGATCCCGCAAGGGTGTTCACGCTTTCCTGATGTTGCCGATGAAGCGCGCAATAACGATAAAGAAGACCGGTACGAAGAAGATCGCGAGAAGCGTACCGCTAATCATGCCGCCAAATACGCCGGTACCGATGGCATGCTGCGTACTGTCGCTCGCACCGGTGGCCAGCATCAGAGGAACAACTCCTAAGGTAAAGGCTAACGATGTCATCAGAATGGGGCGCAGACGCTGACTGGCGGCATGAATGGTCGCCGCCAGCAGGGGTTGCCCTTCGCGATGCAGCTGCCTGGCAAACTCCACAATCAGAATGGCGTTCTTGGCCGACAGGCCGATGAGCGTAATCAGACCGACCTTAAAGAACACGTCATTGGTCATACCGGCAACAAACACCGCTATCACCGCGCCGATAAGGCCCAGTGGAACAACCAGCATGACCGCAAAAGGAATAGACCAGCTCTCATACAGGGCGGCGAGCACCATAAACACGACCAGTATCGACAGGGCGATCAGGCCCGGAAGCTGCGATTCCGATTTTATCTCCTGTAGCGAACTCCCGGCCCACTCACCCGCCATGCCCTGAGGCAGGCTCCTGGACAAGCCCTCCATGGCCTTCATTGCGGTGCCGCTGGATACGCCTGACGCCGCACTTCCGGTAATCCGTATAGCAGAATAACCCTGGTAGCGCGTCAACTGCTGCGGCGCAACGTTCCAGGAGATCGTCGCAAACGTTGATACCGGCACCATCTCACCCATCCGGTTTTTCACTGATAGTTTCAGTATCTGCTCGGGCTGCATTCGATAAGGGGCATCGGCCTGCATAATCACCTGTTGAACGCGGCCGTTGTTCGTATAGTCGTTGACGTAATTTGAGCCCAGGGTGACGGAGAGCGTCTGGTTGATTTCATCGAATGAGACGCCCATCGCTTCCGCCTTTTCCCGGTCAACCTGGAGCGCAAGGCTGGTTCCTTCCGGCAGACCGTCTATATAGACATCGCTGAGTTCAGGGCGTTGATTAGCCTGCAGAACCAGCGCGTCGGCGGCCCTCTTTAGAGCCTCATAGCCCGCTCCCGCTCTGTCCTGAACGTACCATGTGAAGCCCGAGGAGGTGCCCATATCCGAAATGGCCGGCGGGAGCAGGCTCATTGTGACGGCATCAGTGACGTTCGTCATGCTGGCCTGTATGTGGTCGGCTTCATCCTGAGCCGTCGAGCCCTGCCGATTTTTCCAGTCCTTCAGCGTGGTGAAGGCCATAGCCGAATTCGGTCCTGAACCTGAAAAGCCAAACCCCAGGATCATAATGTTGCTTTCAATGTCCGGCCGGGCCGCAATTTCCGCTTCAAATTTTTTAACCACGTCGAGGGTGCGCTGCATCGTGGCATCAGAAGGCAGCTGGATAGAGGACATAAAGTAGCCCTGATCTTCATCCGGCAGAAAGGACGACGGTAGCGAAGACAATCCAACAAACAGCGCCGTGCAAAGCGCAACGTACAGGAGCAGCATACGCCCGGTTCGCTTCAGAACGGCACCCAGCCCGGCTTCGTAACAGACGGTGAGCAAACGAAAGCGCGCGTTAAACCTGGCCGCGAACCTTCCACTTCCGCTCTTTCCTGCCTTGTGCGGCTTGAGTAACGTTGCGCACAGGGCTGGCGTCAGCGTCAGGGCCAGAAACGCGGACAGCAGTATGGAGACCGCCATGGAAATACAAAATTGTCGGTAGATAATCCCGACCGAACCCTCAGCAAACCCCATGGGGATAAAGATGGCAGTGAGCACCAGCGTGATCCCGATAATCGCCGGGGCGATCTCCTGCATGGCCTGCTGGGTAGCGTCCCGTGGGGAGAGGCTTTTTTCCGCCATCAGTCGTTCGACGTTCTCCACAACCACAATGGCATCATCAACGATAATCCCTATCGCCAGCACCATGCCGAACATCGTCAGAATATTGATGGAGTATCCGCTCAATAACATCACCGTGAAGGTGCCAAGAAGTGCGACGGGAGCAACAATCGCCGGGATAAGCGTACAGCGTATCTTATGCAGAAACAGAAGCATCACCAGGAAAACCAGCACCATCGCTTCTACAAAGGTCTGAACCACCTTCATGATAGACAGTTTCACAAACGGCGCGGTATCGAAGGGAACCGTAAACGCCATTCCTTCCGGTAACACCAGGGAAAGCTCGTCGATGCGCGCGCGTACGCCTGAAGCTGTACTCATTGCGTTGGCACCCGGCGACAGCTGGATTGCCGCCGCCGTTGCGGGCACGCCATTTTCGCGGATACCGAAAGCGTAACTTTGCAGGCCGGACTCAACGCGCGCGACGTCGGACAGTTTCAGCCTCGCGCCCGATGCATCTGATTTCAGGGTAATGTTTCTGAACGCCTCTACCGAAGTGAGTTGCCCCTTCACGGTGATGGGATACGTTACGCCTTGTCCCGCAGATGCCGGTTCATCTCCCGTTTTGCCGGGCGAAACCAGGGCATTTTGCTGGCCAACAGCAGTAAGTACATCGCTCACCGAGAGGCCGTAGCTGTGGAGCTTCATCGGATCCAGCCAGATACGCAGCGCTTTTTCGCCGCCAAACAGCTGAATTTTCCCTACGCCGGGCACGCGACGAAGCTCGTCACTGACGTTTCGGGCAAAATAGTCGCTTAAGTCGGCTTCCTCGAATTGACCGCTGGTGGACTTCAGCCCCACCATCATTAAAAATCCAGAATTAGCGGCCTCGACGTTAATGCCGTTTTGTCTTACCGCCTGCGGAAGACGAGGCTCGACGATCTTAATCTGGTTCTGCAGATCCATCTGTGCCAGCTTGATGTCCGTGCCGGGTTTAAACGTGACGGTAATCGATGCCGAACCGGTTGTGTCGCTGGATGATTCGAAGTAGAGCAAATTGTCTACGCCAGAGATTTCGCGCTCGATTAACGATACTACCGACGTATTCATGATATCGGGGCTGGCCCCCGGGTAACTGACGGAAATAATGATGCCCGGCGGTGCCACCGCCGGATACTGCGCAACCGGCAAACGAGGAATAGACAGGAGACCCGTCAGGACGATAAACAGCGCCACGACCCAGGCGAAAATAGGGCGGTCAATAAAAAAATGAGGCATTGGGTTATTTTTGTGTAAAAGAGTGAGGCAGAGACTCTACCGCGCACCTGTTTAGCGGAAGTGGGCGGTTTATGGAGGATGTGTGGAGCAAGGGCTCAGATCATTCTCATAATGAGGTACAGCGGTGCTCCACCAAAAAAAATGATCAAATAACATTCATAGTAAAAGATCAGATCCTCAATATCGGGCATCGCGTTTAACAGCACGGTGAACGTAATAATGAGATAAACAAAAATCACCATCAGCCAGAAGGCGATGATAAGAAGCTCAATGAACGCGCCGGCTTTATTTTGTATGACCAGAGAAACCACTGACAATGCGATGCAGCCATAGATAAGGGGTGAAGAGAGCAGCGTCGAGGCGACTTTCTCATCCACTCTGTGTACCAGCATCAGCCAGGTATAAAGTAATCCCCACGACAGCAGCAGAAACAGGAAATATATACCCAGTTTTTTAGGAGAAAAATATTTAGAAAGTTCCATGTTCATTATTTCAGCCAACTTCATAAAATCTTTAAGAAACAGTGGTAATTTGCAGCCCGCAATGCACAACGCGTTATGCCTCATTAGCGATTTTGAACGGACATTGTCGAGTCTTTATTGACTGAATGTGTAGGCTGTGTGGAGAAATAACCGGGCATTTAAATCAACCGGGAAATTTTCGTGACTACGGCACTTTTTCCCGGAGGCTGTGTCTTATTGTGCTCAAGATATCTGATAGCGTGCTTAAAGGGATTTCACCCGCGGAGATAATATGAACAAAAATACGCTGATCCTTGTTGTTGAAGATGAAGACGAAATCGCCGATATACTGATGAGCTACTTAGAGCGTTCGGGAATGAAAACGCTCAGGGCCAGGCAGGGCGAGCAGGCGATAACGCTCAATCGCCTCCATAAACCGGATCTCATCTTGCTGGACATTCACCTGCCCGTGTGTGACGGCTGGAGCGTGCTTACCACGCTTCGCCATGAAAGCGCTGTCCCCGTCATTATGGTTTCCGCTCTCGATCAGGACGTCGATAAACTTATGGGTCTGAGGCTCGGCGCGGATGATTACGTCATCAAACCCTTCAACCCTTCGGAAGTTGTCGCACGGGTTGAGGCGGTGCTGCGTAGAACAAAGCCTGCGCTTCAGCAGGCGGGGGCCCTGCCGCTCAGAACGCCATTCATTACGGTCTATCCGGATGATTTCTACGTGGAGGTTACTGCGGGGCCCGAGGTTATCTCCCCGGTCTTAACGACGACCGAATTTAAGTTGCTTTCTTACCTGGTGCGGTATCCGCGCAAGGTCTGTTCCCGTGAAGAGTTGCTCAACGCGTGTTTGCCGGAAGGCGATACGCTCGACAGAACCGTCGACAGCCATATGAGTAAGCTGCGAAAAAAACTGGAGCTGGCCGGTCTTTATGGCGTTCCCGAGAGCATCAGGGGCATGGGTTACCGGCTTGGGGAAAAGAAATGAATAAAGAGTCTGTCCTGAGTCGTCAGATCTTAACGTATATGCTGTTGCTGACGTTTACGATAATTGCCATCGCCATACTGGGCTCCTGGTTTTTTTACTCCTTTATTCTGGATCATCTTCCCGGCGGCCCTGCTGCGGGCGATGACGAGCAGATGACGATGTGGGACTGGGTATGGATTGGGACCGCGACGACGATTAGCCTGATCATTGCCGTATTCTTTACGGTCAAACTTTCATCGCGAATACTCACCCCGCTAAACGCGGTCGCGTCCAGCCTGAAAAAAATTTCTCAGGGCGATCTGGACGCCAGGGCATTCTGTGCCAGTTCCCGGCTGGGAGAGATCAATCACCTGGTTACGGATTTCAATGAAATGGCAGAAAAGCTGCAAACGCTGGATATCCAGCGGAAATCCTGGAATGCTGCGATTGCGCATGAACTGAGAACCCCGGTCACCATTTTACGCGGAAGGCTTCAGGGGCTAGTTGACGGGGTGTTTACCCCGGATCCGGTGCTGTTTACTAACCTCCTCAAACAGACGGAAGGATTAACCCGTCTGATTGAAGATCTCCGGGTTATCAGTTCGGATGGCGGGGCAGGATACACGTTATACCAGGCCAGAACGGATCTGAAAGGGACAATACAGGACGCGCTCGATACCTTCATGCCCGAGTTCAACCGTAAGGCATTTACCGTCCATACTGAACTGAGGGAGCTGCAGTGCGTATTCGATCCCTTACGCATCAATCAGTGTCTGACCGTTTTATTTGACAATGCCTTACACTATTCCACTTCGCGCAAGCTCACGGTAAAAAATGGTGTTTCGGATAAAGGCAATTTTATCCTGATTCAGGATGGGGGACCGGGTATTCCCAGGGAGTTTCATGACTTCCTGTTTCAGCCCTTTCAGCGCGATAACGGCGCCAGACAGTTGAACCCGGAAGGCTGTGGTTTGGGCTTGTCGGTGGTAAAAGCCATCATGCTGGCGCATGGTGGCGATGTTACCTATACCTTATCAACGCAAAACCACTCGATATTTAAACTCACCTGGCCCGACTCGTGAGCGTCAGCGGCAGGTCAAATGTGCCTGCCGGCGGTAAATGCCATATTTTTCCTAGCTTAGCATCCCATTCCAGCGGGGTAATCGACAGTTTACCGCGTCTCGGGCTTAAGGTTATTTCACTGAAATAGATTTCATCTTTTTTTAGCATGAGGTCAACGCGGCAGTAGTCAATACCATCCGCCAGCTCCTGGGATGCCAGCAACGCTTGCCGGAACATGGCCGGTTCGCCTGGCGCCAACGGTGTATTCGGATATTCCATCTGAAAGGGTTGTAAGTTCCAGTACCTGTCGTAAACGTTGATGAAACCTTTGCCGCTGTCATCCGTAAAATCCGCTTCAACATAGTGGGCAACGCCATGAAAGCAATGGATCCTCAGCATTTCGGGCGCTGTGTTCCTGTTTGCATCATCGAAGAGATCGACAAACGGTTCGCAAAGTATTTTTGGCGTAATGTTTTTGTACTGCCATTCGCGCGTGGTGTAGTACATATTTTTCTTTAACGCGAGACTGAGTTTTTTACACGCTTCCCTGACGTTAAATTGCGCTTTGTTCGTACATATTATTGTGCTGCCACTGTCATGGTTGCACTTAAGGACAAATTTTTCAGGGAGCGTCGAAAAATCAATCTGGGACACCTTGCTGTACACGCCAAGTAATGGCACCGTTTTCGCACGCGTTGTTCTGGAGATTACGTATTCCCGAACGGCGAGTTTATCGGCAAGCAGGGTATAGATGTTATTGTGGTCATAGACCAGACGATGACATATTTTTTCACTCAACGTCGTGGGTGATTTAATGTCAGGGTGCTTCCCCGATGTTTTCTTGAGCCTCACAGTATGAAAATACAGGTCCGTCATTAAAAATGAACGACATTTTCTGATGAGGTACTCGGTATATTTGAGAACGTAAGTGGCGTTGTTCATTTCTTCTCCTCCGTAATGTCCGGTTATTCTGGAGAAGAACTGTTGATGTATTTTGCTGAGAATATGGAGCAGCTATGGAGATGAAAAAGTTAAGGATTAAACAGCGTGTTAAGGCTATTTAATCCTTATTAAGCGGTGCAACGTTTGTTTACCGATCTTTGCGCCACGCATCGGCCGTCAATGCTTCACCGAAATGCCCGGCTATCAGCCGTTTTGTCAGCTCGTGAAGCGGGGAGGCCATCACATCCGCCGTGCTGCCGCGTTCGACCACTTCACCCTGGTGCATAACCATCACCTGATCGCTGATGTGTTTCATCATCCCCAGATGCTGGGTGACGTAGATATACGAGATGCCCTGTTTTTCCTGCAGCTCCAGCATCAGGTTAATCAGCTGTGAACGCATCGACATATCCAGCGAGGCAAGCGCTTCGTCAGCAATGATCACTTTCGGGCGCAAAATCAACGCACGCGCCAGACCCAGACGCTGTTTCTGGCCGGGAGCCAGCATGTGCGGGTAGTAGCTTTCGTGGTCCGGTAATAGCCCAACCATGCGCAGTGTTTCGAAGATACGCTTGCGGCGCGCCTCGGGCTCCAGGTCGGTGTTCAGACGCAGCGGAAAATCGAGGATCTGCGAAATGCGCTGGCGTGGGTTGAGCGAGGTCGACGGATCCTGGAAGATCATGCGGATGCGCTGGCTGCGGAAAGAGTAATCCCCGAACGTGAGAGGGTGATCGTCAATCAATACTTCGCCAGCCGTCGGTTCAACCATACCGGCGAGCATTTTCGCAAGGGTGGATTTCCCGGAACCGTTCTCGCCGATGATTGCCAGGGTCTGTTTTTCACGCAGGGTAAAGCTGAGCGGTTTTACCGCGTCGACAGTTTGACGATGAAACAGCCCCGTGCGGTAGCGAAAGGTCTTACTCAGGTTGCGGACTTCCAGCAAGGTTTCGACCATTTCACTCTCTCTCCATGTTCAGCGGGAAATGACAGGCGTAAAGATGATTTTTGGCCCCGGTCAGGCGTGGCGTCTCGATACATTTACGCTGAGCATACGGGCAACGCGGCCCCAGACGACAGCCTATCGGCAACGATTCCAGCAGCGGAATCGCCCCGGGCAGGGTATTCAGGCGGCTCTTATGCGGCATGGCGCTGCCAAAATCGGGAATAGCGCGGATTAGCGCCTGCGTATACGGGTGGTGCGGCGCGGTGATCAGGTCTTCACTCGGCGCGGTTTCGACCGTTTGTCCGCAGTACATCACGTCAATCTTATCCGCCCATTTGCTGAGCATTTGCAGGTCATGGCTGATCAGCAAAATGGTGGTGTTGTTATTTTGGTTGAGGCGCGACAGCAGGCGGAAAATTTGCGCCTGCGTGGTGGGCTCCATCGCGTTCGTCGGTTCATCCGCAAGCAGCAGTCGCGGCTGATTGGCCAGCGCGATGGCAATCATCACTTTCTGACATTCACCGTCGGTCAGCTCGTACGGGAAGCTGCGCATCGCATCTTTGTGATCTTTAATCCCGACGCGGTGTAAAAGCTCAATGGCGCGACGCTTGCGCCAGCCCACGCGCTGCCACCAGCGGCCTTTATAGGTCCAGCCGGGGATATTCTGCATCAGCTGTTTGCCCACGCGCTCGGACGGGTCGAGACAGGACTGCGGCTCCTGGAAAATCATGGAGACGTTGTGCCCGACCAGCTTACGCCGCTCGCGGGGAGAGAGGCGCAGCAGGTCGATATCATCAAACCGCATACGGTCTGCGGTGACGCGCCAGTTGTCTTTCGCCACGCCGCAGATGGCTTTGGCGATCAGGCTTTTGCCTGATCCGGATTCCCCCACCAGCCCGCGAATTTCACCCTCCGCGAGGGTGATGCTGATGCGATCGACGGCTTTAACCCAGCCTTCACCGGTTTTGAATTCGATGGTGAGGTTGCGGATATCAAGAAGCGGCATTATTGCACCCCCGCGTTTATTGCACGGCGAATACCGTCACCCAGCAGGTTGATCAGCAGCACGCTCACCATAATGGCCGCACCCGGCAGCATAACCGTCCACGGTGCCACGTAAATTAACTCCAGCGCGTCACCGAGCATCGCACCCCATTCGGGCGACGGCAGCTGCGCGCCGAGGTCGAGGAAGCCGAGCGCCGCGATGTCCAGGATCGCCATCGACAGAGCGCGGGTGATCTCGGTGACCAGCCCGGCGGCGATGTTAGGCAACACGGCAAACCACAGAATATTGAAGGTGGTCGCGCCGTCCAGACGCGCAGCGACGACATACTCTTTTTCCAGCTCGTCATGCACCATGCTGTAAACCGAGCGCACGATGCGGGGCAGGATAGCCAGCCAGACGGCGAACATGGCATGCGACAGGTGCGGACCGGCAAAGGCAACCACAACGATCGCCAGCAGCAGTGATGGAATCGACAGCAGCGTATCCAGAATGTGGTTAAGCACCGCCGAGCGCAGGCCATGCGTGGATCCCGCAAAAATACCCAGCGCCAGCCCGCAGATCGTGGCCGCGAGCGTCACCACAAACGCGCCGCCCACCGTCGGGGCCGCACCGCTCAGCAGGCGGCTCAACACGTCACGTCCGAGGTCGTCCGTTCCCAGGAAGAAAGAGACCTCTCCGTAGCGCGACCAGGACGGCGGCAGCAGCTGATAGCCAAGGAACTGCTGGTCAATGCCGTACGGCGCAAACCAGGAGCCAAAGACACAGAGCAACACCAGACCGGCGCAGCCATAAAGGCCGATCATCGCCGTGGTATCGCCATAGAATTTACGCCACACGGTACGCAGCACACCGGGCGTGCGCTTTTCACTGTATACGCTATCGTAAGGCATACCATTCCTTATGCTTCAATGGGTTGGCCATGGCACCCAGAATATCGGACAACACGTTGACAATAATCACCAGCGAACCAATCACCATCACGCCTGCGGAAATCGCGGCGTAGTCCTGCTGGCGGATAGCGTTAATCAGCCACCGCCCGAGGCCAGGCCAGCTAAAGACCATCTCGGTGATCATGGCCAGCGTGAGCATGGTGGAGAACTGTAATCCCAGACGCGGAATAACCGGCGGCAACGCGTTGTGCAGGACGTTGCGGCGCAGGATGGTCAGGCGCGACAGTCCGCGCGTGGCGGCGGCTTTGACATAGTTCTGGTCAAACACCTCGATGGTGCTCAGGCGCATCAGGCGGATCACTTCGGTTGTTGGCGCAACCGCCAGCGTCAGCACCGGCAATACCATATGGCGCAGGGCGCTGACGATCATCTCGTGACGCCACACCGAATCAGACAGCCACGCGTCGATGATGGCAAAGCCCGTCACCGATTTAACCGTGTAGAGCAGGTCAAAACGGCCAGAAACCGGTAGCCAGCCCATTGTCAGCGAGAAGAAAAGCGTCAGCAGAAGCGCCAGCCAGAAGACCGGGATGGAGAAGCCGAGCAGGGCGAGGGCGCTGATAAACTTATCCTGCCATTTGTTGCGATATATCCCGGCCAGCATGCCCACGGGGATCCCGACCATCAGGGCAAACCCGAAGGCCAGAATGCACAGCTCCATCGTGGCCGGGAAAACCTCTTTCAACTGCTCGGAAATCAGCTGCCCGTTAATGCTGGACACGCCGAAATCCCAGTGCAGCAGCCCGTTAAACCAGAAGAGCCAGGCATCCCACAGCGACGATCCCTGGAGCGGGGCGTGGGGCGTGAAATAGCTCAGGCTAAAGCCGACAAAGTTCAGGAAAAAGAGCGTCACCAGCAGCAAAAGGAGCCGTCGCAAGGTAAAAATAATCATGGTTTTTTCACCTCTTGTTCTTTTTCACGCGACACGCCGGCGAACGAGGCGTTGCCAAACGGGCTCAGCACCAGGCCTTTAATATCATAGCGATACGCCTGAAGGCGCAGGGAAGAGGCCAGCGGCAGCACCGGCAGTTCCTGAGCTAAGATCTTCTGCGCTTCATCATAGGCGTCGATGCGCGAGGCCAGCTGTTGGGAAGCCAGCGCTTTTTGCAGCACGGCGTCAAACTCCCGGTTACACCAGTGGGCGTAGTTGGTCTGCGAGTTTATCGCCGCACAGCTCAGCAGCGGCCGGAAGAAGCTGTCCGGATCGTTACTGTCGGTGGCCCAGCCGGTCAGGGTTAAATCATGATTCATGTCCATCAGGCGCGCCTCCTGGAAACGGCCCTCTACCGGTACGATGATCACTTTTACGCCCACCTGCGCCATATCCGCCTGCAGCAGTTCGGCGGTTTTGAGCGGGCTCGGGTTCCACGCCTGGGAGCTGGTGGGCACCCAAAGCTGCAGCGTGAGGTTTTCTGCGCCCAGCGCTTTCAGCTGTTCACGCGCTTTTGCCGGATTGTATTCCGTAATTTTAGCCTCACCGTCGTAGGCCCACGAGGCGCGCGGTAAAATTGAGGCGGCGGTTTCCGCCGTACCGTAATAAATCGACTGCATCAGGCGCTGGTTGTTGATGGCCAGCGCAAGGGCGTGACGAACGGCAGGGTTATTCAACGGCGGCTTATCGGTGTTAAAGGCCAGATACGCGATGTTCATCCCCGGGCGTAGCGTCAGACGCAGGCGCGGATCGTCGCGCAAAATCGTGAGCTGGCTGGCCGCGGGCCAGGCAAGCACGTCACATTCCCCGGTGAGCAGTTTTGACAGACGTCCCGTCCCGCCAGAACCGAGATCGACCACCACCTGCGGCATCAGCGGCGTACCCCGCCAGAAATGTTCGTGGCGCTGCAGACGAATATATTGCCCGGCGCGGTATTCGGCCAGCTGGAACGGACCGGTGCCGACCGGCTGACGATCGAGCAGTTCCTGACGATCTTTTTTCGTCAGCTTCGCCGCGTATTCGGCCGACATGACGGACGCATAGTGGGTTGCCAGATGCCACAGGAATGAGGCATCCGGGCGCGTCAGCGTGAATTCAACCGT
This sequence comes from Enterobacter sp. MGH 16, assembly GCF_000493175.1. NCBI lineage: Bacteria > Pseudomonadati > Pseudomonadota > Gammaproteobacteria > Enterobacterales > Enterobacteriaceae > Enterobacter > Enterobacter sp. MGH 16. The sequence goes on along the minus strand of NZ_KI535695.1, from coordinate 1,803,659 downwards.
GCGGTTGTCCAGCTTGCGCACGCTTTTCACGGTGTCGGCAAACTGCAGGCTGTCGAAATAGGGGAAATTGCTGCCGTTAACGTTATGCCACGGGTGATTGCGGTTGAAGATACGCTGGAAGGTGAAGACCACGTCATCCGCATTCAGCTTGCGCGAGGGGGTAAACCACGGCGTACGCTGAAACGCAACATCATCGCGCAGGTGAAAACGGTAGGTTGCGCCGTTATCCAGCACTTCCCAGCTTTCCGCAAGCTCGGGCACAAGACGGTAGGTGTACGGGTCTACATCAAGCAGACGATCGTAAAGCTGCGCGGCAAGGGTATCCACAATCAGGCCGCTGCCCGCTTTTTGCGGGTTGAAGGTATCCACCTGGCCGCTTACGCAATAGACGAAGCCGCTGTCACGAATGTCAGGCTGCGGCGTTTGCCCGGGCGCGGCAAAGGCCTGGCTGCTAAACAGACCAAGTGCAAAAAAGGACGATAAAACCAGACGCATAATTTTTAAGGTATTAAATATGAAGTGGCTATCCTACTAATTTTAAACGACATTATCCAGTATCGTTTAAGCCTGAGGGCATAATGGGGGCAGTAACATTTGCAGTCGGTCACTCAGCGTCACAACCCGATGCACGTTCATACCTGCAATCCACTTTGAATATACCTCATGGACTATCTTAGCATTTTCGTGGCGCATCTGACTCGCTATAAACGAAGGATTCGCTCCGGCGGATAGCATCAAGCTTGTGAATGTATGCCGTGAATGACAGGAAGACATGTTGTCGCTATCAGATCTGGGATCATACTTTCTGAAGAAAAATAGCCGGTAAAATGCGGCCGTTTATCACCAGATCTGAGAGCAGATCAAGTACGGGTAAGGCAATGGCATACGAACAGTCTAAATAGCATAGAGTAAAAATGCTCACTTTGTTGTTACGTGCGTACCTGCCACCCTGGTTCATTTTTTCAGCACTTTCATAAGCATCATCAGTACAAACGCTATCATTGCAGACAGACCAAAATTGATCAGAATTGCTGTGAAATCATAGTTATTCATGGCTTCTTCACCATCGCCTGATATCTGGATATGTTGCATGAAAACATCATTAATCCAGCTGTCCGGGACGAGGATAAAACTGGCAATAAGTAAAACAACGAATATTATGATTTTCATCTCACACCACATTTACTGAAGTCAGGTACACCACGAATATCAATTTCGATTCCAATACCATTTTGGCTACCCTATTTGGCGGGTTGAATGGTCAGTTCCAGTATTCATATTTCGTCGTCATCACGGCCTTATGTTTTTCCACATACTGTTTACCCGTCCGATCGGCTGGGACAATCGTGGTATCCATATTGGCGCGTGTGCATTCTCCATGCGAGTTCCACTCCTCACACGTTGTCAGGTTTTTTTCAATGGTGAAATACGTCTGGGTCTTGCTCAGGGACAGATCACGGCCCTCGTTATCGTAGGTATACTCTTCTATGGTTGAGGGGGACTCGGTTTTGATCAGGCGATCATTGTCATCATAGCTGTATACAGTTGTATAGTTATCTATCGCCAAACTTCCTTTGCTTACCACCCTTGCCAGCAACCCTGATGAATTGAATACGTAGTCTATTGCGCCCACTGTGGTTTTATCTTTATCTCCTGGTTTTGTGGCCGCAATAATCGAACGATTAACCACGTGGCTGATAAGTCCATTGTTGTTCAGCTGGTACATCCCCTCCAGCGTCTGCCGATATAATTGTGTGGCCTTCTGACTGTTATTATCGACTATTACGCCGTTCGCATCCAACTGAATGCGCCAGCCAAATTCCGTTCTGTTTAACTGAATTTCATTGATAGTCGTGAAAACATTTTTCGGTCCCGGTGAGGTTTTGACCTCTTTAACACTGCTGCCAGTGAGTTCACCGCATTGATCAAAGTTGCTTTGAGCCGATGCGCGGATATACCCATCAGGGCTATCAACAGTGATTTCGACTGACTTAGGGATTTCGGTTCTTGTCTGCTGGTTCAGGAGGATGAGGTTGTTCAATTTGTTTTTAGCGAAAGTTTCCGCTGTGCATTGTGCGGCATAAGTCTGAAATGAGCAGAGGGATAGGAAAGTAATAAGTATGTTTTTATTATTGAATGGCATTGTATGTTGTCCTAAGGAGTGGAGCAGTTATCCAGGCTTGGTTTTGTAAAATGTCTGCTGTTAAATGCTGATATTGTCAGCGCATTTGATGCTTTTTAAGCAATGCCCTTAACTGATGGTAGGTCAGACCCAGCAGTTCAGCCGCCCGTTTCTGGTTGTATTTCGCCATCTTCAGGCTTTGCTCCAGCAGCTGTTTCTCCTGGTCGTGCTGGAACTGGCGCAAATCAAAGGGAAGAGCAGGGGCGTCGCCTGGAGACGTTGGTGCGGACGACAGCGCGCTGCGCTGAAAAGGATCGATAATGATGTTGTCCAGCTCCGTCTCGCTGCTGCCGTGGCGATAGACGGAACGCTCCACGACGTTTTTCAGCTCGCGGATATTGCCCGGCCAGTGGTACGCGAGCAGCGTCTCCCGTGCATAATCGCTGAAGCCGGGGAACAGCGGCAGTCCGAGCTCGCGGCACATCTGAATCGCAAACTGGTCTGCCAGCAGCATAATGTCGCTTCTTCGCTCGCGCAGCGGAGGAAGCTGCACGACGTCAAAGGCCAGTCGGTCAAGCAGGTCGGCACGGAATGTTTCCTCTGCCACCCTCTCCGGCAGGTTGGCGTTAGTGGCGCACACCAGGCGCACGTTGACTTGCAGCGGCTGACTACCGCCGACGCGCTCCAGTTCGCCGTATTCAATCACGCGCAGCAGTTTCTCCTGCACCAGCATGGGCGCGGTGGCCAGCTCATCAAGAAACAGCGTACCGCCGTCGGCGCGCTCAAAGCGTCCGGGATGGCGTTTCTGGGCGCCGGTAAACGCGCCCGCTTCATGGCCGAAGAGCTCGGTGTCGAGCAGGTTTTCATTCAGCGCCGCGCAGTTAAGGGAAATGAAGGGGCCGTCCCAGCGCCCGGATAAGTAGTGCAGACGGTTGGCGATGAGTTCCTTACCCGTACCGCGCTCGCCGATAATCAGCACCGGTTTATTGAGCGGCGCCAGGCGAGACACCTGTTCCAGCACTTCCAGAAAACTGTTTGCTTCGCCGAGTAAATTGTCTTTGTATCCGGGCATGATGAAATTAACCACTCCTTAGCGATATTCACCAGGTAAGAATAGTTCTTTGCTGCATAAAAATCAATCAGTTCTCGTTAAATCAATAAGATAAAAAATTGGCACGGGAATTGTATTATCCATACAGCAGGGCATTGCCCGATAACAGAACTATGAGGAGTCAATTATGGGTATTTTTTCTCGTTTTGCCGACATCGTGAACGCCAACATCAACTCACTGCTGGAGAAAGCGGAAGATCCGCAGAAGCTGGTGCGTCTGATGATTCAGGAAATGGAAGACACGCTGGTTGAAGTCCGCTCTACCTCCGCCCGCGCGCTGGCTGAGAAAAAACAGCTTACGCGTCGTATTGAACAGGCCACCGCTCAGCTGAATGAATGGCAGGAAAAAGCAGAACTCGCGCTGCGCAAAGACAAAGAGGATCTGGCCCGTGCGGCGCTGATCGAAAAACAGAAGCTGGCAGAGTTGGTCGCGACGCTCGAGCATGAAGTGACCCTGGTGGATGACACGCTCACCCGCATGAAGAAAGAGATTGGCGAGCTGGAAAACAAGCTGAGCGAAACCCGCGCGCGTCAGCAGGCGCTGACCCTGCGTCACCAGGCGGCAAGCTCCTCCCGCGACGTGCGTCGCCAGCTTGACAGCGGTAAGCTGGATGAAGCGATGGCCCGTTTTGAATCGTTTGAGCGTCGTATCGACCAGATGGAAGCGGAAGCCGAAAGCCACGGCATCGGTAAGCAAAAGTCCCTGGATCAACAGTTCGCTGACCTCAAGGCCGATGATGAAATCAGCGAGCAGCTGGCGGCTCTGAAAGCCAAAATGAAGCAAGACAACCAATAATAATGCCTGCGGCACCTGAACGTGCCGCATCGTAAGACAAGGAGTACACATGAGCGCGCTTTTTCTGGCTATTCCCCTGACGATTTTCGTGCTGTTCGTTTTGCCGATTTGGTTATGGCTGCACTACAGCAACCGTTCCTCACGGGGCGAACTTTCCCAGAGTGAACAACAGCGTCTGATACAGCTCTCCGATGAGGCGAACAAAATGCGTGATCGCATTCAGGCGCTGGAAGCCATTCTGGATGCTGAACATCCAAACTGGAGGGACCGTTAATGTCTGGACTGAATCTGAACAAAAAGCTGTGGCGAATTCCACAGCAGGGCATGGTGCGCGGCGTCTGCGCCGGGCTGGCTCACTATCTTGACGTCCCGGTTAAGCTGGTACGCGTGGTGACGGTGCTGTCGATCTTCTTCGGTCTGGCATTTATTACCCTGGTTGCGTACATCGTGTTGTCGTTTGTGCTTGACCCGATGCCGGAAGGAGAGCTGGCGGCGGAAGGCGCTCCCACCAGCAGCGATCTCCTCAATGCTGTGGATGCGCAACTCGCCGCCGGTGAGAAGCGGTTACGGGAAATGGAACGTTATGTCACATCCGATACCTTTACGCTGAGAAGTCGTTTCCGTCAGCTTTAAGAGAGAAAAGAGATGAAACAACACTGGCAACAGGCCGGTCAGAAGGTAAAACCCGGCCTGAAAATCGCAGGTAAGCTGGTCCTGATGACCGCGTTACGTTACGGTCCGGCTGGGGTAGCGGGGTGGGCGATTAAATCGGTTGCCCGCAAGCCGGTCAGAATGGTACTGGCCGTGGCGCTCGAACCGCTGTTGCAAAAGGTGGCGAAACGGCTGTCACGCCGCTACTTATCCCAGTAGTTTCCGCTCGCAGCAGCCCTTTCTCTTCCAGGAGAGGGGCTGGCGATGATGACCCGCACTTCCTCATTTCACCTGCTTTCTTTGCGGCAGCTCACAATATTGCGCTGAGCTGCTTTGCAATCGCATTTTTCTCCTGCCCGGTCCGTTGACAGATATTTTTCATGGGAGTAGATTGCCATTCCGTGGGACCGCTACCATGGAAAATCAAGTGAACGAAAAAATTAAAGCACTCATTAATCTTGTTTATGGAAAAACGTTTTCTGAAGCACATCTTCATATGCTGCTGGAAAATATTGAAAAGGCCGCCTCTGTTATTACGGAAAGGCGTAAAATGGGCTGGGATGAAAAAGATATCGTTCTGATAACCTATGCCGATCAGTTTTCCGCGAAAGGGGAGAAAGCACTCCCTGTTTTTACACGTTTTTATAACAAATGGCTTTCGCATTCTTTTTCTCATGTCCATCTTTTGCCTTTTTATCCGTGGTCTTCGGACGATGGCTTTTCTGTTATTGATTATCATGAAGTTGCGCCTGAAACGGGAACATGGCGAGACGTTGCTGAATTAAAACAGTCAACCAGTTTGATGTTTGATTTCGTCTGCAATCATATGTCGGCCAAAAGTGCCTGGTTTGCTAATTATCTGAAGCAAATGCCGGGATATGATGATTTCTTCATTTCTGTCGATCCTGAGACAGATTTATCCGCGGTGACGCGTCCGCGTGCCTTACCGCTTCTTACGCCTTTCACACTTCATGATGGCAGCGTGCGACATCTGTGGACCACCTTCAGTGAGGACCAGATCGATCTCAACTTCGCCTCTCCGCAGGTACTGATTGCGATGGTCGACGTGCTGCTGCATTACCTTATTGAAGGGGCGCGGTATATTCGACTGGATGCCGTAGGGTTCATGTGGAAAATACCGGGAACGCGCTGCATTCACCTTGAGCAAACCCACCAGCTCATCCAGCTTTTCCGCGCCATTACCGAGGCGGTTGCCCCCGGCACGGTGATTATCACCGAGACCAACGTTCCGCATAAAGATAACGTCTCTTACTTCGGTAACGGCGAAAATGAAGCGCAGATGGTTTATCAGTTCTCGTTGCCTCCGCTGGTGCTGCATGCGGTGCACAGCCAGGATGTCAGCACGCTGAGCCAGTGGGCTGCGTCGCTGGCGTTGCCTTCCACAAAAACCACCTGGTTCAACTTCCTGGCCTCGCATGACGGCATTGGTCTTAACCCATTGCGCGGAATTTTACCGGAGTCGGAGATCCTTTCGCTTGTAGAAAAGCTCCAGACCGAAGGTGCGTTGGTTAACTGGAAAAATAACCCGGATGGCACACGAAGCCCGTATGAAATTAACGTGACCTATCTGGATGCCTTAAGTACGCGAGAAAGTCATGATAGCGAACGCATTGCCCGGTTTATTCTGGCCCATGCTGTCCTGTTAAGCTTCCCCGGCGTGCCTGCGGTTTATATTCAGAGTATTCTCGGCTCCCGTAATGATTATGATGGCGTAGAGCGCCTGGGATATAACCGTGCGATAAATCGTGAGAGATATGCCGCGGGTCAAATTGATTGCGCGCTTGAAGATAAAAATAGTCTCCGTTATCAGGTTTACAGTGCGTTAAATCAGTTAATCGTATTGCGCCGGGCGGAAAAAGCATTCCATCCTGACAGTGAGGCTTATTTCAGTACGTCAGGGAAGCATGTTTTAAAAATTGTCCGCGTGGCGGATTGTGGTGAGAAAATAACAGCGTTGTTTAATTTCAGTGATAATTCTCAAACGGTTGAGTCCGATATTCACTCGGGAAGGGAATTGATTAGCGGAAAAGATATTACCGACACGACTCTGATCCTAAATCCATGGCAGGTATTGTGGATTAAAGAAAACTAAAAAGGACCTTAAACATGAAAATACCCAGAATTGTGCTGATATCAGCACTGGTTTCGTGCGCCCTGTTATCAGGCTGTAAGGATGACAAAGCGTCCTCTGTCACCATTGAGTTTATGCACTCGTCGGTAGAGCAGGAGCGTCAGGCCGTTATTACGAAACTGATCGATAAATTCGAGAAAGAGAACCCGGGCATCACGATAAAACAGGTACCGGTAGAAGAGGATGCCTACAACACCAAGGTGATTACGCTGGCGCGAACCGGCGCGCTGCCTGAAGTGATTGAGGTCAGCCATGACTATGCAAAAGTGATGGATAAAGAACAGCTTCTGGATCGTGACGCAATCGCTGAAGCAATTAAGGCGGTGGGGGAAAACACCTTCTATGACGGCATCTTGCGCGTTGTCCGCACGGAAGACGGCGCAGCCTGGACGGGCGTGCCGATCAGCGCCTGGCTCTCCGGCGTGTGGTACCACAAAGATGTGCTGGCCGCGGCGGGCATTGAGGAGCCGCATAACTGGGAACAGCTTCTGCAAGCCAGCCAGCGCCTGAACGACCCGGCTAAAAAACATTACGGCATCGCGTTACCGACTGCGGAAAGCGTGATGACCGAACAGTCGTTCTCTCAGTTTGCCCTTTCCGGTGGCGCGAACGTGTTTGATGCAAAAGGGAATGTCGACATCGATACCCCGGAAATGGCCAAAGCGCTGGCGTTTTATAAAGCGCTGGCTGCGACCACCATGCCGGGTTCGAACGATGTTATGGAGATCAAAGACGCCTTCATGAACGGTTCTGCGCCGATGGCGGTTTACTCCACCTACATCCTGCCCGCCGTCTACAAGGACGGAAACCCTGCCAATCTGGGCTTCGTTGTCCCGACTGAAAACTCATCGGCGGTGTACGGCATGATCACCTCGCTGACGATCACCACCGGACAAACCGAAGAGGAGACCAAAGCGGCCGAGAAGTTTGTTACCTGGATGGAACAGGCTCAAAACGCGACGGACTGGGTCATGATGTCGCCGGGCGCGGCGCTGCCGGTAAACAAAGGGGTGGTGGGCACGGATACCTGGAAAAACAACGACGTGATTAAAGCGTTTGGGCAGTTGCCATATGAGCTGATTGCACAGTTCCCGAACGTGCAGGTGTTTGGCGCGGTTGGGGATAAAAACTTCACCCGCATGGGCGACGTGACGGGCTCCGGCATTATCAGCTCCATGGTACATAACGTCACGGTGGGGCAGAAGGACCTTAACACAACGTTAAGCAGCAGCCAGAAGCGACTGACTGATCTCATTACACAACGATAGGAGCGCTCTGCGGAAGGAAATTATGAAGACGTTGTTTTCTGGTCGTTCAGATATGCCTTTCGCCATGCTGCTGTTGGCCCCCAGCCTGATTCTGCTGGGGGGCCTGGTGGCCTGGCCAATGATTTCCAATATTGAAATCAGTTTTTTACGCTTGCCGCTCAACCCGCGCATTAGCGCCGTGTTTGTCGGACTGGACAATTACATTCGCATCCTCGGCGATGCCGCTTTCTGGCACTCGCTGTGGATGACCTTCTGGTACACCGCGCTGGTGGTGATTGGCAGCACGGTGCTGGGGCTGGCCGTCGCCATCTTCTTTAATCGCGAGTTTCGCCTGCGTAAGACGGCACGTTCACTGGTGATTTTATCCTACGTCACGCCGTCTATTTCGCTGGTGTTTGCCTGGAAATACATGTTCAACAACGGCTACGGCATTGTGAACTATCTGGGCGTAGACCTGTTGCACCTGTATGACCAGGCGCCGCTGTGGTTCGACAACCCGAACAGCAGCTTCGTACTGGTGGTGCTGTTCGCGATCTGGCGTTACTTCCCGTACGCGTTTATCTCATTCCTGGCGATTTTACAGACTATTGATAAATCCCTGTATGAAGCGGCGGAAATGGACGGCGCGAATGCCTGGCAACGTTTTCGGATCGTCACGCTGCCCGCGATTATGCCGGTACTGGCCACGGTGGTCACGCTTCGCACCATCTGGATGTTCTACATGTTTGCTGACGTCTACCTGCTGACCACGAAGGTCGATATTTTGGGCGTCTATCTCTACAAAACCGCATTCGCTTTCAACGACTTGGGTAAAGCAGCGGCGATCTCTGTGGTGCTGTTCGTGATCATCTTCGCTGTGATTCTGCTGACCAGAAAAAGGGTGAACCTCAATGGCAACAAATAAACGCGTACTGAGCCGTATTGGTTTTTATCTCGGGCTGGCGGTATTCCTGATCATCACGCTGTTCCCGTTCTTCGTGATGCTGATGACGTCATTCAAGAGCGCCAAAGAGGCGATCTCGCTCCACCCAACCATTCTGCCGCAGGCGTGGACGCTGCAGCATTACATCGACATCTTTAACCCGCTGATCTTCCCGTTTGTGGATTACTTCAGAAACAGCATGGTGGTGTCGCTGACCTCATCGGTGATTGCCGTGTTTCTCGGTACGCTGGGCGCTTACGCCTTGTCCAAGCTGCGTTTTAAGGGACGCACGACGATCAACGCGAGTTTTTACACCGTCTACATGTTCTCCGGCATCTTGCTGGTGGTGCCGTTGTTCAAAATCATCACCGCGCTTGGGATCTACGACACCGAGCTGGCGCTGATTATCACCATGGTGACGCAGACGTTACCGACGGCGGTGTTCATGCTGCGCAGCTACTTCGACACCATTCCGGACGAAATAGAAGAGGCCGCGATGATGGACGGCCTTAACCGCCTGCAAATCATCTTCCGTATTACCGTACCGCTGGCGATATCCGGGCTCGTATCGGTGTTTGTTTACTGCTTCATGGTGGCGTGGAACGACTATCTGTTTGCGTCCATTTTCCTGTCCAGCGCCAGCAACTTCACCTTGCCGGTCGGGCTGAACACGCTCTTTAGCACACCCGATTATATCTGGGGTCGCATGATGGCGGCATCGCTGGTGACGGCCCTTCCGGTGGTCATCATGTACGCCCTGTCTGAACGTTTTATTAAAAGTGGTTTGACCGCCGGTGGCGTGAAGGGCTGAGGCGGCCAATTTTAACAAGGAGTCAATCATGAAAAAATTAGTTGCGACAGCGCCACGCGTGGCGGCGCTGGTGGAATATGAAGATCGTGCTGTGGAAGCACATGAAGTGAAAATTCGTGCCCGCTTTGGTGCCCCGAAGCACGGCACTGAAGTGGTCGATTTCCGCGCCGCAAGCCCGTTTATCGATGAAGAGTTCAACGCGGAGTGGCAGATGTTCACGCCGCGTGAAGAGGGCGCAGCGCGCGGTATCGAGTTCGGTAAGTTCCAGCTGGGCAACATGATTGTTGGCGACATCATCGAATGCGGTGCGGACGTCACGGAATACCAGACGGGCGATCGCGTCTGCTGCTACGGTCCGCTGCAGGAGACGGTTATCGTGAATGCCGTCAACAACTACAAGCTGCGCAAAATGCCGCAGGGCGCCTCGTGGAAGAACGCCGTTTGCTACGATCCGGCACAGTTTGCCATGAGCGGCGTGCGTGATGCCAACGTCCGCGTGGGCGACTTTGTTGTCGTGGTCGGCCTGGGAGCCATCGGACAGATTGCGATTCAGCTGGCGAAAAAAGCGGGCGCGTCAGTTGTTATCGGCGTGGATCCGATCGAACACCGCTGCGAGATCGCCCGTCGTCACGGTGCGGACCACTGCCTGAACCCAATCGGCACAGACGTTGGTCTGGAAATTAAAAAGCTGACCGGAAAGCAGGGCGCAGACGTGATCATTGAGACCAGCGGCTTTGCCGATGCGCTGCAGTCCGCACTGCGCGGCCTCGCCTACGGCGGCACCATATCCTACGTTGCGTTCGCTAAACCGTTCTCAGCAGGCTTTAACCTGGGGCGTGAAGCGCATTTCAACAACGCGAAGATTGTCTTCTCTCGCGCCTGCAGTGAGCCAAACCCGGATTACCCGCGCTGGAGCCGCAAGCGTATTGAAGAGACCTGCTGGGAACTGCTGATGAACGGTTATCTGAATTGTGAAGATCTGATCGACCCAGTTGTGACCTTCACCACCAGCGCTGAAAGCTACATGAAATATGTGGATCAGCATCCGGAACTGAGCATCAAAATGGGCGTCACTTTTTAAGCTAAGGAAAGCAACTCATGAAAATCGCAACACAAAATCAGGCCTTTTTCCCGTCCAACATCCTGGAAAAATTCGAGTACATCAAGGCGATGGGTTTTGATGGCTATGAGATTGACGGCAAGCTACTGGTGGAAAATCTCGCCGAGGTGAAAGCGGCGATTAAGGCCACCGGCCTGCCGGTCACGACCGCCTGCGGCGGATACGATGGCTGGATTGGTGACTTTATCGAAGAGCGTCGTCTGAACGGTTTAGCGCAGATTGAACGCATTCTGGAAGCCCTGGCCGAAGTGGGTGGCAAGGGCATTATCGTGCCTGCAGCCTGGGGAATGTTTACCTTCCGTTTGCCGCCGATGACCTCTCCACGCAGCCTGGAAGGCGACCGCAAAGCGGTGAGTGCGTCGCTGCGCTGGCTGGATGAGGTGGCCGCGCGCACCGGAACCACCGTCTACCTGGAGCCGCTGAACCGCTATCAGGATCACATGATCAACACCCTGGCTGACGCACGACGCTATATCGAAGAGAACGGCCTCAAGCATGTGCAGATCATCGGCGATTTCTATCATATGAACATTGAAGAAGATTCGCTGCCGGAGGCGCTGCATCAACATCGCGATCTGCTGGGCCATGTGCATATCGCCGATAATCACCGTTACCAGCCGGGAAGCGGTAGCCTCGATTTTGCCAGCCTGTTCAATCAGCTGCGTGCGGATAATTACCAGGGCTATGTGGTATACGAGTGTCGCGTGCGCGCTGAGGATCCCGCTCAGGCTTACCGGGATTCACTCACTTATTTACGCGAATGCTAAGGATGACGAGCGTGATGAGTGCTTCAACAACGTCGCCACTGCGCGTCGCCATCATTGGCGCCGGGCAGGTTGCGGACAAAGTGCATGCCTCGTATTACGCCACGCGCAGTGATGTTCAGATGGTGGCTGTCATGGACAGCCGCCTCGAACAGGCACAGGCTTTTGCGGAGCGCCATGCCATACCGTCGGCGTGGCAGGACGCGTGCGCCATGCTGGAGGCGGTTAAGCCGGACGTGGTGAGCGTTTGTTCGCCAAACCGATTCCATTTTGAGCATGTGATGGCAGCGCTGGAGGCCGGCTGTCATGTGATGTGCGAAAAACCGCCTGCCATGACGCCGCAAGAGGCCGACGAGATGCGGATCGCTGCCCGCAAGGCGGGCAAAGTGCTGGCATATGACTTCCATCACCGCTTTGCGCTCGATACGCAACTGCTGCGCGAGGCCGTGATGAACGGAACGCTGGGCGAAATCTACTTCACCTCGGCGCAGGCGCTGCGGCGCTGCGGCGTGCCGGGCTGGGGCGTCTTCACCAATAAAGCGCTGCAGGGCGGTGGGCCGCTGATTGACATTGGTATTCACATGCTGGATGCCGCGATGTACGTGCTGGGTTTCCCGGCGGTCAAAAGGGTCACGGCGCACGGTTTCCAGAGGCTGGGAACCCGGAAAAGCAGCGGCCAGTTTGGCGAGTGGGATCCTGCTCAGTTTACGGTGGAAGATGCCCTGTTTGGCACCATCGAATTCTGCAACGGCGGCATTTTGCGTCTGGACACCTCGTTTGCGCTAAATATCCGCGAGCAGTCGATCATGAATGTCGCGTTTTGCGGTGAAAAAGCGGGGGCGACGCTTTTCCCGGCCCACGTTTATCAGGATGACGCCGGGGCGTTACAGACCCTGATTCAGCGTGAAGAGGCTGACGATCAGCGCCATTTACGCAGCATGGAGGCCTTTGTCCGCCACGTGCAGGGAGAGCCCGTAATGATTGCAGATGCTGAACAGGGGCTGGTGATTCAGCAGCTTGTCGCGGCGCTTTATCAGTCGGCAGAAACAGGAGAAAGCGTAACATTATGCTGAGCGTGTCTGTATTAACCGATCCGGGCTTTTGTCCGCACAGTCTGAATAAGTACGCGTCCATTATGGCATGCGGTAACGGCTACATGGGCATTCGCGCTGCGCATGAAGAAGATTACACCCAGCAAACCCGAGGGATGTATCTTGCGGGCTTGTATCACCAGGCGGGACGTAATGAGACCACTGAGCTGATCAATTTGCCCGATATCACCGGTATCGAGGTTGAGCTGGACGGGGTGAATTTTACCCTTCTGTCCGGGGACATTCTTGAGTGGCAGCGCGAGCTGGCATTTGCCAACGGCGAGCTGCATCGCCGCGTTGTCTGGCGCTCGCCCAACGGAAAGCGCTATCGCCTGGAGAGTCGTCGTTTTGTCTCTCTGGAGCAGCTGCCGCTTGTGGCCATGCAGCTTGCGATCACCCCGCTTGATGCAGCCTCGCAGGTGGTGATGAAAACCGGTATTGATGCAACACAAACCAATACCGGCCGTCAGCATCTGGATGAAATTTCTGTCAGGGTATTCGACCAGCACTATATGCAGGGTGTGTATGAAACACAGGACCGGGACTCTGACGTTGTTATCTCGGCTTTTTGTCAGCTATCAGCCGACAGCGAAAGCTGCTTTACCGCTAAAAATCGTCGGCTCTCTGCTCACTATTCCCTGACGATACCGCAGGGTGACACTGTCACGCTGGATAAGTTGGTCTGGGTGGCCCATCGCAGCGATAAAGCCCTGTCGCAGGAGTCTTTCGCGCGCAGCGTGCTGGCGGATCTCAAGGTTTGTGCGGCAAGGGGATATGCCTCGCTGCTGGAGAGTTCAGCCTGTGCATGGGAAGACGTATGGCGTGATGCCAGAGTGGAAGTGGCTTCTGCAGCTCCTGACGATCAGATGGCGCTGGACTATGCCGTCTGGCACCTGACCACCATGACGCCAGCCCATGATGAGCGGAGCAGCATTGCCGCTAAGGGATTGACCGGCGAGGGGTATAAAGGCCACGTCTTCTGGGACACCGAAATATTCATGCTGCCTTTCCATCTTTTCACCCGTCCGCAGGTGGCCCGCAGTCTGCTGCGCTATCGCTGGCTGAACCTGGCCGGGGCCCGGGAAAAAGCCCGCCGCAACTGCTGGCCGGGCGCGCTGTTCCCGTGGGAGAGCGCCGCAAGCGGCAAAGAGGAGACGCCGGAGTTTGCAGCCATCAACATCCGTACGGGCTTACGGCAGAAAGTGGCCTCCGCCCTGGCCGAACACCACATCGTGGCGGACATTGCCTGGGCCGTTGTGGCCTACTGGCAGGCCACGCGTGATGACGCGTTTATGCGCAATGAAGGGCTGACCCTGCTGGTGGAGACGGCAACGTTCTGGATGGGCCGCGCTACGGAGATTAACGGGCGCCTGGAAATTCATGATGTGATTGGGCCGGACGAATACACCGAACATGTGAATAACAACGCCTACACCAACTATCTGGCCTGGTACAACGTGGCCAGCGCATGTCGGTTTATGTCGTTGTTTGAGCGTGAAGATGCCTGCTTCATGGAGAAGGCGACCACCTTCCTGGCCCGCTTGTGGCTGCCGGAAGCCGACGCCGGGGGAGTTATCCCGCAGGACGATTCGTTCATGGCGAAACCGGCGATCGATTTAAGCCGCTATAAAGCCAAAGCGGGTAAGCAGACCATCCTGCTGGATTACTCTCGCGCGGAAGTTAACGAGATGCAGATCCTCAAGCAGGCTGACGTGGTGATGCTTAACTACCTGTTGCCGGAGAAATTTACCCCCGCCCAGTGCGCGGCCAACCTGGCGTTTTACGAGCCACGTACGATCCATGACTCTTCGCTGAGCAAGGCTATTCATGGCATTGTGGCCGCCCGCTGTGGCGATACGGAAGGGGCCTACGCCTTCTGGCGCGCTGGCGTGGCTATCGATCTGGGCGACGATCCGCACAGCAGCGATGACGGCATTCATGCCGCTGCCACGGGGGCTATCTGGTCCGGCGTTATTCAGGGGTTTGCCGGCATGCAGATTGTTGAGGGAGAGCTGCATCTTGCGCCGAAGCTACCCGCTCGCTGGCGAAAACTTGCCTTCCCGCTGCGCTGGCAGAACGCTCGCCTGCGCTTCGCGTTTGAAAATGACATTTTAACCATCGAGACCACCGCGCCCGTCACGTTAACCCTGTGGGGAAAAACGGTATGCGTATCGGAGCGGCAGGCACTGTCCCGTAGGGAATTTCTTACGTCTTTTAATGGGACCGCTACCACGGAGGCCAGCCATGAAGCCTGAAGCTGTTGTATTCGATCTTGATGGGGTCATCACCGATACCGCACATCTGCACTTTCTCGCCTGGCGTTCGGTCGCGCAGGAGATCGGCATCACTATCGATGAGGTGTTTAACGAGGAGCTGAAGGGAATTAGCCGCATGGAATCCCTACAGCGGATCCTGCGACACGGTGGGAAAGAGGGGGCGTTTGACGACAAACAATGCCTGGCGCTGGCGGGGAAGAAAAATGCGCTCTACGTCGCATCGCTGTCGTCGTTGACCGAGGCGTCGCTGCTGCCGGGCATCCGGGAGGTGCTGGCGGACATTCGGGCGGCGAAGGTCAAAATTGGGCTCGCCTCCGTTTCCCTCAACGCTCCTGGAATACTGCATGCCCTGGGTATTCATGACGCCTTTGATTTTTGCGCCGATGCCTCCCGTATCGTCTGTTCAAAGCCGGACCCGGAGATCTTCCTCGCCGCGTGTGCAGGCCTGGACGTCCGCCCCGAGGCGGCCATCGGGGTCGAAGATGCGCCCGCGGGCGTGGCGGCGATCAACGCGGCGGGCATGCTGTCGGTCGGGATTGGCTCAGGCCTGACCCATGCGGGATTACAGCTTCATTCAACGCAGGAACTGACCTGGAAATGCCTGACCGATTTCTGGGCCTCCCGGGCGTATTGATAAGGAATTAAAAATGGCACAACTGTCACTGAAACATATTCAGAAAATTTACGATAACCAGGTCCACGTGGTGAAGGATTTTAACCTCGAAATCGAGGATAAGGAGTTTATCGTTTTTGTCGGCCCGTCCGGTTGCGGTAAATCGACGACGCTGCGCATGATTGCCGGGCTGGAGGAGATTTCCGCCGGTGAACTGGTGATCGACGGCGTTTGTATGAACGATGTGCCCGCTAAGTCACGCGATATCGCCATGGTATTCCAGAACTATGCGCTTTATCCGCATATGACGGTCTACGACAACATGGCGTTTGGCCTGAAGATGCAGAAAATCGCTCCGGCGGTTATCGAAGAGCGCGTCAACTGGGCCGCACAGATCCTCGGCTTACGGGAGTACCTCAAGCGTAAACCCGGCGCGCTGTCCGGCGGCCAGCGTCAGCGCGTGGCGTTGGGCAGGGCGATCGTTCGGGAAGCGGGCGTGTTTCTGATGGATGAACCGCTCTCCAACCTCGATGCCAAGCTTCGCGTGCAGATGCGGGCTGAAATCAGCAAGCTCCACCAGAAGCTCAATACCACGATGATTTACGTGACCCACGATCAGACGGAAGCCATGACGATGGCGACCCGTATTGTGATCTTAAAAGACGGCATTATTCAGCAGGTCGGTGCACCGAAGCAGGTATACAACGAGCCGGCAAACATGTTTGTTGCGGGGTTCATTGGCTCGCCAGCCATGAACTTTGTTCGTGGTGCCATCGACGACCGCTATTTCGTCACGGAAACGCTGCGCCTGGCGATCCCGGAAAACAAGCTTGCTGCACTGCAGGCCGCTGGATATCAGCGTAAAGCTGTGGTCTTTGGGATCCGCCCGGAAGATATTCTCACCCAGCAGAGTAGCGGTGAAAATATCGCGGCGAAAGTCAGCGTAGCCGAATTGACCGGTGCAGAGTTCATGCTCTACGCCACCGTTGGCGGCCATGAGCTGGTGGTTCGCGCGGGAGCCGCGAATGATTATGCCGCAGGGGATAATATCGGCATCCAGTTCGATATGAATAAGTGCCATTTCTTCGACGCCGATACCGAAGCGGCTATTAGATAAGAAAGGTGTTTGCCGGAAATGCAAATTTCCGGTTTTTTGTTTGTTAATTATAAAGGGAATATTTTATGAGTACTCTACTAAAAAGTGCTGCGCTCGTGCTGTGCGCAGGGGTGAGCTGCGCACATGCAACAGAAACGGCTAAACAATGGGAATTTAATATTGGCGCGATGTATGAAATTGAAAACGTCGAAGGCCAGGGAGAAGATAAAGACGGATTATATGAACCCTCCGTGTGGTTTAATGCGACCTGGGATGCCTGGACTATTTCGCTGGCGATGTATCAGGAAGGACCGGTTGATTATAGCAGCATGACCCGTGGGACCTATTTCGATCGCCCGGAATTTGAATTACGCTATCGTTTTATTGGTACCGATGATTTCACGTTTGGTCTGACCGGTGGTTTCCGTAATTATGGCTATCACTTTAAGGATGAACACGGCGTCAGAGACGGCAGCGCAAATATGCAGCGCTACAAAATTCAGCCTGACTGGGATATAAAATTAACCGACGACTGGCGTTTCGGCGGCTGGTTTGCCATGTATCAGTTTGCCAACGATCTGGAAAAAACCGGCTATTCAGACAGCCGCGTCGAAACCGAAACGGGCTTTACCTGGACCATTAACGACACCTTTGCCGCTAAAGTGAATTACTATTTAGAGCGCGGTTTCAATATGGACGGTTCACGTAATAACGGCGAGTTCTCCACTCAGGAAATTCGCGCCTACCTGCCTATTTCATTGGGTCAGACGACCTTAACGCCTTACACCCGACTGGGGCTCGATCGCTGGTCGAACTGGGACTGGCAGGACGATCCTGAGCGTGAAGGACATGATTTCAACCGTCTGGGTATGCAGTACGCCTATGACTTCAACAACGGTTTATCCATGACGCTTGAATACGCCTACGAATGGGAAAACCATGACGAGGGTAAAAACGACCGCTTCCACTATGCGGGCGTTGGGGTAAATTACGCATTCTGACCGTGGGTCCTCCAGGGGCTAACCGCCCCTGGTTTTAGCGCAGCGAGGCCGCCAGTAAAAAATGCGTATCAACAAGCACTTTTTGCGGGGCGGGATGACCCGCGATACGCCTGAAGAGAAGATCGCAGCTCTCTTCCCCCAGTTTGCGGGTCGGGATATCAAAGCCGCCAGGTGCGGGCGTTAAAATGAGAGACAGCATCGGGTCACTGTATCCGGCTATCACCACCTGTTCCGGTATCATCAGATTTAACTCGTCCGCCGCGCGATAAAGGCCGAGTAACTTCATGCTGTCGGTAGCAAATACGGCATCAGGCGGCGTGGGTGAAGAGAGCAGTTCCAGAGCCGCCTTAAGCGCACTCTCATGGGTATAACCACCATCCATGATCCAGTCCGGGTTAATCGCAATATGGTGCTTTTCCAGACTGGCTTTATAACCCGCCAGGCGATCGATCGAAACATGATATTCAAGCGGCGCATGCAGGCAGGCAATTTTCCGGCGGCCGTTTTTGATAAAGGTTTCCGTCAGCGTGGCGCTGTCATGAAAATTATCCGTGTCGACGGAATAAATATTCTGATACTCACCTTCCACTTTGCCGATAACCACTACCGGTACGCCATACGCGTCCAGCGTGGTGAAAAAGGATTCATTTGCGGGCGAACTCAGCATGATGATCCCTTTGATCATCTTCTGTTTTATTTTACTCACGCATTTCAGGAGATCGTCTTCACTGCTTTTTGAGGTTTGTAAAATAACATCGAATCCTTCTTCTTCCGCTTTTGCCGTAATGGCATGAAGAACATCGGAGAAAAAAGGATTGCCGGCAGTGGTTTTGGTTGAACGGGTCGAAATAACCATAATGGCATCGAATCCTGAAGAGGTCAGGGCACGGGCCAGTTTGTTGGGCTGATAATTTAATTCGTCAATCGCCTTCAGCACTTTGTCACGCGCTTCAGGAGAAATATTCGTTTGTTTATTCAGAACGCGGGAAACGGTTGATTTCGATACGCCCGCAACCCGTGCGATATCATAAATGGTGGGTGACATACACCTTACTCACTCAGGACTGACAGCAATGGCGTTCATCTTACTGGAGAAAAAACGGCAATAGCAATAAATAAGAATTGATAATCAACGATCTGCCCCCATTTATTGTATTCTGAAGCCATGCATTCAAGGCTTCCAGGCAACGAAGGACGGCGATGAAGCGACTTAAAAACGAAATCAATTCACTGGTAAACCGCGGCGTTGACCGTCATCTTCGACTGGCGGTGACGGGGTTGAGCCGAAGCGGTAAGACGGCGTTTATCACCGCGATGGTGAACCAGCTCCTGAACCTGCACGCCGGGGCGCGTCTGCCGTTGCTTGGCGCGGTGCGGGAAGAGCGTCTGCTGGGCGTTAAGCGCGTTCCACAGCGTGATTTTGGCATTCCCCGTTTTACCTATGACGAAGGGCTGGCACAGCTTTATGGCGACCCGCCCGCGTGGCCGACGCCGACGCGAGGGGTCAGTGAAATTCGTCTTGCGCTGCGTTTCCGCTCGAATGAATCCCTGATGCGCCATTTCAAGGATACCTCCACGCTATACCTTGAAATCGTCGATTACCCCGGCGAATGGCTGCTCGACCTGCCGATGCTGGCGCAGGATTACCTCAGCTGGTCACGCCAGATGACGGGATTGCTGCAGGGGCAACGCGCCGGGTGGTCGGCCAAATGGCGACAGCTGTGCGAAGGGCTGGACCCGCTTGCCCCAGCAGATGAAAACCGTCTGGCGGCCATTGCCGACGCCTGGACGGCGTATTTACACCAGTGTAAACAGGAAGGGTTACACTTCATTCAGCCGGGGCGCTTTGTTCTGCCGGGTGATTTAGCGGGCGCGCCTGCGCTTCAGTTTTTCCCCTGGCCGGATGTGGATGGGGTGGGCGAGTCGACGCTGGCGCAGGCGGATAAGCATACTAACGCCGGTATGCTGCGCGAGCGTTACCATTACTACTGTGAGAAGGTGGTCAAGGGATTCTATAAGAACCACTTTTTACGATTTGACCGCCAGATTGTGCTGGTGGATTGTCTGCAGCCGCTCAACAGCGGGCCACAGGCATTCAACGACATGCGCCTTGCCCTGACGCAGCTGATGCAAAGTTTTCACTACGGGCAGCGTACGCTGTTCCGCCGTCTTTTCTCACCGGTGATCGACAAACTGCTCTTTGCGGCCACAAAAGCCGATCACGTCACCGTCGACCAGCATGCCAATATGGTGTCGCTGCTACAGCAGCTGGTACAGGACGCCTGGCAAAACGCCGCCTTCGAAGGGATCGGCATGCATTGCCTTGGGCTCGCGTCCGTGCAGGCGACGCAAAGCGGGCTAATTGACCTTAACGGCGAGAAAATACCGGCATTACGCGGCAACCGGCTCAGCGACGGTGAACCGCTTACTGTCTACCCAGGCGAAGTGCCTGCGCGGCTGCCGGGCCAGGCCTTCTGGCAGAAACAGGGCTTTCAGTTTGAAGCCTTCCGCCCGCAGGCCATGAGCGTCGACAGGCCTTTACCGCACATCCGTCTGGATGCGGCGCTGGAGTTTTTGATTGGAGATAAATTGCGATGACGGAACCGTTAAAACCGCGCATTGACTTTACCGGAACGCTTGAGCAGAACCCTCAGGAGGCGTTCAAAACGGCGCAGACGTTCAGCGGTACCCAGGCCGATAACTTTGCCCCGGCGCTGCAGGACGAGCCGGTTGTTGAGGATGGTCCGGCGGAGGCGGTCGTGGACGCCGCGCTGCGTCCAAAACGCAGCCTGTGGCGCAGGATGGTCACCGCCGGTCTGGCGCTGTTTGGCGTAAGCGTGGTGGGTCAGGGCGTGCAGTGGACGATGAATGCCTGGAACACGCAGGACTGGGTGGCGCTGGGCGGATGTGCCGCAGGCGCGCTGATAGTGGGGGCTGGCGTCGGGTCGGTTGCCACCGAATGGCGTCGACTCTGGCGTCTGCGACAGCGCGCGCACGAGCGTGATGAAGCGCGGGATCTGCTCCACAGTCACGGCACCGGGAAAGGGCGCGCGTTCTGTGAAAAGCTGGCCAGCCAGGCCGGAATCGATCAGTCGCATTCGGCGCTTCAGCGCTGGTATGCCGCCATCCATGAGACCCAGAATGACCGGGAAGTGGTGACGCTCTATTCCCACATGGTACAGCCGGTGCTGGATGCTCAGGCGCGGCGCGAGATCAGCCGTTCTGCGGCGGAATCCACATTGATGATTGCCGTCAGCCCGCTGGCGCTGGTCGATATGGCTTTTATCGCCTGGCGTAACCTGCGCCTGATCAACCGTATTGCGAACCTTTACGGCATAGAGCTGGGTTACTACAGTCGGATCAGACTGTTTAAGCTGGTCCTGCTCAATATCGCGTTTGCCGGGGCGAGTGAGCTGGTGCGCGAAGTGGGCATGGACTGGATGTCGCAGGATCTGGCGGCGCGTCTTTCTGCCCGTGCGGCTCAGGGCATCGGTGCGGGATTATTAACCGCACGCCTGGGGATTAAAGCGATGGAAGTCTGCCGTCCGCTGCCCTGGATTGACGGCGATAAGCCCCGGCTGGGGGATTTCAGGCGTGAACTGATCGGCCAGCTCAAAGAGACGCTCAATAAAAAACCTTCGCCGTGAGGTTTTGTTCACTAATCGTGCTGGCTGTCAATATTTGTTGACAGCCATCTTCCCGATCACCGTGTTCTGACATATCATTTTACTGTTATTGGCTTAAAACGGTGAATTTCCCATGCGTCTTGAAGTCTTCTGTGAAGACCGTCTCGGTCTGACCCGCGAATTACTCGATCTTCTTGTTTTACGTAGCATTGATTTACGTGGCATTGAGATCGATCCTGTCGGGCGAATTTACCTCAATTTTGCCGAAATTGAATTTAATACCTTCAGCAGCCTGATGGCGGAAATCCGCCGTATCGCTGGCGTTACGGATGTACGCACCATTCCCTGGATGCCGTCCGAGCGTGAGCACCTGGCGCTGAGTGCGCTGCTGGAAGCCATGCCTGAACCGTTCCTCTCTCTGGATTTGAAAAGCAAAGTTGAGCGCGTTAACCACGCGAGCTGCCAGCTTTTCGCGCAGAGCCAGGAGAAGCTGAGCAATCATCACGCCGCGCAGCTGATCCCCGGTTTTAACTTCCAGCGCTGGCTGGACAGCAACCCGCAGAACACGCACAGCGAGCATGTGGTGATTAACGGGCAGAATTTCCTGATGGAGATCACGCCGGTCTATCTGAAAGGGGAAGGGAATACCCGCGTGTTGACCGGGGCGGTGATCATGCTGCGCTCGACGCTACGCATGGGTCGTCAGCTGCAAAACCTCTCCAGTCAGGACGTTGGCGCGTTCAGCCAGATTATTGCCGTCAGCCCGAAAATGCGTCATGTGGTTGATCAGGCGCGTAAGCTCGCAAGCCTGACCGCGCCGCTGCTGATTACCGGCGATACCGGCACCGGGAAAGACCTGCTGGCTCACGCCGTGCATCTGGCGAGCCCGCGTGCGGCTAAGCCTTATCTGGCACTTAACTGTGCCTCTATCCCGGAAGATGCCGTTGAAAGCGAGCTGTTTGGTCACGCGCCGGAGGGCAAGAAAGGGTTCTTCGAGCAGGCTAACGGCGGTTCCGTACTGCTGGACGAGATTGGCGAAATGTCGCCGCGTATGCAGGCTAAGCTGCTGCGTTTCCTGAACGACGGCACGTTCCGCCGCGTCGGTGAGGATCACGAAGTGCATGTGGACGTGCGCGTCATTTGCGCCACCCAGAAGAACCTGGTGGAACTGGTGCAAAAGGGGATCTTCCGCGAAGATCTCTATTACCGCCTTAACGTCCTGACGCTGAATATTCCGCCGCTGCGCGATTGTCCGCAGGACATCATGCCGCTTACGGAGCTGTTCGTCGCCCGCTTTGCCGATGAGCAGGGGGTTCCTCGTCCGAAGCTGTCTGCCGATCTGGGCACGGTGCTTATGCGCTACGGCTGGCCGGGGAACATTCGTCAGCTCAAAAACGCCGTATATCGCGCGCTGACCCAGCTTGAAGGGTATGAGCTGCGCCCGCAGGATATCCTGTTGCCGGATTACGACGCCGGAACGGTATCGGTAGGGGAAGAGGCGATGGAAGGGTCGCTTGATGACATCACCAGCCGTTTCGAGCGTTCTGTGCTGACGCAGCTGTACCGCAGCTATCCTAGCACCCGCAAACTGGCAAAACGCCTGGGCGTCTCGCACACCGCGATCGCCAATAAGCTACGTGAGTATGGTTTGAATCATAAGAAAGGTGACGAATAACAAAAAAGCCTCTGCAAAGAGGCTTTTTACTTTTCACTTTAGATTTATTCCTTCGCCAGCGGCGTGTTAACGATGTCTGTTTTTGTCTCGCCCTGAATCGACGCAATCCTGCTTTCAACCTCTTTCACCTGCTGCGGGCTGTGGAGCAGGGTATAGGTCAGATCAAACTGCGCGCTGGCGCCCGGCTGCAGCTGCTTAACCCGCTTCTGTTGGCGTTCAATCGTCACGGGGTAGGCGTAGCTGGTACCCGGTTCGATGCCCGTGACATAACCCTGCTTCAGCGTATCGGTGTTTTTCCATAAGGTCAGCACGGGCAGCTGGCGCGTATCAAACTGGATGGATGCGCCTTTATCGCCGGCTTTATTGACCACCGCCGCGAGCGTTTCGTGGTTGTTGTCGGCGAGCGGCTGAATGTTAAATACCATCTCATCAAAGCCTTTTGTCGGCCCGGCATAGGTTTGCCAGTCGTTAACGCCCGCTTTGGCGTAGTCATTGAATGGGCTTACGCTCGCCGCTGGCGCAAGGAAACGTGCGCCTTCTTCAAGGATCGGCGTGCCGAAGTTGCTGTGATAGATGATTTGGTAATCGTGAGGGTAATCGGCATGGTTAGTGAGAACATCATGCAGGCTGAACTGGTTGGTTCCGGGAACGTAGCGCAGTTCGGTCATGGTCTGCAGATCCGCTTTTTTGAACGTGCTCTCTTTGATCAAACCCCGAACGCGGATCTCATGCGGGGCGGCATCCGCCACCTCAACTTCCACCTGTGATACCGGGGTATTCCCGGCCCTGCCGTGAAGGGTGTAAATTTGTCCATCTGCGGTGACCGGATGACCTGTCCACTCGTAGCCACAGCGCACCATCATCTCGTTGAAACCATCCAGCCAGCCGAGACCGTTTCGGCTTTCAAGATTGATATAGGCAGGATTGACGACCTCTTTGACGGGTGAATTCCATCCCAGTCGGGTGCCAAACCCTTCAACGTGCAGAAGGTTCATGCCGCGGGTCGGGCTCAGCGTAATCGTCAGGCCATCTTTACTGCTAATAATGATGACTTTACTGCCTTCCTGCTTGCCGCCATGCAAGACTTTTTGCTCAATGCTGAACGTCTGATCTTTAACTTTCAGCTCATCACTGGAAATCTTCCAGTTTCCTTTCTCTACGCTGCTTTCAGCACTTGTCAGCACCCAGGTTTTAGCCGCAGCATGGCCAGAAACCAGGACCGCCAGGAGCGTAAAAGCGAATTTGATCTTCATATTTTATCCTTTTTGCTGAAACGATTATTTACTTTCGTAAGCAAATCTAATGTTTAGACAAAAAGAGAAATGTGATGGGCTTCACTGAGGTTAAAATTAGGTGATTTTAACAATTAGAATGCGCTAATGATCACGCGTAAGTTACATGTTGCTGTCTTTATTGCATGCTTTTTGTGATCGATGAATATTTTAGCTTTAACGATTCAGCTATTTTCTAATAAAAAACCCCGCCGAAGCGAGGTTGAGAATAGGTTGTATAGAATGCTAAGGACTTATTATGCTTTCAGCACGTCCAGCGCGGCAGTGTAGTCCGGCTCGGTGGTGATTTCGTTAACCAGTTCGCTGAAAACGACAGTGTCGTTTTCATCAAGAACCAGTACAGCACGTGCTGCCAGACCCTTCAGTGGGCCTTCCGCGATGCTGACGCCGTAGTTCTCGAGGAAATCAGCGCTGCGCAGGGTGGAAAGGGTGATAACGTTGCTCAGGCCTTCGGCACCGCAGAAACGGGACTGGGCAAACGGCAGGTCAGCGGAAATGCACAGCACCACGGTGTTGTCCATTTCAGTCGCCAGCTGGTTGAATTTACGCACGGATGCGGCACAAACGCCGGTATCAATGCTTGGGAAAATGTTCAGTACTTTGCGTTTGCCCGCAAACTGAGCCAGTGTGACGTCAGACAGATCTTTAGCCACCAGAGTAAAAGCCTGCGCTTTGCTGCCAGCCTGCGGAATGGAACCTGCTACAGCAACCGGGTTGCCCTGGAAATGAACGAGTTGTGACATAGATATCTTCCTGTTTACATATAGTTAACGTCGTGGCTAGTGTATGCCATCAGCAGATAACACGGCAAACCAAATTTTTCGCCTTTCCGGGCCGCAAGGAGTCACTGATGAGAAGCGTTAAGGTCTATGAAGAAGCCTGGCCATTGCATACCCCGTTTGTGATCTCTCGCGGCAGCCGAAGTGAAGCCAGCGTGGTCGTGGTCGAAATCGAAGAAGAGGGGTTTAAAGGCGTCGGGGAATGTACGCCTTACCCGCGCTATGGGGAAAGTCTGGCATCCGTGATGGCGCAGATCATGACCCTGGTACCTGACCTGCAAAAAGGCCTCACGCGCGACGCGTTACAGCAGCGTTTATCCGCCGGGGCGGCGCGCAACGCCATCGACTGTGCGCTCTGGAGCCTTGAAGCCGCTAAGCAGCGAAAATCGCTAACGTCACTGCTGGGCGTGGCCGTGCCGGAATCGATCGTGACCGCGCAAACGGTCGTGATTGGGGAGCCCGAGCAGATGGCCGCCAGTGCGAAAGCGCTCTATGACGACGGGGCCACGCTGTTAAAAGTGAAGCTCGACGATCGTCTGATCAGCGAGCGGATGGTCGCCATTCGCTCGGCGGTGCCGTCAGCCACGCTCATTGTTGACGCCAACGAGTCGTGGCATCCCGAAGGGCTGGCCGCGCGATGCCAGCTGCTGGCCGATCTGGGCGTGGCGATGCTTGAGCAGCCTCTGCCGGCAAAAGAGGATGCGGCGCTGAAGAATTTTATCCATCCGTTGCCCGTCTGTGCGGATGAAAGCTGTCATACCCGCGAGAATTTGAGCGCGCTTAAGGGCAGCTATGACATGGTCAATATCAAACTCGACAAGACTGGCGGACTGACTGAAGCCCTGGCCCTGGCGGCGGACGCCCGGGCGCAGGGGTTCGCCCTGATGCTGGGATGCATGCTTTGCACCTCGCGGGCGATCGGTGCGGCGCTGCCGCTGGTCAATCAGGTCCGTTTCGCCGATCTGGATGGCCCGACGTGGCTGGCCGTTGACGTTTCACCGGCGCTTAATTTTACCAGCGGCGTACTTCACCTCTGAGGCTGCCAGCGCAACAGATCCATCATTGCCTTTAAGTAT
Source organism: Enterobacter sp. MGH 16 (assembly GCF_000493175.1). NCBI lineage: Bacteria > Pseudomonadati > Pseudomonadota > Gammaproteobacteria > Enterobacterales > Enterobacteriaceae > Enterobacter > Enterobacter sp. MGH 16. Next base: position 1,777,417 of record NZ_KI535695.1, on the reverse strand, counting down.
TTTTCGCTGGCTTCGTCGGAGGAGATCGCCGGGAACTCAGCGGTGATGCAGGGCAGGCTCAAGTCGGCGCACCAGCTGCCGAATGAACCGGGTGTCTCATAGCCCACGCTGGTGACGAGCGGGAGGGCGAACGCCTGGGCCAGCCATGCGCCCAGGTCAGAGTGGCGCGGATCTTCAATGCAGGCCAGCGGATCGTGGAAGGAGACAACCCAGGCGGGGTGGATCTTATGGATAAGCTGGCACAGCGCCTGCGTTTCCGGCTCCGATCCGGGTTTATCGCCCGTGAGCAGCACCACGTCCCGCTCCTCGGCGGAGCTGTTCCAGCGATAAACCGTTTCTCCGGCGCGCCAGTTTGCCGCAGGGAAATTACGGTTCAGGTCGATTCCTCGTGCATTCGCCCGTAATCCCAGCTGACAGCCGTCCGGATTCACGGCAAGAATCACGTGGTGACGTCGCAATGCCGGGGTCAGCGTCCGCAGCGCGCACGAGAGCGTGACGACAGACGAGTTCTCATCTCCGTGCGTGCCGGCAATAACCAAACCGCTGTCGCGATCGGCATCGGGGGCCGGGAACCAGATCAGCGATGCGCCTAAAAATGAGCGGCCATATTGTTCAGCGCCCGGAGGGAAGGCGCCGCGTTCCGCGCGGGGTCGGGTGGTTGCCATACGATATCCTGATAACGAAGTCTCTACAGGCAGTGTTGTGCAAAAGCCGCTGTTAATCAAATAGTTTCCTTAACGGCTGAGAATTGCCTTAAATCACTATTCAGGCGTAAGTTGTTTGCATTTCTTACTGTCGAAACAAATAATTACGCATCTGCTTTTTACCAGAATTTTTTAAAGGGGATCTTATGAAGCATCCTGTTTCGCGTCTTTTTGCCGCACTTTGCCTGTGCGGACTCTCTTCACTCTCATACGCTGCCGATGTGCCACAGGGCACGGTGCTGGCGCAAAAACAGGAGCTGGTCAGACACATTAAAGACGAACCGGCTTCGCTCGATCCCGCAAAAGCGGTGGGGTTGCCAGAGATTCAGGTGATTCGCGATCTTTTCGAAGGGCTGGTAAATCAGAATGAGAGAGGGGAACTGACCCCGGGCGTGGCGACGCGCTGGCAGAGCAACGATAATCGAATCTGGACGTTCACCCTGCGCGATAACGCAAAATGGTCTGACGGTACGCCGGTTACCGCGCAGGATTTTGTCTACAGCTGGCAGCGTCTGGTTGATCCGAAAACGACCTCTCCGTTTGCCTGGTTTGCGGCGCTGGCGGGCATCAGCAACGCGCAGGCCATTATTGATGGTAAAGCGGCGCCAGATACCCTGGGCGTGACGGCGGTGGATGCCAGAACGTTGCGCGTCCAGCTGGATAAACCGCTACCGTGGTTTAGCAACCTGACGGCAAACTTCGCCTTCTATCCGGTGCAAAAAGCCAATGTTGAAAGCGGGAAAGAGTGGACGCGTCCAGGAGCGCTGGTCGGTAACGGGGCCTACGTTCTGAACGCGCGCGTGGTGAATGAAAAACTGGTTGTCGTGCCGAACACCCACTACTGGGACAATGCGAAAACTGTCCTGCAAAAAGTGACCTTTATTCCGATTAATCAGGAATCGTCCGCCACGAAACGCTATCTGGCAGGGGATATCGATATTACCGAATCGTTCCCGAAAAACATGTATCAGAAGCTCCTGAAGGATATTCCTGGCCAGGTGTATACGCCGCCTCAGCTCGGGACCTATTACTACGCGTTTAACACGCAAAAGGGCCCGACCGCCGATGCCCGGGTCCGTCTTGCGCTGAGCATGACTATCGATCGCCGCATTATGGCGGATAAGGTACTGGGTACCGGCGAAAAACCGGCCTGGCATTTTACCCCTGACGTGACGGCGGGCTTCACGCCTGAACCTTCGCCGTTCGAGCAGATGTCCCAGCAGGAGCTGAACGCTCAGGCCAAAACCTTGCTCCAGGCCGCAGGCTACGGCCCTCAGCGTCCGCTGAAGCTGAACCTGCTGTACAACACGTCGGAAAACCACCAGAAAATCGCCATTGCGGTGGCGTCCATGTGGAAGAAAAACCTCGGTGTGGACGTCAAGCTGCAAAATCAGGAGTGGAAAACCTACATCGACAGCCGCAACACCGGCAATTTTGATGTGATCCGCGCGTCATGGGTGGGGGATTACAACGAGCCCTCGACCTTCCTGTCCCTGCTGACCTCTACCCACAGCGGCAATATCTCGCGCTTCAACGACCCGGCTTACGATAAAATAATCCACCAGGCGACGCTCGAAACCACGGCGAAAGCGCGTAATACGGACTACAACATGGCGGAGAAAATCCTCATGGAGAAAGCGCCGATCGCGCCTATTTACCAGTACACCAACGGTCGTCTGATTAAGCCGTGGGTGAAAGGATATCCGATTAATAACCCAGAAGACGTGGCGTATAGCCGGACGATGTATATTGAGAAGCACTGATGGTTAATGCGAACTGGCGCACGTGAGCGCCAGTTTTGCCATGGATGATACCGCGCTGTGCTTTCCGGCAGCGATAAGAGCGGGACGTATTATTCTAACAACGCATTAAACTTCGCCAGCCACTGCGGATGGGCGGGCCACGCGGGAGCCGTCACCAGGTTGCCGTCGACATGTGCCTGATCGATGCCAATCGTGGCATAGTGTCCTCCCGCGAGACGGACCTCAGGAGCACAGGCCGGGTAGGCGCTACAGGTACGGCCTTTCAGGATGCCCGCGGCGGCAAGCAGCTGCGGGCCATGGCACACCGCTGCAATCGGTTTGCGCGCGGCGTCAAACGCCTGCACCAGCTTTAACACGTCCTCATTTAGCCGCAGATACTCGGGCGCTCTCCCGCCGGGGATGAGCAGCGCGTCGTAGTCCTGCTCCTTTACGGCGGAAAAGTCGGCGTTGAGGGTAAAGCGGTGACCGGGTTTTTCGCTATAGGTCTGGGCGCCGTCGAAATCATGGATTGCCGTTATGATGTAGTCGCCCTTCGGTTTGTCGGGGCAGACGGCATCCACCTGATGACCAACCATCTGTAACGCCTGAAAAGGCACCATGGTTTCGTAATCTTCGGCGTAATCGCCAACCAGCATCAGGATCTTCTTGCTCATCATTCCTCTCCCTTGTCATTAAAGATGATTAAGATATAGCCTGGCGTGGCTGAAATGCCGGAAATAAAAAAGCCCGTCAGAGCACGGGCAACATAAGCAAGTGAATAAATGATTCGTTATCAACGTAGTTGGAGGATAACGACGCGTATCTTACGCGGCCGTCAGGCTGGCAGATACCTGACAAATTCGGTAGGTGAAACACGATATTAAACGTGCGTTAAGGGGCGTCGAAGGTCGGATAAAGACTATTTTCGAGAAACTCGACGAGATACCAGATTTCCCCGCTAAAAATAAACCAGAAGCCAAATATAATAAGGAGCAAAATAATTAAGGTGAGTATTATTTCTGTTTTGCCCATTGCAGATTTTACCCACCTGACGTTAATTTATTCGAGGCAGGCATTGTAGCGGGGCTTTCCCGTATACTCCAGTTTCATGCTGCAAGGACTTTATTGCGCCCATCATTTTTAGCGCGATACAGCGCATCGTCTACACGCTTAAACAGCTCATCAATCGTCTCCCCCGGGTTATGTCGCGCCACGCCAATGCTGACGGTAAACCGTGGTAAGCCCGGAATCGTAATGCGGGCAACGGCTGCACGGATCGACTCGGCAATCTGCAACGCGGTGTCGAGAGAGGTATGCGGCAGCAGGATGACGAACTCTTCGCCCCCCCAGCGGAACACCATGTCGTTCTCCCGACTGCAGGCTTCCAGCGTTCGGGAGAGGGCAATAAGCACCTCATCGCCCTTCAAATGACCAAACAGGTCGTTGATGTTTTTGAAGTGATCGGTGTCCACCAGCAGCAGGCTAAACTGCTGCTGGGCAGGTCGATTATTGAGATTGTTGGGGTCGGTAATCGCGTAGAACTGGCGTCGGTTGAGTAACCCGGTCATGGAGTCACGTAACGCGGCATGTTCCAGCTCTTGCTCCAGTCTTTTTTGCTCGGTGATATCGTGGATGATGCACAGCATCAGCTTGTCACCGTAGATCTCAATGGGTCCGGCATACGTCTGAACATGGCGGGTGGAACCATCGGCAAGGCGGTGAACAAAGTTGAGCGGCTTATGGCCGCCGGGCAGCGCGGCAATCGCGGTCATAATGGGCATCACGTCTCGCCCCAGGGTATTGATTTCCCAGGTATGCTTGCTGCACATACCATCATGCGAGTAACCGTAAAAATTGAGCGCAGCCAGGTTGGCATCAACAATCTGACCATCGCGGGCAGGATCGATTAACAGCATCGGCGCGCTGTTGGTCTGAAAAAAACGGGCGTAAAACCCCTGTTTTTTTCGCCGGTAGGTTGCGGAGCGGCTGGCCTTCAGTCCTGAGAGGATATGTTGGGCGATCCCCTCGAAGACAATCACATCTCCCCAGGGGGCGTAACGGGCAAGCGAGAGACGACAGCTTAACGGCGTATCCAGCCCATCCCGGCTTCTTATTGTCCAGATTTCGACGATCTCCTGCTCGGTTTTCAGTTCAGGTACATACATCGACAGGAGAGCTTGTGCATTCGCGGAATAGATGCCTTTACGCAGCTGATCGAGCGTCTTATCTCCCATAAGCTGCGTTGCGACCACGTTCGCAAAAACGATCTCTTCCGAAACGGGTGAAATAAGCCACACGGGTGTTTTAATGGCGTTCAGCGCTTCAAAACCGTTTTGCGACATAGGCATTTCCTGTTCATCGGCTTAATACGCCTGACAATCATGACAGACGTGACTCGTGTGTTCTGCTTTGAAACATACTCTACTAAACCCCGTCAGGCATGGTTTTTTTGTGAAATAAATGCGGCGTCCGTTTGAATTTTATTAAGGGGGATAATTTGCCTTTCTGAGTTTATCTGCAGAAGCAGCCACGGCACCTGTTCGGCAGGTAAGGGGCGGGAGAAGAGGTAACCCTGCAGGTAGTCGCAGCCGAGACGGGTGAGAACCGCCTGCTGTTCTTCCGTTTCAATCCCTTCAGCCACCACGTTCATCTCCATGGTGCGGGCGATACTCATAATGGTTTCAACCAGCTTGTAGGTTTTTTCATTTTCCAGCATCGACGTTACAAAGCTTTTGTCGATCTTGAGCTCTTTTGCCGGCAGCACGCTCAGCATCAGCAGGTTGGAGTAGCCCGTACCAAAATCATCAATCGAGACGGTGATCCCCGCATGATTAAAGGCGTTGAGCAACTCAATGCTGCGGTCGAGATTTTTCAGCGCGGTGCTCTCCGTGACCTCAAGGATCAGCCTGGACGGGGACAAGTTATATTTTTCCAGCATCGACGACACGATGTGGAAAATGTCCGGCTGCTCGAACTGGACGGGGGATAAGTTGAGCGATAACGTCCACTGGCTGAACCCTTGTTCAGTCCAGAAATGCAGCTGTCGACATGCCGCTTCAATGGCCCAGTTGCCCACCGGAATAATTAAGCCGGTTTGCTCCAGCGAGGGGATAAACAGACCAGGCAGCACAACGCCTTGCTCAGGGTGCCGCCAGCGCAGCAGGGCTTCAAAACCATGGATAGTCTTCTCTTGCGCATACCAGGTTGGCTGGTACCACAGTTCAAACTGATCGCGCTCAGGCGCCTGAGAGAGCTCCTGAAGAAAACCGGGTTTTGCCGGGATTGCTGTCGACATCTCGGTTCTGTAACGCGCCCAGCCGTTGCGGCCGTCGTCTTTGACGTGATGCAGGGCTGCATCTGCTTTGAGTTTCAGTTCATGCAGCGTTTCGCCATCCTGAGGATAGAGGCTGACGCCCGCACTGATTGTTGTGTTAAGCGTATGACCACAGATCGAAAGAGGACGTCGCACATCCTCGAGCAGCGACGCGAGCAGGGCGTTGAGTTTGTCGTCGTCACATTCCGGCACCAGCAGGATAAAAGCGTCTCCTCCCAGCCTTGCCAGGGTCATTTCACGCGAGAGCCGGGAAGTGATGCGCTGTGCAACGGTGATCAATAACTCATCGCCGACGCTGTGACCCCAGGTATCGTTGACGCGTTTGAAGTGATCGACGTTCAGGAAAATAACGGCAAATTGCCTGTTGCTCAGCAACGCGCTGCGCAGGCAGTCCTGCATGCGGAGATCCATCTGATGGCGATTCGCGAGTCCGGTGAGCGCATCAAAGCGCGCCTGGAGCTCAAGCTGCCGATTGAGTTGTCGAAGATTATCCGTCAACCGGCCGGTGCGACGGTGAGAATCGATAAGGGAAATAATTAGCATCACGCCAAGCAGGCAGAGCGTGGTGACAGAAACCCAGATGGATAACCCCAGCTCGCCGATCCCGCCTGGGAGGGTATGCGACATTTCCGGGTAATGCGCGGCGCTCATGCCGGTATAGTGCATCGCACAAATGGCGGCGCCCATGACCAGGGCGGCGAGAAGGCGCTCGATAAAAACCCCTTTGTCTCGCAGGCGGAAAGCCAGCCACAGCGCCGTGCCGGACGCCACCACGGCAATGACCACCGACAACCCCACAATACGGCGATCCCAGATAATGCTGCCATCCAGCATCAGGGCAGCCATACCGATATAGTGCATAGATACCACGCCTGCGCTCAGGATAGCCGTGGCAACGATCGGTCGAAACGAAGAACGTTTTTTTCCCGCGACGGCAATATCAAGGGCCGTGGTCGACGCAATAATCGCGACGCCCAGAGACGCAAGGGTTAACCAGAGGTCATAGCGCATCATCATCGGCATCTGCATCGACAGCATGCCGATAAAGTGCATCGACCAGATGCCGATCCCCAGCGTCATACCCCCGGCAATGCGCCAGAACAGGGCAGCCTTTCGGCTGGAAAGGGGGATCTTTCCGGCACTGTCCAGCGCCACAAAGGAAGCGATAAATGCCACCAGATAAGAGATAGCGATTAACACAGGGTCCCACGATATATTGAGCATTATGCAATCCCACGCCTGAGAGGGTTACCGATTTCGCCTGCCGGGCACATCTTAATCTGGCAACGAACATGCGCATTCAAACAATATTAGTTATTTATCGTGAAGCATGACCAGTCATATTAATACTCTACATCGCATTAAGAATATAAAATATATTCTCATTGTTAACGTATTAAGCATTGCTAAACAAGAGCGAATAAAAGTAGCAAAGCTCCTTAAATATAACGGCGATTGTATCGGTTCGCCGCAGCGGATGGTATCGCTTAACGTGGCGGCAGACCAGTATCACAGCATGGTGCGAAGAACATTTTCACTAATACGCTTTTTTCATCTGACTTAAGCTAAATCCCAGGTTGCTAACGGCGAAACAACAAACCCGTGAAGTTTCCGAGGAAAAACGTTTGTGCCAATGCTATAAGTCTAGATGCCGACCAAAATATAAAATGTGGGTATCATCATGCTAAGAAATATTAGTGTCCGAACCTTTATTATCGGGTTCCTTTTATCGCTATTTTTGGTAAACACAGGTGTCGTTGTTCTAATTTCCAGCAAGCCCTCTCTCTTTATTTCCCTAAACGTTATCAATTTCGTTGCGCTATTTTTGCTTTGGGTCTATATGACCCGGTATCTTGTGACGCCGATCAATACGGTGAAGAAAAGTATTGAAGAGGTGACTGCCGGCAACCTGGGGGTTTCTATCCCGGAGTTTGGCAATAACTGTGCGGGGCGACTCATTCCCGGGATCAACAGCCTGTCCGGCAACATTGCGACGCTGGTGCGTGAGATCAGGGCGTCATCGCAAACCGCCATGACCTTATCGGATCAGCTCTCAACACGTAGCGCTCAGCTCTCGGTCAAAACCGAACAGCAGTCTGCGTCTTTAGTGCAAACCGCAGCCAGCATGGAGCAAATGGCGGCGAGCACTAAAAATAACGCCGATAACACCCGCCTGGCGAGTGAACAGGCGAATATGGCGACGCTGCAGGCGCGTAAGGGCGGGGAGCTGATGGGGCAGGTTGCCAACAATATGCAGTCCATTACCGAATGCGCCCAGCAGATGACGGAGATCATTTCGCTGATTGACGGCATTGCGTTCCAGACCAATATTCTGGCGCTCAACGCGGCCGTTGAGGCGGCAAGAGCGGGCGACCATGGAAAAGGTTTTTCTGTCGTTGCGGAAGAGGTCAGAAACCTGGCGCACCGCAGCGCAGAGGCCGCGAAGAATATCAAAGCGCTGATTGAAGTCACCAGCAGTAACGTCACGCAGGGCGCGACCGTGGTGTCGCAGGCAGAGAAGAATATGCATGAAATCGTGACGGGCTCGGGAAACGTCAGTCGCTTAATGGATGAAATCTCCGCGTCGACGTCTGAGCAGGAGAAAGGTATTTCCCAGATCACGCTGGCGCTATCGGAGCTGGAGCGGGTCACGCAAAGCAACGTGGCGATGGCGGAGGAACTCAACGGCTCCTCGGATGTACTGCGCAATCAGGTGATTGAACTCCAGGCCCGCACGCGGAATTTCAGATTGGATCACGGGTCTTCGTCCCCATTACCGACCGGCTCACCCTCCTTCCTCCAGCAGCCAGAGCACTCTATCTGAAAGCGACACAAAGCCTGGCATGCCAGGCTTTTTTCATACATCTGCCCACCCAGCTCAATTCCCGAGCGATTTCAGCGCGATGGAATACATAGTTGTTGCTTAACCCCTCATGAAAGCTAGACTGACACCGAAAGAGTTAAAAAGGTGGAGGTGCTGTGGAAAGCATTAAAGGATCTGAACTTAACGTTCCTGACGCAGTTTTTGCGTGGGTGCTGGACGGCCGCGGCGGTGCCCGACCGCTGGAAGATAATGATGTGATCGACAGTGCGCATCCCTGCTGGCTGCATCTGAACTATACCCATCCGGACAGCGCTGACTGGCTGGCGTCGACCCCGCTCTTGCCCAATAACGTGCGCGATGCGCTGGCGGGTGAAAGTCTGCGGCCCCGCGTAAGCCGCATGGGTGACGGGACGCTGATTACCCTCCGCTGTATTAACGGCAGCACGGATGAACGTCCGGATCAGCTGGTGGCGATGCGGGTCTATATGGACGATGGGCTGATTGTCTCCACCCGACAGCGTAAGGTCCTGGCGCTGGATGACATCGTCAACGATCTGAAAGAGGGCACGGGGCCGATCGACTGCGGCAGCTGGCTGGTGGATGTCTGTGACGCGCTTACCGATCACGCCAGTGAGTTTATTGAAGAGCTGCACGACAAAATCATCGACCTGGAAGATAACCTGCTCGATCAGCAGATCCCGCCGCGCGGTTTTCTGGCCTTATTGCGCAAGCAGCTGATTGTTATGCGCCGCTACATGACGCCGCAGCGCGACGTGTATGCGCGGCTGGCCAGCGAAAGGCTCGCCTGGATGAACGACGACCATCGGCGCAGAATGCAGGATATTGCCGACAGGCTGGGCCGCGGGCTGGATGAAATTGATTCCTGTATTGCCAGAACGGCGGTGATGGCGGACGAAATCGCGCAGGTGATGCAGGAGTCGCTGGCGCGAAGAACCTATACGATGTCCCTGATGGCGATGGTGTTTTTACCGAGCACGTTTCTGACAGGGTTGTTTGGCGTCAACCTGGGCGGAATTCCGGGTGGCGCTTATCGCTACGGTTTTACGGCGTTTTGCGTGATGTTAGTTGTTTTGATTGGGGGTGTTGCATGGTGGTTGCATCGTAGTAAATGGCTGTAAATTTACGCTTTTTTCATCTTTTTCCGGGATTAAAACGCTCTTTTAATTGAGCGAAGTCAATAAACATCTACCCCGTAAGGTGCAATATTACTCCCGCAGGTGAATGCAACGTCAAGCGATGGGCGTTGCGCTCCATATTGTCTTACTTCCTTTTTTGAATTACTGCATAGCACAATTGATTCGTACGACGCCGACTTCATAGTCGGCTTTTTTTTGCCTCCTGATTCTGAGCGTCTACCCTAAAAGGGATGACAGCAAATTATGGAGGGAATGATGAGCATCCTTAACGCTCTGCTACTGCCACAATCGCGTCAATCCGATCCTATCCCCAGCGATCCGGTACCTATGCCCGATCCCATCCCGCGTCCCCAGCCGATGCCCGACCCGCCGCCCGATGAAGAACCGATTAAATTGTCGCATCGGACCGCGAGATCTGCGAGGATACGCGCCATCTGACCGCAAAGATCACCACGAGAGACAATTGTGACCGCTTTTTCTACCCTGAATGTTCTGCCCGATGCCCAACTCGCTAACCTCAACGAGTTGGGATACCTCACGATGACGCCTGTTCAGGCGGCCGCCTTACCCGCCATTCTTGAGGGCCGTGACGTGCGCGTGCAGGCGAAAACGGGCAGTGGGAAAACGGCGGCCTTTGGCCTTGGCCTGTTGCAGCATATCGATGCGGCGCTTTTTCAGACCCAGTCTTTGGTGCTGTGTCCGACCCGCGAGCTGGCAGACCAGGTTGCGGGTGAACTTCGTCGCCTGGCACGTTTCCTGCCAAACACCAAGATTTTAACCCTCTGCGGCGGGCAGCCGTTCGGTGCCCAGCGTGATTCGCTTCAGCATGCGCCGCACATCATTGTCGCGACGCCGGGACGCCTGCTCGATCACCTGCAAAAAGGCACGGTCTCGCTGGATGCGCTACAAACGCTGGTGATGGATGAGGCCGATCGGATGCTGGATATGGGCTTCAGCGAGGCCATTGACGAAGTGATCCGTTTCGCACCGGCCGATCGCCAGACGCTTCTGTTCTCCGCAACCTGGCCGGAAGCTATCGCCGCCATCAGCGGGCGCGTGCAGAAAAATCCTCTTACCATTGAAATCGACAGCGTAGATGCGCTGCCCGCCATCGAACAGCAGTTCTTTGAAACCTCGCAGCAGGGGAAGATCCCACTCCTGCAGAAATTACTGAGCCAGCATCAGCCTGCCTCCTGCGTGGTGTTCTGTAACACCAAAAAAGACTGTCAGTCGGTTTGTGATGCCCTGAATGCCGCCGGGCAGAGCGCACTGTCGCTGCATGGCGATCTTGAACAGCGCGATCGCGATCAGACGCTGGTCCGTTTCGCGAACGGCAGCGCCCGCGTGCTGGTGGCGACCGACGTCGCTGCGCGCGGTCTGGATATCAAATCGCTTGAGCTGGTGGTGAACTTTGAGCTGGCGTGGGATCCAGAAGTACACGTGCACCGTATTGGCCGTACCGCGCGCGCAGGAAACAGCGGTCTGGCGATCAGCTTCTGCGCACCTGAAGAGGCGCAGCGCGCCAATATTCTCTCTGAGATGCTGCAGATTAAGCTGAACTGGATGAATCCCCCAGCCGGCGTCAGCCTTGTGCCGCTGGAGGCCGAAATGGCGACCCTGTGCATTGATGGCGGTAAAAAAGCCAAGATGCGTCCTGGTGATGTACTCGGTGCACTGACCGGGGATGTGGGTCTGGACGGGGCAGATATCGGTAAGATTGCGGTCCATCCGGCGCATGTCTACGTCGCGGTTCGCCAGGCGGTTGCCCATAAGGCATGGAAGCAGCTGCAAAACGGGAAAATTAAGGGTAAAACCTGCCGCGTACGTCTGCTGAAATAAAGCATGAAGCGTCTCAGACGGTGTTTCTGAGACGCTAACCGCTTACTTCACTTCAAGCACGTTCAGACGCAACGCTTCAAACTGATTGTCATCGTCTTCCGGCTGCCAGCCTGCTGGCTGCATCGGGATCTCTTCCCGGTCAAACGCCAGATCGCCGCCGTTCACGACTTCTGACTCGTGATTGATGCCTTTAAAGTCGAACAGTTCCACATCCGCGAGATGGGAAGGGACGACGTTCTGCATGGCGCTGAACATGGTTTCGATACGTCCCGGATAGCGCTTATCCCAGTCGCGCAGCATGTCGCCAATCACCTGACGCTGCAGGTTCGGCTGAGAGCCGCAGAGGTTACATGGAATGATCGGGAACCCTTTTGCCTGAGAAAAACGCTCGATGTCTTTTTCACGGCAGTAAGCAAGCGGGCGGATCACAATATGTTTACCGTCATCACTCATCAGCTTAGGCGGCATACCTTTCATCTTGCCGCCGTAGAACATATTGAGGAACAGGGTTTGCAGGATATCGTCGCGGTGGTGTCCCAGCGCAATTTTGGTCGCGCCCAGCTCGGTCGCGGTGCGATACAGAATACCGCGGCGCAGACGAGAGCACAGAGAGCAGGTGGTTTTCCCTTCAGGAATTTTCTCTTTCACAATACCGTAGGTATTTTCTTCGACGATTTTGTACTCAACGCCCAGATTTTCGAGGTATTCCGGCAGAATGTGCTCCGGGAAGCCCGGCTGTTTCTGGTCAAGGTTGACCGCCACCAGGGAAAAATTCACCGGCGCGCTTTGCTGAAGATTACGCAGGATCTCCAGCATGGTGTAGCTGTCTTTACCCCCTGACAGGCAAACCATGATGCGGTCGCCTTCTTCAATCATGTTGAAGTCTGCAATGGCTTCGCCCACGTTACGGCGCAGTCGCTTTTGCAGTTTATTCAGGTTGTATTGCTCTTTCTTTGTATTTGATTGATTTTCTTGCATTTATTACTACCTTCGGAGCCGATAGGGGCATAATAGGGGCAAAAATTTTTCAGCGTGCCAGCTTATCGTTAAGCATCAGCACCTGTTCGCCATTCATTTCTTCAATCCACGCACCGTAGACTTCATAAACCATTTGCGCGTTTTCATGCCCCATCTGGCTGGCTATGAAAGACGGGTTAGCGCCGGCAGATAAAAGCCAGCAGGCAAAAGTATGCCGCGTATGGTACGGATTCCGGCGGCGAATACCAGCACGTTTTACAGCTGCGTTGAATCTCGCACCGATGCTCGATAAAGAGTAGTAGGCTTTCTGTTCTCCTTTGCGCATCCGGGGTATGAAAACGAATCGCAGGCTTTGATGTTCCACTGCGCCATACTCGCGATGATTAAAGACAATTTCGGTTTTAGGCTGTAGCGCTGTCAGCTTGCGCTGTGCTTTCAAGGCTTCAAGTGCCGGCTCTAAAAGGGTTATAACCCGGTTACCTGCTTCGGTTTTTGGTGGGCCGAACATGCCCAAGGCATTAAGATTGCGCTGTATATGAGCCGTGCCTTTTTCCCAATCGATATCTTCCCAGGCAAGAGCTGCAAGCTCTCCATGACGGACACCAGTATAAACTGCGAATGTCCACATATTGAGGCTTTGGCCACGCTCGGATTCCGAGAGCAAACTAAACTCCTGCTTCGTTAAAGGATCCGGTTTTACTTTCCCTTTGTGTAGTTTCTTGATTCCTTCGAAGGGCTTGCCACTGATAAAGCCAGATTTGTGTGCAAACCGAAGCAGGGAGCACAGAAGCGATATATAGTTGTTCACGGTACGCACAGTGCGTCCCTGTTTGTTACTTCTGGGATTTGCCAGGTAAAGTGTCTCACCGTTCAACAGCTCCTTTCTGTATTTCAGAATGTCGCTGTGGCGTATAGTTGAAACAGGCGTATCTCCGTTAATGATGTGCATTAACGTACCGAGTTGTGAGCGAGTCTTACGCATGGTATTCGCGCTAATTTCGGTTTCTTTAATGCTCGTCCAAAGTTCACACAGCTCTGAAAAAGTTTGAACTGAAACAGTGGTTACGGTTTTTTTTGCTCTGGACGATGAAGGAAAGCGCTGGTGGTAATCAAACTCTCCAAGGTTGATCTCACTAACGATCACAGCCCGAAGATTCCCGGCTTTTTTGATGTTCGCCGGGGTGTTAATCCAACCTTTGAGAATTTCGCGGCAACGCTTTCCCCGGTACATAAACCAGATACAAATCTTATTGTTTCTGATTTCGACACCTGTAGGCAAAGCTGCCATCTTACGCATCCCTTATTAACTGATTAATTCTCGGATAGTTGTACCAGGTTGTGCCACGCAAGGTTCTTTCTCCAGATGGGGATACCCGTTTAAAATGGACACCTTCCACCCAACAGCCCTGACGATACTTCTCTATCTGTCGTTCGGTCAGGCCTGTTTTTTCTGTGAGCCTTGCACCAACAACCCATTCTTCGTTAAAAATTACCTGCGACATGGTTCACCTCAGGTAACCGGCATGAGTATAGATATGCCGGTCTGTAGTCGTTGATATTTCAGTTTCAGTTTGCCTGGCCGGGCAGGGAACGCAGTCGGCGCATACCGGTCATTGCTGTGGCCACGTAGCTTGCCTTGCAGTTGACCACTTCAACCCAGACCTTCACGCCTTCCACTCTCACCGTATAGGTCTCTTTCATCTTGCTGCGCCCATAGTCACCATATCTTTGCTGGTGGGCTGCGAGTGCGATTTCACATGCCTGGCGAGCCAAAGGGGATTGCTTACTGCCTCGATTAATCAGTCGCATTTTTTCTCCTTGAGGGAGGGTTTCCCCTCCCGATCTCGTTAGTCCACGTATTCCGGTTTCATATCCGCCAGAGTGATGCTGAACTGACCATGCAATTCATCGCCCAGATGACGTTTAGACGACGCAAGAACGCGCTCTACCTCTGCGAACCGCGCAGCTGCATCGGGTTCATCTGAAGGTGGCAAGGAATTGATGGCTGCTTCGACTTTGTTCCGTGCATCAACCAGGTAATAACGCTTCACGGCCTTGTTTTTCAGCTCAGTGAACAGGGCAGAACCCAGCGTTGCTTTCACGGTTTCAATATCTGCGCGCAGAGCTTTAGCGCTATCCACATCCTGAGCCGCCTCGATGCGGTCGCGGAAATCATCAGCTAGAGCATCGATGTTTTGTGCCGATTCATGAGCCGTTTGAGTAGTAGTGACGTTGTCACCTGAAATATCAGCGAGGCTAACGTGCTGCGCTGGTGCGGGGTTTACCTCTCGTTCTTCACGGCGATCATCGAGCTCATCCGGGGTGTAAACGCCCAGAATCACATCCGGGCAGAACAGTCTCGCCCAGCGTTTGACGGCCAAGTACGCCAGCTGCTGGCGAGGGGCGTCAGCCCATAGGGTAGAGTTTCGGGTTCTGGCCTGAGCCAGCAGTAAATCGAGTTCTCTCGGTTTATCCTCGCCTTTCAGGGTTGCGCTGATAATGATGCCAATCCCGGCTTCGTCAGCGAGGGTCCAGCCCGGGACGCGGTACTCGCCTTTATCGCTTTTACGGATGTGGAATTTTCCAACGACCTTTTCCCATGGCCCAAACCACTCATATTCAAAACGACTGGCCAGCACGCCGCTGCGTGAAATTACGGCATTAACCAGCTGCGCTTCATACCCGAGCACACCGTTAATCAGGTGCGTTTTCTGCGCTACGGCAAAGGGATTCATCTGCCACTGTGCCGCTTGCATCGCGACAGCCATGCAGTCGGCCTGATTGCCCTGCAGATGCTTAGGAACTGTAGCGGTGCCCTGCGCCATGATCTGCGCAAACGTGCTGATTGCATTCAGATACTGGGAATCAAACAGAGCCACATTAGAGTTAATAACGGTGTTCTGGTCAGCAACGGTAACGTTTGTGTTATGCATAAATCCCCCTTAAGCCTGAGCGCGCAGCGCTTCGAGGCGGCGCAGGTCGAAGTCGTTCAGTTCATCGGTGTAATCGGTAGTGATCGGCGCTGGCCACTCGCCCGTATCGAAGCCAGTGGCGATGGCGCGCATCGTTTTGCGGTACTCGAGCATGCCCAGTTCCAGCAGTTCGGTGGATGCCTCAATGATGGCGATCCAGTGGTAGTTCTCGTCTTTGTTGACGAAAATCCAGAAGAACTGGTCCAGCGCCGCGGTCTCGCAATACATAGCCGCGCTGAGGTGGTAGTCCCGGTCAATGATTTCCCGATGCAGTCTTGCGCGCAGGCTTTCTTGCTTCACATTCCACATGCTGATGGTTTTCAGGTCCGCACCGATGCGCACGCCGTCCAGTTCAATTTCGAGGTCCGGACGTACACGCACTTCTAAACCTGTTTCGTCGTCAAAACCGAAATAGCTCACTTCAACGGCGCGGCTTGGATGTGTCAGCAGCATGCCGGCGGTCGGGTGCGCCAGGAGTGCAGACTGAATTGCTCGCGCTGTGGCCAACTGCTGGCGAGTAACCAGAATCTTTTCACCAGGGTTGTCGCGCCAGGCATCTAACAGCTCGTCTACGAACACGGCATCGGGCTTAACTGATTTAACTGCCTGGATCATGTCTGCTTTGGTGCCGGACACTTTCAGCGGCGTCGGTTTCTGCGCTTCCTGTGCTACCAAATCAGGATTGATGATCGCTAATTGCTCGAGTAGCGCATCACGGCTGCCGCTGGTTTTAACCGGCACGGGCAGGGTGGCGTTGTACTCTTTGATGCAAGCCTTCATTGCCGTTGCTGTCTGCTTCTGGCCTTCTTCAATACGCTGGTACTCAGCAGGGAGAGCCATATAGCTTTGAGCCGTTTCTTCCAGGCTGGCGCCAGGCGGCACTGGAGCGGGAAGGGATGCGTTATGTTCTTCAAGCAACGCTTTAATATCGTCTGCACTCAGCTGCGCCGGCAGGCTGGCGTTGTAAGCATCTATGAACTCGCGCAGAGTTACTGTGGTGGTGAAAGCACCCTCCGGGATCTCAGGTTCTACGCTGAACTCTGCTTCAAGGTTTTCCGGCTGCAATGCAAGGGCGTGCACCAGGTTTCCCATGTCCAGCACTTTGGATGCTGTGCGCGGGATAGTTTTAGCCACATGGCGCGCGTTGAAGTACATCAGGCTGACGCGGGCATCTTTTACCTGGGTTGAGCTAATACCGTTTGCTGCGTGATAAACCTCATTCGGCAGACCTTCGTAGCGGCCAGGCTCGAAGTAAGCCGGGTATTCGATTACTGGCTCTGACTGCTGTTCTTCCGGCGCTACGGTAACTGCTTGCGTATTAGCTGCATCAGCGCCTTCGCCTGGTTGTACCGGATCAGTATTTTCGACTTTCTCTGGCTGAGTCGTTTCCATCTGCACATCGCTGGTGGTCTCCGCTGTGTTTTCCGTTTTTTCGACTTCATTTGAGGGGATATCGATGACCGGGGCGGTATTTCCAAGCATCAGACCATCGATGGAGAACACGCCGCTGCCAAGGCTTGCGACCTTTGGCTGGCTTGGAGTACTTGGTTCTTCCACTGTGGAATGACGAACCGCGCGGGAGTCTTCGCTCCATTCTGGATAGCCTTTAGAGCGCTCACCGTTTTCATAGATGCCGTTCGCCGTGAACCACTCACGCACCTGGCTACGCAGTTCGGTTGTGCTTTCTTCTCCAGACCATGAAATAGCGCGGGTAACTCCAAAAATACTGTTGGCGTCGTAGTCGAGGATGTCGGTAGTTTTACCAAGAACCTTGAGAGCCTTGGTGTGCGACTCATCTTTTTTGTCAGCGAGTTCTTTGGCGGCCAGGAGTTGCGTACGGTTGATTTGTCCCGGTACTGCATCTGGGTACAGCAGAGCAATCGCGATCTCAATGCTCAGATTCGCCATGTTCTGGGCAACAGCTCGTTTATAGGATTCTGTAGTTTCTGGCTTTGCTGGTTTTAAAGGTGCAGGAGAGCCTACTTCAGAAATGCGATTACCATCCGTCCATTCGCGCACCAGGGTGCCGCGATCGATATAATCAGTCGCCGCCCAGATTCTGGTGAAACGGAGAACCAAAGCGAGTTCGTGACGCTTATCTTGGCTGAACACCTTGCGAATGGCGTCGGTATAGCGCCACAGGTCTTTGGTGTCGTAACCCTTAACCTCTTCGCAGTTTTCTGCCGCCAGCAACAGGTTCTGGACATAGCTGTTGTCAGTGTCCATTTCCAGCGCGCAGATACCTTCGTATTCTTCGCGGGTTAAGTGGTGGCGCAGTTCGTTGGCGGTGAACTGGGCGAGTAGCTGCTTCCGGAACGGCATACGCACGACTGGATAACGAGTGGTTTCGTCATCATTCTCGTCAATCTGGATACCGTTATCAGGTTCCAGAACCTGAACGGTTGTAACGTTGGCGCCGCTGGTGCTTTCTGATTTGAGAAGAGCAAGCTTTCCGCTTCTCCACTCTTCAACTAACTGATTGCGGTCGCCGGCATCTGCTCTTGCCCAGTCAGCCATGAATGCAGCGATAATTTCGGTTTCGTGTGCTTCATCTGGCGTGAATACCAGCTTAATCGCCTGAACCAGTTTCCACTCAGCGTTCAGGCTGAGTTCGGCAACTTCAGGGATGTCGTTTTTTGCCTGGAGCAGGTTCTGGAGATAAGTGTTGCCTTCATCCAGTGACATTTCGCTGGCAGCCAGCTGCTGCTCTTTAGTGATATGTGACTGGTATTTGTCGCTGGTCAGGTGGACAGCAAAACGGACCGCTGGAGTGCGGTTTTCAAGCGGGACACTCTCGACGATAGTTTCGACATTAACGGACGTTTCCGGTGCGGCAGTGTTGTCCATGGCTGTAGTAGACTCAGCACCAGCCTTTGGCAGCCAGGTGCGTCCATCGTCCTGCAGTTCGTAGCGTTTGCACCAGGTGTAATCCACGGTGCTTTCTTCCGGGAGGTCGTTATACACCGGGAAATCGGTGCGAACCGGTTTGGCGTAATCCTTACCGCGTCCGGTTTCAATACCAGCATCTTCCAGCTCAACATCGAGCTGCAGGTTTGCACGGGCTTCTGATTTCGCAGTGAACCAAATCACTGCGTCTTCTTTGCCAGATTTCTGCGTAGCCTTAACTACATAGAAAAATTCCATGTGAGATCCTCTTTTTTGGATGTAAGATCCCCGGGCCAGAGATAGCGCCCATTGGGTGAACTTTGGTTTTTTAAGTAGTTTTCCGGTGTAACTTTGGTCGGGAGCACCGGACGTACGGGCCGCCTTGCGCGGCTTTTACGTTATGCCTCGTGGGCCATCTGGTCGTACGAAGCACAACGTTCAGAGCAGTATTCTTTTTCTTTGCGCGCCAGCTGTGCGCCGTTGCGATAGAGAAGGGTACTATTGACTACTTCCCCCGGTTTAACCGGCTTGCCGCAGTACCCGCATTTCGTTGAGTTACTCATCTGGATCCCCCTTTTGCGCCATTAGGTAGCACAAGCGGCGAAGAATCACTTCGAACAAGTTAAGTTTTATGGCCTGCTGCCGTCCTGGTTTGCGTGCGAAATCAATCATTCTCACCCTCGTTTGCCTTATCGCCGGCCAGCGGAACGTTTACACCTGATGCGCGTTAATCTCTCCACCTCATCCGACTATTCGTATGCCGTCGGCGGCTACTTCGTGGGCGTCCTGCCTTGGTGGTTCGTAGTGCGTCTTGGTTAGATGGATTAAATCACTGGTTTATATTAATGTCAGCTCATGGTTAATGATGCTTGTAAATCTACGGTTTATATGGATAGATATTGTGATGAGCCTGACGAATCGCAGGCAAAAAAAAACCGACGCAGTGGTCGGGGTTTGGGACAAGCGGACACGGGTTGGAGGGAGAGTTGATGGTTGCGGACAACAAAACCAGCGAGGTGGTCAAGGGTATTTATTCAAATTCTAGCTTAATATTCGTAGGGTAGACGTTAGCTGAAGTTTTGGCATAACCGCATGAAAAACCCGACACTGGGGTCGGGTTATGGCTTCTTCAAATACAGGTTAATTAAAAGTGTTATAACGGGCATTGCGACTGAAAAAAGTAATATAGTAAGAAACCATACTTTCATCGAATCAGCTGTAGGGCGCTTGGCTAATGCAGCATCAATTTCAGTAGCTTTTTGTAACAATACTGAGACATCTGTTTTCGTTGCAGAAGTCGTTTTCGTCAACTCTCTAATATCTTCACGAGCTTCGGCAAGGTTAACCTTGATATTCTCCACATCAGCTTCGAGTTTAGCTATGCGAATTTCAAGCATGTCATCCCCCCCACCATTTCCAGAACCATACTTTGAAGTATGGGTATGGTTGCTATCATTTTCAAGTTTATCTCTAGGATGTGCGAAGTGAAATACCTGACCCATTTACTTTCCCCCTGCGACAAAAACGCTTAAGAAACAACTTATAGAATCAACTTGCGTTTTGACGCCTTCTTCATTTTTTACCATTAAGCTGGTTCTGATTTCGTAAATGCCTGAGCAAGGAAATATAACATTACTTACATGCATAGCCGTCGTGACGATGACGGATTCATCACCGACATACGTTGTGTCCATAACCTCTTGAAAACCATCAAGAGAATCAGAATCAAGAGTGATTGCTTCATTGTCAAGATACACATCAACGGTTATAAAGGTATTTTTAAGGACCAGTAATAAAATTGAAGCAGTTACAATAATGGTATTTTTTTTAGAAGGGGAAATATCAATCAGAAGTGAATCGGGTTTATAAGGTTTTTTTGAAGATTGCCCCTCCCTTAGCAAAGTAGGATATACAAATAAAACCTTTTCTTTATTTTCCATATATATAACTCACTCCAAAAAAGTCTGTACTGATAATTTGTAAAATTTTAATCCGGACAGAATACTTGAGCAAAGAGTTAGGAGGCATCTCCACTTCTGATGCGCCCCTTCATGTATCGCGCATAAAGTTCATCAAGTTCATTCAGGCGCAGCGCGAAGATACGGAGCATGTTCTGTTGCTCTTCCACTGGTAGTTGCCGATAAAGTTCTAATAGGCGCTGTTCGTCCGGCTTGAGTCCATCTTTCTCACCAACGTCCTCGCCGAGTAACCAGGCAACAGAAATGCCTGCAGCGTCAGCTATGGCCAGTGCCGACTTCTTACTAATCACGCCTTTCTTGAACCAGCCGTTTACGGCCTGAGGGGTGACTCCAGCTATTCGTGCCATATCTGCTTTGGTAACACCGCGATCAGTGATCTCAGTGAGGCGTTTCACCAAAACAAGGTTGGGTTCTTCTTTTCTCATAGGGCCATTGTAAATATTTGGTTTATACACGCAATAAATCCTTGGTTTGCATATGGTGTAAATCTGTGGTTTACTTTTGCTATCCATAAGCAGGAGAAACACATGTCCGCACTTGATAAAGCAATTAAAGCCGCTGGCTCAGCCAGAAAGCTCAGCATCGCGCTTGGTGTGACGAGTATGTCTGTAAGCCATTGGAAGAATCGCGACCACGGGATCGTCCCGCCAAGTTACATTTTCTCGATTTTCAAAATGACAGGCGTAACTCCCCACGAACTACGCCCTGATCTCTACCCAAACCCAACTGATGGTTTACCTAAACAGGAGCCTTAACTATGCAGACTGTTTCATTTCAACAGAGTAGCAAAGCCTCGGTTAATCCTCTGATATTCCGGTGTCATCAAAGTGAACCGGCAGCGCAGGATATTGATCATCGTGATATCTGCTCAGCGGTCCGTGCTTGGGCTGCAGTAGAAGGGCGCGTAGCAGTTGCGCTTCAAATCCAAGAGGCGGCGGAAGAACTTCAACTTGATGGCGTGGATTTCTCAGGCCAGGCCGATGTCTGGAACGTGAAGCTGTTCCGCTGGCTCGACAACAAAGAAGACTCTGCATCGTACCGAAAGAACGTCGAACAGCTGGTCCCCGCAATCATGTCTGTATTACCGCTTCGATACCGCGACCGTGTTGTAAAGAACGACTCGTTTGCACATCGCATGGCCAGATTAGAAAAAGAGGTAAGTGAGGCGAAGCAAGCTCTTATGCTCGATGCACCGAAGAAGGAAAAGCTTAAGGAGTTAGGCGAGGGGATTTTCGAAATGTTCAGGATCGATCCGGACCTTACGGCGCCGCTGCTGGCGATGGTCACAACCATGCTGGGGGCAATGTGAATACTTCAGAAAAGGCGAAAGCCGCGGTGCTCGAACACCAACGGCTTTCAGGTGCAAAAACGGAGTGTAATTGCGGAGCTAAGTATGTCAAACATAGCTGAAATTATCAATTTCCCCAACAGAACTGAACAACCGGGAGGTCGTATGGCCGACCTGTCGAATGGGTATACCAAGGTCGCTAACGAGATTCAGCAGCTTAAGCCTCGTCTGAGAATGTCAGGCCGGGAGTGGCAGTGTTTTGAGGCGGTGATCTGGCTTACCTACGGCTGGAACAAGAAGCAGGACCGCGTTACGAACACGGTGATCGCCGAGCTTACAGGGCTGAGTGATTCGCATGTTTCTGATGCGCTCAAATCGCTCGCAGAACGCAAAATTATATTCAGTCAAAAGCAGGGAGTGATGAAAACTGTCGGTATAAATACTGACCTTTCCGCCTGGATTTTAGACAAACCGAAAACGGGAAAAGTCTTCCCGAAATCGGGAAAAGTGTTACCGAAAACGGGAAAAACATTCCCGGAAACGGTAGACACCCAAGACTATAACAAGAACAATATTAAAAGATCCTCGTCTCGGAATTCTGACGAATCCCGAAACCAGAAAACTCAAAAGTTTCTCTCACGCCATCCAGAAGCTGCCGCCGGGATATACACCCCAGCAGGTAAATCATGGGGATCCGCTGACGACCTCAAGGCCGCACGCTGGATTTACGACAGGCTTCTCACCGTCAACGCATCGCTATCTGAGCCAAACTGGGCGGAATGGGCAAACACCATCAGGCTGATGCGTGTCCAGGACAAGCGCACGCACTACGAAATTTGTGACCTGTTCCAGTGGGCCAACCGGGACGAGTTCTGGAAAGACAACATCCTGAGCCCTTCGAGTCTGCGCAAGCAGTGGGATCAGCTCACCACCAAGCGGCTGCGTGCAACCGGAACGGTAAAACCTTCCCGGGGCAGCATCGACCTGCATAACACCGACTGGATTGACGGGGTACTGGCATGAAAAACCTTGCCGAGAGTATTCGCGATTTTGACCGGGAACAGGCTCGCCGTGTGGCACATAACCTGCCTGAACAGTACACCGAGCGCGAACAAACGCAGCAGGTGGCGCAGATTATCAACGGGCTATTCTTACAGCTGGCAGCTGCGTTCCCGGCAAGCCTGGTTAATCGCAGTCAGGAAGAGGTGAATGAGATCCGCCGCCAGTGGGTGTTGGCCTTCAAAGAAAATGGGATAACCAGCATGGAGCAGGTTGAGGCCGGCATGCGAATGGTGCGTCGCCAGGAGCGTCCCTTTCTGCCTTCGCCAGGCAAGTTCATCAAGTGGTGCAGGGAAGGGCGCTGCGTGCTGGGGATCACCGTCGCTGACGTTATGGCCGAATACTGGAAGTGGCGCAAGCTGGTGTTCCGGTACCCGAGCAGCGAGCAATATCCGTGGCCGAAGCCGGCTTTTTACCATATTTGCCTCGAACTGCGGCGCCGCGGAACTGATGGTCAACTGAGCCATAAAGAACTCGAGCGGGAAGCTGGCGATATTCTGGACATGTGGGAAAAGCGGGTGCTAGCCGGGAAGCCGATTCCGCCTATTCGTCGGGCGTTGGCTGCGCCAGTTGCTCCGAAAGGGCCGACACCGGCGGAGCTTTTGAAAGCTAAATATCAACGGATGAAAGCAGATGGCAGGGCATAGTGAGGAAATGGTCTGTTATGAGCGAGAAGCGGACTCTAACGTGGATTTTATCAACACTCAGGGTTTGCTTTTAAAAATTGTTATCCAGTTTTACTGCATGAGGTATCCCATAATTGTCCTACCGTTTTACTCATTTTTTGTCTCTTTTATCTATGACATCAATGGTTAAGATTACAACGTCTGAGCAGACGTACTAATTTAAATTCTGTCATTCAGTCGTAGCGATTCTGTGAGGCATCTTTTTATTTTAAACAACTCAAAAAGGTGGAAATAACGATGAAGCGTCCAAACTGGTTTCAAGTTTCCGATAAAGGTGGCAAGGCTATAGCAGCGCTCCATCATTACGCCACTACTGGTACAGGTTTACCTGCCGAGCTGATCCATTTAATTTTTTTAAGAGTTTCCCAGATCAATGGTTGTGCACACTGCATAGATATACATACTCGCGATCTTATCAAGAGTGGCATGTCCGTCGAAAAGATTGTATTGGTGCCTGTCTGGCGAGAAGCTACCTATTTATTCTCGGATATAGAGCAAGCTGCCCTCTCATGGGCGGAAGAAGTTACCCGTGTTAGTGAAACACATGCTTCCGATGAAGCATATTCCGCAGCGCTTTCTGTATTCGGTGAAAAAGATTTGGTTGAACTTACCATTGTTATTGCCACCATGAATGCCATTAATCGTATGGGTATTAGTTTTCGAATGAAGCCGCTTGCTAAAGCTTGACAGATGTAAATAGCTCCCATAAGGGACTCTGGAGCTATATTAAAGTCTGCTTCTGGCACACAAATGACATCCCAGCCTGTGCATGACCGTAAAAACTACCTTCACTTGATAAGCCGCTTCGGGTTATGACGAGGCGCTTGTGTGACATGCTGGAAAACCAATTTAGGCGTTTACTGAAAGCCTGGTTGTCCTCAAGTGAAACGACCCTTAGAAATTTCTATGGCGAAATAATCACATAAGTCTTCTCCACGTGTGTTATAAGCGAGTTTGAAATCGCCACCACTGGCGGTTAAGAGGCATCTCATGAAACTACGTATCACAAGAGCAATCGGCCTCAGCAAGTTCTCGCCACGTTGGGTTAAGGTTATCTGTTTACGGTTGACTAAAAACGATATTGAGCGCTCCCTCAACGCTCTTCTGGCCACAATCGATGAATCTGAACTTACCCCTGAGCAAGTCAAAGCATTAAGGGAATGCATTGACAGAATTAACATCGCAAGGGGGAAGGGTATGCAGGCGTGAGTACGTTTGATAAAAGGTAAGCCAGCACTGTATATGCGCGGCACGTTTGCTGCGCAAGTATCGCTGACCGTTCGATACCAGCTGAGCTTTTAGAGCCAAATTTAATTGGATCAATGCTGGTGGGAGGGGATAGAGATGAACTGGTTCCTGTGAGCGAAAATGAGGCCAACAATCTAAGCCTGCTCGGTTTACCGCATCTTACTGAGTACTGAAGCATTGCCTTTGCACCCGCCGGGCCCGCTGACTTTTCCCTATGTATTAGTTCACCCGCTTCCAGCTTGACACCCACCGAGTATGACTGCGTTAATCCTATGAAAAAGTAATAAGTCTACAAGTTCTTTTTAACATTCGCTGAATTCATTAGATTCTGGCCAGAAGATCTTCAAATATCCATTTTTATCATATTTTGAAAAAAGATTGCCCTGGAAGCAAAATATCCCAGCGGATTCGAGCCACATCCATTCTTCTGTCTGCTCGACTCCTGTAGCACAGATTCTTATTTCCAAAAGTTCACAGCAGCGGATTAAGCTTAGGAGTATAGCCTGCTTGGAACCTTCTTTATGTATATTGTGTATCAGTTGCGGGTGTATTTTGAGCTTCTCAGGCTGGAATTTCGAAAGAAACAATAAACCTGCATTACCCATACCAAAGTCATTAATAGCAACGCTTAATCCGCAACTTTTGAGTATCTGCACTGAATGCGCGAACTCATCAATTTCAGGGATTATTTCGCTCTCTGAAAACTCAACTATAACTTGTTCTGGGTATAAGTTACTTTCTCTGATATAATCGAGCAATATTTCAATCGCATCAGGCACCCTCAGTAAGGTTAAAGGCAGGAGTGTTATTGATACTCGTTGTGAAGAGGTAATGAAACTCCCTACGATTTTTAACAAGTCTCTCTTCGATTCCAAATCAAAAAATAAATTATTGGCTTTAATATCGCCTTTATCTGATTTTGCACTCAAGACAAAAGAATGAATTTGAGCAGCCAGAGGGTCTATAACTGCATGCATGTCTTCGATAATATCGGGATCAACCGATGATACATTTATTTGATCGGATGAAAAAAACCAACTGAATCTATCAGGAAGTTCATAATAGCTGTCTGTCTCAGCAGAATCTATAAATGTACGGAAAAACCGTAATGCTCTGTCGTTGTAAAGCAATTTATGTTGGGTTGTTCCACGTTGAAGAACCCTGTCCAGACACTCTTCTTTACTGAATAGTCTTATATCAATTAATTCCATGCCTGAGCGACCAAATCGTCGATAGGGGGCATAATCGGATAAGAGTTCTACAATGTTAAAGTGAAGTGCATCCATACAAATTTTTTTATAGATTTGCATTACAGCGGTTTCATCTCCTTCCAGAAGCTGTAAGAAATGAACGCCATTAAAAAGTAAAACACCAGTTACCCCCGCACGTTCATTTCGGGAATTGGCTTCACTAACCATGTCAACTATGGATTGAATTGGTGTATCAGCTCGCAGGTGGCTTCGGTAGATGAGAGTGGTAAGCATAGTTGCACACTTTAAAGGATTTTCTACTAAAGTAGCATGCGAAAGGTCAGTTAGGGCTATTTAACTGAAAAATTTACAAAAAAGAGTCCGGTAACATTAAAATTGTCCATGAAGAGTAAAATGCTTCACAAAAAACCATTCAATAACCGTGGTTAAAGCCCGCGAGATATGTTTGGCTCTGCAACATAAAAATTGCCTGGTATGCGCACGTGACAAAGTAAAAATTGATTCTAAGATTTGGTAGTGAAAATGATTACATGGAGTTTCGAATGGTTTTTATTGCGGCTTTAACTTTATCTTTTCTTCTGTGTGTAGCGGGCCTTATCTTCATTTTGCTGGAGTTAGTTAGCATAGGCTGCAACCCTGAACGACATTGAACAATACGTGCAAGAAATCCAGCAAAATCATTGATTGAAAGGCTCTTGACCTCAAGTTAACTTGAGCTTTTAAGATGGCGATTCTGGAGATAGTCAAAGGATTAGCCTAATGAAAGAGATTGATGTCGGTTTTACGCACGTTGCGTTTGTTGTTAGAGATTTGGAAAAAAGTATCGATTTTTACGGCCGTTATGCTGGCATGGAAGTCGTACACAGGCGAGAGCCTGACCTTCCGGAGGCACGTAAAGTCGCATGGTTAAGTGACCGAACTCGCCCTTTTGCGCTTGTCCTTGTCCAGGTTGATGCTGTGACTGACACCCCTTTAGGTAATTTTGGTCACTTGGGAGTAGCTTGTTCAAGCATTGAAGAAATCGACAATAAAGTAGCGATGGCCAGAATGGAAGGCATCTTGCGAAAAGAACCGGCTCAGGCAGGCGAACCGGTAGGTTATTATGTCTTCTTCGCTGATCCTGATGGCAACACACTCGAACTTTCTTATGGTCAGAAAGTCGGGATCGAGGCTTTCCGTCAAGATGATAGAGTGCCTGCATCTCAGTAAATTTCGATAACCGGTTGGATTACATTACGCACTGGTAATGTTTCATGTCGTTTTAGAGCTTGCTGACAAATTTGTTGCTTAGTAACAGCAAGCTCCATAATAGCCTTTACGAATTTTCATTTTATAAATCTCATATCGAAACCACAATTTAGTAGTGAAACTGCACTAAACTCCTCTGAAATCTATTCAACATAACTATTGTGTAGACCACCAAATCTGAGATCTGTCCCAAATCGTTCTTAAAACCGATACCTGCAAGCTTGGAAGCGCTCCATCCTTCTAACACTCTTTAATCGTTGCAAAATCCGTAAGATACGTTTATAAATATACTGTATATACATACAGGTGTTTGTTGCGGAGGGAAAAATGAAAATCGAGTTAGCCATTGATCGCATGAAGAAACTTCCTGATGGAGCTATACCTGCACTAGAGTCAGAACTGCTCAAAAGGCTCAGCAAGCAGTTTGATAATTGTCAGCTAACGATCAAGCGTGCCAGCAATGATGGTCTGAGTGTTTTCGGGGGCGACAAGAAAGAGGTTGAGCAAATCGTGCAGGAGACCTGGGAAAGCGCCGACGAGTGGTTTTATTAATCGCGTGAATTTCACTGGAGCAGTTTCAAAGAGTATCGCTGTTTGCGTTCCCCTGGCTGTTCCCGATTACTGTTTACCGCGTCAATAAGTCGCTCTGGGGGAAATAGTGTGTAGTGCAGATGCCTTTAATGCAGATGATCAATGGTACGACGTGGTCAGAAGGGCCGATAAAGCAGTTATCTATAGCTTCCCGGCTGAGGGCAGATATCTGGTTTATCGAGTAAATGGAATAGTTTCATTACGACCGTTGCTCGAAGAGGAAGAAATATTTACTCTCAACGGGTTTATGCAATTTGCAAAACGACTGGGGTACCGAGTTACACCACCGTCTGATATTATTATTTCATAGGCCTGAACAACCTATACCTGATGCGCCACGGAGAGAACCATGGCGCTAGAATTACAACTTATCAAACACCACTCAGGAATACTGATCCCGGCTACGCCTGAGACCAGCGATATCCTGCAATCCAAAACCCGGCTCGGCGATGTTCTTGTTGCCGAGTTCAGGCGGGTACGAAACCCGGCATTTCACCGGCGCTTTTTCGCGCTTCTCAATCTCGGTTTTGAATACTGGGAACCAACCGGCGGGGCTATCTCTAGCAACGAGCGGAAGCTCATCACCGGCTACGCAAAGTTCCGGGCTTCGTATGGCGGGAATGAGGGCGCGCTGATCGATGCTGCTGAGCAGTATCTTGAGCAGGTTGCATACCGACGCGTCACAAATGGCATTAGCCTGTGTAAATCCTTCGATGCTTACCGCTCATGGGTAATCGTCGAGGCAGGGCACTTTGATGCCATTCAGCTACCTGACGGCACACTCAAAAAGCATCCTCGCAGCATTTCATTCGCCAACATGGACGAACTAGAGTTTCAGCAGCTTTATAAAGCAGCGCTCGATGTACTCTGGCGCTGGGTCCTGTCGCGTTCATTCCGCAGTCGTGATGAGGCAGAAAATGTCGCCGCTCAACTGCTTGGCTTTGCGGGGTGATGGAATGAAGAAGACCTGGTTCCACCATACCGATTGCAGCACCGAACAGGCCGACGAACTGGTTAAGCGTTACAAAGCGCGCGGCGTTCGAGTTGAGCGCAGCCTTAACCAGGATTACGTGACCTGGACTGTCAGTGCGTTCCTTCCGACATCTAACACACCAGCGCGCCCGGACAGCCGCTGGCGAAACCGGATGTGGGAGTGAACGTGAAGACATATCAAATCACTTTGCCCTGGCCGCCGAGCAATAACCGGTATTACCGGCACAACCGCGGGCGTACACACATTAGTGCTGATGGCGTCGCGTATCGCTATGAGGTGGCCACTGTTATTCGAAGCGCCCGGCTTAATATCCGCACGGCCGCTCCACTCAAAATCCGTATCGATTGTCACATGCCCGACCGCCGGCGCCGCGATCTGGATAACCTGCAGAAGGCCGCTTTTGACGCTTTAACCAAGGCGGGATTCTGGCTGGATGACTGCCAGGTTATTGACTATCGCGTTGTGAAAATGCCTGTCGTTAAGGGCGGAAAGTTAGAACTCACCATTACCGAGATGGAGACCGCATGAATCTTGAAAATACCCTCAAATATCACTTCGCCAAATCGACAATGATTAGCGACTCTCCGCGTGCTACTGCGTCAGACTCATTAACCGGAACGGATATCATGGCCGCTATGGGCATGACGCAGGAACGGGCTGCCTTGGGTTATAGCGCCTTTCTCGGGAAGATGGGTATCAGCAACAATGACCGGGAGAGGGCGATTGAGTTGCTGGCCGAGTACGCGTTGACTAAGTGCGATCGGGTGGCTGCGCTGCGCAAGCTGGATGCCGGGGTTAAGCCACTGGTGATGCATCAGTTAGCCACCTTCGCTTTTGAGGATTATTCTCGCAGCGCCGCTAGCGTGAAGCAGTGCGATGGCTGCAATGGGGAAGGGTTTATTGACGCTGAGGTTTTCAGCATGAAGTCTCACACTCCTGCAAAAGAGAAGAGGTTCGTGAAGATGTCTTTGAACATGGGCGCGGAGGATATTCGTCCTTCTGAGTATGAGGTGCACAGGCAGGTCAGGGAGGTAGCGCGCGTTCTCTGCCCTCAGTGTAAGGGGAAGAAGGTAGTAAGCTGTGCCTGTAAAGATTGTCATGGCCGCGGGAAAGCTGTTAATCAGGCTCTTACAGAGCAGCAGGGCGTTCCGGTACTGGCTGATTGCAAGCGCTGCAGTGGGCGGGGGTTTGAGCGAATTCCATCAACGGAGGCTTATGCAGCTTTAAGGGAGATAACGGATGCAATCAGCCTCGATACTTGGAAGAAGTCTGTTAAGCCATTCTACGACCAGCTCATCACCAAGTTTGATATCGAAGAGGCGTGGGCTGATGCGCAGCTGAAGCAGATAACAAAATAGGGCGTTAATTTATCGTGAGCTATTTACTTTTCCCGAATCTGTGGTAATTTTGCTCTAACGATGGGTTATTGCCTTCGTTTAAAGCCCTGCGGTTAGCCCCGTGGGGCTTTTTGCTTCATAGCGATTTTAGAATTTCTAAAACCATCACTATTCATTGCCTCTTATACTTTCTATATCGAATAGGAGGGGGGTAATGATGAGAGAAGGCTATTACTGGATTCAGTACAATGGCAGCAGGCAGATAGCTTACTACGTGCACGAAAAAATCGACGATTTAGAGTCGGGTGAAACTATCTACGGCGCATGGTATGTGACTCGTGGAGATGATCTCGCCAACAATGGAGAGGTCGAAGTGATAAGTGGACGTATTGAAGAGCCAAAGCTGTCACGAACGTAAATGCCTATCAAACCTCGCTATCTTGTTATTTTCTCTGGACATAAATGACGATTATCAATCTACAGTGTATAATCGTCCTCTTTTCAATAGGTAACCCCATGAGAAAAGTTGTTTTTGCCTCACTATTTTTGGTTTGTTCCGCACATGCTACTAGCCAGCCTACGATGTTAGTTTTCAAATGTACCCCCAATCATTCTAAAACAAGCACCATCGTCACTTGGCAGGACGTTAAAAAAGAAGACGGATGGCATCGATATGCCAGTTGGAAAGACAAGGTGGGGCAGCACTATGGTATCGAACTTTATTTCAATGGTTCCGTACCTAATGCCGATGGTCAGATTGAAAATATTAATGTTTTCGGCAATATGGATAGCCAGAAAAAATTATCTGGCCCTGCTATTTCCATGGTATTCAATAAAAAAGCAAAGCTTATAACCTACAAAATCACAAATGATTCAGTCGGATCGGATGTACGCAATCCTCTGGAACATGGCGAATGCGTCCTGAGCGATAAAAGTTAATAATTTCAGCTAACAACAGTGCTGGTAGTTACTTCCATAATGCCGCCATTTGGCGGTTTTTTTTCGATTAGCTTCGCGAAACTATAATCGCTATTCCCCCTGTTAAACCCCCTTATGATCATAGGCCTTTCAAACACTGCACCCGCCTGAAGCGAGGTGAGAGTATGTATCGCATGGACAAATTAACCACTGGTGTTGCTTACGGCGCCTCAGCCGGCAGCATCCTCAACGGCATTCTAAACGCCTTCAGTCCCGAGCAGTGGAATGCTATCGGTGTGCTGGCGGGTATCGTTATCGCTGTACTGACTTATCTGACGAATCTCTATTTCAAAATCCGCGAAGACAACCGCCGCAGCAGGAGCCGTGATGAACCCTACACTGAGAAATAAGCTGGTGGGCGCCATTGTTGGTGGATCAGGTGCAATCTCTATTGCAGCTGTCATGCTGGGTAATGCAGATGGTCTTGAAGGGCGGCGTTATTACGCCTATCAGGATGTGGTCGGCGTCTGGACTGTTTGCGATGGCCACACCGGCGATGACGTTCGCCGCGGTCACCGCTACACCGATAACGAATGTGACGCTTTGCTTCAATCTGACCTGCGCAAGGTAGCTGCAGCTATCGACCCGCTGATTAAGGTCCACATCCCTGAACCTACCCGCGCCGCGCTTTACTCCTTCACGTATAACGCAGGAGCGGGCGCATTTAGCAGATCGACGCTGCTGAAGAAACTGAATGCCGGTGATGTTCCGGGAGCATGCAAAGAGCTGCAGCGCTGGACGTATGCCGGTGGCAAGGAGTGGAAGGGGCTGATCACCCGGCGCGAGATTGAGCGTGAAGTTTGCGAGTGGGGCCAGAAATGAGCCGAATAACAGCCATCATCTGTGCTGTCGTTATCTGCCTGCTGATTTCCATGGCCTGGGCGATTAACCACTACCGCGACAACGCCATCACCTACAAAGACCAGCGCGATAAAGCCACTGAGAAACTCAGCCTGGCCAACGCCACCATCAAAGACATGCAGACCCGCCAGCGTGATGCCGCTGCGCTGGATGCCAAATACACGAAGGAATTAGCCGATGCGAAATCTCAGCTTGAAGATTTGCAGCGTTGCGTTAGCACTGGTAAGTGTGGGCTGCACGTCAACGCCAGATGTTCCGCGAACGGAACGGCCGGCACCGGCGGCCTGGGCGATGCTTCCAGCCCCAGACTTACTGACTCCGCTGAACGGGATTATTTCACCCTCAGAGAGCGAATCGTCACAGTGACGAAGCAGATAGATTATCTGCAGGAATATCTAAGGTCACAATGTCTGAAATGATAAGGATGTTGATTATCATCTGGAGAGCAGTTAGTTGTTTCTTGGGTGAATATGGCGTTTAAATGAAAATTTTGAGCAAGATGTTTATGTTTTTGATTGGTCGATAAAAATAATTGTTTTATGAACATCTATTGAATAAAGAATATCAGAACAAATATCTCTCTTTGCTAAGAGTTGCCTTCTACTTCGTCGCGGGGTGGTTGATATTTGAATAATAGGTGGTTGCCTGTGAGCTATAGAAAAACATCCTTTGTGGGATTGATTACATTCGATGCTTCGCATAAACATGCTGAAATTACTGAGTACTTACGTAAGCGTGGATACGAGAAAAAACATTAAATGGATATGATATTTCATTTAAAACCTACATCGGTACAGTGGATTGTGATGTCGAAATAAATGAAAATGGCTCGTTCTCTTCCTTGAAATTAAAAAAAGAGTCTGACCGACTTGCTGACAATGTTCGAGAAAATCTTAAAGATTTTTTTGAAGTGAACGAAGTTGACGGGAGTGTTTTTGTTATGTTTGCTTGGAGGTTGTCTGCTGACGATAGTACCACCCGTTAAGTTATCTCGAGCAATTATGTTATAAACCACCTCTGTCTATAGGCGGTTTTTATCACCACGTGAATTGTGTCGTTTGTCTGTCAATACGGTTATTTTGATTTAGTTTGTAACATACAAGTCTTCTACCGTAGTAAAGGGTGTACATATTCTTTTGGTGGTTAATTGGGAAATATTTATTGCTACGATTGAAGTACATCCTTCACTTAGATGTTGCGGAAGTTTTAAAGTGAAATGGGGCGCCCCATTTCACAATTTTTTTCAAACAAAAAAAGTTAATGATAAAATAACAATGCCAATTGATAAGGTTCTGCAAGAAATACTGAACCATTTCTTGGATGGTGAACTTGAGGGTATCAGGTCTGTCATTATAAACATTATTGTTACGTAAATGGTTAATGCGCCAATCACGCATTTATTTCCGAAGTTTGTGCCTAGTAATGAGAAATGGAAAATGGTTGAGCAAAATGTAAACAGAGCACAAAGCGCCGTCGCAATGATAAGTGCAAATTCACCACGCGAAAGATCTTCTTTTGTTAAAAACTCTTCAAAGCAACTGTTTTTTTTAGTTTCATTGGATATTTTACTTTTCTTATCATCTTCCATGGTTTTTCCTTAGGGCGGTGACTATTGTTTCATCATGTTAAAGAGAAATTTAAATGAACAAACCGGACTGGGGCATTCTTCTGCAACAGTACCTATTCGAATATACTACCACAGGTATTTCACCAAAGCAGTGGTGTGAAGTAAAGGGGTTGAATTACGCGACAGCCCGCCGATATATCAAAAAACCTTCAGCACAATCCGTGAAAAAACTTGCGCAGAAGCCATTACACGCTGCGCAGAAGGAAAAGTGCGCAGACAGACTAGTGAACAGTGAGCTTAGTCCTAAGATAAAGCGCTTCATTGCTGAGTATCTGATAGACCATAATGCTTCAGCAGCCGCAGAGCGAGCTGGATACAGTGACCCGAACTATGGCCGCCAGCTCATAACGAATCCTAACGTTGCGCAGGCCATTGCGCAGCAGCAGAAAGCCTCCATTGCGCGCACGCTTGGCTGTGCCGATGAAGTCCTCGCCCAGATGTGGCAGCTCGCCACCTTCGATGCAAACCAGCTTTCGCAGTATCGCCGCGGTGCCTGCCGTTACTGCTGGGGATTCGGTCACCACTACCAGTGGCGGGATGCTGTCGAGTTTGAAGAGAAAAGACTCGAGGCTGTTGAGCGTGACAGACGTGAACCTGATGATTCCGGCGGTTACGGTTACGACCACACCCGAGAGCCCAATCCAGAATGCCCACGCTGCAATGGCGACGGCATTGGCCAGCCTTATTTCC
Organism: Enterobacter sp. MGH 16; assembly: GCF_000493175.1. Classification (NCBI taxonomy): domain Bacteria; kingdom Pseudomonadati; phylum Pseudomonadota; class Gammaproteobacteria; order Enterobacterales; family Enterobacteriaceae; genus Enterobacter; species Enterobacter sp. MGH 16. The sequence continues at coordinate 1,743,184 of NZ_KI535695.1, read as the reverse complement.
CCGATACGCGCAAACTCCCGGCAGCTTCTCGGCTCGCTTACTCCGGTGTAAAGGTCGGCAAAAATGGCGTCGAAATCACAGCAATCAGCCGCGAGCGAATGTTCGAAGCTGTCATGAAGCGCCTGGGCCTGGCTTATAGCGAGTTTGCGCAGCGCCTGCAGCAGATTGAAATCGAACGTCGGCAGCTGGAGGTTGAGAAACTCCGTAAAGAGCTGGCCGGTGATGGTGAAGACGATGAACCAACCCCAGTGCAGATCAATATCAACGTAGTGGACGCGAGGGCGGAAGATGGGGATCAGCCCGACACTTAACATTCCTCAGGCGCGCTTCCTCGCGATGCAGCACAAATTCAAAGCCTACGTTGCCGGGTTCGGCTCCGGTAAGACGTGGGTAGGTTGTGGCGGCATCTGTAAGGGGATGTGGGAGCATCCTAAAATCAACCAGGGTTATTTCGCGCCAACATATCCGCAGATCCGTGACATCTTCTACCCGACGATTGAAGAAGTAGCCTTTGACTGGGGCTTGAGCGTCAAAATCAACGAGGGTAACAAAGAGGTTCATTTCTACGAGGGGCGGCGCTACCGCGGGACAACCATCTGCCGCTCGATGGAGAAGCCCGGCTCGATAGTCGGTTTCAAAATCGGTAATGCGATGGTGGATGAGCTGGACGTCATGGCGGCTGCCAAAGCGCAGCAGGCGTGGCGAAAAATCATCGCTCGTATGCGTTACAAGGTTGATGGGCTACGTAATGGCATTGATGTAACGACGACGCCAGAAGGGTTCAAGTTCATCTACCAGCAGTTCGTGAAGGCGGTGCGTGAAAAGCCAGAGCTTGCGGCGCTGTATGGACTGATTCAGGCCAGCACGTTCGACAATGCGAAGAATCTACCGCCTGATTACATCCCGTCGCTGCTGAGTTCTTACCCAGACGAACTGATTCAGGCATACCTGCGAGGGAAGTTCACCAACCTTAACAGCGGGACTATTTACCACACCTTCAACCGCAAGCTGAATAACTGTTCTGACGAGATTCAGGACGGGGATCCGCTGTTTATCGGTATGGACTTCAACGTAGGGAAAATGGCCGCTATTGTTCACGTAAAGCGTAACGGCTTGCCGCGTGCGGTGCGTGAGCTGGTGAAGGTCTACGACACGCCAGCGATGATTAAGCGCATCCAGGAAGAGTTCTGGCGCTACGAGGATGGACGCTACGTGAAGAGCCGGGAGATTTACATCTATCCGGATGCCTCTGGTGACTCACGCAAATCGCAGAACGCCAGCAAGACCGATATTGCTCAGCTAAACGATGCCGGATTCAGCGTCATTGTTGATGATGCCAACCCGCCGGTTAAGGACCGTATCAACTCGATGAACGCCATGTTCTGTAACGCCAACGGCGAACGCCGCTATCTGGTGAACGTCCAGAACTGCCCGGTTTATACCGAGAGCCTCGAACAGCAAATCTGGGCGGCCAATGGCGAACCGGACAAATCAGCAGATAACGATCACCCCAATGATGCTGGTGGCTACTTCATCGTGAAGGATTACCCGATCGTGAAACCGGCATACTCAATCACCATGGACACCACTTTCTGATATGGCAAACGACGACATCACCTGGGTTCGACCAGAACACCGGGCGGCTTCTGCTGCCTGGCGGAAATACAGAGACTTTTGCAAAGGCGCTGAGGCCGTAAAAGCGGCGGGCAATAAGTATCTGCCTTATCTCGATCCAACCGATAAATCCACACGCAATCGCAAGCGCAATGAGGACTATCTGAGCCGCGCGGTGTTCTATGCGATTGCTGGCAATACGAAGATCGGCATGCTTGGGATGGCGTATCGCAAGGACCCCACGTTTAATGGTCCTGAAAAGCTGAAGTACCTGTTGGACAATGCTGACGGGGCCGGAACCAGCATCTATCAGCAGTCACAGCTGGTGGCTGAGAACGTGCTGGAAGTTGCGCGTGAGGGGCTTTATGTCGATTACGCTGAAGCCTCCGATGAAGCGATCATCCTCCGCTATCCGGCAGAAAACATCATCAACTGGAGAACAAAGCGTATCAACGGACGCGATCAGCTTGTGCTGGTGGTCCTTCGTGAATGCGTAGAAGAGCCGGATGGTTACGCTTACAAGGATGAAATCCAGTACCGCGAGCTGGCGCTGGAAGAAGGGAAGTTTATCTGCCGGGTATGGCGCCGGGCAGGTGGCACCGCAAGCGGAACCTACACAGTTGACAGTGAGTACCACCCTAAGCCCAAAGGGCAGGACTACTGGGATGAAATTCCGTTTACCTTCGTTGGCGCCCAGAACAACGATCCCACAATTGATGATTCACCGCTGGCTGCGCTGGTGGAGATAAACCACGGACATTACCGAAACAGCGCTGATTATGAGGACAGCGTGTGGTTCTGTGGCCAGGTGCAGCCGTACATGACTGGGCTCGATACCGGCTGGCGCGATCACCTCGAGAAGAAGGGCGTGAAAATTGGTTCCCGATCACCGCTTTTGCTTCCCAAGGAGGGCTCGTTTGGCTATGCCCAGGCGCAGCCGAACATGCTGGCTAAAGAGGCCATGGACAGTAAGCGCGATTACATGGTGCAGCTGGGCGCCCGACTGATTGAGCAGAACGCCACGGCGAAGACGGCAACCCAGGCGAGCGGTGAGCAAACATCCTCAACGTCGGTGCTCGGTATCTGCGTCTCGAACGTTTCCGAGGCCTATACGCTGGCACTTGGCTGGTGCGCGAAATACCTCGGCATCAAGGGAGAAACGACGAGTTACACCATCAACCAGGAATTCATAGCGAAGGTTGCCGAGTCTGGCATGGTGACGGCAATCGTCAACGCCTGGCAGTCCGGTGCGCTGCGCGATAGCGATATGATTCGCTCGCTGCAGAAGCTCGATCTCATTGACCCGGCAGACAGCCCGGACGAGGTTATTGATGCGCTTCGCAATCAGGCACCAACGTTGACGGGAGGCTGATATGCCCACCATTAACGAAAGCTTGCGCGATGAGTCGATCGCACATTCCGTCTGGTTGAGCCGCTACGCCACTGGAGTGGCAAACCGGATGGTGAAGTTGCTTAACGAGACGGACGCGGACCTGTCGGCACGTCTACTGGATGCGCTGGAGAGATTGCCTCCTGAGAGCTTCACCGTTAGCCGTCTGGAGAGTTTACTGGGCAGCGTACGCGAACTTAATCATCAGGCCGTAGCTACCATGCAGGCAGGGCTCGAGGGTGAGCTGGTGGCGCTGGCAAAGAACGAAGCAAATTATCAGCTGAGCCTGTTCGATTCCCTTTTGCCATCACAGGTCCTGTCTCACTATCCGCTGCAGGGCATCACCGCCGATATGGTGTATGCCGCGGCGATGGCGCAACCCTTTCAGGGGAGGCTACTAAGTGAGTGGGCGGATAATCTTGAATCGGACAGGCTGGCGCGGATCGTGAACGCCGTCCGCAGGGGGTATCTTGCCGGCGACACTGTAGAGACTATCGCGCGCAGTGTTCGCGGCCACGCCAATAAAGATTATCGCGACGGCGCGCTGCAGATGAGCAGGGCAAACGCCGCCAGCATCGCTAAAACAGCTGTGAATCATCTGGCTGCCACAGCGCGCAACAGCTTCACCAGCGCCAACAGCGATATCGTGAAAGGCAAACAGTGGCTTTCTACGCTGGACAATAAAACCAGCCACGACTGCATTATTCGTGACCTGCTGCGCTACTCCCTGGATAACAAACCGGTCGGGCATAAGGTGCCTTATCTTCAGGGACCCGGGAAGATTCATTTCTGCTGCCGTTCTACTGAAACTCTGATTCTCAAGTCCTGGCGCGAACTCGGCATTGATATTGATGAGATGGACGATGGCACTCGTGCCAGCATGGATGGCCAGGTGCCAGCTAAAACCTCGTATCTGGAATGGCTCGCGCGCCAGTCGGCACAACGCCAGGATCAGGTTCTGGGTGCCGAGCGTGGACGTCTGTTCCGCGCGGGTGAAATCGACCTGGCTGATATGTTCACTGACAAAGGCGAGTGGATCAGCCTGGAACGGCTGAAGCAGCTCTCAGGCACAGACAACTAACAATCACATCTTACTCCACGCCCTGGCATCCGCCGGGGCTTTTTTATGGGCGAGGCCCGGCAAAATCCCGAGGGGAAATTATGTTAATTCGAAACATGCTTCTGAAATTTTACGCACCTGAAAGCGGCGGAGAGGGCAGCGGTGGCGGTGGTATCGAAATCACCCCAGAAATCCAGAAGCTGATAGATGAGCGCGTGACCAACGAAGTAACTGGCCTGAAATCGAAAAACTCTGAGCTGCTGGGAACCATTAAGCAACAAAAAGAAAACCTGTCTCGCTTTGATGGTATCGATCCTGATGCAGTGCGCGGGATCCTCCAGCGTTTTTCCGACGACGAAGAGGCAAAGCTGATTGCCGCCGGGAAAATCGATGAGGTGCTCGATAAGCGCACCGAGCGTCTGCGTGCTGACGTCGATAAGCAAATCAAAGCCGCTAATGAACGCGCGGACAAAGCCGAAGCGTTCTCCAACAAATTCCGGGATCGAGTTCTGGGGGATGCAATCCGCGCAGCAGCCTCAAAAGCTGGCGCGCTGCCGGAAGCATCTGACGATCTGATTCTGCGTGCCAAAGGCACATTCCAGCTCAACGACGAAGGCGAGGCCGTAGCAGTTGATGCAAATGGCGATGTTCTGTTCGGTAAAGACGGCAAGACTCCACTAAGCCCGCTTGAGTGGGCGGAGTCTCTTAAGGAGACGGCTCCGCATCTGTTCCCACGCGCAGAAGGCACCGGCGCGGGCGGACACAAACCAAACGGCGGTGGCAGCCTGAAACGTTCCGAAATGAGCGCCAGCGACAAAGCGGACTACATCCGCAAGCATGGCCAGCAGGCCTTCCTCAAACTTCCGAAATAAGGGATTAACCCATGTCTACCACTGTTAATAGTGACCTTATCATTTATGACGATCTGGCGCAGACCGCTTTCCTCGAGCGTCGCCAGGACAACCTGGCAATTTTCAACGCGTCCTCCAACGGTGCGATCCTGTTGGATAACGAGCTGATTGAAGGCGATTTCCGCAAGCGAGCCTTCTACAAAGTGGGCGGCTCAATCGAATCGCGTGACGTTAACTCTACCGAAAAAGTGACGGGTAAGAAGATTGGCGCCGGTGAAGCCGTATCAGTCAAAGCGCCTTGGAAATACGGTCCATACGAAACTACCGAAGAAGCGTTCAAACGCCGCGGCCGCTCGGTTGACGAGTTCTCCGAAGTGATCGGCACTGACGTGGCTGACGCGACGCTGGAAGGCTACGTGAAATACGGCTTGAAGGCGCTGACGGCAGCTATTGGCGCCAACGCGGATATGGTGGTCACCGCCGATATCGAAACAGACGGTAAGAAGACCCTGACGCGCGGCCTGCGTAAGTACGGCGACAAGTTCAACCGTGTTGTGCTCTTCGTTATGCACTCCGCCACTTACTTCGACATCGTGGATGAGGCGATCGCCAACAAAATCTACGAAGAAGCAGGCGTGGTGGTCTACGGTGGCCAGCCAGGTACGCTGGGTAAACCTGTGCTGGTGACCGACACCATGGACGCGGATGCGATTCTCGGGCTGGTGACCGGGGCGGTGACTGTTACTGAGTCTCAGGCTCCGGGGTTCCGTTCCTACGACATCAACGATCAGGAAAACCTGGCGATCGGGTACCGTGCTGAAGGCGTGGTGAATGTCGACCTGCTGGGTTACAGCTGGGATACCTCCAAAGGTGACAACCCGGACCTGACCAAAATCGGCACCGCAGGTAACTGGAAGAAGCACTTCACCAGTAACAAATCTACGGCTGGCGTGCTGATCAAACTGGGATCCGCAGCGGGGGAGTAACGCTGTCAGCGGATAAATCCTCCGCAGCCGCTGACAGCACCGATGCGGTCACCATTTCCCTGAAGTACACGCTAAACGGCGCAGGTGTTTCCGGCAAAACCGTTGTCTGGAATTCAACCGGCGGCACGCTCAGCACTGCCAGTTCTCAAACCGGCTCTGCTGGTGGGGCGACGGTCAAACTTACCTCTGATACGGCAGGTACTTTCACAGTCACTGGTACTGTTGATGGTATTGCTAAATCGAGTGAGGAAATCACCTTCACCGCGCCTGCTGCAGGCTAACTGATGGGGCGTAAGCCCCATTCAACGGATGCTCAGATGATTAATACTGATATCACCGCCGCTGACGTTAACAGTTACGCCAGCGAAGATGAACTGGCGTCATTTGCCACGCTGAGAGGAGTTGAGGTGCCTGAAAAGCTCACACCATTACTGATTAAGGCGATGGACTACCTGGAAGGTCTTGATTGGGTAGGTTCCAAAGCAGACCCTCGACAGCCGCTGGCCTGGCCACGCGCAAATGTCATTCTGGATGGACACGACTTCCCACCCGACCAGGTGCCGCGGCAGGTTATCACCGCACAATGCATGCTGGCTATCGAGGCGATTGATGGCGATTTGCTTTCAAGCGTTCGTGAGGCCGCGGTTAAAACCGAACGTGTCGAAGGCGCCGTAACCATGACTTATGCGGTTGCCGACGGTGAGGTGTTTACGCCAACTTACCCGGCGGTAATGGCTATTCTCGGCAACCTGGCTGGTGGGCGTGGATATGCAATCAATACTTTCGCGGAGCGCGCGTAATGGCCATTAACTATCAGCGAATGCAGGCGACAGCGATTCGTATGCTCAAGCAGAACGGCATTGCATACAACGTCACGCGTAAGGGCTCGTTAATCGTCATCGGTGGTGTGGAGCATCGTTCCGAGGATATCCAGTTCACAGCCATAGGAGTTAAGACGGATTACGCGCCAGGCGAAATTGATGGAACCGTCATTGAAAACGGCGATGTTCGGATTGTCTTCAGTGCTGAGAAGGACATTAAAACAGGCGATCTGATCGACGTGGACGGCGTAAGCCACCGCGTAGTAAAACCTAACCCCGTGAAACCGGGTGCGGTGGTGCTCTGCTACAAATCTCAGTTGAGGGCATAGCATGAGCGATAATAAGGCGTTTACGGCTGCCATCACCGTGTTCGTGGACAAAGCCAAAGCGAATCAGGAAGCGGTCGTACGTGCTGTCGGCATTCGGATCCTTAATCAACTGGTGATGATGTCACCTGTCGGCAACCCCGAGCTCTGGGGCATCAACCAGACGGCAGCTTCTTACAATCAGGCGGTATACGACCATAACGAAGCGCAAAAATCGGACCCTGCCAACCTGACCAAAACCGGGCGACTGAAGAAAAAAGCCCGGGTGGTGGATGGGATGGATATCAAAGCACCGCCGGGGTATACGGGCGGACGCTTTCGCGGTAACTGGCAGGTGTCCTTTGATGCGCCAGCGACTGACGAGACAGGCCGGGTTGATAAGACAGGTGATCTGACAAAAGCGGCCGGGAACTACACGCTATCGCTCTTCAAAGTCGGGATGAAGGCCATTTATTTCTGCAACAACGTGCCCTATGCCTACCCGCTTGAAATGGGGCATTCCACACAGGCGCCGGGCGGCATGGTCCGCATAACTGCTGCTGAGTTTCAACGCTTCTTTGAGGAAGCTGTCAGGGAGGTGACTAAGTGATTCCAGATATTGCATCTGCACTGGCCGCCAGACTGGGTACCTGGGCCGATGCTGAGGGCATTTCGGTTGCATGGGAGAACGTGCCGTTTACACCTCCTGCTAACGAGATGTACCTGGCCGTTCACGATATGCCCGTTACGCCGCTAACAATCGATCTCGGCTTGCGCTGCCGGACTTATTCTGGCGTGTACCAGATTAATGTCGTGGCGCCAGCCGGCTCCGGCCGTACCTCCGTTATTGCTCTGGCGGGCAGAGTGGCGGAATTGTTCCCCGAGGGGCAGGAAATTGCAGGCAAAGACTTTACCTGCTGGATTAGCAGCGCGCCTGGCATATTCCGCGGCGTCCCTACACCTGTGTCCTACACCGTTCCTGTCAGCCTGAATTATCGGGCAGACATTAACAGCTGATTTCCCTCTGATGTCCCACAACTGACCGGCCTTGAGCCGGTTTTCCCGTTTCTAAAGGAGTAACCAATATGGGCTTTGCATTGCCTAACGGCGCTCACGTCTATCTGGCATCGGGTTATGGCCCAGCCATTACTTTCACCGGGGCGACGAACGCCGAAAATATGGTGATCACCGTGAGCGAAGCGGACGCACTCAAGGTGGGTGATATTGTTCATGTGAACTGCAACTGGTCTGGTGTTGATAACGTCATTGCAAAAATTGATGCGATTGCCGAAAGCGCCGTAACTCTTCGCAATATCAATACCACCAACAAAAACAAATATGCCGCTGGTGGCGGTACCGGTTCGATCCGCAAAGTGCTTGAATGGACCGAGCTGCCGCAAATTACCGAGGTGTCGAAATCCGGCGGCGATCAGAACACCACACAGATTCAGTTCCTGAGTGATGACCGCCAGCGAAACCTGAACACCTATAAATCCGCAGTCTCGCAGACCTACTCGATCGCTCACGACTCAAATCTTCCGGTATATCCGTTGCTGCGCCAGTTGGACGAAGACGAAGAGACTGTGGCGGCGTACATGTACGTGCCGAAGGCGAAGGAGAACCGTTACTGGGCGGCCACGGCATCTTTTGACGATACGCCAACTACTGCAGTTAACGAGGTAGAGACAGTGAGTGTGGTGCTGAACCTGCAGTCACCGGCGATGACGTTCTACAAGGTGACTGACGCTGCCTCCTAGCCGTCAGAGCTTTCACTATTCCATGCCTCCCATCACGGAGGCTTTTTTTCGTTAAGAGGTATCGATGGCGACCAAATTCACCCTTCAGCCCAAACCTACATTCAAGGCCAATGTCTCGATCCCCCGCGCTGGCGATGAGGATGGTGTACTGACCTTCACGTTCAATCATAAGCCACTCAAAGAGCTGGCTGATCTGGAAAAACTGGAAGGCAAAACCGCCACTGATTTTCTGATGGAAATTATTTCTGGCTGGGCGCTCCCCGATGCATTCAACGCGGAGAATCTGTCGGTGCTGCTGGAAAACTATCCGGCTGCAATGAAGGCTATCCCTGAAACCTACTATCGCGAACTGATGGGGCAGCGCGAAAAAAACTGATAGCGGTTGCCTCTGCATTCTATACGCCTGAACCCACAGCGGCAGACCTGGCGCCATACGGGCTTACGCCGGATGACTACGACGATCAATACATCGACGTCTGGCCAGATGTATGGCCTTCATTCCTGGTGTTTCAGACTGTCAGCACGCAGTGGCGCACGGGCATGGGAGGCGCATCAGGGCTTGATTACAATGTGCTGCCCTGGGTGATGCGCCTGCACCACGTCGACGACGAGGCAACCGCGCTTTCGGACATCCGAATCATGGAGAGCGCCGCACTAAAAGTTATGCATAAAGAGAGGGCGGAATGAGTAACGACATCGCCACGATTTCCCTGCGCGTAAATACCACTGAGCTGGAGCGTGGTAACCAGGCACTGGATCGCTTTCAGGAGACCGCGACCGCCGCTGCAGGTAAAGCGGATGACCTGAACAGTGCGTTCCGCACAGGAATCGATAACCAGAAGAAGAACAGCGAAAGCCTGAAGCAGCAGCGTCAGGAACTGCAGAACCTGCTGAATAAAATCAGCCCGGTAAACAAGGCGCTGGATGAACTGGACACTATTCAGCAGAGCCTGGCGAAATTTCGCGGTAAAGGGCTGGTGGGAGACGAGGATTTTACTCGTTACAACAGCGTGCTTGAGACGACGCGGGCAAAACTGGCACAGGTAATGGAGTCTGAAACCGCAGAGGGGCGGGCTCGCATTGAACAGGCTCAGGCAGCGCAGCGTGCAGCTGCGGCGGGCAAAACCTTTATCGATTCGCTGGAAGAGCAGGTCACAGCAATCGGAAAAACGCGCGCAGAACTGTTAGAGCTAAAAGCTGCCCAGCTCGGCGTATCCGATCGTGCTGCACCAATGATCGCAAAGCTGAAAGAGCAGGAGGAAGCATGGAAGTCTGGGGCCATCAGCGCGGGCCAATATCGCAATGCTATGCGTTATCTCCCGATGCAAATGACCGACATTGTGACTTCACTGGCTTCCGGTATGCCGGTTTATATGGTTGCTATTCAGCAGGGCGGTCAGCTCCGTGACTCGTTTGGCGGTGTAGGCAATGCTCTGAAAGCGATGTTGTCGATGGTGACTCCTGCCCGAGTGGCCATTGGTGGCCTGGCTGGCGCTGTACTGATTGCGGCAAAAGCGGGATCGGACTACTTCACCGCCTACGACGAAATCAACAAGGCCATTATCAGAACTGGCAACATTGCCGGCACGTCAGCGCTCCAGATCATGGCTTCCTCCCAGTCTATTGCTGCCTCTACTGGCGCGACTGTAGGAACCGTTCAGAGTTTAATGACTGAACTGGTTGGCATGGGATCGCTGACACAGAAGCAACTTGAAAAAGCAGCGGGTTCCACGGCACTGGCGGTTCAGACCGGTATAGTCTCGGCGCAGGACATCACCAAAGCCTATAAGGACATCGAAAAAGACCCTGTTAAAGCGCTGCAGAGTCTCAACGAACAATATAATTTCCTGACCGTTTCACAACTTAAGCATGTTGACGATCTGATAAAGCAAAAGGACCAGACAGCGGCCGTTACACAGGCCATGGATTTGTTTGGCGATACAATGGCTGAGCGCGGAGAGCAGGCTTATGACTCGCTGGCACCGTTTGGTCGCCTGTGGCTGGATATCAAGGGCTGGGCGTCTGAGGCCATGCAGAATATCGGTCAGTGGGTAGCAGAGCTGGCATCAAACACACTGAAGGAATTCAACGCAATTTATTACAGCGTAGCGATCGTTTTCCAGAAGCTGAACCAGATTATTTCTTCCTCTATCGCTGCCGCGATTAATCTCATTCCCGACTGGGCGAAAACAGATACATTGCGGGGATGGCAGGATTACAACGAACAAATGGCCGGTGCTTATGGCTACAGCGTTTCTCAGCTGAAAAAAGACTGGGATGCGGCTGATATTAGTGCAGGCAAATACCTCGATACGACCAGAAAGATAAGTACCACAACCACCCAGAAGGATCGCGAAGGAGTCGCTTCTTTTGGTAAAAATACGAAAACCGGAAAGCAGGGCACTTTATCGGCTGGCGATCGCAGCACGGATGCTGCCCAGGCCGAGCTGCTGGCGCTTCAGGCACAGTTACGCGCGTTGCAGCAGCATAAAGGGCTTAACGACACTATCAGCCAGCAGCGCAAAGAACTGTGGACGACTGAAGCGAAATTTCAGGTACTGGAGGAGGCCTCCCGATCTCGCTCTCTGACAAAGCAGGAGCAATCTCTGCTCGCGAGTAAAGACGAGGTGCTGCAGTTAGCGCGGCAGAAAGCCCTGTTAGGTGATCAGATTACGGCACAAGAACTGCTGAACAAGCGCATGGATACCTCGCACAAATACGTCACGCAGATGGCTGAGAAACAGGCCGCATTACTGGGTGGCGCGGGGATGAGTGACCGCCGGGCGCAGCGAGAGCTGGCAAAAAGTCAGCTCGCCGCCGGCTGGAAAAATACTGGTGGTTCGCTGGATGAAGAGGGATATCAGAAACAGCTTAAGGCAGCTAACGATTACTATGATGCTGAGGATCAGCTACGCGGAGACTGGCTGACCGGCGCGAAAAAGGGCTGGGCTGATTTCGAAGACAGCGCGACCAATGTGTACTCCCAGGTGCAGAAGGTTACTAGTAACGCGTTCACCGGGATGGCCAGCACCCTGACTGATTTCTTCACAACAGGTAAATCTAACTTCTCAGATTTCCTTTCCACTTTCCTCAAGGGCATCGCCCAGATGCTGACCCAACTGGCTCTGGTTAATGGAATGAAGTCAGCCTTTGGTGGAACGGGTATCGGGGCGTTTTTTGGTTTCTCAGGTGGTGGTTTGGTCCCCGGTTTTGATGGAGGCGGCTACACGGGAGATGGCGGTAAGTACCAACCGAAAGGCGTGGTACACGGCGGTGAGTTTGTGTTTACGAAGGAAGCGACAAGTGTATTAGGTGTCGGCAATCTCTATGCGCTTATGCGTGGAGCTCAGGGGTATGCAAACGGCGGTTATGTTGGCACAGCCCCAATGTATGGGCTGCAATCGAATGCAGCTGGTGGCGTAACCGTTCAAACTTCCGTGGTCGTTCAAAACCAGAACACTCACCAGCAGACTTCCGGCAATAACGATGCTATTTCTCGGGCTTACAAACAGACCATCGATCAGTCTGTTCGTGCTGGAATTGCTAAGGAGTTGCAACCCGGAAGGTTGATTTGGAACGCGATGAAAAGCCGTTGATAAACTGATAGCAGTCCCTTGTTTGAGCCTGCTATCACAAGATTAATTATTTACGGGGCAGATACTTATGGGTTGTATATGTCCCACCCTTGTGTGAGGAGCCTTTCCCGTTTGTATAATGACCACGAGAACCTTTTGCATAAGAGATCGAGGGCGCCACAAGTATTAAAGAAAGAACGGCAACTAGTAGTGTTTTCATAAGAACTCGCTGTGTAGTGAAGTAGTGTAAAAGCCATTCAAATATACGTAATGAATAGGTAGTAGGAGAAAAAATTCTTTCTGCCACTATTCGAATTCAACCCGCTTCGGCGGGTTTTTTTATACCCGGAGGAAAGTTGGCGATCGAAACATTTATCTGGCGAACCCAGATTCAGGCGGGCATGGAAGGGGAGTTTACTCACGTAACGCGCTCTGCTTCCTTTGGAGACGGCTTTGAACAGATCGCCGGTGAAGGCATCAATCCTGAAAAACAGTCATGGCCGATGACCTTAACGGGAAAAAAGGCAGAGATGCTCGATGCGCTGAGTTTTTGCCGCAAGCACATCACAAAATCCTTTATCTGGACGTCTCCTGTTGGCGAAACCGGTTTATACCGGATTGAAGCTGATTCCATTAAAGCCCAGCCGCTATCCAGCAAAGTGATGACCATAAAAGCAACCTTCAAACAGGCATACGCATCATGATTACTGAAGATTATCAACGCCTCGAACCGGGTGAAAAAATACGTCTTCTGGAGGTAGACGGTTCTGCGTTTGGTCTGGACGACGTTCTACGCTTTCACGCTTATAACCTCCCGCATACTGAAGAAGAGATTGCGGCTGCTGGTGGCGACGAATCAAAGTTAAAGGCGAAGAGTATCTGGTGGCAGGGCGAAGAGTATGGTGCCTGGCCATATAAGCTCGAGGGACTGGAAGCTTCAACCGATGGCAGCAGCGCCCAGCCGACGCTCACCGTTGCCAACATTGACAGCTCTATCACTGCGCTCTGTCTGGCCTATGACGATATGCTGCAGGCCAAAGTTACGATTCATGACACTTTTGCGCATTACCTGGATGAGCGCAATTTCCCGGATGGAAATCCAACAGCAGATCCCTTGCAGGTGAGAAAGCGGGTTTTCTATATCGACGGTAAAAATAGCGAGCTTCCCGGTGAAAGTATCGAGTTTGTTCTTACCAGCCCGATGGATCTGCAGGGGTTGATGATCCCGACGCGCCAGCTTCATTCCCTGTGTACCTGGTGCATCCGGAATAAGTATCGCACCGGCGATGGGTGCGATTATACGGGCACGCTTTACTTCGACAAAAACAACAATCCGGTAAGCGATCCCTCATTGGATGAATGTAACGGCACGCTCACCGCCTGCAAGCTTCGGTTTGGTGAACACAATGAACTTTCTTTCGGTGGTTTTCCGGGAACATCTTTGATCAGGAGCTAATATGCGTCAGAAAACAATTCAGGACATCCTGGCGCATGCAGCGAAAGAATATCCCCGCGAATGCTGTGGCGTGATAGCGCAGAAAAGCCGGGTGGAACGCTATTTCCCATGCCGTAACCTGGCGGCTGAACCAACGGAACAGTTTCACCTTTCACCAGAGGATTACGCTGCTGCTGAAGACTGGGGGACGATAACGGGAATCGTACACAGTCACCCTGACGCGACGTCCCAACCAAGCGAACTGGACAAGGCTCAATGCGATGCAACGATGCTGCCCTGGCATATTGTGAGTTGGCCGGAAGGAGACTTTCGTACCATTACTCCCCGCGGAGAATTGCCGCTGCTCGGGCGCCCGTTTGTGCTCGGACACTACGACTGTTGGGGGCTGGTGATGAGCTATTTCCGGCAGGAGCAAGATGTCGAACTTCAGGATTACCGTGTTGATTATCCGTGGTGGGAAAACGACTATCCGGACAACTTCTATCAGGATTGCTGGTATGAGTGCGGATTCCGTGAATTCGACGGGCCGCCAAAACCTGGCGATATGGTGATCATGCAGGTTCAGGCTGATAAGTGGAATCACGCGGGGATTCTGCTGGAAGGCAACATGCTACTGCATCATCTTTATGGTCACCTCAGTCAACGTGTGCCATATGGAGGTTACTGGATGGAGAGAACCATGAAAATTGTCAGGCATAAAAGCATAATCATGCAGGAGGGATAATGTACGAATCCGTCCGTACTATTCGCCTATATGGTGTTTTGGGGACTACGTTTGGCCGCGAATTCCAACTTTCAGTAGCCTCACCAAAAGAAGCTATCCGAGCATTGTGCGTTATCGTGCCAGGCTTCGAGCGTTTTTTGAATACCAGCAAGCAGCGCGGCCTAACCTATGCTGTTTTCAGCGGTAAGCGTAACCTGAACGATGATGAGCTCTCTATGGATCAGAGTACAGCTGACATCCGTATCGCGCCGGTTATCATCGGGAGTAAACGTGGTGGAGTATTCCAGACCATCTTAGGCGTGGCTTTGGTCGCAGTTGGTGCTGTGGCGTCATACTTTGGCGGTGGTGCTGTCGGCGTTCCTCTAATGCAATTTGGCGCTGCGATGGCCCTTGGCGGTGTTGTGCAGATGCTATCTCCACAGACAACCGGACTTGCCAGCAAGCAATCGGCAGACAACAAGGCCAGTTATGCCTTTGGTGGAGTAACAAATACGACAGCTCAGGGCAATCCGGTACCACTCTTGTACGGACGGCGCCGTATAGGTGGCGCGATCATCTCCGCCGGTATCTATGTAGAAGACCAACAGTAAATAGATTTATCAACAAGCCACCTCCTGGTGGCTTTTTTTATGGGCGCAATATGGCTATAGCAACCGCTATTAAAGGCCGCAAGGGCGGCAGTTCAAGCTCAAGAACTCCTACAGAACAGCCAGACGACCTGCAGTCAGTAGCCAAGACAAAAATCCTTCTCGCGCTGGGAGAGGGGGAGTTTGCTGGTGGCCTTACTGCGCGCGATATTTATCTCGATGGCACCGCACTTGAGAACGCAGATGGTTCACAGAACTTCAGCGGTGTGGCGTGGGAGTTTCGTTCTGGAACTCAGGCGCAAAAATACATTCAAGGGATCCCGGGTACCGAAAACGAAATTAATGTGGGTACCGAAGTTTCCAGCACCACCGCATGGACGCGTACTTTTACCAATACGCAGCTTTCAGCTGTTCGCCTGCGTCTAAAATGGCCTTCTCTCTTCAAACAGGAGGACGATGGCGATCTGGTTGGCTATTCGGTCAACTACGCAATTGACCTGCAGACAGATGGCGGTACCTGGCAGATGGTGCTAAATACCAGCGTGACCGGGAAAACGACTTCTGGTTACGAGCGCAGCCACCGTATCGATTTACCTCAGGCTGGCAGCACCTGGACCATCAGGCTGCGTAAGATTACAGCTGACGCAAATAGCGCGAAGATCGGCGATAAGTTGACTCTGCAAAGCTTCACGGAAGTAATCGACGCCAAACTGCGTTATCCGAATACCGCGTTACTATACATCGAATTTGACTCGAGCCAGTTCAATGGCTCAATTCCGCAAATTTCTTGCGAGCCCCGCGGGCGTGTTATTCGTGTGCCCGATACCTATGACCCAGAAACACGAACGTACAGCGGCACCTGGACGGGAGCATTTAAGTGGGCATGGACGGATAACCCTGCGTGGATATTTTACGATCTGGTTGTTACTGACCGCTTCGGCCTTGGTAATCGGCTAACGGCAGCCAATATCGACAAATGGACGCTTTATCAGATCGCTCAATATTGTGATCAATCGGTACCGGATGGTAAGGGCGGCAGCGGAACTGAACCTCGTTACACCTGCAACGTATACATTCAGGATCGAAATGACGCTTACACCGTCCTGCGAGATTTTGCCGCCATTTTTCGAGGCATGACCTACTGGGGAGATGACCAAATTGTTGCCCTTGCAGACATGCCCAGAGATGTCGATTTTACCTACACGCATGCTAATGTCGTTGACGGCAAATTCGTATATTCCAGCAGTACAACCAAAAGTCGCTACACGAACGCTCTTGTTTCCTGGTCTGATCCGGCAAATGGGTATGCAGATGCAATGGAGCCAGTCTTCGAACAGGAGTTGGTGGCGCGCTATGGTTTCAACCAGCTTGAGATCACCGCTATCGGATGCACCCGGCAATCTGAGGCTAACAGGAAAGGGCGCTGGGGGATCCTGACCAACAATAAAGACAGGGTTGTAACGTTTGACGTTGGTCTGGACGGCAATATCCCTCAGCCTGGCTACATAATTGCTGTCGCTGACCGAAATCTCTCTGGCCGAGATTTAGGTGGTCGATTATCTGCGGTTAATGGTCGTGTACTCAAACTTGACCGGGTACCAAGTGCTAAGGTCGGCGACAGGATAATGGTAAACCTACCGTCGGGTATTACCCAATCCCGGACGATTCAGTCCCTGTCCGGTGAAATGGTCACCGTGACCACCGCTTTTAGCGAGCTTCCACAGGCCGAGGCTGTATGGGTTATTGAAAGTGATGAACTCTATGCGCAGCAGTACAGGGTAATTAGTGTCACTGATAACAATGACGGGACATATACCATCACGGGGGCAAATCACGATCCGGATAAATATGCCCGTATTGATACAGGTGCCGTCATAGATCAGCGGCCGGTTAGTGTCATTCCTCCCGGTAACCAGTCGCCGCCTGCCAACATAGTGATTAGCTCGTTTTCAGTAGTTCAGCAGAATATCAGCATCGAAACCATGCGCGTGAGCTGGTACCAGGCTCAAAATGCTATCGCCTATGAGGCGCAATGGCGCCGCAACGACGGGAACTGGGTTAACGTGCCGCGCAGCTCCACCACGTCATTCGACGTTCCGGGAATTTATGCCGGACGTTATCTTGTGCGCGTGCGGGCCATCAATGCTGCCGAAATATCTTCAGGATGGGGATATTCAGAAGAGAAAATGCTGACGGGTAAAGTAGGCAATCCACCCAAGCCAGTGGGCTTCATGGCTACGGGCATTAACTGGGGTATTCGTCTGAACTGGGGGTTCCCGGCAAACACCGGCGATACTCTAAAAACAGAAATCCAGTACACATCCAACAGCGACTTCTCAGATCCGCTACTTCTGTCAGACGTGCCTTATCCATCTGCTGAATATACCCAGCTTGGACTCAGGGCGGGGCAGGAATTCTGGTATCGCGCGCAGCTGGTGGACAAAACAGGAAATGAATCAGGTTATACCGACTGGATTCGCGGCTTGTCTAACGATAATGCTGATGACTATCTGGGTGATATAGCAGATGACTTCCTGAGCTCTGCTGATGGCGATCGGCTTACAAGCGACATCGATACAGATTTGGAGGCTGCACTTCTAAACGCACTGGCGAACAACGCAACGGTTGATCATCAGTGGGCGCAGTATGGTGAGGTTCGCGCTCAAATCCTCGTTGTCAGAACGACAATAGCCGAGGTCGATAAAGCTATGGCTGAACTCTCCACGAGAGTACAGGCGCAAATTGAGGACGTCACGGCAACGCTTGAAGATAAGCTTACTGCAGTTGTTGATGCGGACGGCGCCACGGCGATTTATACCCTGAAGGCAGGGGTTCGCATCAACGATGTGATGTATAACGCTGGAATGTCGATTGCCGTGCTGGCTGAGGCTGGCAAACCGGTTGTGACGCGGGTCGGTTTCAATGCTAACCAGTTTGTGCTGATGAGCGGTAGTGGAGACACGCAGTATTCTCCTTTCGCAGTGGTGAATGGTCAGGTGTTTATCAGCTCAGCGTTTATTCAGGATGGCACGATCACCAATGCCAAAATTGGCGGCTTCATCCAGTCCAATAACTACGTTGCTGGGTCTGTCGGATGGAGGCTGGATAAATCAGGAACATTCGAGAACTACGGTTCGACAGCTGGAGAGGGAGCCATGAAACAGACAAACCAGACAATCAGTGTGCGTGACGCCAACAATGTGTTGAGGGTGCAGATCGGGAGAATTACGGGAACGTGGTAAACATTGGGCCTCAGACGGGGCTCTTTTTTTAGGATGAACAGCTATGGCTCAGTACGGTGTTGAAACCTGGGACGCCTCAGGCAGGGTGAACAACTATGGGATTAAGCCAGTCAGTGTAAGTGGATATCTTCAGTTGGCTCAGAACCAGAAAACAGGCTCTTACTCAGTCGTGCTTCCACCGGGGTGTAAGCTTACTTATTTTCAGATCATGAACGGTGATCAGTGGGGAACGAGCCGGAGGAAGATCACTATTTCAGGTGGCACCGCAACGGTATCGGCAGTAGACGATACCGACTACTCCGCAGGGACTGAGCCTGCGGCTGCGGCGTATCTCATTTTCCAGATAGAGAGGGCATAAATGGCGCAGTATGGCGTTTTACTGACAACGACGGCAGGAGAAGTATGGGTGACCGCGAACAGTTCGCCAATTGCTCTACAGGCTCGAAAAACAGCGGCTCTTCAGGGAACATCGGGTTTCAACACCAAAGTGACGCACACATTTCCCTCAGGTCAGCCCGTAGTCGCCTTCGTTCATTGCACTGTTGAGGTGGAAATCACCCAGACGATAAGCGGGAACACCATCACAGTTGATTTCCTCAGGCCAAATGCAACAGGCACAGCGTACGTTTATTTTTTCTCTATTTTCCCACAGACAAAACCAAACTATGGACTGGCTGTATGGGATGCGTCAGGGACGCTGATTTTGACAAATGAAACGCGTACGCTCAGCGATGTGGTAACACTCGGCAATGCCGGTGTAGATGCTAGTTCAGGCTATAACATCAATACCACGCTGGCGGGGAAATGGGCTTGTATGCCTGCTATGCTAGGTCTAATTACTGGAGTTATCTCGGCTGGCGGCCAGCCGCAGCCCTACTTGGCAATTTACAAGAGCATGGCAAAACCTGAGGGAAGCAATACGCGGATATTCGCCCGGCCACAAACAACCCCCAGCGGTAACCTTCAGAACGTCGCGTATTCAAATCTGAGAAACGTGATTATGGCCATCAACTGCGCCAACTACGATTGATCGTTTTCAGCGATCAATCTTATGAAATTGATCTACAGAATCAATTATATCCCTTTGATTCATCTTGTTAATGTTTAGCACCTTGAATACCCTGGGATATAACCACTATGAAATACATGATTCTTTGCCTGGCGGTGGCTGCATTGCTCTCTGGTTGCGCTGGCGTTCTTCAGAAGCAGCAACCCATATGTACCGGAACGGCCCTGATCGGCGGACAGGAAAACATCGTCCAGATTTACGGCGTGCGCAAGCAAAATAACCAGACCCAGTACCGTGCCGGTTACCCATTTAACTGGTCATGGGTTAGCGCAAACACGTTCAGTTGTACCACTTGCCACTAACTCAATCATTTTTTAATAAACCTCGCTCTTGCGGGGTTTTTTTATTGCCCGAAAGGAGCGCATATGTCTGCAGGAACTATCACTCTGACAAACGGGTCCGCTATTGTTGCTGGAATCGGAACTTCTTTCAGAAGCGAAATTGCAGCAGGTGACTTCATTGTCTCAACTGTGGGTGGTATCACATATACCCTGCCGGTGAAAACAGTCGACAGCGATATAGAGTTAGCGTTAGTTAGCAAATTCCCCGGCCCAACACAATCTGCTTCTACCTGGAATGCCGTGCCGCGTGCTACCCAGAATCTGGTGACGGCCGCGCTGGTGGCGCAGACAACTGAGGCTTTGCGTGGTCTGAACTATGACAAGCAGAACTGGCAGGCTATCTTCAGTGACGATGGTAACATCACTGTCAGGCTCCCCGACGGTTCCTCGTTCTCCGGTCCGTCATGGCTGAAGATTGTCGAGTTACTTAACAGCATTGATGTGGATGCTCTTCAAACCTTGGCTGCTCAGATTCATGTGGACGCGCAACAGGTAGCCTTAGACAAAACAGAGGTTGTACAGAATAAAACCGCGTCCGAAAGCGCAGCGACCACAGCTACGCAGAAAGCTGATGCTGCGGCTCAGTCAGAAGCCAGTGCTGCACAGTCAAAGACCGATGCAGCCCAATCCGCTCAGGAAGCCGAATCGGATCGTATTGCCATCGGTGATGTAGAAACTGCTTTGGCTGCCATAAACGGCGTGGCCACTATCCCTCTCGGTCTGCCAATGTATTCTCCCACGCGCGCAACAATCCCCACTGGTGGCGTTGCATATGATGGACAGATATTGCCTTATGCGACCTACACCAGCGTTAAGGCTGCAATGTCCTCAGGGTCTCTTCCAGTGGTGACTAACTCTCAATGGCTGGCAGACCCTAAGCTGAGGCAGGCATTCGCAGAGGTTGATGCGGACCACTTCCGCTGCCCTGATTACAATGGTGTGCAGGCGGGCTCGATTGCGCAAGTGGCATTAACCGGTGGTACAACAGCTCAGGCTGGCATTTTTCATGGGGAAGCGCCAAACGCTAAAGGCACGATCGGCGCGTCCGGAACGGGTGTTTTTGCTAATACAGCGTCAACCAGCGGCGTATTCGCGCCCACGAATACCTATCCAAACAGCGCTCAGGCGGGAAGCGCTTCAACCACGACCGCGTCACAGGTGAGTATTGACCTTTCTAGGGCCAGTGATGTCTATAAAGATACTGCTACCGATATTCTGGCAGCGCGTGCCGTTGGTGTTATCTGGGGGCAACTCTTTGGCCGCATCAATAACTCAGGCAGCATGGATGCCGCAACACTGGCGGCAAGAATTGAGCAGGTAAACACTCGTGTAACCGATTCGATCAATAAGCGCTTTATCCGTGGTTTAGATCTGACCGTGTCGACAACGACAGTAACGGTTTCTGCTGGCGCAGCTGTGATCCCCTCTACAGGTGCTCCCCTGGAAGTATCGGCGCCAGTTACGGCAAATATTGGGGCTACCACAGCGTCAACCTGGTATCACGTTTACCTGTATTCAAACAATGGAACGCCTGCGATTGAAATCTCCACGACGGTGCCAACACCTTATGCTTATCCGGCGCATACAAAGACAGATGATACGTCACGCAGATATCTCGGCAGTTTCCGTGTTGATGCATCGAACGGCGTGCGCGGGGTTAACACGGTTGATGGAAGGGCATTTCTACAGGGGGCATGGTACTCCGTCAACCGCGTATTAGCCGGAGGAACAGCGACACCACGAACGGCGGTAGACGTTAGTTCACTTAACCCACTCACGGCGCTTACCTGTTTACTTTCTGCCAACAACGGCGCTACAGCAGGCGTGGCTGCCATCGGCAGCACTAATGAAGCTTCAGGGGATATGATCAATATACCGATTAACGGGAAGTTTACAGCGGAGATCCCGTTCCGCTCGTACCCTAACATTTTTTATCAATACCTGTCCGCCGTGTCTGGTGGTGGACTATATCTCGATGTAGGAGGCTATACTTATGCCAGATAAAGAATACTGGGCTGTAACAGAAACAAGTTACCGTGCGGTGAGTGGGCCTGAAAGCCTGGTAGAAGGGGAAATCCTTGTCGAAGGGGAACGCCCGGTTATCCCATACTTGGACAACCTCAACACGCAACACGAAATGAGAGCGGAAGCCGATGCTATTATCGAATCGCTGCAGGAGGCAGTAGACGTTGATCTTGCAAGTGATGAAGAAAAAGCTGGGTTGCTGGTCTGGAAGCGTTATCGTGTACTACTCAGCCGTGTCGATCTACGCGCTGAAAAACCTGGCTGGCCACAAGTTCCGGTCTGATGGTGGATGAATAGCCGTAACCTCGTCCTATGCAAGAATGGGGTTGCGGCTGAATGACAAATTCCAAATAAACGAGAATTCAAAGACTACCAGCCATGGATGGTAGTAACTGTAACGTCAAGGCAATCAATATGTTTAATTCGGGATAAGCCACATATCGGACTCTTCAAACATTTCCTCCAGCATGCGGTTGAGTTTTTCTCGATCGCTCTTGCTGGCATCACTATTGAGGCTGTTCGCCTGCATCGGCTTAACATTTACTGTTGCATCAGGAAAGATACGATGCACACGCTTGGTTAGTTCGGAAAGAATAATTTCCCTGGCACCGGTAAACCCTTCAACATTACGTTTGTCGTAAACAAGCTCAACGAACATAGAGTTCCTTTGTTGCTGTTTATGTATTCAGTGTTTTTGCTTTTAAAACATTTAAAGTCAAGGCAATTTGGAGCAATACCGATATCGCGCACACGTAGATACTTAATTGAGCAAACGAACCGCGTTCTTGAAAATTTACAATTACTAAAACTTCAACAGCTTTAAATATTTAGAAGCGAAGCGGCTATGAAGTAGCCACACATACGAGAAGGGGCATCTTGATCAGCACCAGAGTTAAAACTACTGTATATAAAAACAGTATTTGAGGTGCGTATCGTGGAATTCATTAGGCCTGCAGAACTGCGAGAAATTATCGCTCTTCCACTTTTCAGTGACTTAGTCCAGTGCGGTTTCCCAAGCCCCGCGGCTGATTACGTTGAACAGCGCATTGATCTCAATGAGTTACTTGTCGCTCACCCCAGCTCAACATATTTCGTTAAAGCTGCAGGGGACTCGATGATTGAAGCCGGGATCAGCGACGGCGATCTGCTGGTGGTGGATAGTTCCCGGAATGCTGAGCATGGAGATATCGTCATCGCCGCGGTGGAAGGGGAGTTTACTGTTAAGCGACTGCAACTGCGCCCGACAGTGCAGCTCATTCCAATGAACAGCGCGTACTCACCGATCATCGTCGGTAGCGAGGATACGCTCGACGTTTTCGGCGTCGTGACTTTCATCGTTAAATCTGCGAGCTGAACATGTTTGCGCTCTGTGATGTGAATTCGTTCTACGCATCATGCGAGACGGTATTCAGGCCAGACCTGAGAGGGCGACCAGTGGTCGTTCTCTCGAACAATGACGGCTGTGTAATAGCACGCAGCGCCGAGGCCAAAGCCGCTGGAATTACTATGGGAGAGCCGTTCTTCAAGCAAAAAGAGCTGTTCCGGCGCGCTGGCGTTGTTTGCTTCAGTAGCAACTATGAGCTGTATGCTGATATGTCGAACCGGGTAATGACGACGCTTGAGGAAATGAGCCCCCGCGTCGAAATTTACAGTATCGATGAAGCTTTTTGCGACCTGACAGGTGTTCGCAACTGCCGGGACCTGACAGAGTTCGGCAAAGAGATCCGTGCTACCGTTCTGAAGCGTACGCACCTGACCGTTGGGGTTGGCATCGCGCAGACAAAAACACTCGCTAAGCTGGCAAATCACGCCGCCAAGAAATGGCAGAGGCAGACGGGCGGAGTGGTTGATTTGTCCAATATCGATCGCCAGCGTCGGTTGTTGGCTATTGTGCCTGTAGAAGATGTATGGGGCGTCGGCAGGCGCATCAGTAAGAAGTTAAACGCCATGGGCATCAAAACGGCTCTGGATCTCTCAGAACAAAGCACATGGATTATCCGTAAACATTTTAACGTGGTACTCGAGCGAACGGTCCGGGAGTTGCGCGGAGAACCTTGTCTTGAGCTGGAGGAGTTTGCGCCGGCAAAGCAGGAAATCGTCTGCAGCCGATCGTTCGGCGAGCGCGTCACGGACTATGAGCAGATGCGTCAGGCCATCTGCAGCTATGCGGCCCGTGGTGCTGAAAAGCTTCGTGGTGAGCACCAGTATTGCCGGTTTATCTCTGCGTTCGTGAAAACCTCTCCCTTTGCGCTTAACGAGCCGTATTACGGTAACAGTGCGTCCATGAAGTTTCTTACCCCCACTCAGGATTCACGCGACATCATTAACGCCGCGGTAAAGTGCCTGGACAAAATCTGGAAAGACGGACACCGTTACCAGAAAGCCGGCATTATGCTGGGTGACTTCTTTAGCCATGGTGTGGCCCAGCTCAACTTGTTCGACGAGAACGCGCCGCGTGCTGGTAGCGATAGGTTGATGGAAGTTCTGGATTATCTGAACGCGAAAGATGGAAAGGGAACGCTTTATTTTGCCGGGCAGGGCATACAGCAGCAATGGCAGATGAAACGGGATATGTTATCTCCACGATATACTACGAGGTATTCAGACCTAATAAAAGTTAGATGATTCTTTAAACGGTATATTCATTCGAACCTAATTATCGGCTATGAGTATTAAGAGTAATATGTCTACTACTATGCTTTTGTAATGTAAATAAGCCCCTGCAATTATACAGGGTCTTATGGATATGATGCCGGGTGCCTCCCGGTGAGTCATTGAGCTAACCACTCGTGACTCGCTGCTTCAGAAATTCACGATGAGCCGCTTGATATACAAATCATCAGGTTAGTTAGCCCTGCCGCTGAGGAGGATTCATCATTAAAACGAATGTAACAGCAATGCTTAGCAAATGATACAAAATTTACTGATGTGCCTCATGATTTTCTTTCGCAGTTTTCACGGTCACGGTATTTTCAGATGGTGAAGGTTAAAATATCGATGTTCATTTTTTTACTTTAAGTCTTGAAACAAAGGTTAAGGTTTTATCTTCTGGGCAAATCATTAGAAAAATTGCTGTGGGAGACTCTTCTAAACGTGTAATTCCATGCAGCATCTGGTAGAGTCTTTTTTTTAGTTTTTCTGCTCCATCTTTTTCAGACTCCCACTCTAAAACTGCCTGACCCTCTGAACCAATGAATGCATGGGATGGAAGTTTAACGCCTCGGTTTGACTTACTTGAATAGTTTCGGTCATGCAAGAGACCTAAGATAAGAGGGTTGATATTATTATCTGAGAATGGGGCTTCAATAACTATTAATACTGTGTAATATAGAATTTTCATGGAAGCCTTATGGTTTCTTCAGCAATAAAGTCATATTGCCATGGTGTTAGATGTACATGTCTTAATTATAAATGTTTGTGTGGGGGTAAAAAAAGCCTGCGTTAAGCAGGCTATAATAATTAAACGTAGTTATAATAATGATTTCATGAACGTTGGCGTTGAATCCCTTGAGTCAAAGATACTTCTGCGCCGCATCTAATATTTCCTGAGAGGTAAGCTCTCGATCTGATGCCACATAGACCACTTCATGGTCACCTGTTAAAGAGGGAAAACCTGCTGACATTATCTGAAGGTTTATCACTTCTCCATTAGGATATTCTTCGCGTATTGATGTCACACCTTTAAGCACAGTGATAACTTTACTTGGCTTACCATTAAAAAAAATGATTACTTTTTTCATATATCACCATGTATTTTGAGGGCTTTTAGCCCCTGCAGGTGTTCGAAAGGGGGGCTGTTTGTTCATTTTTTTTTGCCTCTATCGAAATTAAAACAAGCATTATACTGACTTAACGTGTACTGTAACGGTCCATTTGAACTGGAGAAGTCTATGTCAGCACGTAAAAACACTCAATTCCGCCGTAATTATTTAGTAAAATGTCCTTGTCCAAACTGCTCAAAAGATTCCGAACATAGTTACAATCGTGTACAAAAGGGGGCTCAATTGGTGTGCCCATACTGCTGTGCTTTATTCAAATCTTCCCAGCGCTTCTAAAAAAATTAAAAAAATAAGAAGTGATGCTTTTAGAGGCTGCCTAACCTCTTACGCACTTTAGTATTTTATAAGCAGTTAGCTTCTGCTTTGAGACTGTTCATGCAGCAGTCCTGCATTTCATCACATCGGTCAGCAAACTTGATGGTAAGTAAATAGGCTGGCCTGTTGTAATGATGTGCGTAACCGAACAATCACCTTCCACTGATAAAGTCATGCTGGCTAAAGTAAACCATCTAAAAATTATCTATCGCAAAGTGTTACCTTGGCAGCGATTGGACCTTTAGTTCCAGCTATGATAGCGAATTTGACTTTTTGTCCTTCAAACAGAGTATTAAATGTTTCTCCCAGCAGGGAAGAAGTGTGAACAAGAACATCTTTACTTCCATCGAGTGGGGAGATAAAGCCAAACCCCTTATCTTCGTTAAACCACTTAACAAGGCCTATGATTTTAGATGACATACAAACTCCGTTTGAACATTTCAAAATGACAAGCAAGCTCATGATAAGAAACGTATGCTGGTATATGTATGGACTCAAGAGGAGGAGGTATCAGAGATAACACCTGGTTATGAGAACGGCTTTTGGAAAAGTTAGATTCATCATCGCAACGAATCAGTCAAACCATTAAGGCACATGCTGAATGATTAAGCAAATTTTATTTTAGCCTTCCGGAAGGCCAATAAAATAGGATTAGCTATTATTAACCAATCCTGTATAGTCAAATCTGGATTGCCATTAGGAAAATATTTGTCTCGTAAAATGACAGGAATTGTCAAAAGTTTTGACTTCAAGAGCGGAAAGGGATTGATTATCCCATCAGATGGCAGAAAAGATGTTTTTTTACATATTTCTGCATTAAGAAATAATGAAAGCCAAACGTTAAAACCTGGCGTTCGTGTTGAATTTTATCGTATAAATGGGCTTAGTGGTCCGATGGCTGCAAATATATTTCTTTCTTAAAGTGAGATAATATTGAACCAAATATAAAGTACACATCAAAAGTACATCAGATTATATATCTATTTGTTCTATCAATTTTCTCCCCTGATTTTTTACATTTCCTACTTCACGGGTCACAGCATGCCAGATAAACATCTCAGCTGGTACAGAGCCGTCAGATACAATCTCTTCCGCTTCTTTCCCTCCAACGTCCTGGCGCATCCATTCCCGGGCCGCTTCTGGCGATAGGACCAGGGGCCGGCGGTCGTGAATATCCACTAGGCCTTTGTCAGCGGCAGACGTCACTATCAGAAAACCTTCTGCCTCATCGCCTCGCTCAAACGGTGTGCTGCCGATCGCCGCCATAAAAATCGGCTGACCGTCTGCCCGATGGATAAAATAAGGCTGTTTCTTGTCACCTTCTTTCTTCCATTCGAACCATCCATCTGCAAAGCAGATCGCCCGGCCATGTTGCCACAGAGGTTTAAACATTCTGCTTGCGGCCGCGGTTTCGACGCGAGCGTTAATCAGTGGCGGCTTATCCCACCATCCGGGCGCATAACCCCAGAAAACCGGATCAAGATGCAGCTGCTCGTCGCGTTCGCTCAACAGCAGCACTTTGGTGCCGGGCGCGACGTTGTATCGGCCAATAGGTTCAGGGTCGTATGCGATGTCGCGATCAGCTTCATCGGACAGGTAAGCCAGGTATTCTTCACGCGTTTGAGCTTGTGCAAAACGCCCACACATAGAAACCTCCAGCCAGATGTCAGACTTAAAGTATAGGGCAGGGAGAAGAAGGGTGGCGCACTGGCTAGTGTTAGGGGCAAATTTAGGGGCAAAAATGCGAAATAGGGGCAAAAAAAGGGCATTAAAAATGTAGTTCTGGGTAGCTTTAGGGAGAAGTTATTATGCTATAACTAATTGAATTCAATGGTAAAGTAAATGATATCAATGAGTTGGCAAAATCAGCGTAGCTTATTCAGGTTGTATTGCTCTTTTTTGTTAATCTCTTGATTCTGTTGCATTGAGTACTACCTTCGGAGCCAGCAGGGGCAAAAATTGTATGCCGCGTATGGTACGGATTCCGGCGGCGAATGCCAGCACGTTTTACTGCTGCGTGAAATCTGGCGCCGATACGTGATAAAGGGTAGCGTTCAGACGTTTGGATACGATAGCGACTTTACGGCAAACGGCGCAGTTGTGGCGCAATCATCTCCGCCAGTATCAATGTTGAAGATTAGCAGTAAGCATGCTGTAATGAGCTTACTTAATTTGAGGGTAACTTGAGCTAAGATTTAAAAATGATAAAAACTTCTACTCTTTTCCTTTGTACTTCCTTATTTTCTAGTATGGCTTTTGCAGAAAATCACTACATACCTCTACTTTATAACTTATCGACTATGTTTGATTTCAATCCAGTTAAGGGGGCTGTTAAATCCTTAGATACTGATGTTGAGGAGAATGGAAAAATCACTTATAAAATCTCCATCAGACTGAATAAAAATGGTTGTGTTGATAGCTTAAACCTTGATAATGTTTCTTCTGGGCATGAAACCATTCTAAAATATACAAATGGAAGTCTTATTGGCCATAGAGATGGCAAGCCTTTCTCAATACAACTTGATGAAAAATGTCACATTTTGAGTAAAAATGAAAACGGTGACGAGTTGCGTTACACTCTTTACCCGAATGGATTAATTAAAGACACCTATTTTTTAGGCAAAAAAATATCTGAACATTTTTATGATGAAGACGATAATTTGACGCGCTCTGAATTTTATAGTTCAGAAAGCGTTATGTCTAAAAATGAAATATCTTATGTTGATAAAAAAAGAAAGCCTCTTGATTATAAACTAATAAACTCATCAGTTTTCTCGGAGGGTTATACAGCAACCAGTTCTTGTCATTATAATGAAATGCTTGTGCCTGAAATATGTAATGCCACAGTACAGAACGCAGGTAATCCGGCGCCGAAACCAGTTTCAATGACAGCGCAAACGAAAGTTGAATTCTACTAGATTAAAACGATTCCAATAAGCTACCTCCGGCGTCAGGTTATTCAGGGATTCATGAGGACGCTCGCTGTTGTATTCATTCAGCCAGCGTTCAGTGATTTCCCGTGCTTCATTCAGCGTTCAGAACAGGTAAAAATCCAGGATTTCTGTCCGGTACGTCCGGTGAACCGTTCGATAAACGCATTCTGCGTCGGCTTACCCGGCTTGACTTGCTGATCGGATAAACCATTACAATGTTCATCTGCGGTTGGGCTTCATAATGGCTAACTCCATTTAAACGATGCGTTTTCTTTATTGAATGTTATTGATGCATTACTCCATTCCTTGCCATCAAGTAACATTTCCACACACTGGGTAGGGTAGAGGTCATCGGCTGGCTGGAACCGCTCATATTCGGAGTCAGGGTTAAGCATCACATCATGATTAACGTTGACTATCCATCCATCGGGGTTTTCAGGATCGGATTGGCGAGTGCATAGCAGTCTGGCCTGGTAGAAGTCATCCGGGAGCCCTTCCAGCATGCAACCGGTAGCCCACTGGATAAGCTGATCATTTGAATATTTCTGAGGAGCGGTATGTGTTTCTTGCTGTTTGCTTATTAATCGCTTAAATGTGTTCAGAAAGGGGAACATGTCATTTTCCTTTAGCTTGTAAGTTAGGCATTGTAGGGCAATTAGCGAGATTAGATCCATTCAATGGTTAATATCACCGCTAGCGCATAACGCCATTGATTTTCCTTCCATGGGATAAAGCAGAGATTATTTGATATAAAATCTTCGACAAGACGTAAACCAAAGCACAAGCCCAGCGCCACCCATGATCCCTGTGTGCCAAAGCGGAAGTAACTTACATTGTGCTAGGGTGTTTTATCGGGACGAGTTCAACGAAGGTACTGGCTGAATGCAAGAGGAATTTAAGATGAATATAGAAACGGTCCGCTTAATCCTGGAACCCTTTAATGATTCACATTATGAAGGCTTAAGGGTAATGGATAGTGATGCTGAGGTGATGCGCTATATCAATAAGGGTATCGTTAAAACGCCCGAAGAAACCTGGGAGGGCATCAGAAGGGTGCAGGCTCGCTGGGATAAGTATCACTTCTCATGGTGGGCTATCAGAGAGAAATCTTCTGGTGCGATCGTTGGTGCAGCATGCCTCCAGCACCTGGCGAACGTGGAGGGGGCACCATTAGAGATTGGCTGGCGCCTCGTGCCTGAACACAATGGCAAAGGCTATGCTACAGAGGCAGCGAAAGCGATCGTTGATTACGCTGTAGAACGGGTGGGAGCATCTTATCTGGTGGCCGTGGCCGATCCAGAAAATATCGCATCGCAGCGTGTAATGAAAAGGTTAGGTATGTCTTATAAAGCCATAGAGAGGCACTACGATACGGAATGCGTTGTGTATGAGCTTAACATGAGTAAGCCTGCTTAATTAAGCGACACATCTCTGCCACTTTATCTCAGCTTACAGCACCTCAACCAATTCAAATTCTTCTGCGATCAGTTCCATATCTTCAGAAAAATGGCCTTCGCGGAAGAAAAATCGCTGATGCTCTTTCCGCCAGTATTCAAGGCTTAAATCACCTTCACCCTCTTTGCGAGCGAATTCCTCATTAACATCGCAAAAACGCACCAGTCGCATGGAAACCAGCCGGATCACACAGACCGGGACATTCTGACCATCAAGGATTATGTTGTAGCTTCCTATCCGTGGAGCAGATACATCCTGCGAGTACGAGGCAAAAGATCCGCAGGTGGCCGTTTTGAGCCCTTTTTTAATCAGGTTCGCAAGCACGTTCGCCAGTTCCGGGCTGTCACCCATTTGCCAGGCCGCTGCGCCTGGGTACTTCATTTTTAATTCTTCAACCTTAACCATTCAAATCCCTTCTCAACCCTTGACCATAAGAAACATAATAGTGGTTTTAGCATAAACTCCCTCGATATTTGAAGCGTAATCGGCTTTCCTTCTACTTTTGTACACAGGCTGGCTGGAATACAAAGGGTTGCATGCATTGGTTGTGTAAATATATTCTTATGGGGGTATCTGTGTGGTGAATCTGCTGCCTGCAGCCCGGCGCGTGACGTTATAATCAGTAACGAGTCATCGGGATGCTATCGGCACCACGCATTTTCTGTAACTTTTATCCCATTGGAAGGGGTTAGCGTGTTCAAGCTTAATACATCTCTACTGGCGGTTTTGCTGCTGTCAGGCTGTAGCTCCGATCTGGTTCTCAACCCACCTAAGCAACCTGAATACAAGTCGATGCCTGAAATAACGCAGTCTGTGACGCCATCACAACAGCGTGCAATCATGGCTGGCGAGCGGCCTGACTGGTCAGAAAGAACGCCGGTCAAGACAATAAAGCAATACTAATAAGCACTTAACAACCAGGGCTGCCGTTCGGCGGCCTTTTTATTTACCCATTTGAGAAGGTGCAAAGACGGAGCCTGGTTTGGGGAAAATTTCTGACGGCGGACATGGTATTTCTTTCTTTATCAACCATGCTTAAGGCGAAGATAATTCAATCACTTCAGCATCACCGAAGCGGCAACGTCACTCGAGTCGAGAACCCTGAATGCGCCATGCACCTATCTCCATAGCTGCAGCCACGGCAATTTTTGTGCTGGGCGTTTTTATCATCAATATCCAGGTCTGGTACTCGGCGCGGGCTGACAGCCTTGCCGGGGCACATTACGTCGTTAGGAATATGCACGTCATTCTTACAGAAGCTCATCATGCGACCCAGGTTGCAATGCGGCTTGCTGAGAATGAGTGTGATGCTGAAGGACAGTATCGGCTCGGCACTGAAGCGGCATTACAACCCCATCTGAGAACGATCGTTATTCTGAAAAAAGATGTGGTCTGGTGTTCCTCCTTGCCGGGAAACCGCGTGTTGTTGGTTAACGGGTCAGCGCTGCCTGAAGCGCCATTGTTACTTGTTCCATCGAAAAGTACGGTCAACGGCCTGCCGGTTCTCTTATACCAGACAAATCATGCCGGAAGCCGAATCATGGTGAGCATCAGCGACAGCCATATCCGGGATGCGCTGAATATGCCACTACGTGGCGTGGCGTATTCGCTGCTGGTCGGCAATCGTCGTTTAGGCCAATCTGGCGATGTCTTGACGGCAGCCCATTCAAACAACGATGTTCTGACGGTAAAAGACGTTGATTATGCCTTCGCGATTCAATTTAACGCTCCGCCTCTTTTTAGCCTAACGCGATTATTCGACCAGGCCGGTGGAGTGGTGTTATTTCTGCTGCTCGTTTCCTCTCTTTCTGCTTATCTTCTTCAGCGATATCTGTCTAAGGATATTTCGCCGGAAGAATCGCTGCGTACCGCCATCTACAGAAATGAAATTATTCCCTATTACCAGCCCGTCGTGAGCGGAAAAGAGGGCACCTTGCGCGGTGTAGAGGTGCTGGCAAGATGGAAGCATCCGCAATCCGGGTTTATTTCTCCCTCGTCATTTATTCCTCTTGCTGAGAAAACAGGGCTAATCATTCCCTTAACCCAAAGCTTAATGCGTCAGGTTGCAACGCAGATGAATGCAATTTCTACGCTGCTGCCGGAAGGATTTCATGTCGGGATTAATTTCAGCGCGTCTCATATCGTTGCCTCTACCTTTTTTGAAGAGTGTCTGAATTATAAGCGCAGCTTTGTGCAACAGGATCTTAACCTCGTTGTGGAGGTGACCGAGCGTGAACCTCTCCACGTAGATGAACATCTCGTTAAAACCCTGAATGGGCTGCATAACAAGGGATTTGCAATCGCGCTGGATGATTTTGGAACGGGATATTCCGGCCTGTCCTACCTGCAGGACCTGCACATTGATTACATCAAAATCGACCAAAGCTTTGTTGCCAGGGTTAATGAGAATGAGGATTCCACCCTGATACTGGATTCGGTACTGGAACTGGCAAAAAAACTGTCAATCCGTATTGTGGCGGAAGGGGTTGAAACCCAGGAACAGCTTGATTACCTCATGCGCAATAACATCACGTTTTTACAGGGCTACTTCTTCTACAAACCCGTTCCTTTTAAGGAGTTGATAAAAATTCTGTTATCGAAGCCAAAGGTTAAAGCGAGGGTGGAGTGACGTTTGTCCTGTTGTCAGCAATTCCCGCCCGATACATTCATAAGTAGCGTATAATGCGGCGTCGAAAACCGCTCAACACTTCTCTGGCCAGTACTATGACCCTCAATCGCGTTTGTTATTTACTTCTGATCTTTGCTGCGATCGGCAGTCTTTTTACCTCGAGCCCTTTGGCTATGTGGTTTCTGCTGATCAATATGCTGACGTTGGTCATGTATGGTGCCGATAAAATGGCGGCGCGGAAAGGCATGCGCAGGGTTCCGGAAGCCACGCTGCTGGTATTTGGCGTAACGGGCGGCTGGCCTGGCGCGATTGTAGGCCAACAGCTCTTTCGCCATAAAACACAAAAGCAGCCGTTTAAAACCTACTTCTTCTTAAGCATTGTCGTTAGCATCGCCGTGATGGCGGCGGTTTACCATTTCTCGCCTGTTTCTTCTTGATGGCCGTTTTGACATCAAGTTAACCTGAGTTTTTCAGATGCCAGCACTACGTTGATAAGACGGTCATTCGGATAGCGCGTCGTGAATAAATCCTCCATCACTGCCAATAGTAGTAGGACTATTCTTAAGTTGTTGCTGTTTTTTGCACAATCTGAATAATACGTGCAACAACACGGACGGCAACATCCCATGAAAATAGTCTCTATTACGCTGGCAGCGCTGGTGCTTTATTCTGCACCTGCCTGGTCCGCTTTTCAGGAGCGGGAATATAATACCTGGTATATGAAAAATGCGGTGCTTTATGATATGACGCAGACCTCGGAAGGTTTTCCCGTCATGGTGAGCGTATCCCAGCCCGGGAGGAAATCCGCTAATTTGCTGGTGTCATATATTACGGAAGGCCGCTGTAGTGAGAATAATCTGCCGCTTAATGTGAATGGTAAGGTGCTGCCCGCCAAATATAATTGTGTTCAAATAGGAAAGAACAGAATTGAACATTTTTCAGTGGTGGATGCAGACAGCGTTAATGGCATGGTGACGCATCTGAAATCTGATTTCACTATTCTCCTGCAAAACGATATCAAAATTTGGGCGGCAAATATCAAAGCGCCAAAATACGGGCTAACCCCGCGCTTTTAAAATCATGCTACGCTTGTTTGTTGTATCAGGAGCATGAGTATGAAGAACAAAGACGAACAAACAGGATTAGTGGGGCTGGCGATTGGGGCGGCCGTTATTGGGCTGGTTTCTGCCCAGAAACCAATCGATCGCGACAGCATTGTTGATGAGCTGGTCAGGCTCGGCAGGCAGAAAGGCGATGGTGTAGAGGATGAGGTTTTCGTCAAGGCTGCTGACCTGGTGAGGAAGGGGATCTAGCCATGGCTGATATTCGTCATGCGCAGTGCCATTGTGGCGCGGTGGCCTTTACCGTTGCGCTAACGGATGGCCTGAATACCGCGCGGCGCTGCAGTTGTTCCTTTTGTCGCATGCGGGGTGCGGTCGTCGTCTCTGCGCCGCTGTCAGGGATTACCGTGACCAAAGGTGAGGATAAGCTCACGGAGTACCGCTTCAATACGGGAACGGCACGGCACTTTTTCTGCTCGGTGTGCGGAATTTACACGTTCCATCAGCGGCGTTCTAATCCAAACGAATACGGCGTGAATGTGGCCTGCTTTGATAACGTCTCACCGTTCGATTTCCCTGAAGTGACGGTGATGGACGGGGTTAACCATCCCTCGGATGGAGATAGCGGGGTGTTTGGCTACCTCTCTTTTCGCAAGAAAGGAACAGGTCAGGCGTAATTGCCGCCTGGCCACTCTGTAATCAGCCTGGCTATAGTGGAGGGTGGTTATCTGAAACAGGAGAAACTATGCTTTGTGTTGAAAAAGACGATCCGCGTGAGGCCCCTGAATCAGGTGATAAAAAGCCTCAACCCGTGAAAAAATAACGCAACCTGTGCGTTTTCCCGCCACCGGCACTGCTGGTGGCTTTTCATTTCTCAGGGAATAATGTTAACCGCCATCCAGGTGGTTCAACACAGCACTGAGATGCCCGACAATATCAGCAAAATCAAAAATTAACGCCATCCAGATGAGCGCTAAAAGAGTTAGTACGACAACGGATACACGACCAAACAACGCTGTTATCCTTAGTGATGGAAAGGCTATCACCTGAGTTTAAACAGCTTTACCTCAACTTACCCTCAACCACGTGATTTCAGAACCTGCTTTTTGTGACGAACGTCAAGAGATGGGTGAGCCCGCATACTGATGCGGGCTCTGGCAATCAGAACTGGTAAACCAGGCCCAGTGCCACGACATCATCCGTGCCGATGCCGTTGTTTTTGTAGAAGCTGTCATCTTCATCCAGCAGGTTGATTTTGTAATCAACGTAGGTGGACATGTTTTTGTTGAAGTAATAGGTTGCGCCGACGTCAGCGTACTTAACCAAATCCTGGTCGCCCTGGCCGTTGCCAAGGTCCTTGCCTTTAGACTGCAGGTAGGAAAGGGACGGACGCAGGCCGAAGTCGAACTGGTACTGTGCGGTCACTTCGAAGTTCTGGGTTTTGTTGGCAATACCGCCGCCTGAAGTGCTGTCACTGGAACCGTATGGCGTCATATTGCGGGTTTCAGAGTACATTGCCGCCAGGTAGATATTGTTAGCGTCATATTTCAGACCCGCGGTCCATGCGTCCGCTTTATCGCCGCCAGCATATTGAGATGCTGCACCGGTGCCTGCGATCACCTGGTCATTAGTACGATCTGAAGAGGTATACGCTGCACCCGCAGTAATCCCCATGCCAAAGTCATAGGTTGTGGAGATACCGAAACCGTCACCGTTTTGGTTACGAATGTTGTTATCAGAACGGTTGTTCGTTCCTTCCTGAGAACAACCATTTTCGTCACAGTTGCTGCCTTCATTTTTGCCCTGATACTGCAGCGCAAAGTTCAGACCCTGCACCAGACCATAGAAGTCGGTGTTACGGTAGGTTGCTACGCCATTGGCGCGGCCGGTCATGAAGTTGTCGGCTTTGGTGTAGGAGTCGCCGCCGAACTCAGGCAGCATATCGGTCCAGCCTTCTACGTCGTACAGTACGCCATAGTTACGACCGTAATCGAAGGAACCGTAGTCACCCACTTTGATACCGGCGAAGGCCAGACGCGTCCAGGACTGGTTATCAGACCCTTCGGTGTTATTGGCCTGAATGTTGTATTCCCACTGTGCGTAGCCAGTCATCATGTCGTTGATCTGGGTTTCGCCTTTAAAGCCCAGACGCATGTAGGTTTGATCCCCGTCAGCGCCTTTATCATCGGAGAAATAGTGCAGACCATCTACCTTTCCGTACAGATCTAATTTGTTACCGTCTTTATTATAAATCTCTGCTGCATGAGTTGCGCCAGCCATTAACAGAGCCGGAATCATCAGGGCCAGTACTTTTCTTTGCATGTTGATATTCCTTTGCGGTTGTTTTTATTTAATTACCTGTTGAACTTTCCGAATGCGAAAGTTGTCTCATGCTAAATCACTCCCGTGTAAGAGTAATAAATTATAATTGTTACGAACTAAGTAAAATCTAAACTGAATACATCAACGGTAATGGTCATTGGTTTGGTGAATGCTTTAAGGCTAAACATAATAAATTAAAATTATTAATCAGGTGTGAATTAAGCTATTCTTGATGGCGTTATATGCCTTTAAGATTATTTATCCATAATTCGCATGAATAATATTTAGGGAACTAAATAGATATTTAATGATTGTCTGGATTCGCCCGGTGTGAATACACCGGGTTTTTTTATGGCAAAAAAATGCCCGGACGCGCCGGGCAGAGAGACTAGTCGTTGGTCGATTTTTCGGCTTTACCCGCCAGCTGCGCCAGGAAGTCATACCGTTTTTGCAGATCCGCCGCAGCGTCTTTCCATAGCTGTTCGGCCACTTCCGGCTGCTGCGCGTTAAGGCGGCGGAAGCGCTGTTCCTGCATTAACGTCTCGGCCAGAGCATCTGACGGCGGACGTGAATCCAGTGCCAGCGGTAATTTACCCTCGTCCGCACGGCGCGGATCGAACCGGTACAGCGGCCAGAAGCCGGTCGCGGTTAGCTGTCGCATCTGATCGTGGCTGAGTGCCAGGTCGTAGCCATGCTCTTCACACGGGCTGTAGGCAATGATCAGCGACGGGCCGGGATACGCTTCCGCCTCCTGGATCGCCTTCACCGTCTGGTTAAGCTGTGCCCCCAGCGAGATTTGCGCGACGTAAACGTGACCGTACATCATCATGCTCACCCCGAGATCTTTGCGTGCCTTGCGTTTCCCGTGCTCACCGAATTTCGTGAC
This sequence comes from Enterobacter sp. MGH 16, assembly GCF_000493175.1. Classification (NCBI taxonomy): domain Bacteria; kingdom Pseudomonadati; phylum Pseudomonadota; class Gammaproteobacteria; order Enterobacterales; family Enterobacteriaceae; genus Enterobacter; species Enterobacter sp. MGH 16. The sequence continues at coordinate 1,706,001 of NZ_KI535695.1, read as the reverse complement.
GGCACCCAGCGGCGTGGCTTTCGACGCCTGACCACCGGTGTTGGAATAACACTGCGTATCCAGCACCAGGATATTGACGTTTTCCGTCAGGCTTAGCACGTGGTCCAGTCCGCCAAAGCCGATGTCATAAGCCCAGCCGTCACCGCCAATCAGCCAGATCGATTTTTCGACCAGGGCGTCCGCGTCGGTCAGCAGCTGTTCAGCGCCCGCCACGCCCTGAAGCGCCTGACGCAGCTCTGCAACCTGCTCACGACGTACCTCTGGCGTCGCGTCGGCGTGAAGCGCGTCATTGAGCCCGGCGGGGATCTGCCCGGCAAACTGCTCCAGCAGGCGCATCACGCGCGCGCGGTGCTGGTCAACGGTCAGGCGGAAGCCCAGACCAAATTCGGCGTTATCCTCGAACAGCGAGTTGGCCCACGCGGGACCGCGACCGTTGGTGTCAGTGGTATACGGCGTGGAGGGCAGGTTGCCGCCATAGATAGACGAACAGCCGGTGGCGTTGGCAATCAGCATCCTGTCACCGTACAGCTGGGTAAGCAGCTTGATATACGGTGTTTCACCGCAGCCCGAGCAGGCGCCGGAGTATTCAAACAGCGGCGTGATCAGCTGCGAAGTGCGAATATCAATGCGTTCCAGTTTGCTGCGATCGATTTCCGGCAGATTCAGGAAGAAGTCATAATTCACTTTCTCTTCTTCGACGTGCTCCAGACGCGACATCATATTGATGGCTTTAATCTCCGGGTTCTGCCTGTCTTTCGCCGGACAAACCTCGACGCACAGGTTACAGCCGGTGCAGTCTTCCGGCGCGACCTGCAGAACGTATTTCTGTCCGCGCATATCGCGGGATTTTACATCCAGGGAATGCAGGCTGGCCGGGGCGGCCTCCATCTCTTCCGGCGACACCACTTTGGCACGAATGGCAGAGTGCGGGCAGGCCGCCACGCAGTGGTTGCACTGGGTACACAGATCTTCTTTCCAGATGGGGATCGCTTCGGCGATGTTGCGTTTTTCCCAGCGGGTGGTGCCCATCGGCCAGGTGCCATCCGGCGGTAGGGCAGAGACGGGCAGGGCATCACCCAGACCGGCCAGCATCGCCGCCGTCACGGTCTTCACGAAATCAGGTGCCGCATCGGATACCACCGGAGGGCGGTTCGGGCTTGCGGAATTGACCGGCTGCAGCGGGACCTCAAACAGCGACTCGCGCGCCAGGGCCAGCGCTTGCCAGTTACGCTCGACCAGCTCCTGGCCCTTGCTGCTGTAGCTTTTGGCAATCGCGCCCTGCAGTTCCGCCAGCGCGCTGTCGCCCGGCAGGATATTCGTCAGATGGAAGAAGGCCATCTGCATAACGGTATTGATACGCGCGGCAAGGCCACATTCGCGGGCAATTTTCGCCGCGTTAACCACATAGAAACGGGCTTTTTTCTGGTTCAGCACCGCCTGCACTTCCTGCGGCAGGCGCGACCAGACTTCATCCGCGCTGTATGGCGTATTCAGGAGGAAAATACCGCCAGGTTTCAGGCGCTCGGCCATCTGGTACTTATCAATGAACTGCAGCTGGTGACAGCCAACAAAATCAGCCTGAGAAATTAGATACGCAGAGCGGATGGGCTGTTCGCTCACCCGCAGGTGGGAAACGGTCAGGCCGCCGGCTTTCTTGGAGTCATAGACGAAGTACCCCTGGGCGTACCACGGTGTGGAGTTCCCGATGATTTTGATGTTGTTTTTGGTCGCGGAGACGCTGCCGTCACTGCCCAGACCATAGAACAGCGCCTCGAGTTTGGCGGTTGAGGGCAGGGTGTTTTCCGGCAACGACAGGGACAGATTCGTCACATCATCATAAATGCCGACGGTAAAGCGCGGCTTGGGCTTCGCTTCGCTGAGCTCGTTGAAGACCGCCAGCACGCAGTCCGGTCCGAACTCTTTGGAGGACAAACCGTAACGCCCCCCGATCACGCGCGGCAGCGTTTCACGTTCGCCATGATTAAAGGCCTCGGCCAGGGCGGTCATCACATCCAGATACAGCGGTTCCGCCTGCGCGCCCGGCTCTTTGGTGCGATCGAGCACCGCAACGGTACGCGCGCTTTCCGGCAGCGCAGAGAGGAGATGTTTCGCCGAGAACGGCCGATAAAGACGCACTTTTAGCACGCCAACTTTTTCGCCGCGCGTCAGCAGCTCATCAACAACTTCCTCGCAGGTGCCAATGGCCGATCCCATCAGCACAATGACCCGTTCCGCCTGCGGATGGCCGTAATACTCAAAGGGTTTGTATTCCCGACCCGTTGCGGCAGCAAAGTCATTCATCGCCTGTTCAACATGGTCGTAAACTGCGTTGTACCACGGGTTGGTGGCCTCGCGGGACTGGAAATAGGTATCCGGGTTCGCCGACGTGCCGCGAATCACCGGGTGTTCCGGATTCAGAGCGCGGGCGCGATGGGCGTCAATGTCCGCCTGCGGAAGCAGATTCAGAATTGTCTCGTCAGCCAGCGGAACGATTTTGTTAATTTCGTGGGACGTACGGAAACCATCAAAGAAATGAATAAACGGCACCCGGCTTTTGAGCGTGGCGATATGCGAAATCAGGGCAAAGTCCTGGGCTTCCTGAACGCTGCTGGCGCACAGCATCGCGCAGCCGGTCTGGCGAACGGCCATCACGTCAGAATGATCGCCAAAGATAGAGAGCGCGTGGGTGGCAACGGTACGCGCAGCGACGTGCAGAACGAAGGGAGTCAGTTGTCCGGCAAGTTTGTACAGCGTCGGGATCATTAATAACAATCCCTGGGAAGAGGTAAACGACGTGGAAAGCGCCCCGGTCTGAAGCGCGCCGTGCACCGTGGCAATTGCACCGGCTTCAGACTGCATCTCAACCACTCGCGGGACATCGCCCCAGACGTTTTTTAACCCGTTACCCGCCCAGGCGTCCGCCTGCTCAGCCATGGTAGAACTTGGCGTAATCGGGTAGATGGCGATAACTTCACTGGTGCGAAACGCGACTGAGGCAACTGCACCATTACCGTCAATAGTTTGCATAGGACAACACCCTTACATTGCGCAAAAAAATAGGGGTCTGTATTACGGCAACAAACCCTGAATATTATCTGTGTATTCTAGCAAACGGGGGATTTTTCGATTTTCGCTTTTGTGTCCTCGTTATTCCTGCCATCAATGAGTAGATCAAACTTTTGGCAGAAAAATTGCGAGAAATTGTTTCAGGAGCGCATAAATACGCACTTCCGCTCTCGACGGCACGGGATGGGATGCCTATTATGCATAGGTTTCGCATTATTCATGGGGGAGAGAGCATGCGCTCAGCATTTTTGGTAGGGTGTGCCGCATTATTGTTGTCGGCATGCAGCAGTGAACCTGTCCAGCAGGCAACGGCCGCGCACGTGGTGCCGGGTATGAAAGCCGCGATGTCCAGCTCCGGTCAGGCCAACTGCGCGATGATTGGCGGTTCGCTGTCGGTAGCTCGCCAGCTTGATGGTTCAGCTATTGGGATGTGCGCCTTGCCAAACGGCAAACGCTGCAGTGAACAGTCGCTTGCCGTTGGAACCTGCGGTAACTACTGATTATTCTGCACGCTTAAACATCAGCGTTTTATCGGCTGTCGCCAGCGTTAACTGGTCTTCAGTCAGATCGACCTGCGCGCCTTTGCGCAGCATGTCGCCGATGGCCTGATCCAGCTCGTTAAGCTGCGGCTCATTACAGAGCTTGCGAGCCATGGCCAGCGTTTTCACCTTCAGCTCGCCTTCGGACAATTTCCCCTGTCCGTTGAAGCGGTTACACATCTGGCCAGAAACGCTGATGTTATTCACCAGGCTGATATCTGGCAGTGCGCTAAAACCGATCTCAGGTTGCGTTGTCGCGGTCTTCACGGCCTTACCGTCCACACTTTCCAGCACAAAGCGGTGGTTCTTAAGTTGCTCCGGCTGAACGGAGGCTTTACCCGGATTAACGCAGCCGGTAAGGACAAGACTGATAACACTTAACGCAATGAGCTTTTTCATTTTTCTTCTCAAACTATAAACACTGTGAATCTTTTTCCAGTGTAACGATACTCTGCCATGCGTTAATGGGGTTTATCTGAAAGTGCGGGGAGGAGCCGGGCAACGCAGCGGTTGCCCGGGATGACGTTAATGTGATTTAAACCCTGCCGCCGTCATCAGCATACGGAAGAGCATACTGACCGCAGCCAGCGCCAGTACGCTGCCGCCCCAGATAATGGCCAGCCACAGTAATCTTTTCCAGACCGGTTGTTGCATCAGTGATAACCCTCCCCATGCTGAACTTTGCCGCGAAATACGTAGTAACTCCAGAAGGTGTAGACCAGGATAACGGGAATGATCAATAGCGCGCCAACCAGCATAAAGCCCTGGCTTTGCGTCGGTGCGGCGGCCTGCCACAGGGTGATTGACGGTGGAATGATGTGCGGCCAGATGCTGATCCCAAGCCCGCTAAAGCCGAGGAAGATCAGCCCCAGCGTCAGGATAAACGGTCGGCTATGGCTGTCGGGATTATTCAGGCAGCGCCACTGATACAAACTAAAAATCACCACCAGGGCCGGGACGGGCAGCAGATAGAACAGATTCGGCAGCGTAAACCAGCGCGCCTCGATGGCCGGCTGCGCCAGCGGTGTCCAGAGGCTGATCGCCGCAATAAACGCCAGCAGCACGATTAACAGGGTTTTCGATACCTGACGCATCCGATGTTGCAATGCATTTTCGCTTTTCATTACCAGCCAGGTCGAGCCTAACAGCGCGTAGGCCACCACCAGGCCCGCGCCGCAAAACAGATTAAACGCGGTAAACCAGTCAAAGGGGCCGCCGGTATAGGCCCGGCCGGTGACGGTAAAGCCGTTAATGACGGCGCCCACCGTCACGCCCTGGGTAAACGTCGCCAGAATGGAACCGCCTATAAATGCCTTATCCCAGAAAGGACGGTGTGCTGGCGTGGCTTTAAAGCGAAACTCAAACGCTACGCCACGAAAAATAAGACCGATCAGCATTAATGTGAGCGGAATGGTGAGGGCATCGATAATCACGGCGTAGGCCAGCGGAAAGGCGCCGAACAGGGCGGCCCCGCCCAGCACCAGCCAGGTTTCATTCCCGTCCCAGACCGGCGCGACGCTGTTAACCATCACATCGCGATCGTCGGCGTTCTGCGTGGCCGGGAACAGAATGCCAATCCCCAGATCAAAACCGTCCATCACGATATACATCAGCGTGGCAAAGACGATGATCACAAACCAGATAATGGAAAGATCGATACCCATTACGGCTGCTCCTTATGTTCAGTTGTGACGGCAGAAAGCGGGCGCGCCGGACGTCCGTCGGACTCGGTGGCGAAAGATTCATGCGGCTGCGGGCCTTTTCGGATGAGGCGCACCATATAGCTGTAACCCACGCCAAATACCGAGGTGTAAACAACGAAGAAGGCCAGCAGGCTCACGCTCATATGCAAATCGCCATGGGCAGAAACCGCATCCTTCGTGCGCTGGAGCCCATAGACCACCCACGGCTGGCGGCCCACTTCGGTGGTGATCCACCCGGCCAGAATAGCAATCAGCCCGGAGGGCCCCATCAGCAGGGCAAACCACAGGAAAGGACGGGAAGAATAAATGCGCTTTTTATAGCGCAGCCAGAGTGCCGTCACCCCAAGCAGCAGCATCAGCATGCCCAGGCCCGCCATAATGCGGAACGACCAGAAGACGATGGTGGAATTTGGGCGGTCTTCCTTTGGAAACTCTTTGAGCGCCGGTACCTGTTTATCCAGACTGTGCGTCAGAATAAGGCTGCCGAGTGCGGGGATCTCCAGTCCAAAGCGGGTGCGCTCCTGTTCCATATCCGGCCAGCCAAACAGCAGTAGCGGGGTAGGCTCGCCCGGCGGGTTTTCCCAGTGCCCTTCAATGGCGGCAATTTTCGCGGGCTGGTACTTTAAGGTGTTCAGCCCGTGCATATCGCCCACCATGGCCTGGAGGGGCGCGACAATCAGCGTCATCCACAGCGCCATTGAAAACATTGCCCGGATGGCGGGGGTATTATTCTCGCGCAGCAGATGCCATGCCGCGGATGCGCCAACAAACAGGGCGCTGCTCAGGAACGCGGCTATCGACATGTGCAGCAGGCGGTAAGGGAAGGAGGGGTTAAACACCACGGCGAACCAGTCCACCGGTACCACCTGACCGTTGACGATCTCATAGCCCTGCGGGGTTTGCATCCAGCTGTTGGAGGAGAGGATCCAAAAGGTGGAGATAATGGTCCCCAGTGCCACCATGCAGGTGGAAAAGAAGTGCAGCCTCGGCCCGACTTTATTCCAGCCGAACAGCATCACGCCGAGGAACCCGGCTTCGAGGAAGAAGGCGGTAAGCACTTCATAGGTCAGAAGCGGGCCGGTAATACTGCCCGCAAACTGCGAAAAGCCGCTCCAGTTGGTGCCAAACTGGTAGGCCATCACCAGCCCGGAGACCACGCCCATGCCAAAGTTGACGGCAAAAATCTTCGACCAGAAATGGTACAGCGAGCGCCAGACCGGATTTTTTGTTTTCAGCCACAGCCCTTCGAGTACGGCAAGGTAGCTTGCGAGACCAATGGTGATGGCCGGGAAAATAATGTGGAAGGATACGGTAAAGGCAAACTGTATCCGCGCAAGGTGAAAAGCATCCAAACCAAACATGCAAAACTCCGCGATGTAATTATGTCGATGCCATTCTAAGCCTCGCCAGCTCTGGGTTGCAGAAACAGACCCGGCATATTTACCTATAACAGTTTGCCCAGTGTATTATTTATAGATGTGCTTAAAGTCCGCTTTTCGCTAATGACTTTGCCCGAGTAATTGCTCCGGCATTAAATATGGGGTGCTCGTAGCGATCGGTTACGTCACTCACGCGGTAAATTTTCCACTTTCCGTCTTCACGACGCATATAGACTTCAAGATTAAGAAACCCGCCGTTCTCAATACCAATCCGGACAGGAAGAACTTCGCCATTGATGAATTGATACGGCGCACCAACCTCGAGCCGCTTCACCCAAGAGGGATCATAATCCTGAACATAAGCGAAATAATCTGACCCCAGGATTTCCTGTTCAGGAATAGACTCTATCTCGTTAAGTCGGGATAGCGTATCTGCCGCAACGTACTCTCTAAGCTGAGGGTATTCACCATCACTTTCCGCAAAAAATGTCAGATAGTTGGAGTAAAATTCTTCCGCCCGTTCGGCAGCACTCTGCTGAGGTACGCACGTACAAGCTGATAATAATAACGCCAGAGTAATTATAATCCCCCTCATCATCGACTCATCCTGTAAATCTTATAGGTTGGTTGTGCGCGGCGGTAACCGGGTCCGGGGTACATACTGAGCTGGGTAAAATCTGAGATCCACCGAGTGCCGTCGAACATTGTCATATGGCCGCTTGAGTTTCCCCCGGGATAGGGCTGAATTACAGCCACATCTCCGCTAAGCAACGTTGAACCAGGAGGAACCTCTTTAAATCCTGCACGCAAAAGTTTTGGTCCATAATCCTTTGCATCATGTGTACGTTCAAGCGTAATGCCGCCAGCGATTATGGCACGACGTGTAAACTTCGCGCATTCGTTATGAGAGTGTCCAAGCGCATGCGAGCGGAGGTAAGAAACAGCCGCGTCTTTATTCCAACTCATTGATAGTTCCTTTCTGTAAGGTAAGAGCGAAATTCCTGCTTGAGCAAGACAAGTAGCAGAGTGTTCATCAGCCTGTTGTTAATACTCTGTGGTTGATGATATGAGTAGGCAAAAAATGTTATATATTATATTTATATTTCATGTGGTTATGTCTGTATGGCCGGGGATTGTAAACATCAATATTTAATAACATGGACGAGCATCAGGGAATAAAAACATTCTTTTTATGAATTTTCCGCATTAAACCGCTTGCTTTGTCGTCAGCGTCGTGCGTTAATGGCCTTCTGGTTTTGAGTCCAAATAAATATCTGACGTAGTTTTATAAAGCAGTTCTCATCACGTTGTGCCTCTCCGCAGCCTCTCTTGGGTCTTTATCTACATTCCGATTCGTTTTGTTTAAAACCATTATGCCCAATCGGCCCATTAGTAATTTACGTTTTTACGTTTCAGGAGAAACCTATGACTTCATATATCCATTTTCGCTGCCCATGCTGTCATGGCTCGCAGTACCGTACCTCAGCCTTTGACGTGTCTGAGAAAAACCCGTTTGGCGCGAAATGCATTTTTTGCAAATCGTCGATGATCACGCTCGACCACCTGGCCGCCGCGCGTTCCGCTCAGAGCCACGTGACCGAATACTGTAAGTAATTCATCTTCCAGACTATAACAGTTCGCTAAATCTTCTCTTTTTCTCCTGCTGATATACACTGTCGGTCTTAAGGAGAATCTGATGAAAAAATACCAGCGTCTGGCGCAACAAATTATCTCGCAGATTGAGCTTGGCGTATGGCTGCCGGGCGATAAGCTGCCTTCCCTGCGAGAGCAGGTGGCAAGCAGCGGCATGAGTTTTATGACCGTTGGCCACGCGTATCAGATGCTGGAAAGTCAGGGGCGCATTGTCGCCAGACCGCAGTCGGGCTATTACGTTGCCTCGCGCCCGACCGCACAACAGCCTGCGCCACCCGCTCAGGTGATGCGTGACGAAGCGGTGGATATCAATACCTACATCTTCGACGTCTTACAGGCCAGCCGCGACCCGTCCGTTGTTCCTTTTGCTTCCGCGTTTCCCGACCCCAGGCTTTTCCCGCTTCAGCAGCTCAACCGTTCGCTGGCAAACGTCAGCAAAACCGCGACGGCGATGAGCGTGATTGAGAACCTGCCGCCGGGAAACGTCGATCTCCGCCACGCCATTGCCCGCCGCTACGCGCAGCAGGGGATGAACATCTCCCCGGAAGAGATCGTGATCACCGCAGGCGCGCTCGAAGCGCTGAATCTTAGCCTTCAGGCGGTAACCGAGCCGGGTGACTGGGTGATTGTCGAAAACCCCTGTTTTTACGGTGCGCTGCAGGCGCTGGAACGCCTGAAGCTCAAAGCGTTGTCGATTGCGACGGACGTTCGCGAGGGGATCGATCTCAATGCCTTAGAGCAGGCGCTGAATGAATACCCGGTTAAAGCCTGCTGGATCATGACTAACAGCCAAAACCCGCTCGGCTTCACGCTGAGCGCGGAGAAAAAAGCCCAGCTTGTCGCCCTGTTAACCCAGCACAACGTCCCGCTGATTGAAGATGACGTCTACAGCGAGCTCTATTTTGGACGTGAAAAGCCGCTCCCGGCGAAAGCGTGGGATCGTCAGGACATGACGCTACACTGCTCGTCCTTTTCAAAATGTCTGGTGGCCGGTTTTCGCATCGGCTGGGTGGCGGCAGGAAAACACGCGCGGCGCATTCAGCAGCTGCAGCTGATGAGCACGCTTTCAACCAGTTCTCCCATGCAGCTGGCGCTGGTGGATTACCTGGCGACCAAACGCTACGACGCCCACCTGCGCCGCCTGCGGCGTACGCTGGCCGAGCGAAAGCAGCAGGCCTGGCAGTCACTTCTTCGCCATATGCCTGCGGGCGTCAAAATTCACCATAACGACAGCGGCTACTTTTTATGGCTGGAACTGCCGGCACAGCTGGACGCGGGGCTGCTGAGCGAAAACGCCTTAACGCACCACATCAGCATTGCTCCCGGAAAAATGTTTTCCACCTCTGACGCGTGGACGCCGTTCTTTCGTTTTAATACCTCCTGGGCCTGGGGAGAGCGGGAAGAGCAGGCGGTCATTCAGTTAGGAAAATTAATTAGCACGATGCTGGAATAATCCTTTCTCCGTTATTTAAATAATCAATTCTTATCCTGATGACGGCGCTGCGACTATTTCGCGGTGACCCGTCATAGGAAATCTGCATACCGTCTCTCGCGCCTAACCCCTTGTCTATAATCCAGTTAACGGGGAATGCGCCCTCGGTCACACCTTGATGAAATTTCCTGAAGCCGAACGGTGCGGCGCATTTGCGCGGTCTACGTTTAATAAGGGAGATATTTTTACGGCACGGCTGCCGCTAAATTTCATTGCGACAGGAGTAACTCTTATGAGCAAAAAATTTGCCCGCAGCAGCCTGTGCGCGCTCGGCATGACTATCATGACAGCGCAAGCCGCAGAACCACCAAAGGCCATTGGCGACGGGGAAGGTCGACTGGATATTATCGCCTGGCCGGGATATATCGAGCGGGGGCAGACGGATAAAAACTACGATTGGGTCACTCAGTTTGAAAAAGAGACCGGGTGTGCGGTCAACGTCAAAACGGCGGCCACGTCGGATGAAATGGTCAGCCTGATGGCGAAAGGGGGATATGACCTGGTGACCGCCTCAGGTGATGCCTCCCTGCGGCTGATCATGGGCAAACGCGTCCAGCCGATTAACCCCGATCTTATCCCCAACTGGAAAACCCTCGACGAGCGGATTGTGAAAGGGGAATGGTTTAACGTCGGCGGTAAAGTCTACGGCACGCCGTACCAGTGGGGGCCAAACCTGCTGATGTACAACACCAAAACCTTCCCGACGCCGCCGGACAGCTGGAGCGTCGTCTTTACCAAACAGGATCTGCCGGACGGTAAAACCAATCAGGGACGCGTGCAGGCCTATGACGGCCCGATTTATATCGCCGATGCGGCGCTGTTCGTCAAAGCGACCCAGCCGCAGTTGGGTATCAAAGACCCTTACCAGCTCACCGAAGCACAGTATGCCGCCGTGCTGAAAGTGCTGCGCGACCAGCATGCGCTGATCCACCGTTACTGGCATGACACCACCGTCCAGATGAGCGATTTCAAAAACGAGGGCGTGGTGGCCTCCAGCGCCTGGCCGTATCAGGCGAATGCCCTGAAGGCCGAGAACCAGCCCATTGCCACCGTCTTCCCGAAAGAGGGGGTGACAGGCTGGGCGGACACCACCATGCTGCACGCGCAGGCTAAACACCCGATGTGCGCCTACAAATGGATGAACTGGTCGCTGACGCCAAAAGTGCAGGGCGATCTGGCCGCATGGTTTGGCTCCCTGCCCGTGGTGCCGGAAGGGTGTAAAGCCAGCACGCTGCTGGGCGATAAAGGCTGCGAAACAAACGGTTATAATGAGTTCGACAAAATCATGTTCTGGAAAACCCCCATCGCAGAAGGCGGCAAATTTGTCCCTTACAGCCGCTGGACGCAGGATTACATCGCCATCATGGGCGGTCGTTAATTGCCCGGGAGCAGAACATGACGTACGCAGTCGAGTTTAACAATGTTTCCCGTCTGTACGGCGACGTCCGGGCGGTGGATGGGGTCACCATTGCGATCCGCGACGGAGAGTTTTTCTCCATGCTGGGGCCTTCGGGCTCCGGCAAAACCACCTGCCTGCGTCTGATCGCCGGTTTTGAACAGCTGTCAGGCGGGACGATTTCCATCTTCGGCAAAGAGGCGAGCGAACTGCCCCCCTGGGAGCGGGACGTGAACACCGTGTTTCAGGACTATGCGCTGTTCCCGCATATGTCGATCCTCGACAATGTCGCCTACGGGCTGATGGTCAAAGGCGTCGACAAGAAAAAACGCCATGCGCAGGCCCGCGATGCTCTGGAAAAAGTGGGCCTGAGTTTTGCCATCGCCCGTAAACCTTCGCAACTTTCCGGCGGCCAGCGTCAGCGTGTCGCCATCGCCCGCGCGCTGGTGAATGAACCGCGCGTCCTGCTGCTGGACGAGCCTTTAGGGGCACTCGATCTCAAGCTGCGGGAACAAATGCAGTTCGAGCTGAAGAAACTTCAGCAAGAACTCGGCATCACCTTTATTTTTGTCACCCACGATCAGGGCGAGGCCCTTTCCATGTCGGACCGGGTGGCGGTGTTCAATAACGGGCGCATCGAGCAGGTGGATACCCCACGCGATCTCTACATGCGTCCGCGCACGCCGTTTGTCGCCGGTTTTGTCGGCACCTCCAACGTTTTTGATGCGGGCCTTGCGCAGACGCTTTGCGGCATGGAGGGCACCTTTTCCCTGCGCCCTGAACATATTCGCCTTAATGAACAGGGTGACGTTCAGGTTCAGGGCGTCGTGCAGGCCGTACAGTATCAGGGGGCTGCCACGCGTCTGGAGCTGAAGCTCGCCGATGGCGCCAAACTGCTGGTGAGCCAGGCTAACTTCAGTGACGCCTCGCCGCTGAGCGGCATTGCGCCGGGGCAGGCGGTCATGGCGTCATGGTCGCGCGAGGCGATGATCCGCCTTCACGAGGAGAGGTGAAATGGATATGAGCGTTGCGCATCCTCCCGCCCCGCGCGGCCGTCTGAGCCGCATGACGGCCCTGTTCTGGCGAAAGCCGTCGCTCGGTCTGTTCCTGCTTCTGCTTGCGCCGCTGATGTGGTTTGGCATCGTCTATTTAGGGTCGCTGCTGACGCTGCTGTGGCAGGGGTTTTACACCTTTGACGATTTCACCATGGCGGTCACGCCGGATCTCACGCTGGCGAACATTCAGGCGCTCTTCAACCCGGCAAACTACGACATCATCCTGCGCACGTTAACGATGGCGATTGCGGTGACCATTGCCAGCGCCATCCTCGCATTCCCGATGGCCTGGTACATGGCGCGTTACACCAGCGGCAAGTGGAAAGCGTTTTTCTATATCGCCGTGATGCTGCCAATGTGGGCGAGCTATATCGTTAAAGCCTACGCCTGGACGCTGCTGCTGGCGAAGGACGGCGTGGCCCAGTGGTTTCTCAGCCATCTCGGCCTGGAGCCGATTCTGACCTCGATCCTGACGCTCCCGGCAATTGGCGGCAACACCTTGTCCACCTCCGGGCTGGGACGGTTTCTGGTCTTCGTTTACATCTGGCTGCCGTTTATGATCCTGCCCGTCCAGGCGGCGCTGGAACGCCTTCCGGCCTCGCTGCTGCAGGCCTCAGCCGACCTCGGCGCGCGTCCCCGGCAGACGTTCCGCTATGTCGTTCTGCCGCTGGCCATCCCGGGCATTGCGGCGGGTTCAATCTTCACCTTTTCCCTGACGCTGGGGGATTTCATCGTTCCTCAGCTGGTCGGCCCGCCGGGCTACTTCATTGGTAACATGGTCTACTCCCAGCAGGGCGCTATCGGCAATATGCCGATGGCCGCCGCGTTCACGCTGGTTCCCATCGTGCTGATTTCTCTTTATCTGGCGTTCGTGAAACGTCTGGGAGCATTCGATGCACTCTGAACGCGCACCGCTGTTCCTGAAAGTGGCAGCGTGGGGAGGCGTCATCTTCCTGCACTTCCCGCTGCTGATCATCGCGACCTATGCCTTCAACACCGAGGACGCCGCCTTCAGCTTTCCGCCACAGGGGCTGACGCTGAAGTGGTTTAGCGTGGCGGCGGGGCGCGGCGATATCATCGAATCCGTGACGTTGTCACTTCAGATTGCCGCGCTCTCTACCGCTATTGCCCTTGTGCTTGGCACGCTTGCTGCAGCAGCGCTGTGGCGAAGCGCGTTTTTTGGCAAGAATGCGATCTCTCTGCTGCTGCTGTTGCCGATTGCGTTACCGGGGATCATCACCGGCCTGGCGCTGTTGACGGCTTTCAAAACGATCAATCTTGAGCCGGGGTTTTTCACCATCGTGGTCGGACACGCCACCTTCTGCGTGGTGGTGGTGTTTAACAACGTGATTGCCCGGTTCAGACGCACCTCCTGGAGCCTGGTGGAAGCGTCGATGGATCTCGGGGCTGACGGGTGGCAAACCTTTCGCTATGTGGTGCTGCCCAATCTGGGTTCCGCGCTGCTGGCCGGGGGAATGCTGGCGTTTGCCCTGTCGTTTGACGAGATCATCGTCACAACGTTTACGGCGGGACACGAGCGCACGTTACCGCTGTGGTTGCTCAACCAGCTCGGGCGTCCGCGCGACGTGCCGGTCACCAACGTCGTGGCTCTGCTGGTGATGCTGGTGACAACTATCCCCATTCTGGGAGCCTGGTGGCTAACCCGCGACGGCGAAAACATTGCCGGCAGCGGGAAATAACAGTGAATTCAACAGGAAAATGCTATGCAAAAACATCTGCTGATAAACGGTGAGCTGGTTGCCGGAGAAGGTGAAAAACAGCCGGTTTATAACCCGGCCACCGGAGAGGTGCTGCTGGAAATTGCTGAGGCGTCAGCGGCCCAGGTCGATGCGGCGGTGCTGGCGGCTGACCGTGCTTTTGCGGCGTGGGGACAAACGACGCCGAAAACCCGCGCCGAGTGCCTGCTGAAGCTGGCGGATGCGATTGAAGCGCACGGTGAGGCGTTTGCCCGGCTCGAGTCCCTCAACTGCGGCAAGCCGCTGCACTGCGCGCTGGGGGATGAAATTCCGGCGGTGGTCGACGTTTTCCGTTTCTTTGCCGGGGCCGCCCGCTGCCTGAACGGTCTGGCAGCGGGCGAGTACCTTGACGGCCACACGTCGATGATTCGCCGCGATCCGGTGGGCGTGGTGGCCTCTATCGCGCCGTGGAACTACCCGCTGATGATGGCAGCCTGGAAGCTGGCCCCCGCGCTGGCGGCAGGGAACTGCGTGGTGATAAAGCCCTCTGAGATCACGCCCCTGACCGCGCTGAAGCTGGCAGAGCTGGCAAAAGATATCTTCCCGGCGGGCGTTCTGAACGTGCTGTTTGGTCGCGGGAAAACGGTCGGCGACCCGCTCACCGGGCACGAGAAGGTCCGCATGGTTTCGCTGACCGGTTCGATTGCGACCGGGGAACATATCATCGGCCATACGGCGTCCTCGATTAAACGCACCCATATGGAGCTGGGCGGCAAAGCGCCGGTGATCGTGTTTGATGATGCCGATCTGGATGCGGTGGTCGAAGGGGTGCGGACGTTTGGCTTCTACAATGCCGGGCAGGACTGTACGGCAGCCTGCCGCATTTATGCCCAGAAGGGAATCTATGCCCAACTGGTTGAAAAACTGGGTGCCGCAGTCGCCAGCCTTAAAATGGGGGCGCCGGAAGACACCTCGACCGAACTGGGACCGCTCAGCTCGGCCGCCCATTTGTCACGCGTCTGTCAGGCCGTCGATGAGGCGAAAGCGCTCGGCCATATCCGGGTTGTCACCGGCGGGAGCAAAAAAGAGGGGGCGGGCTACTACTTCCAGCCAACCCTTCTGGCGGGAGCAAAACAGGACGACGCCATCGTTCAGCGCGAGGTGTTTGGCCCGGTGGTGAGCGTCACCGAGTTTGATGACGAGGCGCAGGTGCTGGCCTGGGCAAACGACTCGCAATACGGCCTGGCGTCATCGGTCTGGACCAAAGACGTGGGGCGCGCCCATCGCCTGAGCGCGCGCCTGCAGTACGGCTGCACCTGGGTGAATACCCATTTTATGCTGGTGAGCGAAATGCCGCACGGCGGCATGAAATTATCGGGCTACGGGAAAGATATGTCGGTCTACGGGCTTGAGGATTATACGGTTGTCCGGCATGTCATGATCAAACACTGATCCGCTTAGCCTGGCCGCTTGCGCGGTCAGGCGTTCTCTTTGCCCGCCAGATGTGTTACGTAAGATACTCAATTGTTATTAGCCGTAATTTTTAAGTGGTTATTCTGTAACGAAAAAACTTGATCTGTGTCAACATATGACGCATATTGCGTGCGGTTATTTTTTCGGCTCTGGTATACAGAATGACGTTGTATCAAAAGATGTTGGTTTTTTACGCAATCATGGCTTCCATCTGCGCGTTAATCACCTGGTTCCTCTCAAAAGACCGCAAACGTATCCGCCTGCTGAGCGCTTTCCTGGTGGGGTCAACCTGGCCAATGAGCTTTCCCGTTGCGCTGCTGGTCTCGCTTTTCTGAAGCACGCTTCCAGTTTTAAAAGATGAACATAGCATTCCTGATGTGATAACTGTATAAATACACAGTGCATCATAAAAGGAGTGCTTATGAACAGTTTTTACTCGCAGCAGGCCGGTTGCACCGTACGCTGGCACGACTTGCCCGGCTCCGGCGATCCCGTGGTGTTCATTCACGGGCTGGGCTGCGCCGCTTCCTATGAATATCCCCGCGTCGTTTGTGACCCGCTTTTTGGCGCGCGCAGAGCGATTCTCATCGACTTGCCCGGCAGCGGCTACAGCGATAAGCCTGAGCACTACAGCTATAAAACCACTGACCAGGCGCACGTTGTGGCGGAGCTGATTGACCATCTTAAACTGGATTCCTTCTGGTTATACGGCCACAGCATGGGCGGCAGTATTGCTATCGAAACGGCGGGGCTGCTGGCTACGCGCGTGAAGGGACTGATGGTGTCAGAACCCAATTTTCACGCGGGTGGGGGGATGTTCAGCCGGTCAATCGCGGCGCAAAGCGAGCAACAGTTTCTGGAGCAGGGTTATGACGCTATGCTCAGCGCAGAAAAAAGCGCGTGGGCAGGGTGCCTGCAGAGCAATGCGGCTTATGCCGTCTGGCGCGGTGCATCCAGCCTGGTGGCGGGCGTTGAACCGGAATGGGAAGCGCAGTTTCTGTCACTTCCTTGCCCGGTAACGTTGATTTTTGGCGAGCTCTCTCTGCCGGATGACGATGTGGAAAATCTGCAACAGAAAGGCGTTGAGGTAAAAATTATCCCTGCGGCGGGGCACTCTATGTCGTGGGAAACCCCTTCTGCGCTGGCGCAGGCATTAGCCGGGTGTATGACGATGTAATTATTGTGCAATGTATCATCGTGGCGAAATGTAGGCCGGGTAAGCGCAGCGCCACCCGGCAAGAAGGCGGCTACATTATTAAAGCCCGTAGTGCCTGACGAGCGTCAGGCTGAACATCATGCGGGTGCTGGTAATCAATGTTCTCGATCGCGCGGCTATAGAGTGCGACCAGCCAGTCGTAAACGTACGCGGTAGCCGCATGGACCGGCTGTTCACCCAGACGCGTCAGGCGGGGCTCGGCGCTGCTCACCACCGGGGTGACGAAGATGGCCTGCCCCTTGCGGACGCGGCTTGCCGGGCGCGTCGCCACGGGCGTCTTGTCGTAACCCAGCCAGCCAACGAAATTGCCCATCACGGCATGCAGTTGCGCAGCGCTACTCTTATCCGCTTCGACAATTCGCTGCAGCTGCTGAGGCAGATCCAGCCGGTAGCTGGTGACCACCAGCACATCCGCAATTTGCTGCAACACCGCAGGATCCAGCCCAAGACGGGCGGCTGTCGCCTCGTTGCGGCTCCACTGGCGCAGATGATTTATCCAGACTTTGTGTGCCAGGCGCGCTTTGTCTTTGGTCTGGTACAGACCGGCGCTTTCCTGGGCGTTCTCGGCAAACAGGTCAATGGTATCCGTAAATAGCCCGTTAACCTGCTCCTCGCGCGGCTGCTGAACGGCTAACAGCGTTTCAAAGGCCTTCAGCGGCGGCAGCAGGCCTTCAAGCAGCTCGCCGTGGCGGGCGGCACTGCTTTGCAGCGTGCGCACCATGTTTTCTGCCTGAGTGCGTCGGATACCTGGCTCCTCAACCAGCGGTGCCAGGTAGCTTTGCATCATCGCCGAGAGCTCCAGACGCAGCGCGTTTTTGAGCGTGCCGAGACGCTTCTGTCGCTGCGCGGGCAGCGTGGCCTGAGACAGCCACTCAATGACGCGCTGCATGCTGTGGCTGTCCAGAGCCTGTAGCGTGCCCCAGCGCAAGCCGGGCTTTCCGAGCAGATGCTGTACGGCTTCATCGAGATTCTGCCGGGTGGTAAAGCGCGCGTCGTGCGGGGTTATCGCCCATACCAGACCCGGCAGGGCAGATTCTTCCGCAGGCTGCGTCTCCCTGACCCAGTTCATTAACACTTTTGCTTTTTTGGCCGTCTGTTCGTGCTGCGCCGTCGCGTTGCAGATGACCAGCACATCCGGCTGGAGCTGTTGACGGTAGTGCTCAAGCAGCCACTGGGATTTTGCCTGGCGTAGGGGATCGGCATGGCGGTCTTCAAACACCGGGATATCCATGATATCGACATTATCCAGCGCGCCGTTCTCAACCGGAAGTACCAGCTCGCGGGTCAGGAAGGCCAGCACATCGACGGGGAGGCTGATGGCGTTCAGCATCTCACCGTTGTTCAGCGGATGGAGAAGCGTCTCTTGCGTACTCTGCAGCGCTACCGAGCCGTCGTGCGTCAGGAACCCTTCGCCAGGCAGCCCGAAGCTGTCCACCAGCAGGCTAAGGGGGGCCGCAATCTCGCTGGCATGGCTGGTCTGGTGCAGCACATGGGCCAGATTTAACCACTGCTGGGTCAGTTCCTGCTGCTCGCCCCACAGCAACGACCAGACGCTGGCGCGGGTGCTGAGATCGAGCGAAGGCACCAGTTGGGCGAACTCGTGCCACAGGGCATCATCAATTTGCTGTTTCGCGGCGGGTACCGTGCTCTGCCAGAAGCGGGCAATCGCTCCCACGTCCTGCGCCGTGATGCCGGGCACGCTCTGCGGCTGGCGCAGCCCGCGCCATTTCTCCAGACGGGTCTCGATGACCGCCTTATCCACCGCGCGCATCTGCGGGTGCAGCGTCGTGCGGGCAATAAACAGCTGCACCAACTCGGCCTCGGTGACCAGGCTCAGGCGCAGCGGAAACGCCTCGTCAAGCGCCGCCGGGGTTTCCCGGGTGAAGCGGACGGCCATGTTGGTCAGGGCATGTCCCGGATTGATATGCGAAAAATAGTCAAAGGTGCGCTGGCCTGGCGTCACGTTCAGTCGACCATTGCCGCTGCCGCATAGCGACAACAGCAGGTGCGCTTTCGCGCTCTGCGAATGGCCGTAAAGCCCGATGCTGCGCTGGCGGGTCATGGCGCGTTCAATGGCCTGCTCGCGCGCCTGCGCCGCGTTGATGCGGGCAAGCAGGGCGTCGGCATCGTTATCCAGCACGGGGGCGTTCAGGCGCGTCTCGTTGATCCACCCGATTAAGGCCTGAGTGGTGGTGGTCGTCGCTGTCATTTCAGGTATACGCTCCCGCTGTCGATCCAGTAGTGGCTGCCGCTGTGTCGGCGGTCGGCCAGGGTATTCAGTTTGAAGGTTAAGGCGTCAGGCGCCACCGGCGTGCCGTCCTGCAGCCAGGCATCGCTCAGCTCGAAGGCCTCCGGGCCTTCATGCTTGCTGCCGCCGCAGAGTTTGAGCCGCACGTTCAGCACGCCGTCGCCGGCA
Organism: Enterobacter sp. MGH 16; assembly: GCF_000493175.1. Lineage (NCBI taxonomy): Bacteria > Pseudomonadati > Pseudomonadota > Gammaproteobacteria > Enterobacterales > Enterobacteriaceae > Enterobacter > Enterobacter sp. MGH 16. Next base: position 1,686,916 of record NZ_KI535695.1, on the reverse strand, counting down.
ATCGCTTTTGCCAGTTCGGCCGAGTTAATGCTGAGCGTGTAGAGCGGCGTGGCAGGCCAGCGCGCGTTCGCCAGCTGGCGGAAGCCGAGGGTGACGTTACCGCGCAGCGGGAAGTGCAGACGCGCGTCAAGCTTCGCGCCGGGTTTATCGAGATCGATATCCTGATACCAGACGTTTTCCTCGCGCAGGGTATTGACGGTGTTATCCAGCACGCCCAGATAGCGCACGGTGGAATACGCGCCAATGTCCGCGGCTTTAAAGTTGAAGCGCGGCAGACGCAGGTCAAGCGCCAGGCTGCAGAGCATGGCCCCCACGGCAGCGGTCGATTTCGGGTTGCCAATGCGTCCCTGCTGGCTGAACGGATACCACTCATGCACCTGGTATTTATCCAGCCAGACGATGCGGTTGACCGGCACCGGCTGCAGGTGGCGAATCAGCGCCTGAACGCCAGGCAGGCAGCCCGGGCGTCCGGTGATCAGCAGAATGTCGCAGCTATAATGGGAGATCGCCTCACACACCGCGTGGAGCGGGGAGGCCAGCGTAAACTGCCCGGCCAGCATCGCATCCTGCATTTCGCGGAAATTGACGTGCAGCGGCACGGCGAAGAGGTCAAAAGCGTCAGAACCCGCAGGCAGGGCATGGTCGATCGCCTGCTGCAGATAGTTCATCACGTTGCGGGTCGGCTTCTGCGGCAGGAGATCGCCAAAGGTGGCGTGCAGACCAGCCAGCGGATCGTCAACGTCGCTTGACTCCCACCCGGCAAGAATCGCATGACCAAGCGGCATAAACAGCTGCAGCGCCGTCTGCTGGCGCAGTACGGCCTGGGTATCAATGCGCCCGGAGTCGCCGAACAGTGAAGCCATCAGCAGCGAGGCGTCTGCGATACCGGATTTTTGCAGCTGCGTTTGCAGGGCGGGCAATACGTAGCGCTGAATCACGTCCAGAAGCGTATCGTCGCCCGCGACCTTAAACCCTTCCCGGAACAGCAGCTGCGGGGTGATTTTGACGTTATTGCCGGATCCGTCGTCCAGCTGGTAATGGGTGATCGCCATATCCGTTGTGCCGCCGCCGATGTCGATGGACGCGACGCGCAGCGCGCGTCCCGGCTGGCTGCCCGGCTCAGGCTCACGGTCCGGACGGGCAAGGGAGGCGAAGAAGGCTTCGGTCTGGCCGCCAAAGCGGGAGATGGCTTCGTTATACAGCCAGACCAGCTGACCGCAGCTGGCTTCATCCCACTCCATCTGGATTTCCGGTACCGGCACCACGCTTTTTTCCTGCTGTTTGCGGGTGACAAAATCCTCATCCTGCGGGTGCCAGCCCATCGCTTTCCAGACAATGGCGATGGCTTCAAACATGCGGCGTCGGAAGATCTCGCGCTCCTGCTTTGGCATGGCGGAGGGCAGCGTCAGGATCAGCGTGCGCAGCTGGCGCGGCGAGGCAGGGAAGCCCAGGCGCAGGCGCGTGGCGACGCTGTTGATCTGCCCCAGCGCCTGTGCCAGCAGCTCGCACAGCATATGGGTCATCAGGGTGCTGCGGCTGTACTGCGGCGAGAAGACCGGCAGGCGCTCGTCCTGCGGCAGCGTGAAGAGCGGCTCGCCGTCATCGTTCATCAGGTTCATCAGCGGGAACGCGGTGGCAAGCGGTTCACGCCGGGTCTTGCTGTTCATCTGGCTAAAGCGCCAGTCCTGCACGACCGGGGTTTCATCCCACAGGTAGCGACGCGGGCTGGAGATACCGCTGTTGCCCTCGGTGCCCAGACGCTGCATCGCCAGCTTGCGGGCTTCATCACCGACGCGGACAATCGACGGCCAGACGAAGGCATCTTCGCGACCGCTTTCCACCGAGAAGTGCTGCTTGCCAAAACGCGCTTCCGAAAACTCGAGACGACTGGTGAACAGCGGTTCGTTCAGGAACTGCGGCTCGCTGAGCGAGCGGACCTGCAGCTCGGCGGTCTGGCGCAGCCCATCGTTGGCATCGCCGTGGTCTTCAATAATGACGCCGCAGGTGTGGGTATTGCCCACGTCGAGGATCAGGTCGACCGGAATGGCAGGCGTGCTGAGCGTATGGGTGACAAATTTCACCTCAGGCACGGTGAGCTGTTCACCGAGCATGGTCAGCAGGTTGAGCCAGTGGGCCTGATACTCAAAGCTGCGCATCGCCTGCTGCAGGTCGCGTTCAGAGCGGTTCTCAACGCCGTCGGCATACTGGGTAAACGCCTCGCGCAGCCAGCCGTCAATCCAGGTCTGATCGAGGAAACTTTCTACCTCGCTATCGCGCCAGGCCAGCGCGAAGCGGGTGCCGTTCAGAATATCGTTTTCCACCGGGGAGAGCGCGGACGTGGCATGGTCGGCAATCTGGCTGTCAAGCGCGAGGGTCACGCGGTGGGTATTGCCTGCCGTGTCGGGGGTCTCAAGCTTGCGCACCTGAACGCGCGCCCAGTTATCCGGCCCTTCCACAAACGTCCGCGGCGGGTTGAAGCGCAGGAAAGGAACCGGAAGCCAGACGCCATCCAGTACCGTCAGCGATTGATGCAGCGGAATAGTGGTTTCCGGCTTGACCACTTCAGGCTGGCCGCCGTTCATGCCCGGCAGGGTATAGCGACCGTTGACCAGGTCGAAATCGAGGCGCAACAGCGGGCCGTTCGCGGTTTTACGTACGAAGCGCCCGTTGCTGGCGGAGTCCTGCGGCGTCAGACCGAAATCGAGGAACTGCACGCCGCTGTTGGCAATAAGCGTGACGCTTTGTTTATAGTCGCAAAGATTTACCAGCATAGGATCAGGCACCTGCTTTCTTGAACGTCAGTGGGACGACGGTGTTGGCATCATAACGGGCGCGACATTCTGCGATATCGCTGGTGCCTGCTTTACAGGCCACTTCCGGCATCGGGTAGCGGGAACCGTCGGTGCAGCGGGCAGTACCGCGACTCTTAATCATCAGCTCGCCATTGCTGTGCAGCCCGGAGAAGACCTCCGCGCGGCAGACAATGTTGTCGCCGTGGACAACGCGGGCGAAACCTTTGTTGTTCTGGATCTGATAGCGCAGCGACGGCGGCTTGCCGGTGACCGGATCCTTCACGTCGAGGATGGCGCGCCAGGTGCCGTTCAGGAAGCGCGTCGATCCCGCTTTCACCTGATTCGCTTCCATCACCATGGCGTCTTTCGGAATGGCGACAATCACCACCGGAGCGGGTTGTGGCGCAGCTTCAGCCGGAGCCGCTTCTTTTTCTTTGCTGGCCACGACCTCAGCCTGATGCAGCGGTAACTTCAGCGCCAGCGGTTCAACCGCCTTGATCGGCTTTGGCGCAATCTCCACGGGTTCAGGTGCGGGCGCCGGGGCGGGCTCAGCGGAAGGCGCCTGTTTTGGCCACAGCAGCGGGGCGGCAACGGCGGCAACGATCACGGCGGCAACCGGCAGGGTCCACAGGGGAACGCGGCGCTTTTTCACGATGTTCGCCGGAGCAGGTTCCTGGACTGGTTGCGCAACGACGGGGGCCGGTTCGGGCTCATACAGCTCCTCCGGCGTAATACGCACCACCGTGGACGGGGCGACCAGCGGCTCGTCAGCATGCTCAAAGGTCATCACCGGCTCTGGCTCAGGCTCGGGTTCAGGATCGTCAATCACAACGGGGGCTGGCTCAGGGATCAGGGACTCACGCAGGCAGTCGAGGACATCGTCGCGCGCGTTCTCGTTGAGGTTTACAAATCCCCAGAAGCTGATGACCGGCTTTCCGTCCACCAGGAAGAGGAAGTTTTCGCCCGGGAACTGAAATGCCTTCGACAGCAGAGAGCCAAAGAGCTGTTGCGCGGTTTTGGGCGACTGCAGGCATTTCTTGCTTAATGACTCGACGCTGGCGAGCGTGTTTTCCAGATAGCGCAGGGCGCGATAGCGATCATCTTCATCGGCCGCTTTCCAGCTGGTTACGCTCCCTTCAACCGGGGAATACCAGTCCACGCGGTCGCCGCTGTCGTTGACCTGAGGAATCGCCAGACAGTCGACGATGGCCTGTTGTTTGCGCAACCGGAGCGCTTCCCGGATTTGCAACGCTGATTCGAAAACGGCTTGTCCGCCGCCGCCAACGGCCTGAAAATCATCCAGATTACCGCTGCGTAAAAGAGTTTTTGCCACGATTTGATCCCATATACTTCTTCACACCATTACTTTAACGAACCGAGGACGCAACCAAACGGAGGAAGAGACGCTAAAAGCGCCGATTTCTTGCGGCATAGAAAGTGACGGTTGTGCTTGACGAATAATGGCACTTAAGACAAATCGTCTTTCTGGGCGCTGGCGGTTAAAACAGCAAAAACCGCGGCTTTAGAATAACCTGATAGTGTTTCGTTATTTGCCAGGTCAAAACGCCTGTGCTGTTATTACTGTCCTATATAATAAAACTGTCAGGGTTATAACCATGTCTACAGGGAAAACACTGCTCGCCCTTGCGCTGAGCGCGCTGTTACCAGCCGGTGCCGCATGGGCGGCAAACAACGACACCCTTATTTACTGTTCAGAAGCCTCCCCCGAGTCCTTCAACCCACAAATCGCCAGCTCTGGCCCGTCTTTTGTGGCCAGCTCTCAGGTGCTCTATAACCGCCTGATCAATTTCGACCCGGTGAAAAATACTCCGGTGCCGTCGCTGGCGGAGTCCTGGACAATCTCCCCGGACGGCAAGACCTATACCTTTACCCTGCGTAAAGGGGTGAAGTTCAACAGCAACAAATACTTCAAACCGACGCGCGATTTTAATGCCGATGACGTTATTTTCTCGGTCATGCGCCAGAAAGACCCTAAACACCCGTTCCACAACGTGTCGCAGGGCAACTACGAATACTTTAACGATGTGGGTCTCGATAAGCTGATCCAGGACGTGAAAAAGGTCGATGACTACCACGTCCAGTTCACCCTCAGCGAACCCAACGCTGCGTTTCTGGCCGACTGGGGGATGGATTTCGCCTCGATTCTCTCCGCGGAATACGCCGACGCGATGCTGAAAAAAGGCACGCCTGAAAACGTGGACACCTGGCCGATTGGTACCGGGCCATACGTGCTGCAGCAGTACAAAGTGGATTCGCTGATCCGCTACGTCGCGAACCCGAACTACTGGGAAGGCGAGGTGCCGACGAAGCATCTCATCTTCTCCATTACGCCAAACGTGGAAACCCGCCTGGCGAAGCTGCAGACCAACGAGTGCCAGATCATTCCTGCGCCATCCCCGGTACAGTTTGACGCCATCAAGAACAACAAAGACCTGACGCTGCACGTCGTCGATGCGCTGAACGTCGGTTATCTGGCGTTTAACACCGAGAAAAAACCGTTTGATAACGTGCTGGTGCGTCAGGCGCTCAACTACGCGACCGACAAGAAGGCCATCGTTAATGCGGTCTTTATGGGATCGGGCACGGTGGCAAAATCGCCGATCCCGCCAAATATGCTGGGCTTCAATAAAGACCTGAAGGACTACAGCTACGATCCTGAAAAAGCGAAAGCCCTGCTGAAGCAGGCGGGTCTGGAGAAGGGCGCGGAAGTCACGCTGTGGTCAATGCCGGTGCAGCGTCCGTATAACCCGAACTCGCGTCGTATCGCGGAGATGATCCAGAGCGACTGGGCGAAAGTCGGCGTGAAGGCCAAAATTGTCTCCTACGAGTGGGGCGAATATCTCTCCGGAATGCGTAAAGGCGAGCATGACTCCGCGCTGTTTGGCTGGATGTCCGACAACGGCGACCCGGACAACTTTGCCGACGTGCTGCTCGGCTGCAACAGCATTAAAACCGGCTCAAACGCCGCGCGCTGGTGCGATAAGGGGTATGATGCCCTCGTACAAAAAGCGAAGCTGACCAGCAGCCCGGCCGAGCGCGCGAAGCTCTATGGCCAGGCGCAGGAGATTTTCTATCAGCAGGCGCCGTGGATTGCGCTCGCAAACGGGAAAACGTTCTACGCGACCCGCAGCAACGTGAGCGGGTACAGCGTAAGCCTGATGGGCAGCGATTTCTCAAAAGCGAAGCTGAACTAAGCCTTTTTAGCCGGGTGGCGGCTCCGCCTTACCCGGCCTACATTTGGCACCTGTAGGCCCGGTAAGCGTAGCGCCACCGGGCACATAACGAGGAGTGACAATGTCACATTTAAACGAAGTTATCGCCCGCGTCGATGCCGCTATCGAAGAGAGCGTGATTACCCACATGAACGAACTGCTGATCGAATTAAGCGATGATGCGGAGCTGAGCCGTGAAGAGCGCTACACTCAGCAGCAGCGTCTGCGCACCGCAATTTCGCACCACGGTAAGCAGCATAAAGAGGAGATGGACGCGCGTGAGGAACAGCTGACGAAAGGCGGCACCATACTGTAACGTTCAAAACTGGCGTCGCGCCACCAGCCAGGCCCCGACCACCAGCATCACCGCGCCGCACACCGGGCCGATCAGGGCGCGCAGCGGGATGCCCTGGCTCCTCAGCACGTCCAGCACCAGCCCGCCAATCAGCTGGCTTGCCACCAGTACGGCGATGGTCGTCGCCGCGCCAACGTTCTGATAGCCGCTGATGCTGGCAAACACAAAAAACGACCCCAGCAGCCCCGGGATAAGCGTCCACCAGCGCACCGTTGCGGCGAGCTCGCTGAACCCGGCGACGCCCTGTTTCAGCAGCAGAATGCTGACAAACAGCACGATGCCGACCAGCGAATTCAGCAGCATCGCGATAAGAATGGTGGAGGAGGACTGGGTGATACGCACCATCAGGGTGTTTTGCACCACCAGACCGATGCCCGCCGCCACCAGAAACGCCAGCGTCAGTGACTGATTCATGGGATCGCGTCCGGGTCGCTGCGCTCGTCCAGCTGCAGCTGCATAAAGGTTAAGTCCAGCCAGCGGCCAAACTTGGTTCCCACCTGCGGCATTTGTCCCGTCGTCACAAAGCCGAGCGTTTCATGGAGATGAATCGAGGCATGGTTTTGCGCTTCAATCCCGGCCACCATCACGTGTTTACCGATGGCGCGGGCCTCGTTAATCAGCGCCTTCATCAGCGTGCGGCCAATCCCTTTGCCCTGATGGGCCGGGTGGACGTAGACCGAGTGCTCAACCGTATGACGGAAGCCGTCAAAGGCGCGCCAGTCGCCGAAAGAGGCGTAGCCGGTGATTACGCCGTCTTCCTCGCTCACCAGAACCGGGTAGCCCGCAAGCGAGCGCGCCTCAAACCAGGCGATGCGGTTATCGGTATCGACGGTTTTATCGTTCCAGATCGCGGCAGTGTGCAGCACCGCGTGGTTGTAAATCTCGCCTATCGCAGCGCAGTCTTCTTTGCAGGCATGACGAACGATCATGATGAAGCCTCTGTGTGTTGTTCACTATAGTATTACGTTATCGCTACGATATTACACAACTGTATCGCCCGATCGCTACGGCATAAGCCATATTTTTTTGTTATCAAAAGCCCATTGAATTGCCGTTCATACACTATAGTATGACGTCATGAACACCATAACAGACACAATGAATCAACGGATTAGCGCAAGAATTCGCCTTGAACGCGAGTCTCGCGGGTGGTCCCTGAGCGAGCTGGCGGACCGGGCAGGCGTCTCCCGCGCCATGATCCATAAAATCGAGCGCGGGGACAGTAGCCCGACAGCCACCTTGCTTGCCCGCCTGTCGGGGGCGTTTGGCATCAGCATGTCAACGCTCATTGCCCGGGCCGAAATGCAGGAGGGCAAGCTGCTGCGCCTGGCAAACCAGCCCGTCTGGCGCGACCCTCAGACGCACTACCTCCGCCGCCATGTTTCCCCCCGTACCGATCTGCCCATCGACCTTGTTCAGGTTGAACTGCCTGCGGGCAGCGATGTTCCGATGCCGGCCTCTTCTTACGCGCTGGCGCGTCAGCTTATCTGGCTGCAGTCCGGTGAGCTGGTGTTTCAGGAGGGCGATACGCGCCACGAGATGCACGCCGGAGACTGTCTTGAGCTGGGGCCGCCTAATGACTGCCGGTTCATCAACGAGACGAATGAAACCTGCATCTATCTGGTTGTACGCCTCAATCAGTCTGGCTCGTAATGCTAATGCGATAACGCTGAACGTGAGCCAGGCTGTAATGACATTTGTACCAGAAGGAGATCCTGATGAATCACTCTGTTTCGCATAACCGCCGCTGGGTGCTGGCCTCTCGTCCACAGGGCGCACCGGTCGCGGAAAATTTTCGTCTGGAAACGCAGCCTGTTCCGGAGCCGGGTGCGGGGCAGCTTCTGCTTCGTACCGTCTGGCTGTCGCTGGATCCTTATATGCGGGGTCGCATGAGCGACGCGCCATCCTATTCACCGCCGGTTGAGCTCGGTGCGGTGATGGTGGGGGGAACGGTCAGCCGCGTTGAGCAGTCAAACCATCCCGATTTTAAAGCCGGTGAATGGGTGCTGGGCTACAGCGGCTGGCAGGAGTATGAACTTTCGGACGGCAGCGGCCTGGTGAAGCTGGGCGAAAATCCGTCTCATCCTTCCTGGTCGCTGGGCGTAATGGGTATGCCGGGCTTTACCGCTTATATGGGGCTGCTGGATATCGGTCAACCGAAAGCGGGTGAAACGCTGGTGGTGGCGGCGGCGACCGGCCCGGTTGGCGCGACGGTTGGGCAGATCGGCAAAATCAAAGGTTGCCGGGTGGTCGGCGTCGCCGGTGGCGCAGAGAAATGCCGCCATGCCGTTGAGGTGCTCGGGTTTGACGAGTGTCTGGATCACCACGCCGCGGATTTTGCCGACCAGCTCAAGCAGGCCTGCCCGAACGGCATTGATGTCTACTATGAAAACGTTGGCGGGAAAGTGTTTGACGCCGTGCTGCCCCTGCTGAACACCTCCGCGCGCGTGCCGGTGTGTGGCCTGGTGAGCGGCTACAACGCGACGGGCTTGCCTGACGGGCCGGACCGCCTGCCGCTTCTGATGGCGACCCTTCTCAAGAAACGCATTCGGATGCAGGGCTTTATCATCGGCCAGGACTATGGACATCGCATCCATGAGTTCCAGGAAGAGATGGGGCGCTGGGTGCAGGAGGGAAAAATCCACTATCGCGAACAGGTCACGGACGGGCTGGAAAACGCCCCCGAGGCGCTCATTGGCCTGCTGGAAGGACGAAACTTCGGCAAAGTCGTGATTCGCGTCGCGAGTGACAATAAATAAAGCGCAATATGGCGGGGTTTCCCGCCATATTTATTTGTGAAGATACGATATATTGTCTTTAATTACTGGACATGACTTTTCGCGCCATCATCCCCGATGAGCCCGAAAACGATAAAAAAAATGACGTTTACTTTTTTTGCTGTTTTTTGTACTTCCCACCACCAGGCATGACGATACAGGATATATCGTACCGGCGCCGTTTTATTAAAACTGGCGTTTAAAAATAGCATTAAGTTTTAGCTACAGGAATTCCACATGCTTGATTTGGATCACTTAGAAAAAGCCCAAAGGGTTAGCCTTACCATGCAGGTTGAACACAGTTTGAAAGGGGCGTTAATTACAGGCTCTCTCAAACCAGGAGCACGACTGATTACGAAAGAGATTGCTGATAAATTAGGCACCAGTATTACGCCGGTCCGCGAAGCGCTGTTGCGCCTGGTCTCCTCAGGCGCGCTTCACGCCACGCCCGCACAGGCATTTCTGGTCCCTGAAGTGACGCTGGAGCGTTATAACGAGATTAACGCCATCAGAAAACAGCTTGAGCCAATGGCGGTTGCCGCAGCATGCCAGAATATGTCAGACGGCAAGCTGGAGGCGTTGCGCAAAATGTCAGAGGCCTTCCATGAGGCCATGCGCAATGGAAACGTTCAGCAGGCATTGCATGCGAATCGTATCTTCAGGTTTACGCTTTATCAGTATGCGGAAATGCCTACGCTTAATGCCTTAATTGAACAGCTATGGGTCCGCATCGGGCCCTGCATGAACTACCTGCATCACGAACTTAACGACATCAAAACGGCAACGTATCACTATGACGAGCTTCTTTCGGCCCTTGAGCGGAGAGATGTTGATGCGAGCCAGAAGGCGATTGATAAGTTGATTGATGAAGCAGATTCTCTTTTACAGCGACAATATTTTAACTGAGAGATTATTTATTAGAGCGACTATATACCGCCGCTAATTATTTATCTGGTGAATAACTCCTGATGGCTTAATGCCATCAGGAGGGTTATTTCATTTATAAAATAAACTTTTCTTTTTGCTTACTCGAAGCGATAAGAGACCGACAGCCCGACGCCATAGTTTCGGCCCGGTGCAGGCTCGTAATAACGACCGTTGGACTCGTTGACAATTACCGAGCCCGCGTACTCTTTGTCGAACAGGTTATCGACGCGGCCAAAGACGTCCATTCCCCAGTTGCCGTAGTTAAATTTATACCCGGTATTCAGCCCGACTACCGTATAGGACGGCGCTTTCGCGGTGTTTTCGTCGTCGGCCATGATATCGCTCATGTAGCGCACGTCTGTCCCCGCATACCAGCCTTCCTCCGGCTGCCAGCCAAACGAGGCGAAGCCCATGTTGCGCGCAATCCCCGGCATACGGTTACCGTTACAGTCTGCGTCGCTGCAGACGTTAGTCCGGTAGGTGGCATCCAGGTACGTCCAGGCCATCTTCAGCTTCCAGTTCTCCGCGAACTGCTGATCCAGGGAAATTTCGACACCCTGACGACGGGTTTTCCCGGCATTTTTATAGGTTGTACGGCCGCCGGAACTGGAGTCCACCACGATCTCGTCATCCGTATCGGTGCGGAACAACGCCGCCGTCAGCAGGCCGTTGCCGATTCGGGTTTTGCTGCCCACTTCATACGTATTATTCGTGGACGGCTTCAGGCCAATATTCAGACCGCCCTGGTTATCGGCGCGATAGGAGAGCTCGTTGATGGTTGGCGTTTCAAAGCCACGCCCTGCGGCAGCGTAGAGGTTCCACGCATCCGTCACCGCATACTTCACGGCGCCCGCCGGGAGCCACTTGTGGTAGCTCGCGTCACCGCTGTCATCGCCGTTGCCCGGCGTAACGTAGTGGTCGTTGGAATCAAACCAGACCGAACTGTAGCGGACACCCGCGTCGACAGAGAGTTTCTGCGTCAGCTGCCAGCTCGTTTGCAGATAAGGATCGACGTTCCACATCAGGTTGCGTTCGTCACGACGTTTATCGCCTTTGACGCCGTAGTCCGGCACGTCGTTGCGCATCACGAAGTTCTCGTATCCGCGACGGTCTTCGCTCATGTTTTCGTAGTTCAGACCGGTGGTGAAGGTCACCGGAACCAGCAGCTCGCCGCGGTGTGTCCAGCGGGTATCCACGCCCTGATAGTGGCGCTGCATATCAATCACCCCGCCGGAGTGAGTGGCTTTTAGCTGCGGCTGATACGGAATCGACTGGTACTGCGTCATTTCACGCTCGCCGGCGTACATCATCACGCTCAGGTCGTCCTGAGCGCTGAGCTGGCGATCGTAGCGCAGGCCGGCCTGGGTCTGCTTGATGGTCTTACGGGTGTTGTACTGATCGCCGCGCGGCGACTGACGCGGGTTGTCCCGCCACTCCTGGTAATTCAATCCACCCGGATCGTTGGCCTTCATGTCCACGCTGTTGAAAATCAGCGTCAGCTTGCTGGCGTCGTCAATGCGTACACCCAGTTTGGCGTTAGCGAGATTTTTCCGCGCGCCGCTGTGGTCGCGGTAGCCTTTGGTGGTGAAGCGGGTGGTGGAGACGGTGTAATCCACGTCCCCGGCGTGGGTGCCGTCACCCATCGCGCCGGTGGCTTTCATGCCATAGCGCCAGGTCCCGTAACTGCCGTAATAGCTGCTGGCTTCAATGGTCGGCGGCTGCTGCCCGGTCTGGGTGTTGATGTTGATTACGCCGCCAGAGGCGTTGCCGTACAGGGCAGAGAAGGGACCGCGCAGCACTTCAACGCTCTCCACGCTGGAAAGGTCGATGTTGGAGGTCTGACCCTGTCCGTCCGGCATGGTGGCTGGAATACCATCGACGTACATACGGATACCGCGCACCCCGAAGGTTGAGCGGGCGCCAAATCCGCGCATCGAAAGCTGGAGATCCTGGGCGTAGTTTTGACGGTTCTGAATTTGCAGCCCGGGTACGCTGCCAAGGGATTCAGACAGGTTAATGCGGGGCGCGGCCTGGCGCATATCGTCGCCATTGACGACGCTGACCGCGGCCGGAGTATCGAGCTCCGATACGGTTTGCGGCGTGGCGCTGACGATCATGGTCTGTTCCTCTGCGCTCACGGCGGTGAGCGGCGCAAAAATAACAGGAACCAGCAGCAGCGGGAGAGAAGCCTTACGGGCAGAAATGATTTTCATGAATAAAACCGGTTGTGGTGTATAAACGAACCAAATGGAACATGTCCATATATGTTAAAGGTTTTGTAAAAGTTTTGAAAACTATAACCGCACATTGCGTTAATGGAAGGCGAAGCGGGAAAGAAAAACTCCACATTTAACACATTAATGATTACTATTCTCATTATCAAAAGACAATGCCATGACGTTGTCTGCCGGAAGTGATGTCAGCCCAACCCCACTTTTCAGAAAAGGAATTGATATGTCTTTACGTCAACTGTGCTCGCCGCGTTTGAGCCTGTCGCTGCTGTCTGCCACTTTACTGCTTGCCGGGACGTTCCAGGTGCATGCCGCCGAAGAGGTACTGCGTAAAGCGGTGGGCAAAGGGGCGTATGAAATGGCCGTGAGCCAGCAGGAGAATGCGCTGTGGGTGGCGACCTCGCAAAGCCGTAAAACCGACAAGGGCGGGGTTGTCTACCGTCTTGATCCGGTCACGCTGGACGTGACGCAGGCAATCCATAGCGATCTGAAACCCTTTGGTGCCACCTTTGACAAGGCGACTCAAACGCTGTGGTTCGGCAATACGATCAACGGCGCGGTAACCGCGATTGATGCAAAAACGGGTGACGTAAAAGGGCGACTGGTGCTGGACGGGCGTCAGCGCAGCGAAACCGTCAAACCGCTGCAGCCGCGCCAGCTGGTGGCAGATGACGCGAGCAACACGATTTACATTACCGGTGTCGGTAAAGAGAGCGTGATTTGGGTCGTGGATGGCGCCACGCTGAAGCTGAAAGAAACCATTGCCAATACGGGCACCTACAGCACCGGCCTGGCGCTGGATGCGCAGGCGAAACGTCTGTACACCACGAATGCGGACGGCGAACTGGTGACGATTGATACGGCCAGCAATAAAATTATTGCCCGTAAAAAGGTGCAGGATGACGGTAAAGAGCACTTCTACCTGAACCTGAGCCTCGACACTGCCGGTCAGCGCGCGTTCCTGACCGATTCAAAACAGCCGGAAGTGCTGGTGGTGAGCCTGAAAGACGGTAGCGTGATCGAGAAAATCGCCGCGCCGGCATCTCTGGCGGTCCTGTTTAACCCGACCCGCAATGAAGCCTACGTGACGCACCGTGAAGCCGGCAAGGTGAGCGTGATTGACGCGAAATCGTATAAGGTCACTAAAACCTTCGACACGCCGGTCTACCCGAACAGCCTGGCGCTCTCTGCGGATGGCAAAACCCTGTACGTGACGGTGAAACAGAAATCCACCCGCCAGCAGGAAGCCACCCAGCCTGACGATGTGATGCGTATCGCGCTGTAAGATGGGATTGCCCGGTGGCGCTGCCGCTTACCGGGCCTACAAAACCATGAAATGCAGGCCGGGTAAGGCGAAGCCGCCACCCGGCTTTTTTATTAACGCGAGGTTTCTTCTACCAGCGGGGCGTCGTGTTTTTCATCGTCAGGATGAACCGGCGCGGTGCTGTGAATTTCATGAACGCGTTTACGCACGCCGAACCAGCCCGCAATCAGCAGCACGGCCAGCAGCGGAATGGTCGCGATGGTGTAGGTGCCGTTCGGGTAGTCGAAGGCCATCAGCACCAGCACGCTGAACAGGAAGAGCAGGGTGAGCCAGGAGGTCACCGGCGCGCCAGGCAGCTTAAAGCTGACGTCAGCAGCTTTGCCTTCTTTAATCGCTTTGCGCAGACGCATCTGGCAGACCACGATAAAGCCCCAGGACGCGATAATCCCCAGTGCCGCCACGTTCAGAACGATTTCGAATACCTGAGACGGCACCAGATAGTTCAGGAACACGCCGAAGACATAGACCACCAGCGTCGCCAGAATACCGGCGTACGGCACGTGCTGCTTGCTCATCTTGGACATGAACTTCGGCGCAGAACCGCCCATCGACATGGAGCGCAGGATACGACCGGTCGAGTAGAGGCCGGAGTTCAGGCTGGAGAGCGCTGCGGTCAGGACCACGATGTTCATGATGCTGCCCACGTACGGCACGCCCAGCTTCGAGAAGAAGGTGACGAATGGACTCTGGCCCGCCTGATAGGCGTTCCACGGCAGCAGCAGCACCAGCAGCACCACGGAGCCGACGTAGAACAGACCGATACGCCAGATCACGCTGTTGATGGCTTTTGGTACCATCGTCTGCGGATCTTTACATTCACCTGCTGCGGTGCCCACCAGCTCGATGGAGGCGAAGGCGAACACGACGCCCTGAACCAGCACCAGCGCAGGCAGCAGACCGTGCGGGAAGAATCCGCCGTTATCGGTTATCAGGTGGAAGCCGGTGGCATTGCCATCCAGCGGCCTACCGCTGCCGAGGAAGACGGTACCCACGACCAGGAACACCACGATGGCCAGCACTTTAACCAGCGCAAACCAGAACTCCATCTCCGCGAACCACTTCACGCCGATCATGTTCATGGTGCCGACAATCGCCAGCGCGCCAAGCGCAAAGACCCACTGCGGCACATCGCCAAACGCGCCCCAGTAGTGCATATACAGCGCAACGGCGGTGATGTCGACGATACCGGTCATCGCCCAGTTGACGAAGTACATCCAGCCCGCCACGTAAGCGGCTTTTTCACCGAGGAATTCACGGGCGTAAGAGACGAAGCTGCCGCTGGAAGGGCGATGCAGTACCAGCTCGCCCAGCGCGCGGAGAATGAAGAAAGAGAAGATCCCGCACACCAGATAGACCAGGGCGAGAGCCGGGCCAGCCATCTGCAGACGTGCACCCGCACCTAAAAACAGACCCGTTCCGATAGCGCCGCCGATGGCGATCATTTGAACCTGACGGTTGCCCATCGCTTTGTGGTAGCCCTCTTCGTGGGAGTTCAACCAGCGACGTTTAGCAGCGTGATGATCGGCTGCGCTTTTATTGCTTGTTTTCATTGAGTTACCTGTTTGCCTGTCTGAACCATTATCGTGATAGTCCTGCCTGGCAGAGCGCAATACAAACGATTGCTTCTGCGCAAACACATGTCGCCTTCCCAGTCATTCTGCGTATGGATAAGGCGAAACATGGCGAGGCATCCTACCTGCAATTCATAAGCGACGCAAAATATAACCGTGCCGAAAGTGATGCACGTCGAAGGAAATCGTGTGGTCAGAGCAGACGGGGATCACAACACGCTGAAACGTGATGAGTTTTTAGTCAAAACAATGGTGGGGTTGATTATTTAATCATCAGATTCTCTTAATTATTACCAGATGGTATAAATTTTTGCTGCTGCAGGGCATCGAGAAGTAACCTGAACGCGGTTGTGTGCTGCCGACGGCTCGGATAATAGAGGTGGTATCCTTCAAACGTGGGGCACCACGATTCAAGGACCCTGACCAGCCGTCCCTGATTCAGAGCGTCCAGAACCGAGGACTCGGGCACGTAGGCTAATCCGAGACCATTCTCCGCGGCGTCGATGCGCTGCGACAGGTTATTGAGCGTAAGCTGTCCGTCAACCCGCACGCGAAGCTCGCGCCCGTCGCGCTCAAATTCCCAGTCATACAATCCCCCTCGGGTGGGCAGGCGGAGATTGATACAGCGGTGTTCACCCAGCTGCTCCGGCACGAGCGGCACACCAAAACGAGCCAGGTAATCCGGGGAGCCGACAACCGCCATGCGCATGTCCGGCGCAATCCGCACCGCAATCATGTCTTTTGCCACCTGTTCACCCAGGCGAACCCCCGCGTCGAAGCGGCCATCGACGATATCTGTCAGGCCATTGTCGACCGTCACTTCGACGTTAATGTCAGGATACTGCAGCATAAAAGCCTTCAGTACCGGCCAGAGCACGGCGTCCATCGCGTGCTCGCCGGCGACGATGCGGATAGCGCCTGCGGGTTTGTCGCGGCTGCTGCGAAGCGCCGTGAGTTCCTGTTCGATCTCCAGCAGATGCGGGCTGAGGCGCGAAAAAAGCTGCTCACCCGCGGGTGTCGGAACCACGCTGCGGGTTGTGCGGGTTAACAGGCGAACGTCTAATCGCGCTTCAAGCTTGCGCATCGCATGGCTCAGTGCCGATTGAGAGACGCCCAGCTGCGCCGCTGCGCGCGTAAAGCTGCGCTCGCGGGCCACCACCATAAAGGAGAGCAGATCGTTGAAATTATCTTTTAGCATCGCGGTTCTATTTATGAGTTTCAGTCATGTGTCCAATCTGATTATGCACCCTAATGCTGCGGAGTGCTTTGCGCTACTGTTAACGCAACAGTCAACGAGGAGCATAAGATGAAAATTATCCGCAGCGGTTCATTACCTTCAGTACGAGGACCGGAAGCCTGGTTTACCGGGGCTGTTCGCATTGACGCGCCCTTTCAGGCGACCGAACCTGCCAGCGTCGGCGGGGCAACCGTAACCTTTGAGCCGGGCGCGCGCACGGCCTGGCATACGCATCCCCTGGGACAAACGCTGATTGTGACGCAGGGTCGCGGCTGGTTACAGGCGTGGGGCGAAGAGGCGGAAATCCTGAATCAGGGCGATATCGCCTGGATCCCACCCGGCGTGAAGCACTGGCACGGCGCAAGTGCGCAAACGGCGATGACACATCTTGCCATCGCCGAAGCGGTAAACGGCAGCCCGGTAACGTGGCTGGAAAAAGTGACCGACGAGCAGTACCCGAACGGCTAACCGCCAAAAACGGCAATCGCCTGCTGCAGGCGCGTCGTCCGCTGCGTCAGGTGATTCGCGGCGTGAGTGACGTTATCCACCATCCCCGTATTGCTCTGGGTCATTGCGCCGATACGGGAGAGGGAGGCGTTGATGAGCGTCAGCGCCTGGGTTTGCTCCTGCGTAGCGTGGCCGATCTCCTTAATCAGGGAGGAGACCCGCAGCACGTTGTCGATCATAACCGTCAGCTGTGATTCGGTTTGTCCCACCTTCTCCACGCCAGCGTTGACGCTGGCAACGTTTTTCTCGATCAGCGCTTTGATCTCTTTCGCCGCCGTCGCGGAGTGCTGCGCAAGATTGCGCACCTCAGCCGCGACCACGGCAAAGCCGCGGCCGGCTTCACCCGCGCGCGCCGCTTCCACGGCGGCATTCAGCGCAAGAATATTGGTCTGGAAGGCAATACGATCGATAACGCTGATAATATCGACGATCTGGCCGTTATCCTGCGAAACGGACTGCATCATACCGATGGTCTCTTTCATCATCGCTTCACCGCAGTGGGCGCTGTCGCGGGTGCGATCCGCCATCTGAATCGCCTCGTTCGCGGTTTCGGCCGTCTGCTTCACGGCGCTGGCGATCTCTTCCACCGCAGATGCGGTTTGCTGCAAGAAATCTGCGGTTTCCTCAGAGCGCGCCTGCAGCGCCGCGCCTTCTTTCGCGACCTGCTGGCTGATGGTGCCAATACCGCTGATTTGTGCCCCGACATCATCAACCAGCGAGTTCAGGTTTAAACCAGACTGATTCACCAGGCGCATCATCAGCCCGATATCATCGATCCTGTCAAAATGGTAATAGTCCGTTTTACGTCCTGAAACCACGCGCTGCATCTGTTGAACAATGGATTTTACCGGCCGGGCGATCTGCGCATGGAGATAACAGGACAGCGCAGAAAAAAGCAGCACCAGAGTGGCGGCCTGAACGAGACGATCGCGGAATAAATACATCGCCAGGCAGGAAAGTAACGCTGTCGCAGTAATACCAAGCTGAATTCGTTTTCCGGTACTGAGACATTTAAAGAGCGACAAAAAGGAAAATATACCGCGCCGAACGAACAGTCCTTTATAAAAACGATGATGTTTTAATTCATTATTACGTACTTTTGCATACAGATTTTCACTGGCCGCGATCTCTTCCCGTGAGGGGATATTGCGCACCGAAATATAGCCGGTCAGGGATTCCCCCTGCCAGACCGGCGTCACGTTGGCCCGCACCCAGTAGTGATCGCCATTATGACGACGGTTCTTCACCAGACCTGTCCAGGTCTCGCCCTGCTGGAGGGTAAACCACATGTCGCCAAACGCTTCGGCAGGCATGTCGGGATGGCGGATGAGGTTATGCGGCTCCCCCAGAAGATGCTCTTCTTTATATCCGCTGGCTTCTATAAAAGCGGAGTTAGCATAGGTAATATGACTTTTTATATCGGTAGTGGACATTAACGTCGAACCGGCGTTAAGCAAATACTCGTTTTGTGTAACGGGGGTGTTACGCCTCATGAGTAACTCCATGATGTTGTGCAAGAATAAAAAATCCGGAAAGCGCTCCGGCAAGATAAGTATGATTATTTTAATAACGGCCTGGATATATTCTCGCTGAAATTGAGACTCTCCGAAATACCCGGTATTCATTATTTTTAATCTGTTAATGTTGTCGAATGTAATAAAATTGAAAATATTTTACTGGGTGTTATTTTGAATCGACTTAAATAAATGACATAAGCCAAACTGCAAGAGGGAGATCGTCTCTCAGGAAAAATTGTCATGCTGAAATAGCGTTTCGTTAACAGGATGAAAACGCTATCATTTGGTCACATTTTCGTAAATACAGGGAGGCTGAGGTGAAAATTAACGTCATCGGTACCAGCGGGAGCGGAAAAAGCACGCTGGCGAAGCAGATTGCGACCGCGCTGTCTATTCCCTGTATCGAGATGGACAGACTCTACTGGCGCTCTGACTGGCAGGGAACGCCGGATGACGAGTTTCAGGCAAAGCTGGCGCAGGCGCTACAGGCTTCGTCAGACTGGGTGCTCGACGGTAACTACAACCGCACGCGACCGGTGAAATGGCGCAATGTCGATGTGGTGGTCTGGGTGGATTACGGGTTTACCCGCACCCTCTGGCAGGCCGTCACCCGAGCAATAAAACGAGCCTGGCATAAACACGAGCTTTGGCCGGGAACGGGAAACAAAGAGAGTTTCCGACGCGCGTTCTTCAGCAGAGAATCCATTATCATCTGGACGATGAAAACCTGGCGTAACAACCGCACGCGCTATGAAGCCGACCTGCAAAACCCGCAATATAGCCATATTCGCTTCGTCCGCATTACCCGTCGGGAGCAGGTGGAAACGCTGATTGCCTCCTTAAAATCTTATTCTTAGCAGGGTTTTATATATCTGTTTTCCGGCAAACTAAATGTAAATTAATTGTTTCTCAGAGGTGAAATGCGCCTTTAATAATGTCGACATGTTAAGTCAAACGAGAACGCAACATGTCATGGCGAATCAGCATTCTGGATAAAAGCCCCATCGCTGAAAACGAAACGGCTGCCGATGCACTGGCGCGTACCCTGGCGCTGGCGCAGCAGGCAGAAAATCTGGGCTATCACCGCTTCTGGATTGCCGAACACCACAACACCCCACAGCTTGCCAGCCCTTCGCCGGAGCTGCTGATTGCCTGGATCCTCGGGCAAACCACGCGCATTCGCGTCGGGTCAGGCGGCGTAATGCTTCAGCACTACAGCCCCTATAAAGTGGCCGAGAACTTCAACGTGCTGGCCGCGCTGGCGCCTGGCCGCGTCGATCTCGGCGTCGGGAAAGCCCCCGGTGGATTACCGCTCTCAACCCGCGCGCTGCAGCAGGGCCTGAATCAACAGGAAAAGGGCAGCTTCGCCGAACAATTGGCCCAGCTCGACCGCTGGATCCGTCCTGAGCATCACGCTATTGAAGAGGCCGTCCGCGCCACGCCGCTGCCGCCGTTGCCTGCTGAGGGTTTCCTGCTGGGCGCGAGTACCGACAGCGCGCTGCTGGCCGCCAGGCTCGACTGGCACTTTGTGTTTGCCGCACACCTGAACGGTGACCCGGACCTGCTGCGCGAGGTGGTATCGACCTGGCGTGAGAACAGCGCGCGGGACGTAATAGTGGCGGTGCAGGCGATTGTCGCGCCGACGCAGGCCGAGGCAGACGCGCTGGCGCAGAAGGTCGAAGTGTGGGGCGTTGAGCTGGCAAACGGGCAGCGTGTCACCGTGGCCAGCGAAGAGCAGGCCTACGCGTTTGCGCGCCAGGCGGGCAGTGAGCCGGTGCGCATTGCACGTCGCGCGCAGTCGCTGCTGGCGGGCACGGCTGAGTCGGTAGTGGAACAGCTCAACGCGCTGCACCAGCAGTGGGGCATTGACGAATTTATCATCGACACGCCGGTGGCGGAGGGGGCTACGCGCGTCGCGTCGCTGCGTCTGCTTGCCGGGGCGCGTCTTAACAAGGAGGTCACCGTATGAGTTTTGGCGAACAACTGATTGCCTGGCGCCGCGAACTGCACCAGAACCCGGAGCTGTCCGGCCAGGAGGTCGAAACCACCGCGCGCCTGCGCCAGTGGCTGACGAATGCCGGGATCGCCCCGCAGCCTTACGATCTGTCGACCGGGCTGGTGGCGGAAATCGGGACGGGCAGCAGGCTGGTTGCGCTGCGTGCCGACATTGACGCGCTGCCGATCGAGGAGCGCAGCGGCGTACCGTTTAGCTCACAGCATGCCGGGGTGATGCACGCCTGCGGACACGATATTCACACCAGCGTCATCCTCGGCGCCGCGTTAAAGCTGAAAGAGCGGGAGGCCTCGCTTAACGGCCGGGTGCGCATCCTGTTTCAGCCTGCTGAAGAGAACTTTGGCGGTGCGAAGAGCATGGTGCGGGCCGGTGCGCTGCGCGATGTCAGCGCGATTTTCGGTATGCACAACGAGCCTGGCCTGCCGGTCGGTGAGTTCGCCACCCGCGGCGGGCCGTTCTACGCCAACGTCGACCGCTTCGTGATCCGCATTACCGGTAAAGGCGCGCACGCCGCACGTCCTCATGAAGGCAACGACGCCATCGTGCTGGCAAGCCAGCTGGTAACGGCGCTGCAAAGCGTCGCCAGCCGCAACGTCAACACGCTGGATTCGGTGGTGCTGAGCGTGACACGTATTGCGGGCGGCAACACCTGGAACGTGCTGCCGGAAAGCGTCGAGCTGGAAGGCACGTTGCGAACCCATCGCACGGAAGTACAGCAGAATGTGAAAGCCCGCGTGGGCGAAATCGCCGCCGGTTTTGCCAGCGCCTTCAGCGCGCAGATTGATATCACCTGGTATGCCGGGCCTACCGCACTGGTGAATGACGAACGCTGGGCTGATTTTGCCACCTCGGTCGCGCGTGAGGCCGGATATGAAACCCGGCACGCGGAACTGCATATGGGCGGGGAAGATTTTGCGGTCTATTTGCAGTCTGTTCCCGGCGCGTTTGTCAGCATTGGCAGCAACAGTCCGTTTGGTTTACATCACCCGGCCTTTAATCCGGATGAAGCACTGATTGAGCCCGCCGCCCGCTATTTTGCACAGCTTGCGGAAAAAGCTCTGCAACACGTTTAATTCAGGAGAGGTAAAGATGTCTGCAACCCGACAACTGCGGCTGGGCACCATTCTGCATGGTGCATCCGGGAATATGTCCGCCTGGCGCCATCCTGCGGCGATCGCCGACGCCAGTATTAACTTTGACTTCGTGAAAGCGACGGCGTTAAAGGCCGAGGAAGGGAAGCTCGATTTTCTCTTCGTGGCCGATGGTCTCTATATCAACGAGAAATCGATCCCCCATTTTCTGAATCGGTTTGAACCGTTAACCGTGCTTTCCGCACTGGCCAGCATTACCTCGCGCCTGGGGCTGGTGGGAACCTTATCCACCTCCTACAGCGAGCCCTTTACCACGGCGCGCCAGTTCGCCAGCCTCGATCACCTGAGCAATGGCCGCGCGGGCTGGAACGTGGTGACCTCACCGCTGGAGGGGTCGGCGAAGAACTTTTCCCGCGAAAAACACCCCGAGCATGCGCTGCGCTACCGGATTGCCGATGAGTATCTCGACGTGGTGAAAGGGCTGTGGGATTCCTGGGAAGGGGACGCGTTTATTCGTAACAAAGAGAGCGGCCAGTTTTTTGACCCGGCGAAACTGCATACGCTCGATCACCACGGTGACTTCTTCCAGGTCGCCGGTCCGCTGAATATTGGCCGCACGCCGCAGGGTCGCCCGATTGTCTTTCAGGCCGGGGCGTCGGACGACGGGAAAAAGCTGGCGGCGAAACATGCCGACGCCATTTTCACCCACCACGAGACGCTCGATGAGGCAAAAGCCTTTTACCGCGACGTAAAACAGCAGCTGGAAACAAACGGCCGCCGCGCGTCGGATCTCCATATTTTCCAGGGCGTCAGCGTGATTGTGGGGAAAGATGCCGATGACGTGGAAAACCAGTACCAGACCACGGCGGCGCTGGTGTCGATTAATGACGCCCTCAATTACCTCGGGCGTTATTTTGAACATCACGACTTCAGCCAGTATCCGCTCGACGAGCCGTTCCCGGATATCGGCGACTTAGGCAAAAATAGCTTCCGCAGCACCACCGATGAAATCAAGCGTAACGCTCGCGAACGCAGCTTAACCCTGCGTCAGGTGGCGCTTGAGGCCGCTTCGCCGCGTCCGCGCTTTTCCGGCACGCCGGAGGAGGTGGCAGACGGTCTTCAGGCCTGGTTTGAAGGCTATGCCGCAGACGGCTTCATTATTCAGGGCGGCACGCCGGACACCTTCCCGCGCTTTGTTGACCAGGTGGTACCGATTCTTCAGTCTCGCGGGCTGTTCCGTACCGACTACCCGGGCACCACGCTGCGCGAAAGCCTTGGCTTAGACCAACCGAAAAACCAGTACACACAACAATAAAAGAGAACCCCGCTATGCAGAAATCATCGCTTGTTCTGGCGCTCGCGCTGGCCTTTACCCCTGCCGTCTGGGCAGAGAACGTCAACATTAACGGCACCGGCGTAAGCATCGAGGCCAATAAAACGCCGATTAACACCGCGAAAAATAGCGAGGCGGTGGCGCAGCTGCCGAAAGACTATCGCTTTGCCGTGCCGGGGAAATTTACCGTGGCGGTGGCGGGACTCAATCAGCCGCCGCTGACGGTCTTCTCCGACGACAACAAAACGCTGCTGGGAAGCGAAGTTGACGTCGCGCGTCTGGTCGCCGACAGCCTCGGGCTGGAGCTCAACGTGGTGCCCACCTCCTGGGAAGACTGGCCGCTGGGCGTCGCGTCCGGGAAATACGATGCCGCCATCAGCAACATCACCGTCACTAAAGAGCGCAAACAGAAGTTTGATTTCGCCACCTACCGTAAGGATTCCCTCGGTTTCTACGTGAAATCCACCAGCCCGATCAAATCGCTTCAGAAAGCGGAGGACATCGCCGGGCTGAAGATTATCGTGGGCTCCGGCACCAACCAGGAGGCCATCCTGCTGGCGTGGAATGCCGAAAACCTGAAGAAGGGACTGAAGCCCTTTACCCCGATCTACACCAAAGACGATGCGGCCCAAACCCTGGCGCTGCAGTCCGGGCGCGCGGATGCCTACTTTGGCCCGAACGTGATTGGCGCCTGGAAAGCGGCACTGAACGGGAAAACCAAACTGGTGGGCAGCGTCGACGGCGGCTGGCCGAAGGCGGCGCACATCGCGGTGACGCTGAAAAAAGGCAGCGGGCTGGTTGAGCCGGTGCAAACCGCGCTGAACGGCGTCATCAAAAACGGCGATTACGACAAAGTGCTGAACCGCTGGGGTGAAGGGGTTGAGCGCATTCCTCAGTCCGAAGTGAACCCGGCGGGCCTGGGCGATTAAGGAGGCGTGATGAGCGAACGATTTCGTGATGTTTCACCGGAAGATACCGAGCTTCAGCCCATTATCGAGGGGCTGTTCGGTGAATATGCGGCCCGCTACGGGGACTACTTTTCTAAAGACGCGGAAGTGGAGCTCACCGAGTGGTATTTAGCGCCGCAGGGGCTGTTTATCGTCCTGGAGCGCGACGGGAAGATTATCGCCACCGGCGCGTACAAACCGTTCGACGAACGCACCGCGGAAATCAAACGCATCTGGACGGACAAAACCCTGCGTCAGCAGGGGCTTGCCGGGCGCGTGGTGCAGGAGCTTGAGCGCAGGGCGGTGCTGGCAGGGTACAGTCAGATCTACCTGACAACCGGCTTTCGTCAGCCGGAAGCGGTGAGGCTCTATCTTAGCCAGGGCTATCAGCCGCAGTTCGATCTGAACCGCGATCCGGAAGAGTATAGCCAGCCGCCGTTTGACGGTCGGCTGCGTTTCACCAAAACGCTGGTACGTGAAGCGTTCAGCAAAACCGCATGAGGAACGACGATGAGCAACGTTGAAACCATTAAGGTGGTCCCGGCGCGTTATCCGCTGCGGGCCGTCGGCGCCGCGGTGGCGCTGTTTGTCCTGGCGGTCGTGATTCAGTCAGTCGCCTTTAACCCGCGCTGGGAGTGGGCGGTGTTCGCCCGCTGGTTCTTCGACCCGGTGATCCTCGAAGGCGTCGGGCAGACCCTGCTGCTGACGCTGATCGGCACCGTGCTGAGCGTGGTGTTTGGCGGCATGCTGGCGCTGGCGAGACTCTCGTCATCCTGGCTGCTGAGCAGCCTGGCGTGGGCGTACATCTGGCTGTTTCGGTCGCTGCCGCTGATCGTCGTGCTGATCATCCTGTACAACTTTTCCTATCTCTACGACACGCTCTCGCTCGGCGTGCCGTTCACCGGCATTACCTGGGGCAGCTTTGAAACCATCAACGTGCTGGGGCAGTTCTCTACCGCCGTGGTGGGGCTAACGCTGGTGCAGAGCGCCTATACCGCCGAGATCATTCGCGGTGGTTTCCTCGGGGTCGATCACGGGCAGTATGAGGCCGCCGCCGCGCTCGGCCTGCCGGCCTGGCGCCGCACGGTGCGCATCATTTTGCCTCAGGCGCTGCGCACCATCCTGCCGTCGGGGTTCAATGAAATCATCAGCCTCGCCAAGGGCACGGCGATGGTCTACGTCCTGGCGATGCCGGAGCTGTTCTATACCATTCAGATGATCTACAACCGCACGCAGGAGGTGATCCCGCTGCTGATGGTCGGTGCCGCCTGGTACCTGGCGATCACCACCGTCCTGTCCGCTATCCAGTACGGTGTTGAACGCGCACTCGCCCGCAGCGAACGCCGCTCTGCGGTTAATCAGAACCGTGCCGCCCGTCGCACCCGTTCCGTCACCACCACGCCAGCACAGGAGCCTATCCATGCAAGCCTCTCCTGAAGGACATATCTCGATTACCGGCGTCAGCAAATATTTTGGACGCCATAAGGCGCTCGACAACGTGTCGCTTGAGATCCCGCCCGGGTCCGTGACGGTCATTCTCGGGCCCTCAGGCTCCGGTAAATCGACGCTGCTGCGCACCATAAACCACCTGGAGCGCGTCGACGAAGGCTTTATTCAGATCGACGGGGACTACATTGGCTACCGTCGCCAGGGCGACAAGCTCTACGAGCTGAAGGAGAAAGAGATCCTCAAACAGCGCGTCAACGTGGGCTATGTGTTCCAGAACTTCAATCTCTTTCCCCATCTCACGGTGCTGGAAAACCTGATTGAGGCGCCCATCGCGCATAAAAAGCTCAGCAAAAAAGAGGCGGTGGAAACCGCGTACAGCCTGCTGGACGTGGTCGGGCTGCGGGATAAAGCCGACGCCTGGTCCCGCCATCTCTCCGGCGGCCAGCAGCAGCGCATTGCCATTGCCCGCGCGCTGACGTTACGTCCCCGCGTGATGCTGTTTGATGAACCCACCTCGGCGCTGGATCCAGAGTTGGTGGGAGAGGTGCTGGACGTGATCAAAAAACTGGCCCGGTCCGGCACCACACTGGTGGTAGTGACCCACGAGATCGGCTTTGCCCGCGAGGTGGCGGATCAGGTGGTGTTTATGGTCGACGGAAAAATCGTCGAGCAGGGCAGCAGTGACGAGGTATTAAACCGTCCGTCACATGCGCGAACGCGCCAGTTCCTGTCAAAAGTGCTGTAAGGAGCGCAGATGAAATATGGACTTCTGGCGGGGCTGGTCTTCACGACGGCGAGCCACGCCAGCATCGATCTGAAAGCCAACGAGCAGCCGCTGCCGGTGACGGTGGATCGGCAGGCCGTGGCGAAGATCCCCGCCGGCTATAAATTCGTTGAGCCAGGTACGCTGACGGTCGCCGTCTCGATGCTGAACTCCCCGCCGCTGGCGCTGCTGGCCAGCGATAACCGCACGCGGATCGGCAGCGACCCGGATATCGCCCGCCTGCTGGCGGGCAGCCTGGGGCTGAAGCTAAAGCTGGTGCCGACGGCGTGGGAAGACTGGCCGCTGGGGATCGCCTCCGGGCGCTACGACGTGGCGCTGGTGAACATTGCGGTGACCGAACAGCGTAAAGAGAAGTTTGATTTTGCGACCTACCGCGTCGATTCGCTGGCATTTTCGGTGAAATCCACCAGCGAGATTCAGTCAATCAAAAGCGCGGAAGATCTGGCCGGGAAAAAGGTGATTGTCGGCTCGGGTACCAATCAGGAGCGCATCCTGCTGGGCTGGAACGAAGAGAATAAAAAGGCGGGACGGGCGCCTGCGCTGCCGGTCTATCTTCACGACGATGCCTCGGGCAATCTCTATATCCAGTCCGGCAGGGCGGATGTGTTCTTCGGCCCCCAGTCGGTTTCAGCTTACAAAGCGGCGCTCACCGGCAAAACCCGCGTGGTCGGTTTAGGGCCGAAGAAAGCTTATGTCGCCACCACGACCAAAAAAGGCAATCAACTGGTTTATGCCCTGCAGGCCGCGCTGAACGGTGCGATTGAGCGCGGAGAGTACCAGAAGGTGCTGGCGCGCTGGGGCGAGCAGGGCGAAGCGGTGACGCAATCGGAGGTCAACCCGCCTGGGATAACCTACTAATGGTGCTCTACACTTAGGATTTTCACTCCTGAGGGGGTAACATGATTAAACTTTATGGCGTACCCGGCTGGGGCTCGGCAATCAGTGAGGTGATGCTGACCCTGGCTGATATCCCTTATCAATTCATCAACGTGGACGGGTTTGACCAGCCCGGTCCGCAGCGTGAATTGCTGCACAAGCTCAATCCGCTGTGTCAGGTGCCGACGCTGGAGCTGGAAAATGGCGCCATCATGACCGAAACGGCGGCGATTGCCCTGATGGTGCTCGACAGATGTCCCGATCTTGCTCCACCCGTGGGGCAGGCAGAGCGTCAGCAGTTTCAGCGTTTGCTCATCTGGTTCGTAGCCAACGTCTATCCCACGTTTACCTATGCAGACTATCCCGAACGCTGGGTGCCGGATGCGCCGGAACAGCTGCAGAAAAACTGCATCGAATACCGGAAATCCCTCTATATGTGGTTCGAAAGCCAGCTTAAGGCTGCCCCGTTTGCGCTGGGGGAACGGCTGACGCTGCTGGATGTGTATATTGCGGTCGCGCGCACCTGGGGACCCCGTCACGCCTGGTTTGCCGAAAATACCCCTAAATTCACGGCGATTGCGGACGCCGTATGTCAGCGACCGGAACTGCACAAGGTGTTAAAGGCAAACAAAATTATCTGATAACGTGGAACCCACATTCACAACCGGAAGCCTGCACATGCCACACGTAGATATTAAATGTTTTCCCCGTGATTTAAACGACGAACAGAAAGCTGCCCTGGCGGCGGATATTGCCGACGTGATTATTCGCCATTTCAACAGCAAAGACAGTTCCGTGTCGGTGGCGCTGAAGCAGATCGCGCCTGAAGACTGGAAGGCGCAGGTCTGGGATACCGAAATTGGACCGAAGCTGGAGGAGCTTATTAAGAAGCCCGGGTATTCGATGTAAGATCTTCTGCCGGGGAGCGGATAAATCCTTCCCGGCTCGTCTTCCCTTTTTTCGCAAAAATCGATAAAAATGCGTTTTGTCTTATCCGCTACAATTAACGTTTGTGACTGGCATATTATTCATCCTTAGGAAAGATCTCCAACAGAATCAATTAAGGACAGACACGTTAAAGGATAATTTTCTGATGACAAAATTACCCCGTTTTTCATTCGCCTTTCTTCATCCCCGTTACTGGCTAAGCTGGGCCGGCATTGCGGCTCTGTGGCTCATCATGCTGCTCCCTTATCCGCTTCTGTTCAGAATCGGTCATGGCCTGGGTCGACTGGCGATGCGCTTACTGCCTCGCCGCGTCGAGATTGCCCGCCGCAACCTGGAGCTTTGTTTCCCGGAGATGAAAAAGGATGAACGCGAGTCATTGCTGCAGCGTAATTTTGAATCGGTAGGAATGGGGGTAATCGAAACCGGAATGGCATGGTTCTGGCCTGCGTGGCGGGTAAAGAAATGCTTTACCGTGCAGGGTTATGAGCATATGGAAAAGGCGAGGGCGCAGGGAAAAGGCGTGGTGCTGGTAGGGATACATTTTCTGACCCTTGAGCTGGGCGCGCGGATATTTGGCATGCTTAACCCCGGTATCGGGGTCTATCGTCCTAATAACAATGCTCTGCTGGACTGGCTTCAGACGCGAGGGCGCCTGCGCGCCAACAAAACCATGCTCGATCGCCATGATTTAAAGGGCATGATCCGCGCGCTGAAGCAGAATGAAATTTTGTGGTACGCCCCGGATCACGACTATGGCAAAACCAACAGCGTGTTTGTGCCGTTCTTTGCGGTGCCGGATGCCGCGACGACGGCGGGCAGCTATATGCTGGTCAAAAGCGCTAACCCTGCCGTTATCCCCTTTGTGCCGCGCCGCAGGGCGGATGGCACCGGTTACGAGCTGATTATTCTGGAGGATATCAGCGAGGCGCTGCAGGGCGGCGATAAAGAAGCCGTGGCGACGCAGATGAACAGGGCAATTGAGCAGGCCGTACGCATGGCCCCAGAGCAGTATATGTGGCTGCACCGTCGCTTCAAAACCCGTCCTGAAGGGGTACCTGACCGGTATGCCCGTCTGAAACAGGCGGCAACTCGGGGTGAAAGTCTCACCGCCAGCGATTTTTCTGACCGTTCAGGCATACAGCACTGACACCACAGCGATGCCCTCACCCTGCGGTGAGGGCATGACCGACGCTACAGCGCGGATCGGCGGTACGGCGCATAGTCCGCCTGCCACCAGGTTTTCTCGATACGCGCCATCAGGGTTTCATCATCTAATGCTGGCGCCACGCCTTGTTCAATGGCGGCCCGGGCGACGGCAACGGCAATCTGGCGTGAGACCGTTTCAATCTGATCTACCGGCGGCAGCAATCCTCCTCTTTCCGTGGTCACGAGCGGAGACTGCGTGGCCAGGCTGCGGCTTGCTGCCATCAGCATCTCTTCCGTCACCCGGCGCGCGTTACAGGCCAGCACGCCCAGCCCCAGGCCCGGGAAGATATAGGCGTTGTTGCACTGGGCAATCTCATAGTGCGCATTCTCCCAGAATACCGGGGCGAACGGACTGCCGGTGGCCACCAGCGCGGCACCCTGGGTCCAGGCGATAAGGTCCTGCGGCTGGGCTTCCGCCCGCGACGTTGGGTTCGAGAGCGGCATGATGATTGGGCGCGGACAGTGGCGATGCATCTCTTTGACGATCTCTTCACTGAACAGCCCCGGCTGGCCTGAAACGCCGATCATCACCGTGGGATGTGCGTTTTTCACCACGTCCAGCAGGGAAATATTTTGCGAGTCTACCTGCCAGCGACTAACGGCGTCGCGCGCGGTGAGCAGGTTTTTCTGGAAATCGAGCAGGTTAGTCATGTCGTCGGTTAGCAGGCCGAAGCGATCGACCATAAAGATCCGGCTGCGGGCTTCCGACTCGCTCAGGCCGTCACCGACCATCAGCGCGACAATTTTTTCAGCAATCCCGCATCCGGCAGAGCCGCTGCCCAGGAACACCACGCGCTGATCGCGAATGCGCGTCCCCGCCGCGTGGGCCGCCGCGATCAGCGTACCGGCGGTGACGGCTGCCGTGCCCTGGATATCATCATTGAAGCAGCACAGCTGGTCGCGGTAGCGCTGCAGAAGTCGGGTGGCGTTTTTCTGCGCAAAGTCTTCAAACTGCAGGAGGACGTTGGGCCAGCGCGCCTTAACCGTGCTGATAAACATATCCATAAATTCAGCGTACTGGTCGTCGCTGATGCGCGGGTGACGCCAGCCCATGTACATCGGGTCGTCGAGGTGTTGCTGATTATTGGTGCCGACATCCAGCATAATCGGCAGGGTGGAGGCCGGATGGATCCCTCCGCAGGCGGTATAGAGCGACAGCTTGCCAATCGGAATGCCCATACCGCCGATACCCTGATCGCCGAGGCCTAAAATGCGTTCTCCGTCCGTTACCACAATCACCCGAATGTCGTTGCGCGAGAAACTTTGCAGCATCTCATCAATGCGGTGGCGGTTAGGCCATGAAATAAACAAGCCGCGCGCGCGGCGATAAATCGTGGAGAAATGCTCGCAGGCTTCACCTACCGTCGGGGTATAGATAATCGGTAACGTCTCTTTCAGATGCGAACGCAAGAGGTTGTAAAAGAGGGTTTCATTGGTGTCCTGAATATTGCGCAAATAAACATGGCGGGAAATATCGCTTTTAAAATGGCAGAACTGCACCCAGGCACGCTCCGTTTGCTCCTCAATGGTTTCAACGTTATGCGGCAATAACCCATGCAGATTAAAATTATCCCGCTCTTCCTTAATAAAGGCGAGGCCTTTATTTAATAACGGATTTTCCAGCAGTACGGCGCCATTATAAGGCGTGTACAGAACGTCTTTACGAGACATGGTTAACTCCTGAATATTTAAACGAAACAGAAATAAGACGAGCAGAAACAGTGACTTTAAGGATGATAAAGACACGGAGTTTTCTGTGTTTTGTTGGGGGGCTAATTTAGCGCTTAGCTAACGGAGCAGGAGTGATAAGGGTCACATTATTTCTGTTTTTATTAATTTCAAAAGAATTGCATTGAATGCCATGAATAACTTTAGTTACATAATAATGAATTAAATTATTTAAAAGGAAAGGGCTGTTGTGTTCACATTTCTCTTCGAAAGCCCATGTTAATTTCACGCTGAGCCTGTTTTTGAGAAAAGGCCACCAAAGTCATTATTTTCTATTTAAGAACATTTATTCGAAACAGGAATAGTTTTCCGCTTATTCCTTTCTCTGTATATCCGAACACAAATTTCAGGTGATTATATGAAAGATAATCCTGTACCGACTTCCGCGCTGTCGACCTCGCGTTTTGCTTTTGGGCTTAACACGACCGAGGTGGGCGCGGTTCCGCTGATGCTGTTCGTCGGGATTGCCGCGATTGTGGCGACGTCCGCCTGGGCAGGGCTGCTGCCAAAAAATATGATAGGCGGACTGGCGGTCATCATGACCCTTGGCTTTGCGTTTGCCAAAGTGGGGCGTCAAATCCCCGTGCTGAAGGACATCGGCGGCCCGGCGATCCTGTGTCTGATGGTGCCTTCCGTGCTGGTCTATTTTGGCGCATTCGGGAAACAAACCCTTGATACGGTGCATCTGCTGATGAAGGAGGCGAATCTGCTCTATTTCGTCATCGCCTGCCTGGTGGTCGGCAGCATTCTGGGGATGAACCGGGTGCTGCTGATCCAGGGCATGATGCGCATGTTTGTTCCGCTGGTGGCGGGGACACTGATGGCCGTGCTGAGCGGGCTTATTGTGGGAACGCTGTTTGGGTATACGCCTTACCACACCTTCTTCTTTATCATTGTCCCTATCATTGGCGGTGGAATTGGCGAGGGGATTTTGCCCCTGTCTCTGGCCTATTCGGCAATCCTGGGGCAGACGCCGGACGTCTACGTGGCGCAGCTGGCTCCCGCTGCGGTCGTCGGAAATATCTTCGCCATTATTTGTGCCGGCTCGCTGGCGCGTCTCGGGACGAAACGTCCTTCGCTTTCGGGAAATGGCATGCTCACGCGGAGTAAAGACGACGCCAGCCTGTTCGCCGGGGCGCCTGGCGCTCAGCAGACGGATTTTCATTTGATGGGCGGCGGATTGCTGATGGTGTGCGCGTTTTTCATCGTCGGAGGCTTGTTTGAAAAACTGGTCCATATTCCCGGCCCGGTGCTGATGATCCTGATTGCCGTCCTGTGTAAATACTTCAGGGTGATCCCGGCCTCAATGGAGCAGGGGGCGCACAGCTGCTATAAATTCGTTTCGGCTGCGCTGGTCTGGCCGCTGATGATCGGCCTCGGGATGCTATACGTGCCGCTCGAAAGCGTGGTGTCGGTCTTCTCGGTGGGCTATGTAGTGGTATGCGGATCGGTGGTGATTGCGATGGCGCTGAGCGGCTACGTGATTGCGTCGCGTCTGAATATGTATCCGGTGGAAGCGGCAATTGTGACCTGCTGCCACAGTGGGCTGGGCGGTACGGGAGATGTGGCCATTCTGTCCGCCTCCAACCGCATGTCGCTCATGCCGTTCGCGCAGATCGCGACGCGTATTGGCGGTGCCTCAACGGTGATTTTCGCCACGCTGCTGATGGGCTGGATTATGGCGCACTGATTCGAATCGGCAGGATACTGAATCGCAACGACATTTACAGCGTGTCGCTGCGGTTCAGTCCTTTATAAAACTCACCGCGCTGTATAGAATTACCGCAGCCACAGCGACGGGATACCACACGATGACCGGAAGAGTTGATTATCAGATTGAAAAATATCTCCTGACCGAAGCTGCCGAACCGGAGCGCCTGACGCGCCAGTGGGCAGAGGTTCTGGAGGAGTGTCGTGAGCAAAAGGCCGGTGCAGAGGAGCGGCTGCGCCTCGCGTTGCTTAATGTGGATTACGTCACCAGCTTCGAGCTGCCCTTCAGGCTGCTTCTCACCCGTGCGCCCCAGTTGATTGATGCCGTCAGAAAAGAGCTTCAGCTCAGTCAGAAAAATGTTCTGTTTAACGGCAAGCGCTTTGGCTGCGTCTACAGCCTTAAACGGGATCTGGACGGCATACCTGACGAGTTTACCTATCACCTGAAGACGCGGATCCAGCGCAGTGACGCCACGGGCGCGACGGAAGCGTCTTACCGGCAAATTGCCCAGCAGGTGAAAGCGCCAAAGGAACGCCTCAAACTGGCGCTGGACAACGGGCTGTCTGTGACCGCGCTCGACGGGCTTTTCTGGTTTGGCATTCAGCGCATCGCGGCTGATGTACAACGGTTACGCAAAACAGGGATGCGGATCGTGACGTCCAACGCCGAGGTGTTCGATACGCTTACCAAAACAACCCGGCAGGTCCCGGTCTATCGCCTGGAAGGGACTGAAATTACTTAACCTGCAGCAGTATCGCCATCAGCCCTGGAAAACGGGTATCCAGATCGTCTCGTCGCAATGAAATCATGTTTTCGCGTCCCTGCGGACGCTGCCAGATGACCCCGCTGTCGCGCAATACGCGCCAGTGATGGGTCATCGTGGACTTCACCACGTCCTCCGGGCGCAGCGCGTTACAGCTCAGTTCGCTGCCGTCGGCGAGCCGGCGAATAATCGATAGCCGGAGCGGGTTGCCGAGGGCAAAGAGCACATTTTCCAGCAGTATTTGTTCAGTTTCAGGGTGGTTAGGGATCATCGTTTTCCTGCGTATGGCGTCAGATTGAGCTATATCAACAATAGGTCAACCCTTAAAAAATAGTTCGATAATACTCGTACAATGGGACTATTATAGCAAACGAACGAATGCACGACCATCCTGGTCGTCACAAACACGTCATACTGACTAAGGAAATATCATGCCCCGACCCATTCCTCTCGAACGTTATCGCAACATCGGTATCTCCGCGCATATCGATGCCGGTAAAACCACCACCACCGAGCGCATCCTGTTTTATACCGGGATGAGCCACAAGCTGGGTGAAGTACACGATGGCGCGGCAACCACTGACTGGATGGCGCAGGAGCAAGAGCGCGGGATCACCATTACCTCCGCGGCGGTTAGCTGCTTCTGGCCAGGCATGGACAGAGGTTATGAGCCGCACCGGATTAACATCATCGACACCCCGGGGCACGTGGATTTCACCATTGAGGTGGAACGTTCCATGCGCGTCCTCGACGGTGCCGTGATGGTATATGACTCCGTGGGCGGCGTGCAGCCGCAGTCGGAAACCGTCTGGCGTCAGGCCAATAAATATCACGTACCGCGTCTGGCCTTCGTCAACAAAATGGACCGTCCGGGTGCCGACTTCTTCCGCGTCGTGCGGATGATGCAGGAACGCCTGAAGGCCAATCCGGTGCCGATTGTCATCCCGGTGGGTGCCGAAGATCATTTCACCGGCGTGGTGGATCTGATCAAGATGCGCACCATTCTGTGGGACGATGCCACTCAGGGCATGGCGTTTACCTATGCGCCAGTACCAGACGATCTGCTCAGTACCGCGCAAGAGTGGCGCGAAAAAATGGTCTCTGCGGCGGCGGAAGCCAGCGATGAACTGATGGACAAGTACCTGGAAACCGGCGACCTGACGGAAGCGGAAATTATTAAAGGGCTGCGTATTCGCACTATCTCGGGCGAGATCCAGCCGATGCTCTGCGGCAGCGCGTTTAAAAACAAAGGGGTGCAGCGCATGCTCGATGCGGTGATTGAGCTGATGCCGTCGCCGCTGGACGTGCCGGCCATTGATGGCGTGGATGAAAAAGGGCAGCACGCAGAGCGTCACCCGAGCGATGATGAGCCGTTCTCGGCGCTGGCGTTCAAGCTGATGAGCGATCCGTACGTCGGGCAGCTAACCTTTATCCGCGTCTACTCTGGCGTGCTGCGTAAAGGCGACGCGGTGTATAACCCGGTGAAAGGGAAGAAAGAGCGCATCGGGCGAATCGTACTGATGCATGCCAACGATCGCCACGAGGTGGACGAACTGCGCGCCGGGGATATCGCGGCCTGCGTGGGGCTGAAAGACGTAACCACCGGCGACACGCTCACCGATCCGAACGCCGTCATTACGCTTGAGCGCATGGAGTTCCCGGACCCGGTGATCTCGCTGGCGATTGAGCCGAAAACCAAAGGCGATCAGGAGAAAATGGGCATCGCGCTGCAGCGTCTGGCGGCGGAAGATCCGTCTTTCCGCCTGCACACTGACGAAGAGTCCGGTCAGACCATTATCTCCGGGATGGGTGAGCTACACCTTGAGATTATTGTCGATCGCATGAAGCGTGAGTTTGGCGTCGAGGCAAATATCGGTCGTCCGCAGGTGACCTACCGTGAAACCCTGCGTAAAACGGTGAAGGACATCGAAGGCAAATTTGTCCGACAGTCCGGCGGTAAAGGGCAGTACGGCCATGTGGTCCTGAGTCTGGAGCCGCTGGAGCCCGGAAGTGGTTTTAAATTTGAAGATGCCACCAAGGGCGGCGTGGTGCCGCGCGAGTATATCCCTTCCGTTGAGAAAGGGCTGCGGGAAGCGATGAACAGCGGCGTGCTGGCGGACTATCCGGTCGTCGATGTTAAAGCGACGCTGACGTTTGGCTCGTATCACGACGTCGACTCCTCGGAGATGGCGTTCCGCATGGCGGCGATCCTCGGCTTTAAAGAGGGCGCCCGCAGGGCGGATCCGGCGATCCTTGAGCCGATCATGCACGTGGAGGTGGAAACACCGGAAGAGTACGCCGGTAACATCATGGGCGATCTCTCTTCCCGCCGCGGCATGGTGCAGGGGATGGCAGAGCAGTACGGAAGCCAGATTATTCGCGCTGACGTGCCGCTGGCGGAGATGTTTGGTTATGCCACGACATTGCGCTCGATGTCCCAGGGACGCGCGACGTATACGATGGAGTTCCATCATTTTGCGGAAGCCCCGCGGAATGTTGCGGATGAGATTATTGCACGGCGTGCGAAGTAGTACGGTCACCCTCTCCCATTAGGGGGAGGGTTTTCTCAATCCAGCGCCTTCACCATCTTCCCGCTCGCCACAAACGTCCCGGCTCCAAGATGATGCAGGGTATTGAGCTTATCCCCGTCAAACTGCCAGCGTCCGGCAATAAACGCCCGTTCATCCGCTGCCGCTGAAACCACTTCACCAAACAGCGTGTCGTATTTCTCTGCCGCGGAGGTCACGGGTAATAACCGGCATTCCATCCACGCCAGGCATTTCTCTTCAATGACCGGCAGACCGAGCTCCGGGCCATTCACGACCGGGATCCCGTAGCAGTTGAATTTGTCCTCGTCGCGCCCGCTGACGCTGCCCACCGCGTAAGTCCAGTTGGCCGCCGCCACGCCGGGAATGACGATGCCAAATTTCCCGCTGCGTTCGATCAGCTCGCGTGACCAGGTACTTTTATCCACGACTATCGCGATGCGCGGCGGTTCAAACTCAACGGGCATGGACCATGCGGCGGCCATAACGTTACGTCTGTCGAGCGTTTCATCACGACTGGTAATCAGTACGGTAGGACCGTGGTTCAGCAGACGGCTGGCATGACGTAATTCAACAGGGCGAAAGTGGCTCATAGGATCTCCTCATCTGTAACGATGAGTATGACGAAAAAGCACGTAAATCAAAGTGAGCGCGTAGAATTAGTTTATAAACACAGCATCACTATCAAAGGAAACTGATATATGTCCCCCTTTCTGACCGCCTATTTCGCCCGCATCGGCTGGAAGCAACCGGCTTCTGCTGATATAGACACCCTGCGCGCACTGCATTTACATCACAACTGCGCGATCCCGTTTGAGAATATCGATGTCGTCCTGCCGCGCGAAATTCATCTCGAAGACCAGTGTCTGGTCGACAAATTGCTGACCGCCCGTCGTGGGGGATACTGCTTTGAGCAAAACGGCCTGTTTGAGCGGGTATTGCGCGAAGTCGGGTTTACCGTGCGCAGCGTGCTGGGGCGCGTGGTATTAGCGAGCCCGCCGCAAATGCCGCCGCGCACGCACCGCCTGCTGCTGGTGGAGCTCAACGGTGAGCGCTGGATTGCCGACGTGGGGTTTGGCGGCCAGACGCTGACGGCGCCGATTCGTTTACTCGCTAACGAGGAGCAGGAAACGCCGCACGGTCTGTATCGTCTGCTGAGCGAGGGCAACGACTGGGTGCTGCAGTTCCGCCACCACGAGCACTGGCAGTCGATGTACCACTTTGACCTGACGACGCAGTATTTCAGCGATTACGTGATGGGAAATTTCTGGTCGGCGCACTGGCCGCAGTCGCATTTCCGCCATCATCTGCTGATGTGCCGCCATCTGCCGGACGGCGGCAAGCTGACGCTGACCAACTTCAACTTTACCCACTGGCAGAACGGTCATGTGGAGGAGCAGATCCATTTGCCGGATGCGGAGGCGCTGTATAAGCTGATGCAGGAGCGGTTTGGCCTGGGCGTTGATGACCCGAAGCACGGCTTTACCCTGGCCGAGCTGACGGCAGTGATGGCGGGATTTGATACGCATCCGCAGGCAGGGAAATAGCCGCCACCCGGCAGGTTAGTTTAAACATCATCAAAGGCATGCTGATATGGAAATCTTGTTGCGGAATAAATTCAGTTCAGTGGGAATGTTACTCGGGGTTATTGCACTGCTTCTCTCATTAGTGCAGTTCACCTTTGGTCCTTTTTCGACAAAATCGACGACCCTTGAAATTGTTGTGGCTGAAAAGGTTTCGGCGGTAAAAAAAGGGATCATTGCTGGCATAAAGGGAGAACAGCCGACCGTTGAGGCAAAAAAGAAAGCGTTCGATATCGACAGCATTCTTATCAATAGCGGAATCATTTTATCCGTTGTGGCATTAGGGCTTGCCTTCACGGCTGGGATGCGCAAAGAGAACAGATGGGGGGTGAGTGGTGCACTGTTTTTTTCCGGGGCCACGCTCGCTTTTCATGCGGCGTTACTGGCTTTTGGTCTGATTGTCACAGTCTTGCTGCTGCTGTTGGTTATTTCAGTCGTCAGCGGAAGTACTTTGTTCTGACATTGCGGCCCGGTGGCGTCTACACCTGACCGGGCCTACGGGCGTGTGAACGTAGGTCGGGTAAGGCGTAGCCGCCACCCGACAAATCAACGGCGCGATCTCACCACCTGATACCGCCGCGTAAAGTACTCAAACGGCGCGCTCCACACGTGCACCAGGCGGGTGAAGGGGAAGATGAGGAAGATCGTCATCCCCAGCACCAGATGCACGCGGAAGATCGGCGCCACGCCGCTCAGCATTTCTGATGAACCGCCCTTAAACGTCACGATCCCCTGCGCCCAGCCCACCAGCTTCATCATCTCGCTTCCGTCAGGATATTGCGCGGAGAAAGGAATGGTCGATAGCCCCAGAATGCACTGTATCAGCAGGATACTCATAATGATGATATCCGGCGTGGTGGAGGTGGCACGCACCCGCTGGTTGAACAAGCGGCGAATCAGCAGCATCGACCCGCCGATCAGCGTCAGCACGCCGCAAATTCCGCCCGCAATCATGGCCAGCTGCTGCTTAACCGCGACGGGTAAAAACCAGGCGTACATCCAGTGCGGGGTTAACATGCCGAACAGGTGCCCGAAGAAGATCCCCAGAATCCCGATATGAAACAGGTTAGAGGCCCAGTTCATCCCGCGCTTGCTGAGCATCTGGCTTGACGAGGCGCGCCAGGTGTACTGTCCGTAGTCGTAGCGCAACCAGCTACCGAGGAAAAACACGGTGGCGCAGATGTACGGATAAATGTCATAGAAAAACACGTTCAGGTAGTGTGTCATTTTGGGCCTCCGGCGCTGACGTCCACGTACTGCGGCGCGACGTCCTGGCTAAAGCGTCGTTGATATTGCTGCATCGGCGAGCTGTCGCACGATGTGGCGTTGTCTTCGATAAACTTCACCTGTTCCTCTTCCCACACGGCGTCCAGCGCCTGACGGGTATCATCCCGTTTTTCACCGGACACCTGTTTCGCCACGCTGTCGCTGGAAAGCCGCGTGCCCGCCAGCGCCAGCAGAGCGTCAAACAGCTGATAGTGCGCCACGCCGCGCTGCTTCAGGCGGCCGCCGATAAGCGCCAGGATCGGTGCGACGTTTTGCAGCCCGTCACGCGCTTCGTCGTCGGTGACGATGCTGAGATATTCCAGGTAGAGCGGCAGATAGTCCGGCAGCTCGCGGCAGTCCAGCTCAAGACCCGCTTTCTCATACTGGCTCATCAGGTCGACCATCGCCTGGCCGCGATCGCGGGACTCGGCGTGAACGTGCTCGAACAGCAGCAGCGACGTCGCGCGACCGCGCTCAAACACCTCACACCATTCGGCCTGTTTATCCAGCAGCGGGGCGCTCAGGTGCTGGCGGGCAAACGGCAGCAGCATGGGCGCGTCCTGCGCAATTAACGAAAGCGCTTCATCACGGTTTTCCCACAGGATCTCATCGGGATACTCGATCAGCAGCGCGATGATTTTGAGGATCTGCATTACTCTCCCTCCCCATGTTCGCGCACCTCGGTGATGTTGATCGCGTCGATGCGGCTGCTGTTGAAGAGGTTGAATTTCGTATCGGAGCCGTGGCAGCCGTCGCCGAAGGTGAAGCCGCAGCCGTTTTTCTCCGGGAAGGCGTCGCGTGCCATTTCGCGGTGGCTGGTCGGGATCACGAAGCGGTCTTCGTAGTTGGCAATCGCCAGATAGCGGTACATCTCCTCAACCTGCGCTTCGGTCAGGCCGACCTCTTCAATGGCGCGGGTATCGGTCACGCCTTCCACGGTCTGGGAACGCTTGTAGTGACGCATTGCCATCATGCGCTTCAGGGCGCGCAGCACCGGGCCGGTATCGCCCGCGCTGAGCATGTTCGCCAGATACTGCACCGGAATGCGCAGGCTTTCGACTGCGGGAAGAACGCCGTCGCTCTGCGGCAGGCCGCCGGCGTCCGCGTAGGACTGAATCGGCGACAGTGGCGGCACGTACCAGACCATCGGCAGGGTGCGGTATTCCGGGTGCAGCGGCAGGGCCAGCTTCCAGTCCATCGCCATTTTGTAGACCGGGGAACGCTGGGCGGCGTCGATGACGTTCTGCGGAATACCCTGCTTCAGCGCTTCCTCAATCACCGCCGGATCGTTCGGGTTGAGGAACACGTCGCACTGGCGCTCGTACAGATCGGTTTCATGCTCGGTGCTGGCCGCCTCTTCAATACGGTCCGCGTCGTACAGCAGCACGCCGAGGTAGCGGATGCGCCCGACGCAGGTTTCCGAGCAGACGGTCGGCTGGCCGGACTCAATGCGCGGGTAGCAGAAGATGCATTTTTCTGACTTGCCGCTCTTCCAGTTGAAGTAGATTTTCTTGTAGGGACAGCCGCTGATGCACAGGCGCCAGCCGCGGCATTTGTCCTGGTCGATCAGCACAATGCCGTCCTCTTCGCGCTTGTAAATCGCGCCGCTCGGGCAGGTGGCGACGCAGCTCGGGTTGAGACAATGCTCGCACAGGCGCGGCAGGTACATCATGAAGGTGTTTTCGAACTGGCCGTACATCTCCTTCTGGATCTTCTGGAAGTTGCGGTCGCGGGCGCGTTTTTCGAACTCGCCCCCCAGCAGCTCCTCCCAGTTGGGGCCCCAGACGATTTTGTCCATCCGCTTGCCGTCAATCAGCGAGCGGGGGCGGGCAGTAGGGAGATGATCCCCCTCCGGGGCGCGGTGCAGTTCCTGATAGTCAAAGGTGAAGGGTTCGTAATAATCGTCAATCTGCGGCAGGACGGGGTTGGCGAAAATCTTCGACAGCACCCCCATTTTGCCGCCGAGGCGTGGGGTCAGCTTGCCGTGAATGCCGCGGATCCAGCCGCCTTGCCACTCCTCCTGATCCTCCCAGTTTTTCGGGTAGCCGATCCCCGGTTTGGTCTCCACGTTGTTGAACCACGCATATTCCATCCCTTCACGCCCGGTCCAGACGTTCTTGCAGGTGACCGAGCAGGTGTGGCAGCCGATGCATTTATCGAGATTCAGAACCATGCCAACCTGTGAGCGTATTTTCATTTTTTCGCCTCCTGGACCTGATCTCGACCTTCGCCGTCCAGCCAGTTAATGTTTTTCATTTTGCGGATCATGATGAACTCGTCGCGGTTGGAGCCGACGGTGCCGTAATAGTTGAAGCTGTACGCCAGCTGGGCGTAGCCGCCGATCATGTGCGTCGGTTTCGGGCAGACGCGGGTGACAGAGTTGTGGATCCCGCCGCGCCGTCCGGTCACCTCGGAACCCGGGATGTTCAGGATGCGCTCCTGAGCGTGGTACATCATGGTCATGCCCGGCGGCACGCGCTGGCTGACCACCGCGCGGGCGGTGAGGGCGCCGTTGGCGTTGAAGGCCTCGATCCAGTCGTTGTCCTCAATGCCCAGCTCGCGCGCGTCGGTTTCGCTGATCCAGACGATGGGGCCGCCGCGCGACAGGGTCTGCATCAGCAGGTTTTCGCTGTAGGTGGAGTGAATGCCCCATTTCTGGTGCGGCGTCAGGAAATTGAGCGCTTTTTCCGGGAAGCCGTTCGGCGGGATCTCGCGCATATGGGTGACGCTGCGGGTGTCAATCGGTGGACGGTAAGCCACCAGACTCTCACCGAAGGCGCGCATCCAGGAATGATCCTGATACAGCTGCTGGCGGCCGGAAAGGGTGCGCCACGGGATCAGCTCGTGAACGTTGGTATAGCCCGCGTTATAGGAGACGTGCTCGCTCTCCAGGCCGGACCAGGTCGGGCTGGAGATGATTTTACGCGGCTGCGCCTGGATATCGCGGAAGCGGATCTTCTCGTCTTCCTTGTTCAGCGCCAGATGGGTGTGATTGCGCCCGGTCAGCTCGCCGAGCGCTTCCCAGGCCTTCACCGCCACCTGGCCGTTGGTTTCCGGCGCGAGGGCGAGGATCACCTCTGAAGCGTCAATGGCAGTTTCAATGCGCGGGCGGCCTTTCGCCGGGCCGTCGAGCTTGACGTAGTTGAGCTTGCCGAGGAAATCGACCTCGCTCTGCGTGTTCCACGATATGCCTTTCCCGCCGTTGCCGAGCGTGTCCATCAGCGGGCCGAGGGCGGTGAAGCGCTCGTAAGTTTCCGGGTAGTTCCGCTCGACGACCGCGATGTTCGGCGCCGTTTTACCGGGGATCAGATCGCATTCCCCTTTGCGCCAGTCCTGAATGTCAAACGGCTGCGACAGCTCCGCGGGGGAGTCGTGCTGTAGCGGCTGTAGCACCACGTCCGTTTCGGTGCCGAGATGCCCGACGCAAACCTCGGAGAAGACGTTGGCGATGCCCTTGTAGATCTCCCAGTCGCTGCGGGACTCCCATGCCGGGTCGACGGCGGCCGAGAGCGGGTGAATAAACGGATGCATGTCCGAGGTATTCATATCGTCTTTTTCATACCAGGTGGCGGTCGGCAGGACGATATCCGAGAACAGGCAGGTGCTGGACATGCGGAAGTCGAGCGTCACCAGCAGGTCGAGCTTGCCCTCAATGGCGGCGGTCTGCCACTCCACTTCCTCAGGCTTCACGTCGTCGGTTGAGCCCAAATCCTCGCCCTGAATCCCGCTCTCGGTGCCGAGCAGGTATTTTAGCATGTACTCGTGGCCTTTCCCGGACGAGCCGAGCAGGTTAGAGCGCCAGACGAACAGGTTGCGCGGATGGTTCTTGCCGTTGTCCGGCTGCTCGCAGGCGAAGCGGATATCGCCCGATTTTAACGCCTGAACGGTGTACTCCTGCGGCGTGATGCCCGCCGCGTCCGCGCGGGCCTTTATGTGCAGCGGGTTGAGGTTGAGCTGCGGCGCCGACGGCAGCCAGCCCATGCGCTCGGCGCGGACGTTGAAATCAATCAGGTGGCCGGTGAACCTCGAGGCGTCCGCCAGCGGGGAGAGCAGCTCCTGCGCGGTCAGCTTCTCGTAGCGCCACTGGCTGGCGTGGTTGTAGAAGAAGGAGGTGCTGTTCATCTGGCGCGGCGGGCGGTTCCAGTCCAGCGCGAAGGCCAGCGGCAGCCAGCCGGTTTGCGGGCGCAGCTTCTCCTGGCCGACATAGTGCGACCAGCCGCCGCCGCTCTGCCCGACGCAGCCGCAGAAGACCAGCATGTTGATCATCCCGCGGTAGTTCATGTCCATGTGGTACCAGTGGTTCACCCCTGCACCGAGAATGATCATCGACCGGCCGTGGGTTTTGTGCGCCGTGTCGGCAAACTCGCGGGCGATTTTTTCAATCAGCCGGGCGGGCACGCCGGTGATCTGCTCGCCCCAGGCGGGGGTATAGGCTTTGACCTGGTCATAGCTCTCTGCGGCGTTGCTGTCCTCCAGACCGCGATCGAGACCGTAGTTCGCCAGCACCAGATCGTAAACGCTGACTACCCGTTTCTCGCTGCCGTCGGCGAGGGTCAGGGTTTTGCTCGGCACGCGGCGCGTCAGTACCGGATCCTGCTTCACGCTGCGGAAATGCGGGTTCTCGTTGCCGCCAAAGTAGGGGAAGGCGACGTCCGCCACGCTGTCGTGGGTGATGAGCAGCGACAGCGTCAGTTCGGTGTCGTGGCCCGCAGCCTGTGGCTCCAGGTTCCATTTGCCTTTTTCTCCCCAGCGAAAGCCGATGGAGCCGTTTGGCACCACCAGGTTTCCGGCTACGTCAAAGGCGACGGTCTTCCATTCAGGGTTATTGGCTTCCCCCAGCCCGTCGACAAGGTCCGAGGCGCGCAGCATACGCCCAGGCACCACGCGACCGTCAGCCTGCTCGTCCAGCAGCACCAGCATCGGCATGTCGGTGTAGCGGCGGCAGTAGTTAAGGAAGTAGTCGCTCGGGTTATCGAGGTGGAACTCTTTGAGGATCACGTGGCCCATCGCCATGGCGAGGGCGCTGTCGGTGCCCTGTTTGGGGGACAGCCACTGGTCGCTCAGCTTCGCGACTTCCGAGAAGTCCGGCGTGATGGCGACGGTTTTGGTGCCCTTGTAGCGCACCTCGGTGAAGAAATGGGCGTCCGGGGTTCGGGTCTGCGGCACGTTCGAGCCCCAGGCGATGATGTAGCTGGAGTTGTACCAGTCGGCGGACTCCGGCACGTCGGTCTGCTCGCCCCAGGTCATCGGCGACGCCGGCGGCAGGTCGCAGTACCAGTCGTAGAAGCTCAGGCAGGTACCGCCCAGCAGGGAAAGATAGCGCGTGCCGGCGGCGTAGGAGACCATCGACATCGCCGGAATAGGGGAAAAACCGGCCACGCGGTCCGGACCATAGTTTTTGATGGTCCAGACGTTGGCGGCGGCAATCAGCTGGTTCAGCTCTTTCCAGTTCGAGCGGATAAACCCGCCTTTACCCCGCGCCTTCCTGTAGCTTTGCGCCTTTTGCGGATCGCTCTGGATGGCATCCCAGGCCAGCACCGGATCGGTATGCTGCGCCAGCGCCTCGCGCCAGAGC
Source organism: Enterobacter sp. MGH 16 (assembly GCF_000493175.1). NCBI lineage: Bacteria > Pseudomonadati > Pseudomonadota > Gammaproteobacteria > Enterobacterales > Enterobacteriaceae > Enterobacter > Enterobacter sp. MGH 16. Next base: position 1,642,625 of record NZ_KI535695.1, on the reverse strand, counting down.
TCAATCAGCCTGCGGCGCACCAGCGGGTATTTAAGACGGTTGGCGCTATAGAGATACCACGAGTAGCTTGCGCCACGCGGGCAGCCGCGCGGTTCGTGGTTGGGCAGGTCAGGGCGGGTGCGTGGATAGTCGGTCTGCTGGGTTTCCCAGGTCACCAGGCCGTTTTTAACGTAAATCTTCCAGCTGCAGGAGCCGGTACAGTTCACGCCGTGGGTGGAGCGCACGATCTTGTCGAACTGCCAGCGCTGACGGTAGCCGTCCTCCCAGTCGCGGTTGGTGTTATATACCTGCCCGTGCCCGTTGGCGAAGCTGTCCCCCTTTGTTTTGAAATAACGAAAGCGATCCAACAGTTTGCTCATGACATTTCTCCTGCTTCGGACGTGTAGTTATTCTTGTTTTGCGGATTTGCGGCCATACACCAGCCAGGTAACGAGCACGCAGACGATGTAAAACACGAGGAACACCTTCATGGCGCCGACCGGCGATCCGGTCATCGCCAGCGAGGTGCCAAAGGCTTTGGGAATGAAGAACCCGCCAACGGCGCCGATAGCGGAGATAAAGCCCAGCGCGGCGGCGGTCTCTGTCACCGCTTCGTGCTGCGCCTGCTCGTCCGTGCCGCCCTGTTTTTTGACGCGGTCGAGCGTGATTTGGCGGAAGATAATCGCGATCATCTGGAAGGTCGATCCGCTGCCGAGCCCGGCGGTGAGGAACAGCCCCATAAAGACCAGATAGAACGCGACAAAGCTGCCGGAGCCAGAGCCGGGCAGCGTCAGGAAGATCAGGGCGCTGAAGAGGGCCATAAAAACGAAGTTAATCAGCGTGACCCGCACGCCGCCCAGTTTGTCAGAGATCATCCCGCCCGCCGAACGCGCCAGCGCACCGATTAGAGGGCCAAAGAAGGCGAGGTGCAGAATGTTGACGTCCGGAAACTGGGTTTTTGACAGCATGGCAAAGCCCGCCGAGAAACCGATAAACGAGCCGAAGGTCGCCAGATAGAGCAGGCTCAGCAGCCAGAGATGAAAACGCTTCAGCACCGGGAGCTGGCTGGCGATAGAGGCCTTGGAGCTGGCGATATCGTTCATTCCAAAGAAGGCCGCAAGGGTGGCCAGCAGCAGCAGCGGCGCCCATATCCAGGCCGCATTGGCCAGCCACAGGGTGGAACCGTTATCCTGCGGTACGCCCTCCACGCCCAGGAAGGTAAACATCGGCAGGAAGATCACCAGCGGCGCGACCAGCTGCATCACGCTGACGCCCAGGTTGCCGAGCCCGCCGTTAATACCGAGCGCGCTACCCTGTTTTGCCTTGGGGAAGAAGAAGCTGATGTTGCCCATGCTGGAGGCAAAGTTGGCGCCTGCAAAGCCGCAGAGCAGGGCAATCACGATAAAGATCCAGTAAGGCGTCGCGGTGTTCTGGATGGCCATCCCCAGCCAGACGCAGGGAATGATCAGGATGACGGTACTCAATACCGTCCAGTATCGTCCGCCAAATATGGGCACCATAAACGAATAGGGGACGCGCAATATCGCGCCGGAGAGAGAAGGTAATGCCGTTAGCATAAAAAGTTGATCGGTGGTGAAATTAAATCCGACTTTATTCAGATTGACGGCAATGGCGCTAAATAACATCCAGACGCAAAACGCTAACAGCAAACAGGCGACGGAAATCCACAGGTTTCTTCGCGCGATATGTTTTCCTTTGTTTTCCCAAAATTGCACATTTTCCGGTTTCCAGTTACTTAACAGATGCGGATTACTCTTCTCACTTTGTTGTGACATATCACCCTCTTGCTCGCCAGAATGAAGAGAAAACAAATGAAAACAGTTAGATAGATGTGAGTGTGCTGGTTGGATTATTGGATGTTTTTGGATACAACTGAAAGGATAGATAAAAAAGCGAACCCCTGAGATTCGAAAGGAAATATGGGTTCGCTTAATGTGTTACTAATTGTAAAACTCGCGGTAAATAATACTCCGTTGGGAGTATTAACCCAATTCGAGGGAGATAAGTTTATCGAGATGCTTATTAAACGCCGCATCGTCCATTTCGGGCATATTTAAAATCGTGATCCCATCAAGCCCACAAACCAGCCCGATCAATCGCCAGGCAATATTTTCCGCGCGATCGGTAAGCGTAAAGGCGTTGGCCTCCGCCCCGGCGCGGATAATCGCCACGGTCTCCTGATGCCACATCTCCATAGTCAGGGCGTAAGCCGCGTTGATTTCAGGATCCCGGCTGGCGAGAATTTGAGCTTCCCGCCAGAGGCGAATGTAAGGCTCAAGCCCGCCGTCGTCACTGCCGAGCATGCTGTGCAGCCGTTCCCGCCAGCTGGCGTTTTCACCCACCACGTCGGCATCCAGCAGCTCGCGGATCACGCGCACAAAGGCCAGCGATTTTAGCTCGCCGCCGGAGGCGAAGTGGTGGTGGACCTGTCCGGTCGCGACGCCCGCTTCAGCGGCAATTCGCCGTACCGTCATGGCTGCCAGCCCCTCGGCCAGCGCTACGCGCATCGCGGCCTGCAGGATCGCTTCCCGTCTCTCTTCCTTGCTCAAATATTGCATTTTTTCACTACTCTCAATAGGAATGAAACGAGTGTAACAAAAAGCTGGACACGCGTTCAACTTTGCGTAGGATCGCAATCTGGACATGTGTCCAGGTTTGAGATGAAAAGGAAATTTATGTTTCGTCAGTGGTTAGCGTTAGTGATTATCGTGCTGGTGTATATCCCGGTGGCGATTGACGCGACGGTGCTGCACGTAGCGGCGCCGACATTGAGCATGACGCTGGGCGCCAGCGGCAATGAACTATTGTGGATCATCGATATTTACTCGTTGGTGATGGCGGGAATGGTGCTGCCGATGGGCGCCTTGGGTGACCGCATCGGTTTTAAACGGTTGTTGATGATCGGCAGCACGCTGTTTGGCCTGTCATCGCTGGCGGCAGCGTTTGCCCCCTCAGCAGGGTGGCTGATCGCGGCGCGCGCCTCGCTGGCGATTGGTGCGGCCATGATCATTCCTGCCACTCTGGCGGGGATCCGCACGCTCTTTACCGATGCGAAAGATCGCAACATCGCGCTCGGCGTCTGGGCGGCGGTCGGTTCCGGCGGGGCAGCGTTTGGCCCGCTGATTGGCGGTATGCTGCTGGAGCATTTTTACTGGGGATCGGTGTTTTTGATCAACGTACCGATTGTGCTGGTGGTGGTGTCGCTGGCCGCGCGTTTTGTCCCCCGTCAACAGGGCCGACCGGAGCAGCCGCTGAATATCAGCCATGCCATCATGCTGATTGTGGCGATTTTGCTGCTGGTCTACAGCGCCAAAACCGCGCTTAAGGGCGCTCTGGCGCCGTGGCTGGTGGCGTGTACCCTGCTGACGGGGGCCGTGATGCTGTTTATTTTTGTGCGCATCCAGCTTCGCGCCCGCGTGCCGATGATCGATATGCGCCTGTTCTGTCACCGCATCATTTTAAGCGGCGTGGTAATGGCGATGACAGCGATGATCGCCCTGGTGGGCTTTGAATTGCTGATGGCGCAGGAGCTGCAGTTTGTCCATGGCTTTACGCCGTTCGAGGCGGGCATGTTTATGCTCCCGGTAATGGTGGCCAGCGGGTTCAGCGGACCGATTGCCGGTGTGCTGGTGGGCCGTCTGGGGCTACGCATTGTCGCTGCGGGTGGCATGGGGCTGAGCGCGGTCAGCTTTATCGGCCTGTCGACGCTCGACTTCAGCACGCAGCAGTGGCAGGCGTGGGGGCTGATGGTGCTGCTCGGCTTCAGTGCCGCCAGCGCGCTGCTGGCCTCGACCTCGGCCATTATGGCGGCCGCGCCGAAAGAGAAGGCGGCTGCCGCCGGAGCCATTGAAACCATGTCCTATGAACTGGGGGCCGGGCTGGGGATCGCCATTTTTGGTCTGCTGTTGACCCGCAGCTTCTCGGCGTCGATTGCGCTGCCGCAGGGGCTGCATGCCTCGCTCGTCGATAAAGCCTCGTCATCGATTGGTGAAGCGATGAAGGTGGCGCAGGAACTGACGCCGTCCCTCGCGGAGCCGGTGATTGAGGCGGCGAAAAGTGCGTTTATTACTTCCCACAGCGTGGCGCTGGGGAGTGCGGGCGGAATGCTGCTGTTGCTGGCAGTGGGGATCTGGTTCAGCCTGGCGAAGGTGCCGAAGGGGTAAAACACGCCCGGTGGCGCTGCGCTTACCGGGCCTACGGGCGCGGTTGTCCGAGCCGCGCCACCCGGTTTATTTTTCCTGGGCCGCGGCCAACACGCTGTGCAACAGCACGTTTGCCCCTTTCTCTGACCACTCCGGCAGGATCCTTTCCGCTTCGTTATGGCTGATGCCCTTCACGCAGGGGATAAAAATCATGCTGGCAGGGGCAATTTTGCTGACATAGCAGGCGTCATGTCCCGCGCCGGAGACCATCGGTTTCGCCGAGTAGCCCAGTTCCGCCACGGCCTTCTCCGTGCGGGCCAGACATTCGGCATCAAACGCGATGGGCGTGTAGTCAAAGATGCGCTTAACGGCAGCCGCCACCCCGCGCAGGCTCAGGCTTTCAGCCACCTTATGTAGCGCCGCCTCCATGGCTTCCAGCGCCGTCTGCGCCGGATGGCGAAACTCCACGCTGCAGACCACCCGAGACGGCACGACGTTGCGCGAGTTTGGCGTAACCTGCGCCATACCGATCGTCGCCCGTCCGTCCGGCGCATGCCGATAGCCAATCTCCTCCACCTTCAGCGCCAGCTCCGCGAAGGCGGTTAGCGCGTCGCGGCGGCTGTGCATCGGCGTGGTGCCCGCGTGGGCGGCAAACCCGTCCAGCGTCAGGGTGAACCAGCGCTGGCCCATTGCCGCGCGGACGAGCCCGATATCCAGACCTTCGTCCTCCAGAATCGGGCCCTGCTCGATGTGCAGCTCGTAGCAGGCGTAAACCGGAAACGCGCGGGCAGGGGCTTCACCCCGGTAGCCGATGTTATCCAGGGCTTCACCCACGGTGATGCCATCGTGATCGGCGCGGGCATGGGCGTACGCTTCGCTAAATTGCCCCGTCCAGACCCCTGAAGCGAGCATGGCTGGCGCGAAGCGCGCGCCTTCTTCGTTGGTCCAGTTGACCAGCACAACGTCACGTTCCGTCTCAATGTGATGGTCGTTGAGCGTTCGCAGCAGCTCCAGCCCGGCCAGCACGCCGTAAACCCCGTCGTAGTTCCCCCCCAGCGGCTGCGTATCCACGTGCGAACCGGTCAAGACCGGGGCAAGCTGCGGATTTTTCCCCGCACGACGGATAAACATATTGCCCATGCTGTCGACGGCACAGGTAAAACCGGCGTCCAGCGCCCAGTCGCGAAGCAGATTACGCGCAACGCGATCTTCCTCGCTCAGTGCCAGACGGGTGACGCCACCGGCGGGCGTGCCGCCGATCTGCGCCATCATCTCAAGCGTTGACCACAGCCGTTCGGCGTTGACGCGGATCATGGCTTGTCCTTACTGCAGCGGTAGCGGAAATCACAGCACGCGCCGCCCTGCATAATGGTGGTGGTGCGGGTTAGCTCTACGTCGGGCGCATAGCCCACGATGAATTTTTCATCGCGCGCGCAGGAGAGCAGGTGACCAATTTCACCCAGCCCCATCTCGTGGTACATCTCCGCGTAGCGACAGCGGGTCACGTTGTAGTTGTACTGCTGGTCGTCGGCGTCGATCACCTTCACCTCCAGGGCATTATCTTTCTCCCACAGATACTGCAGGGCGATAAAGCTCTTGATGTTCGCGCCGTTGGGTTCTTTGCTGGCAAACCCTTTGCCAGCATCAATCGCGGCCTGCTCAATGGCCTCACCAATCACCGCCTGGGCGCGGTCTTTCCCTATCTCGCGCACCAGGATTTCATAAATTGGCTTAATAATTTCGGCTTCAATTTTGCGGCGGGCGAGAATGCCCAGCTCGTTATTATCACTCATCACATTGCCTCGCTGCGTTACTTCGCTTTTGCGCCGCCCAGCACGGTCTGCGGCTGCCATTTGCCGTCGACAACCTTATAGACCGTGAACGACGGCGATTTCAGGTTGCCCTCTTTATCAAACGCGATCTGTCCGGTCACGCCGGAATAGCTGATGGCGCGCAGGGCGGGCAGATAGTCGGACGGCTCAACGGAGTCTGCTTTTTCCATCGCCGCCACCAGCACGCGGGTGGCGTCATAGGCGAACGGGGCGTGCAGTTCGATATGGGTGTGGTAGCGGGACTGGTACGCCTGCTCGAACGCTTTACCACCCGGCATCTGGTCAACGGGCAGACCCGGCTCCAGCGCCACAACGCCTTCGCCTTCTTTCTGCGCCAGCTTGAGGAACGTCTGGCTGACGAATCCGCCTGCGCCCATCAGCGTGGCGTTCATGCCCAGCTGTTTGATGCGGCGCGCCAGCGGTGCGGCCTGGCTGTCGACGCCGCCGAAGAAGATCAGATCGGCGTTTTTACTGCGGATGGCGGTCAGTACGGCGCTGAAATCGACCGTTTTGTCATCCACGTACTGACGATCGACAATTTTCACGCCCTGGGCTTCCAGCGATTTAATAAACTGGTCTGCCAGACCCTGTCCAAATGCGGTGCGGTCGTCGATCACCGCAATGCGTTTGGCTTTCAGGGTGTTAACCGCGTACTGACCGGCGAGCTGGCCGCCGTCATCGTCGTGGCCCATCACGCGGAAGCTGGTGTCAAAACCCTGCTGGGTATAGGCATGACCGGTTGCGACCGGCGCCACCTGGGCAATACCCGCATCGTGATATATGCGGGCCGCCGGAATGCTGGTGCCGGTGTTCCAGTGGCCGACCACGCCCGCCACGCCGCTATCCACCAGACGCTGCGCGACGGCTACGGCGGTGCGCGGGTCGGACTGATCGTCTTCGGACTGCAGTTTGAAGGTCACCGCTTTGCCGCCGATGGTCGGGTGCTGCTTGTTGATGTCATCGATAGCCAGCTGCGCGCCGTTCTCCAGATCTTTCCCGATACGGGCAGACGGGCCGGTCAGCGGGCCTGCCAGACCGATGACCACGGTTTCACCGTCAGCGGCCCACGCGGACGTTGAGGCAAAGCTGCCGAGCAGAATAGCGGCGCTGAGCGCGCTGATTTTTACTGTTTTCATTGTATTTCCCTGATGTTGGCTGGTGTGGTTAAACGGGCATTTCGCCCAAATAAATCTGTGCAATCTGGTCGTCGTTGAGCAGCGCTGTCGATTCGCCATGATGAACAATGCTGCCGCTGTCCATCACCCACGCGCTGTCGGTCACCTCCAGCGCGAGCCGGGCGTTTTGTTCGATAAGCAGCAGGGCGACGCCGCGCTCGCGCAGCCCGGCAATAACGGCAAATATGTTCTCGACCATCTTCGGGGCAAGGCCCATTGACGGCTCGTCGAGGATCAGCAGGCGCGGGCGGCTAAGCAGGGCGCGGTTAAGGGCCAGCAGCTGTTGCTCGCCGCCGGACAGCAGACCGGCAAGCTGATGCTGGCGTTCGCCCAGACGCGGGAAGCGCTCGAAAATTTCGTTCATCTCGCGCCTGACGGTGACAGTGTCACGCCTGAGCCAGGCGCCCATCTGCAGGTTTTCCAGCACCGTCATGCGGGAGAAGATCCCGCGGCCCTCCGGGACCATCACCAGCCCGTCGCGAAGCAGGGTCTCCGGGCTCTGTTTGCACACCGCTTTACCGCTGAAGACAATGCTGCCGCTAAAGCTTTCCAGCCCGGTAATGGCGCGCACGGTGGAACTTTTCCCCGCGCCGTTAGCGCCGATCAGCGTAGCCTGTTCGCCCTCGCGCAGGGCAAATGAGACATCGCGTACGGCCTGAATGCCGCCGTAATGCACGTCCAGACGTTCCACCTTCAGTAATTCAGACATGAGCGTTACCTCCAAGCCAGGCGGCGATCACTGCCGGGTCGCGCCGCACGCTTTCCGGCGTGCCGGTGGCGAGCGTTTTGCCGTAATCGAGCACCGTCAGGCGATCGCAGATGCCCATCACCAGCTTGACGTCATGTTCAATCATCAGCAGGGTTTTGCCGTCATCGCGGATGCGGATGAGCAGCTCGCCGAGCGCCACTTTTTCCGCCGCGTTCATCCCGGCGGCGGGTTCGTCCAGCGCCAGCAGCAGCGGATCCGTTGCCAGCGCGCGGGCGATTTCCAGGCGACGCTGATGGCCATAGGCCAGATCGCAGGCTCGATAGTGGGCGAACTGCGCAATGCCGGTATAGTCCAGCCAGTGCCAGGCCAGTTCGCGGGTCTGTTTCTCTTCCTCACGGGCGCGTTTGTGGCGGCTCAGCGCGGCCCACAGGCCGTTACGGGTGCGCACGTGGCGGCCCACCATCACGTTTTCCAGTACCGACATGTCGTTGAAGAGGCGCACGTTCTGAAAGGTGCGCGCAATCCCGGCGACGGTCACTTTCTCTATGTGTTTTGGGAAATAGGGCTTATCCGCTATCGAAAACTCGCCGCTGTCCGCCGGATAAAGGCCGGTGATGAGGTTAAAGCAGGTGGTTTTTCCCGCGCCGTTGGGGCCGATCAGCCCGTAGATCTCGCCTTTGTTCACGGTTAAGGAAACGTCATCTACAGCGGTAAGGCCGCCGAAGCGTTTTGTCATGTTGCGTACGGTTAACAGGCTCATGCCTTCGCCTCCTTGTGGCGTACCGGCCAGATCCCGGACGGGCGCACCAGCATCACCAGCACCAGTGCCAGACCGTAAAACAGCTGGCGCAGCACTTCAGGGTCAATCAGCACCGTACCGAACAGCGCCTGCTGAACTGGCGCTGCCTGGCTGCGCAGCAGTTCCGGCAGGGCGGTAAGCAGTACCGCGCCCAGGATCACGCCCGGAATGTGCCCCATGCCGCCCAGCACCACCATCGCCAGTACGGCAATCGATTCCTGTAACGTGAAGGATTCCGGGGAGACAAAGCCCTGAAACGCGCCGAAAAGCGCACCCGCCACGCCGCCAAAGGAGGCGCCCATCGCAAAGGCGAGCAGCTTATAGTTACGCACGTTGATGCCCATCGCGCGCGCCACATCTTCATCCTCGCGGATGGCGTGCCAGGCGCGACCAATGCGGGAATGCTGCAGGCGCAGGCAGACAAAAATAATCGCCACAATGACCAGCATCAGCAGGTAGTACCACAGCCACAGCGCGGGTATTTTGAAACCAAACCAGTGGTATACGCCGCTGAACTTCAGGCCGAACAGGTTCAGCGTATCCACCCCGGTAATGCCCTTTGCGCCGTTGGTAATGTTTACCGGACGGTCGAGGTTACGCATCAGGATGCGGATAATTTCGCCAAAGCCGAGGGTCACTATCGCCAGGTAGTCCCCGCGCAGCTTGAGCGTAGGAGCACCGAGTAAAATCCCGCAGACTGCCGCGACGAGGGCGGCCAGCGGAATAATGAGCAGATACGAGGTGTGCAACCCGTCCGGGAACCAGACGCCGAGGATCGGAAACACCTCCAGCAGGTGTGGCGAGGCCATCAGTGCCGCGAGGTAGGCGCCGACCGCGTAAAAGGCGATAAAGCCCATGTCCAGCAGGCCGGTATAGCCCACCACAATATTAAGCCCGAGCGCCAGCATGATGTAGAGCAGGGCGAAGTCGATGACGCGCACCCAGTAGTTGCCGCCTAGCTGCGTGGCCACCACGGGCGCAATCAGCAGCGCGAGGCAGAACAGGCTCATGCCTGACCAGAATTTGCGCGTCGTCGCCGGGGTCTGGAGTTGAAGTGTTGTCATGGAATTCCTTACGCCCTGTTCGCCACGCGCTCGCCCAGCAGGCCAGCCGGACGGAAGACCAGCACCAGGATCAGCACCATAAAGGCAAAGACATCCTGATAGTTGCTGCCAAATACGCCGTGGGTCAGTTCACCCAGGTAGCCTGCGCCCAGCGCTTCGATAATGCCGAGCAGGATGCCGCCAATCATGGCGCCCCGAATGTTGCCAATGCCCCCCAGCACGGCGGCGGTAAAGGCTTTTATCCCGGGCAAAAAGCCCATCGAGAAGCTGGCGTTACCGTAATTGCTGGCCATCATCACGCCTGCCAGCGCGGCAAATACGCCGCCAATGGCAAACGTCAGGGTAATAATGGCGTTTGGGTTAACCCCCATCAGCGTGGCCACGCGCGGGTTTTCCGCCACGGCGCGCATGCCGCGCCCCAGACGGGTGTATTCCACCAGCAGCCACAGCCCGGTCATCACCGCCAGCGCAAGGACAACGGTGACGATACCGGTGACGGTGACGATGGCAGGAGGATGCGCTTCGCTGCCTGACGTGACGGCGATAGGGTCCATCGGCAGGATCTGCGGGAACATCAGCGGGTTGCGCGTCCAGATAATCATCGCCACGGTTTGCAGCAGGACCGAAACGCCGATACCCGAGATCAGCGGCGCGAGGCGCGGGGCGTTGCGCAGTCGACGGTAGGCAAAGCGTTCCACGGCCATCGCCAGCAGGGCGCAGACGGCCATGGCAATCATCAGGGCAACGCCGAGCTGCAACAGCTGCGGCATATGCGGAAAAGTGGTATTCAGGGCGTTCATGGCGGAGAGCGTGGTGAGCGCGCCGACCATCAGAATATCGCCGTGAGCAAAGTTAATAATGCGCAAAATGCCATACACCATGGTATAGCCCAGCGCGATCAGCGCGTAGATGCTTCCCAGCATCACACCGTTGATCAGTTGTTGTATGAGTGTATCCAACGTCTGTACCCGCAAAGTGCTCGTTCTGCGGCTACCATCCAATAAATGAATAAAATTGTAAAATACGCATCTATTATTTCTTATGATAAATAGATATTGTTCTATCTTTATGATTTATATAAATATAATGAAGACCTGTTTTTGGGTGAAAAGCCTAAAGAAATCAACATATGAATAAAACAGAACAATTGGTTGGCCTGCCTGCGTATGCAGAAAGTCGCCTTGCAAACGATCCGCCGCTTCGGGCTGTGCGTGCCTTTGAGGCCATCGCCCGGCTGGGCAGCGTCACGCTGGCCGCGCAGGAGCTGGACATTTCTCCGTCGGCCGTCAGCCATCAGCTCAGGGTGCTCGAAGGGTACCTGCAAATGTCGCTGACGGAGCGTCAGGGGCGCAGGCTGGTGCTGAGCCAGCACGGGCGGGAATACTACCGCTCGATCCGTGCGGCGTTTAACGTGCTGCGCCAGGCGACGGAGCACCTGGCGGAGCAGGCGCAAACGCGTCAGGTCACCATCAGCCTGATCCCGCTTTTTGGTATGGGGTGGTTTATCCCGCGCTTGCCTGCGTTTATGCGCGCCAACCCGCAGACCGAGATCAACGTGGTGTATGCCAACCACCGTAACTATCTGAGCGACGCATCGGATATGTCGATTCGTTTTGGCAACGGCCAGTGGGCGGGCTATCAGAGTGAAAAGCTGATTTCCGGACAGATGGTGCCGGTGTGCAGCCGCGCATTTTTGCGCATTCACGGCCATATCGACACGCCTGAGCAACTGCTGCAGATGCCGCTGCTGCACGATGAGGAGCGTACTACGTGGGCGCAGTGGTTTGTACAGCAGGGGGTGAAGCGTCCCGTTCGCCGCAGCGGTCCAATGTTTGAGGACGGTCTGCTGACGCTGGCGGGCGTACAGGCGGGTCTGGGGTGTGCGCTGATGCGGGAGCCGCTGATTGCGCCGTATCTTGAGAGCGGCGAGCTGGTGAAGATCTTTGACCTACCGATTGATGACGGACGCGACTACTACCTCTGCGTGCGCTCAGATTCAGAGATGACCGAGGACGGCAAGCTGCTGCAAAACTGGCTGCGGCGGGCAGCGGGCGGGGAGTCGTCTGGCGGGTAAAAGAGGGCGATAAAAAAGCCAGCTGTTCAGCTGGCTTTTGGAGAGACAAGATTTAGAACTGGTAGGTCAGACCCAGCGCTACGATGTTGTCGGTACCGATGCCTGCCTGGCGAGTGAACGTGTTGTCATCGAGCAGGTTGATTTTGTAATCCACGTAGGTGGACATGTTTTTGTTAAAATAATAGGTCGTGCCAACATCGATGTATTTCACCAGATCCTGGTCGCCGAAGTTTTCGATGTCTTTGCCTTTAGACTGCAGGTAAGCGATAGACGGACGCAGGCCAAAGTCGAACTGATACTGGGCCACAACTTCGAAGTTTTGCGCCTTATTTGCAAAGCCGTAAATGTCGGTACGCTTGTTGTTAGAGGTACCGAAACGGGTTGCATTGTAGGTCTGAGAGTATTGCGCCGCGAGGTAAATGTTGTTCGCGTCGTATTTCACACCACCGCTGTATACTTCTGCGCGGTCGCCTTCACCGTATACGCCAGCCGCATTCTGGTCAGCGGTACGACGGGAGGAGGACATTGCACCACCTACGCTGAAGCCTTCGCCCAGATCGTAAGTCAGGGATGCGCCATAGCCGTCACCGTTCTGGTTCAGCAGGCTGCGACCGCTGGTGTTTTCACCACTTACGCTGCCGTTTTTACCCTGATACTGCAGAGCAAAGTTCAGGCCGTCAACCAGACCGAAGAAGTCCTGGTTACGGTAGGTTGCCACGCCGTTAGCACGAGACTGCATGAAGTTGTCGGCACCGTAGGTGTCACCGCCGAATTCTGGCAGAACGTCGGTCCAGGAGGTCACGTCGTAAATCACGCCGTAGTTACGACCGTAATCGAATGAACCTGCTTCCGCGAACTTCAGACCTGCAAACGCCACACGAGTCCAGGACTGGTTGTCGCCTTCGTCCTTGTTGCCCTGAATCTGGTATTCCCACTGGCCGTAACCGGACAGCTGATCGTTAACCTGGGTTTCACCCTTGAAGCCGATACGCATGTAGGTTTTATCGCCATCTGCGCCAGCATCATCAGAGAAATAGTGCAGACCTGTCACTTTACCGTACAGATCCAGCTTGTTACCGTCTTTGTTGTAAATTTCGGCAGCGTTAACAACGCCTGCTGCCAGCATGGAAGTGACTGCCACTGCAACTAATTTAAGTTTCATCTTAAATGTTCCTTATAATTTTTTTCGGTATTTCCTGAACCACTTTGAACGATTTCTAAACGAGGCTGTTCGTCAATGGCATGCTATTCTTAAAAATCTCGTAGTCTTATTTCAATAATAAGTTTCAAAATATTAGAGATAATTTCAATTAGTGTGATCTCGATCGTCTGAGAAGGCGATCATTCAAACAATGTGGTTGGAATTTATACGATTAATAGCTATTTAGTCAGTGGGATTATTGCTTTTACTATAATTTCTGATGGTTTTTGTTTATCGCGTTAAATTTCGCAATTTCCGAGGGTTTAATGAGGGTGGTATTGCTACTTTTCTTTAAAAACAATGGGTTGTTTTAATTTTTCAGCGTCTATTCCGCATATTATCATAAAACTGTCAGAGCTGAATTATTGCACGCCATGCTATCCAGGGCGTTAATATTCATCACTCACTAATTGCATTAAGTTGTCAGTTTATGTCAACTCGCTTCAGATGGCTTTACAGAAGGCGTTCAATATAAACCGAACTTAAACAGACGCTCTATTATCATGATAAATATTCTGATGCCTGATCACATTTTAAATTTATGTTAATTATGTTGCCGGGTTGAAATTCCCCCGGCCAGTCGAGCAGCGTTATTTTCGTGTGGCGTACCAGCAGAGCAACGACCCGGCGCAGACCATCAGCGCGCCTTGCCAGAACGAGAATGACAGGGGGGAGCTTAGCACCGCGGCGGCAAGCGCGGCAGAAAGCACGGGGGTAAAATAGGATACGGCAGCCAGAACCGTGACGTTACCGTGCAGGATGCCAATATTCCAGGCGGCGTAACCAAACCCAAGCGCGATACCGCACATAACCAGCTTCACGACTACCGGAAGCGTGAACACCATGTCGGGCTGATCGCTCAGGGCATATTTCACCCACAGACTCAGCGCGGTCAGCAAAACAAACAGGGTGATGCCGTTTTGCCCTTTCGCAAATTTGCTGGTGACGGTGCAATAGGCGGCCCAGATAAAGGCCCCGGCAAACGCCAGCGCATAGCTCAGAGGGCTGGAAACGACATTCCGGGTTATTTCCTCAAGGTGTAATCCTTCTTCGCCGCCCAATACCCAGCACACGCCCAGCAGAGAAATGAGCAAGCCGGGGATCACCCACAGGGTAGACTTTTGCCCGTTGAACAAAATCGCAAATACGATCGTCAGGCTCGGCCAAAGGTAATTGACCATGCCCACTTCAATCGCCTGCGATCGCGTTGCGGCATAGCCCAGCGACAGCGCCAGACATATTTCGTAGCTGACAAATAAAACGCTGCCGGCAATAAGATAGCGGGGAGAAAACCGTCGGATATCAGGAAATCCTACCGTCACCAGACACAGTAATCCGCTGAGGGTGTAAATCATCGCGGCACCGCCAACAGGGCCCAATCCTTCACTCACGCTGCGAATAAGGCCGACCATGGTGCTCCATAACAGTATTGCCGCCAGCCCAATAAGCGTTGCTCTCTTTCTGTCCATTACTCGCCATCACAATAAAAATTAAAGGAAAAATGTATCGCATTACGCCTGTCGCTGTCGTGAATTATTCTCTTAAGCCGTTAATCAAAAAGGGGTAATGAAACGTTGCGGAGGTGACTATTAAGGGGGGGAAGGCTGATGACCTTGATTTGACGCAAAAAAATCAGGGGCTTTGCTGTTAGTTTGCGGCGCGAAGTCTTTTCAGATAACGAGGACAGCAATGGACGTCAGCCGCAGACAATTTTTTAAAATCTGCGCGGGCGGTATGGCCGGAACAACAGCCGCAATGCTGGGATTTGCTCCCAAAATGGCGCTGGCTCAGGCACGCAACTATAAACTGCTGCGCGCCAAAGAGATCCGTAACACCTGCACATACTGCTCCGTGGGTTGTGGGCTTTTAATGTATAGCCTGGGCGATGGCGCGAAGAACGCCAGAGAAGCGATTTATCACATTGAAGGGGATCCGGATCATCCGGTGAGCCGCGGGGCGTTATGCCCGAAAGGGGCGGGGCTGCTGGACTACGTCCACAGCGAAAACCGCCTGCGCTACCCCGAATACCGCGCGCCGGGCTCAGACAAATGGCAGCGTATCTCCTGGGATGAGGCCTTCTCCCGTATTGCGAAATTGATGAAAGCCGACCGCGACGCCAACTTTATTGAAAAGAATGCGCAGGGCGTGACGGTCAACCGCTGGCTTTCCACCGGCATGCTATGCGCCTCGGCAGCCAGTAATGAAACCGGCATGCTGACGCAAAAATTTGTGCGCTCGCTCGGCATGCTGGCGGTAGACAACCAGGCGCGCGTCTGACACGGACCAACGGTAGCAAGTCTTGCTCCAACATTTGGTCGCGGTGCGATGACCAACCACTGGGTTGATATCAAAAACGCGAACGTCGTGGTGGTGATGGGCGGTAACGCCGCTGAAGCCCATCCGGTGGGGTTCCGCTGGGCGATGGAAGCGAAAAACAACAACGATGCGACGCTTATCGTCGTCGATCCGCGCTTTACGCGTACAGCATCGGTGGCCGATATCTATGCGCCGATCCGCTCCGGTACGGACATTACGTTCCTGTCCGGCGTGCTGCTGTACCTGATCGAAAACAACAAAATTAACGCGGACTACGTTAAGCACTACACCAACGCGAACCTGCTGGTGCGGGATGATTTTGCCTTCGAAGACGGGCTGTTTAGCGGCTATGACGCCGAAAAACGCCAGTACGATAAAACGTCCTGGAACTATCAGTTCGATGAAAACGGCTATGCGATGCGCGATGAAACGCTCACGCATCCGCGCTGCGTGTGGAACCTGCTGAAGCAGCACGTCTCCCGCTATACGCCGGACGTCGTGGAGAACATCTGCGGCACGCCGAAAGCGGACTTCCTGAAGGTGTGTGAAGTGCTGGCTTCCACCAGCGCCGCCGACAGAACCACCACGTTCCTGTACGCGCTGGGCTGGACGCAGCACACCGTGGGCGCGCAGAACATCCGTACCATGGCGATGATCCAGCTGCTGCTCGGCAACATGGGCATGGCGGGGGGCGGCGTGAACGCGCTGCGCGGCCACTCAAACATTCAGGGCCTGACCGATCTCGGCCTGCTCTCCACCAGCCTGCCGGGCTACCTGACGCTGCCGTCTGAAAAACAGACGGATTTGCAAAGCTATCTGGCGGCGAACACGCCAAAAGCGACGCTGCCGGATCAGGTGAACTACTGGAGCAACTATCCGAAGTTCTACGTCAGCCTGATGAAATCCTTCTACGGCGATGCGGCGCAGAAAGAGAACGACTGGGGCTTTGAGTGGCTGCCGAAGTGGGATCAGGCTTATGACGTCATCAAGTATTTCAACATGATGGATAAGGGCGACGTCACGGGGTATATCTGCCAGGGCTTCAACCCGGTGGCCTCCTTCCCGGACAAAAACAAAGTCGTTCGCAGCCTGAGCAAGCTGAAGTACATGGTGGTTATCGATCCGCTGGTGACCGAGACCTCCACCTTCTGGCAGAACCACGGGGAATCGAACGATGTCGATCCGGCCTCGATTCAGACCGAAGTGTTCCGCCTGCCGTCCACCTGCTTTGCGGAAGAGGACGGCTCCATTGCCAACTCTGGCCGCTGGCTGCAGTGGCACTGGAAAGGCCAGGACGCCCCGGGCGAAGCGCGAAACGACGGCGAGATCCTGGCCGGGATTTACCACCGCCTGCGCGAAATGTACCGCACTGAAGGCGGCAAAGGCGCTGAGCCGCTGCTGAAGATGAGCTGGCACTACAAGCAGCCGGATCGTCCTGAATCCGAAGAGGTCGCGAAAGAGAACAACGGCGTGGCGCTGGCGGATCTCTACGACGCCAACGGCAACCTGGTGGCGAAGAAAGGCCAGCTGCTGAACAGCTTCGCGCTGCTGCGTGACGACGGTACCACGGCATCATCCTGCTGGATCTACACCGGCAGCTGGACGGAGCAGGGTAACCAGATGGCCAACCGCGACAACGCTGACCCGTCAGGCCTGGGCAACACGCTGGGCTGGGCTTGGGCATGGCCGCTGAACCGTCGCGTGCTCTACAACCGCGCGTCGGCGGATATCAACGGCAAGCCGTGGGATCCGAAGCGCATGCTGATCCAGTGGAACGGGGCGAAATGGACGGGGAACGACATCCCGGACTACAGCACCGCCGCGCCGGGCAGCAACACCGGGCCGTTTATCATGCAGCCGGAAGGGCTGGGGCGCCTGTTTGCCCTCAACAAGCTGGCGGAAGGACCGTTCCCGGAACACTACGAGCCGATGGAAACGCCGCTCGGCACCAACCCGCTGCACCCGAACGTGGTCTCCAGCCCGGTGGTGCGGATCTACGAAGACGACGTGCTGCGCCTGGGCAAAAAGGACAAGTTCCCGTACGTAGGGACGACCTACCGCCTGACCGAGCATTTCCATACCTGGACCAAGCACGCGCGGCTTAACGCCATCGCGCAGCCGGAACAGTTTGTGGAGATAAGCGAAACGCTGGCAAAAGCGAAGGGCATTGCCAACGGCGACCGCGTGAAGGTGAGCAGCAAGCGCGGCTTTATTCGCGCGGTGGCGGTGGTCACCCGTCGTTTGCAAAGTCTGAACGTGCACGGCCAGCAGGTAGAAACTGTCGGTATCCCGCTGCACTGGGGCTTTGAGGGCGTTGCGCAAAAAGGTTACATCGCCAACACCCTGACGCCAAACGTCGGCGATTCCAACTCGCAAACGCCGGAGTATAAAGCGTTTCTGGTCAACATCGAGAAAGCGTAAGGAGCGATTAAATGGCGATGGAAACACAAGACATTATTAAACGCTCCGCGACCAACCCCATAACGCCCGCGCCCCGCGCGCGGGACTACAAGGCAGAGGTCGCCAAGCTTATCGACGTCTCCTCCTGCGTGGGCTGTAAGGCCTGTCAGGTGGCCTGTTCGGAGTGGAACGATATTCGCGACGAGGTGGGGCACTGCGTTGGGGTGTACGACAATCCGGCGGATCTGAGTGCCAAATCCTGGACGGTGATGCGCTTTAGCGAAACCGACCAGAACGGCAAACTGGAGTGGCTCATCCGCAAAGACGGCTGCATGCACTGTGAAGATCCGGGCTGCCTGAAGGCGTGCCCGTCTGCCGGGGCAATTATCCAGTACGCCAACGGGATCGTCGATTTCCAGCAGGACAACTGCATCGGCTGCGGGTACTGCATCGCGGGCTGTCCGTTTAATATCCCGCGCCTCAATAAAGAGGATAACCGGGTATACAAATGCACCCTGTGCGTGGACCGCGTCAGCGTCGGGCAGGAGCCTGCCTGCGTGAAGACCTGTCCAACCGGCGCCATTCACTTCGGCACCAAAAAAGAGATGCTGGAGGTGGCGCAGGAACGCGTCGATAAGCTCAAAGCGCGGGGCTACGACAAAGCGGGCATTTACAACCCGCAGGGCGTGGGCGGCACGCACGTCATGTATGTGCTGCACCATAGCGACCAGCCGGAGCTGTACCACAATCTGCCGAAGGATCCGGCGATCGATACCTCCATCAACCTGTGGAAAGGGGCGCTCAAGCCGCTCTCCGCGGCGGGCTTTATCGCTACCTTTGCCGGGCTGATTTATCACTACATCGGTATCGGGCCAAACAAAGAGGTGGATGACGACGAGGAGGAGCATCATGAGTAAGTCGAAAATGATAGTGCGCACCAAATTTGTCGATCGCGCCTGTCACTGGACGGTAGTGATCTGCTTCTTCCTGGTGGCGGTATCGGGAATTTCGTTCTTCTTCCCGACGCTGCAGTGGCTGACCGAAACCTTCGGTACGCCGCAGATGGGGCGCATTCTGCACCCGTTCTTCGGCGTGCTGATTTTCGTGGTGCTGATGTTTATGTTCGTGCGCTTCGTCCATCACAATATTCCCGACAAGCAGGATATCCCGTGGGTGAAAGGGATCGTTGAAGTCCTGAAGGGTAACGAGCACAAAGTCGCGAAGGTGGGGAAATACAACGCCGGGCAGAAGATGATGTTCTGGACCATCATGAGCATGATTTTTGTGCTGCTGGTGACCGGGGTGATGATCTGGCGTCCGTATTTTGCACACTACTTCCCGATACAGGTGATTCGCTACGCGCTGCTGATCCACGCGACGTCGGCCATCATTCTGATTCACGCCATCCTGATCCATATGTATATGGCGTTCTGGGTGAAAGGATCGATTAAAGGCATGATTGAAGGGAAGGTGAGCCGCCGCTGGGCGCAGAAACACCACCCGCGCTGGTATCGTGACGTGGAGCGACTGGAAGCAAAACAGGAAAGTACGGAAGGGATGAAGTAAAACCTGCGCCGTCGGCTTTGCCCGGCGGCGCTGCGCTTGCGCGGGCCTACTCTTCAAATCAGAACCGCTCTTCCACATACCGGAACGGGTATTTCGTGGGTTTGACCTTGCCGATTTTGCGCTTCGGTAAATCCACCTTGTCGACGTGAATTTCTTTATACGGGATCTGCGAAAGCAGATGCGAAATAATATTCAGGCGCACGCGTTTTTTATCCTCTGAACGCGCCACAAACCACGGCGCCCAGGCGGTATCGGTGGCTTCAAACATGGCGTCGCGCGCAAGGGTATACTCATCCCAGAGGTTAAAGGATTTAATATCCATCGGCGACAGCTTCCAGATCTTACGCCCATCGTTAATACGGTCGCGCAGGCGGCGCTCCTGCTCTTTCGGCGTCACCTCCAGCCAGTACTTCAGCAGGATAATCCCGGCATCGACCATCGCTTTTTCCATGACCGGCGCGCCGCCTAAAAATTTCTCCGCCTGTTCTTCCGTGCAGAACCCCATCACTCGTTCCACGCCCGCGCGGTTATACCAGCTGCGATCGAAGATCACGATTTCACCCGCCGAAGGCAGGTGGGGCACATAGCGCTGGAAGTAGAGCTGGCTTTTTTCTTTTTCCGTTGGGGCAGGGAGCGCAACAACGCGAAACACGCGCGGGCTGACGCGCTCGGTGATCGCTTTAATGGTGCCGCCTTTGCCAGCACCATCGCGTCCTTCAAAAACAATACACACTTTTAACCCTTTGGCGACGACCCACTGCTGGAGCTTAACCAGTTCGACGTGCAGGCGGCGGAGCTCTTTTTCATACTCTTTGGTCTTAAGCGGTGCATTCGATACGACATCAACAGCGACAGGGGTTTTCTTTTTGCTTCCCATGATTGTCATCCTCAGGTTGTCCGGCGTGGAAAAAGCGAGGCCGCACTATGAAGTGTAATCCACCTGAATTAATGGATTAACCTGTCAGCCATCTGATTTGAACTGGCTCACCATACAAGATTATTCAATAATGCCCGCTGCGAGTGATTAACCCGTGGTTGAGGTATGAAAAAGACAATATTTTCGTTGGCGCTTGGCACATTTGGCCTGGGCATGGCTGAATTTGGCATCATGGGCGTGTTAACCGAGCTGGCGCATGACACCGGTATTTCGATTCCCTCCGCCGGGAATATGATCTCGTTTTATGCCTTCGGCGTGGTGATTGGCGCCCCGATTGTGGCGCTCTTCTCCGGCAAGTTCTCGTTAAAAACCACGCTGCTGTTTCTGGTGGCGATGTGCGCTGTTGGCAACGCCCTGTTTACGTTTTCTACGTCTTATTTCTGGCTGGCGCTGGGGCGGCTGATTTCTGGTTTCCCGCACGGCGCGATTTTCGGCGTCGGGGCGATTATTCTGTCTAAAATTGCGCCGCCGGGGAAGGTGACGGTCGCGGTGGCCGGGATGATCGCCGGAATGACCGTCGCCAACCTGGTGGGTGTGCCGCTCGGCACCTGGCTGGGGCACCAGTTCAGCTGGCGTTATACCTTTTTCCTGATAGCCCTGTTCGATGCGCTGGTGATCCTCTCGGTGCTGATCTGGGTGCCGGACATTCATGATAAATCAGAAATTAAACTGACCGAGCAGTTCCAGTTCCTGAAGAAACCGGAGCCCTGGCTGATTTTTGCCGCCACCATGTTTGGTAACGCCGGTGTGTTCGCGTGGTTCAGCTTCGTTAAGCCGTTTATGGTCAACGTTTCTGGCTTTTCCGAAGGCATGATGACGATCATCATGATGCTGATGGGCCTTGGCATGGTGTTGGGCAATCTGTTGAGCGGCAAGCTCTCGGGGCGCTTTAGCCCGCTGCGCATTGCGGCGACTACCGACATGGTGATTGTCGCCTCGCTGCTGCTGCTTTTCGCCCTGGGCGAACTGAAAACGGCCTCGCTGGTGATGGGCTTTATCTGCTGCGCCGGGCTGTTCGCGCTCTCTGCACCGCTGCAAATTTTGCTTCTGCAAAATGCGAAGGGCGGCGAGATGCTGGGGGCGGCCGGAGGGCAGATGGCGTTTAATCTCGGCAGTGCGATCGGGGCGTACTTTGGCGGGATGATGATTACCCTCGGCTTTAGCTGGCGCTACGTCACGCTGCCTGCGGCGTTACTCTCGTTCTCGGCCATGAGTGCATTACTGATCTACGGTTACCTGCGGGCCAGGCAGGCTCAGGCTAACGCTCGCGCGCTAGCCTGATGGAAGTCAGGCAAGCCAGGGCTCGCCCAGGGTCAGCATCAGGCGGTTGGCCCAGGCGAAGAACGCGGCGGACTGCACCAGATCAAGCTGGGCTAAGGTGTCCAGCCCCTCTTTTTCCAGCGCGGCAAGGTGCAGCGGCGTGGCGGCCGGCGGCGTAACCGACAGCGCTGCCGCAAAATTAATCTCCGCCTGCCAGCGCGCAGACTGCCCCTCGCTCAGGGACTGTCCCGGACGCACGGCCAGCAGGGCCTCTACCGCCGCGTCATCCTTAGACAGCTGGCTGGCTTTCCGCGCATGGACAGATGCGCAGTAAATGCAGCCGTTGATTTTACTGGCGACCGTTGCCGCCAGCTCGCGCTCGGCGCGCGGCAACCCCCCCGGCGTATAAAAAATCCCTTTATCCGTTAGCGTGCGCTGTTCAAGCACCGGCAGGTTGCGCCCCAGCAGGCGGAAATAGTCGGAATCGGTGTGGCCAAACTTCGCCAGGATCGCAACCTCGTCATCACGAAAATCCGCCAGCGGTTTGGCGGCGATCCACGGCTCCCAGCCCAGCTCCTGCTGGGTGAAGGCGACGGGAGCCGCCTTTCCGGTGGCCGTGGTGGCGGTCGTGTGCCAGACGCCCGCCGCCACCGGCGCATCGCTTGTGGCGACGGGCCTGTCGTTCAGCAGCCGCAGCCCGGCAATCAGTCGGCTCTGGAAGCTGACAAAGGCGATAAGCTGCGCCAGCGTCACGATGCCTTCCTTGCTCCAACCCGCCTGGGTCAGCGCCCTTAACGATGTCGGCGTGGCTTCGACGGGGGAGAAGGTCAGCAGGCGCGCGAAATTCAGCGCCGGGGTCAGACGGTCTGAGGTCGGGTCTGCCAGGCCAAATCCCGCATAGTGCGCGGCCAGCGCCTCCGCGTTGTGCCACCTGGCAACTTTTGCCGCGACGGCGAAGCGCTCGTCCAGCGCAAAATCGCTATCCTGCTGGGTAAATAAGATTTCGTAGCTGCCCTGGGCGTGGCGCGTGGCGGCGTCCCGCGTGGCGCGCGCCTCTGCCAGAGGGGAACCGGGTTTGATTTCCGCCAGCTCGGCGAGAATGTCGTGACTTAATGACATAGGTGTCTCCTCAAAGGATGTGGGGGGCAATATGTTCGGCGATCAGTTCGATGGAGCGCAGCGTGTCTCGATGGGTGGGCTCGACCGAATGGACCTGGAATGAGATGTCCGTGGCGCGCCGGAGAACGGAATCGGCCTGCAGCGAACGCAGCACCGTCTCGGGCGAACCGATGTGGGCGTCGAACTGGCGACGAAAATCGGTGACGGTGTCACCTTTAACCGCGTGTCCGGCAGCGCGATGCTGCTGGGCCTGTCTGGTGAGACCCGGCGTCGCAACCTTCAGCGCATAGTCATCGCTGTCGGCGACGAATGCCGTACGGGAGGCCAGAATACGCGGTGCGATACCGGCAGGCAGAGCCTCAAGGTAGGCATCCACAATCGGGTTCTGGATCGCGTCGAGCGTGAGATCCAACTGGTCTGCCGGACGCGGCTGCGTGCGGGAGAGCATCAAACCGTGTCCGGCCCGCGCGGCGCGAACGGCGCCGTCGACGGAAAAGGTGGCAATCCAGATCCTGTCAGCCAGCTGTGGCGCTGGCGGGTAGAGGTGGTTATCCGGATGGGTAAGCGAATCCCCGCGCCAGGCGCTCTGGATCACATGTAAATGGTCGGCAAAGGCCGCGCCGCGCTGTTCAAACGTCAGTCCGAACGGCAGGAAAGAGGTCGGCGTGCCGCCCGAACCAAAGCCGACTTCGAGACGTCCATCGGCGAGTAAATCCAGCACCGCCGCATCTTCCGCCACGCGCAGCGGGTTTTCCATCGGAAGGGTGATGATGGCCGTGCCCAGCCGAATGGTTTCGGTATGCGCCGCAACGTGGGCCAGAAACAACAGCGGCGATGGCAGGCCGCCTTCATTCTCATGGAAGTGGTGCTGCGCAATCCAGGCGCTGTCAAAACCGTGGCGTTCAGCGTGGCGGATCTGTTCTGTAGCCAGTCGATAGCGCTCTTTCGGCGTGGCGTCGTCAAGCAGGCGGGTGAAAAATCCCAGGCGTTTTCGCGTCATGCGAACTCCTCCTTAGCGGGTGAAAAATGGGGAATGGCGGCAATCAGCTCGCGGGTATAGTCGTTCTGTGGTGACGTGAATAAGGTCTCGACGTCACCGTGTTCGACCACCTGACCGCTGCGCAGCACCGTGACGCTGTGGGCGATCCGGCGAACGGTAGAGAGATCGTGCGTGATGAACAGGTAGGTTAATCCCAGCTGCTGCTGCAGCTGCTGAAGCAGTGCCAGAATTTGCGCCTGGACGGTGACGTCCAGCGCGGAGGTGGCTTCGTCCAGCACCAGAATGGTCGGTTCCAGGATCAGCGCCCGGGCGATGGCTACGCGCTGGCGCTGTCCGCCTGAAAGCTCCCTTGCGGTGCGGGTCAGGAGTTCGACGGGCAGGGCAACCCGCTGCGCCACGGTTTCCACCCGTACCTTTCGCTCCGCCTTGGCGAGGCGAGAAAAGTTCTTCAGGGGCTCTTCGATGATCTCGAACAGCGTCTGACGCGGGTCGAGAGAGGCGAACGGGTTCTGGTAAACAAACTGGATCTTCTGGCGCAGCTGACGGCGGGCCTCGCGGCTGAGGTCGGTGGCATCAATGTCATCAATAATGACCTGTCCGCTGTCCGCCTGTTCAAAACCCAGCAAAATACGGGCGAGGGTAGTTTTCCCGGAGCCGGATTCACCGACCAGCGCGTGCGTGCTGCCGCGCCTGACGTCAAACGTCACCCGATCCAGCGCCTGCAGCTGATGACCTTTACCCAGCGAGAACCGTTTGCTGATGGCGCGGGCGCGAATGGCCGGTGACGCGAGCGGGAGACCGGCTACCGGGGCGATGGTCAGGCGCTGGCCCTGAAGATCGCTCAGCAGCTGACGGGTGTAGGCGTGCTGCGGCGTGCGGACGATATCGGCGGTGTCGCCGTGCTCCTGAACCTCGCCGTTGCGAAACACCAGCAGCCTGTCCGCGCGCTGGGCGGCCAGGGCCAGATCGTGGGTGACAAACAGAACGGCGGTGCCCGATTCCCGGCGCAGGATATCCAGCAGGTCGAGAATGCGTTTTTGCACCGTCACGTCCAGCGCGCTGGTGGGCTCATCGGCAATGATGACGTCCGGGCTCAGGGCAATGGCGATGGCAATCAGCACGCGCTGTTTCATCCCGCCGGAGAGGTGATGCGGATACTGCGTCATGCGCTGTTCGGGGTGGCTCAGGCCGACCTTTTTCAGCAGGGCGAGCACCTGCTCGTCGCGTTGGGCGTGAGTCACCTTCTGGTGCAGCTGAATAATTTCCCCGACCTGCGCGCCGATCGTCTTTACCGGATTGAGTGAATTACCCGGATCCTGCGGAACCAGGCTGATTCGCGCGCCGCGAAGGGTATCGAGACGCTTCGCTGACCACCGGCTAATCTCCTCGCCGTTGAGCACGATTTTCCCCGCATCCCGACGGGCGTTATCCGCCAGCAGACCGATGATCGCCTGCGCCGTGGTCGTTTTGCCGGAACCGGATTCGCCGACAAAGGCCAGCATTTCCCCCCGCCGAAGGGCGAAGCTGACGTTATGCACCACCTCGCGCCACCGGCGCGCGGTACGGTAGCTGATGGTCAGGTTTTCTACCGAGAGTACGGTCATTTCAGGCCTCCGCTGAACTGTTGGCTGATACGGTTGGTGGCAAGCACGACGGCGATGACGACCACGCCGGGGAAGGTGGTTAACCACCAGGCGGTAGAGAGATAGTTACGCCCTTCGGCGATCAATAAGCCCCATTCCGGTACGGGCGGCGGGGTGCCGTAGCCGAGAAAGCTCAGCGTGGAGAGGGCCAGAATGGCCTGACCAAACTGCAGCGTGGCAAAGGCAAGGACGGCGGTTAAGGCATTGGGCAGGATGTGTCGCCACAGCACCGCCAGGAACGTCCCGCCGCTGCCAAACGCCGCCTCGACATAATCCGTATGGCGGATGCGCACCACTTCACCGCGCGCGAGGCGGGCGAAGCTGGCAATGGAGGCCACGCCGACGGCAATGGCGGCGTTAACGGTGCCAAACCCGAGCAGAATAATGACCGTCAGCGAGAGCAGCAGAGACGGAATGGACAACAGCACGTCGACAAAACGCATCAGGAAAGACTCGACGCGTCCCGCGAACGCCCCGGCGATCACCCCGAGACCGGTGCCCACCACCAGCCCCATCGTGACGGCAGCGAGCGCCGCGCTCAGGGAGTGGGACGCACCGTACACAATACGGGTGTAAACATCGCGGCCAAGCTGATCGGTGCCGAGCCAGTGGCCCGCCTGCGGCGCCAGACGTTGCGCTCCGGCGATGCCCTCAATCGGGCTGTAGTGGGTTAACAGGCCGGGCGCCACGGCGGCAAAAACCGCGAGAATAATCACCGCCCACGCCAGCCACAGTCCCGGCTGCCACGCGACGCCCTGCCAGCCGGGAACGCGTTTTCGCGCCGCAGCAGCGTAATCGACCAGGCTCATGATGCACCTCCGGTAACGGTTTGCAGACGGGGATCCAGCAGCGGCATCAGCAGGTCCACCAGCAGATTGATCAGCACAAAGCCGAGGGCGGAAATCATCACCACCGCCTGAAGCACGGCGATGTCCTGGTTATTTACCGCCTGCTGGGTCAGCTGCCCGAGCCCGCTGCGGCCAAAAACGGTTTCGGTGATTAGCGCTCCGGCAATCAGCTCGCCCAGCAGCAGCCCGGCAATATTGAGTACCGGCAGCAGGGCGTTGCCGGTGAAGTGACGCCACAGGACGGCGGTTTCACTCAGCCCTTTGGCGCGGGCCACGGCGACAAACGGCTGCGTCGCCACCTGGTCCAGGCTGCGCATCAGGATTTGCGCCAGCGGGGCGCAGATCGGGATCGCGACGGTCACGATCGGCAGGATCAGCCCCTGCAGCGGCGTCGGGTTAATCACCGGGATCAGCCGCAGCTGGAAAGAAAAGAGCTGGATGAGGGCAATCCCCAGCCAGAACGTCGGTAAGGAAATAAACAGGACCGGCAGCGACTGGAGGGTATTACTTAGCCAGCGCAGACCCGGCAGACGCGACGCAAAGGCCAGCGCAAACGCCAGCAGGACCGCGAGTAAAAAGGCGGGCAGGGCGAGGCTCAGGGTATCCGGCAGATTGCTGGCAATCAGCTCGCTGACCGGCACGCCTGCCTGTAACGAGTAGCCGAAATCCCCGCGCAGCATCGCCAGCAGCGTGTGGCCGTACTGCTGCCACAGCGGGCTGTCCGCGCCATAGGCCACGCGCATCTCCTCGATTTGCGCCGGGCTTAAGCCCAGGTCCGGGTTCTGAAATTTAATCAGCACCGCGTCGCCCGGCAGCACCTGGAGCAACACGAACGAGAGGGTAAAGGCGGCCCACAGCACCAGCAGCCCGTGCCCAAAGCGTTGAAGAAGTGCGTGGCACATCGTCAGCTCCTCAGTGTTTCTCAAGCCACGCGCCGTAGAACGACGGGCGGCCGACCGCTTCAAAATTCACGCCTTTCAGCCATGGCGCACCGGCAAAGACCTGCGGTTCCTCGAAAATCGGAATGACGTAGGCGTTATCCAGCAGGTAGCGCTGGGTATCGCCGGTCAGCTGCAGGCGTTTTTGCGGATCGACCTCTGAGGAGATATTTACCAGCAGCGCATTCAGCTTGTCGTCACGGAAGCTTTTGACCTTGTCGCTGGAGCCGCCTTTTTGCAGCAGCGCGTCGCGGTTAGCGGGGTAGAACATGCTTTTCACCACGTCAGGATCGGCGCGGCCCACTTCGGAGACGGTTAACGGGGTCTTCAGCGGATCAAGGTTATCCAGCGTGCGGCTGCCTGCGTCACCGGCTTTCACGCTCAGCGCCACGCCCACCTGACGCCACTGCTGGGCAACCAGCTGCAGCACCTCTTTATTTTGCGGCTGCGGCAGGGATTCATATACCGTCAGCGCCAGCCGCTGGCCGTCTTTGGCGCGGATGCCGTCGCTGCCCGCTTTCCAGCCCGCCTCGTCCAGCAGCTGGTTAGCTTTAGCCGGGTCAAAGGTCAATTTGTCGCTGAGATCGACAAAGCCAGCGGCGGAATTGGCAATCACCGACTTCGCCTGCGGATAGTTAGCCGAGAAGAGGGTCTCAACCACCTGTTTTGCATTGGTGGCATGCAGCAGCGCCTGGCGGACGCGAATATCGGAGACCAGCGGGTTATCCGGGCGGAAGCTGATGCTGTCGTTCACCCCGCGCGTTGGGGCAGCGTAGATCTTATAGCCCTGATCGGTCGCCTGCTTTTCGTCATACGCCTGCACCTGGCGAATAAAGTCGGCCTGACCGGCCAGCAGGGCGCCGACGCGCACGCTGTCTTCCTGAGTCACGATAAACTTGATGCCATCAAGATTGGCTGGCCCCTGTTGCGCCAGATTTTTGGGCCCCCACTGGTAGTCCTTTCGCGCTTCCAGCGTCACTTCGCGCCCCAGTTTCTCGTCCTTCACCACAAACGGGCCAGAGCCAATGATATGCCGGGCGTCACCCAGCTCTTCAAAGTTGCGCTTCAGCGTGCTGAGCGAGACCAGACCCGAGCCAATCGTGGCGGTGCCCTGCAGGAATCCCGGCGACGGTTTTTTGAAGTAGAACTTCACGGTCAGCGGGTCGACCACTTCGCTGCGATCGTAGTTATTGATCACTTCTGACACCGGCAGGCGCTGCGCCTTGTTGCCTAAGCCGTAGGTATCAAAGTTTTTTGCTACGGCGTTGGCGTCCAGCGGCGTGCCGTCGGAGAAGGTGATGCCCGGGCGAATTTTGAAGGTGTATTCGGTTTTATCGGCGTTGGTGGTCCAGCTTTCGGCCACCCACGGTTCGACCTGCAGCGTCTTTGGGTTCTGCCAGGTCAGCTTGTCGGTGATTTGGTTCAGGATGCCGCCGTTCGGGTAGAAGCCGCCGGCGGGCGGGTAGAGGTTAGTGTGCGCCTGTTGCTCCAGATAAATCAGCGTACCGCCTTTGACCGGCGCATCGGCGGACCAGGCTGCGGTGGTCGTCAGAATGAGCGCCGTCAGCAGCGGCAGACGAAATGGGGTTTGCATGGTGAATTCCTTTGTTATCTTCTTGTTAGCGTCGGATTCATCATCGGGCGCGGGGGAAAACAAGGGAACAAAGGAATTAAGATAAGGATTGCCGGAAAATGGCTATAAAAAAACCGCCCCGGTAAGGAGCGGCGATGTACGGTGGGTGATTACGAACGCAGGTCAATCACCATACGGCCACGGATCTGGCCCTGTTCCATCTCTTTGAAGATGGCGTTGATGTCCTCGATAGGACGCATCGTCACTTTCGGCACCACTTTGCCCTCGGCCGCAAACTGGAAGGCCTCCTGCAGATCCTGACGGGTGCCAACCAGCGAACCCACCACCTGAATGCCGTCCAGCACCAGGCGCGGAATGTCGAGGCTCATCGCTTCCGGTGGCAGACCAACCGCGACCACGCGGCCACCGGCACGCACGGCATCTACCGCCGAGTTGAAGGCCGCTTTTGCGACGGCAGTGACGACTGCGGCATGCGCGCCGCCGGTTTTTTCCTGCACAATTTTAGCGGCATCTTCGCTGCGGGAGTTGATGGTGAGGTCCGCGCCCATGCTGGCCGCCAGCTTCAGCTGTTCGTCGTTAACGTCAAGGGCGATGACTTTGGCGTTAAAGACGTTTTTGGCGTACTGCAGCGCGAGGTTGCCCAGCCCGCCCAGACCGTAAATCGCAATCCACTGGCCCGGTTTAATACCCGACACCTTCACCGCTTTGTAGGTGGTCACGCCAGCGCAGGTAATGCTGCTGGCCGCCGCCGAATCCAGACCGTCCGGCACTTTTACCGCGTAATCCGCGGTGACGATGCACTCTTCCGCCATGCCGCCGTCGACGGAGTAACCGGCGTTTTTCACGTCACGGCACAGGGTTTCGTTGCCGGAATTACAGTATTCGCAGTGGCCGCAGCCTTCAAAGAACCAGGCCACGCTTGCGCGGTCGCCGACTTTCAGCGACTTCACGCCAGGGCCGACTTCTTTCACGATACCAATTCCTTCATGGCCCAGGATAACCCCGGTCTTGTCGCCAAAATCACCGTTCTTCACATGAAGATCGGTATGGCATACGCCACAGCACTCCATCTTCAGCAGGGCTTCCCCATGCTTAAGCGGGCGTAAGGTTTTTTCGGTGACGCTGACCTGGTGGTCCTGAGTGACAACAGCAGCCTTCATGTGTATCTCCTTGTTCATGATAAGAATCTGCATAGCAGGTGTAATACCCCTTAAGGATTAATACATTAGCCTGGTAATGCAAGGCTGCGGCAACATAATGTCATCATTTGATTCGATTTCAGATTAAGAATACGGCGATCCTCTAATAATTAAGGGGGGAAAATGCTGGCCCGGCGAGGCGCTCGCCGGGCGCAGACTTACAGCTGGGCTTCTATCTCCTCAATCTCTTTACGCCATTGCGCCTGGAGCTGCGGCTTTTGATGCTTTGGCTTGCGCGCCAGATCGTCTTCCAGCAGCGTTTCCAGCGCGATCAGCCGCTCAAGCAGATCGTCATGCGGCGAGGGGTGAACCGTCGCGGCGACAGCGGGCGCAGTGGCTGTCACGAGCCCCGCGCGTTCACGCAGCCGCTCAAACACCGCTTCTGCATCGTGCCATTCGCTCAGCGTACCGTCCTCAATTAGCCAGAAACGGTTGCAGCTTTGGCTAATTAACTGACGGTCATGGCTGACCAGCAGCACGCCGCCTTCGAACTGCTGAAGGGTTTGCGCCAGCGCCTCTTTGCCTTCCATGTCCAGGTGGTTGGTGGGCTCATCCAGCATCAGCAGGCTGTAGCGGGCAAGCGTCAGGCCCACGAACAGCAGGCGCGAGCGTTCGCCGCCGCTGAGCGTGCTGACTTTCTGCCCATGGCGGGACCACGGGAACCCGGCGCTGATGAGCGCCATTTTGCGGTTCTGCGGATCCGGTGCAAAAGGCTCCAGCGCGTCGAGCAGCGTGGCGTTGTCCGGCAGCTGATGCAGCGTCTGGTCGTAGTAGCCCGGCGAGACGCGCGGATGGATTTTCAGCCCACTGTCCGCCGGTTCATCGGAAAAATGTCGCCAGATAAGCTTCATCAACGACGATTTACCGCAGCCGTTACGACCGACAATCGCCACGCGATCGCCGCTTTTCAGCCGCGCCGTTTCGATGTTAAACAGCGGCGGTAGCCCAGGCGCGGGCGGGACGCCGAGGTTTTCCATCTCCAGTAGACGGTCAGCCCGCAGCGCGTCGCCGCGCAGGGTTAACGTCCACGGGCTGCCCGCCGTGAGCGCGGTCTGGCTCTCTTTGAGCCGTTCGACCTGTTTTTCCATCTGTTTGGCTTTGCGGGCCAGGTCTTCGTTGTCGTAAACCTTACCCCAGGTCGCCAGACGTTTGGCGCTGGCGGTCACGCGGTCGATCTCCTTTTGCTCCGCCTTGTGGCGCTGCGCGTCGGTCTCATCTTTGGCTTCCAGCGCCTGACGTGCCGCCGTGCAGGGAAGGGCAAAGTAGTGCAGCGTTTTATCGCGCAGGATCCAGCTGCCGTTGGTGACGGCATCCAGCAGCTGTCTGTCATGCGAGACCAGCACAAAGCTGCCCGACCAGTTCTGTAAAAAGTGCTCCAGCCAGAGCATGGTCGGCAGGTCCAGGTGGTTGCTGGGTTCATCCAGCAGGAGCAGGTCCGGCTCGTGAATCAGCGCCCGGGCCAGCAGCAGGCGGGTGTGCTGCCCGCCGCTCAGCGTGGCGGAGTGCAGCATCATATCCTGCGGCGTAAAGCCCATGCCTGCCAGCAGCGTTTCGGCTCTCCAGCGCAGGCTGTCCCGCTCCGCTACGGGCAGCTGGGCCAGGACGGCATCCAGCATGGTGAGCGGTAAAATAGCGTCCGGGAGATGTTGCTCCACGCGCGCCATCAGGCAATGCCCGGCCAGCGCTACCGTTCCGGCAGCAGGGGAATCCGTGCCGTCCAGCACCTTCAGCAGCGTACTTTTACCGCAGCCGTTGTCGCCCAGCAGGCCAATGCGGTCGCCTTTTTTCAGCGTAAAGGAGAGTGAGTCGAAGAGCGTGCCAAACGCCGTATCAACGCGTAAAGATTGTGCAGTGAGTAAAGTGCTCATTGTTGCTTACCCAAGAGTTACAGGCATGTTTATGCCTCGTCAAACATCGCTGACGATAACTCAGTAAGCCCGAGAGAAGGGATTTCAGGGGTTGGTGTCTTCGCTCAAGCCGAAGTTATCGCAGCACGATACCGATAACGCTTGAGCGGGTGCGATCACCAAATGTATGTGAAACATTGAAAATTTCACGATACAGCATAATTGGCCTCCTTATATATTCAGTGGGTTAATGGATGAAAGGAGTGTAGCGGGGGAAAAGGGGTTTGGCTAGGGGGGGACGAATGTAATTCCCTCTCCTATGGGAGAGGGTTAGGGTGAGGGGAACATACGGCTCTGGTGGTCATTACGTTCACTTTATGTTCCTTGCTACTCTTTAGCGATGTGACCGGTGAACGTGCCAGGGTGGCTCAGTCGCCACCACCCTGGCGACCCGGGCTCCCGGCGGTAAATCGCCGCTTCGCGGTGCCCTCAGCTTATTCCTTCAGGCTATCGGGTCGGGCATGAGCCTGCATCCCTGCAGGCCACGCCCTCTCGGCGCATCCCTGCGCCTCGCCCCGGCCTTACGGAAACGCTTCGGCGATTTACAGCCGGACCAGGGCGTCGCTGTAAGTCATTCATTTTCCTGAAGCAACATTCATCGCATCCGGTAAAAATTACTGGGATTCCTGAGCCCACAGGGAGAGCCCCCGTAGGCCCGGTAAGCGAAGCGCCACCGGGCGATTGGGCCGCACCGCGTCTCCCACTGGGAGAGGGAACGGTCAAAGCGGATCAAATCGACGTACGGCGATAGCTGCGGTATTCAGGCTTCCAGAAGTTGTCGTCGATGGCCTGCTGCAGCGCGTCGGCAGAGGTTTTCACCGCCACGCCCTGCTGCTGCGCCATTTTACCCACTGCGAACGCGATAGCGCGCGACACCTTGTGAATGTCCTTCAGCTCGGGCAGAACCAGACCTTCGCCGTCGTTGACCAGCGGCGAGTGGCCCGCCAGGGTCTCGCTCGCGGACATCAGCATTTCGTCGGTGATGCGGGACGCGCCGGAGGCGATAACGCCCAAACCAATGCCCGGGAAGATATAGGAGTTGTTGCACTGGGCGATCGGATAGGTTTTATCCTTCCACACCACCGGATCGAACGGGCTGCCGGTGGCCACCAGCGCATTACCTTCGGTCCAGGCGATGATGTCCTGCGGCGTCGCCTCCACGCGGGACGTCGGGTTAGACAGCGGCATCACGATAGGGCGCTCGCAGTGCTTGTGCATCTCGCGAATAATCTCTTCGGTGAAGAGACCGGTTTGCCCGGAAACGCCGATCAGAATATCCGGCTTCACGTTGCGCACCACGTCCAGCAGGGAAAGGATTTCGTTGTCGGTATCCCAGTTTTTCAGGTTTTCGCGTTTCTGCACCAGCTTGGTCTGGAACGGCAGCAGGTTCGGCATGCCGTCGGTCAGCAGGCCGAAACGGTCCACCATAAAGACGCGGGAGCGGGCCAGCTCTTCGCTTAAGCCTTCGCGCTGCGTCTGGGCGATAATCTGCTCGGCAATACCGCAGCCCGCGGAGCCTGCGCCCAGGAAGACGATTTTCTGGTAGCTCAGCTGGCTTCCCGCCGCACGGCTGGCGGCGATGAGCGTACCCACCGTCACGGCCGCGGTGCCCTGGATATCGTCGTTAAAGGAGCAGATCTCATCGCGATAGCGGTTCAGCAGCGGCATCGCGTTTTTCTGCGCGAAGTCTTCGAACTGCAGCAGCACGTCCGGCCAGCGGTGCTTCACGGCCTGGATGAAGTCGTCGACAAACTGATAGTACTCGTCGTCGGTAATACGCGGATGGCGCCAGCCCATATAGAGCGGGTCGTTGAGCAGCTGCTGGTTGTTGGTGCCGACGTCCAGCACCACCGGCAGGGTATACGCCGGGCTGATCCCGCCGCAGGCGGTATAAAGAGAAAGTTTACCGATAGGGATCCCCATCCCGCCGATGCCCTGGTCGCCGAGGCCGAGAATACGTTCGCCGTCGGTCACCACAATTACTTTAATGTTGTGGTTAGGCACGTTCTGCAGAATATCGTCCATGTTGTGACGATTCTGATAAGAGATGAATACCCCGCGGGAGCGGCGGTAGATCTCGGAGAAACGCTCGCAGGCGGCACCCACCGTCGGGGTGTAGATCACCGGCATCATCTCTTCGAGATGGTTTTGCACCAGGCGATAGAAGAGGGTTTCGTTGGTGTCCTGAATGTTACGCAGGTAGATGTGTTTGTCGATTTCCGTTTTGAAACCCTGGTACTGGATCCACGCGCGCTCTGCCTGTTCTTCAATGGTTTCAACCACTTCGGGCAGTAAACCCAGCAGGTTAAAGCTGCTGCGCTCTTCCATGCTGAAGGCGCTGCCTTTGTTGAGCAGGGGGAATTCGAGTAAAACCGGTCCGGCGTATGGGATGTATAAGGAACGATGTTTTTTCAGTTTGTTGTCCATGTCACTCACTCTTTTTATGAAGATCCGTCCCTGACACTGCTGTTTGTCATCTTTCTGGCCTGTGCGATGGGGTGCGGTCCGGCGGTATTATAAAGGAGCTAAATATTAATTACCGCAACACATAAACAAAAACACCATCGGGATTACCGATGGTGTTCTGGATCTCAGTCTGGAACTTACTTGCCGGCGTGGCGTTTTCTGCCGGTGGCGTGAGTGACTTGGGTTTCGTGGTCGCCTTCAATCACCACTTTGCGCTGATTAGAAAGCTTGTAGTTCAGTCCCAGAATATGGCGTGCCTGACGGTTCGATTTCATATTAACTCCTCAATCCTGTTGATAGTTTTAAGGACCAGTTTGCTTACGCAAACGAAATGTAACCCCTTAGGTTGCAGATCCAGCTTAGCAGGTTTTTACAACGGTGCGTTTTGCCCGCTGACGACGTAGTTAATGGTCTGCTGGTAGATGTCACTGAGGATGTCATTATCTGTGGATTCCACCCACTTAGTGAGTTCCATCAAAATGTCATCTTCAGTCACAGCACCGTGCTCGGCGTGAAGACCCTGTGCAATCGCGTTAACGAGTTGAGGTTGTGCTGCTGCGGTATTTGCCGGGTAATAAGTAAACATGCTGCCTCCGTGTCGTTGTCTGTTTAATGGTACGGCTCGCAAAAAATTTAATTCACAAACAGAATGGCAAATATTTTCCCGGTTGTGGCTCAGATTCATCTTAGAAATAAAAATGACATAAGTGTATGCTTTTGTGTGCTTTTGAAATGCAGGGGTAAATCGACGTGGCGCTGAGAGAATATTATGACGGTGCTCCTGCTATCTCGAAAAAATAGCAGGAGCAGCGTTTAAATTACCACTTCATTTCGCCGGTATTCACCTTAGCGCTTAATTCCAGCGAGCTCTCTTCAGCCAGATTCGGATACTGTTTTTTCAGGGTGCTGATGACGCCCGCAGAATCTTTATGAACGGATAAGGCCTTTTCAAAGCGCTGGAGATAGTCACGGGTAAAATCAATCGCACCCGTCCCGGCTGGCGGGGTACCCAGATAGTGACCCGGGATCACGCGCTCGGGTTTGTGCGCCGCCATGTTCACCAGCGTTTCCTGCCACTGCTTACGGCTTTCCGCTGTCTGGGTGTCCGCCGTCCAGACGTGAATCCCCCAGGCTACGCCAGTGCCGCCGAGGATGGTCTTTGCGGACGGGATCCATACATAGGCCGCATAGCTGTCAGGCTGTTCGATGTCGATCTTCTCCCCGTCAACCATAAACGTGGTGGAGGCGAGAACCTGCGGGACGACCAGCTCCGTTGGCGCGCCGTCTTTCATCTGCGGACCCCAGAAGGCGAGCTTGGCGTCTTTGGTAGCCTTGATGTGATCAACCACGTGCTGCGTGGCCACCACTTTGGCGTTCGGGAAGGCTTTGACCAGCGGCTGCAGGCCAAAATAGAAATCCGGATCGCCGGAGGTGATCACAATCTTGTTCAGGGTCTTACCGCTTTGACGAATTTTCTCTACCAGCGCTTCGCCATCCTTCACGCTGAACTGCGCGTCAAACAGCACCGCCTCTTTCGGGCCGGAGACCAGCGTGGAGGAGACCGCGAAAATGCCTTTCTCCTGCGGGTTATAGGTATCAATGCTTAACGGCGCGGCAAAAACAGCCGGCGTGAAAAGGGTGGAAAGCAGGGCAAGGTGAGTGAATTTCATGCTGTTGTCTCTGTTGTTCAGGAATGTCTCTATTGTACGGAAATTCGCATTTGCCAGAATTCCTGAAACAAGACATGCTTAGTTTCATAAATCGAGCAGATGGAGTTGATATGGATCGCGTGATTGCCGCTCAGGTTTACAACCGAATATGCGAGCTGGGAAGTTTGAGCGCGGCGGCCCGGGCGCTGGGTATTTCCCGCCCAATGGTGAGCCGCTACCTTGAGCAGATGGAGAAATGGGCGGGCACGCGGCTGGTAAACCGCTCCACGCGCAAGCTGACGCTGACCGCGGCAGGCGAAAAGGTGCTGCAAAAAACGCGGACGCTCTCGCAGATCTCGCAGGAAATTGAAGGCCAGTCGGAAAAAGATCTCCCGTCTGGCACCCTGCGGGTGGCCTGCGCGCACTTTACCGCCATGCACCTGATTGCGCCGGTCCTGCCCGGTCTGCTCTCGCGCTACCCGCAGCTGCGCATCGAACTGGACGTGAACAACCATCCGGTCAGCCTGGTGGGAGAGCGCATTGACGTCGCCGTACGCATTACCGATAACCCTGAGCCCGGCATGATTGCCCGTCGGCTGGGGGAGTGTCGCTCGGTCCTTTGCGCCTCGCCGGACTATCTGGCGCAGCACGGCACCCCCGTCAGCCCCGAAGAACTAGCCCGGCATAACTGCCTGCACTACAGCTTTTTTGCCGGGCAGTCCTGGCACTTCCTGACGCCGGAGGGCGAAAGCCTGAGCGTGGCCGTCAGCGGCAACCTGAGCGCCAGCATCTCTTCGCTGCTGATGGACGCGGCGATTAAGCACTGCGGTATCGCCATGCTGCCGGAGCGTGAAGCGCGTGCCGCGCTGGAGCAGGGATGGCTGGTGCCGGTACTGGAGGCGCTGGAGCCGAAGCCGCTGGCCATCCATGGCATTTATCAGTCCCGGGAATACCAGCCTGCCGCGCTGCGGGCGTTCCTTGATGAGCTGGCCCGCTATCTGGCTTGAGCGCGGCGTTTGCCGTCGTTTACTTAGCCTTTAGCCAGGGGGAGGCCGTGCTCCAGAAAATAATATCCGCCCCGAGATAATTTTCCGCGAACCGATCAAATTCTGCTTTGGTGAAGGGCTTGCCGGTCTCAGGGTTCTTATAGGTCAGGGTCGGTTCCTGAACCGCCATGGCGATAAGCGACAGCGTCTGTTTATTTTTATGGAAGAAAGGATAGGCATTCTTCATATGCGCCTTGCGGTTGGGAACAATGTCCGGCCCACCGAGGCCGACACTGTTGGCGCTGGCATACGCAAAAAGACGCCCCATGTAGTTGTGGTCATTATCCCATTCGCACGGCCAGAAGTTCACGTATTGCACCACGTGTGATTTCTGAAAAGCCTTGCGCGCAAAGGCCAGGTTTTCCATTTCTCCCGCAAAATAGCTGTCGCAGGTAAATCCGGCGGGCGGATTTTTTTCGTCAAGATCGATGGCGGTTTCAGGCAGGTTTACGCCATATACCTCGCCATCAAAGCGTTTCGCGAGGGCGGCCAGCAGCGCCTGGTAGCGCTGGCGCACCTCGGGATCCCACTGACGCGCCACCCAGCCTGAACCGACCGGCTTGCCTTCGCCGGGGTTATCGAACTGCGGCGCAATCCCGCCTCCGTATTGCTTATCGTGCATCAGATAATCCGGCACGTAGCGCGCGTCCGCCTCAAAGAAACGGTCCTGAATCTGGATAAAAAGCTTTTTCCTGGCAGCCTTAAGACGCGCGAGATCCCGTTCAATGCGCGAGAAATCGTAGCGATCCTTCTCAGGCTCAAGCGCGCGCCAGTTGTAGACGATCTGTACGCCGCCGATATCGCTTCGCACAACGAGCGGGAACGCCGCGTCGAGCTCGCCGGAGCTGGTATAGATAAAGTTCTCGGGCGTTTTCGCCTGCAAAGGCAACGATAGAGCGAGGGTAGCGATCGCAACGGCCATCCTGATTTTTAGCGCCATAGGTTTATCCTTTTTGTCGGTACAGCAGGTGTAAGTCCCGGAATTGTCTGTGTTCCAGGGGCAGTCAGATGCGTAGTCTATACTTAACCCTTTGTAAGCCAAAAGGAGAGCAAGAATGACTATTCATAAGCACGGTTCGGCACACTGGTCTGGCGACATTAAGCGCGGTAAAGGAACGGTTTCCACCGAGAGCGGCGTTCTCAATCAACAGCCTTATGGCTTTAATACCCGTTTTGAGGGTGAAAAGGGGACCAACCCCGAAGAGCTTATCGGCGCGGCACATGCGGCCTGCTTCTCGATGGCGCTGTCGCTGATGCTCGGCGAAGCGGGCTATACCGCCGACGCCATTGATACCACCGCGGATGTCTCCCTCGATAAAACGGACGGCGGTTTTGCCATCACCAAGGTTGCCCTGAAGAGCAAGGTGACCGTTCCCGGCATCGCCCCTCAGCAGTTCGACGGTATTATTCAGAAAGCCAAAGCGGGCTGTCCGGTTTCGCAGCTACTGAAAGCCGAAATTACGCTGGACTATACGCTTAACTAAGCCTCAGCCGGGCTGGCGCCCGGCTATCCCTTCAGCGCGGCGGGAAACACCTCCGCCAGCCAGGCAATAAACACCTTCAGACGGTGCGTCAGATGGCGGTTCTGCGGGTATACCACGTGAAACGGATAGGCGGCAGGGCGCCAGTCGCTCAGGATCGCCGCCAGCGTTTCCGCCTGTAAATACGGCTTTGCCGAATACTCAAACGTCTGCACGATCCCCAATCCTGCCACGGCCGCCGCCAGGTGGGCATTACTTTCATTTATGCCGAGATAATGGGGGATATTGATTTCCATCGCCTCGCCATGCCGCCTGAAGCGAAAGGGAAACGCCCGCCCGGTGACGGGCGAGAGGTAGCTAATGAGCTTGTGGCCGTTGCACAGCTCCTGTGGATAGGCTGGAACGCCATGGTTTTTCAGGTAGCCCGGCGTCGCGCAGGTCACCATTTCGGCGTTACCAATATGGCGAGCGATAAGGGTCGAATCGTCCAGCGGGCCGCCGCGGATCACGCAGTCTACGTTACCGCTGATCAGATCCACCGGCCGGTCGGCCACGCCAAGGTCGATGCGGATATCCGGGTAGCGCCGCATAAAATCCGGCAGCAGGGGGATGAGCACGTCCCGGGCGGTGGAGCCGCCCACGTCAACCCGCAAATGCCCTTTGGGCGTCGCGCGGGAAACGCGAAACGCGGTGTCGATATCTTCGATATCTATCAAGACCCTGAGCGCTTTTTCATAGTATTCCATCCCTTCCGGCGTCGCGACCACCCGGCGAGTCGTCCGGTGCAGGAGGCGTATCTCCAGATGCGTCTCAAGCGATTTCACCAGCTTGCTCAGCGTGGCGATCGGCATGTTCAGCGAGTCCGCCGCGCGGGTAAAGCTGCCGGTTTCCACCACCCGGGTAAAGGCGCGCATCGCCATGAGCTGATCCATGAGACTCCCTCTGATTATTTCTGTATGTGAATAGTCATTTTCATTTTTGCTGGTTTTTCACTAATCCCGCAAGGGCTAAAGTTTGTCCAACGCAAACCCAACAAAAGGTAAATGACATGAACACGACTCTCTCAGGAAAAATCGCACTGGTCACCGGCGGCAGCACCGGCATCGGTCTTGCCACGGCGCAGGAGCTTGCTGCACAGGGCGCGAAGGTGTACATCACCGGACGTCGTCAGGCCGAGCTGGACGCGGCGGTGGCTGAAATTGCTTCAACGGCAGTGGGCATTCGCGCTGACGTGTCAAAACTGGCGGACCTGGACGAGGTCTATGCCCGGATAGCCAAAGAAGAAGGCCGCCTCGATATTCTGTTCGCCAATGCGGGTGGCGGCGATATGCTGCCGCTGGGCGCGATAACCGAAGAGCAGTTTGACCGGATTTTCGGCACTAACGTCCGCGGGGTGCTGTTTACGGTACAGAAGGCGCTGCCGCTGCTCTCCGCCGGATCCTCGATTATTCTGACCGGCTCGACGGTGTCCATTAAGGGGACGGCAAACTTTAGCGTCTATAGCGCCAGCAAGGCCGCCGTGCGTAACTTTGCCCGCTCCTGGGCGCTGGATTTGCAGGGCCGCGGGATCCGCGTCAACGTGGTAAGCCCGGGCCCAATCAAAACGCCTGGCCTCGGCGACCTGGTGCCGGAAGAACACCGTCAGGGGCTGTACGACGCGCTGGCCGCTCAGGTACCGCTCGGCCGTTTAGGCGCGCCGGGTGAGGTGGGTAAAGCGGTGGCGTTTCTGGCCTCCGATGCGGCCAGCTTTATTAACGCCACCGAGCTGTTCGTGGACGGCGGGATGGCGCAAATCTAACCCAGACTGCGCCAGCAG
Organism: Enterobacter sp. MGH 16; assembly: GCF_000493175.1. Lineage (NCBI taxonomy): Bacteria > Pseudomonadati > Pseudomonadota > Gammaproteobacteria > Enterobacterales > Enterobacteriaceae > Enterobacter > Enterobacter sp. MGH 16. Next base: position 1,602,444 of record NZ_KI535695.1, on the reverse strand, counting down.
CGGACGTCACGGCCCTCGCGAGAGGGCTGTAACGGCTGAGGACGCTCGCACCCCTGCGCGGCCATCGGGCATCGGTCGCGGAAAAAACAGCCTTCGGGCAGACGGCGGTTGCCGGGAAGCTCCGTTTTGCGTAAGGCCAGCGTTTCATCCAGCGGCTCACCGGTGCGCGGAACCGAATCGAGCAGCAGGCGGGTGTAAGGATGGCGCGGCTCGCCAAGCACCTGCGCGGCGCTGCCCAGCTCCACAATCTGCCCAAGGTACATCACCGCCACGCGGTCGCTCATGTGCCGGACCACCGAGACGTTATGCGAGATCAACACGTAGGTCAGATTACGCTGCTGTTGAAGGGTCACCAGCAGGTTAAGGATCTGCGCCTGCACGGAAATATCCAGCGCGCTGGTGGGTTCATCGAGCACGATGATATCCGGATCGGACGAGAGCGCCCGGGCGATGGCGATGCGCTGGCGCTGCCCGCCGGAGAAGGCGTGCGGAAGCCGGTCGAGATATTCCGGGCGAATGCCCACCTGCAGCGCCAGGTTTTCAGCCAGCTGGCGGCGGTCGCGCTCGCTGCTGCGCTTTTGCACCCACACCGGCTCGGTGATGATTCGCCAGACCGGCAGGCGCGGGTCAAGCGAGGAGAGCGGATCCTGAAACACCATCTGCATGCCGCCCGCGTGGTGCGCCCGCTGGCAGGCGCCGGTGCTGGGCTTAAGCATGCCCATCAGCAGCTGGGCGAGCGTGCTTTTCCCACAGCCGGATTCCCCGACAATGCCAAGCGTTTCTCCCCGACGGATCTCAAGGTCGAGCCCGTTGAGCGCATGGACCCGTTCCGTCACGCGACCCAGCCAGTTTTTGCGCGCCGCAAAGTTCACGTGCACGCTATCCAGTTCCAGCAGTACATCAGACATGGGCTTTCTCCCGTTGTGGATACCAGCAGGCGGCCTGTTGGCCCTCTGCGCCAGTGGGCGCTAAGCGCGGCGTTTCGCTGCATTTCGCCCCGGCGGCAAAGCAGCGCTCGCGGAATGCGCATCCCTGTGGAAGCTGGCTGAGGTTGGGCACCGTGCCGGGGATGGCGGGAAGCGGGGCGCGCGGCTGGCCGTTTTCCGGCGCGCACTGCAGCAGACCAATAGAGTAGGGATGCACGGGCTGGTGGATCAGCGTTTGCGTGGTGCCGCTCTCGATCACGCTGCCCGCATACATTACATACACTCTGTCGCAGAGCTGTGACACCACGGCCATATCGTGGCTGATAAACAGCACCGAGGTGCCGCTGGCCCGCGCCTTGTGCTTCAGCAGGCGCAGCACCTGCAGCTGAACGGTGACGTCAAGCGCCGTGGTTGGTTCGTCGGCGACGATCAGCTCCGGCTCGCAGGAGAAGGCAAGGGCAATCATCACCCGCTGGCGCATGCCGCCGGAGAGTTCAAACGGATAGCGCGCCATGACCGCTTTCGCATCCGGGATTTGCATCTCTTCCAGCAGGGTAATCGCCTTCTGCTGCGCCTCACGCCGGGAAAGCGGTTGATGCTGGCGGATCACCTCTACCATCTGTTTGCCAATCCGCCGCGTCGGGTTGAGGGCGGTCATGGGCTCCTGAAAAATCATCGCGACCTTTGCGCCGCGCCACTGGCGAAGCTGTTTCTCGGATGCCGTCAGGACATTTTCGCCGAGTAATTTCACCTGACCATGATGAATGCGGTAGCTGCCTTCCGGCAGCAGACGCATGGCGAGCATGGCGGTCACGGATTTACCCGAACCGGATTCGCCCACCACGCCGACAATTTCACCCCTGCCGATCTCCAGCGAGACGTGGTTCAGCGCGTGGACCTCGCCGCGGAAAATCGGGAAGCTCAGATGCAGGTCTTCAATCTTGAGAACCGGGTCGGTCATCACTGTTTACCTCCTGACTTCGGATCCAGCAGATCGCGGATGCCATCCCCAAACAGGTTAAAGCCCACGGCGGTAATCAAAATCGCCGCTCCGGGAAACGCGCAGTACCACCACTGGTCCAGAACGTAGTTACGGCCGACGGCCACCATCGCGCCCCATTCGGCGGTCGGTTGCTGCGCCCCCAGGCCAATAAACCCCAGCGTGGCGGCCATCAGGATGGCGCTACCGATGTCCAGCGACGCCTGCACAATCAGCGGCGGCAGGGCGTTGCGCAGGATGTGCCAGCGGATCACATGCCAGCGGGACGCGCCAAAGGTGCGGGCGGCCTGCACGTAGGTAAACTGGCGCACCACCAGGGTTTGCCCGCGCGCCAGGCGGACGTAAAACGGAATGCGGACAATCGCAATTGCCAGCATGGCGTTAAACAGGCTTGGCCCGAGCGCGGCGGCCAGCGCCATGGTCAGCACCAGGGAAGGTATCGAGAGCATAATGTCCATCACCCGCATAATAACGGCGTCGCCGCGCCCGCCCAGCACGCCGGACAGACAGCCCAGCAGCGAACCGATGCCGCCCGCAATTACCACCACCGCCAGCCCGGCGGTAATGGACTGCTGGCTGCCCGCCAGCACGCGGCTGAACAGATCGCGGCCCACCTCGTCGGTACCAAACCAGTGCTGCGCGGACGGCGCCTGCAGGCGCGCGGTCAGATCCAGCGCGTTCGGGTCGTGCGGCACGATCCACGGTGCGGCCACCATAATGAAAAGCATCACCAGCATAATGACGCCGCCAACGATCGTGAGCGGACTTTGACGCAGCATCCAGAACAGCTTTGCCCAGTTGATGCGTTGTCTGGCGGTTTTCACCGGGACGGGCGTTTCCTGCGTTAACATCATTCGGCACCTCCGCGCCCGATTCGCGGGTCAATCCACAGGTAAAGCAGATCGACCACCAGATTAACCAGCACGTAGGCCAGCGAAACAACGACGGCAAAGCCCATCACCGCGGGGAAATCGAGCGCCTGAATGGACGTCACCACCCAGGCGCCCATGCCCGGCCAGGCAAAGACGGTTTCGGTCAGCACGGCCCCGTAAAGCAGATCCCCCAGCGCCAGCCCGAGCACGGTAATCGACGGGATCATCGCATTCGGCAGGGCGTAGCGCAGGACGATATACCAGCCGGGCAGGCCGCTGGCGCGGGCCGTGCGGATGTAGTCTTCGCTAAGCTGCTCCAGCATCGCGGAACGGACCTGACGCGCCACGATGCCGAGATGCACAAATGCCAGCGTCAGCGAGGGTAAAATCAGGTGCTGCAGCGCATTGAAAAAGACCTCGCCGTTGCCTTCCAGCAGCGCGTCCAGCAGATAAAAGCCGGTGACGTGCGTCGGCGGATCGAGCCAGTCGTCCAGCCTGCCGCCGCCCGGCAGGATTTGCAGGTGCCCGTAGAACAGCACAATGACGCCCAGCCCAAGCCAGAAGGCCGGGGTGGAGATCCCGGTCATCGCCATCAAACGCACCAGGTGATCCAGCCAGCGGTTGCGGTACACCGCCGATAAAATTCCCAGCGGCACGCCGATGACCAGCGCCAGCAGGAGGGAACAAAAGGCCAGCTCCAGCGTGGCGGGGAAAAAGGCCTTCAGGTCTTCCGCAACCGGGCGTCCGGTACGGATGGAGGTGCCTAAATCACCGTGGGCCAGGGCGTCCACGTAGCGGCCAAACTGAACGTAGAGCGGCTGATCCAGCCCCAGCTGCTGGCGAATGTTCTGCACGATGTCGTCGCTGGCGCGGTCGCCGGCCAGCAGACGGGCCGGATCGCCGGGGATCAGGTGTGAAATAATAAAAGTGATAATACAGACACCGGCCACCACCAGGAGTAACCCCCAGCAGCGCTGGCGCACGATGCTCCAGAACGTCATACACTTTCCCCCGGCGAAACGGTTACTTGCTCATGGTGGCGATGTTAAACACCTGCTCGAGCATCGGATTAAAGGTGAAGCCTTTGACCTCTTTGTTCATCGCCAGCTGGTAGTTCTTCTGGAACAGATAAACGTAGGCCGCCTCGTCGATGACCACCTTTTGCGCCTGCTGGTAATCTTTGGTGCGTTCCGCCTGGTCGGTGGTTTTCAGCGCGGCCTGCAGCAGGGAATCGACCTCTTTGTTCTCATAGAACGAACGGTTGCCCGGCAGACCTTTCTTGTCCGATTCGAACCAGTAGTTCATAAACATGTACGGGTCGGCAAAATCCGGGCTCCAGTTGCCGATGGCGATGTCGTAATCGCCTTTGCCGACGCGGTCTCGCATGGTGGCGTTGGCCAGCTTCTCCAGCTTGACGTTAATGCCGATCTTGCCGAGGCTGGCCTGAGTCGAAAGGGCGATAGGCTCCCAGTTTGGATCGTTGTCCGAGTAGAGGAAGGTCAGGCTGGCGGGCTTGTCTTTGACCTTCTCCAGGGCTGCTTTAGCTTTGGCTTCGTCGAAGCTGTACTGCATGGCCGTGGCGTCAAAGCCCCACATGCCTTCCGGGATCGGACCGCGCATCTGCTTGCCGTTGCCGCTCAGAATGCCTTTCACCATCCCCTCATAGTCCGTCGCCCAGGAGACCGCGCGGCGTAAATCCACCTGATTGAGCGGCGCTTTGCTGTTGTTGAGGTAGAGGTAGGTCACGCGCAGAGACGGGTATTCGGCGACGGCGACTTTGCCTTCCTGCTTCAGGGCCGCCAGCTGATCGACCGGCAGGGAGTCGGCAATGTCCAGATCGCCGCGGGAAAGCTGGAGACGGCGCGACGCGCTCTCACCGATAATTTTCACCGAGACGCGCTTGAAGTGCGGCTTGTCGCCCGACCAGTGCGGGTTTGGCACCAGCACCAGCTGCTGGCCTTTCTGCCAGCTTTTCAACATAAACGGCCCGGAGCCAGCGGTGTTTTGCGCCAGAAAGCCGCGCGCGTCGTCCGCGGCATTGGCCTTCAGCACCGTCGGGTTAATGATGGAGGCGCCGTCGTTCGCCAGGGTGTAGAGGAAAGGCGCGAACGGCTGGCTGAGGGTGAATTTCACCGTGTGCTCATCAACGGCCTCCACTTTCAGATCTTTCGGGAAGGCCTCAGACGGCCCCTGGCTGAGCTTCAGCAGGCGTTCAAAGGAGAGTTTGACCGCCTCGGCGGTGACCGGCGTGCCGTCGGAGAATTTGGCGTTATCCGCCAGGGTGAAGGTCCACTCTTTCTGGTCGTCGGAGGCTTTCCAGCCCGTCGACAGATCGCCTTCCACCTCGGTAGAGCCTGGCTTGTATTTGACCAGACGCTGGTAGGACGGATAGGTGACGGTCCAGTCGTTGTTATCGATGGTGATGGCCGGGTCGAGCGTTTGCGGGTCGGCGGCTTTACCGATGACCAGCATGTCTTTCGGGACGGCAGCCAGCGCCAGCGGGGCGCTCAGGGCCAGCGTGGCGGCAATGACGGTCGAGAGAAGCGATGTTTTCATGGCAGTGCTCCAGGTTCAAAGAGAGGTGTGCGTCAGGGGAAAACAGGCAAAACGGTCATCAAGCAGCGGGTAGCTGGCGGCGTTCGGCAGTTCGAAGTGCCACCATTCGCTGCCGATCCCGACAAAACCGCCGCCGAACATGATGGCGTTCAACAGCAGACGGTTGCGCTGGGCGTGCGGCGGCACAGAAGGGTGATACGGATGCGAGCGGTCATGCATTTCGTCAAAACCGGCGCCCATATCCAGCACGACGTTATGCTCGTCCATCAGCGTGACGTCGATGGCCGTGCCGCGGCTGTGGTTAGAGCCAATTGCCACGTCGACCACATATTCCGGGTTCGGGCAGGCCTCCCACAGCTGGGCCTGCGCCTGCTGCGGGCGATAGGCGTCGTAGACCACCAGCTTCAGCCCGGCCAGCGTGGCAATGCTGATGGCTTTTGCCAGCGCGGTAGCGGCATCGGTATGCAGCAGGCACAGCGTCTCCTGATAGATCGGGCGGCCTGTGATGTTGTCGGCGGTGGCGTACTTCAGATCGATATGCAGCGTGGGGAACGTCTTCGCCACATCAATCAGTTCACTCTCTACGGGCATAGCTCCGCTCCTTTAGCGTTCGAATTGACCAAACTCTTGTTGTAATTGTCGGTTTACCGCCAGGCGCGCCGGGAGCGCATCGCCCAGCGCTTCCACCACGCCCGACAGCAGCAGGTTGAACAGACAGCTCACGGGGGCAAGTGAATCCCAGAAATGACCGGTATCGGTTTTCACCTGCAGTAAATCCATCGGGTAATCCCGCGCCCACGGGCACCAGATGTCGGTGATTAAGGCCAGCGGAATGCCTTTCTCGCTCGCGACGCGGCAGTACTGGCGGGCCATCGTGGAGTAGGTGCGCGTATCGGTCAGCACGACATAAGGGTGCGCAAACCCGGAGTTAAGGGATTCCACCCAGCTGCCGGATGCACCCTCTGAATAGCTCACGCGCGGGCGGAGGTATTCAAGGTGGCTGAAGAAGGCGTTGGCGATCCCGCGCGTGGACTGGATCCCCAGCACAAAGACCGCGTCCGCGTGGGCCAGATGGTGTACCACCTGGCGGAAGGCGTCCGTTTGCGCCAGCTGATACACCTGCGTGATAGCGTCCACTTCCAGCGACAGGGCGTGCTGAAGGCGGTTGGGCAGGGGGCGCTGCTGCTGCCAGGAGTCGAGGCGCTCGTTCATGCCCCAGGGCTGATACGGATCGCGCAGGCTCTTTTTGGCATCTTCCAGGTTGCGATATCCCAGCTTGCGCAGGAAGCGTCCGACGGTGATCCCGCTGGTCCCGCTCGCCAGCCCGACGCTCTCCGCCGTTTCAAACGGGATTTGCGCGGCGTGCGCCAGCAGCCAGCTTCCGACCCGCTTTTCGCTGGGCGTGAGCTGGCTGAAGGTCGCCTCGATACGGCTTAACATCTCGGGTTTCGTCGTCATACCGCCTCGCTGTTAACAGGCTGTCAAAAGCTGAATATGTGTTACCGGGTTAACAATGCATGACGCGTGCCATGTTCACAGAAGGGCGAAAACCCGCTGCGCAGTAAACTTCATGCAATATTTGGTTAACCAATGATCAACATTTGTGCAGCGTAGTTCACTTTTGGTGCACTGTCTGACCTGGCAGGGATGAATTTGGCGAATACGTCAGCCCGTTCACATTTTTGATAAGATAGAAAGACAGTGAACATAAAAGGGATCCCGGCATGGCGAATTGGCCCTGGCGAGTCAGCGTGCGCCTGGTGGCGCTTGCAAAGAAAACAGGGATGGTCGTGGGAATCGTCCTGGTCGTCCTGCTGGCGGTGCGGGTCTATCTCTCGCAGCAGGGGCCGGAACTGCACCCGTGGCACACCTGGCGGGGAGATGAGATGTCCGTGCGCGAGCTGGATAACGCCGATTTCGCCGGGTACCTCGCCCGTGAAAAGGCGATTTTCACCGATCTGGATAACGCGGTGACGGCGAAAACAGCGGGCGAGGATCAAACTCCGTTAAACCGCTACTACCGCCAGAGCCTGGTGTGGCCCGGCCTGTTTGCCCCCGATGCCAACCGCTCCTTTGTGCTGATGCCAGCCGGGAAGCCGCGCGGCGCGGTGGTGCTTCTGCACGGCCTGACCGACTCGCCTTACAGCGTCAGGCACCTTGCCGTGAACTATCAGCAGCACGGCTTTGTGGCCGTGGTCCCGCGTCTTCCCGGACACGGCACCGCGCCCGGCGCGCTGACGGACGTGGACTGGGAAATGTGGCTGGCAGCGACGCGGCTTGCCGTGCGGGAAGCCACGCGCCTGACGGGGAATAACGTGCCGCTGCATCTGGTGGGCTACTCCAACGGCGGGGCGCTGGCGATGAAGTATGCCCTCGATGCGCTGGAAGACCCTGCGCTGCGTAAGCCTCAACAGATGATCCTGCTCTCACCGATGATCGGCGTGACGTCCTTTGCGCGGTTCGCCGGATTCGCCGGGCTACCGGCGCTGCTGCCGCCGTTTGCCAAAGCGGCCTGGCTGAATATCTCCCCGGAATATAATCCGTATAAATACAACTCGTTCCCGGTGAACGCCGCCCGCCAGTCGTGGCTGCTGACGAAGGCCCTGCAGGAGCAGATTGGCCGTGAGGCGCGGGAAAACAGGCTGGCGAATTTGCCGCCAGTGCTGGCGTTCCAGTCGGTGATGGACTCTACGGTCAGTACCCGCGCGGTGGTCAGCGGCCTGTTTGACCAGCTTCCGGCAAACGGCAGCGAGCTGGTGGTGTTTGATATCAACCAGGCGGCGAGCTTCCGCCCGCTCTTTAAACCGTCGTCCTGGACGGCCACCACGGCGCTGCTGCCGGTCGCGCAGAGGCGTTACAGTGTCACGATTATCACCAATGCCGGCGAGCACAGTTTCTCGACGGTGGCGAAAATCACGCTGGCAGGCAGTACGCAGGAGACGGTCGTGCCGCTTGCCCAGTCCTGGCCGCAGGATGTTTATTCCCTGTCGCACGTTGCGGTGCCGTTCCCGCCGGATGACGATCTCTATGGTCGTGAACCACGTGTGAAAAACCGATATGGCATCAGCCTGGGGACGATTGCGCTGTGGGGAGAGACGTCCGTGTTGAGCGTCGGGAAAGAGGCGCTTATGCGGGTCACCTCGAACCCGTTCTTCGACTACATGCAGGAGAGGATTAACAGCCGGATCGAAGAAGGGCAAAAGTAATGTTCTTTTTTAAAAGGAAGCTTTAATGGCTATAACATCAAAATTAAATATACAATATATATTATTTACTTTTTCTAATATTTGCTGTATGAAATTATTTATCAAACATTTGGATTTTATCTAGTAGGAGACTAATACCACGTTGCTCGAAAAGGTTAGGGTGCCATCATAGACACCCTTTGCTAATTATTTAAATTTTCCATATTGTCTGGTAAGCCAGTTGAGCCAACTCATCAGTTTTGTCTTTTATGTGTTGCTCTGTCCATGATGTCTCCTTTTTATAAAGATAATAAAAATGATTTGTATACCGGAAGTTGCTATCTTTGTATAAAACAATTTTTTTTGTGAATGGTAATGTATCTGCTTTTAAGTTAATGTTAGACCCTAAAGGAATAAGGTTTCCAATCATTCCAATGAAAGGCAGGTTCGATGACTGAGGTGTTATATGTTCAAGTGTAATATCTAATGGAATGACTTCATCATTACCTCTTATATGTCGCTCGATAGTGAAGTAAATATATTGAATCAATTTGCGATGAGTTGTTTTTTTCTTTGTGTATTTAATCTCCCTGAATTTTTGGATAAAAGAAGATTCAGGAGGAATTCTATTGGCTAGTTTGTTTTTTAAATCTGTTAGAACTGCTCTTGCTTCATGTTTGTTTTTTGCCTCGAGAAGTTTTCTTGCTGCAAATGAATAAGTGTTTTCGACACCAGAAGGGCGTAATGAGCCAATTGCATTAAAAAGAAAATGAAATTTTTCAACTAATTTTAGTGTACTTGCCAATTCTGAGTATCTTAATTTTTTATTGTTAAAACATTCGAATAATGATAATAGAAAAGGTCGACATATACTAACGTTAAAGATTTTTAATGCCAAGAGGCTGTAATATATCTGTTTGGCATGTTGTTCTCTCCAATCATCAAATCTAGGATCGAGTATTTTGGAGTATATTGTTACATCAGAGCTAATTTTTTCAAGGAAAGTTGCACTATCTAACTCACCTGAGATGATCTTTTGTTTAAATGACTTATAAAGAGAGCCTTCACTAACTACTACATAATGACCGCTCCACCAATGCCTTATATAGTTTGTTAATTTAAAGTTTTTATTACGTTCCGACAATTCATTAATCATTTTACTCCACCCACGTTCTGCATAATCAATAGGGTGAGTTTTCCTCATCTCACTAAATATTTTGTTTTTAATAAGATCTGCTGAGTCAAGATCCATTCCTCTTGCATTCAGAATTTCAAAGATAACATAAGCGTCATCCTCGTTATCAACTATCACCCTTATAATTTTCACTTTAGTGGTTAATTGCTTTGCGATAGCACGAATAAATTTTATTTTTGCTTGATTATCAACTTCGCTGGGTTGAATTTTAAATAACTCAGATATTATTTCCTCTGATGCGAGTCTATCATAAAAATAATTATAAGCCTGTTTCAGTAATTCATCTTCAAGATTATTTGTATTGCTCTTTTCTTTTGTGTAAAATTGAATTGCTAGTTTAAAAAAATCGCTTTCTGACTGTCTGTCAAGCTTAAAATATTTTGCAGACTCATCACTATCATCACTTTCATCGATGCTTATCCCTTCGATGTAGTTATTATAAAAACTTTCACCAATACTAGCACTATCGAGTTCTTTGAGTCGTTCACAAATAGCACAGATTAATATTGTGATAACTGTCAGGCGTTGTTGACCATCAACAATACTGAGTCTAAATCCATCTTCGTTCCCAGCCAAAACAATTGCACCTAAAAAATATTCTTGATGATCAAATTTATCGGCTTCATATTTAATGTTAGAGAGAAGATCAAACCAAAATTCTTGTAGTTGCTCTTCAACCCATGAAAATTCTCGTTGATTCCTGGAGACATAATATTGTTTTCTTAGGGAAAGTAAGTTATCAACTGATAAAGGATGTGCTTTGAATTCCATTTGTAACCTCATTGAAAGATGAAGTATGTATGTTAGGAGAATATGTTATCACCCTAGAATCATTACAGTTTTTTTAGAAACCTCTAAACCACTTATTAAGATAATAAAATGAATTCTTACCACTTTTTATGATATGAGTTTTAGTATACGCCATTAATCGAGATAAGGTTAACTTTTTGATTTATAACGATAAAAACGTATGATATTAGTGGTTCGTTCTTGGGTAACTTTTAAACTATAAAAATCGAAAAGTAAAAGGATTCATAAAAAGCCATTCTAAAAGGTTTATTCCCATCAAAGTTCAGATCTTTCTTGGTAGCGTGAACTATTAGCATTATGATTTTCGATGCTAATCTCAGACCCCAAGTATCTTGAATATGTTAGGTTGCTTTGATGAAGTATGTTAAACAGTAGCTTCAAGATACCTCTCTTTCTCATTGGAACCCCTTTTTGTGCTGACGACGCTGATCTACCGAAGCCAGTTGAATTTATCCCGCCCGTCCACCGAACTGCGGGAGCTGGTGGAGCGCGCCAGGGGCCGCAACGTAAAACTGAACATTACCGGCGTCCTCCTGGCAAAAGGGAATGACGTTCTGCAGATCCTCGAAGGGTCGGAAGAGAGTGTGGTCAAACTGTTCCATAAAATCCGCGAGGACAAGCGGCACAGCGGGGTGGTAGAACTGCTGCGGGACTATGGTCCGCGCAGACGCTTCGAAAACGTCGGTATGCTGCTGTTCGACCTGCAAACGCAGTCGCCGAAAGAGGTGCTGCAGTCGGTGCTGCGCTACAGCAAGCTGGACAGCTATCTGACCTCCGACGATCGGGTGTTCAAATTTATTCAGACCTTTATAACCGGTAAACGTCCGGCCCCGTCGGGGGCACGCTACACGGCGGACAAATGGACGCTCTCGACCGAAACGCTACCCTTTGGCGAACACCTGGGCCTGATTGCCGGACAAACCTGCCAGTTTGCGCTGCAGCCTATTGTCGAGCCCTCGGAAGGGAAGATCAGCTCCCTTGAGGCGCTTATCCGCGGCAACGACGGCGGCAGCCCGGAGCATTTCTTCAGCACCGTCAATCCGGACAACGTCTACGAAGTCGATCTCCAGACGAAAGCCTATGCCTTTGCGCTGGCGGAAAAGCTGGGCATTGGTAGCCATAAAATCGCGGTAAACCTGCTGCCCATGTCGCTGGTGAATGTCCCTGGCGCGGTGGAATTTCTGGTCGAACAGATTAAAAAACATGGCCTTCAGCCGGAGCAGGTGGTCATTGAAGTCACTGAAAACGAGATAATCTCCGGGCTCAACCAGTTTAACAGCGCCATCAAGCAGCTTCGCGGCGAGGGGATTGGCCTGGCGATCGATGATTTTGGCTCGGGCTATGCCGGGCTTTCGCTGCTGACCCGCTTCCAGCCGGACAAAATTAAAATTGACCGTGAGATTGTCAGCAACATCCACCTGAGCGGCCCAAAACAGGCGATTGTGCGCTCCATCATCAGCTGCTGCTCCGATCTTGAAATCACCCTGGTGGCCGAAGGCATCGAGAAAATTGAGGAGTGGTGCTGGCTCGAATCGGCCGGAATCCGCCGCTTTCAGGGATTCCTGTTTGCCCGGCCGCAGCTTAATGGCGTCGGCGATATCCACTGGCCGCATCTGGTGCGGTAAGCCAATTTTCCCTCCCGTTATTTCCCCTTTGCCCGGCCTGTGCTTAAATAGCTAAAACGGTTTAACATGGTTTAGCTGCGAGGATCACATGAAGAAAATCTGGGTACTTGGCGATGCGGTAGTGGATTTGCTGCCCGATGGAGAAGGTCGATTACTGCAGTGTCCCGGCGGCGCGCCGGCGAACGTCGCGGTCGGTATTGCCCGGCTGGGCGGCCAGAGCGCCTTTATCGGCAGGGTTGGCGACGATCCTTTCGGGCGCTTTATGGCGAAAACGCTCGCTGACGAGCGGGTTGACGTGACGTGGATGCGCCTTGACCCGGCGCACCGCACCTCAACGGTGGTTGTCGATCTCGACGACCACGGCGAGCGCTCGTTTACCTTCATGGTGCGCCCAAGCGCCGATCTGTTTCTCGAACCCGACGACCTGCCGACGTTCAGCGCCGGGGAGTGGCTGCACGTCTGCTCCATCGCCTTAAGCGCCGAGCCGAGCCGGACTGCGACGTTTCAGGCGATGGCCGCCATTCGTGAGGCGGGCGGTTACGTCAGCTTCGACCCCAATATTCGCCCGGACCTCTGGCCGGATGAGAACGCACTGCATGGCTGCCTGGAGCAGGCCCTGCAAAGCGCCGACGTGGTGAAACTTTCGGTAGAAGAGCTGGCCTTTTTCACCGGCAGCGCGGAGGTCAACGTTGGTCTGGAGGTGCTGATGCAGCGCTGCCCGGCGCGTCTGGTGCTGGTTACCCAGGGAAAAGCGGGCGTAACCGCGTGGCATGAAGGTACCGTAAAACACTACCCGGCAACGCCTGTGCAGTGCATTGATACGACCGGCGCGGGCGACGCCTTTGTGGCGGGGCTGCTCTACGGGCTGGCCGCCGGACAGGACCTGACGCCGGTTATCGCGCTCGCCCAGCGCTGCGGCGCGCTGGCCACCACCGCCAAAGGGGCGATGACCGCGTTGCCCTGGCAGCACGACCTGTAATTTCTCCTCTCCTGGCCGCCATCCGGCGGCCTGAATTGTCGCCTCGATCACACTTACTAAATCGGTTTAGCAAAAAAGATTGCCGAACCAAAATTCACAGGTTTAGTATCAGCAACCTAAACCGGTTTAGCAATTTAGCACGTTTAATGACTTCTTTTAGGGATGCGACAAAATGTATAAAAAACGCAGACTTGCCGTGATGATAGGCATGCTGGCCGGAAGTACCTCTGTTTTTGCCCAGACGGATATGTCCAGTATTGAAGCGCGTCTTGCCGCGATGGAGCAGCGCCTTCAGGACGCGGAAACGCGCGCGCAGGTGGCTGAGAAGCGCGCTGCGGCAGCAGAACAAAAAACGCAGCAGCTGGTTGCCGCTCAGCAGCAGGCGCAAACGACAACCCAGGAGGTGGCGCAGCGCACCACCGCGCTGGAGAAGAAGGCGGATCAGACCGGTGGGTTTGAGTTCCACGGCTATGCCCGCTCTGGCCTGCTGATGAACGATGCCGCCTCCAGCAGCAAAAGCGGCCCTTACCTGACCCCAGCCGGTGAAACCGGCGGTGCGGTAGGGCGTCTGGGTAACGAAGCCGACACCTACGTCGAGCTGAACCTGGAGCACAAGCAAACCCTGGATAACGGGGCGACCACGCGCTTTAAAGCGATGCTGGCCGACGGTCAGAGAACCTATAACGACTGGTCTGCCGATACCAGCGACCTCAATATTCGTCAGGCCTTCGCGGAGCTGGGCAACCTGCCTGATTTTACCGGCGCGCTGAAGGGCAGCACCTTCTGGGCGGGTAAACGCTTCGACCGCGACAACTTTGACATCCACTGGCTGGATTCCGACGTGGTGTTCCTGGCCGGTACCGGCGGCGGCGTTTACGACGTGAAGTGGAACGATTCGCTGCGCAGCAACTTCTCTATTTATGGCCGCAACTTCGGCAGCGTGGAGCAGACCGACAACAACGTTCAGAACTATATCCTCAGCATGAACCACTTCGCTGGCCCGTTCCAGCTGATGGTGAGCGGGCTGCGGGCGAAGGATAACGACGACCGTAAAGACACTAACGGCGATCTGATTAAAACGGATGCCGCCAATCACGGCGTTCATGCCCTGGTAGGCTTGCACAATGAGAGCTTCTACGGCCTGCGTGAAGGGACCGCCAAAACGGCGCTGCTTTATGGTCACGGGCTGGGTGCGGAGGTAAAAAGCATCGGCTCCGACGGCGCGCTGCTGTCTGAGGCGGATACCTGGCGCTTCGCAAGTTACGGTGTCACGCCAATCGGCGGTGGCTGGAGCGTTGCGCCCGCCGTTCTGGCACAGAGCAGTAAAGATCGCTACGTCAAGGGCGATAGCTATGAGTGGGTAACGCTCAATACCCGCCTGATCAAAGAGGTCACCCAGAATTTCGCGCTGGCGTTTGAGGGAAGCTACCAGTACATGGATTTAAACCCGGAGGGCTATAAGGACCGCAACGCCGTGAACGGCAGTTTCTACAAGCTGACCTTTGCGCCGACGTTAAAAGCGAGCAAAATCGGCGATTTCTTCAGCCGTCCGGAACTGCGCCTGTTTGCCACCTGGATGGACTGGAGCAGCAAACTGGATAATTACGCCAGCGATGATGCCTTTGGCAGCAGCGGCTTCAACGCTGGCGGGGAATGGAACTTTGGGGTCCAGATGGAAACCTGGTTTTAACCCATCACGCTCCCGCCTGGCGGGAGCGTTTCGCACATCATAAAAAGAAGTCAGGCAGAGGTATCTATGGATTTTAATCAAATCGCCCGCGAGCTTATTCCGCTGCTCGGCGGCAAGGAAAACATCGCCAGCGCGGCGCACTGCGCAACGCGTCTTCGTCTGGTGCTGGTTGATGACGCGCTGGCGGATCAGCAGGCCATCGGCAAGGTTGACGGCGTGAAAGGCTGCTTCCGTAACGCCGGGCAGATGCAGGTGATTTTTGGCACGGGCGTGGTCAACAAGGTGTACGCCGCATTTATTCAGGCGGCCGGGATTAGCGAATCCAGCAAATCGGAAGCCGCGGATCTGGCGGCGCGCAAGCTGAACCCGTTCCAGCGCATTGCCCGCTTACTCTCCAACATCTTTGTGCCGATCATTCCCGCGATTGTGGCGTCCGGTCTGCTGATGGGCCTGCTCGGCATGGTGAAAACCTACGGCTGGGTCAATGCGGATAACGCCCTCTACATCATGCTGGACATGTGCAGCTCGGCGGCGTTTATCATTCTGCCTATTCTGATTGGCTTTACCGCCGCGCGCGAATTTGGCGGTAACCCGTACCTCGGCGCGACGCTGGGCGGCATTCTGACCCACCCGGCGCTGACCAACGCCTGGGGCGTGGCGTCGGGCTTCCACACCATGAACTTCTTCGGCCTTGAGATCGCGATGATTGGCTATCAGGGCACGGTATTCCCGGTATTGCTGGCCGTCTGGTTCATGAGCATCGTCGAGAAAAACCTGCGTCGCGCGATCCCGGATGCGTTAGACCTGATCCTGACGCCGTTCCTCACCGTGGTTATCTCCGGCTTTATCGCCTTGCTGATTATCGGCCCGGCGGGGCGCGCTCTGGGGGACGGTATCTCCTTTATTCTGAGCACGCTGATCGCCCACGCGGGCTGGCTCGCCGGGCTGCTGTTCGGGGGACTTTATTCGGTGATTGTGATCACCGGTATTCACCACAGCTTCCACGCGATTGAAGCCGGGCTGCTGGGGAATCCGTCGATTGGCGTTAACTTCCTGCTGCCGATCTGGGCCATGGCGAACGTGGCGCAGGGTGGCGCCTGTCTGGCGGTGTGGTTCAAAACCAAAGATGCCAAAATCAAAGCCATTACCTTACCGTCGGCGTTCTCTGCAATGCTGGGCATCACCGAAGCGGCCATTTTTGGTATCAACCTGCGCTTCGTTAAGCCGTTTATCGGCGCGCTGATTGGCGGTGCGGTGGGCGGGGCCTGGGTGGTCTCCGTGCACGTGTACATGACCGCCGTCGGGCTGACCGCCATTCCGGGTATGGCCATCGTGCAGGCCAGCTCGCTGCTGAACTATATTATCGGCATGGTGATTGCCTTCGGCGTGGCGTTTACCGTCTCACTGCTGCTGAAATATAAAACGGACTCTGAATAATGACGTTACCTTCCCGCTGGCCTGCGATCCTGCAGGCCGTTATGAAAGGTCAGCCGCGGGCGCTGGCGGACAGCCATTATCCGCAATGGCACGCCGCGCCGGTGACGGGGCTGATGAACGACCCGAACGGGTTTATCTGGTTTGCTGGCCGCTATCACCTGTTCTATCAGTGGAACCCGCTGGACTGCGAGCACCGCTTTAAGTGCTGGGGGCACTGGAGTTCTGCGGACCTGGTGCACTGGCAGCATGAGCCGCTGGCGCTGACGCCCGACGAAGCGTATGACCGCAACGGCTGCTACTCCGGTAGCGCCGTCGATAACCAGGGCGTACTGACCCTGTGCTACACCGGCAACGTCAAGTTCGATGACGGCAGCCGCACCGCCTGGCAGTGCCTGGCCGTGGAGCAGCCGGACGGGACCTTTACGAAGCTGGGGCCGGTGCTGGCGCTGCCGGAAGGCTACACCGGCCACGTGCGCGACCCGAAGGTGTGGCGGCACGACGGGGACTGGTACATGGTGCTCGGCGCGCAGGATGTGCAGAAGCGCGGCAAGGTGCTGCTCTTTAAATCAGCCGATTTGCACGCCTGGACATCCTGCGGGGAGATCGCCGGTCACGGGGTTAACGGCCTGACGGACGCGGGCTATATGTGGGAGTGTCCGGACCTGTTTGATCTCGACGGGACGCACGTCCTGATCTGCTGCCCGCAGGGGCTGGCGCGCGAGCCGCATCGCTACCTCAATACCTATCCGGCTACCTGGATGAGCGGGGCGTTTGACTATGCCCGCGCGACGTTCGATCACGGCGAGCTGCACGAGCTGGACGCGGGCTTTGAATTCTACGCCCCGCAAACCACGCTGGCGGAAGATGGACGCCGCATCCTGATTGGCTGGATGGGCGTACCGGACGGGGAAGAGATGCTTCAGCCCACGCGGGCGCACGGCTGGATGCACCAGATGACCTGCCCGCGAGAATTGCGCTTCCGCGACGGCAGGCTCTGGCAGACCCCGGCGCGCGAGCAGGCGGCGCTGCGTGAAGATGAGCAGCACTGGCAGGGGCGCGCCAGCGACGCGCCCGAACTGGACGCGACGCGCCTGGAGTTTGAGCTGAGCGCATCGCAGGTGAATGTCGATTTTGGCGGCGCGCTGCGTCTCATGGTCGATGAGCAGGGTATACGTCTTGAACGCGCGAGCCTGAAAACCGGTGAAACGCTGACCCGCTACTGGCAGGGCGACGTCCGTCATTTGCGCGTCCTGTGCGACCGCTCCAGCGTCGAAATCTTCATTAACCACGGCGAAGGGGTGATGAGCAGCCGCTATTTTCCTGACCATCCGGCCCGGGTGCGATTCGAAGGTGCGTCCGATATCACATTACGCTACTGGTCGCTGCGCGCCTGCATGATAGAATGAGGGTTTTGGCAGCCGGATCTAAGTCGTTGTGAGAAAAACAAAACGCGTCACCATTAAAGACATCGCGGAGCTGGCGGGTGTGTCAAAAGCCACCGCCAGCCTGGTCCTGAACGGTCGCAGCAAAGAGCTTCGCGTGGCGGAAGAGACGCGCGAGCGCGTGCTGGCAATTGCAAAAGAGCACCACTATCAGCCCAGCATTCACGCCCGGTCACTGCGCGATAACCGCAGCCACACCATTGGTCTGGTGGTCCCGGAGATCACCAACTACGGTTTTGCCGTCTTTTCTCACGAGCTGGAAACGCTGTGTCGCGAGGCGGGCGTTCAGCTGCTGATCTCCTGCAGCGATGAAAACCCGGGGCAGGAGACGGTGGTGGTGAACAACATGGTGGCGCGCCAGGTGGACGGGCTGATTGTGGCCTCCAGCATGCTCAACGACGCGGACTACCATAAACTGAGCGAGCAGCTGCCGGTGGTTCTGTTTGACCGCCATATCAACGACAGCGCGCTGCCGCTGGTGATCACCGATTCCATTACCCCGACGACCGAACTGGTGGCCGACATTGCGCGCCAGCATCCTGATGAGTTCTACTTTCTCGGCGGCCAGCCCCGGCTGTCGCCCACGCGCGACCGCCTGGAAGGCTTTAAGCAAGGGCTGCGTGAGGCCGGCGTGGCGCTGCGGCCCGAGTGGATCATTCACGGCAACTATCATCCGAGCTCCGGATACGAGATGTTTGCTGAACTCTGTGCCCGCCTGGGGCGTCCGCCGAAAGCGCTCTTCGCCGCCGCCTGCGGGCTGCTGGAAGGGGTGCTACGCTATATGGGCCAGCATAACCTGCTGCAAAGCGATATCAGGTTAGCCAGTTTTGACGATCACTATCTCTACGATTCGCTGACGATCCCGGTGGATACCATTCGTCAGGATAACCGCCAGCTGGCGTGGCACTGCTTTGATTTGATTAGCAAATTAATCGAGGGGGAGACGCCGCAGCCGTTGCAGCGCAAGCTTAATGCCACCCTGCAGCGACGCTATAAGTCAGCGAAATAGCCCGGTTCGATACTTCAATAACTTTAATTAATTTAAGTTTTGGAATGGCCGATAACCATAAGGAATAATTCTCCTTGAGGTATTGGTTTATGTCGTTGAAAAAGTCGTCCCTGATTGTCCTGTTCTCGCTGCTTTTCTTCTTTGTTGTCAGCACCGTCACCAGCGTTGGCCTCATCATTAAAAGTAATAATTCGCTGGATAACGTCAACAAAGAGATCCAGGTTGTGCTGTCCATTATTGACCCCATCAACCACAGCCGTACGCTGCGCGTGCGGGTGATGGAGTATGTGAAGATGGTGGAAGCGGGCAACGCGGCGGACGGCGCTGCAAAGCTTACCGCCGTGAAAGAGGCGCTGACCAAAGCGGACCACGCCTTTGCGGCCTTTATGGCGTCGCCGCGTCTGAGCGATGAAGCGCCGCTGGTGACGGCCTATCAGGAAGCCTGGCAAAACTACCGCAACCAGGGGCTGGCGCCGCTGATCGATGCCGCCGAGGCGCACGATGTCGCCAGATTTAACGCGCTCATCCCGGAAGTCTCCCGCCTCGACCGCCAGTACGAGATCGTTCTCGACCAGGTCCTTTCCGTCCACCAGAAATACGCCAAAAGCCTGAACGAAGATGCGAGCAGTAGCTTCGTCTCCGGCCTGGCGATCGTTGCTGCTATCGCCAGCCTGTTTGTGGTGGTGATTATCGCCGTTAGCCTGCTGATGAAGCGCTTTGTCTTTGCGCCGATCAACCTGGCGCGCGAGCACTGCAGCCAGATTGCGGCTGGCAAGCTGGACATTCCGGTGCCGGTGAAGGGGAGTACAGGCAACGAAATTGACCATCTGATGGGCTCGATGGAGCAGATGCGTCAGGCGCTGCTGGCGACCATCGCCCAGGTGCGTGATGCGAGCCATACCGTGACGCACGCCGCCCAGGAGATTGCCTCCGGGAATATCGACCTGGCGTCTCGCACCGAGCAGCAGGCTTCCGCGTTGACCCAGACGGCAGCGAGCATGGAAGAGCTGAGCGCGACGGTGGCGAACAATACCGACAATGTGTATCAGGCCGGAAAACTGGTGCAGGACGCGGTGAAAAATGCCCACACCGGTGAAGCGGTAACCCGTGAAGTCATCGACACGATGAATACCATCGCGGCGAACTCGAAGCGCATTGAAGACATCACCAGCGTGATTAACAGCATCGCCTTCCAGACCAACATCCTGGCGCTGAACGCGGCGGTTGAAGCGGCGCGCGCCGGTACCCAGGGACGCGGCTTTGCGGTGGTAGCCAGCGAAGTGCGCACTCTGGCGCAGAAAAGCGCGGTGGCGGCGAAAGACATCGAAAGCCTGATCGCGCAGTCGGTCTCCAGCGTGAAAAACGGTGCGGAGCTGGTCAGCCGCTCGGGCGAGGTGATTGACGCGATCATTTCGTCGGTGAATAAAGTGAATACGCTGATGGAGCAGATCTCCGTCGCCTCTGAAGAGCAGAGCCGCGGGATCGGCCAGGTCGGGCAGGCGGTGACCGAGATGGATGGCGTGACGCAGCAGAACGCCGCACTGGTGCAGCAGTCCGCCGCGGCAGCGGCCTCGCTGGAAGAGCAGGCGCAGCAGCTTTCACGGAGTATTTCGAGTTTTAGGTTGCCGGTGCAGGCTTGATATAATAAAAGAGGCTCCTTAGGGGGCTTTTTTGTAGCGGGTGTAACTGGAAAGACGCACCAGCAAAGGTTTTACGTTTGATTAATAGTTGTTAGAAGCTATAAAAAACGGTTGTAGTTGCACTTTTGTCACGACCGAAGCCCTTTCGTGTTTTATCGTTTCACCGGGTTGAGGTCGTGCCACTGCCACCACATCCTTCGCCGTCAAGCCTGCAATAAATACATTGGATATAATTTTTATGTTGGAAGCGGCATGTAAGTATTAAATATGGGAGTTAATCGGTTTAAATTCCATTGTTAACTTTTTTGTTAAAAATTTAGGTCTTTTTTTGCTCTTATAACAAATAGCACTTGGGGCAAAAGGAGAGCTTTTGACAGTCGAATTACGGTGTCTGGTGATGGATAATCCTGTTTTACAAGGTAATAATGATCATTGTCATTTTATCTGGAAAAAATTGAATTGATATATTGAAATTATGCAATAAAAACATTAAGTTATGTGATGTAATGGTTTTTCAATTAAATTGAGTCGGGGTTCGAGCAAACCTCTAAAATTTCGTTTGTACTAATCGTGGGGGGTATAATATGGAGTTATTTATAAGCTGGTCTGGTGAAAGAAGTCGGGCAATTGCAGAGGCTATAAGAGAATGGATACCATGCGTAATTCAAGCGGTAAAACCTTATTTTTCTCCTGAGGATATAAATAAAGGTCAACGATGGAGTACGGAAATTTCAAATAAATTGGAATCTTCTAAGTTAGGGATTATTGTATTGACTCCAACAAATTTAGATGCTCCATGGCTAATGTTCGAAGCTGGTGCATTATCTAAAAGTCTAGAAACCTCTCGAGTTTGTCCTTTGTTATTCGGAGTTACACCAGCAGAAGTAATCGGTCCTTTAGTTCAATTCCAGTGCTCTGTTTTTAATCAATCCGAGGCACTTAAACTCCTCCGTTCTATAAATAATATGCTAGGAGATGATAAACTTGAGGAGAAGACATTACATTCGACTTTTGAGGTTTTCTGGCCTCGACTAACATCGAAAATTGAAGCTATTACTAATGCTCCAGAGATATCCAGGAATCAAGTTAATACTCGGAATGATAGAGATATTTTGGAAGAAATCCTGAGGCTTAGCAGAAAAAATGCTTATTCTCATGCGAGAACAAAATCCCCAGACAACTTTTTTGAAAAATTCCAACAAAAAAAGCCTGTGACGTTTGATCCTGAAAGTGGTGTTGTTTCGTTCTGGAGTGCCGGAACGGAAGTATATGACTTTAATGTTAATAGATTATCATCAGGCTCTGAAGTTTTAGATTGGTTCTTCCAAGTTTCTAACAAAGGATGGTGTACTGGGGAACATCTGAAAGCATTTCTAGATTGTCTTGAGCAAGTAACCGATTTGTACTTCGGAACAAATGCGCAGGGTGTATTTTGTCCTGGTGGTGTAAATAAGGTTATAGACTGGGGAAATATTTTACCTAACGAAGAAATTTGATAGCGCACATGCGCAAAACTCACGCGCTTTCAATGGTATGTTATTTGCCGGTAAATTTATAAAACAAGCCGAATTGTGTGGCTCTTTGCTGAATATTTCGATATTGAAGCAGGTTACTCAATATTCTATCAAAGTAAAAGACCATCTTCTTAGAAGGTGGCTTTCCAGAATGCCCCCTGTAAGGGGGGCTATTGTTTCATTCCTGTTTCTATTCTAGAAATTCCATCTGCTGTTCGTGCGTTTGTTCCGTTTTCTCCTGATGCCGCACATGTCGTCTGATGATCTCTTCGTTTACCCCTACCGTATCGACAAAGTAGCCGCGTGACCAAAAATGGTTTCCCCATAACTTCTTCCTTATATGTGGAAAACGATTGTAGAGTCTGATGGCACTGCGACCTTTAAGATGCCCCATCAACGTCGATATGGAAATTTTAGGCGGCACGATAACCACAAGATGTACATGATCTGGTTGAACATTTAACTTCAGAACTTCACAACCTTTTATTCCGCAGAGGATGTAGATTGTCCTGTAAAGTTCCTTACCCAGCTTATCTTTGAGGATCCTGAATCGATATTTTGGCGTCCAGACTATGTGGTATTTGCAACGCCAATATACATGTGATGAACTCCTGTAAAGCCCCATGTCAGTCTGTCTCCTTTTACTTGTGGTGAGTAAGAAGAGATATTCCGACATGGGTATTCTGCAGGCTATAGCCTTACAGGATCAATCACCACCTCCCCAGGAGGTGATTTAGGGATGACAACAAAACCTCACATTTGTGGGGCTTTTTGTTGCTGGTGTAAATGGACAGTCGGCAGATAAGGCTTCACGGTTTACTAAGAGCAGTTATAGGCCATAAAAATCGACTGTCACGGTGCACATGTATCACCTGTAGCGCAACGCTTGTGACCAATGAGAGGGGCGAGCGTTATATCGAATCGCCAGTGAAAGTAGCGTCAACTACACCGCCTCCGGGCAGCAAAAATATCGTAGATGTGATCATTATCAAAGCCCTGAAACTTCGAGTTTTAACATTTTGTGCAACACGAATGAAAATATTTGATCTTGGGTTCTGGTTCGCTAAACTACCATCATAAAAATGACTGGTTATTATTAAGGAATATTAATGTCAGAGTTGATATGCACGTGGACACCAAAATTAATTGTCGAGCTTGTAAAAAATATGGCATGGCCAATTGTCGTTCTTCTAATTGGAATAGGATTCCACAATAAAATATCAGGAGCAATTCGTTTCTTTTTTACAAAAAACACAGTCTCGGAACTTTCAGCTTCTACTACTGGATTATCTGCAAAATTCGTGGCTGCTCAACAATCCCTAGATCCTATTTCATCGGTTAGTACTCATGCAACTGACTTACCTGATGAAATGAGTGTAGAGGCTATAAGGACTAGACATCTCCTGTATAAAACGGAGTTTAGTGAGGAAATATATCAAAGAGTCATGAAGCATTTGCTTGCATTAAATATTGATGATAAGGAAAAAGTCGAGTTGCTTGCTCGAGATATATCAATAATACAAAGTGGTGTGAGGTATAACGAGATAAATAAACTCCTCTTTCGTTCACAGTATAATATGTTTTGTAATATGGCAAATAATGCAGGATTTATCCGTAAAGAAGAAGCAATCCGAGAGTTCGAATCGACAAAAGCAATTTACAAAGATGCGTTTTCTGAATGGGATTGGATAAAATACATCGCATATCCAGTTAGTAATGGGCTTATGGTCGAAGAACATAATGGTTACAAATTAACTGCGATAGGTCGTTCATATTTGTCATTTATGTCAAAAAATCCGCAGATGATAGATGATCTTGCAAAAATTTAAATTAATCGATATGAGATGCATCACAATGTGGTGAGTCTCATATCGATTTGTTCAATGTATAGAGGTGCTTTTAAAAACTTCTGTGAAGGCCTTTTATATTGCGGGGACATAAAATTTCCAGATTTATTCCTACCTTGCACAAGTTCAAGGTAAGAGGTTTTTTGAATTAAGTTTATATTAATACCATTTGTTGTATCTAATATATATAACAGAAATGGTAATCACCCAAGCGACGCTAAGTAAAGCGGCATAATCCGGTACAAACCGTACGAATAAATATATCCCAATAACAATAAGCAACGCAGGAACCAAGTAAAAGAACGACTTCAAAAGCCATAACATCGCTTGCTTCATTTTCGCAGTATCTCGTACAAGGCGTCGCCTATCACTTGCTCGTTATTATCCCCAGAGTTTACCTGATAAATGATTTCAGACATTTGTGGTTCGATTAAGAAGTATAACATCTCGATATTTTCTTTATAAAGTGCCTGGTAGTACTGCGGATCCTGAAATTTGAGTCGATTAGCCGCAGATGCTGCTACCTGAGCCTTTGAGTAAAGCGTTGCACCATTAACGAACCAAGTCGAGAATGAGTTCACAAGCCTGATATGATTTTGCTTAAAATCTTTGCTGTTTATGATCAGGTTCGCAAGAGTAAAGGAGAGGGCTAGCTTGCTGGCTTTAGCCGATGCATGGTCAGCAGCTTTACCCAACAAGTTATGGATATTAGTAATCAGGTCTTTGCTCTTTTGTTCGCCAAGCCTAATGAGAGTTTTCCTAAAATAGATCTCAACCATGTCTAAAGTGACATCTTTTCGGTTGTAAATTTCACCTAAGGCAAGGACTAAGCGTTTGTCTTCACGCCAGGTATCACGGCATGCGTTACGATAATACTCGTCTGGCATCAAACATGCCCCGTAGCTAACCAGGCGCTGCGTTCCCTGTTTCACCTTTTCCAGAGTTGCCATATGATCTTCATGCATGTCTCTAAGCGAGTTTGTTAGTGCAATAGCTAACTGTTTATTCGACTGCATTTTCAGTTGCAAATAGTTTTGTGCCATTTTATATAACCTTGCAGTATCATTACCTTATTATCATTGATCATGTTTGATAGAGGGGCAACATCGAAAATGGGAAAGCGCAAGAGTGCTCTGATTTATGTCCTGACCGTCATTATTTTTTTGCTTATTATACCTGAGATCATTCTGCGTGTATGCACGTCCGAGCAACTTGGCCGTCTCAGCGACTTCACCAGTTTAGGTGGCTTGTTAAATCCACTATTATCCTTGCTCATCTTCCTGGCACTGTTGTCAATCATACTGGCCGTCATTGCTATTGCATTGGTTAAGCGAATTCTTCGTACGAGATGATTTGCTTTCGAGCGACTCATAGCACCCGCCAGCCGTTACCGCTATGAGTCCAAATCCGACAGCACAAAAAAATTATATTCACCCCAGCAATATTTCCCTCCCTCATCCGTCTACCTCATCACACGCCATAATCAGTTACTGCAAACGAGGTAAACACCATGAGAGATTTTGAAATGCACGGCAGAGGTCACGGGCGCGGATTCGGTCGCCACCGCATGGGCAAAGGTTTAATCATCGGTGCGGTGATTTTCATCGTGCTCGGCCTGCTGGTGATGTCCCTGTGGAACGCCTTGCTCCCGGCGATCCTGGGCGTGAAGGCCATCGGATTCTGGCAGGCGCTGGGCATTCTGGTGCTGAGCCGCATTCTGTTTGGCGGGCTGGGTTTCCGCCCCGGAATGTTTGGCGCGCACCGCCGGATGCACGAGCGCTGGATGAACATGACGCCCGAACAGCGTGAGGCGTTTATTCAGCAGCGCCGTGAAGGATTCGGTCGCCACGGACGCGGCCACTGCGGCTGGCACGGTCATCGTGACGATAAGCGCGATGAAGCCACGCCAAAAGCGCCGGAAGCAGAGTGAGCGAGATGAAAGCCGGGGAGGCAGGCGGATCCATGCTGATGTCGGCGCTCAACGCCTGTCGCGCCCGGCTGAAAGCCTTCATTCGCGGACGGACGTCCGTTCGCGATGATGCCGACGACATTTTGCAGGAAGTGACGTATCAGCTGATGAAAGTGGAGCAGCCGGTCGAAAACGTCGCCGCCTGGCTGTTCCGCGCGGCGCGTAACGAGATGACCGACCGGGCGCGCAAAAAGCGTGAGGTGTCGCTCTCCGGCTATTTTACGGGCGATGACGACGACGGTTATCCGGAAGACGAGCTGGCCGAAACCCTGTTCGGCGTACCGCACACGCCGGAGGAGGAGTACCTCAAGACGCTGCTGTGGGAAGAGCTGGGCCAGGCGCTGTCTGAACTTCCTCCGCCGCAGCGGGAGGCGTTTGAAAAGACCGAGCTCCACGGCTACAGCATTAAAATGCTGGCAGAGGAGACCGGCGCCAGCGAACAGGCGCTGTTATCCCGCAAGCACAAGGCGGTGCTGTTTCTGCGCACGCGGCTGCGGGACGTCTATGACGCGCTGACGGGCGAATAGCGGCGACAGACAAAACCTTACACTTCCGGCACTTGTAGATTCATCACTATCGTTTATGATCGGGGCGTCTTGTCACTCTGGAATGTTATGCGCAACCGTCAGCTCCTCGGAAAATGGCTTTTGATTATCACCTGTCTCGCGATGGCGCTTTGCCTCGTGCAGCGTGCGGTGATGCTCAACCATTTTTTACAGGGACTGGATCCGCAGATTTCTCTGAGTGCTGATGCCCCAACGCAAACCAGCACCGAGCAGTCCGGGCCATCGCCCTGTCAGCTGGGCGCACACTCGCTTCTCTGCGCCCAGCCGCTGTTCTTCGACGGTGCGTTACCGGCCATTATTATCTTCTTCGCGCTGCTGCAGCTGTTGACGCAAGGGCGGGCACTGGTTCCCGTGGAACAGCCCGTTCAGGCGCCGCCTCCCCGAATACACCTGAAAAACTGCGTTTTCCGTGAATGAAAAACATCGTCCTCACACGATAATTTTTCACTGTTCACGGAGTACAACATGGTTAACCTCTTCAGGGGATTCGTCTTCCTGTGGCTGTCCTGCATCGGCATTGTCCATGCGGCGGACACCGGCTGGCTGGTCTCCCCACAAAACGATCACGCCCGCATCCGCTTTCAGGCGGAGAGGGAGCAAACGCACATTAAGGGTCTGCTCACCGTTGAGCTAAAGCCCGGCTGGAAAACCTACTGGCGATCGCCGGGCGAGGGCGGCGTGGCCCCGAAAATCAGCTGGCCGGAAGGCGTAACGGACAGCTGGTCCTGGCCGGTACCGTCGCGTTTCGATATCTCCGGCATGACGACGCAGGGCTATCACGATAAGGTCACTATCCCGATCGTTCTCGACGGGGTGAAGGGCGACACGCTCGATGGGACGCTCACGCTCTCCACGTGCAGCAACGTGTGTCTGCTGACGGACTACCCTCTGCACCTCGATTTTACCCAGCCGGTGGATGAGGGCTTCCGCAGCGCCTTCGAGCAAGCGATGCGCGCCGTGCCCGGCACGTCGGGCGTGTCTTCCAATCTGTCCGCCTGGCTTTCCGACGGCAATCTGGTGATTACCGGCACCACGGACGGGAAATGGGACAATCCGGGGATCTACTTTGACCCGCTGGAGGGCGATATTCTGCCCGGCGAGCCGGTCATTAAACACGACGGCACTGCGCTTCGGGTGACGGTGCCCGTGACCGACGAATGGGGAGACAAACCCGCCTCGCTGGCAGGCAAGAGGCTGTCGTTTGTGCTGACCAACGGCGATCGGGCGCAGCAAACCACCATGCGCGTTGGGACAACGCCCGAAGAGACCTCCGTGCCGGACGGGACGGGAAAAATGGTGCTCTTTGCGCTATTAGGCGGGCTGATCCTCAACCTGATGCCCTGCGTGCTGCCGGTAATGGGCATGAAGCTTAACATCATCCTGCAGGCGGGATCGGACAGGCGTGCCATCCGGCTGCGCTTTCTGGCCACCAGCGCCGGGATCCTCACCTCCTTCATGCTGCTGGCCGGGATGGTCACCGCGCTGAAGCTGGCCGGAGCGTCGCTGGGGTGGGGCATTCAGTTCCAGAACCCGTGGTTTATCGGCCTGATGGTTGCCGTGACCTTCCTGTTTGCGCTGAACCTGTTTGGGGCGTTTGAAATGCTGCTGCCTTCTGCCGCCGCAGGACGGCTGGCGACGGCAGGGGGATCGGGGATTGGCGGCAGCTTCTGCGAAGGGATGTTCGCCACGCTGCTGGCAACGCCGTGCTCCGCGCCGTTCCTCGGTACCGCGGTCGCCTTTGCCCTTGGCGCGCCGCTGCACGCCCTGTGGCTGATCTTCCTGATGCTCGGCGTGGGCATGAGCCTGCCGTGGCTGTTTGTCGCCATGGTGCCGAAAGCGGCCATGCTGCTGCCGAAACCCGGCCGCTGGATGAACACGCTCAGGGTCATCCTCGGCATGATGATGCTGGCCTCCAGCCTCTGGCTGGCGACGCTGTTGAGCGTGCATCTGGGCGAGGCGGTCAGCCAGATCGTGATTCTGGGGCTGACTGCCGTCGCGCTGGTGCTGTTTGCGCTAAAGGGGCAAAAATCTTCGCCGCTTTTCTGGGTGGTGGTCATCGCGCTGTCGGCGTTTGGCGGGTATCAGGCGCGCGGTCTGCTTAACGCGCCGCCTGACGCTCCGGCACAAAACGTTGCGCAGACTATCCCGTGGCAGCCGCTCAGCGAAGAGGCTATCGAGAACGCGCTGGCGCAGGGGAAACGGGTGTTTGTGGATATCTCCGCGGACTGGTGCGTGACGTGCAAAGTTAACGAGCACCGCGTACTGAGTCAGCCGGACGTGATTGCCGCGCTGCGCCAGCCGGACGTGGTGGCCCTGCGCGGGGACTGGAGCCAGCCGTCCGCGTTTATCGCGGATTTTCTGGCGAAGCGAAACCGCTACGCCATTCCGTTTAACGCGGTGTATGGCCCCGGCCTGCCTGATGGCGAGATCCTCTCGCCGCTGCTGGACAAGCGCACCCTGGTCACCACCCTGAACAACGCAAAAGGCTAACTGTGTCATGAAAAAATTCCTTATTACGCTTCTGCTCCTGCTGGCCCCGCTTCAGGTATTCGCCGCGCAGCCGCTGACGCCGGACCAGGAGCAGCGTGCGCAAAAGACGATCGCTGATTTCCTGTTTAACGATCCGAACTCCCCGCGCATCGGCGCGAAAAACCCAAAGCTCACCCTGGTGGTGTTTACCGACTACAACTGCCCGTACTGTAAAAAATTCGATCCGTACCTGGAGAAGATTGTCGAAAAACACCCGGACGTGGCGGTAGTCTTTAAGTTTTTACCTTTCCGCTCGGAAAGTTCGCTGACCGCCGCACGAGACGCGCTAACCGTCTGGCGTGCGCATCCTGAGCAGTTTATGAAGCTGAACCACACCCTGATGGCGAAAAAGGGGTACCACGATGACGCCAGCATTCAGGAGGCGCAAAAGCGGGCGGGCGTGAGCGTGACGACGCCGGACGAGGAGAGTTTTCTGACGATCAGGCGCAGCCTCATTGTGGCGGAAAAAATGGGGATCCAGGGCACGCCCGCCACGCTTATCGGCGAGGGGCTGCTTCCCGGCTGGGTGCCGTTCGAACAATTCGACGAAATGGTCAGTGAAGCCCTGAAAAACCGCTAACCTGAAGGGGGCGAAATGCCCCCGATAAACCGGAGAGGGAAATGAGAAAATTACTGTTACTTTCGGCGCTGGCGACGTCAGGGCTGGTACAGGCGGCTGAAGCCATACCGGATGTGGTGAAGCACTTCAGCGAGCAGCAGAACATTAAAATCATCAAGAAGCTGGATGCGCCGGGCGGGGCGCCAGCCTGGCTGGGGCAGTATCAGGATATGGGCGTGACGCTCTTTTTAACACCGGACGGCAAACACGTCATTTCGGGCTATCTGTACGATGACAAAGGAAAAAACCTCAGCGAAGGCTATTTCCAGAAAGAGATCTACGCCCCGATGGGACGCGAGATGTGGAAGAACCTCAACGCGGCGCATCCCCTGAAGGAAGGGGCAGAAAACGCCCCGCGTAAGGTCTTCGTCTTCGCCGATCCGTTCTGCCCATACTGCAAGCAGTTCTGGGCCGAAGCGCAGCCGTGGGTGAAGGCGGGCAAGGTTCAGATCAACACGCTGCTGGTGGCGTTTCTTAACCCCAACAGCGGACGCAACGCCGCCGCCATTCTGAATGCGAAAGATCCGGTTTCGGCCTGGCGCGAATACGAGCTTTCCGGCGGCAAAAAACTGCCCAAGCCTGAAGGCGAGGCTTCCCGCGAAACGGTTGCGATCCTACAGAAACATCAGGCGCTGATGGACAGCCTGGGCGCTAACGCCACGCCCGCAATTTACTATCTGAATGCGGAAAACGAGCTGCAGCAGGTGGTGGGGATGCCGGATGCGCAGCAGCTCGAGGCGATGTTCGGGCCGAAGCCGTAAAAAAACAGGCAGAAACGGGCGTCTCTGCCTGATCGTGACTTAGCTACCCCAGCGTCCCCGGAGATAGTTTACCGCCTGCTGGGTCTGCGGCTGGTTCAGGTAATCTTCACGAAACAGGATGGTGCCGTTGACGTTGGGCAGCGAATCGTTGAGATCGAGCTGCTTTTTCAACTCCGGCACGCCGCCCTGAACCGTCCAGTCCGGCTCTTTTTTCGACGGCTCGCCAACCTTGTAGAACGCAATGCCGATATACAGGCGAGTGTGGGTCGGCTTCACCACGTCGGCCCACCATCTGGTCAGCACGTCGTAGCGCGCGGCATCCCGGGAGAAGGGCCAGTAAATCTGCGGCGCGATGTAGTCCAGCAGGCCCTGCTGCACCCACTGACGCGTATCGGCGTAGGATTCATCATAGGCTGCGGCGCCGCGGGTGTCGGAGCCTGCCGGGTCAAAGGAGCGGTTGCGCCACACGCCCGCCGGGCTGACGCCAAACTCCACGTTGGGTTTTGTCTGCTTGATCGCGCGGGAGACCTGGACAATCAGCTGCTGCGTGTTGTGTCTTCGCCAGTCGGCTTTTGAGGCAAACCCCTGGCCGTACTGCCGCCAGCTCTGCGCGTCATTGAGCGCGGATCCCGGCGATTCGGCATAGAAGTAATCATCAAACTGCACGCCGTCTACCGGGTAGTTCGCCACCACTTCGGTCACCACTTTGGTTATCCAGTCGCGCACCTCCGGAATGCCCGGATCGAGCACAAAGCGGTCACCCGAGATGCGGACCCATTCCGGGTGCTGGACATAAACGCTGGACGGCGTCTGGTATGACGTCCGGTTCAGGGCGGCGATGGTGGACGGTTTGGTGTTGGTCGATACGCGATAGGGGTTAAACCAGGCATGGACCTTCATGCCGCGCTTGTGCGCTTCATCAAGCATAAACTGCAGCGGATCGTACCCCGGATACTCACCGATGTTGCCGGTCAGCATATCTGACCACGGTAAAATTTTGGATGACCAGAGCGCCGTGCTGTCCGGCTTCACCTGAAAAAATACCGTGTTGATGCCGAGCTGCTTAAGGTTGTCGAGCTTTGCGATCAGCGCCTGCTTTTGCATCGCGATGCGCTGGTCCGCGCTGCGGCCATTCACCGAGGCCACCGGCGGCCAGTCAAGACGCGAGACGGTCGCCAGCCAGATCCCGCGCATCGGGGCGTTTGCCTGCGGCGTCGGTTTGCTGACGGTGGGAAGAGGGGTAACCAGTGATTTGGGTGGTTTTGAGGAGCAGCTTACAAGTAAAAGCGCGCAGGCAGCCAGCGCACCAATCCGTTTTACGTGTCGCGTCATTTGCGTATTAGCTCTTGATAATCCTGCTGTTGGCCCAGGGATTAAAGGCGGGCGCCGCCTGCGCTGTATTTCCCTCATCGCTGAGAGAGTCCAGATACAGGGCTTCAACCTCCGCGCGCGCCCACGGGGTGCGGCGCAGAAATTTCAGGCTCGATTTAACGCTGGGGTCTTTTCTGAAACAGTTAATTTTGATGCGGTCACCCAACTCGCTCCAGCCATATTTCGCCACCAGGGCGTTGACCATCATCTCCAGCGTTACGCCATGCAAAGGATCTTTGGAAATATGTGCAGTCATAGGCGTCCGGATGTCTCGATTTTTAGGGGATTGGGGTAAACGCTGAAAGGGTACAAGAAAGCAGGGGAAGCGGCAATTTTCCTTTTCCCCTCGCTCACTTTATGACGAACTCCGTGCGCTGATTTTCGCCGACAATTTTTCCCGCGCTGTTTTCAATCGTAAACCGAATCGACACGTCGTCCTGGCCCACGGGCGTGGCCGTGACCGCTTTTACCATCGTTCCCGAGTCTGCAGCGATCGTCATCGTCGTCGTGCCTTTTGCCAGCACCTTATCGCGCTGGGTGATGCGCCAGATCAGACGGCATTCGCGGCACGGTTTCCAGGTGTCGTTGATGGCCCACAGACGCACGGTCGCCGCCGCCCCGGATTGCCACTGCGCCGTGACCGGTTCAATGGACGGTAAAACAGGCTGGTAGGCGCGTTTTAAGGCGTAAAACCCGGCTTTAGGCTTACGCAGGTAGTCCACCACGCCCCAGTTGATGGAGGGCCAGGTTTCTACAAACATGAAGTGGAACAGGGCCGTCACCGGCTGGTAGCGCTGTCGACGGTAGCTCTCTGCCGCCGTGGCCACCAGCTGCGACTGGTACGCCTGAGTATTGCGGATCATCGCCTGAATGTTGTCCCCACGCGAAATACCGGCAAACTTAAAGGTCTGGAACGGCTGAAAATTATGGTATTTCCAGACGGTCCAGCCGGGATCGTCAGCGGCGGTCGTTTTGGGCCAGAGTGACGCCGCCGGGATGATGGTTTTTAGCGTCGATAAGCGGGGAAGCGCCTGCGCGCCGAACTCGGTGATGATCCCCGTTTTGGCCGGAGCAAGCAGGTCGCGTACGGTACCAAAGTACCAGCCCGCCCAGTAATGCTCCTCAACGGCGGAAAAGCGGTGCACGATGCGCGAGGTATCTTCGGCAAGCGTATCCGCCACCTTTTGCGTGAGCTCGCGATTCAGATCTTTATTCCAGTCCGGGAAGCGTTTTTCCATCCACGGCGAGTTCCACGGCGGTTCGTTATGCCCGCCCCAGACGATGATGGCGGGGGAATTGCCGAACTGTTCGATCATCTCCCGCGTCTGTCGAACCGCATTTTCCGTGAAAGCCGCACTGTTGTTGTAGCCCCACTGCAGCGGAACATCCTGCCAGATCATCATGCCCATCTCATCGGCCACGTCATACAACGCACGTCCGGCAACGTGTCCGTGCACGCGTATGGCGTTGGCGTTCATGGCTTCCACCAGACGAAGATCGCGACGGTATTTTTCTCGCGTCATGGTGCTGAGCCAGGGGGAACCGATGTAATTACTGCCCTTAATGAAAAGGCGTTTGTCGTTAATGAGCCAGCCCATATTGTCGGGCTGCTCGACGATCTTGCGCAGCCCTGTTCGGGTGACCGCCGTATCCATCAGGCCGTTTTCATCCCGCAATGCCACGCGAATGGTATACAGGTGGGGTTTTCCGGTACCGACGGGCCACCACAGTTTTGCCTTCGGCATGGGCAGCGTCAGTTGCACGGAATGGGCGCCGCTTTCGAGGGTAACCGGAAAGTCAGCCTGATAGCGCCTGCCGCTGAAATTGGCGGGCGTGGCGGTGAGCCGCACGGTCGCCGGGCCCTGACCGAGCGCGCGATAGCGAATATCTGCTTTCAGCGCGGGGTGCATCAGACCCTGTGACCAGTCTGGCCGCAGGATGGTCTCATCAAGGGTAGCGCCCCGGCTAAGATGCAGCCTCACCGGTGCCCAGATGCCGCCCGAGTTGGCGTCCTGTCCTTGCGGCGACCAGGCCCCGCCGGGACGGGTGTCATGCTGGTTAAGGATCCCCTTCATGACCGTTTTATGCAGCGGCCAGATCTTATTGGGATCTTCGTAAGGGCTGTCCACCCTGACCACCAGTCGGTTGTGACGTTGTAACGCTTGGCCGGCATCCAGCGAAAAGCGCTGAAAATAGCCCTCATGCTGGCCCAGCGGCTGGCCGTTCAGGGTGACCTCGGCCAGGTAATCGACGCCGTCAAACACCAGGGTGCTCATTACGTCGGGCGGCTGCACGGGCAGGGAAAACGCGTGCTTGTACCACAGCGCGCCCTGGTGATCGTACCCGGCGCTGTACCAGTTGGCGGGGACCTGAAGCGGGCGCCAGCCTGATGCGGCAGGACGCGCGCTATCATTGGCGTCCTGAACCTGCCATTCTCCGGCCAGTGACCAGCTGACCGGCGCAGCGTTCGCCACCGTATGGGTGGTCAACAGGGCAACGAGCAGCGCGCAGTTGCGAGTCATCATGCGTTTACCCCGCGCGCGTTGAGCCACGCCATCAGGCGCAGCGATTCCTTTTGAAGCTGCTGGTTTAGCGCCGCAAGCTGTTGCCCTTCCAGCGTGTGCGCCTCGCTCTCCAGCGCCTGCAGCTGACGGGCGAGTCGCCCGAAATCCAGCGTGACGGCTTCTCCTCGCAGCTTGTGGGCGGCGCGGCGCAGCGCTTCACGATCGTCGCTGTCGATAGCCAGGGTGATGGCCTTCATGGCCTCCTCCAGCCCTTCGCCAAACAGGGCCAGCAGCTCCTGGACCAGAGCAGGGTCGTCAGCACACTGCTTCAGCAGGCGTGCTTCATCCGGGAAGGCGGAAGGGTCATCGTGGCGCGGGAGCACGCGAGCAATCTCCTCAGCGAGACGCTCCTGGCTGATGGGTTTGGCAATGTAGCCGTCGAAACCCATCTGAAGACAGCGCTCTTTATCCCCCTGCATGGCGTGTGCCGTCATGGCGACGGTGGGCTGCGCCGGTCCGGGCCGGGCGCGTTCTTCTTCACGCAGCAGGCGAATGGCGGTCTCACCGTCCATCTCTGGCATCTGAAGATCGATCAGCAAAACGTCCCACACGCCCGCGCGCCAGCGTTCCAGCAGTGCGACGCCATTATCGACGATCTGACAGGTGTGCCCGAGCCGCTCAAGCAGGCGCGCGGCGACCTTCTGGTTGACCAGATTATCTTCCGCAAGCAGGACCCTGAGCCCGGCTGTGTCCGGCGCGACGGTGGGCGCGGGCGCGCTTTCACTCACCGTCTTTGGTGCACGTTCAAACGCCGCGGCAATCGCCTGATGCAATTCATTCTGGGCGATAGGTTTATGCAGGTAGTTCTGGATACCGATCCGCTTCAGCATATTGATATCAAAATGTTGGCTCATGGAGCTCAGCATGATGATATGGCTTTCAGCAACCTGCGGCAGCACCGAAAGTTCGAGAGCCAGCGATACGCCGTCCATATCCGGCATCTGTGCGTCCAGCAGGATCAGGGGCCATGCCGTTCCGGTTTTAACCCGGTTGATGGCCTCGCTGGCGTTATTAACGCAGGTGGGTTTCAGCCCCATCTGGCTAAGCATGGCGGCCAATAGCCGCAGGTTGGTCGCGTTATCATCAACCACCAGCACGGGTTCCCCATTAAAGCGATGGCTATGCCGGCGTTCCTCCGGGCCGGGCGCCTGGGCCGCAAGCGGTAGCACGAAGGAAAATTCGCTGCCTTTCCCCGGCTCGCTGGAGACCGTTAATTCGCCGCCCATCGCCGCGACCAGTCGCGCTGAGATGGTTAGCCCGAGCCCCGTACCGCCATAGCGTCGGGTGGTTGAGTTATCCGCCTGGCTGAAGGCTTCAAAAATGGCTTTCTGCTTATCTACCGGTATGCCAATGCCGCTGTCGCACACCCGGAAACGCCATCGATCCGCGCTATCCGCGGGCTCAACAATCAGGATAACTTCCCCCTGATGGGTAAATTTCAGCGCGTTACCCAGCAGATTGGTCAGGATCTGGCGCAGCCGCGCGCCGTCAACCAGCAGCACGTCGGGAACGTCGGGCGCAATATCGACCAGCAGCTCAATGCCTTTTTCGCTCGCCCCCGGCATGTGGGGGCGAATAAGCGACTGAATGAAGGGACGGACCGGGACGGGCTCCGCCTCCAGCTCCACTTTGCCGGCTTCGATTCGGGAAAAGTCGAGAATGTCGTTGATGATATGCAGCAGAGACTGGGCAGAACTCATCACCAGCGTCAGGTAATCGCGCTGATCGGCACTGAGAGAGGTATCGAGGCACAGCTGGGTCATGCCAATAATGCCGTTCATGGGGGTGCGAATTTCATGGCTCATATTCGCCAGGAACGCGCTTTTCGCCTCATTGGCTTTTTGTGCCTCAATGGCCGAGGCGAACGCCTGAATTTCAGCCTCCTTGCGGCGCGTAATATCCTGCAGCGTGCCAATCACGCGCTCGGCGTTTCCCTCAATGGAGAGCGTGACCACCTGGCCGGAGAGCAGCATCCAGCGCAGACCTTCGGTAGGGTGATGCACGCGAATTTCACATTCAAAGACCGGACGATGATCCTGCTTCGACGCGTGCAGCGCCTTGCGCAGCGCTGCGCGATCGTTCTCGTGGACCTGATTGAGCAGAAAACGCACCGGATATCGCCACTGGGTGCGCGACTGGCCCAGCATGGCCAGCAGGGTATCGTTGACCTGGAGCGTGTCGCCAGACACCTGCCAGTCCCAGATCCCGATATGGATGGATTCTGCCGTCAGCAGAAAATCGTCATGCAGCTGATGACGCGCCCGCTGCGCTTCATCCAGCTCCGTAACATCGCTGTGCAGGCTGACAATGCCGCCGTCCGCAAGGCGCTGGTGCTGGACGAAGATCCGCCGCTGGCCTGCCTGCCGCACTTCGCAGTGTTTATCCTGCCGACAGTTGCGCACGATCGACTCGCGCAGCGTCTGGCGAAGGCCAGGGTCGACGTTGTAAACGGCGTCGATAAAGCGTTCCGCCAGCGATTCCAGCGTTGTGCCCACCTTCAGCCACGGGGTAATGACCGGATAAAAAAGGGCCACGTTGTGATTCCAGGCCTGCAGGCGTTCCTCGGCGTCATAAATCATGACGGCGGCCGGCAGCGCGTTAAGATCGTACGTGAATGCGCTCATCGTGATCCTCCTACGCGCGGTAGTGCAGTTCTGCCTGTCGGCGCAGGTATTCCAGCCCGGGCGCGATCGCCATGGCCCAGGCCGTCAGGATCTCATCGTCGCACTGCGGATCGCGCAGGCTCACGGTGTTCAACATCGCTTCGCGCCACAGGGCGAAAAAACGCGGCGGGAGGTGGAGACCGTCGTCGCTTTGCTCCCGTGCCAGGCGCTCGAGAAAATCAGGCACGATTAACGCGCCGTCTACCGCAAGCATGGCGAAGAAACTCTTAAACAGAGTCTGCTGACCCTCGCTATCCGGCAGGCGAGAAAAATGCTGCTCCGTCTCGGGTGACATATGGACGAAGGCGTCATAGAACGTCTGAAAAAACGCCGTTTTATCATTATCCGGAAAGACGCGGTTCAGACTGGATTCAAACAGATCGCGGTAAAATTTCACGGCGTCCTCCTTACGGCATTTTCGCCCGGTAGACAGTGCCCGACGGGCGTATAGTCATCTGCCACACGGCGCGTAAAGTAGCTCTCTTTTTTAGCCCGGCGGGCGTCAAACAGGGGGCCCGCGTTGTGTTTGAAGAACAGGGCTTCCAGCACCGTGGCATTGGTGGAAAGGGTGAGCGCAGCGTTAGTATCGCCCGTGGCTTCCTGGCGGCCTTCGTACCAGCCTTTTTGCGGATCGTTAAGATGCTTTGTCACCGCCATCAGCACGTCGGTGTATGGGGTGTCCCACAGGGCCCACAGGGCAAAGACCGCCTTGGTCGATACCTGCGCGAAACGGGTGTAGTCCCGGCCATCGTCACCGACAGAGTTCCAGGCATAGCCATTTCCCCAGACCGTATCCTGGATATGCCAGGGCGCCTGCGGGAGCGAGAAATCTGCCCTGGCCGTCAGGATCTTATCTGTCTCCCAGCGGCTCTTCTGGCTCAGCCAGACGTTTTCGGCCTGCTTGCGCAGGTGCTTTTGCCGATCGGCCGCAACGCCTTCGGGCTCCCAGCCAAACTCCAGGCCCGGCAGCATATAGGGAAGGGTGGTGATCAGGGAGGGCTGCCACGTGGTGCGCGGATCCCGGGCATCGACGGCCAGGCGCCGCTGGGCGATGATGACGTGGTGCGCCGGGGGGGTAAACGCTTTCTCCGGAGAAAACCCCCACAGCTGAAACGCCGTTGCGGCATATTCGCTCTCGCCCAGGCGCAGCTCCTCGCGCACCACCGGCTGGCCGTTTTGCAGGGAAGATGACCACAGTTCGCCTTCACGATCGATGACCGGGCAGAAATTCCAGCGCAGGATGATTTTATCGAGGTATTCGCTGTACTGCGGTTCCCGCTCTGCGGTGAGGCGCAGGGCGAGCATCAGACGCGCCATGTCGCGCGCGGACCAGCCATTTTTAACGGGCTTGCCGCTAAAGTCGATCGGCGTCGCCGTCTGGCTGGAATAGAGTCGCCCGGGTGTCCGGGCCTCGGTCAGCATCATGCGGTTGAGGGTGCCCATCAGCCGCGTCAGGCGAGCGTCATACTCGGCCTCCTCAATCAGCCCCAGCTCTTTGGCCGCCAGCAGGGCGATAAACGTATCGCCCATTTGCCAGAGCGTGACGCGGGGCTGTTTGTCGCTGCCGTTGACCAGCCCGGTTTGCGGCTGGGTATTATTGACGAAATAGCGCCAGGCGATCGCCGCCCACGTCTGCTCTTCCGGCGTCAGGGCGGCAATGCGCGCGCTGGAGTGCCAGCCGCCACTGATGAGCCAGCGCCAGCCTGCGCCCTGATGGGCAAACAGCGCAAAGACGATCGCGCCTGCAAGGAGTAATCCCGCAAGCCCTCTGGCTATGGTTTTAAGCATTGCGCAGTCACCGGAGGCAGTTTAACGGGCTCGTCCGCGCTGCATGACGCGCACTGACATGCCTGGCAGGCGGGTTTGGTGCGCTGCGTGACGCCGGTCCGGTCGCACCAGCTTTTTACGGCCGGGGTGCTGGCAAGGAACGGGCGGCTGCGCAGCGCGTTGTTCTCTTCAAACTGATCGAGCAGCTTTTGATCCCACAGAGACGGGGCAAAATCCTTGCTCTTCGGGTTGTCGGTGTTGAAGGCCAGCAGTTTTCCCTCTTTTTTGAACAACAGGGCCTCCAGCATGATGCCGTTATTGTTCGCGGTGAACTCTTTGATCGGGCCGTCGCCGTTTTCATACAGCCCTTCGTAGTAGCCTTTTCCCTCTTCGTTGGCATTCTCAATGGTGTTCAGCAGGCGGTCGGTATAGGGGGAGTTCCACAGCACCCACATGCCCAGCGCCGCCTTCAGCGAAATCGCGGCAGCGTTAGGGACAAACTGGCCTTTATCGGTAATGGTGTTCCAGTTGTACCCGTCGCTGAAGACGGTGTCATAGACGAAGTAAGGGGCCTTATCGAGCTGGTGCTCGGAGCGCGCGGTCAGGACGCCGGTAATGGTATAGCGGTTCTCCTGAGCCTGATAAACGCGGTCGGCAAAGTTTTTCATCCACGTCAGGGAGTAGTCGCGCGGGGCGTTATCCCGGTCGGTCGGTTTATCAAAGCCGAACTCCAGCCCGTAGAGCAGGTAGGATTCCGTCACCACGTAGTTATGCTGCGACGTGTTACGCGGGTCGCGCGTATCGTACGGGACCAGCACGCAGTAGATCTCGGCCAGCTCGTAAGGCTGCGGACGGCTGGCTTTGCAGGTATTAAACCCCCACAGCTGGAAACCGGCCGCGCCGTACTCTTCATAGCCCAGTCGACCTTCCTGAACGTACTTCGGCTGGCCGTTCTCCAGATAGGCCCCGTACAGCGTGCCGCAGGGGTCGATCGCGTGGCTGAAATCCCAGCCGAGCACCACGTTATCAATGCTGTTGCCGTATTCCGGGTAACGCTCCTTGATGATTTTCAGCCAGACCAGCATTCGCCCGATATCCAGCGCCGAGAAGCCAATTTCGCCGGGCTTGTTGGTGTAGTCCACCTTCTGGCCGCTGATGGTGTTATAGGCCTTGTTGGGCAGCTCGTTGCGGAACAGTACCAGGGTGTTTAACGTGGCGAGAAACTTCAGCATCCGGCGGTCAAATTCCGCTTTATCAATGATCCCCAGCTCGCGCGCCGCCGTCAGGGCGGCCAGATAGGAGGCGCTGTCCCACATGGTGGTGGAGGGATATTTGTTGACCGCATTCACCAGGCCCGTCGTGGGCTGATAGTTGGTGACGAAATACTGCCAGGCGTTTTTGGCGATGGTCATCTCTCGGGCCGTCAGCTCGCCGCTGCGCGGGGAGTAACCTGATGCAGGCAGCTCGGTGCCCGCACGCACGGTCGATAGCGCCAGCCAGCAGATCGTTATTCCCGTGAGCAGGTGGAAAAGGATCGGGGATCGTGGCTTCATGGCGTTGCTCCTGCTGAGGGGGAAGTGTAGAGGCAGGCCAGACAGAGCATCTGGCCATGTGCGATGTAAGACAGACTTTCCAGCACAATGGCATTGGTATCGGCGTCCACGACGGCATTGACGCTGTTGTTGAGATTTAACCCGCGCTGCCAGCCTTTACCCGGCACCTGAAGCGGCAGAACCTGCTGGCGCAGCGCTTCGCTCCAGCTGTTGCGGAATAGGGCATACCAGGCAAACGCGGTGCGGGTGGAGGTCATCGCCACTTTCTCCGGCACCTCGTCGCGCAGGTTACGCGCCTGTACCGGCTGCCTGTCCGGCAGATCGTTAACGTAATCCGGCGCGGGTTCGGCATAATCCGTGCTGACGGGGGGTTTTGGCGCGCGCAGGCCGTGGCGCCGCTGCTGGATCTGCATAATCCGCCACGCAATTTCAGCGCTCTGCGCATCAAAGCCCAGTTCAAGACCGGTTAACAGATAGGGGAGACTGATCAGCGAGGTTTGCTTGCCCCAGGGCGTGCGAAGCCCTTCATCGGGCACCATTACGCCATCCAGATCGATCATCTTTTGCCCTTCAGGCGGGTTGGTCACCGCGAGTCCTGCCGCGCTGTCAATCAGGCGCAGCGTATGGCTGGCATAGAGACGGTAGCCAAAAGTGTCCCGCTGTTCATCGTCGGCCAGCGTCCAGTGGTGGAGCGGCACCGCAGCCTGGCTTTGGGTGTTATTTTCAATCAGCGCCGCGGTGCGCCACACGCTCAACAAATCGCGGATGGCCGCCGCGTGCTGGGGATAGCGCCACAGCAGGGTCTGTAATGCCGTCAGCAGCCGGCTCAGACCGATTGCGGAGGCGTCAGGTTTGCCCAGGA
Organism: Enterobacter sp. MGH 16; assembly: GCF_000493175.1. Classification (NCBI taxonomy): domain Bacteria; kingdom Pseudomonadati; phylum Pseudomonadota; class Gammaproteobacteria; order Enterobacterales; family Enterobacteriaceae; genus Enterobacter; species Enterobacter sp. MGH 16. The sequence goes on along the minus strand of NZ_KI535695.1, from coordinate 1,561,493 downwards.
TCTTGAGCGTGTCCGCATGGTAATAGGCGGCGGGGAGACCCTTGTCATTGAGCGGCAGTTGCCCCAGCGTAAACACGGCGGTGCTGACCCTCTCGTCAAACTCATCGGCGGAAATGATATTGAGCTGCTCTGCGGCAGCGGTCGCAAAGAGGTAGCTTCCCACGCTCCAGAGGCTCAGCCAGGGTTCACCGTCGCTGGCGTTCGCCAGCCCGTTTGGCTGGGTATTATTCACGTAGTATTGCCAGGCGACCCGCGCCCAGATGGCTTCGTCATAGGTCAGCGCCCGTGTTGTGGGCAGCGGCGGGAAGTCTTTACTGAGCGCGATGCCGCCGCTGCTTTCCACGCGCGTGGGCATCTGTTTCTCCACCCAGACCACAATGGCAAAGCCGATCAGGAAGCCGAGCAAAATGGTGAGGTAGCTGCGCGCGGGCAGCAGGGCGTCACGTATCCTCATTGAGTGACCTCGTCCTCTTCAGCGGGCGTCCACATGGCCGCGAAAATCAGCGGCAGCATGGCGGCGATGTTCACCCCTCCCCAGAAAATATTGATGACGTAGCCGGAGGGGTCGTCCACCTGCCCACGCGCCACCTGAATACCGCCCCAGATAAGCCCTGCGAGGGTCAGCACCACGATGGCAATCTGCGGCTTCACCAGGTAGAGAAAACGGCCCGTCTGCCGCTCTTTTGGCGTGACGTGAAATTTGATCTGCTCGCCCCGCAGCACCGTATTGAGCGCGCGCAGGTTCATGGAAAAGAAGGAAAGGTATGAGGCCCTGCCGTCCCAGGCCGAGATCCCCCAGGTGCCGAACATAAACGCCAGTTCAGAGAAGATAAAAAACGGGAGAAAATGGAGATAGAACGGCGTCGACCAGGCGGACACCGGCGGAATGCCGGTAAACAGATAGATAATGGGCGAAATCAAAAACACCGTGTTCCACACGCAGGCCATGTATGACCAGAAGGTGGTGGCATACATCAGCGTCTGGGGCAGAGAGAGCCTGAAGCGGCGACGGCTGAAGATGTTGTCATGAAACAAAATATCCAGCGAACCGGCGGCGTACTTAAAGCGCTGGATCATCCAGGTGAGCATATCCTGCGGAGAGAGCATCTTCGACTCAACCCGCGGATGCATAACCGAGCGCCAGCGCCGTGCGGCGTCACCGTGCAGCAGCACCGAGGTGTAAATATCTTCCGAGACGTGGAATTTGTAGGGGGTAAGCTCGGTGTCAAACGCCACGTGCGGACGCATTGCATTCTGCAGCGCGTCCCGGGTCTCCTCATCGCGAATGTCGCGCGTATGACGATGGATCTCCTCTTCGACGGACCAGACATAGCTTCTTAGCGCGGCCTGCATGACCGCCTCGCGACGGTGAATGGACGCTGCGCCGCAGCAGAAAGCCGCGTTCGCCCAGTTGCGCCGCCGCAGGATCACGTCATAGAACATGCGCGGATCGTTAAAAAACGGGTCGCGGCCAATCGTGATCGGGCCAACACACTTTTGAATCAGCCAGCCCAGACCGTAGCCCACTTTTCCGGCTTTTCGCTGGCCCCAGCGCGACAGGTTTTCTCCTTCCGGAAGATCGAAGAACCACTGCGGCGTCTGTACCCAGGCCACGTCCGGATCGCGAAAATAGCCCAGCGTATGGCTGAGCAGGGTGGGAAATACCCGGGTGTCGGCGTCGCAGATAACAATAAAATCGCCGTCGGTTTGCTCAAGGCCGTTGCGCAGGTTGCCGGCCTTAAAGCCGATGTTGGTCTGGCGAGTGATATAGTTAACGCCTTCCTCTTCGCAAACGGCTTTCATCTCGGGGCGGCGGCCGTCATCAAGCACGTGGATGCGGTAGTCAATCGGGAACGGGTACGTCATCTTCAGGGCATCGCGAATGGACAGCCTGACCAGCTCGGTGTCTTCCGAGTAGGTGGCAATGAACAGATCCACCTTGACGGGACGGGGCTCTACGGCCTCCTCAGGCGACAGGCATTCGTTAATTTCGCCGGGCGGCGGACTCTGAGGAGGATCCTGTTCTTTCCACAAATTGATGGTAAACAGCACGGTGCCAATCCACGCCAGGGTTTCGGCGAGGACCAGCGGAATGGCATACCATAATGCGTCAGTATTCAGGGAGGCGGTCCAGCGCCAGTAAATATAATTGGCACCCAGAATAAGCGCCGCGACCGCTAACACCTGCCAGGTGAACATGACCCAGCGCGGTGTTGTTAACGGTTCCGGAGGACGACGATGTTCAAAACGGGAAAAATAAAAATCCATAGTTCCGGCGTTCCTGATTCCGTGAAAATGCAGACCCATTCTGCTGCGCAGACAGTTGCCCAAAAGCGAAAGAAAATAGCGATTAAACAAGATTTAAGATAAGTGTAGAACGCCGAATAAAAGTGTCCAGCCACGTTTTTATTAATATTTAGCGGTGGTTAATTTAGCTTAAATTCTGCTTAATGATGTTTCATCGGCCGTCGATAAATTGCGGTTACTATTCCTTTAGGCTATCTACTTTATTTAGACCTTAATTTTCGTTTTCAGGCAAAGGACACCCTATGAGCCATGTTGCGCCGTCGGTAGCGCAAGAAGATGACGCTAAATCAACAGCATGGCGGTATGCCGTTGCAGGTGCCAGGGACCTGAGAATCGACTTTATGCGCGGCATTGCCCTCGTCATGATGGTCGTGGCGCATACGGAGGTGATGTCGGTATTTAATATATTCTCCTGGGAGCGTTTTGGGTTAACAACCGGTGCAGAAGGTTTTGTTATTCTCTCGGGGTTTATGCTTGGCATGCTGAACCGCGCGCGTCTGCAAAAAGTGGTTTTGCTCACGGTTTCCTGGGGGCTTTATCTCAGGGCATGGAAAATATATCGTGTAAATATCATTATCATAGTGTCGTTTATTCTTCTGGCCTATATCCCACATATTAATGTTTTCGAGGTCACCCATTTTACCGACCGTTTTTCGGGTGAAAGCTGGTCGCTTTATCCGGTTACGCCGCAAATAAAAGAGACCTGGTTCAACATTATCCTCTATTTGCAGATTGGCCCTCATCAGACGCAAATTCTGGGGCTGTATATCTTTTTACTGCTACTCAGCCCGCTATTTTTGGGGATGCTGCAGAAAGGAAAAGTCTGGTGGCTGCTGGGGCTGTCGCTGCTGGTGTACAGCCTGTGGCAGCGCTGGCCGCTTCGGCTGACGCCGTCGGAATTCGAATTTGCCTTCCCGCTGCTCGCCTGGCAGTTCATCTTTGTGCTGGGCATGGCCAGCGGCTGGTATAAAGCCGAACTGCTCTCTTTCGCCCGGACGCCTCCGGGGAAAGGGGTGGTAGTGGCGCTGGTCATGGTGTCGCTGGTGCTGGGATTTGTCGCCCAGAACCATACCAACCCGTTTATGCCGCCCGCGCTGCTGATGCACGTCATCCCGCCTGACAGCTTCAATTCGTTTTATCACACCTGGGCGGCGAAGAACGGGCTGGGCCCGGTGAGGGTGTTAAACGATATTGCCCTGATGGTCACCGTCTACCTGGTGCTGACGTATTGCTGGACGCCGCTCAATCGCCTGCTGGGATGGTTCCTGATCCCGCTCGGCCAGCACTCGCTTTATACCTTTATTTTGCATGTGTACGTGGTGCTGCTGGTGAGCCAGTTCATCACCTTCGACTTATGGCGTCATGCCTGGATAGAGAACACGTTAGTGCATGCGGCGGCACTGGGTATTTTGTGGCTGATGGCAAAATACGACGTCGGCGCACGCTGGATACCTAACTAAGGATGGCGGTTATGCGCGAAAAATGGCTTCTGGCGGGCGTGCTGCTCGCCGCGATCCCCGCCGCAGAGGCGGCGAAAAGCAGTGAAAATGAATCCCTGCGCGACAAGAACGGTGAACCTGTTCAGGCTGGCGTCTTTACCAGCCGCTGGGGGCGCCTGTTCTCGGGTAACGACAAGAAATTCTCAGGTGCGCTGAGCTTTAGCTCGGGACTGAAAGAGCAGTGGATGAGCGTTCCTAACAGTTCAGACACCGCCACGGAAAAGAAAAAGATTAACCAGACGCTGAATCTCAGCCTTCAGTATTCCCCCTACAGCTTCTGGTTTGCCAACATTACGTCCCGACTGCCGGTCAGAGACACCAGCCGCTACACCGCCGATTTTCGCTACAGCTTCGGCTACGATGACTGGCACGCCAACACCGTCAGTCTGGTTTACAGCAACTACGGCGATAACCATTTCTGGACATCGGGCAGCCGACGACACACCTATTTCGAACAGGGCGCCTTCACGCTGGCCTACAAGTTTTCGCTACCGAAACCGGTCGAAAACACGCTCCTGATTAATAAAGGGGATTCCATCATTTGCCAGGTCGGGTACAGCTGGGTGCCGCGCTACTACGACCTCAGCAGCGATGACATCCGCAAAAATAAAAACGTCATGCTCGGCGGCTGCGGCTACACCTTCAAACAACATTTCTTCGTTCGCGCGACGGCATTCTGGTTCCCGGACAGCAGCCAGCAGCAGCCCTGGAACGGCGATTACAGCTACAGCTTCGGTTATGCCGGCTATACGCCGGGTTCGTTCTCCATCCAGTACGCGAACTATGCGGGAACGCGCTATCCGGGGCACGGCAACGGGAATGCAAAATTCAGGGAAGGGACCGTGAGCCTCATCTGGTTCTTACCGCTTTAGGAGGGATGTATGTCGGCGCTGCACGTGTTAATCGTAGAAGATTCGCTGATTTATCGTCGGTTACTCTCCCGAATGCTCACCCAGTGGGGGTATATCGTGAGCGAGGCGGAAAATGGCGTCGCCGCGCTGGAAATACTGTCCAGCCAGCCGATCAGCATGGTGATAAGCGACTGGGACATGCCGGAAATGGACGGACTCACGCTCTGTCAGACCATCCGCAACCGTCAGTTTGGCCACTACGTCTATGTCATTCTGCTCACGGCACGCGAAAATGCCGGGGATTTAACGCAGGGCTTTGATGCCGGAGCCGATGATTTTTTAAGCAAGCCGGTCGAGCAGGATGAACTGCGGGCGCGTCTGCACGCCGGGGTCCGTATTTTAACGCTGGAAGCGACCCTCGCGGCGCACAACAAGCGCCTGAGTGAAGCGTTGCATCAGATTGAACAGGATCTTGAACTCGCGGCGCGCGTTCAGCACTCCGTGCTGCCTTCGCACCGCTTACGCTTTGGGAACTACTTTTCCGACTGGCTTTTCTTGCCGTCTGCGTGGGTCTCAGGCGATGTGTTCAATATTTTTCCACTCGATTCTCACATTGGGTTCTATTGCGTGGATGTGTCCGGTCACGGCGTGGGGGCCGCGATGATGTCCCTCGCGGTGGCGCGTCAGTTCTTACATGGCCGGGTGGTAGACCGTTTTTTGTTTACCGATCAGGGCGGCATTCAGTCGCCTGCGGAGGTGATCGGAATCCTGAACAGCCGCTTTTGCAGTGAAGAGAGTGACATTACCAGCTATTTCACCATTATCTACGGGGTGATCGACCCCGAGAGCGGACGAGGGGTGTTGTGTCAGGCCGGGCATCCTACTCCCGTCATTGTGAACGCAGACAGCGCCGTCACGTCCGTGGGCAATGGCGGCCCGCCGGTCGGGCTGATGCCTGACCTCAGCTGGGAGGACGTCGCGTTTACCCTCAATCCGGGGGATCGCTTATGCTTATTCAGTGACGGTATTACGGAGTGTGAGAACGTCAGCGGCGAGCAGTTTGGCCCGCAGCGTCTCGAACGCTGGCTTCATGACCATGCCCGACTTCCGGTTGACCAGCTCCTGGCGCGGTTCGGTGACCACCTGACCGGCTGGCGCAACGCAAATCGTGATGAACCGACCGCCTTAACCGATGACGTTTCACTGCTCGTGATCGAGCGTCAGGGAGAACAGAATGATTATTAACACTGAACGACTACCGCATGCCAACATCCTCACGCCCGCAGTCCGGCGGCTGGATGCCTCCGTTGCCGCGACGTTTAAAGCGTCCGTGACGGAAGAAATTGGCGACGATCGCAAGGCTTTGATTGTCGACTTCAGCAAAGTGGATTTTATCGACAGCAGCGGGCTGGGAATGCTGGTGTCGTTGTTTAAGCTGATGAACGGGAAAGGCGACATGGCGCTGTGCTCCCTGAACCCCGGGATCATGAACATGTTCACCCTGACCCGCATGGACCGCATATTCCGCATCTATCCGGACAAAAGCAGCGCGCTTGCGCAGCTGGGGCAGTAGATGCAGACGCCGGTGCAGGCAGAATTTCCGGCGGTGCTCGGTTCCCTGACGCCGCTGGCCGGCTGGCTGGAAGCGCGGCTGAGCGCGCTTCCCGTAGATGATGAGTGGCGTTTCGCGCTCGATCTCGCCGTCTGTGAGGTGGCGACGAATATCATCCGGCACGCGCTGCATGAGGATGCCTCGCGCACATTCAGCGTACGCTTCGATATCCGCGACAGCGACGTCTGCATTGATTTTACCGACGCGGGCGACGCGTTCCCGCTGGCGCGGCTTGAGGCCGCCAGGCGAGACCGTTTTTGTGAAATCTCACCGCTGCTGGAGAGCGGCAGGGGGCTGATGCTCATTTTGCTGAGCGTCGATCGTTTCTCGGTGGAGCGAGCGGCGGGTGAAAATATTGCCACGCTTGAAAAGAAAATCAGCGTATGACCTGCGGGCCATACGCGCGTGATTTTATTTCTTATCGGCAAACAACTCCGGTGCCCACGGACGTGGATCCACTTCCATAAACGGCGCCCGTTCGAAGCGATCCTTCAGCGCCCACGGCACCGTGCAGTCGAAGATCGTCTTGCAGGAAATGCCGTTGCCGCGAATCGAGGTGCTGTAATCCGGCGACTGGGACGGATCCAGCTGGTGGCCGCGGATCCCCGGAATATTGGTGATGCTGACATCGCCCTGCATGCGGGTGGTCATCGCCCACAGGATGTCGTCGCTGTCGAAAATATCCACGTCTTCGTCGACCAGAATAATGTTCTTCAGCTCCGAATAGGTGGCTAAGGCGATAAGCGCCGCCTGGCCCTGACGTCCTTCGTCTGACGGCTGGCGTTTTTTCACCTGCAGTATCCCGAGGAACTTGCCGCCGCCCGCGGTATGGGCATAGACGTTTTGCAGGAAGCCCGGAATAGCCTCCTCTACGGCATTGCGGATGCTGGCCTCGGTCGGCAGTCCGGCCAGCGTGGTATGTTCTTCCCCTGGTCCCACCAGCGTCTGCAGGATCGCGTGGTTGCGCATGGTCACGGCTTTCACTTTGATCACCGGCAGGGAGGGGTTCGCCTCGCCGCAGTAGCCCGGGAACTCCGGCATCGCGTGGCCGGTATTGGTATGCTGATCCTCTCTCACGCGCACGCCCGGCAGCAGTTCACCTTCGATGATGATCTCCGCCCGCGCGATGGCTTTCTCTTTGACCGCTACGCCCTGTACCAGCTCAACCGGCTGCTGGCGCAGCGCCCCGGCGACGCCCAGCTCGTTGTAGCCAAACGGCGTGGTAGGGGCCTCAAAGCACGCGCCGATGTAGATGGCGGGGTCGAGACCCATGTTGATCGTCACCGGCAGCGGTTTTCCGGCATCTTCTGCTTTTTTGCGGAAGACTTCGATATGGCGCCCGGCGGCAAGGAACATGGAAAGCTCGTCGCGCTCCTGAACGCAGAGGCGGTGGATGGTGACATCCGTCAGCGAGCTGTCTTCCGGATCGCTTGCCAGCACCAGCCCCAGACAGAAGAACGGACCCGCATCAATCGGCGTGTTGGTTGGGGCCGGAAGCAGCTTGCGCAGGTCGAAGTCAGGATCGTTAGCGTAAAAGACCTGCTCCTGGCAGGGGGCCTGCGAGGCCGGAACGACAACCGGCGCAACCGGCTTTTTGACTGCCTGGCCGACGTGCTTTGCCAGTTCCGAAGGCTCACAGCCCAACAGCAGCGCCGCGCGCTCGCGGCTGGCGTGCATGCCCACCAGGATGCGGGAGTGCGGATAGCCCTTCACGCTGTTGAACATCATGGCCGGGCCCGTACGGGTTGGACGTTTGACCGTGCCGCCTGCGCCGATATGGCGGTAGACGCCCGCCAGTTCCGCGTTGGGGTCGACCGGACGATCGGTTTCAATGTACTGCCCTTCGTGGCGCTGCAGTAAGGCGATGGCGCTGCGGAGATCGTTAATCTGGTTTTCCATATTTTCCTCCCTCGGTTGAATACCTCCATTTTTATGGCAATGACCAATAGCATCAATTGCATCATTACTGTTAAATTGATAAGTAAATTAATATCAATTCGGGAGGTCGCCTCGTGCAGTTTCGCCAGATGCGCCACTTCATCGTCGTGGCCGAAGAGCTCCATATGCACCGGGCCGCCGAGCGTCTGAACATGGCGCAGCCGGCGCTGAGCCAGCAGATAAAGGCCCTGGAAGAACGTTTAGGCGTCACGCTTTTCAGCCGGGCGAACCGCCGCTTGACCCTGACGCCCGCGGGCGAAGCATTTCTCGTGAAAGCCCGGCTTGCCATCTCGCTGACCGAACAGGCGGTGCTGGACGCCAGACAAACGGCACGGGGCGAGCAGGGTGTGTTAAACCTCGGGTGCGTGTCGAGCGCGATGTTTGACGGCAGGCTGCCCGCCGCGCTGCGCCAGATGCACAGCCGCTGGCCCGCCATTACCATGTCGCTGATGACGGGAAACGTGCAGACGCTCTACGCCGCCGTGCAGAGCAACCAGCTGGATGTTGCCATCATCCGCGCGCCGCTGCCGTCGCTGCCGGACGATCTGCAAAGCCGCCCGTTCGCCTCGGAGAAAACGGTGCTGGCGCTGTATCGTCAGCATCCGCTGGCCGGGTCCGCCGCGCTGACGCTTTCGTCGGTGAAAGACGAAAAATGGATCTCCCTGCGCGACCCGGAGGGAATGGGGCTGGAGCAGTACTTCTATGACGCCTGCAGCGGGGCGGGCTTTCAGCCGGACGTGGTGCAAAACGCGACCGACGTGCCCACGGTCATCAGCCTGGTTTCGGCAGGGTTTGGTCTGGCGCTGCTTCCCGCGTCGGCAAAGGCGGTGAGCGTCGAGAACGTCGTCTACGTGGACATCCTTGACCGGCTGCGGGAGAGCGAACTCACCCTGGTTTGCCACCGGATTATTCGCTCAGAGGTGCTAAAAAAGTTTCTGGTCACGCTCGATCACACCTGACGTCCTGCTGCCCGCAGGAGCTGCTCGCGCAGCCAGGCGTTCGCCGGATCCTGGCTGTTTTTCGGGTGCCAGTACATGTTGATGGTAATGGGCTGGAGCGGCAGCGGTGGTGCAAAGAGATCCAGCGTGCTGGCAAACTGCTTCAGCATCCGTTCCGGCAGGGTGCACACCAGGTCGGTACCGGCAACCAGCGCAGGCGCCATAGCGTAGCTCTGGGTGGACATGGCAACGTGTCGCTGATAGCCCAGCCCGGCGAGGGTTTGGTCGACAAATCCGGTAAACGGATCTCCCGCCGACGACACCACCAGATGGGAAAGCGCGCAGTAGACCTCCAGATCTAACGCACCCGTTCCGCGCGGATGCCCTTTTCGCTGGGCGGTGGCAAACGCGTCGTCGAGGAGTTTGCGCCTTACCCACCCGTCATGGGCGCCCGCGCTCACGCCGATGTAGAGATCCACATCGCCGTTCTCCAGCTGCTGCGGCAGTTCGGCCATCTCGGGCAGGGCGAAGCGCAGGCGAATACCGGGAGCATCGGTATCCACCTTGTTAAGCAGCGCGGTGCCGAGCATCAGCGCCGGGTTTTCATGCAGCGCGATAACAAAGGTCCGGCTGCTGGTTTGCGCGTCAAACGCGGTGGGCGCAAACATCGCGCTGATGCCGCGCAGAACGCCTGTCACCTGCGGCCTGAGCGCTTCCGCGCGCGGCGTGGGTAACACCCCGCGTCCATGCGGGGAGGGAATGAACAGCGGTTCGCCAAACAGCGTGCGCAGACGCGCGAGACGGGCAGAGAGCGCGGGCTGGCTGATGCCCAGCCGCGCGGCCGCATGGGTGATGTTCCTGTCCTGAAGCAGGGCGTCCAGCGTCAGGAGCAGGTCTATGTCCATGTCAGATATCCGCGTCATCTTATTTCGCGCTGCTGGCGTCCCGGTTGGTATAGGTCACAGGGACCCAGGCATAGCCGCCTTTCTCGCCTTTCGTCACATAGCCGATGCCCGGGAAAGGCAGATGGGGCGCGGCAATGAGGTCCTTGTTTTTCACAAAGTCAGCGAACGCATGCTCGCGTACGCTTGCCGCTTTGTTCTCATCTTCATCGTAGGTGATGGTCACCGCAGGCTGCGGGAACTGGACCGCCGCGGCGTGAATGATGTCGCCGACAAAGGTGATCTTCTCGCCTTTGCTTGTCAGGGTGTAGAAGGCTGAACCCGGCGTGTGTCCGGGATGAACCGTGCCGGTAAGCCCCGGAAGAATCTCCGATGTGCCGCTAAACGGCACCACTTTCCCCGCGTCAAGGTAGGGTTTTAAGGTCTTCTGCGCGACGTCGAAGTAGTTCTTGCCGTAGCCGGTTTTCTTCTGATTGTCGTCGTTAAAGAAAAAGTCGATGTCCGGTTTGCCAACGAAAACGCGCGCGTTGCTGAACACCACCTTGCCGTCTTTCACCAGGCCGCCCGCATGATCGGAGTGGGCGTGGGTCAGCAGGACTTCAGTGATGTCCTCGGGTTTTATTCCCTGCGTGGCGAGGCTATCAACCAGACGTCCGCCGGTATCAGGACCAAAGAGCTGGCCCGAGCCGGTATCCACCAGGATTTTATGTCCGGGTATCGCAATCAGAAAAGCGTTGATGGAGACCTCAGCCGGGTTGGTCTGGAAATTTTTTGCGAGCAGCGCATCAATGTTTTGCGGCGTTGTCCGGCGCAGCAGCTTGTGCAGATCCTGCGCGACGGTCCCGTCGGTAAACGAGGTGACAAGCACGTCGCCGACCTGCACGCTGTAACCGCCCGCCGGTTGTTTAACGACGTGCTGCGGCGTTTCTGCAGAGGCCTGGAGCGCAGGGTAGAAAAGCAGTGAACTGGAAATCAGCGTGGAAAGAGCAAGTTTTTTCACGGTAAGCATACGAGTCTCCTTTGAAAGTGCTCATCTTACTGCTCCGTAAAATTATAAGAACCTGCCCAGAAATGATAGGACCTATAAACGGGATGGATAGTAAACCGAAGGGCCGGGAAGGCGCGCGATAGCTTTCCCGGCCCGTAGACATTATTTTTTCAGCGGTGCGTTCCAGCTGTCCGGCGTGGCTTTGGACCATGAGCCATAAGCGGCATTAGGCAGCACAATCCAGTCGTTGCCGAAGTGTTCCGCGCTGGCCTCAACCAGTTCACGCTGCTGCTCGCTCGGCTTTTTGTTTTTAAACTGCACGGCGAAATCCGGCAGGCTGTCGCCGAACAGCATCACGATCTGCTGCTTTTTGAGGATGCTCTGACGGCGCTCTTCCTTGCTGACCGTATCCAGCAGCACGCTTTCGTCAGATACCTGCGGCAGGCCGAGAGCGTTTAACGTCTTCAGCGTGTCGGCTTTGTTTTCCTGCATACGATCCGAGACATAGTAGATGCGGACCTTGCTTTGATTCACGTGGTCAAGAAACGCTTTCGCCCCCGGAATTAAGCCGGGTTTTCCCTGTTTCTCCCAGTCGCTCCAGGTGTCCCATTTCGTATAGTCGTGACACTGCTCCATGTCGCGCACCAGCAGTGGGGTGTTATCCAGTACCGTTTCATCCAGGTCCATTACCACGGCGTAATTTTCGGGCGTTTTCAGATCCTTTAACTTTTCGTTGAAACGCTCGGTGGCAAACCGATAGGTTTGCAGCTGAAGGGCCATAATCTCTGCCGATTTCTGCTGATAGCGCAGCGCCATTTCGTACGCTTTCGGTTCACACAGGTCGTGCTCCACGGCCGTCGCCGCTGCCGTTGCACTCAAAACCGGTAATGCCAGCAGTAATGCCTTAGCCATTGAATTCACACTTCTTTCCTCAACACCGTGGTTAAAATCCCGAAAGCGTAATGAAATTCAGTGACAGAAATATGACCGTGATGTGGCAATGTGTTTCCGCTAGACCAGCATGTAATACCAGAACAGAGCGACCTCGTCTTTTTCCGGTAGGGCGTTGTAGAGATAACGATCGTATCCGCCCAGGGTAAATCCATAGTGACGGTAAAACAGGCAGGCAGAGACGTTCACATTTTGTGTTTCAAGCCGTAATCCCGGCGCGTTTACGCTGCGGGCCCACACGTGCGCGGCGGCCATTAATTTTTGCGCAGCGCCGGTTCTGCGTTTGGTGCGCTCAACGGCAATATAATCCACTGAAATAAATTTATTCCAGCCGACTGACGCGGTAATAAATCCGGCTATTTCACCGTCGTCCGTTTCCGCGACAAGAAATATGGCGTCCGGATTAACGCAGTGATTTTCAAGCGTTTGAATGTCGAGTTCGTAGGTTTTTATCCACGGCTCTGCCACGGCTTCAATATGCAAATCACAGTGGATAAACGGCTCCCGGGCAATGTGGCTAATGGTGAAAGAAAAGTCACAGCATTCAAGGCGTGCGAAGTCGGTATTGAGTCCTTTTCGAATCTGCATAGTGTTCCCGTTAGTGAGTTATTTCATAAAGAATAGACGAAGCGGTTAAATCCGCTGAGCTCACGCACTTTTAATCCTGAACTAAGCTTGTACTTCGTTCCGCGTAAAATGTGGGTCATTCGAGGACAATGAATGGAATTCAGGACATTTCAAAAGCAGTGGGGTGCTGAGTTTATTTCCGATGACGTTGTACGTTTTCGCGTCTGGGCAGAAGGACAGAAAGAACTTACGCTACGTCTTGCCGCCACCGACGTGCCGATGACGGCAACCGGCGACGGATGGTTTCAGGCGGACGTCCCCGGCGTCAGGCACGGTGCAGAATATCAGTTTGTTCTTCAGGACGGCACGGCGGTGCCCGATCCCGCCTCACGGGCGCAAAAGGGTGACGTTAACGGCCCCTCAGTCGTGATCGATCCCCGACGTTACCAGCCGGTCAACCGCGACTGGGCAGGGCGGCCGTGGGAAGAGACGATCATTTACGAACTGCACATCGGCACGTTTACCCCGGAGGGCACCTTCCGGGCGGCGATCGACAAGCTGCCGTATCTGGCGGAGCTGGGGATTACCCAGCTTGAAGTCATGCCCGTCTCCCAGTTTGGCGGTTCCCGCGGCTGGGGGTACGACGGGGTGCTGCTGTATGCCCCGCACTCTGCGTACGGCACGCCGGAGGATTTCCACGCGTTTATCGACGCCGCGCACGGGCTGGGGCTTTCCGTGGTGCTGGATATCGTGCTCAACCACTTCGGCCCGGAGGGGAACTATCTGCCTCTGCTGTCGCCCGCGTTTTTTGATGAGCATCGAATGACGCCGTGGGGCAACGGCATCGCCTACGAGCGCGAGCCGGTGAGGCAGTACATCACCGACGCACCGCTCTACTGGCTGACGGAGTACCGTCTGGACGGCCTGCGCTTTGATGCCATCGACCAGATTAAAGACAGTTCCGGGACGCACATTCTCGAGGAGATTGCCGCAAAAATTCGCGAGGCGATCCCGCACCGGCACGTTCACCTGACCACGGAAGACAGCCGCAACGTGATTTTTCTGCATCCGCGCGATGAACAGGGCCACACGCCGCTGTTTACCGGCGAGTGGAACGATGATTTTCACAACGCTGCCCACGTGTTTGCTACCGGTGAGACGCACGCCTATTACCAGGACTTTGCCTTTGAGCCGGAGAAAAAGTTCGCCCGGGCGCTGGCGGAAGGCTTTGTCTACCAGGGCGAGATTTCGCTGCAAACCGGCGAATCCCGCGGCGTGGAGTGCCGCACGCAGCCGCCGCAGTTCTTCGTCGATTTCATCCAAAACCACGATCAGACCGGCAATCGCGCCCAGGGCGAGCGGCTTATCTCCCTCGCGGGGGCTGATAAAACGAGGGTGCTGCTTGCCGCGCTGCTGCTTTCCCCCCATATCCCGCTGCTGTTTATGGGCGAGGAGTTTGGTGAAACACATCCGTTCCTGTTCTTCACCGACTTTCACGGCGAACTGGCAAAGGCGGTGCGGGAAGGGCGCGCGAAAGAGTTTAGCGGCCATGCCGGGCACGATGAAACCGTCCCGGACCCGAACGACGTGAACACGTTTATCCGCTCAAGGCTCGACTGGAACAAAATCGCCACCGACGAGGGCAAAACGTGGCTGCGCTATACGCGCCATCTGTTAACGCTGCGCCATCGCTATATCGTTCCGCTTCTGCATCCGGGCGGCGCCGTTGAGGGCCATGTGCTCAAGACCGCGCCCGGCATGGTGGCGGTGAGCTGGCGCTTCCCGTCAGGCACGCTTTCTCTGGCGCTGAATATTGGAACGAAGCCCGTCGACCTGCCCGCGCTCGCGGGGGAGACGCGCTTCGCCTGGCCGGAGGTCAACGACGTTTTACCCCCGAACGGTATTGTCGTTCGCTTTGCTGATGGAGAAGCATCGTTATGATCCCTTCCGCCACGTACCGTATTCAGTTCCGTAACGGCATGACCTTCGACCGCGTTGTGGCGCTGGTGCCGTATATGAAGGACCTCGGCATCAGCCACCTTTACGCGTCGCCCGTGTTCACTGCCACGACGGGGTCTACCCACGGCTATGACGTGACCAACCCGAATGAAATCGACCCCGCGATTGGCGGACGAGAAGGCTTTGACCGCATGGCCGCGGCGCTTAAGCAGGCCGGTATGGGGCTGATTCTGGATATTGTCCCGAACCATATGTCCACCTCGCTGGAAAACCTCTGGTGGCGGGACGTGATTGAATACGGCCAGCAGAGCCGCTATTTCCGCTATTTTGATATCGACGGGTCGAGGCCGCTGACGCTGCCGTTTCTTGGCGATACCTTTGAGGCGGAGCTGGAGAAGGGTGCCATCACGCTAAAACGTGACCCTGTCACGGAAAAGGCCGCGCTGGTTTACTACGACGCCGAGTATCCGCTCAACCCGGGAACGTACAGCGAGGAGAAGAGCATTGCCGAGCTGCACGAGGCGCAAAGCTGGCGGCTGATGTCCTGGCGGGAGGCACCGAAGCAGCTCTCATGGCGGCGCTTCTTTGAGATCACCGGGCTGGTCGGCGTTCGGGTTGAAGATGATGCGGTCTTCGACGATACGCACCGGCTGATCCTTGAGCTGGTCCACGCGGGCGTGGTGGACGGCCTGCGCATTGACCATGTCGACGGCCTGGCGGATCCGCTGGGTTATTTGCAGAAGCTGCGGCAGGCAGCCGGGCCCGACTGCTACATCACGGTCGAAAAGATTCTCGCCAAAGGGGAACAGCTCCCCGCTGACTGGCCGGTATCCGGCACCACCGGCTACGAGTTTATCGCCTCGCTGGCGGAGGTGCTGGTCGACGATGATAGCCTGTCGCGCCTGGAGACAATCCACGACGAAACGCTCGGCGTGACGGTCGATCGCCACGCGGCGCTGCGCGATGCCAAAGGCCTGATGACCGATCGCAATTTTGAGGGGGAATTCACCACGCTGCTAAACCTTGCTGAGGATCTGGCCCGCCGCAATGAGGTTGCGCTGCCGCGCGAGGATATCCGCCACGCGCTGCGCGAGCTGCTTATTGCGTTTCCGGTCTACCGCACCTACGGCACTCGCGAGGGGTTAACCCCGCCGGACGTGGCGCTGCTCAACCGCGTGGTTGCCAGCGTGGAGACGTCTGAAGCCGCGCTCAGCCTGATCGTGCGCATTCTTACCGGCGACCTGCCGGAAGATTGCCGCGAGAGCGCCGCGCTGTTCAGGACCCGCTTCCAGCAGCTCACCGGGCCGCTGATGGCGAAGTCCGTTGAAGACACGCTGTTCTTTCGCCACAACCTTGAGCTTGCGCTTAATGAAGTGGGGGCCGACCCGACGCCGCGCGCGTTTTCCTTATCCCGCTTCCACCAGGAGATGCGCATTCGTCTGGCCCGTCAGCCCGACGCGCTGCTGGGTACCTCCACGCACGATACCAAGCGCGGGGAAGATGCCCGGGCGCGCCTTTACACCCTCACGGAAGCCCCGGAACGCTGGGGCGAGAACCTTACCCGCTGGCGGCAGATGAACCAGACCCAGGTGCGCTTTCTCAATGACGGTACCGCGCCGAACGCCGCCGATACGTGGATGATCTACCAGGCGCTGGCGGGCGTCTGGCCCGCCACGCTGTCACCGGATGACGCTGAAGGGCTTAAAGCACTCGAAACGCGGTTCCTCGGCTTCCTCGAAAAAGCGCTGCGCGAGGCGAAACAGCGCACCGACTGGATTGACAGCAACGAGAGCTATGAGAGCGTGGTGTTGAGCTACGCGCGGCACCTGCTTTCGCCGAACAACACCCCGTTCCTGCACGATTTCAGCGAGGCGATGCAGCCCTTTATTCGCGCCGGGCTGATGAACAGCCTCAGCCAGACGGCGATCAAGCTGACGGCGCCCGGCGTGCCGGATATCTATCAGGGCAGCGAGGCGCTTAACTTCAGCCTTGTCGACCCGGATAACCGGCGCGAGCCGGACTTTCCGGCCCTGGTGCAGAGCCTCAGCGCGGCGGATGCCGGGGTGTTTGACAACCCGGCCTGCTGGCGGGACGGACGGGTCAAACAGTTTGTTACCGCCACGCTGCTGCGGCTTCGACCGCACTACGACGCGCTTTTCCGCTACGGCGACTGGCTGCCGCTTAAGGTCACCGGCGAGCGGGAAGAGAACCTGATTGTTTATGCGCGCGTTAAGGACGAGGAGGCGCTGATTGTCGCCTTGCCGCGTCTGGTTTTTGGCGTCACGGATAATCATCAGCTGTGGGTCAATACCACGGTGGCGATACCCGACGAACTGGCCGGGAAGCGCTATCGGGATCTGTTCAGCGGTGAGAGCCGCATTCTGCAAAAGACGCTGGATTTAACGTCAGAAAAGGGATGTGTACTGGTTCTGCTTACCTGCGAATAATCGTGGAGAACGAAAATGGCAAAGGATACAACGTTTGAAATTCGGGCCGGTCATGGCCAGCAGTTGGGGGCGAATTATGACGGGAAGGGCGTTAACTTCGCGCTGTTCTCCGCGCACGCTGAACGAGTGGAGCTCTGTCTGTTTGACCCGTCCGGGAAAACGGAAATCGCCCGGCTGGAGCTGCCGGAGTATACCCATGAGATCTGGCACGGCTATGTGCCTGACCTGAAGCCGGGCGCGCTGTACGGCTATCGCGTCTACGGCCCCTACGACCCGGAAAATGGTCATCGCTTTAACCCGCATAAGCTGCTCATCGACCCGTACGCTCGCGAACTGGTGGGTGACATCGACTGGAACGACGCCCATTTCGGCTATGCGCTGGGGCATGACGAGCTGGATTTGAGCTTTGATACCCGCGACAGCGCGCCGTTTACGCCGAAATGCAGGGTTATCGACCCGAACGCCTTTGACTGGCAGGACAACAACCGGCCGAACGTACCCTGGCCGCATACCGTTGTCTATGAGAGCCACGTGAAAGGCTTTACCCAGATGAACCCGGCCATTCCACCCGAGCTGCGCGGGACGTTTGAGGGGATGGGGCACAAAGCCTCGGTCGACTACATCAAAAGCCTGGGCATTACCTCGGTGGAGCTGCTGCCGGTTCACTGGTTCCCGGACGACCAGCACCTGCTCGACCGCGGCCTGAAGAACTTCTGGGGCTATAACACGCTGGGCTTTTTTGCTCCGGCGTCGCGCTACTACGGCCCGGCGGGGATCCAGGGCTTTCGCGATATGGTGCGCGCCTATCATGACGCGGGCATCGAGGTCATTCTGGACGTGGTATACAACCACACGGCGGAAGGGAACGAGCTTGGCCCGACGCTCTCGTTTAAGGGGATTGATAACTACAGCTATTACCGCACGCTGCCCGACCAGCACCGGTACTACATCAACGACACCGGGACGGGAAACACGGTCAACACCTCGCACCCGCGCGTGTTGCAGATGGTGATGGATTCCCTGCGCTACTGGGCGGAATCAATGCACATAGACGGTTTTCGTTTCGACCTCGGGACGATCCTGGGCCGCGAGCCCGAAGGGTTTGACCCGCGCGGCGGTTTTTTCGACGCCATGACCCAGGATCCGGTCTTATCCCGACTGAAGCTGATTGGTGAACCCTGGGATATTGGCCCCGGCGGCTATCAGGTGGGCGGATTCCCGCCGGGCTGGGGGGAGTGGAACGACAAATACCGCGACACCGTTCGCGAGTACTGGAAGGGGGACAACGTCTCCACGGACTTTGCCGCGCGGCTGCTCGGCTCCGGCGATCTGTACGATTTGCGTGGGCGTCGCCCGTGGGCCAGCGTCAACTTTATCACCGCCCACGACGGCTTTACGCTGAATGACCTGGTGTCGTACAACGAGAAGCACAACGCCGACAACGGCGAGGACAATAACGACGGGCATAACGATAACCGCTCGTACAACTACGGCGAGGAAGGGCCAACCGAGAACCCGGATATTATTGCTACCCGCGAACGGCAGAAACGTAATTTCCTCACCACGCTGCTGTTCTCCCACGGCACGCCGATGCTGCTGGCGGGGGACGAGTTTGGCCGCACGCAGAAGGGGAACAACAACGGCTACTGCCAGGACAGTGAGATCTCGTGGATCGACTGGAAGGGGCTCTCCGAAAACGACGCCGCGCTGCGCGAGTTTACCCGTCGTCTCATTGCCCTTCGCGCGCAACAGCCGCTGCTGCGCCGTGAAAGCTGGCGTGACGGGCTGGAGATCCGCTGGTTCAATGCCGGAGGCGGTCCGCAGCAGGCCGAGCAGTGGGATGAAGGCTCAACGCTCGGGGTCTCCATCAGCAGGCCGGATCTTCAGCAGGAGGACGGCATCTGGCACGACGTGCTGATGCTGTTCAATCCGTTTGAAGGCACCGTGCCGTTCCAGATCCCGCAGTTTGGCGAAGGGGGATGGGTGCTGGAGCTGTCTACGGCGGATGATGCCGCCACCGGGACAGCGATCACCGAAACCGTTGAGTACGCGCTGGCCGGACGGAGCATTACGCTGTTCCGCCGTCCTTAGTTACAGTGACGCCGCCGCCCGGGCGGCGGTGTCATACAGGGAGGAGATCGTGCGTAACAGCTGCGCGGTCTCGCCAATCGACTTCCCGGCAATGCCGCTCTCCGCGTGGATCGCAATCAGACACGCCTCCCGCACGTCCCGGTATTTCATGCACAGCGCTTTCCCTTCCTCCGTTGTAGAGAAAAAGAGCTCTTTACCCGCTTTCTCGCTCGTCACGTAGCCTGCTTTGACCAGCTTTTTCAGCGCATAGGTCACCACGTGGGTGTCTTCCACGTTGAGGACGAAGCAGATATCGGCCAGCTTTTTCTTGCGGTCGCGGTGGTTGACGTGATGCAGCAGCGAAACGTCAAAGGCGCCCATATCGGGCTCGCCGGCAGCCGTCATGCAGCGCACCATCCATTTGTTAAACGCGTTGCCGGTCATGATCAGCGCATATTCCAGCTCTGATAACTCCGCGCAGCGCTCGGATACCAGATGGCGGGAAGAGACGATCCGGCCCTCGTTGATATCGTCGCGATCGGGTGAAGCACTCTTTTCTGAGGTCATAACGTTCCTTAGCCAGAAATGTAAACTCATCGA
The DNA here is from genome assembly GCF_000493175.1 of Enterobacter sp. MGH 16. Taxonomy (NCBI): domain Bacteria; kingdom Pseudomonadati; phylum Pseudomonadota; class Gammaproteobacteria; order Enterobacterales; family Enterobacteriaceae; genus Enterobacter; species Enterobacter sp. MGH 16. The sequence continues at coordinate 1,541,864 of NZ_KI535695.1, read as the reverse complement.
TAAAATAAGAACATTTTATTGATAATTTGTTTACATGTTTTTGAGGTTCAGATATAGCTTTTTAGCGCAGGTTTTGCGAAGCCTGCCAACAAAACACAACATCGCTCGCCGCAAATTAAAAAAATAGCCGTCGGCGCGCAACGCTCACTTTCGATAGGGTAAACGTTATGGACGGTACTACGCTGCTGCCGCTGATCGGGATACCGATCGTGGTTATTGGTTTTGCACTGCGCTTCAACCCGCTGCTGGTGGTCGTGGTGGCGGGGCTGGCGACGGGTCTGCTGGTCGGCATGGATTTCGGGATGCTGCTGGAGACCTTTGGCGAGAAGTTCGTCAATAGCCGATCGCTGGCCACCTTCATCCTGATCCTGCCCGTGATTGGTCTGCTGGAATATTACGGGCTTAAGGAGCGCGCCCAGGCCTGGGTGGCGAAGATCGCCAGCGCCACCTCGGCGCGTATTCTGATGCTCTATTTTGTCGCGCGTGAAGGCACCGCCGCGCTGGGCCTGATGTCGCTGGGCGGCCATGCCCAGACGGTGCGCCCGCTGCTGGCACCGATGGCCGAAGGGGCGGCGCTGAACGAATACGGCGAACTGCCGCAGCACATCCGCGACAAAATCAAAGCCCACGCCGCCGCGTGCGACAACATCGCGGTCTTCTTTGGGGAAGATATCTTTATTGCCTTCGGGGCGGTGCTGCTGATCGACGCGTTCCTGAAAGAGAACGGTATTCCGGGCATTGAACCGCTGCATATCGGCCTGTGGGCCATTCCCACCGCCATTGCGGCATTAATTATTCATATGACGCGCCTGCTGCGCCTCGATGCGAGCATCCGTCGCGACGTGATGGCCTGGCGGGCAGAGCAGGGTACGCAGGAGGCCGCGCAATGATGACGCTTATCACCATTAACCGCGTGTACTACCTGATTGGCTTTGTCGTAATGCTGCTGGTTGTCATGACCCTGCGCGATCGCGCCAACCCGAAGCGCTTTACCACCGCGCTGTTCTGGTTCTTGTTTGGCGGGATCTTCCTGTTTGGCGATCTGATGGTGCAGGAGCTGGGGAAATCGCTGGCGTACCGGATCATTGGCGGCGGCGTTATCGTTATCGCGCTGCTGGCGGGTTTTGGTCTCGTCGGGAAAGGGCACTATAAAATGTCCACCGAGGAGGAGCGCGTCGCGTCGTCAAATCGGCTTAAAAACTGGCTGTTCCTGCCGGCGCTGATGATCCCGGTGGTGACGGTGCTGGGCACGTTATTCCTGAAGGGCGTTTCGGTCGGCGGCGTGTTTCTGCTCGATCAGAAACAGCTCACCCTGGCGGCGCTGTGCGTGGCCTGCGTCGCGGCGATCCTCACCGGCTGGTGGCTGACCAAAGGCACGCCGCTCCATGCCGTTCGTCAGTCCCGCCGTCTTGTCGATACCATCGGCTGGGCGGTGATCCTGCCGCAGATGCTGGCCATGCTCGGCGGCGTGTTCGTGGTGGCCAACACGGGTGACTCGGTGCAGAAGGTGGTGAGCCTGTTTGTGAACCCGGATAGCCGCTTCATGCTGGTGGTCATTTACTGCGTGGGGATGGCGCTGTTTACCATGATCATGGGTAACGCCTTTGCGGCCTTCCCGGTGCTGAGTGCGGGGATCGCCTTGCCGTTTCTGATCAACGTGCATCACGGCAACCCGGCGCCGCTGCTGGCGATTGGCATGTACGCAGGCTACTGCGGCACGCTGATGACGCCGATGGCCGCGAACTTCAATATCGTTCCCGCCGCGCTGCTGGAGCTGAAAGACAAATATCAGGTGATCAAGATCCAGATCCCGACCGCGTTAACCCTGCTGGTGGTGAACGTGTTCTTAATGTACTTCCTCGTGTTTCGCTAAGGAGCTGTCATGGAATTAACGCAACATCAGGCCGACGCGTTTGCCCGCATGCCTTTGACCTATTTGCGCCAGGAATACCCGAACCACATCATGCACCTGCTGAATGATGATGGTGACGTGCTGCCGCCGCGCGAGCTTCATCCCATTTTCTACGGCTGTTTTGACTGGCACTCGGCGGTTCATGGTTACTGGCTGCTGCTGCGCTGCGTGCGCCTCTATCCAGAATTGCCGTGCCGGGACGCGATCGTCGCGCTTTTTGACGAGCACCTGACCGAAGAGAACGTGGCGAAGGAGCTGGCCTATTTTACCGCGCCGTTCCGCGCCTCGTTTGAGCGGCCGTATGGCTACGGCTGGCTGCTGGCGCTGGCCCGGGAGCTGAAACAGTCGTCGCTGCCGCAGGCGGCAGGCTGGTACCAGACGCTGGAGCCGTTAACCCAGGACATTCGCAACCGGCTGGTGGATTACCTCGGCAAGCTCACCTATCCGATCCGCGTCGGGACGCACTACAACACCGCGTTTGCCCTCGCGCTGGCGCTGGATTATGGTCGCGCAGTGGGCGACAAGGCGCTTGAGCAGGCAATTCTGGCGGCGGCGGAGCGGTTTTATCTCGCCGACACGCGCTATCCGGCTCATTATGAGCCCGGCGGAGACGAGTATATTTCCGGCGCGCTGACGGAGGCACTGCTGATGAGCAAGGTGTCGGAGGGCTTCCCGGCCTGGTTTGACGCGTTTCTGCCTGAGGTGGGCGCCGTTACGGCACTGATGAACCCGGCGGAAGTGAGCGATCGTACCGACCCGAAAATTGCCCATCTGGACGGATTAAACCTCAGCCGCGCATGGTGTATGAAGCACATAGCGAAAGCGCTTCCAGCCAGCCACCCGGCGCAACCGGCATTGCGCGAGGCGGTGACGAAACATCTGGCCGCAAGCGTCGGGCATGTGGTTGGCAGCCACTACAGCGGCGGACACTGGCTGGCGAGCTTTGCGCTGCTGGCGCTGGAGTAAACAAACGCGCCGTCTTTCTTGCCGGGTGGCGCTGCGCTTACCCGGCCTACATTGTGCAACGCTTGCCTGGAGACCTCGCAGGGCGCAGCCTGCTCAGGCTAAATACCACCGAACCCGTCGAGGCGATGACGGCTAACCACAGTGCAACCTGGATAGCATGTTGATGATCCCATCCTGCCGCCGCACCCAGCAGAACGCCCACCACGGCGGCGCCGAGACACTGGCCGAATGTTCTGACGATCGACAACACGCCGGAGGCATAGCTGGCATATTCCCGCGCGACGTTAGCGAGCATTTCCCGATTATTGGGACTCTGGAAGCAGCCAAATCCCATCCCGCAGACCAGGCTACGCAGGCAGATATTCCAGGCGGAAGGATTGTCCGGCAACGTGGCCAGCAGGACCAGCCCGCCGACAAAAACCATCAGCCCGAGGGTCGAGATGAGCGGCGCGGAGATCGTATCCGCCCAGCGACCCGCGTGCGGCGCGATCAGCACGATGCCAATCGGCCATGGGGTGAACAGCAGCGCGGACGCTACAGGGCTGTAGCCATACACGCTCTGAAACAGGAACGGCAGCGCGACAAACGTGATCCCCTGGCTCACAAACGAGGCCAGCGAGGTCAGCGCGGCGAGGGTGAAGCGCCCGTTTCTGAACATCACCGGCGGCAGTAACGGATGTTGCGCGCGCCGAATCCGCCAGGTAAAGGCGAGGGCGCTAACCAGCGCCAGAACGCTCCAGCAGACGGCCTGCAGACTAATGTGTTGCGCCACGTGCTGAAGGCTGTCCGCCAGCATGATCGCGGAACCTATCAGGACGGCGGAGAGCACGGCGCCCGGCGCATCAAAGGGCGGTCTGTCAGCAACCGATTCCCGCGGCAAGGCCCGCCATGCCAGCAGCAGGGCGATGCTGCCCGGAATGAGGTTAATGGCGAACAGCCACTGCCAGCTCAGGGCGTCCAGTATTGTTCCACCGAGTACCGGAGCAATCGCCGTGCTGGAGGCGATAAGCAGGGCGTGCAGCCCCAGAATACGGCCCAGCAGTCGGCCCGGAAAAACGGACCGCAGGATCGCCGGAGCGATACTCAGGGTCGCCGCCCCGCCGATGCCCTGCAGAATTCGCATCCCGGTTAATATTTCCGGCGTTGTTGCCAGCGCGCAGCCGAGCGAGGTGAGCGTAAAGGTGGCAAGCCCGCTCAGAAAGACCGGGCGATAGCCCACGCGGGCCGCCAGCGCGGCGAAAATAGCCAGCGTCATCGCCGCTGACAGCAGATAACCATTAGCGAACCAGACCGCAACGTTTGCGGGGACCTGCATCGCTCTAGCCATGGAGGGGAGCGCGATGTTGATCATGGTGCCGTCAAAGACGCCCATCAGCGTGGTGGTCATGACGGCGGCCAGGACCCGGGCGCGTTCATGCCCGGGTAAACCTTCATCGCCGGGCTGGTTGGTAAATAGCGTCATCGTCGTTACTCCGGATAAGAATAGTGATGACGAAACTATAATCATGCGCTATACAGGGCGGAAGACGCAGCATTTGCACTTAATCGTTGCATATAACGCCTTATCTGAGGAGCCATCGTGTCCGATCCTGACTTTAACCTTCTGGTTGCGCTCGACGTTTTGCTGGCCGAAGCCAGCGTGGCGGGCGCGGCGCGACGTTTAAACCTGAGCACCTCCGCCATGAGCCGTACCCTGAGCCGGCTGCGGGAGGTGACCGGCGATCCTATTCTGGTGCGGGCCGGGCGTCATATGGTGCTGACGCCCTGGGCCGAAGCCACCCGGGACCGCGCCAGAAGCGCCGTGCACGAGGCGAGGGCGGTGCTGCAGCCCTCCTCCGACACGCTGAAGGTGGAAAGCCTTGAACGGCTGTTCACTATTCGGGCCAACGACGGTTTTGTCGTGGCGTTTGGACCCATGCTCATAGCCGCGGTGGCGAGCGTTGCGCCCGGGGTCTGCATCCGCTTCGCTCCCAAACCTGAAAAAACGTCGCGCTATTTACGGGAGGGGCTTGTCGACCTGGAGATCGGCGTGCAGAGCAACATGGGGCCTGAAATACGGCTGCAAAGGCTCTTTCAGGATCGGTTTGTTGGCGCGGTGCGCAAGGGACATCCGCTGTCTTCACAGCCTGAGGTCAGCCTTGACGATTATGTTGCCTGGGGCCATGTGGTGGCGTCGCCTGATGGGGCGTTACACGGGTCTGTGGACGACGCGCTGGCGGAGCGGGGGATGAAACGAAAGGTCGCAAGCGTAGTGCCCGGTTTTCCGACGGCGTTATCCGTGGCCCTGGCGTCCGATCTGATTGCCATGGTACCGGCGCTGTACCTGCTCAATCAGCCGATGTCAGAGCGCGTACACGTCTTTGAACTGCCGTTTAAGACCCGCACCATTACGGTTTCACAGATGTGGCATCCGCGTATGGAGCGGGATCCGGGGCATCGCTGGCTCAGGGAAAAGGTCCTTGAGGTGTGCCGCACGGTTTGCTGACGCTCAGAGCACTTTTCCCGGTACGGTGAGGATGAAGCGCGTCGACACCGCGTCCGATTCGACGCGGACTTTTCCGTGATGCGCGGTGACGATGGATTTCACGATCGCAAGCCCAATCCCGCTGCCTTCCCCCTTACGCTGCCTGGACGGATCGACGCGGTAAAAGCGGTCAAAAAGCTTCGACAGATGCACCTGCGGGATCGGCGTGCCGGGGTTTTCTGTGACCAGCTCAACGTCGTTACCCCGTTTGCTGATGGAGACCGTCACCGTTTTCCCTGTTGGGGTATAGCGCAGGGCGTTGGATAACAGGTTATTGATGGCTCTTCTGAACATCTGCGGGTCGCCTTCTATCAGGCAGGGCACGCCGTGAAACGTCAGCGTGATGTGGCGTTCTTCCGCCCAGGCCTCGAAGAACTCGAAAACTTTTAGCACCTCTGCGCCGAGGTCAAACAGCACCCGGTCAGGGATCAGCTGGTTGTTGTCCGCCTGGGCGAGAAAAAGCATATCGCTGACCATCCGGGTCATTCGGTTGTACTCTTCCAGGCTGGAGTAGAGAACATCTTCCAGCTCCTTTTGCGTCCGGTGCTGACTCAGCGCAATTTCCGTTTGCGTCACCAGGTTGGTGATGGGGGTTCTTATTTCATGCGCGATATCGGCGGAAAAATTGGCCTGCCGGGTAAAGACATCTTCAATTTTCCCCATCATCTGGTTGAACGAGATCACCAGCTGTTCCAGCTCAACGGGCACGCGAGACGGCTCCAGACGCGCGTCCAGATTTTCGGAAGTGATATTTTTAATGGCGTTACTGACGTTACGCAGGGGTAAATGTCCCTGGCGAACCGCGATGCGAATGATGAGCACAATCAGCACGCTAATCACCGCGGCAATCGCGAACAGGTTCTTTTTCAGCGCCTCAAGATAGTGAAGATGAAAATTAATGGAAAGCCCGATCAGCATAACGTAGTTCTGCGTTTTGCCCTGCAGCGTCGCCGTTCCTGAAGAGGCGATAATCCGGTAGGTTTCCATCTTCATGTCGGAGCCGGCATGCATGGCCATGTCCGGGCCATCAACCGTCCAGAGAAACACATCCTGTGCCTGACGGTGTTGGCTAAAGTTCGCCGTATTCATCGCCGGGCGTAATGCTGCGCCTTGTGCTGAGCTGAACAGGGTATTGCCCTGTGGATCCAGAAGCAGGACGGCAACGTTGCGGTAGCTGGCAAGCGACTCTTTGAGCTTGCTGATTTTCTTTTGATCGGGATCGGCCGGGGACTGCAGTATGCGGTGCATCGCGCTGCTGATTTGTTGCAGGTCGCTGACGTCCTGCTCGGCGAAATGCTTTTCGACGGAATGCAGCATAAACCAGGTAAAGGCGAAGAAGGCCAGTAGCGTGGAGAGGCTGATAAAAAAGGTCAGCCGCAGGGCGAGAGAAAAAGGGCGCCCGGGAAGCTTAACGGGCATCCGGCACCTCCAGCATATAGCCCACGCCGCGCACCGTCTGGATCAGTTTGGGTTCAAAATCGTTATCGATCTTTGCGCGCAGGCGCTTTACCGCCACATCTATTGCGTTCGTGTCGCTGTCAAAGTTCATATCCCACACCTGGGAGGCAATCAGGGAGCGGGGCAGCACCTCGCCCTGATGACGCATGAAAAACTCCAGCAGGCTGAACTCCTTGCTGGTTAACAGGATGCGATTGCCCGCCCGGCTGACCTTCCTCGACACAAGGTCAACCGTCAGGTCAGCCGCCTGAAGCTGGCTTTCCGCGATCACCGTATTTCCGCGTCTTAGCAGCGTCCTGACCCGGGCGAGCAGTTCCGCAAAGGCGAAAGGCTTAATCAGATAATCATCCGCGCCCAGCTCCAGCCCTTTAACCCGTTGCTCTATCGTCCCGAGGGCCGTGAGTAAGAGGATGGGCATTCCTTTGCCGGCAGAGCGAAGCATGCGGACAATATCCCAGCCGTTCACGTCGGGCAGCATGATATCCAGAATCAGCAGGTCATATTCCGCGGTCATGGCGAGGTGGTACCCGGTCAGGCCATTATCCGCATGGTCCACGACAAACCCCGCTTCCGTCAGCCCCTTGCTGAGGTATTCCCCGGTTTTCATTTCGTCTTCAACGATCAGTATTTTCATCTTGCTCCCCAGACTGGCTGCTGATGACATTCTAGTGAGCCCGCGATCGTTAACAATGACTTACGCCATAAATGACAACATTGTCATTATCCTGTCACCGGTCAAACAGGATGCGTTCAGTAGAGTAGCCCTAAAAATCCTCTGGACTTGATTTGAACCGCTATGTTCCTGTTAAAACGACTCAGCATCAGTACGGTATTTATTCTGGCAGGCTGCGTCTCGCTGGCGCCTGAATACCAGCGGCCGGCATCACCGGTACCCCAGCAGTTTTCGCTTTCCCGTAACGGCCTGACGCCCGCGGCGGCGGGGTACCAGGACACCGGCTGGCGACGCTTTTTTGTCGATCCTCAGGTCGCCGGGCTGATTACGGAAGCCCTGAAGAACAACCGGGATATAAAAATGGCCGCCCTGAAGGTTGAGGAAGCCCGTGCGCAGTTAAACGTGACGGATGCGGATCGTTATCCTCAACTGAATGCCTCCTCGGGCATCACGTACAGCGGCGGGCTGAAAAGTGACAAACCCACTTCACAACAGTATGACGCGGGGCTGGCGCTTAGCTACGAGCTCGACTTTTTTGGCAAGCTGAAAAACATGAGCGAGGGCGATCGACAAAACTATTTCGCCAGCGAAGAAGCCCGTCGCGCGGTGCATATCCTGCTCGTCTCTAACGTGTCGCAGAGCTATTTCAACCAGCAGCTGGCGTATAAACAGCTGCGCATCGCGCGGGATACGCTGGCCAATTACCAGCACTCCTATGCGTTCGTTGAGCAGCAGCTGGTGACGGGCAGCACGAACGTCCTGGCGCTGGAACAGGCCCGGGGACAGATCGAAAGCACGCAGGCAGAGATTGCCAAACGTGAGGGGGAGCTGGCGCAGGCCAATAATGCTCTGCAGCTGCTCCTCGGCACCTATCGCGGATTGCCGGGCGACAGCGGAATGAGCGCCCGCGATATTGCGCCGGTAAAACTCCCGCCCCATCTTTCTTCAGCGATACTGCTGCAGCGCCCGGATATTATGGAGGCGGAGCATCAGCTTAAAGCGGCCGATGCCAATATCGGCGCCGCGCGTGCCGCCTTTTTCCCGTCAATTTCCCTGACCAGCGGGCTTTCAACAGGCAGTACGGAATTATCCAGCCTGTTTACCGCGGGCAGTGGGATGTGGAATTTCATCCCCAAAATTGAACTTCCGATTTTTAATGCGGGCAGGAATAAGGCCAACCTGAAGCTGGCTGAAATTCGTCAGCAGCAGTCGGTTGTGAATTACGAACAAAAAATACAGGCTGCCTTCAGGCAGGTTGCCGACGCGCTCGCGCTGCGGGACAGCCTCAACCAGCAGCTTGCTGCGCAAGAACGGTATCTTGATTCGCTAAACATTACCCTGCAGCGGGCCAGAGGATTATATACCAGCGGCGCGGTGAGCTATATCGAAGTATTAGACGCGGAACGGTCGCTGTTTTCCACGCAGCAAAATATTCTCGACCTTATTTATGCCCGGCAGGTTAATGAAATTAACCTCTTCACCGCGCTGGGCGGCGGTTGGGCCGAATAACCTCACTTAATTAAAAAGGATATTAAACATGCGCAATTCACTTAACGCCGTCGTATTTGGTGCAATCATTATGTTTTCTGCCGGTCTTCAGGCTGAGGTTCATCAGCACGCGGAGATGAGCGCCGCCAGCGAAGGTGCCTCAGAGCAGGTTATCACCGGGACCGGCATTGTGAAGGATATTGATCTCACGAACAAAAAAGTAACGATTTCTCACGAAGCCATCCCGGAAATTGGCTGGCCCGCGATGACCATGCGTTTTACTTTTATGCAGGCCGACGCGAGTATTACTGCCTTAAAAGTCGGCAGCCACGTGAATTTCTCGTTTGTTCAGCAGGGCAATCTCTCTGTACTCAAAAGCATTAAATAGCGAGAAACGGCATGGCTTCTTTAAAAATAAAATATGCCGCCACGATTATCACCAGCCTTATTGCGGGAGGGCTGATAGCCGTGACGGCATGGCAGACGATGCACTCATCGACAACGCCAGAAAATGGCACATCTGAAAGAAAGGTGCTTTTCTGGTATGACCCGATGAAGCCCGACGTTAAATTCGATAAGCCCGGTAAATCGCCGTTTATGGATATGGATCTGGTGCCAAAGTATGCCGATGAGAATGATAAAAGCAGTGCCGGGATCCGTATTGATCCGACCCAGGTCCAGAACCTGGGATTAAAAACGCAAAAGGTCACGCGCGGAACGCTGAATTATGCCCAGATGATCCCGGCGAACGTCAGCTATAACGACTATCAGTTTGTCATTGTGCAAGCGCGCGCGGAAGGGTTCGTTGAGAAAGTGTATCCGCTGACCCTCGGCGATAAGGTGAAAAAGGGCACGCCGCTGATTGATCTTACAATCCCGGACTGGGTCGAGGCCCAGAGCGAGTTTCTGCTCCTCTCCGGCACCGGCGGTACGCCCACGCAGATAAAAGGGGTACTGGAACGGCTCAGGCTGGCCGGTATGCCGGATGACGATATTCAGCGACTGCGTGCGACCCGCACTATCCAGACCCGGTTTACCATCAAGGCGCCGATTGATGGGGTCATCACGGCCTTTGACCTGCGCACCGGGATGAATATTTCCAAAGATAAGGTGGTGGCGCAGATTCAGGGGATGGATCCGGTCTGGATCGGCGCGGCGGTTCCTGAATCCATTGCTTATCTGCTGAAAGATACCTCGCAGTTTACTGTTTCGGTACCGGCTTATCCGGATAAATCCTTCCCGGTTGAAAAATGGCGTCTTCTGCCGAGCGTGGATCAAACCACCCGTACGCTGCAGGTGCGCCTGCAGGTCTCCAACAAGGATGAACTGCTGAAACCGGGCATGAATGCCTACCTGAAGCTGAATACCCAAAGTCAGGAAATGTTGCTCATTCCGTCTCAGGCCGTTATCGATACCGGGAAAGAACAGCGCGTTATTACCGTTGATGCGAACGGGAAGTTTGTACCGAAAAGGATCCACGTTCTGCATGAATCTCAGCAGCAGTCCGGCATTGGTACCGGACTGGAAGAGGGGGAGTCGGTGGTGGTCAGCGGTCTGTTTCTGATTGACTCGGAGGCCAATATTACCGGCGCGCTGGAGCGCATGCGCCACGCTGAAGCCGCTGACGACGCGCATTCAGGCCATTAAGGAGACGATGATGATTGAATGGATTATCCGGCGTTCGGTCGCCAACCGTTTCCTGGTGATGATGGGTGCGCTGTTTCTCAGCGTCTGGGGGACATGGACCATCATCAACACCCCGGTCGATGCCTTGCCCGATCTGTCTGACGTTCAGGTGATTATCAAAACAAGCTATCCCGGCCAGGCCCCGCAGATTGTTGAAAACCAGGTGACCTATCCACTCACCACCACCATGCTGTCGGTTCCTGGCGCGAAGACCGTGCGCGGTTTTTCACAGTTTGGTGATTCGTATGTGTACGTTATTTTTGAAGACGGGACCGATCTGTACTGGGCCCGCTCGCGCGTGCTGGAGTACCTGAATCAGGTTCAGGGCAAACTCCCCGCCGGCGTGAGTTCCGAAATCGGCCCGGACGCCACGGGCGTAGGCTGGATATTTGAGTATGCGCTGGTGGACCGCAGCGGAAAACACGATCTCGCCGAGCTGCGATCATTGCAGGACTGGTTCCTGAAATTTGAGCTAAAAACAATCCCGAACGTGGCCGAGGTGGCCTCCGTCGGCGGTGTGGTGAAGCAGTATCAGATTCAGGTTGACCCGTTAAAGCTGGCGCAGTTCGGCGTCAGTCTGCCGGAAGTTAAGCAGGCCCTTGAATCGTCTAATCAGGAAGCGGGGGGATCGTCCGTAGAAATCGCGGAAGCGGAATATATGGTGCGGGCCAGCGGCTATCTGCAGACCATCGATGATTTCAATCACATCGTCCTGAAAACCGGTGAGAACGGTGTGCCGATTTACCTGCGCGATGTTGCCCGCGTACAAACGGGGCCGGAAATGCGCCGTGGTATTGCCGAGCTGAACGGACAGGGTGAAGTGGCGGGCGGCGTGGTGATCCTGCGTTCGGGTAAAAACGCGCGCGAGGTCATTACGGCGGTAAAAGACAAGCTGGAGACGCTGAAGGCCAGCCTGCCGGAAGGCGTTGAGATTGTGACCACCTACGATCGCAGCCAGCTCATCGACCGGGCCATTGATAACCTGAGCAGCAAACTTCTCGAAGAGTTTTTCGTGGTGGCCATCGTCTGCGCGCTGTTCCTCTGGCACATTCGCTCGGCGCTGGTGGCGATTATCTCTCTGCCGCTTGGCCTGTGTATTGCCTTTATCGTCATGCATTTCCAGGGGCTGAACGCCAATATTATGTCGCTGGGAGGCATTGCCATCGCCGTCGGCGCGATGGTGGATGCCGCCATCGTGATGATTGAGAACGCGCATAAGCGGCTGGAAGAGTGGGATTACCAGCACCCGGGACAGCAGATTGATAACGCCACCCGCTGGAAGGTGATTACCAACGCCTCTGTAGAGGTTGGACCGGCGCTGTTTATCAGCTTGCTGATCATCACTTTATCCTTCATTCCCATCTTTACCCTTGAGGGGCAGGAAGGGCGGCTGTTTGGTCCGCTGGCCTTCACCAAAACGTATGCCATGGCAGGGGCAGCCGCGCTGGCCATCATCGTGATCCCCATTCTGATGGGATTCTGGATCCGGGGTAAAATCCCCGCCGAGACCCGTAACCCGCTGAACAGGCTGCTGATTAACGCCTATCATCCGCTGCTGATTCGGGTGCTCAACTGGCCCAAAACAACCCTGCTGGTTGCGGCCTTATCCATCTTGACGGTGATCTGGCCCCTGAGCCAGGTGGGCGGCGAGTTCCTGCCGAAGATTAATGAGGGCGATCTGCTGTATATGCCCTCTACTTTGCCCGGCGTCTCTCCGGCAGAAGCGGCCGCGCTCTTACAGACCACGGACAAGTTAATAAAAACCGTCCCTGAAGTGGCCTCTGTCTTCGGCAAGACCGGCAAAGCCGAAACGGCAACGGATTCCGCGCCGCTCGAAATGGTGGAAACCACCATTCAGCTTAAGCCTGAGGATCGGTGGCGTCCCGGGATGACGATTGACAAGATCGTTGAGGAGCTTGATAAGACCGTTCGTTTGCCCGGTCTGGCGAATCTCTGGGTTCCGCCCATTCGCAACCGCATTGATATGCTGTCGACCGGGATTAAAAGCCCGATTGGCATCAAGGTGTCTGGTACCGTTCTGGCTGATATCGACGCCACGGCGCAGAGCATCGAAGCGGTAGCCAAAACGGTGCCGGGCGTGGTGTCTGCCCTGGCAGAACGTCTGGAAGGCGGGCGCTACATCGATGTCGATATCAACCGGGAGAAAGCCTCCCGCTATGGAATGACGGTGGGCGACGTGCAGCTGTTCGTCTCCTCGGCCATCGGCGGTGCGACGGTGGGTGAAACGGTGGAAGGCGTGGCCCGCTATCCGATTAATATTCGTTACCCTCAGGACTACCGGAATAGCCCGAGCGCGTTGAAGCAGATGCCGATCCTGACGCCAATGAAACAGCAGATTACGCTGGGTGATGTGGCAGATATCAACGTTGTTTCAGGCCCCACGATGCTGAAAACGGAGAATGCCCGGCCTGCGAGCTGGATTTATATCGATGCCCGCGGCAGGGATATGGTGTCGGTGGTGAACGACATTAAGACGGCCATCAGCCAGAACGTGAAGCTCAGGCCGGGTACCAGCGTGTCATTCTCCGGGCAGTTTGAACTGCTTGAGCATGCCAACAAGAAACTGAAGCTGATGGTGCCGATGACGCTGATGATCATTTTCGTTCTGCTCTATCTGGCGTTCCGTCGCGTGGATGAGGCCCTGTTGATCCTGATGAGCCTGCCGTTCGCGCTGGTCGGCGGGATATGGTTCCTGTACTGGCAGGGCTTCCATATGTCCGTGGCAACCGGCACCGGGTTTATCGCCCTGGCCGGGGTGGCAGCAGAGTTTGGAGTGGTCATGCTGATGTATTTGCGTCATGCCGTTGAAGCACATCCGGCGCTGTCCCAGCGCGAAACGTTCACTGAACAGGGGCTTGATGACGCCCTTTATCAGGGCGCCGTGCTGCGCGTGCGGCCAAAGGCGATGACCGTCGCGGTAATTATTGCCGGTCTGCTGCCCATTCTCTGGGGGACCGGGGCAGGCTCAGAAGTCATGAGCCGGATAGCGGCGCCCATGATCGGCGGGATGATCACGGCACCGCTGCTGTCGCTGTTTATTATTCCTGCGGCGTATAAGTTAATTTGGTTGCGCAGGCATAAACCAGAGACAGCCGTTGGTGAAGATGACAGGGGAGTCAATACCTGATAAATTAGCTATTCAATAACCTATTCATAAAGCTATTCAAAACCATGATTAATCGATCCGAAACACTACGACAATTGCTGAGACAAGGCCCGGTATCGGTAAGGCAACTAACTGATATTATGGGTATTAGTCAGCCTACCGTTTCACGATCGATTAAAGCGCTTGGCGATGAGGTTGTTCGCATTGGCTCCGGTCCATCTATTCACTATGTGCTGCGGGATACACATCGAGGATTCAGCTCGGCTCCTGTCTACCGCATCACGGAAGAGGGCCAGGTTAAATCGCTGGGTAAACTCATTCCGGTTTATCCAGACGGTTTTGTAATGGCGCAAACGGACAATGTGTGCCTCCATAGCGATGGGTTGCCGTGGTGGTTGTTTGACATGCGGCCTCAGGGATATCTTGGCCGCGCGTACGCCTCGCGATTTTCATCCGAGCTGGGCCTGCCGCCAAATCCAGATAACTGGAGTGATACTGACGTTATCAGGGCTTTGCTCGCTCATGGACACGATGCGGTGGGGAACCTGTTAATCGGAGAACAGGCGAGGAATCATTTTGTAGAGATGCCGTCGCCTGTTGCGGTGGACCGCGCAACCGCATACCCGTCGCTGGCGCAGGCCGTGAGCGCGGGCGAAGTACCGGGCTCCTCTGCTGGGGGTGAACAGCCGAAGTTCTGTACTTATACAGAACGTGGCCACGTCATTGTGAAATTCACGGCACCGGACGATAACCCTGTAAGCGAACGCTGGCGAGACCTTTTGTTGGCAGAACATCTTGCGTTAAGCGTGCTTGGCGTCGAAACCGAGGTGTTTGATTTTGGCGGACAGCGCTTCCTTGAGATCCCGCGGTTCGACCGTACGGGACCCCTTGGTCGTAAGGGACTCTTTTCTTTACGTGCGCTCGAGGCGGAGTTTGTCGGCAGGGCAAGAGAATCCTGGCCGGTACTGGTGAATGAGCTGGCAAAGCAGGGCTGTGTTCACCAGGATGCGGTCGCCAGCACGTCAAGGCTTTGGGCGTTTGGTATGCTGATCGGCAATACCGACATGCACCACGGTAATCTGTCGTTTATCAGTTCCCATGGACGGCCTTACGATCTTGCTCCTGCCTATGACATGCTGCCCATGGGATTTGCCCCGAAATCAGGAGGCGCACTGGTGAATACGCTGCGTCCGGCTACGCTTATTGACGCGATCGCGGGAGAAACCTGGCATGAAGCACTGGCGCTGGCCGAACGCTTTTATACGCAGGCCAGCAGTTGCGGCCGCTTTTCTGCCAATTTTGCGCCATGTCTTGCCGCATTGCGCAGCCATCTGGACGAGGCGAGGTCAAGGATATCGCGTCTGGGATAATGGGGCGGGATGTTTACGAGGGGCAGGCTTAGCGTGGCATATGTGCATCGCGAGTCTGTCTGATCAGCTTGCGCCAGGCGCGATTATGCAGAGTAAATAGCAGCATCTTATAAAAGGCTGTGGAGAGGATAGCGCTACCACTAAGCAATAACATGACGATACTCACCAGTGCCGCAGTCAGACTGACGCCCGGAAAAGGGCTACCGATCAGCGCGGCCAGCAGATAGGCTGCCGTTAATACCAGGCTTATCACCGCCAGCGCAAGGTGTATCCGTACGGCGCGCATGCTGCCTTTGCCAATCATGAACATCGTCACGCCGTTGATGCCAGCGAAAAGCAGGGCGACCAGCACAACCCACACGAATACGCGTTCAGTTGGCTGGCTGAGTGCGGCGAGTACGCCATAGCCCAACCACAGCTGCGGAATGGCGAAACTGACAATCACCCCGAGCGTACTGATCGCTGCCGGAATACCCATGGTATGTAGTCCCACAGGCTTACCCATCTGTTCGGACAATTGCGTCTTAAACTGCTGCAGCTGTGTCGGGGAGGCATTGCTCATGCTGTTGGCCAGCGCGTTACAGTATTTCAGGCGAAGGGATAAAATTTTAATCATTTGATTATACTGCTTTTAAAAGAGTGAAGACCCTGATTGATTTTCTGACATCCGCTACGGAACGATAAAGACGACAACGCATCGTTCAGTATGGAAGCGCTATTTCACAACCCCAGTGGCCTGGCCTCCTGTATGAACTCAATCAGAAGGCGAAGCCCGATCGGCAGTTGCCGGCGGCTTGAATAATAGATATGAAAACCTTCCTCCAGCGGAGACCATTCCGTAAGCACCAGGCGGAGCCGTCCATCTTTCACATAGGGGGCAACAAGAGGCTCCGGAAAATACATCAGGCCGGCTCCACCTAAGACGGCCACAAGGCCCGTTTCAGCCTGATTGACCGTCACAGAGCCTGGCACAGTGATTTGGTACGTTTCGCCATCTCGCTCAAGTTCCCAGCGATAAATCCGATCGTCGCCGAGACGATTGCTTATACAGCGATGGTGTAATAAATCATCAGGATGTTCAGGCGTTCCGTAGCGTTCAAGATAGTCTGGGGATGCTGCGATAACCCAGCGAATATCGGCAGATAAACGCCGGGCAACCATGTCTTCCGGGACGGTGCCACCATAGCGGATACCGGCATCGAAGCCCGCATCAGTGACGTCAACCATACGGTTGCTGGCCACAATATCGATTTCAATATCGGGATAGCGATCCATAAACGCGGGCATAACTGGCGCAAGCAAAAGATTGGCCGCTTCAACGGCAGCATTGATGCGGATACGTCCGCCAGGGGTATTACGATACTTGTTAAGCGATTCAAGTGCGCCTTCTATTATGTCGAAAGGCTGAAGGACAGACTGAACCAGTTCTTCACCTGCTGCCGTAGGGGTGACGCTCTTGGTCGTGCGATTAAGCAGGCGAACCCCGAGCCGGGTTTCCAGTCCCTTCAGGGCATGACTAAGCGCTGATGCACTGACACCTAATTCAATGGCAGCACGGCTGAAACTGCGATGACGTGCAATAGCCATGAAATAAATGAGATCGGCAACATCAGCTCTGCTTATTTGCATACAGAATCGTTTTCCTTGTGCGTTAAGGCCCGAATGTATTGATACGGAAATGATATACACCATAGACCGATTAGCGCTAATCCGTTGCTGAATTTATTTCACAAGTCCATCCGCTCATCGCCTCTCACTGAACACGTTGTGCTTCGTTATTCTTGAAAAGAATGAGACCCGGCAACGCCGGGCCAGGGAAGGGTGTTAACGGTTCTGTATTGCTGAAGGCGGCGTGAGTGAAGGGGGCGTATCAGGAAGCGGGGGAATGATCCCGTCGACGGGGTGCGGCAGATAGAGTGCCTCGAGTTCCGTGATTTCAGCATCGCTAAGTGTAAAGTCCAGTGCGCTGATAGCCGTGGAAAGATGTTCTGGTTTGGTCGCGCCAATGATCGGGGCTGTGATGACCGTTTTTGATAGCAACCAGGCAAGTGCAACATGGGCTCTTGGCACATCGTGCTTTTCGGCAATTCTTGCAACGACATCAATAACGGGCTTATCCAGAAGGGCTGCGTTCTCATACATTTTTAACGCAAAGGCATCGTTTTGCGTTCGTCGGGACGTGACACTCCAGTCGCGCGTGAGCCTGCCGCGTGCCATCGGACTCCAGGGGATCACACCAACGCCCTGGTCTTCACACAGGGGCAACATCTCGCGCTCTTCTTCCCGGTAAAGCAGGTTGTATTGCGGTTGCATCGTAATAAATCGGGTCCAGCCGTTACGCTCTGCAGTATGCTGCATTTTTGCAAAGCGCCAGGCTTCCATAGATGATGCGCCGATGTAACGTACTTTTCCTGATTTAACGAGGTCATGCAGAGCCTCCATGGTCTCTTCAACAGGCGTGGAGTGGTCAAAGCGGTGAATCTGAAAGAGATCCACATAATCCATACCTAAGCGCATCAGGCTATCGTCAATAGACTGAAAAATGGCCTTGCGGGAAAGAAACCCGGTATTGGGTGAGTTGCGCCACGGAAAGAAGGTCTTTGTCGCCACAACGATCTCGTCGCGTCTGGCCATTTCTTTCAGCGCTTTTCCTGTGATCTCTTCAGAACTTCCGCCCGAGTAGATATTCGCGGTATCAAAAAAATTAATGCCTGCTTCAAGCGCCTGACGGATGAGTGGCCGTGACGCCTTTTCATCCAGGGACCAGGGTTGAGGCAGGCGTTCAGGTTCACCATAGCTCATACAACCGAGGCAAAGACGGGAGACTTGCAAACCGCTACGACCCAGATTCACATACTTCATTCTGTGTTCCTTCTTTTATTGCCAGCAATTCTGTATGTGACAGGGTATTGCACTGACATGAAGGGAACCAGCATGCGCCATCGAATGGTGTTTTGAGTTTTTTTCACAAATCGTCGTTATCGACAGTGAAAGACGAGAAGCGAGAGGGTGGTCAGAATTAATAACAGATTGATGTATCGGCTCGTGATTAGCTATCAGATGTCATTTAACATAATATACATTATGCGCACTAACGTAAGTGGAGGCAAAATCTGCATTTCTGCGGTCATGATTGACCTGGTCCATTGAATCATGTGAAGCCACCTTTTCAGGCATGATTTGTGTCGAGGCCCCGCACGACCCAACGTCTACGTTTACACATGGTTGAAAGACGTTTGATATACTTCAGCCTTTGCCCACTGCTGCCGTAAACTTATGGAAATTGAATTAGATAAAAGCTTTAGAGAAAGGATTTTCCACGCGGTCATTTTTGAAGTCACGGCCAACATTATCATCGCGCTGTCGCTTGCGTGGCTGATGAACGTGTCGGTACTCCAGTCTGGTTCGCTGTCCGTGATATCCGCGCTTACCGCCACGGCCTGGAATTTTGTTTTTAACAAATTCTTTGACGCTCTTCAGAAAAAATACCACTTTGAAAGAACGTTCCTCGTCCGCGCGCTCCATGCGGCCTGTTTCGAAGCCGGACTTATCATCACGTTAATTCCTGTGGCCATGGTGATGCTGCATTTAACGATGACGGAGGCATTTTTTGTTGAGATTGGTTTGGTACTGTTTTTCCTGCCGTACACGATGCTGTTTAACTGGATTTACGATTACCTGCGCTGGACATTTGTTGGACGGAAACAGTCTGCTATGTAACGAGATATCTGTCACATAGACGCACCTGTGCTCATATTCGACTCCTGCCACCTTCTATACTCTTCATTTCTCTATCGCTTTCAAGGAGTCGATAATGTTTGATCATGTGAAATTTGGCGTCAGTGATTATGAAAAAAGTAAAACCTTCTTCCTCGAGGCGCTTCGTCCGCTTGGTGTTGAACTCGTCGATGAAGGCGCGCCGGATTATGGTGTTGAGATGAGCTCTGGCGACGTTTCGCTTTGCCTTTTCCAGACAAATGACAAACCGGCGCCTCTGCATCTGGCGTTTGTGGCCAAGACCCGTCAGCAGGTAGATGATTTTTACCATGCCGCGCTGGGCGCTGGCGGACGTGATAACGGTGAGCCGGGGCTACGTTCCTATGGTGAAAATTACTATGCCGCTTTTGTCATCTCGCCTGATGGTCATAACATTGAAGCCGTATGCCATGCGCCGGAAAGTCGGTAGCCCAAATATTTCGCTTGAGAACATTTTAGAAGCTAAATCCTGACAGCCAGTCGCTGGCTGTCAGAGGCTGTCACGATCTGAGGCCAGCACGACGGATACCCCCTTTTCCGATACCGCGCGGATCCACTCCTTATCTGTACCGTCTTCAACGATGATGGTATTCACTGAAGATACATCGCCAATCACAAACGACGACGCGGTGTTGATCTTTTCCGGAGACGCCAGAACGACCGTTTCCGCGGCTCTGCCGGAAAATGCACGTTTGATGCATGCCTCTTCGAAATCGCCGGTTGTCAGCCCCGCATCCGGATGAATACCGGTCACGCCCATAAAGAACAGATCTGCATGAATATTCTCTATGCCTTCGATGGCCGCCGCGCCGACCGCAACAATCGAGTGTTTATACAACCGTCCGCCGATCAAAATCACCTCAATGGCAGGATGATCAACAAGCCCCAGAGCAATACTCGGGCTGTGCGTCACCACGGTGATGCGCAAGTCAGGCGGGAAAAAGGTAATCAGCTCCGAGGTTGTCGTGCCACCGTCGATAATTACCACCTGGCCTGATGAAATCAGCTGGGCCCCTTTCCGGGCCACCCTTTTTTTTGCATCCATCTTCACGGATTGCCGTTCGGCAAACGGAGCAATTGCGGAAGATGACGGTAGTGCGCCGCCGTGAACACGCTGCAAACGCCCTTCTGCCGCCAGCTCGCGGAGATCGCGCCGGATAGTATCTTCAGAGACGTCGAAAAGAATGCTCAGCGCTTTTGACTGGACCTGACCTTCGGCACCCAGCTTTTCAAGGATCAATTGTTTTCGCTGACGAGTGAGCATCCTGTTTTCCTGATGTTGCATGTTTTACCTTGAAAGTGCATGATGTTGCTGTTTATGAGTATTACTCTACGTAAGGAGGAACAATCGTGCAATCAAAACGTGCAGATGTGCGCATCATTAACAGTGAAACCCTGTCAGATAACTGGTACATCCTTAAAAAATACACCTTCGACCTGCAGCGCCGTGATGGCGAATGGCAGCGGCAACAGCGGGAAGTTTATGACCGTGGCAACGGCGCGACGATTCTTCTCTACAACCGTGAGAAAAAGACGGTCATCCTGACGCGCCAGTTCCGCTTCCCTGTTTTTATCAACGGCCATGAGGACGATTTAATTGAAGCGGCGGCGGGATTGCTGGACAACATGGATCCTGAAAGCCGCATCAAAGCAGAAGCGGAAGAAGAGACCGGATTCCACGTTACGCGCGTAGAGAAAATCTTTGAAGCCTATATGAGCCCGGGCTCTGTCACGGAAAAACTCTATTTTTATCTTGCCGAGTATCAGCCGAAAGACAGAACCGGCGCCGGCGGCGGGATCAAGGCTGAGGGAGAAGATATCGACGTGCTGGAAATGACGCTTGAAGAGGCATTACGCCGCATTGAAACCGGCAGGATTGTCGACGGTAAAACCATCATGCTGCTTTATCATATTGCCCTGAAAGGCATTCTGTAACCCACTGGTTTAAATCCTGATTTCAATTTGTATGCACCTGGGGGAAAAGCGTGAAACCTCCTAAATTTTGCAGCCTACTATATTTAGTGAACGATTTCGAAATTCGATAAAAACATCAACAATTCCCTAAGTCATCTGCATTTACCATTCAAAAATCCCAAACGTTCACGAGGCTGCCAGTTGAGGCAGCCTGTCTTATCTGTTGACTGGATTAAAATGCGACTCGCTACAGATAACGAAGCATATTATACTTGCTCCTCCACTCGTACAGGAGGCAGCAACTCACGTGAAGGATACATATTACAACGACTTAACGATCAATACGCAAATTCAGAGTGAGCTGGACGCGTTTTTTGAGGACTTCAAAGGGATCGTCTTCGCCTACGCCATTATGAACAAGAAAGATCCCTCACAGATGAGGATAATCAATAACAGTCCAGAGTGGTTTACTATCTACCTTGAAAAAAAATATCAGTTCATTGACCCTGTTATCATTCGGGCTTTGCGCTGTGTGGAAGATTTTTTCTGGGAAAGTGATGTTGTCCTGTCAGATGGTTATAACCTGACGCGTATTTTCGACGAAAGTGTCCAGTATGATATTTATCAGGGACAGACGTTTCCTCTGCATGACTATTTGAATAATCTTGTTGTCTTATCCGTCATCAGTCCTAAGCATTCTGGGATTGACATTGAAAAATATCGGCCGCATTTTCTACGCTTCCTTGTTCAGTTACACCAGAAGACACTCAATCTGTATAGTCAGCATCAGCAGAAAAAGAATGTTTTCCTGTCGCCACGTGAGCGCCAAATCCTTAAATGGGTCAGCGCCGGAAAAACGTACGCAGAAATTTCTGTTATATTGTCTATTGCTGAGCGCACCGTTAAATTCCATATGGGCAACATCATGAAAAAGCTCGGTGTGAATAATGCAAGACACGCAATAAAACTTGGAACGGAACTCCGGTTACTGGAGGACTGAGCCTCAGCCACTGGTTATAAATGGCGTAAGTGCTCGAGCATTTCGCGAAGCCAGTGACTGGATTTGTCTTTGCTAATAATATCTTCAATAATGCTGGTGCTGGCGGGCATATAAATATAGTAAATAACCTCGCCTTTTTCAGAAACACCGCGCTGAATAACTTCAACTTTCCAGTTCGCATGGCGAAATATGGCATACATTCCACGACTGGCTACAGCATACATTCCATGATATTTGTTCTTCATGCAATAAATATTCATTGCAAGAAACAATGCCTTACTGGCGGGCACGCCATGCAGACTTGCGGAATCTCGTATTTCTTTATCTAAAAATAAACGGCTCACTTCACAACAAGGAACATCTGCGGGAAAAATAATGGGGTTGTCGAAATAATTATGAAAAATTTCGCTTATCATTGTGGGCTGCGTTGCGTTAATAAATCGTGCGCCGCATAACAGTTGTCCATCATAAATACCCAGTAAATATGTCGTGTTATGGGAATCAAATTGATCCTTCTCCATACCTTCGACGCATTCCACTTTCCAGTCGAGTCGGTCCCGAAACGTTTTTCTCCGGAGTCGGTAAAGTTCGCGCGCTAATGCTGGGGGTAAATCATCGTAGTCGTGTAAAAAAAATTCAATGACAGAATTCATGCTCTTGTTCCTGATAATAACACCTGAAACTATTATCACCTGTCTTTTAGGACAGCTTTCATTGTGCTGCATATTCCCTATACTTAAAAAGTACCTGACCACGAAGTTCTCGCAAAACTAAGCGGCCAGGAGGTCAAAGACCTACGAAACACCAGGGATATACCCATCGATGATTATCTAATATTTAAAGTTTCGGGTACAGAGCATAAGAAGCACTTTGCCGATAAAATATTAAAAAACAATAATCATAAAATAATTACAATAAATGTATTGCCCCTTAATCTTTTAAGGGGTAATATTTCCGTTTTATTATTTTTTGCACCTCTCCTCATTTTCTGACTCTGCTGGCTTCTTCTGGCCAAACTCCCTCGCCAATACCGCTTTGCAGGCATCTGCCTGTGCTATTCTTGCAGAAACATGCAAAACGGAGAATTGATAATGGCCGACTGGAACCCTTCTCTTTACCTGCAATTTGGCGCAGAAAGAACGCGTCCGGCCGCAGAACTGCTCGCCAGAGTTCCTCTGGATGAGGCCGCTACCATCGCGGATTTGGGCTGCGGACCGGGAAACAGCACCGCGCTGTTGAAGCATCGCTGGCCTTCTGCTCACATCACCGGGGTCGATAACTCCCCTGCCATGCTCGAGGAAGCACGCGCCGCCTTACCCGATTGCCATTTTGTTGAGGCCGATATTCGTCAGTACACGCCCGGCCAGCCGCTGAGCCTGATTTATGCCAACGCGTCGCTGCAATGGATTCCGGACCATTACGATCTCCTGCCGCATCTTGTTTCCCTGCTTAAGCTAAATGGCGTGCTGGCGGTCCAGATGCCTGATAACTGGCTGGAACCCACCCATGTGGCGATGCGTGAAGTGGCGCTGGAGCAAGACTATCCAGACCGTGGCCGCGAACCGCTGCCGGGCGTACACGCTTATTACGATATTCTGTCGGAAGCTGGCTGTGACGTGGATATCTGGCGGACAACCTATTATCACAAAATGAGCTCTCATCAGGCGATTATTGACTGGGTAAGCGCCACCGGCCTGCGCCCCTGGCTTCAGGAACTGAACGAGAGCGAGCAGAAACGGTTCCTGAAACGCTACCATGAACTGCTGGAAGAGCAGTATCCGCTCCAGGAAAACGGGCAGATACTACTGGCTTTTCCAAGGTTGTTTATCGTGGCTCAACGCCAGCCCTGATCCGATTATGAGCGGGCTTCTTTGAGCAGCTGCTGGATAACCTTTTCCTGTTGCTCATAGTCACCTTCGCCAAAGGCGGTATAGCGCAGCTGCCCTTTGGCATCAAAATAGTAATGTGCTGGCCAGTACTGATTGCCGAACGCATTCCAGATTTGATAGTTGTTATCCGTCACCACCCGATACGGCAGTTGCCATTTCTTCACCGCATTTTTAACCGACGACAGCGGTTTCTCCCAGGGATATTCCGGGGTGTGAACGCCAATCACCACCAGACCCTGCGGCTGGTACTTTGTGGCCCACTCCCGCACATGGGGGAGCGTATGCTGGCAATTAATGCAGTCCCACGTCCAGAAATCAATCAGTACAACCTTTCCCCGTAACGATTCAGACGTGACAGGGTCACCGTTTATCCACCCTGTTCCACCGCTTAGCGAAGGCAGCTGGCTGCTGGGCTCTGTCATGACTACTGGCTGGAGGTTCACCGGCGCGGTGGCAGGTTTCGCCAGATTCAAGAGCGCCGTCTCAAGACGGTCCGCGACGCCGTTTGCCCCTCTCAGCAGCGAAGTCATCCCCGTCGCGTTCAGGACGACTGCGGCTAACATCGCCACCCCCGCACCCTGACGCAGCTTCGCCATTAGCGCCGATTTTGCTCTCAGTGGAGCCATCAGCGAGCGTCCGCCGAACACGAGTAGACCCAGCATCAGCGCGCATCCGCTGCCATAGGCGGCAAGCAGTGCGCCTGTGGCGATGGCCGAATGCCCCGCAATATTAATGCTGAAAATCGCACCCAGAATAGGCCCGGCGCAGGGAGACCAGAGCAGCCCAACCGCTAGCCCAGCCAGAAAAGCCGATGCCATTCCGCGCGTTTGCCCGCTACGGCTGTTGAGAACATTTCCCGCGCTGACGGCCGGTCCCGCAATACGCTGGGCGAAAGACGGGAAAATCAAGGCCAGCGCGGCGGTGGCCAGAATGACGAGCGCGATCCAGCGCCCGACAATGGTTGCCTCTGTTATCCACTCGCTGGCGACGGTGACGACCATTGCCACCAGAGTGAACATCACGATCATCCCCGCAAGCAGGGCCAGAATATGCCGACGCTGCCCCTGGAAACCGGCGAACAGGAGTGGAATAACCGGGAGCGTACATGGGCTGAGCAGGCTTATCATCCCGCCCAGAAAAGCGATTACCAGAAACATAGTGACCTCACATGACATGTCCTGCGACACTGCAGTGAGGCTATTTCATCGTGCGGATGTGTTCAGGGTATGTGTAAACGCGTGGGTTTTGTCTGGCTCTGTATCGCCCAGGCCGGGAGATACAAAGCCGTACAATTTTACGAACGACGCGGTAGCGTAATGGCGACATCCAGTCCGCCCCCGGCGCGGTTCGCCAGCCTGAGTTTTCCTTCCAGCTGTGCGGTCAGCTGAGCGGCAATCGCCAGGCCGAGTCCTGTTCCGCCGGTATCGCGGTTACGCGAGGTTTCAACCCGATAAAACGGCTGCAGAACCGCATCCAGCTCGGCTTCGGGTATTCCCGGTCCGTCGTCCATAATGTGAATAATGACCTCGCTGTCCGACGAAACGTCTATCGCAATCGCAGCACGCTCGCCGAATTTGAGGGCGTTATCCAGCAGGTTGGTCATCACCCGGCGAAGCGCCTGCGGCCGCGTGACGATGGGCATGCGGGTTTCGCTTGCCTGAAAGTGCACGTTTTTACCGATGTCCTGATAATCGCAGGCGATGCTGTTGATCCAGGCGTTCAGCTCCAGCTTCAGTGACGTCTCCTCCAGTGATTCCGATGACCGGGCATACGCAATGCCCTCCCGCACCAGACGAGACATATTATCAAGGTCGTTCAGGAGCTTGTCGCGAAGTTCAGGCTCTCCGGCCATTTCGACGCGCAGCTTCATGCGGGTAATGGGCGTCTGGAGATCGTGAGAAATCGAGGCCAGGATCTGCGCGCGTTCCCGGAGATAAGACTGAATGCGCGCCTGCATGGCGTTGAAGGCATGCGCTACCCGCTGCACCTCAAGCGGCCCTTTTTCCGTCATAGGCGTGCTGGCCGCCGGATCCAGCGCATCCACCGCGCGGGTAAAGTGTGAAAAAGGCCGTACCACCTGCCGCACGGCGATCCAGGCGCAGACGGCCAGCACGAGCAGCTGCAGGATGAGGACGACCGGGAGCCAGCTGGCGACGGGCGGCATGCGCGGGATCAGGTCAATGGTCAGCGGCGCGCCATCGCGTAACGTAAGGTGGGCCTGAATATGTGAAATGGCGCCAGGAACGGCGGTAAAGCTAAGCGGGTAATGCGCGGCCAGCGTCGCTTTTAAGGTTCTGATGGCGTCCTGCGAACGCTTATCCGTCGGCGCTGCGCCGGGTTCCCCTGTGCCCAGGATATAACGATAGTTACCTCGTTCAAGCCGCGGCAGCCAGGCGGCGCGTTCGCTGGCCGGTAAGCGGTCTAAAATGGCGACGCTGGTTGCGACATCGTTTTCCAGATTACCGAGCATCACCGTGCGGGCGCTGTGCATGCGTTCAACCATGACCAGCGTCAGGCTCAGGGCGTTAGCCAGCAGCAGACCGGCCAGCACGACGAGCAGCAAACGGGCCAGCAGCGAGCGCGGCCAGATCGTCATTCGTTAACCTCTTTGATGGTCACCGGCATCGTAAAGACGTAGCCTTCGCTGCGCACGGTTTTGATATAGGCGGGCGTGCGGGCATCTTCATTGAGACGCTGGCGAACCCGGCTAACCAGCAGGTCGATTGAGCGTTCAAACAGCTCGGCGTCTCGCCCCTGCGTCAGGTTGAGCAATTGATCTCGGGTCAGCACGCGCTGCGGATGGTCAAGGAAAACGCGCAGCAGACGATACTCCGCTCCGCTGAGCGCGACGATCACCCCTTCCGGGTCGATTAAGTGGCGAGCGACGGTATCGAGCTGCCATTCACCGAACATCACCAGACGCCCTGCTTCCGTCACCTGTAAATTGGGCGGCATCGCGCGAAAACGCCGTAAAATCGCTTTAATGCGCGCCAGTAGCTCACGTGCGACAAACGGCTTCACGACGTAATCATCCGCCCCCATCTCCAGCCCCAGGATCCTGTCCGTCTCCTCGTTGCGCGCGGTCAGCATCAGAATGGGCAAATCTTTATACTTCCCGACGCGCAGCTCTCGACACAGCGTAAGGCCGTCGTCACCGGGCATCATGATATCCAGCACTACCAGATCGATATGCTGTTTATCCAGCACGGCACTCATCTCTTTGCCGTTCGCCGCGCCGGAGGCGCGATAACCGGACTTAACGAGATAGTCAACAATCAGTTCACGAATATCCCTGTCGTCATCGACGACAAGGATGTGGTCAATATGTTCCACCGAACTCTCCAGACCGAAGGGTAACGTACTGAAAATAGCACATTTCACAGCTTATCCGCGTCGATAACCGCCTTAACGAAATCCTGTGGATCTTCCTGAGGCGGATTGTGCCCCACGGTTGCGCCGAAGGTGCGGTGCTCATATTTGCCGGTAAATTTAGCTGCATAGGCCTGCGGTGCCGGATGCGGCGCGCCGTTGTTACCGCCTTCGATGGTGATCGTTGGTACGGTGATATTCGGCAGCGTGGCCAGTTTTTGCTCGTAGCGGTCGTATTTGCGCTCGCCTTTTTCCAGCCCTAAACGCCAACGATAGTTACTGAGCGTCACCGCGACGTGGTCCGGGTTATCGAGGGATTTGGCGCTGGCGTTAAAGACCGCGTCGCTGAATTTCCAGTCAGGCGAGGCCTGCGACCAGATTAAGCGCGCAAAGTCATGCGTGTTTTTGGCATAGCCTTCCGCACCGCGCTCCGTCGCAAAATAGAATTGATACCACCACTGCTGCTCTGCTTTTGGCGGCAGCGGCTGTTTGCCAATCTGCTGGCTGCTAATGAGATACCCGCTCACCGACACCAGTGATTTTACGCGCTCTGGCCACAGCGCGGCGACGATATCCGCCGTCCGGGCGCCCCAGTCATAGCCTGCAAATACCGCCTGCCTGATATTCAGGGCATCCATCAGATTAACGATATCTTTCGCCATCGCCGAGGGCTGGCCGTTGCGCGGTGTGTTTGCTGACAGGAAGCGCGTGGTACCGTAGCCGCGCAGAGACGGCACAATGACCCGGTACCCTTTTGCCGCCAGAGCGGGTGCGACCTCGGCGTAGCTGTGAATATCGTAGGGCCAGCCGTGCAATAAAATAACCGGCTGACCGTCCTTCGGACCAATGTCGACATAACCGACGTTCAGATCGCCAGCGTTAATTTGCTGGGGATGATCAAAGGCGGTCGCGAAATTCGTGCCGGTGGCTTCCGCCTGACAGGACATCACGGTGCCAAGCGAAACGGTCAGTGCGAGGGTTGAGTAAGCAAGTTTGCTGAACATGTTGGTATCTCCGGTTGAGTACAATTCACGGGGATATCACAACACCTCAATGTATAGCGGATATGTGCGAAAGCGGGTTTATTGCAAGCCTGTGTATGTATCCGGGACGCTGATACAGTGTGATACAAACACAGGCCTTGAAGTCTTAAAGGGAGAGACGGTAGCGGACGTAGTCGTCAGCTTCACCATATTTGTCATAAAGTTTAC
Organism: Enterobacter sp. MGH 16; assembly: GCF_000493175.1. Taxonomy (NCBI): domain Bacteria; kingdom Pseudomonadati; phylum Pseudomonadota; class Gammaproteobacteria; order Enterobacterales; family Enterobacteriaceae; genus Enterobacter; species Enterobacter sp. MGH 16. The sequence goes on along the minus strand of NZ_KI535695.1, from coordinate 1,513,521 downwards.
GCGCCGGATTGTTCTCCCGGGTGACCCAGTACAGTTTCGACCACCCTTCGCGCTTGCCTTCCTCAATCAGAGCGTCAATGAGCGCCTTACCGGCCCCCGCCCCGCGTTCGGCAGCATCAACAAACAGATCTTCCAGGTAGCAGATGGGCGCGGTTGACCAGGTGCCTTCGTGCAGAACACACATTGCGAAACCGATGATCTTTTCGTCCTTCTCCACGACCCGGCAGAACATCGATGAATGCGCTGAGAGCGCCCTTTCCCACGTCGCTGCGGTGACGGATTCCTCAAGGTAGCAATCATAAAAATGGGTATAGCCGTCCCACAGCGGTCGCCATTGGGAATAGTCGTCTTTGCATAGAGGTCGTACCGTAACAGCCATGTTTTCCTCACATTACAGAGTAATCGCCATTTCAAAACAGCGTAAATCAGCCCCCGCCATACGCGAGTGATGATAGTTTTCGCGCAGCGTCACAAACCCCAGCTTTTGATAAAACGACTGGGCGTTAGGCGTTGCATCAAGCGTCAGGCGGGTTATCCCCTGGCTACGGGCCTCATGTTTGAGGGCCTCAATAATCTGGGTCGCCATGCCTTTGCCGGAGGCTGCGGGCAAGGTGAAAATCGCCTCCAGGCAATGGGTATCCAGATCGAGATAGCCGCTTGCCGCAACATCGCCCTTTTCATCTTCAACCACGTAAAAAGGGTATTCAATGACCATCTGCCGATAGCGTTCGGGCATCAGATCGGGCGTCCAGCGCGCAATGACCTCAGCGTCGTAACTGGTTGTACAGCCGTGACGAATCGCCTGATTGCGTATATTCCAGAGTGTTTCGGCTTCCTGTGGCGTGGCTTTTCGTAATGTCATAACCTCCCCTTTAACGGCTTTTTAGCCGCATTTCCCGTGCCAATCTGGCAAGACGCTGAGTACGACAATAGAGCGTAAACAGAACAAAGCCGCTGCCGTTCATCACCACCCGACAAAGTAACAGCGCGAAAGATGCAATGACGTGTGGCCAGAGGCTTCCATCATGAGAAAGCATGACATGTAGAACCTGAACGAGGGTCGTTATCAGCAGGATGATGAACAACGCCATAAAGCCCGACAATCCCGACGTCTTTCCACGAGCCAGTAGTACGCTTGTCACAATGAGCGCGCCTGTCATCGTCAATGATGGTAAGAAAAAGCTCAATGCATGATGTAAAGGTGACAAACCCTGCAACGTGCTGAGAAAAGGCAAAAGGTTTAGCGCAAACGCCACTAAAAACAGAGGTAACAGCATAGCTACCGGGTAAGGATTTTGACGCGGAAGCTCGCTGAGGGGTCGCGAAAAATACCGTTCCAGCTCGGGAGTGGAATTATCCAGAAGGCGGGTATCACGACGAGCAATAGCCTCCTCTATATCTTTACCATGTTGCAGGAGATCCTGGAAAACCCGTCCGGTTAACAAACTCAAAAACTTCATCAGAATACCGCCAGTGACTGAATGGTACCGATAATGTATTTACCGGTCCGTGGTAAGTTACTGGGCGCTGCAATAACGCCGCTCACCGCACTTCCTGCTAATGCTGCGGCACTTGTTACCACTTGCCCAAGTTGTCGAGTGAGTTCTACCCCAGTGCTTTGAAATCGAAATCTGCAGCCCCTAAACCTGCCATTCGCGCATAATCATAACCGGGGAGATTGGTCTCAGGATTCATTCCAGGCAAAACCATACATTATTCCTTATGTGGGTAGGTAAGTTAGCCCAACTAATCTGATGGTAGTCGAACGCTCAGCAGAGCAAAATTTTGGTAGTAAATACGTTACAACGCAACTAAACAGAACGTCATATAGATGAAAATACCAGAACGCAAACAAAAGCATAACGCCTAAAAAGGGAGATCCGCGCATGACGATACCGACGCTCACGACAGAACGTTTACTGCTGAAACCGCTGGTTGCGGAAGATGCCGCCCAGATACAAACGCTTTATCCGCGCTGGGAGATCGTCCGCTATATGGTCTCTTCCGTCCCCTGGCCCTACCCGGATAACGGCGCGGAAAACTATGTCAACAACGTGGCGCTGCCGGATATGGCAAAAGGGATTGCCTGGTTCTGGAGCATCCGGCGACGTGAGGTGCCGGATGAATTGATGGGCATTATTTGCCTGTACGACGTCGAGGATAACAACCGCGGGTTCTGGCTCGCGCCGGAGTTTCAGGGGCACGGATATATGCGCGAAGCCAGCATTGCCGCGACGGATTACTGGTTCAACACGCTAAACAAATCCGTTTTGCGGGCCCCGAAGGCCGCCGCCAACAGCCGCTCCCGTCGTATTTCGGACAGTAGCGGCATGCGGCTTATCAGAACGGAGAAGAAAGCCTACGTCAGCGGGATGCTGGACTCCGAGCTGTGGGAGATCACCCGCGACGAGTGGAACGCCCGTCAGGTCAGCTGATAGTGCTTATCCGGCATCAGCCTGTCCGGAATGTTCTCTTCATCATTCATCTGCAGCAGATCGCGTTCCATCATGTTGCAGATGGCGTCCAGCGGCAGGTCGTTATCTTCCGTGCCAAACGGGTCTTCCAGCTCTTCCGCCAGGGTGTCCAGCGAAATAAAGGTATAAGAAATCAGCGCCGAAACAAAGGGCGTCATGTAGTGCAGGTCCACAACCAGCGCGAACGGCAGCATGATGCAGAACAGATATACCGTGCGGTGCAAAATCAGCGTGTAGGCAAACGGCACCGGCGTGGTCGCAATGCGCTCGCAGCCGGAAAGGACGATAGACATGTCGTTCAGACGGTTGTTCAGGCTATGGAACAGAATGTCTGAGAGTTGCCCGTTTCGCCGCCGCACGGCCAGCCACTCCCCCATGATCAGCAAAATACGGTTCGCCGGTGAGTTGGCGTCCATGACTTTACGTAAATCCTCCGCAGCAAGATAACGAGAGAGCTGCTCAGCATTCAGTTCCCGGCGCAGGGTCATGCGCAGACAGTTGGCGAAAGCAATCTGCAGGCGGACAAATTCGCCGAGGTGCTTATCGTCGGGTAAGGTGTTTTTTACCTCGAGAAACAGCGAGCGTGCCGCTATCATCAACTGCCCCCAGAGCAGCCTCGCCTCAACGTAGCGTGAATAACAGGCGTTGTTTCTGAAACCCAGAAAGATAGCGATCGCCACGCCGAGAATGCTGAATGGCGCCACGGTAAATTTGATACCGAGCGAGGTATACCACGGTAACATCAGGATAACGGCGATAGAGAGCAGGAAGTTGAGCAGCAATCGGGTATAGATCTTGGGAAGTACCGAACCGTGCCAGACAAAAATCAGTTGTAGCCAGTGCTGTTTAGGACGAACGATCATAGTGAGTTTCAGGCAAGAAAAGAGCGAGGCTATTAAACGTGATCCCCGTCACCGTTGCAAGCTTGTTAACGGGACATTGCATTTTCTCCCCTGATTAGCGAAATTCGCACGGTGCTGCATGTGCTTTTTAAAAACAAAGCACATAGTATGTTGTAACTAAATGGGGCCTATTCAAACCCGGCCGAAGCCGGGTGAATGCATTAGCAAAGCGGTTTAACCGCGGCGCGCATGCCCTTAAGCAGAATGGCATCCAGATCCAGCGTGACCTGGTCGACAAGACCGCTTACCTGCGTCAAGTCCTGCTCCCAGTGGTCGCGTACGCTGAGCACCGACTGCACCAGTTCACGGGTGCTAAGCTGCCGATCGCGGTGCTGCGCCCACAGCTGCTGATAACGTTCCAGCCAGCGTGCATCATCCTGCACCGGATAGCTCTCCCCGTTACGCTCCGCGCGATAAAACACGATCAATGCGGCCAGAGCAAACGTCAGGCGAGCCGGTAATTGCCCCGTCGCCTTCTGCCCTGCCAGCAGCTGCGGCAGGATGCGGGTACGGTATTTGGTCATACCGTTAAGCGCGATGGAGAGCAGCTGGTGTCTGATGTAGGGATTACGAAAACGTCCTGTCACCGCACTGGCGAACGATTCCAGCTCGTTACGCGGCAAATCGAGGACCGGAATGATCTCCTGATAAATTGCTTTTTCGACGAACGCGCAGACCTCGGCATCATTCATCGCCTCACCTACCGTATCCAGCCCGGCCTGGAAGGCGACCGGCACCAGCGCCGTGTGCGCGCCGTTCAGAATGGCCACCTTGCGTTCTTTGTAAGGCATGATGTCGTCGACAATCAGCACGTTTAACGGGTACTTATCCAGACGAAGTTCGTGCGAAAGAGATGCCGGCCCCTGAATCACAAACAGATAAAAATGTTCGGCCGTGTCGAGGAACCCATCGTGATAACCCAGTTCAGCCTCCAGTGCGGCCGCTTCATCGCGTGGATAGCCTGTCACGATACGGTCAACCAGCGTCGAGCAGAAGCTGTTGGCGTCGTTGAGCCACTGAATAAAGGCGGCAGGCAGCGCCCACTCCTGCGCATAGCGCAAGACGAGTTCACGCAGTGCGTCACCGTTGTAGTCAATCAGCTCGCAGGGAATGATGATCCAGCCCTTGTCAGCTGCACCGTTGAAGTGGCTAAAGCGCTCAAACAGCAGACGCGTCAGCTTCGCCGGATAGCTCACCGCAGGGGCATCGTCGACGCTGTCACCCGCGTGGTAGCTGATACCCGCTTCGGTGGTGTTCGAGAATACAAACCGCATATCGGGATTGTGAGCCAGTTTCAGAAATGCGCCATAGTCGTCATAGACGCTGATTTCCCGGTTAACGGAGCGGATCAGCCGGGCCTCGCTCACCGCCTCGCCCTGCTCATTCAGGCCACGAACGATCGTGGTGTACAACCCATCCTGGGTGCTTAACGACGGCGGGAAGTCGCTCTGAATCGGGCGAACGATTACCACGCCAGCGTCAAGATCGGTATGTTCGTTTAACAGGTCAATTTGCCAGTCGACAAACGCACGCAGGAAATTGCCTTCACCAAACTGAATGATGCGTTCTGGATAGTGCGCACCGGGAAAATCACGACGGTTGAGCGTGTTCACAAGAGGTTCCTTTTATGATTAGTCATACAGCCTGATAAGATTGGTACGATAACTTATCAAAACTTAACGACCAGAAACCCTGTTTTGATCAATACGTCGCGTAGTTGTGCAGAAAAATTATAAGAACTTATAAAACACGGACGTGGACGTCATGGCACCGTCCGGCATCAGGGCATAGCGCGGGATCTCACCAACCTTTTGCCAGCCAGCACGCTGGTAGAAGGTCTCGGCCCCGCTGCCGGTGGAGGTATCGAGCACCAGCACAGAAATGTCTCTGGCCCGGGCCTCAGCCTCCAGCGCTTCCATTAACGCCATTGCGGCCCCTTTTCGACGCGCTTTTTCATGGACCAGCAGCTTCGCCACATCCGCCCGGTGCGGCTGGTTTTCCGGCTGGTCTGCGATCAGCTGCACCGTTCCAATGACCCCGTCCTGCGCATCGACGCAGGCAAGCACCAACCGCTCGCCTCGCGCGACGCTTTCGGCAATACCGCGCCAGAAAGTACGGGCCTTGTCGAGGCTAAAAGGGAGCATAAAGCTGACGGATGCCCCGCCGTTTACGCAGTTTTCGAGGATCCCGGCCAGCGCATCAAGATGGATGAGGATCTCTTCCCGGGTGAGGGTTTTGATTTGCAGTGAGGTATTCATTGTTTTTCCTTACGTTGAATACGCTCACTTTGGGTTTAACAACTTATTAACGCAAGCGGTTCGGACATAGGCTTTTATTATGTCACCGGGCGCGCTGGCGCTGCTGCTTCATGGCATACATCTTTTCATCGGCATCTTTTAACCACTGTTGCAGGTCGTTGCCGTTATGATCGAATTCACTGAGCCCCCATGAGAAGTGTAGCGACCACGGGTGAAGCTTGCGGGCGTTATAGCTTTCCACCTGCTCGGCGAGATACTGCATGGCTATCCAGGCGCCCTGCTCGTCGGTATCCGCGAACAGCACCGCGAACTCATCCCCGCCAAAACGCACCAGCATATCGGCCTCACGGAAAGCGCTGCGCATCAGCTGCGCCATAACTTTAAGCGCCTTATCGCCCTCTTCATGCCCGTAGCGATCGTTAATCTCCTTAAAGCGATCCAAATCCAGCCAGCCGAGCGTCAGCGGCTCCGCCCGGCGTCGGGCAACCGAAAGCGTAAACCGCACCAGCTGATTAAAGCCCCGGCGGTTGAATAAGCCGGTTAACTCATCCGTGGTCGCCGCGCTGATGGCGGCAAACTCATCTTCTGCCAGCGCGCCCAGGTCTCCCAGCACGGCAAGATCGGCCGCCGAGAACTCACGGGGGGCGTAATCAATCAGACACAGCGAGCCCACGCTGGCGCCGTCACGCAGGCGCAGCGGGAAGCCCGCATAAAAACGCACACGAGGTTCACCCGCCACCAGCGGATTATCCGCAAAACGATCGTCCTGCAGCATATCCCCTACCACCAGCGGTGCTTCGGTGAGGATCGTATGGCCACAAAACGAGATATTACGCGGAACGGTGTCAGGCGCCTTGCCATCGGCCGACTTCACGATCAGCGAGTGCTCATCAATGAGGTTGACCATTGCCAGCGGCACCTGGAAGAAGCGCTTCGCCAGACGCGTAAGCCGGTCAAACGCCGGGGAATTGTCGATCTCAAGCAGACCTGATTCGCGCAGCGAGTTCAGTCTGTCTGTTTCATTTTCAGGGGTTGCAGGTGCTTTCATAATGTCTCCTGACGTAAAGCGTTACTAAAAGCGTAGCTTAAACAGTGACATTGTCAGTGTTCTGACAGTCTGTTAAGCCACTTGCTATTCACGTCAATGCCTTATGACGATTAACGCAGCTCTGTTTCATGCCCGGTGGCGGCAGTAATATGCTCGTCCGCGACCCGGGCGCTGGTACGATTTCGACCCGCTTTTTTTGAACGATAGAGGTGATCGTCCGCTTCGGTCATGAGTTTGTTGAAGACCTCGGTCAACTGCCATGCCTCCGCCTTCCCGCTTCCAAGGCCAATACTGACCGTCAGAGAGAGCGTTTGCTGACGCCATGTAAAAGGATGGTTAGCGACTGTAGTTCTGATACGTTCCGCCAGTTCATAACCGTGTCGAGCGTCGCCAGAGTTGACCACCACCGCGAACTCTTCCCCGCCCATACGCGCGACCATCCCGTCTTCACCGACCACCTGCTGAACCTGCCGGGCGAATGACGCCAGCACGCGGTCGCCACACTCGTGGCCGTAGTTATCGTTGATGCTTTTGAAGTAATCGATATCCAGCAGCATAACGGTCAGGAAACGCGAATGGCGGTGCGTCTCTTCGTGTTTTAACGCCTCATAAAGCCCGGAACGCGAATAAACCTGCGTTAAAAAGTCATAATCCGCCCGCAGGGAAACCTGACGGATCAGAGAATTAATGGCCGCCATGCTGACGGAAACCAGCACCGGACAGATCGCCATCGTGGCAATACCCAGCCGGGCAGAAAACATCATTGGGGTGGTCAGCGGTGTCGCCACGGCAATATTAATCACCGAGTTGGCGACCAGAATAATTTCAATGGCGCCCGTGACAAACGTCAGCAAGCAGGTCACAGGCAATGGGTAGCGTACCGCACACCAGATAAGCGCAGGCAGTGGAAAAGAGAGGCTCCCCGCGCCGCCAATCACAACTGATGCGACCACCGAGACGATCAGCGCAATAACCGGTAATAGCTGCTCCAGACGTAACCTGAATTCGCGCACGGGCATGCCTATCGTGAGCATACACGGCACAACAAGCACGCCGGTTGAGAACTGCTCGCTAAACCAGTCGGCAAAGAGTGGCCAGAAGGTGTGGCTGTCAATCCCGACCGACCCCACCGCGCCGAGCAGTGCGCACAGCAATGCGGCAATCAGGCAGTAGTTGAACAGGCGTAATGCGTTAAGCGGATCCGGGGTTTTCTTCATCAGCCGCCTGTCACGCTGAATCAGCACGGCGACCACGACGATAAAGACCATGTTAGACAGGTTGATCACCACGGAGGCTATCCCCCAGTTGGTCGTCACCGCGTCGTACATCAGCATGGCGACATAGGATACCGCGTAGTAATGCAGGCGATTCAGAAAAACATAGCGGGCAAAGATCCCTGCCATCACGCCGTTGAGGGGCCAGAACAGCGACAAGGCCTCCACGAGACGTAATTCCGCCCCCACAAAATAGAACAAAGTGGTGAGGATAAAGATCGTCGATGCATTTCGCAGCGGCGTGTCAGGCTGGAACGGCCTGAAAGCGGTAAGAGCAGAACGCATTAAATTTCATTCCATATGAAAGCTTATGGCAGTTATTGCGGTCGTCAGCACGATCGGCGCTCACTTAGGATGAATCTATAACACAAATATAACGGGATCATAACTCGTCAAATTTAGGCGTTCATCTGGAGCACCAGCCAGTGGTGAATCACGCTGACGATATACTGCTGCTGCTTCGCGGTGAGCTGAACACCGTGAGGAATATTATGCCATTTCGCCAGACAGCCCCGACAACAGGTGGCGGTGGCATGCTGGGCGATAAATACCGGGTGACCGCGCATGGGCGTCTGTTTGCCGTCATTCGCGGGTTGTGCAGGGGCAAGGCGCTTTTCGACAAAATCAGCGGCATGCTGATCAATGGTATCGGGGCCTTTGTCCCAGCAATACTGCCGTTCCTTATCGCCTAAGCTGAAGCGCGAGCGAAACGTCGATCGCGCCAGACGGGAAAAAAGGGGATCCAGGTCAGACATCAGTAAACGGAACGTCCCATACGCTGGGTCAGTTTCTCCAGAACCGCGACACCGGCAAGGGAATTTCCCGTTTCATCCAGCTCGGGGCTCCAGACCGCAATCGCCATTTCATGCGGTACAATCGCCACCACTCCGCCGCCCACGCCCGACTTGGCCGGGAGACCAACGCGCCAGGCAAACTCGCCCGCGTTTTGATACATCCCGCTGGTTGCCATCAGCGCGTTGACCTGGCGCGCCTGCAGAGGAGAAACCACCTCCTGATCGAGGTGCGGCGCGTGCCCCTGATGCGCAAGGAACAGGAACGTCTGAGCCAGCTCAACGCAGCTCATTTTCAGGGCGCAGTAGTGGAAGTAGTTTTGCAGGACGGTCGCCACGTCGTTATGGAAGTTGCCGAAGGATTTCATCAGCCACGCGATGGCCGCGTTACGGGCAGAGTGTTCGAACTCCGAGCGGGCCACCACCGGATCGTAGGCAATGTCGTCAACCCCCGAGAGCTGGCGTACTATCTCCAGCATTCGCTGACGCGGTGCGCTGAGGCGGCTCTGCAGCATATCGCAGACCACCAGCGCCCCGGCGTTGATAAAGGGATTTCGCGGTTTACCCTGCTCGATTTCAAGCTGAAGCAGCGAGTTAAAAGGCTGGCCGGACGGATCTTTACCCACGCGCTGCCAGATTTCGTCTTCTTCATACTGGCGCATCGCGGCAACCAGACTGAGCACTTTCGAAATGGACTGAATGGAAAAACGTTCTGTTGCATCCCCTGCCTGGAATCGCTGTCCGTCAATGGTGCAGATAGCAATACCCAGCTTATTCCCGCTGACCGAGGCAAGGGCCGGAATATAGTCGGCAACCTTCCCCTTTCCAATTAACGGACGAACCTGCGCCAGAATCTCGTCCAACATCTCATTATGGATGACCGCAGCCACACTTTGCTCCTTGCCCTCAGGCTAAAACGGGCTGCGAGTATAACAGAGGCTTATGTATTGCGTCAGGCGCTAAGACGAAAACGCGAAACGGCCTGCAATAAAAGATCGGATTGCTTTTGCAGCCGCTCAGAGGCCTCCGAGGCGTCAGAGACCAGCAGGTCCGTCTGACGGGAGACCTGGTTCAGCGCCTGAAGCTGACGCGTCATCAGGTGAATACGCTCTCCCTGACTGAGCGTGGCGGTGGAGATCTCATTCAGCAAACTGCTCAAATTGCCCACCAGACCGGTGACCTGCTGCAAATTCTCCTCCATCAGGGTGACGGCACGGGAACCGTCTTCGATACCCTGCAGTGAACGGTTGATCAGCTCCTGAATGGTCTGCGTCGAGTGGCTGCTCTTTCTGGCCAGCAGTCCAACCTCCCGGGCGACGACGGCAAACCCGCGCCCCTGATTTCCGGCATGGGCGGCCTCAATGGCGGCATTCAGCGCCAGGATGTTCGTCTGAAACGCCACGCTGTCGATCATCGCCACGATCCCGCGCATTTCAGACGATCGGTCGACGATCGCCTGCATAGACGCATTTACGGTCGACATCATCTGGTCGCCGCCCACGGCTGCCTGGCGTGCTTCATCGGCCCGGGAGCTGGCGAGTCTGGCATAGCCGGTATTCCCTTCCACGTGGCTTTCCAGCGCCGCAATATGCGCCGTCACATCCTCAAGCTCTTTCGCCTGACGTGCCGACTGCTGATACAGCTTCTGGTTACCCTGCGCCAGAGAGTCAATGTTCTCCACCATGGTAGCCGTGGCGTGGCTGACCTGCGTCACCAGCTGCTGCAGGCCGTGCTGCATCGTGGCAATGCTGTCGCTAAGCCGCCCTATCTCCCGGTTGAAGCGCATGACGTTCGGCGTCGTGCCGGAGAGATCCCCTGCTGCCAGCCGGTTGATATGCGCGATGAGCCGACGCAGCGGCGTAATCACCCATCGGGACATACCGAACCAGACGACAGCAGCAATGGCGACTAACAGCAACGGGGCAAACAGGAATAACGTTTGCAGGTCAGAGAGCTGCGCCATGAGGCTCTGACGCCCCTGCATGGCCTGCTTCTCGCTTGCCTGCTGGTAGCGCGCATAGTTGTCGTTAAAATCAGTCTGAAAAGCCTGCGCCGGGACGGCAAAAAAAGCGTCGATGGTATTGGTTTTGACCAGACCTTCCGCCTGCTCTTTGATCGCGCCGTAGAAGAGCTGATAGCTGTTTACCAGGGCGTCGTCTTTCGGTGGATTCAGCGCCAGCCAGGCCTTCCACGCCTGCTGAGAAACCGTCAGCGCCTTTTGCGCGTCATCCATCAGGCTGTGCCAGCTTCCGTCGGATCCGGTCTCTTTATCCTGCATAAACCAGACCCCGGAGCGGTTAAGGAGATCGCTTGCCGCCAGCAGAGAGACGCGGGCCAGATCCAGCTTGCTCTGCTGCTGCCACGCCAGCAGGTTTTGCTGCTCGTTGCGCTGGGCTTCGTTCAGGGAGGCATTAAGCAGGAATGACGAGGAGAGCTGCAGCGCAGAGAAAAGGCCAATAATGCAAAAGATCCCTGTCAGCAGGCCAAAGTGACGGGGAGTGAGACGCTGCGCAATACGGCGAAAAATTTGCGTTAGGTTCATAATTAGCTTCATTTACAAGGCGTTAGACGCGAGCGAGTCTACGAAATGAAAATGACAGAACCATTGCAGATTAATGACAACGGCCCTCGAGATGAGGGCCGACATCACGGGATTACACGCGATCCTTCCACACCGTCTGCACGTTGCAGAACTCGTGCAACCCAAAGTGGGAAAGTTCGCGGCCAAAGCCACTTTTCTTCACGCCGCCAAAGGCCACGCGCGCATCGCTGGCGCTAAAGCCGTTGATAAACACCCCGCCGCACTCCAGCTCGCGGGAGAAGGTTTCTGCCAGCGCATCACTGGCGGTAAAGACCGTGGCAGACAGGCCAAAATCGCTGTCGTTGGCCAGCATCAGGGCATGCTCCGCGTCTTTCGCGATAGTAATGGCCGCGACCGGACCAAACAGCTCCTGCCGGAAGGCCGTCATCGCCGGGGTGACGTTCGCCAGCACGGTTGGGGCGTAATAATTCCCCTCACCGCTGATTTTCTCACCGCCCAGCAGCAGCGTTGCACCTTCCGCCAGCGTCGCCTGCACCTGCTGATGGAGTTCATCGCGCAGGTCAAAACGCGCCATCGGGCCAATATAGTTTTCTTCCTGGTCCGGCGCGCCCAGCTTCAGCGCAGCAACCGCATCGACAAAGCGCTGGGTAAAGGTCTTCGCAATACCCTCTTCCACAATGAAGCGTTTGGCCGCCGCGCACACCTGCCCGGTATTCTGGTAGCGGCCTGCTACCGCCGCCTTCACGGCAAGATCCAGGTCGGCATCGTTGAGGACGATGAACGGGTCAGAGCCGCCCAGTTCGAGAACACATTTTTTCAGCGCGGCCCCCGCCTGAGCACCAATGGCAGCCCCGGCACGCACGCTGCCGGTGACGGTCACCGCCGCAATACGACGATCGTTAATCGCCTGGCTGACGCCGTCATTGGTGGCGTTTACCCAGCCGAACACGCCTTCAGGGAAACCGGCATCCGCAAAGATCTGCGCGATAAGCTCCGCCGAGCCGAGGACGTTGGGCGCGTGTTTGAGCAGATAGCTGTTACCTGCCAGCAGAATCGGCACCGCGCCGCGCAGCACCTGCCAGAGCGGGAAGTTCCACGGCATGACCGCGAGGATCGGCCCCAGCGGACGGTATTCAATGACCGCATTCTGGTTTTCGACCAGCGTCGGTTCCGCCTGCAGCATCGCCGGGCCGTGCTCGGCGTACCAGTCGCACAGGCCAGCGGATTTCGCCACTTCCGCCCGCGCCTGCTGAATGGGTTTGCCCATTTCACGGGAGATCGTCTGCGCCATCTCTTCAGCGCGATGACGCAGCGCGGCGCCAAGATCGCGCAGCTTTTGCGCCCGGTGGGAGACGCTTTCGCGACGCCACTGGCGATAGCCCGCGTCGGACTGAGAAATCGCGCGTTCAACCTGTTCCGGTGTCGCCCACGGATACGCGGCGAGGGTTTCACCCGTGGCCGGGTTGACAGAGAAGGCATGTGTTGCAGAGGAATAAGTCATGGTGATCTCCACGTTTTTCGGTTGATTAATTGTGGCCCACTCTGCTATTTCTTAAAAATGAATAATACTAACCACATTATTCACGAAACGAGAACATTATGGATTTAACCCAGCTTGAGATGTTTAACGCCGTCGCGCTGACGGGCAGTATCACCCAGGCGGCGCAGAAGGTGCATCGCGTGCCGTCTAACCTGACGACCCGCATTCGCCAGCTGGAAGCCGATCTGGGCGTTGAGCTGTTTATTCGTGAGAACCAGCGTTTGCGTTTATCCCCGGCTGGCCATAACTTCCTGCGCTACAGCAAGCAGATCCTCGCCCTGGTGGATGAAGCGCGCATGGTCGTCGCGGGGGATGAGCCGCAGGGGTTATTTGCCCTCGGCGCGCTGGAAAGTACCGCCGCCGTGCGCATTCCGGAAACGCTGGCACAGTTTAACCAGCGCTATCCGCGCATTCAGTTTGCCCTTTCGACCGGGCCGTCCGGGACGATGATTGATGGCGTACTGGAGGGAACCCTCAGCGCCGCCTTCGTCGACGGGCCGCTGTCGCACCCGGAGCTGGAAGGAATGCCGGTCTATCGGGAAGAGATGATGCTGGTCACCCCTGCCGGGCAGGCGGAAATCTCACGCGCCGCGCAGGTGAGCGGCAGCGACGTTTATGCCTTTCGCGCCAACTGCTCTTATCGCCGGCACCTGGAGAGCTGGTTTCACGCTGACCGCGCCGCGCCCGGCCGCATTCACGAGATGGAGTCCTATCACGGCATGCTCGCCTGCGTCATTGCGGGCGCGGGCATCGCGCTGATGCCGCGCTCGATGCTGGAGAGTATGCCCGGGCATCATCAGGTTGAAGCCTGGCCGCTGGCAGAAAACTGGCGCTGGCTCACCACCTGGCTGGTATGGCGACGCGGGGCAATGACCCGCCAGCTGGAGGCCTTTATAGCGCTGCTAAACGAACGTCTTCAACCAGCGCCTTCTCCATAAACAGGCTGAGCGGATCGTCAACGTAAGGGGGAAACGCCGGACGCAAATCGTATCCGCACTGTTCATAAAGACGCACCGCGGCGCGCTGCTTGATGCCCGTCTCCAGCCGTACCGTATGGCAATGACGGCTCAGGGCCTCATCTTCCAGGGCGGCCAATAGCGTCTCCCCAAGGTGCTGCCCACGATGGGCCGGATCGATATAGACCCGCTTCATCTCCCCCGTACCGTCGCCGTTGAGCACGATGGCGCCACAACCAACGGCCTGAAGCTGCTGGTCGCGAATGACCATCAGGATCAGCGAAGCTTCCGGCAGCGCAGCCAGATCGATCAGATGATTGCTTTCAGCGGGATAGAGTTCGCTCTGATAGCGGTCCAGCGCCGCGATCAGGCTGAGAATGTCCGGGTGACGTGCAGATTCAGAGGTAATGGAATACATGGCAGGCTCCTTGCTTTTTTTGTGAGGCTAAATGTCAACATAGCGCAGGCCTGCCGGGGTGCTTCATACAATTAACTTATCGTACCGCTCCGTTAGCGCAAAAAGATTTTCCCTTTCAGGTACAGGGTGGCCTGACCGCCAATCAGCACGCGGTCGCCCTTCATTTCGCAGCGCAGATCCCCGCCACGGTGCGCCCCCTGGTGGGCATAAAGTGACGTTTTACCCAGTTTTTCGCTCCAGTAAGGGATCAGCATGCTGTGGGCGGATCCGGTAACCGGATCTTCCGGCACCCCTTCCCCCGGGCAGAAGAAGCGGCTGACGAAGTCATATTTTTCGCCCGGCGCCGTCACGCAGACCATTTTATCCAGCGGGATCATCGCCCCAATATCCGGCGTTAACGCTTCCACCTGCTGCTGGCTCTCCAGCACCACCAGGTAATCACGTCCGACGCGCACCTCTTTTGCGTCTGGGATGCCCAGCGCGCTAAACAGCAGCGCAGGTGGGTTCTCGACCACCTCCGTTGACCACGCGGGGAAGTTCAGCGTCAGCCAGTCGCCGCTGCGTTTCACCGTCAGCTCGCCCACGAAGCGCGTGGTGAAGGTAATTTCAGTGTGCGGATAGTCAAGGTATTCGAAAATAACGTGCGATGCGGCAAGCGTAGCATGGCCGCACAGGTTAATTTCATCGAGCGTGGTAAACCAGCGCAGTTCAAACCCACCGGCGGTGCGTACAAAAAAGGCGGTCTCAGACTGGTTATGCTGCTGCGCCATTTTGAGCAGCGTCTCGTCCGGCAGCCACGCTTCCAGAGGACATACCGCTGCCGCGTTGCCGCCAAAGGTTTTGTCGCTGAAGGCATCCACCAGATAAAAATCAATTTCCTGCATTGTCTCTTCCTCTCTTGTTATGGGTTATTTAGCGCAGAAAAACAGTGCCTTTCAGATAAAGTGAAGCCTGTCCGCTCATCAGCACGCGCGAGCCTTTCAGCTCACAGCGCACGTCGCCGCCGCGCGCGGAAACCTGACGGGCAAGCATGGCTGTTTTCCCCAACCGTTCACCCCAGTATGGGATCAGCATGGTGTGCGCGGAGCCGGTGACCGGGTCTTCCGGAACGGATACCCCGGGGGAGAAAAAGCGGCTGACAAAATCGTATTCCCCCTCACCCCGTGCCGTCACGCTCACCTTATGCTCACCCGGCGTCATCGCCGAAAAGCGTGGCGCGAGTGCTTCAACCTGCTGGCGATTGTCCAGCACGATCAGCCAGGCGCGCCCTTTGCGTGCTGCAACGTAATGACGGATACCGAGCGCCGAGAGCATCTCCGGCGGCGGCGTATCTTCATGGGTTGGACATGCCGGGAAGTCCAGCGTCATCCACTCCCCCTCCCGGCTGACCGTCAGGCGGCCAGAGGCGGTATCAAAGTGGATCCGCGAGTCGGGGTATTCCAGTTCATTAAACAGAACGTACGCGGCGGCAAGGGTGGCGTGGCCGCAGAGATTGACTTCGGTAAGCGTGGTAAACCAGCGTAGCTCAATGCCTCCTTTAGTGCAGACGAAAAAGGCCGTTTCCGACTGATTATGCTGCTGTGCCATTTTCAGCAAGGTCTCATCGGGTAACCATTCCTTGAGCGGACAAACGGCGGCCGGGTTGCCGCCAAACGTGGTATTGCTGAACGCATCGACCAGATAAAAATCAATCTCCTGCATTGTCTTACCGCCTGTTTTTATTGTGTTGTTCTTTTATATTCAATGAAAACAGCGCTCCCGGCTACCGCTTTCATAAGGTAAATATTGAGATCTGCGTCACATAATGGTTGAGTTTTCGCCATTCAACGTTTTAAGATCGTCTCCTCTTCTTTTCAGCAACGAATCTCCGACATCCCTATGACAACGAACACAGTTTCCCGCAGGGTTGCGTGGCTACGCGTGGTCACGCTGGCCATTGCCGCGTTTATTTTTAACACCACAGAATTTGTGCCGGTTGGGCTGTTGTCTGACATCGCCAACAGTTTCCAGATGGAAACGGCGCAGGTGGGCATTATGTTGACCATTTACGCCTGGGTGGTGGCGCTGATGTCCCTGCCGTTCATGCTGCTGACCAGCCAGATAGAGCGGCGCAGGCTGCTGATCGGTCTGTTTGTCTTGTTCATCGCGAGCCACGTGCTGTCGTTTATGGCGTGGAATTTTACGGTGCTGGTCATCAGCCGCGTCGGTATCGCCTTTGCCCATGCGGTGTTCTGGTCGATCACCGCGTCGCTGGCGATTCGCCTGGCACCGGCGGGTAAACGCGCGCAGGCGCTAAGCCTGATTGCTACCGGTACCGCACTGGCGATGGTGCTGGGCCTGCCGATTGGCCGCATCGTGGGGCAATACTTCGGCTGGCGTACCACCTTCTTCGCCATCGGCATGGGCGCGCTGGTGACGCTGGTGTGTCTGATTAAGCTGCTGCCCGCGCTGCCGAGCGAGCATTCCGGCTCGCTGAAAAGCCTGCCGCTGCTGATGCGTCGCCCTGCGCTGCTGAGCATCTACCTGCTGACCGCCATCGTGGTAACGGCCCATTACACGGCGTATAGCTACATTGAGCCGTTTGTGCAGGTGGTAGCAGGCTTTAGCGCCAACTTTGCCACCGTCTTACTGCTGATCCTCGGCGGCGCGGGGATTATTGGCAGCGTGCTGTTCGGCAAGCTGGGTAACCGGCATGCCTCATCGCTGGTGAGCAGCGCTATCGGCCTGCTGCTGGCCTGTCTGCTGTTGCTGATGCCCGCCGCGGGCAGTGAAAGCCATCTGGCGATCCTCAGCCTGTTCTGGGGCGTGGCGATCATGATTATTGGCCTGGGCATGCAGGTGAAGGTGCTAGCCCTGGCGCCGGATGCGACGGACGTCGCCATGTCGCTGTTCTCGGGAATTTTCAATCTGGGGATTGGCGCGGGTGCGCTGGTGGGAAACCAGGTCATCCTGCACGTGTCGATGTCGGCGATTGGCTATCTGGGTGCCATTCCGGCCCTGATGGCGCTGATCTGGTCCGTGCTTATCTTCCGTAAGTGGCCGGTGGCGCTGGAGGAACAGGGGCAGCACGGGTGAGGTTTGTTTGTGCCGGGTGGCGCTGCGCTTACCCGGCCTACAAAAAGACGGGTTTCGTAGGCCGGGTAAGGCGAAGCCGCCACCCGGCAATGAACTTAATGATAGGTCTTAATAATCTCCAGCACGCCGTTAATAATAAACTGCACGCCCATACAGACCAGTAAGAAGCCCATCAGGCGGGAAATCGCCTCGATACCGCCCTTGCCTACCCAGCGCATGATGGCGCCGGAGCTGCGCAGCGATGCCCACACGATAATCCCGATAATCGCAAAAATCAGCGGCGGTGCCACCGTCAGCACCCAGTCCGGGAAGGTTGCGCTGTCACGCACCGTCGACGCGGAGCTGATGATCATCGCGATGGTCCCCGGCCCCGCCGTGCTCGGCATGGCAATCGGCACGAAGGCGATATTCGCGCTCGGTTCGGTTTCCAGTTCTTCCGATTTGCTGGTCGCTTCCGGCGACTCATGCGCTTTTTGCGCCGGGAACGGCATGCGGAAACCGATAAAGGCCACGATCAGCCCCCCGGCGATGCGCAGGCCGGGGATGGAAATCCCGAAGGTATTCATCACCAGTTGCCCGGCGTAGTAAGCCACCATCATGATGGCAAACACATACACCGAGGCCATCATCGACTGATGATTGCGCTCGGCGCTGTTCATGTTCCCTGCCAGCCCGAGGAAAAGCGCCACCGTCGTTAACGGGTTAGCCAACGGCAGCAAGACCACCAGCCCAAGGCTGATTGCTTTAATCAAATCCAACATAGTGCGTTGTCGTCCTTATCCATATTTAACACAGCAATTATAGGGGGAAAGTGTGACATTCAGCCATGGGCGCAACGTAACGATTATTTTCCTTCTGAAAAGATAACAGGAAGTTATCCCTATGATTTGAAACACCTTAAAAAAAGTTCATGAAACGTTTTAGCAATTCGTGGCATCGGCTGATTCATTCAGTTGACTTATACTTGCCTGAGCAATAATATCTGCCGTGACTAATTACTTGCCAGGGCAACCATTGTGAAAAGCACCAGTGATATCTTTAACGACGTTGTTCCGCTGGGTCGTCTTATTCATATGGTCAATCAGAAAAAAGATCGCCTGCTCAATGACTATCTGTCACCGCTGGATATCACCGCAACACAGTTCAAAGTGCTGTGTTCCATTCGCTGCGAAGTGTGTATCACGCCGGTTGAGCTGAAAAAGGTGCTCTCTGTCGATCTGGGTGCGTTAACCCGCATGCTCGATCGTCTCGTCTGCAAAGGATGGATAGAACGAAGCCCTAACCCGAATGACAAACGCGGCGTACTGGTGAAGCTGACCAGCGATGGCGCGGCCATGTGCGAGCAATGTCATCAATTAGTAGGACAAACACTGCATCAGGAACTAACAAAAAACTTAACGGCAGATGAAGTGGCAACCCTTGAGCTTTTGCTGAAGAAAATCCTGCCGTAAACAGAAAAAAGAGGTATGACGATGTCCAGACGCAATACTGACGCTATCACCATTCATAGCATTTTGGACTGGATCGAGGATAACCTGGAATCGCCGCTCTCCCTTGAAAAAGTGTCAGAGCGTTCGGGTTACTCCAAATGGCACCTGCAACGGATGTTCAAAAAAGAGACCGGCCATTCATTAGGTCAATATATTCGCAGCCGCAAGCTGACGGAGATTGCCCAGAAACTGAAAGAAAGCAATGAGCCGATCCTTTATCTGGCGGAGCGTTACGGATTTGAATCGCAGCAAACCCTGACGCGTACGTTCAAGAACTATTTTGACGTGCCGCCTCATAAGTACCGAATCACCAGCGTGCCGGGCGAATCCCGATACCTGTATCCGTTAAAACACTGTAGTTAATCATCGCCTGTCACAGACGTAACCGAGGAAATCATGAAAGTTATCGCCTCCGCCGCCCTCGCCTTGCTGGTGCTGTTCTCCAGCCAGACCTTCGCGGAGCAAACCCCTCGTGCAACGCAGCAAAATAATCCTGATACGATGATTTTGCCGTCCGCACATGACCAGTCGCCCTATGATTTCAACCACATGGGTGCTGGTAGCGACAAATCCGACGAATTAGGCGTGCCTTATTATAATCAGCACGGCTTCTGATTCGTTTTTGCCCCGCAGACGCGGGGCTTTTTTTATGCCTTTTCGCTTACCCGCGTCGTCCGACGCACCCGCAGACCAAACACGTTAATGTACAGCCCGGCCATGATCAGCACGGCACCCAACAGCTGCAGCGCGCTTAGCGTTTCATCCAGCAATATCGCCGCACTGGCAAGCCCTACCACCGGCACCAGCAGAGATAACGGCGCAACGCGCCAGGTCTCATAACGCCCCAGCAGCGATCCCCAGATCCCGTAGCCCACAATGGTGGCGACAAAGGCCAGATAGACGAGAGACAGGATCGTGGTCATATCGATGTCGACCAGACTGTTCAGCATCACCGCCGGACCGTCCAGAATACTCGACGCCAGCAGAAACGGGATAACCGGGATCAGTGCGCTCCACACCACCAGCGACATCACCGCCGGGCGCGCCTCGTGCTGCATGATCAGCTTGTTGAAGATATTCCCGCAGGCCCAGCTCAGCCCCGCCGCCAGCGTCAGCATAAACCCGAGCAGCGCCACGTGCTGACCATTCAGGCTGGCCTCGATCAGCACCAGCACGCCAAACACCGCCAGCGTGATCCCCGCCAGCTGTTTGCCCTGCAGGCGCTCGCCAAACACAAACGCCCCGAGAATAATGGTAAAGAACGCCTGCGCCTGTAACACCAGCGAGGCCAGACCGGCCGGCATACCGAACTTGATGGCGCAAAAGAGAAACGCGAACTGGCCAAAGCTGATGGTCAGACCGTAGCCCAGCAGCAGTTTAAAGGGGATCTTTGGACGCGCCACAAAGAAGATGGCCGGGAAAGCGACCAGCATAAAACGTAAGCCGGCCAGCATCAGCGGCGGCATGTTGTGCAGCCCCAGCTTAATGACCACAAAATTGAGCCCCCATACTACGACCACCAGCAGTGCCAGCAGCCCGTCTTTCCGCGTCATATCCCGCCCCTGAATTATTAATAATTTGTTAACACTTCAAGGTAACAGAAAAAAGTGCGTCACGAGAAGATCATTATTTCTGGCAGGCAGCTGAAGCACTTAGGGATAAATCGGGTGCTATACAAGCCCCTTATGTCATGGTAATCCTGTTAACACACATCGAATAAAAGCATAAGCAACTGTCGGGCAGGAATATGAAACCATCTCTCAGGCGCTCAACCGCAGCGCTGCTGGCATCGTCATTGTTGTTAACCATCGGTCGGGGGGCAACGCTGCCGTTTATGACCATTTATCTCACGCGCGTCTACAGCATGAGCGTCGAGAATATTGGTTATGCCCTGACCGTGGCGCTGACCATTGGCGTGGTGTTCAGCCTGGGATTTGGCATTCTGGCCGATAAGTTTGATAAAAAACGCTACATGCTGATCGCGATTGTGGCGTTTATCGCCGGATTTGTGGCGATCCCGCTGGTCAATAACGTCACGCTGGTGGTGCTGTTTTTTGCGCTGATCAACTGCGCCTACTCCGTCTTTTCGACGGTGCTAAAAGCCTGGTTCTCCGACGTGCTCACCTCCAGCCAGAAGGCGCGGGTCTTCTCGCTAAACTACAGCTTCCTGAACATTGGCTGGACGGTCGGCCCGCCGATTGGCACCCTGCTGGTGATGTACAGCCTGCAGCTGCCGTTCTGGCTGGCAGCCTTCTGTGCCGCCCTGCCGCTGGGCTTTATCCACTTCTTTGTGCAGAAAAGCGTGGCGTTAGATACCGCCGAGGAGAAGACGCCGTGGCAGCCGTCGGTCTTGCTGAAAGACCGCGCGCTGTTCTGGTACACGCTCTCTGGCCTGCTGGCGTCGTACGTGGGCGGATCGTTCGCGAGCTGTATTTCGCAATACGTTCTGGCCGCACATGCGGACAGTGATTTCGCCGAAAAGGTGGTCGCCGTGGTGCTGCCCGTCAACGCCGCCGTGGTGGTAACGCTGCAATATGCGCTGGGCCGTAAGATCTCAGCCAGCAATATCCGCCCGCTGATGTCCCTCGCCACCCTGTTTTTTATCGTGGGGCTGGGCGGCTTTATGCTCTCCGGGGAAAACCTGGTTTACTGGGGCATCGCTGCCGCCATCTTTACGCTGGGTGAGATTATCTATGCCCCGGGTGAATACATGCTGATTGACAACATTGCGCCACCGGGAATGAAGGCGAGCTATTTCTCCGCGCAGGCGCTGGGCTGGCTCGGCGCGGCGGCAAACCCGATGATCACCGGCATCATCCTGACCAACCTGCCGCACTGGTCGCTGTTTGTGATTATGATGGCCGCGATTATTGTGGCGTGGCTGATGATTTTGCGCGGGATGAGCGTGAAGGCATGGTGCGAGTCACCCAAAGCGGCGTAGCAAATGTAGGCCGGGCAAGGCGAAGCCGCCACCCGGCAAAAGCAAAAACCTAGTGGTGCAACATCTCCTCCACCACCTGCTCTTTATACATCTCGTTCGGATAATAGGTCGGCCAGTTATCCATCTCTTTCAGCAGCGCCTCGTGGGAGGTATTGCCCATGAAAATATGGAAGTGCGAAGAGGCCTTCGGTCCGATGGTATGGTCGCTGAACTGGACAAACTTCGGCGCCTTGCTGCTGGCGTCCTTGCACTCAAAGAGATAGCGCACGCCTTTCTTGCCTGACGCGTAGGTCAGAATTTTGTAGCCGCTGTAATCATACTGGCAGCGGCTGACCGTTTTCCCCTGATGGAATTCCATCACGTTATTTTCGATGCCGATGGCATCCACGTCCGTCGCATAACCCGTGCGGTAGTAGGCTTTCACCTCATCAAAGGATTTGCTTTTATCCTTCTGCGCTTTCTGCTTAAAGACCGGATCCAGCGAACCATCGAGCAGGAACGGATAGACCGACTGCCAGGTGCCGTCCCAGTCAGACAGCGCTCTGTCCTTCACGTCTTTATCCTCAAACACGCCGTTCGCCGCCTTCTGTTCCGCTTCGGTCATCTGGTGGCCGTGCGAGTGAGCAAACAGCTGGCCGCTGACCAGCAGCGCCCCCAGAGTCATGGCAAATTTCCCAATATGTGCAGCCAAAGTAACGCCCTCATTCCGTTTTATAAGAATGAGGATGTTATATTATAACATTTCAGATCGCAACCAGCCCGCGAACGCCCTCCTGCTCCATATTTTCACCCCGCCCGCGCTGAATAATGGTGCCGCGGGACATCAGCAAATAGCTGTCGGCCAGCTCGGCGGCAAAGTCGTAAAACTGCTCAACAAGCAGGATCGCCATGTCGCCTCTGTTTGCCAGGGTGCGGATCACGTGGCCGATCTCTTTAATGACGGAAGGCTGTATGCCTTCCGTCGGTTCATCCAGGATAAGCAGCCGCGGACGACTCGCCAGCGCGCGACCAATCGCCAGCTGCTGCTGCTGCCCACCCGAGAGATCGCCCCCGCGACGGTGCTTCATCTCTTTGAGCACCGGGAACAGCTGCCAGATCTCCTCCGGCACCTGCTTCGCCTCGCGGGCGGAAAACCGCGATAGCCCCAGCAGGAGATTCTCCTCCACGGTCAGGCGCGGAAAAATCTCGCGTCCCTGCGGGACATACGCCACGCCAGACTGCACCCGCTGGTGCGGTTTGCTGTGGGTAATCGTTTTCCCCTGCCAGATGACCTCCCCGGTTTTCGCCGGGATCAGCCCCATCAGACACTTCAGCAGTGTGGTTTTCCCCACGCCGTTGCGCCCCAGCAGGCAGGTGACTTCGCCGGTGACGGCCTCAAAGCTCACGCCGCGCAGGATATGGCTGCCGCCGTAATACTGATTCAGTTCGTTGACCTGTAACATTCCCTCTCCTTAACGTCCCAGATAGACCTCAATCACCTGCTCGTTGGCCTGCACCTCACGCAGCGACCCTTCCGCCAACACCCGCCCCTGATGCAGCACCGTCACGTGGTCGGCAATCGTTTCTACAAAGCCCATATCGTGCTCCACCACCATCAGGGAGTGCTTGCCCGCCAGCGATTTGAACAGCTCTGCGGTGTATTCCGTTTCCGCGTCGGTCATTCCGGCGGCGGGTTCATCCAGCAGCAGCAGATGCGGGTCCTGCACCAGCAGCATGCCGATCTCCAGGAACTGTTTCTGTCCGTGGGAAAGCAGCCCGGCCCGTCGGTCGCGCTCCGCGCTAAGGCGCAGCAAAACCAGCATCTCGTCAATGCGGTCACGCTGCTCGCCGTTGAGTTTTGCCCGCAGGCTCGCCCAGACGGATTTATCCGTTTTCATGGCGATCTCCAGGTTTTCCCACACCGTCAGCGCCTCAAAGACCGTGGGCTTCTGGAATTTACGCCCGATGCCCTGGCGGGCGATGGCCGCAGGCTCCAGCGCGGTCAGGTCGATGGACTGATCGTAAATCGCCCTGCCGCTCTTTGGCCGCGTTTTGCCGGTGATGACGTCCATCAGCGTGGTTTTACCCGCACCGTTGGGGCCAATCACGCAGCGCAGCTCGCCCACGCCGATATTCAGCGAGAGATCGGTCAGGGCCTGAAAACCATCAAAATTGACGTTAATGGATTCAAGCTGAAGTACAGGGTCAGTCTGGTCCCGGTAGCGATCGCCGGGCAGCTGGCGGGTAAATAATCCTTCCGTTGGCTGCATTATTTCTCTCCCTTACGCAACAGACCGTAGACGCCGCCCGGCAAGAACAGCGTGACGGCGATAAAAATCAGCCCCAGAAACAGCTGCCAGTACTCCGGCATCGCGACGGTGAAGAAACTCTTCGCCCCGTTCACCAGCGCCGCGCCAATCACCGGCCCCACCAGCGTGCCGCGCCCGCCCAGCGCCACCCAGATGGCGGCCTCTATCGAGTTCGTCGGCGACATTTCACCGGGGTTAATAATGCCGACCTGTGGGACGTAAAGCGCCCCCGCCAGACCGCACAGCACGGCAGAAAGCGTCCACACCAGCAGCTTGAACCCGCGCGGATCGTAGCCGCAAAAGGTCAGGCGGTTTTCGGCGTCGCGCACGGCGGTCAGAATGCGGCCAAACTTGCTTTTCGCCAGCGCAAACCCGGTGCCCAGGGCCAGAAGCAGCAACAGCACGGTCGCCAGGAACAGCGCGATGCGGGTGGTCGTTTCCGTTACCGAAAACCCGAGCAGCGTGGTAAAACCGGTAAAGCCGTTATTGCCGCCAAACCCGGTTTCGTTGCGAAAGAACAGCAGCATCCCGGCATAGGTCAGCGCCTGGGTCATAATCGAGAAATAGACCCCTTTGATCTTCGAGCGGAAGGCAAACCAGCCAAACACCAGCGCCAGCAGGCCCGGCACCAGCACAATCAGCACCAGCGCCCAGGCAAAATGCTGGGTGCCCCACCAGAACCAGGGCAGCTCGCTCCAGGAGAGAAACGACATGAACGCGGGCAGACCGTCACCTGACGCCTGGCGCATCAGGTACATGCCCATCGCATAGCCGCCCAGGGCGAAGAAGAGGCCGTGCCCAAGGGACAGCATGCCGGCATAGCCCCACACCAGATCCAGCGCCACCGCCACGATGGCATAGCAGAGGATTTTGCCAATCAGCGTCAGCATCCAGGTCGACAACGCCAGCGGATGCGTCGCAGGCAGCAAGGCGAAAAACGGCAGTATCAGCAAACACACCACCAGCAGGCTGCCCGCTATCTGCGTGGTGCGTGGCGCTTTGCGCGCCAGCGTTAAGGTCAGCGGCTGGCTCATCAGTCAATCACCCTCCCTTTCAGCGCAAACAACCCCTGCGGGCGTTTCTGAATAAACAGCACGATCGCCACCAGAATCACGATCTTGCCCAGCACCGCCCCCATCTGGGGTTCGAGGATTTTATTAAAGATCCCCAGACCAAACGCCGCGGCCACGCTGCCTGCCAGCTGGCCTACGCCTCCGAGCACCACCACAAGGAAGGAGTCAATGATATAGCCCTGGCCCAGCTCAGGTCCGACGTTACCGAGCTGCGATAGCGCCACGCCGCCTAACCCCGCAATCCCGGAGCCAAGCCCGAACGCCAGCATATCGACGCGCCCTGTCGGTACCCCGCAGCAGGCGGCCATGCTGCGGTTTTGCGTCACCGCCCGCACGTTAAGCCCCAGACGGGTTTTATTCAGAATGAGCCAGGTAAAGAACAGCACCAGCAGCACGAAGCCCAGCACCACGATGCGGTTCCACGGCAGCGTCAGGTTGGCAAAAACCTGCACCCCGCCGGAGAGCCATGCCGGGTTCGCCACCTCCAGGTTCTGGGCGCCAAAGGTCATGCGCACCAGCTGGATAAGCATCAGGCTGATGCCCCACGTCGCCAGCAGCGTTTCCAGCGGACGACCGTACAGATGACGGATCACCGTGCGCTCCAGCACCATTCCAATGCCCGCCGTCAGGCAGAACGCGACCGGCAAGGCGATAACGGGATAGAGCGCCAGCCACTGGGGCGCAAGCCCGGCCATCGCCTGCTGCACCATCCAGGTCGCATATGCCCCCAGCATCAGCATCTCGCCGTGGGCCATATTAATCACGCCCAGCAGGCCGTAGGTGATAGCCAGCCCCAGCGCGGCCAGCAGCAGCACCGACCCAAGGGACAGCCCCATAAACGCCTGGCCCAGCAGGTCGCCCCACATCAGGCGGTGTTGGATCTGGCTAAGACTCTCTTCTGCGGCCGCGCGCACCGCGCTATCCGGCTCCGTCTGTGGCAGGGTAAACGGGGTAAGCCTGGACTGCATGTCCGGATCGTCTGACTGGCCTAACAATTCGACGGCCTTGCGACGCACTTCCGGCTGCGGGCTGGCCAGCTGGAGATTCGCGACCGCCAGCAGCAGCGCCTGACGCGCCACGGCGTCCGTCTCATCGTTCACACGCTTTTCCAGAAAAGCGAGCATCCCGGGCTGGGCATCGCGCTGCAGCTGACGCGCCGCCGCCCGCCTTTCGGTGACACTGTCACTCACCAGCTGATGCGTGGCGATAGCAGTTGCAGCCAGCACGCGCAGCCGGTTCGTCAGGCGCACGGCTTTGGTTGGGCCCTCTGCCGTCTGACTGTCCCCCAGCGGGATGACGTTGCCATCGCGTTGTGCAAAGGCGTGCTTTTGCGTATCGACGTAGAGATTTTCCTTTTGCAGCGCCTCAAGGAGCGGCAGTCTTGACGCATCCGGCGCGGCGGCCCACTGCGTCAACAAATCCGCCTGCTGGCTGCGGCTGGCGGCAACAAAACGATCGGCATCCGATGCCTGCACCATCCCTGGCAGCAGTCCGGAAAGCCATACAAGAGCGATGAACAGGCGCATGGCGTTCATGACGTTTCTCCCTGCGGTAATGGCTTAGTTGCTGGCGGTTTTCATCGGCTGGTCGGGTTTTTTATCATTCCCGGCGATGAACGGGCTCCACGGCTGGGCGCGTACCGGCTGTTCGGTCTGCCACACCACGTTAAACTGACCGTTGCCTTCGATTTCACCGATCATGACCGGCTTGTGCAGATGATGGTTGGTGGCATCCATGGTGAGCGTAAAGCCTGACGGCGCCTTAAAGGACTGACCGGCCATCGCCGCACGCACTTTGTCTACATCGGTAGTGCCCGCTTTTTCCACCGCCTGCGCCCACATGTGAATACCTACGTAGGTGGCTTCCATCGGATCGTTAGTTACGACGGTAT
This sequence comes from Enterobacter sp. MGH 16, assembly GCF_000493175.1. Classification (NCBI taxonomy): domain Bacteria; kingdom Pseudomonadati; phylum Pseudomonadota; class Gammaproteobacteria; order Enterobacterales; family Enterobacteriaceae; genus Enterobacter; species Enterobacter sp. MGH 16. Next base: position 1,486,560 of record NZ_KI535695.1, on the reverse strand, counting down.
CGGCGTTCGGCAGCTTGTGCGCCTTCGCATAGGCTTTGTAATCCGCTACAAACGCCTGGTTAGTCGGGTTATCCACGGACTCAAAGTAGTTCCAGGCTGCCAGGTTACCCACCAGCGGTTTGGTGTCGATCCCGCGCAGCTCTTCTTCACCCACGGAGAACGCCACCACCGGCACGTCCGTCGCCTTCAGCCCCTGGTTAGCCAGCTCTTTGTAGAACGGCACGTTAGAATCACCGTTGATGGTCGACACCACGGCAGTTTTGCCGCCCGCGGAGAATTTTTTAATGTTGGCGACGATGGTCTGGTAGTCGCTATGGCCAAACGGGGTATAAACCTCTTCGATGTCCTTATCCTCCACCCCTTTCGAATGCAGGAACGCGCGCAGGATCTTGTTGGTGGTGCGCGGATAGACGTAATCGGTTCCCAGCAGGAAGAAGCGTTTCGCCGCGCCGCCGTCTTCGCTCATCAGGTATTCCACCGCCGGGATGGCCTGCTGGTTCGGCGCCGCGCCGGTATAGAAGACGTTTGGCGACATTTCCTCGCCCTCATACTGCACCGGATAGAACAGCAGGCCGTTCAGCTCCTCGAAAACCGGCAGTACGGATTTGCGCGACACCGACGTCCAGCAGCCAAATACCACCGCCACTTTATCCTGGCTCAGCAGCTGACGCGCCTTCTCGGCAAACAGCGGCCAGTTTGAGGCCGGATCCACCACCACCGGCTCCAGTTTCTTGCCCAGCACGCCGCCTTTGGCGTTGATCTCATCGATGGTCATCAGCGCGACGTCTTTCAGCGGGGTTTCAGAGATGGCCATGGTGCCGGACAGCGAATGCATGATCCCCACCTTGATGGTATCGGCCGCCTGCGCGCCAAAACTCATCCCCATCGCCACGACGGACGCGGATAACGCAAAAGCTTTTAATAAGATACGACGCTGCATATTTTCACTCCTGAAAAAGAACGCTGTGCGAAAACGTCCGGTACGGCGTGGACGCGGAAAAAAAAGTGTCAGCGAAGCAGGAGCAAAAAGAGTGCCAGAATGGAGAAAGCGCTATTTCTGGGAGGGGAACGCCGGATGTAAAGAGAACGACTCAGAATGGTACAGCGCTGCACTTTTATAATGCAGCGTCGTATAACGGGGTTACCAGACTTCGCTGGCGATCTGCGTGACCAGCCGGACTTTGTCCCACTGCTGGGCTTCGCTCAGGCTGTTGCCCTCTTCGGTCGAGGCAAAGCCGCACTGCGGGCTGAGGCAAATCTGCTCTTTTGCCACGTATTTCGCCGCCTCTTCAAGACGGGCTTTAATTCCCTCCGGATTCTCCAGCTCGCCGTTTTTTGTAGTGATAAGACCCAACACCACCTGCTGTTTGCCCGGGCGAACAAAGCGCAGGGGCGCGAAATCCCCGCTGCGGTCGTTATCATATTCGAGGAAGAAGGCGTCAACGTTGACCGTTCCGAACAGCACGTCCGCTACCGGCTCGTAGCCGCCTTCGGAAATCCAGGTGGAACGGAAATTGCCGCGACAGACGTGCAGTCCGATGGTCAGATCGTCCGGCTTGCCCTCCAGCGCCTTGTTCAGCACGCGGGCATAGATGCGCGCCAGCTCATCGGCGTCGTCGCCGCGCTCGCGGATCTGACGGCGCTGGTCGTCCGAACAGAGATAGGCCCAGACGGTGTCATCCAGCTGCAGATAACGGCAGCCCGCGTCGTAGAAGGCCCGGATGGCATCACGCCACGTGGTCGCCAGGTCATCGAAATAGACGTCAAGGTCCGGATACACGGTCGCATCAATATCTTTGCGACCGCCGCGGAAGTGCAGCACGCTTGGGCTCGGAATGGTCATTTTTGGCTGGGCGTTACCGCTGATGCTTTTCAGATAGCGGAAATCGTCCAGCATCGGGTGCTCGCCAAAGCCCAGCTTGCCGGTGACGCGCACGCCGTGGGCTTTGGTTTGCACGCCGTTAAACTGGATGCCCTGCTGGGAATCGTAACGCTCAACGCCCTGAAGACCGTCGAAGAAGTCGAAGTGCCACCAGGCACGACGAAACTCACCGTCGGTCACCACATGCAGGCCGCACGCACACTGCTGCTCGACGACGTGGCGAATGGCCTCGTCCTCCACCGCGCGAAGCTGCCCGGCATCAATCTCACCGCTGGCAAATTTCAGGCGAGCCTGCTTGATGGCATCCGGGCGTAAAAAACTGCCGACTACGTCGGCACGGAACGGGGCGTGGTGTCGTTGCATGGAAATCTCCTCAGTCTGCCGGCAATAATTGCCCGCAGTGATAATTTATCATTTGAAGCTTTAGACTTCTGGATGTCTAAATGTCCAAAAACAATGTCATACCTCATCGGTGCCGGCAAACGAGAAAATTTCACGTATGTTGAAAAAAATTCATCTTCACAGCGCGGCGACGGACGCCTCGCTGGCAAACGCGTAGCGTTCATCTTCCCAGCCGGTGATCCCACCGAGCATGATTTTGACCGGCAGCCCGAGACGCGCCAGCTTCAGCGCGGCTCTGTCCGCGCCGTTACAGTGCGGCCCTGCGCAGTAGACGACAAACAGCGTCCCTTCAGGCCATTGGGCCATGCGCTCAGCGGTCATCTGGCTCCACGGCATATGCAGAGCGCCCGGCACATGGCGACGGGCAAACTGCTCCGGGCTCCCCACCACGTGCAGCAAAACAAAGTCCTGCTCATTATGCGTGATGGCATGATGCACATCGGCGCAGTCGGTTTCGACGCTCAGGCGACGCAGAAAATGGGTAACGGCTTCCTGCGGTTCGGCAGCCGGAAATTCAGTAACATAGCTCATGATCCTTCCTCATCTTTGGCGTTTGTGTTAACACTACTCTATCCACAAATTCAGCTCATGAATGCGCTCGCTTATGCCAGAAAACAGCAAAAAGATGACAACGTTAAGACAGATTGCCCGCCCGAAGGTGGTGGTGCTGGCGTATGACGGTCTGTGTACCTTTGAGTTTGGGGTGGCGGTGGAAATCTTCGGCCTGCCGCGGCCCGAGCTGGGCGACGACTGGTATCGTTTTGCCGTGGCAAGCGTTGATAACGGTGAGCTTCGGGCGACAGGCGGGATCCGCATCATTACCGATGGCGATCTCTCCCTGCTTGCGTCTGCCGATCTGATCGTGGTGCCGGGCTGGCGGGGGGTGGACTCGCCGGTTCCGGACGCGCTCTGCAACGCATTACGTCAGGCCAGCGCGCGGGGCTGTCAGCTACTCTCCATCTGCTCGGGTGTATTTGTGCTGGCCGCCTCCGGTCTGCTCAACGGACGCAAAGCCACGACGCACTGGCGCTACATTGAGACGCTTAAAGCCCGCTACCCTGACATCGACGTGGTCGAGGATGTGCTCTACCAGGACGAAGGCGAGATCCTGACTTCCGCAGGCAGCGCGGCGGGGATCGATCTCTGTCTGCACGTCGTGCGTCGGGATTTCGGGATGGAAACCGCCAACAGCGTGGCGAGGCGGCTTGTCATTCCCCCTCACCGGGATGGATCTCAGCCGCAACAGCTGAGCCGCCCGGTGGCGCAGCTGCGGGAAAGCCAGCGCCTGGGCAAGCTGTTTGATTTTCTGCACACGCATCTTACCGAGCCGCACAGCGTCGACTCGCTGGCGCGCCGTGTCGGTATGAGTCAGCGCACGTTTCTGCGTCGCTTCGAAGCGGCAACGGGAACGACGCCTGCCCGCTGGTTACTCAATGAGCGCCTGCTGCGGGCGAAAGATTATCTGGAAAGCAGTCGTTTAAGCATCGACAGCATCGCGGAACAGACCGGGTTTGGTCAGGCATCGACGCTGCGTCATCATTTTCGCCAGCAGTTCGCGATTTCCCCGGCCCAGTACCGTAAACAATTTTCTCATGCCGGTACTGCCCGCTGAGGCGTCAGTCTTTTGGTTTCGCTGGAATACGGAGAACCTGATGGTCACCACACACGTTTTTATCGCAACCAGTCTTGATGGCTACATCGCCCGACACAATGATGATATCGACTGGCTGCTGCAGCGCGATGACCCGAATGAGGATCATGGCTACACGGCTTTCATCGCGGACAAAGACTGGATCGTGATGGGCCGTGGGAGCTATGAGAAGGTGCGGACCTTTGAGACATGGCCTTATGACCGGCCCGTACTGGTGCTCTCCCGTCAGCTGGTCGACACGCCCGTACCCGACGCGCTGAGGGGCAAAGTACAGTTTTCCGGCCGCACGCCAAAGGAGGTGCTCGACGATCTGGCGAGGCAGAACGCCCGTCGCGTCTATCTCGATGGTGGGCAAGTCATACAGTCGTTCCTGCGAGAAGGACTGGTGGCCGATATGGTGATCACAACCGTTCCTGTCCTGCTCGGTTCGGGAAAATCGCTGTTTGGCGCCCTTCCCGGGGATATCGATTTGACGCTGGTCTCCAGCCGCAGCTTTCCTTCGGGTCTGGTGCAGTCGCACTATCGGGTGACGCCATAACCCCACGGCCAACACCGCTACGTTATGCGCAAAAAAAACCGCCAAAAAATGGCGGTAAATGCTTGCATGGATAGATTTGTATTTTGGTCTCTACGTCCCGACACTCCATGGCCGGGCTGCGGATCCCATACAACCTAACACTCGTTATCTTAACGAAGGTTAAACAGCCTTTTTAACCCGCACTGGTAATGTTCTCTGATGAGATGCAGCGCGCCCGAAATCATACTCTTTGACATTCCCTTTGCGCTAATTTGAACTTTTGAATAATAACAATAATAAATAATCGGCATCATTAAGCCGCAATGTTATTCGGCGGTGACTTCATGGTTAAAAAAGGTTTATCTCTCGTGATGCTTATCTGTGCCCTCTTTTCAGGCCAGCTTATGGCCGGGCACAAAGGACATGAATATCTGTGGGTAAAGAATGTGGATCATCAGCTGCGTCATGAAGCCGATAGCGATGAATTGCGAAGCGCGGCGGAGGAGTCGGCGGAGGGTTTGCGCGAACACCACCTGTGGCAGAAATCGCGCAAACCGGACACGCACGTTCGGTAGTTAGCTGCCCTTGCGTTTTGGCAGGGTTTTCATCAGATCGTCCGGGCTGACGGACGCCACAACACTGCCGGGCTGCGGCATTTTGAAGATGTGGTTTTTCATCTTGCCAATCACATGCATTTCGCAGGGACGGCAGTCAAATTTGAGGGTCAGCACTTCGTCACCGTTTACGAGCTGCATAGGCGTGGCCTTCCAGCTCTTGATGTTGCCTTTCGCCTGCTTAGGACACAGGTTAAACGCGAAACGAAGGCAATGTTTGGTGATCATCACCGGAACATCGCCCTTCTCTTCATGCGCCTCATAAGCCGCGTCGATCAGCCGCACGCCGTGGCGATGATAGAATTCACGCGCTTTATGGTTGTAGACGTTGGCGAGGAAGGATAAATGCGTATCCGGGTAGACGGGCGCAGGAACGGTTTCTGCTTTACGGCTAGCGCGCGGGTAGTTCGCCAGGCGCGCGTCATCCAGCATCTCGGCGGTTTCACGGCGGAACTGGTTGAGCAAACTGTTCGGCACAAACAGGGCATCCGGCAGATTGACCTCAACGTTGCGGGCGTAGTAAATCGTCTGCCCCAGCTTTGTGACGCCATCCTTCAGGCTGTTGAGCGCTTTCTCTGCGTTGTTTGCCACCTCGAACAGGCCATCAAGCGTATGCGTTACGCTGATGCCGTCTTCACAGGTCATGGTCAGAATCAGCTGCTCTTCCCAGCCGCCCAGTTCAATATCCACCGCGATACGACGTTCGCTGGAGGTTTTCAGCAGCGCCTGCTGCCAGTTATGATCGAGGTTACGGTTAAGCGCCGCGTTCGGCCGTGCCTTGTAGAGATCGGCCGGCATTTCATTCGGCCATACGCGGTAGCGGTTCTCACCGGTTTTCTCGACCGTGTTGGCGCGGAAGCCGACGACCTCACGCTTAATCATCACGTTAAGACCATCGCCGTTCGCCAGCGGCTCCGTCACCGCAACATCAAGGTGATCTTTCGCCACTTTCAGCACTTCCCCCACCGGCAAACCGATAAACTTCGGTGAGTCAAACGCACCGATATCCCCTTTACGGGCATTCACGAAATAGTCCGTGCTGCCGCGGTGGAACGTTTTGTCCGTCGACGGAATAAAGAAATGCTCGGTACGACCGGCCGACGCGCGCGCCAGGTCACCGCGATCTTCGATGATGGCGTCCAGCATCTGGCGATAGTGCGCGGTGATATTCTTCACGTAGCTCATATCTTTATAGCGCCCTTCAATCTTGAAGGAACGCACGCCCGCGTCGATCAGCGCGCCCAGGTTGGCGGTCTGGTCGTTATCCTTCATCGAGAGCAGGTGTTTTTCAAATGCCACCACGCGGCCCTGATCGTCTTTCAGGGTATACGGCAGACGGCAGGCCTGAGAGCAGTCGCCGCGGTTGGCGCTGCGGCCCGTCTGCGCGTGGGAAATGTTGCACTGGCCGGAATAGGCCACGCACAGCGCGCCGTGGATGAAGAATTCAATCGTCGCGTCTGTCGCCTGGTGAATATCGCGGATTTGATTCAGGTTCAGCTCGCGCGCCAGAACGATCTGCGAAAAGCCGACGTCGGAGAGGAACTTCGCCTTCTCTACCGTGCGGATATCACACTGGGTACTGGCGTGCAGTTCAATGGGCGGAATATCCAGCTCCAGCACGCCCATATCCTGAACGATCAGGGCATCCACCCCGGCCTGATAGAGATCGGTAATCAGACGTTGCGCAGGCTCCAGCTCATCATCATGAAGAATGGTGTTCAGGGTGACGAACACCTTCGCCCCGAAACGGTGGGCGAACGGCACCAGCTCAGCAATATCGCTCAGGCTGTTGCTGGCGTTATGGCGGGCACCGAAGCCCGGGCCGCCAATGTAGACGGCGTCTGCGCCATGAAGGATCGCTTCACGGGCAATGGCGGCGTCACGGGCCGGGCTTAAAAGTTCAAGATGATGGGATTGCAGGCGCATACTTCGTCGTTATCCGTTATGGTCAAAATGGCGGCTATTGTAGTCAGAAGTCTGCGTCAGCGAAACAGTTTTGCGTAGCCTCAGCGGGGAAAATGAATGAGGGAGTGAAAATGCACCGTCCGGTCGCTGCTGTTGCGGTAGGCGTGCGGTTTATCGCCGGCAAAACGGACGCCGGAATCGGCAGAAATCGTCTGCCATTTGCCCTCGAGCTTCATCTCCAGCTCGCCGCTGACCACCACCACATGTTCAATCACCCCCGCCTCATGCGGCGTGGATTCACTCAGGGCGCCGGGGGCCAGGGTAATGGAGAAATAATCAAACCGGAGCGCCTCGTCCCACGGAAAGAGCGGCTTGACGACCATCGCCTGCTGCTGCGGGTCAAACACCGCCTGCCGGTCCGCTTCCGGCGTGATGAAGGCGGAAAACGGCACGTTCAGTCCCGTGGCAATTTTCCACAGCGTCGACACCGTGGGGCTGGATTCATTTCGCTCGATTTGCCCGAGCATGGCCTTTGATACGCCGGTTTCGTCCGCCAGCTTCGACAGGCTCCAGCCCCGTGCCTGGCGTAATGTTTTCAGTGTTGCTGCAAGGTGTTGTGTGATGTCCATATTTCCTCCTGACGACGAGCATACCACTTGTACGCTATAACGCACAGTGTTACCTTACCCCGGACGTTATAACGCACAACGGAGTTTTCATGCGCCCTTCCTCTCATCTTGTTCCGGTCGTACTGGCTGGATTTGTCGCCGTTCTCGTGGGCTACGCCAGCTCGGCCGCCATCATCTGGCAGGCCGCCGCCGCGGCTGGCGCCAGCGCGCAGCAGATCGCAGGCTGGATGACCGCGCTGGGGATTGGGATGGGCGTCAGCACGCTGGTGCTTTCATGGTGGTACAAAGCGCCCGTGCTGACCGCCTGGTCAACGCCCGGCGCGGCGCTGCTCGCCACCAGCCTGCACGGCGTCACGCTGGCGGAAACCATCGGCGTGTTCATCTTTGCCAACGCGCTTATTTTGCTCTGCGGCATCACCGGGCTTTTCGCCCGTCTGATGACGCTGATCCCCCATTCGCTTGCTGCCGCCATGCTGGCCGGGGTACTGCTGCAGTTTGGCCTGCACGCGTTTGCGCATCTTGAGGGGCACTTTCTGCTGTGCGGCAGCATGATTGCGGCATGGCTGATCGCAAAAGCGTTGTCGCCGCGCTATGCCATCGTGGTCACGCTGCTGGTGGGCGGTATCGTGGCCTGGGCCGGTGGTGACGTTGTCACGGATAAGCTCACCCTTTCTCTGGTGATGCCCGACTTTATTGCGCCTGACTTCACCTTCACCAGCCTGGTGAGTATTGGCTTGCCCTTCTTCCTCGTGACCATGGCCTCGCAAAATGCACCGGGTTTCGCCACCATGAAAGCCTCCGGCTACCCGCTGGCGGCCTCACCGCTCATCATCGTGACGGGTGGACTGGCGCTGCTGTTTTCTCCGTTTGGCGTCTTTTCTATCTGCATTGCGGCCATTACTGCCGCCATTTGTCAAAGCCCGGATGCACATCCGGACGCGGAAAAACGCTGGCTGGCAGCCATCGCAGCCGGCGGGTTTTATCTGCTGGCGGGAATTTTCGGTGGCTCCATTACCGGGCTGATGGCCGCCCTGCCGCTCAGCTGGATCCAGACGCTCGCCGGTCTGGCGCTGCTGGGCACCATCAGCGGGAGTTTATATCAGGCGCTGAGTCACGAAGCGGAGCGCGACGCGGCTATCGTCACATTTCTGATGACCGCAAGCGGCGTGACAATCCTGGGCATCGGTTCGGCATTCTGGGGGCTGGTGCTGGGCGGGGTATGTTACGCCCTGTTTTCACGCGCTCGCCGCGCGTAGCTGCGACGGCGTCATGCCCGTCGCGCTGCGAAAGCGGTTGCTGAAGTGGCTGGCGGAGTTAAACCCGCAGGCCAGCGCAATGTCCGTCAGTGGCATGGAGGTATGCTGCACCAGCTCTTTCGCTTTGACCATACGCCTGTGCATCACGTACTGATGCGGTGCCAGCCCCGTCGACTGGCGGAACATGCGGGCAAAATGGTATTCGCTGAGGGCAGCCTGCGCCGCCAGCTCGGCCAGCGTCAGGGGCTGCCCCAGGTTCTCTTCGATAAAGGCCAGAACGTTGCGCAGAACAAACGGCGATAACCCGCCGGTGACGACCGGCAGCTTCCACTGCACGTTTGAGTAGTTTTGCAGCAGATGGGTCAGCAGCAGCGTGGAGGCCGTGCTCAGGGTAAGCTGGTTGGCGTGCTGCTGCCAGTCACAGCCCAGTAAAAACTGGCGATACAGCGTGGTGATCTTCGGGTCGCTGCCAAAAATACGCTCGTCCAGGGTCAGCGAAAGCGGTCGCTTGTCCCAGATTTTTTCTCCCACGTCGCGCAGGTGTTCATCGGTGCAGTAGAGATGCACAAACGACAGGTCATCGCGGATATCCCACGTCGATTCGCTCTCTTTGGGCATCAGGCAGAATCGGTCCGGCCCCCCGCCGTTCTTCCAGCCTCCTGGCGTTTTTTGATAGCTTTCGTAGCCGTCCGCCACGTACAGGCTGAGGGTATGATGATTGCTCTTTACGGTGATCGTGTCGTGCTTGTTGTACCACGCGGCCAGCTGGATACCCGAATTCAGCGAGACGGTTTCCCGCAGGACTGCATTCTGTTGGCAAAGCGTTTCAAAGGTATCGTAAGCGTGAGACATAACCGTTAGCGCGTGAAGAATCGGAATATCAGTCTAAGAAGAGTTGTTGCCCGTTGCCAGTCCCTCCAGAAGAAAAAAGCGCAAGATTTTGCAAGTCTGCCGCAAGCGGGTGAAAGCCCGTTACGCATCTCAGCGTCATACTGCGGGCTTACGCGGTTTAAGAAGAGGCAACTATGAACGCATTATTATACGGACTCGTGGTCATTATCTGGGGAACCACCTGGATTGCGATTTTCCTGCAGCAGGGCCCCGTCGCGGCGCCGGTGTCGATTTTCTGGCGCTTCGCCGTCGCCAGCCTCACCATGATGGTGGTGTTACTCGCCCTGCGTCGCCTGCGCACGCTGGCGCTGCGGGATCATCTTTTTTGCCTGCTTCAGGGATGCTGTGTTTTCTGCTTTAACTTCTGGTGTTTTTACACGGCAGCGGCACATATCAATACCGGGCTGGAGTCGGTGATCTTCTCCATGGCGGTACTCTATAACGCCATTAACAGCTTTATTTTCTTCGGCCAGCGCCCGCCCGCGCGTTTCTGGACGGCGGCGGCGCTGGGGCTGGTCGGGATTGTCACCCTCTTCTGGGACGATCTGCTGGCCAGCGGCTGGAGCGCGTCACTCCTGACGGGCATTGGCCTTTCCGCACTCGGCACGTATGGGTTCTCGCTGGGTAATATGATCAGCATGCGCCATCAGCGCAGAGGCCTTGAAACCATGACCACCAACGCCTGGGCGATGCTCTATGGCACGCTGGTGATGGGCTGCATTGCGCTGTTCAGAGGCGATAGCTTTGTGCCGGAATGGACGGTGAGCTATCTCGGCGCGCTGGTGTATCTGGCCCTGTTTGGCTCGGTGATTGCCTTTGGCGCCTACTTCACGCTGGTGGGACGTATTGGCCCGGGCAAAGCGGCCTACAGCACGCTGCTCTTTCCGTTGGTGGCGCTCTCCATCTCCACGGTGTATGAAGGCTACGTCTGGCATGTCAACGGTATCGTGGGATTAGTGCTGATTCTGGGAGGAAATATGGTGATGTTTACCAAACCGGAAACCTGGTTCAGACGCTTACGAATGGCATAAATAAAACGGCCTGCATTACGCAGGCCGTTTTATTTTATTTCGCGGTCTTTTTCACATCAAACATGGTTGCGTCCGTCGCCATGTCATCAACAACCTGCTTCAGCGTCGCAAAGGTCATTGGTGTGTTTTCGTTATTCAGCTCTTTACCTTCGCCTTTACGTACCACCTTCATAACCGGTTTGTTGGTGGCCGCATCGATCAGCTCGCCTTCAAAGAAGAGATGCGTATCCATGGTGCGGTGTCCGGTTGCCATCTGCGTCCCGGCAACCACCAGCGCAACAGGCACCACTTCATAGAACTGCAGCCCCTCTTTCTGCGAACTCACCCCGGTAATCGCGCCACGGAAAATCAGGCTGTGTTTACCCGGCGTGGTGACAACTGGCTTACGCGTACCAATCGCCGTTTTCATTTTGTTATTGGTGTAATTCAACAACTCATCAAGCGTTTTTTGCCCAATTTGCGTGGTGGGTTTTGGCGTTGGATAATAGGTAATTGGCGTCCAGAGAATGCTGTCGTAATTGGCTTCGTTATACGAAGGATCGACCCAACGCAGCGTTGGTTTTCCCGTCGCCGAGGTCGTTTGCTGCAAGCCTGAATAATCTTTTAAAAAGCCGGAGTATTGTTCCGGAGCGGCGACTTTTGAAGAACAGCCCGCCAACGCCAACAGACCAGTAAGCACTGCAACTTTAAAAAAAGTTTGAGTACGCATGATAGTTTTCCATGTTATCTGCAAGTATGCATTTGAAGTTATAGCAAAAGTCTGGCGGGTTTGTTGTGACAAAAAATGATGCCGGGAGCACAAATTGCAAAAAGATTGCCCGGACGCATGCCGGGCAGTGAAAAATTACTGATTTATATCCACTTGCCAGAACAGATGTTTGCCAAACGGGTCGATTTCATAGCCCTTCACCTCCTTGCGCACCGGTTCGAAAATCGTTGAATGCGCAATCATCACCGCAGGCATCTGGTCATGCATCATCTGCTGAGCCTGTTTATACAGCGCCACCCGTTTATCATGATCGGTTATCGATTTGGCTTCAGCAACGATCTTATCAAACGGCTTATAGCACCATTTCGCCGAATTTGAGCCACCGTTCGCCGAGGTGCAGGTAAACAGCGGACCAAAGAAGTTGTCAGGATCGCCCGTTGCGGTCGTCCAGCCCATCAGCGCAGCCTGATGTTCCCCGCCCTTCACACGCTTAAGGTATTCGCCCCACTCGTAGGTAACGATTTTGGTCTGTACGTCAATTTTCGCCCAGTCCGCCTGAATCATCTCCGCCATGCGTTTCGCATTCGGGTTATAGGGACGCTGGACCGGCATCGCCCATAAATCGATGCTGACGCCGCTGGCAAAGCCGGCCTCTTTCAGCAGCGCTTTGGCTTTTTCAGGATCGTAGTCGTAATCCTTAAGCTCGCTGTCGGCGCTCCAGACGCCCGGCGGCAGCAGGTTCTTCGCCGCCGTTCCGGTACCGTGGAACACCGCGTCAATAATGGCCGGTTTGTTGATGGCCATCGCCAGCGCCTGACGGACTTTTACGTTATTCAGCGGCGGCTTCTGCGTGTTGAACGCCAGGAAGCCGGTATTCAGTCCGGCTTTGCTCATCAGGTTGATATCTTTATTGGCCTTCATGCGCGGCAGGTCCGCCGGGTTCGGGAACGGCATCACCTGACATTCGTTCTTCTCAATTTTGGCAAAACGCACGGAGGCATCCGGGGTGATGCTAAACACCAGCCTGTCCAGCTTCGATTTCCCCTGCCAGTAGTCGGCAAACGCCGTGAACAGGATCCGGGAATCCTTCTGATACTGCGCCAGCTTAAACGGCCCGGTGCCAATGGGCTCCATATCCACCTTCTCCGGCGTGCCCGCTTTCAGCATCGCGTCGGCATACTCCGCCGAAAGGATTGAGGCAAAATACCAGGCCAGATCGGCGACAAACGGCGCTTCCGGGTGCGCCAGGGTAAAGCGCACGGTGTGGTCATCGACTTTATCAATGGCGGTTATCAGGCTGCCGAACTCCAGGCTTTCGAAGTTGGAGTAGCTGCCGTTAGAGACGTTGTGGTAGGGATGATTCACGTCTTTCTGGCGCATAAACGAGAAAATCACGTCGTCGGCGTTAAAGTCGCGGGTTGGCGTGAAGGATTTATTGCTCTGGAACTTCACGCCCTGACGCAGATGGAAGGTGTAAACCTTGCCGTCGTCGCTCACCTCCCAGCGCTCCGCCAGGCTCGGCACCAGCTCCGTGGTGCCGGGTTTGAAATCGACCAGACGGTTATAGACCGGCACGGCGCTGGCGTCGACGCTGGTTCCCGAGGTGTAAAGCTGAGGGTTAAAGTTTTCCGGCGATCCTTCGGAGCAATACACCAGCGTTTTCGCGGCGACGGCGGAACTGACCGTGAGCGCCGCAAGCGCCAGCGCAATAGTTGTGAGTTTGCTTGTCATCATTTATTCCTGTCTTTTTAATTCGACGGCTAATTAATTCTTTTGCCATTTCATAAATAACATTAAAGTGAAGTGGCAAACACCCGAAAAATAAATAAGGAACAAATCACTATGGGCTCGCCGCTTTCCAGACAATTAACGCACCGTTTTTTCCGCTATCTCGCGATCACCAGCCAGAGCGATCCCAGAGTCAAAACTCTGCCCTCAACGCCGGGCCAGCACGACATGGCGCGCGAGCTGGCGCAGGAGCTGGCACAGCTGGGGTTAGACGATATTGTGATTGATGAATTTGCCACGGTAACGGCGGTAAAAAAAGGCAACGTGCCCGGTGCGCCGCGCATCGGCTTTATTACCCATATTGATACCGTCGACGTGGGACTTTCACCGGATATTCATCCACAAATATTAACGTTTACCGGTGAAGATCTCTGTCTGAATAAAGAGAAAGACATCTGGCTGCGGGTAGAGGAGCACCCTGAAATTCTGGCTTATCCGAACGAGGAGATTATTTTCAGCGACGGAACCAGCGTATTGGGCGCCGATAATAAATCGGCCGTCACGGTGGTCATGACGGTGCTGGAAAACCTGACGGCGGAACATCAGCATGGGGATATCGTCGTGGCGTTTGTGCCTGACGAAGAGATCGGCCTGAACGGTGCAAAAGCGCTCGATCTTAAGCGCTTTGACGTCGACTTCGCCTGGACCATCGACTGCTGCGAGCTGGGGGAAATTGTCTACGAAAACTTTAATGCGGCAGCCGCTGAAATCCGCTTTACCGGCGTGACGGCGCACCCGATGTCCGCGAAAGGCGTGCTGGTGAATCCCCTGCTGATGGCGACTGACTACATCAGCCATTTTGACCGCCAGCAAACGCCCGAGTGCACCGAGGGACGTGAAGGCTATATCTGGTTTAACGGCATTCAGGCCGGACAGAACGAGGCCGTTCTTAAGGCCAATATCCGCGACTTTGACAAGGAGCGCTTTGTCGCGCGCAAGCAGCAGATTGCCGACGTGGCCGCGCTGATTGCCGCCCAATATCCGACGGCCAAAGTGGACTATCGCATTGAAGATACCTACAGCAATATCAGCAATGCGATTGGCGAAGACCGGCGTGCCATCGATCTGATGTTCGAGGCGATGGAATCGCTCGGCATCACGCCGAAACCGACGCCGATGCGCGGCGGCACCGACGGCGCGGCGCTCTCGGCTAAAGGGCTACTCACCCCGAACTTCTTCACCGGGGCGCATAACTTCCACTCGAAGTTTGAATTCCTGCCGCTGTCGTCGTTTGAGGCGTCTTATAAGACTGCCCTGCAGATCTGCCTGCTCGCCGCCCGTTAAGCGGGCTTGCGTGCCAGCATCGTGGCAAAGCGCAGCTTGATGCGGTTGCCGTTTTCATCAGTGCGGTGCAGTTCGCCAACGTCCTCGTTGTATTTGAGCAACTCCCAGCCTTCGTAGTAGTTGCTCAGCTCACCGCTCCTGAACGCAAACGGGAAGCCGACCGTGCAGGGGTAGTCTGCCGTATCCATGGCGGCAACAATCAGATTGTAACCGCCCGGCGTCGTGCGGCGCTGCATATTGGCGATAAGGCCCGGGATGGTTTTTGCCTCCAGGAACATCATCACCACGGTAGAGAGAATAAAATCGTACTGGCCGTCAAAGCTCAGGTTGTTCAGATCCTTAATCGCGGTATGCAGATTAGCGATCCCTTCTTCCGCCTTGATGCGCTCGATATTGTCGATGCTCATCGGGTTCTTGTCCCACGCGGTGACATCGTAGCCGTTGGCTGCAAGATAAAGGCTGTTACGGCCGTTGCCGCAGCCCAGATCCAGCGTTTTACCGGGTTTCACGATCTCCGCGCTGTACAGCACTTCTGAATGGGTACGCGTTAAGCCATATTTCTCAGTGAAGTAATTCTCATCGACGGTCATTATTGTTCCTCGGATTGCATAAGCTGCGCTTTATCAGCACGAACCAGAAGTTTGCCCTGAAGCAGCAGAATCAATGTACGCACCAACAGCCACCCAATAATCGCGTTGGTGAAGATAAACAGCGGCACGGCAATGGCGTGAAAAAAGCCCGTCGGACTGCTTTGTCCCAGATGCAGACCCGTGGTTGCCAGGGCCGATACGCCAAAGGAAAAACTCCAGAATGAGGCATTGAACGGCTGGGACAAATACCATGGCATCAGGCGGAGCATAAATAGCAGCTGCAGCAGACCATAGCCGAACAGCATTTTCGCAAACGTATCCGCCTGACCGCCATTTACGCTGAACCAGGCGCTACATGCCACCAGCGCGGGCGCCAGTTGAATACCCAATGAAGTACGCAGTGCGGAGGGCAGTTCTCCTGCACTACGAAGACGCTGAAGAATAACCGGTTCCAGGCTGAGCCAGGAAAAGACGCCTGCGCCAAGGAAGACTAACCCTGCATCGTTGAAGCCCAGGGCACCGCATGCCATCGCGCTGATAAAATTATTCGCCACCGTAGGCAGATATAATCCAGGCGTGGTCGCCTCTTGCGGATGTTTCCCGCGCCATAACCCGGCGCTTTGCCAGGCGGAGTATGCAAGCTGCACCACCACGCCAATGCCAAACAATGCCAGTGACACCGCGCGAAACCAGGGGACAAAACCGATGGCGACCAGCATCGTGGTGGCCGGGAAAAGGCTGACAAAACTGCTCATCACCGGGTGTCGCATCTCTGCCAGCACGCTGCGGGGAAAACGGATCGCTCGCGTCACAAACGCGACCGTTAAAAGAAACCAGCATATCACCGCAAGGGCTACGAGGCCCTCACCCGGCCAACGCGTCACTGGCCAGAGGGTGCTGGCGTAACGCCAGGCGAAACCCATCCCGATGATGCCAAGCACCATGCCAAAATACCCTGCGGGCAAGTTAAGTACCTGTTGGGGTTTGTTAAATTTATTCATTAATTTTAATTTTTAAAATGTATTTTAAATGCCATTTTAAGCGGTTTCTGCAGCGGATGCCAGCAAAACGAAAAGCCGAAAATTTGCTACGTTTAGTTGAGATGTTTACCAGAGATCAAACGATGAAAAAGTACCGGCTCAGCGATGAAACCCGCCTCTGGCAATGGAAAAACGGCGAAACCACCCACGCCGCTACGCTGCGGCAGATCATCGCCACGGCGGACTTTAACGACGTGACGGTCGGCACGAGAGGCGGCTGGATTGACGATGAGCGCGCCCTCGCGCAGGACGGCTACTGCTGGATCTACGATGAAAACAGCGTGGTGTTCGCCGGGGCAACCGTATCCGGCAACGCGCGTCTTACCCTTCCATGCATCATTAGCCATGACGCGCATATCAACGACAGCTGCTGGGTGGACGGCGCGGAGGTCAGCCACGGGGCGCGAATAAGTGACAACGTCACTATTCAGCAATCCTGCGTACGGGGCGAGTGCCATATCTACGGCGACGCGCGCGTGCTGCATCACAGCGTGGTCATTGCCGCCAAAGGGCTGACGCCGGATCATGAACAGATCCTCCAAATCTACGATAAGGCGACGGTGAGCCAGTCGCGCATTGTGCACCAGGCGCAAATCTACGGCGAGGCGATGGTTAATTTTGCCTTCGTTGAACACCGGGCCGAAGTCTTCGACAACGCGATCCTGGAGGGTAACGAACTCAACAACGTCTGGGTGTGCGACTGCGCGAAAGTCTACGGCAACGCCCGCGTGATAGCAGGTTTCGACGACGATGCCATCCCGACGGTGCGCTACAGCTCGCAGATTGCGGAGAATGCCGTGGTTGAAGGCAACTGCGTCATCAAGCATCACGTCCTGATTGGCGGTCAGGCATGGCTGCGCGGCGGGCCGATCATGCTGGATGATAAAGTGGTGATCCAGGGGCGCGCGCGAATCAGCGGGGATGTGCTTATCGAGCATCGGGTTGAAATCACCGACGATGCGGTCATAGAAGCGTTTGCTGGCGAGAGCATTCATCTGCGCGGCGAAAAAGTGATAAACGGCGACCAGCGCATCACCCGCACGCCGCTGCTGGGTGCGTTATAGGGTATAAATCCTGCCGTAGATATTCACGTCGTCAAAGCGGCCATTCAGGTATTCCGCTTCCCGCAGGCACCCTTCCAGCGTAAAACCGTTGCGCACGGCAACGCTGTTGCTGTGCTGATTCGCCACCCGACACTTGATCACAAAACGGCGGATCTCACCGCGTTCAGCGTAGTAGCGCATAAATGCCTGCAGTGACTGAGAGAGAATGCCCTGCCCCTGGTGGGCTTCATCCAGCCAGTAGCCGATGTAGCCGGCTTTGTTGGTCGGTTCAATGGTGTTGAACGACAGGACGCCAACTAACGCATCATCCTTGAAAATCAAAAACATTTTGGCGTAGCCGCGCTGATGCAGCATCTGGTTGCTCTGCACGTTGCGGCGGGTGTCCTCTTCGCTGATCGCGTGCTGCGCCCAGTCAAAGGCGGTTTGCAGAAAGACTCTGTTTTTAACAACGAGATTGTGCAGGTCGGCGGTGTAGCGCTCTTCGACGGCGCGAAGTTCGATATCCTGGGTGACGGGGATGATTTCTGAAGACATGGTGCCTCTCAATTGCCGGGTGGCGCTAGCGCTTACCCGGCCTACGTTTCGAAACTGTAGGCCGGGTAAGGCGAAGCCGCCACCCGGCACAATCCCACAAGGGTTAACGCATTACCCTGTCGTCAACGTACTGACGTTTATCCGGCGCCGGTGGGAAATACTGGTACAGCCAGGTTTCACTGATGGCGTCGCCCTGACAGCGCAGGAACAGGCGCATATCCACCGGCTCCGTCGAATCCGACGTCGGGTACCAGTCAAACAGAATGCGATAGCCGTCAAACGGCTCAACGTAGAGGATCTCTACCTGCTTCGCTTCACCGCTGGAGAGCGTAATCACCGGCTCGATGCCTTTTGGCGCAGCGGCCTTCAGGTCGCCACCCACGAAGTCAATCGCAAAGCGACGGGCCCACACTTTCGGGTAGTTTTCCCCTGGAGCCCAGCCTTCCGGGAAGCCGCCCATGCCGGTGCGGGTCGCATAAACGTTCGCCAGCGGGGAGCGCACCGGCGGCATCGCGCTCCAGTAGAGACGATATTTGAAGTCCAGCTCGTCGCCTGCTTTGACGGCTTTTTCCGGCTGCCAGAAGCAGACCACGTTATCCAGCGTTTCGCCGGTGGTCGGGATCTCCATCAGGCCAACCGCGCCTTTACCCCAGTCGTTGCGCGGTTCCACCCACAGGCTTGGGCGCTTGTTGTACCACCCCATCACGTCCTGATAGTGCGAGAAATCGCGATCGAGCTGCAGCAGCCCGAACCCTTTCGGGTTTTTATCCATATAGGCATTGAACTGCAGCTTCTGCGGGTTGTTCAGCGGACGACAAATCCACTCCCCGTTGCCGCGCCACATCGCCAGGCGGTCGGAGTCGTGAATTTGCGGGTGAATGGTGTCGCACATGCGGCGTTCGTTATTGCCGCAGCTGAACATGCTGGTCATCGGCGCAATGCCGAGCTGCTTGATGTCCTTACGCGCATAGAGGTGGTTTTCCACCTCCATGATCACCTGGCTCTTCTCGCAGTGGATCACGAACTTATAGGCGCCGGTGATGCTCGGGCTATCCAGCAGCGTATAGACGGTAAAGGTGGTGTCGCCGGGCTTGACGGTTTCAAACCAGAAGGCGGTAAAGTCCGGGAACTCTTCCGGCGTGTCGGTAAAGGTGTCTACCGCCAGACCGCGGGCGGAAAGGCCGTACTGGTAGGTGTCGTCCACCGCGCGGAAATAGCTGGCCCCCAGGAAAGAGACGATATCGCGACGCGCCAGCTCCGGCGCCTTAAACGCGCGGAAGCCCGCAAAGCCGAGATCGCTTTGCCCTTCCAGCTGTTTGGTATCCACGCCCGTTTCACCGTAGCTGAACAGCTCAGGACGGAAGTGGATCTCGCGCGCCATAGAGGTCGACTGGTCCAGCGAGAACATCCGCACGCGGCGGCGGAACCCCATTCCCATGTGGAAGAACTGCACGTCCAGCTGACGCCCTTCAATGTTGTTCCACAGAGACTGCTTTTCGTCGTAGCGAATGGCGTTGTACGCCTGCGGCGTCATGGTTGCCAGCGTCTCCGGCAGCGGACGCGGCGCGCCACCCCACGGGGTTTTCGCCAGGTCATGCGCCATGGATTGCAGTACGGAGAAGTCAAAACGACGGCTCTGGCCGTCAGCAATGTCAGAGTCGGCAGCGTATGCCGCTTTGGAAAACAGGGAAGCAAGGCCGGATGTGCCGCTCAGGGCTGCCACTGCCAGCGAGCCTTTTAGAAAACGTCTGCGATTCATGCCTGGAAAAACGTCCTTATGGTCGTGTGAATGTGTTCCGCGCTCGGCGAAATGACGGCAAGAAAGAACGCACAGCCTAAACAAAAATGGTTAAGAATCCAATTGTTGGCCGGTGATTATATGAACAAAGTGAGAAATATTTTCTGTCGACCAGAACGGCCCGAAAGTGGTGTAAAGAAAGCCTGGAAAATGTGTATAAAAATGCCCCGTCAGGACATCAGCTGACGGGGCCAATGAGGCGGTTATTTTACGCTGACATCGATACCCGGGAAGTACTTATCAGCGAGTTTGGCGATCGTGCCGTCGGCACGTACCTTATCAATTGCGGCATCAAGCTGCTTTTTGGTGGACTCATCACCTTTGCGCAACCCAAAACCGATCCCGCTGCCGAGGATGGTGTCGTCAGACACCGGCTTGCCGATGAAGCCAAACCCTTTTCCCTGCGGCTTGCTGAGGAAACCTGCCTGCCCGGCCGCGGACATGACCAGCGAGGCGTCGATACGGCCATTCAGCAGATCGCCCCAGGCCATATTCTGATCTTTATACGACACCACGGTGACACCCTGCTTTTCCCAGTGCTCTTTGGCATAGGTTTCCTGAATGGAGCCCTGCAGCACGCCGATGGTTTTCCCCTTCAGCCCTTCAGGCGTCGCCTCGACCGCCGTCCCGGCCTTGCCGACCAGCTGCGACGGAATACGGTAGATCGGCTGGGTAAAATCAATGCTCTTGCGGCGCTGCTCGGTGATATTCATCGCCGAGTTGATGGCGTCGAATTTCTTCGCCACCAGCCCCGGGATCAGCGCATCAAACGAGGTTTCCACCCAGCTGCACTTCAGCGCTGCCGCTTTGCAGATGGCATTCCCCAGCTCAACGTCAAATCCTTCTAGTTCGCCTGCCGCATTGCGGCTTTCAAACGGCGGATATTCGGCTTCCAGACCGTAACGCAGCTCGGACGCTGCGAAGGAGGAAAAGGTACACAGCAATCCCATGCCGACAACTAGCGCGCGTAATTTCATTTCAAACTCCTTAGCGTGGTTTAACCCGACACAGGGCCTGGGCACCTGCCCGTAACGTCGCCTCATCTTTCGCAAAAGAGAGACGAATCAATTTATTATCCGTACCGTCCGCATAAAACGCCGACAGCGGAATGGTGGCAACACCGTACTCAACGATCAGCCGTTTCACCAGCTCGCTGTCGCGCTCGTCGCTGAACTGGCTGTAGTCCGCCAGCATGAAGAACGAGCCGGCGCTTGGCAGCAGCGTAAACGGCGAATCGGCCAGCAGACTCTGCAGCAGATCGCGCTTGCGCTGGTAAAACGCCGACAGCGACAGCCAGGTTTGCGGGTCGACCATATGTTCAGCAAACGCGTGCTGCATTGGCGTATCGGCAGAGAACATTAAAAATTGATGGACTTTACAAATCTCGTCCATCAGTACCGCCGGTGCAACACAGTAACCCACGCGCCAGCCGGTGACGTGATACGTTTTTCCGAAAGAAGAAATAATCACGCTACGCTCCGCCAGCTGCGGGTGCGTAGCCATCCCGTGGTGCGGCTCACCGTCAAACACCACGTGTTCGTACACTTCGTCAGACAAAATAATGATGTCAGTATTGCGGGTCAGCGCCGCCAGCTGCTGCAGATCGTCGGCGGAGAAGACCTGACCGCTCGGGTTGTGTGGCGTATTGATGATGATCATGCGCGTGCGCGGGGTGATCGCGGCGCGAACCTCGTCCCAGTTCACGGCAAAATCCGGCACGGTGAGCCTGATGGCAACCGGCGTTGCCCCCTGCAGGCGGACAATCGGCGCGTAGCTGTCAAAGGAGGGCTCAAAGTAGATCACCTCATCACCCGGGTGCACCAGCCCGCTGATTGCCGAGTAGAGCCCTTCGCTGGCGCTGGCGGTCACCAGCACCTCGCGGCCCGGGTCATACTGCGTGCCGTAAAGCGTGGCAATTTTGTCGGCAATGCGCTCTTTGAGCGTCTGCAGGCCGGTCATCGACGCGTACTGGTTATGCCCTGCCTCCATCGCGCGGGTGACGCCCGCAACAAGCTTCGGGTCGCAGGAAAAATTCGGTGCGCCCTGAGAAAGGTTTATCGCGTTATGCTGCGCCGAGAGCTGGCCGATAACGGTAAAGATCGTGGTGCCCACATCGGGCAGTTTGGAGCGCGTTTGCACAGGCGTTTGTAAAGTCATCCTCTTTCCCTTCTCATGGACATTGCATAACTATTCAAACAACATCTCTGTTGTCGGGACAATCGAATTGTTGTCATAATAGCCATGAGAAAAATGCATAGCTGAGGTGTTTTCATGTCGCGCCGTTCGCTCCCGCTCAATGCCATCGACGCATTTTTAGTCACCGCGCGTCACCTGAATCTGACCCATGCTGCCGCAGAGCTTTGTCTGACGCAGGGGGCCGTGAGCCGCAAGATAGCCTCCCTCGAGGCCTGGTTTGGCTTTCCGCTTTTTGAACGCCACGCGCGCGGCCTGCGCCTCTCTTCACAGGGCTGCGCCCTGCTCCCGGAACTGCAGTCTGCGTTCGAACACTTGCTGACCGTGGCCGACCAGGCCCGCAGCCAGCAAACCGTGATCCGGCTCAAGGCGCCCACCTGTGCCATGCGCTGGCTGGTGCCGCGCCTGCTGGAGGTGGAGCGTGAGCAGCCGGATCTGCAGATCGCCCTGACCACCACCACCGATCATAACGTCAATTTCAAAACCGAATCTTACGACGCGGCCATCGTGTTCGGCACGCACATGAGCGCAGGCGACCTGCTGTTCGAAGAGGCGCTCACCCCGGTGATAAGCCCGGTGCGGGCGGGTGCAGCGCTGGGATCGCTGACGTTCCTGCACCCGACAAGGGATAAAACAGACTGGTCGCTGTGGCTGACGAAACAGGAAGGTCCGGGCTTTGCCATGCACAAAAATCAACACTTCGACACGATGGATCTCGCCATCACGGCCGCCATTCAGGGGCTGGGCGTTGCCATTGCCGACGAAACGCTGGTGGCCGAAGATGTCCGCGCGGGAAGACTGATGCGGCCTTATGAAACCAGCATAAAAACCGGCGCGAGCTACCGGCTGGTGCTGCGCGAAACGCCAGGCGAGGAAAATGGGCTGGCGGCGTTTCGCGACTGTTTGCTTAATCGAGGCTGACGTGGAGCTTCATCACCCGTTTGAAGAGGCTCATCCGGGCGCGCATAAAGCGGTTTTCAAGCCTAAAACCTGCATGTTTATTCACGCCAATGCGTAATAATACGTCCCGCCCTTTACGGCATGCGGGCCAGTGCGTCGGCCCGGGCAGGACCTCGCGAGGTCCTGCGTCTCGCGCAAAGCTCACCCAGTAATCGGCCACCTGAGCAGCAAACTGCACATCCCGTTCGTTGACATACTGGCGTGAAGGCTCCACCTGGCCGAGGGTATCAAAGACGTAAGGCACTTCATTGCCGTGCCACGCGCCGTTGATATAGGTGGCATGTTCCGCTTCCGCAACATAGTCAAACCAGTAACGCCAGCACAATCCGCCGACGCGCTGCTGCGCCTGCATCACGACGTAGCCCATCGTAGTGAACGCCATGTCGCGGCACACCTGCCTGCCCAGCTCCTCATCGCCTTTGACGCCCGGATAGAGCAGCTTAATCAGCCCCAGCCCGAAGCGTCGCTCCCGGCGAAGCTTCTGGATTTGCCCGGCGAGATCGATGCCAAACACCGCCATCACGCTGGCCTCATCGCTGTTCGAGCCGATCATTACCGGCACGGGGTGCTGGCGAGCGGCGAAAAAGACGTCCAGCATCGCTTCAGGCAGAACGCAATCCCCGACGATGGGGGCCGGAGCAATGTTCAGCGGCGCGGTGAGCGGCCAGAACGCCTCCGGCGGAATGGCGCGCAGTTGTTCGGCTGTCGCCTGTTTCAGGCCAAAATGGGCGGCCAGCGCCTCCCCTTTTTGCAACGCCTGCTCTCGCGGCGTGTCCGGCAAGGTGTACCCGCTTTGCACAATCGCCTTATGGAACAATCCTTCTGCAAGCGGAGAGGCCAGCAGAGAGAGCACGCTGCGCGCGCCAGCGGATTCGCCAAACAGGGTCACGTTAGCGGGGTCGCCACCAAATGCGGCGATATTGTCCCTTACCCATTCGAGGGCGGCGATCTGATCCAGCAGGGCAAAATTATGCACCACGCGATCTTCCTCGCCTTTCAGCGCGGGATGGGCGAAAAAGCCGAGATGGCCGAGACGGTAGTTGATCGTCACGACAACCACGCCGCGCGTGGCCAGCGCTTTGCCGTTATAGGGCGGTAAGCCACCCGCACCGATGGTAAAGCCGCCGCCGTGCAGCCAGACCATAACCGGAAGCGGCCCGGCGCGCTCTGTGGGAGACCAGACGTTCAGATAGAGGCAGTCTTCCGAGAACTGACCGGGATCGCCCCCGCCCAGCTCCTGGCAATATTCGCTGCTTTGCCAGCTTGAGGCCGAAAAAGCGGTAGCCTCGCGAACGCCATCCCACGGCTCAGGATGCCGCGGGGAGCGCCAGCGCCACTCGCCAACGGGCGGTGCGGCATAAGGAATACCGCACCAGACGTGGACATTTTCATCGGTTAAACCAGACAGTGCGCCCTGGCGCGTTTCAACCACAGGGGCGGAAGGATTTTGCATAACGACCTTATTTTTTCCATCACACCCCAGCAGAGTAACGCTTTCAGAGCAAACCGCAACGCTGTTTGCTGCGCGTTTCAGCCTCCTCATAGAGGGTAAATTCGTCATACACCGGGCAGCCGAGGGCCGCTTCAAACGCATCGCGGCTGGCGTTACCATGGCTGCGGGCCTGCGTTTCGTTCCCGAGATTGGACTGGAAAATCCCCGCGGCGCTGACCGGGAGGAAATCTTCGTAGGTGATCGGCTGTGCGACGACCCATCCGCGCTCGATCAGCGGCTGCGGATCGTCGCCCGGCCGGAACGCATGGCGATGCGCTTCACCCGCTGGCGTCAGACGGTAGCGGAAATACGCCAGCTCCTGACGGCGCATTAACAGTTCGCTGTCAGGGAAGGCGCTAAAGATCTCCTGCAGATGGAGCTGGTGCGTCAGGTTATCTTTGCCGGTACCGGCCTGGGCAAGGAGGCTATCGTACAGTTCCCGGCCTTTCGGGGTCAGCGCCACGCCGCGCTGCTCAATCTCACCGAAGCGCGCGGTGTGGGTGCCTTTGTGTTCACCGGCAAACAGCACCGGCTCTTCCAGCGCCTTGAAACTGGTTTGACGCAGCAGGACGGGCACCTCGCGACGCGGCGGCCCTTCAATCAAAATTTTCGGCTCAATACCGTACTTCGGCATCAGCTCCTGCACCCGGTCAATATCCAGCGTGCGCGGCGTCAGGTGGTTAATATGACAGCCCGGGAAGCAGACCACATCGGCGATCAGCCGGTGCTCGTTATGCAGCGCGAGATAGGTCTCCTGATCGACCGTCGCATGGCGGTGCCAGCGGAAGGTTTCCAGCGCTTCCTGCACAAACTCCTGCGCCTGCTCGACGGTAAACTGCCCTTCCGATTCATACAGATCGAGAAGCGCCAGACAGCGCGGGGTGAAGATGTTTCGGTGAGACAGAATTTCCGCCGCACGTTCGCGCAGCGCGACGTTTTCAATCAGCTCAAGGCGCAGCAGCGAAGTAAAGATGCGGAACGGATTACGGCACAGCGCCGCATCATCAATCGGCCGAAATGCCGTTGAGTGGACCGGCACCCCCGCCTGGGAGAGATCGTAATAGCTGACCGGGTACATCCCCATAATGGCAAACATACGGCGCAGGGTTGAAAGTTCTTGCGCACTGCCGACGCGGATGGCCCCGTGACGCTCGACGTTCAGACGCGCAAGCTCATCGGCGTTTGCCAGTTGTTCATGTAATAGTGGATCATTTTCCAGCACCGCCAGGTTTACGTCCGCTACCAGTTCAAGCAAGGTGCCGTACTGCGGAACTTCCTGCTGGTACATCGCCGACATAGCCTGCGAAAAGTGTTCCCGAATGTCATCAGCCGTGATGGTGTTCGCCATGATGTCATGCCTCCAGTGAATATTACCTGGAGTGTAGAGAAACCCGTTCCTTCCGGGGGGAAAGATTTCTGATTTGTGATCTTAAGACGACAGTGGTCAAACCGTGTGCGACTGGCCTCTGAACAAGCCTTAACGAAACCGCCCTTTCGCGCCTGTCGCTTTTTATCCAGGATTTTCCTTATAATTATTTATGGTTTCGCTTTCTAGCTATAAAGGAGTATTTTTTATTTTCCCCTGGCTGGAAATCAACCAATTTGAGTGCGTCATTATTTTTATCCTCAGCTTTCAAATTTTTAGCTCAAAGTTAGGAATAATCTGAACAGTTGTTTACAAGTCCTTCCTGTCTATCCATATTTCCAACGCAAGCGAAGCGCAAATTTACAAATATTTAAAAATAACGCAACCGCAAATAGCAAAACGCATTTGACGGATCGCACACAGCGACTAGAGTTATTACTCGAACGACGAGTGATACGGAATATTTTCGTATCGTACTGACATAACCAATATATGACTATGAGGTTTAATATGGCAGAGCATCGTGGTGGTTCCGGTAATTTCGCTGAAGACCGTGAAAAAGCATCAGAAGCTGGACGTAAAGGTGGCCAGCACAGCGGTGGTAATTTTAAAAACGATCCGCAACGCGCATCTGAAGCGGGTAAGAAAGGGGGACAGAACAGTCACGGCGGAGGCCGTAAATCTGATAACTCCTGATCTTATTTAGTACTCTTTTAATAAAACCAGAGAGCATGCTGCGGGCTGAAAAGCTCGCAGTACCCTTTCTTTATTTTACCGGAGCGTAATAATTATGAATATGAAAAGTGTAGAGGATGTATTTATTCATCTTCTGTCGGATACCTACAGCGCAGAAAAGCAGCTTACCCGAGCGTTAAGCAAGCTTGCCCGCGCCGCCTCCAGCGAGAAGCTGAGCGCCGCCTTTACCGCACACCTTGAAGAGACGCAAGGTCAGATCGAACGCATCGACCAGATCGTGGAACAGGAAGACGGCATCAAGCTCAAGCGCATGAAATGCGTCGCAATGGAAGGCTTAATTGAAGAAGCTAATGAAGTCATCGAAAGCACGGAAAAAAATGAAGTCCGTGATGCCGCATTAATTGCCGCTGCGCAAAAAGTGGAACATTACGAAATAGCCAGCTACGGTACCCTTGCCACTCTGGCAGAACAGCTCGGCTATAAAAAAGCCGTTAAGCTTCTTGCCGAAACGCTGGAAGAAGAGAAAGAGACCGACCTTAAACTCACCGACCTGGCCGTTGGCAATATTAACCAAAAAGCGCAGAAATGACGCGATAATACAGGTTAAATAAAATGAGCATCAGTCCCAGGACAATTAAACGGTGCCATTTAGCGGCAGCGATAATATGGTTCATTCTCGCTATCCCTTCCGTCATCTGGTGGAAGAACAGCGTGCTATGGGTCATTATCATCAGTATTTATGCCAATATTGTCGGCCATTTATCTGGCTACAGTGCCGCACGTGCCGATCAGGCTGCTGAAAGTGAGACCAAATAAGCGAACCCCTAATGAGGATACAATGATGAATCACGTAGAACACTACCATGACTGGCTACGCGATGCCCATGCAATGGAAAAGCAAGCCGAATCTATGCTGGAATCCATGGCCAGCCGTATCGATAATTATCCTGATGTTCGCGCCAGAATTGAGCAACATATTAATGAGACAAAACGGCAAATCACATTGCTGGAGGAAATCCTCGACCGTAATGATATTTCTCGTTCGGTCTTAAAAGACTCGATGAGCAAAATGGCGGCGCTGGGACAATCCATCGGCGGCATGTTCCCTTCTGACGAAATCGTGAAGGGCTCTATCAGCGGCTATGTTTTCGAACAGTTTGAAATCGCCTGCTATACCTCCCTGCTGGCGGCGGCCAAAAAAGCGGGTGACACCGCCTCGATACCCGCTATTGAGACGATCCTCGCCGAAGAAGAGCGCGAAATGGCCGACTGGCTGATTCGTCATATCCCGCAAACGACGGAACAGTTCCTGCTGCGTTCAGACGCGTCGGGTGTCGAAGCGAAAAAATAACCCACAGGAGAGTGAGCATGTTTCGACACGTCAAACAGCTGCAATACACGGTTCGCGTCGCCGAACCGAATCCCGGCCTGGCCAACCTTTTACTGGAACAATTTGGCGGACCGCAGGGTGAACTGGCCGCCGCCTGCCGCTACTTTACGCAAGGGTTGAGCGATGACGATCCGGGCCGTAAAGACATGCTGATGGATATCGCGACCGAGGAGTTAAGCCACCTCGAAATCATCGGTACCCTGGTCGGTATGCTGAATAAAGGTGCCAAGGGCGCGCTGGCGGAAGGGGTGGAAAATGAGGCCGAGCTGTATCGCTCCATGACCGAAAACGGGAATGACAGCCACATCACCTCCCTGCTCTACGGCGGCGGAACCCCGCTAACCAACTCAGCGGGCGTACCCTGGACGGCGGCCTACGTCGACACCATTGGCGAGCCGACGGCAGATCTGCGTTCGAACGTGGCGGCCGAGGCCAGAGCCAAAATCATCTATGAACGGCTGATCAACGTGACTGACGATCCCGGCGTTAAAGATGCCCTGGCGTTTCTGATGACGCGTGAGGCGGCGCATCAGCTCTCCTTTGAGAAGGCGCTGCAGTCCATCCGTAATAATTTCCCGCCGGGAAAACTGCCGCCAATCGAGGAATTCACCAACAAGTACTACAATATGTCTGAAGGTGGAGAGGTTCGCGGAAGCTGGAACAGCGATAAACATTTCGATTACGTTGAGTCCCCCCAGCCTGCGGTGGATGGCGGCGATGGCAGTGCCAGCGTGACGCTCACAACCGAGCAGGCAACCCTGGTTAAGGCGATGTCTGCCCGCACGAAGTCCGATCCACATTCCGACCCGCTGACCGGTGCCGAGCTGGGTGCCGGTAAGACTAAACCGTAATCGGTTTGCCGGGCAGGCCTGACCTGCCCGGCAATTCGCGTGCCCCATCGTCTCAGAGGTACGGACCATGTTCGAACTCGATGCGTTTCATCTGGCCAGAATTCAGTTCGCTTTTACCGTCTCGTTCCACATCCTGTTTCCTGCGATCACCATCGGTCTCGCCAGCTACCTGGTGGTGCTGGAGGGCATGTGGCTGCGCACCAAAAACGACGTCTGGCGATCGTTGTACCACTTCTGGCTAAAGATATTTGCCGTTAACTTCGGCATGGGCGTCGTTTCCGGGCTGGTGATGGCGTACCAGTTTGGCACCAACTGGAGCGGGTTCTCCCAGTTCGCGGGCAGCATTACCGGCCCGCTTCTGACCTACGAGGTATTAACCGCCTTCTTCCTGGAGGCCGGATTCCTCGGCGTCATGATGTTCGGCTGGAACAAGGTCGGCCCGGGGCTGCACTTCTTTTCGACCTGCATGGTGGCGCTCGGCACGCTGATGTCGACCTTCTGGATCCTCGCCTCCAACAGCTGGATGCATACGCCGCAGGGTTTCACTATCGAAAACGGGCAGGTGATCCCGCAGGACTGGCTGGCGATCGTCTTTAACCCCTCCTTCCCGTACCGTCTTATTCATATGGCTATCGCCGCGTTCCTGAGCAGCGCGCTGTTTGTCGGCGCGTCGGCCGCCTGGCATCTGCTGCGCGGTAACGATACGCCCGCCGTTCGCACCATGTTTTCGATGGCGATGTGGATGGCGCTGCTGGTCGCCCCTATCCAGGCGGTGGTGGGCGATATGCACGGCCTGAACACGCTTGAGCATCAGCCAGCCAAAATCGCCGCTATTGAGGGTCACTGGGAAAATCCGCCCGGCGAGGCCACCCCTCTGCTGCTGTTTGGCCTGCCGGATATGGAGGAAGAGCGCACCAAATACGGTCTGGAGATCCCCGCGCTCGGCAGCCTGATTCTGACGCACAGCCTGGATAAACAGGTCCCGGCGCTGAAAGACTTCCCGAAAGAGGATCGCCCCAACTCGACCATCGTTTTCTGGTCGTTCCGCATTATGGTAGGGATGGGGCTGCTGATGATTACCCTCGGTCTGCTCAGCCTCTGGCTACGCTATCGCCATCGACTTTACCACTCGCGTCCGTTCCAGTGGTTTGCCCTCTGCATGGGGCCTGCGGGGCTGGTCGCGCTGCTTGCCGGCTGGGTGACCACCGAAGTAGGCCGTCAGCCGTGGGTTGTCTATGGCTACCTGCGCACCATCGACGCGGTATCGCTGCACAGCACCCTGCAGATGAGCATTAGCCTGCTGGCGTTCTTCGTCGTCTACTCATCCGTATTTGGCGTGGGCTATGTTTATCTCATCCGGCTGATTAAGAAAGGTCCTCAGCCCGTTGATACGCTGACGTCAAACACCTCGGGCACGCCTGCCCGTCCGCTGTCAGCCGCGGAGTCTGTTCCGGAAGAGGAGAGAATCTGATGGGCGTCGATATATCAGTGATTTGGTTTGCCATCATCGTGTTTGCCACGCTGATGTATATCATTATGGACGGCTTCGATCTGGGGATTGGCCTGCTGTTTAACTTCGTGGGCGATGCCAAAAAGCGCGATGTGATGGTCAACAGCGTGGCGCCCGTCTGGGACGGCAACGAGACCTGGCTGGTGCTCGGCGGCGCGGGGCTGTTCGGCGCGTTTCCGCTGGCCTATGCGGTGATCATTGATGCGCTGACCATCCCCCTCACCGCGATGCTGATCGGCCTCATCTTTCGCGGCGTTGCCTTTGAGTTCCGCTTCAAAGCCACCCCTTCACACCGCAAATTCTGGGACTACTCCTTTGCCGGCGGCTCCCTGCTCGCCACCTTCAGCCAGGGCGTGGTGGTGGGCGCCGTGATCAACGGCTTTGACGTGGAGGGCCGACGTTTTGTCGGCTCTTCGCTGGACTGGCTCACGCCTTTCAACCTCTTCTGCGGCATCGGTCTGGTCGTCGCCTACACGCTGCTGGGCACCACCTGGCTCATCATGAAAAGCGAAGGCGCGCTGCAACAACGCATGCGCGAACTGACCCGCCACGTGCTGCTGGCGCTGATGGTGGTTATCGCGGTGGTCAGCGTCTGGACGCCGCTCGGCTGGCAGTACGTCGCCGACCGCTGGTTTACCCTGCCCAACTTCTTCTGGTTCCTGCCGGTTCCGCTGCTGGTCGGGATCTTCAGCGTGCTGATCTGGCGCCTGACCCGCAATCCGTCCAGCCACGCGCGCCCTTTCCTGCTGACGCTGGGGCTGATCTTCCTCGGGTTCAGCGGACTGGGTATCAGCCTCTGGCCGAACATTATTCCGCCGCGTATCACTCTGTGGGAGGCCGCGGCCCCGCCTGCCAGCCAGCTGTTTATGCTGGTTGGGACGT
Source organism: Enterobacter sp. MGH 16 (assembly GCF_000493175.1). Lineage (NCBI taxonomy): Bacteria > Pseudomonadati > Pseudomonadota > Gammaproteobacteria > Enterobacterales > Enterobacteriaceae > Enterobacter > Enterobacter sp. MGH 16. The sequence goes on along the minus strand of NZ_KI535695.1, from coordinate 1,455,635 downwards.
TACTGATTATTCCGGTGATCCTGGTGTACACCGCGTGGAGCTACTACGTGTTCCGGGGCAAGGTTTCGGATACTGAAGGCTATCACTGAGGCACGCTATGACGGACTGGCATACACGGGCCATTATTTACCAGATTGATACCGCACTCTTTTATGATTTGAACGGCGATGGCTGCGGGGACATCGCCGGGATAGCGACCAAGCTGCGGTACATTCGCCGCATGGGGGCGACGGTTATCTGGATCACCCCGTTTTATCTCACGCCCTTTCTCGATGAAGGCTATGACGTCAGCGACCATCTCCAGGTGGATCCCCGCTTCGGAAAGCTGGCCGATATCATCGCCTTTATCGAACAGGCCCGCGAGCTGGGCATGCAGGTCATTATTGAACTGCTGATCCAGCACACCTCTGACGCGCATCCCTGGTTCCAGCAGGCCCGCCGTAACCCGGCGTCACCCTATCGGGATTACTACCTCTGGTCAGATAGTGACGACGACGATACGCCCCCCATGTTTCCCGGCGTGGAGGAGAGCATCTGGACCTGGGATGACGAAGCGGGACAATACTACCGGCACATGTTCTATCGCCACGAACCGGACCTGAACCTGACCTCGCCCGCGGTGCTGAAAGAGATCGAGAACATCATCCTCTTCTGGCTCAAGCTGGGCGTGTCGGGGTTCCGCCTGGATGCCGCCTCCCACCTGACCACGCAGGCGGGAAACGGTGATGAAAAAAAGGGCCTGTGGATCCTCGAACATATGCGCCGTCTGATTGAGGAGCATAATCCGGACGCGATCCTGCTGGGTGAAGTGGACGTCGAGGTGGAGGCCTATCAGGACTACTTTGGCAATAATGACCGCCTGAATCTGGTGCTCAATTTCTGGCTCAACAAATATTTTTACGTTAGCCTGGCCCGCAAAAGCGCCCGTCCGCTGCGCAACGCGGTGAAGAAAATGATCGTCCCGCCCGATTCATGCTGTTTTGCCAACTGGCTGCGCAATCACGACGAGCTGGATCTGGAGGGCATCAGCCAGAAAGACAAACAGTTTGTCCTCGATACCTTCGCCCCTGACGACGAGATGAACGTCTACCAGCGCGGGATCCGCCGCCGCCTGGCGCCGATGTTGAACGGCGATCTGAAGCGGCTGGCGTTCTGCCACGCGGTACTCTTTTCCCTGCCCGGCGTTCCGGTGATGCGCTATGGCGATGAGATCGGCATGGGGGATGACCTCGATCTGGAAGAGCGCTACGCCGTGCGCACCCCCATGCAGTGGGCAGGATCGCAAGGCGGCGGTTTTTCGGCAGCCGACCCGGAAAAATTTATCGCGCCGATTATCGACCGCGGTCCTTACCGCTATCAAAAAATCAACGTCGCTGATTCGCTGCTCCACCGCAACTCGCTCCTGCACCGCATCATTGATATCGCCAATACCCGCTCGGAGTTCCCCGAAATTGCCGTTGCGCCCTTTCGGCTCCTCACGATCGACAGTGACGCGGTGCTGGGGATCTATTACGAGACCGAAGAACGCAGTATCCTGACCTTTGTTAACTTCATTGACCAGCCGGTGCAGTTCACCGTGAAGGGGATCCGCAACACGACCTGGACCGCCTGTCTCGCGGACAAACGCTACGATGACGCGCTGGTTTGCGGTAAAACCGTCGAGCTCAGCCTTGGCGGCTACGGCTATCGCTGGTTCTGGACGCACCGCAGCGCGCTGCGCTGATTACGGTTTCCGGCGGATTATCAAACGCGTCAACACAATACCCGCCACCGCAAGGGCCCCTAACGCCACTTTGCCCGGCATACCGGAGGTCACGGACGACGCGCGGGTTTTCGCTTCGTCAGTGAAACGGCCATGGATTTTGTGCAGGTCGTTAACCGGCTGGTCGAGATAATCCCGGCGGTCCGGCGCGTTCAGATCGTCGGTCATCTGACCTTCCCAGGCTTTCTTCACCATCAGCCTGTCCAGAAAACCCGGGAAGAGGAACTGCCCGACAATCGACTGAATGGTGCTGCTGCCAACCCACAGCTCGCGCACCGGCTTTTGCGCCACCCTGAAGATGGCGCTGGCGGCGACTTCAGGCTCGAACACCGGCGGTACCGGCCGCATTGCCCACGCGAACTTGTTCCTTGCCCATTCGAACTGCGGCGTATTGAGCCCCGGCATCTGCACCATCGAAAGCTGAACCCGGCTGTTCTCATGCATCAGCTCAGTGCGCACCGCATCGGAAAACCCGCGAATCGCCGCTTTGGCCCCGCAGTAGGCGGACTGCAGGGGAATGGAACGGTAGGCCAGCGCGGACCCTACCTGAATAATCACGCCCCTGTCGCGCGGAACCATAAGCTCAAGCGCCGCGCGGGTGCCGTTCACGTAGCCGAGGTATGTCACCTCGGTCACGCGCCGAAACTCGTCCGGCGTAAGGGTACGAAACGGTGCCAGCACGGCCCCCATGGCGTTGTTGACCCAGACATCAATCGCACCGAGGCGATACTCAATCTCGTTAGCCGCATCCACCACTGCCTGACTGTCGGCGACGTCCGCCTGCACGGCGTGCGCATTTACGCCGAAGCGGCGCAACTCTTCCTGGGTGGAGTGCAGGCTGGCTTCATCGCGGGCGATGAGGCCCACATCGTAACCTGCTTTTGCGAAGCGCAGCGCCGTGGCTTTTCCCACGCCCGCCGTCCCACCGGTAATCACTATGACAGCCATAGAACCTCCACGTGAACTCAACCGTTATTTCCGTCCGACAATGCTGTTACCAGCTCTGCCAGCGAAAAATGCACCGCTTTTTCCACCACGTCCTGACAGTCTCCGGAGAAAAGCACGGTACGGGTTTTCGTCTCGCCACGTATGTTCCACGCAAAACAGACCGTCCCCGCCGCCGTGCCGTCGTCGCCCCCTTCCGGGCCAGCGTATCCGCTGATGGCGATGCTGATATCCGCCTGGGCAATGTCGCGGATGCTGGCGGCCATCTCGGTCACCGTCTGTTCGCTGACGGCGGTATAGCGCGCCAGCGTTTCAGGACGCACGCCGAGGATCCGCGCTTTCGCGGCATCGCTGAACACCACCAGCCCGACATCATAAAAATCGGCCGTGTTCTCTTCAGCGCAGAGCGCCACCGAGAGCTTTCCCCCGGTGCAGGATTCCGCCGTGGTTAAGCGCAGCCCGGCATCGGTTAACTTGCTCGCCAGTTTTTTTGTCAGTTCACCGACGGTGTAATGGTTATCGTGCAAAAGATTGCTCATCTTGCCGCCTCTTATTTCTCGAAAGGAATGATTGAAATATGTCCATTGCGCTCAAGTATGGCATATTTAATTTGGCTTATTTCGGTAATGCCATTATTCTGACGCGCGGAAACCAGAATATCATCGCAAGAGACATCGACCTTTTTGAGTTTATCCGCCAAGGGAACGCCGTTTTCCACCAGAATCACTGGAGTGCCGTCCAGAATATTCTCTACCGGGGAAAAATATTTTTTCATAAGGCCAAAAATAATATCCACTACCACCAGGGTGGTAATCGTAATCATCGCGCCGGTGACGGAAAAATCCTGCCCCAGAAGCGCCTGCTGCGTGGCTTCACTAATTATCAGGAGAAGAATGAGGTCAAAGCTGGTCATCTGCAGCAGCGCGCGTCGCCCGGCCACTTTAAATACCACCACGAGGAACAGATAAATAGCCAGCGCACGAAAGACCATATCCATATCAGCCTCCTACGGGTAAATAAATTGCCAGAGGGTGATCTCCGGCTCGTTGTTTACGCGGATGACCGAGTTCCATTTACCGGCCCGGGACGGTGTGGTAAAGAGTAATACCGAAAAGTTATCCGTCTTTTTCAGGTTGTGATAAACAAAATAGAGGCTGTTTCCGTGGCTGAACATGGCGTCCGGCTGGGGCCAGACGCTGCCTGGATCATACGCCTCGCTACTCTCGCTGGTGACGCTGAGGGTATAGGTCCCCTCCGTTTTCACCGGAAACGCAAGCTGTATCCGTGTCTCCGTCTCCCGCCGCCCGAAGCGCTCATAGTTTATGGTCAGCGACTTAGCGGAATTTGTTTTTACCGTATCGCTGACTATTCCGCTTGAAAACAGACCGGCAATGGCGGCAACGATAATACCTAACAGAACAATAAACCCCACCTGACGAAACGCGTATTCAAACGTCAGCAAGCGATATCTTTCCTCTATCCCGGGTAACTTTTCATTTTCACGCTTCATGGCCATCGTCACCGTTTCGCTTATTATCCGATAATTTTGATTTCTAACGCGATTGTTTTTAGGACTTATCACATTTGCCACATAAAGGAATAGCAACAATACTTAATAAGTCAAGACACCCAAAATGAAGGATATCCGATGAAATTATCGCTTATTTCCGCTTTTTTGATATTTCTGGTTCCGGCCGCATGGGCAGATAATAACGGCGGGTTACAAAAAGGTGAAGCCCCGCCGCCGCCCCACGCCCTGGATAGCGGATATCGCGGAACCGATGACGCGCGTATTATGACCATCGATCAGGCAAAACAACTGCACGACGGTGCGACCATTTCATTACGCGGTAATCTTATTGACGGTAGCGGCGATAAGTTTGTATTTCAGGATAAAACCGGAAAAATCGACGTTATTATTCCCCAGGCAGTCTTCGACGGCAGAACGGTAAAACCCGACCAGATGATCAACATCAACGGTTCGCTTGATAAAAAATCATCTCCTGCCGTCGTCCGTGTCGATCGTTTGCAGAAATAATTCAGCGAAGCGTTAACGCTGCAGTTATCCATCAAATCTCACCCCTTGGCTTAAGGAGTCAGCTATGAGTGATACCCAACAACGTACGAACGCTTACCCGCAGCCCCCGTTCCCGGAACAGCCGCAAACGCCACCGGGACTGGCATCCGAAATGCAACCTGTACCCGACCACGGGGAAACTAGCTACAAAGGGCATGGCCGCCTGGCCGGTAAAAAAGCGCTGATCACCGGCGGTGACTCGGGTATCGGTCGCGCAGTGGCCATCGCCTATGCCCGTGAAGGTGCAGACGTGGCCATTAACTACCTGCCTGAAGAGGAAAAAGACGCCGCGGAGGTCATCGACCTGATCAAAGCCGAAGGCCGGAATGCCGTCGCGCTGCCGGGTGACGTTCGGGACGAAACCTTCTGCCAGAATCTGGTCGAAGAAGCCGTCTCGAAGCTGGGCGGGCTGGATATTCTGGTCAATAACGCCGGTCGTCAGCAGTTCCGTGAATCCCTTGAAGAGCTGACTACCGAAGATTTTGACGCGACGTTTAAAACCAACGTCTATGCCCCCTTCTGGATCACAAAGGCGGCGCTGCGCCACCTGAAAGCCTCGTCCGTTATCATTAATACCTCCTCCGTTCAGGCCGTGAAGCCGAGCCCGGTGCTGCTGGACTACGCCCAGACCAAAGCCTGCCTGGCGGTATTTACCAAATCCTTAGCCAAGCAGCTGGGTCCGAAAGGCATTCGCGTCAACGCGGTCGCTCCCGGACCTTACTGGACGGTACTGCAATCCAGCGGCGGCCAGCCGATGGAAAAAGTGAAGGAGTTTGGCGGCGATACCCCGCTGGGACGTCCGGGTCAGCCCGTCGAGATTGCCCCGCTGTACGTCACGCTGGCCTCGGATGAATGTTCATTTACCTCCGGCCAGGTATGGTGTTCTGACGGCGGTGACGGCGTGATCTGACCCCTTAACCCTCCCTCTCTGCAGTGAGCAATAAATGAACAAGGATGTTCACTTTTCTTCCCCTGCCGAAAAACATGTTGTAACTCAAACAGATCAAATGTTAAAAATATTTTGCTATCAAGTTATCAAAATTAAACAACTTAGCTTGTCACCCGCATCGCTCTGTTTTTAACATCGCCTATGGAAAAAAATGGTCTGTTCAGTCAGCGCATACGCTTGCGCCATTTGCATACATTTGTGGCCGTCGCTCAACAGGGAACGCTGGGGCGTGCGGCTGAAACTCTTAACCTGAGCCAGCCTGCGCTCTCGAAAACCCTCAACGAGCTTGAACAGCTGACCGGCGCCCGTCTTTTTGACCGGGGTCGGCTGGGGGCGCAGCTTACCATCGTGGGCGAACAGTTCCTTACGCACGCCGTCAAAGTGCTGGATGCGCTCAATACCGCAGGCCAGTCCCTGCACCGAAAAGAAGAACACACCAGCGAGGTCGTCCGCGTCGGGGCACTGCCCACCGCCGCGCTGGGCATTCTTCCGCCGGTGATTGGCCAGTTCCACAAGCAGCAACGGCATACCACGATCCAGGTTGCCACCATGAATAACACCATGCTGCTCGCGGGGCTGAAATCGGGCGAGCTGGATATCGGGATTGGCCGCATGTCCGACCCTGAACTGATGGGCGGTCTCAATTACGAGCTGCTGTTCCTGGAGTCCCTGAAGCTGGTGGTTCGTCCCGATCACCCTCTGCTGCAGGACACGGTGACGTTAAGCCGCGTCATGGAGTGGCCGGTGGTGGTGTGCCCGAAAGGGACCGTCCCGCGTCAGACCGCCGAAATCTTGCTGCAAATGCAGGGGTGTACGCTGCCCTCAGGGTGTATCGAAACGCTGTCAGCCTCGCTTTCACGCCAGCTCACCCTCGACTATGACTACGTCTGGTTCGTTCCCTCCGGCGCGGTAAAAGATGATTTGCGCCAGGGCACGCTGACCGCTCTCCCGGTAACGGCCCCCGGCGCTGGTGAACCTATCGGCATTTTGACCCGGGTAGATACCCCGCTTTCCACCGGCGCGCAAACGCTGCTGAGCGCCATCCGTAAATCGATGCCGGTTTAATACCCCTCACCCTAACCCTCTCCCCTAAAGGGGCGAGGGAACAGACCTGCGCGTTAATCAAATAATGCGAAATCATTCATTAACAATTGCGTAAAACAATTTAACAGTTTTATCATAGCCGTGAATTCACCAAATGGTTCACAAACGGTTTGAAAAAAACGAATTCACCCGTACTAATCATCAATCCCACCGCATTTATTACCCAACTGGTACATACCCGACACGGCGGCGGGATCTAAAGGAGAGAGAAATGGCATTTGGCAGCGCGCCACGTGGAATACCGCGTATTCTGCAGTGGCTTCTTGCCGGACTGATGATGCTCATCGGTCTGGCGGTCGGCGGGTTGGGCTTTAAGCTCGCCACCGTAGGCGGGAGTAGTTACTTCCTGATAATGGGCGTGGCAATGGTGATTGCCGCGATCCTGATTTTCCTCAACCGCACCAGCGGGATCCTGCTTTACGGCATCGCGTTTATTGCCTCGCTGTTCTGGGCGGTAAGCGATGCGGGCTGGGATTTCTGGCCGCTCTTCTCCCGCCTGTTTACCTTTGCCGTGCTGGCGTTCCTGTGCGCCATCGTCTGGCCCTTCCTGCGTGCGGCAAACCACACTGCACCAAACAAAGCCCCCGCTTTTGGCGTCGCGGCGCTGCTCGCGGTGGCCATGCTGGTCAGCCTCGGCTGGATGTTTAAGCCGCAAACCCTTGTGGCAGCGAACGAGCCCGTGCCGGTGAAACCCGTCGCACCCGGCGAGCAGCAAAAGAACTGGGAGCACTGGGGCAACACCACCCACGGTGACCGATTCGCCGCGCTGGACCAGATTAACAAGCAAAACGTCAGCTCGCTGAAAGTCGCGTGGGTTGCGCACACCGGCGATATTCCGCAGAGCAACGGCTCGGGTGCGGAAGATCAGAACACGCCGCTGCAGATTGGCGACACGCTGTATGTCTGTACGCCGTACAGTAAAGTGCTGGCGCTGGACGTGGATTCCGGTAAAGAAAAATGGCGCTACGATTCCAAAGCCACGGCCCCTAACTGGCAGCGCTGTCGCGGTCTGGGCTATTTTGAAGACCACTCCACCGTGACAACGTCACAGGCAGAAACACAGCCAGCGGCATGTCCTCGCCGTCTGTTCCTGCCCACCACCGATGCCCGTCTGATTGCCATCAACGCGGATACCGGCAAGGTCTGCGACGACTTCGGTGACCATGGAACCGTGGATCTGAGCGTCGGCATGGGTGAGATTAAGCCCGGATATTATCAGCAAACCTCGACGCCGCTGGTGGCCGGGAACGTCGTTGTCGTCGGCGGTCGCGTCGCGGATAACTACTCGACCGGCGAGCCGCCGGGCGTGGTTCGCGCCTACGACGTTCACACCGGTAAGCTGGCCTGGGCATGGGATCCGGGTAATCCGAACCTGACCGGCCTGCCGCCGGAAGGCCAGACCTACACCCGCGGCACGCCGAACGTCTGGTCAGCGATGTCCTACGACGCCAAACTGAACCTGATCTACCTGCCAACCGGCAACGCCACGCCAGACTTCTGGGCGGGCGAGCGTACCGCGCTGGACGATAAGTACAGTTCCTCCATCGTCGCCGTCGACGCGGCCACCGGCCAGGTCCGCTGGCATTTCCAGACCACCCACCACGACCTGTGGGACTTTGACCTGCCTTCCCAGCCGCTGCTGTACGACCTGCCTGACGGCAAGGGCGGCACCACGCCTGTGCTGGTGCAGACCAGCAAGCAGGGCATGATCTTCATGCTTAACCGCGAAACCGGCAAGCCGGTGGCGAAGGTCGAGGAACGCCCTGTCCCGGCGGGTAACGTTGAAGGTGAACGCTACTCCCCAACCCAGCCGTACTCTGTTGGCATGCCGATGATTGGCAACCAGACGCTGACCGAGTCCGACATGTGGGGCGCGACGCCAGTCGACCTGCTGCTGTGCCGCATTCAGTTTAAAGAGATGCGTCATCAGGGCGTCTTCACTCCACCGGGTCTTGACCGTTCCCTGCAGTTCCCTGGCTCACTCGGCGGGATGAACTGGGGCAGCGTCTCCGTTGACCCGAACAACAGCCTGATGTTCGTCAACGATATGCGTCTGGGTCTGGCAAACTACATGGTGCCGCGCGCGAACGTGGCGAAAGATGCCAGCGGCATCGAGATGGGGATTGTCCCGATGGACGGCACGCCGTTCGGTGCGATGCGCGAGCGCTTCCTGTCGCCGCTGGGCATTCCGTGCCAGAAGCCGCCGTTTGGCACCATGTCGGCCGTTGACCTGAAAACCGGCAAGCTGGTGTGGCAGGTTCCTGTTGGCACGGTGGAAGATACCGGCCCGCTGGGCATTCGCATGCACATGCCAATCCCAATCGGCATGCCGACGCTTGGGGCATCGCTCTCGACCCAGTCTGGCCTGCTGTTCTTTGCCGGCACCCAGGATTTCTACCTGCGCGCGTTTGATACCGCCACCGGGAAAGAGATCTGGAAAGACCGCCTGCCGGTCGGCAGCCAGTCCGGCCCGATGACCTACGTGTCGCCGAAAACCGGTAAGCAGTACATCATCATTAACGCCGGTGGCGCCCGCCAGTCGCCGGATCGCGGTGATTACGTTATCGCGTACGCGTTACCTGACAAGAAATAAGATGTGAAAAAGGGACCGAAAGGTCCCTTTTTTTTGCCCGGTGGCGCTACGCTTACGCGGGCCTACAAATACAAGTAGGTCGGGTAAGGCGAAGCCGCCACCCGACAAAACACGCGACTCAGAACGTCTCCCAGTTATCCCCCGAAACTGTCGCCGCCGGGCGCAACGGCGCGCTCGTCGCCACTGGCGCTGACGCCACCGCGCGGTTCGGCTTCGCACCGCTCAGACGAAACGCCCCAACCGCCTCGGTCAGACGCGCGCCCTGTTCTTCCAGAGACGCCGCCGCTGCGGAGGCTTCTTCCACCAGCGAGGCGTTCTGCTGGGTCACTTTATCCATCTCCGAAATCGCCTGGCTCACCTGGACGATACCGCGACTCTGCTCATCGGACGCCGCGGCAATCTCCAGCATGATGTCGGTGACGCGCTTCACCGCGTCGACGATCTCATTCATGGTGTTACCGGCGGCAACAACTTCACCGGACCCCTGATCGATCAGCGAAACCGATTCGTTGATCAGGCTTTCGATTTCTTTTGCGGCATTCGCACTGCGGCTTGCCAGGGTGCGCACTTCACTGGCCACCACGGCAAATCCGCGCCCCTGTTCACCCGCCCGCGCCGCTTCTACCGCCGCGTTAAGCGCCAGGATATTGGTCTGGAAGGCAATGCTGTTAATCACGGCGGTGATTTCAGAGATCTTCTTCGAGCTGCTGGAGATATTGCCCATGGTTTTCACCACGCCGGAGACCATCTGGCCGCCGCGGGTGGCTTTCCCGGAGGCATCTTCCGCCAGCTTGCTGGCATGATGGGCGTTATCCGCGTTCTGCTTCACCGTCGCGGTCAGCTGTTCCATGCTGGCGGCGGTTTGCTCGATGGCGGCAGCCTGCTGCTCGGTGCGGGAAGAGAGATCGGTGTTACCGGCAGAGATCTCGCTGGTGCCGCGGTAAATCTCCTCCGCCCCCTGACGCACGGTGCCGACCGTTTTTTCAAGCGAGTGCTGCATGGTTTGCAGATCGCGCGTCAGGCGGCCAATTTCGCTGCGCCCGGCCACGTCGTCCGGCATCGTCAGGTCGCCCTTAGCGATATTCTCGATACGTTTCGCTGCCCGCTGCAGCGGATTGATTACCGTGCGGCGCAGCACGACAAAGGTCATCGCCGTCAGCACCAGCGCCAGCGCAAACGCGCCCACCATAAACATCAGGCCCAGCTGCGTGCGGCTGTGCGCCTGCGCCGTTAGCGCATTGGCACGGTCGGTACGGATCTTAATCGCCTTCAGCAGTACGGCGTTGTACGCGTCGTCCAGCGGACGCGCCGTTTCGTTTTCGTGGTTGATGATCGCCTCGAACATGCCGTTTTTGGCGAATTTGACCATCGGCTGCATGCCCGCGATATAGGCGTCATACCGGGTCTTAAGCTCCGCATCCAGCGCTGCGCCCTCGGCGGTACGCACGGCGCGATTCATGTAGGCGGTAAAGCTCTCCTGAGACTGCTTAATGCGCGTTTCCGCCTCGCTGATGTTCTGCTTCATCGCATCCATCTCTGCGATACGGCTTGCCGCACCGGCGTGGATCAGATTGATACGCGCGGTTCGCAGATGGTTTGAGCTGTTCGACAGCCCCATACGCACCTGAATTTCAGCTGTGACATCCTGCTGATCGTTATCGGCCTGCAGCAGGAAATACCCTGCCAGACCCGAGCTCAAGGCAAACAGAAGAATAATGCCACCGAGAATGGAGGAAAACAGCGGAACCAGCCTGATGTGATGCAAGAAGCCCAGCTTGCGCTGCGCCAGCATCGAAGTAGTGTTGTCCATGACCGTCGACTCTCTTGTAGGTAAGATGCGTAAAAACACGCCTGTTAAATAGTCATCGGCACGGCAGAGATTTAGATTACGGCTAAAAACGCCGCACTGGTCACACTTTAGAGAAGATTATTAAAGAAATGCCAGCGGCGAAAAACCGCTGGCAGAAGAGTTACTTGTCGCCGAAATGGATAACGGTACGGATGGATTTTCCTTCGTGCATCAGATCAAACGCCTCGTTGATCTGCTCCAGCGGTAAGCGATGGGTAATGAACGGATCGAGCTGAATCTTGCCGACCATCGCATCTTCAACCATCCCCGGAAGCTGGGTACGGCCCTTCACGCCGCCAAACGCGGAACCGCGCCATACGCGCCCGGTGACCAGCTGGAATGGACGGGTTTTAATCTCCTGGCCCGCACCGGCCACGCCAATGATGATGCTCTCACCCCAGCCTTTGTGGCAGCACTCCAGCGCGGAACGCATCACGTTGACGTTGCCGATACACTCGAAGCTGAAGTCCACGCCGCCGTCGGTCATCTCAACGATGACGTCCTGAATCGGCTTCTCGTGATCTTTCGGGTTCACAAAATCGGTCGCGCCCATTTCACCCGCCAGCCTGAATTTCTCCGGGTTGGTATCGACCGCAATGATACGACCGGCCTTCGCCTGCACCGCGCCCTGAATCACCGCCAGACCAATGCCGCCGAGACCGAACACCGCCACGGTATCTCCCTCTTTGACTTTTGCGGTGTTATGCACCGCGCCAATACCGGTGGTCACGCCGCAGCCCAGCAGGCAGACTTTATCCAGCGGCGCCTGCGGGTTCACCTTCGCCAGCGAGATCTCCGCGCAAACGGTGTATTCGCTGAAGGTGCTGGTGCCCATGTAGTGATAAACCGGCTCGCCGTTGTACGAGAAACGGGTCGTCCCGTCGGGCATCAGCCCTTTCCCCTGGGTGGCGCGAACGGCCTGGCAGAGGTTAGTTTTGCCGGATTTACAGAACTTACACTCGCCACATTCCGCGGTGTACAGCGGGATCACGTGATCGCCCGGCTTCAGGCTGGTCACGCCCTCGCCCACTTCCACCACAATCCCGCCGCCTTCATGGCCGAGCACCGCCGGGAAGACGCCTTCCGGGTCGTCGCCCGAGAGCGTAAACGCATCGGTATGACATACGCCGGTATGGGTGATTTTGATCAGCACTTCGCCTTTCTTCGGCTGTGCCACGTCAATTTCAACGATTTTGAGCGGCTGGCCGGGGCCAAATGCAACTGCAGCGCGAGATTTCATATGTCTTCCCTTCTTGTCAGGTATGTGGTTTTATTTTAGATAAGAGCGCAGTAAATGGCCGACTTCCGCCATGCGAACGGCACGCTGATCCGGCGTGGTTTCCCCCGCTACCAGCTCATCTTTGAGGTGAATTTCAACCATTTCGCCCATCAGGCCATTGGCAGCCCCGCGCACGGCGGCAATTTGCTGCAGGATGGCCAGACAGGGGTCGCCCGACTCCAGCGCGCGTTCCAGGGCATCAACCTGGCCCCGAATGCGGCGGACGCGGGTAAGAATACGTTTTTTATCTTCGGGTGAATGCGGCATACGCCCTCCTGATACTATAGGGGGGTATGGTACCTATTTTGTTACCGCTGTGTAAACCTAAAGATGAGAGGGTTGAGGTTTTGTACAAAACTCGGGGGAGGCATTGAATACGCCAGATAACAAAGCAAAATAAAAAGCGTAAAGTCTCATTCTGATAAGCCGATAAAAATAGGGTCTTTTTTTAATATAGGGATATTACATGCGTAAACTCATCTCCTCCATTGGGCTCATAGCAGGTATGGCTGTAGCCACACCCGCGGTTCACGCCAGCACGTTGACACAAACGTTGACCCGCTGCGACTCAACCTTTTTCAACGAGATTTATCATCAGCGAGCCAAACTCAGCCGCGTAGCCCCCTTAACGCTCAACAAGCATTCGCAGGCCTGGTTCAAAGCCCCTGAAGACGGCAATCGCACCATCTGGTTTGCTCAACCGCTGCATGAATTAAATCTGACGGTATCGGGATATTACCTGCAAACCAGCAATCTCGATGAAATCAATTACGGTAAGTACTATTACTGGGGACTCATTTTCAAAGAGTCACAAGAAGAAGTGATTTCCAGACTTGATCATTTGTCCTGGAAAAAGGCGGGAGATGATTATGTTTCTCAGACGATGATTAAAATCAACCCAAACAGTGAGTGGGAAGACAATGCGCAGGCGGTGTCAGGTATTGCTCCGGCAAAAGAAAGTACCGAAAAGCTGTTAATGCTCAGCAAAAGCAAAGACGGGACATTATTGCTCTGTACCGTTCAGGGAAATGTAACGCCTGACATGCTGACGACATTACGACCTGATTTATCCGCAGGGGATGCGAAATGAAAAAGCTAACATGGCTGGTATTACTTATGCTGACAGGTTGTACCGGGACAAGTAAACCCCAGCCCCAGTCCATCCCCAAGCCACCGGCAGGCGTCATAAAAATCCTTGAAGATAAAAGAATTGCTTCGTATATCGATTTTCGGGTGATTTCAACTTATCAGGGTAACGATCACTTACGCCGCTTTTATTTCATCAATAACTACGCCGAGCAGACACTCATTATAAAAAATCCTCCCGTCTACATAGCGAGCTCACGGGCAATCGACGTGATTAACTGCGACAAAAACCAGCGTGCCGTTATGGCGCGAACCTATTTTTCGAAACCGTTCGCGGAAGGCGATGTCGTACATGTGACACAGGATGTGGGACAATGGGAAAGTTATCCGAAAGACTCTCTTTTTGGGATAATAGCGGAAAGCATGTGCAGTATTCCCGTTGAAAAACTCAAGCCAGAGCCAGCGAAAGATAATCGAAAACCGTTACTGGATGAATAAAATCTTCAGGACCTAAGCTTCTATGGACAGACTCGCTCTGCTCTATATTAAAGCGCGGGCTGGGCTGTCCGCTAACAAATAGCCTACCGTCCCCTGACAGCCTGCGCCAGCATCTGCAGTTCCTCCTTCAGCCAGCGGGTCGCGCCCCGCTGGCCGCTGCGTTTATGCGAGTAAATTTTCACTCCAAACGTGCGTATCGAGAACGGTAAAGGAAAAATCCTCAGGCCTGCTGCCGCAACCAGCTTCTCAGCGGCGTATCGAGGGATGGCCATCAGCAGGTCGCTTTCCGCTACGATAAACGGTGCGCTGAGCATCGACGGCGTTTTGATCGCGATTTGTCGGGTATAGCCCAGCTGCTCAAGCCGTACGTCAAGAACGCCCTGCTTCTCATTCCATGGCGTCACCACCAGGTGTCGGGCAGCGAGATAATCCTCCAGCGTCAGCCGCGTCCGGCGCGCGTTGCTAATAACCACATACTCATCTTCAAACCAGTCGATCTCTTCCAGTTCCGGGTGCCGGATATCATCCTGAGTGCTGAAGCCCAGCGCCAGATCCACCTCGCCCGCCAGCAGTTCCGTCAGCGCCGGGCTGTGCGGCAGATAGCGCAATTCGAAACGCAAGCCCGGGGCCGCAAGCTGCAGTTTGTGCATCAGCACCGGGAAAATGCACAGCGCGGTAAAGTCCGTTATCGCAATTTGTAAGCACTCCGAACTGCTGGCTGCATCAAACTCCGGCTGCGGGGTCAGCTCATGATTCAGGAACGACAGTGCGGAAGCAATCGAAGGCGCGAGCTGAGAGGCATACACGCTGGGGGACATGCGATGCCCTTCGCGGAAAAACAGCGGGTCGTTCAGGGTGGCACGCAGACGCGACAGCGCATGGCTGAGCGCGGATGTGCTCATCGCCAGCTCGTCAGCGGCCAGGCGAACGGAGCGGTGGCGGTAAATCGCGTCGAAAACGGGCAGCAGGTTTAAATCAAGACGTCTCAGGGCCGGATGCATAATATTCATCATTTGTTGATTTCATTGCACTTAATTCTTCAGACAATACGCCGTATGCTTAACGCCATCAATCAGGACACACGCTAAAAAGCAGGAAAAACAATGAGCATCACCCTTCGTCAGGCACGCCCCGAAGATGCGGCGGCCATTTACGCCATGATTTATGAGCTGGCGGTGTATGAAAAAGCCCCGGAAGAAGTGGTTACCACACCGGAGGAGATCCGGGAAACGCTCTTTAGCGCAGGTACTAAAACCGAAGCGCTGATCGCGGAGTGTGAAGGCAAGATCGCCGGCTATGCCGTGTTCTTCACCAGCTATTCAACCGGGCTTGGCCGCAACGGGATTTATATGGAAGATCTGTATGTTTCCCCAGCTTATCGCGGCCTGGGGGCGGGAAAAGCACTGCTGAAACATATCGCCCAGCTCGCCGTACAACGGCAGTGCGGTCGCCTTGAATGGAGCGTGCTGGACTGGAACCAGCCCGCCATCGATTTTTATCTGAGCATTGGCGCGCTGCCGCAGTCCGAATGGGTGCGCTACCGTCTTGACGGAGAAGCGTTGCTCAAATTTGCCGAGTAGCGGCACGTCATACCCGAGAAGATCCCGCCCCGCGGGATCGCGCTTTCCTGCGTCGATCCCGTCTCAACAGATTATGAATTTATGCTACCCTTCCATAAATTTCATAAACATAGTGCAGAACGCCATGACGACAGCCCCTTTTATCCGCCCTCAACTCACCCTGCCAAACGGCGCTGACAAACTGCTGCTGCACTCCTGCTGCGCCCCCTGCTCCGGTGAAGTGATGGAGGCTATTCAGGCGTCGGGCATTGAGTACACCATTTTCTTCTATAACCCCAATATCCATCCGCAAAAGGAATACCTCATTCGTAAGGAGGAAAATATTCGCTTTGCGGAAAAGCACGGCGTGCCGTTTGTTGATGCCGATTACGACACCGATAACTGGTTTGAGCGCGCAAAAGGTATGGAATGGGAACCCGAGCGCGGCGTCCGCTGCACCATGTGCTTCGATATGCGTTTCGAGCGTACGGCGCTCTATGCGGCAGAAAATGGATTCAGCGTCATCAGCAGCTCGCTGGGGATCTCCCGCTGGAAGAACATGCAGCAGATAAATGACTGCGGCCAGCGTGCGGCGGCGCGCTATCCGGGTATGGTGTACTGGGACTATAATTGGCGTAAACAGGGCGGCTCCTCGCGCATGATTGAGATCAGCAAGCGGGAACAGTTTTACCAGCAGGAATACTGCGGCTGCGTTTATTCGCTCAGGGACAGTAACCTGCACCGTAAGTCACAGGGCCGCCCGCTAATCCGCATTGGGAAACTGTTTTACGGTCAGGATGACAATGAGAAATAACGGGTTCCGGGTATAGAGATATATCCGAAAACCGCCCTTTCAGGTGCCGAATTTAGCCTTTCGCCTGCCGTATCCACAAAGAGCGGCTATCCTTTAACTATCAACAAAAGGAGGCAAAAATGTCTGATTTCGGTACTGATAAAAACACCCAGTTTGCTGAAGACAAAGCAAAAAATAAATTTGATGAACTTGCAGGTTCAGCGCAGCAGCAGTTTGGTGAATTCGTTGATTCACCAAAACATCAGGTTAAAGGTGCTGCTAAAAAATATGCCGCTCAGGCCAGCGATGCCGTTTCCGATGTCACTGAAGCCGTCAGAAATAATCCCCTCACCGGCCTCGTTGCCGCGGGTGCAATCGGTATAGTTCTCGGCTTGTTGCTGGGCCGGAAATAACCCAGGGCCCTTCGGGGCTTTATTTTTTCTTAACTAAACAATCTGACCATGCGGTCTAACTCCTCCTCTTTCACGGCGCGCGATAAATAATATCCCTGAAAGTTCTTGATGCCCAGCTCGACTAATTTCTCAAACTTTTCTTCACTATCAACCCCCTCTGCAATACAGTCCGTTCCGGTCATGTCGCTGTAAACCTGTATCGCTTTAATCAAATTATAGTCATTGTCGTTTGCCACAAAATGCTCAACGATGTCCCGATCCAGCTTAAGCCCATCGAAATGCACCTGGCGCACCGGGAACATGGTTTGATGGTTAGAGAAGCAGTCATCCAGGAACAATCGACACCCCGTATTGCGTAAATGCCGCATGGTTTCAGGGATCCTTTTGTCCTTCGTCACGTCAATATCTTCTGCAAATTCAAAAACCAGCTTTTCGGCCCACTGCGGTTTGAGCAGCATGCCGATGGCTTTCCGTGCCATATCAGGCAAAGCATTCCCGGACGCCAGACGAGGCGGAATATTCACTGAAAAATAGTATTTCCCGTTATACTTATTAATACCTGAAACGGCGGCATGGATGACCAACGCCGTAATTTTCAGCCAGATTTCATGATTGGAAACATCCGTTAAAAAACTGGCAGGCTTGACAATTTTACCGTTTTTATTCCAGCGAATCAGGATTTCAAACCCAACCCCTTTTTTATCTCGATCGGTAATAATCTGATATGCCGGGAATATTTCCCGATTACGTAAAGCATTAAAAATTTCGGCTTCTTTTTCCGTGAGCCCCACTTTTTGACGCGGGTGTTTATCAGGTTTATCTGCTTTAAAATTGTGCGGATCGTGTAACCAGCGCTTAATTAAACGTAATTTAAGCACACCTTCTTTTCGGTGGGTATAAACCGTTTTATTCGACAACCCCATTCTATCGCACATTTCCTTTACGGACATACCACGATAGAAATTTAATAAAACGTCAATCTCTCTTCTTGTTAACCACTTTAGATTTTCTTCAGAGCCAATATCCATGTAGCGTTCGCGTAATACACGTGAACGATCCTTAAAGCTTTTGTAATGGGTATTAAAACAGCCTACTACATCCGAAACGCTGGCTACGCGAATCAATGATAATTGATAACTGTTATTTAAAAGACTGCCCAGCGTGCGGTACAGCCAGCCGTCAGGAATATCACCATACAGGGTGACATGCCGAATAACGGGGAGTGCATTGAGTACCGAGGCCAGTCGCTTCAGGCTTTCCAGGAGATTGACGACACCTTTCCCGAGGAACACCACGATATGGGCATCCTGATTTTTAAGGATATTTTCAACATCCTGTTGGGATGCCTCATCTCCGTTAAAGTGAATTTGGGAAGCGTGGATCCCGTACTTATTGAGGATCGAACAATACCCCTGAAATGTGAAGCCGCAGGCTGAGATGACAAATTTATGTTCATCGCAAACCCCATTTTTGAGAGACATTTTTTGGGTCATAACCTGCTCCTGGGCACCAAAGCGCCATTTCTGTTTGAGTATGCGTAAAATTTATTGCATCTGTTGCGTAGTATAATTTTACAGTAGCACCCAGGGTTAAGAAACTGTTATCAGCCTAATTCACTGGAACATCTTTGCGTTAATCACAAACGTTTAACTATACTTTTCTTTTCAAATAACCACGGCAAATATTTTATTCTCAGGGTATAATGAAAATTCCGAAAAAGAAGACTGGACACTTCATCTATCGGCTCATTCAAATACGAGAAAAATGCTATGGATAATCATATCTCATCCAGGGCCTTGCTACATCGAAGGGATGTCATAAAGAGCAATCCACGATTCGGTGAGGCAATATTAGAGCACTACACAATTAATGACACCATCTACAAAAAGCAACCTTTGTTCTACAAGACAATGCTACAGGAATCACGGTTCAACATTATCCTCTCCATGTGTTGTTTTATTTTTGGCAATCAGGCCGAGTCAGTTTCTGAAATTAAAGAGTTATGTTCTCGCTATAAGATAGCCAGCCCCAACAGCGTTATTGCGATCATTACGATACTCAGAACCACCGGGCGCATCAGGACCTGGCGCTGTACAGAAGACAGACGAAAGACGAGAATCGCGCCAACCGAAAAAGGCCTGAATGAACTAAAGCGTTATATGTCCGGCGCTTTTTTGCCCGTCAGCATTCTATATCCGACATTTAATATTAATGTAAACCTGCTGGATAATGATATTTTGAGAAGCAACTTCTTTCGCCGCGCGGCAGAATATCTTTTTCGTGGATTAACGTTCAGAAAGGTTTTGCCTGAAGTAGGATTATTTATTGATAAAGATGGTGGCCGTATGATTATGCTTTATCTTTACCTGCAGGCTATGAAAAACAAATCCGCCCATGGCGCCGTTATTGACTATTCAGCCAGCACGCTCGCAAAAGAATTTTTTGTATCGCGCATCCACGTCAACCGGATTATCAAATCAGCTCAGGAGGCAGGCTATCTGAAAGATCGGGGTGATGGTCGGCTATCGGTCTATCCGGCGTTTATCGAACTCGTCGAAAATTATGCCGGATTATATTTTGCGTATGTCACGCATTACATCAACGTGGTTCCTAAAGAGCGACGCCACCTTCACAACGTGACGTCAACCGTATAATTCACCAGGCGTTCGGTGTTCCGAACGCCCTTCACCTATCGTTCCCGCAGCGCCTCTTTTGCCTTATTCAGCGGTTTCAACAGATAATCCAGAATGGTTTTGCTGCCGGTTTTAATATCAACGGTGGCAATCATGCCCGGAAAGACCGGGAATTCCTGACCCTGCTTATTGGTCAGATGGTTACTGTCGGTACGAATATAGACGCGATAGTAATAAACATCTCTTTTCACCTCATCCTGCAGGGTGTCCGGTGAAATCATGGTCACTTCCCCTTCCAGCCCGCCGTAAATGGAGTAGTCATAGGCCGTCACTTTCACCAGCGCCTTCTGGCCAGGATGGATAAACGCCACATCGCGCGGCGAAATTTTCGCCTCAATCACCATCTGATCGTCAAGCGGAACCAGACTCATCAGCTTGCCGTTCGGCGGGATGACGCCGCCCACGGTCGTGACGTCAATATCCTTTACGATCCCGCGAACCGGCGCATTGAAGGTCAGTCGGGTCAGGGAGTCTTCCCGACCCTTCATCACCGAACGCTGGGCTTCAATCTCCGCATTGGCTTTCGCCAGCTCTTCGCGAGCGCGGACGTAATACTGGTTTTTCATCTCGGTGATTTTATTCTCAAGCTCATTTTTTTGACGCTCAAGACGCAGCACCTCCACCTTGCTGGCCGCCCCCTGGGTCACCAGCGGACGGGTCAACGACAGCTCGCGTTGCACCAGTTCGGCACCCTGACGTAAACCAGCCAGCCCTTTTTCAAGGCTCTCGCGACGGGACTGGTAGAGCGCCGTTTCCTGCTTAACCAGCTCAACGTCGTCATCCAGCTCCTCGGGAAACGTCAGCTCCGTGTCGTTAACTTCGGCCTTCAGGCGTGCCGCCGTGGCCAGCGCCGCATTCAGACGCGACTCGCTCTCCAGCACGCTCGACTCGGTTTTTGTCCGATCAAGCTGCGCGAGCTGCTGGCCGCGCTCGACGATGTCGCCTTCGCGCACCATCAGGCTGTGGATAATGCCGCCTTCCAGGGACTGGATGACCTGCTCATGAGAAGACGGTATCACCTTACCGCTGCCGGTCGTCACCTCATCAAGATGGAACAGGCTCGCCCAGGCGATAAACGCCGCCAGCAGGGCGAACAGCGACCATGCCACCAGCGTGGATCGCGGAAGGCGCGGCTCATTCAGTCGGCTATTAAAACGGGAGAAATCATTCATGCCGCGCCCTCCTCTGCAACCGCCGCCGGTTTCATGGTCACGGTGCGCTGTGCTGTCTTTTGCGGCGCCATACCGTGCTGGTGCAGGATGGCGTCGCGCGGGCCGTCCATCACCACCTTGCCGTTTTCCAGCACGATGATGCGGTCGACCAGGTCCAGAATCGGCAGGCGATGCGTGGCCACCACCAGCGTCCGGCGTTTACCCAGCCATGTGTGAAGATGCTGAATAAACTGCTTCTCGCTCATTTCGTCCAGCCAGGCGGTAGGCTCGTCCAGCAGCAGAATAGTCGGCGAGGTGATCAGGGCGCGCGCCAGCAAAAGTGCCTGACGCTGACCGCCGGAGAGGCCCGTTCCGCCCTCGTTGATGATGGTGTTCAACCCCATTTTCTGTTTGCGCACAAACTCCAGCGCGCCGCTGTTGACCAGCGCCTGGTGAATGTCATCGTCGGTCGCCAGCGGGTTACCCATCAGGATGTTGTCCCGCACGGTGCCAAAGAACAGACGGGCCTGCTGGCTCAGCAGCTGCATGTCGCGACGCACGTCGGCCGGATCAAGATGATTAAGGGCAATATCGTCCAGCAGAATGCTGCCCTGCTGCGGCTCCTGCATGCCCGCCAGAAGCTGAAGCAACGTGCTTTTGCCGGAGCCATTGCGCCCGAGCACCGCCACGCGTTCTCCGGCGCGGATCTGCAGCTTGCTGATGTTGAGCACGGTGAGTTTCTCTTCCTCGTCGTAATAAAACCCGACGTCCTCAAGCGCATAGTCGCCGCGCAGGTGGGCTTTGTGCACCTTCTTGCCGTGCTGCGGATCGTCAATCGGCCGCTGCATCAGGTCGTCCAGCCCCTTGCGGGCAACTTTTGCCGACTGCCAGCGCGAGAGCACGCCTGAGATCTGCGACAGCGGCGCAATGGTCCGCGACGCCAGAATCGAGGTGCCCACCAGCGCACCGGTGGTCATGTCACCGCTGATGACCAGATAGCAGCCCACCAGCAGCACCACCGCGTAAACAATGGACTGCACCTCCTGCGTCCAGGTGAGCAGCAGGCCCGTCAGCCAGCGCTGCTTCATGCCGACGCTGGCGGCGACGTCGTTGGTGTTATTCCACTGGTTCTGGAAACGCTGCTCGGCGCGCATCAGCTTGATGTCTTCAATGCCCTGCACCGCTTCCACCAGCGTGGCGTTACGAATGGCGGATTCACGCATCCCTTCGCTGGAGAGTTTCCCCAGCGGGCGCTGCACCAGCAGGCCCGGAATAAGCAACAGCGGCACGGCGAGCAGGACCACCAGCACCAGCGGACCGCCAATCATCCACAGAATGAAGACGAACAGCAGGAAGAACGGCAGATCGGAGAGGGCCGCAATGGTCGTCGAGGTGATCAGCTCGCGCACCGACTCCAGCTCGCGGATCTGCGCGATAAACGATCCGGTTGATTTTGAGCGTGCGCCGTTTTTAATCCGCAGCGCGTGGGCAAAGACGCGTTCAGAGATGCGCAGATCGGCGCGCTTCCCCACCACGTCAGAAATGTGCACGCGCAGCATGCGCATGATGAATTCGAACACGATGGCAATCATCACGCCGCCGAACAGCACCCACAACGTGGCTTCTGACTGCGACGGTACCACCCTGTCGTAGACCTGCATGGAGAAGACCATGCTGGAAAGCGCCAGCACGTTGGCGACCAGCGCCACCAGCATAATGTCGCCGTAGCGTCGCCAGTCCTTCAGCGCCAGCTGCCAGAACCAGTTTTTTTCATACGGTTTGATGTAGTCATCCACGCGGGCATCCGGCGTGGACTCGAGCGGGCGCAGCACCATCAGGCCCTTTAATCGCGACCCGAGCGCCTCGCGCGTCAGCGTCGTCTCCAGGCCGCCGTCGCCGCTGAACTGCAGGCTGACGTTGCCTTCGTTGTCCATGCGGTTGATCACCGCAATCTGCCCGCCGGTGAATTCTGCCAGCAGCGGCAGGCGCCAAGGATCGAGGGATGCCGCTTCCGCCGCCACCACACGCATCCCCAGCCCAAGCTGGCGCGCCATCTCCTCCAGCACCAGCTGGCGCGGCGACTGGCTTTCATGATTAATCGTGACCCGAACGTGCTCCACCGAAAAGTCCAGCCGGTAGTGCTTCGCGATGATGAGCATGCCCTGCAGCCAGGGTTCGTACTGTGGATGTGTCTTCATAATCTCCGGGGTAACGCAATTCGTGTAAAGAAACGCCAAAAGGCCGCGGGGATCGCTCCCCGCGGCGTTGTTTTACGCAATTAACAGTTGATGGTTCGCCAGCAGCGTTGCCAGATCCGTCTGCACGCCGTTCAGCGTCACCAGGGTGGTTGGCGAGAACTGACCGCCGGTACCGTCCAGGTCAACCTGGATCTCGGTATTGCTGCCGTTCTGCACCACGCGGATGTAATCGCTGATATTGCCCGCGCCGCTGTCCAGCGTGGCCACGCCGTTCACGTAGCTCGCCGAGCCCGTGCCGGTATAGCCGCTGCCGGAGAGCAGATCGCGCAGGTCAATACGATCCGTGTCCGCCGTCCCTTCCCAGGTGCCGACCGTAAAGCCGTTCACCACGTCGTGACCGTTACCGCCCGTGGCATCCGAAGCGTTGATCAGCTTGTAGAGCAGCGTATCGTGACCGCCGCTGCCGATGTTGAAGGTGTCGTTTCCGCCACGGCCTTCGAACCGGTTATCACCGCTGTTGCCGGTGATGACGTCGTCGTAATCCGAGCCGTTAATCCCTTCAATGTTCAGCAGACGCGTGGTGCCGAAGCCGGTGTCCTGCGCGGTTGAGAGGCGCAGGTCAACGGTCACGCCAGAGGTCGCATTGCGGTAATCCACCACGTCCATCCCGCCGGTGTTGCTCCAGGTGTCATGGTCGGAATGGGTAGTCCAGCCGCCGGAACCGTTGTAGGTATACGTGCCATTTTCGGCGATGAAGGTGTCGTTATACCCGGTTCCGGTAATGGTTCCGCTGTGGCCGCCGGTGGCCGCTTCGGCCGTCAGGACGTAGCCCTCTTTGCCGTTGCCCGCCTCCAGACCGCTCCAGGTGACGTTATCCGACACGCCGTTGGTGATCTTCAGGATCTCGGCCGAATAGGTTTCATTCGGATCCAGCCCGTAGAAACTCACCAGCGCGGACGTATCGTTCGACCCGATACCGGACTGGGCGTTGATGATCTGTGAGGCCACCAGCACGCCCGCGGCGTTGTACAGGTTGACCGTATTGCCGTAGTAGGCGTTGATGCCCTCGCTGTCGACAATGTGCAGATGCATCGCGGTGCCGTCAGCAATGGTTTTGCTGTTTTGCACCAGCACCACCTTGCCGTTCTGCTGAGAGACCAGCAGGTCCTGCGCACCGTCCCAGTTGTAGTCCACTGCCGCCACGCCGGTGGCGTAAGCAATGCCGGACGCCAGCTGGCTGGCGGTCCAGGTGGAGCCGTAGCCGTTGTTGGTGAACAGCGTCGCCGTCTGCGAGCCGCCGTAGGTGCTGAGCTTGACGATGTCCATCTGCCCGTCGCCGTTCCAGTCCACCGCCACCGACAGAT
Organism: Enterobacter sp. MGH 16; assembly: GCF_000493175.1. Classification (NCBI taxonomy): domain Bacteria; kingdom Pseudomonadati; phylum Pseudomonadota; class Gammaproteobacteria; order Enterobacterales; family Enterobacteriaceae; genus Enterobacter; species Enterobacter sp. MGH 16. The sequence continues at coordinate 1,431,322 of NZ_KI535695.1, read as the reverse complement.
AGCCCGCCGCTGCGTTAGACGCCTCCACCGCGCTCTTGGTGGCCGAGAGCTTCCCGGTACCGTCGTTGTAGTAGATCACCCCGCCGTTGTTGTTGTAGCTGCTGCCCAGGTACAGATCCATGTAGCCATCGCCGTTGAAGTCCGCCCACGTCATGGAAGCCGCCGTGGTGGTATTCGAGGCGTTGGGCACAAACACGTTCGTCAGGTTCTGACCGATGGAGAGCGTGCCGTTGCCGTTGTTGTTGATCACGGTTAACGAGTACGCGCCGCTGCGGTTGGTGTGCTGAACCACATCCACGGTGCCGTCATTGTTAATATCGACGCCGGAGATTTCACGCATGGTGGTGAACTGTCCCCAGAACCCCGCGCCGCCGTAGGTGCCGTCAGGCGAGAGTACCCCGTTTTTGTTGATCAGATAGGTAATGGAGTCCGCGCCGGAGTCACCGTACGCCAGATCCAGATACCCATCCCCGGTTTTATCGTAGGCAATCACGCCGCCGAACCAGATGGTGGTGCCCATTGCCAGCTGGCTGGCGTTATAGGTGCTGCCATCGTAGGTCCACATCACCTGCGTTGACCCGGCGTAGGTATTTTCCGTCGCGAAAATGTCCTGCGTGCCGTTACGGTCAAAGTCGGCGGCGGTCTGGCTCACCACGTAGTAGTTACGGGTGTTAGTCAGCGTATTGCCGGCATAGGTCGAGCTATCGCTGCTGGAGTAAGACTGGCCGTTAGCGATGATATTCCACAGACCGCTGCTGTTCATGCCGAGGGTCATGGTGGAGTTGTTGCTGTTCCCCGCCGAGGTTGCCCAGTCGGTGTTCACCGAGGTGGTATCAATCACCAGGCTGCCGGTCGCCGTACCGGTGGTATTGCCGTTACCCGCGCTGCTCTTCACCTGCGCGGTCACGCTGTAGCTCGCCACGCTCAGCGCATCGCCGTCCGGGATCTGCAGATACCAGGTGTTGTGATCCGGGTCGACCACCACCGCACCGCCCGTCTGGGAGGTGTAGGTTTTGCCGTTCACCGTCACCACCAGGTATTCACCGTTCACCAGGTCAGCGGAGACGGTACCGCTGACGATCGGCGTGGTATCCGACGTGGTCTGCGCGGTAATCGCCGCCGTGGTGGTCGGAATGCTGGTATCGACGTTCAGCACAAAGCCGTCCGATTCCGTGTAGTTTCCGGCCCTGTCGGTGACGCGCACGATGTAGGTGTGATTCCCGTCGCTCAGGCCGTTGTCCTGGAAGGACCAGCTTGCGCTGCCGTTCATGGTCACCTGGCCGAGCAGAACCCCGTCACGGTAAAGCTGCACGATCTCGCCGTCGTCCGGGGCGCGGTTCAGCGTCCCGTTGATCAGCGGCGAGTTATCGTCCGTTGCCACCGCGCTGCCAAAGGTGCCCTGACGCTCGCCTTCGCCGTCGGTATAGCTCACGACCGTGCCAACCGTGGTCGGCGGCGTGGTGTCTACCGTGACGACCTGAGACGCGGTGGAACCCACGTTGCCCGCCTGGTCGATAATCCGCACCTGGTAGGTGTAGTCTCCGTCAGGCAGATCGCGGGTATCGGTGTAGCTCCAGCGCTGGTTGGTGACCGTGGTATCGAGCCACGTATTCCCGCCGTCCAGGCTGATCTGCACGCGCTCGTCGTTTGCCAGCGCGCTGCCCAGCGAACCGTTGATGGTCAGCGTGGTGTCCATGGTGATGAAATCACTCCCGGACTGGCCGGTATCGTCGCTGATGCTGTCGATGGTAACGCCGTACTGCGGCGCCTGCGTGTCCACCGTCACCGCCTGCGAGGTGGTGGCCCCGACGTTACCCGCCTGGTCGACCACCCGCACCTGATAGTTATGGCTGCCGTCGGTCAGGGTACGCGTATCGCTGTAGCTCCACTGGGTGCCGCTGACGGTGGCGTACACCCAGGTCGTGCCGCCGTCCATGCTCACCTGCACGTACTCGCCCACGCCGAGTTCAGCGCCGAGCGTTCCGTGCAGGGTGTACGAGGTCGAACTGGTCAGGAAGTCGTTATTGTCGAAGCCGGTATCCACGGTGATGTTATCCACCGACACCGTGATCGCCGCATCCGGAGCAATCGTATCGACGGTCACCTGCTGATGGGCGCTGGCCCCCACGTTACCGGCGGCATCCACCACGCGGACGTAATAGTCATAGGTCTGGTTACCCAGCGTGCGGCTATCGACGTAGTACCAGCTGTTGCCGGTGACGATCACGTTCTGCCAGGTGACGCCGCCGTCGAGGCTGATCTGGGCGTATTCGCCGTCGGCCAGCGTCGCGCCGAGCGAGCCGTGCAGCGTCAGGGACGTGTCGCGAGTGATAAAGTCGCTGCTGCTCAGGCCGGTATCGTCGCTGATGCTGTCGATGGCGATCGTTTTGCTGGCGTCCGGTGCAACCGTATCAATGGTCACCACCTGAGAGGCGGTGGCGCTGATGTTGCCCGCATCGTCAATCACGCGCAGCTGGTAGTTGTAATCCCCGTCGGCCAGCGTGCGCCCATCGACGTACGTCCAGCTCAGGCCGCTGACGCTGACGTCGATCCAGGTGACGCCGCCGTCAAGGCTGATCTGCGCGTGGTCGCCGCTGCCCAGCGCCGCACCGAGCGTCCCTTTCAGGCTGATCTGGTTGTCGCTGGTGATAAAGTCGCTGCCGGACAGGCCGGTATCCTGCGTAATGGAATCCACGGTAATGGTGGTTGCCGCAGGCTTCGTCAGGTCAATCACCACGTCCTGGCTGTCCGTGGCCCCCACGTTGCCCGCGTTATCAATCACGCGGACCTGGTACTGATACGTCCCGTCCGTCAGGGTGCGGCCATCGGCGTAGCGCCAGGTGGTGCCGGTCACGGTCAGGTCGATCCAGGTGACGCCGCCGTCGAGGCTGATCTGCGCCTTCTCGTTATTGCCGAGCTGCGCGGTCAGCGAGCCGTTGACGACGACCTGGCTGTCGTTGGTGATGAAATCCGTTGCGCTCAGGCCGGTGTCGTTTTGCAGCGAATCAATGCTGATCCCCATCGACGGCGCGGTGAGATCCACCGTGACGGTATGGTTATCGCTGGCGCTGTTGCCGATGGTGTTGCTCACCTGGGCGTTAATCACGTAAGAACCGCCGTCTGCCAGCGCGGCCACGTCAGCGCTGCTGACCGTGTAGCTCCAGGTGCCGTCATTCTGGACGGTAGCCGCATAGGTTTTACCGTTCAGCGTGAGGGTCACCGTCTGGACCGCCGGGGCGTCGGTAGTACCGCTGACGACCAGCGGCGTGCCGTGCTCGGCGGCGTTGACGATGTCGTCCTGCGCAAAGGTGTTAATGGTGATGGTTGGGACATCGCCGTTCAGCGTCACGTCGTGCGTTGCGCTGCCCGGGTTGCCCGCCCTGTCGCTTACCGACGCGGTGATGGTGTACTCCCCGTCGCTCAGGCCGAGGAAATCACGGCCCGGTACGAAGACCGACCACGATCCGTCCGCCCCGACGGTCGCCTGATAGCTGTGCCCGTTGAAGGAGACGGTCACCGTCTGGCCCTGTTCCGCCGTGGTGGTGCCGCGGATGGTCTGGCCCGCCAGCTGCTCCGCGTTGTTGACGATATCGTCATCGGCCACGGTGCTGATGGTCACGGTTGGCGCGACGGTATCCACCGTTAAGGTGTGCGTGGTCTGGCCGCTGTTACCGGCTTTGTCGTTGACCGAGGCGGTGACCGTCAGCGCGCCCTGGCTCAGAGCGGCCAGGTCGGCTGCCGGCACGTCGAGCGTCCAGGTGCCGTCACTGCCGACAAGCGCAGTGTAGGTTTTTCCTCCCAGCGTCACGGTAACGGTCTGCCCCGCCTCCGCGCTGGAAGATCCGTGCACGGTCAGCGGCTGCTGCGCTTCCGAGGCGTTCAGCATGTCGTCAACCGACAGCGTCCCAATGCTCACCACCGGCGCAGTGGTATCCACGCTGATGCCGTGCGTTGCCGACGCGCTGTTGCCCGCGCTGTCCTGTGCCGACACCGACACCTGATAGCGTGCGCCATCGGCCAGAGCACCCACGTCGGCGGCCGGTACGGTGGTCGTCCAGGTGCCGTCGCTCTGGATCGTAGCCGTATAGGTCTTGCCGTTCAGGGTCACGGTGACCTGGGTCCCGCTGGCGAACTGCGCGCTGGAACCGTTAATCACCAGTGACGAACCGGCTTCAGCCGCGTTGATGACGTCGTCACCGCTAACGGTGTTCACCGTCAGCGCCACGGAGGCGGTGTTGACCACCACGTCATGGGTCTGGGTGCTGCTGTTACCCGCGCTGTCGGTAATGGTCGCGCTGAGGGTCACGGTGCCGTCGGTCAGCGCGGAAATCACGCTGGCCGGAACGCCCACGCTCCAGTTGCCGCTGGCGTCAACGGTGGTGGTGTACTGGTGCGAACCGAGGGTGATAACCACTTTATCACCGACGTTCGCGCCGGTTGCCGACCCGCTGACGATCTGCGCCTGGCCGTGCTCCACGCTGTTAATCACGTCATCGCCCGCCACCACGTTAAAGCTGACGGTCGGCGGCGTGGTATCAAGCGTAATCGTCTTACCCGCGCTGCCCGGGTTCCCCGCGGCGTCGCTCACGCTCACCTGCACGGTGTAGCCGCTATCCGCCAGTGCGGTCAGATCGCTGCCCGGCACGTTCACGCTCCAGACGCCGCCCTGCTGCACCTGGGCGGTATAGCTCTTCCCGCCCAGCGTCACGGTGACCGTCTGCCCGGCTTCCGCCGTGGTGGTGCCGGAAATGGCCACGCCCGCAGCCGCTTCGCTGGCGTTAATCACGTTATCGCCTGCGACCGTATCAATGGTCACGGTTGGCGCAGTGGCGTCCACGCTGTATTCGCGGCCCGCCGAGGCGCTATTGCCGTGCGCGTTGGTGACGCTCACCTGCACGCTGGCGTCACCGTCCTTCAGGCCCGCGAGATCGGCGGAAGGCACGGTGGCCGTCCAGTTACCGTCGGCATCCACCTTCGCGGTGTACGTCTTGCCGCCGAAGGTAACGATAACGGTCTGGTTTTCCTCCACGTTCGACGTGCTGCCGGAGAGCACCAGATCCACGCCTTTTTCCGCCGCGTTAATCACGTCGTCGGTGGCAATCGCATCGATGCTGATAGCCACCGCCGCCAGATCGACGGTCACGTCATGGCTGATGGTCACCGGGTTGCCCGCCGCGCTCTGGCCTGCAACGGTCACGGTGACCGTACCTGCTGCGAAGGCCGCGACGTCTGCCGCCGGGATCGCCGCGCTCCAGGAACCGTCTGCCAGCACGGAGGCCGCATAGGTTTTGCCATTGACGGTCACGGTGAGCGTTGTGCCTGCCGCCAGCCCGTCGCTGGTGCCGGAGACGATCAGGTTTTGAGTATGTTCGATGCTGTTGATCACATCGTCGCCCGCTACCGTATCGACGCGCAGGCCCGGCAGGCTAGCGTCTATAACGATTTCGCGCTCGCCCGTTCCCGTGTTGCCGTGGCCGTTGGTCACAGTCGCAGACACCGTCAGGTCGCCGTTGCCCAGCGCCGTCAGGACGGATTCCGGTACGTTCACGGACCAGGTCAGATCGCTCTGCACTGTTGCGGTGTAGGTGTTGCCGCCAATGGTCACAGTGACGGTATTGCCCGCCTCCGCGTTCGCGACCTTGCCGCTGAGGGTCTGGCCCGCGGCCACTTCCGCCGCGTTGATGACGTTATCGCCCGCCACGGTGTTGATGGTGACGGTTGGCAGCGCGGTATCGACCAGCAGGTTCGCGGTGTTGCTCACGCTGTTGCCCACGCCGTTGGTGGCGCTCGCGCTCAGGGTGTAATTCGCTTCGCCCAGACCCGCCAGATCCGCCGCCGGAACGGTCAGGCTCCAGGTACCGTCTGCCGCCGTCGTGGCCGTGTAGTTTTTGCCGTTGAGGGTCACGGCCACCACGGTGCCTTCTGCCAGGTTGGCGCTGGTGCCGCTGACGCGCAGATCCTGACCTTTTTCCACCGCGTTCAGCACGTTGTCATCGCTGATGGCGTTGAAGCTGACCGAAGGCAGACCGGTATCGACGGTCACGTTATGCGTGCCGGTGCCGGTATTGCCGGCCGCGTCGGTAACCGATGCCGTGACGGTTACGCTGCCGTCGCTGAGGCCGGAAATCACGCTCGCCGGGACGCCTACGCTCCAGTTGCCCGCCGCGTCCAGCACGGTGGTGTACGTCTGACCGCCGATGGTGACGGTCACCTTATCGCCCGCTGCCGCGCCGGTGGCGGTGCCGCTGATAACGTGCGCCTGGCTGTGTTCTGCGAGGTTAATGACATCGTCGCCCGCCACGGTGTTGATGGTCACCGCCGGAACGGTGACGTCCACCGTCAGGTTGTGATCAACCGACGCCGGGTTGCCCGCCTTGTCGCTGACGCTTGCGGTAACGGTCACGCTGCCGTCCGTCAGGGCCGCAACATCGGACGCCGGAACGTTCAGCGTCCAGCTGCCGTCCGCGCTGACGGTGGTGGTGTAGTCTTTGCCGTTCAGCGACACGGTTACCGTCTGGCCCGCTTCGGCGGTGCTGGTGCCGGACACGGTCAGTTCGCTCTTCGCTTCGGCGGCATTCAGAATGTCGTCCGTCGCCAGGGTGTTGATCGTGACGGTCGGCGCGGTGGCATCCACGCTGTACTCACGTCCCGCCGAGGCGCTGTTGCCGTTCACGTTGGTGACGCTCACCTGCACGCTGGCATCGCCGTCCTTCAGGCCAGCCAGATCCGCAGACGGTACGGTCCAGGTCCAGTTGCCGCTGTCGTCTACTGTCGCACTATAGATTTTGCCGTTCAGGCTGATGGTCACGGTCTGCCCGGCTTCCACGTTGATGGTCGCACCGGACAGCACCAGATCCGCGCCCTTCTCCGCCGCGTTAATCACGTCGTCGGTCGCAATCGGATTGATGCTGATGGCAACGGTCGCCAGATCTACCGTCACATCGTGGCTGATGGTAATCGGGTTACCCGCTGAGCTGTCGCCGGTAACGCTGATTTTGACGGTACCTTCCGGCCACGCGCTCACGTCCGCTGATGGAACAGCCGCGCTCCAGCTGCCGTCCGCCAGCACCGTGGCCGCATAGTCTTTACCGTTGATGGTGACGGTCAGGGCCGTACCCGGTGCCAGCCCGTCGCTGGAGCCGGTGACAATGAGGTTCTGCGCATGCTCAATGCTGTTGACCACGTTGTCGCCCGCCACGGTATCGACGCGCAGGCCCGGCAGGTTAGCGTCGATAGCGATCTCGCGCTCGCCGGTCCCGGTGTTACCGTGGCCGTTGGTAACGGTCGCCGTCACGCTCAGGCTGCCGTTACCCAGCGCCGTCAGCACGTCAGACGGCACGTTGACGGACCAGGTCAGATCGTTCTGCACCGTTGCGGTGTAGCTGTTGCCGCCAATGGTCACGGTCACGGTGTTGCCCGCTTCGGCATTCGCCACGATGCCGCTCAGGGTCTGGCCTGCGGCCACTTCCGCCGCATTAATGACGTTATCGCCCGCCACGGTGTTGATGGTGACCGTTGGCAGCGCGGTGTCCACCAGCAGGTTCGCGGTGTTGCTGACGCTGTTGCCCACGCCGTTGGTGGCGGTCGCGTTCAGGGTGTAGTTGGCCTGACCCAGACCGGCCAGATCCGCCGCCGGAACCGTCAGGCTCCAGGTGCCGTCTGCCGCCGTCGTCGCCGTGTAGTTTTTGCCGTTCAGGGTCACGGTCACCACGGTGCCTTCCGCCAGGTTGGCGCTGGTGCCGCTCACGCTCAGATCCTGACCTTTTTCCACCGCGTTCAGCACGTTATCGTCGCTGATGGCGTTGAAGCTGACCGATGGCAGACCGGTATCGACGGTCACGTTATGGCTGCCGGTGCCGGTGTTGCCCGCCGCGTCGGTGACCGACGCCGTGACGGTCACGGTGCCGTCGCTGAGGCCGGAAATCACGCTTGCCGGTACGCCCACGCTCCAGTTCCCCGCCGCGTCCAGCACGGTGGTGTAGGTCTGGCCGCCGATGGTGACGGTCACCTTATCGCCCGCGGCCGCGCCGGTGGCGGTGCCGCTGATAACGTGTGCCTGGCTGTGTTCAGCCACGTTAATCACATCGTCACCCGCGATGGTGTTGATAGTGACCGCAGGAACGGTCACATCCACCGTCAGGTGGTGGTCCACGGACGCCGGGTTACCCGCCTGGTCGCTGACCGATGCGGTCACGGTGACGTTGCCGTCGGTTAATCCTGCCAGATCGGCCGCCGGAACGTTCAGCGTCCAGCTGCCGTCTGCGCTGACGGTGGTGGTGTAGTCTTTGCCGTTCAGCGACACGGTGACCGTCTGGCCCGCTTCGGCGGTGCTGGTACCGGAAACCGTCAGATCGCTCTTCGCTTCGGCGGCGTTCAGAATATCATCCGTCGCCAGGGTGTTAATCGTGACGGTCGGCGCGGTCGCGTCCACGCTGTACTCACGTCCCGCCGAGGCGCTGTTGCCGTTCGCGTTGGTGACGCTCACCTGCACGCTGGCGTCGCCGTCTTTCAGACCCGCCAGGTCGGCGGCTGGCACCGTGGTCGTCCATTTGCCGTCGGCGCCGACGGTCGCGGTGTAGCTCTTGCCGCCGAAGGTGATGGTAACGGTCTGGTTTTCCTCAACGTTCGAGGTCGCCCCGGAGAGCACCAGATCCGCGCCCTTCTCGGCGGCGTTAATCACGTCGTCGGCGGCAATCGCATCGATGCTGATGGCAACGGTCGCCAGATCCACCGTCACATCGTGGCTGATGGAAACCGGGTTACCGGCGCTGCTCTGGCCTGCAACGGTCACGGTGACCGGACCTGCTGCCAGGGCACCCACATCCGCAGCCGGGATGGCCGCACGCCAGGTGCCGTCGGCCAGCACGGTGGCCGGGTAGGTTTTGCCGTTTACGGTGACGGTCAAGGTGGTACCTGCGGCCAGGCCATCGCTGGATCCGGTCACAATCAGATTCTGCCCGTGCTCGATGCTGTTGATCACGTCGTCGCCCGCCACGGTATCCACGCGCAGGCCCGGCAGGTTAGCGTCGATCGTGATATCGCGCTCAGCGGATCCGCTGTTTCCGACGCCGTTGGTCACGCTGGCGGTCACCGTTAAATCGCCGTTGCCCAGGGCGGTCAGGATAGATTCCGGCACATCGACGGACCAGGTGAGATCGTTCTGCACCTTTGCGGTGTAGCGGTTGCCGCCAATGGTCACGGTCACGGTGTTGCCCGCTTCGGCATTCACCACCTTACCGCTGATGGTCTGGCCGGCAGCCAGCTCGGCGGCGTTAATCACGTCGTCGCCCGCAATGGTGTTGATAATCACGCCCGGCAGAACGGACTCCACGTTTACCGTGTGCGACGCGCTGGTGCTGTTGCCGACGCTGTCCGTCGCCGAGGCGGTGACGGTGTAAAGCGCCTCGCCCAGCTGACCGACTTCGCTCGCCGGAACGGTGGTGGTCCATTTTCCGTTATCGTCCACCTGCGCGCTGTACGCTTTGCCGTTCAGCATCACGGTCACCACCGCGCCTGCCGCCAGGCCGGAAGCCGTACCGGAGAGAGTCAGATCCTGGGTTTTCTCGGTGTTGTTGATCACATCGTCACCGGAAACGGTGTCAATGGTCAGCCCCGGCGCGGTCAGGTTCACCGCCACACCGTGCGTGGCGCTGTTGCTGTTGCCCGCTTTATCGGTCAGCGCCGCGGTAATAGTGTAATCCCCGGCGGCCAGCGCGGTAACGTCTGCCGCAGGCACGCCCACGCTCCAGTTGCCGGAGGCATCCAGGGTGGCGGTGTACGATTTGCCGTTGAGGGTGACGGTGACCACGTCGCCCGCCGCCGCGCCGGTCACGGAGCCCGTGACAATCAATGCCTGCGCGTGCTCGGCGCTGTTGATCACGTCGTCGTCGGACACGGTGTGAATGGTCAGCTGCGGGACGGTGGTATCGACCAGCACGTCGCGATCCGCAGAGGCCGGGTTGCCCGCCTTATCGGAGACCGCCGCGCTAATGGTGTAGTTACCGTCGGTAATCGCGCCGACATCCGCGGAAGGCACGGTCACGCTCCAGCTGCCGTTTGCCTGCACGGTGGTGGTGTAGTCCACGCCGTTCAGCGTCACGGTGACGGTCTGGCCCGCTTCGGCGTTGGTTACACCATTAACGACCAGATCCTGCTGCGCCTCGGCCGCATTGATGATGTTGTTGTCGCTGATGATTTCAATAGACACCGTCGGCGCGGTCGTGTCCACGCTGTACTCGCGGCCCGCCGACGCGCTGTTGCCGTTCACGTTGGTCACGCTCACCTGCACGCTGGCGTCGCCGTCCTTCAAACTGCTGAGGTCGGCAGACGGCACGGTGGCCGTCCAGTTGCCGTCGGCATCCACCGTCGCGGTGTACGACTTGCCGCCGAAGGTGATGGTAACGGTCTGGTTTTCTTCCACGTTGGTGGTGGAGCCGGACAGCACCAGGTCCGCGCCTTTCTCCGCCGCGTTAATCACGTCGTCAGAGGCAATCGGGTTAATGCTGATGGCGACTGTCGCCAGATCCACCTTCACGTCATGGCTGATGGAAACCGGGTTGCCCGCCGCGCTATGACCTTCAACCTTCACGGTAACCGTGCCCGCGCCGAGCGCGCTGACGTCGGCCGCCGGAATGGCCGCCGTCCAGGTGCCGTCCGCCAGTACGGTGGCCGCGTAGGTTTTGCCGTTGACGGTGACGGTCAGCGCCGCGCCCGTTGCCAGACCGTCGCTGGAACCGGTGATAATCAGATTTTGAGCGTGTTCAATGCTATTGATCACATCGTCGCCCGCCACGGTATCGACGCGCAGGCCCGGCAGGTTGGCATCAATGGTGATGTCGCGCTCGCCGGTGCCGGTGTTGCCGTGGCCGTTAGTGACGCTGGCTGACACCGTCAGATCGCCGTTACCGATGGCGGTTAAGACCGAGGACGGCACGTTGACCGACCAGCTCAGATCGTCCTGAACCGTCGCGGTATACGTATTGCCGCCGAGGGTAATAGTGACAGTGTCACCGCTCGCCGCACCGCTCACTTTCCCGCTCAGGGTCTGTCCGGCAGCCACTTCCGCCGCGTTAATCACGTCGTCCGTCGCGACCGGATTGATGGTGACCTGCGGCAGCGCGCTGTCAACCAGCACGCTGTGGCCGGTGCTCGCGCTGTTGCCCGCGGCGTCAGTTACGCTCGCCGTCACGGCGTAGCTCGCTTCGCCCAGCGCCGAGACGTTTGCCGCCGGAACGGTCACGCTCCAGTTCCCGCTCGCGTCGGTGGTGGCCGTATAGTTAATCCCGTTCAGGGACACCGTAATGGCGGTTCCTTCCGGCTGGTTGCTGGTGCCGGACACCTGCAGATCCTGGCCTTTCTCGGTCGCATTGATCACGTCGTCAGCCGCCAGGGTATTGATGGCGACCACCGGCGCGGTCAGGGAGACGTCAAATTCGTGCGTCGCAGTGGTGCTGTTACCGGCTTTGTCGGTGAGGGTCGCGGAGATCGTCTGGTCGCCGTTGACCAGCGCGCCCACGTCCGCCGCCGGAACGCCCACGCTCCAGCTGCCGGACGCGTCCAGCATGGCGGTGTAATCTTTACCGTTCAGGGTCACGGTAATCACGTCGCCCGCCTGCGCGCCCGTCACCTTACCGGAAACGATCAGCGCCTGGCCGTGCTCGGCAATATTCACGATGTCGTCGCCCGCGACGATGTTGAAGCTAATCTGCGGTACGGTGGTGTCCACCAGCACCGATGAGCCCGCGCTGGCCGGGTTACCTGCTTTATCGGACACGGTCGCCGTGACCGCGGCACCGCCGTCGGTGATGCCTGCCAGATCCGCCGCAGGCACGTCGAGCGTCCAGCTGCCGTCCGCCTGCACCTGCGCAGTGTACTGATTGCCGTTGAAGGTCACGGTGACCGTCTGGCCCGCTTCGGCAGTAGAAGTGCCGCTCAGGGTCAGATCCTGCGCTGCCTCTGCCGCATTCAGCATGTTATCGCCGCTGATGGTGTTGATGGTCACCGTCGGCGCGGTGGTGTCGACGCTGAATGCCTGCGCCGAAGACGCGGCGTTGCCGTTCACGTTGGTGACGCTGACCTGCACGCTGGCGTCGCCGTCTTTCAGGCCGCTCAGATCGGCAGCCGGAACGGCCCAGGTCCAGTCGCCGTTGGCATCCACCGTCGTGGTGTACGTTTTTCCTGCGAAGATAATGGTGACGGTCTGGCCCGCTTCAACGTTAGATGACGTGCCGGACAGCACCAGATCCTGGCCTTTTTCCGCTGCGTTAAGGACGTTGTCGTCGGTCACGCTGCTGATGGTGATGGCAACCGGCGCGAGATCGACGTCCACGACGGTCCCGATGGCCACCGGGTTGCCGGAGGCATCCTGCGCGCTTGCCTTGATATCCAGCGAGCCATCTGCCCACTGGGACACGTCCGCCGCCGGTACCGCCGCCTGCCAGGAGCCGTCCGCCAGCACCGTTGCGGAATACGCTTTTCCGTTGATGGTCACGGTGACGGCGCTGCCCGCCGCCAGATCGGTGCTGGTGCCGGACACAATCAGGTTCTGAGCGTGCTCAATCACGTTGATCACGTCGTCGCCTGCGACCGTATCAATACGCAGCCCCGGAAGCTGGGCGTCGATGGTGAAGTCGAGCGAAGAAGAGCCGGTATTGCCGTGCGCGTTGGTGACGCTGGCCGATACGGTGAGATCGCCGTTGCCCAGCGCGGTCAACTGGCTCTGGGTTAACGGCAGGCTCCAGGTGAGATCGTCCTGTACGGTGGCAGTAAAGGTCTGGCCGCCCAGGGTAATCGTGACAGTGTCACCTGGCGCCGCATTTGTCACCTTACCGGTCAGGGTTTGCCCTGCCGCCACTTCCGCCGCGTTAACGATATTGTCGCCCGCCAGCGTGTCGATCGTTACCACCGGCAGCGAGCTGTCCACCAGCACGTCGTGCGAGGTTGAAGCGCTGTTGCCGACGCTATCGGTGACGTTCGCCGTCACGGTGTAATTCGCTTCGCCCAGCGCCGAGACGTTTGCCGCCGGAACGGTTACGCTCCAGTTTCCGCTGGCGTCAGCGGTAGCCGTGTAGTGAATGCCGTTCAGGGTCACCGTAATGGTCGTGCCTTCCGGCTGGTTGCTGGTGCCGGAAATCTGCAGATCTTCGCCCTTCTCGGTCGCGTTAATCACGTCGTCCGCCGCCAGCGTGTTGATACCGATGACAGGCGTCACGGTATTCACCACCACATCCAGTGAAGTGCTTCCGGTATTGCCGGATCGGTCGGTCACGGAGACGTCGATGGTCCAGGTACCGTCCGTCAGCCCCTGTACGACAGACGCCGGCAGGCCAAGGCTCCAGTTCCCCGCCGCATCCACCACCGTGGTGTAATCGACGCTGTTAATGGTGACGGTCACCCGATCGCCCGCTGCCGCCCCGGTGACGGAGCCGCTCAGGATCTGAGCCTGTGCATGGGCGAGCTGGTTAACGGTATTGGTGTCGGTGACGAAGTGGTTGATGGTCACCTGCGGCACGGTCGCGTCCACCAGCCCAACGCGGTCGGCGCTGCTGCTGTTGCCCGCCACGTCGCTTACGGTGGCCGTCACGGTCACGATGCCATCGTTGAGGGCACCGACGTCAGCCGCCGGTACGATCAGCTGCCAGGTTCCGTCCGTCTGGACCGTGGTCTGATACGTTTTGCCGTTCAGCGTCACGGTGACCGTCTGGCCCGGTTCCGCAGTACTGGTGCCGCTTAAGGCTAAATCCTGCTGCGCCTCTGCCGCATTGATGATGTTATCGCTGGTGAGGTTATCGAGGGTAATCGCCGGCGGCAGCGTATCCACCGTGACCACGCGCGACGCGTCGGCACTGTTACCGTTGACGTTCGTGACGCTGACGCTCACCTGCGCGCGCCCGTCGATCAGGGTTTCCATGGCGCTGGCGGGCACGGTCAGGCTCCAGGACCCATCCTGCTGCACCTGGGCGGTAAAGGTCTGGTCGGCGAATTTCACCACCACGGTCTGCCCCGCCTCCACGCCCTGCGTCTTTCCGGAGAGAGTTAAATCGGCACCTTTTTCTGCCGCATTCAGCAGATCATCGCCGGAGACGGTATCAATGGTGACCGCCACGGCGTTGAGATCGAGTTCAATCGGGTGTTCAGCCGCAACGGTATTGCCCCAGGCATCTTTTGCGCTGACGCTAACCGTCACCTCTCCCGCGGTCCAGGCCTGCAGGTCCGCAGCAGGAACGCCAATGCTCCAGCCGCCGCTGGCGGTAACCACGGCGTTATATTCGACGTTGTTGATGGTGACGACGATCGGCGTGCCCGCGGCCAGGTGGGTGCTGGCGCCGGTGACGGTCAGATCCTGCTGCTGTTCGATGGCGTTGACCACGTCGTCGCCGGAAATGGTGTTCACACGCAGGCCCGGCAGCTGTGCGTTGATGTTGATATCGCGCTCGCCGGTACCGGTATTGCCGTGCGAATTGGTCACCGACGCGGTGAAGGTTAAATCGCCGTCGCCGAACGCCTTAAGATCCGCTGACGGGATTTTCACGCTCCAGGTCAGATCGCTGCCCACCGTGGCGGTGTAGCTCTTGCCGCCCACGGTGACAGAAACGGTATCGCCCGCCGCCGCGCCGGTAACGCGACCGCTGAGGGTTTGATCGACACCCGCTTCGGCGTTATTGACCAGGTTGTCGCCCGCAAAGGTGTTGATGATCACCTGCGGCAGCACGGTATCCACCAGCAGCGTCGCCCCGGCAGAGCCGCTGTTACCCACGCTGTCAGTGCCGCTGACGCTGACGGTGTAGAGGGTGTTCGCCAGATTCAGCACGTCGGAAACCGGCACCTGGACCGCCCAGATGCCGTTTTCAACGGTGGCCTGATAGTTGACGTTGTTCAGCGTCACGGTAATGGCGCTGCCGTCAGGCAGGTTGCTGGTACCGGTCAGGCTCAGCGGCTGCATCGCCTCCTGGGCATTCAGCACGTTGTCCTGGCTAATGACGTCAATCGTAAATTCTGGCGGGTTGCCGCTCAGCGTAATGCCGTGCGTGGCGCTGCCGGTGTTGCCCGCCGCGTCGGTCACGGATACTGAAATCGTGTGGTTGCCTTCACCCAGCGCGCCCAGCACGGATGCCGGAACGCCCACGCTCCAGCTGCCGTCCGCCAGCACCACGCCGGTGAAGGACTGGCCGCCAACGGTCACGGTGACCACATCGCCTGCCGACGCGCCGCTCGTCTGCCCGGAAATAATCTGCGCCTGGCCCTGTTCGCTGGTGTTCAGTATGTCGTCGCCCGCCACGGTATCGATGGTGACCACCGGCGCGGTGGTATCCACCGTGAAATCTGCGGTGACAGACGAACCGTTGCCCGCTTTGTCGCTGACGTTCACCGTCAGGGTGTGATTACCCTCGTTGAGCGCCTGCACGTCGTCCGCGGCAAGCGTGACGGACCAGGTACCGTCGCTGCCCACCGTGGCGTTGTAGTTTTTACCGTTCAGCGTGACCGTGACGATCTGACCGGCTTCCGCAGTCGTTTTGCCGGTCAGCGTCAGCGGCTGGCTGTGCTCGGCGGCATTAATGATGTTGTCCTGCGCGAGGCTATCGACAGAGAGGGTTGGCGCGACGCTATCCACGCCGATTGTCTGGCTGCCGCTCACGGTGTTACCCGCCGCGTCTTTGCCGCTGACGTTGACCGTCCAGGTGCCATCGCCCAACGCCTGCGCGTCGGCCGCGGGCACGTTAACACTCCACGTCCCGTCCGCCCCCACTTCCGTCGTATAGGTTTTACCGTTCAGCGTCACGGTGAGTACGGTACCCTGCGCCAGATTCTTGCTGGCACCGGAGAGCGTAAAGCCCGCGGATTGCTCGCTGGCGTTAAGCACGTTGTCGCCCGCCGTGGTAGCCAGCGTAATGGCAGCCTCGGCGGTCGAGACCGTTACGGTAATGTTGCCCGCATCGGTGGTTTTACTGCCGTCGATCTGCACCACCGACCAGGTATGTTCCCCGTCAGTCTGGGTCGGTAATTTTACCGTCCAGGTGCCCTCTTTACCGACCATGGCGCTGGCGATGGTGCTGCCGCTGCTGTCTTTGATCTGGATGGTCGCGCCCGGCTGACCGGTACCGCTAAAGGTTGGCGTGTTGTCGTCCGTGATCGCGTTTGCTGTCAGCACGCCCTGCTTGTCGCCCGCTTTATCCGACAGCAGGAAGGTTGGCGTGGCGCTTTCCACTTCTTTCGTATTATCAATAACTTTTGTTTTAGTCTCGCCGTCGCCGCCGTTTGCCAGCAGCGCCCCGATGGCACCGCCACCTAATGCAGCTCCCGCAATCCAGCCCCACGGGGCGTCGCTTAAGACGCTTCCCTGCCCCAGGAAAGGTTGAATGCTGCTAATCGGTGTGGCCTGCGCGGTTAGCTCGGTCACCGCAACGCCTGACGCTTCCCCGGTATCGGCAAAAGAAATATGCGTCAGTTCCTGACGATCGTTGAACACCAGTTCTGACTGGTTGTGCGTCTCAGGATCTTCAACAAAATAGTTATTGCAGCGAATCACGCTGCCATCTTTCATATAAATGAGGAGATCTTTACCCTGGCGGACATATCGCACCACATCCTGAGCAGAACCCTGGATTTCAATCACGCTCGGGGAGGAAATAGAGACCGACAAATTTCCTTCGCCGGTTAATTTCGTTTTCTCCGCCGTTTTGCGAATGATGACATCAACAACCTTTATGTTACTCATATTTCTCTCCTTGCAGGTGTGCGGATTCCTGTGGATATGTCCACCAGACGGATGTAGCTATCCCTGGGAAAAAACACCCATTATTTTCAGACTTATTTTGCGCGACAATGCGCGTCTTTTTTTAACTCAAATCGGGTAGTTTTGCGGCAGCGTTTTTCTCTATTCCAATAAGCGGCATTAAATTATCAACCGCGGAAGCATAATTAATTGCTGAACTCCAGCCATCATACTCAGCGATTATTTTCGCCGAGGTGGCCTGCCAGACATCCTGCTCAACGCTGAGCAGATCGTTAATGCTCCGCTTGCTCAGGGTGTACTCATTTTTATAAACATCACGGGCGCGCAGCGCATTTTCCAGCTGCTGTTTCCCGGCCTCCATTCTTCCCCGCGCGCCGGTCCAGTCCGCCTGCGCGACGGAGGCTTTTTGCAGGACGTCGAAACGCGCCTGATCGACCTGAGAGGAGGCCATCGCCCGCGCGCCTTCAGCCTGCCGCACGCGTGCAGAGACCGCGCCGCCCTGATAAAGCGGTGCGTCAATGTTGAGTTGGATCTGGTCGTCCCAGTACGAACGGTTGTCCGACTCGTAACGGGTACGTCCGCCCTTCAGGCTGAGGGTCGGCCAGTGCTGGGACTTCGCCGTCTCCACGCCATACTGGGCAGAGCGCTCCATGTTTTGCGCGGCCATGACCGCCGGTATCAGCGAATAATCAATGCGGTTGAGCGAATCAGGTTCAACCGCGAGGTTTGCGGGTACAGGCGAATAGTTTTCTGCCTGCATGCCGGTTAATACCGCAAGCCTTGCGCGGGCGCTGTTTAAGGCGGCCTGATACTGCGCGACCGTTGCCTGCATACCGGCAATACGCGTGCGGGTCTGGAGCTCATCGGAGGTCGAGCTCACGCCCGCGTCGGCGCGCAGCTTTGCCAGCTGCTCAACATTTTTCAGCGCCTGAACGTTCTCCTTTGCTGCCTGCAGCAGATCGGCATAGCGTTTGACCTCGACATAGCTCAGCGCCGTTTTTTCCGCCACGTCAGAGAGCGTGCTCATCAGCTGGTAGCGATAGCTATCGCGCTGGGCGGAAGACTGGCTGATGCTGTTATTGGTCTTGCCAAAATCATAGATCAGCTGCGTCAGGCTCAGTCCCCAGGCGGCTGAATTCTTCAGCGACCCGCTGGAATCGGTGGTCTGGCTATGGCCCGTGCTCCCGTTCAGCGATATTTGCGGCATCCAGCCGCTGCGCGCTTCATCTATTTGTGCCTGACCAATACCGAGCTGCGCGGCCTGCTGACTAATAGACGGATCGCGATCGATAGCAAAAAGAATACTTTCTTTTAAGGTTGTCCTGGCAACCGGGGCAATACCCACCTGACTACTATTGGCGTACGCCGTATTTATGGCTAATGAAATGAATGCCAGCGCTGCTGTAAATCGGCGTAACATTGGCTTTCGTAATATCGTCATTTTATCTCCCTGACTCTGAGTGACACTGAAGCAATTACCCAAAAAGAGGTATAGATAATTAGACAAATATCTTTTTTAGCATCCTTGCCGAATTTTAGGTAAAACTCCCCATACCCATTTCCCCCTGGAGATGAGATCTGCCTGCGTCTTATTTAATTAAGAATTTACTTATTTCCTAAAGTGGTTAGCAGCATAACAAAATGTGTTATAGGCCACTACACCCACAATGTTAATGTGGTGTTACAATTAAGAAAAAAGATGGGGTTTCTGGACAAAACTCTTAAAATGACCTTTCAGATGAAACATATAAACCGTCTGTTATTTAAGGAAAATTCTTAATTTGCTCCCTGCACATTTTTGCGTTAATTTCCGCGCGGGTCAGACACAAAGATTTTCAAAGAAGTGTCAATTTAAGTAGCCAAACAGGATGAATTGGGATTTATCGCTATTAAAAAACTAATTAAAGCAATTAATATCTATAAATATCTATTTTGTCGAAACTTAACTCCAGACAATGGTGTTGCACTGGTTACATAATCCAAACCGTTAAATAAAACATAACAATAACATTATGGTTAACATTCAAAACGGCTTGCTTATACCTGTTTAATAAAATTTTAATAATCACGCATCTGAATCATCACCTCACTCCGCGACATCAAAACCACGTTGCCCTTCTCTCTGCGTTAAAATGCTGTATTATGCAAACTATTGCGATATTTTGCAGGAATGTAACCGATGCACAAAACTGCACGACAGCGCCACGTTCTGGATATCCTGAGCGAGCAAGGCCAGGCCAGCATCACCGAACTGGCAGAAAAGCTGCAGGTTTCAGCCGATACCATCCGTCGGGATCTGACCGACCTGGAGAACCAGGGTCTGGCGCAGAAGAACCACGGCGGAGCCATCGCGCTGAATCTCTCCGCCATGAACCGTCAGGGCCGCAATACGCTGCTGCCGGAAACCAAACAGCGCCTCGGAAAACAGGTCGCCCTGCAGGTCCCTGCGGGTTCTACCCTGTTTCTGGATGCGGGCAGCACGGTAATGGCTGTCGCCTCCTTTCTTCGCGGGCCGCTCACCGTCATAACCACGTCGCTGGATATCGCCCAGCATTTTAGCGACCGGGAAGACGTTGAACTGATCCTGCTCGGGGGGAAATGGGACCACCAGCAGCGCCTGTTTGCCGGAAGCGCCACGTTGTCGTTGCTGTCCCGCTATCGGGCAGATATCGCCATCCTCGGGGCGTGCGCCATTCATGCCGAACTCGGTTTGAGCGCCGGTAAAGAAGCGGATGCCGAGGTTAAGCGCGCGATGCTTGACGCAAGCCATGCGCACTGGATTGTTGCCGACCACCTGAAGGTCAACCGCTGCGAGCCGTATCTGGTTTCCGGGTTATCCAACATTCAACAACTCTTTTTAGATCGTCCCTGGCCTGAGCTTGGGGACCCTGGCGCATTGCAGGTCACGGTGTGCGCGAATTAACGTGGAGAAGTTCATGAGTACAGTTCGAACAATTAACATTGCGCTGATCGGGTATGGATTTGTGGGCAAAACCTTCCATGCCCCGTTAATCCAGTCTGTGGACGGGCTTAAGCTGGCCGTGGTCTCTTCTCGTGATGAAGAGAAGGTTAAACGCGATCTGCCGGACGTAGAGGTGGTCGCCACCCCTGAAGAGGCTATTCAGCATCCTGATGTTGACCTGGTGGTGATTGCCTCCCCCAACGCCACGCACGCCCCGCTGGCGACGCTGGCTCTGAACGCCGGCAAGCATGTCGTGGTGGATAAGCCTTTCACCCTCGACATGCAGGAAGCCCGCGACCTGATTGCGCTGGCGGAGGAAAAGCAGCGTCTGCTCTCCGTCTTCCACAACCGCCGCTGGGACAGCGATTTCCTCGGCATTAAGCAGGTTATTGAGCAGGGCACGCTCGGCAAGGTCAAACACCTGGAGTCGCATATCGACCGCTTCCGCCCGGAAGTGCGCGTGCGCTGGCGCGAGCAGAACGTCCCCGGAAGTGGCTTATGGTTTGACCTGGGTCCTCATCTTATCGACCAGACGCTGCAGCTCTTTGGCCTACCGCAGTCGGTTCAGGGGAATATCGCGACGCTGCGCGACGGTGCAGAAATCAACGACTGGGCGCACGTGGTCTTAAACTACCCGGAGCATAAGGTAATTTTGCACGCCAGTATGCTGGTGGCGGGCGGTACGGCGCGCTTTGCCGTCCACGGGGACAAGGGCAGCGTGGTGAAGGCCAGAATCGATCAGCAGGAAGCACAGCTGCTCTCCGGGGTGATCCCCGGCAGTGAGGCATGGGGCGATGACAGCGACAGCATGGTGTTCTTTGGCGCTGACGGCGCATCGCAGACGATCCCTACCCCGAAAGGCGATCAGCGCCAGTACTACATCAACGTGCGTGATGCGCTACGCGGGGAAATCGCCAATCCTGTCCACCCTGTTGAGGCATTGGCGGTGATGGCCGTGCTGGAAGCGGCGGTGACGTCGTCGGAAACGGGGTCAACGCAGACGCTGGCGTTAACGGCTGAAGAGCGTGCTCTGTTGGGTTAAAAAACAAGCCGGGTGGCGGCTATGCCTTACCCGGCAAGCGTTAAAGACTACGAACGCTTTTTCGGCATCATGCGCAGCAGGGTATTATCTTTCCAGAAATAGTGGTGCATCAGCGCCGCCGCGGCGTGCAGGCCAATCACAAAATAGCCCAGATTTGCCAGCGTCTCGTGCCACTCTTTCAGCATATCTACCAGGTCAAAATTGGACTCCGCCGCATGCGGCATCGCCAGGCCAAAAGCAAACCAGTCGCTGCCCCGGTTATACATCATCACAATGCCAATCAGCGGCAGCGCAATAAACAGCAGATACACCACCAGATGCCCCAGATGAGACATCCCCGTCACCATCGCTTTTGGCTTCGGTTGAATCGGTGGTGCACGGAATTTCAGGCGAACCAGCAGACGCGCCACCATCAGCACCAGGATACTGATCCCGCATGAGACGTGGATCATGTTGATCGTCGGGCGCGCGGTGCGCGGGAAGAAACCTCTGAACTCCATGGCGCAGTAGGCGACGATGATTAACAGAAACACCAGCCAGTGGATGCCAATTTGCAGGCTTGTATATTTAGTGCGCATGTGATTTCTCGATTAAAAACAGTTACCGCGCCAACATAATCTCCTTTCCTTAAAAATTCATTAACTTTTCTGTATGGTTTTTCAAATACATCCTCCCGCATGAAGCATCTTCAATTGCCGCCCTGCCCGTGATGGTCTAAGCCTGGATGAGTTCAAACTGTCACATCGACACGTTTACAGGAGAACACCATGAGTAAAATTGGCATTAACGGATTTGGACGCATCGGACGTCTTGTTCTGCGCCGCCTTCTTGAAACCCAGGACAGTAATACCGTCGTCGCCATCAACGACCTCACCTCTCCCAAAGTGCTGGCCTACCTGCTCAGGCACGATTCCAACTACGGTGGCTTCCCGTGGAGCGTGGATTTCACCGAGGATGCGCTGATCGTTGACGGTAAAACCATCGCGGTCTATGCCGAAAAAGAGGCAAAGCACATTCCGTGGAAAGCCGCGGGCGTGGATATCGTTGTGGAGTGCACCGGCTTTTATACGTCTGAAGAGAAATCACGGGCGCACCTGGACGCGGGCGCGAAGAAGGTGCTGATCTCTGCGCCCGCGGGGGACATGAAAACCATCGTCTACAGCGTGAACGACGAGACCATTGACGCCAGTGATACCATTATTTCCGTCGCCTCCTGCACCACCAACTGCCTCGCCCCGCTGGCAAAAGCCCTGAACGACGCGTTTGAAATTAAGGTGGGCACCATGACCACCATTCATGCCTATACCGGTACCCAGGCGCTGGTGGATGGCCCGCGCGGGAAAGATCTTCGCGCCTCCCGGGCGGCGGCAGAGAATATCATTCCGCACACCACCGGCGCCGCCAAAGCCATCGGTCTGGTGATCCCTGCGCTCAGCGGCAAACTGAAAGGCCACGCCCAGCGCGTGCCGGTTAAAACGGGCTCCGTGACCGAACTGGTGGCCATTCTGGGCAAGAAAGTGACCGTTGAGGAGATCAACGCCGCGCTGAAAAAGGCCACTCAGGGCAATAAATCCTTCGGGTATACCGATGAAGAGATCGTGTCGTCAGATGTGATTGGCTCGCATTATGGTTCGGTGTTTGACGCCACGCAGACGGAGGTGTCAGAAGCGGGAGACCTTCAGCTGGTGAAAGCCGTTGCCTGGTATGACAACGAGTATGGGTTTGTGACGCAGCTGGTGCGGACGCTGGATAAGTTTGCGGCGCTGTGATTTCCCCCCCTCACCCTCTCCCCAATGGGGCGAGGGGATTGTTCCGTGCCTAAATTATTTTACGTGCGCCCTTCAGGACAGGATCCTGCTGCAGCTGTTTCCACGCGGCCATGACGGCCTCGGGGAATTCAACGTGAGCAATATAATCCCGCCCGGCCGGGCCATAGCCGTTGGCGTCGTCATACAGGCGCGGCAGCTCCCCCATAACCAGTGAAAGGTAACGGTCAACGGGCCACAGGCCGGTGTTGCCCTCGCTGAATTCCACGCCCTCGTTACCGTTTTGCAGCGTCGGCGTAAACCCGGGATGGCTGATCCACTGCGGTGAATCGGGCTCATCACGACACACGCGGGCAAACGTCGCCATCGTGCGGCGCTGCATCGTCGGATCCTGCACCACCAGCACCCGCCCGGTCGTTCGATGACGCTGTTTCAGCATGTTCCAGCTAAAGCGCGCGTTTTCACCGCAGTTGGTGGAGCGATCCTCAACCCACAGACGCGCCTCGGGGATCTGCCAGAACGCCCGCGCAATGTCGGCAAGAATGCTCGCTTCAGCCCGCCCCGTGACCGGTACGGTGTGGTAACGCGGATGATTGCCAATGGCGGTATATAAAAAGGGGGTCGAATGGCCGATGCCGCCGCTGATCAGAAGCGGTACATCTCTCTGGGCGGCAATACGGCAGGCCGCGTCAATGGTTGGGATCACCGCGTTTCCGGCCAGAATCACCGCATCGACTTCCGGGAGCGGACTCGTCGCGCTCAGGTCGTCCTGCGCCAGCCATTCACCGACAGTATTGAAGGCCGCCAGCGTGGCATCCGCCAGAACGGGAAAATGGGGCTGAACCATGGTGAACTCCTCACGTTGTTGAAGCGCCGAATTTATCATTTTTCTGAAATAACCAGAAACATCCAAAAATCATCGGGTTGCACCTGCCTATTATGCTTTTGATTTCCAGCCCTACAAAACATTGTATTGTGCAGGCGGCATGAAAAAGCACCCAACGCTGCTTATTTCGCCGTGATCTGACCAGTTTTATCCCCCCTGCGCTTGCCAAAGACAACATCCGACCCTAAGTTGCTTAACAATTTCACAACCTTTTTTATCATCACAGGTTGCACCTGAAGCGCGCCAGGTGACACCTCTCTCATCATCAACGTGGCGGGGTTTCAGGTCATGACAGAACATGAAAGTACGACGACGGTGTTACGTAAAAATAAAAAGGTGTTAATCGCCAGCCTTACCGGGAGCGCCATTGAATGGTTTGACTATTTTCTCTATGGTACGGCGGCCGCGCTGGTCTTCAATAAGATCTTTTTCCCGATGGTCGATCCGGTGATCGGACTCATCCTCTCTTATCTCTCTTTCTCATTAACCTTTTTTATTCGCCCCATTGGCGGGGTACTTTTCGCCCACATCGGCGACCGCATCGGACGTAAAAAAACCCTCGTGCTGACCCTCTCTTTGATGGGAGGTGCAACCGTTATGATTGGCCTGCTGCCCACGTATGAGATGATTGGCCTCTGGGCGCCTGCGCTGCTGATCCTGATGCGCATCATTCAGGGGATGGGCATCGGCGGTGAATGGGGCGGCGCGCTGCTGCTGGCCTATGAATACGCGCCAGAAAAACGTAAAGGCTTCTTCGGCAGTATTCCACAGGCGGGCGTCACCATCGGCATGCTGATGGCAACCTTTATCGTGTCGCTGATGACCCTGTTCAGCGAGGCGGATTTTCTCTCCTGGGGCTGGCGCATCCCGTTCCTGCTGAGCTCGGTGCTGGTGTTGCTCGGCCTGTGGATCCGCAAAGATATTGACGAAACGCCCGATTTTCAGAAAGTGAAAGCGTCCGGTCAGGTAGCGAAGGCCCCGCTGCGCGATACGCTGAAACATCACTGGCGTGAAGTGTTGATTGCCGCCGGTCTGAAGGTGGTTGAAACCGCGCCGTTCTATATTTTCTCGACCTTCGTGGTGAGCTATGCCACCAGCACGCTGACGTATCAGAAATCGCAGGCGCTGGAAGCCGTGACGCTGGGAGCCCTGGTGGCGACCATTATGATCCCGCTAATGGGGCTACTCTCCGATAAGGTAGGCCGTCAGCGCATGTACGCAATCAGCGTCTTCGTGCTGGGCCTGTTTATCGTACCGTGGTTTATGCTGCTCAATACCGGCACCACATGGGGTATCGTGCTCGCGACGGTCATCGCCTTTGGCGTGTTGTGGGCCCCTGTCACGGCGGTACTCGGCACGCTGTGCTCTGAAATCTTTAGCGCAAACGTGCGCTACACCGGCATTACGCTCGGGTATCAGCTGGGTGCCGCGCTGGCTGGCGGTACCGCGCCGCTGATTGCCACCGGCCTGCTGGCAAAATACGACGGCGACTGGGTGCCGGTGGCCTGGTATCTTGCCGTCACGGTGACCATTTCTTTAATCGCGATTTTCTGCGCCAGCCGCGTTAAGCGCGCCACTCTCATCCAGGCGCAGCCCGAACGTCTCTGACCCTTCCCGGCCCGTCCTGCGGGCCGCTCTTTTTCCTTAAATTTCCCTTCACCATTTGATTAACATGCGTAAATCATATTCACTTGAATTATCATTTGCGGGAGTCGTAGAATCGCTAGCCCGCTAATTATTCAATCATTTCTAAGGTAAACGACGTTATGCGCCTGCCCGAACGCGACCCTTATGCTCCTCGCGAGTGGCAGCCACATGAGAAACCCGCCCTGCTGGGTTCGCCCTCCACGCCCGAACACAGTACGCCAAAACGCATTGCCTATGGCGTCGTGGGCCTGCTGGTCTGCCTGACGGGTGCGCTGGGAAATGCGGTGGTGACCGCCAACCTGCAAAATTTGCAGGGGACCTTCGGCGCCTGGTCAACCGAAATCGCCTGGCTGCCCGCGGTTTATGTGATGACCAACATCTCCATCAACCTGCTGCTGGTTAAATTCCGCCAGCAGTATGGCCTGCGCGCCTTTACGGAAGGTTTTCTGGTGCTGTACGTGCTGGTCACCTTTTTCCACCTGTTCGTTAACGATCTCAGCTCGGCGCTGATGGTTCGCGCCGCGCACGGCATGGTGGCCGCCGCGCTCAGCTCGCTGGGGATTTACTATCAGATCCAGGCCTGGCCTGCGAAGCACCGCCTGAAGGCGCTGACCATCGGCATCACCGGTTCATCACTCGCCATCCCGCTGGCGCGCCTGTTTTCAACCGAGCTGCTGCAGCTGGACGAGTGGCGCGGGCTTTATTTCTTCGAGCTGGGACTGGCGCTGATCTCCCTGGCCTGCGTCATCGCCTTAAAATTACCGCCGGGCGACCGGCGCAAGGTCTTTGAGAAAAAAGACTTTATCACCTTCTTTTTACTGGCTCCCGGGATGGCCCTGCTCTGTGCCGTCCTCTCTCTGGGCCGCCTTGACTGGTGGTTCGAAGCGCCGTGGATCGGCTGGTCGCTGGCGCTATCGCTGGTGCTGATTGTCGCAGCCATCGTCTTTGAACATAACCGCAGCAACCCGCTGCTGAACACCCGCTGGCTGTCGAGCGGCAGCATCGTCCGCCTGGGGCTGATTATGCTGCTGATCCGTATCGTGCTGGCCGAGCAGAACACCGGCGTCATCGGCTGGCTGCAGTACGTAGGCTTACAGAACGAGCAGATGACGCACCTTGCGTGGTCCATTTTCGCCGGGATCGTCTGCGGGATTGTCACCAGCTGTCTCACCATCAAGCCGACGAAACTGGCGTGGCCAATCATCACGTCTCTGGCGCTGATGATTGTTGCCTCGCTGCTGGACAGCCAGTCCAACAACCTGACCCGTCCGGATCAGCTGATGGTAAGCCAGTTCCTGCTGGGCTTCGGCAGCGCCTTCTTCCTGGCGCCCGCTATGCTGGCCGCCATTGGCGGGGTGATCGCCGACCCGCGTAACCTGGTCAGCTTCTCGGTGATGTTTGGCATGAGCCAGAACCTGGGCGGCCTGCTGGGCTCCGCGATCCTCGGCACCTTCCAGACCTGGCGCGAGAAATACCACTCCAGCCTGCTGGCGGACCAGCTCACCACGCTCAACCCGCTGGTCAACGAGCGAATTCAGCTTTATACCCAAATGTATAAAAGCCTGATTGGCGACAGCGCGCTGCTGGGCACCCAGGCGATAACGCAGCTGCAAACGGTCACCGCGCTGGAGGCGAATATTCTGGCTTATAACGATACTTATCTGCTGACGGCGAGCATCGCTGCCGCCACGCTGGTCTGGATTTTATGGCGCTTGCTGCGCCTGCGCATCACTGCCCGTCTGGCGCTGAAGAACGCCACCGGCAACAAATAATTGAAAGAGTTCTGGAGAGTTTATGAGTCAGCAGGATGCCGCCAAAGAGCAGGCCAACACCCGCAAAAATGTGCGCATTGTTTCCGTTTTCACCGCCGCCGCCATCGGTATTGTCGGCGTGCTGGTGATCCTTTATGCGTGGCAACTGCCGCCGTTCACCCGTCACGCGCAGTTTACCGACAACGCC
Source organism: Enterobacter sp. MGH 16 (assembly GCF_000493175.1). Classification (NCBI taxonomy): domain Bacteria; kingdom Pseudomonadati; phylum Pseudomonadota; class Gammaproteobacteria; order Enterobacterales; family Enterobacteriaceae; genus Enterobacter; species Enterobacter sp. MGH 16. The sequence goes on along the minus strand of NZ_KI535695.1, from coordinate 1,404,328 downwards.
TACGTGCGCGGCCAGACGACGTTTATCAGCCCGCAGGTGAACGGCTATATCACCGAGGTGAAGGTTCAGGACTTTGTGCAGGTGAAAAAAGGCGACCTGCTGCTGCAGATCGATGACCGTATCTATCGTCAGCGGGTGCATCAGGCAGAGGCGCAGCTGGCGATGAAAATTGCCGCCCTGAATAACAACCTGCAGCAGCGTAAAAGCGCCGAAGCAACAATCGCCAAAAATGACGCCGCGCTGAAAAATGCCCGCGCCCAGAGCCTGAAAAGCCAGGCGGATTTAAAACGGGTGAAAGAGCTGACGGCGGACGGCTCGCTTTCCATTCGCGAGCGCGACGCCGCGCTGGCCAGTGCCGCTCAGGGTAGCGCCGACATCGACCAGGCGAAAGCCGCCCTTGAGATGTCGCGTCAGGATCTGCAGAGGGTGATTGTCAATCGCGGTGCGCTGGAAGCGGATGTTGAAAACGCCAAAGCGGCGCTGGAGCTGGCGCAGATTGACCTGCAAAACACCCGCATTGTGGCGCCGCGTGACGGCCAGCTCGGCCAGATCGCCGTGCGTCTCGGGGCCTACGTGACCGCCGGAACCCATCTCACCACCCTGGTGCCGCCGCAGCACTGGGTCATCGCCAACATTAAAGAGACCCAGCTCGCGGAGCTGCGCGTCGGCCAGCCGGTGAAGTTCACCGTTGATGCCCTGAACAACAAGGGGTATCAGGGCCGCGTGGAGAGCATCTCCCCGGCGACCGGCGTGGAGTTCAGCGCCATCACGCCGGATAACGCCACCGGGAACTTTGTCAAAATTGCCCAGCGTATTCCGGTGCGTATTGAGGTGCTCGGTAAGCCAGAGGAGGCCGCGCTGCTGCGTCCGGGTATGTCGGTGCAGGTAACCATTGATACGCGGGAGGCGAAGCAATGATCCTTCGCCCGATAGCCGCGCTGGTGGCGGCGGTCATGCTGGCCGGATGCCAGTCCGTTGACGTCAAACCGGCGCAGCCGACGCTGCACATCCCCACCCAGTGGCGCACCGTCTCCGGCCCTGCCAGCCCGACGGAGCAGCTCTGGTGGCGTAATTTCCATGACAACCACCTGAACCGCTATGTGGATCAGGCGCTACAGCATAACAGCGACGTGCTGATCGCCCGCGAACGGATAAACGAGTATCAGGCGCGGGTCTATGCGGCCGACGGCAGCCTGTTTCCCTCCCTCGACGCGGGCTTAACCGGGACGCGCGCCCGTTCACAATCCGCTGCGACCGGGCTGCCGGTTTACGGCACAGTGTACAAAGGGAGCCTGACGGCAAGCTATGACGTGGATATCTGGGGCGTCAACCGCAGCACCTCTCGCGCTGCCGAAGCCTCGCTGGCGGCGCAAAAAGCCGCCGCCGCGGCCGCGGATTTGACCGTCGCCTCGTCTGTGGCATCCGGGTATGTCACCCTGCTCTCGCTTGACGAGCAGCTGCGGGTGACCGAGTCCACGCTGAAATCGCGCGAAGAGGCGTTTAACCTTGCGAAGCGTCAGTTTGAGACGGGCTACAGCTCGCGCCTGGAGCTGATGCAGTCGGATTCCGAACTTCGCTCAACGCGGGCGCAGGTGCCCGTGCTGCAGCACCAGATTGCACAGCAGGAGAATGCCCTCAGCCTGCTGCTGGGAAGCAACCCGGGCGACGTGGCGCGCAGCGCAAGCTTTGCAGCACTGACGCCGCTAACGCTGCCGTCGCAGCTGCCTTCTACGCTGCTGAACCGCAGGCCGGATATCGTCCAGGCCGAACGCCAGCTGGTGGCGGCGGATGCCTCGCTCGCGGCGTCGCGCGCCAGCCTGCTGCCGTCGATCAACCTGACCGCGACAGGATCGGTTCAGGATCGCACCCTTTCCGGCCTGCTGGACAACCCGCTTCAGCTCTGGAGCGCAGGGGGAAGTATTCTCGCCCCGCTGCTGAACCGCCAGGCGCTGAATGCGCAGGTGGATATTTCTCAGTCCCAGCGTAACCAGGCGCTGTACGCTTATGAAAAAACCGTGCGTAACGCATTTGCCGAAGTGAACAACAGCCTTGATGCGATAAGTCGCTATCAGGAACAGCTGACGGAGCTGCTTGCCCAGCAGGATGTGGCCCAGGAGACGCTGCGCATTGCGCAGAATCGCTATCGCAACGGCTACTCCTCCTATCTGGACGTGCTGGACGCGCAGCGCACGCTGTTCTCGGTCCAGACCAGCGTCGTGCAGGTGAAAAATAACCTGCTGCTGGCGCAGATTGATTTGTACAGAGCGCTGGGCGGCGGCTGGGTCAGTGCCTGAAAACCTGCCCGGTGGCGCTTCGCTTACCGGGCCTACATTTCGCCCCGTAGGCCGGGTAAGCGAAGCGCCACCCGGCGTTTATTCCTCAGCCCTGTAAGCCGGGTAAGGCGTAGCCGCCACCCGGCAATCCCCACAAGGAGTCAATCTATGCAACAACAGTGGTCTGCAGTTGATAATTTCATGATTTCGTCACTTATTCCTGACGATGACGTACTGAATCAGGTGCTGGAAAACAACAAACGCGCCGGGCTGCCTGAACATGATGTCGCGGCTAATCAGGGGCAGCTGCTGGCGCTGTTCGTGCGCATGACGCAGGCAAGACGCATTCTTGAGATCGGGACGCTGGGTGCCTACAGCTCAATCTGGATGGCGCGCGCGCTGCCGCCGGACGGTAAGCTGATTACGCTTGAGGCCGATCCCACGCATGCCCGCGTTGCGCGCGAGAATATTCAGCTTGCGGGGTTAAACGAACGCATTGAATTAATTGAAGGCCCGGCGCTGAGCTCGCTGGAGAATTTCGGCGAGGTTCCGCCGTTCGACCTGATCTTTATTGATGCCGATAAGCCGAACAATCCCGGCTATCTGGAATGGGCGCTGCACTACTCCCGCCCCGGTACGGTAATTATCGGCGATAACGTGGTCCGTGATGGCGAAGTCATTAACGGTCAAAGCGACGACGCGCGCGTGCTGGGCGTGCGGCGTTTTATTGAAATGATGGGCGATAACCCGCGCTTAACCGCCACCGCGCTGCAAACGGTGGGGATTAAGGGATGGGATGGGTTTACGCTGGCGATTGTAGAACGATAACCAGCCGGGTGGCGGCTTTGCCTTACCCGGCCTACATTTCGCACTCGTAGGCCCGGTAAGCGCAGCGCCACCGGGCAAGGGTTTAACCGGAAATCTGCTCCATCGCCTGCAGAATACGCTTATCCGAAATCGGATACGGCGTACCGAGCTGCTGGGCAAAGAAGCTGACGCGCAGCTCCTCGATCATCCAGCGGATCGCCTGCACGTCTTCGTCGTCGCGGCGCGCTGGCGGCAGCTTGTTCAGCCACTGCTGCCACGCCTGCTGGACGCTCTCCACTTTCAGCATCTGCGCGCGGTCGCGGTGCGGGTCGATAGCCATCTTCTCCAGCCGTTTTTCAATCGCCTGGAGATAGCGCAGCGTATCGCCGAGACGGTTGAAGCCGTTGCCGGTGACAAAGCCGCGGTAAACCAGCCCCGCCATCTGCGCCTTCACGTCCGACAGACCCAGCGCCATGGTCATATCCACGCGCCCTTTCAGACGCTTGTTGATGTTGAACACGGTGGTGAGGATCTGCTCGACCTGTTTGGCAATCTCCACCACGGTGTCGTTCAGCTCCGCGCGCACCTTTTCATGCAGCTGAGCAAAGGCCTCTTCCGTCCAGACCGGGCCGCCCGCTTCGTGAATGAGTTTGTCCACGCCGCAGGAGATGCAGTCGTCAATCAGATCCAGCACTTTGCCGTACGGGTTAAAGTAGAGCCCCAGCTTGGCCTTGTTCGGCAGCTTCTCGTGCAGATACTTGATCGGCGACGGGATGTTGAGCAGCAGCAGGCGACGCAGCCCGCGCCACATCATCTGCTGCTGTTCCTGCGGGTTATCAAACAGTTTGATCGCCACGCTGTCGCGCTCGTCTACCAGCGCAGGCCAGGCTTTCACCTTATAGTTGCCGCGCTTCTGCTCGTAGCTCTCCGGAAGCTGGCCAAAGCTCCAGATGTGCAGCCCGCTCTGCTCGATGCCGTCGTCGGCCACCGCAGAGAGCGTCTCCTGGACTTTGCCTTTCAGCGCCTCTTTCAGCTCGCTCAGGGAACGCCCTTCCAGCAGCTTTTTGTTTTTATCGTCCACCACGCGGAAGGTGATTTTCAGGTGATCGGGCACCTGATCCCAGTTCCAGTCGTCGCGGTCGATGGTGGTGCCGGTCATGCGGCGGAACTCGCGCTCCAGCGCGTCCAGCAGCGGCAGCTCCAGCGGCGTGACGCGGCCCAAAAACGCTTCCGCGTAATTTGGCGCAGGCACAAAGTTGCGGCGCACCGGTTTCGGCAGGGATTTGATCAGCGCAATCACCAGCTCGCGGCGCAGGCCGGGGATTTGCCACTCGAACCCGCTCTCGTCGACCTGGTTTAACAGCGGCAGCGGAATGTGGACGGTCACGCCGTCCGCGTCGGCCCCCGGCTCGAACTGATAGGTCAGCCGCAGCTTGAGGTTGCCCTGATGCCAGAAGTTCGGGTAGTCGAGCTTGCTGACCGACTCCGCCCCCTCTTTAATCAGCATGCTCTTTTCGAAGTTGAGCAGGTCCGGCGTCTCTTTGCTGGCCTTCTTCCACCAGCTGTCGAAGTGGCGGGCGGAAATCACATCGTGGCTGATGCGCTGGTCGTAAAACTCGAACAGCGCCTCGTCGTCCACCAGAATGTCGCGGCGGCGGGACTTGTGCTCAAGTTCCTCCACTTCCGCGCGCAGCTTCAGGTTTTCGCGGAAGAAGGCGTGGCGCGTCTGCCAGTCTCCCTCCACCAGCGCGTGACGGATAAACAGCTCGCGGCTGAGCGCCGGATCGATCTGGCTGTAGTTGACCTTGCGCGCGGCGACCACCGGCAGGCCGTAAACGGTCACTTTTTCGGTCGCCATCACCGCGCCCTGCGCGCGCTCCCAGTGCGGTTCACTGTACGAGCGCTTCAGCAAGTGCTGCGCCACCGGCTCCACCCATTCCGGATCGATACGGGCGGCAATGCGTCCCCACAGGCGGCTGGTTTCCACCAGTTCCGCGACCATGGTCCACTTCGGCGGCTTCTTGAACAGGCCAGAACCCGGGAAGATGGCGAAACGGGCGTTGCGCGCGCCGGTATACTCCTGCTTCTCGGCGTCCTTCATCCCAATGTGGGACAGCAGGCCGGTCAGCAGAGCGATATGAATTTCGCGGTACTCCGCCGGTTCGCTGTTCACCGGAATGCCCAGCTCTTTCACTACCTGGCGAAGCTGGGTATAGATATCCTGCCACTCGCGCACGCGCAGGTAGTTGAGGAAATCCACCCGGCACTGGTGGCGGAACTGGTTCGAAGAGAGCGCCTTCTGCTGCTCGCCGAGGTAGTTCCACAGGTTCACGAAGGCGAGGAAATCGGACTCTTTGTCGTGGAAGCGACGGTGCTTTTCGTCCGAGGCCTGCTGTTTGTCCATCGGACGCTCGCGCGGATCCTGAATGGAGAGCGCCGAGGTAATGATCATCGCCTCGCGCACGCAGCCGTGCTTTTGCGCTTCCAGCACCATACGCGCCAGGCGCGGGTCGACCGGGAGCTGGCTGAGCTGGCGGCCCAGCGGCGTCAGCTTATAAACCGTCGCCTGCTCGTCGGTGGTAATCGCCCCGAGCTCTTCAAGCAGACGCACGCCGTCCTGAATGTTGCGTTTATCCGGCGCTTCGACGAACGGGAACGCCGCGATGTCGCCCAGCCCCAGGGCGGTCATCTGCAGGATAACGGACGCCAGGTTGGTGCGCAGAATTTCCGGGTCGGTGAACTCCGGGCGCGACAGGAAATCGTCTTCGGAATAGAGACGAATGCAGATCCCTTCCGACACGCGGCCGCAGCGGCCCTTACGCTGGTTGGCCGATGCCTGAGAGACCGGCTCAATCGGCAGCCGCTGGACCTTGGTGCGGTAGCTGTAGCGGCTGATGCGCGCCGTACCCGGGTCGATCACGTATTTGATGCCCGGCACGGTCAGCGAGGTTTCCGCCACGTTGGTCGCCAGGACGATGCGGCGTCCGCTGTGCGGCTGGAAGACGCGGTTCTGTTCGCTGTTGGACAGGCGGGCATACAGCGGCAGGATCTCCGTGTGGCGCAGGTCGCGCTTGCTGAGCGCATCGGCAGTATCGCGGATTTCGCGCTCGCCGCTCATGAAGATCAGAATGTCGCCCGCGCTTTCGTTGCCCAGCTCGTCAACGGCGTCGAAGATGGCCTGCAGCTGGTCGCGCTCGGTATCGTCCGCCTCTTCCACAATCGGGCGATAGCGCACTTCAACCGGATACGTCCGCCCAGACACCTCAATAATCGGCGCATTGTTGAAGTGCTTCGAGAAGCGTTCCGGGTCGATGGTCGCGGAGGTGATGATCACTTTCAGATCCGGGCGACGCGGCAGCAGCTCTTTCAGGTAGCCGAGCAGGAAGTCGATGTTCAGGCTACGTTCGTGCGCCTCATCGATGATGATGGTGTCGTACTGCATCAGCAGGCGATCCTGCTGGATTTCCGCCAGCAGAATACCGTCGGTCATCAGCTTGACCATGGTGTTATCGCTCACGTGGTCGCTGAAGCGCACCTTGTAGCCGATGCAGCCGCCCGGCTCCGTCTGCAGCTCTTCGGCAATACGGTTGGCGACGGTGCGCGCCGCCAGACGACGCGGCTGGGTATGGCCAATCAGGCCTTTTATCCCGCGGCCCAGCTCCATACAGATTTTCGGCAACTGGGTGGTTTTCCCCGAACCGGTTTCACCCGCGACAATCACCACCTGGTGGTCGCGTACGGCCTCAAGAATGTCCTGTTTCTTCTGGCTGACGGGCAGGTTTTCCGGGTAGGTAATTGCCGGGCGCGCAGCTTCGCGCAGCACAACCTTCCCTGCCGCCTGTTCAATCTCTTTCGCCATCTCCTGGTAAATGGCCTGTTGAGCATCAGGATTTTTAACCTTCTTGACGCCGTGCAGACGGCGGGCAAAGCGCTGTTTATCGCGCAGCGTCAGAGAATCGAGCTGTTGCAGGAGCATCGGGAAGGTGAATTTTTGTTGTTCTGTCATAGCGTTAAAGGGCAGTACACGCCCTGATAAACTCTCTTTTTAATGATTGCTATAGAGTACCACACTGACGCCTTTCGTGCCTTATTCAAAAAATTCGAAAATAGGCTTCGATATATTGCGCTATCTCTGTGGCAGGATTGTGAATAGAGTGTCAACAAGCAACGGGGCAACCCCCTTCAATCAAATGCAACAACAGGAATCACCCATGAGCAAAGTATTAGTTTTGAAATCCAGCATTCTGGCAGGGTACTCTCAGTCTGGTCAGCTGTCTGATTACTTCGTTGAACAGTGGCGTGAACAGCATTCTGCTGACGAAATCACCGTGCGTGACCTGGCTGCAAACCCCATTCCTGTGCTTGATGGCGAGCTGGTTGGCGCGCTGCGCCCAAGCGATGCACCGCTGAGCCCGCGTCAGCAGGAAGCGCTGGCCCTGTCCGACGAGCTGATTGCTGAGCTGCAGGCGCATGACGTCATCGTCATCAACGCCCCAATGTACAACTTCAACATCCCAACCCAGCTGAAGAACTACTTCGACCTGGTGGCGCGCGCTGGCGTAACCTTCCGTTACACCGAGAACGGCCCTGAAGGTCTGGTGAAAGGCAAGCGTGCAATCGTACTGACCAGCCGCGGCGGTATCCATAAAGACACCCCAACCGACCTGGTTGCGCCGTACCTGAGCCTGTTCCTGGGCTTCATCGGCATCACTGACGTGAACTTCGTGTTCGCGGAAGGTATCGCTTACGGTCCGGAAGTGGCGACCAAAGCGCAGACCGACGCGAAAGCCGCCATCGACAGCCTGGTTGCAGCGTAAGACTTCACCCTCTCACCGCCCGGTGGGAGGGTTTTTCTTTTCTCCCGCATTTCGTTATCATCCGCTCCCACTCTCCAGCCGGGCGGCCTGATGTCTGCGATCATTGATTCTTTTATTGCCCCACCGTGTCACGATGACATTCAGATCCTCTGGCAGGATGAACATCTGCTGCTGATCGACAAGCCTTCCGGTCTGCTCAGCCTCTCGGGCAAAAATCCGCAAAACCTTGATTCCGTCCACTATCGTCTGGTTCAGACGTTCCCGGGCTGCTCGCTGGTGCACCGTCTGGATTTTGGCACGTCCGGGCTGATGGTGGTTGCGCGCAATAAGGCCATTAACGCGGCACTGTGCCAGCAGTTTAGCCAGCGCAGCGTGGAGAAAGTCTACAACGCCCTGCTTTGCGGCCACGTGGAAAATGATGAAGGGGTCATTGATGCGCCGATTGCCAAAGACCCGGCGCTGTTCCCGCTGATGTCGATCTGCGCCATTACCGGTAAACCCGCCCGCTCCCGCTACCAGGTTGTAGAACGGTTTTATCAGGGGGCGGGATTACCGTTAACGCGGGTGAAACTGATCCCGGAGACCGGGCGAACCCATCAGCTGCGTATTCACTGCCAGCAGCTGGGGCACCCGATTCTGGGTTGCGATCTGTATGGCGGTCTTGACGTGCCGGGCGCTGAAGACGCGCCCCGGCTGATGCTGCATGCCAGCGAGCTGAATTTTATTCATCCCGTGAGCGGCGAGCCGGTTAACGCCCGCCACGCCGCCCCGTTCTGAATGTGGTTTACCACATCAAATCGTCAGGGATTTTGAAGTCCGCGTACGGATCGTCTTCGTCCTGCTCTTCCTGGCTGAGCGCGCTGTTTAACACGATGCTGTCGGCATCGCGCTGGGCAATTTTATCGGCCACTACCGCCGGGATAATCGCGTATTCGCAGTCGCCGCTGGCGTTGATGACCAAGCGGGCAATCGCCAGACGGCCGTTGATCAGCTGAGCCTGGGTTTGCTTGTCCACCTCGATTTTTTTGATCAGATTACCGTCGGTGAAGTTAAAGGTGATATTGCCTTTCGCCACGGTGATGCGGTTCATCTCGATCAGCTGCTTCACCTGCGCCTTAAACTCTTTCGCCAGCACGGCCTGCTTCTGCTGCTCGCTCAGCAGCTTGTCACGCTCGATCTGGGCCTTCTTGTTCTCTTCTACCGCTTCCCGAGCCTCACGCGCCTGAACGCGTGATTTCTTTGCCGTGCGCTGCACTTTCGCCGCTTTCTTGCTGCTGACGAGGCCCGCTTTCAGCATCTGCTCTTGTAAGGTGAGTTTTGTCATGATTATTTCTAAACCGGTTGGAAATTTTGGGGATTATAGCGGGAATTGCGGAGCGTGTGCCAGAGAAGTAGGCATGGCGTTTTGTTAGCTGAGTCTGGTTCATTATTCATTCAGCATTTACTAAGGTTAACGCGAAAGCGTGATTAAAAATTGTCAGGTCATTTTCTTAAAAAAAATGAGCCGTTCATAAATATGATGTGGGTTGAATATCTATGGTCACGTCAGGCGTAGGCTGGCTTTCTCTTAATAAAAGGATGCGGAGAAAAGATGGCCTTAAAAGGAACGATGCTGCTAAATGGTGCTGAATATGCGCCTTTTAACCTGTACGGCGTTGGCGTGTTTATGGCGCATTCCGGGCAGGGAATTTACAGAAACAACGGATTTTGTGGTGCAGTTAAAGGGTCGGGTCCAATTCCCCCAGGTAAATACTGGATTGTTGACAGAGGGACTGGAGGTTTCTTTTCAGGTTTAAAAGCGAAGGTTCAGGATCGGTGGAATAAGGTCAGGTCCGGTGCAGAATTTGGCCGCGATGAGTGGTTTGCTTTGTACAAGGATGACTGGGGAATCGATGATGGTACCTGGATTGATAACGTCTATCGGGGTTTGTTTCGGCTGCATCCGGGTACGGTATCTGAAGGATGTATCACGATTGCCCATAATTCTGATTACGCACTGATCCGGAATGCTCTCATGGGTACAGAGCTTATTCAGGTTCCCTGTATGCGTTCACTGATGGCACGCGGTTGGGTTGAGGTGAGTGAAAGTGGATATACCTACACTTGCCCTTAAATGGGGCATCAGGCTGTTCAAAACGGTCTGGTTTCTATGCATCAGCATTTTAGTAGGCCGCACATTGGGACCCGCTGAACGCTATCTTGATCATGACGTGGTCTCATCTCTATGTGATTTTATTTATGGTGATGTGAATGCTGAAACACTATACGACACATATACCAATATCGATATTTTAATCGTACTGACCCTCGCTATGGTTATTTACCGTTTAACAGCCCTACTACTCAATAAAATAAGGAAATAAAGAATGCCTATTCCTCCCTACATGTGGCTAAAAGACGACGGTGGAGCACATATTAAAGGTTCTGTAGATGTTCAGGATCGTGAAGGTAGCATTGAGATCATAGGACTGAGTCATGGCCTAAACCTCCCGGTAGACAGCGCTAACGGCAAGATCACCGGCACGCGTCAACACTCATCTATGCGGATTGAAAAGGAAGTTGATAGCGCCACGCCCTACCTTTACAAAGCAGCATCTACCGGTCAGGCACTCAAAAGCGCTGAAATTAAGTTCTATCATATTAATGATGCCGGACAGGAAGTCTGTTATTACACCGTACTAATGGAGAACGTAAAGGTTACGGGTGTTAACTGCAGCGTGCCGAACGTGAAAATCGCTGCCAACGATAAAATGAACCATGTTGAAAGCGTAAGTCTGCAGTACGAAAAAATTACCTGGCGCATCGTCGACGGGAACATAATGCACAGTGACGCCTGGAACGAACGCCCTACAGCATAACGCTAAGGGGCGCGATGCCCCTTACTCTCTCACTTTCCTCTCCAGGCTGTGCGCAATCCTGTTCATGAACTTCCCTCATGTTGCATTGAAATTAAGTCACTTCCCCTGCGCCGCGGGCTCAGGCATAAATTATGCATTGGTAACTTCTTAGCAACATGAACTTAGGATGCATAACCACAATGAGCAAAGCTTTCACATATACCCTTAAGCGCAGTTGCTTCGATGAGAATTACAACCCGTCAGAAAATACGCGTACGACCACCAACTTTGCCAACCTGGCGCGCGGGGAAAAGCGTCAGGAGAACCTGCGCAATACGCTGGTGATGATCAACAACCGCTTTAACGCCTTAGCGCGCTGGGATAACCCAAACGCCGATCGCTATGCGGTTGAGCTTGAAATCATCTCTGTCGATATGAATATTGGCGCGGAAAAGCCGTTCCCGGCCATTGAGATACTGCAAACCACCATTGTCGACAAGAAAAACAACCAGCGTATCCCTGGCATCGTCGGGAATAACTTCTCGTCTTACGTGCGGGATTATGATTTCAGCGTGCTGTTGCTGGAGCACAACAAGAACCAGCAGCACTTCAGCATTCCGGAAAAATTTGGCGAACTGCACGGCAATATCTTCCGCCATTTTGTGAGTTCACCGGAATACAAAGAGAACTTCACAAAAGGACCGGTGATTTGCCTGAGCGTCTCCAGCAAAGATATCTATCGCCGCACCGGTAACCAGCACCCCGTGCTGGGCGTTGAGTACCAGCCGGATGGCGAATCGCTTACGGAGCAGTACTTCGCGAAGATGGGCCTGAGCGTGCGCTACTTCATGCCGGAACACAGCGTGGCGCCGTTCGCGTTCTTCTTTACCGGGGATTTGCTGAGTGATTACACCGACCTCGAACTGATCGCCACCATCAGCACGATGGAGACGTTCCAGAAGATCTATCGCCCGGAAATTTATAACGCCAACTCGGCGGCGGGGCTGTGCTACCGACCGGATCTGAACCAGCAGGATCACTCCTTAACCAAAATTGTGTATGACCGGGAAGAGCGAAGCCGTCTTGCGATTGAACAGGGTCGGTTTACCGAAGAGTACTTTATTAAGCCTTACAAACACATTCTTGAGCAGTGGTCTGATAACTACACGCTTTAATACATTAAAAAAGGTCTTTTATTATGAAAACATTGCTCCCGACTTCAACGGCTGGCAGCCTGCCAAAGCCGACCTGGCTTGCGCAACCGGAGACGCTCTGGTCACCGTGGAAGTTACAGGATCAGGAACTGCTGGCAGGCAAGCAGGATGCGCTGCGCCTGTCTCTGGATGAGCAGATCCGCGCGGGAATCGATATCGTCAGCGACGGGGAACAGACCCGCCAGCACTTCGTCACCACCTTTATTGAACACCTGAGCGGCGTCGATTTTGAGAACCGCCAGACGGTGCGCATTCGTAACCGCTATGACGCCAGCGTGCCGACCGTGGTTTCCGCGGTTGCGCGCCAGAAACCGGTCTTCGTCGACGATGCAAAGTACCTGCGCCAGCTTACGGACAAGCCGATCAAATGGGCCCTGCCGGGGCCGATGACCATGATCGACACCCTGTATGACGCGCACTATAAAAGCCGCGAAAAGCTGGCCTGGGAATTCGCCAAGATCCTCAACCAGGAAGCGCGAGAGTTAGAGGCCGCAGGCGTGGACATTATCCAGTTCGATGAACCGGCGTTTAACGTCTTTTTTGATGAGGTCAACGACTGGGGCATCGCCGCGCTGGAGCGCGCCATTGAAGGGCTGAAGTGCGAAACCGCGGTCCACATCTGCTACGGCTACGGCATCAAGGCCAATACCGACTGGAAAAAGACGCTCGGCTCGGAGTGGCGCCAGTACGAAGAGGCCTTCCCTAAGCTGCAGACCTCTAACATCGACATCATCTCCCTGGAGTGCCACAACTCCCGCGTGCCGATGGATCTGCTGGAGCTGATCCGCGGTAAAAAAGTGATGGTTGGGGCGATCGATGTGGCAACCAACACGGTTGAAACGCCGGAGGAAGTGGCCGATACGCTGCGAAAAGCGCTGCAGTTTGTCGACGCCGACAAGCTGTACCCGTCAACCAACTGCGGCATGGCGCCCCTCTCCCGTCAGGTTGCCAACGGCAAGCTTAAAGCACTCAGCGCTGGCGCAGAAATTATCCGCCAGGAGCTTGGCGCGTAATCCCCTTACGCTGCCAGTACGGCGGCGTACCAAAGCGCTCGACGTAATAATCAATCACCGCCCTGACGTTCAGGGGCGGATGTCGGGCATCAGGGTAGATCGCCGCGATAGCCTGTTGTTCCGTAGTGATGGCGCACTCCAGCGCGGGCAGGAGCGGAATCAGCTCACCGCGCTGGAGCGGCTCGCTCACCAGCCAGTCCGGAAACAACACAATCCCCATCCCGCCAAGCGCCGCAGCCAGCAACGCTTCCGCATTATTCGAGGTCATCAATGGCGTCACGGGATAGTGTGTCCACGCCTCGCCCGCCCTGCGCAACAGCCAGCGGTTAGGCCCTGACGATCCGCGATACACCAGGCAATGATGGCGGTTCAGATCGTCGGGCACTTCTGGCGCACCGTGTTTACGCACGTAGTCTGGCGACGCGGCCAGATGGTACACCTGCTGCCCAAACACCCGCGCGCGAAACGACGAGTCCGTCAGCACGCCAATGCGGAAGATAAGGTCTGCCGCATCCCGGTGGGGGTCAATGAAATCATCGGTCAGCGTCAGCTCTACGCTCAGGCGAGGATAGCGTGCCGACAGGCCGGGAAGTCCTGGGGCTATGTGCTTCTGGCCGAAAAACACCGGTCCGTTAATGCGGATCGCACCGGACGGCTCCACCGCACGCGCGTCCAGCTCCCGGCGCGCCTCTTCAAGATTCTCCGCCATCGACCGGGCGTAGCGAATAAACAGATGACCGCTTTCCGTGGGAATGACGGCCCGCGTATTGCGATAGAAAAGCTGCTGCCCGAGCGCATCCTCGAGCTGGTGGATCACGCGCGATATCTGCGAGGCCGATATCCCCTGCCGCCGCGCCACGACGGAGAAGTTCTGCGCTTCATACACGTCGATAAAGATCAGCAGCGCGCGGATGTTGATGTTGCTGGCGTCAACCATTAATGCATATCCTGCAAAGGTGTTTCTACCATTATGGCATTTTTCTCATTGCACAACCCACGTAATCTTCTTCGCCTGAAAACGGAGGAAGAAGAATGCAGTTGGTTTTGATTTTACTGGTGATTGCTGGCGGGATGGGCCTCTCCGTCGAGGCGGGCCTGCTGGGACCGCTGGGGGGGAAGGTCGGGGATTTATGGGCGACGTTCAGCATTTTTGGCGTCGGCGCCGTGCTGACGTTTCTGCTGATGCTGTTTTTCAGCCCGCGCAACAGCCCGTCGTTTTTCGCACAGCCCGGCTGGCAGCTCCTCGGCGGGGTGCTGGGTCCGATCTACGTCGTCATACTGACGCTCGCCACGCCGACTATCGGCATCGCGCTGACGATGATTGGCATTCTGGCAGGTCAGGTTTTTAAAAGCCTGATCATTGACCACTTTGGCCTGCTGGGTACGCCGCACAGGAAGATAAACGCAAGACGCATCGTGGCGCTGGTTTTTATTATTGCCGCACTGGTACTGGTCGCAAAGGGGTAAACACATGACATTGATGATGATAATTCTGGCCATCTGCGGCGGCGCGACGCTGAGCATACAGGCCGCAATTAATGGGCAGCTCGGCAGCAGCGTGGGCGTTTTCAAGAGCGCGTTTCTAACGTTTTCCGTCGGCGCGCTGGTGACCGCCCTGCTCATTTTCTTCTTTGAGCCTAAGCAGGCGGTCACGCTGCTGGACGTGCCGAAATGGCAGCTCCTCGGGGCGATGTTTGGCGTGCCCTATATCGTGATAATGGTGCTCGCCGTACAGCGGATCGGCACCGCTGTCGCCACGGTGGCGGTGATCTTCGGCCAGCTCGCCATGAGTATGCTGATTGATAACTTTGGCTGGCTGGGCAATCCCGCCATTTCGTTTTCACCGAGCCGTCTGAGCGCGGTGGTATGCCTGGGGATTGCCCTGTACTTCATCTACTCCAGCAGCAAAACCGGCAGCGTCAGCGACTAAGCTGAGGTCTTACGGGTAAAGAACAGCGTCACCGTGGCGACGGTGACGCCCAGTTTCTTCATCTCGGTTTTATTAAACAGATGGTTCTCATCCTGCAGGTACATCCAGTCGTCAAAGTTCAGTAGCCAGGTGCTGCCGTTGGCCTTCACGTTCATGCTGTAATGCCAGTTGAACGCGTTGCCGGCGACCTGCCCCGTTGCTACCCCTTCAATATCCCCCGCCGTGCCTTCGTAGCGATCGCTCCCCACGCGGCGGATATGCCAGACCCGCTGCTGCTTCTCACCGTCGTCGTAAACGAAGTGCTCGTTCAGCGTCAGCGTATCGCCGATAACGTCCCCGGCAATCTCAACGTGAAAGCGGCGGATCTGCTTGCCGCTGCGATCCTGCACCATCCCCCACGCTTCGGTTTTGCCCTGGAAGTAATGGAAGATATCCAGCCGCGGCTGCTGCTGGCGATACTCGGTCACCTCCGTGCTACAGCCTGCCAGCAGCATCGTCAATGCCAGCGCCATCATCAGGATACGTTTCATTTTTGGCCTCCGATTAACTGCTGACGCAGCTCAGGGTATTGCGTGCGAGGATCGAGCCAGATGGCCAGGAAGCGGGTGCTGAACGCTTCTGACTGACGCGGTCCGAGTGGAATAAAGGCTTTTTGCGCCGCTGACTCGCGATACCAGAACTGCCCCTGCCCGTCGTCGAGCACAAACGCCAGCTGTGCGCCCGGCCGGACATCCGGCCACAGAGAGCGGAGCATCTGTAACCAGGCTTCGCTTCGGGGTTCCCGTTGCAGGATCCCCTGCGCCTGCCACTGGTCGCGGGTCGCCTCGACAAGCTCATCGCGATCGATATCGCGCGCATAGGTAATAATCAGCGCCTGATCCTGGTTCTCCCGACCGTAACGCCCGTCCGGCGTACGCAGCTGGGAGGTATAGACGGTGAATGGCCCCCAGGTGAGCGTGGCGTCCCCCACCTTCCGCCACCCCAGCCAGTCGGTGGCCTGGGCAACAGGAACAACCAGCGTCAGACAAAGCAACAAAACCGCAGCTCTCATTTTTGTCTCCCCATCAGCAGGTGGAAAAACAGCATCAACACCAGCCAGCCCGGCGCCATCCAGCTGACGACGATAAAGGTCGGCTCCAGAAACGTGATGGCACCCAGCCGCTCGCCAATCAGGTACGCTACCGGCCCTCCCACGGCGGCCAGCAGGGTGAGCAGCCAGCCGGGCAACGTGGTGGTGCGCGTAAGCTGCGTCCAGACGGTGGCGAACATCAGCCATAATGCCACCATCCATAGCGGCATCAGGGCATCACCCGTGAAGGCGATCAGCCCCGTCAGCGCCCAGAGCGTATCCAGCAAACTGCCCGCCGCGGCCAGCCCAATGGCGTAAAAACGATATACAGACGGCAAGAGCAGGCACGCCAGGATCGCCAGCCCGAGCCAGATAATCAGGCCCTGTTCGCGAAAGAGCACCACCAGCGCCCAGTAGAGATCGAACGCGACGGCCAGCAGGAAGACCTGAAGATATCGTCTCATACGCGCTCTGCGGTCAGCTGCACCACGCTAATGGTGCGGGCGTTAAACCCGGCTTCACAGTAGCCAAAGTAATAAAGCCACATGCGGCGGAACCGCTCATCAAAGCCGAGCTTTTCAATCTCCTGCCAGGCGTGGACAAAGCGCTGCCGCCAGTGCGCCAGCGTGCGGGCGTAGTCCGGCCCCATGTCGAAGAGATTGCGCACCACGAAATCGGTGTGGCGCGTCATCAGCTCGTTCATGGCGGTGATGCTCGGCAGGAAGCCGCCGGGGAAAATGTAGCGCTGAATAAAATCGACGCTTTTGCTGTAGTCGCGATAGCGCTGGTCCTGAATGGTGATGGCCTGAATCGCCATTCGTCCACCCGGGCGCAGCCGCGCCTGACAGGTCCGGAAGAATGTAGGCAGATAGCGCTGCCCGACGGCTTCAATCATCTCTATTGAGACCAGCTTGTCGTACTGCCCGGTGAGGTCGCGATAGTCGCAGAGCAGCACCTCAACACGATCCTGCAACCCGGCGCGGGCGATCCGCTCGGTTGCCCAGACGTATTGCTCCTGCGACAGCGTGGTGGTAGTCACCCGACAGCCATAATGACGGGCCGCGTATTCCGCCATCGCCCCCCAGCCGGTGCCGATTTCCAGCAGGTGGTCGGCCTCGCTAAGCGCCAGCTGGTCGCACAGGCGCGCCATTTTGGCCTGCTGAGCCGTCGTGAGATCCTGCTCGTCTGCGGTAAAGAGCGCGCTGGAGTAAAGCAGTTCCCTGTCCAGAAAATGGGCATAGAAGGTGTTGCCCAGGTCGTAGTGGGCGGCAATATTTTCACGCGCCTGCGCGCGGGAGTTACGCCGCGTCCAGTGGCGCAAACGCTCCAGCGGTCGGCCAAGCAGCCGGAACCCTTTCTCAAGACGGCCAAGCACCTCGCCGTTGAGGGCCAGGATTTGCAGAAGCGGCGT
The DNA here is from genome assembly GCF_000493175.1 of Enterobacter sp. MGH 16. Taxonomy (NCBI): domain Bacteria; kingdom Pseudomonadati; phylum Pseudomonadota; class Gammaproteobacteria; order Enterobacterales; family Enterobacteriaceae; genus Enterobacter; species Enterobacter sp. MGH 16. The sequence continues at coordinate 1,386,957 of NZ_KI535695.1, read as the reverse complement.
GAGCTGCGCGGTTTCCCATTCGCCGTCCATCCAGGCTTCAGCGGCGGCAAGGCTCCCGCCCGTTAAGACGCGCCAGTAGACGGCGGGCGTGAGGATCTGCACGTCGGCGTGCAGCGCGGAGGATGTCTCGCCAAAATGGAAGGTCTGCGCCCCTTCACGCAGGGTGAGCGAACCACCGCGGATGCCGCTTAACAGACGAAACAGAAGCCATCGCGCGAGGCGGACGTTGCGCGGGATATCGGGTTCTAACGCAAAGACGGGATCGGTCATGAGCGTTCACTCCTGCTGACGGGATGGTTATACAGCGGCACGCGCTTGAGCCACAGCCTCAGCGCCTGCCAGTAAATGGCGAAAACGGTTTTCAGGGTCATAAGCGGGATGCGCAGCAGCAGCGCGCGCAGTGCCGGACGGGTCAGCGGCTCCCGGCGCAGGGCGAGCGTGGCGTCGAACACCTTCGCTTCCTGATGATTTTCAATGTGCATATGCAGCGTGTTATCCGGATCGTTGAAGCGCCAGTGGTAGATCATGTCCATCGGGTTGAAGGGGGAAACGTGAAACGCTTTTTCCGTGGGCTGGGCATGTTGCCCGTCGACCGCGTAATAATGACGCTCGTTCCACGGCGTGTTGCGAACCTCCGCCAGTACCCAGCGCAGAGTCCCCTTCCCGTCATAGCAGTAGTAAAAGTTGACCGGGTTAAAATGAAACCCGAAATACCGCAACTGCGTCAGAAGCATGACCCGCCCGTCAGGCCGTTCCCCGGTCAGGCTCTCCAGCCTGCTGAGCACGTTCTCTTTGAGCGGCGTGCCGAGCGGATAGTCCGCGTCATGGAACGCGGCGGCGGCAAAGCGATTGCGGCGCACGCCGACGGACGCCAGCAGCGGCAGCTCATCAAGATCCAGCCAGGCCATAAAGACGCTGTAGCGAAATTCATGGGTTTTCGGCTGAAGGCGGCGGTGGCGCAATACGCCGTGATAGAGGCAGCTGTTCATCTCAGTTCCCCTCTCCGGCCGCTATCGCGTTGACCACGTCCAGCGCGCTGCGCACGCCGTCTTCATGAAAACCGTTGTACCAATAGGCTCCGCAGAACCAGCTCCGCTGGTGACCGTTGATCTCGCCGCGCCGCGCCTGCGCCCGCCAGCTTTGCGGGTTAAACAGCGGATGCTCATAAACGAAGCGTTGCAGAACGAAGCGCTCATCCACCGGCGCGTCCGGGTTCAGGGTGACGCAGAACAGCGGGCTGCCCGCAGGCAGCCCCTGCAGAATGTTCATGTTGTAGGTCACACAGGCGCTGGCCTGCGCCTGCGCGCTCAGCCGGTAATTCCAGCTCGCCCAGGCGCGCGGCCGCACCGGCAGCCAGCGCGGGTCGCTGTGCAACACCACCTCGTTGCGCTGCCAGCCGATATCGCCCAGCACCTCGCGCTCTGCGGAGGTCGGGTCGTCAAGCATCGCCAGAGCACTGCCCGAGTGGCAGGCAAATATCACCTGGTCGAAGGTATGGCTGCCGTTTTCAAGCTGGAGCGTGACCCCGTCCTCGTGGCGGCTCACCCGCTGCACCGGTGAATTGAGATGCAGCGTCAGCCGATCGCCCAGTTTGTCCAGCATCGCGCGGATATACTCTCGCGAGCCGCCCGGCACCACGTACCACTGCGGGCGATGGGTGATATCCAGCAGACCGTGGTTTTGGAAGAAACGTAAAAAAAGCGGCAGCGGGAAACGCTTCATCTCCTGCAGCGAGGATGACCAGATGGCGGCCCCCATCGGCAGAATATAGTGGCGCGCAAAAAAGGGCGTAAAGCCGTGCTGGTCCAGAAACGTCTGCAGCGTGGCGTTCGGGTCCACTTCCCCGTCCAGCGCCTGTTTTGCCAGACGATTGAAGCGGACGATTTCACCGAGCAGCCGCCAGAATGTCGGATTGACGAGATTTCGGCGCTGGGCAAACAGCGACGTCAGGGTGTGGCCGTTGTATTCCAGACCCGTCTCGGGATTGTGTACTGAAAAGCTCATCTGGGTTTTTTGCCCGCTGATACCCAGCTCGCTGAGCAGGCCCATAAAGCGCGGATAGGTGCGGTCGTTGTAGACGATAAACCCGGTATCGATCGCGTAAGTGCCCTGTGGCGTCGTCACGTCAACCGTTGCGGTATGGCCGCCCGGTGTGGATCCCGCTTCAAACAGGGTCACCTGATGGTGCCCGGCCAGTCGCCAGGCGCACGTCAGCCCGGCAATGCCGCTGCCGATAATTGCAATGTTCATGAACGCACCATCCTGCGCAGCAGCGTGCGCTGAAGAAAAGCAGGCAGCCCTGAGAGCAGCCGCAAAATGAAGCCAAATCCGGCAGGAAACGCGATGTGCATTTTCCCGGCCGCCAGCCCGATACGGATCGCCTTCACCGCCTCATCGACGGTCACCCGACCCGGCATGGCAAAATCGTTTTTTCGCGTCAGGGGCGTATCGACGAAGCCCGGAGAGACAACCGTGACGGCAATCCCTTTTGGCTCCCAGTCCAGGCGCAGGCTTTCGGCAAACCAGCTCAGCGCCGCTTTGGACGCACCGTAGGCCTCTGCGCGGGGGAAAGGCAGCCAGTGGGCCATCGAGCTCACCAGCACCACGCGGTTGCCTCGAACCAGCTGCGGCTGCAGCGCCTCAAGACAGTTGACCGGCCCGAGGAAATTGGTGTTCATGACCCGCTCCACCAGCGCTGCATCCACCACGCCACCGTCGAGGTATTCGCAGGTACCGGCGCAGAGAATAATCAAATCGGCGTAGCTGCCGGTCAGCGCCTGTCGGCAGGCCTCCCGGTCCGTCATATCGAACAGGCGAACGGTGAGATTGGGGCAGGTCTGATGCAGCGCTTCCAGACGCGCCGGATCGCGCCCGCAGGCAATCACATGATAGCCGTCAGCGGAGAAGGATTTCGCCAGCCCGGCGCCAATGCCCGAACTTGCACCGGTAATCAGTACCGTCTTCATGATTTGACCCTCCGCTTCACGCCGCGTACCGCCCAGCCCAGCAGAGGAAGATGTTCGTAGATCATCTCTCCCGCATCGTAGTAGTCGCGCTGGTGGGTGATGAGATCGTTTTCCGTCTCCACCACCGAGCACCCCGGCAGATCGAGCGGTTCGCCTCCGGCAATGCGCGGATGCGACCAGTGCATCACCCAGGTGACAACAAACCGGTTCCCGCTGCAGAGCGGCGGGTCGATAGAAAAACGGCAGTTCTCGACGTTGGCCAGCAGATGGGTGAAATAGCGCTGAAGCGCAAAGATACCGTCGTGCTCGCCGAACGGATCGACAAGCGTGGCATTTGAATGGTAAAGCCCGACCAGCGCGGACGGCGGCTGGCTATCCAGTGCGGCGTAGTACTCAACAAACCGACTCACGACAGAGGGCAAAGTGCTCATGGGTCACATCCTGGCTGTAAACAACGTGGCGTAATCGCATACTTAAAACTTACACAATTAACGTTATTTGTCCAAGTTTGTGCAAATTTATTTTTTATTAACCATAAATATCAACAACTTGATAACTCAATCATTTGACGGTTTTGTAGGCCGGGTAAGGCGTAGCCGCCACCCGGCTTTCACTTTCAGGTTATCCTTAAGGCAAATTCAGCGGTCATCTTCCAGGCTTATCCTTTTTATTCATAAGGATGCCTGACATGAAACGTTTCTTTCTCTCCCTCTTCTCAAGCCCGGAATCCTTACTGCAGGTGATGAGTCAGCAGGAAATTATTGAAGCCGTGGAAGATGGCGACCGCATCATTATCGACCAGGACGGGAACGCCTCGGTGAACTACAAGAGCAACGAGGTGCGGCAGGACTTTCTGCGTCACGTTAACGCGCTGAAGAGGGCCTGATATGGGAACGGCGATATTTATGGTGCTGATGGTCTGCGGGTACTGGTACACCAGCCGCGACCTGTCGACCCGCTTTAAAATCAAGCGTTCCTTTGGCTGGGACGTCTATTTTCTCGTTGCGCTTTACGGCTGTATTTTCGTTCTGCAGGGGGTGATTGCTACGGGGCTGCTCTGGCTGCTGCTGCTCACCCTTTCTGCCGCCAACAACGCTTTCCACTTTGCCTCACCGAAATACACCGACTGGCAAATCGACTTTATGAACTGGAGTTTTTTAGGCATTCAGGCACCGGTGGTGGTGATGCTGGCGTTTGCCATTCTGTTTTGCCTCTACCGCTCTAACTGGGCAGGCAGCGCCAGGCTGGACGGCGAGAGTCGGAAAAAGCTCTACAAACGGCTTGCGCAGGCGAGCGGGATTGAACAACTGCTCTATCAGTGTATGGAGCAAGGCGAACTGGCGCAGGTCACGCTCCGCTCGAGGCGGATATACGTGGGTATGATCCACACCGCAACGCTGGAATATGAAAAAACGGCCAATATCGTGCTGATCCCGATGTTGAGCGGGTACCGGGATGCGAAGACGATGAACCTGCGCATCGAGAATAATTACAGCCGGTGGTATGCGGAGCATGACATTACGCTCGACTCGGAACCCCGCAGCGCCATGTCATTCCGCAAGGTGATTTTACTCAATCAGATTGAGAGCATCTCGCTGTTCGATCCCGCCAGCGCCAGCGCGCTGTCGCTGGCACAGCGGGACGAGAGCCCTGGCCCTAAAGAGACATCCCCATAATTCTGAGTATGCTCTGCTGTGAGGCTGTTTCAAAAAGGACGTTCTTAATGCAGAGCATGCCCTGCTTCTGGTAGAACCGGTACGCTCCTGCGTTCTGCTCAAGCACTTCCAGCCAGAGAGAGTCCTTTCCCCTGCTCCGGGCCATGTCGATGATTTTATTGAACATGTCCTGACCATAGTGTTTGCCGGTCTCGGCAGGATCGAGGTAGAACTTGTTGAGGAGAACGCCCCTCTTGTCCGTTTCCGGAAGCATGGCGTCCCAGGTCACTTTCATGAATCCCACTGGCCGATCGGTTTCTGCCACAAACCAGGAAACATGGCTCTCGGTCAGGCTCTGCTCAATGACGGAGGGGGCATACTCGGCGTCCAGAAAAGCCGTCATCTCGGCATCTGATACCCACAAATGCTGAAAATGCGCGGGATAGATACGATATCCCAACGCGCTTAATAGCGTTGAATCGGCCCCGGTGGCCTGTCGAATTCGAAGCGTCATGGAAGGTATCCCGCGTAATCACCCGCGTTGGGCATGTTGATAGAGATCCCAGCGGTTGCCGTACATATCTTCAAACACCACCACCGTACCGTACTCTTCCTCACGCGGTTCTTCACAAAAATGAACGCCTTTTGCTTTCATGGCATGGTAATCGCGCCAGAAATCATCCGTCTGAAGGAACAGGAATACTCGGCCACCGCATTGATTACCGATAAAACCTTCCTGCCTCTCGTTAGACGCACGAGCCAGCAAAATATTGCAGTCGCTTTCCGGGTTGGGCGAGACGACCACCCAGCGTTTACCCGGTTGCGGCGTATCCTCTACGAGGGTAAACCCCAGCTTGTCTGTGTAGTACTCAATGGCGCGATCGTAGTCATCAACCACAATAGCCACGCAGCCGAGGCATCGTTTCTGTGTTCTCATTTCCGTTACCTTTACTCTAAATGGTTATGCTCAGCGCTTTTCCACTGAATACGCGCACATAAAAACAGCGATCGCATGCGTAACCCGACGAGCAATTTCTTCATCAGATAAGCTTTTTCTGGCGCCAAGCTTTATCTCAAGGCTTGTCATCCCGAGCCACAACCCGGCCAGGTCGTCAGCCGCTTCGCGCGGGGAGCACGCGATCAGTAAGCCCTTTTCAACGGCTTCACCGATAATTGTCTCCAGCATCTGCTGCGCCCTGCCGGGACCTGCCGCATAAAAACGCGCGGGTAACTCCGGATGACGAATAGCGGCGGAGGCAATTAAGCGGTCCCATCCCGTCAGCTCGCGCTGGTTGATGAAGCGGACAAAACGGTTGCCAAACGCGGTTAAGACCTCGGTCAACGACAGATGATGCCGCTCGGAAAAATCACTGTCACTGATGGTCAGATCCGATTCCTTACGGAGTACGGCCTCAACAAGCAGGTCTTTATCCGCGAAATTGGCATAAAGCGTGGCTTTTGCCACCCCGGCAACGCGGGCAATTTCTTCCGTCGTGACATCGAGGCCTTTCTCGAGAAACAGGCTTCTTGCGGCCTGCAGTATCGCCTGCTCCTTTGACGGATCTTTTGGGCGGCCTTTCTGCCGAACCTTTTCTCTCATCGTTTACGACCTGACAAAAGCATGCTCATCATGAGCCCCCCGATAACGGTTATGTGTTCAAGCGCGATATGAAACTCCTGGGTGCGCTGGGGCTCGCTAAATTTCCAGAATGGATGCCCCACCGGAATGGTGAGTAATGTAAACACAATCAGCATTGCCGATCCAATCCATCCGTAGCCGGCAAAATTCGAAATCACCAGAGCAGAGCCTACAAGCTGACAGAGAATGGTGCCTGTCGCGAATAAGACGGGCCAGGGGAGACCCACATCCACCATTTCCAGCACAATCTCTCCAAAGTTGAACAACCCATAAAAGCCTGCCATCCAGAAGAAAAAGGTCAATAAAATTCTTGAAAGACAGAGTGTTGTGATAGATGACGTGATTTTTGACACTGAATTATCTCTTTGATCATTTAAAAGACTGGCTAGTCTACTTATTAATTAACAGACCGACAAGTCTGATAAGTGCGATCGCCGCCCTGACACTCCAAAACGGGTGGGTGAACATCAGTGTGAGAACGCGCTAGTCTGCCTCTGGTGAATGGATGGTGAGCGATGAAGACATATGGAAATTATTTTGATGCGCCACGGCGAACCCGAATACAGGGGCGCCGGAAAGGTGTCGTACAGGGAAATGGTGGGATGGTTCGACAGCTATAACCGCTCTTCAACGGGCCGCGACAGACCTTCGGAGATGGCTCAAATCCTCGCGTACCGCGCACTGACGTTTCTCAGCAGCCCTCTCCCGCGAGCCCTTTCATCGTTGAAAACGCTGGGGTGTGAACCGGGCTTAATTGATGAGGTTTTTCGGGAAGCAGAGCTGCCGGTGTTCCGTATTCCGGGGTTCCGGCTATCGCCTTTTTACTGGGCAGCGCTGTTTCGCGTTCTTTGGCTCTGCGGCCTGTCTGGCGAGTCAGAGCGCGTAAGCGCCGCAAAAGAACGTGCCGTTAAGGCGGCAGAAATCCTGGTGAATGTAGCGAAGGACTCTGACGGCCCCGTCTTGCTCATGGGGCACGGGGTCATCAACCGGTTCATTGCAAAAGAACTGATCGCATCAGGCTGGAAAGAACAGACTCGTCCGGGTAAGGGGTACTGGGGAGCGGGGGTTTACAGCATGGTATAGCGGCACATGCTGAGGCCGAGGATTGTTCATCCTCGGCGCACGCCAGCCGACTGTTATTCGCAAATGCTGAATGCACCTGTCAGCCTTCGTCTGGAGGACTAAGGGGATCCTCGCTAGCCCCCGATTAAGTCTGCCAGCGCCCTCTTCAACGACGCGATGACCTCATCCGTCTCCATGCCCATCTGCGCATGAATAATGGCGCCGTCAATGAGCAGCATGATTTCATTGACGGCGCGCTCATCCGCAATTTTTGTCAGCAACGCAATAATCTTCTTTGTTTCGATTTTATGATCGCGGCATATCGCTTTTATTTCGCTTTCAATATCTTCGGATTTGGCTTCGGCGCTGGCATTAATAAACGCACAGCCGTGGAAATCAGGCGAAATAAACCATTCATAAAGGGTAGCCGATAGAGCGTCCGCAGGCGTCTGGCCTTCAACGAGATGTCGACGAAGCGTGGCCTCAAACCAGTTAATCCATATTTCATGTCGATAGTGTAAATAGGCGAGAATAAGCAAGCTCTTACTCGGAAAATGGCGATAAAACGTCACCTTCGTCACTTTCGCCTCTTTAATCAGCGTATCCACCCCCGTCGCCCTGAAGCCCGTGGAATAAAACAGATCGTGCGCCGTGAGTAATATTTTATCCCGGACGCTAATTTTTGTTTCGTTGCCTGCGTGTTCGGTTTTCATTTTTTCGACAGCCTCAAAAAGGGTGTTGACAGCGTTATTTTTCAGGCATAGATTACCCCAAGTAGACAGACCTGTCTACACAAAATCACACTGAGGTAACCGCCATGAACACACGTCCTCCTTTACCGCCCTTCACCCGTGAAAGCGCCATCGAAAAAGTCAGGCTGGCAGAAGATGGCTGGAACAGTCGCGACCCGGCGAAAGTCGCGCTGGCCTATACGCTGGATACCCAATGGCGCAACCGTGCAGAGTTCGCCACCAACCGTGAAGAGGCCCGGGCGTTTCTCGAAAGGAAATGGAAAAAAGAGCTGGATTATCGTCTGATTAAAGAGCTGTGGGCCTTTACGGATAACCGCATCGCGGTCCGCTATGCCTATGAATGGCATGATGATTCAGGCAACTGGTTCCGTTCGTACGGCAACGAGAACTGGGAATTCGACCCAGACGGCTTGATGAAGCGTCGTTTTGCCTGCGTAAACGATATGCCGATAAAAGAATCCGAGCGACTGTTCCACTGGCCGCTGGGCAGACGCCCGGACGATCACCCGTCGCTGAGCGATCTGGGCTTATAAGATTTCTACATCACTCCGGGGCGCCCCGGAGTGATGCGTTTAGAGTGTGCCCAGCTGTTTCATCAGCGTCATGTTGTCCTCAATATGCCAGTTCGCTGCAATTTTACCGTCACGGATTTCATAGATATCCGTGGCGATAAAATCTATTTTCTGTCCCTTTCCTTTCAGCTTGCCAAATGTCCCGGTGAATGTGCCGTAAAAATGTAAATGTGAGACCACGCGGTCGCCTGAAATAATCATCTGCTCAACGTCGCAGCGCAAATCGGGCACGGCAGTGCGAAACGCCCGCGAGGCTAAAATAGCGCCTTCCGGCCCCTGCTTACGGCCTTCCGGCGGTGTTTTATCAACAAAGTTTGCCGCCAGGGCATCACGCGCCAGAGTTTCATTACCGGTGTTCCAGAACGTGGCATATTCTCTGGCAACGGCTTCATTCGTCTTTAATTGCACCAGGGGCAGGCTCTTGTCCACAATCAGCTGTTTCGGCTGTACCCTTTCCCCCTGCGCGGAAATAGCATTGCCCGACAGACCAGCAAAAATAAGCGCCGCGATAGCGGGACGAAAGCACGTCGTATATTTCATGATGTCTCTCTACAGAGTGTTACGTTACCCGCAGACGATGCCCTGCGGATCACATTAATGAGGGGTCAGTTAATTAACGCCCCGCCCTCAATATCAATGACCGACCCGGTGACAAAGGGGTTGTCCATGGCGAAAAGATACCCTTGTGCGATGTCCTGCGCCCTTCCCCAGGCTTTGGCTGGCAGGGTTTCCGCCGCGCCTGCGAGCATTTTTTCCCGCGCGGCGGCGTCCATCCCCGCATACGCTTCCGTGTCGGTCAGCCCCGGACTCACGACGTTGACGCGCAGCGGGGAAAGCTCTTTCGCCAGTACCTTTGTCGCGGCCTCAATGGCGGCATTCATCGTTGTTTTTACGATGGCGCCCGCCACGGTGCGGCGCGCCACAAAGCCGCTGGTGAAGGTCAGCGTACCGCGGGGGGCGATGTTCCCGCTGAGATAGCGGGCGACATTGAGGCTTCCCCAGAATTTTGTATCAAAGGCATGTCTTGCCGCACGGAGATCCAGTCCGGAAAGCAGCCCGCCCGGCGCCTGTGAGCCCGCAGTGACGACAATATTATTGACCTCGCCCAGCGTTTCACTGAGCGCAACAAGCTCTGCCTCACGGCTGATATCGAGCACGAGAGTGCTAACAGACGCGGCATGAGCGCTCAGTCGTTGACGTGCAGCGTCCAGTTTCGCGCTGTCGCGCCCAGCAAGCATAATCTCCTCGCCGCGCCCGGCAAGCAGGGTGCCCACGGCGAAACCGATGCCGGAAGCGCCGCCGATAATTAAGGTTTTACGGGTCATAACGTTTCCTCCTCCAGGGTGTACGTTGGGTAATCGGTATATCCCGTCGCGGTCCCGCCAAAAAGCGTGGCGGGGTCGCACACCTGGGCCAGCGGCAAGCGGTGGGCCAGCCGGTGAGGTAAATCCGGGTTGGCAATAAACGGTCGTCCGAAGGCAATCAAATCGGCATAGCCCGCCGCCAGAATTTCTTCGGCTTTGGCAAGGTCATAGTTGCCCGCGACGATCAGCGTTCCGCTGAAGGTCTCGCGAAGGGATTGACGGAAACGCTCGGGTATCTGCGGCGCGTCGTCCCAGTCGGCTTCCGCCAGGTGGATGAACGCAATCCCTTTTTGTTCGCACCAGGCCGCAAGCGCGAGTATGGCTTCAGAGACCTGCGGGTCGTTCATCCCGCGCTGGGTAATAAACGGCGAAAGACGGATGCCCGTACGTTCGTGACCAATGGCTTCGGCAATCGCGCTTAACACGTCCTGGGCGAAGCGGATCCGGTTAGCCACCGTACCGCCGTACTCGTCCGTGCGTTTGTTGGAGGTTTGGCGCAGGAACTGGTCGATCAGATAGCCGTTTCCGCCGTGGACCTCCACGCCATCAAACCCGGCCTGAACGGCATTCAAAGCGGCCTGGCGATAGTCCGCGACGATGTTCTGAATGTCCTTGCGTGAGAGCGTTCTCGGCTGCGGGCAGTCAACCATCTGGCCTTCCCCACGCTCATTCACCACCCACACCTGCGCGTCCGGAGCCAGCGCTGACGGGGCGACGGGCTGACCATCCTGGTGAAAACTGGCGTGCGACATTCGCCCAACGTGCCAGAGCTGAGAAAAAATGACGCCGCCCGCCTGATGCACGGCGCCTGTGGTGAGCTGCCATCCTGAAACCTGCTCCGGCGAATGGATGCCGGGCGTCCAGGAGTATCCCTGACCCTGAGGCGAGATCTGCGTGGCTTCGGTGATGATTAACCCCGCGCTGGCCCGCTGCCGGTAATACTCCGCCATCAGCGCGGAGGGAATGTTGCCCGGCTGAAGGGAGCGCGCGCGGGTCATCGGCGCCATGACGATACGATTTTTCAGGTCCAGCGACCCCAGCCTGTAGCGTTCAAAGAGTGAAGCAGGTTTCATGTTTTCATCCCTTATGGTTTGGATGAAATCACTTTACAGTCCGCATCTGATTTTGATAATTACGCTAAAAATAGATGCACTTTTCGGAAAAGATGAACAATGGGTAAACTCGAAGACATGGCCTTACTGGTGGCAGTTGCCGAGGCCGGGAGTCTTTCCGCCGCCGGACGTCGCCTGTCGCTTTCTCCTGCCACGATGACCGCCAGGCTGAAGGCGATTGAAGAGCGTTACCAGACGCGCCTGTTTCATCGCTCAACGCGATCCCTCACCCTGACCCGCGCAGGCGAAGAGTTTTATCACGCCGCGCTGCGCGTGCTGGAAGAGGTGCATCACGCCGAGTCGCTGCTGACGCAAAAAGAGGGCGTGCTCAGCGGCAATATTCGCCTTTCCGCGCCCTCGGACTTTGGCAGACAGTATCTCAGCCCCGCCGTCATTGAATTTTCGCGTCACCATCCTGCCGTCAAATTTTACATCTCGCTAAAAGAACACGTTGAGGATCTGGTCGCTAACCGGCTGGATATGAGCGTGCGCTTCGGCAATTTGCCGGACAGCAGCCTTGTCGTCAGAAACATCCGCCCGAACCGTCGGGTGCTGGTTGCCTCCGGGGCGTATCTTAACGACCACGGTATCCCCGCCAGGTTTGCCGATCTAGCCCGGCACCGGTGCCTGGCGCTGGAGTCTCAGGGCGTGGTGATGAACGAATGGCGCTTTGAACATGAGGGAGAGGAAAGCGTTGTTCGCGTCGAGCCCGCCATGGTGTGCGACGACGGGGCATTGCTTCGTCAGTGGGCCCTGGGCGGAGCGGGCATCGCCGGGAAATCGTGGTGGGACGTCAAAGACGACGTTGACGCCGGAAGACTCACGGTGCTGTTTGCCGACAGCTTCACCGGCTTTAGCCGCTACGATCGCAAAGATGTCGGGCTGCAGCTTGTTTACCCGCAGCGCAAGCTTCAGCCGCTTCAGGTTACGGCGTTCAGCCAGTTTTTTCTCGACTGGCTTAAAAAACATTAACGTAAAAAACAGTGATACACTTACTCCACCTGGCCGATTGTCCCGTCTTCACGACGTAAGACAGCACAACAGTAACCAAAGTACAAAATGGTCACTCGTTGCCAACCCTGGCCCGTCACGCTAAGCTTACATAATGACTAAAACTATGAACGCCCCATCAATACGTGGTCCACTTGACCATTCTGTCAGAGAGCAAATCGTCGAAGCGGCCTTTGAGCACTTCGGCCACTACGGCTATGAAAAAACCACCGTCGCCGAGCTGGCGAAATCTATCGGTTTTTCAAAATCCTACATTTATAAGTTCTTCGATTCCAAGCAGGCTATCGGCGAAGTGATCTGCGCTAACCGCCTGGAGCTGATCATGGCGGCCGTGCTTTCCGCCATTGAGGATGCGCCGTCAGCCAGCGAAAAACTCCGCCGTCTTTTTAAGTCGCTCACCGAGGCCGGCAGCGAGCTGTTTTTCCACGATCGCAAGCTCTACGACATCGCCGCCGTCGCGTCACGGGAGAAGTGGCCTTCGACGGAAAGGTATACCGAAAGCCTCCTGAAGCTGATTGAGACCATCATTATCGAAGGCAGACAGGCTGGAGAGTTCGAAAGGAAGACGCCGCTGGACGAGGTCACCTGTGCCGTTTACATGGTGATGTGCCCTTACATTAACCCCGTTCAGCTGCAGTACAACCTTGAAACTGCCCCAACGGCAGCGGTACTTCTCTCCTCACTGATTTTAAGAAGCCTGGCTCCCTGATTAGTGACCATTGACTTTATTGGTCACTAATCACAGAATGCGGAAACTGTCCTGTTACTTCAAAAGGGTTTCCCATGCTCAGGCTCACTTCAGCCCGCCTTGCCATATGTCTTCTGCCGTTTGCCCTCGCGGCATGCGGCGATATTTCCGCGAGTGACGATCCGCGCACCAGGCCACCGCTTGTCAGATCCGCCTCCGTCGAGAGGGCGAATCCAGCCGCTCGCACCTTTACGGGCGTGGTGGTGGCAAGAACGCAAAGCGACCTGGGCTTCAGGGTTCAGGGTAAAATCCTCGAACGCCTGGTGGATACCGGGCAGACCGTCAAACAGGGCCAGCCCTTGCTGCGTCTGGATCCGGTTGACCTGAAATTACAGGCTCAGGCGCAGCAGCGCGCGGTGGATGCTGCCCAGGCGCGGGCGAGAAAAGCCACCAGCGATGAGGCGCGTTATCGCGGTCTGGTGGCGTCCGGCGCGGTGTCCGCCGCGGAGTACGATCAGGTTAAAGCGGCGGCCGATACGGCCAGGGCGGATCTCAGCGCCGCCCGGGCGCAGGCCAACGTGGCGCAAAACGCCACGGGCTATGCCGTCCTGCTGGCGGATTCAGACGGCGTGGTGATGGAGACGCTTGCCGAACCCGGTCAGGTGGTCAGCGCCGGACAGGTGGCGATCCGCCTTGCCAGAGCGGGACAGCGCGAAGCGCTCGTGCAGCTTCCGGAGACGCTGCGCCCTGCCGTCGGCAGCGAAGCACGGGCCACGCTTTATGGCCGTGAACAACAACCGGTCACCGCCACGTTGCGCCTGCTGTCTGACTCCGCGGATGCCACAACCCGTACGTATGAAGCACGCTACGTGCTGGCTGGCCAGCTGGCGAACGCGCCGCTGGGGGCGACCGTCACGCTCAGCCTTGAAGACCCGAAAGCGGAAGGTCAGGCCATGCAGGTCCCGCTGGCCTCACTCTACGATGCGGGTAAAGGGCCCGGCGTCTGGCGCATTTCCGCCCAGCCGGCAAAGGTCACATGGACACCGGTTAAGGTGCTGAGCGTGGGCGAAGACGCGGTCCAGATCGCGGGCGGCGTGAAGCCCGGGGAGAAGATCGTTGCGTTAGGGGCCCATCTTCTGCACGAAGGTGAAGTTGTCAGGCTGGCAGAACAGCGCCATGCCGCTCCGGCGGAGAACGCGCCATGAGCGGAAGTCGCTTCAACCTGTCAGCGCTGGCCGTCCGCGAGCGTTCCGTCACGCTGTTTCTGATCGTTCTGGTGACGATTGCCGGTATTTACGCCTTTTTTGGACTGGGACGCGCGGAAGATCCGCCCTTCACCGTGAAGCAGATGACGGCGATTGCCGTCTGGCCGGGTGCGACCGCGCAGGAGATCCAGGATCAGGTCGCGGAGCCGCTGGAAAAGCGCCTGCAGGAACTCAAATGGTATGACCGTACCGAAACCTATACTCGTCCCGGCATGGCGTATATCACCTTGTCACTGCAGGACAAAACCCCGCCTTCTGAAGTGCAGGAGGAGTTCTATCAGGCGCGTAAGAAGCTTGGTGATGAATCCCTGCGTCTTCCGGCGGGCGTCATTGGCCCGATGATCAATGATGAATTCTCGGATGTCACCTTTGCCCTCTTTGCTCTGAAAGCAAAAGGCGAACCGCAGCGGCAGCTGGTACGCGATGCCGAAGGCCTGCGCCAGCAGCTTCTGCACGTTCCAGGGGTCAAAAAAGTGAACATTATCGGTGAACAGGCCGAGCGGATTTATATCGCCTTCTCCCATGACCGTCTGGCGACGATGGGCCTCTCACCGCAGGATATTTTCAATGCTCTTAACGGCCAGAATGCCCTGGCCGCGGCGGGTGCCATTGAGACCCGGGGCGCGCAGATTTTTATCCGCCTGGACGGCGCGTTCGATGAACTGCAGAAAATCCGCGATACGCCTTTAGTCGTCCAGGGCAAAACGCTCACGCTGTCGGATGTGGCAACGGTTGAACGAGGCTATGAAGATCCCCCGACGATGCTGATACGCAATCAACATGAACCCGCCCTGCTGCTGGGCGTTGTCATGCGTGAGGGCTGGAACGGCCTGGCGCTGGGTAAAGCGCTGGATGCGGAAACGGCGAAAATCAACGATAGCCTGCCGCTTGGCATGACCCTGACCAAAGTCACCGACCAGTCCGTGAATATCCGCTCCTCGGTCGATGAGTTTATGATCAAATTCTTCGTCGCCCTGCTTGTGGTCATGGTGGTCTGTTTTGTCAGCATGGGCTGGCGCGTGGGGGTGGTGGTTGCGGCGGCGGTGCCGCTGACCCTGGCGGTCGTCTTCGTGGTGATGGAGGCCGCGGGAATAAACTTTGACCGCGTCACGCTGGGCTCCCTGATCCTCGCCCTCGGCCTGCTGGTTGACGATGCCATCATCGCCATCGAAATGATGGTGGTGAAGATGGAGGAAGGTTACGACAGAATCAAAGCCTCGGCCTACGCCTGGAGCCACACGGCCGCGCCGATGCTGGCCGGTACCCTGGTGACGGCGATTGGCTTTATGCCGAATGGGTTTGCCCAGTCGACCGCCGGGGAATACACCAGCAATATGTTCTGGATTGTCGGCCTCGCCCTGATTGCCTCATGGTTTGTTGCGGTGGTGTTCACGCCGTATCTGGGGGTGAAGATCCTGCCCGCGATCCCCAAAGTGGAAGGCGGCCATGCCGCCATTTATAACACGCCTCGCTATAACCGCTTTCGCCAGCTGCTTGGCCGCGTTATCGCCAGAAAATGGCGCGTGGCCGGGTCCGTGGTCGCCATTTTCATTCTGGCCGTGCTCGGTATGGGGCTGGTAAAAAAACAGTTCTTCCCGACCTCCGATCGCCCGGAAGTGCTGGTTGAAGTGCAGATGCCCTATGGCACCTCGATTGCACAAACCAGCGCCGCTACCGCAAAAATAGAAGCGTGGCTGGGCAAGCAGCCGGAAGCCAAAATCGTCACGGCCTATATTGGTCAGGGCTCGCCCCGTTTCTATCTGGCAATGGCCCCCGAGCTGCCCGATCCCTCTTTTGCGAAAATCGTGATCCTGACGGACAGCGAGACGTCACGCGAGGCGCTCAAGTTCAGGCTCAGGGAGGCCGTCGCCAGCGGCCTTGCGCCCGAAGCCCGCGTGCGGGTGACGCAGCTGGTGTTTGGCCCCTACTCGCCTTTCCCGGTTGCCTGGCGCGTGTCGGGGCCGGATGTCAAACAGGTGCAGGACATCGCCGAACGGGTGAAAGCCGTGCTTCAGGCAAGCCCGATGATGCGAACCGTTAACACCGACTGGGGCTCGCGCGTTCCGGTGCTCCATTTCACTCTCGATCAGAACCGCCTGCAGGCGACCGGCTTAACCTCCAGCGCCGTTGCCGGGCAGCTTCAGTTCCTGTTATCAGGCGTGCCTGTCACCTCCGTGCGGGAGGATATTCGATCGGTAGACGTCGTTGCCCGCGCGGCGGGAGATATCCGCCTTGACCCGGCAAAAATCGAAGGCTTTACCCTGGTCGGCAATGCGGGACAGCGCGTGCCGCTGTCTCAAATTGGCAAGATAGAGGTCGGCATGGAAGACCCGATCCTGCGCCGTCGCGATCGCACCCCCACGATTACCGTACGGGGCGATATCGCCGACAATCTTCAGCCGCCGGACGTGTCGGTCGACATCATGAAAGAGCTCCAGCCGATCGTTGATTCGCTGCCGGCCGGCTACCGCATTGACATGGCGGGGTCGATTGAGGAGTCGGGCAAAGCCACGCAGGCCATGTTACCGCTGTTCCCGATCATGATTGCCCTGACGCTGCTGATCATCATTTTGCAGGTGCGCTCACTCTCCGCGATGGTCATGGTGTTCTTAACCGCGCCGCTGGGGCTGATTGGCGTCGTGCCGACCCTGCTGATATTTAATCAGCCGTTTGGCATCAACGCGCTGGTCGGCCTGATCGCCCTCTCCGGCATTCTGATGCGCAATACGCTGATCCTGATCGGTCAAATCGATCATAACCAGAAGGACGGCCTCGATCCGTTCCAGGCGGTGGTCGAGGCGACGGTCCAGCGAGCGCGGCCGGTCTTACTCACCGCCATGGCGGCCGTGCTGGCGTTCATTCCCCTGACGCATTCGGTGTTCTGGGGCACGCTGGCCTGGACGCTGATCGGCGGAACGCTGGGCGGGACGATCATTACGCTCGTCTTCCTGCCCGCGATGTATGCGATCTGGTTCCGGATCCGCCCGGTTGAACAACGCGTGCAGCCTGCCACGGAAAACGTGTAAACTACCATCAGTAGATAACTGACCTGAGGCAAGCATGGTTGTTAAGCGCTTAAGAAAAGAGGACCGCCGCGTGCAGCTGCTGGAGGTTGCGCGAGGGATCGTGCGTCAGCAAGGCACGGAGGCGTTGACCCTTGGCTATCTGGCAGAACGGGCTAACGTGACCAAGCCCATCCCCTACGACCACTTTGGCGATCGTGAAGGGCTATTGATGGCGCTGTACCAGGACTATAGCGATCGGCAGCTGGCAAAATTCCGCGAGACGCTGGCGGTGGACAGCAAAACGCTGGAGAAGACGATCCGTTTTTTCAGCGCGGCCTATATCGACTGTGCGATTGCCGCCGGGCCTGAAACCGGGCCAATCGCCGCGGCGCTGTCCGGTTCTCGCGCGCTTCAGACGTTTCGGGAAGCGTGCGTGGCCGAATGTGCCGACTGCCTGCGCACCGCGCTTTCTCCTTTTATCGTCTTAAAAGGCGTTCAGGGAGAAGCGGTACTGACGGCCATCATTGGCGCGGCGGAGGCGCTCAGCACCGCGGCGGGCAACGGCGTGCTCGCCCGGAATGTGGCAGAAGATATGCTCTGCGGCGCCATGACCGGGGTGCTGGAGACCTACGCGAATAGCACAAAATGATCGCCGGGGGCGGATTGACACCTAAGTTACCAATAGTAATATAGGCATCACTTCTCCCCCATCTGGAGGTCGCTATGTCTGCAACACATGCCATTAAAAACGCGCTGATCGTGACGGCACACCCGATCGACAATTCGTTATCCCATACGCTGGCAGCTCGTATTGCCGGGAAATTAAGCGAGGAAGGTACGCAGGTTGAGATCGCCGATCTGCATGCTGAAGGGTTTAATCCGTCGATGACCCGCGCCGATCTCGATTTGTATCACGGCGATCCGAGCGCCCTCCCCGACGATATTCTGCGCGAGCAGCAGCGCGTCGAGCGTGCGGATATGCTGGTGTTTGTCTTCCCGGTGTACTGGTGGTCGGTTCCCGCGCTGTTGAAAGGCTGGTTCGACCGCGTATTGACCCTGAACTGGGCGTATAAGGTGGCTGACGACGGCCGGATTGTGGGCAACTTACGGGATGTTCCCGTTCGCCTGATTGCCACTGGTGGTAGCGATCTCAACGGATTTGATAAACACGGCTATTCGACGGCGATTCAGACGCAGATAATCGAAGGGGTATTTGGCTTCTGCGGGTTGAAGAACGTTAAGCTCGATATCCTTTACCAGGCAGACACGGCGACGCCTGAGCAGGTAGAAGAATTCCTGAGCGAGATCGGGAACCTTCAATAAAATCGGCTCGCGTAAGTTGAATCGGCGAGATCTTATCTCTTTACCCGGCTCGCCTTTCCGCGCGCCGGGCACATAAGGGAATAATTACAGGGTAAAACCACCGTCCCCCACCTGTGCCTGAGCGTACCATTGCATCAGCTTCTCGGTGCCAGGCTCGTTTTCTGCCGGTGACCATGGGGCGGTATCATGCTCGGGCACGGGCTGATACCCCCCGTGTTTAACCTCAAAAATGACGCCGCCTTTATCCAGCGACAGCACGGCATGCCAGGTTCCGGCATCCATCTCCAGGACTTTACACTCTTCGCCTAACACCACGCGCCGGGTCACGTTGCCGCTGTCGTCAAAATTCAGCACCAGAAAGCGACCGCTCAGCGCCGTCAGCAGTTCAAACGTGTGCGGATGGCGGTGGGGGCGGACATAGGTACCGGGTTCCATTGCAATGGCCAGGCGCTGCACCGGGTCGCTCAGGTCAGGGTGTAAATTACGGTGCGCGCGTAAGCGAGGAGAATGTGCGGCCTGCTCGCTTTGCTGCTGCAGGTCACTGAAAGTAATCTGTTTCATATACACCTTTAGGTATGTGGGCTGTCTGCGGCAACCCGGTTGCCGCAGGACGTTATACCATCCTGAACGGTCGAGGAGCGATGGGATTTGTGAAACAAATCGCTGCCGGGCGAGTGGTCAATCCCCCGACAGGAAGCTCATCAGTAGAACTGACATGAAAACCGCCATTCTCCTTCTGATGACCGGTGAAAGTAACCGATACCGTTATCCGCCCACATCCAGTTTACTTTTTCTTCTGACCCAACCTGAAAAACAAACTCTTCGATTCCCACACCGTGTTGTATCTCAGTCGGAAATCCCCCTACCTTGGTTCCCCTGTAGCGATTGAAATCTTCAAAAAAACTCTCACTGGCCTGCTCATCATCATTTACGCAAGAGAGATCAATAATATCCCAGGCATCTTCCCATCCAGGAGCATCGTCAACGACACTCAGCCATTGAACTGGAAACGGCCGATACGGCGTGTCCAATTCAGGCAATGGCTGAAGCCCATCAAGGCTGGCATACTCGCGAATTAACCATCCTTCACCGTGCGGTTTGTCAAAGGGATGTTGTTCCACATTGTGAAACAACACCAGAAGGGCTATGCCCTTCAACTGGTCAGGAATAACAGGAAGCTCGTCGACCCTGATCTGAAGAAGTGGAAACATGGGTTTGCCCTTCCAGGTGGGTAATCCTTCATCTGCGCGAGAAACGCCCTTCAGAAACCATGACGTAATGGGATCTTCAGGCGGCCGGAACCCACCGACCTGCGCGACCGATGCGGGTCTTAGCCTGGTCCGGAGTTCTTCTAAAACTGACGCACTCTCTAATCTCATGTTTGCTCGCCTCTGTAGACGCTTGTCGGACAGATATTCTGCAGTTCATTGTAAGTTAATCATCACATCTGGAGAATCTCATTGAATAATAAAACCTATGTTGAGTAAAACTCACATTGATTCCCACTATTTCTCGTTTTTCAAACGTAATCTCATTGAAATACCATCCCTTCATTCCCGGTCTCTTCCTGACCTGGAACAGAGAGCGAAACTCAAATAATAAATACACCTGCATGCATATGGAGTACGTATGACACTCGATGTTTTATTTCATCTAATGAAAATGATCTCACCTGAAAAAAACATCGCGGGTGAAAATATACATGCGTTAATAACGTTACTTTCGTCAGAAAACGATAGCGCTGAGGTGCTTTCGCCCTTTATTCATCGACTGCATCTGCTCTCGTTTGCCCAAAGCAATCCGGGTAACGCCGAAGAGTTGCTCTCTGCGCATTTACCCAAAGACGACGGGATCCTTCCGGTTCTGGACTTCGCGGACTGGCCCCGGGTGCGTTACGCCGCTTCAGGCGAAGTTCAGACGCCTGAATCTGAGGAGTACTTCCGTGAAATGACATCGGCTACCAATCTGTTACGTTCTGCGCTGATCGAAGCTGAACGCGCAAAGGGAACCCCTGCGCTATATATACTGGATAAATTACTCAACCTGAACAGCGCCCTGCCGGAAAGATATAAAAATATGGCAAATATTCCCTACGCATAAATACGTTCACTGTGCGGAATATTTCCCTGTTAATATTCCGCTATTTATTAAATCCGCTTTTCATTGAAATCAAGACAGACAATATCCAAAGAGGGCACAACTGGCGCATTAAGGTTAAGCCAGGCCAGCAACCGTTCAATACTCTGTCCTCTGAGCGAATTTTTGGGCCAGACAAGGTAGTAACCGTCCCCTGTTGCTATCGCCTCCCTGAAGGGCAGCGCGAGAAGGCCGCTTTTCAGCGCGTCGAGCGTGAGCCGGAGATCCGCCATCGCTACGCCGTGTCCGTGCATGGCCGCAAGGCTGCCCTGCTCCAGGGTGTCGAACACGATCCCGCCGCCCATGTCGAGGCCGGGGAATAAGCCCGTCCTTTTCAGCCAGCGCTTCCAGTCCCGTCTGTCCGGTGACGGATGAATAAGATCGCACTCTGGAAGCTGCTGCCGGGCAGGCTCCAGCAAAGACGGCGTACAAACCGGAATAAGCCATTCGCTGAACAGCAGCCGGCTCTCCGTTGACTCGCCAAAATAGCCGTTCCCGAGGAGGATCGCACAATCGTAGGGCTCGCGGCTGAAGTCAACGGTGTCGAAGTCCATCCAGACGCTGGCGATTTCGATTTTCGGCTTCGCGTGGTTCTCGCGAAAGGATTTAAGCACATTGAGGAGCCATCGCATCGTCAGTGTGCTGGGGGCTTTGAGGCGCAGAAGGTGGTTTTCACTTTTGAATGCGCGACAGGCCCACTCAATATTCGAGAAACTTTCGCTAAGCTGCCCGGCCAGAATGCGCCCGGCGTCGCTGACCTCCACTCTCGGACCTTGCCGCTTAAACAGCTCGCAGTCAAACCACATCTCAAGCGTCCGGACATGCCTGCTGACCGCCCCCGGCGTGATGTTCAGGACTTCAGCCGCTTTGCTAAAGGAGTTCAGCCGTGCGGCAGCTTCGAACGCGCGCAGCGCATACAGTGGCGGTAAAGACATATGTTCCCTTTTTGTCAGGTGTAATCATGCAGTTTTGTATTATCGGCACTCGGTGACGTTTCATCCCATTCTTCAGCCGGAAACGTCAGCAGCAGCACCCTGAGCAGGGACTCAAGCTGCGCGCGTTGCGCCTCAGAGAGGTTTCTCAGCAGCGCATTTTGCGTTTCCGTGTGCACGAGCAGCGCCTGTTCGATACGCTCCTGCCCGTGCGGCGTCAGGCTGACGAGCGAGCTGCGCTTGTCGTCGGGATCGGCAATCCGCCTGATAAGGCCTTGCTGTTCGAGATGGTTGAGCCGGTTCGTCATCGCCCCTGAGGTGATCAACAGGGATGTATACAGCTGCGTGGGCGAAAGGCAGTACGGCTCCCCGGCGCGGCGCAGCGTGGCGAGGACGTCAAACTCGCCCTCGCGAAAGCCAAACGGCGCCATAGCCAGCGCGCGTTCTTTTCCCAGGTGCTTCATCAGCCTGAGCATTCGGCCAAAAATTTTCATCGACGAGGCGTCCAGCTCGGGCATGGCGCGGCTCCACTGGCCGACAACGAAGTCTACATGGTCTTTCATCTTCACCCCGTATGGCGTGGGAATTTATCGAGTTGTGCGGTACATCTTACACTAAAACAGATTTTATCTTAACGTTAAGATAAATGCTCGCGGCAATTTGCCCGGGCCATTCACACCCGAAAAGGATGCCATGTTGAAACGCACGTCACCGTTACTCTTCGCCGTTATCGCTTTTATCGTCGGGCTGAACCTGCGCCCCATTCTGGCCTCGGTTGGCCCCCTGTTCTCCGTGCTGCAGCGCGAAGCGGGGCTGACCGCGACGCAATTCAGCCTGCTGACCACCCTGCCGGTGGCGATGATGGGACTGGCTGCCCTGTGTGGTCCCTGGCTTTTAGCCAGGATCGGTGCCGTCAGGGGAATTATGCTCGGGCTGTTCATCCTGCTGGTAGCCTGTTCATTACGCGGTTTTAGCACCTCGCTGACGGGCTTGATGGGCACCGCGTTACTGGGCGGGGCCAGCATCGGCACGATCCAGGCGTTAATGCCTGCCCTGATAAAAAAGGCGTATACGCAAACGGCCAGCACGATCATGTCGCTATTCAGCACGGGCATTATGGCCGGTGCGGCAGTCGCCGCCGCCAGCGCCGAGCCGCTGTTTTCATGGCTCACGCTGAAGCCCGCGCTGGCTATGGCAGGCGTGCTCGCGCTGCTGGCGCTGATGCTGTGGTTACCCCTGGTTAAGCAGCCTCAAGGGGAACAAACAGCACATGAATCCGTTACGCTCTCTTCCTCCCGGACTGGACTCCTTCTGCTCTTTTTCGGCGTGGGGACGGGTGCCTACACGCTGGTCTTAGCCTGGCTGCCCCCGCTCTATATTCAGGCAGGATGGTCCGCACGCAGCAGCGGCTATATGCTGGCCTGGCTGACCTTAACCGAGGTGGCCGCCGGGTTTGCCGTCTCCGCGCTGATCGGTAAATTCCCCGACCGCCGTGTTCCGCTGATAACTGTACTGTTACTGCTGCTCGCGGGTTTACTGTGTCTGGTCTTCTCTCCAGGTACGACGCCGGTCTTATCAACCTTGCTGCTTGGCATCGGTATCGGCGCCCTCTTCCCGCTGTCGCTTATCGTCACGTTCGATCATGCGCGAACGCCCGCGCAGGCCGGGAAGTTACTGTCTAAAGTTCAGGGAGGAGGATATATGATCGCCGCGCTCATGCCGCTAGTTGCCGGGATCGTTCGCGACAGTTCGGTCTCGCTGACCAGCGCATGGCTGGTGATGAGTGCGGGAGTCGTGCTGTTGATCGCTATCGCGTTCACTTTCAAACCCACCGTGAACGTGCAGGCGCGGTGAATGCGATACCAGAATTGAGAGTCGTATTTAAGACGGCTCTACGCTAAATTCCATCATTTCAGGCTATTAAGGAGTGGATATGTCGCAGACGTTACCGGGAATTGATGTCATGTTCGTCGCCGGGTTCGGGCCCATTTCACGGGATACAGCGTCCAGCACCGCGTTTTATATCCAGACTCTCGGACTGCCGCTGAAGCCCATGGAGGGCAATGCCGAGTATCTTCTCACCGAAGAGAAACACTTACCGGGCGTGAAGCATTTTGCCGTCTGGCCGCTGTCACAGGCTGCAACGTCCTGTTTTGGTGAAGCGCAGTGGCCCGTGGAGCATCCGATACCGCAGGGATGGATTGAATACGAGGTGCAGGATCTCGATTCCGCTACCCGTGTTCTGAGTGAAAAAGGCTATCGGTTGTTGGTCGCCAACCGCACGGAACCGTGGGGACAAATCGTTACTCGCCTGCTCAGCCCGGAAGGTTTGCTGACCGGACTAACGATTACGCCGTGGCTGCGTGGATAGAGGATGTTATAAGGTGCTGGCTTATATCACGATAGGGACAAATGACTTTCAGCGCGCCGTGAACTTTTATGACGCTATTTTTAACGTGCTGGGCTATTCACGTCTGCCCGCCTGGACTGATAGCTGGGCAATGTGGGGAAACGAAAATCATCCGGATGACGAATTTAGCTTCTGCATTTGTCCTCCTTTTGACCAGCAACCCGCGACGGCGGGAAACGGGACAATGTTCGCATTCAGAGCCGATAGCGCGGAAATTGTCAGACGCTTCCATGCAGTGGGCCTCCGTGCGGGAGGAAAGGATGAAGGCGTGCCCGGTACACGAACCGCCTACGGCCCCGATTTTTATGTTGCCTATCTGCGCGATCCTGACGGGCATAAACTGGCATGCGTTTGCCAGCATTATTCTCCTGATGCAGATACGCTCTCAGGAGAGGAAGAGTCACTTCACTAATAAAGTTTTACGGTATGGTCCGCTTTTAGCGAAGAGCGGACCTAAAGAACTTGTGTCAAACATCTGATGATTGATCCCCCACCAGGTTTCAAAAGGACCGGTAGACACCCAGTCCTGTGGAGAGATCACTTCAGCTCCAGCATGCTTATCACATGGGCAATATCCGCGATATCGCCAGCTGACAACGGTTGCAGAGGTCGAGGCAGGCAATCCATGTCGGTAAGCCCAAGCACGCCAGCAGCAGCGGCAATAACGCGAATACTTCCGCCATGTTTCCGGAAGAGCGACCACAACGGCTCAAGGCGGGTTGTCAGGGCTGTAACGCGTTGATGGTCGTTTGCCGCCGCAGCTTCGGTGATTTGTTTCGCCATCTCAGGGAACAGACCGCCACACACGGAATACCACACTTCACAACCGGCGTTTAATCCCAGCCCCGCATAAGCGTCGCCACTAATACCGATTGTTACGCCAGGGCGCAAATGTTGACGTAACGCATTCACCCTTTCAATCGTTGCAGCGGGGCTATCCGGGACGCCAGGGATCTTGACCGAGCGAACCCCCTCAAGTGAGGAGAGACGACCGTGAAGTTCATCCGTAAAGGTAAAATGCGTAGTGCCCGGATTATCATAGATACACACCGGTACAGACACGTGCCGGGTAACGGTCTCAAAGAGTGAAAAGACTTCTTCGTCACGGAGTGGCTGGTAGCTGACCGCCGGGAGTAACAGCGCATTCGCACCAGCTGCCTGTGCATCCTCTGCCAGATGCAGAATGGCATCGGTACTGACCGCTCCCACACACACCATAACGGGGATGTTCCCTGCATGCTGTTTAGCCAGCGTTGCTACGCGCTTGCGCTGCTCCCGGGTCAGATAGGCGTAGCTTCCGGTTGACCCCAGGATGCCCATAGAATCAACCCGAGCGTCTGTAAGACGGGAAAGAATATGGCTAAAACCCTTTTCATCCACGCCGCGGGCAGTGACTGGGGTTAATGGAAACGCCGACAAACCGGTAAACATAACTCTTTCTCCTGAAGGGTATTACAGCTGTTGTTCTTCGATGAGAGCAACTTCAAACCACAGACCGGGCATCATTTTTTCCAGGCCGTCGGTCAGCATCTTCCCGGCTTCGTGAAGTCTATCCAGCGGCATCTGCGGGAGACTCTCCAGAATGAACCACATTTGCTGAGCCTCCACGCCTAAGCGGGTTCTGATCCCCTGTCGCCAGTTCCAGCGACGGCAGGTCACGCCGATATCATCACACCAGATAACCTCGCCTTGTGAAGGATACTCAACGGTGGCCTCTCCCTCTTTGACGGTATCAAAAGGCTCTGTTCCTTTTGCCACAGTCAGACGCGGCGCCCCCTGATAGGCAGAGAGATTCTCTCCACCAACCGGAACGGCATAGCGGAGACTAACGGCATTATAAAGATCAACGATAGGATCGAGCGCTGGCATCGTTCCGTCACGTAACACGCGCTTGCGTAACGCATCTGCTGAGCAAGGGGTGCGTTTAGGTTTAGCACCAAACTTTTGAAAAACGTCGGTCCATGCCGCCAGATGAGAGTCCGCCCAATCTGGTTCACCGGCCAGAACGGCTTCACAGGCTTCACGCAGCGCCGTTTTCCCAATGTCGGGATTAAGCACTGGCGCAGCTTTTACGCAAATGCTCAGTGCACGAAAACCGGGAGCAATACGATAAATTTCAGGGGTAATTGACGGAGATACTGTTAGCACGTGATAATCCTGTAATGACCATTTTATCCCATGATAATGACCAATGACCAAAAAAGTCAATTTAATGACCGATGCAAACGCTATCGTCAACACTGTGAATGAAGCCGTATCTCAGCGAATTAAACTCTATCGTAAGCATAAGAAGATATCCCTCGATGAGCTCTCCCGTCGGGCAGGCGTCAGCAAGGGAGCGCTGGTTGAGATAGAGGGATGCCGGGCGAATCCCAGCATTGCCCTGTTATGCCGCCTGGCTGCCGCAATGGGGGTTTCGGTGGCTGATTTTGTGGATGTCAGTTCAAAACCGACCGTGCATCTCATTGCTGAAGATGAGATCCCAGAATTGTGGGAAGGTGAAAAAGGCGGGAGAGCAAGATTGCTCGCAGGGTCAGGTGGCCCTGATATGACCGAGCTCTGGATGTGGGAAATGCAGCCGGGGGAAAAGTTTGCGTCCCCCGGCCACACGGAAGGTACGCTTGAACTGTTTTATGTGCAGTCGGGCACGCTCACACTCGGCGTACAGGAACACGTGTATCGGGTACATACTGGCTGTTCGGCAACCGCCAGAACGGACGTTCCTCATTTCTATGAAAACCAGGGGGAGAACCCGCTGGTATTTATCATGACAGTACATGAAAAAGCATCCTGAGCATTCCCCGGCATAGAGGACAGCCCTGTGCCTCATCACAAGTAGCCCAAAAGGAGAAGTTCGGTGAATAATCAGCATCTGCGTTTTACCAAAGACAAATTTATAGTCACAACCGATCCCAGCTTTTTTCAGCTGGAAGCCATTCATGATTACCTCTCGCAATCGTCCTGGGCTCCTGGTATTGATGCTGAAACGGTCAGGATATCAATCCAGAACAGCCTTTGTTTCGCGCTCCTGGATGGAACAAGACAAATCGGCTTCGCCCGTCTGGTCACAGACTATGCCACTTTTGGTTATTTGTGTGACGTCTACGTGCTGAACGATTATCAGAAAAGTGGTCTTGGCCGTTGGCTGATTGAATGCTGTCATGCCCATCCATTGTTGTCACGTCTGCGACGGATAATGCTGGTAACCGACAGCGCGCCATGGTTATACCAGAAGCTGGGGTATAACCCATTGAACCGACCAGATTTTGTCTGGCAAATCAATCGACCCGATATTTATCGTAACCCCGGGCAAAAATAAAAGTACTTTGCAGAGAGTAATGATAAATGTGAATCCGCAGGGCCTGTCACTCTGATGCAGAAGAATTTGCTCTTTTAGCCGAACGAATCTTACGACATCCGCTTCTGGCACTGAGCGGATATGCTAACTGAGCTAAAGGTCCGCTGTGAGTGAGAAGCAAACATCTTAAGTAGGTTGTTCTTTTATGCTACTACCTCTTTGTAGCCATGTTATATGGCTACATTTATGCAGAAGTAAGGATTAGTCTTTTCCCGGACCATAATTAAATTTTGTCCCTTTGCCAATGGCGTAAAACTGTCCGCCAGCAACGTAATGGACAGTACGTAATTCATCTGGTGCATCATCAAAAATCCAGTGCCCATTTCTGAAAACGCGGTCATCACTCCATGCTCCGACAATTTCCCCCATGAACAAGTTGTGCTGCTTTTCATTTTCTTCATTGGGTATGACCTTACATACTAACCAGCCAGCGCAACCTTCCACTAAAGGCAGATCAAACTCTTTCTGATAAAATAGTGGGATTTTACTATTTTTATCGGGTGTGTCGGAATAACTGTGACCTCCAGCATATAAAACCATTTCCATCTGATTCACTACTGGGATCTGTACAACGTAATATCCGCTTTTTTCTACAAGCCCGCGAGTAAATGCCTGTGGACCTATAAAAGCCATCACTTTGTTATTGCCTACTAATCCCACCCAGGCCGCTGCCATGACATTTTCAATGCCATCATTTTTAGCCGATATCATCGTCGTTGGCCCGACCTGTAATAAACGATAGGCTTTGTTTAACTCTACTGGTTGAATTGACATAGTTTACTCTTTTGAGTTCTGATAAAAAGTAAGACAGGTTACTTATTTGATTGTTCTATTATATGGCTGGAATAGTTGCAAATTAATTGCTATTATCAAAATACATTATTGCAGATTTCACAATAATCATGGACAAACTTGACGCTCTAAAATTTTTTATCATCGCCTCTGAGACCTTGAACTTCCGCGAAGCAGCCATCAAGCTGTCGGTTTCACCATCAGTAGTAACCCGAACAGTCGCTGAGCTGGAGAAACAACTTGGTGAACCTTTATTCAAACGCAATACGCGTTCGATCTTTCTCACCAGTTTCGGCGAACTATTTTTACCCCAAGCAAAGCGACTGCTTGAAGATTCTGAAAAACTATTTCAGACAGCGAAAGTTGATAATGAAATGAAGGGTATTGTTCGTATCACATTACTTCGATTTCCAAATCATGAACAAATCTTGTATGAACTATTGACTGCACTACGTCCCTATCCTGATTTATTTATCGACTGGCGTTTAGATATGATGAAACTTGATACTATTGAGAATCGTATTGATATAGGTATACGCGTAGGACGAGAACCTAATCCAAACTTTATCATTAAAAATATCGCACAAGTTGAACATATTTTGGTTGCATCCCCTGAACTTATTGAGCGGCTGGGAGCACCTACTGATTTAGAAGATCTTCGACAGCGTTATCCATTTAGTGGTTTAATTAATCCTGAAACGGGAAAATCATTTGAGTTTATGAGTGACGCAGTAAATACTTTTGTCCCTCGTCATATTGAGTTTTATACTACAGATCCATATGCCGAAATTCAGGCTGCATTGGCCGGGAGAACGGTTGTACAGTCCAGCGACTTTATCTGTAGGGAGTACTTAGCAAGCGGCCAACTTGTTCCCCCATTGCCAGAACTGCGACAGGAGAAATGGCAATTTTATTTATATCGGCCTTACCAGCTGATTACTCCCAAAAGGGTGACGGTCGTTTTCTCGTTATTAGAAAAAATATTACGCAAATATTTCGCATCAAAATAACATTCTCCTCGACGTCCGCATCTGGCACAGAGCGGACATCAGAATATCGGCTATCCCCAACAAACGGATGGCTCTGGCGACAAAAACACTCACCTTCCCAGTGCCGCAACAATTGCCCCCTCCATTTTCTCGGGCGTAGTCATCGGTGCAAAGCGCTTGAGGGGTTTACCGTCACGCCCGACAAGGAACTTGGTAAAGTTCCACTTGATCCGCCCACCCAGCACGCCGGGCAATTCGTCTTTCAGATAACGAAAAATCGGATGTGCTGCGGCACCGTTGACCTCGACTTTCTCGAACATGGGAAAGCTGACGCCGTGGTTAATGTAACAGGTCTTTGAGATGTCGTCGGCACCGCCGGGTTCCTGCTTACCGAACTGGTTGCAGGGGAAGCCAAGCACCACCAGCCCTTGATCGGCGTATTTTTTGTACAGTGCTTCAAGCCCCGCATACTGTGGCGTAAAGCCGCACTGGCTGGCCGTATTAACAACCAGAACCACCTTACCCGCATAGTCGGCCATAGAGATAAGCTGCCCATCCAGACGGGTGGCGCTAAGTTGATAAAAGCGAGTCATACTAATATCCCTCAAAGCTGGCCGAAAAGTCATGGTGACCACCCGCAGGGCCGTCACCGTGTAGAAAGTTTACATTCAAGCAGGCTATTTGTGATACATTCCTGGCGCGCCATGACCACCACACTCGCTATCAGGTATGCAGAACATAACAAAAAAATTTCGCTGGCTTCTGCTTACTCTGCCACTCCTCAGCGGTTGTGGCACGCTCTCGCAAATGTCCTCCCCGGAAGGCACTCAGGAACTTCTCACTCATGATTCGCTGGACGGCGACGTTGACAGCGTGGTGCGTCACTACATGGCGCAAAAATCCGTTCCCGGGATGACGGTCGCGGTGATCCATAATCACGGCTCACCGCAGTTTTACACCTGGGGCGTAACCGATGCGGTCAATCGCTATCCGATCAGGACCGACACCCTGTTTGCGCTCGGCTCACTCAGCAAAGGGATCACGGCAGAAGTAGTGGCTTGTCTGGTGAATGAAGGGCAACTGAACTGGAACGATAGCCTGGCGACATTGCTTCCGCCGGGGACGGCGCTTAGCGCGGATGCACAAAAAATCACCCTACTTGAACTGGTAACCCACACCTCCGGCCTTCCGCGTCAGAATATGGATGTTCCGATGCTTGGAAAATTCATCAGCTACTTAAGCACCGGCGATAATTTCTACGGTGAGCTGGATAGCGATAACGTGCTGCTCTACCTCGCCGACTGGCGAGCGCCAAAGAATAAAGTGCCGCAATACTCCAATACCGGCTACGCCCTGATCGGCTACATCCTGAAGCACAAAACCGGCGAAGATATCCAGAGTTTAGCCTCGCGCTATATTTTCCATCCGCTGCAGATGGCTAACAGCAGCTTTACGCCGCAGCAGCTAAAAGGATACCCCCAGCGGGCGCTAGGCCACGCGGGCGATCAGCCTAAATTTATCCCACGCGGGCAGCTCACACCGGACTGGCATTTTTCCAATAATATGGTGGCGGCAGCGAGCTTATACAGCAACGCTGAAGATCTGGCGGCCTATGCGCGCTATCACGTATCGACGACTCACAATCGCTTACTGGACAGCGTCTTTGCCGAAGTCAGGGATACCGACATTCAACGACCTGACGGAGTACAGGGTATTGCCTGGACCACCGACTTTATCGGTCTGGAGAAAATCACCTATCAGGTCGGCTATATCGGCGGCTACTCCAGCTTTATCGGTTATGACAAAGAAAGGGGCAATGCGGTGGTAGTGCTGCAAAATATCTTTAACTGGAGTAATTACATTGGCATCGCGCTTTTGATGGATATGGCGAAAAAAGACGGCCTTACCCCTGGTTCACCGACTTCGGCCTCAAATTCTCGTCAAACGTCAGCCGTTTCCGGTCAGGCTCAACCTCACGCAGCGGCTCGACCTGGTGCATAGTGAGCTTGCAGCGCTCCACCAGCACCTGATACTCCCGCGTGCCCTGCTGCTTCCATGCCAGCTCCTGCTCGCTCAGCTCACGGATCGCCTTGGCCGGGCTGCCGATGATCAAATGGTTGGCAGGCATCTCCGCTTTGGCCTTCACGAACGCCGCCGCGCCGACGATGCTGTTTTCACCAATGACCGCCCCGTCCATCACCACCGCATTCATGCCCACCAGCGCATTGCGGCGGATCACGCAGCCGTGAAGAATGGCGCTGTGGCCGATGTGCCCGTCCTCTTCCACCACCGTGTCCTGCTCCGGGAAGCCGTGCATCACGCAGTTATCCTGAATGTTCGCCCCGTCTTTCACCACGATACGGCCAAAATCACCGCGCAGGCTGGCATTGGGACCGACATACACGCCTTTGCCCAGAATCACGTCGCCGATGAGCACCGCCGTTGGGTGAACATAGCTCTCGTCAGGCACGACCGGCGTCAGGCCGTCAATTTGATAAACAGGCATCTTCCCTCCTTATGCGCTTGTAAGACCACCGAAGCGTTGATAGTAGAGCGTGCCGGGCACGGGCAGTTCGCCGACGGAGGTTTCGCCCTTCTCGCTGACAAACGCCAGCGCTCCCGGCGCGACACGCTGATAGATATTTATGCAGAGCTGTCGGGCGCTTTGCCCCGCCCAGTGCGCAGGCAGTAACTCTTCCGGCAGCAGCGGGTCCTTCAGCACCACGCGACGATAAAAGTGAATCAGCAGCAGCTGGATCTGGAAGCAGCGTTCCGGCGTCAGCTCCTCCGGCGCGGCCTCTTTCAGCAGCGGCAGCAGCGGCCGGAACGAGTTGATAAACGACTCGTACATCGCGTTTTGCTCGGTTAGCTGCCAGCACTCTTCTACGCGTGAACGCAGCGCGGCGCGCGAGAGCGCCAGCGGCGAGTGGGCTTCAAAGAAAATCACGTTTTCGGCCACGCCGGCATCGTGAAGCAGGGACTGCACGTCCGCCAGATGCTGTGACGGCGAGGCCATCAGGCTCGGTGCCAGCGTGCCAAATCCTTGCCAGATGAGCTGTTTTTTCACATCCGCGAGCGTAGTTTTATCCAGCCCTTCGGAAAGCAGCAGCAGCCATTTGCCGTCCCAGGCGGGCAGTTCCGCGCGGTAGATCTTATTCTCCGCGCGACGCGTCAGGCGCAGCCCCTTATCGCTCAGGCGGTAAAAGCTGCGCCGCCCGATGCGCGAGACGTCCAGCCAGCCCTCTTTGTTGAGGCGAAACAGCGCGGTACGCACGAACCGTTCGCCAAACCCCATGCCTTCCAGTAAGGCTGCCAGGCTGCCGAGCCAAATCTCACCGCCGCGATGGGAAAGCGCGTCACCGTATAACGAGGAGATAAGCGAGGTCCCGCTGACGGGAACGGAGCTGACCGCGTGCTGGATAAAGGCGTCGAGTTTATTCATGTGATTCATTCTGTTGTTATTTTTGTCCTGGATGAATCATAGCATAGGATTCTGGGATAGCCCCTCACCCTAACCCTCTCCCTTTGGAAGAGGGCCGGGGTGAGAGGAAACTTAACCGTTGGCCGCAACTTTTCGCAGGTCAAACACCCGGCAGGCTTTCCCCTCCGAGCGCGGGATGCTGCCGCAGTTCACGATCGTCACGTCGGTGGAAATCCCCACCATCGATTTAATGCGGTGGCGCAGCTGGTGGCACACCTGGCAACGCTGCTCGTGCGTCAGCGTCAGGCTGCTCTCTTTCAGCTCCACCTTCACGGAAAGTGAATCAAGATGTCCGCGACGGTTCACCTCCAGCTGGTAGTGCGGAGAGAGATGTTCGAACTTCACAATCTCCTCCTCCAGCTGCGACGGGAAGACGTTGACGCCGCGAATGATCAGCATATCGTCGCTGCGGCCGCTGATGCGGTCCATACGGCGCATGCTGCGCGCGGTAGCCGGGAGCAGACGCGTCAGGTCGCGGGTGCGGTAGCGGATCACCGGCAGCGCCTCTTTGGTCAGCGTGGTGAACAGCAGTTCGCCCTGCTGCCCGTCATCCAGCGGCATGCCGTCATTCGGGTTGACGATCTCCGGGTAGAAGTGGTCTTCCCAGATGGTTGGGCCGTCGACGGTTTCGATACACTCCATCGCCACGCCCGGCCCCATCACTTCGGAAAGGCCATAAATGTCCAGCGCCGTAATGCCCAGGCGTTTTTCAATTTCGCGACGCATGGCCTGCGTCCACGGCTCGGCGCCGAAGACGCCCAAGCGCAGGGAACAGCCGCTGGCATCGCCGCCCATCTGGCGCTCAAGCTCTTCTATCAGGTTGAGACAGTAGGATGGCGTCACCATGATCATGTCCGGCTGGAAATCGCGGATCAGCTGCGCCTGTTTCTCCGTCTGGCCGCCGGACATCGGGATCACCGTCGCGCCTAAGCGCTCGGCCCCGTAGTGCGCCCCCAGCCCGCCGGTAAACAGGCCGTAGCCATACGCCACGTGAATTTTGTCCTTCGCGCTGCCGC
The DNA here is from genome assembly GCF_000493175.1 of Enterobacter sp. MGH 16. Classification (NCBI taxonomy): domain Bacteria; kingdom Pseudomonadati; phylum Pseudomonadota; class Gammaproteobacteria; order Enterobacterales; family Enterobacteriaceae; genus Enterobacter; species Enterobacter sp. MGH 16. The sequence goes on along the minus strand of NZ_KI535695.1, from coordinate 1,353,429 downwards.
CCGCGGCGCGCAGGGAACGCGCCACCAGGTTGGCCCAGTTATCAATGTCGCCCTGCGTGTAGCCGACAACGGTCGGCTTACCGGTAGTGCCGGATGACGCGTGAATGCGCACCACCTGCTCCATCGGCACGGCAAAGGTATCGAACGGGTAGTTATCCCGCAGGTCCTGCTTGGTGGTGCACGGGAACTTACGGATATCCGCCAGCTCGTTGAAATCGTCAGGGTGAACGCCCGCGGCATCAAACTTGCGTTTGTACATCGGCACGTTGTTATAGGCATGATGCAGCGTCCATTTCAGACGCGCGGTCTGCAGCGCCTGTAACTCGTCAAGGGACGCGGTTTCGATCGGGTCAAGCTTTGTTGTATTTGTCATCGCAGGGTACTCACATTGTTTTTATGCTCAAACACGCTCAAGGATCATGGCAATGCCCTGACCCACACCGATGCACATCGTACACAGCGCGTAGCGCCCGCCGCGTCGGTGCAGTTCGTTACTCGCGGCCAGCGCCAGCCTGGCGCCGCTCATGCCCAGCGGGTGGCCCAGCGCAATCGCGCCACCGTTCGGGTTGACGTGCGCGGCATCATCCGGCAGGCCCAGCTGACGCACCACGCCCAGCGCCTGCGCGGCGAAAGCTTCGTTAAGCTCAATGACGTCCATATCGTGAATACTGAGTCCGGCGCACTCCAGCACCTTACGGGTAGCGGGTACCGGGCCGAGCCCCATCAGACGGGGCTCCACGCCCGCCGTCGCCATCGCCACGATCCGCGTGCGCGGGACTACCCCCTGCGCCAGCGCCATCTTCTCGCTGGCGACAATCAGCGCCGCCGCGCCGTCGTTAACCCCGGAGGCATTGCCCGCCGTGACCACCCCGTTCTTACGGAACGGCGTTTTCAGACCGGCAAGCTGTTCGAGCGTGGTGTCGGCGCGCGGATGTTCATCCACGCTGAACTCGTTGACCGCCCCTTTTTTGCCCGGCACCGGCACCGGCACGATCTCCTGCGCCAGAATGCCGTTCTGCTGCGCCTGCGCGGTACGCTGCTGGCTGCGCAGGGCAAACGCGTCCTGATCGGCACGGCTGATATTTAACAATTCAGCTACATTCTCTGCCGTTTCCGGCATACTGTCAGTTCCGAATTGCTGATGCATGAGCGGATTCACAAATCGCCAGCCGATGGTTGTATCGAAGATCTCCGCCTGTCGCTGGAACGCCGCGGTGGCTTTGCCCATCACAAACGGCGCGCGGGACATCGACTCCACCCCGCCCGCAATCAGCAGGTCGCCGTCGCCCGCCTTAATGGCGCGCGCGGCAAAACCAATCGCGTCCAGCCCGGATCCGCACAAGCGGTTGATCGTCGTGCCGGAGACCGTCTGCGGCACACCGGCCAGCAGCAACGACATGCGCGCCACGTTGCGGTTATCTTCCCCCGCCTGGTTGGCACAGCCGAAAATCACGTCGTCAATCCGCTCCAGGTCGAGCTGCGGGTAGCGGGCCAGCAGCGCGCGCAGCGGCACGGCGCCGAGATCGTCAGTTCGAACGGCGGAAAGCGCCCCGCCGTAGCGGCCCACCGGGGTTCGAACGCCATCACAAATAAATGCGTCACGCATCAGGCCTCTCCTGTCACGCTGCCGCCAATGCGGTGAGATTTTCCGCGAAAAAGGGCGACGGTTTTTTGTTGTTGGTTCTGGATTTCAATGTCGTATACGCCGGTCAGCTTTCCCTGATGCTTCACCCGCGCGGTGGCGGTGAGCGTGTCCCCGGCGAAGCCCGGACGCAGAAAGTCAATCGAGCAGCCGGAGGCTACCGCCGCCAGCCCCTGGCTGTTGCAGGCGTAGGCAAAGGCGGTGTCCGCCAGCGAAAACAGCTGTCCGCCGTGGCAGGTTTTGTGACCGTTCAGCATCTGAGGGGTGATGGTCATGGTCACCACCGCGTAACCCTCGTCCATCTCGACAATGTCCATCCCCATCGCCTGCGCGCAGGCGTCCCGTTCGTACATGGCGCGGGCGTTATGCCAGGCGTTATGACTCATAGCTACTCTCCAGAAGCGCGCGCTGGCGCAGCAGTGAACAGGGGCGATAGCGCTCTTCACCGTAATGGCGCTGCAGGTTCTCCAGCAGCGTCAGCAGGCGCTGCCAGCCCAGGCGCTCGCCCCAGGCGATCGGCCCGCTCGGGTAGTTCACGCCCAGGCGCATGGCGGTATCAATGTCCTTCTCGCTGGCGACCCCTTTTTGCAGGGCATCCAGCGCCTCGTTGGCAATCATCGCCAGCGTTCGCCAGATCAGCAGGCCGGGATAATCGGCAATTTGCACTACCCGGAGCCCCTGCTGCTGCAGGTAGCGGATGGCTTTTTGCGTCGCGGTATGCGGATTGCTGGCCGCGGCGGCAATGACCGCCACGTCACGTTCAATGCGGTCGACCACCACCACCGGGCCGTTGAGCCGCAGCGCCAGCGCCTGCGCGGTCTCCCCCTGCGTTTCAATCAGGTACACATCATCAATTTCTGTGACACCGTCACGTCTTTTTTCCACGCGCATCGGGCTATAGCTGTCGTTTACCGCCTTGACCCACTGCACGTCGGGTTTGTCACCCTGCCAGTCGTAAACGCCCTTCCCGCTCTTTTTGCCCAGCCTGCCTGCCAGCACCAGCTCCTGCTGCACCAGCGAAGGCAGAAAACGACGCTCCTGCCAGAAGGCGTTAAAGACCGAGCAGGTCACCGCAAAGTTCACGTCCTGACCAATCATGTCGGTCAGCTCCAGCGGCCCCATCGGGAAGCCGCCGCCTTCCCGCAGGGCGGCGTCAATTACCTCCGGCGGCGCGACCTGCTCTTCCAGCGCGCGCCAGGCTTCGGAATAGAACGGACGCGCAACGCGGTTGACGATGAACCCCGGCGTGGACTGGCAGCGAACGGGCTGTTTGCCCCAGTTCAGCGCCAGCTCACACAGCGCGTCGGCCACTTCCGGGGAGGTCGCCAGCCCGCTGACCACCTCCACCAGCTTCATCACCGGCGCCGGGTTAAAGAAGTGCAGGCCTGCGACGCGTTCCGGGTGGTGGACGTCCGCCGCAATCGCCGTGACGGAGATGGAGGAGGTATTGCTGGTCAGCACCGTCTGCGGCGGGCAGATCTCAGCCAGCTGCGCAAACAGCGCCTTTTTCACCTCCAGCCGCTCTGAGGCCGCTTCAATCACCAGATCGGCCGCGGAGAGCGCCTCGATATCCGTGACGGGAACCAGCCGGGCAAGGATCTGGCTCCCGGCATCGGCAGAGAGTTTTCCGCGCGTTACCCGGGAGGCCAGACGCTGGCGGATCCCGTCGATGGCGCGCGATATCGCATCGCTGGAGATGTCGTAGATCAGCACCTGATGACCATGGCTGGCGGCGACTTCGGCAATCCCTGCGCCCATCGTGCCGCTGCCGATCACGGCGACAGTCCGTATGTTCAGCATCTTATTTCCCCGTAAAGTTCGGCGCGCGCTTCGCCAGGAAGGCGCTGACGCCCTCGCGGTAGTCATCGCTGCGCCCGGCCAGGCGCTGAAAGTCGCGCTCGAGATCGAGCTGGGCGTCCAGAGTGTTGGTTTCCGCGGCATTGATCGCCTGCTTGATCAGCCCCAGCCCGAAGGTCGGCTGCGACGCAAAATGCAGGGCCATCTGCTGCGCCGTAGTGGAGAGCTCTTCGTCATCGACCACCTGCCAGATCATGCCCCACGCTTGCGCCTGCTCGGCGCTGAGCTTGTCGCCGAGCAGCGCCAGCCCCATGGCGCGGGCGCGTCCGGCCACGCGCGGCAGCAGCCAGGTGCCGCCGCAGTCCGGCACCAGGCCGAGCTTGCTGAAGGCCATCACGAAGCTGGCGGAGCGCGCCGCAATCACCATGTCGCACCCGAGCGCCAGCGTGGCGCCAGCGCCCGCCGCCACGCCGTTAACGGCACAGATGACCGGCTTCGGCAGCTTTGCCAGGCGGCGCACGAGCGGGTTGTAGAAGGTTTCAACGGACATGCCCAGATCCGGCGCCGGGCCGTTAGGGTCGACGTTGCGGTCGTTCAGGTCCTGACCGGCGCAAAAGCCGCGTCCTGCCCCGGTGATCAGCAGGCAGCGGATAGTGTCATCGCGCTCGGCCTGTTTCAGGCACTCGGCCAGCTGCCGGTGCATGACGTCGTTAAAGCTGTTCAGACGCTCCGGACGGTTCAGCGTAAGGGTCATCACGCCCTGTTCTATATGACTGAGAATAAATTCCACAATTAGCGTCCTTTAAAGTCGGGGGTGCGTTTTTGTAAGAAGGCGTCGATGCCTTCCCGGCGGTCTTCGGTGGCAGAAAGCAGCGTAAACAGCTGGCGCTCCTGGGCCAGACCGGCCTGGAGCGGCACCTCCTGGGACTGGCGCAGCGCCTGTTTGGCCGCCTGCAGCGCCAGCGGCGAGTGGCGCGCCATCAGGGCCGCCTGCTTCAGGGCATACTCCAGCGTCAGCGCCGCCGGGAAAACGTCGCTCACCAGCCCGGCGCTCAGCGCCTGCTCTGCGGTAATGCTCTCGCCGGTCAGCACCATTTTGCTGGCCAGGGATTTACCGACGCAGCGGATAAGACGCTGGGTGCCGCCCGCGCCGGGCATGATGCCGAGCGTGATTTCCGGCAGGCCGAAACGGGCGTTGTCACCGGCAATCACCACGTCGCACAGCAGCGCCAGCTCGCAGCCCGCCCCCAGCGCGAAGCCATTTACGGCGGCGATCAGCGGTTTAGGAAACGCGTTGATTCGCGCCCACAGCTGCGGGCGAATATCGTTCAGAGTGGCAGGCAGGTCTTTCTCCGCCATCTCATTGAGATCGGCCCCGGCGGCAAAGCAGCGCTCGCTGCCGTAAATCACGCAGACGGCGATGTCGGCATTCACAGCGGCGGCCTCAAGCTGTTCTGCAAGCTGGGTCAACAGCGCGTTGTTGAGGGCGTTGCGCGCCGCCGGACGGTTCAGCGTCAGCTGCAGCACGCGGCCATGACGGGTAACAATCAGTTCACTCATGCCATCCCCTTCGCGTCAAAGTCGACGATCACGTCGGCGGTTAACGGTAAAGACTGGCAGCTCAGTACGTACCCGGCGGCCAGCTCGTCCGGCTCCAGGCTGTAGTTGGTTGCCATGTCCACCTTGCCGCGCAGCACTTTGCATTTGCAGGTGGCGCAGACGCCGCCCTTGCAGGCATACGGCAGATCCGCCCCCTGACGCAGGGCGGCATCCAGAATGCTTTCGTCGTCCGCCGTCAGGGTGATTTCACGGTCGCGCCCGTCCTGGCGAACGGTCACTTTCTGTCCTTCTGCCTGCACGTGCGCCGCGCGCTTAACGGTGATTCCGGAGGTGTTAAAGCGCTCAAGGTGAATGGATTTGTCCGGCATCCCCAGCGCCTTCAGCGTGGCTTCCGCGTCGTCCATCATGGCAGACGGGCCGCAGATAAACGCCTCGTCATACTGGCGGAAGTTGATCAGGGTTTTCGCCAGCGCCTGCAGCTTTTCCCCGTCGATGCGGCCATAGAGCAGGTCGCTGTCCAGCCGCTCCTGGCTGAAGATAGAGAGCAGCTGCAGCCGCTGCGGGTATTTGTCCTTCAGGTCCGCCAGCGCCTGGCGGAACATCATGCTCTGGCTGCTGCGGTTGCCGTAGATCAGGGTGAAATGGCTGTTCGGTTCGGTCGCAAGCGTCGCGGATATGATCGCCAGCATCGGGGTGATCCCGGAGCCTGCCGCAATCGCCAGGTAGTGGCCTTCGCGTTCGGCCCGGGGCTGGTAGCCAAACTGCCCCTGAGGAACCATCACCTCCAGCGCCATGCCCGCTTTGATCTCATCCCGGGCATAGCGGGAGAAGCGCCCGCCGTCGATGGCTTTGACCGCCACGCTGATTTCGCCCGGAGCGGTACTCCGGCAGATGGAGTAGCAGCGGCGCAGCTCGTCCCCGCCAAGCGTCGTTTTTAACGTCAGGTGCTGGCCGGGACGGAAGCGGTAGGCCTCCTGCAGGGCCTGCGGCACCGCAAAGGTGATGGTCACCGCGTCGCGGGTTTCGGGTTCCACTTTTGCCACTGTTAATGAATGAAACGTTGTCATGGCAGCCTCAAATACATTTGAAATAGTCGAAGGGCTCACGGCAGGAATTGCAGCGGTAGAGCGCTTTGCAGGCCGTCGAGCCAAATTCACTGATAAGCGCGGTGTCGGTGCTGGCGCAGCGCGGGCAGCTCACCTCCACCGGGGCGTGCGCGTGACAGCTATGCCCCACCGGTGGACTGATGCCGTACGCCCGCAGGCGCTCGCGCGCGTCGGGGGTCATCCAGTCGGTGGTCCAGGCGGGTTCAAGCTGGAGCACAATGTGCACCGGGGTAAAGCCGTGCGCGGTCATCGCCTCGCGGATCGCCCCCAGCAGGTGTTCCGTTGCCGGGCAGCCCGAGTAGGTGGGCGTGAAGCCGATGACCCAGCCTTCCCCCTGCGCCTTCACGCTGCGCACCATGCCTAAATCGGTGATGGTTAACACCGGCACTTCCGGGTCCGGGATCTGGCTTAACAGCGCCCAGATCTGCGGGATTTGCGCAGGCGCGATGTCGACGAGGCGTTGCATAGCGTTCTCCTTTACCACTGCTGGCCGGGATACGCGCGCTGGAGATACTGCATTTCCGCCAGCATCGGGCCCAGATGTTCGGTGTGCAGCCCCTGCTTGCCCCCGGTGCGGTACGCCACCTCGGCGGGCACCTGCAGGCAGGCTTCATTCAGACCGGCATACACTTCGCTTTCCCACGGCTGGCGCAGGAGGCGCGGGTCAACCGCCACGCCGGACTCAATCAGCTCGCGCTCGACGTCATCGGCTTCAAACAGCTCGGCCGTAAAACGCCAAAGGTTGTCGATGGCCTGCTGCATTTTTTGCGCAGACGTTTCTGTCCCGTCGCCCAGCCGCACCAGCCAGCCGCGGCTGAAGCGCAGGTGGTAGCGCGCCTCTTTAATCGCTTTGGCGGCAATGGCGGCAAGCTGGCCGTCGCGGCTTTGGGCCAGGCGTTCATACAGCGCCACGTTCCAGGCATCCATCAGGTACTGGCGGGCAATGGTGTCGGCGAAGCTGCCGTTCGGCTGCTCCACCAGCAGCACATTGCGGAACTGGCGCTCGTCGCGGCCAAACGCCAGCGTGTCTTCATCGCCCTGGCCTTCCCGCTCCGCGGCATAGGTCAGGAAATTGCGCGCCTGTCCCAGCAGGTCGAGACCGATATTGGCGAGCGCGAGGTCGATTTCCAGCTCCGGCGCGTGGCCGCACCAGGCGCCGAGACGCTGGGAGAGCACCAGACCGTTGTCGCCCAGACGCAGGGCATAGGCAGTCACTGAGTTCATTCTTTGCCTCACATATGCTCGATGCCGTCAGGGATCATGTAGAACGTCGGGTGGCGGTAAACCTTGCTTTCCGCCGGGTCGAAGAACTCGCCGCTCTCTTCCGGCTGGGAGGCGACAATCTCGCTCGCCTTCACCACCCAGATAGAGCAGCCTTCGCTGCGGCGGGTATAGGCATCACGCGCATTTTCGAGCGCCATGCGATCGTCGGCGGCATGCAGACTGCCCACGTGACGGTGGGATAACCCCTGTTTGCTGCGTACGAACACTTCGTACAGCGGCCAGTAGACATTGCTCATCGTGATTCCTCTTAAGCCACTTTGCGGGCGTGTTGTTTTTCGGCGTGCGCCAGTGCGGCTTCCCGCACCCACGCCCCCTCTTCCCAGGCTTTACGTTTGGCGGCCAGGCGTTCGTGGTTGCAGATGCCGCGCCCGTTAATGACCTCGTCAAACTCGTGCCAGTCGATCTCGCCGAAGCGATAATGACCGCTCTCTTCATCAAAACGCAGATCGGGATCGGGCACCGTCATGCCCAGCATCTCCACCTGCGGCACCGTGTTGTCGACAAAGCGCTGGCGCAGCTCGTCGTTGCCGAAGCGTTTGATTTTCCACGCCAGGCTGCGGGCGCTGTTCGGCGAATTGTCGTCGTTCGGCCCGAACATCATCAGCGCCGGCCACCAGAAGCGGTTGATGGCGTCCTGCAGCATCTGGCGCTGAGCCTCGCTGCCCTGCGCCAGCGCCATGCAGGCTTCAAAGCCCTGACGCTGGTGGAAGCTCTCTTCTTTACAGATTTTCACCATCGCGCGGGCATACGGACCGTAGGAGGTGCGGCACAGCGCCACCTGGTTGACGATGGCCGCGCCGTCCACCAGCCAGCCGATCACGCCGATATCGGCCCAGCTCAGAGTCGGATAGTTGAAGATGGAGGAGTATTTCATCTTGCCGTCGAGCATCTTCTGGTAGATGTCTTCCCGCGCGCAGCCCAGCGTTTCCGCCGCGCTGTAGAGGTAAAGCCCGTGTCCGGCTTCGTCCTGCACCTTCGCCAGCAGGATCGACTTACGGCGCAGCGTCGGGGCGCGGGCGATCCAGTTCCCTTCCGGCAGCATGCCGACAATTTCGGAGTGCGCATGCTGGCCAATCTGGCGGATCAACGTCTTACGGTAGGCGTCAGGCATCCAGTCCTGAGGCTCAATCGCCGTCTCCTGCGCTATGCGCTGCTCAAACCGTTGTTCTTGCGTCACGTCATCACCTTTATGATTCGTTAGTTTGCAAATTAAAGCGTAATGTTGAATCACTTTGTTTTTTAAAAGTTACACAAAGGTTAAATATAACCCCAAGAATTGTTTGCTTGTTTTGTGATGCTGCTCGCAAGGCTTTTGCTTCAAGCCTTGATAGGCGGGCCTTGGTATTCTGTGATTCATCCATCCAGATCACATCGTTAACAATTCATTAAAAACTCAGCTTGATTTTTATGATTCACGATCAAACTATTAATGTGTAAATCACGTAACATTTGGAGATAAGCGATGCAGCAGTTAGCCAGCTTCTTGTCCGGCACCTGGCAGTCTGGCCGGGGCCGCGAACGCACTATTCATCACGCCATCAGTGGCGAAGCGCTGTGGAGCGTGACCAGCGAAGGGCTGGACATGGCGGCCGCCCGTCGCTATGCGATTGAGCGCGGCGGCGAAGCGCTTCACGCGATGACCTTTATCGAACGCGCAGCCATGCTGAAGGCGGTGGCAAAGCATCTGCTTAGCGAGAAAGAGACGTTTTATGCTCTGTCCGCCCAGACCGGGGCGACAAAATCAGACAGCTGGGTCGATATTGAAGGCGGGATCGGCACCCTCTTCACTTATGCAAGCCTGGGCAGCCGCGAGCTGCCGGATGACACCGTGTGGCCGGAAGACGAGCCGATCCCGCTGTCAAAAGAAGGCGGCTTTGCTGCGCGTCACGTCCTGACCTCGAAGTCCGGCGTGGCGGTGCACATCAACGCCTTTAACTTCCCCTGCTGGGGAATGCTGGAAAAACTGGCCCCGACCTGGCTTGCGGGCATGCCCGCCATCATCAAACCGGCCACCGCCACCGCGCAGGTGACGCAGGCGATGGTGAAATCTATCGTCGACAGCGGGCTGGTGCCGGACGGTGCCATCAGCCTGATCTGCGGCGGTGCGGGGGATCTGCTCGACCAGCTCGACAGCCAGGACGTGGTCACCTTTACCGGCTCCGCCAGCACCGGGCAAAGCCTGCGCGTGCACCCGAATATTGTGGCGAATGCCATTCCGTTCACGATGGAAGCCGACTCCCTGAACTGCTGCGTGCTGGGAGAAGACGTCACGCCGGAGCAGCCGGAATTTGCCCTGTTCATCCGGGAAGTGGTGCGCGAGATGACCGCCAAAGCCGGGCAGAAATGTACGGCCATCCGCCGCATTATCGTCCCGCAGAGCCAGATTGACGCCGTGAGCCAGGCGCTGGTTGCCCGCCTGGAAAAGGTGGTGGTGGGCGACCCGGCGCAGGAAGGGGTAAAGATGGGCGCGCTGGTCAACGCCGAACAGCGCGCGGACGTGCAGGAGAAAGTGGATCGGCTGATCGCCGCAGGCTGCCAGGTCCGTCTTGGAGGCAAAGCGGATTTGCAGGCCGCGGGCGCGTTCTTCCCGCCGACCCTGCTGTTCTGCCCGCAGCCGGATGAAACCCCTGCCGTCCACGCAACGGAGGCTTTCGGGCCGGTCGCGACCCTGATGCCGTATCGCAACGCACAGCACGCAATGCAGCTTGCCCGCGCGGGCGGCGGCAGCCTGGCGGGCACGCTGGTCACCGCAGACCTGGACATTGCCCGCCAGTTTATTCTCGGCGCGGCGCGCGCCCACGGGCGTATTCAGATCCTCAACGAGGAAGCCTCGAAAGAATCCACCGGCCACGGTTCCCCGCTGCCACAGCTAGTGCACGGCGGTCCCGGACGTGCGGGCGGTGGCGAAGAGCTGGGCGGCCTGCGCGCGGTGAAGCACTACCTGCAGCGCACCGCGATTCAGGGCAGTCCAACCATGCTGGCCGCCATCGGCAAGCAGTGGGTGCGTGGCGCAGCGGTGCAGGAAGATCGCGTGCATCCGTTCCGCAAATACTTTGAGGAGCTGCAGCCGGGCGACAGCCTGCTGACGCCGCGCCGCACCCTGACGGAAGCGGACATCGTGAATTTTGCCTGCCTGAGCGGCGACCACTTTTACGCCCATATGGACAAGATCGGCGCGGCAGAGTCGATCTTTGGCGAGCGCGTGGTGCACGGCTACTTCCTGATTTCCGCCGCGGCAGGGCTGTTCGTTGATGCGGGCGTTGGGCCTGTCATTGCCAACTACGGCATGGAAAACCTGCGCTTTATCGAGCCGGTTAAACCGGGCGATACCATTCAGGTGCGTCTGACCTGCAAGCGTAAAACGCTGAAGAAACAACGCAGTGCCGAGGAAAAACCAACCGGCGTAGTGGAATGGGCGGTTGAGATCTTCAACCAGCACCAGCAGGCCGTGGCGCTCTACTCCATCCTGACGCTGGTGGCGCGCCAGCAGGGGGATTTCTGACACCTTCCCTTCACCTCCTTTCCTGCCGGGTGGCGCGATGCTTACCCGGCCTACGACGACCAGCCGGGGTGTGACATCGCCCCGCTCTTTTTTTAACCTGGCAAGACTGGCAAATAATCTGGCAGATGCAGGCAAACGCTTTTCTCAGGCGCCTGTCAGGATAAGGCTGTCACAACACAATAAACACAACAAGATGAGGTCTACGATGGGAAGCAATTCTTCTTTTTCTGCCCGTAGAACGGCGCTGGCTATGGCCGTTGCGCTGTGTTGCGCCTGGCAATCCCCTGTTTTTGCCCACGGCAGCGAGGCGCATATGGTCCCGATGGACAAAACGCTGCAGGACTTTGGCGCCGACGTTCAGTGGGATGATTACGCACAGATGTTCACCATTGCGAAAGACGGCGCCTTTGTGAAGGTCAAACCGGGCGCTAAAACCGCCATCGTCAACGGGAAAACCCTCAAGCTCGAGGTGCCGGTGGTGATGAAAGGCAAGAAAGCCTTTATCTCTGACAGCTTCATCAATGATGTTTTCCAGTCCGGTCTTGACCAGACTTTCCAGGTTGAAAAACGCCCTCACCCGCTGAACGCGCTGACGGCGGACGAAATTAAGCAGGCCGTTGAGATTGTCAAAGCCTCGGCGGATTTTAAACCGAATACCCGCTTTACCCAGATTGCCCTTGCTGAGCCAGAGAAAGCCAAAGTGTGGGACTTTGTGCTTAACGGTACGGCTGTGGATGCCCCCCGTCAGGCAAAGATTGTGATGCTCGATGGCAAGCACGTTATCGAAAGCGTGGTGGATCTGAAGGATAAAAAAATCCTGCGCTGGGAGCCGGTGAAAGACGCGCACGGCATGGTGCTGCTGGATGATTTCACTGCGGTGCAGCAGATCGTTAACGAGAGCACGGAGTTTGCCGAGGTGCTTAAAAAACACGGCATCACCGACCCGAAAAAAGTGATTACCACGCCGCTGACCGTCGGCTATTTCGACGGTAAAGACGGCCTGAAGCAGGAAGATCGCCTGCTGAAGGTGGTGAGCTATCTGGACGTCGGCGACGGCAACTACTGGGCGCACCCGATTGAGAACCTGGTGGCCGTGGTCGATCTTGAACAGAAAAAGATCCAGAAGATTGAGGAAGGTGCCGTTGTTCCGGTTCCGATGACGCCGCGCCCCTACGATGGCCGCGACCGTATAGAGACGCCGAAAAAACCGCTCGACATCATTGAGCCGGAAGGCAAGAACTACACCATTACTGGCGATATGGTGCACTGGCAGAACTGGGATTTCCACCTGAGCCTGGACTCCCGCGTCGGCCCGATGATTTCGACTGTCACGTATAACGACAACGGCAAAAAACGTCAGATTATGTATCAGGGGTCGCTCGGCGGCATGATCGTTCCTTACGGCGATCCGGACGTGGGCTGGTACTTCAAGGCCTATCTTGATTCCGGCGACTACGGCATGGGCACCCTGACCTCGCCGCTGGTGCGCGGTAAAGACGTGCCGTCCAACGCGGTGATGCTCAACGAAACTATCCCGGACTACACCGGCGCGCCGATGGAGATCCCGCGCGCGATTGCGATTTTCGAACGCTACGCGGGGCCGGAATATAAGCATCAGGAGATGGGCCAGCCTAACGTCAGCACCGAGCGCCGCGAACTGGTGGTGCGCTGGGTGAGTACCGTGGGCAACTACGATTACATCTTCGACTGGGTGTTCCATGAAAATGGCACCATCGGCATTGACGCCGGCGCGACGGGTATCGAGGCGGTGAAAGGCGTGCAGGCGAAAACCATGCACGACGCCACCGCTAAAGACGATACAAAATACGGCACGCTGATCGACCACAACATCGTGGGCACCACGCACCAGCACATCTACAACTTCCGTCTTGATATGGACGTGGACGGCATCAACAACAAGCTGGTGGCGATGGATCCGGAAGTGAAGCCGAATACCGCCGGGGGCCCGCGCACCAGCACCATGCAGATTAATCAGTACGATATTGATACCGAGCAGCAGGCGGCACAGAAGTTCGACCCGGGCACCATCCGCCTGCTGAGCAACACCAGCAAGGAGAACCGCATGGGCAACCCGGTCTCGTATCAGATTATCCCTTACGCGGGCGGCACGCACCCGGTGGCAACCGGCGCGAAATTTGCCCCGGACGAGTGGATCTACCATCGCCTGAGCTTTATGGACAAACAGCTGTGGGTGACCCGTTACCATCCGGATGAGCTCTACCCGGAAGGGAAATTCCCGAACCGCTCCATCCACGACACGGGCCTTGGGCAGTACAGCAAGGATAACGAGTCGCTGAACGATCAGGATGACGTGGTCTGGATGACCACCGGCACCACCCACGTGGCACGCGCGGAGGAGTGGCCGATCATGCCGACGGAATGGGTGCATACCCTGCTTAAACCGTGGAATTTCTTCGACGAGACGCCAACGCTCGGGAAGAAAAAAGACGAAAAATAACCATCCGCCGGGCAATTGCCCGGTTTTTTTTGCCCTGGCGTTTGAGGATCGTCCTGGCTTGCTTATAGTTACTGATATCTCACCTGCATGATTTATCCCCCGGACGGGAAAGGGCTTTATGGAAAAAAGAAAAAAACCGACGCTGGAACGGGCAACCTGGCCAACGCGCCAGGCCATGGTCATGCATGGACTGGCGATGAACCTGCCGTGGCTGGCCTTCGTCAATATCAGCTTCGCCGTGATGATTCTGCTGCGACACGTTCTGCTTAAGGCCAGCGATCCCCTTTATCCCCACTCGCCGCAGCTGACGAGAATCGTCGATGCCTCCATGCTCGGTATTATCATCCTCTCGGCTGCGCTGATCCTTATGGCCTGGCGGCGCATCGCCGGCATCAGCGTGGTGTTGTTTATCTGCAGCGCCATCTGGTCGGTCTCCTGCTTCTGGTTTATCACCCAGCTGCTGCTCCCGCACGTCTGGCCGCTGTGCGTTATTCTGTTACTCGCCGGTTTGACGGCGCTCTATTTCTACCCTGAAGGGCTGCTCGCCTTTGTGCTCCCGCTCTGGATCACCCTGCCGATAGCAAGCTGGATACGAAACGATGGTCTCAACCTTCACTTCGTTGTCATCTGGAGCGTCTTTACGCTGATCCTGATCTGCGGGCGTTTTATTCTGCTGAGCTGGTTTGACGAAGCCTGGCGACGTAACCAGCAAAATCAGCTGCTGATTTCGCGGCTGGATGCGCTGGCGCATCAGGACCCGTTAACCAAAACCGCCAATCGACGGAAAATGGAGGTGGTGCTGGAGAACGCGGTTGAGCAGAAGAAGCCCTTCTCGTTGATTATGCTGGATATCGACTACTTCAAGCGCTACAACGACACCTACGGACACCAGGCGGGTGACGACTGTCTGACGCGCGTGGCGCGCGTGCTTAAGCAGTCGGTGCGCACACCTGAGGATGTGGTGTCACGCTACGGCGGCGAAGAGTTTCTGGTGATTCTGTTTAATTGCCCGGAGAACATCGCTGAAAAGGTCGCCCTGCGTATCCAGGATGGCCTTCGCGCAGAGGCCATACCGCACGGCGCCTCGACGGTCAGCGACCATGTCACCGTGAGCATGGGGATTGCGGGGATGGCGGGGGGACTCGCGGGCACCGAGATTATCGCCCGCGCCGATGCGGCGCTGTATCGGGCGAAAGAGGCCGGGCGGGATCGGTGGTCGTTGTAGATAAAAGCCGGGTGGCGCTGCGCTTACCCGGCCTACGGTTCGAGTCGTTGTAGGCCGGGTAAGGCGTAGCCGCCACCCGGCTTGCTTTTTAATACCGCACGCACACCGACTTGGTTTCACACCAGCCGTCCAGCCAGTCCGGGCCAAAGTCGCGCCCTGTTCCGGACTGCTTCATCCCGCCGAACGGCAGGTTGGCGTCAATCAGCGTATGGCTGTTCACCCACACGGTGCCCGCCTGCAGCCTGTCGGTGTACTCCAGCGCCTTGCTGATATTCTGCGTCCAGACGCTGGCCGTCAGGCCATATTCGGTGTCGTTTGCCAGCTGGAGCGCCTCTTCCCCGTCGGCGACGCGTACCAGGTTGACCACCGGACCGAACACTTCTTCGCGGGTGAGCCGCAGCGAGGCATCCGGGTTCACCACCAGCGTCGGCGACACGTAATAGCCTTTGCCCTCCGGACCACGGTTACCGACGATCAGCTCCGCGTTGCGCGACGTCGCCTCATCAAGGAAGGACTGCACCTTGTCGCAGTGCGCACGCGACACCAGCGGGTTGATAAAGGCCTCCGGCGACATGCCCGGCCCGACGCTCAGGGATTTCACCGCCTGTTCGAACCCGCTCACCAGCGTGTCAAACAGCGGGGCTTCAATGTAGATGCGTGAGCTCGCCGCGCACACTTGCCCCTGGTTCAGGAAGCTGCCGGTCATTAATCCTTCTATCACCCACGCGGGGTCCGCATCCCTCAGCACGATGGCCGGGTTTTTCCCACCGAGCTCCAGGGTCACGCCGGTGAGCGTATCCGCCGCCGCGCGGGCAATTTGCTTACCCGTCGCCGTTGAGCCGGTAAAGCTCACCTTCGCGATATGCGGGTGCGAGGTCAGCGCTGCGCCACACACCGCGCCGCTGCCGGTCACCACGTTGAACACCCCGTCCGGGATGCCCGCTTCACTGGCGAGTTCCGCCACGCGCAGCAGGGTCAGCGGCGTGGTTTCCGACGGCTTAATGACGATAGAGCAGCCCGCGGCCAGCGCTGGCATCACTTTCCACATGCCAATCATCAGCGGGAAGTTCCAGGGCACAATTCCGGCCACCACGCCAACCGGCTCTTTACGCGTCCACGCCTGATAGCGTGCCCCCTGCGGTAGCGGGATGGAGAGATCGAGGGTTTTGCCCGCAATTTTGGTGGTCAGCCCGGCGGTATAGCGCATCCAGTTCAGGGTGCAGCCGACTTCAAAGGCACGGGAGATGTTGATGGACTTGCCCTGCTCCAGCGTTTCAAGCTGAGCCAGCTCCTCGCCGTGCTGTTCGACGAGATCGGCGAAATGGAGCAGGATCCGCTCGCGCTCCGCCGGGAGCTTTCCGGCCCAGGTACGGGCCACAAAGGCGCGCCAGCCGGACATGACGGCACGATCAACGTCGTCGACGCTGGCATCGGCAGTTGAGGCAATCACCTCGCCCGTGGCCGGGTTGTAGACATTAAGCCGCTTTTCACTGTCCGACGCGGCCTGACGCCCTTCAATCCACAGGCCATGCTGTCGGTCTAAAAATTGTTGCACGGCAGGCTGAATAGCCACCAGTGATTCAGACATAGGATACTCCTTCGTTATTCTTCGCAGGGTGTTCATCCAGTCTAAGAGGGGTTTTGCATTCTCGCTTTTGTCTCTGTGACATTCGCTTTGCCACCTGTGACAGGCGCCGCAAATCGCGATAATTGCCGCTTATATCGCTGTTACCGGTGAGTGTTCTTTCCTATATTCAGCCTCATAGCTCTGACAAAATGCAACACAAATGCAACAATGCGAAAACGTTGACGGTGCAGTGAGAGAAACGATGGCGTGTGCAAGCGAGCAGGAACAGTATCAGCAGTGGCTGGCGCAAATTAACCAGGTTTGCGGGCGTTTTAACGCGCAGCCCACCGGGGGCAGATTCTACGGCGAGCTGGAGACCAGCTATGCGCGCAGCCTGAAGCTCAGCACCGTCACCGCCGGTGGTGTCAACCTGTTCCGCTCCCGTGAGGAGATCAAACAGAGTAACGATGCCTGGTTCTATACCGTGTTTCAGCTCGAAGGCAGCGCGGAGATTGAGCAGGATGACCGTCGCGCGGTACTCAGAACCGGGGATATCACGCTGATTGACGCCTCACGCCCCTGCTCGATCAACTGGCAGGAAAAATCCCGCCAGATTTCGCTTCTGGTTCCCCGTCAGATTATTGAGCAGCAGTGCCGTTTTCAGGAGATAAGCTGCGCCACCGCCCTTTCCCGCACGCTGCCCACGGTGCAGCTGAGCCATCGCCTGTTGATGGAGAGCATGAGCAATGCCAGCCTGAGTGACCGGGAGAGTGAAGCGGCGCTCGAAGCGATGATCTGCCTGCTGCGCCCCGCTTTCCAGCAGCGCGAAATCATTCAGCCGCGTAAGGAGCGCCAGTTCCAGCATGTGGTGGCGCTGATTGACGACCACATTCAGTCTGAATCGCTGCGCCCGGAATGGATTGCCGCCGAAAGCGGAATGTCCGTGCGCAGCCTCTATCGCATGTTTGCCGAGAAGGGGCTGGTGGTTGCGCAGTACATTAAAAACCGCCGCCTGGATCGCTGCGCGGAGGTGCTGCGCGCAGCCGGTGATGACGAAAAGCTGGCTGGCATTGGCTACAGCTGGGGGTTCACCGACCATAGCCATTTTTCAACGGCGTTTAAGCAGCGCTTTGGCGTTTCGCCGGGTGAATACCGCAGGCGCTACCGCTAGCTATTTTTTCAGCCATTTTCCGTTAATGCCCTTCACATACTCGCCCGGCTGGGCGCGGGCAACCAGTTTTTGCCCTGCCATTTTGGCCACTTCATCGACCGGCAAATTATTGCTGTCAGCCAGCTTCTGGTAGCTTTCCGTGCGCGCCGCGTTGATGCGATTGACCAGCGCCAGCGTTTCGGCATCCTGTTGAATCGGGGCCAGATAACCGCTGAGGGTTTCCCCCACGCGCCCCTGGGCCCGGGCATCGTTGAGGGTGAGCGTAGCCGCCTGTACGTTCATCCCCAGCGCCAGCAAAATCAGAGCTACTCGTTTCATGGCATCCTCAGAACAGATCGCTGCGCGATTTCAGCAGGGTTTCAACGTCTTTATCGACCTTAATGTGGATCTCATGTTCGATTTTGACATTCATGTTGATGGTAATCGGCTCCTTTGGCGCAGCGACTTCAATGCGCGGCGTACAGCCGGACAGTAGCGCGGCAACGGCAACGGTGAGCGCACCAGCCATCTTTTTCATTGTTATTCCTCACTTTCCTTGCCAGTCGAACTGCGGAGACCGGGTATCGCCGCGTGTTGCTCAAACCAGGTTTGCAGGTTGTCTCCAAAACGCAGGCTGCGCCAGAGGGTAAAGACATTCTCGTCATGGGTATAGTTCAGGTTGACGGAGCTGCTTTTGCCATCGACCCGGCTGGTCCCCTTGATGGTCGCCTGCATGGTTAATTCACCCAGGTTATCTAAATTGATTCTCGTCCACGAACGCGAAATTTCCATATAGCGGAGCCAGTTAATCGCGGCGCCCGCGACCATATTGTCTTTCACGATGGCGTCGGCCGTATCTTTGTCGATGCGCAGCGTCATTGGCCCCGGGTTGGTCAGCCAGCCATCCTTAATGATCCATTTTTCGTTGTCCAGCCAGAACGGCAGCGCCCCGCTGACCGGCCCCGACATGGCGAACTGTTTCGGATTGACGGCGCTAATCAGCTCGCTCGAGGAGATATTGTCCACCCGCAGCAGAGCCGGATCGTGCTGCGGCATTCGCAGCTGCTGCATGGTGATCTTCCCGCCGAGGGTTTCCACCTTCACGTTGGTGAGCAGCAGCGGATTGTCCTCCGTCCAGGGATAATCGCCCTGTAAATCCGCGGTAATGTTGCGCGCGGTCACCAGGTTTACCACTTCACCGATGCGCAACGTGACCGGACCGCGCGTGCCCAGAGACCAGGTGCCCTCGCTGAAGCGGAACGGCAGCACAAAATCGACGCCGTTAATCTGGTTATCGGGCATCCAGGCGCTGCCGGATTTCAGCACCCCGTGCCCGCCCGCTTCAAAGCCCTGATCGGCCGCCGCCGAGAAGGCGACCTGCGCATAAAGCGCCCCGTCGCGCAGCGTCATTTTCCAGTCCGGCGGAATAAGCGGCTGGAATACGGTGAGGGACTGTTTCGGCCACCAGGCCTGCCCGCGAAGGCGCACGCCATCCCAGCGTCCGTTCACCTGTACCGGGCCGATGTTGTCCGCATGGAGGTCACCCTTAAACTGAAAAATCGTCGGGTCGGTGCCGTCGACGCTGAAGGTCAGGACCGAGGGCGGCAACACGCTGCCGCCGGAGAAACGGGTTTGCCCTGCGTTGAGCGACAACGCCCCACTGAAGGTTGGTTTTTCGGCATCGCGCAGCCATCGTACAGGCCGATCCAGCACCAGACGCGGCGTGCTGACCTCCATCGTACCGTACTGAAGCTTGTCAAAGCCGGTGGAGAGCGCCGTCAGCTCAATAAGGTTGTCGCGCCACTCGCCTTTCCCGGCGACATCCCAGCGGGCATGCATCGGCGTAAAGCCGCCTTTGCCCCAGTAGCGCCACTGCCACAGGCCGTTATCGGGTAAAAAGTCGTTGGCCTGACCGTCCAGGTGGAGTTCAAAATCGCCCATCTCGTTTTCATGGGCGCGCAGAATCGCCTGTAAACGACCGTCCACCCCCTTCCGGGTGAGCTTCACGCCCGCCAGCGGCCAGCGGATTTCATCGATATCGAGCGAGTCAATGATGCGCCCGCGCGAGCGGAGCAGCGCGCCCGGCTCAAAGGCCAGCTGCGGTTCATACAGGCTGCCGGTCAGTTTTGCCGGTAACTTGGCGTAAAGAATGAGATCGTTTTGCTTCGCCTCGCCGCTCAGGTGCAGGGGCATGTCGCTGTTTTCCATGCTGAGCCTGCCGGGCCCAATATTCAGTACCGCGTTGCCTTTACCCGCATCGCCTTGCGTCAAGACGTTCAGTCGTCCGGTCAGGGTGGCTTTCTCCAGCCCCTGCTGCCAGTTGTCGGCGCGAAGGGACACCCGCCCGCTCAGTGGCATACCCGAGAGATCCCAGTTCCAGCGCCCGTCGCTGATGTTGAGCTGTTGCGCCGTGATCTGCCACGGCAGGTCGAGAAGCGGATCGGGGTTGTCTCTCGCCATCACCACCAGCTGTCCCTGATTGTCTTCCCAGTCGAGATCGGCATCGACCAGAGACGTTAACTGTGGCACGTTAAAGGTCGCCACCGCGTGGCCTTTCACCGGCACGCCGTCCGGCACCAGCGGCAGGGTAAACTCGCCCACCAGCTTAATCGGCTGCGGCTGATCCGGGAGCTGAACATCGAACTGGCTGACCGAGAGCGTCTGACCGCGAAGCGTGCCTTTAATGCTGACCTGCTCGCCTTTATAGGCGATCTCCTGGCTGGAGGGGGTTAGCGACGCCTGCAGCTCGCCCTGCCACTGCTGCCAGGGCGACAGCGTCAGGCGGTGAATCGTGAGCCAGGTATTGGGTAACACAGCCTGCCATTGTGCCAGCGTTTTCGGGGCGACCGTTGAGGGCGCCGACTGGGGAATTTTGCTCAGGCAGACGGTGTTAAGATCCAGCGCGCCGATATCCAGCTTCCAGCGGCTGGGGTGTGACAGCGTCACGTTATCGATGCGGGCAATTTCGCAGTCTTCCACCAGATAGCGAAGATCGGGGATCACCAGCGCGCGGCGAGTCAGTTTCGGACTCTCTTCGAACGCGATGCGCGTCCCGACGGGAAGCCAGATCCCGGCGAGCGTCGGTACCCACTGAGCGAGCGTCATCAGCAGCGTCAGCGGCAACAATATGAACAGCAGTAAAAGCGCAAGAGCGGCTTTGTATTTACCCTTCATGGGCAGTTAATATCCTGATTTAGCGAAAGAATTAAGCCGGCAGTGCCGATCATTGTCGCATGTTTAGCGGTTGAGTTGAAGTTGACGCCAAGTTAAGAATAGATGCTGTAATAGTAAGCGGTAATTTTTTTTCTATGCGTAACCTAAAGAATATAGTTTCGGTTCAATTGGTTACGCATAAGTTCAAGAATAATCGCAGAGCAGATTTGCGACATTAATACCTATTCCGTGGCATTGCCAGCAGGTAAAGCATGGCGAATATCAATGACCCCCAATACACCGAGTCGTACCGCCAGGGATCAAAATCAATATGTAAAAAACCGCTAACAAACTCATAGCCGTTGGCAAAAACGTTAATTTGAATGGCTGCGATGGCTATCACAAATAGCGTATAGGCAATGAACAGAGGATATTTATGAAGCCTGTTGACCTTGAGTTTCCCGAGGTACAACAAGAAAAAAACGACAATAGATACAATAAAATAGCATACGGCAGGTAGAATCGGTGGGGTTAATGACAACTCGAATTGTTCCGACATAATTAATTCTCTTTAGCTATCTGGTACATCTGCCAACCTGTGACGCTTCCACTGGTTAAATCCAGAGCCATCGCTGTTTTAGAAGCCTCTTGCCATCCTCTGATATAATCAGATTCAGTGTTGCGAAACAGACTCCAGGATTTTTCTCGGGGAGCCAGTACTCTCCTGCCCGCGCCATAGGCTGATAAAGAGATATCAACTACTCCATAGACAATATCAGCTTCATTATTCCCATAGCCGAGTTTCGCTGCTACGTAACGATAAGCATCTCTTAGCGTGCCAGACCGATCTTCACGATAAAGAAGATAGTATCCATTTTCATACATGTTGTTTAGCCCATGAGTAATCATAGGTGCACCATACGCAGCACAGGCCAGACCCAGCGAACCGACGCATAAACTAGCGCCCCCATACACTTGCGCCCCACCGGCAACGAAACCGATCTGTTTAAGCGCTAAAGTCGTCGTTGTTGTTCGGTTTTTTTCAACAACAATAAATAACTTAGCTTTATTGAAGGTGAGTAAATCATCCTGTTCCTTAAGATGATGTATCTGTTCATCAAGTAATTGAATCCCGCCTGACCAGGTCAAGCAATGCGACTCGATCTCCCTTCTCAGGTGAGCAACAAGTTGTTGAGTTTCAAAAAACATACCAGCGGTACCATAAAGCAAATGCTTTGTGGCAATTCGCTGCGCAAGATTTTCAATCTCTAAGACTTTCTCTTCGAAATGACTTTTATCCCGATTATGGTTGTACATTCGGTCTCCCTGTCATTTTAAAATGATAGTAATAATACTACCTTCGATGTTAGGACATTCAAAGAGCTACGTCATTTTAACAGCTAAAGGTAGTCACATTTTCAAGCATTGGGAAACCACTTACCCAAACATACGCACTTGTTGTGACTTTAGTCTCCCCCATAGCCCCCTTAGAGTAAAACAAGCAGACATGTCGCTGGTGTCAGTCCCGCTTAAGAAATCGGTGGATATGAATATCATGGAGTTAGGGTGCACATATGCTCTAGAATAATTGATAGAACTTATTGAATTCAATAATATTTTAGAAATTGTAAGATAATTTTAATCATGCTAACGTGAATGCAAAATCACTGGAGAAAGTCTTATGAAACTCGCAGTATATAGCACAAAGCAGTACGACAAAAAGTTTCTGCAACATGTTAACGAGGCTTACGGGTTTGAGCTTGAATTTTTCGACTTTCTGCTGTCCGAAAAAACCGCCAAAACGGCGCACGGCTGTGAAGGCGTCTGCATTTTCGTAAACGATGACGGCAGTCGCTCGGTGCTGGAAGAGTTGAAAAAACAGGGGGTGAAGTACATCGCCCTGCGCTGTGCGGGCTTCAACAATGTGGACCTCGACGCGGCAAAAGAGCTGGGTCTGAAGGTGGTGCGCGTTCCGGCGTACTCCCCGGAAGCGGTGGCTGAACATGCGATTGGCATGATGATGTCCCTCAACCGTCGTATTCACCGCGCTTATCAGCGCACCCGTGACGCCAACTTCTCGCTGGAAGGGCTGACCGGCTTTACCATGTACGGCAAAACCGCTGGCGTAATCGGCACCGGTAAAATTGGCGTGGCTGCCCTGCGCATTCTGAAAGGCTTTGGCATGCGTCTGCTGGCATTCGATCCGTACCCAAGCGCCGCAGCGCTGGATCTGGGCGTGGAGTACGTCGACCTGCCGACCCTGTTCTCCCAGTCCGACGTGATTTCTCTGCACTGTCCGCTTACCCCGGAAAACTATCACCTGCTTAACCAGGCGGCGTTTGACCAGATGAAGGATGGCGTGATGATCATCAACACCAGCCGCGGCGGGCTGGTTGATTCTCAGGCTGCTATCGAAGCCCTGAAGACCCAGAAGATTGGCGCGCTGGGGATGGACGTGTATGAGAACGAACGCGATCTGTTCTTTGAAGACAAGTCTAATGACGTCATCCAGGACGACGTGTTCCGTCGCCTCTCTGCCTGCCATAACGTGCTGTTTACCGGTCACCAGGCGTTTCTGACGGCCGAAGCGCTGATCAGCATTTCAGAAACCACGCTGGGGAACCTGCAGCAGCTGGAAAAGGGCGAAGCGTGCCCTAACGAGCTGGCTTAAGTGCTACGCCGGGTGGGCGGCTAAGCCTCACCCGGCGCGTTTGTTTCCCAGCTCCGGTGCGCAACGCGCCACCAGAGCAGGACGGCAGCCAGCGCAATCGCGCTCAGGACACTGAATGCCGTCGCAAACGAGTAATGACCGGCGATCGTCCCGGTTAATGCCGGACTCATGGATGCCCCTACTCCCTGCATCAACATCACCACGCTCTGCCCGGCATTGACGTGCCCGCTTCCGCGCAGCAGCACCACAATAAACGACGGTACGACGACACCCAGGATCCCGGCGGCCAGGCCGTCGAGAATTTGTACCGGGATCATCATTAACGGCGCATCCGTGGATGCCGCCAGCGCCGCACGCACCGGCATAACCAGCAGCGCCAGCATAATCAAGCGCCAGTAGCCATAGTGTTCGATCCGGCGCGAGGCCCAGATGGCGACGGGGATCATCACGGCCTGAGAAATGATGACGGTACCTGCCGCATACAAACCGGGGTTGATCGCGGCAGGTGCCGCGGCAACCCTCATGCTCAGCATCGGCAGCAGCGCGGCGTTCGCCAGGTGGAACAGCAGCAGCGTTAGCCCGGTCACAAACAGCGCCCGGTTTTTCATCAGCACCGCAAAACCGGGGACCGGCAGGCTCGCTGAAGAGGACAGCCCGCGCGCCGCGTCGTTATCGATATCGCTGTTGCGAATGGCAAGCAGTGCACACAGCGTTAGCAGCGTGGTGCTGGTCATCAGCAGGAAAATCCCGCCCACGCCCCAGTACCACGCAATGCCGCCCGCGATCAGTGCAGTAACAAAATTGCCGCCGTGATTGAACGCTTCGTTTCTACCCATCTGCGCGCTGAACCCGCCCTGCCCGGTCAACCCCAGCGTAATCCCGGCGATTAACGGCCCGACAAATGCCGCACAGATACCGGTGACGACTTGCGACACGGCGACAACGCTGCTCTGCTGGCTAAACCAGAGCAGAAGCGTGCTGAGCGTGATCAGAATGCACAGTAGCGCGAGCACAGCGCGCTTGTTGCGGGAGGTGTCGGTGATGAATCCCGCCGGCAGCGTGGCCAGTAACCCCGCCAGCCCGCCGGCCGTCATCAGGATGCCGATATCATCAGGGGTCCAGTGGCGTTCGGTCAGGAAAATACCGAGGAAAGGCCCCAGACCATCACGAACATCAGCAATGAAAAAACTTGTCAGGCATAACGCCCGCAGCGAACGAAGAGACATACTTCCTGCCTTGCCTGTTATTGCCTGAAATAAGCAAAATGCAGTATACCGGGTATTTTTGAAAATCAGATGACGTCTGAAAAATATTCCCTGCAAACTTAAACAATACATCAAGGGCGCTGTTTTTTTACTTTACTCATTATTGCGCCTGCTTATACTGGCAAAAATTTTCACAGGAGTCCTTCGTTGGAAAGCCATTTTATCGTTGATACGAAGGTAAGCTGACGCGATTTTCTCGCTGCTTACCTTAACGGTGGGCAGCAATCCTCTTGACGTGATTGCATCCCAATACATTAAGAACGGCCAAATTTGTGGGGCATCGCGATGTTCATGTTTAATCATTCACTCTTTCCGCCGCCCTCGCGCTGACATGCTTTGCGTTTTAACGGCGTCATACTGTGCTTTGTGAAGCGCTGACGCTTATCGTGTAACCATGTTAACAGGCGACAGGCTGATGTTCCCTTATATCTCTCATCTGCTCGCAGCGATGCTGCTGGGCGCAATTATTGGCGCGGAAAGACAGTGGCGCCAGCGTATGGCCGGGCTTCGCACCAATGCTCTGGTTGCAACGGGTGCGGCCGTGTTTATTTTAAGTTCCCTCTCGACGTCACCCGATAGCCCGGGGCGTATTGCAGCGCAGATTGTCTCCGGAATAGGCTTTCTTGGCGCTGGCGTTATTATGCGTGAGGGAATGAATATTCGCGGTCTTAATACCGCCGCGACGCTGTGGTGCTCGGCCGGAATTGGCGTGCTATGTGGATTAGGTCAATTCTGGAATGCCGGTATGGCCAGCGTGATTATTCTGTGCGCCAACATCCTGCTTCGCGAAGCTGCGCAGCGGATTAATCAACTGCCCGCGATCCATGAAGGCGAAAAATGCTATGTCCTGAAAATCACCTGTGATGACGAGCATGAAGATGCGGTGCGGCAGAGTGTGGTCAACATGGCGAAAGAGTTGACGTTGAGTCTGAAAGCCATTTATTGCGATACGGCGCAAGCAGAAGGAAAAACCGAAATACGGGCCGAGGTGATGACCCGTGAGGAATACCGGAAATTACTCGAGCTAATTATGGGTAATATCGGCGGGAATAAAATTATGGCTTCCGTAAGCTGCCACGCAATATGAACACGATACCGGGCATTGCGCCCGGTTGAGGCTTTGCCGTTTTGCAGAAATGGGCAGTGACATGGGCCGATGAATCCCAGGATGCCCCGTTCAACAAACGTTCTTTGTCACACTACTTGACGAATTCAGAGGCAGGTTCGACCGGGCGAATATCACATAACCAAAATTTGTCCTCGTTATGACAGCCTGCTCTCTGTTTTGCAGGAATTAACGATCTAACTTGAGTTGTGTGAAAAACACTCAGGAGGGACACATGTACAACTCAATTTTGGTTCCCATTGACATTTCCGAGGATAGCCTGACGCACATGGTTATCCCGTTCGTTCAGGCACACACCGCACTTAACACGGCCAAGGTTCACTTTCTTACCGTTATTCCTTCGCTTCCCTATTATTCATCGTTAGGTTTGGCCTACCCCGCAGATATGCCAAAGATGAAAGAATTCCAGCACGCGGCCTTAGCAAGGCTGGATGAAATCGTTAAGCAATTCAAAATCCCTGCAGACAAGATACAGACCCACGCCGTGACGGGGTCTCCGAAGGATCAGATCCTTAAGCTCGCTGACACAATCGGCGCCGACCTGATTATCATTGCCTCCCATAAGCCGGACATCTCGACCTATCTGTTGGGTTCGAACGCTGCGGCAGTGGTTCGGCATGCGAAATGCCCTGTACTGGTTGTAAGATAAAAAACCGGGCGTAACGCCCGGTTTTTTTAGCCAACACCATGAACCGCTCCCAACCGATAGCGACACAGGAATATGAGCAGGTTTACAATCCCTGACCAGCCTTACCTGTTCACGCAAAGCGCAAATGGCGACTGCAGATTTCCAATCAGCCAGCCATTACCTGTAGGTTCAATCTTCAGCTGGCGAACGGTTCCCTCGGGAACATAAAAGAAGCTGCTTTTAAAACTGTCATCATCAGCTGTATCACGCGGATTTTTAACGTAGCGCGTATCGGTCAGGGCAATCTCACCCGGCCTGTTCATCTCATAGCTAAAGAGAATTGTGCGTGAGATGACATTAACACCTCGCGCTGAGTGGATATTCCCAGACAGGACAGCCTGGCCATCGTGGTTTTTATCTAAACGGAAAATAAACTCCAGCGTAGCGACGAAATCAGGTTCGTGATGGTTGTAACGTACAATTGTGGAACAGTTAACACTCAACGCACTCTGTTTATGACGCATGTGAACGTAGAACCACACCGATAACGCCAGGATGAGGAGTAAAATTACGGCAGATATCCCTGTTTTTTTATTGATTGCGTTCATAACCACTCCAGTAGTTATTCAGACAGGAGATGTAATTATTATTCTTTTGCGTGCATCGACTGATAAACGCCCTCCCCTTATTGCCGTACAGATAGGACTCTGAAACCTGATAGAGAAAAGAAGTGCCTTCCAGACACTGAATATGATTTGAGTTAGCCAGTTCTAAAAACAGTTCTTTTTTTTGCTCTGACAGGGATGCAGAGTTGCTCTGGACTGTATAGACAGGACAGGTGTCGTAGTTAAACAAAAAATGAGGCTTAATCTGTTTTATTTCCTTTACGTCTTTCGACGGAATTACGAGACCTGACACAACTAAGGTAGCGCTGATTAAAAGGACAATCAGTGCCAGCATATAATGAAAAGCCTTGTTCTTACCCGCTACCGCCGTACGGTGTACTACCTTTATTATCTCCGACTCTTCATCTTCTTTGAGTCGTCCATCAGCAATCGTAGATTCAGTTATATCTCTGACATCAATATCACTGTTAAACATAAAGCCGACCCGAGGCACTGTGGTAATACATTCATCCGTAATACCAAACTGGACGAAGTGTTTTCTCAGTTCTGAGATGTATTTATTTAATGTGTGACTCGATGAGCGCAACCCATGAGCATCCCAGACGTTATCCAGGAGTTCATTCCGTGTCAGGACTTGACCATGCTTTTCGAGAAGGCATGTTAGTAGCCTGTTCATTGTCAGGGTCAGAATGACAGTAGAGCCCTCGTCTCCGGATGGCCATATGGCACCATCTTCAGAGCGATAAAAAACCCTATTATCAATCACAAAAACCATCTCTGACTCCTTATCCATGATGGTAATTGAATGGATCTTCACATTTATCCAACCTGCGAAAGCCCATTAACTTCTTTCTCGCATCTTAGCACAGCAAGACGCAACAACTTCTTCTGCAGACTTATCACTTGTAAAAGAAACACCAAACAGAATATAAGTTTGTATTTTAATAAATTCACAATACATGTATCTACACGCCGTTTTGGGTTGATAGGATTATTCGCAGAAGTGAATGAGCAGGTTCTTATTCTTCAGGAGCAGCCATCCGACCTACCGCCATTCACAGCCCCGGGTACGAAGAGACACCTCGGGTAGCGAATCCAGTAGATAAGGAGCGACATTATGATAAGCACCAAAATGCTCATGAAGGCAGAACGTTTCTTCATCAAAGCCCGTACAGTGATTAGAGAAACAATCTTATCAGCGGAACTGACCGGCGCTGAATTTGTTCCCTTCATCCAGCCGGTATGTAAGGGCGATGAGATTGTAGGCGGAGAGGTTTTACTCAGAGTTCTCAAAGATGGGATTTACCAATCTCCCGAAAAATACCTTTCGGTAATGGAATCATGCGAGGTGATTAATGATGTCACATGCAGCCTCATGTCTGATGTTAAAACATTTTTTGAAGGCTATGAAGGAACGCTACCTGATGATTTTTATCTCTCCTTCAACATCTGTGCGAGACAGTTGAACTCTTCAAGAGTTATTGAAGCAGTGACGGACTTTAAGAAAGTATTCGACGGACGCATTGCTGTCACGCTGGAAATTGTCGAACGCGGGACAATGAACCTGGACGACTTTGCACTCGATGCTATGCAGCAACTTACTGAGTCAGGTGTGCGATTTGCGATTGATGATTTTGGCAGCGGGAGTTCATGCCTTAAATATATTGAGCATGCAGGTTTCTCAACAATCAAGATTGATAAATGCCTGACAATTGCGAGCAATGGATCATTAATCTATTCCGCGGTAATTGACTCGATTGTAACGCTTGCAGAACGATTGCAAATTCATGTTATTGCGGAGGGGATAGAAGATAAAGAACAACTATCGCTTTTGAAAGACAAAGGAGTGGATATTTTTCAAGGTTATCTATTTTCAAAACCCATAAGCATGCGCGAGTTTTGCACGCACATATAACACTTTTCAAAAACGTAAATACAGCAATTCGCAATCCATTATGGAAAAGCATTACTTAAATAACAGTAGTGCACTCAACCTCATTGTTACAGATTTAAAATCACCACCAAGGACAAATTATATATGTCAGCTAACTTCCCAAATCCGCCAGAGTTTCCGTCCTGCACAGGACCGGACGGAATTCTTTATGACTTTAACTATGGCGCGCGCGTTTTGCTTCCGGAAGGAAAATGGCACGTCATTTTAATGGACGACGACAGCGGTAATATTCTTTTCAGCTGTGATTCAGAAGGCGGCTGGGTCACCAGTATTAAAAAATATTACGTCCGCTTCCGCATTCAGGTATTCCACCAGGGATCGGCGAGCCCGATCCTGGATGAAACGCTGGATATGAAGGACAAGCCCGTCGTCATCTTTTTCCCGACGGGGACGCTGGGCGACATGCTTGGGTGGTTCCATTATGCAGAGCGTTTTCGCCAGCTGCACCGGTGTCAGCTTGAGTGCGTCATGGGGCAGGAAATCATTGAGCTGCTCAGCCCGCAATATCCCGAGATCACGTTCTCCACAAAGGACAATCTGCAGACAGTAAATCCCTACGCATCCTGGTATGTAGGCCTCTTCTTTAAGGGTGATACCACACATCAACCCATCGATTTCAGGAAGGTCGGTTTCCACCGCAATGCCGGCTACATCCTCGGGGTCGATCCGCGGGAGTGCCCTCCCCGCCTGAAACTGGATGCGGAACGAAAAATTGCGGAGCCGTATGTCTGCATCGCCGCGCAGTCCACCAACCAGGCGAAGTACTGGAACAACGGCCATGGCTGGGCCGAGGTGGTTGCCCACCTTAAATATCTGGGATACCGGGTGCTGTGCATTGACCGCCATGCGCATTACGGCCAGGGCTTCGTCTGGAACCACATCCCCCAGGGCGCTGAAGACTTTACAGGGAATATTCCGCTCCAGGAGCGTGTGGACCTGTTAAAGCATGCGAGCTTCTTTATCGGACTTGGCAGCGGGCTGTCATGGCTAGCCTGGGCGTCCGGTATCCCTGTGGTGTTAATCAGCGGATTCAGTCTCCCCAACAGCGAATTTTACACCCCCTGGCGGGTGTTCAGCAGCCATGGCTGTAACGGCTGCTGGGATGACACGTCCGTTGATTTTGACCACGTGGATTATTTGTGGTGTCCGCATCACAAGCACACCCCTCGACAGTACGAGTGCACGAGCCTGATAACCGGTCGGCAGGTTATCGGCATGGTGGACCGTCTGCATTCAGGATTAGTTGATAAGTAAGGGACGTAAATATGAACAAGATATATACCACAGTGTGGTGCGAGTCGCGCCAGCAGTGGGTTGTTACCTCTGAACTCGCGACCGGGTCCGATCGTCCGAAGCTGACGCCTAAGAAGAGCGCGCTGGCACTGCTGTTGGGTGCAATGCTGCTACCTTCAGGGCCGGTCATGGCTGCGGATTATGTGGGCGAGACGGTAACGGGCATACAGGGTATTCATTCAGGGGACAGGGCCATCTCCACCACCATTAACAGCGGTGGTAGTCAGTACATCACTAGTGACGGTTATACCTCTGCTACCACCATCAACACAGGTGGCACTCAGTTAGTTTCCAATGGCGGCTGGGCCTCTTACACCACCATCAATAGCGGTGGCATTCAGCGTGTTTCCAGTGGCGGTTGGGCCAATGTCACTACCATTAGAGGTAATGGCAACCAGCACATCCTCGGTGGTGGTAGTGCCAATTCTACTACCATCATTAGCGGTGGCTTTCAGCATATCTCAAATGGTGGCATCGCCACTTATAGCACCGTCAGTAACGGTGGTGAACAGCACATCTCTAGTGGTGGCTTGGCCGCCAATGCTACCCTCGACCGTGGTAATCAGCACGTTTACAGAGGCGGCTCAGCCACCTCTACTACCATTAACAGCGGTGGTACTCAGTACATCTCAAGTGGCGGCCGGGCAACCTCTACTGATATTAAATTCGGTGGAAAGCAGCACGTTTCTAATGGCGGTCTAGCGATTAATACCTCTATCGTTGGAATTGATGGAGAACAGCACGTTTCAAATGGCGGCACTGCCATCGATACCACCATTAAAGTCATGGGTAATCAGCACGTCTCCACTGGTGGCTCTGCCACTGAAACCACCATCAGTGGTGGTGCTCAGCACGTATCCAGTGGCGGGTCGGCCACTAGTACCACTATTTATAGTGGTAATCAGCGCGTGTCCAGTGGCGGTTCGGCTACATCGACACGCATAATGAGCGGTGGTTCTCAGCTCATCTATAATGGCGGGGAGGCTACCTCTACCATCCTTGATGGTGGTAATCAGTTCGTCAGCGGAGGAACAGCCACCACCACTACTATAAATAGCGCTGGAGTCCAGCACGTCACTAATAGTGGCTTTACAATTTCTACAACCATAAACAGTGGTAGTCAGAGCATCTTCAGTGGTGGCCAGGCCACTTCTACTACTATCAACAGCGGTGGTAGTCAGCACGTATCATTGGGTGGATTGGCCAGTAACACAACCATCAACACCTGGGGCTATCAGTACGTCTACGCTGGAGGTTCGGCGAACTCTACCACCATCGAAGGTGGTGGACAGTATATCCTCAGTGGCGGCACAGCCACTACTGCTACCATCAATAGTGGAGGCTATCAGCACGTCGCGAGTGACGGTTCAGCAACCTCTACTACTATACATGCTGATGGTGTTCAGTTAGTTTCTAGTGGCGGCTCAGCCACCACCACTACCATCAGCGGTGGTGCTCAACACATCTCCAGTGGCGGTTCGGCTACTTCCACTACCATCAATCATGGCGGTGAGCAGGCTATATTTAATGGCGGAATGGCCATTGGCACCACAATCAGCGGTTTGGCTACAAATCTAGTATCTACCCGGCAGACTATCTACGGCGGAGGTTCTGCCATCTCAACGACCATAAACAGTGGTGGCTATCAGACCATAATGTCCGGGGGCTCAGCTACAAGTACCACCATTAACAACCATGGCAATCAGCAAGTCTCCAGTGGTGGTGTGGCCACGGATACCACCATCAATAACTGGGGCTTTCAGAATATCTACGCTGGAGGTTCGGCCACATCTACAACCATCGAGGATGGGGGCAGTCAATACGTCAATAGTGGCGGCACTGCCACCTCTACTACCATCAGTGGTGGAGCCCAGTACGTCGTCAGTGGCGGTTCGGCAACCTCAACTACCATCAACAGTGGTGGATATCAGGGCATCTTCAATGGCGGTTCGGCAACCTCAACTACCATCAAAAGTGGTGGGCGACAGCTTGTATCCAGTGGCGGCTCAGCCACCACCACTACCATCAGCGGTGGTGCTCAACACATCTCCAGTGGCGGCTCAGCCACCACCACTACCATCAGCGGGGGTGCTCAACACATCTCCGGTGGCGGCTCGGCCACCTCAACAGCTATCAACAGTGGTGGTTGGCAATACGTCTCTAGCGGTGGCACAGCCACCTCGACTACCATCGAAGGAGGATCTCAGCACGTCTTTAATGGCGGTGCGGCCACATCTGCCACTATTAACAGCGGCGGTTCTCAGAGCATCTCCAGTGGCGGCTCAGCTTTTAAAACAGAAATAAACAGTGGCAGGCAGTTTGTATACGCAGGAGGCTCGGCCTCATTTACAACCATAAGCGGTGGCAGACAGGATGTCTATGGTGGTTCGGTAACCAGTACCATCGTCAATGGTGGCCGGCAGTATGTTTATGCAGGAGGCTCGGCCACCGCTACCACTATCAATGGTGGTGGTGACATGTATATCGAGATAGGTTCTGCCACATCAACTTTCATCGATAATGGTAATCTTCATGTTTCCAGTGGAGGCGTAGCAATTGACACATCTATTGCCAACAATGGCAGGATGCACGTAAATAGTGGCGCTAACGTTACGGGTACTATTATCAGTGGCTGGCAGATCGTCCACGCTGGTGGATCGGCCAACCTCACATCCATTGACGGTGGTCAACAGCGAGTTTCCGGTGGTACAGCGACCTCTACAACAATCAACAGTGGTGGTTATCAGTATGTCTCCAGTGGCGGCACAACCACTGACACCACTATAAACGATGGCCAGTCCTGGCTAATGACCGGAGCGCTGGCCGACGGCAAAACCATAGTGAGCGCGGGAGGCGTATTGCTGATGAACGCAGGCTCTCTCGCAATGGACGTAAACATTCAGGGAGGCACCCTCTCTGTCAATGCCCTTTCCGATGCCACATACGGTACGGACACTGCTCAGGTCGGTAAGCTCAACATGGACGGCGGTAACGTCAACTTCCTGCGCAACAGCGATGGTCAATTCGCGAAGTTGACGATTATGGAGCTGAACGGCACCGGGAACTTCCTCCTGAATACCTCTCTGGCCGACCGACAAGGCAACTTCGTCACTATCGAACAGGGCACCGGTCATTTTGGTCTTGCCGTTAATGATTCCGGTAAGGAGATATCAGACCACACTAATCTGACGCTGAACCTCATCCACGAGAAAGGCGGTGACATTGACTTTGAAATGGTCACGGCATCCGGGCGAAGCACCCGATTCGTGGATGGCGGCACGTATATGTACACCCTGTACAGCCAGCAGGATAAGGACGGCCTCACCGGCGGTAACGTATGGTATCTGGGTGCCATGGGGAGTGGCGGCGAGAACCCTGGCGGTGAGAACCCTGGTGGTGAGAACCCTGGCGGCGAGAACCCTGGCGGCGAGAACCCGGGCGGTGAAAACCCAGGCGGTGAAAACCCTGGCGGCGAGAACCCTGGCGGCGAGAACCCGGGCGGCGAGAACCCGGGCGGTGAGAACCCGGGCGGTGAGAACCCAGGTGGCGAGAATCCGGGCGGCGAGAATCCGGGCGGCGAGAACCCTGGTGGTGAGAATCCGGGCGGCGAGAATCCGGGCGGCGAGAATCCGGGCGGCGAGAATCCGGGCGGTGGTGACAACGGCAACGCAGGAGGTAACGGAAATGGCGGTAAGAAGCCAATGACCACACCTGCAACTGATGCCATTCTGGCCATGTCTAATGCCGGTCTGAACGTTATCCATTCTGAGCTGGATGGCCTGCGCACGTATCGCGCGAGTCTGGATAAAATCGGACCAGAAAGCAACGTATGGGGACACTACCTCGGCAGTAAAAGTGACATTGATACAAGCAATGGCGCAGCCTATAAGCTGAGCCAGAACGGACTTGAGATCGGTGCTGATACCCGTACTGACTTTGACCGAGGCAGCCTCGTCACTGGCACATTCATGTCCTTTAGCGATAACAAAGTGAAGCATGCCCGCGGCGGCACAAGCAAAATCGACAGCTACGGTCTCGGCCTGTATGCAACCTGGTACGACGTAAGTGGGTTCTACGCTGACGGTGTAGTCAAAGGTAACCGTCTTAACAACAAACTGAGAGCGGTTATGACTAACGGAGGTAGAACCGGCGGTGACTGGACGCAGTATGCACTCAGCACAGCCGTTGAAGGTGGTTATCAGTTTGATCTCAAAGATGACGTAAGCATCACGCCTTATGCGCGCCTGGCATTTGTTCAGATGACCAGTGAGGAGGTGAAACTCAGCAACGGCATGAAAGGCAATACAGGCACTCCACGTTCTGTAACTGGTGAAGCCGGTGCGAAGCTTGCCGGGAAACTCAGTATTGGCTCGACTGAGTTCAAACCTTATCTGTCAGCTGCGGTGCTGCAGGAGTTTGCTAACTCAAACGAAGTCACGATCAATGAGCGTAATCGCTTTGACAACAACGTCAAAGGCACATCAGGTAAATACGGTCTGGGCGCTTCAGTCAACGTTGGTAAAGACGTAACCTTGTACGGTGAGGCTAATTATCGTCAGGGCAGCCAAATCGAAACACCGATCCAGGGTGTGGCAGGTATCCGTATCGGGTTCTGATGTTCCACAGGGGCCTTAGGGCCCCTTTTCACTGTGTTCTGAAATGTTCTGGTTATGTTTATGCCTCACATGATTTTGACGAAAGATGTTTTTTTGAATAAAGCGCTGTCTGTCATCCTTCAGCAAGCGTCCCCCGGCAGAAAGGTTTGCGTCGTAGATATTGAATCATTCAGAAGCCTGGGCGCCATTTTCAACCTACTGAAAAGAAAGAAACTCACTGAAAAGCATGAAATGATCTTCATCGGTGGCAAGGATGTCAGTTCAAGAGTTCTCGAACCGCTTGTGACAATCTACAGGAAATCATGCTTTATGGAGTTTCGAAAGCAGCTTACGGGCGGTCGGACGTATTCATCAGAATATGCGTTGAACCACATCGCGCGCTGCAGAAGTCTGAGCATGCTTTCAGAACAGGAGAAAAAGACACTTTTCGCCCTTCTGGATACTGATGACACGGTGGCTGCTGCAAGAAAAATTTACCTGTCCCCCAAAACTGTCTATACCTACACCAATAATATTGGGCAAAAACTTAACCTGAATTCGATACTTCAGGTCAGGCAATTTATTCATTCTGAATTCGAATAGCCGTTGCGAAAATCGGGCTCTGGGCCCGGTTGTGTTATTTGCTACGGTGACTTTATGTACTGAATCCGCAATTCTCCAGCATCGGTTCAAACTTCGGAACGTGCCCGCGCCAGTTGTAATACAAAGCCGCTCTGTTCGACAAACCCCAGCCAACCATCATCCCTGGCATCTTCGTCCACAGACAGGAGTCACACCCTGCCGCGCAGCTCCCGCCCAAAATATAGGCAAATAGCTGCTCCGCTAATGCGGCGCATTTCATAAAGAGGTGCTGGTTTTAGCCAGACGTTTCATCATTCCGTCGTAAAGCTAAGCTGCTCGCTGCCCATAAAATGGGACATGCGCCGATTAAGGCTGTACGCCAGTTCGCCCAGGACGCGAGAATGGACATAGTCACGACGAAATGACAGGCAAGGTCGATTGTAAGAATACCACAGAACAGAAATTTGTACCCGTTATGACACCCTGCTCTCTGTTTTGCTGAAATTAACGATCTACCTTGAGTTGTGTGAAAAACACTCAGGAGGGACACATGTACAACTCAATTTTGGTTCCCATTGACATTTCCGAGGATAGCCTGACGCACATGGTTATCCCGTTCGTTCAGGCACACACCGCACTTAACACGGCCAAGGTCCACTTTCTTACTGTCATTCCATCGCTTCCCTATTATTCATCGTTAGGTTTGGCCTACTCCGTGGAAATGCCGAAGATGAAAGAATTCCAGCACGCTGCTTTAGCGAAACTGGATGAGATTGTTAAGCAATTCAAAATTCCTGCAGACAAGATACAGACTCACGCCGTGACGGGATCGCCTAAGGATCAAATCCTTAAGCTCGCTGACACAATCGACGCCGACCTGATCATCATTGCCTCTCATAAGCCGGACATCTCGACCTATCTGTTGGGTTCGAACGCTGCGGCAGTGGTGCGGCATGCGAAATGCCCTGTGCTGGTCGTTAGATAAAACGCGCTTGCGTCTCTGTATACGGTCAGATAGCAGATGACAAAAAACCGGGCGAGAAGCCCGGTTTTTCATTTTCGCTTCCCGGCGTAAAGCGTGCGAAGCTGATGGAAGCACACTTTAAAGATCTATTCTGTTTGCGTTTAAATTTAATTCCGTAATGGAAGCCGGTTTTCCAAGCAAGTAGCCCTGAACTTCATCACATCTATTTTTTTTAAGAAAAGAGAGCTGTTCGGTGGTCTCCACCCCTTCTGCAGTGACCGCCATCGAATAGGCCTTACCCAGATCGATAATTTTTTCTACGACTGATTGGTTCTGCGGCGAATCGGCCAGGGTAAAAATAAAACTCTTGTCGAGCTTGAGTCCATCAAACTGAAACTTCCGGAGATAGCTCAGAGAGGCATAGCCGGTACCGAAATCGTCAATCAAAATACGGACGCCCATTTTTTTGAGAGCCTTCATGGTCTGCAAGGTCTTTTCAGGATCGGAAAGCGTGACATTTTCCGTCACTTCTATTTCCAGTCGGTCAGGTTCTAGCCCTGTTTCGTGCAGGATCTCTTTTATCCTTTCAGCAAGATCGCTTGCCTGGAATTCGATAGCGGAAATATTTACGGATACCGATAGCCCCGGCAATTTATCTTTTGTCTCCGCACACGCTTTGCGTATGACCCAGTTGCTGAGGTTAATAATCAGACCTGTTTCTTCAGCCAGCGGAATGAACTGATCGGGCATCATCGTCCCCCGGTGCGGGTGCTGCCAACGTACCAGCGCTTCGACGGCCTCTATCTTAGAATATCGGAGGTTATAACGGGGCTGGTACACCAGATAGAGTTGTTCTTCGCGAATCGCGGTTTTCAGTTCGAGTTCCAGTTTTCTCCGTTCAGTTAACTTTTCCGACATATCCGGGCGATAATAGACCCATCTGTTTCTGCCGGATTGCTTAGCCTGGTAAAGCGCAATATCGGCATAGCGTAAAAGATCGTTTGCGCTGCTGCTATCCAGGGGAGCCAGCGCAATCCCCATGCTTACGCCTATTGCGACATCATTACCCTCAATGGAGAAAGGACGGTTGAGTTCCTGTACGATGCGGTGACACACCTCATCAATCTGGTCTTTTTGGCTGGTATTGCCGAGAAGAAGCATAAATTCATCCCCTCCCTGCCGTGCGACAAAATCACCTCGACGAACGCAATTTTTAAGACGTAGAGCGACCTCGCCAAGCAGCGCATCCCCCGTGGAGTGCCCAAAAATATCATTGACGGGTTTAAACTTGTCTAAATCGAGGCAAATCATGGCAAAGGGATAATGGTTAAGGTCTTCTTTAGCCAACTGGCCTGCCAGAAATTCCTTAATATGATAGCGGTTCGGCAGACCGGTTAATTCATCATGACGTGACAGGAACTCCACCCGTTTAGTTGCTTCAACTTCCAGAGAAACGTCGGTTGCCGCGCCTCGCAAAACCACCGTTCCATCAGGCTGAGCAGAAAGCTTTGCCAGAAGCGTGCAATAGGCCGTAGATTGTTGCGCATGAATATAAGGACAGTTTTTAAATTCAAAGCGTTCTGTTAATTCCCTGAGCCTCACACAGTTTTGTAATAATCCGCGTGACGTAGGAAAGAGTTCATCCAGCCTGCGGCCTATCCATTTGCTATTTTCATATCCCGTTACTGTAGAAAAACGACCTGAAAGCCAGGTTATCTTTAACGATAAATCTGTTTCCCAGAACCAGTCGCTGGTTGTTTCACTGACGTCCCGGAATCGTTTTTCACTGGTGATAAGATTCAACCGCGCCTGCTCGAGGAGAAAGGTATTTTCGTCAAACATTCTCGCCTTCTGCATAATATGGCGCATGAGAATAACCGTCATCGATACCGTCAGAATAACTGAAAGAATGAGTAATGGTAAAAAATAAATAATCAATGCCTGGCCGGGATTTTCACCGTCCCAGATAATTTGCACATCACCATTCTGGGTGCTTAAGGTAAATTCTGTTTGATTGTTTATTTGAGAAGTGACTGCATCAGGTGACGTACGAACATTTTTAATACCGGCATCCTGCCCAATCGCGAGGAGTTTTTTAGCCGTTAACTTGTCTACAAACACCATTACCGACGGTTTCCCCGGCAAGGGTTGCACGCTCGCGTCATCGCCCGTTGTTATCCATTCAGCAGAAACAATGGCTGGAATGGAATCGATAAGCGTGAGTATAGAAACCGGCAATCCATTGTTAACGCTCACCTCACGGAGTAATCGCTCCTTGGTTGATTTATCTAACCAGCGCCCGAGATCCTGAAGCTTCAGTTTCCCGTCAAGCACGCTGTATCGCGTGGTTCCTTCCGGGGAGAGAATAAACACCCCTTCGTAGCCAAAGTTGTCATACAGGGACTTACCCAGGTTCTGCTTATCCCATGCCCAGTGAACGTCAGTGTTCAAATGAAGATGTTTGTAGGCATCTCCCCATTCAGCATTATCTTTCAAGTGACTTCGCATGCTTTCCTGGCGGGAATCCAGGGCTTTCCTTAACAAAAATTCATCGTGCTTATCGCTGATTTTATTAACATTATTTTTTATTAATAGCAGGGAAATTATTGCCGCAATGAAAATACTTATCAACAATGTCACTATATAGGTAAAGGTTTTATTTATCAGCCCCTTAGAAGGCTCGGCATCCGTAAAACCGGGATTGTTCAGAGGTAGGGTCATCATTCGCCTTCTTATACTGCTAATACGTCAATTTTTATGCCACCTTTATTTATCGGCAAAGAATAATAAAAATTTATAGTTAAAACCCTTAAGCTTAAAGAACATTTGATTTTTACAATCCAGATCAAATTATTAGCTCTCTTACAGCCTGAATTCGGTTAAATACATCTCCCGGAGGGAGTGACCTTTAACCTCGCCGGTTTTATTTATAAAGAACATAATCTTAGTTTTTATGCTGTAACGGTTACAGGCGTATAAAAAACCGGGCGTAAAGCCCGGTTCTTTTTTCATACGACATTGACTCTATTCGCTCAATCCGCGGTTATCCAGCATCGGCTCAATCTTCGGATCGTGCCCGCGCCAGTTCCGGTAAAGTTCAGCTAAATCAGTACTGTTCCCGCGGGACAAAATGGCCTCGCGGAATGTCTGTCCGTTTTCACGGGTCAGGCCGCCCTGCTCGACAAACCACTGATAGCCATCGTCAGCGAGCATCTGCGTCCACAGGTAGGCGTAATACCCCGCCGCGTAGCCGCCGCCAAAAATATGGGCAAAATAGCTGCTGCGGTAGCGCGGCGGAACGGCGGGCAGATCCAGCCCCTCTTTTTTCAACGCTGCCGCTTCAAAATCCTCCACGTCCGAAACGGCCTCGCTGATGCCGTGCCAGTTCTTGTCCAGCAGCGCGGCACCCAGCAGTTCGGTCATGTCATAACCCTTATTGAAATGGGTCGCGTTGAGCATGCTTTCCCGCAGCGCGTCCGGCATCGGTTCGCCGGTTTCGTAATGGCGCGCATAGTGGGTAAACACCTGAGGATGGCTGGCCCAGTGCTCGTTGATTTGCGACGGGAACTCAACAAAATCACGCGGCGTATTGGTGCCGGAAAGGGTTGCGAAACGCTGGCTGGCAAAGAGACCGTGCAGCGTATGGCCAAACTCGTGGAACAGGGTTATTACGTCATCCCAGGAGAGAAGCGCGATACCGCCATTCGCCGGTTTCTGGTAGTTACAGACGTTGTAGATCACCGGACGGGCAGCAAACTCGAAGGATTGCTCGACGAAATTCCCCATCCATGCCCCGCCCTGTTTGGAATCACGGGCAAAGAAGTCACCGTAAAACAGCGCCATGCCCTCGCCGGTGTGGTCGAAAATTTCCCATACGCGGACGTCCGGGTGATATACCGGGATATCGAAGCGTTCGACGAAGCGAATGCCAAACAGCTGGCTGGCAGCCCAGAATACGCCATCCTGCAGCACGGTATTGAGCGCAAAGTAGGGCCTGATCTGCGACTCATCGAGGGCATATTTTGTCTGGCGCACGCGCTCCGCATAAAAGGCCCAGTCCCAGGCCTCCACGGTGAAACCGCCCTGCTCGTCGTCGATGACTTTCTGAATATCGGCCTGCTCGCGTTCCGCGCGGGCGCGGGCGGCAGGCACAATGCCGCGCATAAATTCCAGCGCGGCGGCCGGGGTTTTCGCCATCTGGTCAGCGATGCTCCAGCTAGCGTAATCCTCAAAGCCCAGCAGACGGGCCTGCCGCGCGCGCAGCGCCGTCAGACGAAGAATCAGCGCGCGGGTGTCGTTTTCGTCCCCTTTCTGGGTACGCGTCCAGCCTGCGTTGAAGAGGTTTTCGCGTGTCTGACGATTGCGCAGCGCGGAAAGCGCGGGCTGCTGGGTGGTGTTCAAAAGCGGGATCAGCCAGCGATCGTTTAGCCCTCGCTCCGCGGCAGCCTGCGCCGCGTCAGCGATCTCCGTTGCGCTGAGCCCGTCAAGCTGGTGCGCATAATCCACCACCAGCCCACCGGTCTTATCGGCAGCCAGCAGACGCTGGTTAAACTGGCTGGTCAGGGAGGCCGCCTCGGTATTCAGCGCCTTCAGCTCGGCCTTTTCTGTCTCATTCAGACGCGCACCGGCCAGAA
Source organism: Enterobacter sp. MGH 16 (assembly GCF_000493175.1). Classification (NCBI taxonomy): domain Bacteria; kingdom Pseudomonadati; phylum Pseudomonadota; class Gammaproteobacteria; order Enterobacterales; family Enterobacteriaceae; genus Enterobacter; species Enterobacter sp. MGH 16. Next base: position 1,312,626 of record NZ_KI535695.1, on the reverse strand, counting down.
TAAACCGCTGATACAGCTCCTCGACCAGACGACGGCATTCGGCGTCCAGCGCGGCACGGTCCTGCCAGACGCTCTCCACGCGGGCGAACAGCGCGTCATTCAGCCAGATATCGTTTGCCAGCGCGGCAAGCTCGGTGGAGAACTGTTCTTCCAGCTCCTGTAAAAACGGATTGGTGTGCGCGGAAGTCATGGCGAAGAACACGCTGCTGACACGCGAGAGCATGGCGCCGCTCTTCTCCAGCGCCAGCACGGTGTTCGTGAAGTCAGGCGCAGCGGCCTGAGCGACAATCGCGTCAATGTCCGCACGCTTCTGGCGAAGGGCTTCATCGAAGGCCGGACGATAGTGGCTGTCGTTGATCTGATCAAAATGGGGGGCCTGGTAAGGCAGCAGGCTGATGTCAAAAAAGGGATTCGTGGCCGTCATCTTTCACTCCTGAGTACGGGTATCCTCCCAGAGTAGGCCAGGCCGCCATCCCCTGCAACGCTGTCATACAAATGTTGCCTTAACGCACCCTCTGCGGCCGTGCTATGTTAGTAAAACACAAAAAGCGTTGAGGAACAGTGAGATGATTATTTTAGTTACCGGGGCAACGGCAGGTTTTGGTGAAAGCATCACGCGTCGCTTCGTCGCCAACGGGCACAAGGTTATTGCAACGGGCCGCCGTCAGGAACGTCTGCAGGAGCTGAAGGACGAATTAGGCGACAGCATCCTGACCGCGCAGCTGGACGTGCGTAACCGCGCGGCGATTGAAGAGATGATTGCCAACCTGCCCGCCGAGTGGCTCGCCATCGACGTGCTGGTCAACAATGCCGGTCTGGCGCTGGGCATGGAGCCTGCCCACAAAGCCAGCGTGGAAGACTGGGAAAACATGATCGACACCAACAACAAAGGGCTGGTCTATATGACCCGCGCGGTGCTGCCGGGCATGGTTGAGCGCAATCGCGGCCACATTATCAATATCGGCTCCACCGCCGGAAGCTGGCCTTATGCAGGCGGCAACGTCTACGGCGCAACAAAAGCGTTTGTGCGCCAGTTCAGCCTTAACCTGCGTACCGATCTCCACGGCACCGCCATTCGCGTCACCGACATCGAGCCGGGCCTGGTGGGCGGCACCGAATTTTCCAACGTGCGTTTCAAAGGCGATGACGCGAAAGCAGACAAGACCTATGAAAACGCTAACGCCCTGACGCCGGAAGATGTCACCGAAACGGTCTGGTGGGTGGCGACGCTGCCAAAACACGTCAACATCAATACCGTAGAAATGATGCCGGTCAGCCAGAGTTTTGCCGGGCTTAGCGTCCATCGTAGCTAACGCTGCCCTTCCCGGCCTGCGGGCCGGGTCTGTTTCGGGTTATAAAAGAATGGTAGTATGTTCAGGCTAACTCTCTGAGAAATGACAACTCATGGCCGCTGAATCGCAACTCAATCCCACCCAGCCCGTAAACCAGCAAATCTATCGCATTTTGCGACGTGATATTGTCCATTGCCTGATCCCACCGGGAACGCCGCTTTCTGAAAAAGAGGTCTCCGTGCGTTTTGACGTTTCCCGTCAGCCGGTGCGTGAAGCGTTTATTAAGCTTGCGGAAAACGGTCTGATTCAGATCCGCCCGCAGCGCGGCAGCTACGTGAACAAAATTTCACTCTCTCAGGTGCGCAACGGCTGTTTTGTTCGCCAGGCCATTGAATGCGCGGTGGCGCGGCGTGCCGCAACGCTTATCAACGACAAGCAGTGTTACCTGCTGGAGCAAAACCTGCATCAGCAGCGGATTGCGATTGACCGTAAGCAGCTGAATGATTTCTTCCAGCTAGATGATGAATTCCACCAGAAGCTGGCGCAGATTGCGGATTGCCAGCTGGCCTGGGACACCATCGAAAACATCAAGGCCACCATCGACCGCGTGCGTTATATGAGTCTCGATCACGTCTCTCCACCGGAAATGCTGCTCCGACAACACCATGATATTTTCAGCGCGCTGGAAAAACGCGACCCGGACGGCGTGGAAAAAGCGATGACGCTGCATCTGCAGGAAATTAGCGAATCCGTGCAGCTGATTCGTCAGGAAAATAGCGAGTGGTTTAGCGAAGAATAATATTTCGCCGCGCCCTTTCGGGTGCGGCGAGAGGGTTAGCGAACGACTAACACCGGAATGGTTGCGTAGCGCAGGATAGATTCCGCATTTGATCCCAGCAGATGGGTGGTGATGCCTGGGTTTTTCGACCCGATGACGATCGCGTCATATTCCCCCTCTTTGCTCAGCCTGATAATTTCATCGCGGACGTTGCCAAAGCGAACCAGGCTGTCAATTTTCTCCGGCGAGATATCGAACAGCCTTTTTAAGACGTTCATTTTCTTCCCGGATTCCTCAGTCATATATTCTTCGAACTTTTTAATATCGGCGTTAAAACCGCGCAGTAGGGATCGGCTGCTGGTCGGCAGAATATTGACCAGGGTAATCGACGCGCCCTCGGCCTTCGCGAGGTTAGCCGCGTGGCGAACCGCTTTGTCGCTCAAATCCATTTCAAATACATCAACAGGCATCAAAATCTTCTTATACATAAGCCTGGCTCCTTATTCCGATGAAAGGGTTATTTCCTGTATCCAGAATGGCATCGGGAATATAAACCAACCCTCAACGCTTCCCTGCTGAAACTATCAGGTAATGAAAATAACGGTCTGCTTTGTCAATTGCTGTCGTGAACCGTCAGCGACCGAGGCAATAAAGAAAAAAGTGTGAGTTTGATCAAAAACAAAAACATCTGATGCAGACAGGCGTATTTATATGCCCCGTGAACGGCAACCCTGAAATAACGCCGTAACGAACAGGTTAGAGAGGAGAAAATACCATGATGACATACGACCGTAACCGCAATGCGATCACCACCGGCAGCCGCGTCATGATTAGCGGCACAGGCAAAACTGGCGTGATTAAAGCGATCCACAGCGACGGGCTGGATGCCGCGCAGGTGCGCCGCAGCAAAACGGTTGAAGTGGAAGGATGCGAAGGTAAGTTCGAACCGATTGAGCTGATTCGCCTGGGTATGCACTAAACGGTGCGCAGACATGCCGCCGCGAACGGCGGCATGTGCTGAATTACCGTTGAGACACGTACTGCGCCACGGTCGCTTTCGCGCCCTTTTGCAGCAGCGTCTGGTATGCCTTCATCACCGCATCAACAAAGACGGCTTCACGCGGTAGCTCCTTGCCAAAGATGGCCTCGATGCCGAGCAGCGCCCTGACCCGGTTTTCCCCTTCCGCACTGCCCTTCACCGCCGCCTGAATCACCGCCAGCTGCGGATCGCTCACGTCAATCGCGTTACCCTGCTCATCCACGCCCCCGACATAGCGCATCCACCCTGCCACGCCCAGCGCCAGCAGCGGGAAAGGCTTCTGATGCACCAGGTGCCAGCGCACGGAATCCAGCATGCGCTGCGGAAGCTTCTGGCTGCCGTCCATCGCAATTTGCCAGGTCCGATGGCGCAGGGCCGGGTTGCTGTAGCGGGCAATCAGGAGATCGGCATAGCGTCCTAAATCGACGCCTTTGACTTTCAGCGTAGGCGCCTGCTCGTTAAGCATCAGGGCGTGCGCGGCGACGCGGTAGTTTTCATCTTCCATACAGTCGTTAATATGCTGATAGCCCGCCAGATAGCCCAGGTACGCCAGGAATGAGTGGCTGCCGTTAAGCATGCGCAGCTTCATCTCTTCAAACGGGATAACATCTGACACCAGCTCGGCTCCGGCTTTGTCCCACGCTGGACGGCCGGCCACAAAGTTATCTTCGATCACCCACTGACGGAACGGTTCACAGGCCACCGCCGCCGGATCGCGCACGCCGGTAAGCTGTTCAATTTTATCCAGCGTGTCGGGGGTGACCGCAGGCACGATGCGATCCACCATCGTTGACGGGAAGGTAACGTGGGATTCGATCCAGTCCGCCAGCTCACCGTCTACCGCACGGGCGTACGCGCAGGTGACATTGCGCATCACGTGACCGTTCTCCGGCATGTTGTCGCAGGACATCACGCTAAACGCCGGCAGGCCCGCCGCCTTACGCCGCGCGAGCGCTTCCACGACCACACCCGGCGCAGATTTCGGCTGGTGCGGGTTTTGCAGGTCTGCGACGATAAACGGATGATCGAGCATCAGTTGCCCGGTCGCCGGGGAATGGCAGTACCCTTTCTCGGTGATGGTCAGCGAGACAATCGCCACCTGCGGTTCGCACATCGCGGCCAGCACGGTCTCCAGCCCGTCAACCTGCGCATGCAGCGCCTTTTTTACCACGCCAACCACGCGGGAGGTCCACGCATCGGCAGACATTTCCGCCACGGTATAGAGATTATCCTGCGCGTTCAGATCGGCAATCTGCTGTTCGCCGCCAATCAGGTTAACCTCACAGTATCCCCAGTCGCTACCGTGTTCCGCGGCGAGGATGTCGGCGTACACTGCCTGATGCGCACGGTGAAACGCGCCAAAGCCTAAATGAACGATGCGTGCTTTAAGGCTGTCGCGATCGTACTGTGGCAGCGTCGCGTTGGCCTGTAATAAGGTATTTTCCATGATTAAGACTCGTTAATTAGAAAGCTGTGGATCGCTGCCGCCCATGCTGAAGCGGCAGCGCCTGCTGACTACACCAACTAGAATGGTAGCTGGAGTAAAAAAAGTGAACTGCCATCAACCATACTGATACTGCCGTTTGAGTTTTTGATTTAAATTAACTTTTGTTCATGTGGTGTGACACAAAATCAAAGCTGTGTGACAGGTAACGCAAGCTATAAACCATCAGCGTCGCGAGGAGACGGCACCGTAACCGACCGTCTCTTTCGGCGCAGACTCGGCTGCGTCTTGCGCCGCGCTTAAATCACGGTCGCGCACTTCCGGCATCAGGATCGCCGAGATCAGTCCAATCACGGAATAGGCCACCAGCATGGCGACAATCGGCCACCAGGAGCCGGTCATATTGCAGAAAATCCCTGCCAGTACCGGACCAAAGCCCACCGCTACGAGACCGCCCGCCTCTTTGGAGATCGCCATACGGGTAAAGCGATTTCGCGAGCCAAACATCTCCGCCATGGTGATATTTTCCAGCGCAAACAGCCCCAGCACGGCGAAGTTATGGATAACGATGATGCAGAGCATGATCGTCCCCGGCGCATAGCTCTTATCGACGATGATCGACAGCATCGGATAGGCCAGAATAATGGCGGAGATATTGAGGATAATGTACGGCAGACGGCGCCCCACTTTATCGGAAAGCCAGCCCAGCAGCGGAATGGAGATAAACCCGAGAATGGAGCTGATCATCAGCGCATCGGTCGGGATGGCCTTATCGAACAGCAGCGTCTGGACCAGATAACCCGCGAGGAAGGTCTGGATCAAACCTGAGTTGCCTGCCTGGCCGAAACGCAGGCCGGTCGCCAGCCAGAAGGATTTGCTTTTCACCATGGAACCCAGTGAGGTGTCCGGCTGCGCAGCTTGCACATCGTTCACTTTCTCAAAGACCGGGCTCTCCTTGAGGTTCATACGCAGCCAGATGGCGAAGATCATCACCACGACGCTGGCGAGGAAAGGCACGCGCCAGCCCCAGGCGAGCAGCTGTTCACGATCGAGGGCAAAGAACATGATGGCCCAGATCGCCGTTGCGCTCAGCGTCCCGCAGTTAGTCCCCATCGCCACCAGCGAGGAGATGATGCCGCGTTTACCTTTCGGCGCGTACTCCGCCAGCATGGTCCCGGCCCCGGAGATCTCGGCCCCGGCACCAAGGCCCTGAATAATGCGCAGCGTCACCAGCAGCACGGGGGCAAAAATCCCGATCTGCGCGTAGGTCGGCAGGACGCCAATCAGCGTGGTGCAGATCCCCATCATGGTGATGGTAATGAACAGCACCTTCTTACGACCAATGCTGTCGCCCATTCTGCCGAAGATAAAGGCGCCGACGATGCGCGCAATATAGCCTGCGCCGTAGGTGCCCATCGCGAGGATCAGCGCCATCGCGGCGGACTGTTCCGGGAAGAAGATCTCATGGAAGACCAGAGCGGCGCCCAGCGAGTAAAGCTGGAAATCCATAAATTCCAGGGCAGTGCCCAGCCAGCCGGAAACGGCGGCTTTCACCAGATCGGATGTGGTTCTTTGAGGTTGTACTTGCGTCATAATGGCTATCTCTGAAAGGTAAGATGCGTACCACATAGCGCCTGTCTGCGCAGGCGCTTAACCGCGTAAATGATTATTGGCCGAACGTGAGCAAAACTTTGCAGCACTGCCGCTGGTCTTTCTCAAACAGTTCAATAGCGTCTTTAACGTGGTGATAGTCAAAGGTATGGGTGATCAGTTTTTCCGGGTCGATCAGCCCCCTCTTCAGCCAGTCGATAACGACCGGGAATTTGTTGGCGTTCAGGCGCGAGGAGAAGATCGCCAGCTCTTTGCCGGTGATGCCCTGCTGAACAATCTGGCTCGGCTCGCTGGAGAACCCCATCAGCACGATGCGCGCCGCCGGCGAGGCCAGGGTTATCGCTTCCTGCAAAATGGAGGGATGGCAGGCGGCATCAATGATTAACGTCGGTTTGATGCCTTTTTCCTCCAGCGCGGCCTGCAGCGACTGCTCGCCATTATTAAAGACCCAATCCGCGCCGCTGCGCCGGGCCATCGCCAGACGCTCGTCTATGCGATCAACCACGATAACCTGCTTCACCTTATAGACGCCTTTCAGGGCCTGAACCGTAACCAGCCCCATCGGCCCGGCGCCATATATCAGCGCGACGTCCTGTTCAGTCGGTTTCGCCTGCCCCGTTACGTTGGCGGCGATGGTGAAGGGCTCAACCATGACGGCGTGCTTATCAGGAATGTCATCCGGAATGGGCCAGGCGTTTTGTGCGGGCACGACCGCATATTCGCTAAAGCCGCCGTCACGGTGAACGCCCAGCACCACCAGCGAGGTGCAGACGTTCGGTTTTCCCACGGAGCACGGGTAGCAGTGCCCGCAGCTGATCACCGGATCGACCGAAACGCGCTGGCCCAGGCGCGCGCTGTCAACGCCCTCGCCCACGGCGTCAATCACGCCAAAAAACTCATGGCCGATGACGCGCGGATACTTCGCAAACGGGTTATGGCCGCGGTAGATGTGGCTATCCGACCCGCAGATCCCGGCCAGCTTGATACTGACGCGGACGTCACCTGCGCCAGGTACCGGGAGTTGACGCTCTTCAATTACCAGTTCGTTCGGCTGTTGAATCACTACGCTTTTCATCGTTTGCTCCTCGCTTACCAGTTCCACAGCGTGCCGTCTTCAAGACGGGCCACCGGCAGATAGGCCGGATCGTACGGGTATTTCGCCGCCAGCTTTTCATCAAACTCGATGCCCAGACCCGGCTTGTCGCCCGGATGCATATAGCCGTTATCAAAGCGCCAGCTGTGCGGGAAGACCTCCAGCATCTGTTCGGAGTAGCCCATATATTCCTGCACGCCGAAGTTCGGCACCCACAGGTCGAAATGCAGCGCCGCGGCATGGCACACGGGCGACAGATCCGACGGACCGTGCGAGCCGGTGCGCACCTGATAGAGCGACGCGAAGTCCGCGATGCGGCGCATCCCGGTGATGCCGCCCGCGTGGGTAATGGTGGTGCGGATATAGTCGATCAGCTGCTCTTCGATGAGCTGCTTGCAGTCCCAGATGCTGTTAAACACTTCGCCTACCGCAATGGGCGTAACGGTGTGCTGGCGGATCAGGCGGAAGCAGGCCTGGTTTTCCGCAGGGGTGGGATCCTCCATCCAGAACATGCGGAACGCTTCGATACTCTTGCCGAAGCGCGCCGCTTCGATGGGCGTCAGGCGGTGGTGCATGTCGTGCAGGAGGTGCTCATTGAAGCCGAATTTACTGCGCACCGCGTCGAACAGCTTCGGCGTGAAGTCGAGGTATTTTTCGGTGGACCAGAGCTGCTCTTCCGGCCAGTCGCCTTTGGTCGCAGGCTCGTAGGCCAGCCCCTTCCCTTTGGCCATGCCGTAGGTGGTTTTCATGCCCGGCACGCCGCACTGCACGCGGATCGCCTTAAAGCCCATCTCTTTGTGACGGGCGTAATCTTCCAGCACGTCGTCAATGGTGTGGCCGGTGGTGTGACAGTAGACCATTACCCCTTCGCGTGAGGCGCCACCCAGCAGCTGGTAGAGCGGCATGTTGGCCGCTTTGGCTTTGATATCCCACAGCGCCATATCCACGGCAGAGATGGCCGACATGGTAACCGGACCGCGACGCCAGTAAGCACCTTTGTAGAAGAACTGCCAGATGTCTTCGATGCGGTGCGCATCGCGGCCAATGAGCTGGGGGCAAAGGTGATCCTTCAGGTATGAGGCCACGGAGAGCTCGCGTCCGTTTAGCGTAGCGTCACCGAGGCCGACAATCCCCTCATCGGTGGTGATTTTAAGGGTGACAAAGTTCCTCCCCGGGCAGGTAACAAACACGTCAGCCGCGACAATCTTCATAATTCCTTTCCTTACATCGTTCGTTGTGATGTCGGAAATTTACGCAACTACACTACTACCATACAAGTATAATGATCGTAAAATAAGCTAACGATCACAAAACCGGGGGCTCATGCGCGGCCCCATCCCGCCACAATAATCAGCATACCGCACAGGGCAATCAGCGCGCCGGCCCAGTCATAGACGCTGAGTTTGACGCCGTCCACCACGCGTAGCCACAGCAGCGCCGTGCAGACATAGACGCCGCCGTAAGCCGCATAAACGCGCCCGCTGGCCGCCGGATGCAGCGTTAACAGCCAGACAAACAGGGCCAGCGCGACGCTTGCCGGAATGAGCAGCAATACGGATCCACCCTTTTTGAGCCAGAGCCAGGGCAGGAAGCAACCGATGATTTCACACAGCGCAGTCGCAAAAAAAAGCAGCGTCGTTTTAAGCATATTTCACGTCAGGTGAGGATTTATTTAACCATCATACCTGATGATGCCCTTTACTTTTCCATACTTGCTCCGCGGGTATGCCGTCATTTCGCTTTAGTGTAGAATCTGTACGGGGTAACTTGATTATCTGCACCCATTTTAAAGGAAACGCTATGACCACATTAAGCAAACGCCTTTGTTTGACAGCCCTGCTGGCGCTGTCATCGTTCGCCTTTGCCGCCTCTGCGACAGCGGAAACCAGCAAGCTCATTATTGAGTCTGGTGACAGCGCGCAAAGCCGCCAAAACGCCGCCATGGACAAAGAACAATGGAATGACACCCGTAGCCTTCGCCAGAAGGTCAACAAACGTGCCGAAAAAGAGTGGGACAAAGAAGATGTCGCTTTTGACGCACGCGATAAGTGTCAGCAAAGTGCAAACGTCAATGCCTACTGGGAGCCTAACACCCTGCGATGCCTGGATCGCCGCACTGGCCGCACGGTAGCCCCATAATGTCGGCGCCCTGCGACGTTAAACTCCGTCCGCTGGAGCGTGAAGACCTGCGCTTTGTTCACCAGCTCGACAACAATGCCAGCGTAATGCGCTACTGGTTCGAAGAGCCTTATGAGGCCTTTGTCGAGCTGTCCGATCTCTACGATAAGCACATTCACGATCAGAGTGAACGTCGTTTTGTGGTGGAGTGTGAAGGTGAAAAAGCCGGGCTGGTGGAGCTGGTTGAGATCAACCACGTTCACCGTCGGGCGGAGTTCCAGATCATCATTTCCCCTGAGCATCAGGGAAAAGGCCTTGCGTCACGCGCGGCCAGGCTGGCAATGGATTACGGATTCAACGTTCTGAATCTCTACAAGCTTTACCTGATTGTGGACAAAGAGAACGAAAAAGCGATCCATATCTATCGCAAGCTGGGCTTTATGGTGGAAGGCGAGCTGATTCACGAGTTCTTTATCAACGGTGAATATCGCAACACCATCCGCATGTGCATTTTCCAGCATCAGCACCTGGCCGGACATAAACCGTCAGGCGCCAGCCTGCTGAAACCTACCGCGCAGTAAGATTGATGACAAACCGTGTCATAAACCGTTGAGCTGTCTTTCTTGCCGGGTGGCGCTGTGCTTACCCGGCCTACAGGGTGCTTCATTGTAGGCCCGTGCAAGCGTAGCGCCGCCGGGCGAAACGCACAAAATGCACTTTACGCTCAGTAATATTCAATCGTGTTCTTGATGGTGTACTTGTGCTCAACGGCGGGTTTGACGCTGTCGTCCGTGATGGTCAGATCGCAGCTCACCGGGTTATTGTGGCGATCGTAGTCGCAGCTCTGCGTCACGTTGCCCAGCGGCTTGTCATTCAACATGCTGACTGCCGAGTAATCCATTCTTTTGCGCAGGTCTTTCGACGGCGTCGACTGGACGGACAGATGCTGATCCCCTGATACGGTGGTTTTGCCCAGCGGGTAACCATCCGCGTCGTAGCGATACTTCACTTCCATCTCTTTACCGTGCGCCGCCACCACAAATCCGTTGTCGTCGGTATCCCACGTTACCCCGGCTGACGGCAGTTCGGCCAGCTGGCATTTGCCCTGCAGCTTCACTTTGCGCTGCTGGGTTTCCGCATCAAGATAGTAATTGGCATCCAGCACCAGCGCCACGCTGGTGTTGGCCTCCAGGTCGTGTAGCTCCAGCGTATCGAAACACCCTTCCGTCGAGACGGTGCCGGTGACCCGTTTAGAGACTTCGCCCTTCTCGTTGAACAGCGTCTGGGTAAAGTCTTTGACCGGGCCGCGCAGCGGATCAAAATCAAATTCGTTTGAAAAACTCGCCATCTCGGGCGTAAACGACAGCGGCGCGGAGCTGTTGTCGCACCCCACCAGTGTTGCTGCCAGGAGCGTTATCGCTGCATATTTCTTCACATTCATTTCCGTACAGGGAGATTATTCCCAATCATATTAGCAAATACAGATGTTTACACGAAGCCTGCTAAAATTAATCTCTACACAGAGAAAAGGAGCTACAGATGAAACGGTTACCCTGGATTACCGCCCTGCTGTTAATGAGTGCCTCAACGGCCGCGCTGGCGGCACCGGATTCCTGCGAGCGCGTGAAAAGCGACATTCAGCAGAAGATCGTCAACAACGGCGTGCCTGAGTCAGGTTTTACGCTGAACATTGTGCCGAACGACCAGGCCGATCAGCCGGGCACGCAGGTCGTAGGCCACTGCGCTAACGACACCTTTAAAATTCTGTACACCCGCACAGGCAGCGGTGCGGCAGCTGAACCTCAGTAATTGAGCGTCAATTCCCTTTGATTTGATAAGGATTAAGATCTAATACCCCCAAATAAGTAACACTCACCCCATCATTAGCCCGGATATCATTTCGGGAGAAATAATACGCAATAATAATGATGGGGTGAGCCATGTCCGATGCTGAACATTACGACGGCGGAATTAGCCGTCGAACTCTCGTAAAATCTACGGCGATAGGTTCTCTGGCGCTTGCCGCTGGTGGGATCTCGCTTCCCTTTGGCCTTAAAAGCGCTGCCGCTGCGGTGAAGCACGCCGTCCAGCCTCCTGAAGATACCGTGGTGTGGGGCGCCTGCTCGGTCAACTGCGGCAGCCGCTGTGCGCTGCGTCTGCACGTCCGCGACAACGAAGTGTACTGGGTCGAAACGGATAACACCGGCGAGGATGTGTATGGCGATCACCAGGTGCGCGCCTGCCTGCGCGGACGTTCTATTCGTCGCCGCATCAATCACCCTGACCGTCTGAACTACCCGATGAAGCGCGTGGGCAAACGCGGCGAAGGCAAGTTCGAGCGCATCACGTGGGATGAAGCGCTCGACACGATCGCCGCCAGCCTGAAAGACGTGGTGGCCAACTACGGCAACGAAGCGGTGTATATCAACTACTCTTCCGGGATTGTAGGCGGCAATATCACCCGCTCCTCCCCTTACGCTTCGCTGGTGGCGCGCCTGATGAACTGCTACGGCGGCTTCCTGAGCCACTACGGCACCTACAGCACGGCGCAAATTGCCTGCGCAATGCCCTACACCTACGGCAGCAACGACGGCAACAGCACCTCGGACATCGAAAACACCAAACTGGTGGTCATGTTCGGCAATAACCCGGCGGAAACGCGCATGAGCGGCGGCGGGATTACGTACTATCTGGAACAGGCTCGCGAGCGGTCCAACGCGCGCATGATTGTTATCGACCCGCGCTACACCGATACGGCAGCCGGACGCGAAGATGAATGGATCCCGATCCGTCCGGGAACCGATGCCGCGCTGGTGGCGGGTATTGCCTGGGTATTAATCGACGAAAACCTGGTCGACCAGCCATTCCTCGACAAATACTGCGTTGGCTACGACGAAAAAACGCTGCCGGAAGGCGCGCCCGCTAACGGTCACTACAAAGCGTATATTCTCGGCCAGGGCGATGACCACACGGCGAAAACGCCGGAGTGGGCCTCCCGCATCACCGGTATTCCCGCCGATCGCATCGTTAAGCTTGCCCGGGAAATCGGCTCCGCTAAACCGGCTTATATCTGTCAGGGCTGGGGACCTCAGCGTCAGGCGAACGGCGAGCTGACCTCCCGCGCTATCGCCATGCTGCCGATCCTCACCGGAAACGTCGGGATCAACGGCGGAAACAGCGGCGCGCGTGAGTCCACCTACACCATCACCATCGAACGTATGCCGCTGCCGGATAACCCGGTCAAAACGCAAATTTCCTGCTTCAGCTGGACGGACGCCATCGCCCGTGGGCCGGAGATGACCGCCCTGCGCGACGGCGTGCGCGGCAAGGATAAGCTGGACGTGCCGATTAAGTTCATCTGGAACTACGCGGGCAACACCCTCATCAACCAGCACTCCGATATCAATAAAACCCACGATATCCTGCAGGATGAAAGCAAGTGCGAAATGATTGTGGTCATTGATAACTTCATGACATCGTCAGCGAAGTATGCCGATATCGTGTTGCCGGACCTGATGACCGTCGAGCAGGAAGACATCATTCCAAACGATTATGCGGGCAACATGGGCTACCTGATATTCCTTCAGCCCGTGACCGCGCCGAAGTTTGAACGCAAGCCCATCTACTGGATCATGAGCGAAGTGGCGAAACGCCTCGGGCCGGATATCCATCAGAAATTTACCGAAGGACGGACGCAGGAACAGTGGCTGCAGTATCTGTATGCCAAAATGCTCGAAAAAGACCCTCAACTGCCGTCCTATGACGAGCTGAAAAAAATGGGCATTTACAAGCGCAAAGATCCGAACGGCCATTTTGTGGCCTATAAAAAATTCCGTGAAAACCCGGAAGCCAATCCGCTGAAAACCCCATCGGGTAAGATTGAAATTTACTCCAGCAAGCTGGCGAAGATTGCGGCCACCTGGGAGCTGGAAAAAGATGAGACCATCAGCCCGCTGCCCGTCTACGCGTCAACCTTCGACGGCTGGGACGCGCCCGAGCGCGCGCGGTTCCCGCTGCAGCTGTTTGGCTTCCACTTTAAGGCCCGTACCCACTCGAGCTACGGTAACGTGGACGTGCTGAAAGCCGCCTGCCGCCAGGAGGTCTGGCTTAATCCCGTCGATGCCGAAAAACGCGGCATTAAGAACGGCGATACGGTGCGCGTCTTTAACGACCGCGGCGAGGTACGAATTGAAGCGAAAGTGACGCCGCGCATCATGCCCGGCGTCAGCGCTATGGGCCAGGGGGCCTGGCACGACGCCAATATGAGTGGCGATCGTGTCGACCACGGCTCATGCATCAACACCCTGACCACGCACCGCCCGTCACCGCTGGCCAAAGGCAACCCGCAGCACACCAATCTGGTACAGATCGAGAAGGTGTAACGGGTGAATGGCGTGACCGTGGTTTATTCTATGGTTTGTATTATCGGTTAACTCAGTCGCGCGGACACCCTCCGCGCGAGCAAGGAAGATGTAATGAAAGATGTCTCACATCGTGAATCGTTCGCGTTCAGCGCCCGGGTGCTGGGTGCGCTGTTTTATTTCGCACCAGACAGCGAGCAGGCCGCGCCGCTGGTGCAGGCTCTCACCGCAGGCGAATGGGTACAGGACTGGCCTCTGCCTTCGGAAACGCTGCGACCCGTAGCCGACACCTTTGCCGCGTCTGCCGATGAGCCGCTGACGGACGCCTGGCAACGACTGTTTATTGGCCCTTACGCCCTGCCCGCGCCACCGTGGGGCTCCGTCTGGCTGGACCGAGAATCCGTGCTGTTCGGCGACTCGACCCTCGCGCTGCGCCAGTGGATGCGGGAGAACGCTATCGCATTTGAAATGCAGCAGAATGAACCGGAAGATCACTTCGGGACTTTGCTGCTGCTGGCGGCATGGCTGGCCGAGAACGGCCGCGAGGCGGAGTGCGCTCAGCTTCTGGCGTGGCACCTGCTGCCGTGGAGCACCCGCTTCCTGACGGTGTTTGTCGAGAACGCCAACCATCCGTTTTATACCGCGCTGGGTAAGCTTGCGCAGCTGACGCTCGCGGACTGGCGATCCGGGCTCCTTATTCCGGTTGCGGAAAAGACGCTGTATCGCTAAGGGGTGTGGCTTGCTCGCGGGTAGCGAGCAAGCTACGGTCAAAAGAGGAAGCTTAAAAAATTTAACTCGAAACAGGAGGCATATTGAATTTAATAATATAAAATAGCTTTTCCTGGTAAGGTCAACACTTTCGTTTGATACATACAAAACAAAACCATGACTAAAAATTATTCTTTCGAAGATAAACGCAAGAAATTACTTGTTACAGCCGTGATATTCAGCGTTTTAGGTGGATGGCTCTGGTATATGTCATGGGCATCTGGCATCTCCCATAATACTATATTAAAAAAATCCGTCCCTGAATGGATGACATATATTTCACTTGGCGTTTTGATTGGAACAATTTTTGTTATGCGCGCTTTTTACCTGCGCACTTTTAACAAAACATTAGAATATATTGCCAGTGCTTTTTTTAGCGGCTTTTGCCTTGGGTTTGTATTGAGCTTAAATTGTTATGATATTTATGTCTATCTCTTCCCGGACAAAATAATTGGCTATGAATCTGAATATGAGGTTGTCTTTCCGGGGCCTTCGAGAGGTAAGCATGGCCATTGTGAAGCGGGTCTCTGGTTAAAAGATCAGAACACCAACAGATGGATTCAGCTTTGTACAAACAAAGAATATCTGCACAGCCACCGTAAGCAGGGAATGACTGGGGTGTGGGTAACGGCCCGTGTGAATAATATTGGAAGTTACATTGTGAGTTATGAGTTTATTTATTTGTAGGCACGACCCTATCTATTTTTGTTCTGGCGAAAATGAATGGTACTCAAGGCCCGCTCCTTGCTTATAGCCGTCAGCCTGATACGTCGCACCAGAGATTGCGCATTCACAGCGGAGAAACCGGCTACGGGCAGGGTCATCTCAAAATCGAATCAGGGTAAATTTCATTCATACCCCCACATTTAGTGGTGGATACGTGACGACTGTTCCTCTATTCTGCTTTTTCAGCGAGCAAGCCGGAGTCATTTTTAGTGGATAATCCCATACTTCAGAAAACCATCATTATCTTTATTCTCATCCTGTGGGTAATAGACGAAGTCAGGAGAAAGAAAAAAAAGCGTTATGACTCCGCTATAGCAGAGGCTAATGCCAGAGAACGCTATGAATGGCGCTATCTCAGATGGGGCTGGCAGGCAATACGAGTGGCGGCGGCAGTGTATATCTTTGTTCAGCTGATTCAGGTTTTACTGAGATAGATGGCAGAAGAAGGTAAGACGGGCAAGGAACATCTCACTGTCCAGGCCAACAGTAGCTGAGCCTCGGTGGTAGAAATTGTGAGTGTTCCCTGCCTGCCAGTAGCATGCGTTACGAGCCTTTCACCACTATTTGGTTATGTATCACCGACTGATTCCCCCTCACTCGCACTCTCTTTGCTTTGAATGAACCGAAGTGCCAGGTAGAGGTCTGGCGCCAGAATCATGTCATCATCATTCATTGTTGGCCGACTGTCTTTAAACCAGCGTGTTAACTCCGTTTTCCTGCCCGCAAGAATTAATTTAATCTGTCGACCTTTCAGATCGCGCTTTAACTCATTAATGGTTGCCAGGACACTGATGTCTGAATAGGTGAAGCAGGCAACGGCATCAATGACCACCCATTTAGGCTGTATGGCTGCCCCATCAACCAGGTTCAATACCCGACGTTTAAAATAAGCCACATTAAAATAGGTCAACGGTGAGTTAAATCGATACATCAGCACGCCCGGGACCATTTTTATATCGGTGGTATTCCCTAACGAGTGAATCATTCCCTCTTCGTCAGTGCCCAGCAGGTGCTCAGAGGGACGAAATACCGTACGAAGGAACTGCAACAGGCCAAGCAACACTGCAAGGCCGATCCCCTGGATAACGCCGATAATTAACACACAGCCAAACGTGAAGAAGGCCAGGCGAAAGGCCTGTTTATTTCTGCGCCTCAGGTTCCATAGCCCACGTAAATCAATCAATGACCACGATGCATACATTAGAACAATCCCTAACGCAGATACCGGAATGAATTGTAATGGCTGAGTGAAAAATACTACGACGATACCGATGATCAAGGCGGCGACCACGGAAACCAGCTGGCTTTTCCCCCCAACCGAATCATTCACCGCGGTCCGGGAATCGGCTCCACTGATAGCAAACCCCTGAGATAACCCCGACATAATGTTCGCAATACCCAAAGCCCGGAACTCTGCATCCGCATTAATTTCGTATCCATTTTTTGCGGCAAAACTGCGGGCGGTCAGCATCAGACTGACAAAACTGACCAACGCCAGGTTCAGCGCCGGGATCACCAAATCACGCATCGGCCCCGGCTGGAACGCCCCCCAGTGAACGACCGGTAAACCAGGCTGGAAGCCTTCTCCCCCTATCGTGGCAATCCCATACTGTTGTGCAGAGGTCACCCATACCAGTGCCGTTGTTATTACAATGGCGATTAAAGGTGCTGGCCACTGGCTGCGATACGTTTTGATCACCATTAAAATAATTAACGTAAAAAGGGATATTCCTACGGTTAATAAATGGCTATCTGAAAGTCGACCTGGCAAGGCGATTATTTTTTCAATAACCTGCGCTTCATCAAGCTTAATCCCCAACACCTTGCCTAATTGCCCGACGATAATCGTCACGGCTACGCCATTAAGTAAACCGGTAAGAATGGGATGAGACAGCAGATCGGCGAGCGCGCCCAGCCGAAATTTACTGGCAAGCAAACACCACCCGCCCATCATCAATGTCATGATGATCGTCAGCTGCCAGTGCAGTTCGGGGTTTCCTGCAGAAAGCGGAAATACGACGGCCGCAATCACCGCGCAGGTTGTGGCATCCGGGCCCACAATAAGCTGGCGTGAAGAGCCAAACAGTGCGTAAGCTATCATCGGTAAAACGCAGGAATAGAGCCCTACAATTGCCCCCACCCCCGCCAGCTCAGCGTAAGCAATCGCAACAGGTAGCGCTACGGCCGCAACGGATAACCCCGCTTTAACATCATGTTTTAGCCAGCTTTTATCGTAGGCCAACAAATTTTGTAAACCGGGCATGTAGTTTAACAACAGTTTTCCGAACACATTATTCTCCGGACAGAGATATTACTCGCGTCATGTTGGCACATTTCTTAGTGAGGTTCTGGTTTTCAAATGCTCCGGACGGAGGCCGACACTGTTGCGAATCTAATAAAACGTTAACTCTTTTATTATTCTGACTGATGTTAAACGTAGTTCAGATACTGCGGCTTAACCGGGGTTGGCCGTGCCGGATACCGTGATGAAAGCAAGTGATGGAATAAATACAATGGTCAATATCAATAAGTCTCGTTAATCGCTAATGTTGAATCATTTTGGCATAGATAGCAGGTTGTTACACACCATGAGATCGAGAGAGTCCATCACTCTTCCCGTCACCCAGCAGTACCGCCCCGCCATCTTAACCGGAGCGGCTTATAAACGTCGTTATCACATGCTCAAAAACTGTACGTTACCTTCAAACTCCCCGTCGGCGACGTTTTACGATGCACAATCGGGCTATCGCCCGCATCCCCCGTCAGCTGCGTCACGCCCGCAGAGGCAAGCACGCTCCAGCGCGAGGTGAGCTTGTGGGTCCAGTCAAGGTTCATCGACCAGGCATAAATCCCGGCCCCGGCGTCATGTCGGGCAAAGCCCGATGTGGCCGACTGGGCGGCGTTGACCCCGTAATACGTCTGCATATACTTGTCGGATCCCCAACTGCCGGTCACCGCCATCGTCACCTCATTTTTGGGTGAGGTGTAGAACGGGCTGGAAATGCCGAAGTGTACCGCTTCACCGTTGTCTCTCTCAGACACCGGTACCTCAGCCTGCAGCTGCAGATTCAGCCAGTCGGTCACCTTGTACCCCAGCCCGGGTACCACGATAGCCGAGCCTTTAATCTCACCCATCCCCCGCAGCTCGTCGCTGCCGGAGCTGATGGAATCGCTGCTCACGTCTTTATCTTTACGGCCCGTTCGATAGCTCAGCGCTGCGCTGTAATCCAGGTTGCCAATGTTGTTACCGTAACCGATCCCTCGCGTGGTGCCGATAAAGAAGCCATTTGCCATGGAATAATCCACTACCTGAGCCGCTGAGACGCGGGTTTTATCTGAACCCGAGTAGCGCGGCCCCACATCCACGCCGCCTCCCAGGGTTAAGACGTTACCCTGGCGCTGTTCTTCCGCCAGTACAGGCGTAGCCAGTAACGCCAGAACGACGCCCGGCACGAGGGTTTTCAGGCAGCGACCCGAAAGTAAATGAGGGAACGTATGACGCAGTTCGATATTTCTCATTAAGGAAGTCCTTATGGATGCAAATGATGACGATGCAGGCGGTTAAACGCCGGAACGCCCATTTTGAAGCGTGACCCTAAGGTTCTTATGAGCCGAAAATGAAGAAACACTGAAGCGCGGGCAGGTGCTGTCATCCGGACAGATTTCCTGCTACCGTTTTTTTCTTAAGAAATTCTTCATTCACGGTTGATACCGTTACCAATGTGAAAATTCTACTTATCGAAGACGACCTGGATCTCGGCAATGGCGTACGTATCGCCCTCTCAGATCAAGGGTTTGACGTCATATGGGTTCGCCGTAAAGAGGATGCGCTGCATCAGCTTGACGTCTGCGTGCCGGAACTTATTTTGCTCGACCTGGGGCTACCCGACGGCGATGGCATGAGCCTGATGACGCGTTTGCGCCAGCAGCTCAAGGGGATCCCCGTCATCATCCTGACGGCGCGAGGGACGCTGCAGGATCGCCTGTGCGGGCTGGATGCCGGCGCGGACGACTATCTCGTCAAACCTTTTATTCTCGCCGAGCTGCTGGCGCGAGTGCGAGCCCTTGCACGGCGCAGCTACGGTTTTGAAAATGAGGCGATAGAAATTCGCGGGCTCTCTCTTCATGTCCCGACGCGTCGCGTGACGGTGAGTGCCCGCCATATCGATTTGACGGCCAGTGAATACGCGCTGCTGGAAACGTTGATGCTGCGCGCGGACCGCGTGCTGACACGGCGGTTTCTGGAGGAAAGGATATTCGGCAACAAAGAGAACCTCAGCAACGCGCTCGACGTGCATATGGGAAATTTGCGGCGGAAAATCGGCGACGGCTATGTGCGAACGGTCCGGGGCGTCGGGTACGTCATTGATACCGTCTCCATTCAAAAGGTGAGCGGTTAATGCAAAACGTCTGGTATCACCTGAGGCGCCCGACGCTGGTGCGCCGAATTATCATCGCCCAGATGCTTCTGCTGACCCTGCTGTGGTGTCTTTTTCTAACCTTTATTCTGTGGGAGGACCTGCGCAGCCCTCCCATCCTCACGGGCAGTAAAACATACGAAACCGTTTTTACCCTGGCTGAGCGTATGGACGGACGTCCGCAGGATCGTACCGCCGTGCTGGAAGCCTTTAGCCAGGCCCTGCGGGAAGGTTACGGCGGAGGGGAAGATCCCGTGCTGTCGATTAACCTCATCGTTCGCAAGAATAATGCCGTTATTTTTGCCTCCGACGATGCGCCCGCGGGGATAACAAACACCCGATTCGGAGAACTGGAGCACGTTCAGAGTGGAGATCGTACCTGGACCAGCCGCACCCTTAAATCCCCTCACTCTGACGTTGAGGTCACCCTCTTCACGCCAGCCAGCGGCTGGAACTTCTTTATCTATCTGAACTCTCGCGGGTACTACATCCTGCCGCTGCTGGTCTGCTTCCCGTTTCTGCTGTTTCCCGCGTGGCTCTCAATCCGCATTGCGATGCGTCCATGGAATAAGGTGGTCAATGAAATTACGTTACGCACGCCGGACGACCTCTCCCCTTTAAGAGCCGTACCGAAGCACCGGGAGCTTCGCCAGATGGTGGACGCGATCAACGACTTCCTTGCCAGGGTGCGTGAAAGCGCGGAAAGGGAGCGGGTTTTCATCGCGGATGCTGCACACGAGCTGCGTACCCCCCTCGCGGCGATGCGCATCAACGTGGAGGCGCTGCAGTCCTGGGTCATCAGCGAGAGCCAGAAGGAGCTGCTTGCGGGCGTGATTCGCAGCAACAGCCGCGCCGCGCGCCTCGTCAATCAGCTGCTGCTGATGATGCACAGCGAAGCGCGCATTGATACGGCGATGGAACCCGTGCCGCTGACAACGCTTATTCAGGAACGAATGGCCGAGCTGGAACCGCTAGCGTCTGCGCGCAAAATTGAGCTGGAATTCTTTGCCGAGGATGACGTCTGGATCCACGGCGTCAGGGAACGCCTGGTGTCGCTGATTGATAATCTCATTGAGAACGCCGTGAAATACAGCCCCGAGGGCGGGCGGATTCAGGTCGACGTGAGCGCCTGCGATCGCGTCGTTCAGCTGCGCGTCTCCGATGCGGGCCCGGGTATTCCGGATGAGCTGCGGGAGCGCGTGTTCGACCGCTTTTTCCGCGATCCCAATCAGGTGCAGAGCGGCAGCGGGCTGGGGCTTGCCATCGTCAAAGCGGTGGCGCAGCAGCACAACAGCAGCGTAAATCTGAGTACTTCTGCAGAAGGTGGCCTCCTGGTCACAGTTGACTTCCCGAACCGCACGTTTAGCTAAAGCAGAACAGGGGGTTTGATCGCAAATGCCGCAGATTGCTTCAAAATAATTACCGTATTTGTTATATTGTTGTTTATTGCTTATTCACCTCTGCGGTGCCAAAAAGAACAAGATTCACCGCAACCCAGGACAGAGAAATGTTAGATTACCGCTTCCCGACAGCTTTGCAGATGGTTCTCAGCGTAGCGATGGCGGAGCAATTGGGTGAACGTTCAACGAGTGCGATTCTGGCCTACGGTCTGGAAGCAAACCCGAGCTTCATCCGCAAATTGATGGTTCCGCTGACGCGAGACGGCATTATCGTCTCAACGCTTGGCCGTAACGGCTCCATTCATCTTGGTCGCCCGCCGGAAGAGATCACCCTGCGCGACATCTACCTGTCGGTCATCGAAGATAAAAAACTGTGGGCGTCGCGCCCTGACGTACCGGCCCGCTGCGTGGTCAGCGCTAACGCCTGCTGGTACTTTAAATCGATTTCCGAAGAGGCCGAGCAGGCGTCGTTAGCGGTACTGGAGCGCCATACCGTGGCTAGCGCCCTGGAAGCGGTGAAAAACGCCGACAGCAGCGGATGGGATTCGCTCCCCGACCTCATTGCCCAGTATCAAAAAACGTCATAACGTTTACCTGATGCGAAAAAAAACCGCCTTCACTGTGAAGGCGGTTTTTTATTATCAGCAACGTCCCTACGCGGGCAGCACGTCCCTTTCCTCTTTTTTGCCGCGCGTGACGAACTTACGCAGCGTCACGTAGAACACCGGCGTCAGGAACAGACCAAACAGCGTCACCCCCAGCATACCGGAGAACACCGTGATCCCGGTGACGCCGCGTACTTCTGCGCCCGCGCCGTGGCCGAGGATCAGCGGAATGGTCCCGGCAATAAAGGCGATGGAGGTCATCACAATCGGGCGTAAACGCAGGCGGCACGCCTCCAGCGCGGCCTCCATGATGCCTTTACCCTGAATTTCCAGCTCGCGGGCAAACTCCACGATAAGAATGGCGTTTTTACAGGCCAGCCCCATCAGCACCACCAGCCCCACCTGCACGAAGACGTTGTTATCGCCCCCGGTCAGCCAGACGCCAAACAGCGCGGAGAGCAGGGTCATCGGCACGATGAGGATCACCGCCAGTGGCAGCGTCCAGCTTTCATACAGCGCCGCCAGCACCAGGAATGCCAGCAGCACCGCGACCGGGAAGACGATCAGCGCCGTGTTGCCCTGGGTGGCCTGCTGGAAGCTCAGGTCCGTCCATTCGATGTTCATCCCGTTCGGCAGGATCTGCTTAGACATCGCGTCCAGCTGCGTCATCGCCTGTGCAGATGAGAGCACGCGCGGGTCGGCATCGCCAATCAGGTCCGCCGCCGGGTAGCCGTTGTAACGGATCACCGGATCCGGCCCGTAGGTGGTCGTGATGTTCACCATACTGCCAATCGGCACCATTTCGCCCTGGCTGTTGCGGGTACGCAGATTCGCAATATCTTCCACGCTGTCGCGGAACTGCCCGTCAGCCTGCGCCATCACGCGCCAGGTTCGTCCGAACTGGTTGAAATCATTGACGTACGACGAGCCCAGATAGGTTTGCAGCGTCCCGAAAAGATCGGTCAGCGACACGCCCTGCGCTTTCGCCTTGTCGCGGTCAACCTGGACGTCCAGCTGCGGCACGTTAGCCTGGTAGGTTGAGATCGGGAAATGCATCCCCGGCGTCTGCATGATTGCACCGGACATGGTGTTCACCGCGTTTTGCAGCGCGCCATAGCCCAGGCCACCGCGATCCTGAATGTACAGGGAATAGCCCGACCCCTGACCCAGCCCTAAAATCGGCGGCGGCAGAATGGAGAAGCCAAAGCCCTGCTGGATTTGCGCGATTTTCGCGTTAATTTCCGCGTTAATTTCCGCCGCGGAATGTTTACGCTGGTCGAACGGCTTCAGGCCAAAGAAGACCGTTCCGGTATTCGGCGTATTGGTGAACTGCAGCGCGTTCAGCCCCGGAAACGCGACCGCATAATCCACGCCTTCGGTATTCATCCCGATTTCGCTCATTTTGCGGATCACCGCATCGGTGCGGGCCAGCGAGGAGCCTTCCGGCATTTTCACGCCGCCAATCAGGTACAGCTTGTCCTGCGTGGGAATAAACCCGCCGGGCACCGCTTTAAACATGACGCCTGCGGCACAGAGCAGCAGCAGGTAAACCACGAATACCGCACCCCGCCGTCCCAGCGTTTTGCCCACCAGCCCCTGATAGCCGTTTGAGCTGCGGAGGAAAAAGCGGTTAAACGGACGGAAAATCCAGCCGAACAGACGGTCGATAAGCCGGGTCGGGAAATCTTTCGGCGCGCCGTGGGGCTTTAACAGCAGTGCCGCCAGCGCCGGAGAGAGCGTCAGCGAGTTAATCGCTGAAATCACCGTCGATATCGCGATCGTCACCGCAAACTGCTTGTAGAACTGACCGGTAACGCCCGAGAGAAACGCCATCGGCACAAACACCGCGCACAGCACCAGCGCAATCGCGATAATCGGCCCGGACACTTCACGCATCGCCTGGTGCGCGGCCGCAAGCGGCGCAAGCCCCTCTTCGATATTTCGCTCGACGTTTTCCACCACCACGATGGCATCGTCCACCACGATACCGATGGCGAGCACCAAGCCGAACAGGCTGAGGGTATTCAGCGAGAAGCCCAGCAGGTAGAGAATGCTGAAAGTACCCACCACCGACACCGGCACCGCGATCAGCGGAATGATCGACGCGCGCCAGGTTTGCAGGAACAGAATCACCACCAGCACGACCAGCACCACGGCTTCCAGCAGCGTTTGCACCACCGCACGGATCGAATCACGCACAAAGACCGTCGGATCGTAAGGTGCCGCCCACTTCATGTCTGCCGGGAAGCGCGTGGACAGTTCGTCCATTTTCGCACGCACCGCGTTAGACAGATCGATGGCGTTCGCCCCCGGCGACTGGAAGATACCAATCCCGACCGCGTCTTTATTGTTCAGCTGGGAACGCAGGGCATAGCTCCCGGACCCCATTTCAATCCGCGCCACGTCGCGCAGGCGGACGACCGTACCATCCTGCGTTGTTTTCAGGACAATATTGCCAAACTCTTCTTCGGTATGCAGGCGCCCCTGGGCGTTAATGGAGATCAGGAAGTCGCTCTCTTTCGGCAGCGGCTCGGCGCCAAGCTGACCGGCGGAGACCTGTACGTTTTGCTCCTGCATCGCCGTGACCACGTCCGAGGCGGTCAGCCCGCGCGCCGCCACTTTATTAGGGTCCAGCCAGACGCGCATCGCGTACTCGCCGGAGCCGAAAATCTGGATCTGGCCGACGCCGGGCAGGCGCGCCAGCTCATCCTTCACCTTCAGCGTGGCGTAGTTGCGCATATACAGAGAATCGTACTTACCGTTTGGCGAAAACAGATGCACCACCAGCGTCAGCGTGGGCGACTGCTTCTGGGTGGTAATGCCCAGACGCCGCACGTCCTCCGGCAGACGCGCTTCGGCCTGCGCGACGCGGTTCTGCACCTGAACCTGCGCCTGATCCGGGTCAGTCCCCGGACGGAAGGTCACGGTGGTTACCAGCACGCCGTCCGAGCCCGCGACGGATTTCATGTACATCATGTTCTCGACGCCGTTGATCGCCTCTTCCAGCGGCGTCGCCACGGTCTCGGCAATCACTTTCGGGTTGGCGCCCGGGTACTCGGCGCGCACCTGCACGCTTGGCGGCACGACGTCAGGGTATTCGCTCACCGGCAGCAGCGGGATGGCGATTAACCCTGTGATAAAAATCAGAATCGACAGGACGGCAGCAAAGATCGGCCTGTCGATAAAAAAGCGGGAAAAGTCCATGGGTTGGATTCTCAGGTCAAGTGATCAGTTGAGGGCGGCGCTGGCGGTCATGGCTACGGTTTTGGCATTAACCGGCATACCCGGCATAAACACTTTCTGTAAACCCTCGACGATGACTTTGTCACCTGGGTTCAGCCCCTGCCGCACGATGCGTAAACCGTCTGCCAGACGACCCGGCGTAATGTCGCGACGCTGCGCTTTCCCCTCTTTATCCACGATATAGACGTATTTTCGATCCTGATCGGTCAGCACCGCCTTGTCGTCGATAAGCGTAGCTTTGAACTCCGCGCTGCCCGGCAGGCGTACGCGGGCAAACAGTCCCGGCGTGAACTGACGCTGTGAGTTATCCAGCAGCGCGCGCATGCGGATGGTCCCGGTGCTCGGCGTGAGCTGGTTATCCAGGAAATCCACTTTGCCCTGATGGGGATAGCCCTCCTCGCCCGTCAGGCCAATCTCAACCGGCAGCGCCGTGTGATTGCTGGACGCCCCCTGCCCGCTGCGGGCCAGGTTTTGATAGTGAAGGTAGGTTGACTCGTCCACGTCAAAGTAGACGTACACCGTCTTCTGCGAGACCAGCGTGGTGAGGACGCTGGCGGTATCGCCCGCAGTCACCAGGTTCCCGCTGGTGATCAGCGCCCGGCTGGCGCGACCATCGATAGGCGCGGTCACTTTGGTGAAGTCCAGGTTGAGCTGGGCTGCGTCAACCGCCGCCTGCGCGGCGCGAATATCGGCCTGCGCCTGAACGGCAGCCGAGCGACGCTGCTCCCACTCTTCCCGTGAGACCAGATGGGTATTGATCAGCTTATCTGTACGGTTAGCCTCACTTTGCGCGAGGCTGGCCTGCGTTTTGGCTCTCGCCAGGTTCGCCTGCGCCTGTTCCAGCGCGGCGCGATAGGTACGGTCATCAATGGTGAACAGCACCTCGCCCTTCTTCACTTCCTGGCCGTCGGTGTAATTCACCTTATCAATGTAGCCGGACACGCGCGGGCGCAGCTGAACGCTCTCCACCGCTTCAATCCGGCCGTTAAAGCTATCCCACTGGCTAATCGATTTCACCACCACGTCAGCGGCACTCACGGCAGGCGCAGGTGGCGCGGCATTTTGCGCGACGCTGTCATCGCATCCGACGAGCAGCACGGAGAGCAACATGGCCCCCAGCGCGCTCAGAGGAGAGTTACCCCAGGTTTTTTGCAGGCTCATTATTTTTATTCCGATAATTGTCGCCACCGGGCAAGACGCAGCAGGAGGCACCGCGCCACTTCCTTTGTCCGGGGGCTGTCTTAAGGCCATTTGTGTCGTTCATCGCCACAAAACTGTAACAGTTGCGAATACACTATTCGCGGCGATTGTAGGAAGGCACTTAACTAAGTGCAAGAATAATTGTTGCACTTTATGTGCTATTTGAGCGGATGTGAAAAGACCCGTTTCGGTCAGGGATTTAAATGCAACAATAAAACTTGCAATTACTGCAAAAACGCGCCACCTTTTAATGCAACAGACAAAGATACTTTTTCATCCGCTGCGTGGGGGTAACCAGATGAACACTGGCGCATTTATGCATGATTTACTCGACTGGATCGACAACAACCTGGACAGCCGCCTGGACATTGAGACCGTCGCCAGGCGTTCCGGCTACTCGAAATGGCACCTCCAGCGCCTGTTCAAAGAGCATACGGGCTATCCCCTCGCCGGGTATATTCGCGCGCAAAAGCTGCAAAAATCGGTTGAGCGGTTATCCCACAGCGATGAACCGATTCTGAACGTGGCGATCGCGCTGGGCTTTGACTCCCAGCAGTCCTTCAACCGCAGCTTTAAGCGCCAGTATGGTCAGGCGCCCGGAGCGTGGCGACGCAGTATGGGTGGCCCCGAAACGCAGCAGCTTCACCAGTAATGCATATTTTGCTGCAACATCGAACCGGTGCTGATATACTGTATATAAATACAGTATAGCGAGGTGCACGATGGCTGTTGAAACAAAATTTGTTGTCGTAAGAAAAGGTGAAGAGAAAATGACATTTGCCAGTAAGAAAGAGGCTGACGCTCACGACAAGCTGCTCGATATGGCCGACGCGTTCACCGACTGGCTGTTGCAAAGCGGAATGCAGATGGATGAAACGCAGGCTGAAAATCTTGGCCTGTATCTCGCCGAGCAGAAAGAGACCGTGCAGCATATTCTGCGTACCAGCAAGCTTCCCGATCTCACTGCTGCTGCTGCTGATAAAACAGAATCCGATGCGGCTGACACGAAAAAAATCAGGGCTGTGAAAGCGGCCTGATTGTCAGAAAATCATCACCGTTCTGGAAGCCGTAAGCAGATAACTGCTTACGGCTTTTTGGCTGTCTGTAGTACTCTCCTGCTGATTGATGTTAACGATACCATCGTTTCAAAGCAGGAGATGATGCACTGACATAAAAAAATAGGACGTTAATCAACCTTTCGGGAAGGTGACGTGGGTTCAGTCCTTTTAATATAATTTAGAAATATTCATTTTTGTGATTAGAAATCCATACGAGGCTTGAGTCACGATAGTCGTCATTAGTGGATGCTATCAGCGAGCATTTATCTGCATTACCATCAGCGGTGTAAGCACAGCTTTGCTTCACCATGAAAGTGATGTCCTCTCTTTTCGACACTAATTCTGAGTCAAGGAATTGCGCACTCCCGGATGGGTAAACGATGCGTTCATCTTTTGGATCTTTGTAGTTTATTATGCGAACGGGGAATTGGCTGTTGTGATATTCATATCGCTCTACAACTTCGCCCGTATCTTTGTCCATTATTTTTTCCAGCAAGCCACGTATATTATAACTGAGTAAGTAATTACCTTTTTCATTCTCAAGCTCAGTAATTTCGCAGCGCTCATTTATTTTTCCGGTAATACGCTGGCCTTTAAGTGACGTCAGTAAGCCATCTTTATTGACCAAATGAAACTCTCGATCATTTGCCTTGTCAACCATGTTGATACTCGTAAAGCATCCGCTGCGATCATATCTAACTTCTGTCATAACCTGAAGTTTACCTGTAACATCCCGCATCCACTGGAGGCTATGTTTTACGTTCCCGGTTGTTGCATCATGATCGAATAAAAGAGCAGCATTTAAGACCGCCGGTTTGAATTGAGTAAATGCCGCGACATCAAATGATAACGTCAATAATAATAGATTTAAAAAAACACCTGCTTTCATAAGTCATCCCTTTATTAATAAAATAGCATTCAACGATGATGTGAATTCGCGCTCTCATATTTTACGAATAATCGAAGCGTTTCCATGACACACGTTAAGTGTCTGCTTTTTGTTCTAATCAATCGATACAAGGGTCCCTCATTTTTTGTGTGCACTCGCTTTCCGACGGATCTCAATCATCCTGATATACATATCACGCAACTCCTTATTCTGCTTGATGACCATTTCTTTGGGCAAGGATTCTCTCTCACGATTCCATTCATCAACGACACCCTGGCATGTCAGATAAGCGTCATTAACAATATTTTCAGCTGGAATCATCGTGTTGATATAGGGAATGGTATGTTTGTTCAGGCATACAGAGACAGGTGGGCCATAATCATGTTCTTCGGCATGTAGAGTAATAGCAATAAGGAGGATAAACAATGTTAGAAATCTCAACTTCTTTTTCCCCTGATAAATACTGTTTCGTCAAATGACTGTCTTCCGGGGAGTTATCGACTTTGTGCAAAAAATCTTTAGTTACCCAAGGAAGTTATTATCCTGCTGTAGTGACTGCTGACACAAAACCTGACAGATGAAGGTTTTAATGACTCGATATCAGTTTAGAAATCGCCCCGTTGAGCTCACCACCCATAGCAGGCGTAACCTTAAAACTATCCGCTTCTATGCTAAACCTTCCAACCACAAAACCTGGTAGCTATACAAACACGCCAGACTGTTAAGTTAATACGCTTTCCCTCTCTCTGAGAAAATACGCATGACCCCACACCCGCTACGCCAGATAATCGAATCCTGCGATCGCGCCATCACCACCAAAAACTATGACGCGCTGATGAAACACTACGCCGAAGATGCAGTTCTGGTGGTCAAGCCCGGAATGGTTGTTAAAGGCAAAGACAACATCCGCAGCGCGTTTGTTGCCATCTCGGATTATTTCCAGGACCAATTGATTGTGGAACAAGGAGAGATGCAGGTGATCGAAGGCGGTGACAATGCCCTCGTTATCATGGAAACCGTTCTGCGTTTTCCTGATGGTCAGGGTGGAATAACGGAAATGTCGCGCCGCGCGACCTATGTTTTTCGGCAGGAAAGCGACGGTCGCTGGCTTTGTACTATCGACAACTCCTACGGCACGTCGCTTCTGGATACCGGGAACCGATCGCGTTAATCACACTTTCAAAGGGGCGCTGCCGCCCCTCCACGCCAGCCCCTTAATGCGCAGTAATGCGCGGCTCCTTCACAAACTCAGCCAGCAGCCACACCATATCGTGCAGCAGGCCTGTCAGCTCCTTCACTACGTGAGCGGGCAGCGTTCCCCCCATAACGGCTTGCGTCAGCGCCAGAACATAGTCCACCTGCGTTAAGGTGTCCTGCCAGCAGTCGGGCACGCAGGAGTTGGTTTTCTCACCCATGATCAACTGTTCAATCAGGTATGGCGGAAGATCGGCATCGCAGAGTGCGCGCAGCCTGCGCAGAGCCTCAAGGAGACGCTCGCACAGCGCAGTACGGCTCGCGACATCATCGGTTTCGACCAGCACGCTCACCAGCGCGGCGCAGTTGTCGGCGACGTCAAAGAGATCGGCATCGGCCGGAAGCGGTCGGGAGATAAGTTGCAGAATGACGTTTTCGTCAGATGGAAGGTAAGTCAGGGTTGGGATAGTAGCCATCGTAAGGCATCCTCAGTGTATAAATTGGGTGAACCATCCGATGAGTTCCTACGCTCGAGGGGGTAGCGCTGACAGAGGTAGGAATACCGCCCACAGAGAAAACGGCCAGCCTTGCGGCTGCTCCGTCAGCGCCACCGCAATTTTAACGAGATCGGCGCTGTCGCGACATATAAATATCGCTCTGTAGATGCGGGTTCCTACGCCCGATTGCGGATGTGCCGCAACGCAGGCACTTTACGACCGCGCCCCGTAGAGGAAAAGACATAACGCTGAATTTCATAAGGTTACTTTGCGGTTTGCGAGGCGCCTTCCAGAATGACAACGCTGCCCTAAATTTTAAGGGTATCAATCACCGCTCTCGCTGGGCTTTGACTCCCGGCATTCCTTCAACCGCAGCTTTAAGCGTCAGTATGGTCAGGCGCCTGGGGCATGGCGGCGGAGTATTGGCTGTCGTGAAACGTTAACCGAACGTTTTTAGGATCAACGAACTTACCGTCGACGGTAACATAGGCGCTACTCACCACTTCTCCACTTTCTTTGTCTGTTAAGGCAATATGTGGTGCGTCGTGCAGTATGTTTTTATGACCCCACTCCATCAAAGAGAAAAGAATCGGCGCAAGGCTGCGGCTTTTGGCGGTAAGAACATACTCATACCGTTCACGCGCCCCTTCTTCCTGATAAGGGATTTTGCAAAGCAGGCCGAGTTCAGTCATTTTTTTTAACCGGTTCGCCAGCGTCTGCCGGGTGATTTTTGTATGATCCCGTATCGTTTCAAAGCGTGTTACCCCATAAAACGCCTCTCTCAGAATCAACAAAACCCATTGATCGCCAAGAAGCTCAGCGGCCGCCGCTAACCCACAAAGCTCAGGTAATAAGTACGGTAATGATTTATTTTTTGACATCTCTTCGTTTGCCTCGCAAACTGAGTATGATTTAAAGACTCAGTTATTTAAGGAGAATACAATGCCCTTCGTAAATGTGCAAACCATTAAAGGAATGATGAATTCGGAGCAAAAAAAAGAACTGCTACGTCGTATGACTGACCTTATTGTTGAAATTGAGGGAAACGGCGATCCTGAATTCCGGCGTTCAGTATGGATCCGTATTGACGAGCATGAACCGGAACAGTGGAGTCTTGGGGGAATACAGCCCACATCTGAAATGATTGCTGCAAAATTTGCCTCACCACAGCGGTCCTGATTTATTTTTAGTCATAGCTCACCGGCGGGCAGTTTGAATGTCCGCTCTCGTGATGTTATGCGCCCTAAATTTTCAGCGTATCGATCACAGCCCTCAGGGCAGGCGACACGTTGCGGTGCGGATAATAGAGGTACAACCCGTCCATGCGCAGGCTATAGCGCTGCAACACCCGGATAAGCGTTCCGCGCTCCAGATCGTCAGCCACCAGCTCCACCGGGACATAGGCCAGCCCAAGCCCCAGCCGGGCGGCCTCGGCTTCCATGTAGCTGTCAGACAGCGCCCATTGCCCCTCTGGCCGATGGGTGATTTTTTTCCCGTCCTGCACCAGTTCCCACTGATAGTCACTACCGTCGGCAAACTGGTAGGCAATGCAGGGATGAGCCACTAAATCGGCTGGCGTCTGCGGAAAACCGTAGCGTCTGAAGTGTTCCGGGGCAGCCACCGCGGCCATTTCCATATCAGGCGTGATACGCACGGCAATCATTCCCTGCCCCACTTCCGGCCCCAGTCTGACACCCGCATCGAACCGCTCGGCGATAATGTCGACGAAGCGGCTTTCATTCATCAATTCCAGCCTGATGTCCGGGTAACGCTGTTTAAAAATGGCGAGCTTTGGCAGCAGACATTTATCGATAGCGTGCTGGCTGGCATTAATACGCACCGTGCCGGACGGCGTCTGACGATAGTGTGCCAGGGTCGCCAGACCCGTATCGAGCGTATCGAATGCAGACTCGGCGGTCTGATAAAGCTGTTCCCCGGCATGGGTGAGCGAGAGCTTGCGCGTGGTGCGGACCAGAAGTTGAACGCCCAATCGCTCTTCCAGCTCGCGAACCGAGCGGCTGATCCCGGATTGCGCCAGCCCAAGCCGAAGCGCGGCCGCCGTGAAGCTCCCCTCCCGTACCACCTGCATGAACAGGTACAGCTCATTATAGTTTTCCCGTTTCGCCATCATCCCCACCCATTTATAACAATATGATATGAATCCTAGCAGCTTTTGCCCTCTAATCAGCACTATTTCTGCTAACTATAATGACCGCAACACAACAACCCAGGGTTCATTTCTATGAAAACATTTACCCAAAAACTGTCCGTTGCGATGCTGCTATGTGCATCATTAAGTGGAGTGACAACAATGAGTTATGCAGAAACCACTAACCCAAACGCGCCTGTTTCGATGGTGAGCACATGGGATAAAACCTTTGCCGAGAGTGACAAAGTCGATCACCGTAAGGTGTCCTTCCAGAACCGATACGGGATCACTTTGGTAGGCGATCTGTATCTTCCCAAAAACCGCGGCGACCGCAAGCTGGCGGCGATTGCGGTCAGCGGGCCATTTGGCGCGGTCAAAGAGCAGTCCAGCGGCCTGTATGCGCAAACCCTGGCAGAAAATGGGTTTGTAACCCTGGCGTTCGATCCGTCCTATACGGGCGAAAGCGGTGGCCAGCCGCGCAACGTAGCGTCTCCGGATATCAACACCGAAGACTTTAGCGCGGCGGTGGACTTCCTCGGTTTGCAGAAAGAGGTTGATCGTAACCGCATTGGTATTCTCGGCATCTGCGGCTGGGGCGGTATGGCGCTCAACGCAGCATCCATGGACACCCGCGTGAAGGCGGTCGCCACCAGCGTGATGTATGACATGAGCCGGGCGATGGGCCACGGCGTGGGCGACGGGAAAGATCGCTATTCAACGTCTGACCGCCGTGCCGTTCTGCAGTATCTGAACGCACAGCGCTGGAAAGATGCTGAGAACGGTACCTTCGCGCACGGCGGCCATGACATTTATGTCGATGAGAACGGCAAGGTGACGGCAGCTGAACGTATTCTGCCGGAGGCGTTACCTGACAACCCGAATCCGGTACTCAAAGAATTCTTTGACTACTACCGTATGCCGCGCGGCTTCCATGCGCGCTCCGTCAACTCCACCGGCGCGTGGACCGCGACCACGCCATTATCATTTATGAATATGCCGCTGCTGAGCTACGGCAGGGAAATTACTATCCCAACGCTTATCGTAACCGGTGAAAAGGCACACTCCCGCTACTTTGCTGAAGATGCGTTTAAAGCGGTCGGCAGCAAGCAGAAGGAACTGGTGATTGTTCCGGGCGCAAACCATGTCGATCTCTACGATAATGCTGCCGGGAAGATCCCCTTCGGCCAGTTTGAGCAGTTCTTCAAAACCAACCTGAAATAAACCTCTACGCCACCCGCCCTATACGGGTGGCTCTTTGTGAAATCTGACTATGTCTACACTGACCCGCACCACATCACAGAACACAGAGCATGCACACTGGAGTGGCGTTTTTGCCATGACCCTGTGCGTATTTGTCTTGATTGCCTCGGAATTTATGCCCGTCAGCCTGCTTACTCCCCTTGCCAGAGATTTGGGCGTTACGGAGGGTCTCGCTGGCCAGGGGATCGCGATTTCCGGCGCGCTGGCGGTGCTGACCAGCCTCTTCCTTTCCCGGCTTGCCGGGAATATAAACCGCAAACACCTTCTTCTGGGCATGACGCTCCTGATGGCGCTCTCGGGGATGATTATCGCTTTCGCCCCAAACTATCTGGTTTACATGACGGGCCGCGCGCTGATCGGTATCGCTATAGGCGGGTTCTGGTCCATGTCTGCCGCAACGGCCATTCGCCTTGTTCCGCCGCATAAGGTTGCGCGCGCGCTGGCCATTTTCAACGGCGGTAACGCGCTGGCAACGGTGGTGGCCGCCCCGCTTGGCAGCTATCTTGGGGCCACTATTGGCTGGCGCGGCGCATTTCTTTGTCTGGTGCCCGTGGCGATAGTCGCGTTCATCTGGCAGTGTTTAAGCCTGCCTGACATGAACGCGCGTAAAAACGGTACATCACGAGGAAGTGTTTTTCGGTTATTCCGCCAGCCTGCCGTTTCCGTTGGTCTGCTGGCCTGCGGCCTGTTCTTTATGGGGCAGTTTGCGCTGTTTACCTATCTGCGCCCGTTCCTTGAAACCGTCACCCGTGTGAGCGGAGCCGGGCTGTCGCTAATTTTGCTCACCATAGGCGTTGCAGGTTTTGTGGGCACCCTTTTCGTTGCCCTGGTGCTTAATGCCGCGTTTTACATAACGCTGATCGCGATCCCTCTACTGATGGCGGCCATCGCAGTCGCGTTGATTCTCGCCGGGCATAACGTGTGGATTGTGGCCCTGCTGTCAGGCCTATGGGGGATGCTGGCAACATCAGCGCCGACGGGGTGGTGGACGTGGATTGCGCGAACGCTGCCGAAGGATGCTGAAGCAGGCGGTGGACTGATGGTCGCGGTGATCCAGCTCGCCATTGCGCTCGGCTCAACGGCGGGCGGTATAGCCTTCGATCGTTATGGCTGGCAGAGCTCGTTTGCATTGAGTGGCATAGTGCTCCTCTTTGCGGCAGCGCTAACGTTTCTGCTTTCGCGTCTTCACAAATAACGCGCCGGATGATTTTTTGACGCTTTTCTTCGCCGATCGTGTATTGTTTTTAAACAATAACATCCTCTAAAGGACACCTGCGCAATGATCAGCATCCTCGGCAAAACCACCTCCATCAACGTTCGTAAAGTGCTCTGGACCTGCGAAGAAGCGGGCATAGCCTATCAGCAGGAAGATTACGGCAGCGGTTTCGCCTCGACGGAAACGGATGCCTTCCGCGCCCTGAACCCCAACGCCATGGTGCCGGTGCTGATTGACGGTGATTTCGTGCTGTGGGAGTCCAATTCCATCTGCCGTTATCTGGCGCGCAAGGCCGAACGTCACGATCTGCTGCCTGCAGAACCGCGGGCCTGCGCCAACGTTGAACGCTGGATGGACTGGCAGGCCACCGAATTTAACAACGCCTGGCGCTATGTCTTCCCGGCGCTGGGGCGTAAAAACCCGGACTTTAACGACCCTGAGCGCATCGCGGCAGGAATCAAAGAGTGGAATCACTGCATCACCATTCTGGAAAACCAGCTGCAGCGCACCGGGGCCTTCGCGGCGGGCGAGACGTTTACCCTCGCGGACGTGGTGCTTGGGCTGTCGGTGAATCGCTGGAAAATGACGCCGTTTGATAAGCCAGACGTGCCCGCCATTGAGGCCTGGTTCGAGCGACTTAACCAGCGTCCGGCATTTTTGCGTCACGGCAATAACGGCATGATATAAAACTTAATGCCTGAATGAATACCGCAACGAGGCTGTTTTATTTAATTACGAAACCCTGATTGTCGTCAGAGGGAATAATAATTAAGCCATATCCTGGACAGCCCGTTGCACCGCTTTGCTAGCCTGAATAGTCAGGCAAAGCTCAACCCGGAGGTATTCTTGCTGATTAAACTCAAGAAAGAACGAACGCACCAGGAGGATCGCCGGCTTGCTCTCTGGCTGGCGACCTCGGCAGGTTTGCTGAACGCCATCGCCCTCGGGGCATTTGGTTTTTTCCCCTCACACATGACCGGCAACACCTCACAGTTATCCAGCGAAGTTTCTTCTACCGATCTGAGCGATATGATTTTCTTCGGCTCGATTATTCTCTCTTTTGTGGCTGGCGCCATTATTGCGCGCACGATCGTCATATGGGGAATTATCCATAACGTCAGGCTGGTTTTTTGCCAGATCCTTTTTGTCGAGGGGATATTACTGACCGGCGTTTCCTTCTACGAAATGTATTTCCATGCGCTCACCAGCAATCGCGAGATTATTCTTTTTCTCTGCTTTCTGATGGGCATTCATAATTCCACCTCCACGCAGCTTTCCGGCGGACGGGTAAGATCGACGCACATTACCGGCACGCTAACGGACGCGGGGATTTCCCTGGCCTCCGTCATGGTGGCGATGCTGCGCAGGGATTACTCCAAAGATACGGCGGCGCAAAAAAGCCAGCTAAAAACCCACTTAACCACCCTGTTTTCGTTCATTACGGGCGGCATCGCGGGGCTGCTGCTGTTCCGATGGATTGGCTTTAACGCCATGCTGGCGCTGGGCGTGATGCTCGCGTTTGTCGCCACCGTCTCAATAATCACCGTCTCGTCGCGGGTTCGACGGGTTCGCGCCTCTCTATGAAGGTAATGACCTGTACTCGGCATAAAAGCCCTTTAGATGTGACACTGTCACATTGAAAGATTCGCTTTAGGACTATTCTGCCCGCCCCACAATCAGGCCTTATGCCATAAGGCCTGACCTCAGGTTGTCACTAGTTTCATAGGGTTACTGATTTTCCCCCTTCGCTGGAACCCTTCCCAAACGCTTGCTATAGGTCAATTACCCCTGCCGAAACATGGCATAACAACAGGCAACCGGTGGTTGCTATAACGCATGCGCACAGGGAGACACACCGCAATGCACCCATTATTCAAACGTTCGCTACTGTTTGTCGGCGCCATTATCGTGGTTCTCGCCCTCCTCGTCTGGGGGATCGGGCTGGAGACCATCAGAGCGCGTCAGGTTGACCTGATCTATCTCGGGCAACAGCATATGATTCTGGTTTTCTCATCAATGTTCTTAGCCCTGCTGGTGGGTATTCCGGCCGGTATTCTGCTGAGCCGCCCGGCCGCGCGGGGTATCGCCGAATATGTGATGCAAATCTTCAACGTTGGCAACACGCTGCCGCCGCTGGCCGTGCTGGCGCTGGCGATGGTGGTGATTGGTATTGGCGATACGCCGGCCATCATCGCCCTGTTCCTCGCCTCGCTGCTGCCGATCGTGCGCAACACCTATGCCGGGCTGTGCTCGGTCCCGCCGTCGCTGCTGGAAGCGGCAAACGGCATCGGGATGACCAAATGGCAGCGTCTGCGCCAGGTGGAGCTGCCTGCCGCCTGGCCGGTCATGCTCTCGGGGATCCGCATCGCCACCGCCATTAACGTCGGTACCGCGCCGCTGGCGTTCCTGATTGGCGCCAGCAGCTACGGCGAGCTGATTTTCCCGGGCATTTACCTGAACGATTTCCCGACCCTGATCCTCGGCGCGGCGGCCACCGCCCTGTTCGCCCTGATCCTCGATACCCTGCTGGCGGCGCTGGGTCGCGTGATGAGTCCCCATCTCGCTCGATAACAATAACAAGGAGCTTTTATGAGACTGATATCCGGCCTGGCGGCGCTGTGTGCCGCGGCGCTGTTCACCGGCCAGACCATTGCGGCCCCTCTGATTCTGGCGACCAAGAGCTTTACCGAGCAGCACATTCTCTCGGCGATGACCGTGCAGTACCTGCAAAAGAAAGGATTCCAGGTTCAGCCGCAAACCAATATCGCCACGGTGATCTCCCGCAACGCGATGATCAACAAGCAGATTGATATGACCTGGGAGTACACCGGCACGTCATTAATCATCTTTAACCATATCAACAAGCGCATGTCGCCCCAGGAGTCTTACGAGACTGTGAAACGTCTGGACGCGAAGCACGGTCTGGTCTGGCTCAAGCCCGCCGACATGAACAACACCTATGCGTTCGCCATGCAGCGCAAGCGCGCCGAGGCGGAACATATCAACACCATGTCGGAGATGGTGGCGAAGATTGAGCAGATCCGTAAAACCAACCCGGACAAAAACTGGCTGCTGGGCTTAGACCTGGAATTTGCCGGGCGCAGCGACGGCATGAAGCCGCTTCAGGCCGCCTATAAGATGGACCTGGACCGCCCGCAGATCCGTCAGATGGACCCCGGTCTGGTCTATAACGCGGTGCGCGACGGTTTCGTCGACGCCGGGCTGATTTATACCACCGACGGGCGCGTGAAGGGCTTCGACCTCAAGGTGCTGGAAGATGATAAAGGCTTCTTCCCGAGCTATGCCGTCACCCCGGTGGTCCGTAAGGACACGCTGGAGGCCAATCCGGGCCTGGAAGAGGCGCTCAACACCCTCTCGGCCCAGCTCAACAACGACGTTATCACCGAACTGAACAAGAAGGTGGATATCGACCATCAGTCACCGCAGCAGGTCGCCCGTGATTTCCTGCGTAGCAAACAGCTGCTGTAGGAGGCGCTATGGAGACGATTCACTACATTCTGGACAACTGGAACTACCTGTTAACCCTGACGCTGCAGCATCTGTGGCTGGTGGCGCTGGCCGTGGGCTTAGCCATTCTCATCGGCGTCCCGCTCGGCATTCTGATTGTTCGCCACAGGTGGCTGGCGACGCCGGTGCTGGGGATTGCCACCATCGTGCTGACCATCCCGTCCATTGCGCTGTTTGGCCTGATGATCCCGCTCTTTTCGCTGATCGGTCAGGGGATTGGCGCCCTGCCCGCGATCACGGCGGTGTTTCTCTACTCGCTGCTGCCGATTGTGCGCAACACCCATACCGCGCTCGACAGCCTGCCGCCGGGCCTGCGTGAAGCCGGGCGCGGCATCGGCATGACCTTCTGGCAGCGCCTGCGCTGGGTCGAAATTCCGATGGCGCTGCCGGTGATTTTCGGCGGGATCCGCACCGCCGTGGTGATGAACATCGGCGTGATGGCGATTGCCGCGGTGATCGGCGCGGGCGGTCTGGGTCTGCTGCTGCTCAACGGCATCGGCGGAAGCGATATCCGCATGCTGATTGCGGGCGCGCTGATGATTTGTCTTTTAGCGATTGTGCTCGACTGGCTGCTGCACCGTCTGCAGGTGGTTCTGACTCCGAAGGGGATTCGATAATGATAAAACTGGAAAACCTCACCAAACACTTTTCACAGAAGCACGGCCAGACCTTCAAGGCCGTCGACAACGTCAACCTGAACGTGCCCGAAGGGGAAATGTGCGTCCTGCTCGGCCCGTCCGGCTGCGGGAAGACCACCACCCTGAAGATGATTAACCGCCTCATTACGCCGAGCAGCGGGACGATCCTGATCAACGGCGAAGACACCAGCGGGATGGACACCGTCACCCTGCGCCGCAACATTGGCTACGTGATCCAGCAGATTGGCCTGTTCCCGAACATGACCATCGAAGAGAACATTACCGTCGTACCGCGCATGCTGGGCTGGGATAAAGCGCGCTGTAAAACCCGCGCCGAAGAGCTGATGGATATGGTGGCGCTGGATCCGCATAAGTTCCTGAATCGCTACCCGCGCGAGATGTCCGGCGGCCAGCAGCAGCGCATCGGCGTGATCCGCGCCCTGGCGGCGGATCCTCCGGTGCTGCTGATGGATGAGCCCTTCGGCGCGGTGGACCCGATCAACCGCGAGGTGATCCAGAACCAGTTCCTCGAGATGCAGCGCAAGCTGAAAAAAACCGTCATGCTGGTCAGCCACGATATCGATGAAGCCCTGAAGCTTGGCGACCGTATTGCGGTGTTCCGGCAGGGGAAAATCGTCCAGTGCGCCAGCCCGGACGAACTGCTGGCGAAACCGGCGAATGAGTTTGTCGGCTCGTTTGTCGGTCAGGACCGCACGCTGAAGCGCCTGCTGCTGGTCTCGGCGGGCGACGTCACTGACCAGCAGCCGACCATTACGGTGCGGGGTTCGACGCCGCTGCCTGAAGCCTTTGCCACCATGGATGATAACGATATTCGCGCGATTACCGTGGTTGACGAGCACGGCAAGCCGCTGGGCTTTGTGAAGCGTCGCGAAGCGCGTAACGCCAGCGGGACCTGCGCCGACATCCTGCATCCGTTCCGCATGACCGGCAAAGCCGAAGACAACCTGCGCGTAGTGCTGTCACGCCTGTATGAGAGCAACACCAGCTGGATGCCGATCGTGGATGAGGACGGGCGCTACAACGGCGAGATTTCTCAGGACTATATAGCCGAGTATCTCAGTTCAGGTCGTACGCGTCGGGCGCTGAATATACACAGCGAGAACTAATCTTTCAGGCCGGGCGTCGCCCGGCTTTTCCGCACGCATACCTTTTGCTAACCCCGCGATTTCCCGCCACAATATTGTATCTTTCCCGTTTACTCGCGACCCATGCAACGTCTTCATACGTACCCCGACATCCGCGCGATGTTTCGCCGACTGCTGATTGCAACCGTCACCGGCGTGCTGGCCGCGCTAGCCGTTGCGGTGTTCCGCCACAGCATGTACCTGCTGGAGTGGCTGCTTCTCAGCAACGACAGCGGCAGCCTGGTGAATGCCGCCGCCTCGCTCTCGCCCTGGCGGCGCGCGCTGACGCCCGCGCTGGGCGGGCTGGCTGCCGGGCTGTTGCTCTGGGGATGGCAACGGCTGACCGCCCAGCGGCCTCATGCCCCCACCGATTATATGGAAGCGCTGGAGACCGGCGACGGTCAGTTTGATTACGGCGCCAGCCTGGTGAAATCCCTTGCCTCGCTGCTTGTCGTGGCAAGCGGAAGCGCCATCGGGCGTGAAGGGGCGATGATCCTGCTTGCCGCCCTCGCCGCCTCCTTTTTTGCCCGGCGCTTTACGCCCAAATCCGAATGGAAGTTATGGATCGCCTGCGGAGCCGCGGCCGGGATGGCCAGCGCCTACCATGCTCCGTTAGCCGGAAGCCTGTTCATTGCGGAGATTCTGTTTGGCACCCTGATGCTGGCCTCGCTCGGGCCCGTGGTTATCGCGGCGGTAGTGGCGCTTCTCACCACGCAGCTCCTGGCGCCGGGAACCGGCACGCTCTACGCGGTCCATTTGAGCGGCACACTCACCGCAACTGATTATGCCCTGCTGGTCGCCATGGGGCTGCTGGCGGGTCTCTGCGGACCGCTGCTGATGTGGCTGATGGCGTTCAGCCACGGGCTATTCCTGCGCCTTAAGCTTTCGCCCCCGTGGCAGCTGGCGCTCGGCGGTGCGATCGTCGGGCTACTGTCTCTTCTGACGCCGAAGGTGTGGGGGAACGGCTATAGCGTGGTGCAGACTTTTCTGCTCGCCCCACCGCTGCTGTCGATCGTTGCAGGCGTCTTTATCTGTAAACTGCTGGCGGTACTGGCGAGCAGCGGTTCGGGCGCGCCGGGCGGGGTGTTCACGCCCACGCTGTTTGTCGGCATGGCGACAGGGATGCTGTTTGCACAGCTTTTCGCGCTGTGGCTGCCGGGCGCTGAGACGGCGATTCTGCTTGGGCTGGCGGGGATGGCGACGCTACTCGCCGCGACCACGCATGCGCCCATTATGTCGGCGCTGATGGTCTGTGAAATGACCGGGCAATATTTTTTACTGCCCGGTTTGCTGGTCGCCTGCGTGCTGGCGTCCGTGCTGTCGCGGACGTTACGCCACGACTCGATCTACGGTCAACACGCCACTGAGGGCAGAGAGATCGATGTACTGCGCTAGCTCGCGCTGCTCGGCGCGAGGCAGATAAGGCAGTTCACCCACCAGTGGTCCGGGTAGTTTGGTGCTCAACACGTCGATGATCTCCGCATAGTGCGCCAGACCAGGGTTGATGCGGTTGGCCACCCAGCCAACCAGCGGCAGGCCGTCATTGGCAATCGCCTGCGCCGTCAGCAGCGCATGGTTAATGCACCCTTCCTGGATCCCCACCACCATCACCACCGGAAGCTGTTCCTGCACCACCCATTCCGACAGCGGGCGCAGATCGTTCATCAGGCTGCGCCAGCCGCCCGTGCCTTCCACCACCACGTGATCGACCTTCTCGCACAGGCTCGCCAGACCGTTGGACAGCAGAGGGTAATTAATCAGGCCGCTGTGCGCCACGCTGCTCTCCTCTTCGCTTAACGCAATAGGATTGATCGCGTGATAAGGCAGTTCCAGTGACGAGACGCTTTGCAGTACCAGGGCGTCTTTATTACGCAATCCCTCTGGCGTCTCTTTACTCCCTTTTGCGACCGGTTTGTACCCTGCCACGCGTTTACCGCTTGCTGCCAGCGCCTGCAGCAATGCGCGGGATACAACGGTCTTGCCGACAGAGGTATCTGTACCAGTAACAAAGAAACGCTTAAGCATGACTCACTCCACCTCTTGGGTATGCTTCGAAAATATAAACCAGGTAAATAATTCAGTGGAGGAAGTCTACGGGATGCGTGCGCTACCCGGCTTGAGATAGCGCAATTTTTCTTACATCTGCAAAAAAGAGTTAACCCTGTAACAGGCGGATCAACAGCGAGCCGTTATACATGGCATCTTTGACCAGCGCGGCGCCGGCCATCGTGCCCTGATTGGAAAACTGGGTACTTTCTACCGCAATGTTCCGGCTGTAGGCGGGAAGCGACTGCTGCTGAATACAGGCCGTAATCGCCGGGAAGAGGATCTCCGCCGCCTGGCTCAGCGGTGAGCCAATAAGGATTTTTTGCGGGTTGAAGAGGTTCACCATAATCGCCAGAATGCGGCCAACGTTATTCCCCACCCCGGTAATGATGTCCTTCGCCAGCAGATCGCCCTGACGCGCCGCGGCGCAGAGAGAATCCACCGTGAGGGGTTGTCCGTGCAGCGAGGAGCTCATGGACTGACTGAGCCTGACCTGCGCTAGCTCCAGCACGCTTTCCACGCTGGCAATGGTCTCCAGACAGCCGTGGTTCCCGCAGTAGCAGCGCTTGCCGTATGGGTCGACCTGGGTATGGCCAATTTCCACCAGACTGCTGCTTCCGGCGTGGAGAAGACGTCCGTCGGTAATGACGCCTGCCCCGACGTTATGATCGATAACCACCTGAATCACATCCCTCGCCCCGCGTGACGCGCCGAACAGCGCCTCCGCCATGGTCCAGGCGCTGATGTCATGCTGAATATAGACCGGCACGCCGGTATGGTTTTTCAGCACTTCCCCCAGCGGCATCTCTTTAACATCGTCGTAAAACGGCATGCGGTGAACAATGCCATTTTCGGTATCAATAATCCCCG
The DNA here is from genome assembly GCF_000493175.1 of Enterobacter sp. MGH 16. Taxonomy (NCBI): domain Bacteria; kingdom Pseudomonadati; phylum Pseudomonadota; class Gammaproteobacteria; order Enterobacterales; family Enterobacteriaceae; genus Enterobacter; species Enterobacter sp. MGH 16. The sequence goes on along the minus strand of NZ_KI535695.1, from coordinate 1,270,040 downwards.
GCATGGTGATGGCAATCGCCGTTAAGCGTTCAAGCTTCTGCTGGTGACGAATAAAGAAGCGATCGATATGCGAAACAATCGCGTCGAGGAGCGGTTCCTCAGCGTTGAGCGGCAGATCAAGACGGTCTTCCACCACCAGCTTGCTGCTGAGATCGCGCAGCGCAAGGAAGATCTCCCCCCGGCTGATGCGCAGCGACAGGTAGTGCCAGGCTTCCGTCTCCACCACCAGCCCGACTGCCGGACGGCCACGGCTGCCCGGCTCCTGAATTTCCGTCTCCTGAACCAGGTGCGCTTCCAGCATCTCGCGGACAATCTTGGTAATACTGGCGGGTGCCAGCTGTGCCAGGCGCGAAAGATCGATACGCGAAACCGGACCAAGCTGATCAATCAGGCGATACACCGCGCCAGCGTTGGTCTGCTTAATCTGATCAATATGCCCTGGCTGACTATCAGCGACCACCTCGTACTCCCTTATTTTCGAGCTTCGAAATAAACTGTTGGCTATGGTGAAGCACTTGCAGGGCTGCCGTCAAATATTTACTTAGCCATGTGATTTACTGCACATTTTTGCCCACTTTTCCCTGAAAATGCCGCCCGGCGGAGACGTTCATCAACTGCTGTTTGAAGCGCTGCGCGGCATGGCTCTGTTCGCGATGTTTTGCCCAGACCAGCCACATCTCTGAAACGGCATCCTCTTCGGCGATGGTCACCCAGCGCATTTCGCGCAGTTGTACCCGTTTAAAGGAGGCCGGAAGAATAGACACCCCCAGCCCGGCGGCGACCAGGCCGATAATGGTCATCGCTTCCCCGACTTCCTGGGTGATGACCGGGGCAAGATCGTAGCGGCGCATCAGCCCCAGGATATCGTCATACAGACCCGTTCCGACCTGCGGGTCAAAAAAGACAAACGGCTCGTTTGCCAGCTCTGCCAGCGAAACCGCCGGACGCGACGCCAGCGGGTGATCGTGCGGGATCATGGCCATCAGCGGCTCGCGCAGGATCACCTCCCACGCCAGCGAGTCCGGCAGCTGGGTATTACGCATCAGCCCCAGATCCAGCGAACCTTCATTGAGCGGCGCGATCTGCTCGCGGGTGTTGATCTCGCGCGTTTGAATATGAACATCCGGGAAATGGCGACGGAATGACGACAGGGTTTCCGAGACGGCGCTGATAAACGGTGCGGACGAGGTAAACCCGATGCGCAACTCTCCGGCCTCCCCGAGATAGAGCCGTTCTGCCCGGGCGGCGGCGTCCTCGACCATGCTCAGAATTTGTCGGCTATCGATGAGAAACTGCTTACCCGCCGCCGTCAGGCTCACGCTGCGGTTGGTGCGGGCCAGAAGGCGCGCCCCGACCTGCTGCTCCAGAATCTGAATCTGCTGGCTTAAGGGAGGCTGAGAGATGTTCAGCCGCGCCGCCGCGCGGCCAAAATGCAGCTCTTCGGCGACGGCGACAAAGTAGCGGAGATGACGCAGCTCGATATTCATATTTCTAAAGTATCATTTGAGATTATTAATATATTAGACAGAATATTTACATTTTCCTACCCTTATCAGGTGGTCATACCCGTCACCAGAAATCACGGGGATGTTTAAGCAAGGAAACTGTGTGAGTCGTACAACTGCCATTGATATCGATCCGGCGAGCGATATCGATGATTTACCTGCAACATCGCAGCCGGTTCAGTTCATTAAACGTGGTACCCCCCAATTTATGCGCGTCACGCTGGCGCTCTTCTCCGCCGGTCTGGCGACCTTCGCCCTGCTCTATTGCGTTCAGCCGATCCTGCCCGTGCTCTCCCATGAGTTTGGCGTTTCACCCGCCAGCAGCAGCGTATCCCTCTCTATTTCAACCGGTATGCTGGCGGTTGGCCTGCTCTTTACCGGGCCGCTGTCCGACGCCATCGGCCGTAAACAGGTGATGGTAACCGCGCTGATGCTGGCCTCGGTTTGTACGCTACTCTCGACCATGATGACCAGCTGGCACGGCATCCTGGTGATGCGTGCGCTGATCGGGCTCTCGCTCAGCGGCGTGGCGGCGGTCGGGATGACCTACCTCAGCGAGGAGATCCACCCGAGCTTTGTTGCCTTCTCTATGGGGCTATACATCAGCGGGAACTCGATTGGCGGGATGAGCGGGCGTCTGCTGAGCGGGGTATTCACGGACTTCTTTAGCTGGCGTATTGCGCTGGCGGTCATCGGCTGTTTCGCGCTGGCTTCTGCCCTGATGTTCTGGAAAATTCTGCCGGAATCGCGTCATTTCCGCCCGACATCGCTGCGCCCGAAAACGCTGTTTATCAACTTCCGCCTGCACTGGCGCGACAAGGGGCTGCCGCGCCTGTTCCTGACCGGCTTCCTGCTGATGGGCTCGTTCGTCACGCTGTTTAACTATATTGGCTATCGCCTGATGCTCTCGCCGTGGCATCTGAGCCAGGCTCTTGTCGGTTTACTCTCGGTTGCGTATTTGACCGGAACGTGGAGTTCACCGAAGGCCGGGGCAATGACCGCCCGCTATGGCCGCGGCCCGGTCATGCTGTTCTTCACATCGGTGATGCTGGTCGGCCTGCTGCTGACGCTCTTCTCCTCCCTGTGGCTGATTTTTGCCGGCATGCTGCTCTTCTCCGCGGGTTTCTTCGCCGCCCACTCGGTCGCCAGCAGCTGGATTGGCCCACGCGCGCGTCGCGCCAAGGGCCAGGCATCCTCGCTGTATCTGTTTAGCTATTACCTGGGGTCCAGCATCGCCGGGACGCTCGGCGGCGTGTTCTGGCATCACTACGGCTGGAACGGCGTGGGCGGGTTTATTGCGCTGATGCTGTGCGCGGCGTTGCTCGTGGGGGGAAGCCTGCATAAACGTCTGAGATAATATGCTCGCGGGCGGACGTCCGTTTCCCGAAAAACGGCACCAGCGTACTGGTGCCGTTTCACGTTCAGGAATCCCAGGCCTGCTCTATTTTACCGGCTTCAAACTGCGGAGGCGGTTTTCGGAAACGGCGCGTGAGCCATGTCAGGTAAAGGATCCCCAGTGCCGCCCAGATGAGGCCAAGCGTCAGGGACGTCGCTTCGAGGTTTATCCACAGCACGCCGACCGTGACGGCACCAATGAGCGGCAGCAGAAGATAGTGGAACCGATCTTTCCACGTTTTGTTCAGCCCCTTGCGCCGCCAGAAATGGTTGTACACCGAGAGATTAACAAACGTAAACGCCACCAGCGCGCCAAAGTTGATCAGCGCCGTCGCGGTCACGAGATCAAAGTACAGGGCCGACAGCGCCACTATCCCAACCATAATGACGTTCAGGGCTGGCGTGCGCCATTTCGGATGCACGTAGCCAAACACCCGCTCTGGAAACACGTTGTCACGCCCCATCACATACAGTAAGCGAGAGACGCTGGCGTGCGAGGCCAGGCCTGAAGCGAGCGTATTCACAAACGTGGTACACAGAAACACCGACTGGAAGAGCTTGCCGCCCACGTACAGCGCGATTTCCGGCAGCGCGGCGTCCGGGTTTTTGAAGCGCGCGATCGTCGGGAAAAAGAGCTGCATGAAAAACGAGGCAACAATAAATATCAGCCCGCCATACAAAGCGGTGAGGAAGATGGCTTTGGGGATCACCCGCGCCGCGTTTGGCGTCTCTTCCGACAGCGTGGTGACCGCGTCAAAGCCGAGGAAAGAGAAGCAGACGATAGTCGCGCCGGTAATAATCGGGATCAGGTGTGCGTTCTCGCTGATAAACGGCTGGAGCGACCAGACGGTGCCGACGCCCTCCCCCTTATGCAGACCGTGCACCACCAGTATGACAAACACCACCATGATGGCGATCTGCACCAGCACAAACAGGGTGTTAAAGTTGGCGACCAGATTCACACTCTTCAGGTTCGCCAGCGTCAGGATCGTTACAAACCCCACCACCCAGACCCACGGCGGGACTTCAGGGAACAGCGCGGAAAGGTAGATCTTCGCCAGCAGCACGTTGATCATCGGCAGGAAGAGATAATCCAGCAGCGATGACCAGCCGACCATAAAGCCTAAATGGGGGCCGATCGATTTCTGCGTGTAGGTATACGCAGAGCCCGCTTCCGGGAACTGTCGTACCAGTTTGCCGTAGCTGATGGCGGTAAACATGACGCCAGCCAGCGCCAGGAGATACGAGGCGGGCACGTGGCCATTGCTGATACCGGACACAATACCGAAGGTATCAAACACGGTCATGGGGGTGAGATAAGCCAGCCCCATCATGACCACCTGCCAGAGCTTGAGGGAACTGCGCAGCCGGGTTCTGCCGGCCATGCGCGGCGAGTCAAGAGAGGTGTTAGTCGCCATAAACCGTCCCCCCCATGCTTACCGTGGTTTGCAATCGCGCTGTCCTTAACGCAAACCTGCTTAGCAAAGGGGGAAGTTGTAAAGAACACACGCGATCGTACCAGCGCACCGTCTCTCGCTCGCACTCACAGCAGGCGCCTGACTGGCCCCCTTCGCCCTGCGGATAGTTGAACATCTGCATCATTTCCTACCTCGTCACACAGTGTCGTTAAGAAAATCCCTGTGCCGCCTGCGCTCCATAACGCGACTCCCGGGAGAAAGCTGGCGTGCCAGCGAACAGTTAGGCCAGGCTCCGCGCAGGCCGTTTGGTGATACGTGTCAGATGAAATAAAGCGGCCCCTTACCGGGGCACGTCATCAGGCGTTTTTCAGCATCCACTCAATTTCCGTTTCGGTAATCAGGCGTTCAAACTGCAGTAATTCATCATTTTTGCAGGCGTGATAGACGTGGCAGAAACGTTCGCCCAGCCGCTCGCGAAGGCTATCGTTTTGCATAAATTCCCACAGCGCATCGCTCTGACGAATCGGGAACGGCAGCCCGTCCTGCTCCAGACCATTGCCTTCCACTTCTTCCTGCAGGGGTAAATCGTTATCCAGCCCGTGTAGAATGCCGGCAAAAATCGCCGCCATCACCAGATACGGGTTCGCGTCAGCGCCCGCCACCCGGTACTCGACCCGATGGTTATGGCGATCGCCGCAGGGGATACGCAGGGCAACGGTGCGATTATTGTGTCCCCATGACGCCTGCGTCGGCACGTACATCCCCGGCTGGAAACGGCGGTAGGAGTTGACGTTCGGTGCCAGCAGCGCCATGGACGCAGGCATCAGGTCGATCATCCCGGCCAGCGCGCGTTTCAGCAGCGCGGAATCCTCTCCGTTGGCGTCTGCGAGCACGTTTTCGCCTCGGTTGTTTTGCATGCTGATGTGGATATGCATCCCGCTGCCCGCATGTTCTTCATACGGCTTTGCCATAAACGTGGCGTGCATCTTATGTTTTTCCGCCATCTGCCTGACGAGACGTTTAAGCGCCAGCGCATCATCGCAGGCGTCGAGCACGTTTTCCGTATGGTGCAGGTTTATCTCAAACTGGCCCGGGGAGGCCTCAGCCACTGCCCCGTCGGCGGGGATCAGCTGCAGCTGCGCCAGTTCGTCAATATCGTTCAGCACGTCAGCAAAATGGTTAAGATTATCAACCGAGTAGACCTGACTCTGCGTGTTACGCACGTCGGTCCCCGGCGCGCAGGGTGGCTGCAGATAGCCGTCGGCATCGCGTTTACGGTCAAGTAAATAGAACTCCAGCTCTACCGCTACCACGGGGAACAGGCCGCGCTGGCGCAGCTGCTGCCAGAGTCGGTTGAGTACGTTCCGCGGCTCAACGTCAAAGGGAGCGCCATCTTCATCGACCATGGTGAGCTGCACCTGACCAATGTATTCCGGGTCGGCGGCGGACGGCGTCAGGGTGCCCGGCACCGGCACGCAGATACAGTCCGGCTCGCCGAGCTCCTGCCCCAGACCCGCCTCTTCCACGACGTTACCTAAAATGTCCATGGCGAAAACCGATGCCGGGAAATAGCAGCCTTTTTCAAGCTTGCTCAGTCCGGCAACCGGGATGCGCTTGCCGCGAAAACAGCCGTTCAGGTCGGTCAGGAGGACATCAATAAACTGGGTGTCAGGATACTTTTCTAAATAGCGCTTCACTTCCTGCGTAAAGGCGCTGCCCCGCCTCTCATCCGTGTGCTGCACAAAGTTCTCAACTTCTACGATATTGGTTTCCATGATTTACCACCGTTTTTGGGATTTGCGTTCGCTGCTCTGGACTGTCAAATATAATGTCCACCCTATCGAATCTGTATGCAAATAAATTGTTTGTCAAATGTTAAATTAAGTTTGCAAAAGGCAGATCCCGTTGCTAGATTGAGAAAATATTGAACGAAAAGGCCGTTTATCAGGCGAAAATGGCCTAAATTTAGTCCACTTTGTGAGGGCGATCATGGAAAATATAATGAACAAGCCAGTTATTGGCGTGGTGATGTGTAGAAACAGGCTTAAGGGTCATGAGACCCAGACCCTGCAAGAAAAGTACCTGAATGCCATTATTAACGCGGGGGGTTTACCAATTGCCTTACCGCATGCGCTGGCAGAGCCAGAGCTGCTCACCGCTCTGCTGCCCACCCTGGACGGGATTTACCTGCCGGGCAGCCCAAGTAACGTGCAGCCGCACCTTTATGGTGAAAACGGCGATGAGCCTGACGCCGATCCCGGGCGAGATCTTCTGAGTATGGCGCTGATTGCCGCCGCGCTCGAAAGGCGCATCCCCATTTTCGCCATCTGCCGGGGGCTGCAGGAACTCGTTGTTGCGACGGGGGGGACGCTGTATCGCCGCCTGTTCGAGCAGAACGACCTGCTCGAGCACCGGGAAGATCCTGAACTGCCGGTTGAGCTACAATACGCCCCGTCTCATGAAGTTCAGGTTCAGGAGGGAGGACTGCTGTCTCAATTAATACCAGGCTGTAACACATTTTGGGTAAACTCGTTACACGGGCAAGGTGCACGAACGTTAGGACCACGGCTTCGCGTGGAGGCCCGCTCGACGGATGGGCTGGTCGAGGCGGTCAGCGTTCATGACCACCCTTTTGCCCTCGGCGTGCAATGGCACCCCGAATGGAACAGCAGCGAGTACGCCCTGTCCCGTATGTTGTTTGAAGGTTTTATCACCGCCTGTCAAAGCCACATTGCCGAGAAGCAACGGCTTTGACCACTACCGTAAAGGAAATGCAACTATGAGCGATGACGGACTGGCGCCAGGGAAACGTCTGTCTGAGATCCGCCAACAGCTGGGTCTCTCGCAGCGGCGTGCCGCCGAACTGTCTGGGTTAACACACAGTGCCATCAGCACCATTGAGCAGGACAAAGTCAGTCCTGCTATCAGTACGCTGCAAAAGCTGCTGAAAGTTTATGGGCTGTCGCTCTCGGAATTCTTTTCGGAACCGGAAAAACCTGATGAACCGCAGGTGGTTATTAATCAGGAAGACCTTATCGAAATAGGCAGTCAGGGGGTTTCGATGAAGCTGGTTCATAACGGAAATCCGAACCGTACGCTGGCGATGATTTTTGAAACTTACCAGCCTGGAACCACGACCGGAGAGAGGATCAAACACCAGGGTGAGGAGATCGGTACGATACTGGAAGGTGAAATATTGCTGACCATTAATGGCCAGCAATATCACCTGGTTGCGGGGCAGAGCTATGCCATCAATACCGGCATACCGCACAGCTTCAGCAACACCTCGGCAGGCATCTGCCGCATTATCAGTGCCCACACTCCCACCACGTTCTAATTACCACTCAGTCCCGGCGTAAGCGCGCTTACGCCGGGAAATATAAAAACGATCGCTGTCGGCATTTAACGGGTTAATTCCCGGGATGCCCCACGGCTTCGTATTGCCTGAAACGGCCATGCCTTTATTTATCTGATTGCGAAAGAAAGGAGTGAATATGCATTTTCAGCACCTGACTTACTGGCAGGATAAAGCAAAAAACAGCGCCATTGAGACCCGGTTATTTATTAACGGCGCCTATTGTGACGCCGCCGATAATGCCACGTTTGAAACCGTCAATCCCGCGACCCAGCAGACGCTGGCGAACGTCGCACGGGGCAAACAGGCGGACGTGGACCGCGCGGTTCAGGCCGCGCGTGCGGTATTTGAGCGCGGTGACTGGTCGCAGGCGTCTCCGGCGCAGCGCAAGGCCGTGCTCAATACGCTCGCCGATTTAATGGAACGCCATAGCGAAGAGCTGGCCTTACTGGAAACGCTGGACACCGGTAAACCCATCCGCCACAGCCTGCGCGACGATATTCCCGGCGCGGCGCGCGCCATTCGCTGGTACGCCGAAGCGGCGGATAAAGTCTACGGCGAAGTGGCGCCTACGGGGCCGGGCGAGCTGGCGATGATCGTGCGCGAGCCCATCGGGGTTGTTGCGGCCATCGTCCCCTGGAACTTCCCGCTGCTGCTGGCCTGCTGGAAGCTGGGCCCGGCGCTGATCGCGGGCAACAGCGTGGTATTGAAACCATCGGAGAAATCACCGCTCACCGCCCTGCGGCTGGCCGGACTGGCGAAAGAGGCGGGCCTGCCTGACGGCGTGCTGAACGTGATAAGCGGTTACGGCCACGAAGCGGGCCAGGCGCTGGCACTGCATCCGGAGGTCGAGGTGCTGACGTTTACCGGCTCTACCCGTACCGGCAAGCAGCTGTTGAAGGACGCGGGAGAAAGCAACATGAAGCGCGTCTGGCTGGAGGCGGGCGGCAAAAGCGCCAACATTATCTTTGCCGACTGTCCGGACCTGGACAAGGCCGTGAGCGCGACCGCCGCCGGAATTTTTTATAACCAGGGGCAAGTCTGTATCGCCGGCACCCGCCTGCTGCTCGAAGACAGCATCGCTGATGACTTCCTGGCAAGGCTGAAGGCGCAGGCCCGCCACTGGCAGCCGGGCGATCCGCTCGACCCCGACAGCACGATGGGGATGCTCATCGACGCCGCGCACGCCGATACCGTCCACACGTTTATTCGCGAGGGAACCCTGAAAGGTACACTGCTGCTGGACGGGCGGGAACAATCGTGGCCTTCCGCAGTCGGTCCAACCATTTTCGTCGACATCGACCCTGCCTCCCCGCTGTGCCGGGAAGAGATTTTCGGGCCGGTGCTGGTCGTCACCCGTTTTAAAACCGAAGAGGACGCCTTAACGCAGGCCAACGACAGTGAATATGGGCTTGGCGCGGCGGTATGGACCCGCGATCTCTCCCGCGCGCACCGCATGAGCCGCCGCCTGAAAGCTGGCTCGGTCTTCGTCAATAACTATAACGACGGTGATATGACCGTCCCCTTTGGCGGCTATAAGCAGAGCGGCAACGGTCGCGATAAGTCCCTGCACGCGCTGGAAAAATTTACCGAACTGAAAACCATCTGGATTGCCATGGAGCCTCAATCATGACCGAACATACCACCAGCTACTACGCGGCCAGCGCGAACGCTTACGAACCTTTCCCGACGCTTAACGAATCGATCAGCTGTGACGTGTGCGTGGTGGGCGGCGGCTATACCGGCCTCTCCTCCGCGCTGCATCTCGCCGAAATGGGCTATGACGTGGTGCTCCTTGAAGGGGCGCGCATCGGCTTCGGCGCCAGCGGACGCAACGGCGGCCAGCTGGTTAACTCCTACAGCCGCGACATCGACGTGATCGAGAAAAACTACGGGCCCGATGCCGCCAGAATGCTCGGGAGCATGATGTTTGAAGGCGGGGAGATCATCCGGGAGCGTATCCAGCGCTATCAGATCCAGTGCGACTATCGTCCCGGCGGGCTGTTTGTGGCGCTAAACCATAAGCAGCTGGAGACGCTGGAGGAGCAAAAAGCCAACTGGGAACGCTACGGCAACACGCAGCTGGAGCTGCTGGACGCCAGCGCCATCCGCCGGGAAGTCGACAGCGAACGCTATACCGGCGCGCTGCTGGACCGCAGCGGGGGGCATATTCATCCGCTGAACCTGGCGATCGGCGAAGCGGACGCCATTCGCCTGAACGGTGGGCGGGTGTATGAACAGTCCCCGGTGACCGCCATTCAGCACACCAGCCCGGCCGTGGTGAGCACGCAGCATGGTCAGGTGACGGCCCGCTACGTGATCGTCGCCGGGAATGCCTATCTGGGCGATAAGATCGAACCGGAGCTGGCAAAACGCAGCATGCCCTGCGGCACCCAGGTGGTGACCACCGCCCCGCTGCCGGAAGAGCTCGCCCGCACGCTGATCCCCAATAACTACTGCGTGGAAGATTGTAACTACCTGCTGGATTACTACCGTCTCACCGCCGACAACCGCCTGCTGTACGGCGGTGGCGTCGTGTATGGCGCGCGCGATCCGGACGATGTCGAGCGCCTGGTGATGCCAAAGCTGCTGAAAACTTTCCCTCAGCTGGCAGGCGTCAAAATCGACTACCGCTGGACGGGCAACTTCCTGCTGACCCTGTCCCGTATGCCGCAGTTTGGTCGTCTGGACAAAAACATCTATTACATGCAGGGCTACAGCGGCCACGGCGTGACCTGCACCCACCTGGCCGGACGGCTGATCTCGGAACTGTTGCGCGGTGACGCAGAGCGCTTTGATGCGTTTGCCAACCTCCCGCACTACCCCTTCCCGGGCGGCCGCAGCCTGCGGATTCCATTTACGGCGATGGGCGCGGCGTACTACAGCCTGCGCGATCGTCTTGGCGTATGATCGTTTCGACAAAAGGGTATCTGACATGAGTAACCAGGAATTTCATCAGCGCAGACTTTCTGCCACCCCGCGCGGCGTTGGCGTAATGTGTAATTTCTTTGCCCGCTCGGCGGAGAATGCCACGCTTACCGACGTGGAAGGCAACGACTATATTGATTTCGCCGCCGGGATCGCGGTACTGAATACCGGCCATCGTCATCCTGAACTGGTGGCCGCAGTGGAAAAACAGCTTCACCAGTTCACCCACACGGCCTACCAGATTGTGCCGTATGAAAGCTACGTTTCATTGGCCGAAAAACTTAACGAGCTGGCTCCGGTGCAGAGCCCGGCCAAAACGGCGTTCTTCACAACGGGCGCGGAAGCGGTGGAAAATGCCATTAAAATCGCCCGGGCCCACACCGGCAGACCGGGCGTGATTGCCTTCGGGGGAGGCTTTCACGGCCGAACCTATATGACCATGGCCTTAACCGGCAAGGTCGCGCCCTACAAGCTGGGATTTGGCCCCTTCCCGGGCTCGGTTTATCACGTGCCGTATCCCTCCGAGCTGCACGGCATCACGACGCAGGATGCCATCACGGCGATAGAACGCCTGTTCAAAGCAGATATTGAGGCGAAACAGGTGGCGGCGATTATTTTTGAACCCATTCAGGGTGAAGGCGGATTCAACGTCGCCCCGCCAGAACTGGTGGCCGCCATCCGCCGTATTTGTGATGAGCACGGGATCGTGATGATTGCCGACGAAGTGCAGAGCGGCTTCGCCCGAACGGGGAAACTGTTTGCGATGGAACACTACGCGGACAAACCCGACCTGATGACGATGGCTAAAAGCCTGGCAGGCGGAATGCCGCTGTCCGGCGTGGTGGGCCGCGCCGAAATCATGGACGCGCCGGCTCCCGGCGGCCTGGGGGGCACCTATGCAGGCAACCCGCTTGCGGTGGCCGCCGCGCACGCGGTGCTGAAGATTATCGACAACGAGTCGCTGTGCGCGCGTGCCCGTCAGCTGGGCGATCGGCTGAAGGCCACGCTGGAGGAGATTCAGGGCACCTTCCCTGCGCTCGTGGCGATAAGGGGAAGAGGATCGATGATTGCGGCGGAGTTTTTTGACCCCGAGAGCCGTGAACCGTCGGCCGCCATCGCGCAGGCGATCCAGCAAAAGGCGCTCGCCCAGGGCCTGCTGTTATTGATCTGCGGCCAGTACGGCAACGTGATCCGCTTCCTTTATCCGCTGACCATTCCGGACGCTCAGTTCAACCAGGCGCTGGCGATCCTGCAACAGGTTATGCGCGATAAGTCCTGAGTGCCCACCGAAAACCGTCTCCCGGAATGCCGGGGACGGTTTCAACGGAGGAGATCGGCACAGATTTCCTCCGTGTGGGAAATGTTGGGGAATTGGGTCTGTTTCATTGTATGCTCCCTGAAACACATCCCCGGCATGAGGAAATAAGAATTGCAAAAAACATCAGCCTATCAGTCACTTGTGAAAACCTTCCAGCGTCTCTCCCGCTTCTCGCACCTTACCTCCATCGCCAGCTGGGACATGTTTACCATGATGCCGCCCGGCGGCAGCGCCGCGCGCGGCGAGGCGCTGGCGGAGATGAGCGTCCTGCAGCACCAGATCCTGACCGATAAAAAAGTCGGCGACCTGTTAGCGGCGGCAGCAGGAGAAGATCTGAATGACGTCGAACAGGCCAACCTGCGCGAAATGACGCGCCACTACCAGCAGGCAACCCTGCTGCCGGAATCGCTGGTGGAAGCCAAATCCCTGGCGGGCAGCAGGTGCGAGCACGCCTGGCGCACGCAGCGTCCCGCCAACGACTGGCAGGGCTTTTCCGCCAACCTGAAAGAGGTGGTCAAACTCAGCCGTGAAGAGGCGCGCCTGCGGGCGGAAGCCAAAGGCTGCACACCGTACGACGCGCTGCTGGATATTTTTGAGCCCGACATGACCAGCGCCCGTCTGGACGTTCTGTTCGGCGATATGAAATCCTGGCTGCCGGACCTGCTGGCAAACGTCGTGGAAAAGCAGGCGCAACGTTCGTTTGTTCCTCCTCAGGGCCCGTTCCCGACCGCAACACAGCGCGAACTGGGCCTGGAAGCCATGAAAATGCTCGGCTTCGATTTTAACGGCGGTCGCCTCGACGTGAGTGCGCACCCGTTCTGCGGCGGCGTACCGGAAGACGTGCGCATCACCACGCGCTACGACGAGGATGAACTGCTCAGCGCGCTGTTTGGCGTGATCCACGAAACCGGACACGCGCGCTACGAACAAAACCTGCCGCGCGCGTGGGCAGGACAGCCGATTGCGCTGGCCCGCTCAACCGCGATCCACGAATCCCAGAGCCTGTTCTTTGAGATGCAGCTGGGACGCAGTGAAGCCTTCCTCAAGCATCTTCTCCCTGCGGTGCACGCCCGCTTTGGCAGCCAGGCGGCGTTCAGCGAAGAGAATTTTATCGCCTGGAACCAGCGCGTGAAGCCGGGCTATATCCGCGTCGATGCGGACGAAGTGAGCTACCCGGCACACGTGGTGCTGCGCTATGAGATTGAGCGCGCGCTGATCAACGGCGAGATCGAAGTGGACGATATCCCTGCCCTGTGGGACGAGAAAATGCAGGCCTGGCTCGGGTTATCCACCAAAGACAACTACCGCAACGGCTGCATGCAGGATATCCACTGGACCGACGGCGGTTTTGGCTACTTCCCATCCTATACGCTGGGGGCCATGTATGCCGCACAGCTGTTCCACGCCGCGAAAACGGCGCTTCCGGGTCTGCAGGCCTCCATCGCTGAGGGCGATTTTTCCGCACTCTTTGAGTGGCTGCGTCAGAACATCTGGCAGCACGGCAGTCGCTTCAGCACGTCGCAGTTAATCACCCAGGCGACGGGCGAAGATCTGAATATCCGTTATTTCCGCGAGCATCTGACCTCCCGTTATCTTTAATCCCTCTGCCGGAGCCTGCTCCGGCACTCTTCTCACCCTTTTCAATAAGAATATGATTTAGCACATATTGCCATGATTGCGCCGGGTGTATGAATGCGTGTCCTTCCGACACAATTAGACTGCTATCAGGCCAGGATTAAAAAAATAAAGGGATCAATGATGAAAGGCATAATGAAAACGGTGTTAGCGATTCTGTGTGCGACCAGTTTAAGTACTTTCGCAGCCACGGATAATACCCCGCAAGACGCGTTCAACGATATTACCCGCTCTCTTGCAGACCTCCAGCCCATCACGTTTCAGGCTCCCGCTGAAAAATATAAGCTGCTGGTGTTTATTGATAATCAGTGCATTTACTGCAGCAATGTAGTGAAAAACGTTAAGCAATATACGGATGCCGGTTTGACGATGTCGTTTCTGACCGTTGCGCCCAGCGCCATTCGCGACTCGGTAATTGAAGATATGGGGCGCGTCTGGTGTTCAGCCGATAAGGTCAAAAGCCTGCAACAAGCGATGGCGGGATTTTTACCGAATAACGACACCACGACAGCGTGCTCCGATCTGATCGCGCGGCAATCTGCACTGGCAGAACGTTTGGGCATTAGCGTCACCCCGGTAATGGTGGTTATTGAGCCTGAATCACGGTCGATTATAGGCAGTCAGTCTCCGGCGGCTATTCTGGCCACACTGAAAAGATAACAGAGACCTGTACGAGCAGCGGCGTTTGGTCTGTTCGTACACTTTTCTCCCCTCTGTACATTCCGTTACACGCCGATACCAATCACTCACGGAAACCCCGAATTTACAGGGATATAGTTATTTCAACGGCCCCGCAGTGGGGTTAAATGAAAAACCAAATTCGAGGGTATGAACATGAAAAAAGTATTAGCTCTGGTTGTTGCCGCTGCTATGGGTCTGTCTTCTGCTGCGTTCGCTGCTGAAACCACTGCTGCACCGGCTGCTGCGGCACCTGCTGCAACGACCACCGCGGCACCAGCAAAAACTGTCCATCACAAGAAACATCATAAAGCCGCTAAACCGGCTGCAGAGCAAAAAGCCCAGGCCGCTAAAAAGCACCACAAAAAAGCGACCAAACCAGCTGCAGAGCAGAAAGCCCAGGCTGCTAAAAAGCACCATAAAAAAGCGACCAAACCGGCTGTAGAACAGAAAGCCCAGGCTGCTAAAAAGCATCACAAAAAAGCAGTAAAACACGAAGCTGCTAAACCAGCTGCACAGCCAGCTGCGTAAGAGTACAAGCTAAACCGTGCCCTTCCGGGCACGTTGGTAAACCGGCGCTGAACCGGAACAGGTTCCGCGCCGTTTTTTTATCCGGAGGGCGTATGCTGCGGCGCTATCGGTTTGAGCTGATTCTGATCCTGCTTATTTTATGCGCGCTCATCGCCAGCCATTTTTATCTTTCCTGAATGTAGCACGCTGATTTTACTCCCACTTTAGCGCTGTCCCGTCTATAGTATTTTCATAGGGTTCACTTTTAATAATCATAATTACCCCCACCAGAGTGAGATATGCGTAAATCTGTTGTGTTGTTACTGGGAACGTTTGGTCTTTTTTCTGGATTCTCACATGCGGATGATGGCGGTGATGACACCATTAGCGCGAAAGAGCTAAAGACGCTTTTTTTCAATCATGACGACCGTACGCGCGTCGCCGATCCCACCCAGGCGCCCTGGGATGCTATAGGTCAACTGGAAACCGCCAGCGGTAACTTATGTACTGCGACGCTGATTACCCCACAGCTTGCCCTGACGGCAGGCCACTGTCTGTTAACGCCGCCAAACGGCAAGCCGGATAAAGCGGTGGCCTTGCGGTTTGTGTCGCAAAAAGGCACCTGGCGCTATGAAATCCACGGCATTGAAGGCCGGGTCGATCCGTCTCTCGGCAAACGGCTGAAACCGGATGGTGACGGCTGGATCGTGCCACCGGCGGCCGCCTCATGGGACTTTGGCCTGATCGTTTTACGCTACCCCCCTTCCGGCATTTCGCCGCTGCCGTTATTTGACGGCGATAAAGACGCACTCACCGCCGCGCTGAAAGCCGCCGACCGGAAGGTGACGCAGTCTGGCTATCCTGTCGACCATCTGGATACCCTTTACACCCACACCGACTGTATTGTGACGGGCTGGGCGCAAACCAGCGTACTCTCGCACCAGTGTGATACGTTGCCGGGCGACAGTGGTTCACCGCTGATGCTGAAAACAGATAACGGCTGGCAGTTGATTGGCGTGCAGAGCTCTGCACCGGCGGCGAAAGATCGCTGGCGGGCCGATAACCGGGCCTTGTCCGTGACCGGTTTTCGCGACAAGCTGGAAGCGCTGGCGCAGCAGTAAATCAGCATCGTCTGACCTGATGTAATGCCCTGATTGACTCAATCGGCATCGGCTGGCTGAACCAGAAACCCTGCAGTTGATCGCAGCCAGCCAGCCGCAACAGTTTCATTTGTCTTTCGGTCTCGACCCCTTCGGCGACCACCGCCATCCCCAGCGCGTTGGCGATCCGCACCGTGCCGCTCACCAGCGCGGCCGCCTGTTCATCGTGGTCCACCAGCCCGGCCAGCGATTTATCAATCTTGATGGTGTCGAAGTTAAAACGCCGCAAATAGCCAATGCTGGAATAGCCGGTGCCAAAGTCGTCCAGCGCCACCGCGGTGCCCAGCGCTTTAAGATTGGCTATCGCCATGCGGGCACGCTCCGGGTTTTCCAGCACATAGGACTCCGTGACCTCCAGCTGCAGTCGGTTGGCAGGAAAATGGGTGGTTTCCAGCACGCTGGCCACTTTGTCTTCGAAGGCGGGATCGCGGAATTGTGCGGGAGAAATATTAACGGAAAGCGTTAAGTCACCGTATGGCTGGAGGTCCTGACAGGCGCGCTGCAACACAAACTGGCCCAGTTTGTAAATCAGGCCGCTGGTCTCCGCGATGGCGATGAAGGTATCCGGGCCCAGCGGCCCTTCCGGGCGACGCGGCCAGCGGACTAACGCTTCGACGCTGCTCATTTTCTGGCTGCGGGCGTCAATAATCGGCTGGTACCAGACCTCAAACTCATCGCGCTCCAGACCATTACGGATCTGATTTTCAATCGCCAGCTTGCGCTCACGGGCGCTGTTCAGCTCGGCGTCGTAGTGGGTGATACGCCCTTTCCCGCTCATTTTGGCATGGTACATGGCAATATCGGCGCGACGAAACAGCTCGGAGCTGGTGCATTCAATCAGGGTTCCGCTGGCGATCCCGATACTGGCCCCGATATGGATGGTGCGTTCCCCCAGCTGAATCGGGGCGGAGAGAGAATCCAGCACCGACACGGCAAAAGCGGTGGCCTGTGTCTCTGCCTTATCACCGCCGATTGTCATGGCAAACTCATCCCCGCCCATACGCGCCAGCATTCCCCCCGGCGGCACGCGTTCACTCAGCGTTTTCGCAATCGCCACGATGAGATCGTCACCCACGCTGTGGCCGTAGATGTCATTCACGTCTTTAAAGCCATCCAGATCGATAAACACCACGCTTTTGACGTCGATATCTCCGCGTAAGCTCACCCGATCCAGCGCCTCGATGAGCGCTCGCCGGTTCGGCAGATGGCTTAGCCAGTCCGTTCTGGCCACCAGACGCGCCTGGCTTTCTCCGCGCGCAAGCTTGTACAGCCCCACGCTGCTCACCAGAATAAAGAGCAGGATCAGGGCCGATGCCAGCACGACAATCTGGGTGATATCAGAGGATGCCGCCCGGGCGGCCTGCGCTCCCGGAAGCCGTGCCTGCCAGTTAAGATAGCCCAGCAGCTCCCCTGCCGAACTGCGCAGCGGCATACTCAGCTCGTTAATTTTATCCGGCGTAAAGTGCAGGTTATCGATCTGAAAGGTCGACCCCAGGTCGGATAAAATTCTGGCGTTCAGATGACGGGTGACTACCAGATAGCGGCGCGTTCCGTCGGTAACCTGTAATCTTCCGACCATCGGGCGAATCAGCCCAATGCCCACAAAGGCGACGCCGCTTCGCGTTTTGCTGATCCCGGCATAGATATTTTTATCGCCTGATAAGGCGCGCGCGTGCTGAGCAATCAGGGCTTTCAGCCCCTTACCGAAAAAATCGAGATTCGTCTCCTGAAATGGCTGACTTTGAAACGATCCCCAGATGACGTTGAAATGCTCATCAAGCACGAAGGTGCCATCATAGAGGTTGTTGATTTTAAAGCCGGCGCCCCAGGTGTTATACAACCAGTTGGTATCGAGCGTGGGACGGTAGGCCTCCCGCACCGCATCGTCCCAGACGGCGTTATCCAGCACCAGCGAGGAGACGCGGTTGACCGATGTCTGAATGGCCCCCTGCACGGAAAGCGCCGCGCGGTGTTCATCAATTTCATTGGTTTTGGTGCTGATAAGATGCAGGGAAAGATAGAGGAGTGCGACGACGGAGATGATTAAGCCGATGCCCGCCATAAAGACCATGGCAAACAACGTTCTCGCGGTGGGAATATTGCGCCAGCTTAATGTGCGATACATCCGCCATCCTCTTCAGGGTTTTGCTTTTCTAAGCGTAATACAGGCAGCGAATTTCGCTGCCTGTAAAGGATGGCTTTATGAGCGTCAGGCGAGTTTTATCATAATCATACCGGCAAGCAGCAAGATGAGTCCCATCCAGCCCTTGTTATTTAAACGCTGGCCGAAGAGCACCCAGCCTGCGGCCAGCGTGGCGGCGATACCAAAACCGCCCCACAGCGCATAGGCCACCGAAAGGTCAATCCCTTTTACCGCCTGGGACAGCGCGCTGAACGCGCCCAGAACCGCGGCAATCGACATCAGGCCGTAGAGCTTACGGCGAAAACCATCGGAGAATTTCAGCAGAACGTTCGCCAGAATTTCCAGCACGATGGCGAACCCCAGCCAGGCCGCATGAACCCACTCAAACTGTTGCATGGTTCTGCTCCTTCTGCACTTTAGACGGCTTACGGGTACCTGATTTAATCAGCACAATACCCGCGACCAGCGTCGTTAATCCGGCGACCTTCATTGTTGTTAATGTTTCGTCAAATATCAGCACGCTGAACAGCGTAATCAACAAAATACCGATCCCTTCCCACAGGGCATACGCGACGCCCAGCGCAATTTTTTTCACCGCAAATGAGAGGAAAATATAAGAAAGCGAAATCATCACCAGCATCAAAATAAAACCAGTATTGCCATCGCTGACGCTTGCCCACTTCATCGACAGCGTGCCGGTAATTTCAGCAATAATAGCCAGTGCTAATAAAATCCAGTAAAACATGTTTTTCTCCTGCTTGAGAATATAATCCATCGTGGCCCGCTGCGTGCAGCAAACCCAAAAATACGAATTGAAATCAGTCAGCTAAGCGCTTAGCGCCAGCTCAGGCAGAAGAAATGACTAGAGTGCGGTGCGCCAGTGTTGCTCACCAGAAAGCAGGCAGAAAGAGGTGGAGTATACAGCAGTATTGTTTGAAGAGTACGTCCTGAACATATTGTCCATAAAATTACAATTATCCGCGTTGTTGCTTCTCGTCTTTGCGGATGAAAATTGTCCTCGGTAGTTAAACACACCGAATTTGTACCATAAGCCAGGATTTTACTCAAAGTCTTTGCAATTCTTTACCCACCCCGTTTGATTTTGGTTAGTTTATTGCAACGCCTTTCGCCTTTATTATAAAAATAACGAAAATTGCGGAGTCACCATGGCTAAACCCATCATTACCCTGAACGGGTTAAAAATTGTCATCATGCTGGGCATGCTGGTGATCATATTGACAGGCGTGCGCTTTGCCGCCGACATTATTGTGCCCTTTATTCTGGCCCTGTTTATTGCGGTGATCCTCAACCCGCTGGTGCAGCGCATGACGCGGCTTCGCATCCCACGCGTGCTGGCCATCACGCTGCTTATCAGCATCATTATTGTGGCGATGGTGCTGCTGGTCGCTTATCTGGGCACCTCGCTCAATGAACTGGCGCGAACGCTGCCGAAATATCGCTCTTCGCTGGCGATCCCCCTGCTGCAGCTGGAGCCCTGGCTGCAGCGCGCGGGGATCGAAGTCTCGGTTGAGGAACTCCTGAAATATATCGACCCCAATGCGGCGATGACGATCGTCACCAGCCTGCTGACGCAGCTTTCCAACGCCATGACCTCCATTTTCCTGCTGTTCTTAACGGTGGTGTTCATGCTCCTGGAGGTGCCCCAGCTGCCGGCAAAGCTGCAGCAGATCATGGTCCGTCCGGTTGAAGGAATGGGGGCGATTCAACGCGCGCTGGACAGCGTTTCCCGCTATCTGGTGCTGAAAACCGCCATTAGCCTGGTGACGGGCCTTGTCGTCTGGGTGATGCTTCTGACGCTGGACGTCCGCTTCGCGTTCGTCTGGGGGTTACTGGCGTTTGCGCTTAACTACATTCCCAACATTGGCTCCGTGCTGGCGGCGATCCCCCCTATCCTTCAGGTGCTGGTTTTCAGCGGGCTTTATGACGCGCTGATCCTGCTGGCCGGATACCTGGTCATCAATCTGGTGTTCGGTAACATACTGGAACCGCGCATGATGGGGCGGGGCCTGGGGCTGTCCACGCTGGTGGTCTTTTTGTCCCTGATATTCTGGGGCTGGCTGCTCGGGCCCGTCGGGATGCTGCTCTCCGTTCCGCTCACCATTATCGTCAAGATTGGTCTGGAGCAGACGGCGGGCGGGCAAAGTATCGCCGTGCTGCTGAGCGATATGGGTCATAAATAGCCGTCATTCCGCCATCGACAGGAGGGGCTTGCGGGTCCTTCCTCCTTCACGATAAGCGCTGAGCGCCCTTCGCCACTCCGCCAGCGGGTACACCGTAACGTCGCTGTACTCACTGCCGGGCAACCTCAGCAAGATGCGCTCGAACTCTGCGCGCCACGCCTCAACGCTGAGCGCATCCAGACCGTTTCGGATATGGAACCACGCCACGCGCGGCGCAGGCCGCCGCTGTGTGAAGGCTTGCCCGGACAGCAGCCCGTAGCAAACAAACATGCCCTGCTCGGGCATCACGCTGAGGATCGTTTCCGCAAGCGGCCCGCCGGTGGCATCGTAGACGATATCGCTACGGGCGGCGACGGTGCCGATTCTGTTTGCGTCATGCTGTGCGACAGGCGTGATGCCCATCGCCTCCAGCCGTTCAGCATGCACGGCAGAACGGTGAATGCCGTACACCGCTTCCGCCCCCGCCTGACGCGCCCACTGCCCCAGCAGGATGGCGCAATCGGATCCCGCAGCCGTGAGCAAGACCCGCTTTCCGCGCGGCGGGTAGCGGGTCAGCATCATCTGCGCCGCCAGCGGGTTGATGTAGGCCCGCGCGGCCAGGCGCGAGTCGACAGCGTCCGGAACGGGTATCGCATACTCTGCCGGACAGTCCACATAGCGCTGCCAGGTGCCCTGACCGCGCAGCGGCAGGACGCGCTTACCCACCAGATGCTTAAACGAGGCGGGCGCCCCGGTGACAACCCCAACACCTTCATACCCCGCGACAGCGGGTAACGGGGTTCTGTGGCGATAGGCACCGGTGATGGGGATAAGATCGGACGCGTTGACCGGAGAAAACAGCATCCGCACGCGGAGCTGTCCGGGCGCAAGCGCGCCCAGCGGCGCGTTTTCAGGTTGCAGAACAGAGTCTGGCTCGCCAAACCGGCGATACCAGAGGGCCAGGTTTTCCATTACGATCTCAAGGCTGATAGCGGAACTACTCGCGCCAGCCCATTGCCGGTGCGACATGTTTGAGAATAGACTCAATCACGTGCGCATTATAATCCACCCCCAGCTGGTTCGGTACGGTCAGTAAGAGCGTATCCGCCTCGGCAATCGCCTCGTCTTTTTTCAGCTGTTCAACCAGCTTGTCCGGCTCCGCGGCATAGCTGCGCCCGAAGATGGCGCGCGTTTTCTCATCAAGATAACCCACGCTATCGCTGTCGTTGCGGCTGGTGCCGAAATACATCCGGTCACGGTCGTCCATCAGCGCAAAAATACTGCGGCTAACCGACACGCGCGGCTCGCGCGTGTGCCCTGCGTCTTTCCAGGCCTGACGGTACGCGCGGATCTGTTTTGCCTGCTGAATGTGGAACGGCTCGCCGGTTTCATCGTCCTTCAGCGTTGAGCTTTGCAGGTTCATGCCCAGTTTTGCCGCCCATACCGCCGTCGCATTAGAACCCGCGCCCCACCAGATACGCTCGCGCAGCCCTTCTGAATAAGGCTCCAGACGCAGCAACCCCGGTGGATTGGGGAACATTGGCTGTGGGTTCGGTTTGGCAAACCCTTCCCCACGCAGCACCTCAAGCAGCACCTCGGTATGACGACGCGCCATATCCGACTCGTTTTCCCCTTCCTGCGGGACATAGCCGAAATGCCGCCAGCCATCAATAACCTGCTCCGGTGAGCCCCGGCTGATGCCCAGCTGCAGGCGACCGCCGGAAATCAGATCCGCCGCGCCCGCATCTTCGGCCATGTACATCGGATTTTCATAGCGCATGTCGATTACGCCGGTGCCAATTTCGATGGTTTTTGTTTTTGCCCCTATAGCGGCCAGCAGAGGGAACGGCGAGCTAAGCTGTCGGGCGAAGTGGTGCACGCGGAAATAGGCGCCGTCTGCCCCCAGCTCTTCAGCCGCCACGGCTAAATCGATGGACTGCAGCAGCGTATCGGCCGCCGAGCGCGTGCCGGACTGCGGTGAAGGCGTCCAGTGACCAAAGGATAAAAATCCGATCTTTTTCATAACCCTGTGTCCTGATAATGCGTTGCGTTCTGTCCACTTTACGCATTACCCGGTAAGAATAAATGCCGTTTATTTAACGGAATGGTTCAAATAAATTGACATAACTGACGGGTTCGTCACGACGCAACGTTATGGGATATACTCTTCCCCACTCTTTTCATGGCAGGTAAAACCGGCAATGGCTTTGATCCCCAAAAACTACGCGCGGCTGGAAAGCGGCTATCGCGAAAAAGCATTAAAAATTTATCCATGGGTGTGTGGACGCTGCTCGCGCGAGTTTGTCTATTCCAATCTGCGTGAACTCACGGTTCACCATATCGATCACGACCATACCAACAACCCGGAAGATGGCAGCAACTGGGAGCTGTTGTGCCTGTTTTGCCACGATCATGAGCATTCGAAATACACCGAAGCGGATCAGTACGGCACCACCGTGGTGGCCGGGGAAGACGCGCAAAAAGACGTGGGCGTCGCCACGTTTAACCCGTTTGCCGATTTAAAGGCGATGATGGATAAAAAGAAATAAACCTCTCGCCTCCTCGCTCACATCATGATCCGCGAATTTAGAATGTCCAGGTGATAGCGGCGGTTGCAGACCCCTCATTACGCCGCATCACGATCGGGCTATCATTGGCATGGTCGCCAAGCCAGGTATAGTCCGCGCTGAGGACAGTTCCCCAGTGAGCATCGAACTGATGGCTCCAGGTCAGGCTGGTGTCGACGCCGTAAAATCCACCCGGCGCAGCATAGCGGCGATAGCCGGTGCGGCGGCTCTGCTGCTCACTGACCCCATACCAGGTATTCAGGTAACGGCTGTCGCCAAACAGGGCCGCAGACTGAAAGGCTATCGTGTCCTGGTTATTTTGTACCGGGATCAGCGTAACGGAGGCCTGATAGCTTGCCCCCTGACTGTCGGTTAACGGCAGCGTCGCTTTGCCTTCCATGCTCAGCCATGGCGCAGCCTGCCAGCCCACGGCAAGGCCGGTATTCAGGGTGGCATCAATATCCCCCATCCCTTTCAGGTTGTTTGCCCCCTCGCGCCAGCCAGAATTTTTATCAGCCCTTCCGGGGTCGTAGCCCAGCGTGTGTTCGAAATACCAGCCGCTGTCGTTTTGCAGGTCATATCCCACCCCTTTTTGTGCATCAACAAAGAAAGCACCTTTGCGTCCCTGCAGCACAGGAACCACCTGCCACACCTGCTTGTCTGAGCCTGAGTAACGCGGGGCATATTGCCCTCCCAGCCCGACGGTTAAGGAATCGGACGCGGTGTCATCATCCGCCTGCGCGGCGGATGCCACGACCATCAGAAGCGGGACGGACATATACAGGACTTTTTTTATCGCTATCATACTGCTCTCCTTACAGACGCTGGCGTCTCCTGAGACAGGAACAGCCACACAATGTTGGCGCAGTATGATTTGGCTGAATCAATGAATCGTCGGGATAGTGTTAAGAAATGGTCAAGGTGAACGGATGTTATCCAGAAGAGTGCTGATTATTGAAGATGACGCCGACGCGGCTGGCGTGCTCGAAGCCTATTTACGGCGTGAAAATTACGACGTGACCATTACCGGAGACGGTCTTTCCGGGCTGGATATGGCGCAGCGGTGGAAGCCCGACCTCATCCTGCTGGATGTAATGCTGCCGGGACTTAACGGCACCGAGGTGCTGGCGGGCCTGCGTCGTAAAAGCGATGTGCCGGTGATCATGGTCACGGCCATGGGGGATACTCCCGATCGCATTGGCGCCCTGCGTTACGGTGCCGATGATTACGTTGTGAAGCCTTATCATCCGGGCGAAGTGGTAGCGCGGGTGCAGGCGGTGCTGCGGCGCAGCAGTAAAAAAGAGACAGAGGAAAAGATCCTTCGCTGGCAAACGCTGGCGGTGGATGTCGCCGCCATTGTGGCGTGCGTGGACAACGGCGACGACGCACCTGTGATGCTCGATCTTACGCCAACGGAATTCTCGCTTCTGGCAACGCTGCTGCGCTCGCCTGCGCACCCGTTCTCCCGCCAGTATTTACTGGAACACTGTTTGCCGGAAAGCGAGGCGCTGGAGCGCGTGGTGGACACCCATATTTATAACCTGCGTAAAAAACTCGAAGCGGTGGGTATTTCCGGCGTGCTGATCAACGTGCGCGGCGTGGGTTACAGGTTCAGACAGCCATGATAAAAAATCGGCACGCCTCTCTGTGGCGCTGGATTTGCGCGCGCATCCTGGCGCTGGCTATCGGCAGCGTGATCGTCATTGCCACCTGCATGTGGCTGCGCTATGCGGTACAGAACTACTGGATCATGGGCAGGATGCCGCCGGCAGTCCGGCAGGAGTTTCTTACGCTCAGCCAGAACCCGCAGGCCAACCCGGCCCGCTTCCACACGATTGTGGATACCTGGTGGGGCCTGAGCTATTCCACGCCGTCCATCGCCTCAGCGGACTGGGTCACGGTGGCCCTGCTGGTGCTGGTGATGATCCCGTTTATTGTGGTGATGGGGCTCAAACACGCCCGCCCGCTGGCGCTGCAGTTCAGCCGCCTTCGCGATGCGGCAAAGGATGTCGCCGAAGGGCAGTTTGGCCGTCAGGCAGAGCTGATCAAGGATGCACCGGCAGAAATGGTCAGCTTTGCGACCGACTTTAACTCCATGACGGGGCAACTGGCCCGCTATGAGAAAGAGCTCCGCGCCTCGCACGTCGCGATGGCGCACGAGCTGCGCTCGCCCCTGACGGCCGCCATCGGGCGTCTGCAGGGCATGTTAGACGGCGTGTTTGATGCCAGCCCGGCGCAGCTGGGCATGGTGATGAAACAGCTCCAGCACCTCAACCGCCTCACCGATGAGCTCCACCTTCTCTCTTTGGCAGACGCGGGTAACCTTGTGCTGGAGGACCAGCCGTTCTGTCTGGATGAGCTGATTCAGGAGCGGGCTGCCTGGATCATGCCCCAGGCGGATGCACATCATTTCAGGATAACGCTGCGTAACCCGCACACCAGCCCCTTCCGGGGCGATGCGTTCCGTATGGGACAGGTCGTTACCATCCTCATGGAAAATGCGCTACGTTACGGACGCGAAGGCGGCCACCTTGAGGTGGCGCTGCATTACGCCAGCGGGCATTACATCCTCGAATTCACCGATGACGGACCGGGCGTGTCGCCCCAGTTCTTACCGGAAATGTTTAAACGCTTTAGCCGCGAGGAGCAGTCCCGCGCGCGGCATTCCGGCGGCAGCGGCCTCGGTTTGTCCATCGCCCGGGCGATTTGCGAGGCGCATGGGGGTGAGATTAGCGCGTCATTACCGGAAACCGGCGGCCTTGCGGTGCGCATTTTGTTGCCCTGGCAGCCGTCTGATAATGAAAATCTCCC
Source organism: Enterobacter sp. MGH 16 (assembly GCF_000493175.1). Classification (NCBI taxonomy): domain Bacteria; kingdom Pseudomonadati; phylum Pseudomonadota; class Gammaproteobacteria; order Enterobacterales; family Enterobacteriaceae; genus Enterobacter; species Enterobacter sp. MGH 16. The sequence continues at coordinate 1,244,437 of NZ_KI535695.1, read as the reverse complement.
CTCTTGATAAAGCCTTGACAGAACATCGAATCTTTCTCGACGTAGCGCGCATTTAATAACGCCATTCCCTTTATGGAGCGGCGTTATGTCAGACGAATTTTTTCTCTCCCTCCGTCACTGCCTGCATCATTTGTACGGCGTGGCGCGCACCTTTTCCTGGCTGCATTTTCTTCCCCTGGCCCTGCTTGCGCTGGCGATTTTTCCGCTGACCGGCTGCGGTGATAAACACGAAAACAAACCTGATCCAGTGCGTAAGGTACGCTACGTCGTCGTTGGCTCCGCCCAATCCCTTCCCGCGCTGGAAAGAACCGGTGAGATCCATGCCCACGATGAAACGACCCTGAGCTTTCGCACCGGAGGCCGGATACTGACGCGTGGCGTTGATATTGGCGACCGGGTCACTGCCGGACAGCTGCTGGCCACGCTTGATAATACGACCGGGCAAAACCAGCTGGACAGCGCCGCGGCCGACTATGAAGGCGCCAAAGCCTCAGCCCAGGTCGCCGCGCTTAACGTCAGTCGCATGCAAAAGCTTATGCCAACGGGCGCGATAGCCCGCACGCAGCTCGACAGCGCCCGGGCTGACTGGCTTGTCGCCCGCGCGCGCTTAAAAAGCAGCGAGGCCGCATGGCGAAATGCCCGCGAAAGTCTCGGCTGGACGCGCCTGATCGCCCCACAAGCGGGCGTCATCACGGCCGTGAGCGCCTCTGCGGGACAGGTTGTCAGCGACGGCCAGTCCGTGCTGACGCTGGCATCCGGGGAAGCCCGCGACGTGGTGTTTGATATTGCCGCGCCCGATGCGATCCCGCCTCTGGATAAGGCGGTTTTGCAGGTTTCCCTGCTCGGCGACCCGTCGGTGCAGGCGTCTGCCCTGCTGCGGGATATCACCCCGCAGGCCGATCCTCAGACCCGCACGTGGCGCGTCAGAGCCACCCTGCAAAACCCGCCGGAGGCCATGGCGCTCGGCGCCAGCGTCACCGTGACGTTGCCCTCCGCCGCCCCGCACGGGTACGCGCTTCCCGCGTCGGCGCTGACCCGAGCCAGCGACAAACCGGCGGTTTTTGTGATTACCCCGCAGTCGCGGGCACAGCTGCGCGTGGTGGTGCCCGTCGGCTATACGGCCACCTCCGTCATGATTGCCTCCGGCCTTGAGCCCGGCGACAGGGTGATTACGGCGGGCGTGAGCACATTACGATCCGGCGAGCCGGTGATGGCCGGAGAGGTTCAGCCATGAACACAGGATCGGAAGCCCAATTTAACCTCTCCGCCTGGGCGCTGAAGAACCAGCAGATGGTCAGCTTTTTCATGCTGCTGGTGATTGCGATGGGCGTGTTCTGCTATGAAAACCTGCCGCGTAACGAAGATCCGGCATTCACCATTAAAACGGCCGTCGTCTCCGCACAGTGGCCGGGAGCCTCCGTGACGGATACCACCCGCCTGCTGACCGATACGCTTGAAAAAAAGCTGCAGGAAACGCCCTGGCTGGACTATCTCGAAAGTGAAACCCGTGCCGGACGCACCGTTATCCACGTCAACCTCCGTGACGATACGCCCCCGCAACGCGTGCCCGATATCTGGTATCAGGTTCGCAAAAAAATGCAGGACATCGCGCCGTCCCTGCCCGAAGGGGTGCAGGGTCCTGCCGTGGATGACGAGTTTGACGACACGTTCGGCACAATTTACGCCTTTATTCCCGAAGGCTTCACGCTGCGGGAGGTGCGGGATCGCGCAGAGACAATACGGCGCGAGCTCATGTCCCTGCCGGATATGGGCAAAACCACCCTGCTGGGCGAACAGCAGGAGCAGTGGGTTCTCGCCTTTTCTCCGGCGCGCCTGGCCGGGATGGGGCTGGATATTCAGGACGTTGCCGACGCCCTCCGGGCGCAAAACGCCGTTGTCCCGGCAGGAACGATGCGTACCGGGCAAGAGAACATGGCGATAAAGGTCAGCGGGGCGCTCACCACCGAAGAGAGTTTGCGCGCCGTCACGCTGCACGTTAACAATCGCTATATTCCGCTGACCGACATTGCCACCGTCACCCGGGAAATCGCCGAGCCACCGGCCCCGGCCTACCGGGTGAACGGCAAACCGGCTATCGGGCTGGCGGTGTCGATGGCGCCGACAGGCAACATGCTGCGTTTCGGTGCTGCGCTGAACGCAAAAATGGCGGCCCTCAGCGCCGGGCTGCCGCACGGTATTGAGATGGTGAAAGTCGCCGATCAGTCAGCGGTGGTGAGTGAAGCGGTAAGCGGGTTTATCCGGGTACTTATCGAAGCCGTTGTTATCGTGCTGGCGGTTTCATTTGTCTCGCTGGGTTTGCGGGCCGGACTGGTGGTGGCGACGGCCATTCCGCTGGTGCTTGCCATGACGTTTGTCGGCATGATGCTCGCCGGCATCGGCCTTCAGCGTATCTCGCTCGGGGCGCTGATCATTGCCCTGGGCCTGCTGGTGGATGACGCCATGATCGCCGTCGAAACGATGGTCTCCCGACTGGAAGCTGGGGATTCCCGTCGACACGCGGCCACCTATGCATTCAAAACGACGGCCTTCCCGATGCTCACCGGTACTCTGGTCATGATTGCCGGTTTTATTCCCGTTGGTTTTGCGGCCTCCAGCGCCGGTGAATACTGCTTCTCCCTGTTTGCGGTGGTGCTCATCGCCCTGCTCTGCTCCTGGGCCGTCGCGATCCTGTTTTCGCCGCTAACGGGCACGTGGCTGCTGCCGGAAAAAGTCAGACATCACGCGGCAGGACCGGGACGGATCGCGCGCGGGTATGAACGGCTTTTACGCCTGGCGCTCCGCCACCGGCTCGCTACCGTACTGATTGCGCTTGCCGCGCTGGGGCTGTCAGCGTACGGCACGACGTTTATGCAGGGCGAGTTTTTCCCCGCCTCGGACCGGCCCGAGTTGCTGGTCAGCCTGACGCTTCCGGCCAACGCGTCGCAGCCGGAAACGCTCAGAGAGGTGGAAAAGCTGGAAAAAGCGCTGGCCGACAACAGCAATATCGATCGCTTTTCGACGTACGTTGGCTCAGGTGCCATCCGTTTTTACCTGCCGATGGACGTGCTGCTGGAAAATGAAAATATCGCCCAGATGGTTGTGGTCGCGAAGGATCTTGCGGCGCGGGATCGTCTGCACGCACAGCTCAACACGATCCTGGCGACGCAATTTAGCGACATCATCACCCGCGTGTCGCCCCTTGAGCTGGGGCCTCCCGTCGGCTGGCCCATCAAATACCGGGTGAGCGGGCCGGATTATCTGCAGGTCCGGGCGCTTGCGAACCGTCTCACGGACGCGATTGGCCGCTCCCCGTTCTCACGCGACGTTAACCAGACGGCCGGAGAGCCGGAGAGGGTCATCACCCTTAAGGTGAATCAGACGGCGGCCAGAGCGGCGGGAATATCGTCAGAAAGCCTTGCCCGCACGCTGAATACCGTCTGGTCCGGCAGCGTTGTCACGTCCATCAGAGATAATGACCGCCTTGTCGACGTGGTGCTCAGGGCCGAGGACAGCGCGCGCCAGAGCACCGCCACCCTCTCCTCACTCACGATTCAGGGGAATGACGGTAAAAAAATTCCGCTCAGCGCCGTCGCAACGCCGGTCTGGGGCGTGGACGATCCGGTCATCTGGCGCCGCCAGCGCGTGCCCTTTATCACGGTGCAAACCGACCTCGCCCCGGGGCTGAGGGCTGAAGCGGTATCCGCCGCGCTGCGTCCGGCGGTCGATAAACTGCGCGCGAGCCTGCCCGCAGGTTACAGCATTGAAGAAGGCGGCGCGGTTGCCGAATCGGATAAGGGGAACAGCTCCGTCTTTACCGTTCTTCCGGTGACGCTGGTCATCATGCTGATGCTGCTGATGCTTCAGCTGCGGCGATATTCCCGGATGCTGCTGGCGCTCCTGATGGCCCCGTTTGGTTTACCGGGGATCGTGCTGGCTATGCTGCCTGGCGGCACGCCGATGGGGTTTGTCGCGCTGCTGGGCGTCATCGCCCTGGCGGGGATGATCGTGCGTAACGCGGTAATATTGATTAGCGAGGTTGACAGCAATCTTTCTCAGGGGATGGCAAATGATGCCGCGATTATGGCGGCCGCGGAGCACAGGGCCAGACCCATCTGTCTGACCGCCTGTGCCGCCATTCTGGGGATGATCCCCATCTCTCACCAGGTCTTCTGGGGGCCAATGGCCTATGCCATTATTGGCGGGCTGCTGGCTGCGACGCTGGTGACGCTGACCGTGTTACCCGCGTCGTTTAGCCTGCTGTTACAGTGGGGGGCTCAGCGCAAAGCCGCAGCCGACGGGCCGGGCTGAGTCCCCATCTTTCTCCGATTACGCGGCGGTCAGCGCAAAACGGTCTTTCAGGACATGGCGGATGTCCTCCTCCGCCAGCTGCCGCGTTTCAGTGCCGTTCGCCGTGATGGTTTTCAGCATATCGCCCAGCAAAATCTGGCGTCCTTCCGGGCTGTGCTGCACCACCACCCGCTTCTGCACAAAAATAGCATCAGGATGCGTGGAGTTCAGGTAGTTGGCCGGAACGAAATCAATCCACTCCTGGGGCGTGAGATCGAAGCCGTATTGTCGGGCCCATTCGCCTTCAACCTTCGCCTCAAGCAAATACTCGCCCTCCGCGCTGCGGCTCAGGCGAAACGTGTCGAAATCCTGGGTGATTTCCACGTCAAGCGTGTCCAGCGCCATTGGCGCGCGGATGCCGTAGCTGCCGAAGCCGAGATCGCAAAGCCACTGACGGCTCTCCACCTCGGCGATGAGCGCCATATGGGTTTTCGGACGCCGCGCGGGGTAGAACATCGGGCGCGCCGCCACGAAACGGTAAGGAATGCCGAGTGCTTTCAGCGCCATGGCAAAAAGCCCGTTCACCTCATAGCAGTAGCCACCGCGCCCTTTCTTTAACACCTTCTCGGCAATGTCGTCTGGTGCCAGCGAGACAATTTTCCCCGCCTGCACGTCCAGATTTTCAAAGGGAACGGAAAAGATCTGATGACGCATCAGCGCATGCAGGGTGGACGTATCGGCCGCCGCCGGTCCGGTGTAGTTTATGCGTTTGAAATACGAGGAAATGTCGAAATTATCGCTGTGCATAATGCCTCCTTGTCCTGAACATGCCGGACACTATAGATGGCGCACATCATTGGCTGTATAGTCAGTTTTATCGAAAATTAGCCTGAACAGATACCCATGTCTGCCCCCTCCCCACACTATCGCCGGATTGCTGAGCGTCTGCGCCTCACGCTCTCTTCAGGCGCATTGCGAGTCGGTGACCGGATGATCTCCGCACGTAAACTGGCCGAACGCGAGCACGTGAGCCTTCCGACGGCGCTGGAGGCCCTTCGCTGCCTTGAGGCTGAAGGGCTGATCGTTGCGCGACCGCGTTCAGGTTATTACATCCGCCAGATCGGCCTCCCTCCGCGCGTAGAGCCTGCGCGTTCCACGCCGGGCCCGGTGCCCGTGACTATGTCCGCCGTGGCCCGGTCGCTGTTCAGCAGTGCAGAAGCTCGGCTGATCCCGCTGGGCGCCGCCCTGCCCGATCCCGCGTGGCTGCCAGGAGATGCGCTACAGCGGGCGTTACACTCCGTGGGCCGTCGTCTGGACGCGCATGGGCAGAGCTACAGCCTGCCGCCGGGAAGGCGTGATTTACGAAGCAAGATTGCGGCGCGTGCTGCGCAGTGGGGAGCCCGCTTCGGCGCGGACGATCTCATTATCACCGCGGGCGCGACGCAGGCGCTGCGCCTGGCCCTGCGGGCCGTGTGTCAGCCAGGTGATGTGGTGGCGGTGGAGCAGCCCGCCTACTTTGGCACGCTCCTGCTGCTGGAGGATTTAGGCCTGAAGGCGTTAGAAATTCCCACCGATCCTGCTGAAGGTCTGTTACTGGAACCGCTGGCTGACGCCATCCGCTGCCACCGTCCCGCGGCCGTCCTGGCCTCGCCCACCGTGCAAAACCCATTGGGTGCCAGCATGCCCGTCGCGCGCAAGCAGGAACTGGTTGCTCTGCTTGAAGAAGCCGGTATTCCTCTGATTGAAGACGACGTTTACGGTGACCTGGTCGGTGACGGGCAACGTCCTCCGGCCTGCAAAGCCTTCGACCAGAACGGGAATGTGATTTACTGCAGCTCCCTGTCTAAAACGCTTGCACCGGGGTGGCGAATCGGCTGGATTGCCGCCGGACGCTATTACCCGCAGGTCTTGCAGGCCCGCATGGCCGGAGACTGGGCCGGCGCGCCGCTGCTGGAAGCCGCGACGAGCGAGATGCTGGCAAACGGCGACTACGACCGTCACCTGCGGCGGCTAAAGCGGCGGATCGCAGAGGGAATCGCCGCCGTCGTGGCGCGGGTCAAGGCCAGTTTTCCCCCCGGTACCCGCGTAAACGTCCCCGAAGCTGGCTTTCTGCTGTGGGTCGAACTTCCTCCGCAGGTCAACGCGCTGGAGGTGCATCGCCGCGCGCTGGCGTGGGGTATTGGCGTCAGCCCCGGCCCCCTGTTTTCCCCTGGCGCAGAACTCACGCACTTTCTGCGGCTAAACTGTGCAAACGAACCGACGCCCCGCCTGCTCAATGCCGTGGAGCAGATTGGTGCGCTATGCCATGAGCTGGCCGCTTTCATACCAGACTCTCCAGCCATTCGGTAAATACCCGCACTTTGCGGGAGAGATGGCGGTGTGGGTAGAGCAGTGACAGTTTGCGGTCCGGCGAGCGACAGGCTGGCAAGACCTCAACCAGCAGGCCGCGGTCAATGTAAGGCTGAAGAAAGAGATTCATCCCCTGCATTACCCCGAGCCCGGCCAGGCCTGCCGCGATGTAGGCCTCGGAGTTATCCACCACCAGCTTACCGGATAGCGCGATCTCCGCAACGCCCTCTGGCGTGGTAAACGTCCACGGCTGAACGTGCCTGCTGCTGTTATTAATCCAGTTGATGGCCTGATGCTTGCGTAAATCCTCCAGCGTTTCTGGCGTACCGTGTTCAGCCAGCCAGGCCGGGCTGGCGCAGGTCGTGATTTTAATGTTCCCGATTTTACGCGCGATATAGTCGCCGTCGTCCAGCTCGCCCACCCGCAGCACGCAGTCCAGGCCGTCCCGCAGCATATCCCGACGGCGGTCAGAGCTGCTCAGGATGATGTCGATATCAGGATGCTGACGATAAAAATCAGGCAGGTTGGGTATCACCCGCAGCGCCGCAAAAGAGATGGGCATATCCACACGCAGCTGGCCGTGTATCGGTCGATCGGCGCCAAACGACTCCAGTAATTCGTCCGCCTGCGCCAGCAGAGGTTTACTGCGGCGATAAAAGGCTTCCCCATCCGGCGTCAGGCTAATCCGACGCGTGGTGCGCTGCAGGAGCCGCGTGCCGCTGTGTTGTTCCAGAAGCTGCAGCGCTTTGGTCACTGCCGGGCGATGGACCTGCAGATTCTCTGCCGCCTGGGTAAGGCTCCCCGAGTCGACAATTTCAATAAAAATCCGAATAGATTCAAAGAGGTTTATTTGCATAAGGGATGTCTTGCCGCGAGCGGGAGAAAATGATTGTTATTAATTTTATAACAGTGATGAATGTTTTTGGCTATTTTTCCTAACAATCTTCCTCTCTACACTCTCCCTCATTCAAACGTAAGGGAGAGTCTGCTATGAAAAATAACCGTATCTGTCAGATCCTGGGTATCGAAAAGCCCGTTATTCAGGGACCGTTATCCTGGCTTACTGATGCCCGTTTAGTGGCCGCGGTCAGCAATGCCGGAGGACTCGGCGTGCTGGGCCCCAACGCCGGTTTAACCGCCGATACCGCGGTCTCCACGCCGGAAGAGACCGCCGAAAAAATGCGGGAAGAAATTCGGAAAACCAAACGGCTGACCGAAAAACCCTTCGGCGTGAACCTGATCCCCACCGCCGTTAATGACGTCTGGACCGGGCCAATTCTTAAGGTGGTAAAAGAGGAAGGCGTCAGGGCCGTGGTGTACACGGGCTATGGGGAAGGCAGCATTATTCCCGCGCTGTTCAATGAGTTAAAAGAGGCAGGTATCGCCATTATCTACCGCGACATCAATCCCACGCCGGAAAATACCCTTCTGGCTGAAGAGATGGGGGCAGACATCATCGTCGCCACCGGTTTTGATGAGGGTGGGACGTTACCCGCGACGGCGCTGGGTACCTTTTCCATCGTGCCGCTGATTGCCGACGCCGTGAAGCACGTCCCGGTGATGGCGGCGGGCGGTATTACCGATAATCGCACCGCCAGAGCGGCGCATGCGTTAGGGGCAGAAGGCGTGTTTGCCGGCTCGGTGTTTATCAGTACCGAAGAAAGCCGCGTGCCGCAGGGGGTCAAAGAGAAAATTGTTGCCGCCAACGGCCTGGACCTGCTGCTTTTCCGCACCGTCCCCCACTACTATCGTTCTCTCCCCGGCAAGCTGGCGGAAAAACTGGCGGCGATGGATAAAGCTGGCGCAAGCAACGAAGCGCTGGGCAAGGCGATGGGCGGATTACGGGGCCTGCGCCTGGGCATGCTGGAAAATAACACCGATGAAGGGTATATCGCGCTCGGCACGGGGATTGGGAATATCCGCAGCGTGAGAAGCGTGGCCGAGGTTGTCGATGCGTTAACGGTTGAGTAAGCCCTTAACCCTGATGCTATGGACGCTGCACAGGAGCGGCGTCCGCAAACCGTCTGCGGTTCTTTTTCACACATTGAGGATTGCGCGTTCTTTAACCACAGCGTCAGGATTGGCACGTTTTACCGCTGCCAGAAAAGCCGTGAAGTTATGATTCCAGAGGGTAAGATTGTTATAAAACTGCACCTGCTTTTCATTTGCACCATCACGGTAAATAACAATCCAGACCCGTCTGCTGTTTATCTCGGTATTCCCCGGCCCGATTTTAATGATATTAGCCAGCGCAATTTTACGGGTGGCGTTGTTTTTAACTTCATATAAAAACTGGTCATCATAAAACCAGGTTTTACCTCCATTCCCGCCAAATATTGAGGGACTGGCAGAGATCTTTTTCATCCCGTTACGGTCTGTAATGATGCGTTTTGCCTGGCGAATGCGTCTGACCAAAAAGCTTAACAGAATGAGAAGCGCAATGAGGGGCAGAGCAACTGATATCATTTTTAGACTTTCGTGCATATCCCTGCCCCACAATACATTCATTTAAACGCGTGAGTATAACGCGCCGATCGTTGATGACAACAACCCTTACGGTCAGGGAATAATCCGCGCGGCTCTCAACTGCGCGAACAGGTGGAAAAACATCTCATCCGTCGCCTGCATTTGCGTAAAGCCCGCCCTGCGCAGCTTGCTCCCGTCACCAAACATGTCGTAGTTCCAGCTAAAGACAAAATCGGCAAACCGCCCGTCGCTCAGCTGCAGAATATCCGCTTCCACCAGCCGGTCTCCGGCAAGCTCGCGCCATACGCCGCGATAGTCCGTAAACAGCTGTTGAAATGACAGCCTCACCGGCGGTGCAGAGTCCAGGTCAAACCAGCGTGCGATGCGCGGCCAGAGCTCGCTCCAGCGCCAGATATCACCATTATTCACGTTGAACGCCTGATTCTGTGCCGCAGGTGACGCGGCGGCCCACAGAGTGGCGTCGGCCAGCAGCCCGGCGTCTGTATGGTCAACGATACTGTGCCAGGTCTGTTCCGAACCGGGAAAACGCAACGGTAAACCCAGCGCCTTGCACAGGGAGGCGTACAGGGCAATGCTCAGCGCAAGGTTCATGGCATTGCCCGGTACCGCACTCCCTACCACGCCCGGCCTGATGGCATTCCAGTGCCAGCGCTTTCCCCGCTGAAACTGGCTGAGCCACGCAAGCTGCGCGGCGTTAAATTCGGCACCCGGTACGCCGGGATCGCTTTCGCGCGCCGGGGTTTTAAACGGCCCCAGATGCGCGCCGTAGACCTTGTACCCCTGCATCAGGCTTACCGTCTGCAAAGGTGCCGTTTTTTCGAGGATGCTGACCAGTTTACGCAGCATGGTGACGTTCGGCTCAACCATGTCTTCCCAGTTCGCCGCGTTCGCCCAGGCGCTGTAAAAGAGATGGGTGGCACCGTCCAGGGAGCGCAGCGCCCGGGCGCTGTCCTTTTCATCCAGTAAATCGATCTTGACCATCGGAATGCCGTCAGGATGCGACCCGGCATAGCGGCTAAGGCCGATCACCTGCCACTGATGGTGCAGGAGCGTGTTGACCATCTGTCTGCCGACAATGCCGCTGGCGCCCGCGACCAGGGCGACGTTGTGTTGCTGCCTATTATTCATGGTATTTCTCCGGAAAGGGTGACAGACGCAGTGTGATATATTATTTTTTCTGGAGATATCCCATGAAACCGATGGCACTTATAAGCAAAATCATTAAATGAATAATAAGCTCAATGCCATTTCTACCTTTCTGCGCGTCGCTGAAGCGGGCTCGTTTTCAGCGGCTGCCCGTCAGACCGGTATTAAGCAGTCCGCCGTCAGTCAACAGATCGCGGCGCTTGAGGAAGAGCTTGGCGTGGTACTGCTGCACCGTACGACGCGTACGATGAAGCTGACCGAACAAGGGGAGCGCTACCGGCATGATATGCAGCTCGTGCTGGACGCCATGGGGGAAGCGGAGAGGCGTTTACATCCTGTCGATCATAGCGTTCAGGGACGCGTCCATGTCCAGTTGCCGAGCGGCCTGGGGCAGATCTTTTTACCGCACCTGCTGGCGCTACAGCGTCTGCATCCCGAACTGCATCTGATGCTTTCCCTTGATGATCGCCTTGCCGATCTGGTGACGGAGGGCGTGGATGTCGCGATACGGCTGAGCAGTGAGCCCCCGCAGGCGCATGCGGCGCGCGTACTGGGGCGTATTGAAGCTGCACTGTTTGCCGCCCCCGGCTTTCAGGCGGTACGCGCCGTCAGCGAGCTGGTGACGCTGCCACACGTGCGGTTCAGCGGCATTCCGCTGGATGCTCCCCTGCGCCTGATGTCTGACGCGGAGACGGTCGAGGTCAACGTGAATACCGTTTTCCGTGCCAACACCAGTGAGGCGCTGCTGCAGGCGCTGGAATCCGGCATGGGTATCGGCGGCATGCAGCGACCGCTCGTGGCCAGGGCTCTGCAGGCGGGCACGCTGGTACCGGTGCTGCCCGACTGGCGGTTACCCGATCGCTTCCTCTATGCCGTTTATCCTGATGCCCGCTTTATTCCGCAGCGCGTCAGAAAGGTCGTCAGCGTGATTGAGCAATTACTGCCTGAGATCGCGACCCACAACGCCACAAAATAACCGCCTTTTACCTCGCCACCGGTAAATCCGCGTATCGCGTCGTATAGGCCGGTGACAACATCTCTCGCTTCATGGCCCACGGTTTCTCAATCCCCTGCCCGGCGAACCATATCTTCCCTTTGCCGGAGTGATTGACGCTGTCGATCATCTCCATCAGCGCCGCGCTGTTGGCGCGCAGGCGATTGTCGTCAAACAGATTAAGCTGAGCGACACCGCTGCTGAAAAAGTCCGCCAGCATGACCCCGGCCTTCATATAGCGATACCCGTCGAGCCATATCCGACCCAGCGCCTCCGTGGCGGCACGGATGATATCCCGCGAGTCATTGGTGGGCGTCATCAGGGTGACCGAAGCCTGATTACCGTAATAAATTTCGTTGTCCGCATGCGGGCTGGTGCGCACAAACACGCTGATAAAACGACAGTATTGATGCTCGCCGCGCAGTTTCTCTGCGGCGCGTTCCGCGTAGGCGCAAATCGCCTGGTGCATCTCTTCATATTGCGTAATGCGATGACCAAACGAACGGCTACAGATGATTTGCTGCTTCGTGGGGGTGTACTCTTCCAGGTCAAGACAGGGCTCACCGCGAAGCTCGCGCGCCGTACGCTCCAGCACCACGTTAAAATGTTTGCGAATGACCCACGAGGAGGCCTCCGCCAGTTCCAGCGCCGTGGTAATCCCCATCGCGTTCAGTTTTTTCGTGATGCGCCGCCCTACGCCCCATACCTCCTCTACCGGAACCTTTGCCAGCAGTTTACGCTGCCGCTCGCGGCCCGACAGATCGACCACGCCGCCGGTACTGGCCCAGCGTTTCGCCGCATAGTTGGCCAGCTTCGCCAGCGTTTTTGTCGGGGCAATGCCGACGCCAACGGTTAAACCCGTGTTTTTAAAGACCTGCGTGCGCATCTGGTGTCCGAACGCGTCCAGCGACATGCAGTTACCGATCCCTGAAACGTTCACGAACGCCTCGTCAATCGAGTAAATTTCTATGGCCGGAGCCAGATCCGTCAGCGTCTGCATCACCCGACTGCTGAGGTCGGCATACAGCGCATAGTTCGAACTGAAGACGTAAACCCTCGCCGGAAAAAGCTTCTCTTTGAATTTAAAATAGGGCTCACCCATTTTTATGCCGAACTGCTTTGCCTCCCGCGAGAGTGAAATTATGCAGCCGTCGTTGTTGGACACCACCACGATGGGCTTCCCCTCCAGATCGGGGCGGAATACCTTCTCGCAGGAGGCATAGAAGCTGTTCACATCAACCAGCGCGAACATGTTTATGCGTTTTAAGCGTGTGGGTGACGACGCCGAAGATCTGCAGCTCCTCTTCGGACTGAAAGGTAATCGGCTGATAGCGGGCGTTATGTGGCAACAGCCTCAGCACCGGGCGCGTCTGTAGCTCTTTCACCGTAAACTCACCGGCGACCGACGCCACAACGATATCCCCATGTTCGGCATTTAACGAGCGGTCAACCACCAGCAGATCGCCGTCGCCAATCCCCGCGCCAATCATGGAGTCTCCACTCACCTTGATAAAATAGGTCGCACTGGGGTGCCTCACTGCCAGCCGGTTAAGATCGAGACGATCCTCCACATAATCCTGCGCCGGGCTGGGAAACCCACAGGCAACACGTTCTAAAAACAAAGGTAGTTCAATGATTTGTTTTGGTTGATAAGAAAAGAGAGTGTCCATGATGCCTTTCTCGCCATATACTGTATATAAATACAGTATTACGGATTATGGTCAGGGATCAAGGTCATTTCCGGAAGCGAACCCAAACGCGTTGAAGTGTCAGAAGATTTAAAACGCGCAAAGCCCGGAAGCACATGTCGGGCTTTGCGCCTGTGACGATCAGTCCATCAGCGTATTCAATGTTTCCAGCGCGTCAGGCGGCAGCTGCAGTTCCCCCGCCGCGAGGTTTTGCCGCAGATGCGCCATGGAAGAGGTGCCCGGGATCAGCAGGATATTCGGAGAACGCTGCAGCAACCATGCCAGCGCAACCTGCATTGCCGTGACGCCCAGTGAATCCGCGACAGCCTTCAGCCCGGACGATTGCAGCGGCGTAAAGCCGCCCAGTGGGAAGAACGGCACATACGCAATCCCCTGCTGCGCGAGCAGATCCACCAGCGCATCATCACCCCGGTTCACAATGTTGTACATGTTCTGCACGCACACCACCTGCACCATCTTCTGCGCTTCCGCGACCTGGGTGGCCGTGACGTTGCTCAAACCAATATGCCGCACCAGCCCCTGCTGCTGTAATTCTGCCAGGGTGGAGAGCGGTTCAGCAATCGACCCTTCCGCTGGCCCGTGCGCGCTAAACATGATCCGCAGATTCACCACGTCCAGCACGTCCAGCTGCAGATTGCGCAGGTTGTCATGCACCGCCTGCGTCAGCTCCTGCGCGGAAAAGGCCGGCAGCCAGGCGCCTTTGTCGTTGCGACGGGCGCCAATCTTGGTGACGATCGTCAGATCGTCCCGGTAAGGATGAAGCGCCTCACGGATCAGCTGGTTGGTGACATGAGGGCCATAAAAATCACTGGTATCAATGTGGTTCACCCCCGCCGCCACGGCCTCGCGTAACACGTCCAGCGCGGCCTGCTTATCCTTCGGCGGCCCAAAGACGCCCGGCCCGGCCAGCTGCATCGCGCCGTAGCCCAGCCGTTTCACCGTCCGCGTCCCGAGCGCGTATGTCCCGCTTTTATCAATGCTGCTCATGTTGACCTTCCTCATAAAAATGATCCGGATTTACAACAGGTTCCCAAAAGGGCCCCTTAGTTAAGCGCGAGTTAATTAAAGTTTACATTCTCTACGACGATAGTAATGAAGTAACCCTGCATCTTCTCTAACGGACGACCGCTATGCTGAAAAATCTGCACGTGATTACCGGTATTATCTTTGCCCTCACCATATTCTGCCTGCTGCAAGTTGTCACGGGAGGGTTGTTCTACTCTGCCGTCAGTAACGATCGCCATAACTTCCAGAACTCCGGCGTGCTCAATGCCCAGCAGGAAAGCCTGAGCGACAGCGTGAACACGCTGGTGAAAACGCGCGTCACCGTCACCCGCGTGGCGATCCGCTACCTGAAAAACCAGCGTGACCCGGCTTCCCTGGCGGCGATCAATAAACTGCTGGGCACCGCAGGCGACTCGCTGGCAAAAGCCGAAGCCTATAACAAAGAGTGGCAGAAACTGCCGCAGGTTAAGGGCCAGGAGGCGGCATTGACCGACGAGATGCAGAAATCCTGGAACCAGATGCACGAAGTCATGCGTTTATCGATTGAGTATCTGCGCGCCGACAACTATCAGGCCTATGGCGATCTGGATGCGCAGCAGGCGCAGGACGATATGGAAGCGGTCTATAACCGCTGGCGCGCCGAAAATAACACCCTGCTGAAGGCCGCAACCGAAGAGAACCAGAGCAGCTTCACGCAGATGCAGTGGACGCTGGCGGCAATTCTGCTGGCCGTTATCGCGGTTCTGGTGGTCATCTGGCAGGGTTTACAGCACCTGCTGTTAAAACCACTCCACTCCATTATGGACCATATTCGCGCCATTGCAGGAGGCGACCTGACGCAGGAGATCGCTATCTCGGGCCGCAATGAGATGGGTCAGCTGGCCGCGGGCCTGCATGAGATGCAGCAGTCGCTGGTGACCACCGTCAGCGCCGTACGCGGAAGTACCGATTCCATCTACACCGGCGCAGGCGAAATTGCCGCAGGAAGCAACGATCTTTCCGCCCGCACCGAGCAGCAGGCCGCCTCGCTCGAAGAGACCGCCGCCAGCATGGAAGAGCTGACCGCGACGGTTAAACAGAACTCCGATAACGCCCGTCAGGCCACGCTGCTGGCGAAAAACGCCTCTGAAACGGCCGCGCGCGGCGGTCACGTCGTGGATAACGTGGTTCGCACCATGAACGAGATCGCCGACAGTTCACAGCAAATTGCGCATATTACCGGCGTGATTGACAGCATCGCGTTCCAGACGAACATTCTGGCGCTTAACGCCGCGGTGGAAGCGGCACGCGCCGGGGAACAGGGGCGTGGTTTTGCGGTTGTCGCAGGCGAGGTCCGGACCCTGGCGAGCCGCAGCGCGCAGGCGGCGAAAGAGATCAAAGGGCTTATCGAGAACTCCGTCAGCCGGGTGAATACCGGTTCTGAGCAGGTTAGCGAGGCAGGCACCACCATGAAGGAGATCGTCGCCGCCGTGACCCGCGTGACCGATATCATGGGCGAGATTTCCTCTGCCTCTGACGAGCAGAGCCGCGGCATTGAACAGGTGAGCCTGGCCGTTTCGCAGATGGACAGCGTGACGCAGCAAAACGCCGCGCTGGTGCAGGAGTCCGCCACGGCGGCAGCGGCGCTGGAAGATCAGTCCGAACAGCTGCGCCAGGCGGTGGCCGCGTTTCGTCTGAACGGCAAAGAAAAAGCGGTAGCTCCACGTCCGGCCAGCGTGAAAACGCCTCAGCTGTTGCGCCCGGCAACCGCAAACGCCGCCACCGACAGCAACTGGGAAACCTTCTGAATCACCGGCGGGCGAGGAAATCGCCCGCTAGCGGCTGCGCTTGGCGTGCCGCTCCCAGTTCTCCTGTTTTGCTTCATCGGATTTACGCAGTGAAACGTAGCATGCCCCGCTGCCGCCGTGATGCGGCAGCGCCACGCAGAAGGCCTGCACTTCCTCGAACTCGGTTAACCAGCGCGCCAGATAGCTGCGCACCACATTAGGATGCGAGTTCTGCTCGCGCCCTTTTCCGTGAATGATAATCAGATTGCGTAACCCGTCACGTCCGGCCTGGCGAATAAAAGAATAGAGCATCTGACGGCAGCGTTCGGCGGGCTGACGCAGGAGGTTTAAGCTGGCCTGGCGGGCATATTTACCCGAGCGCAGCTTCTCGATAACGCCCTGCTGCACCCCTTCGCGCTGGAACGCCAGCGGTTCTTCCAGGGGAAGAAGGTCAAGAAAGTCCAGCGTCAGGAAGTTATCCAGCTGTTCACTATCCACCTCCTGGCGCGCCCGCGTATTGCGGCTGGGCTGCCAGTGAATATCCGGGCCACGCTTCAGCGGCTGGACATCTTCCATGGCGTCAAGAAAAAAGGATTTGTCGTCAGGGTTCATGGATATCCTCCGGCTACAACTGAGGACGGTACTATACCTGCGCCTGAGACTGGCCTCAATCACCGTTACAGGCCCTCATGCGCCGCAAATATTAACCTGATGAATATATATAGTATTTATAAAATAAAGTTAAATATGACTTAACTAAAACTTCAGCAAAGATGAAATAAGTGATTTGTGTTAAATTTTCGTAAAATCAAACACTCGACATCCTTTCTTTTTGCGGAAAAGGTGTTATACCTAAATATACCTGCTTCATGGATATAATATTCAGGATTGGCGAAAGGACGCACTGCTGTGTGTACTGGAGGATCTGTCTGATGTCGGGCAGATCCTGTTTTTTTATTATCTCACTTTCACGCCGCGATTATTTTTCTCGCTTCCCGTCTGAACTGCGTAATTAATGATTCAGCCAGGGGCGTCTGACGTGAATCACGGCGCTGAATTAAATAATATGCTGCTTTTGGAAGCGATTCGACAACCGGCAGCATGACCAGACGGTGCGCCAGAAGCGGGTCACAGCCTAACTCCTGCGGCAATATGCTTAGAAAATCACTTTGCGCAACCAGGCTTATGCAGGAAGAAAAGGTTTCGCAGACCACACCAATTTGCGGTATTTGCGAGCGATGGCTAAATACCTCTTCTAACTGCTTATAATAACTTCCCCGCGGCGTCGGCATTGTCCAGTTATAATGCAGAAGTTCGTTAATCGACGTTGCCCCCGTTGCCGGATGCCCTTCGCGACAAAATACCGCAAATGGCTTCTCAAAGAGTTTTTCAAACGTAAATTCCTGATCGTAAGGTCCCTGATAATAAGTATTGATGGTGAAATCCAGCTCTCCCTGCCGTAATTCGTTGATCATCGACACCAGCTGCCCTTCCATTATCCGCACTTTGACCTGCGGATGTTGGGCATGAAAGCGGGTGATAACGGCGGGCATCAGGCTGCGCGAAACGCTGGCCCCCATCCCGATGTTGATCTGCCCGGCCTGTTCCCCCTGCCGCTGACGAATGTCATCCTGCGCCGCGCGCAGCTCTTCCAGAATTAACCGGGCGCGCTGGTAAAAGCCCTCACCGCATTCGGTCAACGCCACGCCCTTACTCCTGCGCACGAAAAGCTGCGCCGCCATGCCCTCCTCCAGCTCTTTGATGGATTTGGTCAGCGCCGGCTGCGAAAGATTCAGCGTCCTGCTGGCACCGCGAATGCTGCCCTGACGAGCGACTTCAACAAACGCCCGGAGATGATGGAATTTAACCTGAAATGACATAGCCCGACCGATAACCGTTGTTTATCAGAGTAAAGAAACTGTCATCTACTTTACTGGAAAGGGATGTGCGAGGGTAATTCCTGAACGGTTAAAACTGTGAAAAATCGGTTAGTGATAAGTAAAAACTATCACAGCGTGAAGCAGTTCACATATTTTCATGATGACAGGAACAGATATGGACACACTGGCGCAGTACATCCAGACGTTAACCCCGCAGCTGAGCGCGTGGCGTCGCGATTTTCACCATTTTGCGGAATCCGGCTGGGTAGAGTTTCGTACCGCCGCGAAAGTTGCGGAGACCCTGGACTCGCTGGGTTACGAACTGGCGATGGGGCGCGACGTGGTCGATGCCGAAAGCCGGATGGGGCTGCCCGACGAGGCAACCCTGGCGCGAGAGTTTGCCCGCGCGCGGGCGCAAGGCGCGCCTGAGAAATGGCTGGCGCCGTTTGAAGGCGGCTTTACCGGCATTGTCGCCACCCTGAATACCGGCCGCCCGGGCCCAACCCTGGCGTTTCGCGTGGACATGGACGCCCTTGATTTAAGCGAAGCGCTCGACGACAGCCATCGCCCGTTCCGCGACGGGTTTGCCTCCTGCAATCCGGGCATGATGCACGCCTGCGCGCACGACGGCCACACCACCATTGGTCTGGGGCTGGCACAGGTGCTTAAGCAGAATGAAGCCCGGCTGAACGGCACCATCAAGCTGATCTTCCAGCCTGCCGAAGAAGGCACGCGCGGCGCGCGCGCCATGGTTGCTGCCGGGGCGCTGGATGACGTGGACTATTTCACGGCCATTCATATTGGCACCGGCGTCCCCGCCGGGACGGTAATCTGCGGCAGCGATAACTTTATGGCCACCACCAAGTTCGACGTGAGCTTCACCGGCGTGGCCGCACACGCGGGCGGTAAGCCGGAGGACGGTCGTAACGCTCTGCTCGCCGCCGCGCAGGCCGCCCTCGCCCTGCACAGCATCGCCCCGCACAGCGACGGCGCATCCCGGGTAAACGTCGGCGTGATGCAGGCGGGCAGCGGACGCAACGTGGTGCCCGCGAATGCGCTGATTAAGGTTGAAACCCGCGGCGAAAGCGAAGCGATTAATCAGTATGTCTTTGAACGCGCGCAGGCCGTCATTACCGGCGCGGCGGCGCTCTATGGCGTGAGCGCGGAGATGCGCCTGATGGGGGCTGCCACCTCCAGCGCGCCGACACCGGCGTGGGTGGATTATCTGCGCGAACAGGCGAGCCAGGTTTCCGGGGTTGTTCATGCCATCGATAAGGTGAAAGCGCCAGCGGGTTCCGAAGACGCCACGCTGATGATGGCCCGCGTGCAGCAGAACGGCGGCATGGCGTCCTATATGGTGTTTGGCACGGATTTGAGCGCCGGACATCACAACGAAAAATTCGACTTCGATGAGCAGGTCATGACTATCGCCATCGAAACGCTGGCGCGAACAGCGCTCAATTTCCCGTGGACGCGAGGTGTGTGATGCAGGAGAACTACGCTTTTATTGCCGATGCGATCGACACGCGATGTCGGACGTTAACCGATATTGCCGACGCGATCTGGGATCGTCCCGAAACCCGCTTTGAAGAGTTCTGGTCCGCCGAGCGGCTGGCCAGCGAGCTGGAAGCTGAAGGCTTCACGCTGACCCGCGAGGCAGGCGGTATTCCCAATGCCTTTATCGCCAGCTTCGGCAGCGGGAAACCGGTTATCGCCCTGCTGGGCGAGTACGACGCGCTGGCCGGGTTAAGCCAGCAGGCACACTGCGCGACGGCGCAAACCGCCACGCCGGGGGCTAACGGCCACGGCTGCGGACATAATCTCTTAGGCACCGCGGCGCTTGCGGGCGCGGTGGCGGTGAAAAGCTGGCTGGAGCAGCACGGCGGCAGCGGAACGGTGCGTTTTTACGGCTGTCCCGGTGAAGAAGGCGGCTCCGGGAAAACCTTTATGGTGCGCGAAGGGCTGTTTGATGACGTCGATGCCGCCGTCACCTGGCACCCGGAAGCCTTTGCCGGGATGTTTAACGTCAGCACGCTGGCGAATATTCAGGCCGCCTGGCGTTTTCACGGCGTGGCGGCGCACGCGGCCAACTCCCCTCACCTGGGACGCAGCGCGCTGGACGCCGTAACGCTGATGACCACCGGCACCAACTTCCTTAACGAACACATTATCGAGAAAGCGCGCGTCCATTACGCCATTACCGATACCGGCGGGATTTCGCCCAACGTCGTGCAGGCGCAGGCCGAGGTGCTGTACCTGATCCGCGCCCCGGAGATGGCGGATGCGCAGCAGATCTACGAGCGCATCGAGAAAATCGCCCAGGGCGCGGCGCTGATGACCGAAACGACCGTCGAGTGCCGCTTTGATAAAGCCTGCTCCAGCTACCTGCCGAACCGCACGCTTGAGGCGGCGATGTATCGCGCCCTGCAGCACTACGGCACGCCGGAGTGGACCGACGAAGAGCGAGAGTTTGCCCGCGAGATCCGCGCCACGCTGACGCCCAACGATCTGCAAAACAGCCTGAAAAATATTGCCGCCACGGGTGGCGAAGCGGGTAAAGCCTTTGCCCGTCGTCATCAGGCGACGCTGCTGGTGGATGAAGTCGCGCCTTATGCCGTCACCGACAACGTGCTGGCAGGTTCAACCGACGTGGGTGACGTCAGCTGGAAAATGCCGGTCGCCCAGTGCTTCAGCCCCTGCTTTACCGTCGGCACGCCGCTGCACACCTGGCAACTGGTGTCTCAGGGGCGAACCTCTATTGCCCACAAAGGCATGCTGCTGGCCGGGAAAGTGATGGGCGCGACCGCGCTCAATCTGCTGCAGGACGCCGCGCTGCTGAAAAAATGCCGTGAAGAGTTCGAACAACAACTAGAAGAAAAACCGTACGCGTGTCCGATCCCACCGGGCGTGACACCGTCACCTTTAAAATAAAAAAACACAACACAACAACACAACCCTCCCGAGGAACGCCCATGAGTATGTCATCCATACCTTCGCATTCCCCATCCGGTAAGCTCTATGGCTGGGTTGAAAGGATCGGCAATAAAGTGCCGCACCCTTTCCTGCTTTTTATCTATCTGATTGTGATTTTGATGGTCGCCACCGCCGTGCTCTCCGCCTTTGACGTCAGCGTGCGCAGCCCGGCCGACGGCAGCCTGGTGGCGGTGAAAAATCTGCTGAGCATTGAAGGGCTGCACTGGTTTTTACCCAACGTGATTAAAAACTTCAGCGGCTTCGCCCCGCTCGGCGCCATTCTGGCGCTGGTGCTGGGCGCCGGTCTGGCTGAACGCGTCGGCCTGTTGCCTGCATTGATGGTGAAGATGGCTTCTCACGTCAGCGCGCGCTACGCGAGCTACATGGTGCTGTTTATCGCCTTCTTCAGCCATATCTCCTCCGACGCCGCGCTGGTGATCATGCCGCCGATGGGGGCGCTGATCTTCCTCGCCGTCGGGCGCCATCCCGTGGCGGGCCTGCTGTCCGCGATTGCGGGGGTGGGCTGCGGTTTTACCGCTAACCTGCTGATCGTCACCACCGACGTGCTGCTCTCGGGCATCAGTACGGAGGCGGCGAAAACCATTGATGCGGCCATGCACGTCAGCGTGATCGACAACTGGTACTTTATGGCAAGCTCGGTCATTCTCCTGACAATTGTCGGCGGGCTGATTACCGATAGGATCATTGAGCCGCGCCTGGGCAAATGGGAAGGCCGTAGCGATGAAAAGCTGGAGACGCTGAGCGAAGCGCAGCGCTTCGGCCTGCGCGTGGCGGGGATTGTCTCGCTGGCGTTTATCGCCGCGGTGGCGCTGATGGTGGTGCCGGAAAACGGCATATTGCGCGATCCGGTTAAACATACGGTCCTGCCCTCGCCGTTTATTCAGGGCATCGTGCCGCTGATTATCCTCTTCTTCTTTATTGTTTCGCTCGCCTACGGTATCGCCACCGGCAAAATCCGCCGCCAGGGTGACCTGCCGCAGCTGATGATCGAGCCGATGAAGGAGATGGCGGGCTTTATCGTGATGGTGTTCCCGCTGGCCCAGTTTGTGGCGATGTTTAACTGGAGCAACATGGGCAAGTTTATGGCCGTGGGCCTCACCGACGCGCTGGAGGCTGCCGGGCTAAGCGGCGTACCGGCGTTTGTCGGTCTGGCGCTGCTGTCATCCCTGCTGTGCATGTTTATCGCCAGCGGCTCCGCCATCTGGTCGATTCTGGCCCCGATCTTCGTGCCGATGTTTATGATGCTGGGGTTCCACCCGGCTTTCGCGCAGATCCTGTTCCGCATCGCGGACTCTTCGGTTATCCCGCTGGCGCCGGTTTCGCCGTTTGTTCCGCTGTTTTTAGGCTTCCTGCAGCGCTATAAACCCGAGGCCAAACTGGGTACCTACTATTCGCTGGTTTTACCCTACCCGCTTATCTTTTTAGGGGTATGGCTGGTGATGCTGGTGGCGTGGTATCTTGTCGGCCTGCCGATTGGGCCGGGGATCTACCCGAGGCTGAACTAAGGGAATGAGGATGCTGAGATTACTCGAAGACAAGATTGCGACGCCGCTTGGGCCGCTGTGGGTGATCGCGGACGAGCAGTTTTGCCTGCGCGCCGTTGAGTGGGAAGAGCACAGCGACCGCATGGAAGAACTGCTTGCGATTCACTACCGCGCCCAGGGGTATGAACGTATCCGCGCCACCAATCCGGGTGGACTGAGCGACAAGCTTGCGGCGTACTTCGAAGGCGATCTCAGCATCATCGACACGCTGCCCACCGCCACGGCGGGCACCCCTTTTCAGCGCGAAGTGTGGCAGGCGCTGCGGGCCATTCCCTGCGGGCAGGTGATGCATTACGGCCAGCTTGCGGAGCAGTTAGGTCGCGCTGGGGCCGCACGCGCCGTAGGTGCCGCGAACGGCTCTAATCCGGTCAGCATCGTGGTGCCCTGCCATCGCGTTATTGGCCGCAACGGCACCCTGACCGGCTATGCCGGTGGCGTGCAGCGAAAAGAGTGGTTGCTGCGTCACGAAGGGTATCTCTTACTCTAGTTCCCAGGCTTTTTGTGCTTAATTTTCTTCCGGTTAGGCTAAAAATCCATAATCAAGCTGTGGAATTTCAAGAAGATGGCGGCAGATTGCCGTCTCTTGTCCTTATTGAGGGTTTGTCAGGCTTACGTACTTACCAAAAAGATGTTAAAATTGACCAATATCAATTAAGGCTTGAGCAAACCTATGATCCCGGAAAAGCGAATTATACGACGCATTCAGTCTGGCGGTTGTGCTATCCATTGCCAGGATTGCAGCATCAGCCAGCTCTGTATCCCGTTTACCCTGAATGAGCATGAACTCGATCAGCTTGATAATATCATCGAGCGTAAAAAGCCTATTCAGAAAGGGCAGACGCTGTTTAAAGCGGGAGACGAACTGAAATCGCTCTATGCTATCCGTTCTGGCACCATCAAGAGCTACACCATCACCGAACAGGGCGATGAGCAGATCACCGGCTTCCATCTGGCGGGTGACCTGGTAGGCTTTGATGCCATCGGTACGGGCCACCACCCGAGCTTTGCTCAGGCACTCGAAACCTCGATGGTTTGCGAAATTCCGTTTGAAACCCTGGACGATCTGTCCGGCAAGATGCCTAACCTGCGTCAGCAGATGATGCGTCTGATGAGCGGTGAGATCAAAGGCGATCAGGACATGATTCTGCTGCTTTCTAAAAAGAACGCAGAAGAGCGCCTGGCCGCGTTTATCTACAACCTCTCCCGCCGCTTCGCCGAGCGTGGCTTCTCGCCGCGTGAATTCCGTCTGACGATGACGCGTGGCGATATCGGTAACTACCTGGGTCTGACCGTGGAAACCATCAGCCGTCTGCTGGGTCGTTTCCAGAAAAGCGGGATGCTGGCCGTTAAGGGTAAATACATCACTATCGAAAACGGTGAAGCGCTGGCCGTTCTTGCCGGGCACGCCCGCAACGTGGCGTAAACGCCATACGTATACTGCCAGACCGATAAATTTTCCTGATTTATGGGTCTGGCCTGTTACCCCGTCTTTTATCTGCCCTTTTCACCGCAGCTCGTCCCCACACAGCACCCAAAAGGGTCTCGTTGAGGTTATGAATTGAGAGAAAGTTTGTTTTTCGTTTCAGTCGTGATTGCCTCAGTGACCTTTATCTTCATCTGGATCATGCTTGTCGGCCCAATGAAGGGGGAGGAAAAAACCTACGTTCAGGATTCCACGACCTTTGCGATAGCGGTGATGGTGCTGCTGTTTATTGCGTTTATCGCGGTAACGACCACGGTGCTTTTCCTCTGATAAATTTTCATGAATTATTGATCTGGCAAAAGCTCTCCTCTGTTTCATTCAGGATATATAGGTTACTCTTTTAATTACAGACTGTGGTGACAGTAGTAAGGAGACCTGTATGGCCAAGTATCAAAACATGCTGGTAGCAATCGATCCGAATCAGGACGATCAGCCGGCATTACGACGTGCTGTGTATTTACATCAACGGATTGGTGGCAAAATCAAAGCGTTTTTGCCGATCTATGACTTCTCGTATGAGATGACCACCCTTCTGTCGCCTGACGAGCGCACCGCTATGCGTCAGGGCGTCATCAGCCAGCGTACCGCGTGGATCCGCGAACAGGCGAAGTATTACCTGGAAGCGGGCGTGCCCATTGATATCAAAGTGGTCTGGCACAACCGACCTTTCGAAGCCATCATTCAGGAAGTCGTTGCCGGTGGGCACGATCTGCTGCTGAAGATGGCGCACCAGCACGACAAGCTGGAATCCGTGATCTTCACCCCGACCGACTGGCACTTGCTGCGTAAATGCCCTTGCCCGGTCTGGATGGTGAAAGACCAGCCGTGGCCTGAAGGCGGGAAAGCCGTTGTGGCGGTAAACCTCGCCAGCGAAGAGGATTACCATAACTCGCTGAACGAGAAGCTGGTGAAGGAGACCCTCCAGCTTGCCGACCAGGTCAACCACACCGAAGTGCATCTGGTAGGTGCCTATCCGGTTACCCCGATTAACATCGCCATTGAGCTGCCGGAATTTGACCCGAGCGTGTATAACGACGCCATCCGCGGTCAGCACCTGCTGGCCATGAAAGCGCTGCGCCAGAAATTCAGCATCGATGAGAAGATGACCCACGTGGAAAAAGGGCTGCCTGAAGAGGTCATCCCGGACCTGGCTGAACACCTGCAGGCGGGGATTGTCGTGCTGGGTACCATTGGCCGTACCGGTATTTCTGCCGCCTTCCTCGGCAACACCGCCGAGCAGGTGATCGACCATCTGCGCTGCGACCTGCTGGTTATCAAGCCGGATGAGTACCAGACGCCGGTTGAGCTTGACGATCCGGAAGACGATTGACCCGCAAGATGAAAAAAAACCGTCGGCGAACCGGCGGTTTTTTTTTGCCGGGTGGCGGCTACGCCTTACCCGGCCTACGGGTTTGGTAGACCCGGTAAGCTTGCGCCACCGGGCTTTACCCTGTCAGAGCGCTTTCAGAATCGCATCCACGCTGGCTTTGGCATCGCCAAACAGCATGTGGGTGTTCTCTTTGAAGAACAGCGGGTTCTGCACCCCGGCATAGCCGGTATTCATTGAGCGCTTAAACACGATCACGTTCTGCGCCTTCCACACTTCCAGAACCGGCATCCCGGCGATTGGGCTACGCGGATCGTCCTGCGCCGCCGGGTTAACGGTGTCGTTAGCCCCAATGACCAGCACGGTGTCGGTGTCGGCGAAATCATCGTTGATCTCGTCCATCTCCAGCACGATGTCGTAAGGCACTTTCGCTTCCGCCAGCAGCACGTTCATGTGGCCTGGCAGACGCCCCGCCACCGGATGAATACCAAAACGCACCTTGATGCCGCGCGCGCGCAGCTTCTCGGTGATTTCCGCGACCGGATACTGCGCCTGTGCCACCGCCATGCCGTAGCCCGGGGTGATAATGACCGAGTGCGAGTTTTTGAGCATCTCGGCGGTATCTTCCGCGCTGATCTCACGGTGCTCCCCCACTTCCTCATCGGAGCCGGTAGACGAGCCGTCAGAACCAAAGCCACCGGCGATGACGCTGATGAACGAGCGGTTCATCGCCTTACACATGATGTAAGACAGGATCGCACCCGAAGAACCCACCAGCGCACCGGTGACGATCAGCAGGTCGTTGCTCAGCATAAAGCCCGCCGCCGCCGCCGCCCAACCGGAGTAGGAGTTCAGCATGGAGACCACTACTGGCATATCCGCACCACCGATGGACGCCACCAGATGCCAGCCGAAGGCCAGCGCGATGATAGTCATCACCAGCAACGCCAGCACCTGCAGACCGACGCTTTCGGTACGCACGAAGACCACCAGCAGCACAAACGATACCACCAGCGCCGCCAGGTTCAGCTTATGACGGTTTGGCAGCATCAGCGGCTTAGAGGAGATCTTCCCGCGCAGCTTACCGAACGCGACAATGGAACCGGTGAAGGTGACCGCACCGATGAAGATACCGAGGAACACTTCCGTCAGGTGAATATTCACCAGAATCGGTTCCAGACCTGGCGTGTGGTACAGGTAGCTATTGAAGCCCACCAGCACTGCGGCCAGACCCACAAAGCTGTGCAGAATCGCCACCAGCTCCGGCATCTCGGTCATTTCAACGCGTTTCGCCAGGCGAATACCAATCGCACCGCCGATGATCATCGCCACCAGGATCCACGCCACGTTGCCGGTGTCCGGCCCGAAGATGGTGGCAATCAGCGCAATCGCCATCCCGGCGATACCAAAGTTATTCCCCTGCTGAGACGTTTCGTGTTTGGAAAGCCCCGCCAGACTGAAAATAAACAGGATTGCAGCAACAATGTATGCGGCTGTCACTAATCCTCCAGACATATGCTACCCCTTAGCCTTTACGAAACATTTTCAGCATGCGCTGAGTCACGGTGAAACCACCGAAAATATTGATACTGGCGATCAGCACCGCGATAAAGCTCAGGAAGCTGATCCAGCCGCCGTGGCCAATCTGCAGTAACGCCCCCACCACGATGATCCCGGAGATGGCGTTGGTTACCGACATCAGCGGCGTATGCAGCGCATGGGAGACGTTCCACACCACGTAGTAGCCCACGACGCAGGAGAGCGCGAAGACGGTAAAGTGGCCGAGGAACTCTTTCGGCGCGACGTCAGCCAGCCAGCCGAACAGAATAATCACCAGCGCCATGATCGCGTATTTGCGCCACGGGGAAGCGGGTTTAGCGGGTTCTTTTGGCTCAGGCGCCGCTTTAGGCGCTGCCTGAGGCTGGGCCGAAACCTGAATCGGTGGCGCAGGCCAGGTAATTTCACCTTCACGCACCACGGTCACACCGCGCACCACCACGTCGTCAAAATCGACGGTGATGTTGCCGTCTTTCTCTTTGCAAAGCAGCTTCAGCAGGTTGACGAGGTTGGTGCCGTACAGCTGAGACGATTGCGTCGGCAGGCGACCCGGCAGATCGGTATAGCCGATCACCTTCACGCCGTTTGCGGTCGTGGTCACCTGATTTGCTACGGTATATTCGCAGTTGCCGCCGTTTTGCGCGGCCAGGTCGACAATCACGCTGCCCGGCTTCATGGAGTCCACCATCTCACGGGTAATCAGCTTCGGCGCCGGTTTACCCGGGATAAGCGCGGTGGTCACAATGATGTCGACATCTTTCGCCTGCGCGGCGAAGAGTTCCATTTCGGCTTTGATAAAGGCTTCGGACATCACCTTCGCATAACCATCACCGCTGCCCGCTTCTTCCTTGAAGTCCAGCTCAAGGAATTCGGCCCCCATACTCTGGACCTGTTCTTTCACCTCAGGACGGGTATCAAACGCGCGAACGATAGCGCCCAGGCTGTTTGCCGCACCGATGGCTGCAAGTCCCGCCACGCCCGCGCCAATCACCATCACCTTCGCCGGAGGGACTTTACCCGCCGCGGTGATCTGACCGGTAAAGAAGCGACCAAATTCGTGGGCCGCTTCAACGATGGCGCGGTAGCCCGCAATGTTTGCCATCGAACTTAAGGCGTCCAGCGACTGGGCGCGCGAAATACGCGGCACGGAGTCCATCGCCATCACGGTGACGCCGCGCGCGGCCAGTTTTTCCATCAGCTCAGGATTTTGCGCAGGCCAGATAAAGCTCACCAGCGTGGTGCCCGGATTCAGCAGCGCAATCTCACTCTCTTCCGGTGCGTTGACCTTCAGAATAACCGGCGACTGCCACACGTCGGCACTGTCCACCACTTCCGCGCCAGCCTGAATAAAGGCCTCGTCATCGAAACTCGCCAGTTTGCCCGCGCCGCTTTCAACTGCGACGGTAAAACCCAGCTTAAGCAGTTGCTCCACCGTTTTCGGTGTTGCCGCTACGCGGGTTTCATTGGCTAACCGTTCTTTTGGTACCCCAATACGCATAGTTTTCCCTTCCATCGGTTTTTGATGATGGTTTAACGATAAGTGCCCGCGGTTTGTATCATTTTTCGCCATCACGCAAGCAATGAGACACAATTCACCCCGGAAAATAAAACAGTAACAAACTGTCTATAACCTACTGAAAATAGCGGCCGTGATCTACCGCCAGAAAACACTATTTCTTACTTTATCTGTGAAAAATAAGCGATCGGCGTCACTGACAGTGATATTTACCTTAAATTCATCGCCAGAACCGATAATTCGCGCAAGCGAAGCGGTAAAAACATGATATAGCGCCATAAGAGAACAACTTATTAACATTAAATTAACTTGTAAAAGTCATAAGCTTTATCAGTTTTACTTGTCAAACGCGTGTTTTTTCAACATATCACTAAATGTTATCGAATAAGGTGATTCAGTGAGCACAGGCAGTGAAAAATGGCGCAGACAGCGACGGGTTTTAAATGCCATAATCGGGACCGTCTCAAATTAACAACAATACCAGTACATGGTTTGCGCAAGGCGAAGGATCATTTTTATGAAGCTTAAGAACACACTCCTGGCGTCCGCACTTCTCTCCGCGACCGCCCTGTCTGCGAATGCCGCAACAGAGTTAACGCCGGAGCAAGCGGCAGCGTTAAAACCTTTTGACCATAAGGTCATTGTGGGTCGTTATAATTCTATTGGCGACGCCGTCGCCGCTGCATCAAAGGCCGCTGATAAAAACGGGGCAGCCTCGTTTTATGTTGTTGACCAGTCTGATAACGGCAACAGCGGTAACCAGCGCGTGACCATTGCGCTGTATAAGGACAACGCGCCAAAAGCTGACGCACCGAAAAACCGCGTGATTAACGGTGTTGTTGAACTGCCGAAAGATCAGGCAATTGCGCTGGAACCGTACGACACCGTCACCGTTCAGGGCTTTTACCGCAGCCAGCCTGAAGTGAACGATGCCATCACCAAAGCCGCGAAAGAGAAAGGGGCCTACGCTTTCTACATCGTGCGTCAGGTCGATGCTAACCAGGGCGGCAACCAGCGTATTACCGCGTTCATCTATAAAGAAGATGCGAAGAAACGTGTTCTGCAGAGCCCGGATGCGATTCCGGCAAACTCAGAAGCCGGTCGCGCGGCGATAGCGAAAGGCGGCGAAGAAGCGAAGAAAGTGGAAATCCCAGGCGTCGCAACGACGGCTACGCCAAGCGCTGAAGTGGGCCGTTTCTTTGAAACGCAGTCCACGAAAGGTGGCCGCTATTCGGTTACGTTGCCAGACGGTACCAAAGTTGAAGAGCTGAACAACGCCACTGCCGCGCAGATGGTGCCGTTCGACAGCATCAAATTTACCGGCAACTACGGCAACATGACGGAAGTCTCTTACCAGGTCGCGAAGCGTGCGGCGAAGAAAGGGGCGAAGTTCTACCACATCACCCGCCAGTGGCAGGAACGTGGTAACAACGTGACCATCAGCGCCGATCTGTACAAGTAACAAAATCGTTTAAAAAAGGCGGCGCAATGCCGCCTTTTTTGTTACTTTTTTTGAATTTCTGCCACACGTCATTGCATGCTTTCGTTACACTCCGTAAAATCCCGCGCCTTAGTGTGATCCACCATTTTTATGCGCCTGAGCGAAATAATTATTCTGGATTTTGACCTTTCATAACAGGAAGCCAATGGAAAAGAAACTTGGCCTGAGTGCTCTGACTGCACTCGTTTTAAGCTCAATGCTGGGTGCGGGCGTATTCAGTTTGCCGCAAAATATGGCGGCCGTCGCCAGCCCGTCTGCCCTCATCATTGGCTGGGGCATTACGGGTGTCGGAATATTGCTGCTGGCCTTCGCCATGCTGCTGCTGACGCGCATTCGCCCGGATCTGGACGGCGGCATTTTCACCTATGCCCGTGAAGGTTTCGGCGAGCTGATTGGCTTCTGCTCCGCCTGGGGATACTGGCTGTGTGCGGTGATCGCCAACGTCTCCTATCTGGTGATCGTTTTCTCGGCCCTCAGTTTCTTTACCGATACGCCTGAGCTGCGACTCTTTGGCGACGGGAATACCTGGCAGTCTATTGTGGGCGCCTCGGTGTTACTGTGGTTCGTCCACTGGCTGGTGCTGCGCGGCGTACAAACGGCCGCCAGCATTAACCTGGTGGCGACGCTCGCGAAACTGGTTCCGCTCGGCCTGTTTATCGTTCTGGCCTTCATTGCGTTCCGTATGGACGTGTTCACGCTCGATTTCAGCGGCGTTGCGCTGGGTGTCCCCGTCTGGGAGCAGGTGAAAAACACGATGCTGATTACCCTGTGGGTGTTCATCGGTGTTGAAGGCGCGGTTGTGGTTTCCGCCCGGGCCCGAAATAAACGCGATGTGGGCCGCGCCACGCTGCTGGCGGTACTGGCTGCGCTCGGGGTCTATCTGCTGGTGACGCTGCTGTCGCTGGGCGTGGTGGCGCGTCCTGAGCTGGCTGAAATGCGTAACCCGTCAATGGCGGGCCTGATGGTGAAAATGCTCGGCCCCTGGGGCGATGTGGTGATTGCGGCGGGTCTTATCATCTCCGTCTGCGGAGCCTACCTGAGCTGGACCATCATGGCGGCTGAAGTGCCTTTCCTGGCCGCGACGCACAAGGCGTTTCCACGCCTGTTTGCGCGTCAAAACCAAAACAGCGCGCCGTCTGCCTCACTCTGGCTGACCAACATCAGCGTTCAGATCTGTCTGGTGCTGATCTGGCTCACAGGTTCAGACTATAACACGCTGCTGACCATCGCCTCGGAGATGATTCTGGTACCCTATTTCTTAGTGGGTGCGTATCTGTTAAAAATTGCCACACGCCCGGCGCATTATGTCGTGGGTGTCGGAGCCTGTATTTACGGCCTGTGGTTGTTGTATGCTTCCGGACCTATGCATCTGCTGCTGTCGGTGGTGCTGTACGCACCGGGTCTGCTGGTGTTCATCTACGCCCGCCGCACGCATCAGCTGGAGAACGCGCTGAAACGCCGTGAGATGGCCTTAATTGGACTGTTACTGGTTGCTGCCGTGCCGGCAACCTGGATGTTAGTGGGATAGCATCGCCTTTCCCATTGTTGAACTGTAAAGGAGAATACGATGGGAAATGCACCGCTTCGCCCCATACTGATCACCGGCGGAGGCCGCCGTATCGGCCTCGCCCTCGCCCATCATTTTCTCAACCTTCGCCATCCGGTCATTGTCAGCTACCGCACGGAATACCCGTCGATTGAAGGGCTGCGCAAAGCCGGGGCGGTTTGCATTCAGGCTGATTTTTCAACCGATGAAGGCATTCTGGCCTTTGCGGAAAAGGTGAAATCCACCACAACGGGTCTGCGCGCCGTGCTCCATAACGCCAGCGCATGGCAGGCCGAAAAGCCGGGTACGTCACTCAGCGAAACGCTCTCCGCCATGCTGCAGATCCACGTCAATGCCCCTTATCTGCTTAACCACGCTCTGCAGGATCTGCTCCGCGGCCACGGGCATGCTGCGGGCGACATCATTCACTTCACGGATTATGTGGTGGAGCGCGGCAGCGACAAGCACATTGCCTATGCGGCCAGTAAAGCCGCGCTGGATAATATGACCCGCTCGTTTGCCCGCAAGCTCGCCCCCGAGGTGAAGGTGAACGCCATCGCCCCGGCAATGATCTTATTCAACGAAAACGATGATGCGGAGTATCGCCAGCAGGCGCTGAATAAATCGCTGATGAAAATTGCCCCAGGCGAGAAAGAGGTCATCGACCTCGTGGATTACCTGCTCACTAGTTGCTACGTCACCGGCAGAACCTTTGCCGTGGACGGCGGCCGACCGCTGCGCTAGTGAAAGCGGCTCCAGAAGAAAATTAACACCCAGGCGCTGAGCCCCCAGCAGACCACCGCCCCGCCCAGCGCCAGGGGAAGACGCAGAAAACCGGTGAAATACCACAGCGAAAGCAGGTAGAGAAAATACGGGATGATTGACCACATGCCAAACACGATGGTCGTGCGTAACGCTTCCGTGCCGCGTTCAGACGCCACAATATAGTGGGCAATGAGTGCAAAGGTCGGGAAGAGAGGGATCAGCCCGGCAATATAGTAGTTTTTCGTTTTTGCCAGAATGCCAATCAGCAACACCACCAGCGCACCCAGCGCGGCTTTGATCACCAGAGCCATCGTTTTCCTTATAATAATCAACTCACCCTATGGGCCAGAATAACGGAACCGGCGTTAATTTTGAAAGATTAATGGAAGGTTAAGGTTTCGCGGTGTATGTTGGCTTTTTTCACGAAAACAGACGCTGTATGAATAAGATTGTTTATGTTGAAGACGAACCCGAAGTCGGGCAGCTGATCGCCGCCTATCTGGGTAAACATGATATGGACGTCATTGTTGAACCTCGTGGCGATCGTGCCGAAGAGGTGGTCGTCCGTGAAAACCCGGATCTGGTATTGCTGGATATTATGTTGCCGGGCAAAGACGGCATGACGCTCTGCCGCGACCTGCGCGCCCGTTGGGAGGGCCCTATCGTCCTGCTCACCTCACTGGACAGCGATATGAACCATATTTTGTCGCTGGAGATGGGTGCCAATGATTACATTCTGAAAACCACACCGCCTGCCGTCCTGCTCGCTCGCCTGCGCCTCCATTTACGCCAGCACGCCAGCATCGAACGCGAAGCACCGGCGCCGTCTCTGACGCCGCACAAAGCGATGCGCTTCGGTACGCTGTCTATTGATCCGATTAACCGTCAGGTGCTGCTCTCTGGCGAGCTTATCGCCCTTTCCACCGCAGATTTTGACCTGCTGTGGGAGCTGGCAACTCATGCCGGGCAGATCATGGACCGTGACGCGCTCCTGAAAAACCTGCGTGGCGTAAGCTATGACGGAATGGACCGCAGCGTGGACGTGGCGATTTCGCGTCTGCGCAAAAAACTGCAGGATAACGCCACCGAGCCCTACCGCATTAAAACCGTGCGTAACAAGGGCTATCTGTTTGCCCCACATGCGTGGGAAACCTGATCGCCGGACAGGATAACCTGCGCGAAATAAAGGCATTACGCGAGAATGCCCTTCTTTCGCGCGTTTATTTTTACGTTTGCGCAACAATTAACTTGCTAAGCACGCAAACTATTCCATAATTACCTTCTCGACTCTCCTTTCTTCAGCTCGCCCCGCTCTTGCGATTGTTTTACTCATTTTCGCCGTGAAGCTTTCACGACATCTCTCCAATAAATCTTGAAATGAGGATTTAAGCTCATGAATTATGTATAGCTACGGTCAGGTAGAAGCGATAAAAACCAATCTTGAGTGGATTGTTAATCAGGCAACCCTGAACCACGCCTCCCCCTCACGTACCGATCAAAAAGCGCTCTTTGACCTGCTGGAACTCATCCAGTCTTACGAAATACTGCTGGATCTCATCAGCGAATACGGAACGGATGTGATTGATACGCACATTGCAGAAGGCCTGGCCGTGACGGAAAAATTCATCGCCAAGGTAAAAAACAGCGCGAAAGCCGTCTAACACGCTCGACAGACGTGAAAAACTCGAAGGGTTTTCATGTATATTCTGCACATAGCGTTTTTGCGGTGAGATCCAATGAAAAAGCTGTTTGTGCAGTTTTATCTTTTACTGTTTGTCTGCTTCCTGGTGATGACCATGCTGGTCGGCCTGGTCTATAAATTTACCGCCGAACGCGCGGGCAGGCAGTCTCTGGATGACCTGATGAAAAGCTCGCTGTATTTGATGCGTAGCGAGCTGAGAGAGATCCCGCCACACGACTGGGCGAAAACCCTGAAAGAGCTGGATCTCAATCTGTCATTCGATTTACGCATTGAGCCGTTGAAAGATTTCGATCTGGACCCGCCCGCCATGCAGCGTCTGCGCGACGGGGATATCGTCGCGCTGGATGAGAAATACACCTTTATCCAGCGAATTCCGCGCAGCCATTACGTGCTGGCCGTCGGGCCGGTGCCCTATCTCTATTATCTGCATCAGATGCGCCTGCTGGACATGGCGCTGATGGCCTTTATCGCCATTTCACTCGCGTTTCCGGTTTTTATCTGGATGCGCCCGCACTGGCAGGACATGCTGAAACTCGAATCCGCCGCGCAGCGTTTTGGCGAGGGGCATTTTACAGAGCGTATTCACTTCGACAGCGGTTCCAGCTTTGAACGTCTGGGGGTGGCCTTTAACCAGATGGCCGATAACATCAATGCCCTTATCGCCAGCAAGAAACAGCTGATCGACGGAATTGCGCACGAGCTGCGCACGCCGCTGGTACGCCTGCGCTATCGTCTGGAGATGAGCGAGAATCTGACGGAAGCGGAGTCTCAGGCGCTTAACCGCGACATTGGCCAGCTTGAGGCGCTGATTGAGGAGCTGCTGACCTACGCGCGCCTCGATCGCCCGCAAAACGAGCTGAACCTCAGCACGCCGGATCTGCCCGCCTGGCTGCAAACCCACATTGACGACGTTCAGAGCGTGAACCCGCAGCGCACGCTGTTGACGCGCGTCACGCCGGGTGACTACGGCGCGCTCGATATGCGCCTGATGGAGCGCGTGCTGGACAATCTGATGAACAACGCCATGCGCTACAGCGAAAGTACGCTGCAGATTGGGCTGGATCTGCAGGGCAATCAGGCCAGCCTGACCGTTGAGGATGACGGGCCGGGGATTGCGCCGGAGGCACGCGAAACCGTGTTTGAACCGTTTGTCCGCCTCGATCCCAGCCGCGATCGCGCCACCGGCGGATGCGGTCTGGGGCTGGCAATCGTCCACTCTATCGCGCAGGCGATGGGCGGCACGGTGCATTGCGAAGAGAGCGAGCTCGGCGGCGCGCGCTTCTGCTTTAGCTGGCCGGTGTACCATAACATCGCCCTTCCCGTCCCTGCCTGACTTCAACCGCACGCTGGCCTGACCCGGCGTGCTGTGCTATATGATAAGTATGTTGTAACTAATGAGAGTGCTTATGGCGACCTACGATCTTATCGAACGGCTGAACAGCACGTTTCGGGAAATAGAACACGAGCTGCTGACCCTGACAGAACGTTTGCAGACCTGCCGCCTGCTGGCCGCGCGCGTCTTTACCCTGCCCGAGGTGGCCAAAGGGGCCGAGCACGATCCGCTGGACACCATCGACGTGAAGCAGCACATCGGCAAGGTCGCACTGGAGCTGGCGATGAAGCACTATCGCCATCTTTTTATCCAGCAGCAGTCTGAACAGCGCAGCAGCAAGGCGGCCGTGCGGCTGCCGGGCGTGATCTGTCTGCAAACCGATGCAGTAGCGCGCGAGGCGCTGGAAAGCCAGATTGCCCATATCAACAGTCTGAAAGCGGCATTTGAGAAAATCGTTACCGAAGAGTCTGGCCTGGCCCCCGCCGCCCGGTTTGAGTGGGTGCACCGTCAGCTTCCGGGGTTAATTACCCTGAATGCCTATCGCACGCTGACGGTTCTGCGCCATCCCGCCACGCTGCGCTTCGGCTGGGCGAATAAGCACATCATTAAAAACTTCACCCGGGATGAAATTCTGGCGCAGCTGGAAAAGAGCCTGAAGACGCCGCGCACCGTCGCGCCGTGGTCGCGTGAGCAGTGGATCGAACGCCTGGAGCAGGAGTACCACAGCATCGCCTCGCTACCGGCGGATACGCGCCTCAAAATTAAGCGCCCGGTGAAGGTGCAGCCTATTGCCCGCGTCTGGTACTCCGGTCAGCAAAAACAGGTGCAGTACGCCTGTCCGACGCCGCTGATTGCGCTTTATGATGCCGATCAGGGGGCTATCGTGCCGGATATTGGTGAGTTGCTGAATTACGATGCTGAAAATGTCCAGCACCGCTACCGACCTCAGGCGCAGCCGCTTCAGCTCATTATTCCGCGACTGCACCTGTACGTGGCGAGTTGATTATTTCAGACTGCCAACCATCGCCTCAGGGCGCACCCAGGCATCAAACTCCGCCTCCGTCAGATAGCCCAGCGCCAGGGCGGAGGCTTTCAGCGTCAGCCCCTCCTTATGCGCTTTTTTGGCGATCTCGGCGGCTTTATCGTAGCCGATATGGGTATTGAGCGCGGTCACCAACATCAGCGACTCATTTAACAGCTGGCTGATGCGCTCGCGGTTTGGCTCGATCCCCACCGCGCAGTGCTCGTTAAAGCTCTCCATGCCGTCCGCCAGCAGACGAATTGATTGCAGAACGTTGTGGATCACCATCGGTCGATAGACGTTCAGCTCGAAGTTGCCGGATGCACCGCCCAGGTTGACGGCCACGTCGTTGCCCATTACCTGACAGCAGAGCATAGTCATGGCTTCGCACTGGGTCGGGTTGACTTTACCCGGCATGATGGAGCTGCCCGGCTCGTTTTCCGGAATGCTGATTTCACCGATGCCGCAGCGCGGGCCCGAGGCCAGCCAGCGCACGTCGTTGGCGATTTTCATTAGCGACGCCGCCAGCCCTTTCAGCGCGCCGTGGGTGTGGACCAGCGCATCGCAGGTCGCCAGCGCTTCGAACTTGTTGGGCGCCGTGACGAACGGCTGTCCGGTTATGGCCGCAAGTTCCTCCGCCACGCGCACCGCATACTCCGGATGGGTGTTTAACCCGGTGCCGACCGCCGTGCCGCCGAGCGCCAGCTCCGCCAGGTGCGGCAGGCTGTTTTCAATATGCTTCAGGTTGTGTTCCAGCATCGCCACCCAGCCGGAAATCTCCTGGCCGAGCGTCAGCGGCGTGGCGTCCTGCAGGTGCGTACGGCCAATTTTGACGATATCGCGGAAGGCCTGCGCTTTCTCGTTGAGCGTGGATTTGAGGACGTTGAGCTGGGGGATAAGCTGCTCGCGGATAGCAATCACCGCCGCCACGTGCATGGCCGTGGGGAAGACGTCGTTAGAACTCTGGCTCTTGTTGACGTCATCGTTCGGGTGTACCTTGCGCTCCATGCCGCGCACGCCGCCCAGCAGTTCGCTGGCCCGGTTCGCCAGCACTTCGTTCATGTTCATGTTGCTCTGGGTGCCGGAACCGGTCTGCCAGATGGCGAGCGGAAATTCGTCGGGATGCTTGCCCGCCAGCACTTCGTCGGCGGCATTTATGATGGCGGTGGCCTTGTCTGCCGCCAGCAGGCCTAAATCCTGGTTCACTTTCGCGGCTGCACGTTTGGTGAGCGCCAGCGCCTGAATCAGCGAAACGGGCATTTTTTCAGTCGAGATACGGAAATGCTCCAGCGAACGCTGGGTTTGCGCGCCCCATAGCTTGTCGGCCGGGACGTCGATGGCGCCCATCGAGTCTTTCTCATGGCGTACCGTGGTCATTACTTTCTCCTTGATAACACTGTCGGGATTGCTCACATGCTTAAGGGATAAGTATTGATGACTTCTGAGAAACGGTATGGCGCTTTGTGCGCTCTTTTTGGTGTCGGGTGGCGGCTTCGCCTTACCCGACCTACGAGAATGTAGGCCGGGTAAGCGTCAGCGCCACCCGGCATTTTCTTCAGACTACTTCACACACGCCGAACACTGAGAAGACTGGATCTGTTTGAAGAAGTCGTTGCCTTTGTCATCCACGAGGATAAACGCCGGGAAGTCTTCCACCTCAATTTTCCAGATCGCTTCCATGCCCAGTTCCGGGTATTCCACGCACTCCAGGCTCTTGATGCTGCCCTGCGCCAGCACCGCAGCCGGGCCGCCGATGCTGCCGAGGTAGAAGCCGCCGTGCTTGTGGCAGGCGTCCGTTACCTGCTGGCTGCGGTTGCCTTTCGCCAGCATGATCATGCTGCCGCCGTTAGCCTGCAGCTGGTCGACGTACGAGTCCATACGGCCCGCCGTGGTTGGGCCTAATGAACCAGAGGCATAGCCTTCAGGCGTTTTCGCCGGGCCCGCGTAGTAGATCGGGTGATCTTTAATGTACTGCGGCAGCCCTTCGCCGTTGTCCAGGCGCTCTTTCAGCTTCGCGTGCGCGATGTCGCGGCCCACGATAATCGTGCCGTTGAGGGAGAGACGGGTCGAAACCGGATACTGAGACAGCTGCGCCAGGATCTCTTTCATCGGACGGTTCAGGTCAACGCGAACCGCTTCCCCCTCGCCCGCTTTGCGCAGCGCTTCCGGAATGTATTTACCCGGGTTGTTTTCCAGTTTTTCGATCCACACGCCTTCGCGGTTGATCTTGGCCTTGATGTTGCGATCCGCAGAGCAGGAGACGCCCATCCCGACCGGACAGGATGCACCGTGACGCGGCAGACGGATCACGCGCACGTCGTGGGCGAAGTATTTACCGCCAAACTGCGCGCCGAGGCCCAGATTGCGCGCTTCTTCCAGCAGCTCCTGCTCAAGCTGCACGTCGCGGAACGCCTGGCCGTGCTCGTTACCTTCGGTTGGCAGGCCATCGTAGTATTTGGTTGAGGCCAGCTTCACGGTCTTCAGCGTGCTTTCCGCCGAGGTACCGCCAATCACAAACGCGATATGGTACGGCGGGCACGCCGCGGTGCCGAGGGTGCGCATCTTCTCAACCAGGTAGTTCTTCAGCTTGCCCGGGGTGAGCAGCGCTTTGGTCTCCTGATAGAGATAGGTTTTGTTGGCCGAACCGCCGCCTTTGGCGATGCAGAGGAATTTGTACTCATCCCCGTCGACGCTGTAGAGGTCAATCTGTGCAGGCAGGTTAGTGCCGGTGTTGACCTCTTTGTACATGTCCAGCGCCGCGTTTTGCGAATAGCGCAGGTTGTCTTCGGTGTAGGTGTTGTAGACGCCGTGCGCCAGCGCCGCTTCATCGCCGCCGCCGGTCCAGACGCGCTGGCCTTTTTTACCGACGATGATCGCCGTGCCGGTATCCTGGCAGGTAGGCAGAATGCCTTTCGCCGCGATATCGGAGTTACGCAGGAACTGCAGGGCAACGTACTTGTCGTTTTCGCTGGCTTCCGGGTCGCTCAGAATATCGGCCACCTGCTGCTGGTGCGCAGGACGGAGCATAAACGAGGCGTCGTGGAAAGCATGCTGCGCCAGCAGCGTCAGCGCCTGCGGATCCACCTTGAGGATCTCTTGTCCTTCAAACTCAGAGACGGAGACGTGATCGCGGGTTAACAGGTAATACTCGGTCTGATCCTGACTGAGGGGGAAAGGATCCTGATAATGGAAGGGTTTATTCGACATTGGTCTCTCACTTACTGCTTCGGTCTGTTTATTCAGGGCAGATGTTCCGCTGCCCGGCTTAAAAGCGAGTCAGCTTATCCTACACAATTTTTTAACAAAAACTGAGACTAGTACGACTTTTTACATCCACAGGTTACTTCCAGGTGGTTTATTGCTTTAATACCCGGAGTTTATTCCACATTTGAATCAGGGCTTGATAATGCAAAAACTCATCAACTCAGTGCAAAACTACGCCTGGGGAAGTAAAACTGCGTTAACGGATCTCTACGGTATCGCGAACCCAAACAACCTGCCGATGGCAGAACTGTGGATGGGGGCGCACCCGAAGAGCAGCTCAAAAATTGAAGACGCCAGCGGCCAGGCACGCAGCCTGCGCGACGTGATTGACGGCGATAAAGCCGCGCTGCTGGGCGACAAGGTGGCTCAGCGCTTTGGCGAACTGCCGTTCCTGTTTAAAGTGCTGTGCGCTGACCAGCCGCTCTCCATCCAGGTTCATCCGAACAAGCAAGCGTCTGAAATCGGCTTTGCGAAAGAGAACGCGGCGGGTATTCCGTTAGACGCCGCCGAGCGTAACTACAAAGATCCTAACCACAAGCCGGAGCTGGTGTTCGCGCTGACGCCGTTCCTGGCGATGAACGCGTTCCGCGAATTTTCAGAGATTATCTCCCTGCTGCAACCGGTCGCGGGTGCCAATAACGCTATCGCGCATTTCCTTGAAAACCCGAATGCCGAGGCGCTAAGCCAGCTGTTTGCCAGCCTGCTGAACATGCAGGGTGAAGAGAAATCCCACGCCCTGGCGGTACTGAAAGCGGCCCTGGAGAGCCAGCAAGGTGAACCGTGGGAGACCATCCGTCTTATTGCGCAGTTCTATCCGGACGACAGCGGCCTGTTCTCCCCTCTGCTGCTGAACGTGGTGAAGCTGAATCCGGGTGAAGCAATGTTCCTGTTCGCGGAAACCCCGCACGCCTATCTGCAGGGCGTGGCGCTGGAGGTGATGGCCAACTCTGACAACGTGCTGCGCGCGGGCCTGACGCCGAAATACATCGACATCCCCGAGCTGGTTGCCAACGTCAAGTTCGTGGCGAAACCCGCCGCGGAGCTGCTGACTCAGCCGGTGAAAAACGGCGCAGAGCTGGACTTCCCGATTCCGGTTGAGGATTTTGCTTTCTCCCTGCACGACCTGAGCCAGACAGAAACGACCATCGCACAGGAAAGTGCGGCGATCCTGTTCTGCGTGGAAGGCGAAGCGACGCTGCACAAAGGCGAACAGCGTCTGGTGCTTAAGCCCGGTGAATCAGCATTCGTTGCAGCCAATGAGTCTCCGGTTAGCGTAAGCGGCACCGGTCGACTGGCGCGCGTTTTCAATAAGCTTTAAGCACTTACTGAATTTTTTAACAACTCTTGCTAAGCTAGTTGCAGGCTTAATATCTCAGGCGGTTTTTACCGCCTGGTTTCATTTTAGGGATAGTCGCAATGAAAAAATCGGTCGTAGCGGTAGGAGTGATTGTAGCGTTAGGCGTGGTCTGGACGGGTGCCTCCTGGTTTACCGGGAAACAGCTGGAAGGACGCCTGGCTGAAATGGTGGCGCAGGCTAACGGAGAGATTAAGCGCAGCGCGCCGGAAGCGGGCCTTGAGCTGAGCTACCAGAATTATGAGCGCGGCGTGTTTACCAGCCGTATGCAGGTAGTGGTGAAGCCGGTTGCCGGTACGGAAAACGGCTGGCTGAAACCGGGGCAGAGCGTGGTGCTGGATGAAGTGGTCAGCCACGGTCCATTCCCGCTGGCGCAGCTAAAGTCGTTTAACCTGATCCCGTCAATGGCGTCCGTTCACACGGTCCTGGTGAATAACGACGTCACCAAACCGCTGTTCGACCTGGCAAAAAATACCTCACCTTTCGAAATCGACACCCGCATCAGCTATGCCGGTGACACCAGTTCCGATATCGCGCTGAAAGCGCTGAACTACGAGAAAGAGAATGAGAAAGTCGCCTTTAGCGGTGGTCACTTCAAACTTGACGCGGACCGCGACGGGAACGTGTTCTCCCTGACGGGTGAAGCGGAAAGTGGCCTGGTCAACGCCGTGAACGAATACAATCAAAAAGTTCAGCTCACCTTCAACAACCTGAAGGCCGACGGCAACAGCCGCATGACCGATTTTAAAGAGCGTATCGGCGATCAGAAACTGTCTCTCGATAAAGTCGCCATTGCGGTTGAAGGCAAAGAGATGGCCGTGCTGGAAGGCATGGACGTCAACGGCAAATCCGACGTGTCCAAAGACGGTAAGAGCATCAATACCCAGCTGGATTACACGCTGAAGAGCCTGAAAGTGCAGAATCAGGATCTGGGCACCGGCAAACTGTCGCTGAAGATCGGCAACATCGACGGCCAGGCGTGGCACGAATTTAGCCAGAAATACAGCAAAGAGAGCCAGGCGCTGCTGACCGATGCCGCGCTGCAGCAGAACCCGGAAGTGTACCAGCAGCAGGCGATGGCGGTGCTGTTCAACAACCTGCCGATCCT
The DNA here is from genome assembly GCF_000493175.1 of Enterobacter sp. MGH 16. Classification (NCBI taxonomy): domain Bacteria; kingdom Pseudomonadati; phylum Pseudomonadota; class Gammaproteobacteria; order Enterobacterales; family Enterobacteriaceae; genus Enterobacter; species Enterobacter sp. MGH 16. The sequence continues at coordinate 1,202,799 of NZ_KI535695.1, read as the reverse complement.
GCTGAAAGGCGAGCCGGTGATCACCGTTGCGCCGCTGAGCTGGAAAAACAGCAAAGGCGAAACCAGCTTTAACCTGTCGCTGTTCCTGAAGGATCCGGCCACCGCCACGGGTGAACCGCAGACGCTGGCGCAGGAAGTGGATCGCAGCGTGAAGTCGCTCGACAGCAAGCTGACCATCCCGATGGATATGGCGACCGAGTTTATGACCCAGATTGCGAAGCTGGAAGGCTACGGCGATGAAGATGCCGGCAAGCTGGCGAACCAGCAGGTGAAAGGTCTGGCGGCCATGGGCCAGATGTTCCGCATCACGAAGGTGGACAACAACACGATTTCCACCAGCCTGCAGTACGCCAACGGCCAGGTCACGCTCAACGGCGACAAAATGCCGCTGGAGGATTTTGTCGGCATGTTTGGCATGCCTGCTCTGGGGATGCCGGAACCGGCTGAACCGGCAGCGCCAGCCGAACCGGCGGCACCGCAGCAGTAAACGTCAAAACCCCTCGCATGAGGGGTTTTTTATTGCCGGGTGGCGCTGACGCTTACCCGGCCTACGATTCCGGGCCGTTGTAGGCCCGCGCAAGCGCAGCGACGCCGGGCGATATTATTTCACCGTCACTAACCGCGCCGCCACAATCTGGTGCCCGGCCTGAACATCCGTATTGTCGATGCGCTGCATGATCCTGTCCGCCAGGGTGTAGCCCATCTCCCGCGCTGGGGTCGTGGCCCAGACGATCGGCAGATCGTCGAGCGCGTTTTCACCGACGTCGGCGAACGCCCCCAGCGCCACCTGGTGGCCGAAGAAGGTTTCCACCCCGCCCTCGCCGCTCTGACGCCCGGCGCGGATCAGGCCAAACCAGGCGCCCATGGCGATCACATCGTTATAGCAAATGACGGCGCTGATGGTCGGGCTGCTGCGCAGCAGCGCGCCTATCGCTTCCGCCGCCATCTTCTGGCTGGACTCACACTCAACAACCCACTCGCTGTGGAACGGCAGGCCGTATTTAATCAGCGTCGCGCAGTAGCCGCCGACCCGTTCGGCGCGGGTCAGGGACGAGCTTTTGCCGCCCAGCCAGGCAATGCGCTGATGGCCGCGACGAATAAGATGCTCGGTCAGCATTTGCGCAGCCTGCATGTTATCCGGGCGCAGCGTATCGGCTTCATCGAGGTAGCTGGCGCGTGAAGCAAACACCAGCGGCACGCCTTTTTCAGCGGCACGCTCGCACAGCTCGCTGCCCACGCCCGACGCCCCGGCGACGATTACCCCGTCCACCCCCTGATTCAGCAGCATATCGAGCCGGGAAAGCAGCTGATCGGCCTCGCGACCGCCGTGAAGCAGAAAGACCATCCGCCCCTGCGCTTCAAGCGCTTCGGTTAAGCCGGCGGTCAGCTCCGCATAGAAAGGTGACGTCAGGTCACGGACAATCAGGCCAATCACCCCGCTTTGCCCGCCGCGCAGCGCCGACGCCTGGCGGTTTCGCACAAAGCCCAACTGCTCAACCGCCTCATTCACCCGCTGACCGGTCGCGGGAGAGATGCGTCCTTTGCCGCTGAGTACCAGAGAAACGGTGCTGACGGAAACCCCCGCCGCCAGCGCGACATCGTTGATGGTGACTTTTTTCGCTACAGCCATGTGTTGGCGTGACTCCCTGAAAAATGAGATCGGTAAAACGTTTTATCAATACGTTATCTTTATACTACCAGTCAAAGCCTGAGAATGTGATTTAGCGCGCACTAAACTTTGATAAAACGTTTTATCTTCTCGCAGCATTGAAGCAGACAAACTGATTTTAACAATAAAGGAGTCGTTTTATGACGGCGAAAGCAGCACAAAAAATATCGCTGTGGGAATTTTTCCAGCAACTGGGTAAAACCTTTATGCTGCCCGTGGCGCTTCTCTCGTTCTGCGGGATCATGCTCGGGATCGGCAGTTCGCTCAGCAGTAAAGACGTCATCACGTTGATCCCCTTCCTCGGCGCGCCCGTGCTGCAGGCGATCTTTATCTGGATGAGTAAAGTCGGCTCCTTTGCCTTCAGTTTCCTGCCCGTGATGTTCTGTATCGCAATCCCGCTGGGCCTGGCCCGCGAGAACAAAGGCGTCGCGGCGTTTGCCGGTTTTGTGGGCTACGCGGTGATGAACCTGGCGGTTAACTTCTGGCTGACCGCGAAAGGCATACTGCCGACCACCGACGCCGCCGTGCTGAAGGCCAACAACATTCAGAGCGTGATTGGCATCCAGTCTATTGATACCGGGATCCTCGGGGCGGTGATCGCCGGGGTAATTATCTGGATGCTGCACGAGCGCTTCCACAATATCCGCCTGCCGGATGCCCTGGCCTTCTTCGGCGGCACCCGCTTTGTCCCAATTGTGACCCTGGTGGTAATGGGACTGTTTGGTCTGATTATTCCGCTGATTTGGCCAGTTTTCGCTATGGGCATCAACGGCATTGGCCGCATCATTAACGGCGCGGGAGATTTTGGTCCGATGATCTTCGGCACCGGCGAGCGTCTTCTGCTGCCGTTTGGCCTGCAGCATATCCTGGTGGCCCTGATTCGCTTCACCGAAGCGGGCGGCACCATGGAGGTGTGCGGTCACGACGTGAGCGGCGCGCTGACTATCTTCCAGGCACAGCTGAGCTGCCCGACGACACACGGCTTCTCCGAAAGCGCAACCCGCTTCCTGTCTCAGGGTAAAATGCCTGCCTTCCTCGGCGGCCTGCCGGGTGCTGCGCTGGCAATGTACCACTGCGCGCGCCCGGAAAACCGTCATAAAATTAAAGGCCTGCTGATTTCCGGCGTGATCGCCTGCGTCGTGGGCGGTACCACCGAGCCTATCGAGTTCCTGTTCCTGTTCGTCGCGCCGGTGCTGTATCTGATTCACGCGGTGCTGACCGGTCTGGGCTTCACCGTGATGGCGGTGCTGGGCGTCACCATCGGCAACACTGACGGTAACGTGATCGACTTCGTGGTGTTCGGGATCCTGCACGGCCTGTCGACTAAGTGGTATCTGGTCCCGGTCGTGGCGGCAATCTGGTTTGCGGTGTACTACGGGATCTTCCGCTTCGCCATCACCCGCTTTAACCTGAAAACGCCAGGACGCGATATTGATACGGCCACCAGCGTTGAACAGGCGGTTGCCGGTACCGTGGGCAAATCCGGCTATAACACCCCTGCCATTCTGGCGGCGCTGGGCGGTGCGGATAACATCACCTCGCTGGATAACTGCATTACCCGCCTGCGTTTGTCGGTGGCGGATATGTCGAAAGTGGATACCAACGCCCTCAAGGCCAACCGGGCCATCGGCGTGGTACAGTTAAACCAGCACAATTTGCAGGTGGTTATCGGCCCGCAGGTACAGTCAGTGAAAGATGAGCTGGCGACCCTGATGCGAACAGTAGAAGCCTGATGCCTCAGCCCCCTCACCATGAGGGGGTTTTACGTTAAGGATTAAAGCATGTTTGATTTCTCAACCGTCGTGGATCGACACGGCACCTGGTGTACGCAGTGGGACTATGTCGCCGACCGCTTTGGCGCGGCGGATCTGCTGCCCTTCACCATCTCGGATATGGATTTCGCCACCGCCCCCTGCATAACCGACGCGCTGCAACAGCGCATTCATCACGGCGTGTTTGGCTATAGCCGCTGGAAAAACGACGAGTTTCTCGCCGCCGTCGCACACTGGTTCCAGCAGCGCTTTAACACCCGAATTGATATCGAAAGCGTGGTTTATGGCCCCTCCGTCATCTACATGGTCTCGGAACTGATTCGCCTCTGGTCAAAACCCGACGACGGCGTGGTGGTTCACACCCCGGCATACGATGCCTTTTACAAAGCCATAGAGGGTAACGGGCGTCGTGTTGTGGCGGCTGAAATGGAAAAACAGGCCGCTGGCTGGCAGGGCAATATGGCAGCCCTCGAAGCGGCGCTGGCGAAACCGGAAAACAAAATTTTGCTGCTGTGCAGCCCGCAGAATCCGACCGGCAAGGTCTGGACGCGGGATGAATTGACGCAGATGGCGGAACTCTGCGAGCGCTATGACGTGGCGGTTATCAGCGATGAAATCCATATGGACATGGTGTGGGGAGAACATCGTCACACGCCGTGGACCGCAGTGGCGCGGAGCAAATGGGCGCTTCTGACCTCCGGTTCGAAAAGCTTTAACATTCCGGCGCTGACGGGGGCTTATGGCCTGATCGGCGATGAAGAGAGCCGTAACGGCTATCTCAGCGCGTTAAAAGGTCGGGACGGGCTCTCTTCCCCTTCCGTGCTGGCGCTAACGGCGCATATCGCCGCCTATCAGCAAGGGGGGCCGTGGCTGGATGCCCTGCGGGGTTATCTGGAAGAGAATCTGTTGTATATCGCTCAGGAAGTAAACCGCGCTTTTCCGAAACTCAACTGGCAGCCGCCGGAAGCGACCTATCTGGCCTGGATCGATCTGCGTCCGCTGAACATTGACGATCGGGCGCTGCAAAAAGTGCTGATCGAGCAGCAAAAGGTCGCCATCATGCCGGGATATACCTATGGAAAAGAGGGAAATGGCTTCGTACGCCTGAATGCGGGCTGCCCGCGCAGCAAGCTGGAGCAAGGGGTTCAACGCCTGATTGCCGGCATTAATACGCTTCTGTAATCAATTTGCGCAACGGAATATTCCCTTGCGCAAATAGCTTTTTACCCCGTTTTGTTTTTATAATATGGCGCACTTTAACCAGAAAAGAGTGCGACCATGATTGATACACGCCTGCCTTTAACTGATATTCATCGTCACCTTGACGGTAACATTCGTGCCCAAACCATCCTCGATCTTGGCCGCCAGTTCAATTTAACGCTTCCTGCTCAGACCCTTGAGTCCCTGATCCCTCACGTGCAGGTGACCTCTAATGAACCGGACCTGGTCAGCTTCCTGAGCAAACTCGACTGGGGCGTGAAAATGCTGGCGTCGCTGGATGCCTGCCGCCGCGTGGCGTTTGAGAACATCGAAGATGCCGCCCGCAACGGCCTGCACTACGTCGAGCTGCGCTTCTCGCCGGGCTACATGGCGATGACCCACAACCTGCCCGTTGCAGGCGTCGTGGAAGCCGTCATTGAAGGCGTCCGCGAAGGGTGCAAAACCTTCGACGTTCAGGCTCGCCTGATCGGCATCATGAGCCGTACCTTCGGTGAAGCCGCCTGCCTGCAGGAGCTGGAAGCGCTGCTGGCCCATCGCGATGCCATCACCGCCGTCGATCTCGCCGGTGACGAGCTGGGCTTCCCGGGCAGCCTGTTCCTCTCCCACTTCAACCGCGCGCGCGATGCCGGCTGGCACATTACCGTGCACGCGGGTGAAGCGGCTGGCCCGGAAAGCATCTGGCAGGCCATCCGCGAGCTGGGCGCCGAACGTATCGGTCACGGCGTGAAGGCGGTAGAAGACCGCGCCCTGATGGATTTCCTGGCGGAGCAGCGCATCGGGATTGAGTCGTGCCTGACGTCTAACATTCAGACCAGCACCGTAGCATCGCTGTCGCAGCACCCGCTGAAAACCTTCCTCGAGCACGGCGTGCTGGCCTCGCTGAATACGGACGATCCGGCGGTTCAGGGCGTGGATATCATCCACGAGTACAACATCGCCGCACCGCAGGCGGGGTTGAGCCGCGAGCAGATCCGTCAGGCGCAGATCAACGGGCTGGAGATCGCCTTCCTGACGCCTGCGGAGAAGCAGGCGCTGCGGGATAAGGTGGCAACCGCGTAACCCCTTTTGCCGGGTGGCGGCTACGCCTCACCCGGCCTACAGCAACGTCAAAAACTTATGCCAGACAGAGCGTCGCGCGATGTTTGGCAGATTCGATCCCCAGCTCAATCAGCTCCATAATCTGTATTGCCTGGCTGGCCGGAACCGGATTCTCTCCCGTGCCGTTCAGCGCATCGCGAATAGCGGCATAATACGCCGGATAGTTACCCGGTATCGTCAGCAAGGTCTCTTCGACCAGCTCCTCGCCTTCCACCCGCGTGACGACGCCGTCGCGCATATCATAGCCCCAGTCTTCCTGCGGCAGACGCTCACCGTTTTTCAGCCTGTCTTCCTGCGGATCGAGACCAAACTTCACGTAGCTGCCGCGCGTGCCGTGAATAATGTAACGGGCAGATTCTGCCGCCGCGACCATCGTCCCGTGCAGCACAATTCGCCGCTGCGGGTAACTGAGCACCGCGTGGAAGTAATCGGTCGTCTGCGCACCGGGCCTGAGCTGGGCCAGATCGACCGTCATGCTCACCGGCAGGCCAAAGAGATTGACGGCCTGATCCAGCAGATGCGGGGCTAAATCATACCAGATACCGCTGCCAGGACCGGCCTGCTCGCGCCAGCGGTTTCGTACCTGCGGGCGAAAGCGGTCAAAGTGAGACTCAAAAAAGAGGATCTCCCCTAACGTACCTTCACTGAGAAGCCGTTTTACCGTCAGAAAATCGCTGTCCCAGCGTCGGTTATGGAACACCGACAGCAGCCTGCCCAGACTCTTTGCCAGCGCATCCAGCTCGCGCGCCTGTGACAGCGTCACGGTAAAGGGCTTATCGACAACCACATGCTTCCCGGCTTCCAGCGCGGCCTTTGCCAGCGGAAAGTGGGTATCGTTCGGCGTGGGAATGACGATTAAATCAATGTTTGGATCGTTGAAAAGATGTTTTGGCTCGGAGACAACCGGCACAGAAGGCCAGTCTGCATGGACTTTAGCAGCGTCGCTGCTGGATACCGCCGCCAGCGCCATCTCCGGCGTCCCTGCTATCAGAGGCGCATGAAACGTTTTGCTCGCGTACCCGTAACCAATAAGCCCAACGCGGATATTATCACTCATAGTGTCATCCTCTTTTAAGTCGTTCTTATTTCACACTGGCTAGTCTGGCATTACCACGGATTAATAATGTGCCGTATGACGTAAAATAGCAGGTTATACGGATTGTTTTTGTTACATAGTATTAACCTACTGATTTTGTTTAAGGGAACCGTTCCCAAAGCCCTTGCCGTCAGAGAAACGTCGCTGTAACATTTGCGCCCTGTCTTTATGGATAAAGTACAATTACACATCATGACGTCAATTATTAATCGAATCATTGAATTAGCGGGATGGATTGTCCTTGGGGTGTCGGTCATTTTGCTGGGCGTTGCCAGCCATATCGATAACTACCAGCCGCCGGAGCCTATCACTGTCGCTCAACCTAAGTAACCGGTTACTGCAATAAAGAGTGACATAATATGTCAGTTACTTATTGCCAGCCCTGGTGAACACGGTTAACCTTCTCTTCCAGGCATCGTCTGATGCCTGAATTTCAGCAAAGAAAACTCCTAATTTCGTCGCGTTACCTGAGTGGGCTGTTTACGTCTTTATTAATCCGTTTATTATTCGAACGAATTACCTTAACTGGTATTACTCACTTTTATATGGAAACTTATTAATATGACAGTTCAGGACTATTTATTAAAATTTCGCAAGATCAATTCGCTTGAGAGCCTGGAAAAACTGTTTGACCATCTGAACTACACCCTGTCGGATAATCAGGAAATCATTAATATGTATCGCGCCGCTGACCATCGCCGTGCGGAGCTGGTCTCCGGTGGCCGTTTGTTCAACGTCGGCGAAGTGCCAAAGTCCGTATGGCGTTACGTTTTATAAGAAAGTAGCCATCCGCGCGAAATGTTATATACTCTCCGCCCTGCCAACTGGCTGTACAACATTTCGCGCAGATTATGGGAGAGTTCATGACCGCAACGCCTGGAGAACGCATTGGAGGCTGGTTAATCGCCCCACTGGCATGGCTGCTGGTTGCCTTATTAAGCGCATCACTTGCGCTGCTGCTTTATACCACCGCACTGATTACCCCTCACGCCATTCAGACCCTGTTGTCGCAAAGCGTGCTTAATATTGCTTTGTGGTTTGTGTCGTTCGTTTTCGCGATCGGGATGTGGTACTACACGCTGTGGCTGACCATCGCCTTCTTTAAGCGCCGTAAGAATGTGCCTAAGCACTACATTATCTGGCTGCTGGTTTCGGTCCTGCTGGCGGTGAAGGCGTTTGCTTTTTCGCCCGTTTCAGACGCGCTGGCCGTTCGTCAGCTGCTTTTCCCGTTGCTGGCCGCGGCGCTGCTGGTGCCCTACTTCAAGCGTTCGACGCGGGTGAAAAACACCTTCGTGAACCCGTAATAACCCTACAGATAACCTGTTGTCGCCTGCCTGGGTTTGTCCGATAATAGGCGGCTTTTTTATTTCAGGCTAAATAATGACCGATTACTTACTGCTCTTTGTCGGCACCGTGCTGGTTAACAACTTCGTTCTGGTGAAGTTCCTTGGCCTGTGCCCGTTTATGGGCGTTTCCAAAAAGCTGGAAACGGCAATGGGTATGGGGCTGGCGACGACCTTCGTCATGACGCTGGCGTCCATCTGCGCGTGGTGGATTGATACCTGGATCCTCATCCCGCTGGGGTTAACCTATCTCCGTACGCTGGCCTTTATTCTGGTTATCGCGGTGGTGGTGCAGTTTACCGAAATGGTGGTGCGCAAAACCAGCCCGGCGCTCTATCGCCTGCTGGGCATCTTCCTGCCGCTGATCACCACTAACTGCGCCGTTCTCGGCGTGGCGCTGCTGAACATCAACCTGGGTCATAACTTTATGCAATCGGCGCTGTATGGTTTTTCTGCAGCTGTCGGTTTCTCTCTGGTCATGGTACTGTTTGCCTCTATTCGCGAGCGCCTGGCAGCAGCGGATATTCCTGCGCCCTTCCGCGGTAACGCGATTGCGCTGGTCACCGCCGGTTTAATGTCTCTGGCCTTTATGGGCTTTAGTGGTCTGGTGAAGTTGTAATGAATGCTATCTGGATTGCCATCGCCTCTATCAGCGTCCTGGGGTTGGTGTTTGGCCTTATCCTGGGTTACGCCTCCCGCCGTTTCGCGGTAGAGGACGATCCCGTTGTTGAGAAAATTGATGAGCTTCTGCCTCAAAGCCAGTGCGGGCAGTGTGGCTACCCGGGCTGCCGCCCTTACGCTGAAGCGGTAGGCATCCAGGGCGAAAAAATTAACCGCTGCGCCCCCGGCGGCGAAGCAGTCATGCTGAAAATTGCCGCCCTGCTTAACGTTGATCCGCAGCCGGTTGATGGCGACGCGGACGTGCAGGAGCCGGTCCGCGCGCTGGCCGTGATCGACGAAGCGAACTGCATCGGCTGTACCAAATGTATTCAGGCCTGTCCGGTCGACGCCATTGTTGGCGCCACGCGCGCCATGCACACCGTAGTGGCGGACCTGTGCACCGGCTGTAACCTCTGCGTAGCCCCCTGCCCGACGCAATGTATCGAGCTGCGCCCGGTTGAAACGACTACCGAAAGCTGGAAATGGGATCTTCAAACCATTCCGGTTCGCAATATTCCTGTGGAACAACATGCTTAAGTTATTTTCTGCTTTCAGAAAAGAGAAGATTTGGGACTTTGACGGGGGTATTCACCCACCGGAGATGAAAACCCAGTCTAACGGCACGCCGCTGCGTCAAATACCGCTGGCGACCCGTTTCGTCATGCCGCTCAAGCAGCACATTGGCGCTGAGGGTGAGCTGTGCGTGAAAGAAGGCGATACGGTTCTTCGCGGTCAGCCGCTGACCTTTGGTCGCGGACGTATGCTGCCGGTGCACGCCCCCACCTCCGGTAAGGTGGTCGCCATCGCGCCTCATACGGTGCCGCATCCGTCAGCGCTCTCAGAGCTGAGCGTGATTATTGAAGCCGACGGCGAAGACCGCTGGATCGACCGTGACGGCTGGAGCGACTACCGCTCCCATAGCCGCGAAGCGCTCATCGAGCGCATTCATCAGTTCGGCGTTGCCGGCCTCGGCGGCGCAGGCTTCCCGACCGGCGTCAAACTGCGCGGCGGTGGCGATAATATTCAGACGCTGATTATCAACGCCGCCGAATGCGAACCGTACATCACCGCCGACGATCGTCTGATGCAGGACTGCGCCGCCCAGGTGGTGGAAGGCATCCGGATCCTCGCGCACATTCTGCAGCCGCGGGAAGTGCTGATCGGTATCGAAGACAATAAACCGCAGGCTATCTCTATGCTGCGCGCCGTGCTGGCGGGCAGTCACGATATTAGCCTGCGCGTTATCCCGACCAAATACCCCTCTGGCGGTGCTAAACAGCTGACGCAAATTCTCACCGGCAAGCAGGTTCCGCACGGCGGACGCTCTTCAGATATCGGCGTGCTGATGCAGAACGTCGGGACCGCGTACGCCGTGAAGCGCGCGGTGATCGACGGCGAGCCGCTGACCGAACGCGTGGTAACGCTGACCGGGGAAGCGGTCTCTCGTCCGGGCAACGTCTGGGCGCGTCTGGGTACGCCGGTGCGTCACCTGCTGGAGCAGGCTGAGTTTTGCCCGGCCAGCGACCAGATGGTGATCATGGGCGGCCCGCTGATGGGCTTTACCCTGCCGTGGCTCGATGTGCCGGTAGTCAAAATCACCAACTGCCTGCTCGCCCCTTCCCCGACCGAGATGGGTGAAGAGCAGGAAGAAAAAGGCTGTATTCGCTGCAGCGCCTGTGCCGACGCCTGCCCGGCGGATCTGCTCCCACAGCAGCTGTACTGGTACAGCAAAGGCCAACTGCACGACAAGGCGACAGCCCATAACCTGGCCGACTGCATCGAATGCGGCGCCTGCGCCTGGGTCTGCCCTAGCAACATTCCTCTGGTGCAGTATTTCCGCCAGGAGAAGGCGGAAATTTATGCCATCTCCATGGAAGAAAAACGCGCGGCGGAAGCCAAGGCACGCTTTGAAGCGCGCCAGGCGCGACTGGAACGTGAAAAAATCGCCCGTCAGGAGCGCCATAAGCAGGCCGCCGTTCAGCCCGGCGAGAAAGATCAGGATGCGATTAATGCCGCACTGGCTCGCGTTCGCGAGAAAAAAGCGACCGCGGCGCAGCCTGTGGTGATCCCGGCTGGCGAGAAGCCGGACAACAGCGAAGCCATTGCGGCGCGTGAAGCGCGTAAAGCTCAGGCTCGCGCCCGTCAGGCTGAAAAAGCGCAAACGGTCCAGGCAGAGACGGAGATCGACCCGCGTAAAGCCGCCGTTGAGGCGGCGATAGCCCGCGCTAAAGCCCGCAAAGCCGGTGAGCAAAGCGTGGTGGTTGAGCAGGAAGCGGTCGACCCTCGCAAAGCGGCCGTTGAGGCAGCGATTGCCCGTGCCAAAGCCCGCAAAGCGGCGCAGCAGACGCCAACCGCAGAACCCGACGCGCCGGTCGATCCGCGTAAAGCCGCCGTCGAAGCGGCGATTGCCCGCGCTAAAGCCCGCAAAGCAGCGCAGCAGGATGAACAACCGCAGGCCGCCAACGATGACCCGCGCAAAGCCGCCGTCGCCGCCGCCATTGCGCGCGTTCAGGCAAAGAAAGCCGCACAGCAAGCAGTTAACGAGGATTAAATGGTTTTCAGAATCGCAAGCTCCCCTTACACCCACAATCAGCGCCAGACATCGCGCATTATGATGCTGGTCTGCCTGGCGGCGCTGCCGGGCATTGCCGTTCAGTGCTGGTTTTTCGGCTGGGGAACCCTGTTCCAGATAATCCTGGGCTGTGCCAGCGCCTTAGCGGCGGAAGCCCTTGTCCTTAAGCTGCGCAAGGCGGCGGTCTCCCGCATTCTGGCCGATAACTCCGCGCTGCTGACCGGGCTGCTGCTGGCGATCAGTATCCCGCCGTTTGCTCCATGGTGGATGGTGGTCCTCGGCACCGTGTTTGCGGTGATCATTGCCAAACAGCTGTATGGTGGACTGGGCCATAACCCGTTTAACCCGGCGATGATTGGCTACGTGGTGCTGCTGATCTCCTTCCCGGCACAGATGACCAGCTGGCTGCCACCGCACGAGATTGCGGCCACGGTTCCGGGCTTCATGGATGCTCTGCACGTGATCTTTACCGGCCATACGGCGCTCGGTGCCGATATGAACGCGCTGCGCATGGGCGTGGACGGGATCAGCCAGGCGACGCCGCTTGATACCTTTAAAACGTCCCTGCATGCCGGACACAGCGTTGAGCAGATCATGAAATCCGCCATTTACAGCGGCGTACTGGCGGGTGCCGGCTGGCAGTGGGTCAACCTGGCGTATCTGCTGGGCGGCCTGTTCCTGCTGCAGCAGAAAGCCATCCGCTGGCATATTCCGGTCAGCTTCCTCGTGACGCTGGCGGTCTGCGCCACGCTGGGTTGGGTATTCTCTCCTGAATCACTGGCCAGCCCGCAGCTGCACCTGCTCTCCGGGGCGACCATGCTGGGTGCCTTCTTTATCCTGACGGATCCGGTGACGGCCTCAACGACTAACCGCGGGCGCCTGATCTTCGGCGCGCTGGCAGGCCTGCTGGTCTGGCTCATCCGCAGCTTTGGCGGGTACCCGGACGGCGTGGCTTTTGCCGTCCTGCTTGCCAACATTACCGTTCCGCTCATCGACTATTACACGCGTCCGCGCGTGTACGGCCATCGCTAAGGGTCTCGCCATGATCAAAACGATGCAAAAACACGGCGTCACGCTGGCTGTCTTCGCCGCGGTCCTGACAGGGCTGACGGCGCTGGTAAATGCGCTGACCAAAACGACCATCGAAGAGCAGGCCTCGAAGCAGCAAAAGGCGCTGTTCGATCAGGTGATCCCGGCGGAATTCTACGATAACGACCTGCAAAAAAGCTGCTTTATGGTAGACGCGCCGCAGCTTGGGAAAGGCCCGCACCGCCTCTTTATTGCCCGAAAAGGGGATAAACCGGTCGGCGCGGTGATGGAAGCGACGGCGCCTGACGGCTATTCCGGTGCCATTCAGCTCCTCGTGGGCAGTGATTTCTCCGGCACCATACTGGGCACCCGCGTGACGGAACACCATGAAACGCCGGGTCTTGGCGATAAAATTGAAACCCGTCTGAGCGACTGGATTTTGCACTTTGCCGGTAAAGTGATCCATGGCGAAGGTGATACCGCGTTTGCGGTGAAGAAAGATGGCGGCGAGTTCGACCAGTTCACCGGGGCGACCATCACCCCACGTGCGGTGGTGAATGCCGTAAAACGAGCCGGGCTGTACGCTGAAACGCTGCCCGCGCAAATCAACAATCTTCCGGCCTGTGAGGAGTAATCATGAGCCAGGTTAAAGAGGTTATTGTCCAGGGGTTGTGGAAAAACAACTCCGCGCTGGTTCAGCTTCTGGGCATGTGCCCACTGCTGGCGGTGACATCCACCGCCACCAACGCGCTCGGTCTGGGTCTGGCAACCACGCTGGTATTGACCCTGACCAACCTCTCCATCTCTGCCCTGCGCCGCTGGACGCCGTCGGAAATTCGTATTCCTATTTACGTCATGATCATTGCGTCGGTGGTCAGTATTGTTCAGATGCTGATTAACGCCTATGCGTTTGGTCTGTACCAGTCGCTCGGGATCTTCATTCCCCTTATCGTCACCAACTGTATCGTGGTCGGGCGTGCGGAAGCCTTTGCGGTGAAAAACAGTCCGGCTATGTCGGCGCTGGACGGTTTTTCTATTGGCATGGGTGCCACCTGCGCCATGTTCGTGCTGGGCTCGCTGCGCGAGATCCTCGGCAACGGTACGCTGTTTGACGGCGCTGATGCGCTGCTGGGCGGCTGGGCCAAAGCGCTGCGCATTGAAGTGTTCCACACCGATACGCCATTCCTGCTGGCGATGCTGCCGCCCGGTGCGTTTATTGGCCTTGGCATGATGCTGGCGATAAAATACCTGATTGATGAGAAACGTAAGCGCCGCGCGGCTCAGCGCAGCGTTCTGGAAGGGACACCCGAGAAGGCCTCATGAATAAAGAAAAGCGCATTGCGATCCTGACCCGTCTGCGGGACGAGAACCCGCACCCGACGACGGAGCTGAATTTTACCTCCCCGTTTGAGCTGCTGATCGCCGTGTTGCTCTCTGCACAGGCTACCGACGTGAGCGTCAATAAAGCCACCGCCCTGCTCTATCCGGTCGCCAATACGCCGAAGGCCATGCTGGAGCTGGGCGTGGAAGGCGTGAAGTCCTATATCAAAACCATCGGCCTGTTTAACAGCAAAGCCGAGAACGTCATCAAGACCTGCCGAATTCTGCTGGAGCAGCACGGAGGCGAAGTGCCGGAAGACCGCGCTGCGCTGGAAGCCTTGCCGGGCGTGGGTCGTAAAACGGCGAACGTAGTACTCAATACCGCGTTTGGCTGGCCCACTATCGCCGTAGATACGCATATATTTCGCGTCTCTAACCGGACCAACTTCGCGCCGGGGAAAAATGTCGAGCAGGTCGAAGAGAAGCTGCTGAAAGTGGTTCCGGCAGAATTTAAGGTTGATTGCCATCACTGGCTGATTCTGCACGGTCGTTACACGTGTATTGCCCGTAAGCCTCGCTGCGGCTCCTGCATTATTGAAGATCTCTGCGAATACAAAGAAAAAGTATATCCCTGAGGCATCTCAATCCCCTGATTAAAGAAGGGCTTTCAAACGCTCTTCTTTTGACCGTTATTTGTCCGCCTTTCGTTTCGCCTCACCTGTCACTTATTCGGCTCTTTAACGCTGAAACAGGTTAATAGTTTTTTCATAGCCGAAAATTTCTATACATCTGTGATCGCGATCACCCTGATAACTTCATGTTGTATTTTTGTTGTCAAAATCGACCTAAACCCTTTATCTGACAAGACACTCCTCTTTCTTTGCCGACGATAAGACCAGCTATTTTTCAGAATATGGGCTATATCACTACCACAAGCGGCAAATAGCAGAACATATCGCCAACAGCCCGTACTGACCGGTGATTACCAGTCGAAAAAACTACCTTTACTCAGCGTATGAAATTTAACGCTGAATAACATTTGCATGAACCGACGATTATACCACTCAGGATATATGTAACAGATTATTACAAACGTATTGCCAGATGGGGCAGGATAGTGAACATTACCCGCCGTTTCTCCTCCCAATATAACTATAAGGCGTATGGACTACGGCCATCACGCTATGAACACCCCCGTTAATATGGGATGTAAAAAAAGAGGTATATGTGTCGACTGCAAACAATAAACCAACAGATGAAAGCGTGAGTCTGAACGCTTTTAAACAACCTAAAGCGTTCTATCTCATCTTCTCTATCGAGTTATGGGAGCGTTTTGGTTACTACGGCCTGCAAGGGATCATGGCGGTTTACCTGGTAAAACAGCTGGGTATGTCCGAAGCCGATTCCATCACGCTGTTCTCCTCCTTCAGTGCTCTGGTGTACGGTCTGGTCGCTATCGGCGGCTGGCTGGGCGATAAAGTCCTCGGAACTAAACGTGTCATCATGCTGGGCGCCATTGTTCTGGCGATTGGCTATGGACTGGTAGCATGGTCAGGGCATGATGCCGCTGTCGTGTATATGGGCATGGCCACGATCGCTGTGGGTAACGGTCTGTTCAAAGCGAACCCGTCTTCCCTGCTCTCTACCTGCTACAGCAAAGATGACCCGCGTCTGGACGGTGCATTTACCATGTACTACATGTCCATCAACATCGGTTCGTTCTTCTCGATGCTGGCAACCCCATGGCTCGCAGCAAAATTCGGCTGGAGCGTGGCGTTTGCACTGAGCTTCGTCGGTATGCTGATCACCGTGGTGAACTTCCTGTTCTGCCGCAGCTGGGTTAAAAACTACGGTTCAAAACCAGACTTCGAGCCTGTGCATATGGGCAAACTGCTGGCGACCATCGTAGGCGTTGTGGTCCTGGCGGCCATCGCTACCTGGCTGCTGCACAACCAGGGTATCGCACGTGCCGTTCTGGGCGTTGTGGCGCTGGGTATCGTGGTTATCTTCGCGAAAGAAGCATTCGCTATGCAGGGTGCTGCCCGTCGTAAGATGATCGTGGCCTTCATTCTGATGCTGGAAGCGATTATCTTCTTCGTGCTGTACAGCCAGATGCCAACCTCTCTTAACTTCTTTGCCATTCGTAACGTTGAGCACTCTATTCTGGGCATCGCGTTCGAACCGGAGCAGTATCAGGCACTGAACCCGTTCTGGATCATGATTGGTAGCCCGATTCTGGCCGCGATCTATAACAAGATGGGCGACCGTCTGCCAATGCCGCACAAGTTTGCTATCGGTATGGTGCTGTGCTCCGGCGCGTTCCTGGTGCTGCCGCTGGGTACCAAATTTGCTACCGACGCCGGTATCGTATCCGTTAACTGGCTGATCCTGAGCTACGCGCTGCAGTCTATCGGCGAACTGATGATCTCTGGTCTGGGTCTGGCAATGGTTGCACAGCTGGTTCCGCAGCGTCTGATGGGCTTCATTATGGGTAGCTGGTTCCTGACCACTGCCGGTGCAGCAATTATCGCCGGTAAGATTGCGAACCTGATGGCCGTGCCGGAAAACGTCACTGACCCACTGGTTTCCCTGAACGTCTACGGTACCGTGTTCATGCAGATTGGTATCGCGACTGCCGTTATTGCCGCTCTGATGCTGCTGACCGCACCGAAACTGAATCGCATGACTCAGGACGACGACAAGACCGCTAAGGCGACCAAAACCGCTACTGCGTGAAATCCGTGAGAAACGACTGACCAGAAGCCGCTAATTGATTAGCGGCTTTTTTTTTATCCGTTTGCGCACTAACATAGCTGAAACCTCAGCGAAAAGGAGTTACCGATGAAACTGTTCTACAAACCGGGCGCGTGCTCTCTTGCTTCCCATATCACCCTGCGCGAGAGCGGCAAAGATTTCACGCTGGATGGCGTTGATCTGATGAAAAAACGTCTGGAAAACGGCGATGATTTTCTTGCCATTAACCCGAAAGGACAGGTTCCGGCGCTCCTGCTGGATGACGGTACCCTGCTGACCGAAGGCGTGGCGATTATGCAGTTCCTGGCCGATAGCGTGCCCGATCGCCAGCTGCTGGCCCCGGTCAGTACCATTTCTCGCTATAAAACGCTGGAATGGCTGAACTACATTGCCACCGAGCTGCACAAAGGCTTTACGCCGCTGTTCCGCCCGGATACGCCGGAAGAGTTTAAGCCGACCCTGCGCGCCCTGCTGGAGAAAAAGCTGCAGTACGTTAACGAATCGCTGAAAGACGAACAGTGGATTGGCGGCTCGCGCTTCACGATCGCTGATGCGTACCTGTTCACCGTGCTGCGCTGGGCACGTGCGGTTAAGCTGAATCTGGAAGGGTTAGACCACATTGCATCGTATATGAAACGCGTGGCTGAACGTCCTGCGGTGGCTGCAGCGCTGAAAGCGGAAGGGTTGAATTAACCGAGCAGACTGTGTTGCCGGGTGGCGCTGACGCTTACCCGGCCTACGAATTCCGTAGACCCGTGCCAGCGCAGCGCCGCCGGGCATCGTTTAAAGCTGGGTTGCGCTGAAATAGTGCTCCGGCTTCGCGATACGATCCTGTGCCGCGACCACCTGCAGTTCATATTCCTGCATCTCTTTCGTCGCAATCATAATTTCGTACACCGCTGCCGTAACGTGCTCCAGCGCGTCCCTCACCGTTGCACCCTGAAGCAGTTTCACCAGCAGCAGCCCGCTGGTCACATCGCCCACGCCCACCGGCTGACGCGGGCCAAAATCCACCAGCGGACGGCTGATATGCCAGGCATCATCCTTCGTCACCAGCAGCATCTCAAAGCGATCCTGGCTTAGCCCTGCGCGCGCGAGGTGTTTTACCAGCACAACCTCAGGCCCCTGCGCGATCAGCTCGCGTGACGCGCTTACGGCCTCTTCTACGCTGTTAACCGGATGCTCGCAGAGAATTTCCAGTTCGACCAGGTTTGGCGCAATGATATCGCTGGCGGGCAGCGCGTGCCGGACGTGGAATTCTGCCACGCCTGGCGCCACGATACAGCCTTTTTCCGGATGGCCCATGACGGGGTCGCAGAAGTATTTTGCCGACGGGTTGGCAGCCTTTACCTGACGCACGATGCCGAGGATATGCTCCCCCTGTTCCGCTGAACCAAGATAACCGCTCAATACGGCGTCACAGCGCTTGAGCTGGCCGATATCGGCAATGCCCTGCACCACCTCGGTGAGGTGCGAAGGCGGCATCACGCAGCCGGCCCATTTGCCATACTGCGTGTGGTTAGAGAACTGAACGGTATTGAGGGGCCAGACGTTGACGCCGAGGCGGCGCATCGGGAATTCCGCAGCGCTGTTGCCAGCATGTCCAAAAACAACGTGGGACTGAATGGCGAGGATGTTCTTCATTTTGTGCTTACCAAACCCTGAAAAAACAAAAGGGGCGTGGTTTCCCACGCCCCTCGAGACTGTTAATTATTTCCAGCAGACAAGGCAGTAGTTTTTCTTACCGCGACGCAGCAGGGTGTAGCGGCCATACAGACGGTCGCCATCAACAAAGGTGTATTCCGGGTCAGCCTGCTTTTCACCGTTGATGGTGATCGCGTTTGAGGCGATGGTTTTACGCGCCTGACCGCGGGAAGGCTGCAGCTCAGAATCCACCAGCGCCTGCATCAGGTCAGCCCCTTTCTCCATCTCAACCATTGGCACGCCGTCCTGCGCCAGCTGTTCGAAGTCCGCTTCGCTCAGATCGCTCAGGGTACCGTTGAACAGGCTTGCAGTAATGCGTTTTGCCGCGGCCAGACCTTCTTCACCGTGAACCAGTTTGGTCACTTCATCTGCCAGCACGTACTGCGCGCGTGGCGCTTTACCGCTGTTCTTGTCTTCTTCTTCCAGCGCATTGATGTCTTCAATATCCATAAAGGTGAAGAACTTCAGGAAGCGATAAACATCGGCATCCGCCGTGTTGATCCAGAACTGGTAGAATTTGTACGGGCTGGTTTTCTTCGGATCGAGCCATACCGCGCCGCCTTCGGTTTTACCAAATTTGGTACCGTCAGCTTTGGTAATCAGCGGAACGGTCAGACCAAAGACCTGATTCTGGTGCAGGCGACGGGTCAGGTCGATACCGGAGGTGATATTACCCCACTGGTCAGAACCGCCAATCTGCAGGGAAACACCGTGCAGCTTGTTCAGGCAGGCAAAGTCATACCCCTGCAGCAGGTTGTAGGAGAACTCGGTAAAGGAGATACCCTGGTCGTCACGGTTCAGACGCTGCTTCACGGCCTCTTTGTTAATCATCTGGTTAACAGAGAAGTGCTTGCCGATGTCGCGCAGGAAGGTCAGCACGTTCATGCTGCCAAACCAGTCGTAGTTGTTCGCGGCAATCGCGGCGTTATCGCCACAGTTGAAGTCGAGGAACGGTGCAACCTGTTTGCGGATCTTATCCACCCACTCCTGCACGGTATCTTCGGTGTTCAGTTTACGCTCAGCGGCTTTAAAGCTTGGGTCACCAATCAGACCGGTCGCGCCGCCCACCAGGGCAACAGGCTTATGGCCCGCCATCTGGAAGCGTTTCAGGCATAACAATGGAACAAGATGCCCCAAATGCAAGCTGTCAGCGGTGGGATCGAAGCCGCAATAGAGCGCGATCGGGCCTTGCGCCAGTCGCTCTGCTAACGCTTCCTCGTCCGTCACCTGGGCCACGAGGCCCCGCTCTTGCAATTGTTTAATCAAGTTACTGCTTGCCATCAAATTCTCCATGTATAAACGACTGCACCTTTGCCGGTACACGACTTTTCGCCTGATGCGAAAGGACCATAGAATAAAGCGCAAGCGCGGTGTGCGCTAGCGCTTAAATCAACAAATTTCGGGGATTACGGCGCCAGTCTGTCGATTTTCCAGCCGCCATTCTCGCGCTGGTATAAAAAGCGGTCGTGCAGGCGATGTTCGCCCCCCTGCCAGAATTCGATTTGCTCAATCGGGATGCGGAAACCACCCCAGAAGCTCGGCAGCGGGATTTCACCCTGCTGGAACTTCTGCTTCAGCTCGAGGAATTTACTTTCCAACACGCCGCGGGCGGAAATGCGGCTGGACTGTTTTGATACCCAGGCGCCAATCTGGCTGTCACGCGGACGACTGTGGAAATACTTCACCACTTCCAGCGTCGAGAGACGTTCCGCTTTGCCGGTCACCATCACCTGACGTTCCAGCATGTGCCACGGGAACAGCAGGCTGATACGCGGATTGTTTTCCAGATGGTGCGCTTTGCGGCTGCCAAGGTTGGTATAGAACACCAGCCCTTTCTCGTCATAATGCTTGAGCAATACGATACGCTGATACGGTTGACCGTTTTCATCTACCGTTGCGACAACCATCGCCGTTGGGTCGGCAAGTTTCGCTTCGCAGGCCTGTTTCAGCCAGCGTTCAAAAAGCACGAGGGGTTCAGCGGGAAGATCCTGGCGACGCAGGCCGCCTTTGGTGTATTCACGGCGCAGATGCGCAATTTGCTGCAGTTCGTCGTTATCTGACATGGCGTTAGCTGACATTGAGAGTGGGTGGCGCTATTGTGCGCCGCCCCTGTAAAAATCTCAACGCTTCGGATTTTCGAGCTGGCAATTGTTCAGCACAATACGGTCGCGTTTGTAGACCGTGGCGCTGTCGCCTTTCGACCAGAAGACATAGATACCGTCGGTGTAGCGTGCGCCCGAGGCCGAAATGCCCTGCTTCAGCGTCAGCAATTTATTGTCGTAAACAAAACTGGCTTCCTGGCGCGGATTGTTCAGCTTCACGGTCAACGGTTTTTCGTCGCAGCGATACTCCAGGGTATCGGTCTGCATGCGCTCAACGAGCTGGTTGTAGACGCTGCATCCTGACAGCAGCAAAGGGGCGGCAATAAGAAGAAGTTTTTTCATGGGCATATTCCGAAGACTATCCTGGTCCTGGAGGGCATGGCTGCCCCCCTGTTTCGTTCCATTCTAACGACGACGCGCCGCGCTGAATTTCAGTTAACTCTGATTATGACGCGGATTTGCCGGGAAAATCGCCCCAAGAACGCTCGCCTCGCGCGCGCCGGTTACCGACGGCAAGTTGCCCGGCAGCCCGGCAACGGTGCGCCAGGCAAGCCAGGCGAAGGCCAGCGCCTCCATATCATCCCCGCTGATGCCGGCCTCATCGGTTGTCGACACTTCGGTACCCGGCAGCAGCCCGGCAAGACGCGCCATCACCAGCGGGTTACGGCTTCCCCCGCCGCACACCAGCAGGCGTTCACATCCGCCGCTAAGCAGCACCTGTTCAGAAATCGACACGGCCGTAAGCTCGGCAAGCGTCGCCTGAACATCCTGCGGCGCGAGCGCCGGGAATGACGCCAGCTGGCGCTCAAGCCAGCCAAAGTTGAAGTATTCACGCCCCGTGCTTTTCGGTGCCGGTAAGGCAAAATAAGGATCGCTCAGCATGGACTGCAGCAGCGGGAGAATCACCTTCCCCTCACTCGCCCACTCCGCGTTTTTATCATACGGTTGCCCGCACTGACGCCAGATCCAGGCATCCATTAACATATTGCCCGGGCCGGTATCGTAGCCGCGGACCGGCTGCCCCGGAATAAGCATCGACAGATTGGCGATCCCACCAATGTTGAGCACCATACGCCGTTCTGAAGGGTGCGCCAGTAGTGCCTGATGAAACGCGGGCACCAGCGGTGCGCCCTGTCCGCCAAGAGCAATATCGCGACGACGGAAATCGCCGACCACCGTGACGCCCGTCTTCGCCACAATCTGGTTGTTATCGCCGATTTGCAGGGTGTGCGGGGCATCGCCGATGGGTTCATGCCAGACCGTTTGTCCGTGACACCCGATGGCCACCACATCCTGCGGACGAAGATGTTCTTTTTGCATCAAAGCCTGCACCGCATCCGCAAACAGCGCCCCCAGGCGGACATCCAGCTGTCCAAGCTGCGAAAGGGTCAGCTGCTGCCCCTGACAGATACTGAGAATATCCTCTTTCAATGAAATGGGGATTGGCCAGGTCAGGCTCGCCTGCTGTGCCACCATGTTTTCATCAATGGCGGCCAGAACGACATCTACCCCATCCAGACTGGTGCCTGACATCACACCAATGTAGCGACCCGATTTCATGCGCTTTCCTTACGTTGCGTGGGCTAAGGATATCCACTCAACCATAAACGGCGTCGCTTTGCCATCCGGCAATAATATTTTTTAACAATGTCAGACGGGTAGCGTGGGCGGATCCTGTTTATGTCTCGTTAAGTCAAATTCAAGTACAATTTTCCTATTGTTAGTGCAAAGATATGAACGATGGCCCCTTATGCCATATAATTTAGCCATAACGGATGCCCCCCATCGGGCGTTTTTGGTGAACAGGAGATTCAAATGATTTTACGTGTACTGGGCGTTTCGCTGATTGGTTTAACTCTGGCTGGCTGTGTGAATGACAGTTCACTTTCTGGCGACGTTTATAGCGCTTCTGAAGCGAAACAGGTTCAGAACGTGACTTACGGTACCGTTGTTAACGCACGCCCTGTACAGATTCAGGGTGGTGATGAAAACAACGTGATGGGCGCCATCGGCGGTGCCGTTCTGGGTGGTTTCCTGGGTAATACCGTCGGCGGCGGTACGGGCCGTTCTCTGGCAACAGCCGCAGGCGCAGTGGCCGGTGGTGTAGCAGGCCAGGGTGTTCAGGGTGCGATGAACAAAACTCAGGGCGTCGAGCTGGAAATTCGTAAAGACGACGGCAGCACCATTATGGTTGTTCAGAAACAAGGCAGCACACGCTTCTCCGCAGGTCAGCGCGTTGTGCTGGCAAGCAACGGAAGCCAGGTGACCGTTTCTCCACGTTAATTAAAAATGGATGTGGCCATTGGGCCACATCCATTTACAATATACATCACTTATACGAATATTTTTACAAAATATATTCACCACACAAATATTTAATCTCATCGTATATTGTCTCCGCGCAAAGTATTTATTGCATTACTTGCTTAGACTCTTCGCAATTACCTCTTCATGATGTATTTCTCATTTTGTAAAAACTTATATGCTTGCGAATAGTCGTTGTCTAAAAGGTCGTTATATCTCGTTCTGTTTCGGTTGCCTTGTCGTCATCGGAATATTACAAGCTCTCTTTTCAAAAGTGGTTGAATGGGTTCCCACCTTCTCGCCTCTTTTGTTCCCTACGCTCACCATTTTTTTACTCGTGTTTCACCTGTTTATTGCCTGTTTTATGGCAATGAAATACTGGTGTGATAAGCGGCGACT
Organism: Enterobacter sp. MGH 16; assembly: GCF_000493175.1. NCBI lineage: Bacteria > Pseudomonadati > Pseudomonadota > Gammaproteobacteria > Enterobacterales > Enterobacteriaceae > Enterobacter > Enterobacter sp. MGH 16. The sequence goes on along the minus strand of NZ_KI535695.1, from coordinate 1,179,756 downwards.
CTATCTGATTGCGTTCGCCTTTGCCTTTGCCGGTTCGGCACTGTTGATGGTCGGAACGCTGTCCAGCTTTCCAGCGTGGCTGAACCTCTATCAGTTCAACGTCGTGAACTACAACGATGCGATGATCTACTTTATGTTCCGCCACTTTTTAATGGCGGTGTTGTTCATCGTTGCGGCAATACTCTATCCTACGCGCGATTACCCCTTTTCACGGTTGGCGCATATCTCAATTGTGAGCGGGGCGTTCCTCTTTACCGCCTGTGTTGTGGGACTGGCCTGGATATATTCCAGTCACTCGCCCTTCTTATCCATTGACCTGGTTGATAACGAAACCCGTCAGTTTATGGTGCTCTGGAGCCAATCCATAAATATTTCTTTAATTGTCTTCTGGGTGATTTCATTAGTAACGCTGATGTTTGTCACGCGCGTGCGCAATTTATTCTGGGTAGGCGGAAATTTCCTGTGCGTTTGCTATATCGTCACGCTCGCTATGCTGTTAGTAGGCGGACATGCTGAAGATATATCGTGGTATCGCGCCCGGCTATTTGAAACCGTCGCTACGCTGATGATTATTTTTGTACTGCTCTACGACGTTTTCATGCTGTACCGTGATTCCCATTTAAAATATCAGCAGTCATATCAAAATTCGATTCGCGATCCGCTTACGCGCCTGTATAACCGCAGCTATTTTTATGAGTCGTTAAACCAGGCGCTGGACATGGCGAAACCCAGCCGCCCAGTTTCGGTTATCGTCAGCGATCTCGACCGCTTCAAGCGTATCAACGATAACTATGGCCACCTTCAGGGAGACAAAGTCTTACAGTTTGTCGCCAATCTGCTGATGGATTCCGTACGCCCGCAGGACATCGCGGCTCGAATCGGCGGTGAGGAGTTTGTGCTGATGCTGGCCAACACCTCTTCAGATGCAGCCCACCAGGTGGCGGAACGTATTCGGTTGAAGCTAAGCAGCTTTGATAAAACCAGCAGCGGAGGGCAGCTACCTGAGCCGATTACCATCAGCATGGGAGTATTTACGGCGACGTCATCGTCCGTGACCGCAGAAGCGTGCGTGGAGAGTGCCGACAAGGCGATGTATGAAGCGAAGGAGACAGGCCGTAATCGAGTGGTGGTCTTTAAGTAAAAAAAGGCCTTGCTGCTGCAAGGCCTTAGTGTTGATCAGTCGCGAGACTGTAGCTCATGGATGTTTTGCTCAAGGCGAGCAATGAGGCTAATGAGCATTTCCAGCTCCGCCGGTGAAACGCCTGAAAGGATTTCACCGCGCGTTTTGGTAATCACAGCTTCCATTTCAGTAATGATAGGCGCCGCTTTCTCAGTGAGTTTTATCCGCTTGGCGCGACGATCGCTGGCGCAGGTTTGTCGGGAGATCAGCCCCTTCTCTTCCAGCTGGTCAAGCGTGCGCACCAGTGACGGTTGCTCAATGCCTATCGCTTTTGCCAGTTGAATTTGCGACTGGTCGGGCGGCAGCTGATGAATGTTGTGCAGCGTGACCCAATGCGTCTGCGTCAATTCCAGAGGTTTCAGGCGATGGTCAATCAGAGCACGCCAGACGCGTACCAACCTTGCCAGATCAGAACCTAATGGCGATTCCAATTTCATCTCCTTATAATTAGCTTGCTAAGTTATTATACTGATTTTAGAATAGTGTGCAGCATTTGTAATGGCAAAACAAATGCAATACTGCATTCATCTAACTCAAAAGTATGACTTACACTGAATTGTGATGCTTCTTCATACTCAGACAAGCCAACACGGCATTCTGTTCACTGCAAAGGATCTCTGCTCGTGACCTTTTTTCATCGCTCAGAGGGTTTACCCCTCCAGGACCTGATCTTCGGTGCGTCAGTCTACTTTCCCCCTCTGTTTAAGGCCGTGCTGGTGGGCTTTATTCTCTGGCTCATCGCGCATCGCCTGCTTCGCGACTGGATGTATTCCGGCGAAATCTGGCATCCCATGCTGATGGATCTTTCCCTGTTTGCCCTCTGTGTATGCCTGGGCCTTGCTGTTCTGATCGTGTGGTGACTATGCCCCTGAAAACGCTGAAGTACTTTTCCACCCTGTTTGTTCTGGTCCTTGCGCTGGTCGCCGGATGGTGGCTCTGGAATTATTACATGCAGTCTCCCTGGACGCGTGACGGTAAGATTCGCGCTGAGCAGGTCAGCATTACCCCGCAGGTATCGGGAAGCATTACGTCGCTGCTGGTTAAGGATAACCAGTACGTTAAAAAGGGAGAGGTTTTATTCCGAATCGACGACACGCCGTACCATATCGCGATTCTGAATGCCCAGGCGCAGCTGGCAAAAGCCCAGTCTGATCTGGCAAAGGCCAACAACGAGGCCAACCGCCGCCGTCACCTGTCGCAAAACTACATCTCCGCGGAAGATTTAGACACCGCCAACCTCAACGTTAAGGCGATGCAGGCGAGCGTCAACGTGGCTGAGGCGACGCTGAAGCAGGCGCAGTGGGAGCTGACCCAAACCGTGATTACCGCCCCTGTCGATGGATGGGTGACCAACCTTTCCGCCCGCGTGGGTAACTATGCCACCACGGGACAGCCCGTTTTCGCCCTGGTCGACAGCCACTCCTTCTACGTAGTGGGCTACTTCGAAGAGACCAAGCTTCGACATATTCGCGAGGGATCGCCAGCAGCGATTACGCTGTACAGCGGCTCGCAAAGGTTACAGGGTCACGTCTCCAGCATTGGTCGCGCCATTTACGATCAAAGCGTTGAAACAGATTCCGGCCTAGTGCCGGATATCAAGCCGAACGTCCCCTGGGTGCGTCTCGCTCAACGCGTGCCTGTTCGCGTGGAGTTTGACCATTTACCGCAGGGCATCACGCTGGTATCCGGCACCACCTGCACTGTCTCCATCGGAACCCCTTAATGAAGCTGCAGGCGCTCTCCTGGCAAAACTCGCCGTGGATGAAAGCGACGCGTCCTCAGTGGCGCTACGCGCTGCGTAACGGCATTGCCATGTGTCTGGCGCTGACCGTCGCCTATTACCTGAACCTGGATGAGCCCTACTGGGCGATGACTTCTGCCGCAGTGGTGAGTTTTCCCACCGTTGGTGGGGTGATCAGTAAAAGCCTTGGGCGTATCGCCGGCAGCCTGCTGGGTGCCACGGCGGCGTTAATTATCGCCGGCCACACGCTGAACGACCCATGGCTGTTCCTGCTGAGCATGGCGGCATGGCTGGGATGCTGTACCTGGGCCTGCGCCCATTTCACCAACAACGTCGCCTACGCTTTCCAGCTGGCGGGCTATACCGCCGCCATTATTGCCTTCCCGGTGGTGAATGTGCTCGATACCACCGAGCTGTGGGATATTGCACAGGCGCGCGTCTGCGAAGTGATTGTCGGGATCCTCTGCGGCGGATTTATGATGATGATCCTCCCCAGCACTTCCGACGGCAGCGCACTCATCACCGCCCTTAAAACCATGCACACCCGGTTGCTTGAACACGCGAGCCTGCTGTGGCAACCGGATACCAGCGATGAGATCCGTCTCGCCCATGAAAAGGTGATAGGACAGATCCTGACAATGAATCTGCTGCGTATTCAGGCGTTCTGGAGCCACTACCGCTTTCGCCGTCAGAACACCCTGCTTAATTATTTACTGCACCAGCAGCTGCGCATGACCAGCGCCATCTCCAGCCTGCGCCGGATGCTGCTCAACTGGCCGACGCCGCCGGAAAACACGCGCGCGGTGATTGAAACGCTGCTCGCGACCCTTGCGCGCCCGGATGCAGACATCTACACGGTCGCGCGAATAATCGCCCCGCTCGCCCCGGTGGATGAATATGATTATCGCCATCGCGCCTTCTGGCAGCGTCTGAATTATTTTTGCCGACTCTACCTGCGCAGCAGCCGCTGGATTAACGCGGTTGAGAATGCCACGCCGGTCACGGAGTTCAACGTTCCCGGGAGCCCGGCTCTCGCCCGCCATACTGACTACCTGGAAGCGCTGTGGAGCGGTTTTCGTACCTTTTGCGCGCTGATGCTGGTGGGCGCGTGGAGTATCACCACGCAGTGGGAGTCCGGTACGGCGGCCCTGACGCTCGCCGCCATCAGCTGCGTGCTTTACTCCGTCGCGGCCTCGCCGTTTAACTCGCTGACGCTCCTGCTGCGCACCCTGGTGCTGCTGTCGCTGTTCAGTTTCGTGGTGAAGTTTGGCCTGATGGTGCAGATAAGCGATCTCTGGCAGTTCCTGCTGTTCCTCTTTCCGCTGTTGACCACCATGCAGCTACTCAAGCTGCAGATGCCGAAGCTGGCGGGCCTTTGGGGACAGCTGATTGTCTTTATGGGCTCGTTTATCTCCGTGACGAATCCACCGGTGTACGATTACGCCGATTTTCTCAATGACAACCTGGCAAAGATCCTCGGCGTGGGGCTGGCGTGGCTGGCCTTCGCGGTGCTGCGTCCCGGCTCCGATGCCCGCAAAAGCCGCAGGCATATCCGGGAGTTACGCCGGGGGTTTGTCGACCAGCTCAGCCGCAAACCGCATCTTCGTGAGAGTGAATATGAATCGCTGGTTTATCATCACGTCAGCCAGCTCAATAACAGCCAGGACGCGCTTTCCCGGCGCTGGCTGCTGCGCTGGGGCGTGGTGCTGCTGAACTGCTCGCACGTGGTCTGGCAGCTTCGCGGGTGGGAAACGCGTTCCGACCCGCTGTCGCAGGTGCGTGACGTTTGCATCTCCCTGCTGCGTGATGTCATGAGCGAACGCGGGGTCCAGCAGCGGCCGCTGGAAGCCACGCTGAATGAACTGCAGCGGATCTGCGATACGCTTGCACGACATCATCTCCCCGCCGCCCGCGATTTGGCCTCGATAATCTGGCGGCTGCACTGCTCGCTGTCGCAGCTGGAACAGGCACCACCGCCGGGTACGATTGGGGATCAGATCACGCCGCAAGCATAACGCGCCCCGCCGCCGCCAAGCGGTTTAGGCTGATCGGACATATTGTCGCCGCCGACGTGGATCATCAGCGCTTTGCCTTTCACCTCATCCAGCTTTTTAAGCCGCGGCGCGACAACGGGATCGGTGGCTTTACCGTCGTTATTGACCACCAGCACGGGCAGATCGCCCAGATGTCCCATGCCTTCGGGGCCCTCATGCTTACCGGAGTGCTGCGGGTCAAGGTGACCGCCTGCCGCTTCCGCAGCCGACGCTTTCCCCTCTTTTAACGCGGGCTGACAGCTTCCTTTGGCGTGAACATGAAAACCATGCTCACCGGGAGGGAGTGCTTTGAGGTTGGGAGCGAACTCCAGTCCTTTATCGGTTTCCGTGATTTTCACCGTACCGATGGACTGACCCACACCCTGAGAGGTGACGAGATTCATTTCCACTTCGTCGCTGGCTGCCTGCGCCCCTGCGCAAACAACCAGCGCGACCATTGCCAGAGCAAAACGCTTCATATGACCTCCGCTGGTTATTTTTTGCCCCTTAAGTGTATACCAGGGGCAAAGATTTCACCGGAAAGTCATCTTCTGGCGGTTTATGGCACGTCGTAACCCAGCGCAGCCTTGCGGATGCGGAACCACTGCTGGCGGGTCATCTGCAGCTCTTCAGCGGCCAGTGCAGAACGCACGCGTTCAATTTTGCCAGAACCAATAATCGGCAGCGGTTTTGACGGCAGGCGCAGGATCCAGGCGTAAACCACCTGTTCGATGCTCTCCGCGTTCAGCTCGCGGGCGATGGTGTCCAGCTCGTTACGCAGCGGCTGGAATTCATCATCATTGAACAGGCGTCCGCCTCCCAGGCATGACCAGGCCATCGGGCGAATGCGCAGCTGCTGCAGCTGGTCAAGCGTACCGTCCAGCAGCAGCGGCTGGTGTACCGGGGAGATCTCCACCTGGTTGGTGGCCAGGGTAAACGGCAGACGAGACTGAAGCAGCGCAAACTGCGCCGGGGTAAAGTTGGAAACGCCAAAGTGACGCACTTTGCCGCTCTGATGCAGGTTCAGGAAGGCTTCTGCCACCTCATCGGCATCCATGAGCGGGTCCGGACGGTGGATTAACAGCAGGTCGATACGGTCGGTCGCCAGGTTGACCAGAGACTGCTCAGCGCTCTTGATGATATGCGCGCTGTCGGTGATGTAATGCCCAAGGGCGTGTTCCGGTTTTGCCGTGGTGGCAATCCCGCACTTCGTGACGATCTCCATGCGGTCGCGGAGTGCCGGAACCAGCTTGAGCGCCTCGCCGAATGCGGCTTCACACTGATAGCCACCGTAAATATCCGCATGGTCGACCGTGGTAACGCCCAGATCGATATGCTCTTCAATAAAGCTCGCCAGCTGGAGGGGGGACATATTCCAGTCCATCAGGCGCCAGTAGCCCATCACAAAACGGGAGAATTCTGGCCCCTGGGGGGCAAGGGTAATTCGCTGAACCATAACATTTTCCTCAAGGACGTGATGTCATGAGTATACGCAATTACCGTGTTAAAAAAGTGAAGGTTGCTGGGGTTCTTCGGTCTCACCGGCTTTGTTTGCGCGTATTTTGCGCAGAAGACGCTGACGGCAGAGGCGTAACACCTCCTGCTTTTGCGTGTCGCTAAAGTTTTGCCAGTTAAAACGCTCGTCGCGGGTACGCATGCACCCGCGGCAATATCCGCGTTCATCCACCTGACAAATCCCACGGCACGGGCTCTGGATGGGGAAAAACTCCAGCTGCTCTGCCACACTCACCTCCGGATAACCACTCTCACCTACAGTGAAGACGCTAAACGCGCCACGTGCAAGGCCCATACCACAGATTTGTGGCATTAAGGTTTCACTAATCTTCCTTCTTTATACTCGGCCCATCATGACAATGACAGGTTTACCGATCGATGTGGTTAATCAAAAAGTTACAATGTAACGATATTAAATTTACTCTGGGCTGTGCACTCTTCTTTACTCTAATCAACGGGCTGTTTATCCAGCGCAGCTGGGCCATTATTGCCCCTGCGCACCTGCACGACATCCTCTTTGCCGCGTCCGTACCGCTGGTGCTGTTTTGCGGCTGGGTGATTGTCTTTAGCCTGCTGAATATCCCCTATATCCGTAAGCCGCTGCTGATCGTCTTAACGGTCGGATGCGCCGCGGCTACCTACTTTATGTACACCTACGGCGCGGTGATCGATCAGAACATGATTGTGAACGTGTTCGAAACCAACTCTCAGGAAGCGACAGCCCTGGTGACCCCGCAGATGATTCTGTGGATTGTTATCGCAGGCCTCGTTCCCTCCGTGGTGCTGGCGTTGACCCGCATTCGTACCGGGAAATGGTGGTATGCCCTGCTGACGCGCGTCGCCGCGATGCTCGGTGCCCTGCTGGTGATTATCCTGATTGCGGCGCTGTTTTATAAAGATTACGCGTCGCTGTTTCGCAACAACAAAAGCATCGTCAAAATGGTGACCCCGGCCAACTATGTCAGCGCCGTGGTGAAGTACAGCAAAATGCGCTGGTTTGCCGGCGATCAAACGCTGGTGCGGATTGGCGAAGATGCCCATAAAGGACCGTTGATTTCCGGCCAGCAAAAGAAAACCGTTCTGGTGCTGGTCGTTGGGGAAGCCTCTCGCGCGGCGAACTACTCCCTGAATGGTTACGATCGTGAAACGAACCCGGAGCTGAAAAAGCAGGATGTGATTAACTTCCCGCAGGCCTCCTCATGCGGCACCGAAACCGCCGTTTCCGTTCCGTGCATGTTCTCGGGCATGACGCGCAGCAAATACGATGCCGACCTGGCTCACCATCAGGAAGGCCTGCTCGATGTGCTCAAGCATGCGGGGATCAACCTGCTCTGGCGCGACAACGACGGCGGCTGTAAAGGCGCCTGCGATCGCGTGCCGCATACCGATATGACGCAGTGGAATCTGGATCAGTTCTGCAAAGACAAATCCTGTATTGATGATGTGAATTTCTACCGTCTGGACAACGTGCTGGATGGTCTGAAGCAGGACACGGTGCTGGTTATCCACCTGATGGGGAGCCACGGTCCGGCATACTATCGCCGTTACCCGGACAATTTCCGTAAATTCACCCCAACCTGTGACACCAATGAAATTCAGGATTGCGACCATCAGGCGCTGATGAATACCTATGACAACACCATCCTGTATACCGACAGCATGGTCAGCAAAACCATTGATGCCCTGAAAGCGCGCCAGGCAAGCATGAACACCGCCCTGATTTATCTCTCGGATCACGGTGAGTCACTGGGTGAAAGCGGCATTTATCTGCACGGTACGCCGTACATGCTGGCGCCGGAGCAGCAAACGCACATTCCGTTTATGTTCTGGCTGTCACCGGACTACGCGAAAAACTTTGGCATCAATGAACAGTGTTTACGCGACCACGCTGCAAAAAATGCGGTTTCCCAGGACAATTTATTCTCGACCGTGCTGGGTATGATGGACGTGAAATCAAACGTTTATCAACAACAGCTGGATATTCTGAACGCATGTCGGCAATAAACTCGCTTGCATTAGACCGAACGGTCTATTAGAGTGCGGCCATGAGCAGAAATACTGAACACGATACCCGCGAACATCTCCTGGCAACCGGCGAGCGTCTTTGCATGCATCGCGGGTTTACCGGTATGGGGTTGAGCGAGTTATTAAAAACCGCTGAGGTACCGAAGGGGTCGTTTTATCACTACTTCCGGTCCAAAGAAGCCTTTGGCGTGGCAATGCTGGAGCGTCATTACGCGGGCTACCACCAGCGTCTGGCGACCCACTTTGCGTCGGGTGAAGGAAACTATCGGGATCGTGTTCTGAACTACTATCAGGAAACGCTGAACCAGTTCTGTCAGCAGGGCATTATCAGCGGATGCCTGACGGTCAAGCTGTCTGCCGAGGTGTGCGATCTTTCCGAAGATATGCGCTCGGCGATGGATAAGGGTGCCCGCGGCGTGATCGCCCTGCTGGCCCAGGCGCTGGAAAAAGGCCGCGACGAAAAAACGCTGGCCTTTACCGGCGACCCCTTAATGCAGTCTCAGGTGCTCTATTCCCTGTGGTTAGGGGCCAATCTGCAGGCAAAAATTTCGCGCAGTGCCGTGCCGCTGGAAAGCGCTCTGGCACATGTGAAAAACAGCATTACTGCGCCTGGCGTATAACGGGCGCTTTTTATTTACCTTATTACTAGTCGACTGGTCTACTCAGGAGTCTTTATGTCAGCTGAAAAACTGTTTACCCCATTGAAAGTGGGTGCCGTCACGGCGCCAAACCGCGTGTTCATGGCTCCGCTGACCCGTCTGCGCAGCATTGAGCCGGGTGACATCCCCACCCCGCTGATGGGCGAATACTACCGTCAACGCGCAAGCTCTGGCCTCATCATCACCGAAGCCACGCAGATCTCTGCTCAGGCGAAGGGTTACGCCGGTGCGCCGGGCCTCCATAGCCCGGAACAGATCGCGGCATGGCAGAAAATCACCGCGGGCGTTCACGCTGAAGAGGGTCGTATTGCGGTCCAGCTGTGGCATACCGGTCGTATCTCACACAGCAGCATCCAGCCTGGCGGTCAGGCACCGGTCTCCGCGTCGGCCCTGAGCGCCAATACCCGTACGTCCCTGCGCGATGAAAACGGTAACGCGATCCGCGTGGATACCTCTATGCCGCGCGCGCTGGAGCTGGACGAAATCCCGGGGATTGTTAACGACTTCCGTCAGGCCGTGGCCAACGCCCGTGAAGCCGGCTTTGACCTGATTGAACTGCACTCCGCGCATGGCTATCTGCTGCACCAGTTCCTGTCACCGTCGTCAAACCACCGCACCGATCAGTACGGCGGCAGCGTCGAAAACCGCGCCCGTCTGGTGCTGGAAGTGGTGGATGCGGTATGCAAGGAGTGGAGCCCGGACCGTATCGGGATCCGCGTCTCCCCAATCGGGTCTTTCCAGAACGTCGACAACGGCCCGAACGAGGAAGCGGACGCGCTTTATCTGATTGAAGAGCTGGCCAAGCGCGGTATTGCCTATCTGCACATGTCCGAGCCTGACTGGGCTGGCGGTAAGCCTTACACTGAAGCCTTCCGCCAGAAAGTGCGCGAGCGCTTCCACGGCGTGATCATCGGTGCAGGCGCCTATACCCCAGAGAAAGCCGAAGACCTGATCGGCAAAGGGCTGATTGATGCCGTCGCGTTTGGCCGCGACTACATCGCCAACCCGGATCTGGTTGCCCGTCTGCAGAAAAAAGCGGCGCTGAACCCGCAGCGTCCGGAAAGCTTCTACGGCGGCGGCGCGGAAGGCTACACCGACTACCCTTCTCTGTAATCTCGCCATTGTTCATTGATAGCGGCGACACTTCGCCGCTATACTAAAACATCGTTTCTGTTCAAAAAGCTTTTTATTCCATTGGTTAATGAGGAAATTATGCGCCTACTTCACACCATGCTGCGCGTTGGCGACCTGCAACGTTCAATCGATTTCTACACTAACGTCCTGGGCATGAAGCTGCTGCGCACCAGCGAAAACCCGGAATACAAATACTCGCTGGCATTCGTGGGTTACGGCCCGGAAACGGATGAAGCGGTGATCGAGCTGACCTACAACTGGGGCGTTGACAGCTATGAGCTGGGCACGGCCTACGGCCATATCGCGCTGGAAGTGGACAACGCGGCCGACGCGTGCGAACGCATTCGCAAAAATGGAGGTAACGTTACGCGCGAAGCGGGACCGGTAAAAGGCGGCACCACCGTGATTGCGTTTGTGGAAGATCCGGACGGTTACAAAATCGAGCTGATTGAAGCCAAAGACGCCGGTCGCGGTCTGGGCAACTGATCCCTCAGGGCGCAACGTGCGCCCGTAGTTTTACTGCATCACCCCGCAAAATTTGCCATAATGCGCTCTGCTTTTTCCCCATGTAAGAGACCCTGATGTCCGATAACGCTCAATTTAGCGGTCTGTGCGACCGTTTTCGTGGTTTTTATCCCGTTGTCATTGATGTAGAAACAGCCGGATTTAACGCTAAAACCGATGCGCTGCTCGAAATTGCCGCCATCACGCTGAAGATGGATGAACAGGGCTGGCTTACACCGGACACCACGCTGCATTTCCACGTTGAACCTTTCGAAGGGGCAAACTTACAGCCGGAAGCGCTGGCGTTTAACGGTATCGATCCGCATAACCCGCTGCGCGGTGCCGTCAGTGAATATGATGCGCTGCACGCCATTTTTAAAATGGTGCGCAAAGGCATGAAGGAGAGCAACTGCAGCCGCGCCATTATGGTGGCTCATAACGCCACCTTCGATCACAGCTTTACCATGGCCGCCGCCGAGCGGGCCGCGCTCAAGCGCAATCCCTTCCACCCGTTTGTGACCTTCGATACCGCCGCGCTGAGCGGCCTGGCGCTGGGACAAACGGTGTTATCAAAGGCCTGTATTACGGCTGGCATTCCGTTCGATGGCACGCAGGCGCACTCCGCGCTGTATGACACGGAGCGTACCGCAGAGCTGTTCTGTGAGATCGTCAACCGCTGGAAGCGTCTGGGCGGCTGGCCGCTGCCGATGGATGATGAGGCCGAGCGCCAATCGTAGGTCGGGTAAGCGCAGCGCCACCCGACAAAAAAAAAGCGACCACATAGCAGGTCGCTTTTTTATTTCCGCAGAAAGTTACTCTGCGTCCGGCTCTTCCGTTTTGTACTTCGCCGCGGTTTCTTTGATCAGCTGCTGCAGTTCGCCGCGCTGATACATTTCAATCAGGATATCGCAGCCGCCAACCAGTTCACCGTCTACCCACAGCTGTGGGAAGGTCGGCCAGTTCGCGTACTTAGGCAGCTCAGCGCGGATGTCCGGGTTCTGCAGGATATCAACGTAAGCAAAACGCTCACCACAGGCAGACAGCGCCTGAACCGCTTGCGCGGAGAAGCCGCAGCTTGGCAGCTTTGGAGAACCTTTCATATACAGCAGAATCGGGTTTTCAGCGATCTGGCGCTGGATTTTTTCAATAGTGGTGCTCATGTCTTGCTTCCTTTAACTTCTGTTACGGCATTCGTCTGACATTGTAGCGGTTCAGACTGGCATCGGAAAATAACATTTTTGTCACGTATAGACATTCTACTCCGAGTGATGAAAAGTTGCATTGCAAATGGTGTTTACCCCTGCGTCAGTCAGGGTTTTGCTTAGGGAATGGGCAAATGTACGACAGAACGATGAATTTTTTTGCACTTGCTAACGAAACAGGATCGTAGATTGAAAAATGCTATTAACTTTCTGGCTTTTTATGGATTAGAATCGACGGGCTTTGTAAATCACACGCGGGTATTATTGATGACCTGCATTTATCAGGGGACTGCCCAGTGGCGCGGATAACTAAAATCTCGATCACGCTCTGTGCTTTACTGTTTACTTCACTCACCTTCACGCCAGTGGCAAACGCCTCTCAGCAGGCGCGGCATTCTGCTGTACAAAAAAACCATCTGGTGAAAGCCACAGAACGTAAGAAAAAAACCACCGCTAAGAACGACAAGAAAAAGACAACCACACAGACTAAAAAAACCGCTTCCAGCAAGACGAAAACCACTTCTTCCCGCACTGCCCACACCGCCAAAAGTAAAGCTTCGCAAACCGCCGCTAACCTCGTGACTGAAAAATGCATCGCGCGTAAAGGCCATAAGGCGAAATGCACCAAGGTCACAAAAATAGCGGAAGTGCATAAAGTGCGCGTCCAGAAAGCGCAAAAAACCGCAATGAACAAGCTGATGGGGCAGATTGGCAAACCGTATCACTGGGGCGGGACTTCGCCACGTACCGGTTTTGACTGCAGCGGCCTCGTCTATTACGCCTATAAAGATCTGGTCAAGTTCCGCATTCCGCGTACCGCCAACGAGATGTACCACCTGCGCGACGCTTCCCCGGTCAACCGTGGAGAGCTGGAGAATGGCGATCTGGTCTTCTTCCGCACGCAGGGCCGCGGGACGGCTGACCACGTTGGCGTCTATGTCGGCAACGGAAAATTCATCCAGTCACCGCGTAGCGGCCAGGATATTCAGATCACCTCGCTCAGTGAAGACTACTGGGTGCGCCATTACGTCGGCGCGCGTCGCGTGATGACGCCGAAAACCATTCGCTAACCCCTGCCCTGCCACACCCGTGGCAGGGTAAGTTCCTCTTTTGCATACTCTTTCAATTTGCTATCCTGTCCTTGTTGTCTGTGTGGTTATTGGCAACACAAAATACAATAAGGAGAGAAGCAATGTCGTTCGAATTACCTGCACTACCGTATGCAAAAGACGCCCTGGCCCCGCACATTTCTGCGGAAACCCTGGAATATCACTACGGCAAGCATCACCAGACGTACGTCACCAACCTGAATAACCTGATCAAGGGCACCGATTTTGAAGGCAAAACGCTGGAAGAGATCGTCCGCAGCGCTGAGGGTGGCGTATTCAACAACGCCGCTCAGGTGTGGAACCACACCTTCTACTGGCACTGCCTGGCGCCAAACGCCGGTGGCGAACCTGTCGGTGAACTGGCTACCGCCATCAACGCCGCCTTTGGCAGCTTCGCGGAATTCAAAGCGAAGTTCACCGATGCCGCCATCAAGAACTTCGGTTCAGGCTGGACGTGGCTGGTCAAAGAGGCGGATGGCAAACTGGCTATCGTGTCTACCTCTAACGCAGGCACCCCGCTGACCACCAGCGCGAAGCCGCTGATGACCGTGGACGTATGGGAACACGCTTACTACATCGATTACCGCAACGCGCGCCCTAACTACCTGGAGCACTTCTGGGCACTGGTTAACTGGGACTTTGTGGCGAAGAACTTCGCCGCGTAAGAGACACGCAGAAGGGTTCGCCCTTCTGCGTTTTTGGTTTATTCCGCAGCGCAGGCTGCTTCTGGCTGTTTACGACCCGACATCATCACCAGCAGCAGACCGAGCGCGGCAATAATCGCCCCCATCACCGGCACAAAACTGTACCCCAGCCCACCGGAAATCACGGCCCCACCGGCCGCCGCACCGAGCGCATTGCCCAGGTTGAAAGCACCAATATTGACCGAGGATGAGAGGCCCGGCGCTTCATGCGCGACGCGCATCACGCGCATTTGCAGCGGTGGCACCACCGCGAACGTTGCAGCCCCCCAGACGACCATTGCGATCGCGGCACCAAACTCGTTACGCGCCAGCCACGGAATGGCGATCATGATAACAATCAGCAGGGTTAAGAAGCCCTTCAGCGTTCCGCTCACGGAACGGTCGGCAAATTTCCCGCCGAGATAGTTGCCAATCGAGAAGCCTACGCCAATCAGCACCAGCATCGCGGTCACAAAGAGAGGCGTTGCGTGGGTGATGTCATGCAGCACAGGTGAAATATAGGTATAGAGGGTAAACATCGCCCCTGCCCCCAGCACGGTGGTCAGCAGCGCGGAGAGCACCTGCGGGCGCATCAGCACCGCCAGCTCCTTACGCACTTCCGGACGTTCTCCGGCGCTGCCCTTTGGCAGGGAGAAGAACAAGGCCACCATCGCGACCACGCCCAGTCCGGCCGTCGCCAGGAAGGACATCCGCCAGCCAATGACCTCGCCCAGCCAGGTTGCCGCAGGAACGCCGCCGATGTTAGCGATGGTCAGGCCCATAAACATGGTGGCCACGGCGCTGGCCTGCTTGTGTTTCGGCACAACGCTTGCCGCCACAACCGACCCCAGCCCAAAGAACGCGCCGTGGTTAAGGCTGGTCAGAATACGCGACAGCATCAACGTGGTGTAGTCCGGCGAAATGGCCGAAAGCACGTTGCCGAGGGTGAAAATCGCCATCAGGAAAATCAGCGCATTGCGGCGCGCGCGGTGTGAAAGAAGAAGCGTCATCAGCGGCGCCCCCACCATCACGCCAATGGCGTAGGCGCTGATTAACATGCCGGCCGCAGGGATCGAGACGTCCACGCCGCGGGCGATAACGGGCAGTAACCCCATCGGGGAAAATTCAGTGGTGCCAATCCCAAAAGCGCCAATCGCCAGGGCCAGCAGGGGAAAATTGATTTTCATGCGTCAACTCCGGATGCCGTGTCATGTGGTGACACAGAACAAAGAAGCGGAAAGCATGACATCAATCACAAAAAATGAGAAGTTAACAAAATGGCAAAAGATTTTTGCCTTAGGAGTAACAATCGGGGGGAGCGGGAGGGAGAAGGCTCTCCCTCCGCGTAAATCAGTGCAGCGCGGCCGTCAGACCCGCCGCGACAATCAGAGCCAGCACAACCACGGTGGTGAACAGCGAAAACTTCAGATCGGAACTCATCAATTTTTCTCCTTTTAATCCCCCCACGAAAAGTGAGCCTGCTCATTTTTGCATAATTTACGTCAAAAATCTTCCTGGATTTAGGCTGATAAACACTTTACCTCTTCCCCTTTTCATCAAGATAGGACAAAATTCCACGCTAAATTTATTAGCGTACCGGCCATTGACCCCCTCCTGACGTCCCGTGTCGTTTTCCCGGCGTGCCGCAATTCAAGATTGCGTGATAAGGGTGAGAGAAGGCAAACGTTTACCTTCAAGTTTTTCAGGAGTTTAGGATATGGTCTGGAGTGACATTTAATGGCAACAATTAAAGACGTAGCAAAACGCGCAAACGTTTCCACTACAACCGTATCACATGTAATTAACAAAACCCGCTTTGTGGCGGAAGAGACGCGCAACGCCGTCTGGGCAGCAATCAAAGAGCTGCACTATTCGCCAAGTGCGGTTGCGCGCAGCCTCAAGGTTAATCACACCAAATCCATTGGATTGCTGGCCACCAGCAGTGAAGCGGCCTATTTTGCCGAGATCATAGAAGCGGTAGAGAAGAACTGCTTCCAGAAAGGCTATACCCTGATTCTGGGCAACGCGTGGAACAGCATAGAAAAACAGCGCGCCTACCTGTCGATGATGGCGCAAAAGCGCGTCGATGGCCTGCTGGTGATGTGTTCCGAGTACCCGGAATCCGTGCTGTCGATGCTGGAAGAGTATCGCCATATCCCCATGGTGGTCATGGACTGGGGTGAAGCGCGCGCGGACTTCACCGACTCCGTTATCGACAACGCCTTCGAAGGCGGTTACATGGCGGGTCGTTACCTGATCGAACGCGGTCACCGCGAGATTGGCGTGATCCCGGGTCCGCTGGAGCGTAACACCGGCGCGGGCCGTCTGGCCGGTTTTATGAAAGCGATGGAAGAAGCGCTGATTGCCGTGCCGGAAAACTGGATCGTACAGGGCGACTTTGAGCCGGAATCAGGCTACCGCGCGATGCAGCAGATCGTTTCCCAGCAGCACCGCCCGACCGCCGTTTTCTGCGGGGGTGACATCATGGCCATGGGCGCGCTCTGCGCCGCCGATGAGCTGGGTCTGCGCGTACCGCAGGATATTTCCGTGATCGGGTATGACAACGTGCGCAACGCGCGCTTCTTCACCCCGGCGCTGACAACCATTCACCAGCCAAAAGATTCGCTGGGCGAAACGGCCTTCAATATGCTGCTGGACAGGATCGTCAACAAGCGCGAAGAGTCGCAGTCCATTGAAGTTCACCCGCGCCTGATTGAACGCCGTTCCGTTGCGGACGGTCCGTTCCGCGACTACCGTCGTTAATCCCTTTACGGGGCCAGCTACGCTGGCTCCCGTAACCATTCCCGGTTTAGGGTTTCGCTGTCCCCCAGATAATCCAGCAGCCAGGCCATGGCGGGCGAGACATCATTTTGTTGCCAGGTCAGGCAGCAGGCCGCGTCCGGGAACGGATTCTCCAGCGTCAGTTCAACCCATTCTCCGGTATCGATGCGCGGACGCGCAAAATGAGCGGGCACCATCGCGACGCACAGCCCGGCGCTGAGGCACGTCGCCGATGATTCCCAGTCAGGGGCCACCACCCGCCGCTGGTTGTCCAGAAGCCAGGTGATACGCTTGGGCAATGAACGGGACGTATCCTCCAGCACCAGCGACGGCCAGTTGCGCAGCGTATCGTCGCTCAGCGGACCTTCCATCGCTGCCAGAGGATGATCGCTGGCCACCACGCATTTCCAGCTCAGCATCCCCATGTCGCGAAAGGCGTAACGTCCCCCGACCGGGATCGCCTGCGTCGCGCCAATCGCCATCTCCGCCCTGCCGTCCGCCAGCGCATCCCAGACGCCGTTGAACACCTCCTGCGAGACCCGTAGCTCGACGTCAGAGAAATGACGATAGAAATCCACGATCATTTGTCGGGTGCGTTCCGGCTTCACGATGTTATCTACCGCGATGGCGAGATGCCCCCGCCAGCCGTTGGCGATCTGCTGACACTGTTCGCGGGTGATCTGCATTTTTTTGATAACAGAACGCCCTTCTTTCAAAAACCATGCTCCGGCGGGCGTTAATTCCACGTCGCGATGCCGCCGTTCAAACAGCGGAACCGCCAACCACTCCTCAAGCTGACGCACCGTGTAGCTGATGGCCGAAGGGACGCGGTGCAACTCCTGCGCTGCACCGCTAAAGCTGCCGTTACGCGCAACAGCATCGACCACTTCAAGAGAATAATCTGACCACATTTTCTGCCTGCAAAAAATTTGAATGCACCCGCCAAATATTAGCGTTTCACAAGCCGCTTTGCACTCCCTACACTCTGCGCCAACGTACACCTGCCTCCTCAGGAGAATAAAAGAATGCAACCCAGGAAAGGATTTTTAGTCTGGCTCGGCGGCTTAAGCGTGCTGGGCTTTTTGGCCACCGACATGTACCTGCCCGCGTTTGCTGCGATGCAGGAAGACCTGCAAACCCCTGCGGCGGCCATCAGCGCCAGCCTGAGCCTGTTCCTTGCCGGTTTTGCTTTCGCCCAGCTGCTCTGGGGACCGCTCTCGGATCGCTTCGGCCGTAAACCGGTGCTGCTGCTGGGTCTGGCCATTTTTGCCGTGGGCTGCCTGGGGATGCTGTGGGTGCGCGATGCTACCTGGCTGCTGGTGCTGCGTTTCGTTCAGGCCGTGGGCGTCTGTGCCGCGGCGGTGACCTGGCAGGCGCTGGTGACCGACTACTACCCGGCTAATCGCACAAACCGTATTTTCGCCACCATTATGCCGCTGGTGGGCCTCTCCCCTGCCCTGGCTCCGCTGCTGGGCAGCTGGATCCTCGCGCACTTTGACTGGCAGGCCATTTTTGCCACGCTGTTTGCCATCACGCTGGTGCTGATGCTGCCGGCGTTTGCCCTTAAGCCCGCGCATAAAAAAGAGGCGCATGCCGACGCGACGCCGATTACCTTCACCTCCCTGCTGAGCGCCAAGGCGTATCGCGGGAATGTCCTGATTTATGCCGCCTGTTCGGCCAGCTTCTTCGCGTGGCTCACCGGCTCGCCGTTTATTCTGCACGATATGGGCTACAGCCCGGCGGCCATCGGTCTGAGCTATGTTCCGCAGACCATCGCGTTCCTGGTGGGCGGGTACGGCTGCCGCGCGGCGCTGCAAAAATGGGAAGGTCAGCAGATGCTGCCATGGCTGCTGGTGCTCTATGCGCTGAGCGTCATCGGTACCTGGGCCGTCGGGTTTATTCCGGGCGCGGGTCTGGCTGAAATTTTGGTCCCCTTCTGCGTGATGGCCGTGGCAAACGGAGCGATTTATCCGATCGTGGTGGCACAGGCGTTACGTCCGTTCCCGCAGGCGACAGGCCGCGCCGCCGCGCTGCAAAATACCCTGCAGCTGGGTCTGTGCTTCCTCGCAAGTCTGGTGGTCTCGGCGCTGATTGCGACGCCGCTGTTAACCACCACCAGCGTGATGCTGTTCACCGTAGCGCTGGCGGTATTGGGTTTCCGCATGCAGGCGTCCGCGCAGCGCGAGCAGGATAACGGCGCACAGGTGGAAACTTCGCATGCCTGATTGCGCCTGAAATCATGTTACATTTCAGTGATTAGGTTGCTAACAATTTTCTATTGAATCACCAAATTTTGAGGCCTATACTAAATTTGGTTCGATTAAATACGATAAATATTAAGTGTTAACGGGAGCCGGAGTGCTCCCGTTTTACCATGGAAGGCATTTCGGCAAGGGTTATCTCCCTTCCTCTGTTCTACGTCGGATACTAGCCTCGCGGTATTTACCGTGAGATTTCTCACAAACCAAAAAAAGCGTCTACGCTGTTTGAAGGTTCTGATCACATCAGGGTGATGGAGAAGCTATGAGTTCATCGTGTATAGAAGAAGTCAGCGTTCCGGACGACAACTGGTCCCGGATCGTCAGTGAACTGTTAGGTCGAGCAGGCATCACTATCAACGGATCTTCGCCATCCGATCCCCAGGTTAAGCATCCCGACTTTTTTAAACGCGTGTTGCGGGAAGGATCGTTAGGCCTGGGAGAAAGCTATATGGACGGCTGGTGGGAGTGCGAACGTCTGGATATCTTTTTTGCCAGCGTGTTGCGCGCCGGTCTGGAAAATCAACTCCCCCGCAATCTGAAAGACACCCTGCGTGTCGCCTCTGCCCGACTGTTTAACTTGCAAAGTAAAAAACGCGCATGGATCGTCGGCAAAGAACATTACGATCTCGGCAACGACCTGTTCAGCCGCATGCTGGACCCTTTCATGCAATATTCCTGCGCCTACTGGAAAGACGCGTCGACGCTTGAGGAAGCACAGCAGGCCAAGCTGCGCCTGATCAGCGAGAAGCTGCAGCTACAGCCCGGCATGCGCGTGCTGGATATCGGCTGCGGCTGGGGCGGGCTGGCGTATTTTATGGCGAAGCACTACGGCGTCAGCGTGGTCGGCGTGACGATCTCAGCGGAACAGCAAAAAATGGCGCGGGAGCGCTGTCAGGGTCTTGACGTGGATATCCGGCTGCAGGACTACCGTGACCTGAACGAGCAGTTCGACCGGATCGTTTCCGTCGGCATGTTCGAGCACGTGGGGCCAAAAAACTACGACACCTACTTTGAGGTGGTGGATCGTAATTTGAAACCGGACGGCCTCTTCCTGCTGCACACCATCGGCTCTAAGCGGACCGACAACAACGTTGACCCGTGGATCAATAAATACATCTTTCCGAATGGCTGTTTACCGTCCGTTCGCCAGATTGCCAACGCCAGTGAATCCCATTTCGTGATGGAAGACTGGCATAACTTTGGCGCGGACTACGACACCACCTTAATGGCGTGGCATGAACGTTTCCAGAAAGCCTGGCCCGAGATTGCGGACAACTATTCAGAACGATTTAAACGGATGTTTAGCTATTATCTGAATGCCTGCGCGGGGGCGTTTCGCGCACGGGATATTCAGCTCTGGCAGGTAGTATTCAGCCGGGGGATCGAACACGGACTGCGTGTCGCACGCTAAAAAAATAACCCCGGATAGCCGGGGTTATTTTTTATTCTTCTTCTGCGGTCTTTATTATTGCGGCTTCTTTTGCTGCCAGCACGCGCTCAACCGTATCAACCACGGCCTGGGTTTGCGGATCGATTTCGATATTCACGCGATGCCCCAATTTTTTCGCGCCCAGCGTGGTGCGCTGCAGCGTTTCAGGAATTAAATGCACGCAAAAACGCGTTGGCGTCACCTCTCCCACCGTCAGGCTAATCCCGTCAATGCCAATAAATCCTTTATAGAGGATGTATTTCATTAATGACGGGTCCTGCATTTTAAACCAGATTTGACGGTTATTTTCCGAGGTCACGATTTTCGCCACTTCGGCAGTGGTCATGATGTGCCCGGACATCAAATGGCCGCCAATCTCATCGCTGAACTTCGCCGCGCGCTCAACGTTGACGGTATCGCCTACCACCAGCTCGCCCAGGTTAGTGATCCGCAGCGTCTCTTTCATTAAATCAAAGCTAATCTGGTTGCCGTTAATTTCGGTCACGGTCAGGCAGCAGCCGTTATGGGCAATCGAGGCGCCGGTTTCGATGCCCTCAAGCATATATTCCGGCAGCTCAACAACATGAGTACGGAAATTAGGTTTTTCATCAATGGACACCACTTTGGCAGTGCCCTGCACAATACCAGTAAACATGCTTACAACTCCTGTTTTTTCCGAACGGTGATGACACCGTTTAATCCCTCCACAATAACAGTTGGAAAAACAGGTTGCCAGCGGAGCGCATTTTCTGGCGATTTTTTCACTAGATAAATAGCTAAAGCCCGCTACAATAGCTGGCACCCCCCTGCATTTTCTTCTTGCTGCCCGTTTCGGCGGCTTTTTTAGTCTCTCATATAACTACAAAATAAAGGTGTTCACGTGCAGAAGTACATGAATGAAGCGCGCCAGTTATTGGCACTGGCTATACCCGTGATCGTCGCGCAGGTGGCCCAGACCGCAATGGGATTTGTGGATACGGTAATGGCAGGTGGCTACAGCGCCACCGACATGGCGGCCGTTGCTATCGGCACGTCAATCTGGCTTCCGGCCATCCTGTTCGGCCACGGTCTGCTGCTCGCGCTCACGCCTGTTATCGCTCAGCTCAATGGCTCGGGGCGCCGCGAGCGCATTGCCCATCAGGTCCGCCAGGGTTTCTGGCTGGCCGGGTTTGTCTCTGTGCTGATCATGGTCGTGCTCTGGAACGCGGGCCATATCATTCGCGCTATGCATAACATTGACCCGGCCCTGGCGGACAAAGCCGTGGGCTATCTGCGCGCCCTGCTCTGGGGGGCACCTGGATATCTCTTCTTCCAGGTGGCGCGTAACCAGTGTGAAGGTCTGGCGAAAACCAAGCCCGGCATGGTGATGGGCTTTATCGGGTTGCTGGTCAACATTCCCGTTAACTATGTTTTTATTTACGGTCATTTCGGGATGCCGGAGCTGGGCGGCGTCGGCTGCGGCGTGGCGACGGCCGCCGTTTACTGGGTCATGTTCTTCTCAATGCTGACCTTCGTGAAGCGCGCCCGCTCCATGCGCGATATTCGTAACGAGAACAGATTCAGCACGCCGGACTGGAACATCATGACGCGCCTGGTGCAGTTAGGGTTGCCGATTGCCCTTGCGCTGTTCTTTGAGGTGACCCTGTTTGCCGTGGTCGCCCTGCTGGTCTCCCCGCTGGGCATTGTGAACGTCGCCGGGCATCAGATTGCGCTCAACTTCAGCTCCCTGATGTTTGTCCTGCCGATGTCGCTGGCCGCAGCAGTGACGATTCGCGTGGGCTTCCGCCTGGGGCAAGGCTCGACGCTCGATGCGCAAACCGCCGCGCGCACCGGACTGGGCGTCGGTGTCTGCATGGCCATTTGCACGGCGCTTTTTACCGTGGCGCTGCGCGAGCAGATTGCCCTGCTCTACAACGACAATCCGGAAGTCGTCGCGCTGGCCTCGCACCTGATGCTGCTGGCCGCGATTTACCAGATTTCGGACTCCATCCAGGTGATTGGCAGCGGGGTGCTGCGCGGCTATAAAGACACGCGTTCCATTTTCTTTATCACCTTCATCGCCTACTGGGTGCTGGGTCTGCCGTGTGGGTATATTCTGGCCCTGACCGACCTGGTGGTTGACCGCATGGGACCCGCGGGGTTCTGGATGGGCTTTATCATCGGCCTGACGTCGGCGGCAATTATGATGATGTTGCGCATGCGCTTCCTGCAGCGCCAGCCATCAACGATCATTTTGCAACGCGCTGCACGTTAAATACGCAGTAGCCGCCACCCGGCGGCTACTTTCTCTTCACTTTGCGCGGTAATGCAGCAATCGCGTGAAATCAGAGAGAAAATTGCATTTTCCCTCTTGCCACCTCGGTGCTGTGCCGCTAATATTCGTCCCCGTTGTCACCGACAACACGTTGCGTTCATAGCTCAGTTGGTTAGAGCACCACCTTGACATGGTGGGGGTCGTTGGTTCGAGTCCAATTGAACGCACCATTCTGCGTCCGTAGCTCAGTTGGTTAGAGCACCACCTTGACATGGTGGGGGTCGGTGGTTCGAGTCCACTCGGACGCACCATTTCAGTCCTGAAATGGTGCAAATTCTCCTCAGTTACCCTGAATTTTCTTAATCCCTTATTTTCATCATTATTCTCCTGCTACGCTTTTCCTATGGAAAAAAACACAGGAAACGTGTTGATGAAGAAGATCGCGATTATCGGCTCCGGCCCCACGGGAATTTACACCTTTTATCATCTGCTTAATAACAATACCCCACTCTCCGTTTCCGTCTTTGAACAGGCCGATGAAGCTGGCGTGGGCATGCCCTATAACGATGACGATAATTCCCGGCTGATGCTGGCGAACATTGCGAGCATTGAAATCCCGCCCATTTTTATGACCTACCTCGACTGGCTTAAGGAGCAAAGCGACGACCATCTGACGCGTTTTAAAGTTGATAAAGCCAGCCTGCACGATCGGCAGTTCCTGCCCAGGCTCCTGTTGGGAGAGTATTTTCGCGACAGCTTTCGTTCAATCGTAAAAGAGGCGAAAAAGCTGGGGTTCCAGGTTGAGGTCCATGAATCCGCGAAGGTCACCGACATCATCCCTTCGACAACCGGCGTGACGATTTCGGTCAACGACCGTACCTTACCGGATCAATTCGACCTGGCGGTTATTGCCACCGGCCACGTCTGGCCAGAGGAGGATGAAGCCACGCGCACGTTCTTCCCAAGCCCGTGGTCCGGCCTGATGGACGCCCGCATTCCCCCTTGTCGCGTGGGCATTATGGGCACCTCGTTGAGCGGCCTGGACGCGGCTATGGCGGTGGTGATGCAGCACGGCGAGTTTCGTGACGGTAAATTCATCCTCGACAGCGGCAGCGAAGGGTTAAACATTACGCTGATGTCACGGACGGGCATTCTCCCGGAAGCCGATTTTTACTGCCCCATCCCTTATGAACCGCTGTCGGTATTGACCGAATTCGTAGTGGAAAGCGAGATAGCCAAAGGACCGGATGGCCTGCTTGACCGAGTCTTTG
The DNA here is from genome assembly GCF_000493175.1 of Enterobacter sp. MGH 16. Lineage (NCBI taxonomy): Bacteria > Pseudomonadati > Pseudomonadota > Gammaproteobacteria > Enterobacterales > Enterobacteriaceae > Enterobacter > Enterobacter sp. MGH 16. Next base: position 1,155,975 of record NZ_KI535695.1, on the reverse strand, counting down.
CCCTGATGGTGAAAGAGCTTGAACTCGCCGACCCGGCGTGGTGCGAGAAAATGTCTCTGCATACGCTGAATGCGGACACCATTCGTGAGGCCTGGTTTGAGGATCGTAAGCGCCACGGGCCCTTTACCTGGGCGGAAGAGAATCTCAACGAGGTTGAACGCAATAAACGCGAACGGCGCACCGTGGCCTGGCGCTATACCGTGCTGCGGCTGCATGAGGTCGTTCAGGAGATCGTTCCCCATCTTAGCGAGCAGGACAGAAAACGCTTTAAGCAGGGCCTCGCCCGCGTGTTTATCGACAACTATGCCGCCATCCCGCCGCAGTCTATCCGCAGGCTGCTTGCGCTTCGCGAGGCCGGCATCATTAGCGTGGCGGCGCTGGGCGATGATTACACGCTTGATGCCGGCAGCGATCGGACAGTCATCACCACACAAGAGACCGTTTATCGTTTCGACGTCTTTATTGATGCGCGCGGGCAAAAGCCGCTTAAAACAAACGATCTGCCTTTCCCATCGCTGCGCAGACAGCTTGAGGAGACGGGCGATGAGATCCCCGACATCGGCGAGGATTACACGTTAAAAGCGCCAGAAACGGTTCGTGGGCGCATCGCCTTCGGCGCAATACCGTGGCTGATGCACGATCGTCCCTTCGTTCAGGGGCTGGCAGAGTGTGCGGAGATTGCAGAAGCGATGGCGAAGGCGGCTGAAAAACCGGCCTCAGGTATACGGCGTCGGTTACCGTACGTGGAGAACTGACAGGGCTTCCATGCCCTGCAACGCGAGATTATTCGAAGAACACTTCCGGGTTTTCAGACAGCGAGACGAAGCTTTTCGTCGCTTTATCCAGGGCGAGAATTTTGCCGCTTTCAATGTCGTATACCCAGCCGTGCAGGCGAAGCGAGTTATTACGCAGGCCCACCGCGACGGACGGGTGGGTCTTGATGTTGCTGAGCTGCGCAAAGACGTTTTCCTGCACCATCGCATTCACTTTATCGATCGGCTTATCCCAGCTTTTCTTCTCTACCACGGCTTTTGCCGCGTCGGAATAGCGCAGCCAGTGCGATACAGCAGGCATCGGCTCCAGGTTCGCGTTATCGGCAATCGCCTTCATCGCGCCGCAGTTGGAGTGACCGCAGATCACGATGTCGGTCACGCCCAGCGCCACTACCGCGTACTCGATAGTTGCAGAGACGCCGCCTGGCTCCGGCCCGAACGGTGGAACAATGTTGCCAGCATTACGAATAACAAAGAGTTGTCCCGGCTCTTGCTGGGTGACCAGTTCAGGGACCAGACGGCTGTCGGAGCAGGAGATAAACAGCGCTTTGGGATTCTGGCTGGACGCTAAACTGCGAAAGAGCTCTTTACGTTGCGGGAAAATCTCTTTTTGAAAGCTGAGAAAACCTTCAATGATATGTTGCATAGCAATTTCTCTTTTATCTGTTTTCGTTTAGGCATGATCGAGATCACACTCGCAAAGTTTACCCACCGTGCTTCACTTGAGACAAGCAATATATTTCTGGCCCGACCGCTGCACGATGTCATCGGCGTTTGCCGGAATGTTCTGCCCTTCGAACGCGCCGTAAAGACGGGCGAACGATTTTCCCGCCAGGCGCCGGGTAACGTCCTCAACCGTACGGACAGGCAGCGGAAGCATATTCGGGTAGCTCCACATGAACGACACGGCCTCTTTCCCTGGGGTCACCTGCAAAATATCTCCCGCCAGTAAAACGCCCTCGCCCTCCTGCCAGTGCAGTACCGTTCCGCCCGCAAAATGCCCGCCGAGACGCAGCAGCGTAACCGTCGGTACTATCTCCAGCGCATCGCCATCCCAGAAATGAATCGCCGGGCTGCCGCGCATCACCCACTCGCTATCGCTTACGTGCAGATAGACCGGCGCGTCGAAAGCCGCGGCCCACTCCTGCATCGTGGTGTAATAGTGCGGATGCGAAATCGCAATCGCGCGAAGACCGCCGAGTGCGGCGATGAGCGTTTGGGTTGCAGGATCAAGGTTGGCGATGCAGTCCCAGAGAATGTTACCGTGGGGGGTACGCAGGAGGAGTGCCCGCTGGTTAATGGCAAAAGCGGGTACTGTCTTGATACTGAATAACTGCGGCTCCAGCTGCTGCCATTTGTTGGCGTGTGTCGCCGTTACCGTCGCGTAATCGATCCACGCCTGGCCGCTGGCCGGAACATACTGACGTTCATCCTCGCAAATGGCACATCTCTCCGGCGTTCCCTCATAAGAAGTACCGCAGGTTCTACAGAGTGTAATCATGAGCGCTCCTCAGTGATAAAGCACTGAGTATGGCAGGGATTATCCTTATGTGCTGCGAGGTACATTGCTGGCGTTTTTTACCCTATACTGTGCCAGTATCAAAAACCGAACAGAGCAGGTGCAAGATGGAAATTGATCTCGATAACTTAGTTTTTAACGGTCTGGATGAAGCGGAAGAGCGTAACGCAGAACGTCTGGACGATGCGGATAAAAAAGCGCAGGCGATTATTGCCGACGACGACTGCGGCGACGCCTGCAAGATCTGATAAAAAAGCACCGGAAAACCGGTGCTTTTTTCATTGCGGGGAAGATTACAGCTCAGGCGTCTTTTTAAACCCCGTTAGCATCAGAACCAGGCTTTCTGATGAAGACGCCGGTTCGAACTGGTAATGATTCCCCTGGCGGTCACCGCCGATATACCACGAGATTTCGGTTTTTCCTTCCGCCAGCGCCTTGCGCACGGCTTTGTCCACGTTCACCATCCGGTATTCACGAGAATGGTTCAGATAGAGCACTGCGTCGGAGCGATAGTTACAGGCCGGACGCGAGGCCCATCTTACGGTAGCAGGATCCCAGTCATTGCTGGCCGGATAGAAGAAGATCTGATCGGCACCGTTAGTTTCCACTTTGCCGCCATAAATCCGCACGCGGTACGTAAACTGCGAAGGATCCTGCCCGGCAGGCAGAGGAGGAATGTGGAACTTCACCAGCGACAGCGTTTCGCTGTTTTTCGTGCGCCCCCCGTTCTGCCAGTTATCCTGCACCAGTAAAACCTGCGGTTCGGGCTGGGAGAGGTCTGGCTCCAGGCTGCTGAGCCAGACGTTGGCCTTCGCTCTGGAATAACCATACGGGACGGTGGTGCCACAATCTAACCCGCGGTTCATGCACAGGTCAGTCATAAAGCGCGCGGCGTCTTCCGTCCAGCCGTTCATGAAATCTGCATGCGCCGTATACAGGCTACCCCACCGCTCTTCTCGCTCATCGCCGTGCATGATGGGGTCCATGGAGAGCTGCACTTTGCTGGTATCAAGCGAGCTAATCGTCGGGAGTACGTAAGCAATGTTCATGTTCACGGTGGGAATTTTCACCGGGAAGGTGGACGGGCACTGCCCCTTGACGTCGTAGGTGGCGTTAATCAGACCATGGGCAGGCTTCAGGTTCACTCCATCCCAGCAGTTAGGAAACTGAATGCCGATATTAAACTGCACGGCATCGTTCGCCTTGCGCAAGCCGCAGACCTCACCGGTTTTGGTGGTGTAACCCTTGCCGTTGGCACATAAAAAGGTGATATGTGGATTCGGCGCACTACCGTGATGGTCGCCCGCCAGCAGCGACAGCCCCGCCGGGAAAGGGTGTAGCGGCCAGGCGTCCACGTTCGATGCCTGATAATAGGTTTTTTGATACGCCGGTTTGACGACCGTACCGTCAGGCAGGCGAAGCGAAGGTGCCCAGTAGGCAGAGCTGTCGGCTTTGTTATCGCAGGTGGTCTTTTCATCCCGGCGCAGGGATTCACGGCTGGAGTCAGCATCCGTTTGCACGTTGCCGAAGAAGTCGTGCAGCATGGCCTCGTTGGGCATGCCGTACATCATAATGGCGTCATCGCCAAGGGTATGGGAATAGCCGCAAACAACATGCGCCTGCGGTGCGGCGTGTGCCGCATGAATTGTGAAAAGTAGCGCAGGGACAGAAAGCGCGCGTGTTAACGTGGTCCGTTTCATCATTTTCTCCATGACTGAAAGGACACATTGGTAACAAAAGCGGGCTAATTAACCGAATGATTCAGAGCGTACTTTTCCATCTTTTGAGGCTTTACAGACGTCACGCACACCTCATTCCAGTACGTTTCGCGCGTGCGGCGCAGTTCAGCGTGGCGTTTTATCATGGAACCACTCCGGGTCAATGTTGGCAACGTCTACGCCATACAGGCTGGCGACAGGCAGTATCGACTCAAGAACACGTTGCGCGCTGTTCTCCGCATTCGCTGGTCGGGTCGCAAAAAACCGCCGTAACGTGCTGATCCATTTTTTCATCGTTTTACCCTCTCTCGCCGTATCTGCCTTCAGTTAAGCACCCCACTCCCGTGCAGGGGAAATACCAAAATCCACTGTCGATGTGCAGGATCTGCAAATAGCGCCCCGTCCTTTTCACGCTTCATTAACACCTTGTTCACTAATGCTTTTTTGCTCATAGCAAAGAACGATTTCTTATTTGGCGATAGCTTTCCCTTATGGGAGCGTAACGGGGTAAAACAAAAACAACGGGATGGCGTATGACTATGGCAGCAAAAATGAAAGGGTTTAAAAAACGGACGCTGGTTCTGGGCGTAGTGGCAGCCTGGGGCCTGTTTTCAGCGCAGGCGCAGGCCGATCAGCTGGCGGATATCAAGGCAGCAGGGGTGGTGAAAGTCGCCACGTTTGATGCCAACCCGCCGTTTGGCTCGATTGATGCCAAAACGCATGAGATCGTGGGTTACGACGTGGACTTCGCCAAAGCGCTGGCAACATCACTCGGCGTGAAGCTTGAACTGGTTGCCACCAATCCGGCCAACCGCATTCCGCTGCTGCAGTCCGGCAAAGCCGACCTGATCGTGGCGGATATTACTATCACCCCAGAACGCGCACAGGTCATTGATTTCTCGACGCCTTACTTCGTTACCGGCCAGCAGTTCCTCGTTCCGGCGAAATCTCCGGACAAGCTCGATGACTACAGCCGGGCGCGCATTGGCGCGGTCAAAGGCACGACGGGCGAGCAGGCGCTGCACCAGCGCTTCCCGCAGTCCCGCGTCCTCTCTTATGACGATATTCCGCTGGCGCTGACCGCACTGCGCAACGGCAACGTACAGGCCATCACTCAGGACAGCACCATTCTGGCCGGTCTGCTGGCGCAGGCGCCGGATAAAGCCAACTTCAAAATCCTGCCCGACCTGCTGAGCAAAGAAGAGATTGGCGTCGGGGTGAAAAAAGGTGAAACGGCGCTGCTGAAAGCCGTCAACGATGAGCTGGTCAATCTCGAGAAGAACGGCCAGGCGGCAAAAATCTACGACGTCTGGTTTGGTCCAGGCACCCCAGCCCCACAGCCTCGCGCCTTTAAAATAGAAGCTAAGTAATATGCTCTCAGGTTTATTTTCACACTCCGCGGCCGGTGCCGCGGATTTTTCACATCTGGAACAGGCCAGCGTCGAGTTTCGTCATGTGGACAAACGCTACGGTGACCATCAGGTTTTGAACGACATTAACCTCACTATTACGCCCGGTGAAGTGGTGGCCATCCTCGGCCCGTCGGGTTCCGGTAAATCCACCCTGATTCGTCTTATCAACCAGCTTGAACCCCTGAGCGGCGGGGAGATCCTGGTCGACAACAAGCCTACCGGAAAGCTCTCCGGTAGCGGGCTGCGCCAGCTGCGAAGCCGCGTGGGGTTTGTATTCCAGCAGTTCAACCTTTATGCCCATCTCACCACCAGCCAGAACATTACCCTGGCACTGGAGCACGTTCACGGCTGGAAGCCACAGCCAGCCCAGGCGCGCGCGCTGGCCCTGCTGGAGAAAGTCGGGATGCTGGAAAAGGCCTACCATTTCCCGGCAGAGCTATCCGGCGGACAGCAGCAGCGCGTGGCGATAGCCCGCGCCCTCGCCTCTTCACCGCAAATCATTCTTTTCGATGAACCCACCTCCGCGCTGGATCCGGAGATGATTGGTGAAGTGCTGTTCGTGATGAAAGCCCTCGCCCACAGCGGGATCACGATGATCGTAGTGACCCATGAGATGCAATTTGCCCGGGAAATCGCCGACCGGATTGTCTTTATCGACGGCGGGCAAATTCTGGAAACCGCGCCGCCAGCGCAGTTTTTCAACCAGCCAGCGCATCCGCGCGCGCAGCGTTTCCTGCAAAAGGTGCTGGACCCGCTGCATCAGGAGCATCTGTAATGCCCGCGCTCGACTGGCAGGGGGTACTGACCGGACAGCCTCTGCAGTGGATACTTTCCGGATTTCTCACCACCCTGTGGGTGACGCTGGCGGGGATCGCGCTGGCCAGCCTGCTCGCACTGCTCTTTATGCTCCTGCGCCTGTCCGGTGGACGCGTCGGGAAAGCGATCGTCAGCGGCTGGGTATCGCTGTTTCGCAATACGCCGCTGCTGGTGCAGCTGCTGTTCTGGTATTTTGCCGCCTGGAACGGGCTGCCGCAGGCGTTTCGCGACGTGGTCAACGCCGATCACAGCTGGTCCATTCTGCCCGGCGACGTCTGGTGGTTTACGCCCGAATTTTTATGCTCTGCCTGGGGGCTGGGCGTATTTACCTCGGCGTTTTTAATCGAAGAAGTGGAATCAGGCTTGCGGTCTGTGCCAGCCGGGCAACGGGAGGCGGCGCTCGCCCAGGGTTTCTCCACGTGGCGCGTGTTTCGCTACATCCTGCTGCCGCAGGGGCTGGCTAACGCCTGGCAGCCCGTTGTGGGCCAGTATCTCAACCTGATGAAGCTCTCCTCGCTCGCCAGCGGGATTGGCTTCGCCGAGCTCACCTATCAGGTCAGGCAGATCGAAAGCTATAACGCGCACGCGCTGGAGGCATTTACCCTCGGTACCGCACTCTATCTCCTGACCGGTCTGGTCATGGGAATGGTGCTGGTCCGCCTTGGGCCGCAGGCGAAACGTAAACGTCCGATCGTCGCTACCGCAGGGAGTGAAAAACATGATTGCCGGACTTAATGTCATCACCGATAACCTCGATTATCTGCTGTGGGGACGCGCGGCAGCCGGTGAACCGGGGGGCGTGTTGCTCTCGCTGATGATGGCGACTGGAGCAGCCGTTATCGCCCTGCCCGCGGGGATTGCGCTCGCGTGCCTGGCCTGGCGCTTTACCGGGCTCGTGCGCAAAGCCCTCTTTTTATGGGCAGAGCTGATTCGCGGGATCCCGCTCATCTTCGTGATTTTCTGGATGTGGTATCTCCTGCCGCTCATCACCGGGGGCGATCTGCCCGGAGCGCTGACCGTCACGCTGGCGCTGGCCTGGTTTACGGCGGCCACCGTGATGCACTCGGTCCTGGCCGGGCTGAGCGCGCTGCCGACCGGGCAGTTCGAAGCCGCGCTGTCACAGGGATTCAGCACGCAGCAAACCCTGTGGCGCGTGCTGCTGCCGCAGGCGCTGGGGAATATTCTGCCGTCGCTGGTGGGGATTTTTATCAGCCTGCTGAAGGATACGTCGCTGGCGTTTATCGTGAACGTCCCGGAGCTGACCACGGTGGCGGGACAGGTCAACAACCGGGTGCAAATCTACCCGGCGGCCATATTTATCTTTACGGGCGTGGTCTACTACCTGCTCTGCTGCTCGCTCGAGCAGCTTGCGAAACGCTGGCGCCTTACCCGGCCAGCGCTTTAACCACCGTTTCCATCGCTTCGGTTGTCAATGCACTGCGTTTCACGCGCTGGTTCGCCAGCGCGGTACGCAGAACACCGGCAATGACAATATGCTTTGGCTCCTGCCCTAAATCACGCATCTCAAGCACCACCTTTCCGACCACCCGGCACATCTCCTGGTACAGCGCTTCATCTTTGGTCACGTTACCCATCGTCATCACTCCATTGCCTGTTAAACGTTGAGCTTAAATGATTCTCCTGCCGGATACAAAAAAGAAGCCCGGCGAGAGACTCGCCGGGCTTCATCTGTAAAATCAGTCAATTAGTTGTTTACTGGAATGACCGCGCCTTTGTACTTGGTGCGGATCCAGTCCTGAATCTCTTTCGAGTGCAGCACGTTCACCAGCGCGACGATGTCTTTCTTCTTCTCGTCACCGCGATGCACGGTGATGATGTTGGCATACGGGTTGTTTTCACCGCTCTCTACCGCAATCGGGTCATGAACCGGATCCAGACCGGCGTCAATCGCGTAGTTGGCGTTAATCACCACCGCGTCGCCTTCGTTATTGTTGTACATCTGCGGCAGCAGAGACGCTTCCACGTTAGGCGTAAACTTCAGCTTTTTCGGGTTCTCGACGATGTCGCTGATGCGCGCGGTCACTTTATCGATGCCCGGCTTCAGCTTGATCACGCCCTCTTTCTCGAAGATGGAGAGAATACGCCCCTCTTCAGAAACCGCATCACGCATGATGATTTTGCCACCTTCCGGCAGGTCTTTCAGCGACTTGTATTTTTTGGAGTAGATACCGATTGGCTCAATATGGATCGCGCCCGCACTGACAAAATCGTAGTCCTTATCGCCCGCATGATCTTTCAGCACGCTGTTCAGGTAAGGAATGTGCTGGAAATAGTTCGCGTCGATGTCATGACCCGCCAGCGCGGTGTTCGGCAGAATGTAGTCCTGGAACGGTTTAATCTCCAGGTCGATACCCTGCTTCGCCAGAATCGGCTTTGCCTGCTCCAGAATTTCCGCATGCGGCGTGTTGGACGCGCCCACGGTCAGGGTGTCGGCCCAGGAGGCGAAGCTCAGGGCGCTCAGGGTTGCAGCGGCGATCAGTGTCAGTGTCTTTTTCATGATGTGGTTCCTGTGTGTTGTTGTTACCCTAAATAGTTCGAGTCACAGGAAGGCGGCAAGTGAGTGAATCCCCAGGAGCTTACATACAGTAAGTGACTGGGGTGAACGAATGCAGCCAACGCGCCTGAGGCTCGAAATATGACGGGTATTAGCGTTTATCTAACAGTGAAGTAATGACATCGCCGCAGAACTGGATAATGAAAACGATGATCAGAATGGTCACCGTTGCCACCAGCGTGACGTCACCATGGTTGCGCTGGAATCCTTCCAGATAAGCCAGATTTCCCAAACCACCGGCGCCAATCACCCCCGCCATCGCGCTGTAGCTCACCAGCGCAATCAGCGTCACCGTAATACCCGAGACCAGTGCGGGTGATGATTCCGGCAGTAAAACCCGAAACACGAGCGTGCTCAGTCGTGCGCCCATCGAGCGTGTGGCTTCGATGACGCCTTTATCCACTTCACGCAGGGCGATCTCCACCAGGCGTGCGTAGAACGGTGCGGCACCCACAATCAGCGCCGGCAGCGCCGCGTTGGCGCCAAGAATGGTGCCGACAACGGTCTTGGTGAACGGGATCAGCAGCACAATCAAAATGATGAACGGAATCGAGCGGAACACGTTCACCACAATCGAAATGACGCTATATACCGTGCGGTTGTGGAACAATCCGCCGCGCGCGGTTAAAAACAGCGCCAGGCCCAGCACGATGCCCAGGACGAAAGTTGCCACGCCGGACAGCGCGGTCATGTACAGCGTCTCCAGCGTCGCCGCCCAGAGCTGATCCCACTTGAGATGCGGAAAGAGATTCTCAGCCATGTTTAATCACCTCGCCTTCAATATCGCTGTGCTGCAGGTCGGCGAGGATATTGTTCAGTTGTTCATCAGATGCCACGACGTGCACCCAGAGTTGACCAAACACGCCGTGAGCGGTTTGGGTCATTTTTCCGTGCAGGATGTTAAACGGCAGGCCGTAGCGCAGCGTCAGTTCGCCCACAATCGGTTTGTGCGTGCTGTGCCCGGTAAAGGTCAGCCTGATGACCGTCCCTTCCAGATCGTTTGCCAGTTCGGTATTGAAGGTTTCTTCTTCAGCGTACTGGCTCACCTGACGGACAAACTGCTGCGTAATCGGCTGCTGCGGATGGGTAAAGACGCTCAGCACGTCGCCCTCTTCCACCACTTTACCGTTCTCCATCACCGCCACGCGGTCGCAGATTTTGCGCACCACGTGCATCTCGTGCGTGATCAGCACGATGGTCAGCCTGAAACGACGGTTAATATCCAGCAGCAGATCGAGGATCTGATCGGTGGTCTGGGGGTCAAGCGCGGAGGTAGCTTCATCGCAGAGCAGCACATCCGGGCGATTAGCCAGCGCACGCGCAATGCCCACGCGCTGCTTTTGCCCACCGCTCAGCTGTGATGGATAGGCATGCTCGCGACCTTTCAGGCCAACGAGTTCAATAAGCTCGGCCACGCGGGCCTTAATGTCGGCTTTCGGTACGCCGGCAATTTGCATCGAGAACGCAATATTCTCGCTGACCGTGCGCGACCACAGCAGGTTGAAGTGCTGAAACACCATGCTGATCTTCAGACGCGCCTGGCGCAGGGCTTCACCTTTTGCGGCAGAAATGTTCTGCCCGTTGATGGTTACGCTGCCGCTGCTCGGTTTTTCCAGACCATTCAGCAAGCGAATAAGCGTACTTTTACCTGCGCCGCTGTAACCGATGATCCCGTATATCTGTCCCTGTGCTATCGTCAAATTGACGTTATCAACGGCCGTGAGCGCCACCTTTCCGTTGTCAAAAACCTTCGAAATATTGCTGAGAACTATCATTCTTATTCGTTATCCGTGCCGCCCGCGGCGGTTTAGCAGTATGGATGTCCAAACGATAGTAAACAGGCGTTATCAGCTTTTAAATGAACAAAAAAGAATGTGTTATAACTTTGGGGAATAAATAGCGGATTTACCGGGTGGGCAGCATTTAGATGAATTTCAGCAATGATTATCTGCCTGATGTATATCTGCTGGCTGACACCCTGCAAAAACGCTCATTTTTGCAGCATTTTATGCGGATATAGCCATCCTCACATCCAGACAACTTTACGTCTTGCTGTCCTGACATCCAAAAACATCATTTATATTCCTTTCTGTTCTAAAAAGCAGTGAATGGTTCTTTATTGAGAAAATTTCACCGCCCTATCATCCCGTCATGACATCCAGAAAGGAAAACATCATGACGATTTATCACTCCGTCACCGAACTGATTGGTCGTACCCCGCTTATCCAACTGCATAAGCTTGATACCGGTCCCTGCTCGCTCTTTCTGAAGCTGGAAAACCAAAATCCGGGCGGGTCGATTAAGGATCGCGTTGCGCTGTCGATGATTAACGAAGCGGAACGTACCGGCCAGCTGCAGCCAGGCGGCACGATTATCGAGGCCACGGCGGGCAATACCGGTCTCGGCCTGGCCCTGATCGCCGCCCAGAAAGGCTACTCGCTGATCCTGGTGGTGCCGGACAAAATGAGCCGCGAGAAGATTTTCCACCTGCGCGCGCTGGGTGCCCAGGTGGTGCTGACCCGCTCCGACGTTAACAAAGGCCATCCTGCCTATTACCAGGATTACGCCCAGCGTCTGGCGAACGAACTGCCGGGCGCGTTTTACATCGACCAGTTCAACAACGAAGCCAACCCGCTGGCGCACCGCACCACCACGGCGCCGGAACTGTATGAACAGCTTGACGGCAGGATCGACGCCATCGTCGTGGGCGTCGGCTCAGGCGGCACGCTGGGCGGCCTGCAGGCGTGGTTCGCCGAGCACTCTCCGCACACGGAATTTGTCCTGGCTGACCCTGCCGGATCCGTTCTCGCCGACCAGGTGGAAACCGGACGCTACCACGACGCGGGCTCCTGGCTGGTTGAGGGCATTGGCGAAGACTTTATTCCTCCGCTGGCCCACATTGAAGGGGTGAATCGCGCCTGGCGCATCACCGACCGCGAAGCGTTCACCACCGCGCGCGAGCTGCTGAAAACGGAAGGCATTCTGGCGGGCTCCTCCAGCGGCACGCTGCTGGCGGCCGCGCTGAAGTATTGCCAGGCGCAGACCACGCCGAAGCGCGTGGTGACCTTCGCCTGCGACAGCGGCAATAAATATCTTTCGAAGATGTTTAACGACGACTGGATGCGACAGCAGGGGCTCATCACGCGTCCTCAGGCCGGCGATCTCTCTGACTACATCGCCCTGCGCCACGACGAAGGTGCCACCGTCACCGCGGCCCCGGACGACACGCTTTCCACCGTCCTGGCGCGCATGCGTCTGTATGACATCTCCCAGCTGCCGGTGCTGGAGAACGGCAAGGTGGTGGGCATTATCGACGAGTGGGATCTCCTGCGGCATATCGGCGGCGACGGCGATCGCTTCGCGCTGCCGGTGACGGCAGCCATGACGCGTCAGGTCGAGTTCCTTGACAAGCACGCGCCGGAAAGCGCCCTGCACGCCATCTTCGACCGCGGCCTGGTGGCCGTCATTAATGACAACGACCGTTTTCTCGGTCTGATTACGCGCAGCGACGTTCTGACCGCCTGGCGCAACCGTCTACAGCAATAAAGGAATCAATGATGAAAAATCTGGCCACCCTCAGCGTTCACAGCGGCGAATTTAACGACCAGCACGGCGCCGTTATGCCGCCAATTTACGCCACCTCGACGTTTGCGCAACCCGCGCCCGGGGAGCATACCGGCTACGAGTACTCCCGCAGCGGCAACCCTACCCGCCATGCGCTGGAAACGGCGATTGCCGAACTGGAAGGCGGCACGCGCGGCTACGCTTTTGCCTCCGGTCTGGCGGCCATCTCCACGGTGCTCGAGCTGCTGGATAAAGACAGCCATATTGTCGCCATTGATGACGTATACGGCGGGACGTACCGCCTGATTGAAAACGTGCGCAAGCGCAGCACCGGGCTGCAGGTCAGCTGGGTCAAACCGGACGACCTGGCCGGGCTCGAGGCCGCCATTCGCCCGGAAACGCGTATGGTCTGGGTCGAAACGCCAACCAACCCGCTGCTGAAGCTGGCCGATCTGGCGGCCATCGCGGCGATCGCCCGTCGTCATAACGTCATCAGCGTGGCGGATAACACCTTCGCGTCGCCGGTGATCCACCGTCCGCTGGAGTCCGGGTTCGATATCGTGGTGCACTCGGCCACTAAATACCTTAACGGCCACTCTGACGTGGTGGCCGGGCTGGCGGTGGTGGGCGATAACAAGGCGCTGGCGGACAAGCTCGGCTATCTGCAGAACGCGGTGGGCGGCGTTCTGGATCCGTTCAGCAGCTTCCTGACGCTGCGCGGTATTCGCACGCTCGCGCTGAGGGTCGAAAAGCACAGCACCAACGCGCTGGCGATTGCGCAATGGCTGGAGCAGCATCCGCTGGTCGAAAACGTGTACTATCCAGGACTGGAATCGCATCCGCAGTACCAGCTTGCCCGCACGCAGATGGCGCTGCCCGGTGGCATGATTTCCGTCGTGGTAAAAGGCGATGCGCAACGCGCCACCGAGGTGATTCGTAACCTGAAGTTGTTCACCCTTGCGGAAAGCCTGGGCGGCGTGGAAAGTCTGGTGAGCCAGCCTTACAGCATGACCCACGCCTCGATTCCGCTGGAGCAACGCCTCGCAAACGGCATTGTGCCGCAGCTGATCCGCCTGTCGGTGGGGATTGAAGATCCTAAAGACCTGATTGCCGACCTCAGCCAGGCGCTGCAAAAATAAGCAAAGTGCGGCAGGTCCCTCGCCTGCCGCGATAAGTTGTCATCATGGCTTAACGCCTTGATAACAATATTATGTGAAACGGCACAGATTATTTCTGAAACACCGTTTCCATTTTCCTTTTATCTTAAAATCAGCGTATAATGCGCGCCTAATCCCTGGTGAATGGTTTCAGCGCTTGGAATACAAAAAACAACGTACAACTTCTCCTCTCCTTCGTTGGGCTGTCACTCAGGCACACTTTCTTCTGCACGCTCATTTGATGTCTCCTATCCTTAGTGCGTGTCATATACTCTTTTGCAACACAGGTTTGACTCCGCGGCGGTGCGCCCCCGGAGCGAGATTTCCATATCCTTCCCAACTTAAAGACTAAGACTGTCATGAAAAAGACGAAAATTGTTTGTACTATCGGCCCGAAAACCGAATCTGAAGAGATGCTGAGCAAAATGCTGGATGCCGGCATGAACGTGATGCGTCTGAACTTCTCCCACGGCGACTACGCAGAACACGGCCAGCGCATCCAGAACTTGCGCAACGTGATGAGCAAGACCGGTAAAAAAGCGGCCATCCTGCTGGATACCAAAGGTCCAGAAATCCGTACCATCAAGCTGGAAGGCGGTAACGACGTCTCTCTGAAAGCGGGCCAGACCTTCACCTTCACCACCGACAAATCCGTTATCGGCAACAGCGAAATCGTTGCAGTGACCTACGAAGGCTTCACCAGCGATCTGTCCGTTGGTAACACCGTGCTGGTCGACGATGGCCTGATCGGTATGGAAGTCACCGCTATCGAAGGCAACAAAGTTATCTGTAAAGTGCTGAACAACGGCGACCTGGGCGAAAACAAAGGCGTTAACCTGCCGGGCGTCTCCATCGCGCTGCCAGCCCTGGCTGAAAAAGACAAACAGGACCTGATCTTCGGCTGCGAGCAAGGCGTTGACTTCGTCGCGGCCTCCTTCATACGTAAGCGTTCCGACGTGGTTGAAATCCGTGAGCACCTGAAAGCACACGGCGGCGAGAAGATCCAGATCATCTCCAAAATCGAAAACCAGGAAGGCCTGAACAACTTCGACGAAATCCTCGAAGCGTCTGACGGCATCATGGTTGCACGTGGTGACCTCGGCGTTGAAATCCCGGTTGAAGAAGTGATCTTCGCGCAGAAGATGATGATCGAGAAGTGTGTGCGCGCGCGTAAAGTGGTTATCACCGCCACGCAGATGCTGGACTCCATGATCAAAAACCCACGCCCAACCCGCGCTGAAGCAGGCGACGTGGCAAACGCCATTCTCGACGGTACTGATGCGGTTATGCTGTCCGGTGAATCCGCGAAAGGTAAATACCCGCTGGAAGCGGTCGGCATCATGGCGACTATCTGTGAACGTACTGACCGCGTAATGACCAGCCGTCTGGACTTCAACAACGACAGCCGCAAGCTGCGTATCACCGAAGCAGTATGCCGCGGTGCGGTAGAAACTGCTGAGAAACTGGAAGCACCACTGATTGTGGTTGCTACTCAGGGCGGTAAATCTGCGCGCGCCGTGCGTAAATACTTCCCGGATGCGACCATCCTGGCCCTGACCACCAACGAAACCACCGCTCGTCAGCTGGTGCTGAGCAAAGGCGTCGTTGCGCACCTGGTTAAAGAGATCGCCTCTACTGACGATTTCTACATTCAGGGTAAAGCACTGGCTCTGGAAAGCGGTCTGGCACAGAAAGGCGACGTTGTGGTCATGGTTTCTGGCGCCCTGGTACCAAGCGGCACCACCAATACCGCATCTGTTCACGTGCTGTAATAATTCCCGAACGAATTAATTTGGATAAAAAGCGCCCATTGGGCGCTTTTTTTATTCCCGGCATTAGCCAAACGCATTCAAAATGCAAATCGGGTTTTTCTATTTAATTGCGAATTATCTAAGATGAATCCGATGATAAATGCCTTTTTTTCCTTAGATTTTTGCCCGAAAAGGGCTGATTCGGTGCTTCTTTGAGCGAACGATCAAAAATAGGTGTATTCCCATCAAAAAAATATTCTCAACCCAAAAAACTTTGTGTAATACTTGTAACGCTACATGGAGATTAACTCAATCTAGAGGGTATTAATAATGAATCGTACTAAACTGGTACTGGGCGCGGTAATCCTGGGTTCTACTCTGCTGGCTGGTTGCTCCAGCAACGCTAAAATCGATCAGCTGTCTTCTGACGTTCAGACTCTGAACGCTAAAGTTGACCAGCTGAGCAACGACGTGAACGCAATGCGTTCCGACGTTCAGGCTGCTAAAGACGACGCAGCTCGCGCTAACCAGCGTCTGGACAACCAGGCTACTAAATACCGTAAGTAATAGTACCTGTTAATAAAATGGCGCACATTGTGCGCCATTTTTTTTGCCTGCGTCAAACGCCTACTGCGTCACCCTCTCCCCTTCATCTTCCGCCACCGCAGCAGACAACCGGCTGTTCTGCACCGACAACACGCTATTGCTGGCTGACGGGCCACTACCGGACGACACGATAACCGGGATCCCGGCACGACGTGACAGCGCTTTATCAATCAGCGCCTTATCGCTTCCTGCCTGAGAAACAAAGGCCGCAAAGTCGGCAGAATGAGTAATTGGCGAGACCTGCGGATTTTCCCCTTCTACCTGCGCCAGCGGACGGTGGACCTCAATATAGCGTTTACCATCCGGCTCCACGGAGAACTTCACGGGTTCATTGATAATCTGCACCCGCGTGCCCACCCGCACCTGTTCGAACAGCGCCTTAATGTCCGGGGCGTTCATCCGCATACAGCCAGAGCTGACACGCAGGCCAACGCTGTCCGGCGCGCTGGTGCCATGAATGAGATATTCCCCATTCCCCACGCCTAAACGCAGTGCGAAGCGTCCCAGGGGGTTATTTGGCCCGGCAGGGACCACCGGAGGCAGTTTAATGCCCTGCTCCAGAGAACGTGCTCGTATGCCCGGCGTGGGCGTCCAGGTGGGATTCGGGATCTTCTGGCTCACCCGCGTGGTCGTCACCGGCGTTTCCAGCCCCAGCTGACCAATGCCCAGAGGATAAACCTGAACAATATTTTGCCCCGGCGGGAAGTAGTAGAGCCGAAGCTCAGCAAGATTCACCACAATCCCCTCGCGGGGCGTATCCGGCAACAGCATTTGCGACGGAATGGTTATCACGGTTCCCGGCGCAGGGTTTACCGGCGCAATGGTATTGTTGGTTTCCAGGAGCACCTGCGCCGCCGTATTAAACCGGCGGGCGATGGTCTGCAGCTTATTATCCCCTTCCTGTATCGTGTAGGTTTGATTTTGCCCAATCAGACGACTGCCTGCGGGCGGCAACGGATAGTCCATCGCGCGGGCCGAATGAAGGGCTCCGAGCGAACTGAGGAGTAATAGAGTAATGAGAGACGCGCGCTTCATGCTGAGATTCCTTATTCACTGACAGAACGCCAGAAAGCTGAAAAACCAGCGAGGCGGGAACCACCTCGCGAAACAGAATGAATGCTGTTCTGTAAGTCTAGCTAAGGATTGCAGCTTTGGCGCGGATGGCGCGAATCATCGCTTCCAGTCCCTGAGAGCGGGACGGGGTGAGGTGTTGGGTTAAGGCCATTTTTTCAAACCACGGACGAACATCGAACGCGACGATATCCTGCGCAGACATCTTCTGGTAAAGGCTAAAGACGACCGCAATAAGCCCTTTTACAATGGCGGCATCGCTGTCGCCGCGCAATTCGATCGTGCCGTCATCCGACTGCGCCATCACAATCCACACCTGGCTCTGGCAGCCCTGAATACTGTTCTCCGGGCTGTGCGCCTCTTCACCGAGCGGCGGCAAACGCTGTCCCAGCTCGATGATATAGAGATACTTCTCTTCCCAGTTTGCGCAACGCGAGAAGTTGCGCAGTAATTTATCTTTGTCCGGCAGCTCTGCCATCTTTCGCCTCTCCG
Source organism: Enterobacter sp. MGH 16 (assembly GCF_000493175.1). Classification (NCBI taxonomy): domain Bacteria; kingdom Pseudomonadati; phylum Pseudomonadota; class Gammaproteobacteria; order Enterobacterales; family Enterobacteriaceae; genus Enterobacter; species Enterobacter sp. MGH 16. The sequence continues at coordinate 1,138,521 of NZ_KI535695.1, read as the reverse complement.
TTAGCCCAGCAGCTGATGAATGCGCTTCAGCCCCGCCACCAGCCTGTCGACCTCTTCCGTCGTGTTGTACATCACCAGCGATGCGCGGCACATTGCCGGTACCTGGTAAAACGCCATCAGCGGCATGGCGCAGTGGTGCCCGGTGCGGACCGCCACGCCGTAGTTATCGAGGAAACTGCCCACGTCATAGGCGTGGTGTTTCCCAAGATTAAACGCGATTACCCCTTGCCGATCGGCAGGCCCGTAGAGGGTTAAATCCGGCACGCTGGCAAGCTCTGCAAGCGCGTAGTGCATCAGCAGCTGTTCATACTCCTGAATGCTTTCAAGGCCGATCGCGGAAACGTAGGAAACCGCGGCCCCCAGCCCGATAATGCCGCCGGTGTTGGGCGTGCCCGCCTCAAAACGCCACGGGGCGCGCGCGTAGGTTGTGCCTTCCGTCAGGCTGACGGTGGCGATCATCGACCCGCCCCCTTCCCACGGCGGCATCGCCTGCAGGATCTCTTCTTTCACATACAGCACGCCAATCCCGGTCGGCCCGTAGAGCTTGTGGCCTGAAAAGACGTAGAAATCACACTCCAGCGCCTGGACGTCAACCGCGTGGTGCATCACCGCCTGCGCGCCGTCAATCAGGACCTTTGCGCCCGCCTGATGGGCCTTCTCGACGATCTCTGCCACCGGGTTTTCTGTCCCCAGCACGTTGGAGACCTGGGTAACCGCCACCAGCCGCGTGCGGTCATCCAGCAAGAGGTCAAGCTGCTCAAGCTGAAGCGTCCCGTCAGCGTTTAGCGGGATCACCCGCAGCTGCGCCCCTACGCGCTCGCAGAGCATCTGCCACGGCACGATATTGGCGTGGTGCTCCATCTGGGTGATGATGATGTTATCCCCCGCGTGGACCTGCGCGTTGCCCCAGCTGTTAGCGACAAGGTTGATCCCTTCGGTGGTCCCGCGAACAAAGACCAGTTCTTCCGGCGAGCGGGCGTTAAGGAAGGCGGCAAGCTGCGTGCGCACGTTTTCCATCCGCTGGGTCGCCTCGGCGCTCAGGGTATGGATACCGCGATGCACGGCGGCATAGCCGTGGCGATAGAACTCGGCTTCGGCATCCACCACCTGATTCGGCTTCTGCGCGCTGGCCGCGCTGTCCAGATAGGCCAGCGGCAGACCGTTTACTTCACGGGTCAGAACCGGGAAATCTGCCCGTACTTTTTCGACGGGAAAACTCATGCTTCGCCTCCAGGCAGGCGCTGACCGATCCGATCCAGCACCTGCAGTTTTAACTGACCATCGTGCAGCGCTTCCGTCAGTTCGGCGGCAAACGCGTAGATAATCATTTTCTGCGCCGCCTGCTGGTCGATGCCGCGAGAGCGCAGGTAGAACATCTGCTCGTCGTCGATTCGCCCGACCGTCGCACCGTGGCTGCATTTCACGTCGTCGGCGTAGATCTCCAGCTGCGGCTTGGTGTCCACCTCTGCCAGGCGACCTAACAGCAGATTGTTGTTGGTCATCTGCCCGTCGGTTTTAATGGCGTGCTGCGCCACGTTAATCAGGCCGTTAAACACCGCACGCCCTTTATCGCTCACGATGGTTTTATGCAGCTGGCGGCTGTTGCAGTAGCCTTTGTTGTGCTCCAGCCAGGTGCGCGTGTCACACACTTCTGATTTAACCGGCATCGCCAGGCTGTTGATGCGCAGCGTGGTGTTTTCACCGTTAAGCTGCGTGCTGGTGTTGTGGCGCAGCACCGCCCCGCCGAGCAGGAAGCTGTGGCTGTACGCGGCGGCATCCTGTCCCAGGACAATGTCGTTATGGGCAAAGTGGTGGCTCTGCGCATTCTCAAACGCCAGCTTGATGTGGTGTAGCTGGGCATTCGCCGCCACGTTCATCGTCAGTCGCGACCCGGTAAAGTGACGCGTCTCATTGAGGCTGACGTAATGTTCGATGACCGTAGCCTCCGCCCCCTCCGCCAGCTCAAGATGGTGGCGATAGTGCGCGGTATTGATTTCGGCGCCGTCCAGACCCTGAGTGATGTGCATCAGCAGCAGCGGTTTGGCCGGACGCTGGTTACGCTTCACGCCGATATGCGTCACGCTGCGGGCCAGGCTTTCGGTCAGGTGCAGAAAGACCTCAGGCTGAACCGGGGCGTTCAGGCGCTGGCGATCGTCGTTTATCTCAATCTCAAATCCGCTCTCCTGGAGCGTGTCGCTCAGCTCAGGGCGGAACTGACCGTCGACAAACACCAGGCGCACGGCATCAACGCCCACTGCCAGCGCGTCACGCTGCGCAGGCGTGAGATCCGCCAGACGGGTAACAAACTCAGCGTTCAGCAAGCCATCGAGCGGGGTGTATTTCCAGTTCTCATGCTTGCGCGTCGGCAGGCCAAGACGCAGCATCTGCTGCAGATGCTGCTGCGCCTGCTCGGAGCGCGTATTACCCTGCGCCTCAAACAGCCGGTGCCACTGCTGGAGCGCATTACTGCTGTTCGGTAAGCCAGCCATAACCCTGCTCCTCCAGTTGTTTAACCAGCGTGAAATCACCGGATTTCACAATGCGTCCCTGGTAAAGCACGTGGACGTAATCCGGCTTGATGTAGTCCAGAATGCGCTGGTAGTGGGTGACGATAATAAACGAGCGCTTGCCGTCGCGCAGGGCGTTCACCCCGTCGGCGACAATCTTCAGGGCGTCAATATCCAGACCGGAGTCGGTCTCATCCAGAATGCACAGCTCGGGCTCCAGCACCGCCATCTGCAGAATGTCGTTACGCTTTTTCTCACCGCCGGAAAAACCGACGTTCACCGAGCGGGTCAGCAGATCTTCCGGCATTTTCAGCAGCTTGATTTTCTCTTCCATTAAATCCTGGAAGTCGAAGCGGTCGAGCGCCTCCAGCCCCCGGTATTTCCGCACCGCGTTGAGCGCGGTTTGCAGGAAGAACTGGTTGCTGACGCCGGGGATTTCTACCGGATACTGGAACGCCATAAAGATGCCCTCGCCCGCGCGGTCTTCCGGCGACATCTCCAGCAGATCTTTGCCGTTAAATTCGACCGAGCCGTGGGTCACCTCATAATCTTCGCGTCCTGCCAGCGTCGCAGAAAGCGTACTTTTCCCGGAACCGTTCGGCCCCATGATGGCGTGGACTTCGCCCGGCTTGACGTCAAAATTGAGGCCACGCAGGATGGCTTTATCTTCTACGCTGACCTGTAAATCTTTAATGCTTAACATGTGCTTTCCTTAACCGACGCTGTGTTCAAGACTGATGGCGAGGAGTTTCTGGGCTTCAACGGCAAATTCCAGCGGCAGTTCAGAGAACACGTCCTTACAGAAGCCGTTTACGATCATCGAGATGGCATCCTCTTCGCTGATCCCGCGCTGCAGGCAGTAGAAGAGCTGATCTTCCCCAATCCGTGACGTGGTCGCCTCGTGCTCCAGCTGGGCCGTGTTATTACGGCATTCGACGTATGGGAAGGTATGCGCCCCGCAGTCAGCGCCAATCAGCATCGAGTCACACTGGGTGAAGTTTCGCGCATTGGTCGCCGTCGGCATGATTTTCACCAGCCCGCGATAGCTGTTCTGACTGTGTCCGGCGGAAATCCCTTTCGAGATGATGGTCGATCTGGTGTTTTTACCGATGTGGATCATCTTGGTGCCGGTGTCCGCCTGCTGATGGCCGCTGGTAAGCGCCACCGAGTAAAACTCGCCGATGGAGTTATCCCCGCGCAGGATGCAGCTCGGGTATTTCCAGGTGATGGCCGAACCGGTTTCGGACTGGGTCCACGACATCTTGCTGTTTTCGCCTTCGCACAGCGCACGCTTGGTCACGAAGTTCAGGATGCCGCCGGTATTGCCGTCGCCCGGGAACCAGTTTTGCACCGTCGAGTATTTCACCTCGGCGTCTTTATGGATGATGACCTCCACCACCGCCGCGTGCAGCTGATAGCTGTCGCGGACCGGGGCGGAACACCCTTCGATATAGCTGACGTAGCTGCCTTCATCCGCGACCAGAATGGTACGTTCGAACTGGCCGGTTTTTTCGGCATTAATGCGGAAATAGGTGGAAAGCTCCATCGGACAGCGCACGCCTTTCGGCACGTAAATAAAGGTGCCGTCCGAGGCCACCGCCGCGTTAAGCGCCGCAAAGAAGTTGTCGTTAGAGGGCACCACGGTTCCGATGTACTTTTTCACCAGTTCAGGATGATCGTGAATCGCTTCGCCGAAGGAGCAGAAAATGATCCCCTGCTCTGCCAGCTTCTCGCGGTAGGTGGTGGCCACCGAGACCGAGTCAAAGATAGCGTCCACCGCCACCTCTTTCCCTTCGCGCACCGGTACGCCCAGCTGGTTGAAGGCTTCTTCTACCTCTTTGCTCAGGAAACTGTTCTCCGCGCCGGTTTGCTGCACCGCGCCGGGCTGCGAGGCGCAGGTGTCATCGCAGCTGCCGCAGGAGGGCGCGGAGTAGTAGCTGTAGTCCTGATAGTTCAGCTTGTCATAATGCGCTTTCAGCCAGTGCGGCTCTTCCATCTCCAGCCAGGCGCGGTAGGCGCTCAGGCGAAACTCCAGCATCCACTCGGGCTCGTTACGTTTCGCCGAGATCGCCCGCACGACATCTTCATTGATGCCTTTTGCCAGCTCATCGGTCTGCAGCTGGGTGAAGAACCCCTCTTTATAGTTGAGGTGCCCGCCGCTCCAGGTATTTACTTCACTCGTTGCTTCAGTATTACGAGACATAGTTCCGCCTATACCCCAAAGCTTTCGCCGCAGCCGCATTCGTTCTGGGCTTTCGGGTTATGAAATTTGAATAACTGGTTTAAGCCTTCGCGGACGTAGTCCACTTCGGTGCCGTCGATAAAGGGCATGGCCTGCAGCGCGACGTACAGTTTTGCGCCGTCGGTCTCGAACACCAGGTCATCTTTCTCGGGTTCGGTGACGGTATCAAGCACGTAACCGAAACCTGCGCAGCCGGTCTGTTTGACACCTAAACGCACGCCGAGGATCTCGGGCTTTTTCGCCACCAGCTCGTGAATATGTGCCGCCGCCGCTGGCGTGAGCGTTAACCCGCGCCAGGCAAAATCGGCAGGATTAAAGATTTCTGAATGCAGTTCCATAGGTCCACCTCATCTGATAAGCCATCAGGGCATAACACCATGTTAGTGATAACGATTATCACTTCAACCCTCTGTCAGCAGGGGCATTCGGCTAAACCGCCCTTTTTGCCTACTTTTATTAAGCATAGACCCTGTGGCAGGATGCAGGCAGGATGGATTTAATTGTTCAATACATTGATTAATAATGCATTTCGTTGTGGCATTTGGGCAGGAGAGGAGAAACGTAAAATATGCATTGGAAATGCCTATTTTTGAGATAGCTTTTGCATGGAAAGTGACAAAAATAAAAAAAGGCCCTCAAGGCCTCTTACACTTAATGATGAAATGAGACAGCAAACCCCTGTTCACGCCAGTGGTCGAGCTGTTCCTGCTGTCGAGGCGTTGGCGATTTCCCCGTCCAGACGAAGATTTTTTGCCCCGGGAACAGTTCAGGACGCGGCGAATCAATCGGTTCTGCCAGGACGTCAATGTGCCAGCCCTTCTGCGCTAAGCGCGCGGCTTCGAGCCACAGATGGGTGCGGTCATCGCACTCCCAGCCGATCAGGAGAGCGTCTTTACCGGCTTTCTTACGGGACTCCGCCAGGCTTGCAATCGCGAATTCAATCAGGACTCCGTCTAACAGGCTCGCCATGTGTCGCACGGTATTTTGGTCCTGGTTCATCCGCTGCCGGACGGGAGAAATGATATTGTCAATCAGGGAATCTATCGGGTGATCGCGGCGGAACTCACCAATTTTGGCGCGCAGCTTTGCCGGGCTGGCGTAGCGCAGAACGGTCATCATCTCTTCCTGGAACGAGACCCAGTTGCCCTGAGTCAACACTTCCTTGTTTTCCAGCAAGGCTTTTACTTTCCCGACCGAAACGCCGCTCTTCATCAGGCGTTTGATCTCTTCTATACGCAGGATATCTTCATCGTCAAACTGACGATGGCCCCCTTCGCTGCGCTGCGGCTTCAACAATCCATAACGGCGCTGCCAGGCACGCAGCGTAACGGGGTTGATACCGCATCGTTCGGCCACTTCGCCGATACTGTAATAGGCCATTAACTCCCTCACGCTCAGAACTTCCATACCTAACTGCACCAACCTTATCAGATTGTACAAACCATTTGTATAACTAAGACCGCATTTTGAACGGGTGAATGGCTTACCACCCCATCCACCTGTTAATACATTGTTGTATAAAATTTACCGTTCGTACAGTAACGTCTGCCAGATTGTGTACAGCTTTATCACAATTCGAACTTTTTCTCCGGCCAGGCAATGGCTGGAATCCCGCCGTGCCGGGGGCTGGCAAAAAGATGCCCCTGGAACTGGGAAATTCCCGCAGATTCCAGCCACATCCACTCTTCTGCCTTCTCTACCCCCACCGCGCAGAACTGGATTTCAAGCGAGGAACAGCATTTGATGATCGCCTGAATGATGGCCTGTCGGGGGCCACTTTTATGCACGTTCGCGACCAGATCGCGATTAATCTTAATTCTGTCAGGCTGGAAGTGGGCCAGCAGCTGCAGCCCGGCAAAACCGGCACCAAAGTGATCGATCGTCACGCTGATACCCGCGCTTTTTAACTGCCTGACCGAATCCGTGAATTCATCAAAACGGGAAATGGCTTCGCTCTCGGTGAACTCCACCACGATTTGCTCAGGTACAAAACCGTTTGCTTCAATCGCGGTGAGCAGAAAATCCACGGCGTTGGGAATGTTAACCAGCGTCATAGGCAGCAGGTTCAGGGATAACGTCTGGTCCTGTAACCCCAGCGCGCTGGCCATAGACAGAGCCACCTGCTTGCTCTGCAAATCAGAGGTGTACACTTCCTCCTGCGGAAGGCTGGCGAAATAGGCCCCCGGCGAGTCGCCGGACGGGGTGCGGAGAAGCGCCTCCCAGGAGACAACCTGCTGCATAAACGGATCGACTATCGGCTGGAACGCGAAGCTGCAATCCGCCCCTTTCGCGACCACCTCCGGCTGCGCGGACAAGCGCGTCTCTTCGCGAACGAATTCCCATGAGTCCGCAGGCGGCAGTTCAAAATAGTTCGCTTTTTCCGTGGCCTCGACAAAGGTGCGGAAAAACTGCAGAGGGCGGTCGTTATACGTCAGCTGGTAGCGTGTCGTCCCCTTATCGAGCACCTGCTGCAGTACCTCGTCCCTGTCGAAGTGGCGCAAATCAAAAAGCTCCATACCCACGTTGCCAAAACGCCGGACAGGGCCGTGATCGCGCATCAACTCGACTACGTTATGGTGGCGCGGGTCGTTGCAGATCTGCTCATAGATAGCCGAAACGTGCTCCACCGGCCCTTCCAGCAGTTGAAAAAAATGTGTGCCGTTAAACAGCAGGATCCCCGTGACATTGGATTGCCGATTTTTACGATTTGCAGCAGCGACCATTGCTTCCAGCGCTTTCACTGGAACGTCCTCGCAGATATGACTGCGGTAAATGATGGTTGTGAGCATGCTATTCCTGGGAGGTTAGGGTTTTGGCCACAAAAGACGTGGGGAATGTTCATTTATAGCACATTAATTGCCTGACAAATAATTTACATCTCAACCATTTACGGCAGTTAATGAGACCGTTTGACTCGGCTGTACAACTTACCAGCACCTGCGCTTTTTGTACAATATATCCTGCACTCACCCCCCATCACAACGCCAACACAACGTAATGAAAAATAAATGATTTATAAAATATATCGTAAAAAATCTAAAAATCTGTACATTTTAGATGTACAGATTTGGAAATTGTGTATACCTTAAATGTAACGTTACTGATTACAAAATTTTACAGGAGCGAAACATGCAGCAGAAAGGTTACGTCGCAGATTCCGCAGCAGCAATCGCACAGTACTTCGAAAAAGCCGCGCTTCCGACCCAACAGGAAACGCTGGGCCAGGTGGTTGTTGAAATTCTCAGCGACGGGCGAAACCTTAATCGCAAATCGCTTTGTACAAAATTGCTCAGCCGCCTCGAAAAGGCCGATGGGCCGGAAGAGGAAGAGCATTACCACATGCTGCTTGGTCTGCTCTTCGAACGGTAAGGATATGAATCGCAGTAACGCAGACCGACTGATAGACCAGCTTATCGGTGAAGCCGTTCTCTGTCTTCTGAAAGAGCGGGGACCGGTGACAACTGAAGGCTTGCTACAGCGTCTGCGGGTCATGAAAGAACATGAAAAGGATCCCCAGCGGCGGGAGACACTTGCGGTGGTGATTGCCGAGATCGGCTCAAACAGCATCGCCTTTACACGTCGCAGAACCGCGCAAGGACGATCAAAAAGAGAGGGATCTCTCAACGATAACCGAGACAATGTAGTGCCGTTATTTGGAAGTGGAAAACCGTCCGATCCCAAAAAAATACATTGACTGCAATTTAACAGCTACGGTGAGAACAAATGAGACAAAATATTCAGCTTCAACCCGAATATCACTCTGCTTTTTTAGACAGTGCGCTGGCGGAGTATTTCCGCCATGCAGGCGATCGTTTTGCTGAAGAGTCCGCTATTTTTTCTACTGCAGTACGCTGTGTTCTGGCCTCCGAAGGTCATCTTTCCAATAAAGCGATCATCCTCTGGCTCATTCAGACGCTGGAATCCACCAACGACGTGGTTCAGGCGGATGTGATTCGTAAGACGCTGGAAATCGTGGTGGGTTACACCATGGACGATCTCTGAGTTCCTGCTCGCCGCGCCCCCTAACGTGTCATCGTCAAAACTGACGATCGGCCTGACGATGACACGCGCCCTCCCCCATAACACCCTGTAATACACGCAAAGCCAACCTGGCACGCTTCCTGCTTATCTCCGCATACGGGACTGGTTTTTCCAGTTAACTTTGCTTCATTTCTTAACAGGTCTGTTATTGATGAAAAAGATCGCCAGCGTCTGCCCGTACTGCGGTGCAGGCTGTAAATTGAACCTTGTTGTTGAAAATAACCGTATCATCCGTGCCGAAGCGGCAGAGGGGGTCACAAACCAGGGCACCTTATGTCTGAAAGGGTTTTACGGCTGGGACTTCCTCAACGACACCCGTCTTCTCACCCCCCGCCTTACCCAGCCCATGATCCGCTACCGCAAAGGCGAAGCCTTCACCCCCGTTACCTGGGAAGAGGCGATCCGCTACACCGCCCACAGGCTCAGCAGCATTAAAGCGCAGCACGGGCCGCGGTCGATCATGACCACCGGCTCCTCTCGCGGCACCGGCAATGAAACCAACTACGTGATGCAAAAGTTTGCCCGCGCGGTGCTGAACACCAACAACGTGGACTGCTGCGCGCGCGTCTGTCATGGCCCGTCCGTGGCGGGTTTACAGGAAACGCTCGGCAACGGCGCGATGAGCAACGCCATTAACGATATTGAAAACTCAAAATGCCTGCTGGTGTTTGGCTATAACTGCGCGGACTCCCACCCTATCGTTGCCCGCCGCGTGCTGAAAGCGCGTGAAAACGGCGCAAAAATTATCGTCTGCGATCCGCGCCGTATTGAAACGGCGCGTATTGCCGACCAACATCTTCAGCTGAATAACGGCAGCAACATGGCGCTGGTGAACGCCTTTGGCTATGTGCTGCTGGAAGAGGAGCTGTACGACAAAAGCTACGTGGCGCGCTTTACGGAAGGGCTTGAGGCCTACCGGCAAACGGTAAAAGACTATGCGCCTGAGAAGGTTGAACATCTTACCGGCATCCCCGCCCGTGACGTCCGCCAGGCGATGCGCACCTTTGCGGCGGCTCCTTCCGCTACCGTGATGTGGGGAATGGGCGTGACCCAGTTTGGTCAGGCCGTTGATGTGGTCAAAGGGCTTTCCAGCCTGGCGCTGCTGACCGGGAATCTCGGTCGCCCCGCCGTCGGCGTCGGACCGGTGCGCGGTCAGAACAACGTCCAGGGTGCCTGCGATATGGGCGTACTGCCGAATATGTTCCCCGGCTATCAGGATGTGACCGACCCGGCGGTCCGGCAGAAGTTCGCCGATGCCTGGGGAATTGATGTCAATAAAATGGACGATCGCGTCGGGACGCGCATTACCGAAGTGCCGCATCTTGCGCTGGAAGGCAAGGTCAAAGCCTATTACATCATGGGAGAAGATCCGCTCCAGACCGAAGCCGATCTCGGCCTGGTGCGCAGCGGTTTTGAGGCGCTCGAGTTTGTCGTGGTTCAGGACATCTTTATGACCAAAACGGCAGAGGTGGCGGACGTTCTGCTCCCGGCTACCTCATGGGGTGAACACGGCGGCGTCTTTACCTGTGCCGATCGCGGCTTCCAGCGTTTTGGCAAAGCCATTGAAGCCAGCGGCAACGTGAAGCGCGACTGGGAGATCATCAGCCTGCTCGCCACCGAGATGGGCTATCCGATGCATTATGATTCCAACCAGCAAATCTGGGACGAGATGCGCGAGCTGTGCCCGCTCTTCTACGGCGTGACGTATGAAAAAATGGGCGAGATGGGTCACGTTCAATGGCCGTGCCCGACGCTGGATCACCCCGGTACGCCGTACCTGTACAAAGACAATCAGTTCGACACGCCGAGCGGTAAAGGGCAACTCTTTGCCGCACCGTGGCGCGCGCCGGCGGAAACCCCGGATGCGGATTTCCCGCTGGTGCTGTGTACGGTACGCGAGGTGGGACACTACTCCTGCCGCTCCATGACCGGGAACTGCGCCGCGCTGCAAAGCCTGGCCGACGAGCCGGGCCGGGTGCAAATGAACCCTGCCGATGCGGACAAGCTGGGCATTGCCGACGGACAGCTGGTCTGGGTGCGCTCCCGCCGGGGGAAAGTAATTTCCCGCGCCAGCATCAGCGAGCGCATCAACGCCGGGGCCGTTTATATGACCTATCAGTGGTGGATTGGCGCCTGCAACGAGCTAACCCAGGATAACCTCGATCCCATCTCCAAAACCCCGGAAACGAAGTACTGCGCGGTGCAGCTGGAGGCGATTGAGGACCAGCGCTGGGCAGAGGACTATGCCGCATCGGCGTATCAGTCCATGAAGTCGCGGCTGATAAGTGCGGCGAACGTCTGAGGAAAATGCCGGGTGCCGTAACCGCCACCCGGCAATCGCGTACGGTATCATGCAATAACAAGCAACTCGCTTACCCGTCCCAAAGAGAAGCGCTATAATTAGCCAGGTTTTTTTTAAGGCTGTCGGCAACCATGTCCCTTCCAGAAAAGTCTCAGCGGGGTTCTCCCCACGCGCAAGCGCTTATTTCACACCTGTTACCTGATTGCACAACGCGACATACCGCCCGCGGCGAGCGGCTGGACCTGCAGGTCAATGGTCAGGGCATGTGCTATTTAATTCTTGAAGGAACCATCGCCGTCTACAGAAGAAGCGATAACATGATGCTGTCTACGGCCCGTAGCCCTGCTGTTTTCGGCCTCGCTAACCTCACTGATATCTATTTTAGTGATTATCTTAAGACCGTCAGCCCCTGCCTAATCGGGACGGTCACCACAGAAAGGGTGAATGCCATTATTAAAGAGAAAGCGCTTTGGGGACTGCTCTCTCAACAGCTCATGTATGTGTATAGCCGTCTCTATAACAACGTGATGCCGCAGGGCGCGCCAACGGCGTATGAGATGATTCGCCAGCAGTTGATGAAGCTGACGGAGGAAGAGGAGGGTTATCGGCTCAGCGTGACGGCGGAGAAGTATATCAGGGAGAAAACCCACCTCTCCCGCAGCGGCGTGATGCGCATTCTGGCGGATTTGAAAACCGGCGGATTTATCGAAATGGAAGAAGGCAGGCTTATCAAAATCAACAAGCTCCCCGCTAAATACTGAATCTCAGGCACAAAAAAGGCCGCAGTTGCGGCCTTTTCAACATTACTCTCTCAATGGACGTGAACGCCCAACCGCCAGGCAAAGTAGATCTCTTCTTTCAGCTCATTCGAAGAGAGCGCCATCAAATCTGTAAATTCCAGCTCAAGCTGTTTCAGCTTTTTCAGGTACTGCGCCGGGGACAGATTGCTCTTATCGCGACGTAAATATTCAATTGCCAGCTGTGTTGGGGTTATTTCAGTATCCATGATGTCCTCGCTTATGTACAAAACCTGACCAGTATATCACAACCCACTGGCTAGTTTTTGACCAAAGGCAAAACATCTGAAAACTTTACACGACCGCTGTCGTCAACCTTGAAGAGCAGCACAGGCGATCCTGCTCGTCGAGAATGTCAATCTGCCACACCTGGTGGCGACTACCGGCGTGCAGCGCGCGGCACACGCCGCGCACGCGCCCGCTGCGTACCGAGCGGATATGATTAGCATTCACCTCGAGTCCGACCACCTTCTGCTCCCCTTCGGTACAGAGATATCCCGCCACCGAGCCCAGGGTTTCGGCCAGCACGACGGACGCCCCGCCGTGCAATAAACCAAACGGCTGGTGGGTGCGACGATCGACAGGCATGGTGGCCTCAATGTCATCGTCGCCAATGCGGGTGAACTGGATATCCAGCAGCCCCACCATATTCCCCTCGCCCATGGCGTTCAGCGCCTGCAGCGTCACGGCACGTTTCCAGATCATCCAATTATCTCCAGTAAAGCCTGCAATGGGTGGCGTACGCCGTTACCCTCTACCCGTTTCACCTGGCTGCGGCAGGAGTATCCCGTCGCCAGACAGCGGTTTCGCGGCAAGCGCTGCATCGCCTGATGCCAGGACAGCTCATAAATGCCGAGCGAGTTGGCGTGGTTTTTCACTTCGTGTCCGTACGTGCCGGCCATACCGCAGCAGCCCACGCTAACGCTCTCCAGCTTCGCGCCGAAGCGGGCAAAGACGGACGCCCACTGCGCGGGGGCGCCAGGCAGCGCGGTGACTTCCGTGCAGTGTCCGAACAGGTACCACGGCTCACCGCTGACGTCCTGAACCGCTTTGTCTTCCAGGGCCGTCGGCAGCCACTCGTGCACCAGCATGACGTGGAAATCACCGCGCTTATCGCCCAGCGTCTGCCTGTATTCATCGCGGTAGCACAGCACCAGCGCCGGGTCGACGCCGACCATCGGTATCCCGAGTTGCGCCACGCGGTTTAAGAAGTCAGATGTTTTCTGCGCGGTCTTCGCAAAGCGCGTCAGGAAGCCTTTAATGTGCTGCGCCTTGCCGTTGGGCGAGAACGGCAGCACAACCGGCTGATAGCCCAGCTTTTCCGACAGGCGGATAAAGTCCGCAACCACCTGGGCATCGTAGTAGCTGGTAAACGGATCCTGCACCACCAGCACCACCTTCGCTTTTTGCTCAGGCGTGAGCGCCTCCAGCTGCTCCAGGGTCATGTTCGCCGAACGATGCCCGACGAGCTGGCGCTGCAGAGACGGCACCGACAGCAGCGGCAGATCGACCATGCCGATATGCTTTTCGGAAAGCTTGCGCACCAGCGGCTGGTTGATAAAGAAGTTGAAGGTCTTCGGCGCGCGCGCCATCAGCGGCGCATAGCTCTCTACCGTCGCCACCAGATGGTCGCGCACCGGACGCAGATAGCGCGTGTGGTAAAGCTGCAGGAAGCGCGAGCGGAATTCAGGGACGTCGATTTTAATCGGGCACTGGGTAGAGCAGGCTTTACAGGCCAGACAGCCGGACATCGCCTCTTTCACCTCATGGGAGAAATCATACTCGCCCTTGTTGGCATGCCAGCTGTTGCGGGTGCGCTCAATCAGCGCGCGCAGGCTGGCCCGTTTTTCCGGCAGCTCCTGCTCCAGCCTGAGAGGATCGACGCCACGGTCCGCCAGCAGACGCAGCCACTCGCGCACCAGCGTCGCCCTCCCTTTCGGCGAATGAATGCGGTTGCTGGTGATTTTCATCGACGGACACATCGGGCTTTTCACATCAAAGTTAAAGCACAGGCCGTTGCCGTTACACTCCATCGCGCCGCGCCAGGAAGAGCGCACCGCAATCGGGATCTGTCTGTCGTACGTGCCGCGCTTAACGGCATCCACCTGCATCATTGGCGCGTCCACGCCTTCAGGCGGGCAGATTTTGCCCGGGTTGAGGCGGTTATGCGGGTCGAAAGCCGCCTTCACCTTGCGCAGCTCCGCATAGAGCTGTTCGCCGAAGAATGCCGGGCTGTATTCCGCGCGGAATCCTTTCCCGTGCTCTCCCCAGAGCAGACCGCCATATTTGGCGGTTAAGGCCACCACATCGTCGGAGATCTGCTTCATCAGGATCTCCTGCTGCGGGTCGCACATATCCAGCGCCGGACGCACGTGCAGTACCCCGGCATCGACGTGGCCGAACATGCCGTAGCTCAGGCCGTGGCTGTCCAGCAGGGCGCGAAACTCGACGATATAATCCGCCAGATGCTCAGGCGGCACGCAGGTATCTTCGGCAAAGGGAATCGGCTTCGCCGCCCCTTTCGCATTGCCGAGCAGGCCCACGGCTTTTTTACGCATCGCATAGATACGCTCAATCCCGGCCAGATCGTTACAGAGCTGCCAGCCGATCACGCCGCCTTCGCCCTGCGCAATCAGCTCATCCAGCCGCTGGCAGAGCGTGGTGACCTGGCTCTCAATCAGCGTCGCATCGTCGCCGGCAAATTCCACGATATTGAGGCCGAGCATCTCTTTATCCGGCACGTCGGTAATGAGATCGCTGACGGAGTGCCAGACAATATCTTCCCGGGCCAGGTTGAGCACTTTGGAGTCGACCGTCTCAACCGACAGCGCTTTCGCCTCCACCATAAACGGCGCATTGCGCAGCGCGGAGTCGAAAGAGTCATATTTGACGTTCACCAGACGACGCACCTTCGGCAGGCGGGTGATATCCAGCCGCGCCTCGGTGATAAACGCCAGCGTCCCTTCGGAACCGGTGAGCACGCGGGTTAAATCGAACTGGGTCAGGTCGTCGTTAAAGACGTGGCGCAGGTCGTAGCCCGTTAAGAAGCGGTTCAGTTTGGGGAATTTGTCGAGAATAAGCTGGCGGTTGTCGCGGCAGCGCTCCAGCACGGTACGGTAGATGCGTCCGCTGGCGGTGTTATCTTTACCCAGCGTTTCCGCCAGTTCGACCGGCATCGGCTGCGTATCGAGAATATCGCCGCCCATCAGAACGGCCCGCACGCCCAGCACATGATCGGAGGTTTTGCCGTAGACCAGCGAGCCCTGACCGGAGGCATCCGTGTTGATCATCCCGCCGAGGGTCGCGCGGTTACTGGTGGAAAGTTCCGGGGCAAAAAAGTAGCCGTAAGGCTTGAGGTACTGGTTAAGCTGATCTTTGATAACGCCCGCTTCGACCCGCACCCACCCCTCTTCCGGGTTGATCTCAATGATGCGGTTCATATAGCGCGACATATCAACAATGATGCCCTGGTTCAGCGCCTGACCGTTGGTCCCGGTGCCGCCGCCGCGCGGCGTAAAGACCAGCGAGGCAAAGCGTTCCTGCGTGGCGAGTCGGGCAATCAGCGCCACGTCGGCCGTAGAACGAGGGAAAACGACGGCATCGGGAAGAAGCTGGTAAATACTGTTATCGGTTGCCATCGTCAGCCTGTCGGCATAGTTCGTGGCGGTATCACCTGTAAAACCCTGTTGCTCCAGTGCCTGCAAAAAATTAAGCACCAGCTGAACGACGCCGGGTGCCTGGGAAATCTGTGGGATCATGACTGTCGACCCTAATTAGAGTAATGTGAAATCGTTTGCGTTGTGTCCGGAAAGTTTTATCACATTTTTTTCTTATGTGCTTCGTAGAATTACGGGCAAAATCCGCCTGTCAAAAACCGCTGAGATCATTAATGATTAAAGAGATGCGGTTTTCCGTTCCCGCCAGCCGCGCTGGCGTTCTTTTAAGGAAAGTTTCATTTATGGTCAATCTTCGCCAGCCCAGGGATGTTGCGCAAATTTTGCTGTCGGTGCTGTTCCTGGCCCTCATGATCATTGCGTGTCTGTGGATTGTTCAACCCTTTATTCTTGGCTTCGCCTGGGCCGCGACCGTCGTCGTTGCCACGTGGCCTCTGCTGCTGCGCTTGCAGAAGCTGCTGTTCGGCCGCCGCGGGTTAGCGGTGCTGGTCATGACGCTGCTGCTGTTCCTGCTGTTTATTATTCCCATTGCGCTGCTGGTCAACAGTCTCGTCGACTCCAGCGGCCCGGTGATCCGCGCCGTGACCAGCGGCGATCTCACGCTGCCGGATCTCGCCTGGCTGAACAGCATTCCGGTCGTGGGCGCCAAGCTCTACAGCGGCTGGCACAGCCTGCTGGAGATGGGCGGCAGCGCGCTGATGGCAAAAGTGCGCCCGTATATTGGCACCACCACCACCTGGTTTGTGGGTCAGGCGGCGCATATTGGCCGCTTTATGATGCACTGTACCCTGATGCTGCTCTTCAGCGCCCTGCTTTACTGGCGCGGTGAGCAGGTGGCTTTGGGCGTTCGTCACTTTGCCACCCGCCTGGCGGGCAAACGCGGTGACGCTGCGGTACTGCTGGCGGCGCAGGCCGTACGCGCGGTGGCGCTGGGCGTGGTGGTCACCGCGCTGGTGCAGGCGGTGCTGGGCGGTATTGGTCTGGCGATTTCCGGCGTACCGTATGCCACGATATTCACCGTTGTCATGCTGATGACCTGTCTTGCACAACTGGGGCCGCTGCTGGTGCTGGTGCCCTGCATTATCTGGCTCTACTGGACGGGAGATACCACGTGGGGAACGGTGCTGCTGGTCTGGAGCTGCGTGGTCGGCACCATGGATAACGTCATTCGCCCGATTCTCATCCGCATGGGCGCAGACCTGCCGCTGATCCTGATCCTCTCCGGGGTGATTGGCGGCTTGATTGCCTTCGGCATGATTGGCCTGTTTATCGGCCCGGTGCTGCTCGCCGTTACCTGGCGTCTGTTCTCCGCCTGGGTGCATGAAATTCCGCCGCCGGGAACCGACCCGGACGTGATTTTGAGCGAACTGGAAGAGCTGGAAGAGAAGAACACGCATTAAGTTTTTGCCGGGTGGCGCTAACGCTTACCCGGCCTACATTCCCCCACCCAATACTTTAACGCTGCTAAAGTATTTATTCGTTGCACACTGGTCAGACCCGCAATTTCTGCACTAAATCTGCTCATAACCTCAAGAATTCTTTATATCTCTTTAACTATTGAGACGAATCCGATCGACGCTAAAAGCGGACATGCCTACTATTAGCACACGGTTATAAATCAACACCTTGATTTATAAGCATGGAAATCCCCTGAGTGAAACAACGAATTGCTGTGTGTAGTCTTTGCCCATCTCCCACGATGGGCTTTTTTTTATCCTGACTACGCGCGCGTAACCTCACAGGTACTGAGCATCCGCCACTCGGCAGGCAGCACCCGCGTTTCCCCGGTCACATTGACCGTCACCACCTGGCGGATATCCGCCGACGATGCGCCAACCTGCAGTTCAAACTCGCCCGGCTCAACGATGCGTTTCCCATCGCGACGGGTGAAGTTGAACATCTCCACCGGCAGCGTAAAGCTGAGCGTGGCGGTTTCGCCCGGCGAGAGCGTGACGCGCTGGAACGCCTTCAGCTCCTGGAGTGGCCGAACCTGGGTGGCGACCTTATCCCTGACGTAAACCTGCACCACCTCGCTGCCGCTGCGTTCCCCGGTATTGGTGATATCCACGCTCAGCGTCACCTCGCCGTCGACCGGCACGCTGCTTGCAGCGACGCGGGCAGCATTCCAGCGAAACGTCGTCCAGCCGAGGCCGAAGCCAAACGGATAACGTGAACCGAAGTGGAACGCAAACGGCGTGCCCCCGCTTTTGAGCTTGTGATTGTAGTAATACGGCATGGCCCCGGCGCTTTTCGGCACGCTCACCACCAGACGCCCCTGCGGCTCTGCCCGTCCCGTTAGCACGTCCGCGATCGCCCAGCCCCCTTCCTGCCCCGGTGCCCACGCCACGATCAGCGCGGCCACCTTGTCCTCCAGGCCCTGAAGAGTGTAAGGACGCCCGCCGGTCATCACGACAATCACCGGTTTGCCCGTCGCCACCAGCGCCTCCAGCAGCTGCTGCTGCACGCCCGGCAGATTCAGGGAGTCGGTGTCGGAACCTTCCCCCACGGTACCGCTCTGGAACAGCCCGGCGAGATCGCCCACGCAGGCCACCACCACGTCACTCTCCTGCGCGGCGTTGACCGCCTCGGGGATCAGCGCGGTGCTTTGCGATACGGGAGACTGCTGCATCGGTTTACCGCCGCTGTCGCCCGGGAAGACCGGCGCACCCGCCATCCGTTTCTCAATGATGTGACACCCTTTGGCGTAACGGACCTGAGACGCGCCGAGGTAGTGTTCCAGCGCCGCGCGCGGGGTCGTTACCTGCGAGGTCTCTTCAACCATATCGCTGATGATCAGATGTACCGGGAAGCTGTAGCCGCTGAGCAACGCCAGCGGATCGTCTGCCGTCGGCCCCACCACCGCCACGCGGGGCTTACCGCCGAGCGGTAAAATACCGTTGTTTTCCAGCAGCGTGACCGATTTCGTCGCCACCTCCCGCGCGACCTGGCGGGTCGTCTCATTTTGCAGAACGATACCGTTTTCATCCGCATACGGCTGTTCAAACAGACCGAGACGGAATTTTTCGGTCAGCACACGGCCCACAATCTCATCCACTTTGGCCATAGAGATCAGCCCGCGCTCAACGGCGTCTGCCAGATGCCGCGCGCAGTCATCTTTCGGCAGCTCGACGTCCAGCCCGGCGTTGAACGCCAGCGCGGCGGATTCGGCCGCATCGTGGGAAATGCCGTGATGCTGGTGCAGCAGGCTGACGCCGCCGTAGTCCGCCACAATAATGCCGTCGAAGCCCCACTGTTCGCGCAGGACGGTGGTCAGCAGGAAGCTGTCGCTGTGCCCCGGCTGATTGTCGATATCGTGGTAGGCCGGCATCACCGACCCGGCATTGGCCAGCTTCACCGCCATTTCAAACGGTAGCAGGAAGGTGTCGTTCAGTTCGCTAAAGCCCAGATGTACCGGCGCATGGTTGCGCGCCCCTTCGCTGAACGAGTGGCCCACGTAGTGCTTGAGCGTCGCCAGCAGATCGCGCTTATCGCCCTGTAAGCCTTTCACGTAGGCGGTCGCCATCACCCCCACCAGCCACGGATCTTCCCCGAAGGTCTCTTCGGTTCGCCCCCAGCGCACGTCGCGGGAAACGTCCAGCACCGGCGCCAGCCCCTGCTGGCAGCCGACGGATCGCGCCTCTTTGCCGATCTGCTGTGCCGCGCGCTGCACCAGTTCCGGATCCCAGGTCGAACCGTAGTTCAGCGACGACGGGAACAGCGTGGCGTCTTTGCACAGCAGCCCCACCAGGCACTCTTCATGGAACAGGGCCGGAATGCCGAGGCGCGTCTCCTCCATCATCATGCGCTGCAGGCGGTTAGCGGCGCGCACGCCGGTTTTCGCGTCAACGATATGGGTACCCAGCGGACGGGTGATCTGCCCGACGCCCAGCTTCAGCCGTTCGCTCAGTGCAGCCTGCTCGCTCACGCCGGCGAATTCGTCGCTGAGGTCGCTGCGCTCGCGGTGGTTGCCGTTTTCATCGAGGATCAGCCAGTACGCATGCATCTGGGCGAACTTCTCTTCCGGGGTCATACGCGCCAGTAAATCGGCGACGCGCTCGTGCACGGGACGTCCCGCGTCCTTATAGATAGCTTTCATGTTTTACTCCTGTAGTGCGGAAGGGGTTGCCGGGCTGAGCGGCCCTGCTTCGGGTGTCACCTCACGCTTGCTGGCCAGCTCCCGGGCGATGGAATCCACCAGCCGACTGTTAAGCTTGTAGATTGAAAGCAGCGCGACCATGCAGAGGAACAGCGCGCAAGGGATAAGGGTGAACAGGGCGTTGATCGTAGAGAGCACGTGCGGCGCCTGGGCTGCCTGTCCCGGGGCGTAATCCACCATGCCAAGCACCCAGCCGACGACCGCCCCACCCAGCGCCAGCCCAAATTTGATGGCAAACAGCGCGGTAGAGAAAACCAGCCCGTCCAGGCGGCGGCCGCTGCGATGCTCTTCGTAATCGACCACATCGGAGAACATGGTCCACTGCAGCGGCGTGGTGAGGTTTTGCACAAAGCTAAAGACAATGTTGAGGCCAAAAATCAGCCACACCTGCGAAGGCGGCAGGAAGAAAATCAGCGCCCCGAAAATGACGAAGGAAATAATGGTCCACTGGTAGGCGCGCACGCGGTCAAATTTCCCCAGCAGCCGTTCAGATAATAGTGCGCCGCTTAAGGAGGCGACCATTCCGGAAACAATAAAGGCAAAAACCAGTTCCGGGCGCAACAGCACATAGTTCACGTAATACATGGTGGCGGAACCGCGCGTTACCACCGCCGTTAACAGCAAAATATTAAACAGGAAAACAATGCGCCACTGGCTGTTTCCGGCCAGCAGTTTTAAATCGGTGAGCATCGAGCCGGAAGTATCACTGCGCGGAGAATAACGCTCGCGGGTCATCAGGAAGCAGCAGAAAAACAGCACAATGCCCAGCAGCCCCATCAGGCTCATGGCGTAGAAATAGCCTTTCTGCACGTTGCCCTGGCCTAACAGTGAGACCAGCGGCAGGGCAATCACCGTCACAATCAACCCGCCGATAAACGACAGGCCAAAGCGCCACGACTGCAGGGAGTGACGCTCGCGCGGATCCAGCGTCAGCGCGCCGGGCATGGCGCAGTAAGGCACGTTAATCGCGGAGTAAATCAGGCTTAGGATCGCATAGGTCAGGCAGGCATAAATAATTTTCGCCGTCGGCCCCACGTCCGGTACATAGAAAGTAATGAGGCAGCTCACGCCAAACGGAATGGCGAACCACAGCAGCCAGGGACGGAAACGGCCGTGGCGCGTTTGAGTGCGATCCACCAGCGCGCCAATGCACGGGTCGACAAACGCATCGACCACGCGCACCACTAAAAACATGGTGCCCATGATTGCGGCGGGCAGCCCAAAAACGTCCGTATAGAAATAGGCGAGAAATAACGTTGCCGTTTGCCAGACCAGCGCGCTGGCCATATCACCTAAGCCATAACCTATTTTATCTTTGGTACGCAATACAGAGGAGAGTGTCATTGTTATTTGCCTTTTTATCAGGTTAAAACGTATTTCAACCAGTTGCGCATCATCTGAAGGGAAATGCGCATGTAAGGCTCAAGTATTAGCAACGGTTTGCGCGCTAACAATTGTCTAAATTGACAGGCAAATTATGATATTTAGTTTTTTACTTTATTTGTGATGGGGAGCATATTCGGGCGGAAATAAAAAAGGCGAGGAATAATATCCTCGCCTTTTCGGGTCAGCGTGGCGTTACTTGTTCAGTTCCGCCAGGCTCAGCCAGGTTTGCACCACGGTATCCGGGTTCAGGGACAGGCTATCGATCCCCTCCTCCATGAGCCAGGCGGCAAAGTCTTCATGGTCGGATGGCCCCTGACCACAAATCCCGACGTATTTACCCTGCTTCTTCGCCGCGCGGATGGACAGGGAGAGCAATGCTTTTACCGCCTCGTTGCGCTCATCGAACAGCTCGGAGACCACGCCGGAGTCGCGGTCAAGACCCAGCGTCAGCTGCGTCATGTCGTTCGAGCCGATAGAGAAGCCGTCGAAGTGCTCCAGGAACTGCTCGGCCAGCAGGGCGTTGGACGGGATTTCGCACATCATGATGATCTTCAGCCCGTTCTCGCCGCGCTTCAGACCCTGACGCGCCAGCTCGTCAACAACCGCTTTCGCCTGATCGACGGTACGCACGAACGGGATCATGATTTCGACGTTGGTCAGCCCCATGTCGTTGCGCACGCGCTTCACCGCCTCACACTCCAGCGCGAAGCAGTCGCGGAAGCTGTCGGACACGTAGCGTCCGGCCCCGCGGAAGCCCAGCATCGGGTTCTCTTCTTCCGGCTCGTAGCGCTCGCCGCCCACCAGGTTGGCGTATTCGTTAGACTTAAAGTCAGACAGACGCACAATCACGCGTTTCGGATAGAAAGCGGCACCCAGCGTCGCGATCCCTTCGGTCAGACGGCCGACGTAGAACTCTTTCGGCGAGTCGTAGCCTTTCATCATCTCGCGAATTTCGTTCTGCAGCTTCGGCTCCTGGTCGTCAAACTCCAGCAGCGCACGCGGGTGAACGCCGATCATACGGTTGATGATAAATTCCAGACGCGCCAGGCCTACGCCTTCGTTCGGCAGGCAGGCGAAGTCAAACGCGCGGTCAGGGTTACCGACGTTCATCATGATCTTCAGCGGCAGGTCCGGCATGGTATCCACGCTGGAGCTCTTCACGCTGAATTCGAGAATATCGGCATACACGTAGCCGGTATCACCTTCGGCACAGGAAACGGTCACGTTCTGTCCGTCCTTCATGCGCTCGGTAGCATCACCGCAGCCGACAACCGCAGGAATCCCCAGCTCGCGGGCGATGATCGCCGCGTGACAGGTACGGCCGCCGCGGTTGGTAACGATAGCCGCCGCTTTCTTCATGATCGGTTCCCAGTCCGGGTCGGTCATGTCGGTCACCAGCACGTCGCCGGGCTCAATGCGGTTCATCTCGCTGATGTCGTGGATCACCTTCACCGGACCGGCACCGATGCGGTGACCGATAGCACGGCCTTCCGCCACGATTTTGCCCTGGGCGTGCAGCGTGTAACGCTCCATCACCTGGCCGCGTGAGCGAACGGTTTCCGGACGCGCCTGCACGATAAACAGCTTGCCGGTGTTCCCGTCTTTCGCCCATTCGATATCCATCGGACGGCCGTAGTGTTTTTCAATCTGCACCGCCTGCTTCGCCAGCTCCTGCACTTCGGCGTCGGTCAGGGAGAAGCGGTCGCGCTGCTCCTGCGGTACGTCTTCAATTTTAACCTGCTTGCCATGTTCCTGGGTCGGGGCATAGATCATGCGGATTTTTTTCGAGCCCATGGTGCGGCGCACCACCGCCGGACGGCCAGCGGCCAGCGTAGGCTTGTGAACGTAGAATTCGTCAGGGTTTACCGCACCCTGCACGACCATCTCACCCAGCCCCCACGCGGAGGTGATGAACACCACCTGGTCGAAGCCGGATTCAGTATCAATGGAGAACATCACGCCGGATGAGCCCACGTCCGAGCGCACCATGCGCTGCACGCCAGCGGAGAGCGCCACGCCGCGATGGTCATAGCCCTGATGCACGCGATAGGAGATGGCGCGGTCGTTGAACAGGGAAGCAAACACGTGCTTCACCGCCACCAGCACCGCATCGTAACCCTGGACGTTCAGGAAGGTTTCCTGCTGCCCGGCAAACGAGGCGTCCGGCATGTCTTCTGCGGTGGCAGAGGAGCGCACGGCAAAGGAGGCCTGCGCGTCATCAGCGGAGAGCTGGTTGTACGCGTCGTGAATGGCTTTTTCCAGTTCCGGCTGGAAAGGTGTGTCGATGATCCACTGGCGGATCTGCGCCCCGGCTTTGGCAAGCTCGGTCACGTCATCAATATCCGTTTTATCCAGCAGGTCGTAAATGCGCTGGTTAACACCGCTCTGGTCTAAAAACAGGTTAAAGGCATCGGCGGTGGTGGCAAACCCGTTCGGTACGGAGACACCCATACCCGACAGGTTTGTAATCATTTCACCCAGGGAGGCATTTTTGCCCCCAACTCTGTCTACATCATTCATGCCGAGTTGGTTATACCAAAGCACCAGCGGTGACGAGCCATTGTTGGACATCGAAACAATCCTTTTGTGATATTTGATCGGAGTAAGAAACACCTGACTACGTATTTATACTGGCATAATTATTTCCGCTAAAAAAACGGTGAATCGTGTAAGCAATTTAAATTTTCAACTTTTCGGATACTTTCCCATCAACGATTAACCCGATGATTCCTCTATATTCAGCCAGAAACCCCAAAAATAAAGTCGCTATTTGAAAAATGAAATCCACTTTTCAGGAAAATCAAAAACAGCGTTTCATTCATAATTAGGATAAGTTCTTTGCTGTGTAAATTACTTTTTTAATTTATGCTTTCAGACAATTACGTCTGATATTCAGGGTGGATAAAATGGATAGTGCTGTCGATCGTCACGTTTTTTATATTTCTGATGGTACGGCGATCACCGCCGAGGTGCTGGGCCA
Source organism: Enterobacter sp. MGH 16 (assembly GCF_000493175.1). Taxonomy (NCBI): domain Bacteria; kingdom Pseudomonadati; phylum Pseudomonadota; class Gammaproteobacteria; order Enterobacterales; family Enterobacteriaceae; genus Enterobacter; species Enterobacter sp. MGH 16. Next base: position 1,114,436 of record NZ_KI535695.1, on the reverse strand, counting down.
CGCGGTGATGTCGCAGTTTCCCGTATCGATCAACAGCATCACGCTGCCGTTTGTCGAAAATGAGAGCCGCGCCAAAGCGGTGAAGGACCAGATCGACGCCATTTACCAGCAGACCGGCGTTCGCCCGCTGGTGTTCTACTCCATCGTGATCCCCGAGATCCGCGCCATCATTCTGCAGAGTGAAGGCTTCTGCCAGGATATCGTGCAGGCGCTGGTGGCTCCGCTGCAAAGCGAGCTGAAGCTCGACCCAACGCCTATCGCCCACCGAACCCACGGGCTGAACCCCGGCAACCTGACCAAGTACGATGCCCGTATCGCCGCCATCGATTACACCCTCGCGCACGACGACGGCATCTCGCTGCGTAATCTCGACCAGGCGCAGGTTATCCTGCTTGGCGTGTCGCGCTGCGGCAAAACGCCGACCAGCCTTTACCTGGCGATGCAGTTCGGCATTCGCGCCGCCAACTACCCGTTCATCGCTGACGATATGGATAACCTGGTGCTGCCCGCCGCCCTGAAGCCGCTGCAGCACAAGCTGTTCGGGCTGACCATTAATCCGGAGCGCCTTGCCGCCATCCGCGAAGAGCGCCGCGAGAACAGCCGCTACGCCTCCATGCGCCAGTGCCGGATGGAGGTCTCCGAAGTGGAAGCCCTGTACCGCAAAAATCAGATCCCGTGGCTGAACAGCACCAACTACTCTGTGGAAGAAATTGCCACCAAAATTCTCGACATCATGGGGCTTAATCGCCGCATGTACTAATATGCTAGTACATTAGCTCAGATTCAGGTATCATCATCGGCAACCACGGGGCGGTGTCGCCCCGAACTTGAAATCAGCAGGGATTGGTTTAAGGTGATGCCCATCACTTCCCGGTAGTCTGCCGATGAAGCAAAAATTTTCTGAGACATTCCATGAATAAAACCGATGAACTCCGCACTGCGCGCATTGACAGCCTGGTCACGCCGGCTGAACTGGCCCAGCGGCATCCTGTTTCCGCGGCCGTTGCGGAACACGTGACGGCCTCCCGCCGCCGCATTGAAAAAATCCTCAATGGTGAAGACAAGCGTCTTCTGGTAGTGATTGGTCCCTGCTCCATCCACGATCTGGATGCCGCGATGGATTATGCAAAACGGCTTCAGGGCCTGCGGGATAAGTACCAGCATCGCCTTGAGATTGTGATGCGAACCTACTTTGAAAAACCGCGGACCGTGGTGGGCTGGAAAGGACTGATTTCCGACCCTGACCTCAACGGCAGCTATCGCGTGAACCACGGCATCGAGCTGGCGCGGAAGCTGCTTTTGCAGGTCAACGAGCTGGGCGTGCCGACCGCCACCGAGTTTCTTGATATGGTGACCGGGCAGTTTATCGCCGATCTGATCAGCTGGGGCGCGATTGGCGCACGCACCACCGAGAGCCAAATCCACCGCGAGATGGCCTCCGCCCTCTCCTGTCCGGTCGGCTTTAAAAACGGGACCGATGGCAATACGCGTATTGCGGTTGATGCCATCCGCGCGGCCCGTGCCAGCCACATGTTCCTGTCGCCGGACAAGAGCGGTCATATGACCATCTACCAGACCAGCGGTAACCCGTACGGGCACATCATCATGCGCGGCGGGAAGAAGCCCAATTATCATGCACAAGATATTGCTGCGGCCTGTGAAACGCTGGCGGAATTCGACCTGCCGGAACATCTGGTGGTGGACTTCAGCCACGGCAACTGCCAGAAGCAGCATCGCCGCCAGCTGGACGTCTGCGATGAGATCTGCCAGCAGATCCGCAGCGGTTCAACCGCCGTTGCAGGGATTATGGCGGAGAGCTTTATCAAAGAAGGCACGCAGAAAATCGTTGCTGGCCAGCAGATGGTATACGGCCAGTCGATCACCGACCCGTGCCTGAGCTGGGAAGACAGCGAGCTGCTGCTGGAGAAGCTTGCTGCAGCCGTGGACACGCGCTTTTAACATCCTGCCGGGGGGCGGCTTCGCTTACCCGGCCTACGATTCTTGCCGTTGTAGGCCCGGTAAGGCGAAGCCGCCACCGGGCTTTTCATTGCACAAGATTGATCCTCTCACCCTTTTTTCACAAAAACGCTTGCCGTAAATTTGCAGTTTATTGATAATGATTATCATTGTTACATTGATTGTTATTTATAAATATTATGTCACGTACGGATAACAGCGCGGCAACGCCAGCAAAAACAGACACAGCACCAGCCCCTACCGAGCGTCGGATTGACAGCAAAACCCTGCTCGGCGATGCGGGGCGGGTCATTATCGAGCATGACGGCCAGCGCTATCTGCTGCGCCAGACCCATGCCGGAAAACTGATCCTCACAAAATAAACCAAAAACTTCGCCAGCCACCCAGGTGATCCCCAGGCAGCCAGCGCTTTCGATTCTTTATGGAGAGTTGCTATGCCACACCTGCCTTCCGCGTCTTTACGCCCGTCACTTCTGGCGCTGGCGATTGTCAGCAGCCTGCCGGGCGTCGCGTTTGCTGCCGCAGATGAAATGACCGTCACCGCCACGGGCAACGCCCGCAGCGCCTTTGAAGCCCCCATGATGGTGAGCGTGATTGATGCCACCGCCCCGGAGAAACAAACCGCCAGCTCGGCGGCCGACCTGCTGCGTAACGTTCCCGGCCTGATGCTGGACGGCACCGGGCGCACCAACGGGCAGGACGTGAACCTGCGCGGCTACGATCGTCGCGGCGTGCTGGTGCTGGTTGACGGCGTGCGTCAGGGCACCGACACCGGCCACCTGAACAGCACGTTCCTCGATCCGGCGCTGATTAAACGTATCGAAGTGGTTCGCGGCCCGTCGGCCCTGCTGTACGGCAGCGGCGCGCTGGGCGGCGTGATTTCCTATGACACCGTCGATGCAAAAGACCTGCTGGAAACGGGTAAAAACAGCGGCTACCGCGTGTTTGGGACGGGCGCGACGGGCGATCACAGTCTCGGCATGGGGGCCAGCGCCTACGGCCGCACCGACACCCTGGACGGTCTGGTGGCCTGGTCCAGCCGGGATCGCGGTGATATTCGCCAGAGCGACGGAGCAACCGCCCCTAACGACGAATCCATCAATAACATGCTGGCGAAAGGCAGCTGGAAAATCGACCCGGCCCAGACCCTCAGCGGCGCCCTGCGCTACTACAACAACGATGCGCAGGAACCAAAAAACCCGCAAACCACGGGGACGGACAGCAGTAACCCGATGACCGATCGCTCCACCATCCAGCGTGACGCGCAGGTGGGCTACCGCATCGCCCCGGAAGGTAACGACTGGCTGAACGCCGACGCGAAGGTCTACTGGTCCGAAGCGCGCATTAATGCCCAGAATATCGACAACAGCGGTGAGTTCCGCAAACAGACCACCAAAGGCGGCAAGGTGGAAAACCGCACCCGCCTGTTCAGCGACACTTTAGCAGCACATCTGCTGACCTACGGAGGGGAATACTACCGTCAGGAGCAGCATCCGGGCGGCGCGACCACCGGCTTCCCGGAGGCGAAAATCGACTTCAGCTCCGGCTGGCTGCAGGATGAGATCACCCTGCGCGATCTGCCGGTCACCCTGCTGGGCGGTACGCGCTATGACAACTACCGCGGCAGCAGCAATGGCTACGACGACGTGGATGCCGATAAATGGTCCTCCCGCGCCGGGTTGACCGTCAGCCCGACCGACTGGCTGATGCTGTTTGGCTCATACGCGCAGGCGTTCCGCGCGCCCACCATGGGCGAGATGTACAACGACGCCAAACACTTCTCTATTGGCCGCTTCTATACCAACTACTGGGTGCCAAACCCGAACCTGCGCCCGGAAACCAACGAAACGCAGGAGTTTGGGTTCGGTCTGCGCTTTGACGATCTGCTGCTTGCTAACGATGCGCTGGAGTTTAAAGCCAGCTATTTCGATACCAAAGCTAAAGACTATATCTCCACCACCGTCAATTTTGCCGCCGCGACCACCATGTCTTATAACGTTCCGAACGCCAAAATCTGGGGCTGGGACATGATGGCAAAATACTCTGCCGACCTCTTCAACCTCGACCTGGCCTATAACCGCACGCGCGGGAAAGACACCGATACGGGCGAGTACATCTCCAGCATCAACCCGGATACCGTCACCAGCAAGCTGGACATTCCGGTGGCGCAGAGCGGTTTTTCCGTCGGCTGGATTGGCACCTTTGTCGATCGCTCAACGCATATCAGCAGCAGCTACAGCAAGCAGCCGGGCTACGCGGTCAATGACTTCTACGTCAGCTATAAGGGTCAGGAGCAGCTCAAAGGCGTGACCACGACGCTGGTGCTCGGCAACGCCTTTGACAAAGAATACTGGTCACCTCAGGGCATTCCGCAGGACGGCCGTAACGGCAAGATTTTCGTAAGCTATCAGTGGTAATTCCCGTCGGGGCAACTCTTCAGAAGGATAAGAAAATGAATCACTACACGCGCTGGCTTGAGCTGAAAGAAGACAATCCGGGTAAGTACGCGCGCGACATCGCAGGGTTAATGAACATCAGCGAAGCAGAGTTGACCTTTGCCCGCGTGGGTCACGACGCCTGGCGACTGCGCGGTGAGATCCGCGAGATCCTGGGCGCGCTGGAGGCGGTGGGCGAAACCAAATGCATCTGCCGCAACAACTACGCCGTTCACGAGCAGGTCGGAAGCTTCACCAACCAGCACCTGAACGGCCATGCCGGGCTGGTGCTGAACCCGCGCGCGCTGGATCTGCGCCTGTTCCTCAACCAGTGGGCAAGCGCGTTTCACATCAGTGAAGCCACCGCCCGCGGCGAGCGGCAGAGCATTCAGTTCTTCGACCACCAGGGCGATGCCCTGCTGAAGGTCTACGCCACGGACAACACCGACCTTTCCGCCTGGGGCGACGTGCTGACCCGTTTTATCTTTGCCGATAATCCACCGCTGGCGTTGAAGGCGCCCGACGCGCCTGCTCACGCGGAAAATGCGCAAGCCGACCTCGTGGACAAAGAGTGGCGCGCCATGACCGACGTGCACCAGTTCTACGGTCTCCTCAAACGCCATAACCTCAGCCGCCAGCAGGCGTTTCGCCTGGTGGGGGACGATCTGGCCTGTCGGGTAGAGAACAGCGCGCTGGCGCAACTGCTGGAGACGGCGCGCCGGGACGGCAATGAAATCATGGTCTTCGTCGGCAACCGCGGCTGCGTACAGATTTTCACCGGCGTGGTGGAAAAGCTGGCGCCGATGAAAGGCTGGCTGAACATCTTCAACTCAACCTTTACCCTGCACCTGCTTGAAGACGCCATTGCGGAGACGTGGGTCACGCGCAAACCAACCGCTGACGGGCATGTCACCAGCCTGGAGCTGTTTGCCGCCGACGGGACGCAAATCGCCCAGCTGTACGGCCAGCGCACCGAAGGCGAGCCGGAGCAAAGCCAGTGGCGCAGCCAGATAGACGCCCTGACGGCGAAAGGGCTGGCCGCATGAAACGGTGGCTTGTCCTGTTCAGCGCCCTGCCCCTGCTGGCGTTTGCTGCGCCGCAGGAGAAAATCGTCACGCTCGGCGGCGACGTCACCGAGATTGTCTACGCCCTCGGCGCGTCGTCTTCCCTGGTGGCCCGCGACAGCACCAGCCAGTGGCCGCAGGCGGCGAACGTGCTGCCGGACGTGGGCTATCTGCGCCAGCTCAACGCGGAAGGGATCTTGTCCATGCGCCCCACGCTGGTGCTGGCCAGCGCCCAGGCGCAGCCGTCTCTGGCGCTAAAGCAGGTTGAGCAAAGCCACGTCCGGGTTATCGCGGTTCCAGCCGCTAACGATTTGAGCGTCATTGACGAAAAGGTGCGGATCGTGGCGGAAGCGACGCATCGCGAGGCCGAGGGGGAAGCCCTGCGCGGCAAGCTGCGTCAGGCGCTGTCAACCCTGCCCACATCGCCGCTCAACAAGCGGGTGCTGTTTATTCTCAACCACGGCGGGATGACCGCGATGGCTGCCGGACAACAGACCGGCGCGGACGCGGCCATTCGCGCGGCGGGGCTGCAGAATGCGATGCAGGGGTTCACCCGCTATCAGCCGCTGTCTCAGGAAGGGGTGATTGCCAGCCGGCCCGATCTGGTGGTGATTTCGCAGGACGGCATCAACGCCCTGGGCGGGGAAGCGAATCTGTGGACGCTGCCCGGGCTGGCGCAAACCCCGGCAGGACGCAATAAGCAGGTGCTGGCGATTGATGATATGGCGCTGCTGGGCTTTAGCGTGCGAACGCCGGAAGCCATCCGGCAGCTGCGTACCAAAGCGGAGCAACTGCCCTGATGTCCCGGCGAGTCGCCCTGTCATTGTGGATGCTGGCCGCGCTGCTGGTCGTCACGACGCTGACGGCCAGCGGTATTGGCGCGCTGCGCCTGCCGATCAGCCTGCTTTGGAACGGCACCGACGAGGCCCTGCGTCAGATCTGGCTGACGATCCGCCTGCCACGCGTGCTGCTAGCGCTGGCGATCGGCGGTTCGCTGGCGCTCGCGGGCTGCGTGATGCAGGGGCTGTTCCGCAACCCGCTGGCGGACCCGGGCCTGCTCGGCATCAGCAGCGGCGCGGCACTTGCCGTCGCGCTGTGGGTGGTGCTTCCGCTCTCGTTGCCTGCACTGGTGATGCTGTATGCCCCGATGCTGGCGGCGTTTCTCGGCGCGCTGGCCGCCACCTTCGTGATTTTCCTGCTCAGCCGTCAGCGTGACGCTTCCCTGTCGCGCCTGCTGCTGGTAGGCATTGCTATCAACGCCCTGTGCGGTGCGGCCGTCGGCGTGCTGTCATGGCTCAGCAATGATGCCCAGCTTCGCCAGCTTTCACTCTGGGGAATGGGCAGCCTCGGCCAGGCGCAGTGGTCGACGCTGCTGGCCGTCGCGTCGCTGATGATCCCCACCGTGCTGGTTATCTGGCGTCTGGCAGGGCCCCTCAACCTGCTGCAGCTGGGCGACGAAGAGGCGCACTATCTCGGCGTGGAGGTGGCCGCCGTGCAGCGGATCCTGCTGCTGTGCAGCGCCCTGCTGGTGGCTGCCGCCGTTGCGATCAGCGGCGTGATCGGTTTTGTTGGCCTGGTGGTGCCGCACCTGGTGCGCATGTGGCTGGGAGCCGACCACCGGGCCACGCTCCCCGGCTCGGTGCTGGCCGGTGCGCTGCTCCTGCTGGTGGCCGACACGCTGGCGCGCAACGTGGTCGCTCCGGCGGAAATGCCGGTTGGCTTATTGACCAGCCTTCTCGGCGCGCCGTGGTTCCTGTGGCTGATCTTTCGTCGTGGAGGTGCGCATGGCTGAACGCTATTGTGCAGAAAACCTTGTTTTTCGCGCCGGGCAACGCACGCTGATTAACGACGTGTCGCTGACCTTATCTCAGGGCGAGCTGGTGGCGTTGATTGGCCCCAACGGCGCCGGGAAATCGACGCTGTTGCGGCTGCTTACCGGCTATCTTAAACCTGCTGGGGGACGGTGCAGCCTGGCGGGCACACCGCTTGCGGCCTGGCAGCCGGAAAGGCTCTCCCGCTACCGGGCGGTGATGCGCCAGAGCACGCAGCTCGGATTTGACTGGCCGGTTGAGGCGGTGGTCGGTATGGGGCGTGCGCCCTGGACCCGCACGCCAGAAGCGTCGGTGATCGAGGAGGTGATGGCCATCACCGGTTGTTTACCGCTGGCGGGCAGGCAGTTTGCCGCGCTCTCCGGCGGCGAGCAGCAGCGCGTTCAGCTCGCCCGCGCGCTGGCTCAGCTCTGGTGCGACGGTGCGCCGCGCGGCTGGCTGTTTCTTGATGAACCGACGTCCGCGCTGGATCTCTATCACCAGCAGCATCTGCTGCGCCTGCTGAAATCCCTGACCAGCCGGGGACATCTGCACGTGTGCGCGGTGCTGCACGACCTCAACCTGGCAGCGCTGTGGGCGGATCGCATCCTGCTCCTGCACAGCGGCAGGATCGTGTCCCAGGGAGAGCCGGAAACCGTTTTGCAGGCCGATGCGCTGGCGCGCTGGTACGGCGCACAGGTTCACGTCGGCAGGCATCCGGCTCACGCCGTGCCGCAGGTGTTTCTCGCCCCCTGACCGGTCCGGATTCTGATGACGCCGACTCCGGCCAGACACTAGCTTGAGCAACTGACCTCCAGCCGCTTGCCCCACTCAGGCGGGCGGCTGACGTAATCATCATCCCGGTCGGCAAACGGCGTGCGCAACGCCACGTGCAGACGGTGTAACTCGTCGTACTCGCCCTGCTCGGCCTGCTCAATCGCCCGCTGCGCCAGCCAGTTGCGCAACACCATCGCAGGGTTCGTAGCGTTCATCTGCGCCTGGCGGGTCGCATCATCCACCTGCTCCTGCTGCAGCCGCGCGCGGTACGATGCAAACCAGTCGTCAAACGCCTGTCTGTCAATAAACTCATCGCGCAGCGGCGAGGCGGCACTGTGCTGCTCCGTCTGGCCCAGCATCCGGAAGGTGCGCGTGTAATCGCTGCCCTCGCGCGCCATCAGGGCAAACAGGCCATTGAGGATGTCGTTATCGCCCTTCTCCTGCGTGACTAGCCCCAGCTTGTTGCGCATCAGCGAGCCATACTCTCGCAGTAAGATCGCCTGATAGCTGTCGAGCGCATCATTCAGGGCATCAACGTCGATGAACGGCGACAGGGTTTGCGCAAGCCGCTGCAGGTTCCACAGGCCCACCGCGGGCTGATTGTCATAACTGTAGCGCCCCTGATAGTCGGAGTGGTTACAGATGTACCCTGGCTGATAATCATCCAGGAAACCAAACGGGCCGTAGTCAAAGGTCAACCCAAGAAGCGACATGTTGTCCGTATTCATGACGCCATGGGCAAAACCTACCGTTTGCCAGCGGGCAATCAGGGCTGCGGTACGGGCCACCACGTCCCTGAACCAGAGAACGTATTGATCCGCGTCGTCCTGCAAATGCGCCCAGTGGTGACGAATGGCAAAGTCAGCCAGCTGGCGCACCTTGTCCGGCTCGCGGCGATAGTAAAAGTGCTCAAAATGACCGAAGCGCAAATGGCTTTGCGCAATGCGCATCAGCATTGCGCCCTTTTCCACGGTTTCGCGCGCAACCGGCGTGTCGCTGGTCACGATCGACAGCGCACGGGTGGTGGGGATACCGAGGGCATGCATCGCTTCGGAGCCCAGGCATTCGCGAATCGTTGAACGCAGAACCGCACGCCCGTCGCCCATCCGCGAATAGGGCGTCAGGCCCGCACCTTTAAGGTGCCAGTCAACCGTCTCCCCGTTGGGAAGCTGTTGTTCACCGAGCAGGATCCCCCTGCCGTCGCCCAGTTGCCCAGCCCAGACGCCAAACTGATGCCCGCTATAGACCTGAGCTAGGGGTTGCATACCGGCGAGCAGCGTTTCGCCTCCCCAGACGCCAGCGCTCCCTGAACGCTGAAACAGCTCAGGCGGAATGGCCAGCTCTTCTGCCAGCCGATCGTTATGCCAGATAAGGCGTGAATTTTGTAACGGTGTGGGTTTGAGTGCAGTATAAAATCCCGGCAACTCGTCATGCCAGTGAGCAGTAAAAGACAGGGTCATAAGTCCTCCTGCTTTTAGTGTAGAGGGTTTACCCGGACTTAAACACGGGCGAAAGCAAGGGTTATCGCTGCTGAACCAGCGTAGTGACGTGTTCCGCCGAGACGGCAGGCCAGAGTGTTCCCTGCATGGCGCCAAAATTAAAGGACAACACGCGCTGCAACAGACCGTGGTCGTCAATGCCCGAGACAATCACAGACTGGCAGTGCGGCGTGATTTGCCAGAGGATGGCGCGCATAAATGGCTCAAAAGAGAGCTCTGAAGCACGCTGCTGAATGAAGCCTTTATCGAGAATAACCCGTTTAAATAATCCATCGTAGACCGCCTTGAGCGATGCAGCGCCTGCACCAAAGTTTGCCAGCACCAATGGGAAATGGATTGCCATTCTCGCCAGCTGAAGATTGTCCTTTCCGTTATTTAAACCTGGATAATTCTCATTAACAGTAAACTCAAGAAACGGATAACGCTCAAGAATTGAAACAGCGTTTCTATTACTTAATAAAAATTCAACTATTGCAGGTGTAATATTGATCCATGCAATTAACTGATGCTGAATAAAAAACAGTTTGCAGGTATCAAGCAATTGAAGTTTTTCTTTAAACAGCGCTAACTCTTCAGCCGCTGAAAGTCGTGGGATAACAAGCTCAGTGGGGATCCGCACATCGCTGTCGACGCCAGTAAAGTTAACCAGAATTTCTAAACCTTTAAGCTCCCCTGCGCTATTACGGGCAGGCAAAAGCAGCAGTTCAGACTGGTAAGCATTATCTAGCGTAATTATCATTGCACTCGCCCCGCATTAAAGATGAGAGAGGACATCCTGGAGCAATTGCCGACACAATTCCACTGTCTTGATTTTAATAAGATTAATTTCATTAGTTCCGTATTAATTTTCAGATTTTTCCCTGAATCTAAAATAATCTTATCCTGGTTGCAAAATAATAGCCAGTTTTAGATAAAACAGATACATGAGGGATTCGCTAATTTTAGGTAAATTTAACTTTAATCATCTTATTTGAGAAAAAACGGCATGTTTATTCGCTACCATGCCGTGATAAGAGAGGTATACGACGAAGATTATATACGTCGTGCCTGCCAGAAATTTTTACGCCAGTAAACATTATCAAGAGAAGAGCGCATCACGCCGCGGCTCGTCGAGGCGTGAATGAACTGGTTGTCAGTATCATAAATGCCCACATGAAGTCCGCTTTCCCCCGATCCGGTTTTGAAGAAAACCAGGTCCCCGGGCAGGAGGTCGTCTTTATCAATTTCCGTGCCGATTTCTGCCTGTTTACGCGTTTCACGCGGCAGCTGTAAATCAAACTTGTCGCGAAACGTCATCAGAACGAAGCCGGAGCAATCTACACCGCCACGGCTCATGCCGCCGTAGCGATAAGGCGTGCCGCGCCAGTTGCTCAGCTGATCGTTGAGGCTGGCAATGACGGTGATCGAATCTGAAAGCCGTGGGTTAGGCGGCGGTGCACGATGGCTACTGCATCCCGCAAGAAAAAGTGCGGCCATCAGGAGAAACCAGAATCGCATTTTCAGACGAATCCTCTGCTTTTTTTGTTCTTTTCGTAATTTAGCGTGCAATTGTGCTCGCAGGCAAGAAACGCTTACTCCTGCCCGGTCGAAATCAGCATCTTATGGCCCTCAATATCCAGCCTGCGGAACGACATGTTGTACGCGCGGGCAAGATAGGGCGGCGTAAGAACCTGATCCCGCGTACCGCTGGCGATCATCTTCCCCTGCGACAGCAGCCACACCCGGTGGGCATGACGCAAGGTGTGGTTGAGGTCATGACTGCTCATCACCACGGCGATGCCTTTTCGGCTGAGCGCACTTAGCAGGGTATCCAGGGCCGCCTGCTGCGCCACATCCAGACCGCTCATCGGTTCATCAAGAAGCAGCATCCGCCCATGAGGATTACCGGACGGGTGGATCTGAACAATGACAGCCGCCAGACGCACCCGCTGCCATTCGCCGCCGGATAGCTGGCTGACATGCCGGGAGAGTTTATCCTCCAGCCCCAGCGCCGCGGCCACGTCCGTCAGCAGTGCCGTAGAATGTTTGTTGTGCAAATGCAGCATCAGATAGTGCCAGACCGGCATCGCAAAGGGGGGCACCTGCTGCTGCACGAGATAGCTGCGCCGATGCGCCAGCGAGACCGGCGACCACTCGGCCAGCGTATGCTCCAGCAACATTATCTGCCCTTCTCCGGCAGTCATGCCTGCCATCCGTGCCAGCAGCGTGCTCTTTCCTGCGCCGTTTGGCCCGACAAGATGCAGGATTTCTCCCGCATTGACGGCGCCGGTTATCGGCTCCAGACGTCCCTTCTCGGCAACGTCCGTGAGCTGCATCAGCAGCGACATTATTTCGCCAGCGCCAGCTTGATCGATTCCATGACGATCGGATCTTCAGGGGTCATATCCGGTGAAAAACGCTGTACGACCTGACCGTCGCGACCTATCAGGAATTTTTCAAAGTTCCACAGAATATCGTCCGGATAAAGCGGCGCGCGGCCTTTGCTGGCCATGCGTTCATAAAAACCGCTGCCTTCCGGCGCGACGGCTTTCGGTGCGGCAGCGATCAGCTTCGCATACAGCGGATGGCGGTCTTCACCGTTGACATCGATTTTGCTGAACAGTGGGAACGTTACGCCGTAGGTAGTGCTGCAGAAGGTTTTAATCTCCTCTTCGCTGCCCGGCTCCTGCCCCAGAAACTGGTTGCAGGGGAAGCCCAGCACGGTAAAACCGTCTTTCTCCCAGGCCTTCTGAATGTTTTCCAGCTGCTCGTACTGCGGCGTCAGGCCGCATTTGGATGCCACGTTGACGATCAGCAACACGTTGCCTTTGTAGCCTTCCAGCGTGGTTTTATCGCCATCAATGGTGGTCACTTCAGTATTCAGGATATCTGACTGCATAGCATTTCCTCAGGTTGTCGATTTAACGTCCAGCTTTTAATAGTAGCCAGATAAAGACCGGCGCGCCCAGCGTGGCGGTCACCACGCCAATGGGCAGCTCTGCGGCCGTCAGGGCAAGCCTGGCGATGATGTCGGCCACCAGCAGCGTGACGGCCCCGGCAACCGCCGAGGCCGGAAGCAAGGTTCGATGGTCCGTGATTCCGCACAGTCGAAGCATATGCGGAATCACCAGACCGATAAAGCCAATCGCGCCCGCCAGAGCCACGCTGACGCCGACCAGCCAGCCAATGGCGATGACCAGCACATTACGCCAGAACCCAATCGGCATGCCCAGCTGGCGGGCTGAGGTTTCACCCAGCGCGAGCATATTCAACGGCTGCGACTGCAGGGCAGCCCACACGATGACCGGCACCAGCAGCGCCATCAGCCAGCCCTGCTGCCAGTCGACGCCGCCAAAGCCGCCCATCATCCAGTACATGAGCTGCCGAAGGTCAAAAGAGGTCGAGAAGTAGACCGCCCAGGTCATCAGCGCGCTACAGATGATCCCCAGTGCCACGCCGGCAAGCAGCAGACGGCTGGTCGATAAGTGCCGTCTGGCAAAACGAAGAAGGATGAGCGTTATCAGTAATGCGCCAAGGATCGCGCTCAGGCTAATGCTCCAGCCGGAGAGTTCTCCTCCGCCCAGCATCACCGCTGCAATCAGCCCCACGCCCGCACCGTTAGACACGCCGAGCAGCCCGGGCTCCGCCAGAGGATTCTCAAACAACGCCTGCATAATGGTGCCGCACAGCGCCAGCGCGGCCCCCACCAGCATCACCGCGACGGTACGCGGCAGACGAATTTGCCAGACGAAGAGCTGTCCGTCAGGTCCCCACCAGCTTTCGGGCCCTATCCACCGGTCACCGGCGCAGAGGCTAACGCCTGCGGCGACAATGAGCAGCAGCACCAGAATAAGCAGGTGACGCCGATCGGAACGGTGCTGGAGATGGACATAATCAAGCATGTTTACGGTTTTCGTAGCGAGAGATGTAATTGATTTTACGGCGGGTTTGCCTGAGAGCGCAAAGAAAAAAGGCCGCGTGGGCGGCCTTTTTAGTTAGTTCATATTACTCTGCTTTGGGCGTTGCGTTTTCGACACGGCTTTTTAACTTCTGGCCGGGTCTGAAGGTCACCACGCGGCGGGCTGTAATGGGAATATCTTCCCCCGTCTTCGGGTTGCGGCCCGGACGTTGGTTTTTATCTCGCAAATCAAAATTGCCAAAGCCGGAGAGTTTTACCTGCTCACCATTTTCCAGAGCACGACGGATCTCTTCGAAAAACAGCTCTACCAGCTCTTTGGCATCCCGTTTGCTAAGCCCAAGCTTATCAAACAGATATTCTGACATTTCAGCTTTTGTAAGCGCCATAGGTTCAATCCCTCAATGATGCCTGGAATCGCTCTTTTAATGCCTCTACACATTTGGCGACGGTAGCGGCAATCTCCTCTTCTTCGAGTGTACGGCTGGTATCCTGAAGGATCAGGCTGATAGCCAGGCTCTTAAAGCCCTCTGCTACGCCCTTGCCGCGGTACACGTCAAATAAGTTTACGCCAACTACCTGATTTACGCCAACTTTCTTACATTCGGCCAAAATATCTGCTGCGGGCACATTTTCCGCGACCACAACCGCGATATCACGGCGGTTTGCCGGGAAGCGGGAGACGTCCTGAGCCTGAGGAATCACGCGGTCTGCCACCAGGTTCCATTCCAGCTCGAACACGATGGTACGGCCATTCAGGTCCAGTTTACGCTCCAGCTCAGGGTGAACAACCCCAATAAAACCAATGCGTTTGCCGTCTAAATAGAGGGCGGCGCTCTGGCCTGGATGCAGGGCCGGAATGGCTTCTGCGCGGAATTCAATTTCAGATAATTTACCGGTCAGATCCAGAATCGCTTCCAGATCGCCCTTCATATCGTAGAAATCAACCGTGCCTTTTGCCAGGTCCCAGTGCTCTTCATAACGGTTACCGCTGATGGCGCCAGCCAGCATGAGATCCTGACGGATGCCTAAATTTGCCTGATTATCCGGTACAAAGCGCAAACCGCTTTCGAAAATTCGCACGCGGTTTTGCTGGCGATTCTGGTTGTAAACGATAGTGCCCAGCAGGCCCGTCCACAGGGACAGACGCATCGCGGACATTTCGCTGGAAATTGGGCTTGGCAGGATCAGCGCTTCCTGACCCGGGTGGATGAGCTGCTGCAGCTTTGGATCAACAAAGCTGTAGGTGATCACTTCCTGATAGCCTTTGTCGTTCAGCATGGTTTTTACACGCTTCAGGGACAGGTCGGCTTCACGGTGGGTGCCCATCACCAGACCTGCCTGCACAGGCTCGTCAGGGATGTTGTTGTAGCCATAAACACGGGCCACTTCTTCCACCAGATCTTCTTCAATTTCCATGTCGAAACGCCATGACGGCGCAACGGCTTTCCACTCGTCCTGACCTTCGGTTACGTCGCAACCCAGACGCTTCAGAATATCGGTCACCTGCGCGTCGGCAACGTGGTGCCCAATCAGGCGATCCAGCTTACTGCGACGCAGGGTGATGGTCGCACGCTTCGGCAGCGTGGCTTCGTTGGTGACGTCGATAACCGGGCCCGCTTCGCCGCCGCAGATGTCGATCAGCAGGCGAGTCGCACGCTCCATCGCTTTGTATTGCAGCGCAGGATCCACGCCGCGCTCGTAGCGGTGGGACGCATCGGTGTGCAGGCCGTGACGGCGTGCGCGACCGGTGATGGAAAGCGGGCTGAAGAACGCGCACTCCAGCAGAACGTTTTGCGTTTCGTCGTTGACGCCCGAATGCTCGCCTCCGAAGATACCGCCCATTGCCAGCGCTTTGCTGTGGTCAGCAATCACCAGGGTGTCGGCGTTCAGTTTCGCTTCGGTGCCGTCCAGCAGAACCAGGGTTTCGCCCTCTTTCGCCATGCGCACCACAATACCGCCTTCGATACGATCTTTATCGAAGGCGTGCATTGGCTGGCCCAGTTCCAGCAGAACGTAGTTAGTCACGTCAACCACGGCGTCGATAGAGCGGATACCGCAGCGGCGCAGCTTCTCTTTCATCCACAGCGGGGTTGGCGCTTTCACGTTGATGTCTTTCACCACGCGACCGAGATAGCGCGGGCAGGCATCCGCAGCGTCAACCTGGATAGGCAGCACGTCACTGATGGTCGCTTCAACCGGGGCAATCTCCGGCGCGTTCAGCTCGGTCTGGTTCAGCACGGCAACGTCGCGCGCCACGCCGATGATCCCTAAGCAGTCAGCGCGGTTTGGCGTGACGCTAATTTCGATGGTGTTGTCATCAAGCTTCAGGTATTCGCGGATGTCGGTGCCGATTGGCGCATCCAGCGGCAGCTCAATGATGCCGTTGTGATCGTCGGAAATACCCAGCTCGGAGAAGGAACACAGCATGCCTTCAGACGGCTCGCCGCGCAGCTTAGCCGCTTTGATTTTGAAATCGCCCGGCAGTACCGCACCGACGGTCGCCACGGCCACTTTCAGTCCCTGGCGGCAGTTTGGCGCACCGCAGACGATATCCAGCAGACGGTCACCGCCTACGTTTACTTTTGTTACGCGCAGTTTGTCCGCGTTAGGGTGCTGACCGCACTCTACCACTTCACCGACGACCACGCCGTTGAATGCCCCTGAAACCGGCTCAACGCCGTCCACTTCCAGGCCCGCCATGGTAATCTGATTAGAAAGCGCGTCGCTGTCCAGCGTGGTGTTCACCCACTCGCGTAACCACAGTTCACTGAATTTCATTGTTCTGTCCTGCCCTTATTTAAACTGTTTGAGGAAACGCAGATCGTTTTCGAAGAATGCACGTAAGTCGGTGACGCCATAGCGCAGCATGGTCAGACGCTCCATGCCCATACCGAAGGCGAAGCCGGAGTAAACTTCCGGATCGATACCCACGTTGCGCAGGACGTTTGGATGCACCATGCCGCAGCCCAGCACTTCCAGCCATTTGCCGTTTTTGCCCATCACGTCAACTTCCGCAGACGGTTCGGTGAACGGGAAGTAGGACGGACGGAAACGAACCTGCAGATCTTCCTCAAAGAAGTTGTTCAGGAAATCGTGCAGCGTGCCTTTCAGGTTGGTGAAGCTGATGTTTTTATCAACAATCAGGCCTTCCATCTGGTGGAACATTGGGGTGTGGGTCTGATCGTAGTCGTTACGATAGACGCGGCCCGGCGCGATAATACGGATTGGCGGCGCCTGATCCTTCATGGTACGGATCTGAACGCCGGAGGTCTGGGTACGCAGCAGACGCGTCGCGTCGAACCAGAAAGTGTCGTGGTCAGCGCGTGCCGGATGATGGCCAGGAATGTTCAGAGCATCGAAGTTGTGGTAATCATCTTCGATTTCCGGGCCAGTCGCCACGGTAAAGCCGAGCTCACCGAAGAAACTTTCAATGCGATCGATGGTGCGGGTAACCGGGTGCAGACCGCCGTTCTCGATGCGGCGACCCGGCAGAGAAACGTCGATCGTCTCTGCGGCCAGACGCGCATTCAGCACCGCGCTTTCCAGCTCGGCTTTGCGTGCGTTCAGCGCCTGCTGTACCTGCTCTTTGGCTTCGTTAATCACCGCCCCCGCTGCCGGGCGCTCTTCTGGCGGCAGCTCACGCAGGGTTGTCATTTGAAGGGTCAGGTGCCCTTTCTTCCCAAGATATTCGACGCGGACATTGTCTAACGCGGCAACATCTGAGGCCTGATTAATGGCGGCTGTTGCACTGGCAACCAGCTCTGCGAGATGTGACATGATTTTCCTCATTATGTCGGTGCAGACACCGATTTGGTGGAGTTATTCTCTCAAATTCAGGCACAAAAAAAGCCTCCATCGGGAGGCTTATCTGGCGCTGTTTTTCGTTTCATCTTTCACGCGCTAGCCTCCTGAAGTCAGGTGCTAAAGTAAAAGAAGAAGCGGAAAATAGCAGCATTCATGCTTGCGTTACCTTGTTGGGTAAAAACCGTTGAGACCTTATTGAAAAGCCTGCACGGGTAAATGTCAATCTTCTTACAGGGTTATATGAAAAGAGGGAGCCAGGCCCCCTCTCTCAACTGGCTTATGCCAGTGCTGCTTTCGCTTTTTCGACCAGAGCGGTGAACGCTACTTTGTCGAATACTGCGATGTCAGCCAGGATCTTACGGTCGATTTCAACAGAGGCTTTTTTCAGGCCGTTGATGAATTTGCTGTAAGAAATACCGTTCTGACGTGCTGCTGCGTTGATACGCGCAATCCACAGTTGACGGAACTGACGCTTACGCTGACGACGGTCACGGTAAGCGTACTGACCTGCTTTGATAACAGCCTGGAAGGCAACGCGGTATACGCGTGAACGCGCACCGTAGTAGCCTTTAGCTTGTTTCAAAATTTTCTTGTGACGTGCACGTGCAATTACACCACGTTTTACGCGAGCCATGTGTGCTCTCCTGTATCTATTCTAAGTTAAAAAAGTTAAACGAAACGACTTATGCGTACGGCAGGCACGCGATGACCAGGCCCAGATCGCCTTTAGAAACCATGGCTTTTGGACGCAGGTGACGTTTACGCTTGGTAGCTTTCTTAGTCAGAATGTGACGCAGGTTAGCGTGCTTGTGCTTAAAACCACCTTTACCGGTTTTTTTGAAGCGCTTAGCAGCACCGCGTACGGTCTTAATTTTTGGCATTTTAATAACTTCCACTTCGCATTGTTAAATAAACGAAACATAGGCGAACAAAACCTATGAAACCCGAAGGCTCCACAGATTTTGCTGCTTGAAGGCCTTACTGTTTCTTCTTAGGAGCGAGCACCATGATCATCTGGCGGCCTTCGATCTTCGTTGGGAAGGATTCGACTACTGCCAGTTCACTCAGATCGTCACGGACGCGGTTAAGCACTTCCATACCAATCTGTTGGTGGGCCATCTCACGACCGCGGAAACGCAGTGTGATCTTGGCCTTATCGCCATCTTCCAGAAAGCGAATCAGGCTGCGGAGTTTTACCTGATAATCGCCATCGTCGGTACCAGGACGGAATTTGATTTCCTTAACCTGGATAACTTTTTGCTTCTTCTTCTGTTCCTTAGAAGACTTACTCTTTTCATAAAGGAACTTGCCGTAGTCCATGATACGACAAACTGGCGGTTCGGCGTTAGGGCTGATTTCAACTAAATCTACTCCAGCTTCTTCAGCCTTTTCGATTGCTTCTCTCAGACTCACAATCCCCAGCTGCTCGCCTTCCAGACCTGTTAAGCGAACTTCCTGGGCGCGAATCTCGCCATTGATACGATTCGGACGTGCCGTTTGAACTCGTTTTCCGCCTTTAATACCTTATTCCTCCAGTTGTTGAAGACTGCGGCTGCGAATCTCTTGTTGCAGCTTCTCAATCACTTCACTTACGTCCAGGCTGCCCAGGTCTTTACCACGGCGGGTGCGAACGGCAACTTTGCCTGCTTCCACCTCTTTATCACCACAGACCAACATATACGGGACACGACGTAAAGTGTGCTCGCGGATTTTAAAGCCAATCTTCTCATTTCTCAAGTCTGCTTTTACGCGAATGCCCGCATTTTGTAGTTTCTGCGTCAATTCTTTAACGTAATCTGCCTGAGAATCGGTAATGTTCATCACCACCACCTGCACCGGCGCAAGCCAGGTTGGGAAGAAGCCGGCGAACTCTTCGGTCAGGATGCCGATGAAGCGTTCCAGAGAACCGAGAATGGCACGGTGAATCATTACCGGCACCTGACGCTCGTTGTCTTCGCCAACATAAGAGGCGCTTAAACGCTGCGGCAGGGAGAAGTCCAGCTGTACAGTACCGCACTGCCATGCGCGATCGAGGCAGTCATACAGGGTAAATTCAATTTTCGGACCGTAGAATGCGCCCTCGCCCAGCTGGTATTCGAACGGAATACCGTTCTCTTCCAGCGCCACGGCGAGATCCGCTTCTGCGCGATCCCAGGTCTCATCGCTACCGATACGTTTTTCCGGACGCGTTGAGAGTTTGACCACGATCTTCTCGAAGCCAAAAGTGCTGTACATATCGTAGACCATACGAATACAGGCGTTAACTTCGTCACGGACCTGATCTTCGGTACAGAAGATATGCGCATCATCCTGCGTAAAGCCACGCACGCGCATCAGACCGTGCAGCGCACCTGATGGCTCGTTACGGTGGCAGCTACCGAACTCCGCCATACGCAGCGGCAGGTCACGGTAGGATTTCAGACCCTGATTGAAGATCTGAACGTGGCCCGGGCAGTTCATTGGCTTGATGCAGTATTCACGGTTCTCAGAGGAGGTGGTGAACATCGCATCCTTGTAGTTGTCCCAGTGGCCGGTTTTTTCCCACAGCACACGGTCCATCATGAACGGGCCTTTCACTTCCTGATACTGGTACTCTTTCAGCTTGGAGCGTACGAAGGTTTCCAGTTCACGGAAGATGGTCCAGCCGTCGTTATGCCAGAACACCATACCCGGCGCTTCTTCCTGCATGTGGTACAGGTCAAGCTGCTTGCCGATTTTACGGTGGTCACGCTTCGCCGCCTCTTCCAGACGCAGCAGGTAAGCGTTCAGGGCTTTTTTATCGGCCCATGCGGTACCATAGATACGCTGCAACATCTTGTTGTTGCTGTCGCCGCGCCAGTAGGCGCCTGCGATCTTCATCAGCTTAAAGTGATGACAGAAGCGCATGTTCGGCACGTGCGGTCCACGGCACATGTCGACGTATTCTTCGTGATGGTACAAGCCAGGCTTGTCATCATGCGAAATGTTTTCGTCAAGAATCGAGACCTTATAGCTCTCGCCGCGCTTCACGAAGGTTTCACGCGCTTCGTGCCAGCTGACTTTCTTCTTGATGACGTCATAGTTCGTTTCGGCGAGCTCGTGCATACGTTTTTCGAGCGCGTCGATATCTTCCTGAGTCAGGGTATGGTCAAGGTCAACGTCGTAGTAGAAACCATTATCGATAACCGGACCGATCGCCATTTTGGTGTTTGGCCACAGCTGTTTGATGGCATGGCCCAACAGGTGCGCGCATGAGTGACGAATGATCTCCAGACCTTCTTCATCTTTTGCGGTGATGATGGCCAGTGTCGCATCGTTTTCGATCAGATCGGAGGCATCCACCAGCTCACCGTTGACACGGCCGGCGATGGTCGCTTTCGCGAGACCAGGACCGATGTCCAGGGCAACATCCATTGGGCTAACTGCGCGGTCGAAATGGCGTTGGCTGCCATCAGGAAGAGTAATTACAGGCATTTTATATCCTTATTTGCAGTGATGCCCCACACATAAGAGCATATACAAAGAAAATAATCGTGATTTGACAATAGATTACGACACCATCTGACCAACAATCGTCAAATTGGTTCGTCATCATTCACCTGCCGGAAAATCAGACAACGCCGGATATACGGCAAGCCTTGCAATGTTAACACTAACAAAAGGGAGATTGCACCCTCTGCTGGCAGATTGATGTGCTGGCACTTTCGCATGAATTTGCAGGTTGCATATTCCCGGCGCTCGCAATTTAGAAATGCAGGGCTACTCTTGAACAGGTCTTTAAACCCAAAGGTGCATACCATGAACGTATCCAGTAGAACGGTTGTGATATTGAACATCCTTTCCGCCACAGGTTTATTGTTGATTCTCGCCGAACGATTCCACTGGTTCTGAACCGCCCCCTACGCTGGCATAACCCAATCGTTCCTGCGAAGGGGCATCTTCAGGCCCTGTTTGGTAGACTGTGGATATCAACGAACAAGGATTAGGTTATGCCAACAAAACGATTTGCCGTAAAACACTGGAAAATGGTGCTGGTGCTGATTGCCATCTGCGGCGCAATGCTGTTACTCCGTTGGGCGGCGATGATTTGGGGTTAGGGGCGAGTAGAGCTCATCAGAAGGGACGTCACAAGATCAGAGAGAATAAACGGGCCGACATTATCATCGGCCCGTCTTTATTACATTCTATAACCCAGTGAAACCGTGGTTCTGCGGTCGGTATGATCCGGCGCAGACTCTGGTGGTGAAGAGTTCCAGGTCACGTTGTAGGCGACTTTCAGACCAAAGTGTTCGTTGATGGCCACGTTGAGCGCCGTCTCAGAGTTCAGCGTCGTGTCGTCGGCACCAAATACAGAAACACCCTGTGTAAATTTGGTGTTATCAGTCATCTGCCAGGCATAGGTACCAGAAGCGTAACCGAGCGGTTGGGTTTTGGTATCGCCATTGGTGTACTCGTCATAACGCACACCGGGACCAAATTCAAAACGGAGGCTGTGTACCGGACCGTTCAGGAACTGACGACCATAACCCGCGGTGAACACATCACGCTGGCGATAACCGTTGTAACGGTCGGTTAACCAGCTTGCCTGACCAAACAGGTAGTCATAGTCGGTCATGTTGTAACGGCTACGTCCGCCTACCGCATATTTCTCGGAAGAGCGTTCGTCATTAGCGGACGTATTGCTGGCATTACCCCACAGAGACCAGGCGGTGGTATTACCGTACCAGGTAAGCGTACTGTCCGCCGTCAGAGAAGAGCTTTTGGTGTTACCGGATTGTGCCAGGTACCCCGCGTTCAGGTTACCTTCAAACGGTTTTTTCGCGGTGGAGGGATCGTCCATGACAGTAAAAACGGAATCATCGGCGGTCGCGTTCATAGCCGCAAACACGCCACCCGCCAGCATCAGTGCAGCGGGCACTGTCTTTAAAAGCTTCATTTTATTAAGGAGTCCGTACAACAAAAAAAGAGACCACACGGTCCCGGAATCTTTCTTGAGGATCAATGACAAGGCGTCCAGAGAAAGGTAACAAATTATAAAAAGCCGCAAATAACATAGCAATGTTTTCTTATTTCATTTTTTGAATAAGAACGATCCCAAAAAGCGTTTTATTTTATATGTCTCCGGCCTCACTTTTATTCACTATTCATATTTAAAATCATACTGTTATTTACATTGCCTTCCTGTCAAATGGTGCCAGACTAAAAGGAACCCATGCTAAAAGGAGGTAATGATGGTTCCTATCTACACCCTGACGCTCTCCCCTTCCCTTGATTCCGCCACCCTGACGCCGCAGATTTATCCGGAAGGTAAATTGCGCTGTAGCGCCCCGGTCTTTGAGCCCGGCGGTGGCGGTATCAACGTGGCGCGCGCCATTACCCACCTCGGCGGCAAAGCCACGGCCATTTTCCCCGCAGGCGGTGCTACCGGTGAACACCTGGTCTCCCTGCTGGCAGATGAACAGGTGGCCGTAGAGACCGTCGAGGCGAAAGACTGGACGCGGCAAAACCTGCATGTTCACGTGGAATCCAGCGGCGAGCAGTACCGGTTTGTCATGCCGGGCGCGAAACTCACCGATGACGAGTTTCGTCAGCTTGAAGAGAAAGTGCTGACGATAGAAAGCGGCGCGCTGCTGGTGGTCAGCGGCAGCCTGCCGCCCGGCGTCAGCACGGAAAAATTAACCGCGCTGATTCAGGCGGCGCAGCAACGCGGTATCCGCTGCATCGTCGACAGCAGCGGCGAGGCCCTGCATGCGGCCTTAGTGCCGGGCAATCTTGAGCTGGTCAAACCCAACCAGAAAGAGCTAAGCGCGCTGGTCAACCGCGAACTGACGCAGCCTGACGATGTGCGCACCGCCGCGCAGGAGCTGGTACGCAGCGGCAAAGCGCGACGCGTGGTGGTTTCCCTCGGTCCGCAGGGGGCGCTGGCCGTCGATGAAACGTCGTCCGTTCAGGTTGTTCCACCGCCGATGAAGAGCCAGAGCACGGTTGGCGCGGGTGACAGCATGGTGGGTGCGATGACGCTTAAGCTTGCGCAGGGTGCGTCACTGCTGGAGATGACGCGCTACGGCGTGGCGGCGGGTAGCGCCGCCACCATCAACCAGGGCACGCGCCTCTGTTCGCTGGCCGATACGCAAAAAATCGTCGATTACCTGTCCCGAAATTAACGTCTGTTCCCCTTCATCTGCATGAAGGGGAACGTCATCCCCGAGTCGCCAAACGCAAACTATCGACTATGCTAAGAAAACTTCCATGATAACAATGAGGTGAATTATGAGCAGTGGTGACATCACTCGTTATGTCGTAACCGTCAACCTTCATGAGGCATCGCTTACCGAGCTAAATGAGCTCAACAATGCCTTCACCCGGGCTAATTTTCTCCTTACCCTGACGGATGACGAAGGCAATATTCATGATTTAGGCACTCTGACATTTGGCCTGATCGGCGCGCTGAATAAAGAAGAGGTCCATGCGCTGGCCGCCAGCCTGGTGGAAAGTGGGACCGACAAGCCAGCCGAAATTGACGTCGACACCTGGGAAAGCTGGCAGAAAAAAGAACAATAAGTGCCCTGTATGAAATTAAACCGCTCAGGTGTGCGTTAGTTCGTATTTTTTTACCGCAATAATGCGCTAACTTTATGATCTGGCAGACAACATGGGAGAGTCAACATGTGGCAGGCTATCAGTCATCTTTTAAGTGAGCAGCTGGGTGAAGGTGAAATTGAACTGCGTAACGAACTGCCAGGCGGAGAGATCCACGCCGCGTGGCATTTACGCTACGCAGGGCGCGATCTCTTCGTAAAATGCGATGAACGCGAGCTGCTTCCGATTTTTACCGCCGAAGCCGATCAGCTGGAGCTGTTGTCGCGCAGTAAAACGGTGACGGTCCCGCAGGTTCTGGCCGTCGGTAGCGACCGCGATTACAGTTTTCTGGTCATGGAATATCTCCCCGCCCGTCCGCTGGATGCCCATAACGCTTTCATTCTTGGCCAGCAGCTAGCGCGCCTCCATCAGTGGAGCGACCAGCCGCAGTTTGGCCTTGATTTTGACAACGATCTCTCCACCACGCCACAGCCCAATGCCTGGCAGCGTCGCTGGTCGACGTTTTTTGCCGAGCAGCGCATTGGCTGGCAGCTTGAGCTTGCCGCCGAGAAAGGGCTGGAGTTTGGCAATATTGATGCCATCGTCGAGCACGTGCAGCAGCGCCTGGCCTCCCACCAGCCTCAGGCGTCTCTGCTCCACGGTGATTTGTGGTCCGATAACTGCGCGCTGGGGCCCAACGGCCCCTATATCTTCGACCCGGCCTGCTACTGGGGCGACCGTGAGTGCGATCTTGCCATGCTGCCGCTGCATCCTGAACAACCGCCGCAGATATACGACGGGTATCAGTCGGTTTCGCCCCTGCCGCCCGGCTTCCTCGATCGTCAACCGGTGTATCAGCTTTATACGCTGATGAACCGCGCCATACTTTTTGGTGGGGAACACCTGGTTAACGCCCAGCGGGCGCTTGAGCGCATGCTTGCCGCCTGAGACGCGAACGGGTGGCTTTGCCGCCACCCGTATCGGTTACAGAAAACCGAGCAGTGAGAAGAAGAAGTATCCTGCCACAATGATAATCACGGGAAGGATATAGAGCGGAAAAATTTGCAGGAAAATAGTGTGGCGCGGCACAACAATGCGGGATTCAATCTGCTCCCGGCTCATGCCTTCCGGGCCTTTGGCCTGTTCCAGAATGAGCTGGTCCTCAACGCCCTCGCGTAAGAAGCGCGTCTGACGGCTCATTCGCGCGCCAGAGGCCTGCAGCGCCAGCGCAACAAAGATCAGGGCGTAGATCACCCAAAAGCCGATATTCAGCTGATGCTGAAAATCCGGGGTCGGTGAGTTAAACCAGAAGACATTCAAGAATGGCGTATTAAAACGCATCATCTCAATCATCACATGCGCAAAATCAAGCATAACTGCATTGATACCCGGCTGTTTTTCGCTGTGATCGTACATAAATTTGAGTACAGAAATCAGCGTAGAAATGACGGCAGGAATAAAAATCACCCAGCCAGCAATACGTTTTAAGACCGCAATGCGTCCAGCTTGTTGATACGTCATCAGTTCCTCTTCATAAAGACGCGTTATTTGTGCCTAAGTCTACCTGCTGGTCATCAATTTCGCCCGCTCTTTAAAAGCAATATGCTAAATTGCAGAGTGTGCTTAGCACTTATCGTCTGTCGAACACCCTGGATAAGGAGACGTTGTGATGTCGACACCGCGCCAAATTCTTGCCGCAATTTTTGACATGGATGGATTACTGATCGATTCCGAACCGTTGTGGGATCGCGCCGAACTGGAGGTCATGGCCAGCCTGGGCGTGGACATCAGCCGCCGTAATGAACTTCCCGATACGCTGGGCCTGCGCATCGATATGGTGGTTGACCTGTGGTTTGCCCAACAGCCGTGGGCTGGACCGGGTCGTGATGAAGTGACCGCGCGCATTATCAGCCGCGCCATTTCGCTGGTAGAAGAGAGCAAGCCGCTGCTGCCCGGCGTACGTGAGGCCGTCGCGCTGTGTAAAGCCCAGGGGCTCAAGGTCGGCCTGGCCTCGGCGTCACCGCTGCATATGCTGGAAAAAGTGCTCATCATGTTTGAACTGCGCGACAGTTTCGACGCGCTGGCGTCCGCTGAGAAATTGCCTTACAGCAAGCCGCACCCGCAGGTCTATCTCGACTGTGCCGCTAAGCTCGGCGTGGATCCCCTCAACTGCGTTGCGCTGGAAGATTCCGTTAACGGCATGATAGCGTCTAAAGCCGCGCGGATGCGCTCCATTGTGGTGCCTGCGGAAGAAGGCCGCCACGATCCCCGGTTTGCCCTTGCCGATGCGAAGCTGATTTCACTGGCAGAACTCACGGCGCATCACCTGCGGGGCGGTTAAGCCCCTCCTCCGGTTTGTGACAAACAGTTACACCGTCACCTCTTCCGCCTACTGTACAAAAACCCTATACTGTATGAATTGACAGTTTTATGGGTTTTATCATGACGGCGGAAGGCCACCTGCTTTTTTCTATCGCGTGCGCAGTATTTGCCAAAAACGCTGAACTCACCCCCGTGCTGGCACAGGGGGACTGGTGGCATATCGTCCCTTCCGCCGTTTTGACCTGTCTGCTGCCCGATATTGACCATCCCAAGTCCTTCCTCGGTCAGCGCCTGAAGTGGGTGTCAAAACCCATCGCCCGCGCGTTCGGCCACCGGGGGTTTACGCACAGCCTGCTGGCCGTGTTTGGCCTGCTGACGCTTTTCTATTTAAAAGTGCCCGAAAGCTGGATCGTCCCCGCCGATGCCATTCAGGGGATGGTGCTGGGCTATCTGAGCCATATTCTGGCCGATATGCTGACGCCCGCGGGCGTACCTCTGCTGTGGCCCTGCCGCTGGCGCTTCCGTTTTCCTATCCTGGCACCGCAGAAAGGGAACCAGCTTGAGCGCGTCTTGTGCATGGCGCTGTTTGCTTACGCCGTCTGGATGCCGCAAACGTTGCCCGAAAACAGTGCAGTCCGCTGGTCTTCCCAGATGATTAATTCGCTACAATTTCAGTTCAATCGCTTTATTCACCACCAGATTGAACAGTAAACCAACAAAACTATCCCATTTGTCATAACCCATTCCATTTGGATATAAGCGCGACATCACACTTCTGCTAACCTTCCGCCAACAGGATCGGTAAAAACCGACCCGATAATAAATCAGGAGAACGGGGATGAATTTTCCACTCATCGCGAACGTCGTTGTGTTCGTTGTATTGCTATTGCTTCTCGCGCAGGCTCGCCATAAACAGTGGAGCCTGGCGAAAAAGGTGCTGGTTGGTCTGGCCATGGGTGTCGTATTTGGTCTGGCATTACAGGCTATTTATGGCTCCGATAATCCAGTACTGAAAGATTCCATTCAGTGGTTCAACATTGTCGGTAACGGCTATGTTCAGCTGCTGCAGATGATCGTTATGCCGCTGGTGTTCGCCTCTATTCTGAGCGCCGTTGCCCGCCTGCATAACGCGACCCAGTTGGGAAAAATCAGTTTCCTGACCATTGGTACGCTACTGTTCACCACGCTGATTGCCGCGCTGGTGGGTGTGCTGGTCACTAACCTGTTTGGCCTGACCGCAGAGGGTCTGGTTCAGGGGACCGCTGAAACGGCGCGTCTGACTGCGATTCAGACCAACTACGTGGGTAAAGTAGCTGACCTGACCGTGCCGCAGATGGTGCTCTCCTTCATTCCGAAGAACCCGTTTGCTGACCTGACCGGTGCGAGCCCAACCTCCATCATCAGCGTGGTTATTTTCGCCGCGTTCCTGGGCGTGGCGGCGCTGAAGCTGCTGAAAGACGATGCGCCAAAAGGCGAACGCGTGCTGACCGCGATTGATACCCTGCAAAGCTGGGTGATGAAGCTGGTTCGTCTGGTCATGCAGCTCACCCCTTACGGCGTGCTGGCGCTGATGACCAAAGTGGTTGCCGGCTCTAACCTGCAGGACATCATTAAGCTGGGCAGCTTCGTTGTCGCCTCTTACCTGGGCCTTGGCATTATGTTCGTGGTGCACGGCATCCTGCTGGGCGTGAACGGCGTCAGCCCGCTGAAATACTTCCGTAAGGTCTGGCCGGTACTGACCTTTGCCTTCACCAGCCGTTCCAGCGCCGCGTCTATTCCGCTGAACGTTGAAGCACAGACTCGTCGTCTGGGCGTGCCTGAATCCATCGCCAGCTTCTCTGCCTCCTTTGGTGCCACTATTGGTCAGAACGGCTGTGCGGGTCTGTATCCGGCGATGCTGGCGGTAATGGTTGCTCCTACAGTCGGCATTAACCCGCTGGATCCAGTCTGGATCGCCACGCTGGTCGGGATTGTTACCGTAAGCTCCGCAGGCGTTGCGGGTGTTGGCGGCGGTGCAACCTTCGCCGCGCTGATTGTGCTGCCTGCGCTGGGCCTGCCTGTGACGCTTGTCGCGCTGCTGATCTCCGTTGAGCCGCTGATCGACATGGGCCGTACCGCGCTGAACGTCAGCGGCTCCATGACCGCCGGTACGCTGACCAGCCAGTGGCTGAAGCAGACCGACAAAGCGATTCTGGAAAGTGAAGACGACGCCGAACTGGCGCATCGTTAATCGCTGTAGATATAAAAAAACCGCCAACAGGCGGTTTTTTTATGGCTGTTATTCTTCAACCTCTTCATCCTGGCGGATCTGCATCGCCCACCGCTGTGCGGACTCCGGCACCGTAAAGGTGGGAGAGCGACGGAAATGCTCGCCGATCAGCACAAAGGCCACGAATTTCCCCCGTAACTGCCACACATCGCGAAAACCATCCACTTTCAGGGCATGGTCTGGCGGCGCGGGCTCAACGCGGGGCACATAGCTAATAACCTGGCGGTTTTGTTGACGAAGAGGTTTCATAAGCGACGGATTCACTAAAGCAAATTCTTGAAGCAGGAAAATTCTATGATAGCCGATCCTGCTGCCTTCCGTCGCGCTCCGAGTGGGTGAGATGGCTCCTTTCGTTAATGCTGGCATGTGAAAACTCTTAGTTCGCGAGCCATCTCACGACATTGTTCTATCCTTAATAGGGTTTTTAGCAATGGATAAAGGAGAAGCGTGCAATGTCGAACAAAGATAAAACACATCAATCACCGATTCATGGCACTGAAGAATCTCAACCGGGCATGGACTCTCTCGCCCCTTCTGACGGCTCTCACCGCCCCTCGCCGGGCCCATCAGCCCCTGGCGAACAGCCTACCGCACCGGGAAGCATGAAATCCCCGGATACGGGAAACGAGAAGCTGAAATCGCTTGAGCCACACCGTAAAGGCGGCGAAGGTTTTGCGCTCACCACCAATCAGGGCGTGCGCATTGCTGACGATCAGAACTCCCTTCGCGCAGGCTCGCGCGGGCCAACCCTGCTGGAAGACTTCATTCTGCGGGAAAAAATCACCCATTTTGACCACGAGCGGATACCGGAACGCATCGTCCACGCACGCGGTTCCGCTGCGCACGGCTATTTTCAGCCCTACAAGAGCCTGAAGGCGATCACCAAAGCGGA
This sequence comes from Enterobacter sp. MGH 16, assembly GCF_000493175.1. Lineage (NCBI taxonomy): Bacteria > Pseudomonadati > Pseudomonadota > Gammaproteobacteria > Enterobacterales > Enterobacteriaceae > Enterobacter > Enterobacter sp. MGH 16. The sequence continues at coordinate 1,085,133 of NZ_KI535695.1, read as the reverse complement.
CTTCCTCTCCGACCCGGATAAAATTACCCCGGTCTTTGTGCGTTTCTCCACCGTGCAGGGTGGCGCAGGTTCGGCAGACACGGTGCGTGATATCCGCGGCTTTGCCACCAAGTTTTATACCGAAGAGGGCATTTTCGATCTGGTGGGCAATAACACCCCGGTGTTTTTCATTCAGGACGCGCATAAATTTCCTGACTTTGTCCATGCGGTAAAACCGGAGCCCCACTGGGCCATACCGCAGGGACAAAGTGCGCACGACACCTTCTGGGACTATGTCTCCCTGCAGCCTGAAACCTTACACAACGTGATGTGGGCGATGTCAGACCGCGGGATCCCCCGCAGCTACCGCACCATGGAGGGGTTCGGCATCCATACCTTCCGAATGATCAACGCCGAGGGGAAAGCCACGTTTGTCCGTTTCCACTGGAAGCCGGTGGCGGGTAAAGCCTCGCTGGTGTGGGACGAGGCGCAGAAGCTGACCGGGCGCGATCCGGACTTCCATCGCCGCGAGCTCTGGGAATCCATTGAAGCGGGCGACTTCCCGGAATACGAGCTGGGCCTGCAGCTCATCCCGGAAGAGGACGAATTTAAGTTCGATTTCGACCTTCTGGACCCGACGAAGCTGATCCCGGAAGAGCTGGTGCCGGTGCAGCTGGTGGGTAAAATGGTGCTCAACCGCAACCCGGATAACTTCTTTGCCGAAAACGAGCAGGCCGCGTTCCACCCGGGGCATATCGTGCCGGGGCTGGACTTCACCAACGATCCGCTCCTGCAGGGACGCCTGTTCTCCTATACCGATACGCAGATTAGCCGTCTGGGCGGGCCGAACTTCCACGAAATTCCGATTAACCGCCCAACCTGCCCGTACCACAACTTCCAGCGCGACGGGATGCACCGTCAGGATATTGATACCAACCCGGCGAACTATGAGCCGAACTCCATCAACGATAACTGGCCGCGTGAAACGCCTCCCGGACCGAAACGCGGTGGATTCGAATCCTATCAGGAGCGTATCGATGGCAATAAAATTCGCGAGCGCAGCCCCTCGTTCGGCGAGTATTACGCCCACCCTCGCCTGTTCTGGAACAGCCAGACGCCGATTGAGCAACAGCACATCATCGGCGGCTTCAGCTTTGAGCTGAGTAAAGTGGTGCGCACCTACATCCGCGAGCGCGTGGTCGATCAGCTGGCGCATATTGATGTTCAGCTTGCCCAGAGCGTCGCGGACAACCTGGGCATTACGCTGACCGACGAGCAGCGTAACCTCGCTCCGCCGAAAGAGGTTAACGGCGTGAAGAAAGATCCGTCGCTGAGCCTGTATGCGTTGCCGGGCGGCTCGATTAAAGGCCGCGTGGTTGCCATTCTGCTGAACGACAAAACCCGCGCCAGCGACGTGCTGGGGATCATGCAGGCGCTAAAAACCCAGGGCGTGCATGCCAAACTGCTCTATTCCCGCATGGGTGAGGTGACGGCCGACGATGGTTCTGTGCTGCCGGTCGCGGCGACCTTTGCCGGTGCGCCATCGCTCACCGTCGATGCGGTGATTGTGCCAGGCGGAGATCTTGCCAGTCTGCTGACCAACGGCGACGCCGTCTATTATCTGCTGGAAGCCTATAAGCACCTGAAACCGATCGCGCTGTCCGGCGATGCGCGACAGTTTAAAGCGCAGCTGAAGGTGGCCGATCAGGGTGAGGACGGCATTGTCGAGGGCGATAACGTTGACGATGCCTTCATGACGAAGCTGTTTGATTTGCTCGCCGCGCACCGCGTCTGGTCGCGAAGCAGCAAGGTCGATCAGATTCCGGCGTAAAAAAAGCCCGGTGGCGGCTTCGCCTTACCGGGCCTACAAGAGTTAGCAGGTCGTTCGTAGGCCGGGTAAGGCGAAGCCGCCACCCGGCAACTCTTACAGCTCCCTGAACGTCCCCAACCGATACCCGCATTCGGCAATCGCGTATTTCAGCGAGGCCGACGTCAGCACGTCCAGCTCCGCCAGCCGCGGCCAGCAGTAGGCACTTTTACGCACGGTGTTATCGACAAAGGCAGGATGCGCCATCACTTCTACCGACGTTTCACCGCGGGCAGCGGAATCATCCAGCACCTTCAGGAACAGCGCTTCGCTGATCTCTTCTCCGTAAAACGCGCTACTGAACCCCTCAGTGGATCTAACAGCGCAGTCCGGCAATCCGTGCACATTGCGATCCACGCGCATCGCCACGCCTTTGCGCTGTGCAAACCCGGCGACAAGCGGGAAAATCGCCGGGATCATATGCACGTGGTGATGGCTGTCGATGTGCGTCGGCGCCTGACCAAACACATCAACGAAGCGGTTGAACTGGCACTCCAGCTCGCGGGCAATCTCTTCGAGCGGCAGAGCACCCTGCTCCGCCCGTTCCCAAATCCATTTACCCAGCTGGCCGTCGCGCGTCAGGCCCGGCATTGGCGAAAGCGGCATCCCGAGCGTCAGCACAAAATGCATGCCGACGCCCAGCTCTGGCACCTCGCGGCTCAGCTGCGCCGCGTGTTCAACCGCCTCAGCGTTAACCAGGGCCGTTGTAGAGGTCACAACCCCCCGGCGACAGGCTTCAATAATGCCGTAGTTCTGACCTTTCGAGAGACCAAAATCATCAGCATTAACGATCAGCAGGTTTTCCATTGTGCGTCCTCTTATTGCTGTTTGAACTTCAGCTTCTCGATCGTGGCGGCAAAGTTCGGCAACCATTTTTCATGCGCCAGGATCATCTCGCTGGCCAGCTGCTCCGCGTCGCGGTCAGAATGCACCAGCGGGCTGAGGTTCAGGGCCAGCAGCACGTCATTGAGTTCCCCGCTCAGCGCCGCGTTGCTTGCTGCCACTTCAAAGCCTTTGATGGTATGAATCAGCCCCATGACCTTGTCATCGAAGCGGGTGATACGCGGATGCGGTTTAGCCCCCTCGCGCCCCAGGATGCAGGTCATTTCAACGGCCCAGTCAGCCGGAATATTGTCGACATGGCCGTGATGCGGGACGTTAACATAGTGCTCAGCCTGCTTGTCGTTGTAGATGGCGTTTATCACTTCGCACGCCGCATCGGAGTAGTAGGCCCCGCCGCGCTGCTCCAGCTCTTTCGGTTTGACGTTCAGGTTCGGGTCTTTATACAAATCGAACAGCTGCTTTTCGACCTTCTGAACGATCTGCGCGCGCGCACCGCCCTTATAATACTCGCCCATTTCGATGGCCAGCATCTCTTTCTGCTTGAAGTAGTAAAGCAGGTACGAGCAAGGCAGCAGATTCAGCGAGCGGATCAGCCCTTCGCTGAACGGCAGGTCAAAGATGTTTTTCACCGATGCCGCCGTCAGACGACCGGAGGCTACGCCGTCGAGGAGCTCGGCAAAGCGCGATTCCCCGTTCACGATGACATCCTTAATAAACACCATGTGGTTCAGGCCGAACAGATCGATGGAGAGATCGTCGTTGTCGGTCAGCGCCAGCACGTCGCGGATGAACATCTTCATGCCGATCGGAATATTACAGACGCCGATAAAGCGTTTGAAGTTCGTATGACGATAGACCGCCTCGGTCACCATACCGGCCGGGTTGGTGAAGTTAATGACCCACGCGTTCGGGCAGATCTCCTGCACGTCTTTGACGATGTCGAAAATCACCGGGATGGTGCGCAGGCCTTTAAACAGGCCGCCCGCGCCGTTGGTCTCCTGCCCCAGATAGCCGTGGCTCAGGGGAATACGCTCGTCCAGCTCACGCGCCTTCAGCTGGCCGACGCGCAGCTGGGTGGTAACAAAATCCGCATCTTTCAGCGCCAGACGACGATCGAGGGTTTTATGCACGGTCAGAGGTACGCCCGCTTTTTCCACCATGCGCTTGCACAGGTCGAAAATAATATTCAGCTTCTCCTGACCTTCCTCAACGTCCACCAGCCATAATTCGCTGACCGGTAATTCATGATAACGTTTCAGGAAACCTTCGAGTAATTCCGGGGTATAGCTGCTGCCGCCACCAATGGTTACGACTTTTAATTTCTTCTGCATAATATCTCCCTTAGCGTATCAGGTTAATCGCCTGCAAGATATAGCGTGCTCTTCCCGCTATTTGGGCAAGCCATTAAAGCAATATTCGTGGCGGGTAATCCGCCGACAGTTAATTAATTACCGTCAAATTTTTCCGGTAACTGTTCGGTGTGAATGACGTCAATTTCTTAAAGGTTTTAATAAACAGGCTGGGGCTGCTGTATCCTGACTCGTATGCAATATCGGTGACAGAATAGTTGGTAATTTCCAGCTGTTTTTTAGCAAAATTAATGCGGATTTCATTAATAATTTGCACGGGCGTTTTACGGTAATAACGCTGCGTCGCGCGGGTCAGATATTCCTGGGATTTGCCCGACAGGGAGACCATATTTTCCAGCGCATTTTCGCTGAACTGGCTTTTATCGTGCATCAGCTCAACGGTGCTGCGCAGCCATTGCGGAATATCATCCGTCACCTGCTGCTCTTCACGATGATGGCGCAGCCGGTTCATCACGTAGAAGGTCACCGTTTCAATAAACTCATCAAATTCATTGTCGCGGAAGTTAAGCGAGGCGATAACCGTTTCAATCCAGGTCATGAACTCGTTTTTGACGCGATAAACCTGAGAGGCCACAAAGCAGAACGGCACCAGCGGCAGATAGTGCTTCTCGAAGAAACGTCTGCTGACGCCCACATTCAAAATGCGGGTGGCACCAAATTCGTAAAAGCTCTGGTGATAAGATCCCATCGGCAGGAAGACAAAATCCCCTCGTTCAAGCAGAACGCGCTTACCGTTGATCTCCTGGTAGTAGCGGCCGGTCAGAACAATCGTGAACTCGTAATAGTCATGCTGATGCAGACCGCTGGCGCTCTCCGTCTTGTTGTAGATAACCACGTGAAAATTTTTGCCATTAAACAGCTGCTGTTCAAGTGCGGTTTTAATTTCCATCGTGCTGACCTCCTGCTACTCAGTCTGACTTACTGCATCTTCTCGTGAAGCTCAATGAGCTCCGCCACCAGCTCACGTGCCAGCATCGAGGTCATCAGGTGATCCTGCGCGTGGACCAGCACCAGGCTGACCTTCATCTTCCCTTCGCCCTGATCGCTTTCAATCAGCTTTGTCTGCACCAGGTGCGCTTCGTTCAGCGCCGTGCGGGACTGTTCCATCATGGTTTTCGCCGCGGCAAAATCCCCCTGCTTGGCCTGCTTCAGCGCGGCGTAGGCCAGGCTGCGGGCCTGCCCGGAGTTGATGATAAGCCCCATCACCACTTCTTCGAGATCGTTCTCGACGGCTTCGTCTGCGACAATATTATCCAAATCTAACATCTTTAAGCTCCTTGTGGCTGGCGCGGGTTTCCCCGCGCCGTCAATCTTAGAATTTCAGTGAGAGGGCGATATCCTCTTCGCTCTCTTCTTCATCAATGATGGTGGCGGCTTTGTTCGCAATCGCTACGAACGGCATGTACAGCAGGGTGGCAATCCCGAGGTTAAATATCGCCAGCAGGAAGGCTGCGACGCTGCCGTTGGTGTTGAAGAAGGCACCCAGACCCGCTGGCATGGTCCACGGTGCAATGTTGGTGACCGGAGGAATGATGCCCATGTAATACGCCGTCAGGGTGATAGCGGCCAGCAGCGGCTGAACCAGGATGAACGGAATGAACATGACCGGGTTCATGATGATTGGCAGACCGAACAGAATCGGTTCGTTAATCTGGAAGATGCCTGATGGCAGCGCCAGCTTCGCGACCTGACGGTAGTCTGCGCGACGAGAGACAATAAAGACCGCGATGATCAGACCCAAGGTTGCCCCGGTACCGCCCAGGAAGATATAGGAGTCAAGCATCGGCTTCGCCCACACATGGAAAGTTTTACCCGCTGCCAGCGCCGCATCAACGGAGCCGTACTGCTGATACAGTGCAACGTTTTCCAGTGCCCACGGGGTCATAATTCCGCTGTCCAGCGCGGCCAGTGCCAGTGAACCATGCACGCCAAAGAACCACAGCAGAGAGGTGAAAATCACGTACGCCCAACCGACCACGCCACCCATAGACGCCAGCGGCGTAGAGATAGAGTCCATGATGATCTGGTGGAAGTTCGTGCCCCAGTGAGAGAGCGCCCAGGCGATAATCCCCATGATAGAGAGAATAATGAAGCCTGGAATCAACGCGGAAAATGAACGGGAAACGGAGGCCGGTACGCTATCCGGCAGGCGGATCACCCAGTTGCGACGGATAATAAAGGTGAACATCTCTGCCACCACCAGGCCGATAACAATACCGGAGATGATGTTAGCCCCACCCAGCCAGTTGGCGCCCACAGCATAGGCTTCACCGACGCTGTACGGGGTCACTGTCATAAAGGCGGCGACGGATAATAACCCGGCGGCCAGCGGGTCCACCTTACGCTCTTCTGCCAGCGCCATCCCAATGAAGAAAGGCGCCATCAGCGACATAATCCCCAACGTACCGTTATAGACGTTGCCGCCGATGGCTTTAAAACCATTAAGGGTTTCAATTGTGGAAGCGTCTAACCGAATTCCTAATGAATAAAAGAAGGAACCTTCACCAAAGCTCAGAAAAACGTTGTTAATTAAAACGAACATGGCCCCGGCCAGCGTCAACGGCATTAATTTAATAAAGCCGTTTTTGATGGCATTAACGTGAGGCTGCTTTCCTATTTTAACAGCAAAAGGAAGGAGTACCTTTTCAAGTGAAGCGATGACTTTACTCATAGGAAAATACCCTTAAATGCCGTAACGCATGTTACGGCGTATTGTGTGTGAAATAACTCTTTGACGGGAAAAATAAAAATTAATTAGCAGCTTTTTTAATCGCTGCCACAGCAGCTTTAAGAACACCTAAACCATCAATCTTGCCGTACAGCCCCGAGTCGATCACTTCGACCGGTTTATTGGGTAACAGTCGTTGAATTTCGGGCAACATATAGGCAATTTGCGGTCCCAGTAAAACAACATCGGCTGTCTGACCTTTTTCGCCCGCCAGCGTTTCCGGGAACGCTTCGATCACCACAGGGACTTCATACTTTTCAGCCTGCGCACGCATCTTTGACACCAGAAGCGAGGTTGACATGCCCGCTGAGCAGAACAGGTAGATATGTTTCTTTTCCATCGTAATTTCCCTCTTGTATGACTACCTGCCGTCGCGTTCTCACTCGACTCGCTGTCCCGGCAGACAGGTAGTTTGCGTACTGTTGTTTATCGTTGGAGTGAGTATACGCAATGGTACAGACAGGGGATAATTCTGAACAGGCTCAAATTGTCTCTCATTGACCTGGCTTGTTGACTACCCTCACATTTCGGGCAAATAATTCGCGAAAAGAAATAAGATTTTCCGATGCATAAAAAAACCGGCCTCAGGGCCGGTTTGCTAACATCCTCAGGCAAGCAGGGTGACTACGCCTTAGGTGCCTGCGGGTCAGTATCGTATTCAGCACAGGTCTGATAGCCGGAGTTGATCACATGACCGGTATCATCCAGGGCGACAAAGTAGGTTTCTGCCTTACCATCACGTTGACCCAGGATGTAGGTCTGGCAGGTGCCTTTCGCATGAATCATGGTGACTTCGGAAGAAGGTTTACCGGCAATCGCAGCGACCTGCGAACGGGTCATCCCTTTTTTGACATCTTTTACTACGGGCTGCGTAAACTGATCCTTGGTGCGATCGTAAGCCGTACACCCTGCCAGCATAGTCAGTACCGCCGCTGCGCTAAGAATTCCTGCTACGTTCTTGTTCATATTCCGTCCTCTTGTTTATCAGCGTGTTATCTAAGCATGGGATAAAAAGTACTATTGTTCAACTTTGTGCGTTACGCCAGACGAATTTCGGAAAATTCTAATAAAACAACGATAACCTGCTAAAACGGCGTAAATTAGCGCACTCGAAACTGTGATCCTTGTCGTTTTACGTCCAAAGGGTTAGTTTTAACAGTTAACACATTCTGTTTATGGAGAGCGTGATGACTCTGCAACAAGAGATTATCCAGGCGCTGGGCGCGAAGCCTGCGGTAGATGCAAATGAAGAGATCCGCCGCAGCGTGGATTTTTTAAAAGCGTATTTAAAGAAGAACTCTTTCCTGAAATCTCTGGTGCTGGGCATCAGCGGCGGCCAGGATTCAACGCTGACCGGTAAGCTCTGCCAGATGGCAATTTCAGAGCTGCGCGAGGAGACGGGAGATGAAACCCTGCAATTTATCGCCGTGCGTCTACCATATGGCGTACAGGCGGACGAGCAGGATTGCCAGGATGCAATCGCCTTTATTCAGCCTGACCGCGTGCTGACCGTCAATATTAAAGGCTCCGTGCTGGCAAGCGAGCAGGCGCTTCGCGAAGCGGGCATTGAGTTAAGCGATTTTGTTCGCGGCAACGAGAAAGCCCGCGAGCGCATGAAAGCGCAGTACAGCATTGCCGGGATGACCAAAGGCGTCGTGGTCGGCACCGACCATGCGGCAGAAGCGATCACCGGTTTCTTCACCAAGTACGGCGACGGCGGCACCGACATCAACCCGATCTTCCGCCTGAACAAGCGTCAGGGTAAGCAGCTGCTTGCCGCGCTGGGCTGTCCTGAGCATCTGTATAAGAAAGCGCCGACAGCGGACCTTGAAGACGATCGCCCTTCCCTGCCGGATGAAGCGGCTCTTGGCGTCACCTACGACAACATTGATGATTATCTGGAAGGCAAAAAGCTGGATGAAGGCACCGCAAAGATCATCGAAGGCTGGTATCTGAAAACCGAGCACAAGCGCCACACGCCAATTACGGTGTTTGACGACTTCTGGAAATAAACGCAAAACGGTAACCCCGTTTTGTAGGCCGGGTAAGGCGTCGCCGCCACCCGGCTCTTTTTTAACCTAACCCTCTCTGCTACACTGTATGCCTGAACAGTATATGGAGCAGTATGTGAGCAGGCGTCAATCCGCCCCGCGTCTTGAGTTTGAAGCGGCGGCTATCTACGAATATCCCGAGCACCTTCGCCCCTGGCTTGAGGCACTGCCTAAACAGCCGGGCGTATATATCTTTCACGGTGAAAGCGACACGCTGCCGCTTTACATCGGCAAGAGCGTTAACATTCGCAGTCGGGTGTTATCCCATCTGCGTACTCCGGACGAGGCCGCCATGCTGCGCCAGTCGCGACGCATTACCTGGTTCCAGACGGCGGGAGAAATGGGCGCGCTGTTGCTGGAGGCGCGGTTGATAAAAGAACAACAGCCGCTGTTCAACAAGCGCCTGCGCCGCAACCGTCAGCTCTGCTCCCTGCAGATCAACGAAGGCAAGCCGCAGGTCGTCTACGCGCGCGACGTCGATTTTTCTCATGCCCCGAATCTCTATGGACTGTTCGCCAATAAACGTGCGGCACTTCAGGCGCTGCAGACGCTGGCGGATGAGCTCCAGCTTTGCTACAGCCTTTTGGGCCTGGAGGCGACCACGCGCGGACGCGCCTGTTTCCGATCCGCGCTGAAGCGCTGTGCCGGTGCCTGCTGTGGGAAAGAGAGCGTTGAGGCCCACCACGCCCGGCTCCTCGCCGGTCTGGCGGCCATCAGCGTGAAGTGCTGGCCCTGGGAAAGCGCCGTTGCGCTAAAAGAAGTGGGTGACGCGATGACCCAATATCACATCGTCAATAACTGGCTCTGGCTGGGCGCTGTCGACGATATCAACGACGCGGCAACCCTGCTGCGCATGCCCGCCGGATTTGACCACGATGGCTACAAAATTCTCTGTAAACCTGTGCTGGCCGGTAAGTTTGAAATCATTGAGCTCAATGGCCTGGCAGCCACGTGATTTCGCTGAACAATAAGGTACCCTGAGCCTCCAGCAGACGCAGCGTGTGGGTACCCTCCTCCCAGCTGGCGCCCTGATCGGCCGTCAGCAATTTATCACCCAGCTGCCACGCCCCGCTTAACACAAACACCACGCCCCCGCGTGTGCCAAAGGTGGTAAAGGTACGGTCAGCCACGCGCACCTTCGCCCGACAGCAGTCGCGACGGGTCATGATGTTGAAGTCCATCGCCATCCGCCCATCGGACAGCAGCGCTTTCACCGGCAGGTCGCCGGCAAAGCTGTAGGGCTGATGGTGCTTCAGGGTATGGAAGAACGCCTGGCCCGCATCCAGCGTCACCTCCCCGCCTTCCAGCAAGGTAATAACCCGATCGACGCCGGGAAAAGAGGAAAATTCGCCGTTGCTGGCGATAGTCGCGATACTGGCGCGCCAGTGAAAATCACGCGTCGCGGGAGGGAAACAACAAATCTCACGCGTTTCACCCGCACCATTGCGCCAGAGGCTGACCGGCATCTTACGGATATCAAAGAACTCCATCACCACTCCTGAATGGCACAACCCGTGCCAGGGCAAGGATATTGCTATCGTTGCTGTCTTGTTTGTTATCGTTAGGTATTCACAACACAGTATCGGCAGCAGAGCGGGCAGGCCTTAGCGGAACGTTAATAAAAATTCTAACGCCATGACTCTACAAACATTCTCTGATGCGACTACAGGAGCATACCGCGCTGGCGGCGGCAGACAAGAGGGCAGGAAAGAAAAACCGCCGGTCCTGTCCACAGCGATTGCGCTTTTGTGGACAGGATCCCGGCGGTCTTAAGAGAGTGAACCGATTATTCGGTTGGTGCTGGCATTTTACCTTCCATCGCCGGACGTTCTGTCAGACGCTTCTCAAAATTCGCATTAAATTGTTTTTTCTGTTCCGGGGTCAGAATGTTGTAGATCTTGTTCTGGGTTTCCAGGTGAGCCAGCATGCGGGCTTTGTGCTGCTCGGCCATTTTGTCGATCTGCGCTTCGGCTTTCGCCTTGTCGAAGCTGTCGCTGGCGATGATGTCATGCATGGCACGACGCTCTTCCAGCGGCGGACGTTTCATCTGGTCGCGTTCGCTCTTCCGGATATCGCGGATCTGCTGTTTCTGTGCATCCGTCAGGTTGAGATCCTTAAACATCATCATCTCGCTGTGCATACCCGGGCCTTTATGATGCATCATCATTTTGCCTTCAGCAGGCGCGGCAGCGGTGGTGGTCGCAGTATCTGCGGCGAACGCCATGCTGGTAGCGCCCAGAGCCAGGGTAGAAGCAACAAACAGTGCAGTAAACTTACGCATAATTTATTTCCTTTCTTTCAGTTATTCTTCGGCGCTATGCCGTGTTGACGAGATTAACTTTACGGGGTTTATCGTCAATTAGTCAGAGCAACGGTAAAACAATGAAAGTGTAAAAAACAAATTTTCGCCAAATGTGGAGGAAATAAGGATAAAGCGTGGAGAGTTGCAACCAAAAATATTCAATACGATGATTTTAAAGCGATTTAGAAAAAGTATAACGGAGTGAAGGTGAATAATAAAGCAATTCACCAGGAATATTCTGCAAAACACGTTCACGCGCTTTAATTGCTAAGAAAAGGTATTTAACTTCCCCTCCCGGATGATGAGAGGGGAAAGGTTCAGGATATTTTTTCCAGCATCAGCCCGGCACGCAGGCCAAACGCGACGGTTGGGTTAGGGAATAAAACATACTCGGTGGTTTTCTGTACCTCGTAACGTTCCTCGCCGTCCTCGGCCAGCAGCGCCCCTTTGCGGAACGGGGTGAAGTTGAGGGTGTGTGCGGCCATGTGGAGCAGGAAGGCATCGCTGCGGCGCGTGATCTGCTGCACGACCCGGTAACGCTCAACGGTCTGGTGCGTATGCTCGGGAGCCGACCCGCCCAGCAGCGCCCGCAGGGCGAGATGCGTTGGCGCAAAGCGGGTGAGATCGTTTTGCCCAAACGGCAGCGCTTTCCCCAGCTCCAGCGTACAGGACAACGCACCAAAGTGCTCACAGGTGAAGTGCGTAAAGGTTCCGCCCGGCGACTGGTGAAACACCAGCGCCTCCAGCCCGGCATCTCCCAGCCAGCTCAGGAAATCTTCCTCCCACGGCTGATTGCGCTGCGGCAGCACGCCGAAGCGGACATGGTAGGACGCGCGGATGGCCGTATGCAGATCCAGATGCCAGCGCACGGGACCCGCAGCGGCAAAGAACGCGGTCACCACATTCTCCAGCCACGCCGCCCGCGCCGTTTCGTCACTCTGCGGAAACTGCGACCAGCGCCCGCCGAACATGCGGTTAATGTCGCTCACCAGATACCGTTTATTTTGCGCCAGCGCAGGGGGATTGCCGAGCACCACCAGCACGCGGCACTTCAGGGCAATTTCATTGCGATACAGCGCGCGCAGCAGCAGATCGACAATCTCAACGGGCGCCGTTTCATTCCCGTGAATGCCCGTTGAAAGCAGCAGCGAGAGATCGCTCTTTGCGGTCGGCGTCAGCTCAAGCACCCCGCGCCCCAGCCACCGCCAGCGAAATGAGGGGCCATCCCCCTCTTTCTGTTCCGGCGTTTCATCGGCCAGAGTCAGCGCCAGTAAATTTTCCATACCCACTCCTTTAGCGCTGGAACGGATAAACCGATCCCAGCTGCAGGATTGTCGACAACGCGTCCAGCGCCTCGCGACCTTCGCGCAGAAGCTGCGGGTCAACCAGATCGGCCTGCGTTAGCCGGTCGCGATAGTAGCGATCGACCCAGTCATTCAGGCGCGCAAAGAGCGTATCGTTCATCATGACCGCCGGATTAACCGCCTGCATTTCGTCCTGAGTCAAAACCACGCGCAGACGTAAACAGGCGGGACCACCGCCGTTGGCCATGCTTTCGCGCAGGTCAAATACGCGCAGTTCGTCAATCGGGTTATCCGCCTTCACCAGCTCGGTCAGGTAGCGCCATACGCCCTGATGATCCCGGGACTCCTGCGGCAGGACCAGCATCATGCTGCCGTCATCGCGGCTGAGCAGCTGGCTATTGAACAGATACGTTTCAACCGCGTCCTGCACGCTCACCGCCTCCGTTGGCACCTGGACAGGCGTGAAGCCGTGCACGCGCTCATGCAGCGTGGCGAGCAGCTTTTCCTGATGGGCAAACGCCTGCTCGTGGCAGAACAGCACCTGGCGGTTAGAAACGGCAATCACGTCGTTGTGGAACACGCCCTGGTCGATCACATGCGGGTTCTGCTGGGCAAAAATCACCTGGGAAGGATTCACCTGGTTCAGGCGGGCAACCGCCTGGCTGGCCGCCAGCGTCTGACGGGCAGGATAACGGGTTGGCGCGACGTGGCCCCCCTCTTCTCGCCCGTAAATAAACAGCTGCACACCCGGCTCGCCATAATCGCCCCCCAGGCGGTTATGGTTGGCCGCGCCTTCGTCGCCAAACATCGCCACCTGCGGCAGGGCCTGATGCACCGCGAAATGGGCGTCCTGGTTGAAAATGGCGCGCAGCACGCGCTCGGTGGTTTCCGCCTCGGTGGCGCGGTGAAACTTGTTATTCAGGTTCGCCACCGTCAGGTGGACTTTGCCATCCAGCGTATCGGCTGACGGCGCGACGGTTGCCGCGTTGGCGACCCACATCGAAGAGGCGGAGCTTGCCGCCGAGAGCAGGTGCGGCGTCTGCGTCCCCGCTTTTTCGACCACCTGCTCATCGGTACCGCTAAAGCCGAGCTGACGCAGTACCGCCACGTTCGGACGCTCCTGCGGCGGGATCACCGCCTGCGGGAAACCGGCATCCGCCAGCGCTTTCATCTTAAGCAGCCCCTGCTTCGCCGCCAGCTTCGGGTTGGAAACCTGAAAACGGTGCTTCGTGGAGGCTTCATTACCAAAAGAGAGACCGGCGTAGTGGTGCGTCAGCCCCACCAGCCCGTCAAAGTTGACTTCACGCGCTTTCATGACGGTCCCCTCCGGTAAAGTCCAGCCCCGGATTAAGCGTTTCCGGCAGCGTCAGCGCCGGGGTTTCCAGGCTCGCCATCGGCCAGGCACAGTAATCGGCGGCATACCACGCGCTGGCGCGATGGTTCCCCGACGCACCCACGCCGCCGAACGGCGCGGTGCTCGCGGCCCCGGTGAGCGGTTTATTCCAGTTCACAATCCCGGCGCGCGCTTCCAGCAGCAGTTGGTCAAACTTCTCGCGATGCGGCGAAATCAGCCCGCTCGACAGACCGTAGCGGGTGTTATTGGCCATTGCGATGGCGTCGTCAAAATCGTCATAGCGCCAGACGCACAGCAGCGGGCCAAAGACCTCTTCATCCGGCACGTTGCTCGCGCCGCTCATCTCAACGATGCCCGGCGTCAGCAGCGAGGCACCCGGCTGAACCTGTTTCGGTTCGAGCAGGGTTTTCGCGCAGCGCGTGACGTGGTCCTGCCAGGCCTTCAGCACGTTCAGCGCGGCCTGCTCGGAAATCAGCCCGCCGATAAACGGCTGCGGATCGGCATCCCACGCGGCTGGCACCAGACGCGCGCTCACCTCAACCAGACGTTTGAGGAACGCATCCCCCTGCGCGCCCCGTTTCACCAGGAGGCGGCGGGCGCAGGTGCAGCGTTGTCCGGCGGTAATAAAGGCGGACTGAATCGTCAGGTGCACCGCGGCGTCGATATCGTCAGGGTCTTCCACAATCAGCGGGTTGTTGCCGCCCATCTCGAGAGCAAGGATTTTTTCCGGCTGCCCCGCCAGCTGGCGATGCAGCTGATAGCCCGTCCCGGCGCTGCCGGTAAACAGCAGGCCGTCGATATCGCTCAGCGCGCTCAGCGCCTGGCCGGTTTCGCGTCCGCCCTGCACCAGATTCAGCACGCCCGGCGGCAGGCCAGCCTGTTCCCACAGCTTAACCACCGCCTCGCCGGTTAATGGGGTGAGCTCGCTCGGCTTGAAAATCACGGTATTGCCCGCCAGCAGCGCGGGCACAATGTGGCCATTCGGCAGATGCCCCGGGAAGTTGTACGGACCAAACACCGCCAGCACGCCGTGCGGACGGTGGCGCAGCGTGGCCGCGCCGTCCGGCATCTCGGTGTGCTGTTCGCCGGTGCGGGTGTGGTACGCCTTCACCGAAATGGCGACTTTGTTGATCATCGCTGTCACTTCGGTTGCCGCTTCCCAGCGCGGTTTACTGGTTTCAGACGCGATGATGCGCGTCAGTTCGGCCTTATTTGCCTCCAGCAGCCCGGCAAACTTTTCAACAAGCGCCTGGCGCACGGCGAAAGGCTGTTTTGCCCACGCCGGGAACGCGCGGCGAGCGGCATGGCAGGCCTGTTCCACCTGCGCGGCGCTGGCGTCGTTCCCCTTCCAGAGCACCTCTTTTCCTACCGGATTGGTCTTTACGCGCTGTTCGCCTTCGCCCGTGACCCAGTCACCGTTAATCCATAATGTCATGCTGTTTTCTCCTCAGGGCAGAGACGCACCAGGCGAACCTTATCGCCGGCGTTACATTTCAGGGCATCCAGTTCTGCAGCCGTCAGCACCAGACGTTCACATTTCGGGTTGGTCCGCACCAGCATCGCACGGAAGTTGGCGTAATTTTCGTTTGCCACCAGGCATGCCGGCCAGTCGCCCGGCGCGGGCTGGCCTTCAGAGACCTCAACCAGCCGGCTCTTACGGATCGCGCGCACGCGGTCGATATCGCACTCAAGCGTAGGCCCGCCGTCAAAGATGTCGACATAGTTACGGTAGCGGAAGCCCTCTTTCTCCAGCACCGCGCGGGCAGGCGCGGTTTGCGGATGCACTTCGCCGATCACCGCCTGCGCTTCCGGGCTGAGGAAATGGGTATAGATAGGATGTTTCGGCATCAGTTCGGCAATAAAGGCTTTCTGACCCGTGCCGCAGAGATAGTCCGCCCGGCTGAACTCCATCGAGAAGAAGCGCTCGCCCAGGCTCTCCCAGAACGGTGAATAGCCGGTGTCGTCGATCACGCCGCGCATCTCCGCAACCACCTTTTCGTTAAAGCGATCGCGGAAGGCGGCCATAAACATAAAGCGCGATTTGGAAAGCAGGTAGCCGTTGCCCTCCTTGCGCCACGCCGGGTCGAGGAACAGCGTGCAAAGCTCGCTGGCGCCCGTGTGGTCGTTGCAGAGGAACAGCGTCGGCAGCGCGTTATAGACGTTCAGCTCTTTCGAGGCATGAACCATGGTGCCGACGCGGTAGTTGTACCACGGGTCGTTAAGCCCGACGGCCACTTCGATGGCGCAGATCCCGGCCACGGTCCCCGTGTCGGTGTCTTCCAGCACGAACACATACCCCTGTTCGCTTTTTGGCAACGTCCCCTGCCAGGTTTGAAGGGCGCGCTCAATGCGCGCCGACAGCGTTTTTTCATCGGCAGGAAGCGAGGTCAGCCCGCCTCCCGTCTTACCGGCAAGCTGCATGAGCCCGGCGAGATCGCCGCGCTCAACGGGACGGATGACCATCATGATGACACCCCGGATTTCACCTTTTCACACGCCAGCGCAAAGCGGTCCAGACCGGTTTGCACCTCTTCCTCGCTGACAATCAGCGCGGGAGCAAAACGCACGACGTTGGCACCGGCAATCAGCACCATCACACCCACTTTTGCCGCTTCCTGTGAAATAAGTTTAGCTTTTCCGGCAAACTCAGCGGTGAGCTCGCAGCCGATTAACAGCCCCAGGCCACGAATTTCTTTAAACAGGCCAACCTTGCCGTTGATGGCATTCAGGCGCTCAACAAACCAGTCGTGGCGCTGCTTAACGCCCTTCAGCACCTCAGGGGTATTAATGATGTCGAGCACCTGTCCGGCAACGGCGGTGGCCAGCGGGTTGCCGCCGTAGGTGGTGCCGTGGGTGCCGACGGTCATCACGCTGGCGAATTTATCGGTGGTCAGCGTTGCGCCAATCGGGAAGCCGCCGCCCAGCGCTTTGGCGGTCGACAGCACGTCCGGCGTGACGCCGTAGTGCATATAGGCATACAGCTCGCCGGTGCGGCCCACGCCGGTCTGCACTTCGTCGAAAATCAGCACCGCGTTATGACGATCGCACAGCTCGCGCAGCCCCTGCAGGAATTCCTTTTTCGCCGGAAGCACGCCGCCCTCGCCCTGCATCGGCTCGACGATCACCGCACAGGTGGTGTCGTTAATCAGCTCGCTGGCAGACTGCAGATCGTTATAAATACCGTGACGGATATCCGGCGGCAGCGGTGCGAAATCCTGCGAGTAGGAAGGCTGGCCACCCGCGCTGACGGTAAAGAGCGTGCGTCCGTGGAAGGCATTTTTAAACGCCACGATACCGCTCTTGTGGGTACCAAACTTATCGTGCGCATATTTGCGCGCCAGCTTCAGCGCCGCTTCGTTGGCTTCCGCCCCCGAGTTACAGAAAAAGACTTTTTCGGCAAACGTCGCGTCGATCAGTTTTTTGGCCAGGCGCAGCGCAGGCTCGTTGGTAAAGCCGTTGCCGGTATGCCAGAACTTCGCCGCCTGGTCATTGAGCGCCTGACGCAGCGCCGGGTGCGCATGCCCCAGCGCGTTCACCGCAATCCCACCGGCAAAGTCGATATACTCTTTACCCTGCTGATCCCACAGGCGCGAGCCTTCCCCACGAACCGGAATAAAAGCCGCCGGAGCGTAAACCGGCATCATCCATTCATCGAAATTTTCACGCGTAATTGACAGAGACATAGCGACCTCATCCGGTAAATAAAAGGTTATTTGAATGTTAAATAATTGAGTGTTTGCACTGTGAATGTAGATTGCAGCCTTCGTGCCAGCCAGCGATAAAAATGCATAAACGGGTTGAGAGGACAGAATATCAATAAGTTACAACATGGAGTTATTCACTATTAGTGCATAAAAAGTGAATATTTTTACGACAAGCGGCGCTTTGCCGCATGAAAATCAGAAAGAGTATGCACAGGCCAAATATAATTCTGGAATTGTGATCGCTCGCGAAATTTATCGGCCATTTACGCCCTCTTTGGGGGCGAAGCGCGTCAGAATGGTGCAAATATTGCACCACCGGCATTATCTGTTGCAGTTATTGGTCGAAGCCGGTAACAGTTGACGCAAATTCTGCTACCATCCTTGCACTATTCACCTTGCACTGGCAGCGACTATGAAATTTGTCTCTTTTAATATCAACGGCCTGCGTGCCCGCCCTCATCAGCTTGAAGCTATCGTTGAGCAACATCAGCCAGATGTGATCGGCCTGCAGGAGACAAAGGTTCACGACGACATGTTCCCCCTCGAAGAGGTGGCGAAACTCGGCTACAACGTCTTTTATCACGGCCAGAAAGGTCACTACGGCGTCGCGCTGCTGACCAAAGCGCCACCGGTTTCCGTGCGTCGCGGCTTCCCGGGCGACGGTGAAGAAGCACAGCGTCGCATTATCATGGCGGAAGTCCCTTCTGAGATCGGCAATATCACGGTCATCAACGGCTATTTCCCGCAGGGTGAGAGCCGTGACCATGAGACCAAATTCCCGGCTAAAGCGAAGTTTTATCAGGATCTGCAGGACTACCTGACCACCGAACTCAAAAAAGAGAATCCGGTGCTGATCATGGGCGACATGAATATCAGCCCGACGGATTTCGATATCGGTATTGGCGAAGAGAACCGCAAACGCTGGCTGCGCACCGGCAAATGCTCCTTCCTGCCGGAAGAGCGTGAGTGGATGGAGCGCCTGCTGGGCTGGGGCCTGGTGGATACCTTCCGCAATGCCAACCCGGAAACGCAGGATCGCTTCTCCTGGTTTGACTACCGCTCCAAAGGCTTTGACGACAACCGCGGCCTGCGTATCGATCTTCTGCTCGCCAGTACACCGCTGGCCGAGCGCTGCATCGAAACCGGGATCGACTACGACATCCGCAGCATGGAAAAACCGTCTGACCACGCGCCGGTGTGGGCTAAATTCAAGCTGTAATGACGCGTGAACCTTTCAAAAACACTCTTCCTGTGCGCCCTTCTGGGCGCCTTTATTCTGGCGTTTATCATGCTTCCGCCGGGAACCCTCTCCCTGGAAGGGATTAAAACGCACCAGCAGGCATTACTCTCCTATGTCGACCACTCGCCGCTGCGCAGCGCGTTGATCTTCTTTGCGGTCTATGTGGCGGTCTCCGCCCTCTCTATACCCGGCGCGGCGATCCTGCCCCTGCTGGGCGGGACGTTGTTTAGCCTGTGGGAAGGCACTGTGCTGGTCTCGTTTGCCTCCACACTCGGGGCCACGCTGGCGATGCTCGCCAGCCGCTATCTTTTGCGCGACTGGGTGCAACGGCGGTTTGCCCGGCAGATGGGTACGGTGAATACCGGCATGGCGCGCGACGGCGCGGGCTATCTTTTTGCCCTGCGCCTGATGCCGCTGTTCCCGTTTTTCCTGGTGAATTTGCTGATGGGGCTGACCCGCATGGGAGTATTTCGCTACTGGTGGGTCAGCCAGCTCGCCATGCTGCCCGCCACGATTATCTTTCTGAACGCCGGGCGCGAGCTGGGAAAAGTGACCTCGCTGCGCGATATTTTGTCGCCGGGCATGCTATTCGCCTTTACACTACTGGGGTTATTGCCGTTGGTCACCCGCCGGCTGTTTTCCCGTTATCTCCCGTCTGCTAAAAAGTGAGGCATTATGCGCCGTGTGCGTTTTTGCGCGTTTCTGACCGGGCTGCTGCTGGCAGCCCCTCTGTATGCCGCCGACGGCTGGCAGGCCATTCAGCAACAGGCCAAAGGCCAGACCGTCTGGTTTAACGCCTGGGGCGGCGATCCGGCGGTCAACCGCTATCTGGAGTGGGTCAGCGGCGAGATGCAAACGCACTATGCCATTACCCTTAAAATTGTCCCGCTGGCGGATGCTGCCGACGCGGTAAAACGTATTCAGACCGAAGCCGCCGCGGGGCGCAAGACCAACGGCTCCGTCGACCTGCTGTGGGTTAACGGCGAGAACTTCCGCACGCTGAAAGAGGCAAACCTGCTGGAGACCGGATGGGCGCAGACGTTGCCCAACTGGCGCTATGTTGATACCCGCAAACCGGTTACGGAGGATTTTGCTATCCCCACAGACGGCGCGGAATCGCCGTGGGGCGGCGCGCAGCTGACCTTTATCGCCCGCAAAGCCAGCATGCCGGCGCCGCCTGTGGATCCTCAGGCGCTGCTGGCTTACGCGCAGCAGCATCCGGGCAAGATCAGCTATCCTCGCCCGCCCGATTTTACCGGCACGGCATTTCTTGAGCAGCTGCTGATGACGCTAACCGCTCACCCGGAGGCGCTGCAAAAGGCCCCCGATAGCACCTTTGCCGAGGTCACGGCCCCGCTCTGGGATTATCTGGACACGCTCCACCCGCTGCTGTGGCGCGAAGGGAAAGATTTTCCCCCTTCTCCTGCACGGATGGATGCCCTGCTTGCCAGCGGCAGCCTGAATCTGTCGCTGACCTTTAACCCGGCCCATGCGCAGCAGAAAGTGGCGAGCGGCGAACTGCCCGCCGACAGCTATAGCTTTGGTTTTCAGGGCGGGATGCTCGGCAACGTCCATTTTGTGGCGATTCCGGCCAACGCCAGCGCGAGCGCGGGGGCGAAAATGGTCGCCAATTTCCTGCTGTCGCCGCAGGCGCAGATCCGCAAAGCTGACCCGGCCATCTGGGGCGATCCGAGCGTGCTGGATGCGAAAACGCTGCCCGAAGAAGAAGCCAGACAGCTGATGGCCCACACGCCTCAGGGGCTGCCGAAGGTGCTTGCCGAGCCGCAGTCCGCCTGGGTGAACGCACTGGAGCAGGAATGGCTGCGTCGTTACGGCACCCGCTGAGCGGTCTCGTCTGGCTGGCGATGGCGGTGATTTATCTGCCGATCCTGCCCGCCGGCGCCATGCTGCTTGCCCCGGCGTTTTCGCTGACAAACTGGCAGCGACTGCTGAACGATCCGCAGCTCCCGCAGGCGGCTGTCGCCACGCTGGTCTCAACGCTCATCGCCACGCTGGGGGCGTTGTTCATTGCTCTTCTCCTCGTCAGCCTTCTCTGGCCCGGTAAACGCTGGCGACGTCTCACAACCCGCCTGCCGTGGCTGCTGGCGATCCCCCATGTGGCGTTCGCCACCGGCGCGCTACTGCTGTTTGCCGAGGGCGGACTGTTTTATCAGGTCTGCACCGTCTGTTCGCCGCCGTTTGACCGCTACGGTGCCGGGCTGGGGCTGACGCTCGCGGTCAAAGAGAGCGCGTTTGTCCTGTGGGCGATTTATGCCGTACTGCCGGAAAAACGGCTCGCGCAGCAGAAGATCGTCCTGCAGACGCTCGGCTACGGGCGATTTCAGACGCTGAGCTGGCTGATTCTGCCAGCTATCGCGCCCGTCCTCGGGGCAGTCATGCTGGCGGTGCTGGCATGGTCGCTGTCGGTCGTGGACGTGGCGATCGTTCTCGGGCCCGGCAACCCGCCTACCCTGGCCGTGCTGGCCTGGCAGTGGTTAAGCCAGGGCGACGCGCAGCAGCAGGCAAAAGGGACGCTGCTGTGCCTGCTTCTCCTTCTGCTGCTGGCCGCGCTTGCCGCTCTGGGATACGGACTCTGGAAGGCATGGGTTCGCACACTTGCGGACCTCACCGGAACGCGTCCCCGGTCGCAGCGCGTCCTGCCTGAGCGGGCACTGAGCGGGTTTCTGCCCGCCTGCGGCGTCCTGTGCGCCGCAGTACTGCTGATGCTGGCGCAACGGGATGACGTTGGCCCGGTGGGAACTAGCCTTTTCTTCGGTCTGCTTTCAGCCCTGATTGCCCTGGTCGTCGGGTTACTCTGGCTGGAGTGGGGCCCGCAGCGCGGCACGCTGTGGGTATGGTTACCGCTCGCCCTTCCGGCCCTCCCGCTCGTCACCGGCCAGTATGCCATTGCGTTGCACCTGGGCATCGACGGGCACTACGCCGCCGTGCTCTGGAGCCACCTCCTGTGGGTATTGCCGTGGATGCTGCTGGTGCTGCAACCCGCCTGGCGCCGGATCGATCCCCGGCTTATTCTCACCGCCAGAACCCTCGGCTGGCGACGGACAAAAATCTTTTTACTGCTGAAATGCCCGCTGCTGGTGCGCCCTGCGCTACTGGCCTTTGCCACCGGCTTTTCCGTCAGCATGGCGCAATACATGCCGACGCTGTGGCTGGGCGCGGGGCGTTTCGCCACGCTGACCACCGAAACCGTCGCGCTCAGCAGCGGGGGCAGCATCCCAATTCTCGCTAACCGGGCGCTGGGATTACTGCTGGTCACGGGCACGGTGTTTGGTGCTGCTGCCCTGCTATCCCGGCTCGTGGGCCGCTACCGACAAGGGTTACGTTAATGCTGAAGGTAAAAAATCTCACCATCGAACCGCTTTTCCGCGAGGTCAGTTTTTGCGTGCCCCGGGGGGAGATCGTCACCCTGATGGGGCCGTCCGGCAGCGGAAAGTCGACCCTTTTTGCCTGGATGGTCGGCTCGCTGTCAGACGATTTCCAGGCGCGGGGCGAACTGTGGCTCGACGCGCGTCGCTGCGACGCGCTTCCCGTGGAGTCCCGCGGGCTGGGTATTCTCTTTCAGGACGCGCTGCTGTTCGACCAGTTCAGCGTCGGGCAGAATTTGCTGCTGGCGCTGCCCGAGCGCATCACAGGACACGCGAGGCGGGAGGCGGTCAAGCAGACGCTGGATTCCGCCGGGCTGAGCGGCCATTACGCCAGCGATCCAGCCACCCTCTCCGGCGGGGAGCGTGCCCGGGTCAGCCTGCTGCGGGCCCTGCTCGCGGAGCCGCAGGCGCTGCTGCTGGATGAACCGTTCAGCCGCCTCGATAAAGCGTTACGGGCCACGTTTCGGGCATGGGTATTTGACGCCGTCCGCGCGCGCAATATTCCGGCGGTGCTGGTCACGCACGATGAGGACGATATTCCACCCGGCGGCGAGCTGATTGAGATTTCTCGCTGGCAATAATGTGCTAACGCAATGTTTTCCGATTCGGGAGAGACGACAATGCCCCCCTCTTTTACTGACGTCAGGTTATTCGATGAAACGTGTTTCTCAACTGACCGCGCTGGCCCTGCTCTGCGGCCTCGCTTCTTTTTCCTCGCTGGCGGCTGATATGCCCAGCGCCATCACGCTGTCTCAGCTTCAGGCACAGCACGGCACGCCTGTCGACACACGCGCCAGCGCCTTCTATAACGGCTGGCCGCAGACGCTTAGCGGCCCCTCCGGGCATGAACCCGCCGCGCTCAACCTTGCTGCTGCCTGGCTCAGCGCCATGAGCGACGAGCAGATTGCGCTGTGGGCAAAACAGCATCAGCTTACCCCTGCGACGACCATCGCCCTGTACGGCGACGAGAACGATAACCAGGCGGTGAAAGCCCGCCTGGAGAAAGCCGGGTACCGCCACGTTTCGCTGCTCAGCGATGCTCTGCAGACGCCCGAGCGCCTTCAGCGCCTGCCTCACTTTGAACAGCTGGTTTACCCGCAGTGGATCCACCGGCTCCAGCAGGGTAAACCCGTGGCTGCCGCACCGGCGGGCGACTGGAAAGTGATCGAAGCCGCCTGGGGTGCACCGAAGTTTTACCTGCTGAACCACATTCCCGGCGCGGGCTATATCGACACCAACGAGGTGGAAAGCGAACCGCTGTGGAATAAAGTCTCCGACGACAAGCTGAGAGCGATGCTGGCGAAGCACGGGATCCGTCACGATACTACCGTCATTTTGTATGGCCGCGACGTCTACGCCGCCGCGCGCGTGGCGCAGATTATGCTGTATGCGGGCGTGAAGGATGTGCGTATTCTCGACGGCGGCTGGAAGGCGTGGTCAGATGCAGGCCTGCCGGTTGAGCGCGGTACGCCCGGTAAAGTGACGCCCGCCCCCGATTTCGGCGCGCCGATCCCCGGTCAGCCGCAGCTGATGGTGGATATGGAACAGGCGCGCGGCATGCTGCACCGTCAGGATGCCTCTCTGGTCAGCATACGCTCGTGGCCGGAGTTCATCGGCGAAACCAGCGGCTACAGCTACATCAAGCCAAAAGGTGAAATTGCCGGTGCCCGCTG
The DNA here is from genome assembly GCF_000493175.1 of Enterobacter sp. MGH 16. Taxonomy (NCBI): domain Bacteria; kingdom Pseudomonadati; phylum Pseudomonadota; class Gammaproteobacteria; order Enterobacterales; family Enterobacteriaceae; genus Enterobacter; species Enterobacter sp. MGH 16. The sequence continues at coordinate 1,061,332 of NZ_KI535695.1, read as the reverse complement.
GGGTCACGCGGGCAGCGATGCCACCCACATGGAGGATTTCCATAACCCGGATGGCACCATGCGCAGCGCTGACGACATCGCCGCCCAGTGGAAGCGCTGGAATATTCTGCCGGAACAGCACGTCGCGTTTTACTGCGGCACCGGCTGGCGGGCGTCTGAAACCTTTATGTACGCCCGGGCGATGGGCTGGAAGAATATCGCCGTCTATGACGGCGGCTGGTACGAATGGAGCAGTCATCCGCAGAACCCGGTGACGACCGGTGAGCGCGGGCCTGAAAGCGCGCGCTAAGGGTTAAGTGACTTCAGCGTCACGTAGCCGCTCCAGATGCGCGTTGTGGTGGTCAGCCAGCACAGCGCGCCGAATACCCACGCGAAGAGCGTAAAGTGCGCAGGAAAAAGGCAGCACAGCACAAACAGCACGATGGTCTCCGTCCCTTCCGTTAACCCGCCGATGTAATAAAACGACTTGTGCGCATAGCCGGGGTTGTCGATGTCGTGCTTCGCGGCCAGGGCCGCAAACGCCAGAAAACTGCTGCCGGTCCCGATAAACGCGAACAGCAGCCAGGCGGCTGCCAGCGCATTTTCCGCCGGTGCTGCCAGCGCAAAGCCAAACGGCACCAGGGCGTAGAACAGAAAGTCGAGCGCGATATCGAGAAATCCCCCCGCATCGCTCAGCCCTCTGCGGCGCGCCAGCGCCCCGTCCAGACCGTCCAGCAGACGGTTAAGCACGATGGCGACCAGCGCCGCCGGATACCAGCCGAGGGCCAGAAACGGCAGCGCCAGCACGCCGATGGCAAACCCGGTCAGGGTTAATCCGTCTGGCGTGATGCCCGGCCTGTCCAGCATAGAGACCAGACGATTCAGAGCCGGTTTTATCCGCGGGTGAAGATGGCGATCAAGCATGGGGCGTCTCGTTAAAGGTGGCGCATAGCCCCTGCGCCGGAATATCCAGCGCGGCGTTAAAGCGGGCAGAGAGATTCTGAAAGGCAATGAGCGCCGTCATCTCGGTGATGGCATCTTCCGTAAAGTGGCGCTTCAGCGCCGTTCTGATGGCCTCATCCGCCCGGGGCGGCGTGGCGGTCACCGCCTCGGCGTAGGCCAGCGCCGCGCGCTCCTGCTCCGTGAACAAGGCGGATGCCTGCCAGTCGCTCACGGCCTGCACCTTTTCCAGCGCACCGCAGCGCTCGGCCAGCCGCAGGCTGTTGGCATCAATACAGAAAGCGCAGTGGCAGAGCTGGGACACCCGCGTCATGAGCAGCGAACGCAGCACGGGTGACAGGCGCGCGCGACGACGCTCCAGAAAACCGACGAACAGCGCCACCAGCCAGAACAGACGCGGCATGCGCCCCCACCAGCGCGTGGGATTCAGCACGGCGCCAAAATGCTTTTTCTGCATCACGGCAATCGGTCTAAGGCTGGCGGGAAGGGATTCGATAGGGGCAACCCAGGCGGTGGTCTCTTTCACCTGATTCTCCTGATTACTGGACTCTGAGAAAGGGCACGATAATATGTCTTTTTTCGCTATCAATTATTGACGACCATGCTGAAAACACTCGATGTCGTTGCCGCCATCATCGAAAAAGACGACAAAATTTTACTGGCGCAGCGCCCTGCCCACGCCGACCAGCCGGGCATGTGGGAATTTGCAGGCGGCAAAGTCGAGGCGGGTGAAACCCAGCCCGAGGCGCTTATCCGCGAGCTGCGCGAAGAGTTGGGTATTGAAGCGCTGCCCGCGCAATACGTGGCAAGCCACCAGCGTGTAGTCTCGCAGCGCTTAATCAACCTGCACGCCTGGCACGTTCCTGCGTTTAGCGGTGCGCTCACGGCGCACTACCACAGCGCGCTGGCATGGTGTACGCCGGAAGAGGCGTTTGGCTACGCCTTAGCCCCCGCGGATATTCCCCTGTTGGAAGCGTTTATTGTTTTACGCGACGCCAGACCAGCGGGTTCGTGCTGATGGCGCGCTCGTCGCGCTGGCACTGCAGCAGCACGCCATCCGCCTTCACGACGGCCCCTTCAGAATAGTTTTGATCCTGATAAATACAGCACTGGTTACACGGCTGCGCACGCTGGCCGCTGGAGCTAAACACTTCTGGCGGCACATTCACTTCCACGTCCGGGCGAATGCGGTCAGCCTGCGCGCCTGCGGTAAAGATCAAACATAACGCGGTAAGTACATAACGGTTCATAGACACATCTTCCTGTTGTTCCCTTGATAATGACTATAACGGTAATCCCGCGCGGAACCTTTAATTTATCTCGTCATCGCTTTTGGTTATGACGCAGCACCTGTCATTAATTTCCCTTTCGTCCTGAATTTCTGCTTGCCACACAAAGCGGTACGGGTGGTATAGTCAAAAAAACAACACAAAACGCATAAGTCATATACAAACATTATTATAAGAGGTTCTTATATCTATGGATCAGACACGCTCTCTGGAAAGTTTCCTTGCCCATGTTCAGCAGCGCGACCCGCACCAAAGCGAGTTCGCCCAGGCCGTGCGTGAAGTGATGACCACCCTGTGGCCCTTCCTTGAACAAAACCCGCGCTATCGCCAGATGTCGTTGCTCGAACGCCTGGTCGAGCCAGAGCGCGTGATCCAGTTCCGCGTGACCTGGGTGGACGATCGCAATCAGGTGCAGGTTAACCGCGCGTGGCGCGTCCAGTTTAACTCGGCCATCGGCCCGTTTAAGGGCGGCATGCGCTTCCACCCTTCCGTGAATTTGTCGATTCTGAAATTCCTCGGCTTCGAGCAGACCTTTAAAAACGCACTGACCACGCTGCCCATGGGCGGCGGAAAAGGCGGCAGCGATTTCGACCCGAAAGGCAAAAGCGAAGGTGAAGTGATGCGTTTCTGCCAGGCGCTGATGACCGAACTCTACCGTCACCTCGGCCCCGATACCGACGTGCCTGCCGGTGATATCGGCGTGGGCGGACGTGAAGTGGGCTTTATGGCCGGGATGATGAAAAAGCTTTCCAACAACAGCGCCTGCGTATTTACCGGCAAAGGGCTGTCGTTTGGCGGGAGCCTGATCCGCCCCGAAGCGACCGGGTACGGCCTGGTTTACTTTACAGAGGCCATGCTCAAGCGTCACGGCTTAGGCTTCGAAGGCATGCGCGTAGCCGTTTCCGGCTCCGGTAACGTGGCGCAGTACGCGATTGAAAAAGCGATGCAGTTTGGCGCTCGCGTGGTGACCGCCTCTGACTCCAGCGGAACGGTGGTGGATGAAGCGGGCTTCACGGCAGAGAAGCTGGCGCGCCTGTGTGAAATCAAAGCCAGCCGCGATGGACGCGTAGCGGATTACGCCCGGGAGTTTGGCCTGACCTACCTCGAAGGTAAACAGCCGTGGGGCGTGCCGGTGGATATCGCCCTGCCGTGCGCCACGCAGAACGAGCTGGATGCGGAAGCCGCGCGCACGTTGATTAGCAATGGCGTAAAAGCGGTGGCCGAGGGGGCAAACATGCCGACCACGATCGACGCGACGGACCTGTTCCTGGAGGCGGGCGTGCTGTTTGCACCGGGCAAGGCCGCTAACGCGGGCGGCGTGGCGACCTCCGGCCTCGAAATGGCGCAAAACGCCGCGCGTCTCGGCTGGAAGGCGGAGAAAGTGGATGCGCGCCTGCACCATATCATGCTGGATATTCACCACGCCTGCGTGGAGTACGGCGGTGAAGCATCGCAAACCAACTACGTGCGTGGGGCGAATATCGCCGGGTTCGTGAAGGTGGCGGATGCGATGATTGGGCAGGGTGTGATTTAAAGTTTCGCTGCGTTCTCGCCCTGTAGGCCCGGTAAGGCGTAGCCGCCACCGGGCTTTTTTCAGGCCGCAGAGCTGTCTTTCGCCGGGTGGCGGCTTCGCCTGACCCGGCCTACGGGTTAAGAAGCGGCCGCGCTCTTTTTCTTTTTAAACGGTTTCTTCGCGCCACCACCGGGTGCAACCATCCCTCTGAACGTTTTCACGGGCGTGCTGCGCGCCTGATCGATCAGCTGGTAAAGCGTCCCCACCAGCGGCTGCATAAAGTCCTGATAGCGGCACTGCTTCTCGCTGATCTGCGTCAGCACCGATTCCCAGTGCGCGGTCATGTCCGGCCTGGCGGCCAGCTCCGGCAGGGAGTGAATCAGCGCGCGGCCCGGCTCGGTCGAATGGATATAGCGCCCCTTTTTCTCAAGAAAACCGCGCTTAAAGAGCAGCTCGATGATCCCCGCGCGGGTTGCCTCCGTACCCAGACCGTCGGTGGCGCGCAGGATCTTCTTCAGATCTTTATCCTGCACGAACCGTGCGATGCCGGTCATCGCGGAAAGCAGCGTCGCATCGGTAAAATGGCGCGGCGGCTGGGTCTGGCGTTCCACCACTTCCCCTTTTTCACACAGCAGCTCATCGTCTTTGGCAACGACGGGCAGCGGCGTGCCGTCATTCTCCTCGTCACGCTCTTTATTCCCCAGCAGCGTGCGCCAGCCTGCTTCAGCAAGGAAACGGGCTTTCGCAATGAATTTCCCTTTCGCGATTTCCAGTTCGATCACGCATTTGCGGAACACCGCGTCCGGGCAGAACTGCATCAGGTACTGGCGGGCGATCAGGTTATAGACCTTTGCTTCGTTGTCGGTCAGATTGACGTTGCTGGCGCGCGCCGTCGGGATAATCGCGTGGTGGGCGTCCACCTTTTTGTCGTCCCAGCAGCGGTTATGGGTGTCCGGGTTCACCACCGGCTGCGGCAGCAGATCCGGCGCATGCACGCTAATGGCGTTCATCACCGAATGACGACCGGCAAAATGCTCTTCCGGCAGATAGCGGCTATCCGAACGCGGATAGGTGATCAGCTTATGGGTTTCATAGAGCTTCTGGCAGATGTCCAGCACGTTCTGCGCGCTGAGGCCAAAGCGCTTCGCGGCCTCAATCTGCAGGGCCGACAGCGAGAACGGCAGCGGCGCGGGTTCTGATTCCCGTTTATCGTTATAGCTGGTGACGATAGCGGGCTGTCCGGTAATGCGGTTAACCACATGATCCGCCAGCGGACGGTGCAGCAAACGCCCCTCTTCATCCTGATATGACTCGCAGGCATCGCTCGGCTGCCAGACGGCGGTAAAGCGTTCGTCTTTAGGCGTGACGATATGCGCTTTCACTTCAAAGAAATCTTTGGCGACGAAGTTCTCAATCTCTTCATCACGACGCACGACCAGCCCCAGCACCGGCGTCTGCACGCGCCCCACGGAGAGCACGCCCTGATAGCCCGCGTTGCGCCCGAGGATGGTGTAGGCGCGGGTCATGTTGATGCCGTACAGCCAGTCGGCGCGCGCGCGGGCCAGCGCGGAGACGCACAGCGGGATAAATTCGCTGTTGGCGCGCAGGCGCGAGATCGCACGCTCCACCGCCTGCGGGTTGAGGTCGTTGATCAGGCAGCGCTGCACCTGCTGGCGCTTTTCCGGCGCCAGTTCAAGATAGTCCAGCACCTCATCCACCAACAGCTGTCCTTCCCTGTCCGGGTCACCCGCGTGCACGATTTCATCGGCTTCATGCAGGAAGCGCTTGATCACGTTGAGCTGTTTGGTCACCGAAGGTCGGGGCTGCAGGCGCCATTTTTCCGGCACGATGGGCAGATCGTTTAAATTCCAGCGGGCGTAGCGGCTGTCATAGACATCCGGCTGCGCCTGCTCAAGCAGGTGACCGATACACCAGGTGACCACCTGCCCGTTACCGCATTCGATAAAGCCGTCGCCTTTGCGATGCGGCTTAGGCAGCACATCGGCAATGGCACGGGCCAGGCTCGGCTTTTCGGCAATAAACAACCGCATCGAATTAACGGATCTCAATCATCGGTCGGCCACCGCGCGCGGTCACCAGCTCGCCGATCGCCGTCAGGGTAATGCCGAACTCGGCGGCCGTTGCCTGAACCTCGGCTTCGGATTCCGGCGTGACCGCCAGCAGCAGGCCGCCGGAGGTTTGCGGATCGCACAGCAGGTTGCGCCATTCTTCTGGCATTTCGCCCATCAGGTGACCATAGCTGGCGAAGTTACGCTGGGTACCGCCCGGGACCGCGCCCTGAGCAATATACTCTTCCACGCCCGGCAGCTTCGGCACGTCCTGATACCAGACCTGCGCCTGCACGCCCGCGCCCTGACACACTTCGGAGAGGTGCCCCAGCAGACCAAAACCGGTCACGTCGGTCATCGCCTTCACGCCGTCGATATTGGCGAACGCCGCACCCGCGAGGTTCATCTGGCACATGACTTCGGTTGCCAGCCCTTTGTGCTCCGGTTTGAGCAGGGATTTTTTCTCGGCGGTGGTCAGCACGCCAATGCCCAACGGCTTGGTGAGGAACAGCTTGCAGCCCGCCTGCGCGGTGCTGTTGCGCTTCACGCGCTCGGTCGGGACCACGCCGGTCACGGCCAGGCCGAAGATAGGCTCCGGCGCATCGATAGAGTGACCACCGGCCAGCGCAATCCCCGCCTGCTGGCAGGCGAAACGGCCGCCATCAATCACTTCACGGGCTACTTCCGGCGGGATGGTGTTGATCGGCCAGCCCAGAATAGCGATCGCCATAATCGGTTTGCCGCCCATGGCGAAGATATCGCTGATGGCGTTAGTGGCCGCAATACGCCCGAAATCGAACGGGTTGTCGACAATCGGCATAAAGAAGTCGGTGGTGCTGATAATGCTGGTGCCGTTACCCAGGTCATAAACCGCTGCATCGTCACGCGTTTCGTTGCCGACAAGCAGGTTCGGGTCGACAAACTTCGCCTGTTCGCTGTGCAGGATGGTCTCCAGCACTTTAGGGGAAATTTTACAACCGCAACCGGCTCCGTGGCTGTACTGCGTTAAACGAATGGTTTGCTCGCTCATGGACGTCTCCTGTCATCTCAATCGCGCTATGGTAGCGCTCATTCCATAAAGAGGTAAGTATGACTGTCTGAATTCTGCGGCAGATGCTCAGAATCCAGACAGTTTAGCGCGCGCTATCAGAAACGGCTGACGAAAGGCGTGGTGTCCGGCACGCTGATGGTGCTGGAGGCTTTAAGCTGCGGAGTACCGAGATAGAGGAAACCGACAATTTTGTCATGCTCACCGCAGGCAAAACCGTCCCGGACCGCCGGGCTTTCGGTCAGCGCACCGGTGCGCCAGATACCGTTAAAGCCTTGCGCGACGGCGGCCATCTGCATCGCCATCACCGCACAGCCCGCAGACATTTCCTGTTCCCAGACCGGGACTTTATGATCCGCCTGGCATTTTGCCACGACAGCGATGATCATCGGGGCGCGGAACGGGGCATTACGCGCCTTCTCGATTCCTTTCTCATCCTGCCCTGCGGCCACCGCTCCCTGCTCCAGCAGTTTACTGAAACGATCGCGGCCTTCGCCTTCAATCACAAAGAAGTGCCACGGCTGCAGCGTGCCATGATCGGGGGCACGCATGCCGGCACGCAGAATGTTCTCCAGCTGCTCGCCTGCCGGGGCAGGTTCGGCCAGACGGGAAGCGCTACGGCGGTTAACAAGCAGTTCGAGTGCGTCCATTGGTTAACTCCTTTCTTGAAATTTACTCACAAAATTAACACGACGGCAGATTTTGTTACAGCCTGGCAGGCGATTCCTGCTGACAAGTGGCGGTTGGGTCATTACGATAACCCAACATTACCGTCCAGTGGCGACGGAAACAGTCATTTTCTGGTTAGGGAGAATACATGCGAACCCTTTGGCGAATTATTGCCGGTTTCTTTAAATGGACGTGGCGACTGCTCAACTTCGTCCGCAACCTGGTGATGAATATTTTCTTCATCCTGCTGGTTCTGGTTTGCGCGGGCATCTGGATGCATATCAGCAACGCAAATCAGGCGCAGCATTCGACTCGCGGGGCCCTGTTACTCGATATCACCGGCGTCATCGTTGATAAACCGTCAGCCAGCAACCGTCTGGGTGTGATCAGTCGCCAGCTGTTTGGCGCCACGTCCGACCGCCTGCAGGAAAACTCCCTGTTCGATATCGTCGATGCCATCCGTCAGGCGAAAGATGACCGCAACATCACCGGCATCGTGCTGGATCTGAAAGATTTTGCTGGCGGCGACCAGCCGTCTATGCAGTACATCGGTAAAGCGCTGCGCGAATTCCGCGACAGCGGCAAGCCGGTCATTGCCGTGGGCGACAGCTACAGCCAGGGGCAATATTATCTGGCGAGCTTCGCCAATAAGATCTGGCTCTCCCCGCAGGGTACGGTCGATCTGCACGGCTTTGCCACCAACGGCCTGTACTATAAATCGCTGCTCGATAAGCTGAAGGTCACCACCCACGTCTTCCGCGTCGGCACGTACAAATCCGCCGTGGAGCCGTTTATCCGCGACGATATGTCCCCTGCCGCCCGCGAAGCGGACAGCCGCTGGATTGGCGAGCTGTGGCAGAACTATCTCGGCACCGTTGCCGCTAACCGTCAGATTACGCCTGAGCAGGTGTTCCCTGGCGCGCAGGGCGTGCTGGAAGGCCTGCGTAAGGTTGACGGCGATACCGCGAAATATGCGCTCGATAACAAACTGGTTGATGCCCTGGGCACCAGCGCCGAGATTGAAAAATCCCTGAGCAAACAGTTTGGCTGGAGCAAAGAGGACAAAAATTACAGCGCCATCAGCATGTATGATTACTCGACGAAGAAACCGGATGAGAACGGGGACAGCGTCGCGGTGGTCTTTGCCAACGGTGCGATCATGGACGGTCAGGAGACCCCGGGGAACGTGGGCGGCGACACCACCGCGTCACAAATCCGCGATGCGCGCCTCGATCCGAAAGTGAAGGCGATTGTCCTGCGGGTCAACAGCCCTGGCGGTAGCGTCAGCGCCTCCGAAGTGATCCGCGCTGAACTGGCCGCGGCCCGCGCCGCCGGTAAGCCGGTCGTCGTCTCAATGGGCGGAATGGCCGCCTCCGGGGGTTACTGGATCTCCACGCCAGCCAACTACATCGTGGCGAACCCAAGCACGCTCACCGGCTCGATTGGCATCTTCGGGGTGATCAACACCGTAGAAAACAGCCTGGATTCTCTGGGCGTGCATACTGACGGCGTAGCGACCTCTCCGCTCGCGGATGTCGCGGTGACCAAATCCCTGCCGCCGGAAGTCTCTGAGATGATGCAGCTCAGCATTGAGAACGGCTATAAACGCTTTATCACCCTGGTCGCCGACTCGCGCAAAAAGACGCCTGAGCAGATCGACCAGATTGCGCAGGGCCACGTCTGGACCGGTCAGGATGCGAAGAGCAACGGACTGGTGGACAGCCTGGGCGACTTCGATGACGCGGTGAAGAAAGCCGCCGAACTGGCGAAGCTGAAGCAGTGGCATATCGAGTATTACCAGGACGAACCGTCGTTCTTCGATATGGTCATGGACAGCATGTCCGGCTCGGTACGCGCCATGCTGCCGGAGGCGCTGCAGGCTTACCTGCCTGCGCCGGTCGCCACGGCGGCAAAAGCGATGAAGGCAGAAAGCGATAAGCTTGCGGCCTTTAACGATCCACAGAGTCGTTACGCGTTTTGCCTGACCTGCGCGAACGTCCGTTAAAAACCGTCCCCTCTTCCTACGAAGAGGGGATTTTTTTCTTTTGAAGAACAAGAACTCACTACCATGCAGAAGAAATCGATTTATGTAGCCTACACTGGCGGTACCATCGGTATGCAGCGCTCTGAAAACGGCTATATCCCCGTCTCCGGCCACCTGCAGCGTCAGCTTGCGCTGATGCCCGAATTCCACCGACCGGAAATGCCTGACTTCACCATCCACGAATACGAGCCGCTGATGGACTCCTCCGACATGACGCCGGAAGACTGGCAGCACATCGCGGATGATATTAAAGCCCATTACGACCAGTACGACGGCTTCGTGATCCTGCACGGTACCGACACCATGGCGTTTACCGCCTCGGCGCTCTCCTTCATGCTGGAGAACCTGAGCAAGCCGGTTATCGTCACCGGATCGCAAATTCCGCTGGCGGAGCTGCGCTCTGACGGGCAGATCAACCTGCTGAACTCCCTGTACGTGGCGGCGAATTACCCGATTAATGAAGTGTCGTTGTTCTTTAACAACCGTCTGTATCGCGGTAACCGCACCACCAAAGCCCACGCCGACGGCTTTGACGCCTTTGCCTCACCCAACCTGCAGCCGCTGCTGGAGGCCGGGATTCATATCCGTCGTCTGGGAACCCCTCCTGCGCCGAACACCGCGGGCGAGCTGATTGTGCATCCGATTACTCCGCAACCGATTGGCGTGGTGACCATTTATCCGGGTATCTCTGCGGACGTGGTGCGTAACTTCCTGCGCCAGCCGGTGAAAGCGCTTATCCTGCGCTCCTATGGCGTAGGCAATGCGCCGCAAAACGGCGAGTTTCTGAAAGAGCTTCAGGAAGCCAGCGAGCGCGGAATTGTGGTGGTGAACCTGACCCAGTGTATGTCCGGTAAAGTGAATATGGGCGGCTATGCCACCGGCAACGCGCTGGCGCATGCGGGCGTGATCAGCGGTTTCGATATGACCGTTGAGGCAACGCTGACTAAACTTCACTATTTACTGAGTCAGGATCTGGACATTCAGTCCATTCGCAGCGCGATGATGCAAAACCTGCGCGGCGAACTGACACCTGACGAATAAGGAGGTCTCATGAAGCAACGCGCCCTGCTCCTGGTCGATTTGCAAAATGATTTCTGCGCGGGCGGTGCGCTGGCCGTCGCCGAAGGTGACAGCACCGTTGACGTGGCCAACACGCTGATTGACTGGTGCAAAGCCCGTGGTGAAGCAGTTGTCGCAAGCCAGGACTGGCACCCGGCAAATCACGGCAGCTTTGCCAGCCAGCACAATGTCGAGCCCTTCACCCACGGTGAACTCGACGGGCTGGCGCAAACTTTTTGGCCGGATCATTGCGTACAGCAAACGGAAGGCGCGGAGTTACATCCGCTCCTGAACCAGAAAGCCATCGACGCGGTGTTCCATAAAGGTGAAAACCCGGCTATCGACAGCTATAGCGCGTTTTTTGATAACGGGCATCGCCAGAAAACGGCGCTGGACGCCTGGTTACGTCACCATGAAATCACCGAGCTGATTGTACTGGGGCTGGCAACGGACTACTGCGTGAAGTTCACCGTGCTGGATGCGCTTCAGCTTGGCTACACCGTCAGCGTCATCACCGACGGCTGCCGCGGGGTGAACATTCACCCGCAGGACAGCGCTCAGGCGTTTATGGATATGGCTGCGGAAGGCGCGACGCTGTATACGCTCGAAGACTGGCTGGAAACGCAGGCGTAGTCTTTTAAGCCGGGTGGCGGCTGCGCCTTACCCGGCCGACTTCTTTGGTTTTGTAGGCCGGGTAAGCGTCAGCGCCACCCGGCAAAACTCCCCCTCCGATCCCCATAAAGTGAACTCCCTCGCAACCTCACCGAAGCGGCAATGCTATTCTCTTCAGGCTGTTTTTTCGCCACGCCTTTTCCGTGGCGTGGTTAATTTTATTAAGTCAAAGAGGAACTTGTATGAAACGTTTGCCCTTGCTGGCAGCCTTACCCTTGCTTTGCGCGTCAGTTGCCTCCGCCAGTTCCCTGATGTCCGTGGGCTACTTTAACGGGGGTGGCGACGTCACCGCTGGACCGGGTGGCGATATCAATAAGCTGGACGTTCGCCAGATCACCCACCTGAACTACTCGTTTGGTCTGGTCTATAACGACGAAAAAGACGAAACCAACGCCGCGCTGAAAGATCCGGCGAAGCTGCATCAAATCTGGCTATCACCAAAAGTGGCGTCCGACCTGGCCTTGATCCCCACCCTGCGTAAGCAAAACCCAAATCTTAAGGTCCTGCTCTCCGTCGGCGGCTGGGGCGCCCGTGGCTTCTCTGGCGCAGCGGCAACCCAAGAGAGTCGCGCGGTGTTCATCCGCTCCGCGCAGGAGATTGTTGAAAAATATGGTCTGGACGGGATCGACCTCGACTGGGAGTATCCGGTCAACGGTGCCTGGGGCCTGGTGGCAAGCCAGCCCGCCGACAGGGATAACTTTACCGCCCTGCTGAAGGAGATGCGCGACGCGTTCGGGCATAAAAAGCTGGTGACCATTGCGGTAGGCGCGAATGCGGAAAGTCCGAAAAGCTGGGTGGATGTGAAAGCCATTGCCCCCCTGCTCGATTACATCAACCTGATGACCTACGACATGGCGTACGGCACGCAGTATTTCAATGCCAACCTGTACGACTCCAGCGCCTGGCCGACGGTGGCCGCCGCGGACAAATACAGCGTCGATTTTGTGGTGAACAACTATCTGGCCGCCGGGCTGAAGCCGCAGCAGATGAATCTCGGGATTGGTTTCTATGGCCGCGTACCAAAACGCGCCGTGGAGCCGGGCATTGACTGGACGAAACCCGATGCGCAAAAAAATCCGGCCACTCAGCCCTACTTCGGGCCGCAGGAGATCGGGTTGTTCAAGTCGCTCGGCTACGACCTGACCAAAGATACCTACGTGAAGTACAACGATATCGTCAAAAAGCTGCTGAACGATCCGCAGAAACGCTTTACCGAGCACTGGGACGACCAGGCGAAAGTGCCGTGGCTTTCGGTGAAGGGTGCCGATGGCAACGCGCTGTTTGCGATTTCGTATGAGAACCCGCGATCCGTGGCGATCAAAGCGGACTACATCAAAGAGAAAGGTCTCGCCGGGGCGATGTTCTGGGAGTACGGCGCGGATGATGAAAACCAGTTAGCGAAGCAGCTGGCGGCGTCGCTCGGGATCCCGCACTAAAGTGTAGCGTGCCGGGTGGCGCTAGCGCTTACCCGGCCTACAGGGAGAGCCTTATTTGAAAGTCGCAATCGGCTTCGGCGTGATACCGAAGTCCTCTTTCAGCTCACGCTTGCTCTTCATCACCATTTGACCATGGGTGTCGATCGTCATGTGCTGCGCGTCGGTGTTGTTGCGCGCCTGCCACAGCATAACCAGCTGCAGGCTGTTCTCTTTTTGCTCCGGGGTCAGCGCGACGCCATCGGGCCATTTTCCCAGCTCTACGGCGGTGACCAGACGCTGATAAATCTCCGGCGTCATACCGCTAATCATGTCTTCAATATTCACAATCCCGCCCTTTCGAAGGAATAATTTGCTGAATCGTTTTTTCAACCCTTGATCTGGTCGCCGTTTTCGTCGTCAGTGAAGCTCATTGAGGCTGAATTCACGCAGAAACGCTCGCCCGTTGGCTGAGGGCCATCCGGGAAGACGTGTCCAAGGTGCGCATCGCAGTTGCCGCAGCGAATTTCGGTGCGCACCATACCGTGCGACGAGTCGGTCAGATAGCGGATAGCCTCATCGCTCACCGGCTCGTAAAAGCTCGGCCAGCCGCAGCCCGAATCAAATTTCGTTTGGGAATTGAACAGCGGAGCATCACAGACCAGGCAGTGGTAGACGCCGTCTCGCTTGTTGTGCAGTAAACGCCCGGTGAACGGCGGTTCCGTCCCGTGGTTCTGCGTCACGTAAAACTGCATTTCTGTGAGGTTTTTTTTCAAATCGTCGGGGTTACGTTGGTTCGACATATGCTTACATCTCGCTGTAGAAACAGACATCTTTTACCCCGCATTCTAACAAAACATTAACACCCTTGCGTGCACTTTTGATCTAAACTTATGTGTCGCGAAAAGGCGGTCAGGCAATTGTGATCATATTCACATTTTTATCCTGCGAGGACTTTAAAATTCCGGGCGCAGCCCCCATGTGGTTGCAAGCTCAAAGGGAAAGTGAGGCGAGTCAGTCGCACAAACGTTAGTCACAGGATTGATTTGTCGCAATGATTGACACGATTCCGCTTGACGCTGCGTAAGGTTTTTGTAATTTTACAGGCAACCTTTTATTCACTAACAAATAGCTGGTGGAATATATGACTATCAAAGTAGGTATCAACGGTTTTGGCCGTATCGGCCGTATTGTTTTCCGTGCTGCTCAGAAACGTTCTGACATCGAAATCGTTGGTATCAACGATCTCCTGGACGCTGAATACATGGCGTACATGCTGAAGTACGACTCAACTCACGGTCGTTTCGACGGCACCGTTGAAGTGAAAGACGGCCACCTGGTTGTAAATGGCAAAACCATCCGCGTTACTGCTGAGAAAGACCCAGCTAACCTGAAATGGAACGAAATTGGTGTTGACGTTGTTGCTGAAGCAACCGGTATCTTCCTGACCGACGAAACTGCACGTAAACACATCACTGCGGGTGCGAAGAAAGTTGTTCTGACGGGTCCTTCCAAAGACAACACCCCAATGTTCGTTCGTGGTGCAAACTTCGAAACTTACGCTGGCCAGGACATCGTTTCCAACGCATCCTGCACCACCAACTGCCTGGCACCGCTGGCTAAAGTTATCAACGACAACTTCGGCATCATCGAAGGTCTGATGACTACCGTTCACGCAACCACCGCTACTCAGAAAACCGTTGATGGCCCGTCTCACAAAGACTGGCGCGGCGGCCGTGGCGCGGCTCAGAACATCATCCCATCCTCTACCGGTGCGGCTAAAGCTGTAGGTAAAGTACTGCCAGAACTGAATGGCAAACTGACTGGTATGGCGTTCCGCGTTCCAACTCCTAACGTATCCGTTGTTGACCTGACCGTTCGTCTGGAAAAAGCTGCTTCTTATGAAGAAATTAAGAAAGCAATCAAAGCTGCTTCCGAAGGCCCAATGAAAGGCGTTCTGGGTTATACCGAAGACGACGTTGTATCTACCGATTTCAACGGCGAAGTGTGCACTTCTGTGTTCGATGCTAAAGCAGGTATCGCACTGAACGACAACTTCGTTAAACTGGTATCCTGGTACGACAACGAAACCGGCTACTCTAACAAAGTACTGGACCTGATCGCTCACATCTCCAAATAAGTTGAGATGAGTGTTTGATCCAAAAAGGCGACTTCGGTCGCCTTTTTTATTTATAAGACAGAGGATTGCTTAATGATTAATAAAATTTTTGCACTTCCGGTAGTCGAACAACTTACCCCTGTGCTCTCCCGCCGCCAGATTGACGGTGCTGACGTTATCGTCGTTGACCATCCACGCGTTAAGGCCTCCGTGGCGCTGAACGGCGCCCACCTGCTCTCCTGGAAGCCGGAAGGTGAAGTTGAGGGATTGTGGCTCAGTGATGCGACCTCCTTCAAAAAAGGGGCTGCAATCCGTGGTGGCGTACCGATCTGCTGGCCGTGGTTCGGCCCGTCCGCACAGCCGGGTTTGCCTTCTCACGGTTTTGCCCGTAACCAGCAGTGGACCCTTAAAGCGCATAACGAAGACGACAACGGCGCCGTGCTGACCTTTGAGCTGCAGGCAAATGACGAAACCCGCGCTCTGTGGCCGCACGATTTCACCCTGTACGCCCGCTTTAAGCTGGGTAAAACCTGTGAAATCGAACTGGAAGCCCATGGCGAGTTCGAAACCACCTCCGCCCTGCACACCTATTTCAACGTGGGTGACATCAGCGCTGTGAAGGTGAGCGGTCTTGGCGATACCTTTATCGATAAAGTCGACAACGCGAAAGAAGGCAAACTCAGCGACGGCGTTCAGGCGTTTCCTGACCGTACCGACCGCGTCTATCTGCATCCGGAAGCATGCAGCATGATCCACGACGGTGCCCTGAACCGCGGCATTGAGGTAGTACATCACCATCACAGCAACGTGGTGGGCTGGAACCCGGGCCCTGCACTGTCTGTCAGCATGGCCGACGTGCCTGACGACGGTTATAAAACGTTTGTCTGCGTGGAAACGGCCTGCGTGACTGCCCCGCAGAAAGCGAGTGAAGAAAAGCCATCTCGTTTAGGTCAGACGATCCGCATTATTAAGCGATAATCTCGCTGCACCACACTAAAGCAAACGGGGCGCAAGCGCCCCGTTTTGATGCACCAATTGCACAATATAAGTGCGCAATCAGAACTTGTAGGTCACACCGACAGAAAAGATGCCTGCCCAGGACTTATCGACCATCGGGCTGTCTTTCACTTCATCGCTCAGACGCTCATAACGGCCAGTACCGTACACGCTCCAGTCGCCAAGGAAGTTATAGCTCGCGGTCAGCTCCAGGTACGGATCCCAGCCGTCATCTGCGCTGTAGCTCTTCAGACCGCTACGACGGGACTCGTTTTTAGAGACGCCATAATAGTAGTCATTGTAGTTCTCGCTGTTGTACTGCACACCAATACCCGGCGTCAGGGTCAGACCACCGTTGGTGTAACGGTACAGCCACGCCAGATCCCAGATAAAGCCGTTGCTGTTATCCAGCGTATCGCCTGCCAGGGCCGTACGCAGGAAGCCATACTGGGTGTTATGCACATAAGAGAGGCCGGCCATCATCGAGCTTTTACGCTTGTCGAGCTGGCGAAGCGCGTGGCTGTCGCTGTCACCCGGCTTGAAGTGCGTAGGATCGTAGTACGCCATGATGGAAAGCTTATCGGCCGTATCGTTCCACAGATAGTAGCCGCCGCCGAGCCCACGGAACCAGACGTTATCGCCTTCATAGGTGATAACCGGGACAGGATAAACATCACGGTCATACTGTTTGTACGGGCTGTTAATGACGCCAACACCCGCGCCAACCGTCCACTGACTTTCCGCCTGTGCGGTGCTTACTGCGGTCGCGGCAAGGATGCCTAATGCCAGAAGTTTGAGTTTGGTCACAATCCATTCTTTCCTGTAGTCAAATAATCAGCGGGTGAAGTGTAACCGCCATTCCCGTACATCCCAAAATTTTTTGCCTGCTAATCAGTCTGATTAACCCATTATTTTTAACTTATCAGATGACAACCGGCTTTCATTTACATGACCGCTGAATGAAAAATGTGCTTTTGCCTTATTACCAGAGTGGAAATTTTTGGATGAGTTATTGATATGTCATTGAAAGTAGATTTTATGGGCATGCAAGTTTTGCAAATGCCATCTACGCTTTAATTTAAGAAGAGTTTTCCTGAACACCCTGCGGTTCTTAGCGTCTGACCTGGCACACAGGTTGCTGCTCTGGCAGTGAGGTGCGAGAGATTCTCTTCCGGGAGCCTCCACTACTCATACGAACGGCTCTTATCCTGTGCTAAAAAACGAAAGGACGGCATGCCATGAATATATTCGATCACTATCGCCAGCGCTATGAAGCTGCCAAGGACGAAGAGTTCACACTGCAGGAGTTTCTTACCATCTGTCGGCAAGATCGCAGTGCCTATGCCAATGCGGCAGAACGGCTATTGATGGCTATTGGTGAGCCAAACATGGTTGACACTGCCCTGGAACCCCGGCTTTCCCGTCTCTTTTCGAATCGGGTGGTCGCCCGATACCCGGCGTTTGAAGAGTTCTATGGTATGGAAGATGCAATCGAACAGATTGTCTCCTACCTGAAGCATGCCGCTCAGGGTCTGGAAGAGAAGAAACAGATCCTCTATTTACTCGGCCCCGTGGGCGGCGGTAAATCCTCGCTGGCGGAACGCCTGAAGTCGCTGATGCAGCGCGTGCCTATCTATGTCCTGAGCGCCAACGGCGAGCGCAGCCCGGTGAATGACCACCCGCTGTGCTTGTTCAATCCGCAGGAAGATGCGCAGATTCTGGATAAAGAGTACGGCATCCCGCGTCGCTACCTCGGCACCATCATGTCGCCGTGGGCGGCAAAACGCCTGCACGAGTTTGGTGGCGACATCACCAAATTCCGCGTGGTGAAAGTCTGGCCGTCGATCCTGGAACAGATCGCCATCGCTAAAACGGAACCCGGTGATGAGAACAACCAGGATATTTCGGCGCTGGTCGGTAAGGTCGACATCCGCAAGCTGGAAAACTTCGCGCAAAACGACCCGGATGCCTACGGTTACTCTGGCGCGCTGTGCCGGGCTAACCAGGGGATTATGGAATTCGTCGAGATGTTTAAAGCGCCCATCAAGGTGCTGCATCCGCTGCTGACGGCCACTCAGGAAGGAAACTACAACGGGACGGAAGGTATCTCCGCCCTGCCGTTTAACGGGATCATTCTTGCCCACTCGAACGAATCTGAATGGGTGACCTTCCGTAACAACAAAAACAACGAGGCCTTCCTTGACCGCGTGTACATCGTCAAGGTGCCTTACTGCCTGCGGATCTCCGAAGAGATCAAAATTTACGAGAAACTGCTTAACCACAGTGAGCTGGTGCATGCGCCGTGCGCGCCGGGCACGCTGGAAACGCTGTCTCGCTTCTCCATCCTGTCGCGCCTGAAAGAGCCGGAAAACTCCAGCATCTACTCGAAAATGCGCGTCTATGACGGTGAGAGCCTGAAGGATACCGATCCGAAAGCGAAGTCGTATCAGGAGTATCGCGACTACGCCGGGGTTGATGAAGGGATGAACGGTCTGTCCACGCGCTTCGCGTTTAAGATCCTCTCCCGCGTCTTTAACTTCGACCATGCGGAAGTGGCGGCCAACCCGGTGCATCTGTTCTACGTGCTGGAGCAGCAAATCGAGCGCGAGCAGTTCCCCCAGGAGCAGGCTGAACGCTACCTTGAGTTCCTGAAAGGTTACCTGATCCCGAAATACGCCGAGTTCATTGGCAAAGAGATCCAGACGGCCTACCTGGAATCCTATTCAGAATACGGGCAGAACATTTTTGACCGTTATGTCACCTACGCTGACTTCTGGATCCAGGATCAGGAATACCGCGACCCGGATACCGGCCAGCTGTTTGACCGTGAATCCCTGAACGCGGAGCTGGAAAAAATCGAGAAGCCTGCCGGGATCAGCAACCCGAAAGACTTCCGTAACGAGATTGTGAACTTCGTCCTGCGCGCCAGAGCGCATAACAACGGGCGCAACCCGAACTGGACCAGCTACGAGAAGCTGCGCACGGTCATTGAGAAGAAAATGTTCTCCAATACCGAAGAGCTGCTGCCGGTGATCTCGTTTAACGCCAAAACCTCAACCGATGAACAGAAAAAACACGACGATTTTGTCGACCGTATGATGGAAAAAGGCTACACCCGCAAACAGGTCCGCCTGCTCTGCGAATGGTACCTGCGCGTGCGTAAATCGTCTTAAAACAAGTGCCCGGCGGCGCTTAGCGCCTGCCGGGCCTACAAAATGCAAGTTGGCAAATGCAGTACGGGGGGTATATGACCTGGTTTATTGACCGGCGTCTTAACGGCAAAAACAAGAGCACGGTGAACCGCCAGCGCTTCTTGCGTCGTTATAAAGCGCAAATTAAACAGTCTATCTCCGAGGCCATCAACAAACGCTCGGTGACCGACGTCGACAGCGGCGAGTCTGTCTCCATCCCCACCGATGACATCAGCGAACCGATGTTTCATCAGGGGCGAGGCGGCCTGCGCCATCGCGTACACCCAGGTAATGACCACTTCGTTCAGAACGACAGAATTGAGCGCCCTCAGGGCGGCGGCGGTGGTTCAGGAAGCGGTCAGGGACAGGCCAGCCAGGACGGTGAAGGTCAGGACGAATTTGTTTTCCAGATCTCAAAAGATGAATATCTCGACCTGCTGTTCGAAGACCTGGCGCTGCCGAATCTGAAAAAGAATCAGCATCGTCAGCTTAATGAATATAAAACCCACCGCGCGGGCTATACCGCCAACGGCGTGCCCGCCAACATCAGCGTCGTGCGTTCGCTGCAGAACTCGCTGGCGCGACGCACGGCCATGACGGCAGGCAAACGTCGCGAACTGCGCGAGCTGGAGAGCAGCCTGAAGGTGGTGGAAAATACGGAACCGGCGCAACTGCTGGAAGAGGAGCGCCTGCGTAAAGAGATTGCAGAGCTGAGGGCGAAGATCGAACGGGTCCCGTTTATCGACACCTTTGACCTGCGCTACAAGAACTACGAAAAACGCCCTGAGCCCTCCAGCCAGGCGGTGATGTTCTGTCTGATGGACGTGTCCGGCTCGATGGACCAGGCCACCAAGGATATGGCAAAGCGCTTCTATATTCTGCTCTATCTGTTCCTGAGCAGAACCTATAAGAACGTGGAGGTGGTCTATATCCGCCACCACACCCAGGCAAAAGAAGTGGATGAACATGAGTTCTTCTACTCGCAGGAAACCGGGGGCACCATCGTCTCGAGCGCGCTGAAGCTGATGGATGAAGTGGTCAAAGAGCGCTACGACCCGGCACAGTGGAACATTTATGCCGCGCAGGCGTCGGATGGCGATAACTGGGCCGACGACTCGCCGCTGTGTCACGAGATTCTGGCGAAGAAAATTCTGCCGGTCGTGCGTTACTACAGCTATATCGAAATCACCCGTCGTGCGCACCAGACCCTGTGGCGGGAGTATGAGCATCTGCAGTCGATGTTCGATAATTTTGCCATGCAGCATATCCGTGACCAGGATGACATTTATCCGGTGTTCAGGGAGCTGTTCCACAAGCAGTCTGCTACCAGCAACGCATAATCCCACAGCCAGCGAACCCGCTGGCTGTTTTCTTTCGACCCCGTTCATCCCGTGCTAATGTAGACCCCTGCATACTGGATTATCACCGGGAAAATCGTTATGACTGACGACGTTATTGGAACAGGAACCCACCAGCAGCTCATTACCTTACTCACCGAGCAGGGCGCGCGTTTTCGCGTCATGGAGCACGAGGCGGTCGGGAAATGTGAAGCGGTAAGTGAAATTCGCGGAACCGACCTGCGGCAAGGCGCTAAAGCCCTGGTCTGCAAGGTGAAGGGAAACGGCGTAAAGAAACATGTTCTGGCGATCCTTGCCGCCGACCTGCAGGCTGACCTGAGCCAGCTTGCCAGCCATTTTGGCGGGCTAAAGGCCTCCCTCGCCAGCCCTGCCGAAGTCGATGCCCTGACCGCCTGCGTTTTCGGCGCTATCCCGCCCTTTAGCTTCCATCCTGATTTGGCGCTGGTTGCCGACCCGCTGCTGTTCGAGCGCTTTGACGAAATCGCGTTTAACGCCGGCCTGCTGGAGAAATCCGTGATTATGGATACCCAGGATTACCTGCGCATCGCCCGTCCTGAACTCGTCACCTTCCATAAAGCCTAACTGCAACGGCTGACGCCCTGTCAGCCTTTTCTTTCCAGGAACAGCACGGAGGCAACGAGAATAACGGCAATAGCGAAAAACGATGAGGAGATAATCAGCGTTTCCACATACATGTGATCGTTCATGATGGCGACCCTTTTGCGATATCTGCTTTCGTTTTAATCCGCGTAAATGACAAGGTTATGACAACGATAAAATCTTTTTAACACTGTTCTCTGCCGCGTTTGCGCGTACAGTAAACAGGACCATTATTCTGGCAAGGATTCCCTATGTTTGACCCTACTCTGCTCATTCTTCTGGCACTCGCCGCGCTCGGCTTTATAAGCCATAACACTACCGTCGCCATCTCGATTCTGGTGCTGATCATTGTGCGCGTGACCCCATTAAATACCTTTTTCCCGTGGATAGAAAAACAAGGCCTCACCATCGGGATTATCATCTTAACCATTGGGGTGATGGCGCCGATTGCCAGCGGCACCCTTCCCGCCTCAACGCTGCTGCATTCGTTTGTAAACTGGAAATCGCTGGTGGCGATCGCGGTGGGGATTTTTGTGTCATGGCTGGGCGGACGCGGCGTCACGCTGATGAGCAGCCAGCCCTCGCTGGTGGCGGGCCTGCTGGTGGGCACCGTGCTGGGCGTGGCGCTCTTTCGCGGCGTGCCGGTCGGCCCGCTGATTGCGGCAGGCCTTGTCTCGCTGTTTATTGGGAAGTCGTAGTCAGGCTGGCCATATAACGCGCCGGCGTCTGGCCCAGTCCCTTCCTGAACATGGTGATAAACGCGGTGGTCGAGTCATAGCCCAGTGACTGGGCCACCTGCTGCACCGATTTGCCGCTTATTAAATGCTGTAACGCCACAATCAGCTGCAGCTGGTGACGCCAGCGGCGGAAGCTCAGACCGGTCTCCTTCACTACCAGCCGCGCCAGATTGCGTTCGCTCATGGCGAAGTGGCTCGCCCACTGCGCCAGCGTCTGCCAGGCGGCGGGCTCTTCCGCCATCTTCTCGCTCATCAGCCTGATTTTGGGATGGGGCGACACGGGCAGCTGCAGATGCTCCTGTCGCTGGAGCGGCAGCTCGTCAAACAGGACGTCCACCAGACGCGAGGTGGCCGCGAGCTGCAGCTGTTCACGTGATTTTTCCGCGAGCGATAAAATCAGCTCCCGCACCAGGGGGGAGATTTTCAGGGTACAGCAGCGCTCGGGCAGGCTGGCAGCCCCCGGCTCAATGAACAAAAAGCAGAGCTGCGCGCCCGGCGTGGCCCTGTTACTGTGCGGCATCTGTCCAGGGATCCAGACGGCATACTGGGGCGGCACCATCAGCATGGCATTTTCCACTTCACAGGTGATTGCGCCGCCGAGGGCCAGAATCAGCTGCCCCTTACGGTGATGATGAAGCGGAATATATTGTTCCTCCGCCACTACCTGAATGCGAAATGCGACGGCCGCATCGTACTGGCTATCTGGATCGTAGCCTTCCAGTCCCAGACCAATCATCAGTTTGTCCGATATGAGCGATAAACTGTCATTTTAGCCTGATTTCAACCGCTGAGAAAATCGGTATTGTGTGCGCTCGCTTGAACGTATGAGAACATAATGACTACTGCTATTCGCACCTCAGGAAAACACGGCGCGCTGTTGATTGCAGGCATCCTGATGATTGCCACTACGCTTCGCGTCACCTTTACTGGCGCAGCGCCGCTGCTCGATACCATTCGTCTTGATTATGGCTTAAGCACGGCGCAAACCGGTCTGCTGACCACCCTGCCCCTGCTGGCTTTCGCCCTTGTCTCGCCGCTCGCCGCAGGCGTTGCCCGGCGTATCGGCATGGAGCGCAGCCTGTTTATCGCCCTGCTGCTCATTTGCGCCGGGATTGCCGTTCGCTCGCTGCCTTCCGCCACTTTGCTTTTCATCGGAACGGCGATCGTCGGCTGCGGTATTGCGCTCGGGAACGTGCTGTTACCGGGATTAATTAAGCGTGATTTTCCGGGCCAGGTGGCGAAGCTCACCGGCGCCTATTCCCTGACGATGGGCGTCTCGGCGGCGTTTGGCTCAGCGATGATCGTTCCCCTTGCACAGGGGAGCGCGGGCTGGCATGGCGCGCTGCTGATGCTGATGGCGTTTCCGCTGGTCGCACTGCTGCTCTGGCTGCCGCAGTGGCGTCAGAAACACGTCGCAACGGTAACGGGCGCAGGCGCGCTGCAAAACCGCGCGCTCTGGCGCTCGGCCCTCGCCTGGCAGGTGACGCTCTTTTTAGGAATTAACTCGCTGATCTACTACGTCATCATCGGCTGGCTGCCGGCGATATTGCTGAGCCACGGCTACAGCGAAGCGCAGGCCGGTTCGGTGCACGGTCTGTTGCAGCTGGCCACGGCCGTGCCGGGACTCGCCGTTCCGCTGATCCTCCACCGCCTGAAAGATCAGCGAGCGATCGCAGGCTTAGTGGCCCTGATGTGCGCAATAAGCGCGGCAGGATTATGGTTTATGCCCGGAATGGCGGTGATGTGGACGCTGATGTTTGGCTTTGGCACAGGGGCAACAATGATCCTCGGCCTGACGTTCATCGGCCTGCGCGCCAGCTCTGCGCACCAGGCGGCGGCGCTCTCCGGAATGGCACAGTCGATTGGCTACCTGCTTGCCGCCTGCGGCCCGCCGCTGATGGGGAAAATTCACGATACTGCAGGAGACTGGCAAATCCCGCTTCTGGGCTGTGCGCTGGCCGCTGTGATAATGGCTATCTGCGGTGTGTTAGCCGGGCGAGACCGGGAGATCGCGCCCCGTTAAATCCTGAGGCAGACCACCGGGTCTGCCTTTTTTACCCGCGCGCTGCGCGCAGCATCGCCTGCACCAGCACGACCGGGCGTCCTTCCAGCGCGGCACGTTCATGCTGGAATAAGGTGATCACGAAGAACGGGTGCGTCACCAGCTCCGCGGCACGAATTTCACCCTGATCGTCCCAGCCCGTTACATGCATATCACCGCTTTCCAGCGCCTGCGCAAACGCCGGCGACACGCCATAGTTACAGTGATACCCCTCTTCAATTTCCGGCTTGCCGTACGCTTTGGCGATCAGCGTATTATTGCGCAGCTCAATGGCATCCGTTTTTTCCATCAGCGAGCAGGTCAGCGGCGCAATCACCATGGTGCCTTCGGTATCCGTCTCAGCGTGTGCCGCATCAGCCCAGCCCAGCACGTTTCGGGCATACTCAATCAGCGCATGCTGGAACCCGCCGCAGGTGCCCAGGAACGGGATGCCGTTCTCACGGGCGTAGCGCGCGGCAATAAAAGCGGCCGCCGTGTTTTTATAGGGGCTGGCAGGAACCAGCCAGATGGCATCGTAGCCCACCAGATCTTCAGCGCTTGTTAGCTCCGTCGTGGCCAGCCAGTCGTAATCGGCGGTGAGGTCAAGCACTGCAGCGGCGTCGTCAATGGCCAGCGGGATAGCCTGATGCGCAATAACATTGGGATTGTAATCGCCAACCAGCGCAATGCGCAGCGTTGTTTTAACCGGGAGGTGTTCCATGAAAGGTTCCTTATGCCAGAGTATTATCAGATAACATAAGGAACCTCAGACTACCGATCTTTTGCAATTATCACAATACCTTAAATTGGGAGGGTGGAATCATGATTCAGTGCAAACGGGTATACGAACAGGCAAGCCCTGACGACGGCTATAGGATACTGGTGGACAGGCTGTGGCCGCGCGGGCTGAAGAAAACGGATCTCGCGTATGACGAATGGTGTAAAGCGCTCGCGCCCTCAACTGAACTACGCAAGGCCTTTCACAGCGAAACGATTGATTTCGCCGCCTTCAGTCAGGCCTATCGGGAAGAGCTGGCGCAGCAGGCTGACGAGGGCGCGCGTCTGGCGACGCTGGCGCGCAGGCAGACCGTCACCCTGCTCTTTGCTGCCAAAAACACGGAGCAAAATCACGCTCTGGTCTTAGCCGACTGGCTGCGCCATCTGTGATCAGCCGATCGTCAGTTCATCCAGAATTTGCGGCGCTTCATCCGGGGTGAGCGGCATCAGATGTTCGGCGCGGACAAACGCAAAGCCGTGCTGGTTGTCAAAGGCGTAGACATCACCCGTCACCAGCCAAAGCGCGCGATCTGCGGTGACCGGTAATTGCGTCATCACGCCGTTGACCGGGTTAACAAAACGCAGGCCAGGCTGGCAAAGGCCAAACAGCTCAACGGATTTACCAATATTGCGACGGCCTGACGCCGTGCGGGCGCCAACGATCATCGCCATGCTGCCCGGTTTTAGCTGAAACATACTTCTCTCACGATAACGAACGCCAGGAACTGGCTAAGAATAATCTTAAAGAGAAGTGTATCGCAGGCAATATTACTTTGTCACCTGGCGGGTTGCGGATGGTCGCGACGATAGAGCGTCCATTCATCAATCACTTCGCCGCCCGGTAATTTGCACTCGGTACGCACGCCCTGCGGGCTTTGAACCGGGACCTGTTCCCCGCCTTTCTCCAGACAGTAGACGGAAGCTGGGTTCGCCATACCGATAACGTGCGGCGGTTTCGGTGCATCAGGTGGCGTGGTTTTGGCGGTGCAGGCGGCCAGGGGAAGCGCCAGCGCCAGAAGCAGAAATCTCATCTCATTGATCCTTTTGACGTCATCAGAGTCTAAGGGTAACGGGTCATCGCCACGTTCTCCATGATTTCTCCATTTTAACTGCACTTTTCAGCACTATAGTGTGGCATGTTCTCGATATGACCAGAGAACATCATTCCGTAATCAAGATGTCTTTGCCCCGGTCTCAACAACGGGGCTTTTTTTCTCGCCTGCTGCCCGCCCCCTGCATATATTAAATTTTCTGTATTCATGTTTTACTATGTCTGAAGCCTAAAAATTCAGCATAACATGCAGATGCAGACGTCTTCTGCCAGGGAGTCATTCTACGTCATGTCGGATCTTATCCTCGCTCGCGTTTCAGAAACCCTTGCCACCGAGCAATCCCTTGAAAGCCTCGTTCGCCAGCTGCTGGAGATGCTGGAGATTGTCACCGACATGGAGTCGACCTACCTGACGAAGGTGGATATCGAAGCGCGGCTTCAGCACATTCTCTACGCCCGCAACAGCAAGCAGATGACGATTCCTGAGGGGCTGAGCGTCCCATGGGATGAGACGCTGTGCAAGCGCGCGCTGGATAGTGACACGATATTCAGCAATGACGTGCCCGAGCGTTGGCCCGAGTGCGAAGCTGCGAAAGCACTTGGCATTACCACCTACATGAGTATTCCTGTCCATCTTGCGGATGGTTCACTTTACGGAACGCTCTGTGCCACCAGCACGGCCAGAAAGCCGCTGAGCGAGCGCGGCGAACAGGTTCTGAAGCTCTTCGCCGGGCTGATCGCCCAGTCCATTCAGAAAGAGTCGCTGGTCACCCAGCTTCGCGAAGCCAATGCGGCCCTCATCGCGCACTCCTATACGGATGCCCTTACCGGTTTACCCAACCGTCGCGCCATTTTTGAAGATCTGACCACCCTCTTTTCTCTGGCCCGGCATCTTAAGCGTAACGCCATCATCGCGTTCATCGATCTGGATGATTTCAAACTGATTAACGATCGTTACGGCCACGAGGCTGGCGACCAGTTCCTGATAGAAGTGGGCAAGCGTTTGACGGAAGAGAAACAGCAGGACGATATTATCGGTCGTCTGGGCGGGGATGAATTTCTGGTGGCGTCGCTAAGCCAGCCCCACCAGGACGGGGATAACGCGCAGCTTACGCTGCTCAAAACGCGCCTCAGCGCCTGCATCGCTGGCGAATACTGGCTGGGCAGCGTTCATATTATTTATCCGGGCGCCAGCTTCGGCGTGATCGAAGTGGACCCTGCCGCAACCGATCCTGACAGCGCGTTACGCGCTGCGGATGTCGCGATGTATCAGGATAAGAAAGGAAAAAGCAAATCACGCTTTCTCACTATAGATTAACCCCGTACACTCTACGGCGTTACAGAAACCGAAACAGGTGATGGTATGAGAATAGGGATCCTCTTCCCGGTCGTTATATTTATAACGGCGGTGGTATTTTTAGCGTGGTTTTTTGTCGGCGGTTACGCGGCGCCGGGGGCATAAATGCGGAAGACAACCGTCATTATGCTGATCGTTGCCATCGCGGCGTTTGCCGGCACGCAGCTTGGCTGGTGGTAAACGCCAGTACGTAAAAAGGCCGCCATCTGGCAGCCTTTTTCAACGCTTTCAGACCTTAGCTTTTGATCTTTCTGTAGATAAACAGAACAACCAGCGCACCGATCACCGCGACGGCGAAACTGCCGAAGTTAAAGCCATCGACCTTGCCAAAACCGAACAGCGTACTGATCCAGCCGCCGACTACCGCGCCGACAATACCCAGTATTACGGTGACGATAAACCCACCGCCATCTTTGCCCGGCATGATCCACTTCGCCAGAATACCCGCAATAAGCCCAAAGATAATCCAGGATAAAATTCCCATAACTTTCCTCTCTGTATGGTTTTTGTCATTAAATCAACGACACAAAAAAGAATAGCACAGGATTCCAGAAAGGAAATTTGTGATAAGCATCACAATGAGAGAGTGGGGAATTATTCATCAAAAAAATGTACGGGCCACAGAAACTGTGGGGTTGCATCTTTTATTGAGAAAGATTATCTTTCTCAACACTGAATAGTTGAGAGAAACACTCAAGTATTCAGTACGACATTGCTCACATTGCTTCCAGTATTTCTTGCCCACTCCTGAGTGGGCTTTTTTTATGCTCATACCCCAACAAACGCGTACCGGTTTCGTCCCGCGCGTTTCGCCTGATAGAGCGCCTGGTCTGCGGCAATAATGATATTTTGCTGGCTGCCTGCAATGTCGACGGCACGGGCGGTGGAAATTCCGACGCTTACCGTCACCCGGCCGAAGGGGCTAAAGGCATGCGCGATTTGCAGCGAGAACACATTGCGAATAATCGTCTGGGCCAGACGAAGTGCCTCCTGAATATCCGCATCCGGCAATATCAGCGCAAACTCCTCTCCGCCGTAGCGCGCCACAAGCTGATTATCACGGGTAAGGCTCTCCCTGAGGCTGTTTCCGAGCATTGCCAGACACCGGTCCCCTTCAGGATGACCATAGTTATCGTTGTATTTTTTGAAGTAGTCCACGTCCACGATCAGTACCGAAATCGGCGCGTCATGCGCGGCGCACGTAGCAATTTCCGAGAGGATTTTTTCATCAAAGACGCGGCGGTTGTACAGCCCGGTCAACGCATCTTCTGAAGCGATAATCTTCAGCGCTTTGTTATCCCGTGTTTTTCGGGACAGGTCGGAATACAGGAAGTACGACGCCACGATGAGTATCGCCGTAAACACGAAAATGAGTACCGCCAGCTGAATCGCCTGCTTGCGCCAGGGTGCAAGAGCTTCATCAATGCTGACGGCCACTGTGGTGACCAGTCCGTAGCGTCGGTTTTTCTCATAGGCATAGATGCGCTCGATTTTATCAAACCGTGAGATGGAGCTGGCTATCCCCGTATTTTGTACTTTGAGATATTTCCTGAAGAGCGGTGAATCAGAAACAATCGTGCCGATATAGGTATTTTTAAAGGGATAACGGACCAGCAGAACGCCTGATTGCGTCGTTAAGCCGATGACGCCCGAGTGGCCGATATTAATCTGCCCGTAGAGTGCCAGAAAATTTTCAATACCGAGCGTCACCACCACGACACCGTTAAATGCCCCGGACTGGGTTTCAAGGCGCCGACTGAGGGTGATAACCCATTTGCCATTGGTTCTGCTTACCACCGGCCCCCCAATAAAGACCTGCTGAGTTTTATTTTCCTTGTGATAGATAAAAAACTCTCTGTCCGAGCCTTTGCGTGGCCCCGTGAAACTTTCATGCAGCGCGGTGAAGATATCGCCCTGAGCATCGTAAACAACCACATTATTAATCTGGGTAAGAAGGTTATCCTGATTATGGATCATGTGCTGAATATTGGTCGCCTGCTGCGGGGTCATGCCATAAATTTCGATTATGTCGGAAACGGTAGTAATTAACATTTCACTCTGGCGCATGATCCCTTCAGTATAAACATCCAGGGTGTGGCTAAGATTAGCGACGCTGGTATTAATTTGCTGGATTGACTGCTGTCTGGACGTGGCAATTTGGACGGCAAGCGCCAGCGAGATGATCAATGAGACAATGATGACGGTAATGGTTGTTGTGTAAAAAGTATTTTTCACATGCACGAGCTTTTCCACCTTATCACGCCTGATATCCCTGGCTGACAACTCTTGTCACTGTAACAAAGCTCAGGATAAGAGGAAAATGAATTGCACTTAAGCATACAACAGAAGCTCGTCTTTATTTTGTGTTTCACCGCCAGGCAACCCGCTCTATTCCTGATTTTTTTACAGCGCCTGACGTTTTACAGCATCACGGCCTCCCTGGGCTTAGATAAAATGACTTTAATAAAATCGATATAGGAGACGGGTTTACCAAAATAATACCCCTGCAACAGGGTAATTTCATTACGGTTGAGGTACTCCAGCTGCTCTTTCGTTTCTACACCTTCGGCCACGATACGCAATGAAAGTTTTTTCGCCAGGTCAATAACGCAGTCCAGCAGGATCGTTGAGTCCTTCTCCTCAGAAACCCGGTTAACAAAGCTTTTATCAATTTTAATATAATCTATGGCAAGCGCATTAAGACATGACAGCCCGGAATACCCCGTCCCAAAATCATCCAGTGCAATGACAAAACCGGCGTTATGCAGCGCGTTGAGGTTTTCCAGCAGATGAGGATTATCGATCAACGGTTCACGTTCGGTCACCTCGAGAACCAGCTTCACGGCTTTACCCTGAAACCCCTTGCCGAAGAGACGACAGTCACCGAGGAAAGAAGGGGCATCAATGTGTCTGGCGCTGATGTTCACCCCGATATGGAACCCATCCGGTAGCTTCGGCAACAGCGGCTTAAGCTGTGTGACCACTTTCGCCATCAAGCCTTTGGTCAGCGGAATAATCAACCCGCTACGTTCAGCAATCGGAATAAAGACATCCGGCGGGATAAACCCAGACTTTGGATGCTTCCACCTTGCCAGGACTTCAACACCGTATAACCCGCCGGTGTCCCCGTTCACGATCGGCTGGTAATAAGGCACGATCTCTCCCTGTAAAATGGCCTTACGCAAATCGTCTTCAAAGGTGGTGCTTTTTCCCTTGTATCGACGGATCAAAATGCCCACCGCCAGGGATAGCGCGAGAATCAGCAGTATCAGGCTCCAGCCCTGGTGCAGTAGCCGCGTCAGGCTAAAAAAGGCAGGCGGTTGCCAGGCCAGACTAAAGGGGAATTGCGAAGATGCCGTAAGTGAACCCGTCCACGAGGCCGCTTTCCATCCGGTCACGTCACCGTTGCGCGTAAACATGCTTTCGCCGACAACCAACCCCAGGTCAACGCTGTTTGATGCATTCGCGATGACGTCCTGCAAATGCGCATCACTGACGCTGACGATGATGCGCCCGCCCGCGATGGGCATCTGGAAGACAAGTACCGGGATGCCGTTCACCAGTTGATTACCGGGGAGCAGCATTAATTCTTTTTCAGGTAGCGTCTCAGGATGAACAATCAATACGCCATTCCCCGGAAGGGATGTACAGATGATTTGCCCCTGCTGCTGGATCATGATGGCGCGCAGATGCGGTTTTAGCGCAGCTTCTGTCCCCAGCGCCAGCTGCCCGCTGCTGGTACACCCCTGCTCCGCAACGCGCTTCGCCGTGTTGGCCGCACTGACGGCTTCCGACAAAATGCTTTCTATTTTCTGGATGCTTACCGTGGCGGTATGAACGTTATTCATTTTCGCCATCTGCCATAACTGCCAGTTAATAATCAGTATGCCGATCAGAAAAAGAAACAGGGCACTGAGAATAGGGATCATCACGTTGCGCACGATGTTTTCCTTAATAGAATAAACAAGCATGAAGGATCTGAAAGAAGAACCCGTGGTTTACCTGACGTTGCCGATCGCAATGAAAATAGCTTAGCTGAGAATTGTCTTAAAAAACTGATGCTTTCGTATGAGTTCACCCGCCCGAATTTGCTCACCCGGCGTGACTATCAGGCTTGTGCCTTGCCCAGGCTGTGTTAAGATTTATGAATTCAGGGAGCGGACAGGATAACCGGAAAATGAAAAAGCGCATTGCCGTTGCGATCGTTTCAACGCTTCTGGTCATCCTGTCTCTTTATGCGGTCAATGCGGTTATCCTTGGTCAGCAAAAAACCAAACAGCTTGAAATATCCCGGACCCTTTTACATTATTCCGAAGACCTGTCCCAAAACGTGGCGCTGGGCCTTAAAAGCATAACGACGCAGGGGTGTGATAAAACCAGCCTTGATAGCTACAGACAAATAAAGCTTAACAACCTCTATTTCGGCGATATCGGTTTTATTGAAAAAGGAAAAATTATCTGTACTGCTTTTTGGGGTAAACTCGCGACGCCCGTTCCACTTCCTGCGGAACTGCATAAAACGCCGAGAGGTTTTCTCCTCGCGCAGTTTTCAAGAAAAGACTTTTTCACGGGCAATGCGGCCATTTATAATAATATTATTATCTTCACCTCCCGCTATGCTTACGATAAATTCACCCCGGTTACCGCAAGCTATTCCCTGAGTGCCACCACAAAGGACTTTGGCCGGATCTTTTTTTCGGCTGCCCCCGACCTGCGAGCGCGGAGCTGGCTGCACTCCACGTTGTTCACCCTGACCATTACACAGTGCAGCGCCGTGTGGGATTTATGCGTGATTGTAAAACATCACGATGCGGGACTGGCCTCGTTACCCCCGTTTATCTTGACGTTTCTCGCGATCATTCTCTACTTTATCTGGGTCGCGATAGCGTTATTTGTCTTCCGTATCCATGAAGACCGTTTTTCGCTGGAACGTACGCTGATCAAAGCCGTGATAACAAATACCTTCAGCGTTAACTATCAGCCCATTATTCGCATTCGCGATCAAAAAATCGTGGGCGTGGAAGTTCTGTCGCGATGGCGCGATCAAAAACACGGAGACGTCTCGCCGGAGCTGTTTATCCCATTGATTAAGAAAATCGGGCTGTATAAAAGATATTATGGCAATGTTATCGGTAAATCGCTCTCAGAAATTGCCCCGCTGGCGATTAAGCATCAGCTGATCGTTTCA
The DNA here is from genome assembly GCF_000493175.1 of Enterobacter sp. MGH 16. Classification (NCBI taxonomy): domain Bacteria; kingdom Pseudomonadati; phylum Pseudomonadota; class Gammaproteobacteria; order Enterobacterales; family Enterobacteriaceae; genus Enterobacter; species Enterobacter sp. MGH 16. Next base: position 1,029,203 of record NZ_KI535695.1, on the reverse strand, counting down.
ATCAACGTTGGGCGGAAAGAAATTGAAGACGGACAGTTTATTAACATTTTGCGTCGCGAGTGCTTAGTCAACAACCTTCCCCTTTCCCTGATGAAGGTCGAGCTTTCTGAGAAAGCCGTTTCCGCGGCGGATATCCTTGAGGGATTCTGCCAGGAACTAAAATCGCTTGGCGTTAAAATTTCAATCGATGATTTCGGCGTGCAAAATTCAAATCTGGCGCGGCTGTCGCAGCTTGAATATGATGAAATTAAAATTGACAAATCGCTGGTGGATGGCATCAGCGAAGATTATAAGCAAAACATCTTTGTTATCTTCAGCGATGCCCTCGCGAAGTTGAATAAAACCCTTGTGTTCGAGGGCGTGGAAAATGAAACTCAGTATCGCTTTATTGCGAACAGATATCCCGACGCGCTGATCCAGGGATGGTATTTTTCAAAAGCACTCACCCGGAGCGAGCTGGCGAAGCGACTCACCGGCGTCGCCCCCTAACATGAAGCCTGTCCTGCTCGTTTTTTTACACTCGGACGTTTCCATTTTTTCCGCCAAAACATATAGTCGTCATATTCAGACGGTAGATTACCCTGAAGCACACTCTTATTTTGGTTAAAAACGTGAAATTATCCTTAGTTTTTCCAGCAGTACTCTTTTTTCTGATCGTTATTTTCGCGCTGCTTGTCGATAAACCCGCTTCGCCTATTCTGCGGAAAAAATGCATGTGGTCCGATAGCGTGATGCTGAGCTGTATCGCAAAGCATCACCATAACGGTTTTGAGGCAGGCTATTCATTTCCCCACTGATTGAGGAAGTTCGCAACATCATCAATGCGACCCGCACGGATCCCGGCTTCTGTGGCCATATCCTGCTGGGCTTCCTCGCTGATCTCCTCATTATTCGCTAAGCGGGTAAGCAGCAGCTGGAAATAGTGTGCAAGCGCGTCGCGCTCTGATTCCGCGACTTGCTCTGCGGCCTCCGTCGCGTACTCATCGGCAATATCATAATATTTCAGGGGGATATCGTTGTGCATAACAGTCTCGTCTCTGGTCAATAAAGGTAACGTCACGAGTATATCGGACGCATTATCTCAACCAAAGCATTGCTTCAGATGAGTAACGCAAGCAGCGCAGCGAGTGCGGGAATGGCCTGCACGTACAAAATTTTACGACTGGCGGTGGCTGCGCCAAAAAGCCCGGCGATCAGCACGCAGGTCAGGAAGAAGATGGCCACCTGAATCCCGTTTTCGCCGAGCCAGAGGCTCCACAGCAGGCCCGCCGCCAGGAACCCGTTATACAGCCCCTGATTCGCCGCCAACACGCGGGTGTCGCGTGCAAAATCAGGACGCAGATTAAAGGCCTTGTGCCCGGTTTTGGTATTCCACAGGAACATTTCCAGCACAAGAATGTAGAGATGAATAAGTGCAACGACAGTGATAAGGACAGTGGCTAACATCGGGTTGTCTCCCGCGGGCAGAGGCAAAAAAAACGGGAACCCTCAGGCCCCCGCTCTTGTTTAACCCAGAATCTGGATTACATGTTCGCGATAATCGCGTCGCCAAACTCTGAGCATTTCAGCAGCTTAGCGCCTTCCATCAGACGTTCGAAATCGTAAGTTACGGTTTTCGCGTTGATCGCGCCTTCCATACCTTTAACGATCAGGTCTGCGGCTTCGAACCATTCCATATGACGCAGCATTACATGTTTGAGCTTTACTTAAGCTACTGCTTTTACAGATAATTATCAACATTCTTTGTTTCATTTTACGACATTAACGCCATGTGCTAACTTGCTGATACCACTATCTTTGTTTTTAGTTTTGGGGAATGAAATGACTGGCGATCTCCTTCTAAGTACATCTTTCGAGCACCTCCTTTGCTGCCCTCATTGTAAGGGTACTTATCTGCACCAATACAAATACGAAATTTTTGACCGTACAGAGGATGCACAAGAAGGTAACCACGTGGTTGTCGATGGATCCGAAGTGACTATCAATCGTTCGATGGAGGGAAACCCATCAGCCAGAAGGGATGGATTGAAAATTTATTTCACTTGCGAAGGGTGCGAAGAAAATCCGACTTTGCTCATTACTCAGCACAAAGGGCAAACCTTTCTTCAGTTTGAGTAAACGCTGTCATGGGGTGTCGGGGGTCGGAGGTCGGAGGTTAAAATCCTCTCGTGCCGACCAAAATTATTATCAAAACCAGCCTTTTATGGCTGGTTTTTTCTTTGTGTAAAATCTATATGGTGAAACTATGGTGAAATGATGGTTTAACCGTGCTTTAAATCGCCGGGCAATCATCGTTCCCTACCCTGTTAAGGCTATGCGTTAACACTCCAAAAACCTCCACGTCATCCAGCGCGTCGCCTTCTATCGCTTCACCATCTTCAGTGACCAACGCAGAACCGTAAAGCTTTGCAAACTCATTCCTGTTATCCATTCTTACCAGGAGCGTATCTCCCTGCTCTGGTCTCAGGGCAACGTTAATGACAGCCCAACCACATGACTTCTCTATTACCCGGCAGTTCCCGTCAATTCCGCATAGCAGATCTATGGTTAACCGCTGTTCCTGGTAATCCATTGCCGGTGAAGGAAAGCCCATTAGAAAACCCTCCCCATGTTACGCAGAATCCAGTATCGGTTCTCGCTCCCGTTTGTTGTCTTATCGGCGAAGTCTGGCTGGTATCGCTCGATCCATGCATTTGCATCCGTCTGACTGAAATGCCAGTGCCTCTCCTGCAGTTCAGCGATGAATTTGTCTGTACGCAGACAGAGATAGCCCTTCGGGTTTTGCTGTATGGCCGCAATAAAAGCAGCACGAATATCCGGTTGACGAGGCATAAATGAACCCTCATTCGCCCATTTACTGTATACATATACAGTAGTATTTTTATAAAAACAGATCAAGAACAGGATTTTTTAACTTAAAGGGGATCGGTATGTTTGTTGAACTGGTTTATGACAAGCGAAATGTTGATGGGCTCCAGGGGGCCAGAGAGATCATCCTAGCCGAGCTGACGAAGCGGGTGCACCAGATTTTCCCTGATGCTGAAGTGAGGGTGAAGCCAATGCAGGCAAACGCCTTGAATAGCGATGCCAGCAAAAGCGATCGGGAAAAGCTTAACCGCATGCTGGAGGAAATGTTTGAAGAATCCGATATGTGGTTAGTGGAAGAATAATGCGCATGGACAACATGATCATCTCGGGAGCGCGTATCTACTTCCCGCCCGACAACCAGCTGCCAAAAGCATCCGACGACATGCTAACTTTTGCTGTTGTCCGGGATGCTGACACTATCCCGGATTATGTATTATTTATCCACAAAAGCGGTAAGTGGGAGCTTGCCTCCCCTCGTTTTTTCAAAGAAGCCGCGTTTGCGATAACCGCTGCCACCAAAATTGCAAGTAGTCGTTTCCCAAACGTTGCCTGCTGATCATCTGCTGGTAGAATGAGCGCTGGCTGGTAACCATTCAATACTCGCACTATCGGAAGATCACCAGCCAGCCGCCGCCCGTTCTTGCATACGACGGTGCGGCGGCTTCCTGGTTTACGCCACAACTGATAAAATGTTCACCTGAAGGACATTAAGCTTCGCTAGAAGTCTTATTGATTGATCAATTATCTATTGAATAACACAGCATAATTAGCAAAGATGAACAAAAATAGTTTTGAATTTCTAACAGGAACAAGGTGTTAAAGGAATGGCAAATTACATTGCTGTAACAAAAAAATACAGCGGATATTTAATAGCAATTTTATTCTCATCTTTTGTTATTAACTATTCATTTGGTTATCACGGAGCAAAGGGGATTGACATTGTATTCTCTTCCTTATGTCTAATTGTATTTTCATTTTACCCGCCACTTCAAAAAACAATACTACATCCTTTATTAGTATTATTAGCCTTTTACTTCCCTGTTGGCTATCTATACGGACAACCATCCTTATCAATTACTGCATCTCTTTTACAAACTAACCATTTAGAAACATTTGAATTTATAAAATCGGTTCCATTATTTTGCTATGCCTTACCATTATTGGTTGTCGCATCTTATTTCGCATTAAGAAGATACGCCTATACAACCAATATCCCGACAAAAGTAAAATTTTCATTTGTTTTCTTAACTGTAATTTTCATAATATCATTAGGTATTACTGGGAAACTAACCAAGATAAAAGCAGTTGATTTTGTTGCCAGCATCGCAAATTCATTCAATGCATACTCCAAACAAATTAATCAATTAAAATCAGGAAACACAAACGCTCAGTGGGGAATAATACCAAACAATACAAAATCACCTACAAACGTAGTATTAATTATCGGTGAAAGCATGCGAAAAGATTATATGTCCGCATTTGGCTATCCATTGCCAACAACACCATTCCTTAACAAAGCGAATGGCATATTTTACCGTAACTACATATCTACGGCTCCAAATACGTTTCTATCTCTACCAAGGACATTGGCGTTAAGCAGTGGTGTTAATGTCGATATATCTCATAACATTATAAACCTAGCCAAACAAGCAGGATACGAAACATTCTGGTTGTCGAATCAAGGCTTTTTGGGTGATTTTGATTTACCTACATCCAAACTTGCAACATATAGTGATCATCAAATATTCCTAAAAAAGGGAGACTTTGAGTCATTGAACACTGATGATTACTCATTGCTGCCTTATTTCAAAAAAGCCCTAAACTCATCAAATGGCCGTAAGTTTATTGCATTGCATATTATGGGTTCCCACCCTCAATTTGTAGATAGACTAAATGGTGAGAAGCCATTCTTCAATTACTCAAACAAAGACATATCAGATTATATATCAACATATAGAAAAACTGATAATTTTATAAAGTTAGTCTATGAAACACTTCAGTCAGAAAGTACTCCTTTCACTTTGATATATTTCTCTGATCATGGTTTATCAGAGAGGAAAATTGATGGGGGATTATATTTGAGGCATGGTGATAAAGTTAAGGAAAACTACAATGTCCCATTAATTGTCTTATCAGACACGCTCAGTAACAAAAAACACATAAACTCTCCTAAAAGTGCCTTTAACTTCATTTCATTTTTTGCTGAGGAATTAGGTGTGAAAGTTGTGGCACCAAAAATAAAAGACTGGAATGATACCAACGAGAAAATAGAAGTCTTCAATGGTCAGTCAATGATAGAATATAAAAGCTTGAATGATGAACCAGCGGAACGTTTAACTCACTGACATTAAGTTACTCCCTCCCAAACTTCTGGGAGGGATGCCAGCTAAGGCTTTACAGGCCATATAATGTTGTCAAAACTTGCTTCATCAATAATTTTGGAGAAACTCATCGCCTTTAACTGCTTAATGTAAGCCATCCATTTAATAAGATTACCCTTATCCTCATCAGAGATGATGTCAAGCTGGAGCTCAGTTCGCCAGTCGGCGGTTATCTCATTCGCCTGTGCGAGAAGAGTTTGTCTCTTCCGCTCTGCAAGTGCGATCTGTTCTTCGGTTGTCAGTTGTGGAGCATCTGCCCATTCAGGAAAACCGTCGGCGGAAATTCCCCTTATCTTTCCATCTGGAGGTGTTGCTGAATATTCCGCAAAAACTGCGTCATCAACGGGTATTAACTCATCAATATCCCAGCCAGCATTGCGATAGTCTTCAACCATTCCAGCAGGAATGAATGCGTTTTTGGATGGCGACCATAAATAGTTTTTCATTTCAGTATCCTATTGCCAGATAACGAACCCCAACCTGACCGGCAGTGCTGGACTGCACGCCATTGACGTAGCAGGCGGTAGTGACGGCAGTTAGTCCCGGATTGCCAATTTCGGTAAGGGTGAAGTTATTGGCCGATGCACCGACGAACGGCGTGGCGTAAACATGGAAGCAGGCTGTAGAAAATGCAATCGGGTATGTCCAGGGAGCAAAGCCTCCAGAATTTGAAAGCACCTGGCCCCACTGAATAATCAGACCCCCAGGCAATTTTTGCCAGCCACTTCCAGATAACGAGGCGGCAAAGCTGGACATATCAGGGAGTTGATTTGAACCTGTACCAACATTCTTCGTTGCAGCTGTTCCCAAACCAAGATTTGAAAGAGCTTCGGCCACTGCAGCAGAGCCATCATCTTTGATATCAGCAAATGGATGTGCGCGACTGAGCAACAATGATTTCAGGGCTGTCAGAAGCTGGTTGTGTTTGGATTTATCCAGCACAACCCCTGTAGCTTCCACCACGCCAGCAAGCTCTTCCTGCAGCATGTCAAAATAATCGTCATCAAGATCTGTGACCTGCTCCCCGTTGATTAACAAACCCCGATGTTAGTAATGTCTTCATAAGCCACATGAGGACATACCCATGAAGAAGCGTTTTTCCGACGAACAGATCATCAGTATTCTTCGCGAAGCGGAAGCCGGGGTTTCTGCCCGTGAGCTCTGCCGTAAGCACGCCATTTCCGATGCCACTTTCTACACCTGGCGCAAGAAGTTTGGTGGCATGGAAGTTCCTGAGGTGAAGCGGCTTAAATCTCTTGAAGAGGAGAACGCCCGCCTCAAGAAGCTGCTTGCCGAAGCCATGCTGGATAAGGAGGCGCTTCAGGTGGCTCTGGGGCGAAAGTACTGACGACAGACCACAAGCGGGAAGCCGTTAAGTTTATGTGTGATGCGACCGGTCTGTCGCAACGTCGTGCCTGCAGGCTTACTGCTTTGTCTCTGTCGACCTGCCGCTACGAGGCTCAGCGTCCGGCGGCTGATGCGCATTTATCAGGGCGCATCACTGAGCTGGCACTGGAGCGCAGGCGTTTTGGCTACCGCCGCATCTGGCAGCTGCTGCGTCGGGAGGGCCTTCACGTCAATCACAAGCGGGTATACCGTATTTACCACCTTAATGGACTGAGCGTAAAACGCAGACGACGCCGTAAAGGGCTGGCAACCGAACGGTTTCCGCTTCTGCGCCCGGATGCGCCGAACCTGACATGGTCGATGGATTTCGTTATGGACGCACTGGCCAACGGTCGGAGAATCAAGTGCCTGACCTGTGTGGATGATTTCACGAAGGAGTGTCTGACGATCACCGCTGCTTTCGGTATTTCAGGCGTTCAGGTCACGCGTATTCTGGACAGCATCGCGCTGTTTAGGGGCTATCCGGCGACAATAAGAACCGATCAGGGCCCTGAATTTACCTGCCGCGCGCTCGATCAATGGGCCTTTGAGCATGGTGTGGAACTACGGCTCATCCAGCCAGGTAAGCCAACGCAGAACGGATTTATTGAGAGTTTTAACGGACGCTTTCGCGATGAGTGTCTGAATGAACACTGGTTCAGCGATATTCTTCATGCCCGGAAAACGATTAATGACTGGCGGCAGGATTATAACGAGTGCCGTCCCCATTCATCGCTGGATTACCAGACACCAGCTGAATTCGCAACGGACTGGCGAAACAGGAAATATGAAGAAAAACCAACCGACATTACTAACTGAAGGTTGTATCTAATCCTGGGGGCAGGTCAGTAAGAGCCAAGCAATGGCGCTCCGATGACGCCGAAGATGAATGAGGTGATGAAGTAGCCCACCAGCTTAAGGCGGCTGATATTAACCGCCGTAGCGACATAGAAAACCGCACCAGCAAATGCACCAAACACTACACCATAATCAATGCCGGTTGCCAAACCGAACATGCTGGCCCCCATCAGACCACCAGCCGCTATCGTAGTGCCAGAAACAGGATCGGACATTTAGCCCCCTCTTTTGCAATGAATCCTCTCAGAACGATGGGATAAAAAAGCCACTATAAAAAAGCCATTAAAAACGAAAAAACCCCGCCGAAGCGAGGTTTTGAATTCTTTTAAGTTCGTGTCTAAATGACCATTCTTAACACATTACAACAAGATTTGCGGACCGCGTTAGAGTTTTTACATTCTTTTTACCACGGTAGAAGAAAACTCAATATCAATATTGAAGGATCATTAAATAGCCTCTTCAAACTAAATCATTTTTGTATCCTGGCAGTCCCTCCATCTTTCACTGGTGATATATAATCTGAGAACTCAGGATATAAAGATATTTTTTGCGTAGTTAACATAAACATAAATGTACCAAAAAATTTCATGTGATAATATTTGTCATTTTGTGGGCTTATGAAACAGTTTTTTAAGTTTTGCTGACGAGCCATTGGGATTGGGGCTTTCATTCCATCTGAAGCAGCATAGGCAAAAAGACCATCCTCGATACTAAGGATCAGGTTATGCCTATGCCTATATTGTATTTCATCAGAATAAAGCGCATCCATTTCATTTTCCAAATTGCTTATATCAAAATCAAGTTTTTTACAGATCAGTATACTAGAATATATATGAGTGGGATTATAGGTCGGTTTAAAAACAAAACCACTAGTGTCAATACTTAATGATGGGTTTTTTATTCTCTCGGCAATAGCTTTGTTTCTCGCAAGCTTATTTATGGCTTCTTGAAAATTAGCACGCGATAAATTTGATTTAACCTCACCGATGCAGTAAACAGATTCAACTGGGAAAAATCTATGTTTGTCAGCGCCTTGAAAAAGCGGTGTCATTTTAGAATCAAAAATAACGACATCACATTGTGTACTAATGTCATCCATCCCCGACATTAAGAAACCATTAGATATAGCAAGTCGCTGAGGAACTATGAAGCTCAAAAAATCCCTAACCACAGACTCACGATACATTCCATATTCACCAGCATGAATAAGGCGTTTCTTTTCCGGATCATAAAAAACCTCGTTCGAAGTTGCGGAAAAAGAATTTGTAAAGATATCTATTTTCTCGCGATAAAGCGCATCAAATATCCTACTTGACATATTATCCTCCAGTACACATGAATACCCATGTAATAAATTTAAAATCGTCATGGGTATATACTTCAGAGCATAAACTAACTTATTTCAACATCCATATCTAGTGTTATGTCTAACATTGAAAGACAACCATCTATGAATCCTTCAGCCATCTGTATCTCAATACGTATTAATTTTTCATCTTTTTTTCGGGCTTTAGCCATCTTTCGCTTTGATACACCATACAGGTAGTGAGCAACAATAAGTGAATGCTCATACGGTTTGCGACTCTTTAGTTGGGCCAAGCATCCCTCAATAATTATGGCATCGTCATCTGTACATGACAGGCGGGGTTTGCTTGTTGGGGGAAGAAGACCTTTGAAACCAGCTGCTATAGATGAGTAATCAACCCCAGAACTATCACTCGCAGCCCATCCGCCCCAACGCTCTAAAACCATCTGAATATCACGCATGTTTTCTCCACTTTTCAAGCTAATACGCCGATTGCCAGCGCACGATCTAAAAATCGAAACAGCAGCGTTAACTGGTCTCCGTGTTTCGCTTCAAATACCACAGGATCAGCGTGCAACTCGTCGTGATGCGCTCTGCACAGCGGTATCACAAACAGATCATGCGCTTTGGTACCCATTCCACCCTGCCCGTGGCCTATCAGGTGGTGGGGGTCGTCTGCAGGGTTATTGCAGCAACTACACTGCTGCGACTTCACCCAGCGGGTGTACTTCTCGTTCTCCCAGCGGCGGCGCTTTGGCCTCAGCATGAAAGATTCAGGTGATTCAGGATCGACCTTCACCGAGACTATCGTCTTCACTTTCTCCTGGAGGATTTCAGTCGCCGGTAATGACGGAACAATGTCGCTTTCCCGCATCACTGAGCTGTGCGATTCAGGCTTAATCCTGAGTGCCAGGTTAGCCACTGATTCAGGAATAAGGTCAGCCAGATCGTTACGTACCATCCACCAGCAGAACTCCGGCAGCGTCAGGGTATGATCAGCGCTGAAACCCAGCATAATATTTACCCTTTCGAGTAGCCATTTTACCAGGTTCTGCATGGCAATTCCTGCCAGTCTTTCAGTGGTTTGTTCCCGCAGTTGGTTATCGCATCCCCAGCACAGTCGAATACTGCCGGGGGCGTGGCGTAGCAGTGTGAAGTCCTTTGAGTGCCATTCGTTGTGCGGCCACTGACATTCGAATTTACGTTCCAGCCAGGCATCAAGGCCACTCAGTCCACCAGCACGCTGAATAATCCGCTCGTTCAGGAAAAGTTCCTGCATACTGACATCATCTGTGAGTGGCTGGTGAGCTTCAGGAATCAGCCCAGATGGCAGATGCTGGATGGCTTCCGAAGGAGTTTCAATCACTACCCTTCCGCGACGGAACAGCCACAGCAGCTCGTTGCCAGGGCGGAACAGCACAACTCCCGACATTGGTGCAACTTCAGGTGTCAGTATTGCTCTCACCCTATTACTCCTACCGCTGGTTGATGTTTAGTAATCGCTATTTCAACCCTGCCAACCGGAACTTTAGGGCCCCACTCCACCAGCATTCTCTGCACCTGGCTGTCATCTTCCCAGATGCCAGCGTGCGTAAGCGCATCAAACAGAGCCTTGTTGTAGTTGTCGATGTCCCGACGGCGAGCATCTGGTGGAAAGAGAAGGATCTCCACCGCAGCTGGTGACGATGATGGTTTAGGAAGGCAACGCAGCTGCTCAATAATCGCTGTGCATGCCTCACTCTGATATGCCCTGCCTTTCTCACTGATAAGATGGCGGCCTTTTAACGTCCCCTTGTTAGGGGCTCGCCAGTAGGTGTTTACGCTCGGAGGGAACGGGAGCACCAGTTTCATAAAGTCACTCCCTGTTTTTTCAGCCATTCAACAGCGTTATCCTGCCCGGTTGAAAGTTTTATCATGCTGCATGCTCCCGGTTATTTGTCACCGGAATAGCAACGCCGGGAATCAATTCAACCGCAGCTGACTCGGACTGATTACCCCAGTGGTGCCAGCCAGACGCACCGCAACGGCTAAACAGTTCAATGCGCGGAACGTCACCGTAAAGCTTCTCCAGACGGAAACGCGCCTCTGCTGGTTTCTGGCTGTGCTCACCGAGTGGGCTGTAGATAACCTGCTTGATGCTGGCGCACTGGCGTTCCAGTCCATTCCCCCTGGTGGCGATCAGCATGTCTTCGGTATTGGCTCGGGTGTAGTTGCCGCCGTTCATACGGGTCTGTACGTTCAGCAGGTCGAGGAAGTCGTAAAAGTCCTCCACTCCACCAGCCTGAAGAGCTTTGTTGATGTGCTGCTCTGCCAATGGGTTGAACTTCACCCAGGTAAAGCCCTTCATCGTGCGGACCTTAAAGCCCCAGGCTTCAGCCAGTTCAATCGCTTCGCGGGTATGCGTGCCGGTGAACCACATAGCCAGAACAGCATCATCCGCAGCCAGGTCCCAAACAGGCAGACGCTTCAAGTCGATCAGCTTCATCGTGCCGTAGTGGTTGGCGGCTGCACCGTTGCTGACGGTGTTCCCGTATTCCCAGGCTGGGTCTGCGTAAATCAGAGAGTATTTCATTAGATATTCCTCCCCTGACCTGCCAGACACCATGCGTCAGTAGGCGTTTTGACTTTCGGTACCATGTTCAGGCAACGCTGGCGCTCAATCAGTATCTTCATTCGCTGCTCTTCGTCTTTTGAGCGATTGAATGCTTCCATCAGAACCGTGGCCGCACGCTGGAAGAGCCCCTTTTCGAATAGGCCTTGAGCTTTTTCCATCATCGCGGTTACTGCCGGGTTCGGTGCGGCTTCCTGTTCTGATGCAGCTGGTGCGTCAGCTCGGTTAATTTTCAGTGCAGAACGCCCTTCGCTCACATCCCCACTCGGCGCTTTAGCAAAATACTGGTAGCACTTGCCGTTGTGCTGGCGGGTAGCGCGATTCAGTTTGACCAGGTGGCATACCCCGCGCTGAACAGCATGAACGTCGTACTGTGGCATTGATGCCGCAATCTCTTTGTTCGTTAAGCCAGGGTTGGTGGCGATGAAAATCTGAATGTCTTTCAAGAGGCTCATGGCTTAGCTCCTCTGATACCTGCTGGGATTGATTTATCTGGCCCGCCAAATACCATCATGCTGGAGTTATTCCGCTGTCCTTCCCAATCCTGGCGCTTAGGGCGGCCTTTGCTTTCCCAGCGAGTAGCACTTTGCAGGTATGACTCGAATTTTTTCGGGCCAAACAGAGTTTCAGGTCGCATGTACTGGTACTGATCATCATTGCCGTTCCAGTGTTCATGCTTTAGATCAATTACCAGCTGCAGGTCGTGAACGCTGTAACCTTCGCGAAGGCGCGCCCTGATGTTCTCAAGAGAGGTTTTTAGATTTTTGGTATCGGGAACCACTCACCTGATTGAGATGAGTTAAAACAAGAATGGCGTTATCTGTGATCATCACCTCAGGGTCTGGTTGCGGCGCAACCGGACAAATAGGTTTTTTAATATCTGTAGTATTCTCTGTTGTATTCTCTGTAAGAACATCAGTGCATTTTGACCTGATGAGAGCGGTTCGTTTTGACCCGTTGGAGCGTTCCACTTTGACCTCTTCCATCGGTTCATTTTGACCTGATGGAAGAGTGCATTTTGAACTCTTCGATTTGGTCACTTTGACCTCATCTAAAAGCTCGCTTTCGTAGTTGATCGTGTAGTAGTTCGTCATGTCGCGCTGAGACTTGTTCAGCTGCTCAACTTTGAGCACGCCGAGGTTCTTCAGGCGTGTGAATGTGCGCTTCAGCGTAGACTCAGACCAGAACGGGAACTGCTCCAGCCACTGCTCGTTGGTGTTGTAAATCCAGCGCACGCCGTCACGCTCCAGTCCGGAGGTGGTTTCTTTAAGCCAGTAGTTTACCTGCTGCAACGCAATAGCCTCGTTCAGGCCAATGCTGTACGCAAGGTCAGGGTTTATCACTATCGGCCGGGATGGCATCAACAGGCTCATGATCGTCCTTTAACTCTGTAAATTTACGCTGGAATTGCTCAAGAGGGCTGAAGCACTCATGATCGTACCCTTCGCGAAGGTATATAACGCGTCGAGTCTGTGGCTCCCACCTGACAACGTGGACGGGGATGCCTCTGCGGTCTCTGAATCGCCGGTCAACTTCAGCCATTCCTCACGCCCCTTCTCGTTCATCAGAGCAAAAGCCTCTACCATCGCGTTCTCAGGCTGGTAGTTGTTCGTGTCAGCCTGGTCGTTTAATCTCTCCACATAGCCGAACGGGGAGTCTTTTCCCACCAGCGGAAGGCATCTGAATTGCTTCGCTGGTCTCAATCGGTTTAAACTGTTCATGCGTTAGTTTCTCCACTGAATACGACACGCCAAGACGCCAGGGGCCTGCACGCCCGCTGGCGTCACTTCTTTTGGCTTTGCTTACGGCTAAAGAGTGCGACAATCGCGCGGATTTCTTCTTCACGCGCTGCCAGATGGCGGCGGTGATGCTCGTGAATCTCTTCAGCTTCATGCGGTTCTATCACTCCGTCTTCCAGGGCCTTCTGGATAATCTGATCAACCTGTCCGCGTGCTGCTGCAGTTCTCATGGCTCGGGTAAAAAGGTCTACGCGATCGAGGTCTTCCAGCTTGGGAGCGTCCACCAGCAAAGCGTCGCGACGTTGCGCGAAGTAATCAGCCAGGAGAGATGTGTTTGAAATGTCTTCCATTGCTTCCAGCTCGTTCACTTCGAAGAAGCGACAGCCGTTCTTCTCGTACAGGTTGTTATTGAACTGCGTTAGTGACATGCCAAGAGCACCGGCCATAGCCTCACGGCCACCCGAGTACGCTTTACACATCGCTTTAACTACTTCTTTCAGGCTTGGTTCTACCATGTTGTTTTTCCTTTGGTAGTTACGTGATGCTGATTGCTGGGTTACGGTGTTACAGTGTTACAGTGTTACGGCAACGTCAGGATCAGCAGGTTTGTTTTTGTTAGGGAATGGTCGGACTTCCTCGGCTTCAATTTTCCCGTCTTCGTTTATCAGGATATTTACCCGGCGATTACGCTTGATGGCTTTACTTATGGCGCTTTGGTATACCCCAAGAGCCTCAGCGGTTTTAGCCTGCCCGTTTTCCAAAACATATTCAGAGAGCGGAATAATCTTCATTGGTTTTCCTCGTGGTTTACATATAAAAAGTATCACTGTTAGTGATAAACAAGTCAACACTAGCGGTGATTGGTGATTATGCCGTGCGGTGATAAATTATGAGAATGAAAAAGAAACCATTGACCGCCGAACAAATCGCCGACGCCAACAGGCTAAAAGCTATCTTTGAGTCCAAGAAAAAAGCGCTTGGGCTCTCACAGGAGACTTTGGCTGAGCAAATGGGTATGGGACAAAGTGGTATCGCTCAGTTACTGAATGGCACAAATGCTATCAACGCTACTCATGCCGCACAGTTCGCTAAAATTCTCGGAGTAAAAGTCGATGATTTCAGTCCATCCCTTGCAGCTGAGATATCAGCTATGTTTGAGGCGATTGCGAACGGAAGGAATCATTCCTCTGTATATGAGTACCCGCTGTTAACCGAAGTGCAGGCGGGCTCATTTTGCCCTGTTAATTCATACACAGAACGCGACGCGAAGGAATGGGTTTCAACCACTGTTAAAGCCAGTGATTCTGCCTTTTGGCTTGAGGTATCAGGCCATTCAATGGCTGCGCCTCCTGGAGTAAAGCCAAGCTTTCCTGAGGGAATGCTTATACTCATAGATCCAGAACAGGACGTTGAGCCTGGTGATTTCTGTGTTGCTGGTATATTCAACGATTCAGAGGTTACTTTTAAAAAATTTGTTCGTGAAGACGGTAAACCCTGGCTCGAACCTCTCAACCCAAGCCCTCGCTATCAGGCCATTGAATGTAATGAGAATTGCAGGATAATTGGCAAGGTCGTCAAGGCCCAATGGCCTGAAACCATCTTCAAATAAGGAGCCAATCGGCTCCTTATTTTTTCATCTTTTTTCACCTTACGAATCATAAAGTTAACATTACTCGTGATATTTTTATCACTACAGGTGTTGACCATTTAATTACTATTGGTGATGCTCGTTATGCGCCGGGGTGATGATGTTTAAGACCATCGCTTGGTTAGCAGAACGGCATATAGCACAAGTGCCGCAGCGATCCGGGGATTCCTTGCAAGACAATTCCAGCTTGTAGCCGGACTGATCAAGCCAAGCGCGTACGAAAGCTAGAAGCCTTTCTACAGCGTGGCGATAAGTGTTGCCTTGTAAGAGACAAGTATAATTTCAGGTATTAAAAAAGCACCCATTGGATGCTTAGCTCTTTAAAAATCTCACTGTAAAACTGTTACACATTAGCTATTACATGCTGTATGAGACCTGGGAAGGTGGAATAGTCGAGTAATTAATTTTACCTTCTTTCTGCAATCGCAGATGAGTGTATTTGTAAATACAAATTGAACCATCTAAAAGAGAAAGTGCAATTGTTTTATCGGATATAGTAGAAATATATCTGAATTTTTCCCCTTGTTTTTGCTCACAATCTACTTTAGATGAAATAATGAACGTATCAATTCCTTTCAAAATAAACCCAGCTTGATCATCTGCATAAGCGTAAGTTAAACCAGGAATAGCTAAAAAGAAACAAAAAATAACACTTCGATGTTTTTTCATCTCAGGTAAAAATGTTTTAACCCTTGATAAAACCAAGCCTAGAATAGCAGATATAAAACCTATCAAACCTTTGGTGAAGCCAGAATCGTCATTTAGCATAATATCTAAATTAAAATAAGGGTAAATTGATTGGAGAATGAAGAATATGATGAATACAAATAATATCGTCAAGATAACCTTAATTAGTATTGTAGCAGGCATATTTATATCATACCTGTAAGCAAGAACATCGATTGCTGGGAATACATGGTCAACAACCAATTCCCAGACTCGCAAAAACAGGAACGTAATAAATATTAACAACAACGGCAAAGCCATTGTATATATAATTAATGGCATCAAGTCATTTATGGTTGCAAAATGCATGATGTTTACATTGAATTTACTCCAAAAAAACCAAGAGTAAATTATGGAATTTAATACTCCATATGCAATCAGTGATGCCCACAATGTTATTCTTACTTTACCATTTACATAGTTGACTGCATTTTCCATAAATACGATCCCTGCTTGTCGTGTAATGAAACAAACTTAGCCCCTGATGAAACTTAAGCGCAAAAATAACAAATCTTAATACGAAATCGTATCATCAGTTTACTTCAAAATTCCGAAAGAAAAATAGATGGAATTTTAAAGAAAAGCAATGGAATTTAATGAAATTGTCTATCTGAGTTATTAAACCTTATCAATCTCAATTTTTCAAGAAATAATCAGCGCTGTGCAGAGCGCTCTTTTAAAAGGAGAAACTAACAATGACTGCCACACAGAACGGTACCAAGTTACAACCACGCATGACCAGAGAGCAGCTTATTGATGCAGCTCGCAAAGCCGTCCCTCTTCTTCCTGCCGCTTACGGTTGGATGGTTAACGAACTTGCTACGCGCCTTGATGTTACCAGCGTCGCGCTCTGTGAAGCGTTGGCGCAGCGTAAGGAACTGGCTGAGCAGAACGCTACGCTGCGTGAGGATGTTGCCAACTGGGCCAAAGAGTGCGACCGCATCGAAGAGCGCCATACCAAAACGCCTACCAACATGCATCTGCTGGAAGCTCAGCGAGAATTGCGTGAGCTATCTCCTGTGGTCATTTCCTTGAATAGCGAGGTTGCTCTCTAATGGCTAACTCATTCAAGCAAATGACCCGTGACGGGACCATTAAGCGTACCGATACCGGGATGTTTATCGCTCTTTCCGATATCCACGTTCGTGAAGGTTTCGACAAGCGTGAAGACGATGAACGCACCCGCCAGGCTGATGATGACCTGTTCAACTACCTGATGAACGGCGGATCAGTTCCACCACTGGAAGTTATAGCCCGTGATGAAGGTGGCGTTTGGGTTGTTGAAGGTCACCGCCGTCGCCGCTGCTATGCGCGCTGTGCTGAAGCTGGCAAGCCAGTGGACCGCATCCACATCATGCCGTTCAACGGTAGCGATGTGCAGCGCCTGGCGCGCATCATGACCAGCAACAACCAACTGCCTCTTTCTGATATGGAACAGGCAGCAGTGATCCAGGAGCTTCATAACGCGTTCAACCAGACCACCAGCGAAATTGCAAAACTGGTTAATAAATCCGTGGCCACAGTCGAGAAGTTGTTACTCCTAAGCACAGCAAACCATGACGTTCAGCGGGAAGTTAAATCCGGTGCAGTGTCTGTTGACGTTGCTGTGGACCGCGTTCGCGAGTATGGCGAGCAGGCGGGTGAAGTTCTCCAGCATGACAAAGCAGTAGCTGCAGCACAAGGTAAATCAAAAGTTACCCGCAGTTCTATCGCCCCCGAACTCAGCATCAAAAACGCGCGCCGTTTCGTTGAGCTTATGGCTCAGGCTGCAATCAGTGATGAAGGTGTTTTCACTCTTGAAGGTGCGGCGCTGGCAGAAGCACTGGCAATTATCGACGAGCACAAAGCCATTGCTGAAGCGCGTGAAACGTATCGCTTGTCACAGCCAGTCCCGACCACAGAAATTCGCGGACGAACTCTGTATGTGATGCTCGATGGTAAAGACATTGGTCGGGCCTCACTGTATCGCGGAAAAACAGTTTGGCTGGACATGGGTGACAAAACCATTGCCGCCAGCCAGTCAAAGGCTGTTGCCCACTTCGTTAAGCAACACAAACTGCAGCAGGAAAATAATCATGACAGCCAATAAACCAATGACCGGCGAGCAACTGGATGAACTGATGACTGTTGCAGTAAACATGCAGCGCGATAGCGAAAAAGCAGGTGACCGCCCTTCCGCCATGTTCGCTTATGCAGTTCAGTTTGCCGTTCTGGAACTGCGTAAGGTTCGCAATGATGTTGCGGCGCTGGCTGCGGAGAATGCGGGGTTGAACGCAGTGATTGCAGAAAACTGGAACATGCGTGATGTCCTTCGTCAGTTAGTATCGACTCGCCCTGATGGAGTCTATTTCAATAAGTGGGAACAGGTAATTCTTAAAGCTCTAAACGAAACCCCAACTACCGACGCTTTCCTGGCTGAGGTGCGGGCCAGTGCAATCACAGATGCACTTAAATCGCTAGATGGGGTGTTTGACACTGACTGTGTTATGAAGTCGAACGGAATCAGCTATGAAGACGCAGAGCAGCGCACAGCAGGAGCTTACGCAGTTTCAAAGGCTCTCGATGAGTTCGCAGCCCAGTTTCGCAAAGGAGTGCAGTCTTGACTACTCCCAGCCCTGAAGGACGGGGATTCCCACTTCAACGAGCCGAACCTAAGCCGCGTGCTGCGATTCAGGATTTACAGGCTCTCCGTGGGCTAACACTGCCAGCCCGGCAGCTTTAATATTACGCGCCGCGTTAATGTCGCGATCATGGGCTACTCCGCACTCAGAGCAAGTCCATTTACGAACATCAAGGGGCATTTTTTTCATGGTGAAGCCGCAACAGCTACAACGTCTGGTAGAAGGGAAATACTGGTCGATAGCGACAACGCTACGCCCTGCCCATTCCCCTTTGTACTGTAGCTGGCGAACAAATTCGCTCCAGCCTGCGTCAGCTATCGCTTTAGACAGCTTCGGGTTGCGGATCATGTTTTTCACTTTGAGGGATTCGACGCAAACAACTTGGTTTTCGTTAATCAGCTTGCGGGACAACTTATGCAGGTTATCCATCCGGCAATCGGCGATTTTGGCGTGGAGTCGGGCGACCTTTAAGCGTGCTTTGGCGCGGTTCTTTGAGCCTTTTTTCTTCCTGCTCAACCTGCGCTGTTGCAACACCAGTCGCTTCGCATGTTTATCCGTGTGGCGGGGATTGCCGGTTTTGAATCCGCTGTCAGTGACGAATAAATCTTTTAAGCCAACATCAATGCCTACAGTTTTAGCGGTTACAGGCATTAATACCGGTTCAAATTCACACAGACAGGAAACGAAGTACCTGCCAGCGGAATCTCTGGAAATGTTAACGGTTGACGGTGCTGAAGGTAACTTACGGCTCCAGCGAATGTCCAGTGGATACTTGCTCTTTGCCATGTACAACTTGCCGTCACGGTATTTAAACGCGCTCGCAGTGAACTCAGCGGCCTGACTGTACCGTTTACTTTTGAAGGCAGGATATGCGGCACGTCCGGCGAAGAAGTTAGCAAAGGCTGTTTGTTGGTGGCGCAGAGACTGCTGGAGGGGTACGCAGGAAACCTCGTTAAGCCAGGCGTGCTCAGGCTCTTTTTTGAGTGCCGTAAGGCGAGCATTGGCCTGTAGATAGCCAATCTTTTCCTTTCGCTCGTAGTATGCATCGGTACGCCATCGGAGGATGGAATTGTAGACAAAACGTACACAGCCGAACGTCTGAGCTAAAAGCTCAGCCTGCTCTGGTGTCGGGTAAAACCGGTATTTATATGCACGTTTCATGTGCACGTTTCATGGTTTCACATACTAAGGAGGAAAATGTGATTACGCAAAAGTTGTCGACCGTGCATTGAGATTTAAACGCTTCATCGTTTCTGTGTACCCAATAGTTCTGCGTGGTCAGCAATACACCATTTTAATGGATGGCCACCATAACTATGCGGCGGCAAAGTTAGCCGGGGTAGAGCCTGACTATCGTCCGATTGGTAAAAAAGTCATGAAAATAATTGGTGACCTCAGTGAGGCTGAACGACAGGGTTTATTTATTAACAATGTTACTGACAGCAATTATTACTTTGTCGAAACCGGCGAGGTAGTGCAGGAACTACTGCTGCCAGATACTTCAGTTAAGTTTCAAGCCCATGCTGGTAACCAATGGATTTTCGGTAAATAAGCATGGCCAGCAAACTCAAACAGAGGCGTACTCGCCGCCTTAAAGCGGATGTCGCATGGTGGCGCGAGGAAGCAGAAGATTGCCGCTCCCGCCTGCTGGAGCTAGCAGGGGAAATCGACAGGCTCAAGAAGCTGGTTATCCGCGTGCCGATGCCAGTTCTCATGCCAAAGGAAATGGTCCACCAGCTTTATTACACCGAAACAAAAAGATGTCGTACCTGCAATGATGGGCTCCGTGGTGGTTGCTCATCTTGCATTTTCTATAAGCGATAGCCGGGTGCAGCCGGTTAAGTGGAGGATTATATGTCCCGCATGATTTCATTAATCGACTGGGCACAAGAAGAGTTTGGAGAACAAGCGCCAAGTGAACGCGTATTGAAAAAATACGCTAAGGGCCGAATGATGGTCCCGCCTGCCGTTAAGGTCGGACGTAACTGGATGGTAGACCGTGAGGCTCGTTACGTTGGCGTGATAGCCGAACCTGTTGTTCCTGCAAATTCTAACCCCAGATTAAAACGGATCATTGCTGATGGCTGCTAGACCACGCACACATAAAATTTCCATTCCAAATCTCTATTGCAAGCTGGATAAGAGAACAGGAAAAGTTTACTGGCAGTATAAACACCCCACTACTGGGCGCTTTCATAGTCTTGGAACAGATGAGGCAGAAGCAAAACAGGTAGCTAACGAGGCTAACACCATTATTGCTGAACAGCGAACTCGTCAGATTCTTAGCGTTAATGATCGTCTGACCAGGATGAAAGGGAAAAGAACAGATATAACTGTTACGGAATGGATTGATAAATATATCGTAATTCAAGAAGAACGCCTTAAGAATAACGAATTACGACCAAACTCTTTTCGTCAGAAAAATAAACCGCTTCGACTGTTCAGAGAACATTCTGGCATGCGATATCTGAAAGATATCGAGACCATTGATATAGCTGAAATCACTGATGCAATTAAGAATGATGGTTTTAGTCGCATGGCGCAAGTCGTGCGAATAGTATTGGTTGATGTGTTTAAAGAAGCTCAGCATGCCGGATATGTCCCTCCTGGATATAATCCGGCGATGGCAACAAAGCAACCTCGACATAAAGTTACAAGACAGCGACTGTCATTAGAAGAATGGAAGTCAATTTATGAAGCGGCTGAAACTATGCAGCCCTATCTACAGTGTGGGATGTTACTAGCGCTGGTAACCGGACAACGACTCGGTGATATCTGTAGAATGAAGTTTTCTGATATTTGGGACGACATGCTGCATATCGAACAGGAAAAGACTGGTTCAAGGTTAGCCATCCCTCTTGATCTTAAATGCGATGCATTAGGGTTGACGCTTCGTGATGTGGTTTCAAAATGCCGGGATGCAGTGATAAGCAAATACCTTGTTCACTTTCGCCACTCGACTTCTCAGGCAACCAGAGGAGACAGCGTTTCATCGAGTAGCCTTACGACATCTTTTAAAAAAGCCCGGAATAAATGCGGCATCGAATGGGAAAAGGGAACTGCGCCTACATTTCATGAACAACGTTCGCTTTCAGAAAGATTGTATGAGGCTCAGGGGGTTGATACGCAAAAATTACTCGGCCACAAATCACCTCAGCAGACGGCTAAATACCATGATGACAGGGGGAAAGACTGGACTGTCATAGCCGTTTGAAAAGGATATTTTATAGCCAGTTTTGGGGAGGTGTTTTGGGGAAAATTTTGGGGAAGAAATTCGTTAACTAATAAAAAACGGGAACCATCAGGCTCCCGTTCTTGTTTAACCCAGAAACTGGATTACATATTCGCGATGATCGCGTCGCCAAACTCTGAGCATTTCAGCAGCTTAGCGCCTTCCATCAGACGTTCGAAATCGTAAGTTACGGTTTTCGCGTTAATCGCGCCTTCCATACCTTTAACGATCAGGTCTGCGGCTTCGAACCATTCCATATGACGCAGCAGTATTTCATGAAATCATTCATGATGCATTGATTTTTAAGTAAAAATATCTGAAATATTGCTCTCGTCACACATTTTTAGGCACATGCTAACCTGATGATTGTACTTAATTATTTTATGGTTTTGATAACCATTTTAGTAAGAGGATCTCTCAGCAACATTCACAACAGCCAGCATGTAACTTAATGAAAAAAATAGGGGAAATGGGGGAATAACCACCGACATTTACACGCTACATTACAGGCGATTTATCGTCTTTAACCTAGTTAATCGTATGTGTAAGAACGCCGAGCACCGTAACATCATTCAAGGCTTCTCCTTCGATCGCCTCACCCTCTTCTGTTATAAGTGCCTGACCCAGTAGCTTCACAAACTGGTTTCTCCCATCCATGCTAACCAGCAACGTATCCCCTCTTTCTGGATTCAGACTGACTTTAATAACGGCCCAGCCGCATGAAGTTTCAATAACCCGGCAGTTGTTGTCTACACCACAGATAACATCTATCGTCATGCGCTACTCCTGGTAATCCATAGCTGGCGATGGAAATCCCATTAGAAAACCCTCCCCATGTTACGCAGGATCCAGTACTGGTTCTCGCTTCCGTTTGTCGTCTTATCGGCGAAGTCCGGCTGGTATCGCTCGATCCATGTATTTGCATCCGCCTGGCTGAAATGCCAGTGCCCCTCCTGCAGTTCAGCGATGAACTTGTCTGTATGCAGACAGAGATAGCCCTTCGGGTTTTGCTGTATGGCCGCAATAAAAGCAGCACGAATATCCGGTTGACGAGGCATAAATGCACCCTAACTCGCTCATTGACTGTATGCATATACAGCAGTATTTTTACGAAAACAGATCAAGCACAGGCAGTTTTCACTTATAAGAGGATCGGTATGTTTGTTGAACTGGTTTATGACAAGCGTAATGTTGAGGGGCTCGAAGGGGCCAGAGAGATCATTCTGGCCGAGCTGACGAAGCGGGTGCACCAGATTTTCCCTGATGCCGAAGTGAAGGTAAAGCCGATGCAGGCAAACGGCTTGAATAGCGATGCAAGCAAAAGCGATCGGGAAAAACTGAACCGCATGCTCGAGGAAATGTTTGAAGAGTCCGATATGTGGTTGGTTTCTGAGTTCCCGACCGTTCGCCAGGTTGGACTTTAAGTACCTATCTGGTGATATTCGTGATGATTACACGGGTATGAATACTGAAAAACTAGCCGTAGCCCGATCCTGAACTTGATGGGCTGCGGCTGTTTATTTCCTTAGTCTGGAAGTGTCGGCCAGCCTGGTTTTTCAGCGCGCAGATCGACACGGCTAAGCAGCACACGATAACGCTTCCAGGCCAGCAACCTGGCTTTTTCATCATCACTGGCCAGATCAACATCTACCGCTTCCTGCAGAGATTCGATAATGGCATCAGCTTTTGTTCTCTGTTCTTGTTGCACGGAGAGGTTATCCAGATATGGGATAACCGGGCGTGCCCCTTCTACAAGAGTTTCACCGTCTACCAGACTTTCAGGCCCACTCACCGCTCGGTAACTTGTTTCTGTAACAGCCCAGTATTCTTTATCTGGCATAGGTATAGCCTCCAATATCGAGAAATAGTCCACCACCAGACACGGCGGACAGGTATTGATAAAAAATGTTAGGGTACGAGCGGAACGGGATCTCCGCTGTAAACTTCCCGTTAATCGGGATGTTGATCATATCGCCTGACGCTTCATTAGTACTGCCGATGGCAGCCACACCTGCGGTAGCGCCGTTGTTGGCAGAAAGTAAGCAGGTAAGCGCTGTGGATGGGTTAAGTGAGCTGACGTCTACAGCCGTTCGCGGTGTCGCTGTCCCTCCGGCTAATACGCGGTTAACGGTGTACCATGACCCCTGCAGAAATGCCCTTCCATCAACCGTGTTAACCCCGCGCACGCCGTTCGATGCATCAACACGGAAACTGCCGAGATATCTGCGTGACGTATCATCTGTCTTTGTATGCGCCGGATAAGCATAAGGTGTTGGCACCGTCGTGGAGATTTCAATCGCAGGCGTTCCATTGTTTGAATACAGGTAAACGTGATACCAGGTTGACGCTGTGGTAGCCCCAATATTTGCCGTAACTGGCGCCGATACTTCCAGGGGAGCACCTGTAGAGGGGATCACAGCTGCGCCAGCAGAAACCGTTACTGTCGTTGTCGACACGGTCAGATCTAAACCACGGATAAAGCGCTTATTGATCGAATCGGTTACACGAGTGTTTACCTGCTCAATTCTTGCCGCCAGTGTTGCGGCATCCATGCTGCCTGAGTTATTGATGCGGCCAAAGAGTTGCCCCCAGATAACACCAACGGCACGCGCTGCCAGAATATCGGTAGCAGTATCTTTATAGACATCACTGGCCCTAGAAAGGTCAATACTCACCTGTGACGCGGTCGTGGTTGAAGCGCTTCCCGCCTGAGCGCTGTTTGGATAGGTATTCGTGGGCGCGAATACGCCGCTGGTTGACGCTGTATTAGCAAAAACACCCGTTCCGGACGCGCCGATCGTGCCTTTAGCGTTTGGCGCTTCCCCATGAAAAATGCCAGCCTGAGCTGTTGTACCACCGGTTAATGCCACTTGCGCAATCGAGCCCGCCTGCACACCATTGTAATCAGGGCAGCGGAAGTGGTCCGCATCAACCTCTGCGAATGCCTGCCTCAGCTTAGGGTCTGCCAGCCATTGAGAGTTAGTCACCACTGGAAGAGACCCTGAGGACATTGCAGCCTTAACGCTGGTGTAGGTCGCATAAGGCAATATCTGTCCATCATATGCAACGCCACCAGTGGGGATTGTTGCGCGCGTGGGAGAATACATTGGCAGACCGAGAGGGATAGTGGCCACGCCGTTTATGGCAGCCAAAGCAGTTTCTACATCACCGATGGCAATACGATCTGCTTCTGCTTCCTGAGCTGATTGGGCCGCGTCAGTCTTTGACTGTGCAGCGCTCGCCTCCGACTGAGCCGCGGCATCAGCTTTCTGCGTTGCTGTAGTTACTGCGCTTTCGGAGGCGGTTTTATTCTGCGCAACCTCTGTCTTATCTAAAGCTACCTGTTGCGCGTCCACATGAATCTGAGCAGCCAGGATTTGCAGAGCATCCACATCGATACTGTTAAGTAACTCGACAATCTTCAGCCATGACGGGCCGGAGAACGTTGAACCGTCAGGGAGCCTGACAGTGATGTTACCATCGTCACTGAAGATAGCCTGCCAGTTCTGCTTGTCATAGTTCAGACCACGCAAAGCTTCCGTTGTCTGTGCTACCAGCTCTGCCGTTAACTGGTTTTGCGTGGCGCGGGGAATGGCATTCCATGCAGCACCTGACTGCGTCGGACCGGGAAAGGCGCGAATGAGCGTTAATGATGCCGGGCTTTCAATTGATTTTACCGGGAGCGTATAAGTGATACCGCCAACTATGGCGACTACAAAATCACCTGCAGCAAGTTCAGTATTGAATGCGGTTCCAGAACCGGCGACGATATCAGAGCCATTCGTCAGTGTTAATGTACCAACTGACATTGCAAAACCTCCTGAAATGACATGAAAATAAACAGAAATGCTGCATGTATCTATGTTCATGCAGCATGGAATAGTTACAATGCTGCAAAACACATAAAAGATTAAAAAATGAAACTAAGAACTTTTTTAATTGCAATACTTCCGCTTGTACTATCTGGATGCCTTAATCACAGTAAAGAATATAATTTCCAAATGGATTATCCGGTCGATGCTGCCCGTTTATCACTGGGTGGCGATGTTAATGTGAAAATTAACTGCGCAACCAGACAAATGGATGTTATTTCTGATACAAGCGATGGGGTTTTTAGTCGCCATATTTATAAGCGCCTCAGTAATATCTGTTATAAGAAAACAGACAGCATGAATGTGATTTATCATTTCAATGCGGATAAAGGTGTTAAGCAAAATATGATAGCAACTCAGTATCCGCGTGTTCCGCCAAAGTCAGATCCCAACGAACTGAGCAAGAGGGATTCTGATCCCCTGATTTTGTAACGTTTGCCCCCAGCTTTTTTGATTTTTTGAAATGTACCGGCCATGCAATTGTGAGCCGGTCCACTTCAGAGTGATACCTGAATAACCGACAACAGTTCCATCATCACTTAAATTTCCAGGGCAGTTATTGACCAGAATCCACGGGTTAAAGCCTGGGGTTACGATAAAGGTGTTGTTCTGAAGATCATAACCAGGTGGAACATCAAAAAACCCCATTATTCTTGGCATCTTAGACGCTGAAACGGCACTCCAGATGAGTTCACCCGCACCGTTGAAAACATCAAGATAACCACTCTCCAGCGCAGCATTCCTGCTGGTGCGGATCATCATACCCGCATAGTCCTCAAGAATTTCGGCGCCTGGCATACCATACTTATTTGGTGAGAGTTGTAACCATCTTAAATGACCGTCATTCCAGAACTCTTGCGGTGTATAGCCCAGCGTACTGCCGTCTCCGAAAGGGCTATCTATTCTGTAAGCACCTTTGCCTTGTACTGTGCCGAGGGCTCTCTGATCATAGAAAAGTGTTCCCCTGTTATCTGAGTCAACTGTAATTTTTCCGCTCTCGTTGTAAACCTCGAATCCGCTCATTGGAAATTATAAATCTCCACATTAAGTGTTCTTGGAAATGGTACCCCATTAACCGGAAGATACATGGCAGTAAAACCGCCGTTAAAAGCGCGGCAAAAAAACTCATTCACGTCCAGCCCCTGAGTGACAATGGTAATGAATGAACCATCCTGAGAGACTCCGGAGAAAGGGATACTTTTCGAACTTTCGCCAGTGGCAAAAGTTACGCTCGCACTACCAATATAACGAATGGAGAAATCAGACAGGTCTACAACTATGCGACCTGCTGAATCCCAACATTGAAGTCCCTGCGGCATCACCATAACCCCATTCGGACACGGAGGACATTGTTACTGTCGTAAATACGGATAAGCTGATTATTTATAATCATCCTCCCTCCGCCAGCAACACCGTTAATTTCAAAATTACCGTTTTTATCCAGACGCCATCCCTGAGTACCCGCGACATAGTTATTAGACTGGATAAAAGCACCGATTTTTGCATTGGTTATTGTCCCATCCTGAATGAATGCCGAGCTGATAAACACCTGACCATTCACCACTGCGAAAGGAGAATATTGCGTATCTCCACTGCCACTCATCAGCACAAACTGGTTAGCGTTGAAACCGACCCGCGTCACAACAGGTTTGCCAGCCTCAGCCAGCACGGCAATGGACATCCCGGCGTTATACATCACATCGTTGATGCGAACCCCTGCCTTCAGGGTATAAATCGCTGTGGCGCCGTCCGCATCAACAACTGCGGTAAGCTTATCTTCAAGCGTTGCCGTGACGTCCTCAATTTGCGCCTGGACAGTCGTGGAGAGTTCAGCCATAGCTTTATCGACTTCGGCTATTGTCGTTCTGACAATGAGGATTTCAGCACGAACCTCACCATACTGCGCCCACTGGTGATCAACCGTAGCGTTGTTCGCCAGTGCGTTTTGCAGTGCTGCTTCCAAATCTGTATCGATATCGCTTGTAAGCCGTTCGCCATCAGCAGAGCTCAGGAAGTCATCGGCTATATCACCAAGATAATCATCGGCGTTATCGTTAGACATGCCGCGAATCCAGTCGGTATAGCCTGATTCATTTCCTGTTTTGTCCACCAGCTGCGCGCGATACCAGAATTCCTGCCCTGCCCTCAGTCCAAGCTGAGTATATTCAGCAGATGGGTAAGGCACGTCTGACAGAAGTAGCGGATCTGAAAAGTCACTGTTGGCTGTGTACTGGATTTCTGTTTTTAGCGTATCGCCGGTGTTTGCCGGGAATCCCCAGTTCAGACGAATACCCCAGTTAATGCCAGTGGCCATGAATCCCACAGGCTTCGGAGGGTTGCCTACTTTGCCTGTCAGCGCCTTCTCTTCTGAATACCCCCATCCTGATGATATTTCGGCAGCATTGATGGCGCGCACGCGCACCAGGTAACGCCCTGCATAAATGCCCGGAACATCGAATGACGTAGTCGAGCTGCGCGGCATGTTCACCCAGTTCCCGTCGTTACGGCGCCACTGTGCCTCATAGGCGATGGCATTTTTTGCCTGGTCCCAGCTTACGCGCATGGTTTCGACGCTGATATTCTGCTGAACCACAGAAAACGAGCTGATCACGATGTTGGCTGGTGCGGACTGGTTTCCCGGCGGAATAACACTAATCGGCCGCTGATCGATAATCGCGCCGGTATCAATTCTGGCGTATTTGTCAGGGTCATGAAATGCCGCAGTGATTGAGAAGGTACCATTATTGTTATCGCTCACACTGACAACGCGGTACTGTTGCGCGTAGAGCTCGTTTGATTCCACCAGCCAAACTGCTTCAGGCTGTGGCGTCTCACTGTACGTGGTTGTGACAGTTACCGATTCACCGTTTACCGCCTGAATGGTGCGGCTCTGCGAAGCTCCTGATGGAAGGTTCAGAATAAGGCGATCACCTGCAGTCGCATCAGGAACACGATCAAGCCTGATAACGCGACCGTTAACTTCGCTAATGCGGCCACCCATTACCTTTCCGGACAGCAGTTCGTCAGCCACGGCGATGATGTAGCCTGGCTGTGGTATGTTTCCGTCCAGGCCGACATCAAACGAAACAACGCGATCCTTGTTGTTGGTGAGAATGCCCCAGCGCCCCTTTCGGTTTGCCTCTGACTGCCTGGTGCAGCCGATGGCTGTCATTTCCAGTTGGTTAAAACCGTACCGCGCAACCAGAGACTGCTCAAATACCGGCTCCATAGCGTCGGCGTAGGCATTATCTGGATCGGACCATGATACCAGCGCAGTAGTGTATCGGCTTTTCGTGGTGCTGCTCGAATAGGTGAAGCGACCGTCAATAACGTTTGCGCGCGTATAGCTGTAATCAACATCACGCGGCATGTCAGCCAGAGCAACAATTTGATTGCCGCCCCAGTAGGTCATGCCCCGGAAGATAGCAACAAAATCACGCAGGACTGTGTAGGCGTCGTTCCGGTCCTGAATGTACACGTTGCAGGTATACCGTGGTTCGGTACCGCTGCCCCCCTTTCCGTCAGGAACTCTCTGATCACAATACTGAGCCACCTGATACAGCGTCCATTTATCGATATTTGCCGCGCTGAGCCGGTGACCAAGGCCGAAGCGGTCAGAAACCACCAGGTCGTAAAAAATCCACGCTGGGTTATCGGTCCATGCCCATTTAAACGCCCCGGTCCATATGCCTAAGTAGATTCTGGTTTCAGGATCGTAGTTATCAGGAACGCGAATAACGCGCCCGCGTGGCTCGCATGAGATCTGCGGGATAGAGCCGTTGAACTGGCTTGAATCAAACTCAATATACAGCAATGCTGTGTTCGGGTAGCGCAGTTTGGCGTCGATCACCTCAGTGAAGCTCTGCAGCGTCATCGTGTCGCCGATCTTCGCACTATTGGCATCGGCTGTAATCTTACGCAGTCTGATAGTCCAGGTGCTGCCCGCCTGCGGTAAATCAATTCGGTGGCTGCGCTCGTAACCTGATGTCGTTTTCCCGGTCACGCTGGTATTGAGTACCGACTGCCAGATACCGCCGTCAGTCTGCAGGTCGATAGCATAGTTGATTGAGTAGCCGACCAGATCTCCGTCGTTTTCCTGTTTAAAGAGTGACGGCCATTTCAGACGCAAGCGAACCGCTGAAAGCTGCGTATTGGTGAATGTGCGCGTCCAGGCTGTAGTGCTGGATACTTCGGTACCAACACTGATTTCGTTTTCGGTACCTGGAATGCCCTGGATGTAATTTTGCGCCTGCGTTCCTGCGCGAAACTCCCACGTCACGCCGCTGAAGTTTTGGGAGCCGTCGGAGTTCTGCAGCGCCGTGCCGTCCAGGTAGATATTTTTGCCGGTTAGCTGCCCTGAAAACTCCCCTTCCCCAAGCGCAACGAGGATTTTTGCCTTCGCTACAGATTGCAGATCATCAGGCTGTTCGGTAGGGGTTCGGGAACTTGAGCTGCCGCCCTTGCGGCCCTTTAACACTTTTTCTGTAGCCATATTGCGCCCATAAAAAAAGCCACCCGAAGGTGGCCTGAAAAAAGGTTTGTTATCTACTGCTGATCTTCGACATAAATACCGGCTGAGATAATCGCTCCGCCGATTCGCCGGCGACCATAAAGCAGCGGTACCGGGTAGCCCTGTGCAGCGGTGTTTGTCACGCCACCGAAAGCGTATGAGGCGCGGTTATCTGCACTCTGTTTGCTGGCCAGTCCGGTTGGCTGAGGAGAAAGCATTTGCACAACCCCGCCGACCATCATCGCCGCACCAAATTGTGCGACACCATACCCGGCAGCAGATAACGTACCTGCTGAAAAATAGCCAACAGCTACCCCGACAACGACCAGTACTGCGCCGAGGATTGTTTGTAATACCCCCGCTTTTTTACTGCCAATGATTACCGGAACGATGCGGATAACGTCACCGGTAACCGGAAAGCCAAGATCATCCTCGCCAATGTTTTTTTTACCCTTAAATACAGAGTATGTAAGCCCACGACGCTGGCTGGAAATCATAAACTGCTCAAATCCAGGAATGGTCTTCGCGAGTGCGACACCAGCCTCGCTCACACGGGAAATCAGGCGATGGTGAACTTTTCCAAACGTTTTACCAAGAACTCCGCCAAGTTCAATTCGACTCATAACCTCTTTCATACAATTTCCACACATAAAAAAACCGCCGAAGCGGTTTAAATATCAATTTTGTGCAGCTTTACCGCCGGTACACTGATATTCGACAGATACGTTGGACATAATACAACTCCCAAAACCATCCATCTGTCCACACTGGCTAGTTTGTCCGCCAAAAGGTTCTGCACCTTCATATCCCCAAGTTTTACATTTTTGGGCGGCTAAAGATGCGGCTTGATTAAGGTCAACAACAGGCTTTTCAAATTGACCGACTGTATAACCCATTCTCACAGTACCATCGGCCTTGCTTCCCCCCATAGGGACCATTTCCTTTCGAACCGCGCAACCAGATAAAATCATGGTAGTTAAAACTATCAGGACTATTTTCTTCATCATTTATTTCCCTTGATTACAATCAGAAATATCTTAACACCATTCAATCTGGCTGCAATATAAGAATAATTTTTGATGACATAATTTAATACATAAATAAATCTTTATAACGCAATAACTTAACTGTTCTTTCCTGCCAGTAACCTCCATACGGCACCCGCTGGCTCAGATGTCCGTATAAGTGGTGCAGCAGCATGTTTCCATCCAGTAGTATTCCAGCGTGGTTCCACTTATCAGCCTGGACCTGCATGATCACCATATCGCCGGGTTTCGGTGGCCCGTCGAATTCACGGAATCCGCACTCATACCAGCAATCCTGATAGAAGTTGTCCGGATAGTCGTTTTCCCACCAGGGATAATCAACCCGGTAGTCGTGCAACTCAATACCATGTGTTTGCCGGAAATAGCTCATTACCAGCCCCCAGCAGTCGAAGTGACCAAGCACGAATGGACGCTCCAGCAGCGGAAGTTCTCCGCGCGGCTGGATGGTGCGTAAATCCCCCTCAGGCCAGCTAACGATATGCCAGGGTAAAAGCGTTGCATCGCATTGCGCTTTATCCAGTTCGCTCGGCTGTGTCGTGGCATCAGGGTGACTATGAGCGATGGCGATCACCGTCCCCCAGTCCTCAGCAGCTGCGTAATCTTCCGGGCAAAGGACAAAATTGTCCTCCGGCGCCGCGGCAAGATTCCGGCAAGGGAAATACCGCTCAACGCGGCTTTTCTGCGCCACCACGCCGCAACACTCGCGAGGATATTCAGCTGCAGCATGCGCCATAATCGCATCGATGGTTTTCTGACGCATATCAACTCCTGATCAAAGACGTGCCCGGGAAGCCACCAAACGAGAGTTCGTTATTTTCACCGAATCGGAGTTTGCAAGCCGTCAGCGTGCCGTTGCATTCATCCAGCGACGGATCTCTTACCGGATTGTTGTTTTTGTCGAAATATCGGGTTCCGGCATAGTCGCAGCCGTCGCCGGTGCGATACTTGTTCCTGATGCACCAGGTGCACAGAGAATGAAGCTGCCGCGTAGGGATCATTTGCCCCTGCAGGTCCATCGGGCTGGATAGCGTGAACTCAACAACTTCGTTGGTTTCACTGCTCTTTGCATCAATGTAAAATACTTTCACCTTTTCCTGAGTAGGGTCTGCCGTGGGGTTCCCGCCTGGAAAATTTAGGGCATCAAGGTAGCTAGCCAACGTATCATGGATCGTGACCTTCGCCTGCAACAGATCATCATAGGCAAGACAGAGCGCAGTTATAGAGCTGTCGAGGTTAGCCACCGATAATTTAGGCTGCGCGCTGCTCCCACTGGTGGAAACCTCAATCCCCTCAATCTGGCAGGGCCACGCTTTATATTCCTGCCCCTGCCACCAGATGGATTTCGCAGGCAGTTTACTTTCATCCCCACCAGCAGCTTCAATCTCTTCTGGTGTATGAGCGATATTATGTGCATGGAAGAAAAGCACATCTGACATACCGAAGGCCGTACCATCGACAGAAAAAAGCCGGACTTCATTGCCCGGCTCGAGTTTTTGATAATCAGCATTAAGGCTCATGGTGCAAATGCCTGTTCAAAAGTTGCGGTTACGGTTTCCACTTTTTTATTCAGGGTGACTCGCTGAAGGCTATCTGCCTCAACACGCCAGAGGGCTAAATCACCACCAGGTGGAGTGAATGTGAAAGACTTTGTTTTATGCCTCCGCAGAAATGAATGAATCTCCCTGGCAATTACCGGATCGCCAGTAAAAGAAAAGGCATAATTAAGAACCTCATCGTTCAGGCCAGAACCACTTACCTGCTTGTATCCATCACCAAACTGCGCCGTTCTGACTGTATCTTTGCTGCTCAGAGTGGGCTGGCTTGCTGCCTGAATCTTCCATGCAAAATGCTCTATGGCCATCAGTTACCTCTGTTTATTAGCATTCCAGATAATCCCACCAGGCCGTATTTCACGGGCTATCCCCTCCCGCACAGAGCGATCGACCACTTTCTGGTAGGCCTGAGCGAGTGCACCACTATTTTGTTGCTGCATCTGATCGCCGGCTTGCCCGGTTGTAACTGAAACAGGGGCATAAACACTAACGCCACCCATACCAGCAGCAGCGGCATTACCACCACCAACCAGTCCGCCCGTTGCATAACCGCGCATCAGGCGATAAAGGTTTGCCACACCAATACGGCTGGTCGACTCTTTGGTGAAGACGAACTCTCCCCGGTGGACAACACCTGCAGGCTCATACTTACCGCCATGCCCTGTGTAACCACCCACGTCATAGCCCGTGGGCCGGAAAGACGGTACCGCGAATGACTGACCTGCAGAGGCCGTATTAGTTCCGCTACTTATCCAGCCCATTGCACTCTGGATTGCGTAAGCCACCAGAAGCTGGTTAATAACGTTTACTATCATTTTGAGGATCGAGGTGGTGAAGTCCCTGAAGCTGGCTTTGCCGGTTGTCACAAGGCTGGTGAGCTGGCCCGCCAGCCCGGTGAATGTGGCCTGTGAAATCTGCTGAACGGAGCTGAAAACGTTTGTAGCTGAATCCTGATATTCAGCCCAGCCCTGCTTAGCACCGGCAAGCCAGTTTGCGCGCAGGGCATCTTCAGCCTCAAACGTTGCCCTTTGCTCTTCGAGAACCTTTTGCTGCGCCTGAGGATTGTAGGAATAGCTCTCACTGAGACGCTGCAGGGTGGATTGTCGTCCGGCCTCGCGAGTGGATACTCCCTCAGACTGAGCCTGCAGGCCCGCCCTGGCGGCTTTTTGCTGCTGCTCAAACTTCACGGCCTGATCGGCCAGTTGGTTGAGCTTTTGCTGGCTGGCAACCTTATCGCCCAGGTCGGCCAGCTGCCGCTTGTACTCGAGCGTTTCTTCCTTGTGCGCCAGCAGGGATTTTTCCTGCGCCGTAAGCTGACGACGACCAGCAGCCTCCTGCAGAACGGTGAACTGATTTTCAGTTTGCCAGAGGTCCTGACGCTGTTTGCTTATGACGTCGTTTACGCTGGTATGCTGCTCGAGCGTTTTAAGCTGGGCCTGAAGGGTGAGGAGTTCGGCCTGGGCCTTTTCCTCGGCCTTGTCTCCGGCGGGCGTTGAGTAGCTTTTGCCTTTCGGCGTTTTGACGTCCTTAAACTGCTTTTCAATCCCGGCGTGGGCCGCGGCAATGTCTTTTTCAGTCCACAGCGTGGCGACACCGTCTTTCGCATCCTGGCGGTTTTTCTCAATAAGCTGAATGAGCTTTTTCTCTGCTGAAGCCCGCTTTTCTGCCGCCGTCGCGCCGGACTCCACCAGCTGGTTAAACTGCTGCTGGTTGCGGATTGCCTGAGCCTGCTGGTCCGTCCGCATTTTTTCCCGCGCGGCTGCCAGCCCTTCCTGGGCGTATTGCTGATCGGCAAGATCGTAAGCCTGCTTTTTCAGCTCCACCTGCTGGCGCGCGTTTCTGAGCCTTTCCGCATCAGCTTTCTGCAGAACGTTGTTACCGGCATAATCCGGGTCGACCTTAAGATTGCTGGACAGCGCACGGTACTCTTTCTCTGCTGCCTGCCATTCAGCAAAAGAATCCTGGCGCTTCATCGCGGTGTCAGGATTGCGCCCTATGCCAAGCATCGCATCCCATGCGACGGATGCGGCATTCTTCACCCAGTTCCAGGCTTTTTCGAGGGAGCCAAGATTATCCTCGACCGCCCCGGCGCGCTGAATGACCGCGTCGGAATATGCCCGCATGGCCAGCTCGGCAGCTTTCTGCGAATCCCCCAGCGCCTGAGCAGAAGCTATCTGTTCATACTGGGTGGCCGTCAGAAAGTGAAGGGAATCGTTGAGCGTAGCGACCGCGTTAACCGGATCATCCTTCAGTCGTTTAAACTGATTTATGGTTTCGTCAACGGCCTGCCCGGTAGCCTGCTGCAGCCTGGCGGCAACATTGCTGACCATGCTGACGTCATTCCCGCTGAATGCGCCGCTTCCAACGACCTGCGATAGCACGCCTGCAGCGGCATGCTGCGTGATGCCATTACCGGCCAGCGAGCGCGCCAGCGCCTGAAGCTGCCCTGACGTTTTCCCCGCGTAGTTCCCGGTCAGGATCAGCTGCCTGTTAAATTCCTCAGACTCTTTGCTGCCGTCATACCAGGCCTTACCCAGCCCGAATACCGCCGCGGTAATCCCACCAACCAGGCCGGCGATCCCCAGGCCGCGCAGCGACAGTAGCTGGTCTATCCATCCTGCCCGGTTCGCCAGCGTGATCCCGGAGCCGCGCAGCGCACCGAAGTTACCGCGCATGACCTCGCCGATAAGTACCCCCAGCTCCTGCCGGGCAGCAGCACTTTGCAGCCCCAGACCGTGCGTGGCCACTTTGGCAGCTTCAAGCTTGCGGATATAGACCTCAGCCGCATCGCTGGCACCGACCTGCGCCGCCTTCATGCGCAGCAGCTCGGTATCGGAGAGCTTTTGCTCTGCAACCTGTTGCTTCAGCTGGCTGAGGAATCGCGTGCGCGCTGCGGCCGATTTTTCATCCACGATCTGCAGTTCTTTTTGCCGGGCCGTGGTGCGGGAAATAAGGGCGAGATAATCCTGCTGGGTGATGTTGCCCTGTGCCCTGGCTGCGCGAAAGCGCGCCTGTACGTTCGCAAGCGACTGTGTTTCACCATTGAGCTGGCGAACGCCGTCAATCTGGCGGAAAAAGGATGCCGCCAGTTCATCCTGTCGACGGGCAAGCGCTGCGGCCTGCCCGTCATTCTCACGCATGCGCTGATTTAGCTCGGTAACGCGGCGGTGAGTTTCATCAACGGACTTTGAAACGCTCTGCCAGTCTTTGGTCAGCCCTTCCGTTGCGGCCGACTGACGGGCTTTCATGTCTGCGGCCGCCGCCGCGCCAGCGTCGCCCACACTCTTTAGTGCAGCGCTCTGACGGTCCGCAGCACGCTGCATTCGCGCCTGAACTTTATCAGACTCATCCGCCATTCCTGTCAGTTGCCCTTTGATTCGGGCGACCTGCTCGCTGAAGGTTGCGCGGTCAACATCCAGCTTAATAACCAGATCGCTAATCTGCTGGGCCATATCGGATACCTCCTGTTATCCCCTCAGCGGCGGTCATCAGCGCATCATCATCCGGCTCATCATCGCTGATGGCGACTCCGGAAGGAGAAAGCAGGCTGAAATGTGCGGGGGTAAGTTCCGGGTCACGGAAGAAAAGAGTGGAGATGGAATAAAGCAGCTCTGAGAAATGCGCATCGAGCTGCGCGTCCTGAAAATAATGCTCCCGATAGAACTGGTGCCAGTCGCCCAGCTCACTGGAAGTCATTCCAGCCAGCATGGCGCGCCAGTCGGGTCGCCCGAACTCGCGCGCCAGATTCAGGACAAACTTCAGCTCGCTGGCAAGGGCTTTTCCGCCGTAACGGGCTCAGCGCTTTCGGCCTCCGCAGAGGCATCCGGATCGGCATCATTGTCATCCTCAACCGGAACGAGCATGCCGGAGAGCAGCTTTATTTCCATTTCTGCTTTACCGATCGCCTCCGGCGGCCATCCGCTAAGGACCTGCTGATAAAGCGTTTCCACATCCGTTCCAGCCGGATCGTTATGCCACAAAGACATCGCGATCAAACGCGCACCGCAGCGAATATTGGAGCCAATCAGCCTGGCCGTCATTTCCTGATCGCTGATGCCGTCGCTGTCAGCGCTGACGGCCTTTTCCTCTGCGGCCATAAACGTGATGTACTCAATACGCTGCAGCGCCGACAGCTCGAAGATGGTCAGTGATTCTGTTTGCCAGGTGAACTTATCTTTTTTCAGAAACATGCGTCCTTCCTTACGCTGCAGTTACGGTGACTTTGCAGACCGCAACGAAATTACCGTCGCTGGTCATAACAATAACGTCAGCGGTGCCTGCCGCCACGCCGGTGACGGTGATCGCGTTGCCGCTAACGGTGACCGTTGCTTTTGCCCCGTCGGAGGTTGCCACGCGGAACGAGGTATCTGAGGCGCTGGCAGGGTTAACCGTCACATTGAGCGTTGTGGTTGCGCCGACGGCCACGCTTGCCGTGGCTTTATCGAGCGTAACTCCGGTCACGGGGATATTCGGGGTACCGCTTTCTTCTGCCAGTTCCGGCTTGCCGGTATTGGTGATTTTCGCTGTACGGGTAATGACCTCTTTTGCCGGAATGGCTTTACCCAGGCTGCTGCACCAACCGCGGAAAACGTCGACGGTACCGTTCGGGTATTTGATTTTGTAATAGCGTACTGAGCCATCAATAAACCATGCGACCAGGTCTTTTTGCCCTTCTTCACCCGGCTTCCAGGCGAGGGTGAACGAGGTATCGCCAGCAGATTTTGCCCCCTGGGCCGTCGCGTTCCAGTCGGCATCCTCGTCGTCGAGGTAAGTGTCGTCATAAGATTCGGCGGTCATTTCGCCCGGCGTAAGTTCTTTGATTTTCGCCAGGCGATTCCAGTCGATATCAGAGAGTGGGTTAGCGAAAGCGTTGCCCGTTCCGGTGTAAAGCCAGAGGGTGGTACCGGCGCCTTTTACAGGAGCAAGTGGATTTGGTGTTGGCATGTTTTCCTCACATTTCGTAAGTGATTGAATATTTCATATCGGCGGAGGTCCACAGCCCCATCGCATCATCGCGCTGGTAATCGAAGCCTTGTGGAACCATGAGCGTTAACAGTGAATCGAGGCCGGGAACATCAGCGAGGGCCGGATAAATATGGCTTTCCATCCATTCATCCAGTTCGGAATCTGGTACCTGCGAGGACAGGAAGACCTCGATATGTAACGTTGCCGCCCACATATCGGCATCAAGTTCTTCGCCGGTATACTCCGCATCGGTCAGATAGACCGCGACGGCAGGAAAATCCTCCTCCTCAATGACAGCCGGACGCCCGTCAAAAAACATGACGTCGATCCCGATGGCCTCTTCAAGCACATCAATAATTTTCTGGCGAATGAGAGTGTGTTTCATCGTGTCAGATGCAACCTCAGTTGTTGCCTGAGGGCATAGCCAAGTTGTTTTGGCATTTCCTCTTCAAGCATGCGTTTCTTCTCTGCTTCGAAAGCAGTAGTGAGGGGCGCGGACAATGGGATTTTGACCACGTCGATGGGATAACGACTTTTTCCTGCAATGCGCTTCATGACGTGCCAGCGGCCGTTCGCCAGGCGCTGGATAAAGGCGTCGCGAAAAACATAACGGCCAATTCTCAGCACGCTACTTTTTCGAACCAGCGGGCCTTTTCGGTTCGTAGCCCTGACCTGCGCGGCACCGAGTTTGATGGCGGGAAGGTTGCCCCGGTTAACCTTAATTCGGGCGGCTGAGTGCCCTGACGCCGAGGCTTTGTTGATTCTCACCCTTTGTCTGACCAGCTTTACAGGTATCCCCGAAACGCGGTTATCACCGGCTACCGTTTCTTTCGCCACTCTTCGGACGGCAACCGAGACGCCATTAGCAGCAACCCGGTTCACAGCCCATGCGCTGGCATTGGGAACCATATTTCTGTCCAGGCTATCCAGGTTAGCAATCGCCTGCTCAAGACCTTTTATCGACA
Source organism: Enterobacter sp. MGH 16 (assembly GCF_000493175.1). Classification (NCBI taxonomy): domain Bacteria; kingdom Pseudomonadati; phylum Pseudomonadota; class Gammaproteobacteria; order Enterobacterales; family Enterobacteriaceae; genus Enterobacter; species Enterobacter sp. MGH 16. The sequence continues at coordinate 990,916 of NZ_KI535695.1, read as the reverse complement.
TGAATGCTCCTTAACGACGCCGCGATCCGCCGGGAGGTGATCCACTACCCAGCCATACATGGCAGGAACCGCAATCATCCGGGCCCACGCGATCAACCCAAAATTCACGCCCGTTTACCTTCAGCGTGTCCAGCCGTTCCAGCCCGCTCACATCCGATGAGTTGACAAAAAACGTCGGCCTGGTTCCGTCAATTCTGATCCCCGCTTCTGCGAAACCGATGTTCTCTGGATCGTCAAAGACCCCGCGGAGCGTGACGCCGGATAAAGAGCCAGAGGTTATCCTTGCCTCTGCTCCCATCACTCCACGTATAGTGGTATCCGCGCGCGCCATCGCTTCATCAAAAAGATTATCGAAATCAGCCATTAGGCCCCCTGTCAGACTTCCCGGGCCAGCCCCTGAGAAATCAGTCCGGTAGCCTCCGCGTCGGTTAAGCGAATAACGACACCAGGCTCAACAATAGAGAGGGACTCGTTGCGTGTGGCGTGAAGTGCATCAATGTGCAAGGTCACCAGTGTCTCAACCGCCACCAGCTCGCCGGGCTCATTTGACGCAGGATTCTCGTTAATAGAGCCAGAGGTGTTCTCTGGGCCGGGCTGGCCCGAAGTGCTGATAGCAGTAGTGCTGGCAACTGACACCTCATCGCCCTCTTCTCCGTCTTCGTCGAGTTCCTCTTCGAGCTCAGAAATACGTAACGTAAGCTCCTGGATGGTGCCTGTGACGTTGACCTCACGATCAAGCTTTACGCCCAGCTCTTTCAGTCGGGCGATAAGGGTTTCTTTTTCTGTCATGGGAAATACTCCAGAAATGTGGCCCAACAGGGCCACTGGGGAAAGTTATGCCAGCTTGACTGAAACGAACGCGTCCGGATCTGGCAGCAGCATCAGCGGAGCTGACTGAATCATGGTGAACTCGCGAGCCGGGTCGCCCGTTTGCACCCAGTTTTTCGGATAGCGCGTTGAAGCATTAATGCCTTCGCGCTGTGCATCTGCATCCAGAATGCAGCCATAGGTACGCAGACCGCGCGCCTGGGTATTTCCCAGCACCATTGTCAGATCCGGCAGGTAGTTCTTTTTGACGTCATCCTCGATGTACTGACCGGAGTACACAACGATGGCAACGTCGCCATACATCCCCTTATATGAGACGGCCATTCCCAGGTCTTTTACGGCGGTTTCGAGCTCAGAGCTTGAACCGCGACGCGTATCCAGCTTTTCCTTCACCGCGTCAAAGGAGCGAAACAGCGCCCAGCCCTTTGGATCGAAGACGATAATGTTGACCACACCGCTGGCGTTAAGCGCGTACGCTTCAATATCATCGGTCGGGTCGTACGTTTTTTTGTCGCGAGAAGACCAGGCAGCTGCACCCGCCTGGGTGATGTTGTTACTGGCACTGCGTCCCATATCAACTTCAACCGGCTCAAACGCTTCCCCGGTCATTGTGTATTTACCACTGAGGACTGCAGCAACGGCCTGCTTTTCTTCTACCTGCGCAATTGCCAGCTCTTCATCTTTCATGTTCTGAAGAATGATGCGTCGGCGGCGATAGGCAGGGTCGGCCAGATTCTGTGGATCTTCATCAGGCAGGCGGCGGAGGGTCATCAGCGGATTCACTTCGTGTTTTGGCTACATGAGTCAAATATGAACGTATGAGATTGACTGAAAACAAAAAAGATACTAAAAAAAAAGGGTAAATTGCGCTCTTGCAATACAGACTGCAATACATTGCTCTCATATGTGCTTACTAGAACTTTGAAGTTTGATTAATCAGTTTAGATTTTTTTCCTTCACATAGCGATAAGGAGATTCTTATGACTGATGTACGTATCACATGCATTACACTCTCTGATACAAATGCTATTCACGAGCATATTACTCATGTAGGCAGCCCTCAATTCAACCCTAAAGGGAGCAAATGGACGGTTGCGCAAGTTATTGCGGCTATTGAAAAAAATGAGCATACGTTTCATGTAACTGATGCATATGGCAACACAGCCTATGTTGGCGTTGTAGATCCCAAAGATGGACGAAAGAAATTTATTCGAACTTATGCCGATGGCAAATGGAACAACAATCTTCTTTCTTTACCACAATGCTAAACTCATAGGGGCGAAAGCCCCTTAAATAACTCAAGAGCATAAATATGATGAACAAAGAAGAAGTCCTCAAAAAAAACATCGAAATAAACCTTGAGACAGCACAAGACTTCCTTAGTTATTTCTCACCGTATTTAAATAAAGAATTTGACTTCAGAAATTTTATTTTCAGAGGGCATGGGAATGCAAATCATAAACTTATCCCATCGGTTCTAAGAAGAGACAGCTCAATAATCAAAAGAATTCAAGCCATGAGCGCAAGGATATCAATAACAGAAACAGATTTATTGTTTGAATCAAAACAAATTCAAGCCGAAACAGCCATACTTAGGCAGTTTTATAAAATATCCAATAGAAATGGGTTATTTACACCACCCACAGAACGTTGGTTTAAGGATGACATTCATTTAGTTACAAATCAATTTGTGGTAGCTGATCGTCATGAAGATGAAGAATGGCTACCTAAAGAATTATTAGAGCTTGCAGCTTTAGCTCAACATTATGGTATTCCAACGAGACTTATGGATTGGACACATGATGCACTGACAGCATGTTTTTTTGCTTGCACTTCTGAAGTTGAAAGCAAAGAGGATTTATGTGTTTGGGCTATGAATGCCAACTGGATAACTTTGTTGAAAAAATCCGGAAAAGTAAACAGAATAAACTTCTTCACACCAAATTATAAAAACAACGATAACGTGACAGCACAAAAAGGCCTTTTCACATATTGCTCATCCATACTTAAACGAAATATTTTCCCAAGAGAAGTTTTCTTACTTCCACATGAACAAAGGGATATTATATTAGGCCAAAAAGACAAAGTTGACACCAGACCATTGGATGAAGTTGTATTTGATGAACTAACAAGTAGCTCAAATACGAATCTTGGAGATGAACCGCTTTTTATAAAAGTCACATTACCAAACTCCCAGCGAATGGAGCTATATCGGTTGTTAATATTGATGGGATATGACTACCCTCGTATATATCCTGGGTATCATGGCATCGCAAATCATTTAGACTTCCTCAAAAACATTGAGGATGAAATATCACGCCAACAATTCCTCTTGTAAAAAATGATGCATCGCTACCATTTGCGGTGCATCTAGAACTATAGATCATTTGCCCTTCTGATTTTCACATATGTACCGCTCAGCCATTTCTGGTATTTCATCTGAAATATGAGAAGCTCGATTCATCGCCTTACTGACTTCCTTTTTAATTGAGTCCAGATATCTTTTTTCCATACCTGGAAACTGTCGACTGATAGCCAAGGGAAGACTATCCATAATGGCTCCAACTTCTCCAGCTAATTTTGATAAGGCATATGTAGCGAATGCCGTATCAATCACCTCCCCTGTTTCACGGGCGTTCTTCAACTCCTGTGCATCTGCCTGAGCGTTAGTAAGTCGTATTCGAGCTTTCAAAAGTTCAGCATCATCTATGTCACCCCCCTGTTCCATAATCTTACTCAGTTCATTTTCAACCCTGTTACTTACAACGCTTGCCACATCATAAAACGCTTCGCGTCCGGCACGCTTTACTGGTTCTACACCCCATTTGTCGAAAGCAGTTACACCGACCTTACAACTTTTCGCCATGTTCTTCTTGTTGAGCAGATGCTGGGTCATTTGTTCCTCTGTATTATTTTGAACTGCGTAAGTGGCTATATTTCTATGTAAATATCATTTTAAATCATATATTTACATGAAATAACAACACCACCACCTACCTCTCATAAAAACTCATAAATAGCGCTTTTCCGCGAGGTCGCCGCCCCGTAGTAAGCCAAACTGCCCGAAAGGACCCGCGCACTTTCGCCGGGTCAATCGGGCTGACTCACCTAGCCGATCAGCTTGCTTTTGCCGTTCTGGGCCTGTCGGCGAACTCGCTCAGCCTTGAGGCATAGTGATGCATCTGGTTTGACGGGCACAGGGACCTGACATGTTTCAGAGCTGCGAGGAATGTTATTGATCCACTCGATAACTTCGCTCAGATACCATGCCTTACGCCCTTCAGTGAGCTGTACACGCACCGGAAACTCGCCTCGAGCTTCGAGGTTGAGCAATGTACGTCGGCTTAGTGTGGTGAGTTCTATCACCTGATTCATATCAACCAGGCGCTCACTGACTTTCATCTTGTCTGCGAGCTCCTGCAGCTCGTTCGCTACCGGATCCGGATAGAGAGCATCGGCGGTTGCCATCAGGCTTTTGTCTTTAACTTTCATCGTTATCTCCTCACACGTGCGCCAGAGGTTGAACAGAAATACCCGAACCAACAAAGGCGGCAATCTTTGCCGAGAGAGTTGTAACCTCTTCCGGCCAGTTGAGTGCATCGACATTCAGCACACCAGTCTTGTAGACCTGCGCCTGTGTCTGGCTTGCGGTATCGACGCTGAAGCAGGACACATAAACAGCTTGCCCTGCTTTAACGCCATCCCATGCAACCAGAGCACCAGTAGTCGCATCCTGCATCAGCGGTGTCAGCGCAGGGATTACGCCTTTCCCACCAGCAAAAATCCCCAGCGTAGATACCAGCGCTTCAGTGCCGGCCACCAGCTCAATGTAATTTGCAGTCATAAATGCTCCTTAAGCCACACGAACGGTGACAAAACGGTTAATGCGGGCCGGGATTGGTTGCGGTGCGGAATGCGTCTGGACATATTCAATCGCCGGGTCACCAGGTACGATGTAATTCTTGGGCGCAAGTTCTGCTTTGGTGATGCCCATGCGGATGAGTTCGGGATCCTGAATTCCACCATAAGCCACAATGCCCTGTAGTGCAGTGTTACCCAGCACCATCAAATCCGGGTCAAGGAAATATTTTTCTGTGCCGTCTTCGTCGGTATAGCGACCGCTGTAAACGACGATTGCAACATCGCCCATATAGCCCTTAAAGCTCACTGAATCGCCCAGGTCTTTCAGTGCTGTTTCAAGCTGGGCATTAGATCCGCGACGTGTATCGAGTACATCTTTGATCGCTTTGAATGAGCGGTATTTCTTCCAGACATTCCCTCCCATAATGATGATATTAGTAACGCCTTCGCTCAGTTCTGAGTAGGTTTCAATGTCGTCGTTTGGATCAAATGTCGCTTTGTCTTTACCTGACCATGCAGCGCCACCAGCCTGAGTGATCATGTTCTGGGATTTGATATTCCAGTCCAGTTCGTAGCGTTCGATCCCTTCTCCTTCAATGATATTTTTCCCGGTAGTAACGGCCTGAACAGCCAGCCATTCAATACGCGCCCGGATAGCAATGGATTGCTTCAGTATGGCCTGTTTGACTTTAATATTTCGTGCATCGAGCGAGCTGTATTGCTCAGGGGTTACACCCGCCGGACGAACGGCCAGTTTATTCGGATCAATGCTGCTTTTGGGTTTCATGTACCCCGGACGGATAGATTTCGATTCATAACCCTCATCGCGTGCCACCTTACTGCCTACCATTGGCGAACAGAATGCTGCGATCGGAATATTAGGGTCGTCAATCGTGTCTAGTATGATATCGCGCGTTTCGAACGTTACTGCGCGGGTAAAGAATAAATCAGTGAATAGAGTTTTGAGTTGTTTCTGGATATCCTCGGCACTAACAACTCGGACAAGTGCCGCTGGCGTGTATAAACCTGGCATATATTACCTCATTAAAAAATCGAATAGAGTTCGTTGCAGGGATAATGCTATCACTGTAAAAGTGGTATTGGATGTATGCAACGGTGTGTAATGGAGTGCAATAATGTATAGATTTAATTTGGCATGATTTTACGACACGTTAAATCTGCTATCATCCTTACCGTTATTTCCTCCAGATAACACCATTTATAAAAATCGGTAATTGCCAAGCGGGCCCGGTTGTGGCCCGCTCTCATTTCAATCACATCATTTCTTCAAAGGGATAGTGCCATCTATAGTGAATGGTTCACTTACACCATCACTGAAAGTGAAAAAGCCAAGTCTCTTCGACTCATCCGCAAGATTGAACATAGCAATGTGGTGATACCGAACAGGAACACAACTTGAGAACAATCTCAATCCAGTCCCATAAAGTTCAACTTCAACAGATAAACCAGAGAAATCCAAATCAAAACAACCCGCCAAAACTTTTTGATCTGCTGCAGGAAAATTCTTTTTATAAATTTCATTATATTTCGGTTGAAAATACCTTATTAGCCCAGCCTCCGACAGGCAAATAATTTCTTTCTGGGATAGTGGGTTTTTAAAAACGCTTTTAAGCCTAGCATCATCCTCATCACCGCCAATTGCCCCTTTATCCATGCCATTGAATGTTGATGCCAGGATATAATCATCATATTCGACAGTAACAATAAATAGTTGATCGTCGGGAAAATCATACATGGTATCTGCAAGGATTTTTTGTAGAGTAGCATGACTTCTCAGCCTGTCTAATGCTGTTCGCTTACCTTCTGCATATGCTTGTCCAACATAAAGCACCTCCAAATCACTGAAAATCCCATTTCCAGTTCTCAATGCCAATAAATCACCAGGCCAATATCTTACTTCTTCGCCATCACTATTTACGGTATAGATTTTTCTGTGAGGGTAATCCGCAACATAAATCTTCTCTTCTTCTTCATCCTCAAACTCAAAAGGTATCTTGTATGTAGATAAAACTAACTCTCCAGCGACGCGGCTAGTTAGATGTCCTGTCAAAATACCATTATCAAGTGTTGGCGGCTCAGCACTACAAGTGGCCTTTGGTCTCTTACATATCATATAAATATGACAGCTATCGGCAATATCCCTATGTTCCGCTCTAATCTCCCCTTCTGCATGCAGCTGATCTGGAGTAAACATTAACCAGCCTTTTGAGGTTATGGTGACTGAAAACTCAGACACATATTTTCTTTTACCGCTCATATTTCCTCCTGGACAACTACCCACTTAATCCCCACTTCTACTACTCCCCACTTACAACCCACCAGCATTTTAGGCAACCCCCGCCAAAACCAGTACTGACGCGGGTTAGAGCGTTTTTACCCACTTTGTCCAAGTATATAGGCGCAAAGTGGGGAAAACAGGGGGGGGCTCCCAGCCCTCCCCACTTACTACCCACTTGTTAACCCACTTCCCTTAACGATTGTATAGTTAATACGTCACCATTCTGGATAATCAATCCATCATCAACCAACTTTTGAACCCAGCGGCTAAAGTGCTTAGTATCATTACCCGTCGCTTTCAAATCATCGCGCAGAACGGCCCTGGTACAAGATTCACCTTGCATTGTTCTACTTCGGATAGCTTGCCATAGAGCCATATGATTACCTGTTAACTTCGCTATCCCTACCAACTCAGGATCTACCCCTTTTGCCTCTCTAGGAACATCATTAACCACCAGCGAAGAAATAAGTTCGCCATCGCGATCCGTAAACAGTTCCACCGGGCGCAAATCGAATGCGGCCTGTTTAGGCTCCTCCGCATCCTTCATCTTCGTACAGGTCAGAATTATCGCTCCGCCGTCACCTTCGCGGCGAATGTTAAATTCGGCATCCAGAGCTGCCCTGAAAGCACTGGAACCTCGTGCGCCTTTGGTATCGTCTTTACCTGAATGATGCACCACCAGCAACGTGGCTCCAGTCTCACGCTTGATGACGTCGCAGCCTTCTATAAATGCCCCCATATCGCGAGCATCGTTTTCATCATTACCACCGAAGCACCGCGCCAGCGTATCGACGACAATCAGGCGAATCGGCTGGCCCGTTCTGGACTTAACATCACGCGCAGCTTTGATCATCTCCTGCATTTCCTCACGGCGAACTGGGAAAACCGGACGGTTGACCAGATAGAGGTTATTCAGTTTCACACCATGCTTTTTCTCCCACGCCTTTATTCTCCGCGGGACGCCAATACCACCTTCACCCACTACGTACATCACGGCGCCAGCTGATACTGACTTTCCAGCCCACTTCATCCCGGCTGCAACGTGGCAAGCCCAAGACACCGCCAGAAAACTTTTATACGAACCGCTAGGGCCGTATATGCTGCTCAGGCTATTAGAGGGGAGATAACTCTTTAACGTATAATCCTGCTCCTGATCGTACCCATCAGATCCCACGCTTAACGGTAAACTGTGCCGCAATGACACCTCCCTCGCAGAGACTTCAATTTGTTCGCGCAGACGGGAGAGATATTCTCTCCAGTCCTCCGGCTCCTGGTCGGGAATACCTTTGTACAATTTGGCATCCTGCACACCAGCCAGAGCCAGTTTTTCGGCAATATTATTAATCTGGATAGGCTCAATATTCCCAGCCAGATATATGCGCGCGGCACGACGGCCGTCATCCACAATGCGCAGGTTATCGAGCTCTGCCAGCTGCATTGGCCCAAGGTAAACGGGAGGGACAGTGTCTTCGGCGATCTGTTTACCAAGCCCCTCTTCCCATCCCCTGGCATGTGCGTATGCATCAGACCCGGCAAAGATAACTGCCTCAGTGAATTTTTCCTTTGGCTGATGTTTCAGGTTCGGTGCGTTTTTCATTTCAGCCCCTTGTCCCATCCGTCAGATCCAACACTCAGCGGCAGAGAAGATCGCAGCGCAGCGATTTTTTTACGCCCATTTTCTTTTACTGCCTCCTGCCACTCCCGGCTTTCCTCAGGAAGGTAAATAAATTCATTTCGGAACCGATACTCAGAAAAAACACACTCATGGGAGTATCCATCCCGGACATACGTAATACGGCTATCCGTTACGCCTGTGACTGTAATTTTTTCCCCGCGAGAATCTTTCCAGCGGCTGTTAAGTTCGATTTTTGGTTGAACGATGCCCTCGGGCTGTGCCCGATTTAATTTTTTCACCATGAGATTTATTCCTTGTCGGTAGCAGTTAAACCGTGTGCATCAGCAGCCTGACGAACTGCCTGGATAAAACCTTCCGGTGTGGCCACGATTTCATTCGGACGAAGGCGGCGCTCTGTAACCTGACCGTTTTTAACCGTCACCAGTACGCGAATCTCGTAATCTGCGGGTAAGTCGGACTTATGCATGACGCACCTCCATTGGCACGGCATCTGCGCTGTAAGGATCGCTACCCAGAATGCTCCAAAGGATTTGGCTTTCAGGGTCCATAAACGACACTGAAAGCGGGCTTTCGGTTCGAATTTTTGCGGCGAAGGTTAACTTCCAGCCGCAGAATGCTTCACGGGCAGTATCTTCGGTCTCGGCGACGGTGCGCAGAACTACGGGTGTGCAGGCGTGGCCATTCGGTGTGCCAAGGAATAGCCATGTAAATTTGGGGTGAGTTTGGGTATGCTGTGTTCCAGCCATAGTCGTTACTCCAGTTAACGGTTTGGTTAGAAGCCCTGCTTGGTGTTGGCGCACCACAGGGCTTCGCTATTTACAAGTGTCAGACATACGTTGTACATTGTCACACACAAAAGATTACGCCGAGTGTCAGACACATGTCAAACACAAAAATGCCTAAAGGCAACAAGCAAATAGCTTTTCGAGTAGACCCATTTTTAGAAGAAGCGATGGTTAAAGCCATGAAAGAAGACGGTGATGAGACGCTCTCTGCATGGCTAAAAAGAATTGTACGGAAAGAGTTAAATCAGCGAGACATCACAAAAGATATTGATGTCTCATAGTCATCATTCTGGGTCGTAAGTAGAAATCGCTTTGAAGGCATCAATAAAAACTTCTTGAAGCTCTGGCGGCGGTAAAGAAAGAAAAGCGCATGCGATTGGTGTGAAAGCTTCAATCGCATTCACAGGATCATCAAATTTCAATCCTTTCCTTGATATCTCAAGCACCTGATAAATAGACGAAACTTCATGCCTTTCAATGCTAGAGTTTAAATCATGGCCGCATTTATTTCGCACTCTATTTAATTGTATTATGCCTGGCCTTACAAACGAAGCACTCAGACCATTTTGGGGAATCATTTCGGCTTTCTGAGCAAAACGCAACTTGAGGTTATCAAGCCTTTCAATTTTATAATAATCATGTAGAAACTTAGTCAAAAAATGTTCAACAACAAGATGGCATTTCAAAACTCGCCCAATGTAATCATGCGGTTGATTTATAAGACCGAGAAACATATCGTTCATTTCTGTAAAATGTTTCTCAATACTACTCATGTGAGGTTTCATTACTTCTAAAACTTCATTAACACCATCTATATCTTTCATCATTGCTTCCCAATCATTTTAGCTTCAATTACTACCCCTTGTGCAGCGCATTCATCAGTCAACTTATTTAAATCAACACCACCACGCATATATCTTATTTGACCATTATCATTTTCATACATCGAATATATAACATTATCGTTAGGATCACATTTAGCATATTGTATCGCGCCACCAACAGTATCACATGCACTATTATTAATCACTGAAAACAATAAATCGAGCAATGGCATTTGTTGATTAATAGAATAAGCATTTTTAAAATGATTATCCAGCGTATCGGTCTCCATTAAAAATGCAGCCCCACTTCCATCTATAATATAATCATTAGTTTGAAAACACTTTTCTTTAAAACAATTAAACCCATCTTGGGATGAATTCGCCCTAACACCTAACTTATACATTTCCATTTCATTAGTTTTCGGGCAAAAACCAGCAATATAAAAAAAGCAAGCGCCTGATTTACCATTGGAATACTCAACAGCAGCCCTTACCACCTTTTCATAAACCATCAAAGCCACATCGGTTATCAAGTCCATAGAAATATGTGATGAATCAGGAAAAAGAACCATTTGATTTAGGATTTCAGTAAGACTCTCTTTAATCGTATAGGCACTCACAAATCCACCACAAAAAGAAATGGCGAGATTAATCTTTCTTACAAATACTTTACCCTCGCCACTTAAATCGTTGCATTCATGTACCTCACAATCAAGCTTAGATATTTTCAAGCAATGATCGAGAACAGACACCCCGTTACTTAACCGAGAATCAGTTGCCATATGAATATTATTAGATTTATCTTTCCAATAAACGCACATTGTCATATTACTTCTCCTTATTCAGCTTATCCAATCGCCTCTTATCCAAGCTTGAATCTCTGAGAGACGGTATGCTACGGCTGTAGCACCAATTTTTATACGCTTAGGAAACTTCCCTTCCTTCTCCAGCTTCCAGCGCGTACTGTTCGCAAGAGTAGTCAGTTCCCGACACTCTTTTTCACGGATCATACGGTCAATGTTAGGAATGTACTCGAGACCCTTTTTATCAACAACTGCCATTTTTTTCATGTTAACCAACCTTTTGTTTGAGGATTGTCACTTTTGACTCAGCACCTGAGATGCTATTGAGGTATGTCGTCCAGAGTTCCAACGCGTCCAGTTTCTTCGCCATAAATTTACTTCGGTTATAAATGCCCGCAACACCAGGTAATGCATGGCCTAACAGCTGCTCCACTACATGAAACTCAACGCCCAAATCACTAAGATGGGTTGAAAGCGTTCGCCTGAGGTCATGTAGAGACCATTGTTTTTCATGGCCCAGCCGCTTACCAATTTTTCCACCAATTTTGCTTACGCTTTCCCTGATACGCAGACTACCCAGCACATAGCCGGAATGCTTTGTTTCCTCGTAGACGTCCGTTATCCACTGCCTCAGGCCTTCGGGTACTGGCCTTACAATTTCCACCCCATTTTTTGAATGCTCTTTTGGAACGAACCATACCCAGTTTTTTCGATCCCATTCCTTCCATTCTGATAACCGGGCCTCACTCATGCGGCATCCGAAAACCGTGCACAGAACAAACATTTTCCTGGCATATTCGGACATCAACTTGATATCAGGTTCAACAAAGATAGCTTTCCAGAGCTGCCCTAACTCGGCCTCATTAAGAACCCGATCACGCTTACCAGCCGCCTGGCCAACATCGGTCATGCGCAAGTCCTTTAGTGCATCGCAGGTTGCGTACTGGCGAACCCGGCAAAAACGAAGTGCCAGTTTTGTGTCAGAAAATACATACGCCGCCATAACTGGCGCATTACGTTTAATCCGGTCAAAACAATCGAGCCATTCATAGAGGTGTGTGTCGTTCACAGGCAGATGACCGATAAAGGGAAAAACATGTTTACGAAATCGCCCCAGAGTTACAGCATGGGTTTTGCGACGAACCTTGCAATAATTTTCGTACCAGTAACAGAGAGCGTCCTGAACAGTAACCGGCCTAAGACGCTCCTCGGACTGAATCTTTATCTGTATACGTGGATCTCGTTTCTCTGCAAGCCACGCCCGGCACTCATCCCGCTTCTCCCTGGCTTGTTTTAGCGACATATCCGGATACTTACCCAGCGTTAACCAGACAGGGGCAGTCAGACCACCAGCTAACCTGTAGAAGAAGACAAAACTCACAGCCCCCTTCTTACTCACACGAACTGAAAGCCCCTTCCCATCCGCTACAGTGATCTGCTTTTCTCTGGATTTTCCCAGATACCCCTTAAGCGCCTTGTCGCTCAATTTGTTCTCACCAGCCATTTTTAGCCCCCAAAAAGCAATACAAGCTGCAATACAAAGGTGATTGCAACGCACAGAAAACGAGGAAAATACAGTGAAAGCGCCAGAAAAACTTAACCATAATTATCAAACAATTAAGTGCAAAAACCAGCAACTACACGAAAGCCTCAGAAAGCCATGCTAAGTACTTTGGCTTCACATACCCCGGCGTAAATTCCGACGTGCTGCCGCCACGGGACCGAATCACTTTCCCGGAGACAATCGGCGATACGTACAGCGCCATATTGACCATGCCCGGAATTTGCGACAGGTAGACTTTTTCTGTACTGAAGGGATAAGTTTCGCGAAAGAAGATACGCAGGAAGAGCGGATCGAACTTGAATTTCTTCTCATTGACCGCCAGAAGCTGGGCTGTTGTGTAAACTGACATAGATTTTTCCCGTAAAAAAAGCCGCATAAGCGGCTTTTATGAAAGTTGAGGGTGATTAAACGATGCTGATCGCAGTACCGGCGAACGCGTTACGCTTGATATTTTCGTCGGTAACGGCAGATGGCCAGAGCACATCTTCGATGCGGAAAGAACCGGATTTATAGAATGCCAGTTCAGCACTGCTCTGGTCAGCGGTAACCGCCAGAATGCCGGTTGCTGCACCTGCATGCTCGCCGTCCCAGACGGTTAGCTTGCCGGACGTAGCATCGAGCATGAGCGGGGTCATTTCCGGGGTGGATCCTGTCAGTTCGCCCGGTGCATACGCGGTGTGTGCCGGATCGCTGTTACCGAGCGGCTGGTGATGAGTAAATACTTCGGTGATTGCCATGTTAGCCTCTTAAACGGGGGTGTTTAACAAATCGTCGCCGGCTTCAGCAGAGGCATTCCCTGCTGAAAGAGCGCCTGGTGCGGTTTCCATCAGGCGATCCAGCGCCGTATCGGTACGCGCCTGGGCGCTTTGCGGCGCCGCGGCCAGAATGCGCTGTGCACTCTCGACCGTCATGCCCGGCGTTTCTGCCAGCGCACGAGCCTGTGATTCACGACCTTTTGCCTCTTCGCAGTTCAGAATACCCATGATGCGACCATTCTCGGCGGCTACGGCTGCCGATACCTGAGCGCTGAGGTCTGCCGGGGCCGTTAAGGCAGCAGTTGTTGTGTCAACGGTGGTGACCTGCTCAGCCGGTGCAGTCGTCTGTGTTGCTGCCTGGTCAGTTGGCTGATTGGTCGCTGCAGATGCAGAAGGTGATGGCATAGTTCCTCCAGTGGTTGTTTTTTTGCGTCTGTCGAGTGCTTCACGCATCACGCTGAGCGCGTCGGTATTGTTAACAAGTTCATCCGCCAGACCGTTATCCACGGACTCCTGACCTGAGAAGACGGCCGCTTCGGTGTCCAGTACGGCCTGCACTGACATTCCGGTATAAGCGGAAACCTTTTCGGCAAACATCTGACGAGTGGCATCGATGCGCGTCTGAAAATCAGCGCGAACGTCCTTTGGTAGTTTTTCGTAGGGATTGCCGTCGACTTTATGATCGCCGCTATATATCAGCGTGACCTCAACGCCGTTAGTTTTCAGCGCAGCGCCATAATTACTGTGCGCCATCATGACGCCGATGGAGCCGGTTCTGGCCGTTTGCGTGACAAGCCGTCGCGATGCAGAACTGGCAATTAGCTGCCCTGCGCTGCAGTTCATATCATTTGCCAGCGCCCAAACGGGCTTGATATCCCGCATCCGGGCAATAATGTCGGCACAATCGAAAGCCCCGGACACCATCCCGCCCGGTGTGTCCATATCCAGCAGAATACCGTCTACGCCGGGATCACTCATTGCCTGCTGCAGTCGGGCAATGACCCCGTTATAGCCCGTCATACCGGAATAAGGCTGCAGTGACCGGGTTTTGCTGACCAGCGTCCCGGAAACGGGCAGCACCGCGATCCCGTTTGTTACCTGATAGCTCCGCGCTGGCCGGGGCCCAATATCCTCGTCATCGCCAAACAGCGCCAGCGGCTCTGCAATTTGTTCAGCGCCGAGCGAGACGCCAGAAGCGGAATCAGTCAGTCGGGTGATACCCAGCTGGCCTGCCAGCGCGCAAAAGAAAACCCGCGCGTAGGCGGGTTCAAGCATCAGCGGCTCATTGAAGGCCATGCTGGCAATATGCGGGAGATTACGCAGCTCTGGCGTCATCTTTTACCTCCTCGTTTGATTTTTTCAGCCCAGATTCAAATGCAGCAGCCGCCCATGCCGGAGGTTTAAGTCCCGCGCTCCGGCGCTCCATAGTTTCACGTACCTGCTGAGAAAATATTTCCTGATAGTCATCTCCGCGTTTGGCACACTCCTTCTCATATGTGCTGAGACCAGCCTCAATCAGCATCACGGCCTCCTGCACCTCCTTCAGCCCATCAATAGCCATGCGCCCCGAGCCAATCCAGTTGGCGTTACCCCAGGCAGTTCTCGCCTCCTGGAAGCTAAACCTGGCTTTGGAGGGGAGCGTGACAACCCGGCGCGCAATCGCCTCTTCGAGCCAGCAGACGAACATCTGGCAGGCTTGCCGGGCCGCGACAAACTTGCGACGCCCCATAAAGAACGCCCAGGATTCATTGGCACTGGCGCGCGCCGTCGAATAGCTCATCTGAGAGTAGTTACGGGAAAGCTGCTCATACGAAACACCAAGACCGGCCGAAATATAGCGCAGGAGTGATTGTTCAAAGGTGGAATAACCGTTATCGGTATCCTGTGCTGACTGAAGGTTCAGGGAATCGCCCGGCATAAGATGAGGCACTTTCGCGCCACCGAGGCGAACCGGCGCTGCAGCGTAGTATGCTGCCATTTCGCCAAGCCAGCCCGTCAGCTTATTTTGCTGCTTACTATCCGCGCCGAGGATAAAGTCCATCGCCGTATCGGTATCAAGCTCGCTCTCGATTGTCGCCGCATACATCGCCTTTACAATTGCGCTCTGGAGCTGAGTATTTTGCAGTGTGTCGAGCATTTTCATCTGCTCCATCACGCTGTAAAACACGTTTGCGCCGCGGGTCTGTCCATCCTCAAGCGGTTCAAAAATATGGATGAATGATGGCCTTCCGCCCGGCAGTTCCCGTGGTATATAGGTCCATTTTTGCGACATCCAGCCAGGATAGCTGTCTTCACTGACGTAGTACCCCAGCGCTGCGCCGCTATCACTGATTTTGACACCCGCGCGGCAGTTACGCGTGTCACCTGTATTACCGGGATTACTCACGCGTTTTGGACTAACCATTTTAAATTGCGTGCGAAAAAGTCGCGATGAATCACTGTCCCAGGTGGGCTGGACGCACAGTTCACCGTTAAAAGCGTGCGTCGCAACGCCTTCACGGATCATCATCGTAAAGGTACGCTTGCGCTCGGCATCAATCCCGCAAAAGTCATCCTCCGCATATTCATACCAGGCGGCCTCCACCTCCCTGGCAAATGCTCGGCTTTCCTCTTCTTTAATGCCGAGATAACGCCAGCTCGGGCAGTAACTCAGTCTGAAAAAAGACCCGACGATGTGATCTTGGTGAAGCTGTACGGCGTTTGCCGCATAACCATTGTTACGGACCAGATCATCAGCACGGGCATTCCCCCGGGCGAAATTCGGCAGAAGTGCGGCGTCGGCACTTTCACTCTGGGGATTCCAGGCATTTAGCTGCCCACCGAATCCGCCGCCACCGGCGTGATAGCCTGCATATTCCCTCAGGGAGGTTTTCCCGTCGGGGCCAACTAAAGAAGGAGTTTTCATGCGTAGAACCTTGCCGGCCCGCGGCGTCGTGAAGAGGTACCGACCTGTGACTCTAGATCGGCGATGTACTTTTTCAGATCGCTGACTGACGTCGCCGTAAATTCCACCCTTCGACCGTCTTTCTGTACCGTCGCAACCCGTTTTCCCATCATCAGATCATGTAACGCTGCGCGCGCGGCATCCAGTTCAGCCTGTGTTGCCATTATTCATCTCCCGCTAATGCTCTGGCATAATCCGCCAGAGATGTATTATTTTTACGGCCAGTGTCTTCTTCCCGTAAGCTGGCCAGAAGAGAATCCAGATCCAGCTGCCAGCGGGAGATACTTATCCGCAGAGCTGCAAGTGCATAGACAAAACAGTCAAGCGCCTCATTTCGTCGTTTTTTACTGTCCCAGACGATTTTTTTCTTCCCGTCTACCCACTTCTCAACCTGCTCTTCAGCCGTAAGCTGCTGAGCCTCAGCTAAATCATATATTTCAGGGTTATTAGGGAAGTGAACCGCTCCCGCCAGCGGTTCGTCGCCTTCTGCCACCAGCGTGAAACGGTTATAAATTTGCTCTTTCGCGGTGTCTGTTCCTACCTCAGTGAGATAAACGCCGTTCTTGTTACGCTTACGAGGCATATTCGCCACGGGCTTGCCGTAGACAGATGCGCCTTTAACGGGGATGACACGAAACAGACCATGCTTTTTCGAGCGGTTATAAACAATCGTTGGGTCTATGCCACCGATATCCCAGCAGATGCGGGAAATAAGCATCTCAACGCCGTTAGGCCTCGGATAGGTTTTGTTGATCGCCTCATCCAACCTCAGAAGCGTGGATTCATCATCATGTCGCCCCATAATGATAATTTTGTCGATAAGCCAGCTTTCCTCACCAGGCCCCCAGCCCCAGACACGCATTTCGTAACGGTCAAGCTGGGAGTCAATACCGGCAGTAAGGTAGGCCACGCGCTCCGGCACCCTGGCACAGAAGTGCTCAATACGTTCGGCCATCACCTCAGCATCAGGACGCTCACCAATTTTAGGCTCCCACGTTTCACCAAGCGTTGTGTTGACGAACGTCTTACGCTTTCCCGTGTCCCCTTTGGTCTTGATCCAGTCCTTGACGATTTGCACCCAGGTTGTGAAGGGGCTATAGGCCGTCCAGATATGAAAGGTTACGCTGTCAGGCGGATCAATTTCGGCACCCGATGATGAAAACCAGCAAAGTCCGTCTCGCGTCCAGATCCCGGTTTCATCACAGATGTACCGCGCCTGCGAAAAATCGAGCTCCTGCTGTTTAATTACGCAGGCATTGTGTTCACACAGATATATAACGCTGGCAGGATCGCCCGGCGTCCATTTGAACCCGAATGGCGTCTCTTTATCGCCGAATTTAAGGAACTGCTCCTCCCCACAATGTGGGCAGGGAACATAGAAGCGCAAGAAATGCTCAGACTCCTTGGCGGCACGTTCAATCTGGCATGTCCCTTTAATTTTGGGTGTGGATCCTCGTATCGATTTAGGCCAGACCGACCCTTCAATACGTTTATCCCCCAGGAACGTTGGAGAGCCCTCTTTCTCGATATCATCGTCAAATGCCGCCAGCTCGTCATAACCCGCCACATCAACAGATTTTTCACGGTAGTTTTTTGCAGCTTTACCACCGAGGCACCAGAAACCTCGCCCATTCGAGAAACGTTTCATATTCAACGTGTTGTCCCGATGCTTTTTACCGTACCAGGGCGCCAGCGCCAGCAGTGAGGGGATGTCCCGGATTGTCGGTTCGACATGGGATTTCATGAAGTTTTCTGCATCACCGTCGGTAGGTAACCAGATAAGCGAGTTACGCTGTTTATGCTGGATGAAATACGCATACACGCCGAGCAGCATTTTTGAATAGCCTACTCGGGCAGACTTAACGACATTGACCTCGCGGATATAGTCATTACCCATCGCATTCATTATCGCACGCTGAAACGGCAGCGTTTCCCAGCGCCCTTCCTGATAAGCAGACTCTTTTGGAAGGTAATAATTTTCGTCTGCCCACTCAACCGCCGTTTGCGGTTCTGGCCGGTACAACGAACGGAGCCCCGAGCGCGCGGAGTGCTGTAGCCCCTTAACCTGACTGTTCGATATATTCACTCAGCAACCCCGGTATCATTTCATCCAGCGCAGCTGCTTTGTTCATGGCTTTTATGATGTCCTTCTTGAGGAAATCAATATGTCGATTTTCCAGTTCCGGAAAGCGCCGCTGAACCGACAGAGGTATTCCATCAAGGATACTGGCAATTTCTCCGGCTATCCGCGACAGCACGAACGTGCAGAATGCGGTCTCCACCACCTCAGCGGACTCTTTTGCATTTTTTAGTTCCTGAGCATCAGCCTGGGCTCGGGTAAGCCTATGCCGCTCATAATCAATCGTGCCAGGCACAAGGTCTGATTCTGAATCAACTCTCAGCTGTTCAACCTCTTTGCGCAGCTTTTCGTTTTCTATCGCTGCGTCACGGGCGGAATACCATTCGATTACGGCGGCAGCGTCATAAAGCACTTCATTACCTTTTCCACCACCGCGCGCAACTGGCATTCCCTGATCCTGCCAGTTCTGGATCGTGCGGATGCTGACTCCAAAAATCTCTGAAAGGCGTTTTTTATTGATCTCCATGACGAACTCCAGGCGAAACACATAGTAAGGAAACCATGCCGAGTAAAATGACTATTACCAGGTTTTAACACTTCCTTTCTTGTGGTGGGTTATACCCAGCAAAGACAGATACTTAGCAAGAAGAAGAACGGAAAAGGCGCAATCCTGAAAATTTTCATAAATAGCGAGAACCTGCGAGGTCGCCGCCCCGTAACAAGGCGGATTGGCGGAAAGGACCCATAATGACATTGATTATCATTTACATGCATTCATCAACAATCATTTAGACATCTAAACGTCTGTTTTGCATTAATGAATGTAGGTCATATCATGCAGCGCGGCTTCGCCGCAGTGGCAGGCTCACATCTGAAAGACCTTCTTCGATCTGCACGTACGATGTACATTAAAAAGCCCCGCTAACGCGAGGCTTGGTTTGATATGGATAATGACAATCAATCTTCTTTTTTAATCACTACTTCCTGCGGCCGCATCTGCTGTATGGCTCGGACAATGCAGTAAGGAATTACTGCCCAGGCAACTCCCATGGCTGCTCCTGCTGCTTGCTGAGGTGCGCTGACAGCGCCGAAAACCCCAACGATACCTTGAACAAAACCAATAGCCCCGAAAACAACACAAATAGCCCAGAGGATTCTCATAAGCCTAACTCCTTTTATTAAAGAGCTATTAGGATAATACTGAATGCTGTTTAGTAAAGCTCTAATGCACGGAAAAGCCGCCGAAAGTTAACGGTTTGCCCAGGCTCACAGCTGCAAGACTTTCTTTGATATGCGCGTGCGATGCGCATTAAAAATGCCACCAGCGGATGCCAGTGGCCAATGAGGATAAAGTTATGCTTCGAGTTTTTGGATTGGCTGGATTGAGGTAACAACACACTGGCGACGGCTGACGTTGTTTGCTTCAGCAATACCCATCTCAGTTAACAAAACCTGAGAGTCTATATCCTGCCCCTCTTCTAATCGAAGGAAGACATTCCCCTTCTTTACTAAAATCCAATCAGCGGAGTAAATCTCCCACACTAGAAAATACAACATAAGCATCCTTATCATACAGTTATAAAAACTGTATGATAAGGCAGCGTATACTCTTCTGAAAGCATTATCACAGGCACTCCGAGAATGTCTGCTGTATTGCGATGGCGAAGGCAATACAAAAGTTATAGTGGTTCTGAGACGCGTCTATGGTTTGAAATCCAACGGAAACTCCTCACCGATAAGCTCCGGCGTAAGGGGTAATAAACCATCATCACTGGCGGTCTGTATAGCTTTAACTGCCGCTTTACACAATTCCGGGTTCCCTTCTACTACATGCATATTGGTGATTTTATTTGTTCCTTTCGGCTGATGAACACGGATAGTGCATGTATCTCCGACATATCTACTGGCATATGGAAATCTACTTTCAACTGCCTCTTTAAATTTTACAGCCCATTGATTGATTATGGGGAACTCCTGTCTCTGCTTTGGTGTTAATGTTTGTTGTTTTGGCCCCTGACATCCCACCAGGAATAATACGAGGAAACATAAAAACTTACTCATTCTGCGCTCCTTACTAAATGTTTCCGAAGTTATAACATATATACAAACGAAGAATGAACGAGCTATTCTTACTTTGTATTGCAGGCATCTACACAGGGCCTGATGTAATGCTTAACAGTCGGCAACTAGACGCTCTACAGCACGACATGCCCACCAGCAGGCGAGCTTTGTAATGGCTGCCACTATCCGAAGTAGCTCCTACAGAGAAATCATTCCTGTCAAGGAATCACATCTTTACCAAGGAGGATTAATGGTTGATGTAATGCATTACGTTGTTATCAAGAAGCATGCGATTGACCACGCACATTTAGTCGTTTATCTCTTCGAGAGCGACGGAGGCAGGTATTTTTCTGCGGCACGCGCACCAGAGGATGTTGCGTTTGAGATCGGCGATATCCTCAAACATGATGTTGCGAATATCTGGGTTCGTAGCGATGGGACAAAACTAAAATTTGAGGGTAATATTTCTTGCTCTACCCTCCAAGAGGCTGAGGCCCGATTTACACAACTAATTGCCGAAATTGGATGAGAAATCTAAGGCACTCAGTGAAGAACTACTGAAGTGCCTTTATTGGCTGGATCTTGCTTTCTCAGCCTGCCTTATGTCGGCCTTGTCGCGGTTACACTGCCCAAGCGCAGAAAGCAGGCTGACATTCAGGTCCAGACTTTGCCCCCATGACATCGGATCCAGGATAGCCGGGTAAGGCGTCTCAGCCGTGAGGTTTGCCGGAAGCGGCACCACCGGCACCTTGATGTAAACCGTCCGCGTATTGCTGCAGCCGCTTAACTGCGCCATCAGGAACAGGGCGGCGAGCACAATCATCGTTCGCAACAGCAACCTTGATATCTGCCGATGCTCCCGATGCGTCCAGTGCGATCTGCTCTTTTGCATGCTGGTTGACCTCGGAGATGGTGTTGAAAATGGTCATGTTGGTCAGGACGTTAGAGGTCACTGACTCAGCGGCGTTAATCTGCTGCTCTGCGGTTTCTGCGCGCGTCTGCTGCTGACTGGCAGCGTTGTGGTAGTGCATTGCCAGCCAGCCAAGGCAGACAATCAGGCACACCAACACCGCGGAGATAATGGCGGTAAGGCGGTTCACTGATCTATCCCCCAGCATGCCAGTGCGCTTTCCTGGACGCGCCGCTCGACCTGACCGTAACAGCCGTTCTTTTGGCCTTTGGTTAGTCGGCAATCACGGCCACCGTCTTTAATCCACCAGCGGATTGCTTCGCATGCCCCTTTACGGTCACCAGCGTTGATGCGATGGTAGAATGTCGATGGATAGCATTTCCCGGGACCAATGTTGTACGGGCAGAAGGACGCAATGCCTACCTTTTGTGGCTCTGTCAGAGGCACTTTGATATTGCGATCAACCCAGGCTAATGCCTTATCGCGTTCAATAGCGTTAACCTTGCGACATTGTTCTTCAGTGGCCGTCATGCCTTTAACAACACGCCTGCCATCGATGACGGTCACGCCGTGACATAAAGACCAGACCCCACCCGGATCAACAACGGCCACCAGCGCATTGCCTTCTTTCTCGCTGATGAACTGGTCAAAAATGAGTGGAGCAGATGCACCTGATGCGATTAGTGCCAGCACTGCTGCGCTGAGTTTTGATTTATTAGACATCATTCACCTCGCGCAGCTCTTCGACGGTCTGCTTTGATTTGGAAATAGAGGTTGGTGAGAAAGGTGAGCAAGCCGAACAGTAAACTACCGATCACACCTATAGCCGCCCACTGCTCTGGGGAGTAACCGTCAAGAAGTCTTCTAAACCAGTAAATGGCACTACCTCCCGATGCGCCGTAGGAAATGCCAGTAGTTATTTTGTCCATTCGATACATGCTCTCACCTCGCTCTATGCGGGTGCTGTCGTGAGAATAAAAAAAGCCCGCTTTTGAAGGCGGGCTAATGAGTTGACTATTTGTAAGGTAGGTGTGAGTAAGGCCTATGCTCAGGAGTGAAGCTGTATCGGCTGATTCACTATCGGTCCAGGAGAACCACAGGGCATTCAGTTACTTCCCACAATTCAAAGAGTAGCAGCAGTTTGCAAAACCATAAAAAAAGGCCTGCTTTTTATGGCAGGCTCTCAAGGAATTTGAAGCTTGTATTATTGTTGTCATGGTGCCGGGTGCCTCCCGGTGACTCTACCCCAGTCAGCAAAGCCGCGCGCATACCTGCAGATAGCAGTCGACTGGAACGCCCTTTCGCTTAGAAAGGATTCACCACAGAAATAAATTACGCTGTACTTATTCCTTCGGTCAATGAGATTAGACATCGCTTCCTGATGGAGGTCTTACAAATGAAAAAACCTCGCCGAAGCTAGGCTATTTGAATTTGAGGCACCTCATCCAACAAACCACCCCGGTTAGTTGGATATTGACGAGATGCTTTTGGATGAGCGCTGAACCCAAGGGTCAGTATTTTCACACAGCAATTTTGCGAAAAGCAGCGCTCACGCAAAAACATCTATAGGAGATGAAGGAAATTGGCATCGATAATGAAATCCGAGATAACATCAATGTAAATAACAACTCCAGCTATAAGGCTGGCAATCAGTATCAGGGCAATCATCCAGACGCCCATAGGTCACCTCTTCTGTGGTATTCCCAATACAATCCTTATTCATCACTACATAGAGATGAAAGTACATTGCACAGCTAACCACAAAACAGATTACCAACGCCAGCGTTTTGAGTATCTTTAACAATACATTCTCCCTGTTCATTTATTGTACGCAGTTTAATTCAAACTGGATCAACAAACTGTCAACACAAGAGATGAACCATAGCTTGCAATACCGGGCCATTAAAATTTTTCTACTTCGAATATATCTGGTTAGTTCGGCGATACGACAGGGGTACTGGTGCAATGCACCTTCGCGAATACCCCTGTCGTATCGCCGTAAAGCAAAAGCCCCGACCGGCGGGGCTTTCGTTATATTCAAATTGTCGCTTAAGTTCGCTGCCATCGCGGCGCAGCTCTGCCAAGCATGAATGAATTATCTAACTTCCTGGCTCGTTTTCAATATATAAATAGAATTAGAGCACGAAAAGTTAAAACCCAATCATTCAGCTCTGCTCAGCCAGGAGTTTCCGCGTAGATAAAAAGACCTTCGCCCTGAATATCTCCAGGCACCAGCGAACTCGTTTTCTGGCCTCCCAATCCGTTAGCCACGGTGCAATAGACTGTAACTCCCGTGTAATGTCTGAGATTTTTTTGCGTGTGGTGTAATACTGCAGACCGACGATATAAACCGGGTCATTTACATCAAGCGCCTGAAGCACTGACTGCTCGACAAAATCAACGTCATCATCGCGCATAGCTTCATCAATGATACTGGTGGCGGGCTGTGGCCACAAAATGGCGTGAGCACGATTTAAGGCCTGCGGCCCTCTGAATCCTTCTGCTCGAGCTTGTTCCAGTGCAGCTGTAAAGCGAGACAATGCCTTATCCGACCATCGCCCGCCCTTAAGAACATCCCAGCATGCATGAGCGCGAGGCAATCGTGGGGCTGTTCCACCGCTTACCCCCTCGCCCCATGTTGTCAGCAATGATTTAATCCATGCCGACTGAATACCTGTAAGAAGCATGCTTTTACCCAACCAGCTTTTACGCGGCGCACTCGCTGCTTTACCCAGCGCTTCAATATGATTACGGCGTTGACGTGGTGTCATCCTGTTCGCTCCTTACGCCAGAACGCCGAGCGCGTAGGCCCGGTCCAGCACTCTAATGATCATTTCCAGCTGCGAGCCATATTTGCGCTCGAATGCCAGTCGGTCGTTATGCAGTTCGGTGTGATGCTTTCGGCAAAGTGGTATGGAGAAGATGTCATGCGCTTTTGTCGCCATGCCACCCTGCCCCCATCCGATTAAGTGATGCGGGTCGTCTGATTGCTGCTGGCAGCATTCGCAGGGCTGTTTTTTCACCCAATTCAGATACTCGCGACTTTCCCAGCGCAGACGCTTTGGGCGCCGCATGAAAGACTGAGGCGGCGCTTGATCCACCACCACACCCACCAGCAGTTTTGTCATAGAATCAGGCAGGTGACGGCTGACACTAATTTCTCAAGAATGCTGGTGGCCGGTACTGCAGGCGTAATATCGCTTTCGCGACCAATCCTGCTTTCTTCAGGTAAACGAAGTGCTTCCCGGGCGCAACATTCCGGTAAGGCATCCGTTACAGTCTTACGAACAGCCCACCAGCTGAGTTCAGGGAGGGAAATCTCGCGGCTTTTGTCGATACCTAAAGAAATACGAACAGAATCCAGAACAAAGGCAATTACGTTTCTGCATGCCATCTCTGCCAGTGCTTCGGTACGCTGCTCTCGCAAGTGGTTATCACAATAGCCACAAAGCAGGATGGAGCCAGGCTCATGGTGCATAATGGTTAGTTCGTGATAGTGGTATTCACTGTGAGCGAACTGGCAATTTCCGGCGCCGTGCTTTAGCAACCAGTAATCAAGCCCACTTATACCACCAGCTGCAGTCAGGACCTTTTCATTCAGAAAGAAGCTTCGCAGCTGCTCGTTTTCAGCCAGTGGCTGCCGCGCGTCCGAAACGCGACCAGTTTGATATCCAGCCATACTTTCTGGCTGGCGCTCGATTAATACTCTACCTGCGGTGAACAACTCCATCAGCTCTCTTCCTGGCTTCAAAAGTACGACACCCAGCTCCCGTGCAATCACAGGTTGAAGAAGCGCACGCATCACTCGCTCTCCCTGATAATGATCTGCCCGTTCTCGCCCCAGAGCTTTGTTATCCTTGAATCCCATATATGCGTGTCGTCTTCGAAGAGCGCATCCATCAAAGACTTCATCAGGTTATCAAGATCGGGTTTACCCTGATGGGGCTGCCCGTTCATCTCTGCGCGCTTCTTTTTGCTCCAGCTATTAGGCATCGGAAGAACGAAGGTAACGTGTGAATTTGACTCTGGCATGTAAATGCCCAGCAGCCGGACGTGATCGCAAAAGGCCCGGTAACGCATAACTTCAGGGCGCTTTTTCCATTTGTCTGCACGCGTCATGCGTGGCTTACCCATCGGGAGGATGTTGTAGACTGTCACGATCACCCCCATGCCCGGGAACGCATACTTTGCGCTGTCTTAGCTGAGGATTTTTGCTGAGGTAGTAATGCGCTGACTATCCAAAGACGAGGGTCAATATCGAGGCTTTTCTCGACGGGGACGCCTTTAGACTGGTAGCGAGCCACCAGTTCATTGGCTTCTTCGGTTGTCAGCCCGGTGTGAGTGAACCAGCTTTTCTTCATGCCGCCTCCTGCAGGAGTGACATCAAAAGAAAATTGCTGGCCCTTTGAAGGGTCAGTAAGGATTTATTCTGGTTTGGTATTTGCGCCATGGTATCTCTCCAGGGGCGCAGCAGGTATAGGCTGTTCAGACCTATCGATTCATAATATCATAGTTGGATAGACTCGGACTACGGAGTAAATGACATTTATAGTCACTACAATCTCCCAAGATGGACTGGATATCATATCTCGACTTAAGATGTAAACCTATAATGTGATATGTAATACCTATTATTTCACCAATCATGCATTAAAGAAAGTTGTTAAAATTAACTATAACCATCTAATTTAATAAGGATTATTGCTGTGTTGGATTTCATAAAAGATATCTTTAGTGCTTTTAGACAAACCTCATTGGAGCGCATCAAGAGCCCTTTTCTTGGCGCATTTGCTTTTTCCTGGATTGCATTTAACTGGCAAGCAATCCTGATATTGATATTTAGTGACAGGCCTATTGAAAAAAGGTTGGTTAGTATAAACGAAAGTTATGATATAGGTTCTTTTTTGCTAGGACCGATTTGCACATCGATACTAATATCTTTTTTACTACCTCAAATAAATAAATTAGTCACAAGAATTCAAGACAAACCAAATTCAGACACTATTGAATTGACCTTGTCATCTAAAATAAAGATCGCACAACTACAGCAATCAATAGCTGAACTTGAAGCAAAGAAAAAACTTGCCGATAAAAGAGAAGAAAAAAATATAGACGCAAACATCGATGCTATCAAAGAGGAAAACGTTAAACTTTCAGACAAAGCTATTTCGTATGAAATGGAAATTCTCGAACTAAAATCATCTTTAAGTGAAAGTAAAATTGAAGAAAATAAATACAAGGCCCAAATGGATGCAGCAATAGAATCACGTGAAAAGACTGAGTCCACTCTTAAAAAAACAATCGATGCGAACTCAAGTTTAAATATCACAGTGCGAGAACTATCAGAAAAAATTAAAATCACCGAGGACTCCGTAACCTCCCTAAATAAAGATATTCATTGGGAAAGAAATGACAAAAAGAGGCTTGAAGCAATTGTCGCAACTTACCAAAATGAAATTTACGAGCTAAACACAAAATTCCCAAGCATATTCGCAAATAAAAACACTAATGGTGTTCTTAAAATAGAATTAACAGAACAGGCTAAGAGATCCCTTCCGAAATTCAATCAGCAATTGAATTTAGAAGTTATCGGCGACATTTTCAATAAGAATAATTAAGATATGTTCTAATGCGCCAGAAATCATTCTGGCGCCCTAATACTGGTATTAAATCTTATATATTTCAGATTTGAATTGAGCGATAGCCAGCCTTTTCAAGCATCTGTGTAAAGAGTGTTGGTGTGCCTACAATCTCATCTCGCTTTAGTGGTGTAAACGATACTTCATCGCCACGCCTGTACATAAGCGCCCGTTCGCATTCGGGAAAAGAGTGCAACCGTGCAACGATAACACCATCGTGACACCTGATTACTGCATATCCCTTCTGTGGTAACTCTTCTTTATGTATCACCACCCCCCCCTCCACACTGGAAATTCGTTGCATGCCAAATTAATAAAACCAGTTATCTGCGCTTTCCCATGTCTGCTGGAGGTACTCTTCAACCCTCTTCTTGCTTCTTTTCCACCACCGTAAACAGTAGGCCCATCGGGGTATGTACAGCGTCTAACCAGACTGCACTCATTAAGATGATTCTGGAGCCGTTTTATAGGAGTGTTTCCCAGTGACGCGGTCTCCGCATCAGGAAGTTCTTGAGTATGATCAATGGTTAATTCAACTTTCATAGACGCCTCCGTTGTCTTAACTGTATTTTTATACAGTACACCGATACATAGGCATGATCAACGGTTTAACAGCACGAAATGTTAATTGGTTAGGAGTTAAAGCAAGAAAAAACCCGCCGAAGCGGGTATAAGTAATCGGTATTGGAAGATCCTTATCAAAGATCACTATCCAGCGTAATATCCTGTTCAATTACTGCTGCTTCAACCTTGTTACCCAATTGCTGTTTCATTGAGTCGTAAATTGATGGGTTGTCAGCAGGACTTTTGAATGTTAAGACAAATGCTACATCTTGTTCATCTAATTCATGATGACTTGTATAATTAAATTGGAAAAGATCCCTAGTAAAAATACGCGCATATAGTCTTACTTTAGTATTATCAACAGAGACGCCTTTAAAACATTTTCCATGATGCCTAATCGGGCTCCATTTAGCTAATTCACTTCTTGAATCAATTTCCTTTTCAGTTGATTCTTTCATAGTACCAAGAAGATTTTTAGCCTTGCCCCCGTTATTAACATGTTGTAGTGCACATTGTAATCTTGTTGAAAAATAATTATCTCCTGCTAATTCAGCCACTACTGGCTTTAATATAGCGGTGAGAATAATAGTCCCTTTTATTTTTCCATCAACAATCATCTCAGGTGGAATTGGGATATCATTCCAATAATAGGCACTTCCAGCTTTGAGCTTCGAATTCCATGCTAAAGTAACTGACCCGTCTTCGCACATCCATGGCATAGAACTTCCTTTGCGCCAAGGAGATCCCCAACCAAGCGCAAGGTCATGTTCAATACCTTCAGCTTTATTTATTAACAATGCCTTAACTAAATCAGGGGTCGGCTCTTTTAAATTTTTAAATGTGTGAGCGGCAATACTTGATATTAATGGCGCACTAAAACTTGTGCCAGTCTTAATGTCCCCGCCTAACATTCTCAATTTTGAAAACCAAGAGAGCTCAGGTTTTTTCATTCCACCAGGTGCAGGCCCACGCAAACTTTTTGGACAATGTGAAGAAACCTCTCCGAAAATAGATGCTCTACGACCAGATACTGTCAAGGCTGCTTCACAATCGGCCGGAGGGCATAATGTAGTTGGATTAGCAGCATTAGCATTACCAATTGAAATTACAGGCAATATATTAAAGTCTCGGGCCAGCAGGCTTATTTCATGTCCCAACCTGCTTATTTCCTCAAAATTATCAGATGGAGAAGCCTCATTAAAAGATAGATTCCAAACAGAAGAAACACCTTTCGTTTTCTCAGCTACCGCTCTTAAATAATTAATGAACTGTTCAGTTGTTGGTTGTGAATCTATATCTTTTTTACTAATTGCTTGTACGCTAACAAATTTACACTCTAACTGAGGCAGATGTAACTTATTATTCCAAGCTCCCCCTTGGCAGACTAGCGAAGTGACACGGTTACCATGCTTCATATCTGCATCGTAACTATCAATAAGGGGCTTTATATTAATGACATTCAGTGGCAAATATGATTTTGATGAACAACCACCATCAACTATCACAACAACAGGAGCGGTTTCTTTATTAATCATTTTTGGTGAAGGTTCTTCTCCTTCGCCAGGAGGCAACGATCTTGTTATTACTTTCTTGACCGGCTCGATTCTATAAATAGCTCCTGAGCTTATGAGTTGATTAAAATCCTTTTTATTTTTTACAACCGCTGTAAATGTTAAATGTCCATGTGATAAATATTGTTTTAATTTTCTTTTAAATGAACGAACTCCAGTTGTTTTTTTACTTTCTTCAAAAATATTATCATATATTGATTTCCCGAATGTAATAACATCCTCATCAACTAGATCTTCTAACTCTTCAGCAACCGAAAACCTAGCATCTGGATCATGAAATGGAAGAAGCCAAATATTAAACTGACTATCCTCATCTTTGAAATCGAACTCGGATAAACTTTTCCCTCTTAAAACTGCATTCCTATCGAATGCTTTTATACTTTCAAGCCTAGAAACATCTACTTTAACTCTATCGTTACTAGCGTTTTTTATTTTTTTGATGATCTCGGGTATTTTATCCTTGCTTGTTTCGACTAAAAACCCATTATAAGCAGGAGAAATTAATCTAGTAAAAGGATTTGTCTCAAATAAATCTGTAGGAGTCCATGAAGGTGCTAATGAGTCATCAAACATCTTGATTAGCAGATGGATTTTACCAGCATGAGCTACAATAGCTTTATTTTCTCGTATACTATTGAGGCTTTCGCTTAAAGCCTCTTTTTGAAAATCTAGTCTAGCCCACTGAATACCGTCAGCATTCTTACCTCCACCATTTATCGCTTTTGGAGTAGGATCCTCCAAATATGATAATAGAGGATTCAATACTTTCTTACTGTTATTACCATCTGCCATAGCATCACTCCTTTAAATGGCTTGAAACTGTTTGCCTACTCAAACCTAATAGGCTTGCAATTTCTGTCTGCGTGAAAGATTTTGCATCATACAAAAGATTTATTAATCTTTTTTTCGTATGTAAGTCAGGATCCTTAGAGTTAGGCATCACTGAATTGTTATATTCACTATCAATAATTGATAATAATACGGAAGGAATATTTAACGTCGTATTTGATAATATTGACTGCCTTCTGGCAGAAATAGCTATGCTTTCAATATCAGCACCACTAAGCCCCTTTGAAACAATAGCCAACGCTTTTAATTCCTTATCAGAACCTTTATCCCTAAATAAAAAATGACTCCATAAAAATTCTCGCAAATCCTGAGAAGGTAATTCGAGACGCATCTTAAATGGGAAACGTCTCCAAATAGCAGGATCAAGTAATTCAGCATGGTTAGTTGCTGCTATTACTATTGAACTATCATCAAGCGAATCTAGACCTTGAATCAAAGTATTAACTACTCTTTTAAGTTCCCCTATTTCATGGCGGTCATCTCTAACTTTTGCAACTGCATCAACTTCATCAAGAAATAGAACCCCATTCTTTGAGGGAACAAAATCAAATATTTGTCTTAAATTCTTCGCCGTATCACCCAGAAGAGAAGAAATGACAGAGTCTAATCTCACAACATAAAGTGGTCTATTGAGCTGTGATGCTATATGTCCTGCAATCAAAGTTTTGCCTGTTCCAGGTGGCCCAGATAACAATAACCCTAGTTTTCCCACTAAACCATTCGCGATGAGCTTGTCTTGTTGTTTAACACTTTCAACAAAAGTATTAAACGTTTCCCGTTCACTTTCCTCTAAGAAAAGTGGAGTGACGGGCCACTGGTGTTCTTCTACCAACGGCATTCTTGACTTTGGATCAACGGGTAAGCTATCGCTATAACCAGAACTACGTAACGGCACTCCCTTACGTCGCAAAACGGATTTTATTTTTTTTGCACCATCCAAATTATCGGTACTTATAGCTTTGGCAATTCGATTGCTCACACTACGTACTTCAGAATAGTTTGCATCTAAAGACGCTTCTATAAGAGCAACAATATCGTCAACTAACACTTTCATACCTTTTCCGGATTAAATGATGACCTCACTAAGAGCCATCCCTTTCGAATACATGTAAATCATAGTTCATTTTATGTAAACATAAAACTGAAATATGTTAACTGTGAGCTACTTTTTGCTCACCAAAAGATGACCTTGTCTCTCTAACTATGATTTCAAACTCAGCAGAGGTTCCTCCCTTGTCGCTTGGCGCAGGCAGTCTTTACGACGCTTGGCGATACGGGCGACCTCAACAGCACTACCAGCTATGCCAAACATTTCTGAATACACCGCAGCAGCTCTTCGCCATAGCCCCTTATCCTCAAGTGCCTTCGCTTTCTGCTCAGCAGCCTGCATCCTTACTGGATCAGTTTTTTCCACCATGCACGGGATGATAACGTCTGGAATATCCGTGTGTGGTACCGCCCTGTATGTGTACTGAACGCTATCACGTGATCGAATGATCACTCCTTCGTCACTGAGCTCACGCAGCAACCTGCCGGCTGTGCCGCCAGCCAAGTCCAGAGCTTCGGAAACATCGCCAACGGTGCAGTTCGGTTGATAGCGCTCAAATACCGCCACCTTCTCTTTTTGTGTTAATGCTTTGGTCATTGGTCAATACTCGATTAGTTCGTTAAACCTGCCGCTTTGCGGCGTTGATATTCTTCCATCAGCAGCTGTGCCGGAGTTGGTCCTGCCGGATGCTGCGGTGCAGCTAGCTGTCGACGGATTGGTGGAACTGAAAGCCCGTTGCTTACGTGCTTCGTCCATTTGGTTAATAACTTCTCTGCCAGTTTTTTAAGTTCCCCCTCGGTCATCTGACGTTCAACACCAGTTCTGCGCATTTCGATGCAGATGTGATACAGCACCGGCTGCGGCCACGGATATTTGTCACTACCCGAAAAACGATACGACTCGTTTCGCCAGCGTCGGTATTCAGTCATCACTCGGTCAGATGTCAGTCCGAACGGATTAGCCCCGCTTTCGGAAACCAGCGACACAAATTCAGCGAGATCCGGAGGCCAGGTATTCCCAACTGCGCAACGTTCCATACATTGCTGACAGACCAGTTTGATCTGTGCCTCAGTCATCGAACCTATCTGAGCTATCCAAAGGGCCGTGGGTTCTGCCCCATTCTTCTGCGTCCAGCGGTTCGAGAAGATTTCCCCCATCACCTGCCATAACCGCCACGCTGTCTCCGTCGCCATCAAGTCCGTTCCGGCGTCGCCACTCTGCGTGTGCTGACTGTATTTGCTGGACAGCTCGGGATGCTGCTGGCTGTGGTCGAACTGATGCATTCTCGGTACCTCCCGTTTGTGGTGCTTTCAGAACCTTTGCGCGATCCAGGTGGCGAGCGAACTTCTGCTCCCACTGAATTTGATGAAACACTTTCCCTTCGGCTTGCCAGTAAGCGATGAAACTGCTCAGCTCGGCTTCGATATTTATGCCTGCCTTGAGCGGCATGCCCCACAGGTTTGCCTGTCGTGCAAAGTCGGCTGTTGGCTTCCAGTCTTCAAACATCCGGAATTTGCCGAATGGCTGCTGTTGCCCAATTCCGATACCTGGCTGATCCGGATAATCAGGAATAACAGGTTCGACCAGTTCTGTATGTGTGGGGTTTAGATCTTTATGGTTCCTTGGTAGATTCCGTGTCCCGTTTTTGGGACTGTTTAAAGGGAAAAACGGTACTCTTTGGTTAAAATCTGACCTGTTAACAATCCCGTTTTTGGTACCCTTATTACCTGAAACAGTCCCGTTAATGGCACTGTTTGTATTAACAGTTCCGTTTTCGGTACGGTTCAAATCAACCGTACCGTTTTTGGGATCCTTTAAAGAGTTCCGGTTTTGGGTCTGTTCGGCATCGGGGATGCTTTCCTCAACACCGACCAGCTTGTACACAGGAATTTGCTTGGTCCTGCCGCGCCGTTCACCTGTGTCGACAACCAGGCCGATTTCCTGCAGATGCTGCAAGCCTGCAAGCACCGTCTTTCTGTCCATCTCAGTAGCCTCTGCAAGCGCAGCGACGGATGGGTAAGCGCACAAGTCAGCGCCGCACATATCAGCCAGCCAGGTCAGGATCGCCTTACTGGAGGATTTTCCGGTCTTAACTTTCTTGGCCCACCGCATTGCATCAATGCTCATGAAGCCTCCGGGTTGAATTCATTGGTCAAAACTCGATTAAAAAAATTGCGGCGCTACGGCGCTGATACTCGCCAGTAGTGGTCCCGCCGCGTCAGCAGGTAACATGTTGAATAAAGCGATTGCCGCTTCGCGGATCTCCTTCTCAAGCTTTTGCAGCGGTGCGCCCAGCAACTTCGCCTGATGTGCCTCACTGCATTCTTTGATAGCGCTCGCCACCAGTTCGGCTTCCGTTCTGGCATTACTGAGGCCATGCTTTCTGGCGATCTCAATGGGCATAGCGGCGACGATTGCCCCCGACAGTTGCATGATGTAAGCGGTGTATTTTTCCGAACCACCTTCATTTTTCAGATACCGGAATAAATTCTGCTTGTTGACCGCGATACCGCGGCCCCCTTCCTTCGTCCACTGCTCTGCCACCAGCAGAGCGATTTTTTCCTGCGCCTGGCCGGGCAAAGTAGATTCCCACTCCCGCACTGCTTCAAATATTCGTCGGCAGCTAATTTGCCCCCTGCGTTTCATATGGAAATGATTTTCGGATTTCAAAGAAGCATTGGTCATGTTGATATGATGTTCATACGTTATGTATTGCATTCTTCACTCCTTAGGGGGGATTGGTGGAAATACACTATCGAGAGTGCATTGAGACCCGAGTTCATTAAATTTTTCTACAATACGTCGGCAATCATTCAGGTTTGGCTTGCGAGTCCCATTTTCATAATTAGAGATACGTGATTGACGCCACCCGAACATCAGAGCTAGCTGTTCCTGTGTTAAACCGAGAGATAGTCTCTCGCTCGCTATTTTGTTCATATTGGACCTCTTGGTTATCGATAGATCGGATTTAAACACGCTTCGTGTTTCAATGTCAACACGATTTGTTTTTGAGCAATAACACGCTTCGTGGTAAAACGATTTTATGAATACAAATGAACGTATTGCTGCGCGGCTAAAGCAGGCCAGAGAGCAAAAAGGCTTATCTCAAAAGACACTCGCAGAATTGTGTGGGTGGGCTCAATCACGTATAGGCAACTATGAATCTGCAAGCAGAGCTATTGGTATTGATGATGCTATAGCGCTGGCCAAAGCATTGAGGATCCCTCCGGCAGAACTTGTCTTTGGACCCGAATCTACTCAAGAGTGGCTTTCTCCTCAACATAGGAGACTGCTCGACTTGTTTGATCAGTTGCCAGAAGCCGAGCAAGAACGAATGATCGATTTGTTCCAAGTTCGTTTGAAAGAAATTGATGACTATGTTGAAAAGTATCTTCGAGGTCGCTTCAAATCTGCAGAAGATTAGATTGCCATAGAGTCTACTGAACCAGCCTGCAGGCTGGTTTTTTTGTGCCCATAAATTCCCTTCCCTGAAAATCCCACCCAGCAAAACACATCATGTGTTGACATTAAATCACATTATGAGTTTAACTATAAACACAGCAACGTCATCAAGGCAGGACGCCCACGAAGTAGCTGCCGGCGGCATACGAAACACCGGATGAGATGGCAAGACAATCGCGCAGCAGGTTTACCGTTCCGCCAGCCTGGCGTTAAAGGCACATAGGAGTTAACCATGATCGATTTCGCACGCAAAAAAGCTGGCTGCCAAGCCGTACGCTTAAATCTGTTTGAAGTGCTGGTTCGTAAACTTTGCTACTTACTGGCACAAAAAGGCAATCCAGAGCTAAAAGCATGAGCTCCTTCTTTGCCCTGATCGTTACCGTCTGCGCCCTCACCGGGGAATGCTCAGACATCATGCTCGGTGTATACCAAACCGAATCTGTCTGTGATGCAGCTGCCAAGGAGCAGCAAATTAAAGGAGAGTGTTATCCATATAAACCGGCTGAAGACCAACAGCCTGCTTTCAAATTTTAATTGAGTTATGACCAATGGCTGCTGCTAGCCCCTAAAAGCACAAAACCCGCGCAAGGCGGGTTAAGTACCCGGTCAGCCGACCAAAGCTTTCCGGAATCGAGTTTTGACCAATGACCACTACCCAAGGCGGCAATCACTAGCTGCGGGTATCTTACAACCAAAATTAAGGACCCGATATGGAATTCTTTCATTTAATCAAGGCTACGCAGAAATCCGGCAAAGAAGATGCCGTTATCTGGTTCACGGCTAAATCAGAAGCACGAGCCAATTTGCAGTTGGATGTAAAGCTGGAAGATGCTGGCATTGAAACCGGCCGGGGCAAGGATTATAGCAAGCCTGTCCGTACCGATTTCCCTGTTTACAACGACCTGCCGGAAGAAAGCACAGTAGATTACACCTGGTGCAAACGCTACGAACTGCAGGACGATGGACGCACCTGGCTGCCAAAGGCTGGTGCTGGATCAACTGAAGCCGTGGACAACACTGCCGCACCGGAACCGACCGTTAAAGTCGAAAGTACCGTCGAGAGTGTTCCTCTTGAAAACCGCACTCCAGCGGTCCGTTTTGCCGTCCACATGACCAGCGAAAAATACCAGTCACATATCACTAAAGAGCAGCAGCTGGCTGCCAGCGAAATGTCACTGGATGAAGGCAATACCTATCTTCAGAACCTGCTGCTGGCGAAGAACGACATCCCTGAAGTTGCCGAACTCAGCCTGAACGCTGAGTGGAAACTCGTTCAGGCGATTAAGCAGGTATTCGCGCCAGATGAAGCGCACGAAACTGAAGATATCGCTGCATTCATGGCTGACTGGGCTAAAGCAGATGTCAGCGATCGCAACAAATTAGTTGAAGACTGGCGCAGTGGCAAATTTACCCCTCTGAAATCTGAAAGCACCAGTGACACCGGCGTTATAGCAGGTCAGGGTCTTGAACATGATAACGGTATCCAGATTGACGAGAATGATGACGAAACCACACGTTATCCAGTCGTTCGCATGCCCTTCCGCAAGCAGCTACTCGCCCAGTTCACCTCCGACGAACTGCGCCACCACATTACACGCGATGAATACGAAGGGATCAGCGCGCTGGAGATGGACACTGACAATAGCTATGTCCAGAACCTGCTGCTGGCGGCAGAAAACTGCGAACAGGTTAAGGGTTACGACACCAAAGACCTGTGGCGCTATACCGACGCCATTCGCAAAGTGTTCAGCCAGGAAAAGCGTCACGAACTCGCTTTGGTTCTCCGATTCACCAGAATCTGGTCGGCGACTGATTACATTGACCGCGGCCTGCTGGTAAAAGAATGGGCCAAAGGCAATCGCGTTGCAGAAATACAGCGTACTGAAAGCGGTACGAATGCTGGCGGAGGCAACAAGACCGACAGAAACCCTGACCTTAAACATGATCTCGACACTCTCGATTTAGAGATTGCGCTGGCCACGTTACCAATGGATTTCAACATTTACGATATCCCTGGTGGTGTTTTCCGTCGGGCTAAAGAGATTGTTAGTAAGAAAGAAAGTCCGTTCAAGGAATGGTCTAAAGCCCTTCGTGCAACCCCGGGAGTTTTGGATTACTCGCGTGCGGCTATCTTTGCACTTATCCGTAGCGCTCACCCAGAACATTATCTGTATCCGGCACATCTCAGCGGATTCATTAACGCGAACCTGACTGAAAGCGATCATTCTGCACCATCAGACGAAACTCTTGTTGCGGCACGCCATAACCCGGAGGTGAGCTGGACAAACGAGATAGTGACTGATTCTGCTTTTGAAACTGGCGGCCAGAATGAAGGTGCGCAAGTCGACGGCGGCACGCTGCCGGTTCTCGAAAAAGTTGGTAATGGTCTTTTTTCTATTGAAGGGCTGGCCACCAGCAACGCTGTAAATGTCCAACAAAATACCGCGGCGGAGTACGTTGATAATGTGCAGATGGAAGAAACTGGCAATGATGAAACCCCGGACGATGCTGCGTTATCAGAAGGCACGGAAGAAACTATCTCAGGCGCAAGCACTACTGAGACTTATAGCAGCACAACTGCCATAAATAATGATTCCGGTCATCATAATTATACCGACCCTGAAATGCTCTATACACACCTTATGATCGACATTGAAGCTTTTGGTAAAAAAGCTGATTCACCAGTCGTATCTATCGGGGCCGTGTTCTTTGATCCATCTACAGGTAATACCGGATCGGAATTTTACAAAGTTATTAGCCTGGAATCAGCCATGGCCAGCGGCGGAGTTCCGGATGCATCTACCATTATCTTCTGGCTAAAAGCTTCGCCCGAAGCGCGCTCTGAGTTGGTAATGGATGACGCTATTCCGCTCGATGATGCATTACTGCAGCTAAATGAGTTTATAGGCGAGAATGCGGTTAACGGCCCTGATTCTGTTCAGGTCTGGGGTAATGGTGCCACTTATGACAATGTCCTGCTTGAGGCATCTTATGACCGTACGGGGATCCCCTGCCCATGGAAATTCTGGAATAACCGGGATGTAAGAACCATTGTCGAGTTGGGTAAAGCCGTTGGCTGCAAGCCTCGCTATGAGATCCCATTTGAGGGAGAACCTCACAAGGCTATTTCGGATGCTCTTCATCAGGTCAAATACGTGTCAGCAATCTGGCAGCGTCTGACTGAACACTGATTTTTTAATATCAGAAAATGGCCCTGATATGGGCCATTATGAGGTAAATCACATGCTTCAAATGCTGACTTTAGAAGAATGGGCTGCGGAAAAATACCGGAGTAATCCTCCAAGTCTGAATACTTTACGCCGATACGCCAAAGAGAGCATGTTCACTCCCCCGGCCACCAAAGAAGGAAGATACTGGCGGGTAAGAGAAGATGCCGAGATTACAGGTAATTTAACCCAGCCCGTTATTAAAAAATCTGATTCTCCTATGCTTCAAAGGATACTGTCTGATGGCTGCTCGACCACGTAAAAACAACGTCAAGATACCTAATCTCTATCCGCTATACAGTCGGAAGGTAAATAAAATTTACTGGCGCTATAAACATCCCATTACAGGTAAGTTTCATAGTCTTGGAACTAACGAGGCCGAAGCAACAGCAATAGCAATCGAAGCGAATGAGAGACTGGCTGAACAGCGCACCAGGCAGGTTTTGGCTATCAGTGACAAGATCGCCACCAGCAAAGGAAAGGCGATAACAACAAATACTTGGTTGGATCGATATTGGAAAATTCAGGATGAAAGACTTGAGAATGGTGATATCAAGCCGAACACTCATAAGCAAAAGGCTAAACCAGTAGCCCTGCTTCGTGAGAGCGTAGGAATGAAATTCATTTCATCCGTCGATGTTCGAGATGTTGCCCAGATACTGGAGTCCTATGTTGCAGAGGGCCAGCCAAGAATGGCACAAGTCATACGCTCAGTCTTGATTGATGTATTCAAAGAAGCCCAACATTATGGCGAGGTACCGCCGGGTTATAACCCGGCTCTTGCTACAAAACAACCGCGCCGGCGGATTACTCGACAGCGTCTAAACCTCGACGAATGGCAAAAGATTTTCGAGATAGCTGATGCCCGCCACCAATACATGGGCAATGCAATGCTATTGGCACTCGTTACCGGTCAACGCCTCGGGGATATTTCCAACATGAAGTTTAGCGATATTTGGGATGACCATCTTCATGTCGTTCAGCAAAAGACGGGGAGCAAGCTAGCGATCCCCCTATCCCTAAGGCTTAACGCGATCGACTGGAGTTTGAGGGATGTAGTTGCGCGTTGCCGTGACTATGCAGTGAGTCCATACCTAATCCACTTTTTCCGGGCGACTTCAATGGCAGAAAGAGGGGCACAGGTGAAGTCGAACACATTAACGATGAATTTCAGTAAGGCTCGTGATAAAGCAGAAATAAATTGGGGGGATGGCACACCTGCTACCTTCCATGAACAACGCTCTTTAGCGGAGAGATTATATAAAACACAAGGAATTGACACGAAAAAGCTGTTGGGACATAAATCCCAACAACAAACAGAACGCTACAATGATGATCGCGGGAAAAATTGGACCATAGTGGTTTAAGACTTTTTAATCGGCCCCAACATACAATTTCTTATCATGCGATTCTTTATCGAATCGCTTAATATTTTCTAATATTTTTATCAATGCATGACTCGTTTTCTCTTGGCCAATTGCCACAGCATTCATAAAATAAGCTATCCGTACCCATGATTTAAAATGATCATTTTCTAATTCAGAAGAAACAGGGATCATATTATTAATGATATCATGTTGACTTTTACAGTACGCTTGAATCTTTAACACATTTTCTTCGCTTAAGCCACTATCTTTGATATGGGAAATTAACGCAGTCAACGATTTTTGATTTTGCTCGTAGTCGGTGCCGTAGAATCTTCCAGGTCTACTTGCTACTGGAAAATCTTGGCATGTATGATTTAAGAAAAAAATTAAAAACTCTCTTAAACGTCTTTCAACTTTAATCAGTTTTCTTCGTTCATCTCTTTGTTGCCAAACTTCGAAAACCTTAAGAATAATAATAAGATCTACACATACCCCAATGAATTCCGGAATTAAATTCCCTACAAAATAAGTATTATCATTTCCAAAGTGAGCAATTAACGATAAGCATATTAAGAGCAGAATTAATAGAGCTGTAAAAACATTCTTTGAGATTCTATCCATGACATTACTTCCAGAGCTGTTTTGATAACTTGTTTTGTTAAATTTTTGATAACCATTCGAAAACTAATAATAAAAACGGGAACCAACAGGCTCCCGTTCTATTTTAGGCCAGATTCTGAACTACATGTTCGCGATAATCGCGTCGCCAAACTCTGAGCATTTCAGCAGCTTAGCGCCTTCCATCAGACGTTCGAAGTCATAGGTTACGGTTTTCGCGTTGATCGCGCCTTCCATACCTTTAACGATCAGGTCTGCGGCTTCGAACCATTCCATATGACGCAGCATCATCTCTGCGGACAGGATGATAGAGCCGGGGTTCACTTTGTCCTGGCCTGCGTATTTAGGTGCAGTACCGTGGGTAGCTTCGAACAGGGCGCACTCGTCACCGATGTTCGCGCCAGGGGCGATACCGATACCGCCAACCTGAGCTGCCAGGGCGTCAGAGATGTAGTCACCGTTCAGGTTCATACAGGCAATCACGTCGTATTCCGCTGGACGCAGCAGGATCTGCTGCAGGAACGCATCGGCGATCACATCTTTAATGACGATCTCTTTGCCGGTGTTCGGGTTTTTGATCTTCTGCCATGGGCCGCCATCGATCAGCTCACCGCCGAACTCTTCTTTCGCCAACTGGTAGCCCCAGTCTTTGAACGCGCCTTCGGTGAACTTCATGATGTTGCCTTTGTGAACCAGGGTCACAGAGTCACGGTCGTTGGTGATCGCATATTCGATGGCCGCGCGCACCAGACGCTTGGTCCCTTCTTCGGAGCACGGCTTAATGCCGATACCGCAATGCTCAGGGAAGCGAATTTTCTTCACGCCCATCTCTTCGCGCAGGAATTTAATCACTTTCTCTGCATCAGCAGAGTCCGCTTTCCATTCGATACCCGCGTAGATGTCTTCTGAGTTTTCGCGGAAGATGACCATGTCGGTCAGTTCTGGGTGCTTAACCGGGCTTGGGGTGCCCTGATAGTAACGAACCGGACGCAGACAGACGTACAGGTCCAGCTCCTGACGCAGTGCCACGTTCAGGGAACGGATGCCGCCGCCAACTGGCGTCGTCAGTGGGCCTTTGATAGCAACGCGGTAGTCGCGGATCAGGTCCAGCGTTTCGGCTGGCAGCCAGACGTCCTGGCCATAAACTTGCGTCGATTTCTCACCGGTGTAAATTTCCATCCAGGAAATTTTACGCTCGCCTTTGTAGGCTTTCTCAACAGCGGCATCAACCACTTTCAGCATTGCCGGGGTAACGTCTACACCGATACCATCACCTTCGATGAATGGGATGATCGGATTGTGAGGAACGTTAATCTTGCCGTTTTGCAGGGTGATCTTTTTACCTTCCGCCGGAACAACTACTTTGCTTTCCATTAACCTCTCCTTCGAGCGCTTCTGGTTGTTACTGATCTTATGTTAATAAATTGTAATGAGCCCTTCGATAGTACCTGATTGTCCGACGCCATGAAAGGTCTTCGTTATTAGGCTATAATGCGGCAATTGATAACGCCTGAAAATACCATGAAGAAAACTTCTTTTACAAAACACCGGGTTGAGCGATTCAGCTCGCGACAAGCCGCCAGACGACCGCAAGAAACCCAGCCAAAGCGGGTGATTCTGTTCAATAAACCCTACGATGTTTTGCCGCAGTTCACCGACGAAGCCGGGCGCAGCACGCTTAAGGACTACATCCCGGTTCAGGGGGTCTACGCGGCCGGGCGTCTGGACCGCGACAGCGAAGGCCTGCTGGTCTTGACCAACGATGGCGCCTTACAGGCGAAACTCACACAGCCGGGGAAACGCACCGGCAAAATTTACTTCGTCCAGGTAGAAGGCGAGCCGGATGATGAGACGCTGGAAAAAT
The DNA here is from genome assembly GCF_000493175.1 of Enterobacter sp. MGH 16. Taxonomy (NCBI): domain Bacteria; kingdom Pseudomonadati; phylum Pseudomonadota; class Gammaproteobacteria; order Enterobacterales; family Enterobacteriaceae; genus Enterobacter; species Enterobacter sp. MGH 16. The sequence goes on along the minus strand of NZ_KI535695.1, from coordinate 949,357 downwards.
TGCGCAAAGGCGTCACGCTCAACGACGGTCCCACCCTGCCGGCAGGTATTGAACGCGTGAATGAACCGGAGTGGCTGTGGCCGCGTAACCCGCCTATCCGCGAACGCAAATCGATTCCGACAAGCTGGCTTAAAATCACCCTTTATGAAGGCCGCAACCGCCAGGTTCGGCGCATGACCGCACACGTCGGCTTCCCTACCCTGCGTCTGATTCGCTACGCCATGGGCAGCTACACCCTGGAAACGCTGGCAAACGGCGAATGGCGGGACGTTACCTCTTAAGGAGTCACTATGTTTAAACCTCATGTCACGGTTGCCTGCGTGGTCCACGCTAAGGGTAAATTCCTGGTTGTCGAAGAGAGCATTAACGGCAAAGCGCTGTGGAACCAGCCTGCCGGGCATCTTGAAGCCAATGAGACCCTGCTGCAGGCAGCGAAACGCGAGCTGTGGGAAGAGACCGGCATTCACGCTGAACCCCAGCACTTCATCCGTATGCACCAGTGGATCGCGCCCGATCACACTCCGTTCCTGCGCTTTTTATTTGCCGTTGAGCTTAGCGAAACGTGCGCCACAGAGCCGCAGGATGACGACATCGATCGCTGCCTGTGGGTTACCGCCGACGAGATCCTGAACGCGCCAAACCTGCGCTCGCCGCTGGTTGCGGAAAGCATTCGCTGCTGGCAGTCTGCTGGCCGCTTACCGCTGGATGTCATCGGCGCATTCAACTGGCCATTTACAGAGGGTGCCAATGGTGGGGGGGCGTGATAGAATACGCCGCCTTGAAGTTCAATGTCGTGAGTATTCCATGTCAGATAATAGCCAGAAAAAAGTGATCGTCGGCATGTCCGGCGGTGTCGATTCCTCCGTTTCCGCCTACCTGTTACAGCAACAGGGCTATAAGGTGGAGGGCCTGTTCATGAAGAACTGGGAGGAAGATGACGGCGAGGAATACTGCACTGCCGCAGCGGATCTCGCCGATGCGCAGGCCGTGTGCGATAAGCTCGGCATTGAACTGCACACCGTTAACTTTGCCGCAGAATACTGGGACAACGTGTTTGAACTGTTCCTCGAAGAGTACAAAGCGGGCCGCACGCCGAACCCGGATATTCTGTGCAACAAAGAGATCAAATTTAAGGCCTTCCTGGAATTCGCCGCGGAAGATCTGGGCGCAGACTACATTGCGACCGGTCACTACGTGCGTCGCGCAGACGTGAATGGTAAAAGCCAGCTGCTGCGCGGTCTGGACGGCAACAAAGATCAAAGCTATTTCCTCTATACGCTGAGCCACGAGCAAATCGCCCAGAGCCTGTTCCCGGTCGGCGAGCTGGAAAAGCCGCAGGTGCGTAAAATCGCCGAAGAGCTGGACCTGATCACCGCGAAGAAAAAAGACTCTACGGGTATCTGCTTCATCGGCGAGCGTAAATTCCGCGATTTCCTCGGACGTTACCTGCCCGCACAGCCGGGTAAAATTGTCACCGTCGATGGTGAAGAGATTGGCCAGCATCAGGGGCTGATGTACCACACCTTAGGCCAGCGTAAAGGCCTGGGTATCGGCGGGACGAAAGAAGGTAGCGAAGATCCGTGGTACGTGGTCGACAAAGATGTCGAAAACAATATTCTGGTTGTTGCTCAGGGCCATGACCATCCGCGTCTGATGTCCGTTGGCCTGATCGCGCAGCAGCTGCACTGGGTCGATCGTGAGCCGCTGAAAGGCACGCTGCGCTGCACGGTGAAAACACGCTACCGTCAGACCGATATTCCTTGCACCGTTACCGCGCTTGATGACGACCGCATTGACGTGCGCTTCGACGAGCCGGTCGCCGCCGTCACCCCGGGTCAGTCCGCTGTCTTCTACAGCGGCGAAATCTGCCTGGGCGGCGGGATCATTGAACAGCGCCTGCCGCTGCCCGCTGTTTAACAGCGTTTGCACACATAAAGGAGACCGTGTGGCGAAGAATTACTATGACATCACCCTGGCGCTGGCGGGAATTTGCCAGTCAGCCCGTCTGGTGCAACAGCTGGCGCATCAGGGTCATTGCGACGCTGATGCCCTGCACGTTTCACTCAATAGCGTTATCGACCTCAACCCCGGTTCAACCCTGGGCGTGTTCGGTGGCAGTGAAACCAACCTTCGTCTCGGTCTTGAAACCCTGCTTGGCGTGCTTAACGCCAGCAGCCGTCAGGGGTTAAACGCAGAGCTGACCCGCTACACGTTGAGCCTGATGGTGCTGGAGCGTAAGCTGAGCGCAGCAAAAGGCGCGCTTAATACCCTGGGCGATCGCATTGCCGGGTTACAGCGTCAGCTTGACCATTTTGACCTGCAGTCCGACACGCTGCTGAGCGCCATGGCCGGCATTTATGTTGACGTCATCAGCCCGCTGGGCCCACGAATTCAGGTCACCGGCTCCCCTGCCGTGCTGCAAAGCCCGCAGGTACAGGCAAAAGTACGCGCCTCCCTGCTGGCAGGGATCCGTGCCGCCGTGCTGTGGCACCAGGTTGGCGGTGGCCGCCTGCAGCTAATGTTTTCTCGTAATCGCCTGACCACTCAGGCAAAACAAATTCTTGCTCATTGTTAACCTCCCGGAGTTGCGAATTATGGAATTATCCTCACTGACCGCCGTATCCCCTGTCGATGGACGCTACGGCGATAAAGTCAGCGCGCTGCGCGGGATCTTCAGCGAATATGGTTTGCTGAAGTTCCGTGTTCAGGTTGAAGTACGCTGGCTGCAAAAGCTGGCCGCCCAGGCAGCAATCAAGGAAGTTCCTGCTTTTGACGAAAAGGCAAACGATTACCTTGATAAAATCGTTGCCGAGTTTAGCGAACAAGACGCCGCGCGCATTAAAACCATTGAGCGCACCACCAACCACGACGTGAAGGCGGTTGAGTACTTCCTGAAGGAGAAAGTGGAAAGCGTTCCTGCGCTGCACGCCGTGTCTGAGTTCATTCACTTCGCCTGTACGTCTGAAGACATCAACAACCTCTCTCATGCGCTGATGCTCTCCACCGCGCGCAAAGAGGTGGTGCTGCCTTACTGGCGTAAAATCATCGACGCGGTGAAAGCGCTGTCCGTGGAATACCGCGACATTCCGCTGCTCTCCCGTACCCACGGCCAGCCAGCCACCCCATCCACGATGGGTAAAGAGATGGCGAACGTCGCGTACCGTATGGAGCGCCAGTACCGTCAGCTGGAACAGGTTGAAATTCTGGGCAAAATCAACGGCGCGGTCGGTAACTATAACGCCCACATCGCCGCGTATCCGGAAGTGGACTGGCACCAGTTCAGCGAAGAGTTCGTGACCTCGCTGGGCATTCAGTGGAACCCGTACACCACCCAGATTGAGCCGCACGACTATATTGCGGAGCTGTTTGACTGCATCGCGCGCTTTAACACCATCCTGATCGACTTCGATCGTGACGTGTGGGGCTACATCGCCCTGAACCACTTCAAGCAGAAAACCATCGCCGGTGAAATCGGCTCTTCCACCATGCCGCACAAAGTGAACCCGATCGACTTCGAAAACTCCGAAGGTAACCTGGGTCTGGCGAACGCCGTGCTGCAGCATATGGCGAGCAAACTGCCGGTATCCCGCTGGCAGCGCGACCTGACCGACTCCACCGTACTGCGTAACCTGGGCGTAGGCATCGGCTACGCGCTGATCGCGTATCAGTCCACGCTGAAAGGCGTGAGCAAGCTGGAAGTGAACCGCGATCGTCTGCTGGACGAACTGGATCACAACTGGGAAGTGCTGGCGGAGCCGATTCAGACCGTGATGCGTCGTTACGGCATCGAAAAACCGTACGAGAAGCTGAAAGAGCTGACCCGCGGCAAACGCGTTGATGCCGAAGGTATGAAGCAGTTTATCGACGGCCTGGCGCTGCCGGAAGAAGAGAAAACCCGCCTGAAGGCGATGACTCCGGCGAACTACATTGGCCGCGCCATCACCATGGTTGACGAGCTGAAGTAATCTCCTCTCCCCCCTTTCCGCCCGGAAAGGGGGTTGCTTTTCCCCGGTTTACTCAATGTTTATCCCCACAGCAACATAATCAGCGTTAGACTGCATAGTTAAAATAAAAAAGACAGCAATACCAATAACTTATTTATATTTCAACCACTTACCTTGTGAGCCATTCAGACATTATCGGACAATAATGGGCAATTTATTGCCCCAAACTGCGCCCCCAACGCAGAAATGCCCCCAAATTTGCCCCCAAAACTGCTAACGTGAAAAGCTGAACTGCAAGCTGTAGGAAATGTTTGAAGAGCCGAAATGTGGTTAGTTTCAGAGTTTCCGATCATACGCCAAGCTTGTCAGTAAACTTTAGCATGTCACCAACTTTTTTTTGCATACAGCATTTTCAGTGAGAAGGAAGAACAAGCGTAATGTGTTATCATTGACTCAATTACACGTAATCTGCTGTTTGATAATTGTTAACGGAAATCCAAAATAACTTATGAAAACTCATAATGAGAAGAATAACGATCTTCAGATATTGCGAGGGATAGCAATAATGATGGTGATTTTTCAGCATTATAAATGGAGATTGCCTTCAGCAGATTGGTATGCTGATTCAGTAAACTATCTAAGTATGTGGGCAGGAGTAGATATATTTTTAGCTCTTTCTGGGTTTCTAATGTATCGTGTTATCTCGCGGGAATTTTCTAAAAGCGGGCATACATTCTCTGCATTCAAGTCTTTTTTCATTAAAAGGATATTTAGACTATATCCTGCATTGATTTTTTGGGTTGCAGTTTCAATACCAGTCGCATGGTATGTCGCGCCATTTTTCAATGCTGATGGACCGCTAGCACTAAAGGCCGCATTACCTTCACTACTTGCATATTCTAACTTTTATTGGTACAACTGCGTTGTAAATGGTTCTGTATGCGGTTCCTCTGACTTAAGCGGTATTACATGGTCATTGTCTCTGGAATGGCAATTATATATTTTGCTATTCATCGCCATGTTCTTTTTCAGCAAAAAAACACTACCAGCAATCCTTGCTATTGTTTTTATTATCTCATGCGTTATGTCTTCTGACCCAGTTCAGGTAAAATCATTAGTATGGTGGATTCGTCCACAATCATTTATTCTTGGCGTAGCCATTTCATTAGCATCACAGCATACAGAGATATTACTATCGAGAATCATTAGAATAGCCATTCTTGCTGCATCTTTGGTGTTGATATGCGTCTTGCCAAACCAATTACCACACGTTCTTCTTCCATTAACTGTTGGAGTTCTTGGTGCGCTTTGTGTGTTGCTATGTATCAATGGCGATATCTTTGGACGGAGTATTTTTTCGAATATTTTGCTATGGATTGGAGACAGGTCGTATTCTCTCTATTTGTGCCATTTAACTGTTATACATGCCTTTGCTAAATTAATTAGAGACACTGACAGCCTGTCTTTTATAAATAACAATGGATATATTGCACTTGCAATATGCATTTCATTATTGGCAATAACATCACACCTATCATACAAATACATAGAAACCCCTCTCCTTAACAAAGGAAGGATGTTTGTGCTTAAATATAAAGCTTAAAAAATCAAACAGGGGGATATCCCCCTGCTACACCATTTGTATATTAATATTTAAATGCCAGGTAAAATTTAACCTCAATTTCTTAGCAGTGATAACTGCGATCAGCAATCCCATCGATTATAAATTATTTCGGTAAATCAGGCCATATTACATCCGGAGCTGTAGAAGTGTCTACACGCATCAATAACACCCGATATCTTTTCCATGCTGTCAACATTAAAGCTTCATCTTCAGTTGCTTCAAGAAGGTCAACAGCATCCTGAAGCCATGCAATTTGTTCATCCGCACCCGCACGTAAAACAGAACGCAAGTTTTCCGCCATCTCAACAGATTGTTCTTGAGTTGGTTTCGGATTGTCTATCCAAGCAGGTCTACCATCAATCGCTCCAAGCTGTTTCCCAAAAGGATTGTTCTGTTTCCAATATGTTTCCGCCTCATCATCTGTCAAAATTACAGCATCTGCTGGTAACACACCATCTGGATAAGACCCATCCAGTTTCCATTCTTCTGGATAAAACCCTAAGGTTAATGCTGAAAAATAAACTGATTTCATGGTTAATAACCTATTGCAATATAATTCACGTTAATCGCATTACCTGTATAAACGTTTACAAGCCTTATCTGCGATGCACTTGGAAACATAGGCGCACCGATGCCTGCTCTATAAGTTGTGGAGAGAGTGCTATCAGAAGGGCCGCCTAGAGCAACTAAACCTCCGGTTGGAAAAGTTGTCGCCAAAGTAAAATTGCCATTGGCCCCAGCATTAACAGATTCGGTCCCCCATTGAACGATCAGCCCACCAGGTACATCTGGAATACGGATATAATCCTTCGTCGCAAAGTTTCGTTTACTGAAAATACTCATAACTGCTGCAACGCTTGGAAGGAGATTTGTTGCTGTTCCGGCTGCCATCTGCGAATTGGTAGCGACGCCAAGCTTTGCTGCTTCCCCAATCCCTAGATTCGAGCGCGCCAGCGCTTTATCTGCCACATCAGCAAGATTATTGTTGCGTAAAAGCGCATCAGGCACCCGGTCAGTGATGAGCTTAACGATAGCCTGATACAGCTGATCATGTTGCCCTTTATTCAGCACCGCGCCTGATTTCTCTATAGCGTTACAGATCTCCTCCTGAACGGCATCCCACATATCACTGTCGAGATAAGTAGCGCGGCGGCCGGTGGCCGTGTCACCATTTGTAAAACCATTTTTGCCCGGGCCAAATTTATCTGCCTGAGCTGTGGGTGTATCAATTCGATGCATTGTTTGTTCCTTCCGGGTAAGCAAAAACGACCACGGTGTGTGACGGCGCAAGTTTTTCTATTACGCACTCTGCGACCGTATCGCCCCAGGTTCTGATAGCGGAGTTACACGCACTGGTGCAGGTCTGCCAGTTAACGTTGGCGTCAGTCGGAATATTCACACGCCAGTAATAGCGCCAGAATTCCCCCCATTCAGGATCCGGCGTGCTGTCGAGATTCTGGAACTGTTCGATCGTTGCCGTGGTATATCCCAGCGCGTCCAGCTGGTTTCGGTAGAATTGTTCGTTGATACCGCCCGCCACGTTGGCCTTTGCATCCAGGCGTTGCTGACGCTGGACCAGTGACTGTACCCCATCCGGGGTACATGAGTCCGGCAGACCGTAGACGGTTTCATACCGGTCAATCAGCTCTGTTGCCTGCGACGGGTCGATTTCCTTCATCAGCGCATCGGCACGCTGATGCACGCGCATAAGCGATGGGGCCAGGCCTTCTATCAGTGGATTTTCCCCCTCCCATGCCGGGCCAGGCGGAAGCAATTTGTAGAGGAGTTGCTCATACTCATCCTGCATTGCCATCAGCTACTAGCCTCCGTATAGGTTGCCCAGGTGATGGTGCCGACCACGGGCAGTTCAGTAGAGCCCAGCACAACGTCTGCAACCGGCGCACGCAGCTGGTGAGCGACCTCACCCGTTGCCAGGCTTATCGCTTCGCTGATACGCGACAGGTAAATTTTCCCATCCGGAACACCGTCACGCAGCATCAGTGAATTCAGTTCAGCAGTTACGGCTGCACGAATTTCTGCAGTATCTTTCGCCAGCGCGATCGTCATTGGAATAACTTTTTCCGTAGCCGCGAAAACGAAAAGACCTGCGCCTGCAATGGGGGCCAGCGGCAGGATATGATTACGGACAGTCTGAACAAGATCATCGCCCGGTGCCGGGTGCGCCGGGTCGCCGGTTGCAACCATGACACCCACGGTTCCGATCCCTTGATAATGCCGGAGAGTCCACGCGCGAGTGATGCCTGCAATTTCTTTTGCCCAGATGACATAATCCGGGTCAGCGCCACCCTGAGGGATCCAGTAATAGCGCTCCATAACGCGTGCGCGCCAGGTCTCCAGCTCTTCTATGTCATCGCCGCCTGTCACCGTGTCGGCGTACCCCGTTGACGGGATGCCACTTACCGGCGTGCCAAGACGTAAGGCAATTCCATCATCGGTGTTCCCTGCCGCCCCTGGGTTATCCGCCACCAGCGGCACGCGTAACACACCTCCTGACGCTTTGACTGTTTGCGTGGTGGTAAAGGTTACCTGATCATCACGCTGGATTTGCGTTCCTGCGGGCAGCGTCGGCGTACCGCTGATACCATCCCAGCGCACATAGCCCGCCGCGACCACGGCATCCTTTCGGGGGCAGCGCTTGATTCTGCCGTGCCTGTATAACCAGTCCTCATCGCACAAATCGGGCAACATATTGCGCGCCAGATAATCGATATAGCCGTAGAGGGTATGAACGGCAGCGGCCTGCACTCGCGCGTACACTTCTGCATCCATCCTGCGTAAGAGTACATCCTCCTGGAAGCGCGTCAGCAAATCGCTGCGGATGGTGGCTATCAGTTGCGGGAGTTCCGGCCGTGAAAATTGACTGTCAGCCATCGAGTTCACTCCAGATATCATCAAAGGTAATGTTGTGAATGGTGCCGTCACGCTGGTAAATCGTAACTCCAGCCGCCAGCGTATCGATCCCGGTACGTTCTGCGGTTACGTCAACGCGTGCGGCCACGCCGTCCTCAGTCATCCAGGCCAGCGCCTGCTGCATATACTCGCGGGCATCCTGAGGCGTTTTATTGGTGAGCTTGCGGCGTTTCAGCAGATAGAGGCGGGAGCCGATACGGTCATTCTGCACTGTCGGCCAGCTGTCGCCCCACCAGCCGTAGGGGTCTGGTGCACGGTCGTCGCTCTCGGCACGCCGCCACGAAAAAAGAGAGATAACGACAGCACGTGTTAAAAGGTCGAGTGGATCCGCGGTCTCCTTCAGGAGCCCGTTAACGTAGAGGATCATGATTTAGCTCATTGGTTGGTTGGGAGGATTTGTGGTTCCGCCGCCGTCGCCATTTTCCTTGTGGGTATGCCCGTTGTACGTCGTGCGCATGGCGGACATCGTTTTGCCCGCGCCATCGCAGAGATCTTTGATTTCTCCGGTGGACTCAATATCCATTTCGAAACGGGCTTTAGGAGCATTGGTAAAAATAATCGGCTTACCGCCGCCGTTGACAACGATCCCGGCACGGGTCAGCGTTACCGACTGCCCCTGGTCGTCGTAAATGGCGACTTCTCCACGTTTCAGGCCTTTCAGGCGGTACCGTCGGTCAGCGACCACCACGGCAACACCGTGGGAACGGTCGCCGCCAGGAAACAGCATCACTGCCTCTGCACCATTATGCGCAGCGGACGTAAAGCCATACGGCTCCAGATGCTCCACGTTTTCTTTTGGTTCGCCAGCGATCAACCTCAGACCAGCGGCCTGGCATTTTTTTGCGGTATCGAGCGCGGTTATAACCGCTCGCGTGACAATGTTCTGAAGAGAAGATCCAGCCATCAGAATTCTGAGCCTCCCGATGTTTTTTTCTCTTTCTTCGGCGTAGCTGGTTCCGGCAGGTATGCGTCAGCAGGCCCAACGCGGATTTCGCACGTGGTGCCGTTGTTATCTTTGATGTATGTCACTTCAGCGATAACAAGCGTCTCATTATCGAAGCCATTCAACGGGTCGTAGACAATGACCGAAAGATTTGGCCGCCAGAGTTCGCCGTTGCCCTGCCTCCAGCCCTGAACCGTGTAGGTGGTTTCACGCGTTTTTGCGGCACGTTGTCTGGCCTCAAACTCACAGCGGGTTTTGCAACTGTCCGTCGTCGCGGTACCGGACTGTTGGACGGTATGCGGGCGGTAGCGGGTCACTCCGGTATCTGATGTACTCTGCCGGATGGCGGCAATCGTCGCTTCACCGAAATCGTCATCAGTGCCGGGGCGCTGGCCGGTGACCAGGTAGCTGGAAAACCGATCGCGGACACTGCGCTCTGTATCACACGAAAGAATATTTTCGCCCAGTACCAGCGCCGTGGTCGCTTTCTCAGCCCCTGGTTTACCAAGCACCAGCCTGCCCTGTGCATCATCGTAGGCCAACGCCTGCACCTGCCCCAGCAGACGGTTCAGGCACTCCACCACCGTTTCACCGTGTTCCGGCTGCGCGTCAATGACTGCAGTCGCAGGTGTACCTGCGTCCACAACGTCAACGCCAAACGGCTTAGCCAGCGCGCCAGCAATACGGAAAAGAGTTTTGCCATTGTGCTGTGCTGGCGCCGCCGAGCAGTCAATAAGGTCTGCTGTTTTGCTGCGGCCAACGATCCCCATGGTGATTGCCGTTGCATCGTAGCGCAGCGGTAACGCCTCAACCCAGCCCGTAATCACCAGGTCATCGCCTATCATCACCTCAACGCGATCGCCGTTTTTAATCTGCGGCACACCATCACTACCCGGCCACTGCCTGGTGATCGACACGTTAAAATCACGGGCAACCCGGTCAATCCCCGCGCTGATGCGGGAAGATGTCCAGCCGCCCCACTCGCGACCATTCACACGTAAAAAAACGGTATTGTTCATCGGACCGGTACCCTCAGAGGTTTAACTGGCACAAACCCCGGGTGGGGCACCACATTACGGGTGAGAATGTCATCTTCCCGCGCCGCGTCGTCATACCAGCCCGCCGCCAGCACCAGTGCAGGGAGAACTTCCGGGGGGATACGCTCAGCCGTGATTTCCACCTGAGCAAGACGTGCCGAGATATCCCGGTTCAGGTCCGTTCTGAGCACAGTGATTTGCTGAAAAATCCCGTCGTCCGTAATGCGCAACTGCTCCTGATCGATAGCGGAATTCAGAGCCGAGCGAATTTCAGTTAATTCATCCCATGTAAGCGGATCTTCTTTCACCGTGGTACTGCCCGAACCGTCCAGCGCGGGATGTGAAATATTGATGATGTCGTTAGTGGATGCACCGCCGGTTACCTTCCCGGTTTGCCCCTGCTGCGCCGCGATGGTTTTCGGCTGTGCCAGTGTTGCAACGGTCTGGGATGCCGTGCTGATTGCAGTGGAACGGATCGCTGCAGCAACCATATTGCTGCGGGATTTTTGCATCCCAACGGAACCTGAATCTGTTGGCCAGGTTCCCCGTGGCGCCAGCCCTGGATCAAGCGTTACACCGGACATGGTTTTTATCATTGTCACCAGGTCTGAAGTATCGCCTGTAAGCCTGTCACCGGCGCGCCATGCTTTTTGCAGCGCTCTCACGAAATCACTGGCTGCGCTGGGCGGCATCAGAATGACTGACAAATCTCCCTGCAGCAGTCGCATTGCAGCTGAAACGCCGGAATCAACCATCCGGAACGCATCTGCGACATCGCCAAGCATCGCAGCTGCATCGGCCAGCACATCATTCTGGATAAAGTCGGCAATGCCGGAGAGTGAAAATGCCGAGAACATACTTTCGATCGCGTCATCAAACAGACCGCCCGACTGTGTGAGGCGCTGCGCCGTCGCCATGCCTGCCACAGGAAAAGAAAGCTCGCCGCTTTCCACGAACTGGAAGGAAACGCGGCACATGCGCCCTTCGGCATTGCTGTGCGTGACCCTTACCTGTCCGTCGATACTGCCCTGCATTTCTCCATACTGAGGATGGACAAGCGTACCCGGCCCGGCGGTTTCAATAGCCCCGATAAGACGATCGCGCTTATCAGCGTAATCGTCGCCTACCAGATAGGCGTTAATAGTCATCCTGCGCGTTGCCCGACCTAAATCCTCCGTGAACGGTTTATCGCGATTGGGATATTCATGCACTTGAACACGGCGCCCAAATGAACCCTCATCATCTTCCACTGAAAAAGGTACGCCACGAAACGACGCATCACGAAGACGATCGCGCCAGTCGTTTGAAGAAAAAAAAGCCATATAGCCCCCAAAAGAAAACCCGCCTTAGGCGGGTTTAACGTGGTGTGCGGAATGGTGAATAACCGACATCGTGAGTTACGTCCATCAGCCGATTTCCCGATTTCGGGATATCCAGCACTCTCATACCTGGAGGAGCATTATCAAAAGTCACTTTTAACTCACTGCGCTGTGCAGCTGGCGCAGCAGCACGATCAAGCACCGGCCCCTGGTTCAGTAAAGGTGGAGATAGCGTAAAATTCTCTGCTGTATCCTGCTTTACCATTTCGCGATTTTGCTGGTTGTTATACCAGCCACCAGAATTCCATCGGTTTTTCAGTGACTGCCAGAATGAATCGGTATGGTCGGCTTCCTTCGCTGCATCTGCGATTTCTTTAAGCTTCTCAAACATGTAGATAGCAACTGCAATCTGAACGGTGGTCGCCCCCAGCGTGGCAATTTTCCCCAGCACACCGGAAAGCTGCGTTGCTAAGGTCAGAGCGGTTCGCAGCGTACCCAGTGTTTTAACCGTAAATACGCCCGTCATATAGAGGCCTACACCACCCAATACCGTTTCCCAGCCGCCCATTGCCTGAGCGACGTTATCAACCTCCTGCCATACCTCTTTAATCACCGGGCCAACATCATCCCAGTTTTCGATGATTAGCATGGCACCAGCCGCCAGCGCCGCAATCGCGATTTTTGCCGGAGAAAGGTTGATTACCGTATTCAGGATTTTAATTGCGCGGGATAGCGTGCCGATGGACACGCCAACACCCAGCAGCGCCGCGCCGAATTTGGCAGCCGACTGTACCAGCTCCGGATTTGCACGAACGAAAGCCCTGAGCTGCTCCAGATAAGGCATCACCGCTTTTGCTGCCTCGTTAACAGCTGGCAGGAATGTGTCACCCAGCGTTACCGAAATTGCGTTCACGCTGTTTTTGAGCAGCACCAGCTGGTTTTCTGTCGTAGCCGCGCGGGATGCGTATTCCTTCTGCATCGATCCGCCATATTCCTGGGCATCTGCTACACGGTTAAAATTGGTGCGTAACAAATCCAGGTTGGTCAGCAGAGGGGCAATCGCGCTCAGCGACTCTTTGCCAAACAGGGCATTCATTACAGCGGCCTGCTTCGCTTTTGGCACTTTTGCGAGGGAGTCCAGCACCTTCAGCATTGCACCGCGTGAATCTTTCTGCATGTCCTCTGCAAGCTGTTTCGGGTTCAGCTTAAGGAAGGACAGGGCCTGTTTCTGCGCTTTAGTAGCAGAATTACCCGCAGTCAAAGACAACATGAAGTTTTTGATGCCGGTTGAGGCAATCTCTGATTCGACCCCCATCCCCGCGATCGTAGCGCCCATTGCAGCAATTTCACCAGATGCCACCCCGGCCACACTTCCCAGCGGCCCGATTCGGGTCACGATTTCCGAAATTTTTGCCGCATTTGCAGGACCGGTATTCCCCAGATAGTTAATCTTATCGGCGAGAACAACCACATCATCCTGTGTCAGTTTGAACGCCGTTCGCCACTGCGCCATCATCTGGCCAGACTCTTCGGCGGTGGTGTCAAACGCTACCCCCATTTTCACGGCATCGTTGGCAAACTGCATCAGGTCACTACGCGCTATCCCCGCCTGTCCGCCTGCTGCCACAATTTCTGCGATCCCCTCCGCCGCCATCGGTAACTGCGTGGAAAGCGTCAGAATATCGTCACTCATCTGCGCGAACGCTTTTTTATCATCAAGGCCGTCGACCACCTTTCTGATGTCAGCCATTTTTGACTCAAAACCGATCGCAGCATTTACGGGCAGCGCCAGCGCGCCGAGAATGGCGGTACCCGCGGCGGCCGCCCCTAGCGCCAGGCTGCCCATTTCCTTCTGGAATCCCTTAAGCTCACGCTGCATCCCTTTCATCGGCCCGGTCAGTTGGTCAACGGCGGTGATAATTGCCTTTAACTGGAAACTGTCAGCCATTTTTCACTTCCTCGTTGATGCGGACGGCCTCCGCTTCCAGTTCAAGGAAGTCGGAAATGGCCGTCCGCCGTAGCTCAAGGGGGTTTAATTTCCAGAACCAGGCGACGTTATAGAGTCGTCGTCTGAGGTTTGTTCCGTCTCCGATTGGGTAAAAAAATTCAGGATCAGCATGCAGGCTTTGAAGATATCCAGCTTTGCCAGCTGCGCGGCAGACGAACGCGGAATCTCCGCAAGCACCGGAAGGTACTTCAACGCGACAGCGCTATCGAGTTTAACGCCCCCTTCTGCCGACAGGGTGAACGGGAACCCTATACGCTCAATTTCGTCGTAAGTGGGCTCGCGCAGCTCCAGCACGTGCAGTTTTTCGTTATGGGCGGTAATAGGCTTTTTCAGAACCAGTTCAGTTGTCATTGATAAAATCCTTCTTCGCCGTGGAATTCCAGATCCACAGTGCCCTCTTCGGGGTTATGGTTAGCCTCGCCGTGCAACCAGGCATTCGACAGAACATAAACCTGTCCGTTCGCCAGCTCGGAGGTGATGGTCATGTTGTCTGAGGAGGTAATTTTGTTAACCGGGAAGTTTTTCGGCACCTTCGCCGTCACCTTCGTATAGGGTGCCCGGTGCGTTTCTTTGTAATCGACATCACCAGCCAGGCCGATCACGTCATCACGCACCCGGGTGTTCATCGGCACCTCGATACCGCCGGTGATGGACAGCTGCTGTCCATCGATTTTGAAATAAGTGGTACCCGCAATCTTTGCCATTATGCGGCCTCCTCGTTGTATTGCAGACGGAACTGATTAAGCACGGCGAACACGCGCAGCTGGTTGACGTAGTCCGGCGGGAACAGCACATCCAGACGGTTCGGGTCATTCGCATTACGTTCGACAATCAGGTATTGCTGGAAGAGATCGAAGTTTTCCACGATGCCCTCACGCTCGAGCTGGCGGTAAATCGCCCCCAGCTCTCCGCGAATGACAGACGGTGTAACAATCGCCTGGCCGGGTCCGAAGCGGGTGCCGTCATTCGCCAGCTTGTGACGACCGTATTTGCTGGTGATCACCGACTTCAGGCGTCGGAGAACGTAGGCACTGGTATGCAGCGTTTCGGTGTCCAGATAGCTGTTATCCGCCACGCCGTAAGCGTTTTTCCGGTAGGTGGTGATGTCGCGCTGAATGCGCAAAATGCCTGATTCGGTATACGCCGTTGCAATGCCATGCGTTAGCAATGACTGCTGCTCCGTGATGGTAAAGCGTTTTCCGGTTGGTGCAGGGAGAGCGCCGGTCAGTTCACCGGTCTGAGTCGGCCGCGCGGGGTCATTGCGTAAAAATACAGCCTGACGCGCCAGACGATATGCAACCAGCTCATCAACCGGCGTCTGCACATCCTTTTCATAACCCGCGATAGTGATGTGCTGATAATTAAACGTATCGCCATAGGCCACCAGATCTGACAATGAACCGGTTCGGGCCGTATATACGTGGCCGTAAAGCTGACGAATGTAACTCCAGCGCCCGGAACTGTCGTTCATCTCGGTCGCCATCAGCTGCAGCGAGGCGCTGTCGCTGAACGGCAGGCCAATATAATCGAACGGCTCATCCCCCATTGCGGCGATGGTTGCTGACAAATCAGGGTCACCAGCACCACCACTCATTTTTCCGACCTGCACACTTAAGCCTGCAGGTAATTCTTCGCCGCTGGCCGTGCCGTAGTAATTCAGCGTCAGCGGAATGGTGTTGCCGCCGGTACCGCTATTAACTGCAGTGAGCTCAAGCGTTCCCTGGGCAGGTCCAGCCGAGGTCATCTTATACTGGGCGGTGATCGGCAGATCCTGATTGCCGTTAATGGCAGCCAGCAGCGCCTGCGCTGCATCCGCACCGGTGTCATTAGCGGCCACGGTAATCTGTACACGGGTGGTACCGATATACAGGTTTACAGCCCCCGCATCTGTTGCCGTGCCTGAGAAGGTGATCGTGCCGGTTGCCGCCTGCCCGCTGTCAGGCACAGCGATAACCCATAACTCACCGAACGGGTCAACACGGCGATACGCTTCCACCATGCGCGCCAGCTGGCTGCCGCGGCCTGCCATTTTCTTTGCCAGGTCTTTCGACGGCATGATGACTAGCTGGTTAACGGGCATTTCAGCGTCCGACAATGCCATGCCAATCAGCAGGGATGGCGCGCTGTCCTGTGCCGTATTGGCGGCGCTGTTGTCCATTTCGGCATAAAACAGCGGTACCCGGTTATCTGCCGGGATGTTATTAAAGCTTACGGTCATCTTTAGCCCCTTTTGGTTGAATTACTTCGATTTCGCCAGCGGCTTTCCGGCGGAACCAGTACGCAGACGCTTCGACGTTTCGCCCTTTTTCCGGCAAAACATCTCCACGGGCAGGATCCGGAACGGACTGCCCTTTGACGGGTTTCACAAACATGAATTAATCCTGAAAGGTTATTTCGGTGTGGTGCTCATTGTTGCCGTCTGGCCCGGTACCGGGTTCGATAAAATCAACATCAATACTGAGCGTTTTAAGGTCGGGTAATGCGTCCAGGTCGTCCTGCTGGCGGGTGTCCTCTTCGGTGATTTCATACTTCCTCGTGAAATCGAACTGGTAATAAAGTTCGTGGCGGTTCAGATCCAGCAGCATCCCACCGGCGTACTGAATTTCATGCGCCTGCGGATCCGGTTCCCAGCCCAGCAGCGCTTTCCAGATAAGCTGCCTGACGTCATGAACGGCGTCATACGATGCCCACTGCCCTTTTTCATCCCGTTCGTTGCTGAGCACGACGATGACGGAAAAACCTTCCGTCAGATCCTGCCAGTAGTCCGTCTGCGACTTCTGCTCGCCGGAGACATCTTCAGATGGCACGACATACGCTGCTGGCAGCCTGAGCTTTCCGGCTTCGGGGATCGCTTTAAACTGCGCGGCACCGCCAACACGGTTTTCAAACAGCGGACATCGGGCGCGAAGCGCCGCAATAATCGGGGTTAGTTTCATTTTTTCTTCCTGCGTTGAGGTCGGAGGGATTTACGCAGCTCGCGGGAAAGCACGTAACGTGTCCAACTGCGGCGCTTATCCAGTACCTCCGTCATGTAGTTGTTACGCGGTGCCAAGCGCCAGCCGCTGCCACCGGATGCGCCGCGATGGTGCCCTTTCTTACGCTTCGCGCCACGGCGAACACCGTAAAACAGGAATGCAGGGTAAAAGGCACCGTTGATATGGCGGTTTCCCTCCCCGTTCTTCTGGTTTGGTGCAATCTTCACCATGAGCCCCGGACGTTTTTTAGAAGCGCGGGGCACGTAGTAGCCGATTGAGCGCGCCAGCTGCCCCGTCCGGTATGAGGGGTTTTCGCCAGGCTTCGAGCGACCACGTTTTATTACCAGCCGCCGGGCATCGCGCATGTGAACCTGACCGATTTTGACGAACGCTCGTCGCATCCTCGCCCGGTTAAAGACCAGCTCGTCCGGCTGTTCGAAATCAACGTGTAAAAATGCTGTCTGCGGCATACTCACTCCCGCTGTCGGTACCCAGTTCTTCGCACTCGAGCAACAGAAAACGGCGTTTACTGTTCAGATCCCGGACGCGTTTGACCCGATAAGAAATATCGTCGTGAACTACTTCATGATCGGCGGTAATGCCGCGGCGAAAACGGATGGTGAAATAATGGGTCACCTTATTTTCAACCTGCACAGACCCCTGATACGCCGCTGCACCGGGTTGTGCTTTTTTGGCCCACGTCCGGACCTGCTCCGGATAAGTAGGTGACACGCCAAAATCATCTACTGGCACGTCGACGCGCCGCCGGATAACGATGCGCTGGTCCAGTTCGCCCGGGTCGGGCAAAAGGTATGTGGCGCTGGCCTGCGCCTGCCTGAGTTTCATAGCGGGATGTACCTGTATGGACCGACGAGCCAGTTAAAGCTCATCGGCAGTTCGACTTTCTCCACTTCGGTGACGGTTGAGCGGTTCTCGTAAAAGTGCGTCACAAGAAGCAACATCCCCATCCGGATGTCATCCGAGAGAATAAGCCCCTCAGGATCGTCGTCTGGCACCCCCGCTTCCGCCGCATAAAGTTTCCGGTTCAGAAAATTTTCTGTCCGGGCCTGAACCGCCCGCCCCAGCAACTCAAGAAATTTGTCTTCATCGGCGTAATCCTCATCCAGCCTGAGCTGCGCCTTGATTTCCTCAGGAGAAAGCAACATGGGATCCTCCTGTGCCCGCCAGATGGCGGGCACAAAAAAACCGCTTAACGCGGCATGGTTTGTTCAGTGATGGAGTTTATTAGCTGCTTGCTGAGCCCTTGCCCACCAGCGCTTTAATGGCAGATGTGTCTTCCAGGATGCAGTCAAAACGATGGAATGCCAGGAAGCCTGTCTGGTCGAATTCCGCGTAACGCTCCACCAGTCGCTTCAGGATCATGTAACGAACACGGCGGATGATGAAGCGATCGAAGTCACCGCAGAACATGAATTTTTTACCCGCACCGATATCATCGATTTCCTGGTCGATGACATAAGGAACATTGAGCACGGATGCTGGCGCCACACCGACGATATCCGGCAGCCAGAGCGGACGCCCCTGACCGTCTTCCATCTCGCTGATGAGTTTCAGCGTGTTGTCATTGAACGCCAGGCGGAACTTCGGCCCGCGGCGGTACGCCGGATCAATGCTGTGTTTCAGCGCCAGAATTTCCTGCCATTTCACTGCGGCAGCAGCGGCCGTCTGAGTGGTGCCGGTGACGGATGCTTTCAGCCCTTTCGGCTGTTTTGGCGTGCCGGTGCCGGTACCCTGAATAAGGTATTTAGCTTCACCGCGCCCGATACGCTCAGCGATACGGCGGGCAAGATAGACTTCCATGTCGATCGCGCTGTCCTGCAGCAGCTCGTTGGACACACGGATGATTTTGGACGTCATTTTCACCGCGCCCAGGGAGTCCATACCGAATTCGGTATCTTCTTCGCCAGCATCTTCGTTCTCACCCAGCAGCACGCCCACTTCAGCGGTACCGTCAGCGGTTGCCCACTCCATAGTGCGACCGTCGGAAGTCGTCAGAATTTGCGCCACGCTGGCAATACCGCCATAGGCTTTCATCTGCTCAACGACTTTCGCCAGGAAGGTATCAGGCACGGTATAACCGCCCTTCTCGTCTGGCGCCACGCCCTGCGCTCGTAGCTCTTTTAAGGCTTTGCGCTCTTCTGAACTCAGTTCGCTGGCACCGTGACGCATCCATTTATCAAAGATCTGACCACGTTTTTCGTCCTGCTGCGTGTTTTTATCAGGATCCTGATTATTGCGCTGCTCTTCCTCGTTTTCATCCACGTAGGTCTGGTCCTGGCGGCGCAGTTCTTCTTCGCGGGCAATACGCTCATCGAGGGATTCCAGCTCTGACTTCGCTTTATTCCACTCGGTGCGCTGTTCATCCGTCCATGCGTTATCGCCGATTTTTTCATTCAGCGCACGCATGTCGGTCGCGATGGTATTACGTTTTTGTTTCAGTTCATGCAATTTCATGGTTTTTCCTTACGCGTTAAGAAGGGTCAGGACGCGCTCACGCGCCATTCGTTGGTTAATGGCTTTCTGCAGCGCACCACTGTCGCGCGCCTCCTGCCAGGCTTTCATTGAGCGGACTGCGGAATCCGCCTCCTGGTACGCCGGATATGTCACAGGGCTGACATCCAGCAGACGGGAAAAACGGGTAATCTCACGAATGACCACGCCTTCCTCGTCCTGGTACCATTCCTCTCCGTCGCGGGCGACGCGAAAAGCAAAAGAGGACTGGTTAATATCCCCGCGTTGCATCGGTGCCAGCACCAGATCGCGGATTGTCTGGGTTTCTGGCGCGGTGATGTCGTAACGCAGACCGCGTTCATCCACCGTCAGTGCAAGCGTGCCCGCGCGGGTGCGACCCAGAATAAAATTGGGATCATGGTTAAACAGCGCCCGGACATCGTCCTGAAGCACATCATCAAACGCACCGCGCCGGATGATTTCTCGAAACGAACCGAAAATCAGTTCGGAACGGCTGTCAAAAATCGAACCGTACCCGATGATCCGGCTGGGGTCGCTGTCGTGCGTTTCAGCGCGCACCTCGCCGCTATAACAGCGAATTTCTCGTTCACTCATCTTGAGTGTTCTCCTGGGTTGTGGATTTGGCTGGCTTGGAGGCGTTGACGCTGACGAGCATTTCATCGAGACCGTCTTTCGGGTTCATGTCTTCAAACGCGCGCGCCTCGTTGCGGCTCATCCAGCCATCGGTGATGGCGTAGTGATAGAACTCTGCACGCTCTTTTGCGGTACCGCGCAGCAGACCGGCCAGGTTAAAGCGCACGTAATACCCGGCAGCACGTTCGGCGCGGGTGAATAACCTGCGATTAAGCTCCTGCTCCCAGTTCGTCACCCACGGCATCATCGTGTAACGGACAAACTGAATCGCCTGTTCGGAGATGTTGGAGAAGGTGGCTTTTTCGAGGTCGTTGATCATGTGCGCCGGCACGTTGAAAATACCGGCAATCATCGAGCGGTTGAGCTTCATCATGTCGATGAGCTGGGCATCAACCGGGGAGACCGTCAATGCTTTATAGTCCAGCTCTGCCGGAAGCAGCATCGTCCTGTTTTCCTGGCTGCGCAGCATTAGCGTGGCTTTCTGCCACATTTTTTTCAGGCGGTCCCAGGAGTTATCATTCAGCTCCCCTTTAACTGATACGATTCCCGCCGGTCTGGCATTGCCGCTGAAAAAACTTTCCGTGTATTTCTGGCCGCTCATGCCCATTCCGATGGTTTCGGCGTGCTGCAGTACCGGACTGAGCCCCATTTTCTGATCGTTACCCAGCGCCCTGACGTGGATCATGTCGTCAGGATTGATGGCAAAGGAACCCTCTTCGTTATATACACCGTAGGTATAACGTCCGCCGGTGTTGAGCAGAGTTGTTTCCCAGGGCATACAGGCTTCAAGACCGGTCACCTCACCGGTCCGGCCGTGGCGGATTACACGTGTGTAACCATTCCCCCAGCCCAGAATGTGCCGCTGTTTCAGCTCACGCCACTTATAGCTGGTCTGCCAGGCGTTCGGTTCGTCGTGAACCAGATAAAAAGCCGGATGATCGCGGGCTGTTTCGACCTTCTTCCCGGTACGCCGCATGACGTGCAGCGGCATCTGTGCAACGTTGGACGAAATGACGTAAATACAGGCATAAACCGCTGCCAGCTTCATAGCCGTCCGGGGATTAACGATCACATCACCGTTAAAAATCCCGTCATTGTCGGCGGCTTCAACGGTGAGCGGTACCGCGGGGTTTTCCAGCGAGTTACTTCGAAAAATGGCGTCAATCAGCATGATTTTATTCTCCTGGCGGCCAGCAGCGCCCACAGCAGCAGACCGCTACCGCCAGCCATGAGAGCAACCGCCACGCCAAATTTGAGGAATACGCCTCCCACCAGTGCGCCGAAGCCTGCCAGCCCGGCCACATCGATAATTAGTGATTTCACAGGAATAACAGGTCCTCATCAGGATCGAGGTTAGAAAGGAAGTCTTTCGGCTCATTCAGCATTGCGCGGCCAACACCCATCATCAGGCCAACTGCACCATCGATTTTGTTGCCTGCGCCCTCTTTTACCGGGCGAACAACATCGTCACTACCTGGTAAATATTTGCCGACCACGTTTGATATGCACCATGTCATCAGCGGATTGCCGTCGTGATGGAATCGGCCAGCAGCAATCGCAGCCTCAATCTCACGCATAGGGTCACTCATATTGGTGTAGTTCTGGGTAATGGTGACGGGCTCCAGCCCTTCATCCTGCAACATATGAGAAAGGCCGGTTGCACCATAGGGGTCAATCGGGCTCGCCGCTATCTTCACGGTTTCACGTAATTTCAGGACCGCTTCGAAAATAAGGCGGTAATCAACCTCGGCCCCGTCCGATGGAACCAGCACGCCCTGATTAACAAAGGACTGGTAACGGTCGGCCATCGTTTTCAGCGCCGGGTCCGTGGCATAGACAGTGTCTTCCGGTACCCAGAACAGAGGCGAAACGCAGTAATAATGGCTTATTCCGTCGATTTCTCTGCGGAACACCGGCACCACTGCGTTAAGGTCGAGTTTTGAGGCCAGGTCGATACCGAGATAACACTCTTCCCCCGCAAAATCGGACAGTTTGAGCGTTTTGTCTGCCGCAGCCATCCACTTCTGCAGGTTGTAGAATGCCGCTTTAGAGCTCACCCACTTGTTGAAATGCTTGGTGAGTATTTTGTTGGTCTGGCTGGGCGTGGACATCGCCAGCAGCTGTTTGGCTCTGAGAAAATCCCCTTTAACAGAAATATCGTAGTTCGGGTTGGCCTTTATTAGCGCTTCCGGCTGTGTCCAGTCGTCATCATCATCAATGGTGTAGATAATGCCGAAAATATTTTCGTTTTCATTCCCCTCTCTGATGCGCTCCAGTATTTCGACTACCTGCGTGCGCTTCTCATAACATGGCGAGGCAATATCGAAACCCGCTGTGGTGATGATAAGCGTGATGGGCTGTTCCCTTGCCCCCATCCCGGTAGTCATCGTGGTATAAAGCGCGTCTGTATCGTGCTCGTGATACTCATCGATGATGGCGCAGGATGGTGAATCACCGTCGCCAGGATCACCGATAATCGGCGCGAAGAGAGAACCATCAGGGCGTGTCATCTTTTTCGCCCAGGGTTTAATGCTGAACTTCTGACGCAGGGCCGGCAGCTTTTTCACCATTGCCAGAGCAGGTGCAAAGACTTTCCAGGCCTGTTTTTCCGTCGTGGCGCCACAGTAAACCTCTGCTGAGTACTCACCATCGGCACAAAACATGTAATTGCCGACGGCTGCAGCGATTGCCGATTTGCCGTTTTTACGAGGTACCTCGATGTAAATCTCTGTGAAGCGACGAAAACCATTGTCCTTACGGACCCAGCCAAATGGCACGCCCAGGGCAAATTTCTGCCAGGACTCAAACTCAATACGCAGTTTCCGGCGAGCCCAGTCACCGGAGGTGTGCGGCATTTTCTGGGAGAAGCGAAGGAAACGTTCTGCTTTATTTTTATCGAAGCGGTAAGGCCAGCGTGGATCTTTGGCGCGTTCCAGGTCGTCAAGATGTCGCTGACAGGCAAGAATGGTTAACCGGCAGGCCAGTATCTTCCCGTTCACGACGTCCCGCGCATACTGGTTCGCCGCATTGACGTTCGGATATGTAGCCATCAGTCAAACTCATCAAATTCATTCCCTTCATCGTCCGGATCATTTTTACCGCTGGTCATTCTTATGCGGCTGAGCGGGTCTAACCCGAGAAGTGAACCCAGACGGGCGAGCTGCGAAACGGAGTCATTACGGACATTGACTGCAGGGTGTTTTTTCTCACCCCCCATTTCACTTGATACGGTCAGGCCGTCTTTCGCGATGACTTTTTCGGCCTCAACCATCAGGTGAAACGCATTGCAGTACGCCAGGAGTAACGGCGCGTCTTCGAGATCAAAAACGCCGCGATCAATTAAAATTTTGCTCTGCGTTTTCCAGATGCGGATCGCGATGTCGCTCATTAACTCATCCGGCGGCGCGATCCTTGTCAGTTTGCTCTTCAGGTTTGAGGGCAAATTGCGCTTACGGCCACCACCGGAAGATCGTACAGCAGTACCCATCAAAACCTCCAATTCAATAGGCGGAACCTTCCGGAAAAAAGTTTCTTATTTTGGGCGCGTAAAAATGAAACGGGGCGGGCAGTCCGGAGGGGCAAAGGCTGGAGGGATTTACCCTCCCCCCCGCCCGCCTGACAGGCGCTCTCGCGCCGTCTTCGCCCGATGACATGGGGTGCACAGGCTTTCAAGGTTGTCGTCACTGTCGCTGCCTCCGTGCGCCAGCGGCAGCCTGTGGTCAACGCTGGTCGCCTCGGTTATTGCGCCACGGCGCAAACACTCCTGGCATAACCCTTTGTCTCTTTTGAGAATGCGGAGACGGGTCTTATCCCATGACGCACCATAGCCGCGCTGATGACGTGACACGCCGGGTTTGTACTGCCGCCAGCCCTCGCCCCGGTGGTCATCGCAGTATCCGCTGCGGTCCGTTGTGGTCTGCCTGCATCCACGTTTGCGACACGCTTTAGGCGTTCTCGGTGGCATGGCTAACTCTCCGGAATGCATAGCTGCTGATGCCGTCACGCCCAAGCATGCTCTCAATGGTGTTGTGCTCAGCGCATACAAAACCCTGCACGCCAAACCAGCGCCGGATTCCTTCATCGGTGAAATACCAGATGTGCTCATCTTTACGGTAATGCCGGGACGTCAGGATGTGTTCCGCATTCCTGAAGACCGGTAGCGACACAAACACCCACTGACCGGCGCGCGCCACAGCTGCTTCTGGATCGTCGATGTGCTCCAGAGAATCCCAGAACGTCAGCGCCGGGAAATCACCGGAATGAAAATACGGATCGTAAAGGTTCGCCCAGCGACCACCAGCTTTAAGCCAGGCTATCCCTTCCGGGTTCACGTCATAGCCCCAGGTATCAGGCCGCGTCTCCACGAACTGCCCAGAACCTATCCCCACATCAAGCACTTTCCCCTGATGGTGGCGGGCCACCAGCTGGATGCGCGCCGCATTCAACTGAATCCCCATACTGGTCTGTGCCATCTGACGATACTTCGCAAAATAACTGGCATCGTATGGCCGTTCTGGTGGTACCGGGAACCGGCCTATGCCCAGTTCGGGCAGCCAGACAAGGCCGTTTTGCATTTCATTTGAGAACAATGTCATCTAGCCAGCCTTTGAAGTTATCGAGGAAACCAGTGATGTGCTTACTGCAGTCGTGTTGCATGCTCGCGCACATGCAGTAATCGTCGGGCTGCGCCCAGCCAACGCGGGAGAGATCCATTTCTGGGTCGGTAACGATGTGGGGGGCATTGTGGCCACCGCATCCACCCTGAACGATGAAAACAGGCGTTTTGTAGCAAATGGCCGCGGGCAGCGCCCAGCCAACACCAGAAACCACGACGGCGGCATGTTCCACCAGCGCCAGCATTTCTGTTAATGACAGCTCGCCTTTGTGCAGATACAGGTCAGCCTCCGGCAGCTCACCCACCAGCCACTCTTCCCCTTCCTCAAGGTCTGCCAGGCTCACAACGTAAAAATGTTTACGCAGCTCCCGCGCGGCATCCGCCAGATATTTCGGGTCAGGATTTCGCGCGGGGTTCGCCCACTCTTTACGGACGGTTGCCGGGCGGATCACAGCAACAGGCTTATCAACCTGTACCGGCGATTCACCGAAGGACGGCAGATCAAACACGCTGACCATCTTGCCGAACTGCCAGGTCATGGCATCGATGATGGAGCCCTTGCTCAGTTCGTCGGGACCATAAAAAATCGTCAGAATCTCTGACGGTCGCGGCGGCTCCTGCACAAACTCCACACCCGTTTGCTCTTCGTTTTTCCGCTGCGTCCTGAGTGCAGTATTCGAGCGGACAAAATTCACATCGAGATCGCAATAAAGCTCCGGCCAGGGTGTTCGCAGATACGCGCCGGGGAACTGGCGTACAAACGCCCGCTGGTAAATAGAGTCACCAAGCCCGTACATCCCACGGATGCAGACCTTTCGTCTTTTCATAAATTTCCTACAGAGAAAGTGCAGTCTCGAGGGACTGTCGGGGGAAGCAGGTAAGCCGCGTAAAGCGGGAGCAGTTAATTATCTCGACACCACCAGCAACAGCACGGAGGCGGGAAAATTCATCCTGCCAGCGCGCTACGCTGAATCTGTCAGGGTTGGACAGCATAGCGTGGTTGCCGTGCCAGTGAGTGCCGTTCCGTATTGAGCAGTCATAACCCAGCAACAGAACGCGGCTAGCGCCCAGGTGGATCGCCAGCTCAATGGCGCGCTGACCAGAATTAAAAGAACCGGGGATTTCTGACGGTAGCCAGTTAATGCCAAAACGCCGGGCCGTGAACTCATCACCACACCAGCGGGCCGCATTTGATGTAATGCCTGTTCCGTATTCTTCCCACCAGCAGCAGTCCGCTGCGTAGATGAAGGAGCAGTGCGGCGCGGCAATCCACGAGTTATTCACGGCAATAACTGGAATCCCAGATTGCAGCGCAATTGTGCAATCGTCTGGCGACAATGAAGGACCACTTGCAATACAGATGAATGTTTTGCGCATGAATTTACGAAGCCCAAATACAAAACCCGCCGAAGCGGGTTGATTATCACAGAGGCATTTACGGATTATTTTGTGGCGAGAGCTGCTTGAATGGCATCGGCCAGTCCGCTGATTTCATTGGCAACAGCTTTAAGATCGGCCGCTACCCGTGATTGTGTGCTGGCTCCGACAGAGCCAACCGATGCTTTTGCTATCTCCAGTGCGGCCTGTACAGCCAAAAATCTATCGCGGCCTTCTGTGGTTTTAATCGTATAACCTTCTAACATATCAACTCCATTTTATAATCCTGCCGGGATGACAGGTAACAAAATGTATATTGGGTTTACCTGATAAATAACAAGGTCATTAACCATTATCAAGCCCACCAGCAGGTGAGCTTTGTTTTAAATTTAAAAGTGCATTTTGTTTGCATTTTTTGAACAAGATGTTAAGGTCCCACAGCCTTAGAGCAAGAAGCACAAAAGCATAACAAAAGATTCAATTCATAATTGCCCCGTAACTGGGGCTTTTTTTATGGTTGCACTAAAGTAATGCCCACCAGTTGGTGAGCTGCTTTTAAGCTGCAGTTCAGATAGGTTGTGGTGCCGGGTGCCTCCCGGTGAGTTGTTGCATAACCAACAACAACTCGCTTTTGTCAGCCAACAATAGTATCGCTTGCCGCCTGGTCATGTAGCCCCGCCGCTTAGGGGGATTCACCACGGTTAAACTGTAACACAGGTATGCTGAGCGAGTGCGGGCCTGTGAGAATTTGCTACGGTTAAAGTCCAGAGGAGAGACTGTGTCAGAGCCTCATGGATGAGGTTCTATTTTGGATGGCAGTTTTCCTGTCACGCTTTGTTTAAGGTTCACTGGCGCGCTTGCTAAACCTGACATATACCAGCCAAGTAATTATTACCCTTCTCAATAACAGCCAGCAGCGGCACTATGAGCGGCAGCATTAGCTCTGCAGAGCGGCGTGTATTGTGCTGAAGAGCAAACGATGTACACCAGGATTGAATGTGTGGCTTCTGAGTAACTGATTGGTTGATATCAACTAATCAGAGCATCATAAGCTTCGAGGATTTCTTTCCTGGTAACGTATCTGTCACTCGCCACCAGCACGGCTCCACTCTTACCATTCAAAAACGTTGAAAAAAACATGACTACATCCAGATACTTCACCTCTTTGTTAGCATACAGGTATCTGATTTTGTTTCTGTAATTACGAATTTTCAGCAATTTTGCATTGTCGTTTTCAGCAAAAATCAGTATCTGCACCATGACATATCCTTCCGCTTAAGATTTATCAAGTGCTACAAATATTAACCTGGTAACCATTCTAACGTTCAAAAAAAACAGCTCACCGTGACTTAAGTTGCTTTTAACAAACCAGTAAATCTCAACACTGGGGGTATAAAACGCATTAAGACAGGCATGATAATACTGAAAAAAAACCGCCCGAAGGCGGTCTGATTGTTCATCTACTGCAGTAGTCGTCTATGTACTGATGCCTGAATGCATCAAAAGATAGCTGGTCAACGATGCTTCCTGTAATAACGATTTTTATCCTGTCCAGGTGGTCGCGCCCAGCAATGACTCTAACATCAATCGCAATAGCTGAGGTTTTAAGGTACTCGACAAAATCACTTATGTCATCGTCACTACCAAAGACTGCAAAACACATTGATCCGCAATGTAATTTTTCTTTTCTTCCCTCAAGCATAAGCATACTCCTCATGAATTGGGGAGTTTCAATTATGATGCCGACACTCGTATTTTTCCTCTTTAAACCTCACAAACGGATTACGGTCCGCATATCAGCTTGTTAGGATAATGTCATTAAGACCGCACTTCTTTTGGTTTCTGGCAGTTCGCCTGCCACGTTTTGTTGTGCGCCAGGATGTCTTTCTTCGTCTGGCGATCCAGAACGTCGATGTCATGATCAGTCAGGTAGATTGGCTTTACCCAGTCACAGGCGGTATCAACCACCCTCGGGACGCTTCCACGTGTCACGCAGCTCGCGATCAACATCGTCATCAGGCATGTGGTTAACAGTCTGCTGTACATCGCTGGCCTCTTTCGTTGTCTCTACCCGGCGTTCTGCTGCTGCGACCGTTGCCGCTGCGTTATCTTCAGTGCGCTGCTGATCTGCTTTCGCTTCAGCTTTGCTTGTGCCGCGAATATGGCCCAGGCCGAAAGCGCCAGCGATGGCGGCAATGACAGCTGCAGCAATACCAATTAAAGTTTCAAACCCCATTGTGACCTCACAACAGCACTGATTTTGCCAGGTTAAACAGCGCACGGCGTTTATCCAGACCGTTACGGCCGCCATTGATAAGCAGCGTGACGCGCTCCACATCGCCTGAATGGAGCAGGCATCCGTGCGAGACGTAGAACCATGCGGCGGAGCGCGCAGCGTATTCATCTCGTTCCAGTAGTTCGGGATACGAAACCAGATCCAGTTTGAGAGCCTGGCCGCAGCTGCGATAGTTGCTAAGCCCGGTGATTTGCTTAAGGCCTCGGCCGCGATATTTCCAGCCATCACCAGCAACCTGGTTGCCCAGGTTCTTTTTGCCCCACTCACCGCCATAAACCAGATTGGCTATCGCTTTCTGATTTGCCGGTTGCGTTGCCGTTCTGCCGAGTGCAGCGGCCTGCTGTGCAGTAATGCGATGCTTGCCGAACGTAGGTACCAGTTTTTCTGCCGCATAATTCAGGTTTTCCACCAGCCGGGTGAAACCGCCGGACTCATGGCCCATCTGCGCTATAAACATGGCCTGATCGAGCGGCGCGGTTATGCCGAATTCCTTCATTGCAGCATCGATATAGTGAAACCAGCGAACGGCTAGACCGGCGCTTATACCTGCCGCCTTTTGAAATAGTATTTGGTTCATTAGTGCCTCAGAAGATCAACCAGACGTGCCAGATTTCCCCGGACCTTCATAACAGCTGCGCATATCAGGAGGTTCGCCATCACCACCAGCCAACTGGAGTCACGATAGAGGCCGAAGATGAATTGCCAGGGGATTACTGCGTAAATCAGGATGGTTATATACGCCAGGATTGAGATGAAAGGACGGTGCCTGGCACCATGGCGCTGGTAGAACATCAGAACGACGACGATCACCGAGCAGATAAACGCGTTTAAGACAGCTGACGGGTCAATTACCATTTCCCCCTCCTCCGCGTAACCGTGAGAAAAAACCGAACAGGGTGTTCAGGTCCTGGTTATTAAGAAAAGTTAGGATTTTTATGCACAGCGCAGACAGAATCACTGCACCGAGTGCATCCAGCGGTTTTTCATAACTCGAGGCGGCATTTAGCCATGAACCAACAAACCCGGCGCCAAGTACTCCAACAATGAATGAAGTCAGAAAATATGCAGCCAGGCGAGCACGCGTAAGGTTTGCAGCTGTAGCGACGTAAAACACCGCACCACCAAACGCTCCAAACACCACGCCGAAATCTGTATGAGTAAAGACACCGTACAGGACTGAACCAAGCAGGCCACCGCCGAGAACTGCGCCAGTTCCGGTTAATGGATCGGACATTACGCCCCCCTCTGTTATTGCTGTGAATCCTCTCAGAAAAATTGAGGGGAAATAAAAAAGGCCGCCGGATGGCAGCCCTCAAAGAAGATGTTTGGATTGAATAAATCAGGTGAGATCGGCGATATGACAGGGGTACTGGTGCAATGCACCTTCGCGAATACCCCTGTCGTATCGCCGGATAACAAAAAACCCCGGCAGGCGGGGTTTAAAGTTTTTTCAAATTGTCGCTTTACATCGCTGCCATCGTGGCGCAGCTCTGCCAAGCATGAATGGATTATCTGATTTTCCGGCCCGTTTTCAACATCATTCAGAACAAATAGCACTTTTTGCTAATTCAATCATGATCATGAATTTTCTTTCAGGCTTTTCCTCGCTGACAGAAATACCTTTGCCCTGAATATTTCCAAGCACCAGCGCACACGCTTTCTGGCCTCCGAATCGGTGAGCCACGGGGCCAGGCTCTGCAGCTCTCTGGTGATGTCAGAGATTTTTTTCCTAGTGGTGTAATACTGACGGCCAACCAGATAAACCGGATCCATCTGGTCGAACGCCTGCAGCACCACATCCTCAATAAATTTTGCATCGTCGCTGTTCATCGCTGCGTCTATGACATTTACCTGCGGCTCCGGCCAGAGTATCGAGCGCGCGCGTCTCATTGCCTGCTCACCACGGAATCCCTCTTCTCTCGCCTGGTTCAACGCCGCTGTAAATCGCTCAAGCGCTTTATCAGACCAGTTTTTTCCGCTTATCACGTTCCAGCACGAATGGCCGCACGGTTTGGCCGGGGCCGTTCCGCCGCGTACAGATTCCCCCCATACAGTTAGCAGCGATTTAATCCACCCGGACTGGATATCAGTCAGGAGAATACTTTTCCCGAGCCAGCTCTTGCGTGGCGCCATTGCTGTTTTTCCCAGTCCTTCAAGATACTGGCGTTTCTGGCGTGGCGTCATTTCATGTCCTCGATAATTATCATTCCGGTTTCGCCCCATATTTTTGATGTCCGGGCGTCCCAAATGTGGGAATCATCCTCAAACAAGGCGTCCAACAGAGATTTTGTTAAGTTGTCCAGATCGGGCTTTTGCTGGTGGGGATGGCCGTCCATAGACGCGCGCTTTTTCTTGCTCCAGCTCGTCGGCATCGGCAAAACGAATGTGATGTGTGCGCCGTTGTCCGGCACCCGGATTCCATGCAGGCGGGCTTCATCGCAAAACATGCGATATCGCATCACCGGCGCGCGCTGCTTCCACTTATCAGCGCGAGTCATACGGGGTTTTCCGACTGGGTTGATGATGTATTTAGGCATCGGCGCCCTCGCCCAGCAGATAGAGCACCTGCACGAGCAGCTCTGCTTCGGTGCCGTGCTTCATTTCCCAGGCGCGGCGGCCAGCATGAATCGCCACACCGTAACCGCCGTTGCGATGATGCATATGGCACAGGGGAATTGATTTTCGATGGTCAGCGCGCTGGCTTGTACCCTGTCCGGTTCGGATGTGGTGGATTTCCGCGGGCGTTTCGCCCAGGTTCTGATTTCTGCACACGATGCAGCCCAGTGCGGCCACACGCGAAAGATGGAGGCTATCTGCTTTCTTCATGCTGGACCACCAGCACAAGCAGAAACACCGCGCGTAATCGTGCGGTGAAGGTGATTTTGGGTAATACTCTGCGCCATTTTGATTCCTCAGGTTGGCGCAGTAATCAGTGGGTGTTCAGCCCGTTTGATTATTATAAATCAACACTTACGGCTTGAGAACCTTAAGTGCTTCTGGCAGGGAGTTAAGGTTGATTATCCGCTCATCATCACTGAGGATCCGCGCGGAAATTCTATTTCCTTCACGGCGTATCAGCGTGCGTAAAGCATTATTGGTGACGAGGTAGTCAGTTATTTCGCCATCAGACAGATTTAAAACAAGCAATCCGTCTTTGGTTAAACCCGCGGCAAATTCATTTAATTTCATGGGCACATCCCTAAAAATGGTTTCCCCTTCCGGGGGCGGTCCTTTCTCCCTGCGCACTGATTCAATTAAAGGTTCCGCTAACCAGACGTCTTATAGGTTAGACAGAGCAATTCGGCGAAATTGTTCTGTCTAACCGATCGGCTTTAAGACACAGGAATCAGATCAGGTCTTTTAAATCACAGGCCGATTGTCGGTATCTGTCACACGATTCAGGAGGTGCGTTACCACTCCCATTACGGTTGCATCATCCAGTGCATCCCCCTCAATAGCTTCTCCATCCTGAGTGATCAGCGCTTTCCCCTGGACTTTTGCAAAATCCAGACTGCCACAGAACGAAACCAGGACTGTGTCTCCCACTTCCGGCTTTCTGGCAACGTTTATGATCGCGTACCCGGCTGATGTTTCGATGGTTCGGCAGTTGCCGTCATAGCCGCAAAGGCTGGTGATAGTGAGCGTCTGTTCTGCGTAGTCTGCTGCTGGTGATGGAAAACCCATGATAACCACCCCTGATAATTAACTGTATATTTATACAGTACACCCCTGTATTAATTTGATCAACGCTTTAACAGCACAAAATGCCAAATCGGCTGCCAAGTGATGGCAAAATAATCCCGCTTTATGCGGGGCCGTATTAAGCGGCTATTTCCTTGTTTTGACAGAGTTCTGGAAGGGTTGCTCTCAACTGTGCTTCGGAGAATGGTAGCGGTTCCGCACTCCTGCATCGCGCGACCTGTTTGTCTTTCGCTTTCTTATTCCCGAAGTTGTCTTAGTTGAAGCTAAATCATTTTGAACTATCTACGCCCTCATCTTCACAGCAACAAAATCCTTTCTAGCAAGCATAAATCAAATTAATGCTTGCTAGCACAGAGGATTGTAACGACAATCACAATACCCTCTCCTACTGGTACACATAATGAAACATGATAAAACACCACAATCTTTAGGCGGTAAGGCTCGAGCATCGAAATTAAGCCCAGAACAACGTAGTAACGTGGCATCTAAAGCTGCAAATGCCAGGTGGCAAAAAGAAAAGGAAGCTATCACCATACACACAGCCAAACATGAGGGCATTCTGAAGATCGGGGATGCAGAGCTTGACGTGGCAGTTTTAGAAGATGGCAAACGAATAATTTCGCAAG
Source organism: Enterobacter sp. MGH 16 (assembly GCF_000493175.1). Classification (NCBI taxonomy): domain Bacteria; kingdom Pseudomonadati; phylum Pseudomonadota; class Gammaproteobacteria; order Enterobacterales; family Enterobacteriaceae; genus Enterobacter; species Enterobacter sp. MGH 16. Next base: position 916,834 of record NZ_KI535695.1, on the reverse strand, counting down.
GCTCTGTATTTAAAGCTTTTGGTCGCCCGACGCGAGGTGTGAAATCAGCACCAGAAGGTGAGATCGTTATGCCTGCTTTTATGGATGCAATCAACCTAAGACCCTTTATTTCTGAAGACCTTAAAGGTGTGATCAATAGGGTGAAATATCGCTCTCTTTCAGATGTGTTAGTCGAAGGCTATGACGCGTCTATCTTGCCTTTGGTATGTGATGTTTATTTAAAGGCTAGAGAAGAAGGCGTTATTACCCGTTCAAACCAGTTAGATACAGCACGTAAAGCAGAAATCTTAGTACGTTCGTTGGCAAAAGTTGGCATCATCGCACTTGTAGATGAGGCAACAGGGTACCAAGAAGTTCGACCACGGGATGCTTTACAGGCTTTTTTAGATAAGGTCATAAGCAAGGAGCTCGCCGCATGGGCGAAGAAATTTCCTGACGAGTTTTATGAGAATATTTATAAGCTTAGAGGTTGGAAATGGTCAGGCATGTCTAAAAACAGGTTCAGTGTCGTTGCTCATTACACTCGGGATCTGATTTACGAACGTCTTGGCGATAGCATTTTGGAAGAGCTTGAAAAGAAGACCCCCAAAGATGATAAGGGGAATAGAAAAAACAAGCTTCATCAGTGGCTAACCGATGACGTAGGTAATCCTATGTTGGCGCAACATCTACATTCGATAATAATGATACAGCGACTTTCTATAGCCAATGGCTATGGATGGAATAAATTTGTCAAAATGGTAGATCAGGTTATGCCTAAAAAAGGTGGCACTTTCGAACTGGCTCTTACAGATCCTGAATAGAATAAAGCCGCCGGCTGTTTGGCCGGCGGCGTTGCCTTACGACAAGACCAAACTTACTCCAATAGGCCATACAGTTTCAGATACATCCGCCAACAGCAGGCTTTCTGTTCAACGATCCGCTTAGTAGTGAATTGGAGTAATGGGTCTACTGCCTCGGGAGGTTCTAAGTAGCAACTCATGCCTGCATCGCCTTACCTCTTGCAGAATTGAGTTTTTCAACACATTCCTGAAGCCTTTTCTTTTGCTCAGGGGTTAAATTTGACACATCAATGCCCTCAAGAAGTATGTTGAGGGAGCGATCAATGTCATGTTTAATCATCTGAAGGCAAATAACCTTAATCCATCTTGGTGAAAATCTGCTGAGGCCGATCGCTTTTATGATGCGTAATTTCATTCTTGTGCCTCGTTATCTATTAGAGTGTCGTGTTTGTTAGCTCGGTTATAACATGTCCTGGACCACAGCATGTAAATAACTGCTGGTTCTTGTAACACTCACGGTCGAAGTCTACAATCGCCCGCTTGTCCCGTAAGATGCCGCAGCGCCCGTTTCGAATCAATTCGCCCCGCTGAAAGGCGAGACGCAGGTATTTCTCTGATGATGTCCGATGAAGGTTGAACATCGCCACGACATCCTTTGTCGTGATACGGTCATGCTCTTTCACCAACTCAATGATCCTGGTGAAGATTTGAGCGCGCTTACTCTTTTTTTTTGGTCTCGGCATCGTTAAGCCCTCCCACCAACTCTTTCCATTTTTCCTGGAGCAACCGCCGGGCCGCTGCCTCACCATTAGGCGGGAACGAAAATCCCGCCCGGATGCCAGGACAACCGTTCGAACAACGGACCTCTGCCGAACCCCAGTTCATTCCCCGACTGCGAACCCTCAGTGAAGGGGCCATGCCGCATTGAGGACATTTCGGTAAATTATTCATTCCCCAGCCCCTCCAGCAGATGCTTATGGCGGCGCAGCTCCCGAACAGCCCCCTGCAGACGCTGCAGGTTTGACAGCTTCGCTTTTGTTCGGCGGATTTCACTGGAGATATAACGGGATGACGGAATAATCAGGTCATCCGGACGGGAAGCAAATGCCGGGATGGTCTCAATAATTTCTGCAGTTGTTTTTTCTGGCTGCGCAGCTTCGGCTGTAGTGCCTACGGCCTCACCGGCTCCAGGCAGAGACCATGTCACGCCCTTCCCCTTCCCATTTTTGATAACCACGCCCTGGCGCTCAAAAGACAGCATTACAGAGACCATGCCGCGGGCATTACGATTTACAGCTGCAGCTAGCGACGCGGTGGTCATAGCGCCGCTCGTTCCAAGCAGCTGGCGGATGGTCACAGCATCAACCGGTGCTGGTTCATCACCTTTCAGGCGCGGATCCTGACGTGCTGACGCCGCTACCTGCGGTTTGGTCGGTTGCCTGGCCTGCTCTTGCATGGTACCAAGAGACCATGCCCCATCGTAAAAATCACATAACCCCTGTTCTTTCTGCTCGCGCAGCATGTTCAGCGCTTCAACGGGCTCGATATCCAGACGGGCAGCAATCTCGCGATATGTCGCTTTTTTCATGGCTTTCAGTGCATCCAGTACGGTTTCCATAATTTTCTCCTCAAAATTCACTTAACAGGTCTCAGGTGGCTAACGTTTCCGCGATAGCTCTCCCAGTCAAAATTCACCCAAATGCCGTTATCCATGCGCAGGCGGTCAACAACCCTTTCACCCAGGGTTTCTACCAGCGCGTCGTAATTCAGGTTGGTCAGAACGCCAACCGGGCGCATTGCGGCCAGGCGGCGATCGATAATCTGGTTCAATAAAACTTTCTCGCCGCGGCTATCCCGCTGAATGCCGACTTCGTCGAGCACCAGCAGATCCACTTTGCAGAGGTCATCCAACAACGCGGCTTCAGACTGCCCTTCGTCGTAGCAGGCCCGGGCGCGCAGGGTCAGATCCGGCACAGTCACAATCAGAACCGTTTTCCCCTGCTTCAGCAGGTAGTTGCCGATCGCCGCTGAAAGGTGGTTTTTCCCGGTACCAGGCTTTCCGGTGAAAACGAAACTGGCGAACCCGGTACCAAAATTTTGCGCATAGCTCTTTGCCATACTCAGAGCATGCCGCTGGCCGTCACCCTCCACCGTGTAATTCGCGAAGCTGCAGCTGCGGTGCAGGTTCTGGATTCCGGATCGCCCGAAAATTTTCTCTGCCCGCGCCTGCTGGTTGATCTTGTCTATCTCCGCTGCGCGCTTTTGCCCTTCTTCGCGCTGCCAGGCCATCAGCTCAGCTGCGTTTTTGAATTTGGGTTCAATGCCTGCCGGAATCACACGGCGAAGGCGATCGAGAATCGAACCTGCGTTTTGCATGCTTACCCCCTGAATCCTGGCGGAACGGTGTTATCAGGACGGGAGATCTGATTGATATCCCGTCCACCAGCCTGGTAATGCCCTGTGCCCGGTGCCGACAGGCGGATAATCAGGTCATCCCATTTTTCGCGGAGTTTGGCCGGGCATTTCACCTGGCGAACCCAAAACGTATCGCTCTGAACGCGCTTGAACATTTCACAAATTTGCTTGTGGCTACGGCCATCAAGGGTGCGCATTAGACGAACATCATTCGCCCAGACCGTCCAGTTCGGCTCTCTCGGACGAACGATCTCGCCGTCAAAGGTTGCGGCCTCCTCGTAGAGTTTCAGCACGCGCCTCCAAATCCATTGCGCACAGGTCAAATCTTCCTGGCTGCCCCACTGGCGTTTTGCAGGGCTGTAGACCACCGCATCTGGGTGGCGCTTTAAAAAATCGGTTTTTGTCAATTTTCCGTCCGACGGCGGAGCGTCCGGACAAGAAGTATTTTCTGGTTCTTTGACTGGTTCAGAAGAGTGACTGATTCTGGGTGAATCTCCTTCACTATCCCCTGGTGAATGTGTTGCACCATCTGGTGAATCTCCTGCACCAGCCCCTGGTGAATTTGCTTCACCATCCTGGTGAATCTCCTGCACTACCCTAGCACTGGTATTTGCACCGCTCAGGGTTAGTCGGTAGAAATTGCTGCCATTGCCTTTAGGCCCCGATCTGGTCTCTTTTCGCATCAGTCCAGACTCGCAAAGCGCGGCAACATGATTCATGACGGAACGACGGCTGATCTCACACTGATCAGCGATATGCTGATAGCTCGGCCAGCATTCGCCCTGGTCACTTGCGTTATCGGCCAGCTTAAGCAGGACCAGCTTACGAAGCGGGTTTCCTACCTTGACCTTCATCGCCTGAACCATCAGTTCCATGCTCATAGAACACCTCAATACAACTGAACTAGGCTACGTTTGAACAAGTCGAAACCAGCTTCACCTTGACGCCGACCAGCTGCGCCAGCGCGTCTATCGCTTCCAGAGTTTCACGCCTGATTACCGGTTGCGGTTTCCCGGTGAATACCGCGTTGGTAGCTTCGATACACTCTTTGTTAACCCTGGCAGCCCGGTAGAGCATGCAGTCCTTCTGCTCCAGCTCGTTATCAATCGCGGCGCGCACCGCATAGCTCAGCGCCTCTGCCTGCTTGAGATAATTCGGCGTATCGTTTCTGAAGGCGCGCTGAATAATCTGCTTGTTGTTGTGCAGTCGGCGCGCGTACTCGTCAGGATCCGTCACGTTATCCAGTGGCTGAAGCAGATCGCCAAAGTGATGCGGGGTTATCAGCTGCGTGACCGTCTTCCAGCCCTTTTCCTGCGCCCAGGACTCCAGCTCGCATGCCAGCTTTTTGATTTCCATCACTCAGTATCCTCCTGAGCTGCTGTGGTATTTTCTGGCTTGTAATCAGGCCAAATTTCAGCCCAATCGCTTGGACGCATATCAGATCGAGAAACCTTCCCATCGGTGAAGGTTTCGATAACGATGCATCGACTTGGCGAAATAGCAGCCCGCCCCGTTGCCAGTTGGGAGAGGTAAGATTTCGATATCCCAAGATGTTGCTCCAGCGCCTTGCGGATCTTTGGCCCACCGGCTTTCAAAAAGTCATTGAGTTGCATAATTGCTCCTGTGTGTTGAGTTATAAGTTTATAAACCACTAAACATTAATGTCAAGTTTTTGCTTGTTTAGAAATTACTAATCAAAATGACTGCATGGACACAAAAGAAATCAGGCGTAAGCGCCTAGCGGCATGGTTTTCCAGCAGAACCCTGCCGGAGAAAGAGAAGAGCTACCTTTCACAGCTGATCAACGGCAAAGCGTCGTTCGGCGAGAGAGCTGCGCGCCGTATTGAAAGAGATTACGGCATGGCTCCTGGTTATCTTGATGAAGAACCTATGGGTGAAGAGATAAGATCCCCTCGTCCATTTGACGCGCGCCATGAAGAACTGCTAGACCTTTTCGACAGCCTTGCTGAATGGGAAAAAGAGCAGCACATGGTAAACCTCAGGGCCCAAGTTAACTCCATAGACAATGAGCTCAAGGCAAGGCTGAAAGGCAAGAGCAAACAAGAAATCCTTCAGATGCTCAAAGACCTCGAAATAGACTAACTCCCCTAAAGACCGCATGTTGCGGTCTTTTTTTTCTCCAAATTCAACCACATCTAATTTTTCACGCCTTTTTGTTTACTATTAACTTTACATTATGGTTTATTTGTTTATAAACTTAGACCAACGAAACACGCAGTAATCAGTAAACGTTCCGCCTACCCAGCGATAAGGGTGATTAGCCAAGCAAAGCAGCAAACAGGGGTTCGAGATGGAAAAAGCATACGAAGAGTATTTCAACAGTCTGGCGGAGGGTGAAGAAGCACTGAGCTTTTCCGAGTTCGTCCAGGCAGTTTCTTGAATGTGGCGTAAGCCAACGGCTTGAAGGCGGTTTTCTCAGGTTGCGCGCTAAAGCATAGCGGGGAGAACCTGGGGCGGAGAGCAAACCCCGCGATGCAGGACTTGAAATACCTGCACAGACCAATAAGCCGGCTGGCAGCGTAACTGCCCTTTACATCTGCCCTGGCGAGGTGGCGCCGCCGGACTAGGGCAGATGAATCGTCCACAACATGTAAGCGTATTACTCTTTTCACTGATGGGGATCGGTTTGTTAACTGGCGGAATGCGCTTCCAGTTGTGGGCAATCGCAACATGAGGCTGCGTGTAGTTTTGGTGGTATATGCGTTTCCCGTGGTCCATGCATATACCACCCTTTTTAAAGCTGGTTTCTTAGTGGAGTGTTCATATATGGATAAGACACAATTAACACCGGAACAACAAATTGCCTGGGCACAGGGAAAACTCGTCACTTCAGTATTTCTTCGTGATGTTGCCGGATGTCATGCTGCCTGGAAGGTCTTACGGAAATACAGAAATTTCGTTGTGCATCGCCAACCTCATCAGGAATGGCGAAATAGTTTAAAAGTAATTTAATTTTACCAATTTAAAACCTATGCCTTAAACGGCAGGGATTTTCACACCCTGAATCATGGAGTTTAAAATGAAAGTAAGCGTTACAAGTGTTGAGCTGAATCTTGTTATCGTAAATAAAGAGATTGCTACCTTTAATATTAACGGTGCCATTTCAGGTGTGGTTCATTTGCCATCGTCAGGCCCTGTAACAGTCGTACTTGACGGTGGCTACGTGCTCGGTGAGTTTCATTGCCCGGCTTGCGCTGTAAAGCACATTAGCTTGCTGTCTGTGAACTTCGCAGAAGCGCAGAACGCTTGTGGCATGTCTTATTACGATCACAAACGCCAACAACTTAACTGATATGGATTACATCATTTGTCATTGCGCTGTTTGCTGCCACGAATATAAAAAATCGGAAATGCATGAAAGGAAAACAGATATATACCCCTTTAAGCGCACGATTTATTTATGTGAGCAATGCAATGAAAAAAGAGAAAGACGTAACGCGTTAAAAAATGTAAAGCGCGTTATTCGAAAACCATATCGCTAAACATCACCCTCCAAAAAAATATAGAGGTAATTATGTCTGTTGAATTAAAAGTTTTCGGCGGCGCTTATTTTCCAAAAGATAAAGCATTGAAAAAATACCCAGACTTAAAACCGCTTGCTACAGCAGTAAACTCGGCTACAAAAGCCATTGCTGAAGCTGTTATTTTCGGCAAGCTGGCGGCCGAGCACCCAGAACATATTGATGATTATTTTAAGGTGAAAATCTGGGAGCACCGAGAAGGTTTACCGTGCCCTGAGCTTGATGTTTTCTCACCTGAATTTTTCGATACCGTGGCTATCTGGAATGTGAATGCAGGTGAACCAGCTGCGTCACCACAGCCTGAATCTGAAGAAAAGACGGAATGGGACGACAACAAGGCAGTGGAAGAAATTAAAACTGTTGCGCAGCTCGACCAGGCATCACGAGCAGCTTGTCTGGCACTGTTCGGCCCGGTCCCAGGAATCACCACAGCGCAGTATGGCCAGATCGTCGATCTGAAGAATGATGATGAACCCAGCTTTGCCCGCGAGCTTGCAGAAGCACTGGCAAAAGAGAGACGCGCGCTTGAGCTTACACCTGAACGGCAGGAGCAGTTGCTCGCCTGGGTGCGTGAGGACACTAAAGAAACGACCCAGTGGCCGGACATTAAAAGGCGGATCACAAGGTGGATCGATACCCCGGTTGATAAGCGTCCTCAGTCTGCCATCACCACAGATGAAAACCGTATAGACACCGGCGCCACACTTGGCGGTGGCAACAAGACAGACCGCAGTCCGGATCTGGTTCATAACCTCTCAACGCTGCGTATCGAAGTGGCAGTTGCCATTCTGAGTATGTTCGACGAGATCGACATTTACTGGATCCCGAATAAATACATGATTCCAGCGAAAGCTATGGCCGAAGCAGAACAGGATCCACGCTTCACAGCATGGTGGAAAAAACTGCGTAGCACCCCAGGCATTCTGGACTATTCCCGCGCGGCCATAATCGCGTTGATTAAATCCGCCCCGGAAGATCTCTGGATCGATCCTGTCGCATTACGTGAGTATATCAATCGCGAGCTGGTTGAATGTGACCATGCGAACCCTGACCAGAAAACGGTAGATATTGCCTGCCGCCCTAAACCTCGCACTAATGCTGAGAAAAAAGAAAATGATGAAACCGAATCGACTGTACAGGGCGAAACTGTGCTACCAGCAGTTTGCCCGGGCAAAGCTGCACAGCTCGACAAAGAACTCAACGAGGCATTCGCTCAGAGCCCTGCACCAGAAAAGCAAGAGAGCGAGCAGCCACGGGTGGAGAATCTTGGCGGCGGGGTCTTCTCAGTTGATGCTCTGATAAAAACCACCTCCTCAAATGAAGTCGAAAAACAGGAAGTGCCACCAGCGCTAAGTGATCGCGAGATTGAAATTGCCCATGCATTAAACGAGCTGATGTCCGGGCGCACAAACATCGGTGACCAGGATGATATCGAAAATCTCATCACCACCACGGGTAAAGACATCCAGCATATTTTCCCGTTACTGATTGCAGATATCACCACAACTGAATTCTGTCTGTCGCCTGATTTCAGTGATGAAGAAGTACAGGACGTTGCTACTACGATTCTTGAACAGTGGTCTGATGATATCAGCGTTCGTCAGAAAATTGCGCTTGATGCGATCGTGGAATACCGCCGCCCGGCACCACCAAAAACTGTCGCACTCGATCCTCCAGCCGTTACTGCAAAGCCGGATGCCGAGCCCGAACCAGTAGCTGAAACAAACGCGCCGCTTTCATCGATTACCTACCTGCAACAGCTTACCATTGCCGCACTGCAGGGCTTATGTTCCAACCCGGCATATTGCAATCAGTATGACGAATTACCGGCTATGGCCGCCGGACTTGCCCGCAGCGTTGTCAGTCAGCAGGAGGTTGCAGAGTGAGTAAAGCAAAGGAAGTCATCGCCAATACCAGGTATGCGGAATTCCCGGACACGCTGGTAACTCTGGAGCTGTGTCGCGCTTTTGCAGCCATAGAAAAACGCCGTATTGGTGAATCGCTACGTGCATGCGCTCGCGTTCTGGCCGCTAAGGCACAAGATCACCATCTTGTCAGCGTGCTGGAGGAAATGGGCCGAAGCCAGTTCCCGGAAGTCCAAATGACGAGAATACGTGACTGCATCAGGAGGATGGAATCAGCGCTGAATAAGAACTTCAACACCCACGTGGAGGCTTTATGAGGCTGATTAACCGATGCAAGGACGATCCTGAAGGACGGCAGGCATGCGCGGTTGTGTTGAAGCGTCATCATGAGCTTTTCGGTGATCACGGAAAGCAGCATTTGCAAACGCTATACACCGTGCGGATCCTCGGGAGAAAAATCACTGTCGAGGTTGTTAACCGGCCCCGCAGCTATGTGGCCACGGCAATGACCCGGGCCCGACATCTGCAATGTCTCCCAGGGCTTGGCCGGTGATTTTTGGCAATCAATATACTATCTGCCGCTGCGTTATCGTGGCGGCGTCATGGAGTTAAGCATGGCGCAAATCATTTTTGATGAAGAGTGGATGGTGGCGGGAAGGCTAACTGAGAAAACGGGGCTGGATGACAGGCAAATAAAAGCTTATCGCCTCGGAAGCTGGATTGAAGGGGTTCATTTTAAGCGAGTACCCGCGGTACCCGGTGGAGAAAGCAAACGCGCTTTGGTCTGGTACAACTTTCCGCTGATTAATAGATTTATTCAGGAAGCATGATGAACTTTCCAACCGGCGTTGAACTTCATAACGGAAAATTAAGGATCACGTTTACCTTTCGCGGCATTCGCTGCCGCGAAGTTCTCCGTGGCTGGGTGGTTAACAGCAGCAACATCAAGAAGGCGGGAAACCTTCGCGCCGTCATCGTGAGTGAGATCCAGTTCGGCCAGTTCGACTACGCAGCGCGCTTCCCTGAATCAAAGGCGCTTAAAAAATTCTCATCAACCAAGCGGATCACGACATTTAAAGAGCTGAGCGATTTTTTCATTGATACAAAGTCACTGGAGGTGTCGGGGGCTACGCTGCATTCACTAACGTCTGCAGTTAACACACTGAAACGCGTTGTGGGAGAAAATACCCCACTGGCTGAAATTCAGCACGCCGATATCCTGAATTACCGCAAAGAGCTGCTGACCGGCAGCGTATTAAACCCTTCAATGCCCAATCTGGTTAAAAAGGGACGCGCGCCCTCAACAGTCAATAAACAGATGGCGGTTTTATCAGAAATGCTGAAGCTTGCGAATCGAAGTCAGTTTATATTACACGCTCCTTATGAGGGCGTATCCCGGCTCAAGCTATCTAAGGCAGACCCCGATCCGCTTCTACTTCATGAGTACCAGGCACTAATTGCCGCCCTTCCCCGAAAACTGGCTTTGATCATCATTGTAGCCGTCCACACGGGAATGAGGCCCGGCGAGATCTGTGCTCTGGCGTGGGAGGATATCGATCTGAGAAAAGGTGAGATTCACGTATCAAGAAGCCTGACGAACAAGCGGGTGTTTGTGCCGCCGAAAACAGATGCTGGTATCAGAACGATTACTCTGCTTAAACCTGCTCATGATGCGCTGCTCGAGCAGTTCGAAATCACCGGCAATAACCCAAGACAGCAGATCATTTTCCATCACCGGGAAATCGGCAAAACCGAGCCACAAAATCTGCGGTTTGTGTTTTCCCCGGAAAAGAAATCGTCAGTGAATGAGAGCTTTTTTTCCAAAAACTCGATTTCGTATGGATGGAAACGGGGCACTAAACTATCAGGAATACGTGAGAGAAATCCTTATCAGTCCCGACACACATACGCCTGCTGGACGCTTATGGCCGGTGCTAACCCTTCCTTTATCGCCAGCCAGATGGGTCATGAGGATGCGCGCATGGTGTATGAGGTTTATTCGAAGTGGATCGGCGATATGAACCAGGACCAGGTCAACATGCTGAACAACCAGATGCCGACAGCTGTGCCCCCAGGACGCCCCCAAAGTATTGGGAGTATTAAAAAAGTCATTTAATTTCATGACGCTGGTTTCAAACTCCATAATCAGCGTTAAACTATTCATACTATTTATTCTGGGAGAAAAGATGATGCGCGTACTGGTTGTTGAGGATAACGCATTGCTACGCCATCACCTGAAGGTTCAGCTTCAGGAGATGGGACATCAGGTGGACGATGCTGAAGATGCAAAAGAAGCCGATTATTATCTCAATGAACACCTGCCGGATATCGCCATTGTCGATTTAGGGTTGCCTGACGAAGACGGCCTGTCGTTGATTCGCCGCTGGCGCAGCCACGATGTTTCCCTGCCGGTTCTGGTGCTGACCGCTCGTGAAGGCTGGCAGGATAAGGTTGAAGTGCTGAGCGCGGGGGCAGATGATTACGTCACTAAGCCGTTCCATATTGAAGAGGTGGCGGCCCGCATGCAGGCGCTGCTCCGTCGCAACAGCGGGCTGGCGTCGCAGGTTATTTCCATCCCGCCTTTCCAGGTCGATCTCTCCCGCCGCGAGCTCTCAATTAACGATGAAGTCATCAAGCTGACCGCATTCGAATATACGATTATGGAAACGCTGATCCGCAACAGCGGCAAGGTGGTGAGTAAAGATTCTTTAATGCTTCAGCTCTACCCTGACGCTGAACTGCGCGAGAGCCATACCATTGACGTGCTGATGGGACGACTGCGTAAGAAAATTCAGGCCCAGTACCCGCAGGATGTGATTACCACCGTCCGCGGTCAGGGCTACCTGTTTGAATTACGCTAAATGAGACGGATTTTGCGTCATCTTCTACCCCTCTCACTGCGGGTTCGTTTTTTACTGGCAACGGCTGCGGTGGTGCTGGTGCTGTCGCTCTCCTACGGCATGGTCGCCCTGGTGGGGTACAGCGTCAGCTTCGATAAAACGACCTTTCGTCTCTTACGCGGCGAAAGCAATCTGTTTTATACCCTGGCGAAATGGGAAGATAACCGAATCACCGTCGAAATGCCGGAAAACCTTAATCAGCAAAGCCCCACCCTGGCCCTGATTTACAACGAAAAGGGAAAGCTGCTGTGGGCGCAGCGCGACATTCCGTGGCTGGTCAAGAGCATTCGTCCGGAGTGGCTTAAAACCAACGGGTTTCACGAAATTGAAGCCGATCTCAACACCACCAGCTCGCTGATCCGTGAAGATCGTTCCCTGCAGCAAAAGCTGAACGAGATCCGCGCCGACGACGCCGAAACGGAGATGACGCACTCCGTTGCGATCAACCTTTATCCGGCGACGCTAAACATGCCGCAGCTGACCATCGTGGTGATCGACACCATTCCGGTTGAGCTGAAGCGTTCTTATATGGTCTGGAGCTGGTTCATCTACGTTCTGGCGGCAAATCTGCTGCTGGTGATCCCGCTGCTGTGGATAGCGGCGTGGTGGAGCCTGCGCCCCATTGAATCACTGGCGAAAGAGGTTCGCGAACTGGAAGAACATCATCGCGAAAAGCTTAATCCGGAAACCACCCGCGAGCTCACCAGCCTGGTGCGTAACCTCAACCGCCTGCTGAAAAGTGAACGCGAACGCTATGATAAATACCGCACGACGCTTACCGATCTGACCCACAGCCTGAAAACCCCGCTCGCGGTGATGCAAAGCACCCTGCGTTCCATGCGCAGTTCGAAGCTGAGCGTCGACGATGCCGAGCCGGTGATGCTGGAGCAGATCAGCCGTATTTCCCAGCAAATTGGCTATTACCTCCACCGCGCCAGCATGCGTTCCGGCAGCGCCCTGCTGAGCCGCGAGCTGCATCCGGTCGCCCCGCTTCTGGATAACCTCACGTCCGCCCTCAACAAGGTGTATCAGCGTAAAGGGGTGAATATCAGCCTCGATATCTCGCCAGAGATAAGCTTTGTGGGTGAAAAAAATGACTTCATGGAAGTGATGGGCAACCTGCTGGATAACGCCTGCAAATACTGTCTGGAGTTCGTGGAAGTGTCGGCGCGCCAGACGGATAACGAACTGCATATCATCGTGGAGGATGATGGCCCGGGGATCCCGCGCAATAAACGTGATGTGGTGTTCGATCGCGGTCAGCGCGCCGATACGTTGCGTCCTGGCCAGGGCGTTGGATTAGCCGTCGCCCGGGAGATTGTCGACCAGTACGACGGGAAAATCGAAACCAGCGAAAGTTTGCTGGGCGGCGCGCGAATGGAGGTCATTTTTGGTCGCCAGCAGCCCACATCGAACGATAGTTAACCCGTTATGTGAAAAATGCGAGGATCTCGCAGCCGGGGGGCTGAGCTTCCGTTATAATCCGAGTCAGTAAGAGCCTGCGGAATAAAAAAATATGGATTATCACTTAACGCTTAACTGGCCCGAGTTTATTGAACGTTACTGGCAAAAACGCCCGGTCGTTCTGAAACGCGGGTTCAGCAATTTTGTCGACCCTATCTCGCCTGACGAGCTGGCCGGTCTGGCCATGGAAAACGAAGTCGACAGCCGCCTGGTCAGCCACCAGGACGGGAAATGGCAGGTTAGCCACGGTCCTTTCGAAAGCTACGATCATCTCGGTGAAAACAACTGGTCGCTGCTGGTACAGGCTGTCAACCACTGGCATGAGCCGACGGCCGCATTAATGCGTCCGTTCCGCGCCCTGCCCGACTGGCGCATGGACGATCTGATGATCTCCTTCTCCGTGCCGGGCGGCGGCGTGGGTCCGCATCTGGACCAGTACGATGTGTTCATCATTCAGGGTACGGGCCGCCGCCGCTGGCGCGTGGGCGAAAAAGTGCCGATGAAGCAGCACTGCCCGCATCCGGACCTGCTTCAGGTTGATCCGTTTGACGGGATTATCGACGAAGAGCTGGAGCCGGGCGACATTCTCTATATCCCGCCGGGATTCCCTCATGAAGGCTACTCCCTGGAGAACTCCCTCAACTACTCCGTCGGGTTCCGCGCGCCAAGCGGCCGCGAGATGATCAGCGGATTTGCCGACTATGTTCTGCAGCGCGAGCTGGGCAGCTATCGTTACAGCGATCCCGACGTGCCTGCGCGTGAGCACCCGACAGACATCCTGCCTGCGGAGCTGGATAAGCTGCGCGGCATGATGCTGGATCTGATCAACGAGCCGGAACATTTCCGTCAGTGGTTTGGCGAGTTTATTAGCCAGTCCCGCCACGAGCTGGACGTTGCGCCTCCGGAGCCGCCGTATCAGGCGGACGAGATTTACGATGCGCTTCAGCAAGGCGACAAGCTGACGCGCCTGGGCGGGTTGCGCGTGCTGCGCATTGGTGAGGACGTGTTCGTCAACGGCGAGAAGCTGGACTCTCCGCACCGACCGGCGCTGGAAGCGATTGCCAGCCATCTGGTGCTGACTGCGGATACCTTTGGCGATGCGCTGGAAGACCCGTCCTTCCTCGCGATGCTGGCCGCGCTGGTCAACAGCGGGTACTGGTTCTTTGAGGACTGAGTCGCTTTAGTGCCCGGTGGCGCTTCGCTTACCGGGCCTACGGGATCGAGCTTTTGTAGGCCGGGTAAGGCGTAGCCGCCACCCGGCTTTTCACTTCCGCTCCCCCGCGGCAAAATCCTCAATCTCTCCTGCCCAATCCACCGGATACAACCCTTCAGCCACGTCCCGATGAAACGTTGAATACGGCCAGTCGCTGACTTTACCCACATAGCCGTGCTTCAGCGGATTGACATAAATGTAATCCACATGCCTCCGGTAGTCCTCTTCGTTGCGGATAGTGTGCTCCCAGAATCGTGGCTGCCAGATATAGCGCATGTCGATGCTGCGGCTGAATGTCTTTTTGATATCCCGCCAGCGGGCGGAAAAATCACTGTCCCCGTCCGGTAGGGTCCAGATACAGTGCATATGTTCAGGCAAAATAACCCACGCGTTGATGGTGAAGGGCTTCGCACGCTTAACCGTTGAGGTGGCGGAACGCAGGCTATCGATATGGCGGGTAAGCAAATCGCTCTGACGGTTTTGCAGGTTAACGGTGAAAAACCAGGTGCCACCGGGGACGTAATGGCGACGGTAGTTTGACATGGGCACTCCTTGCCTCATTGCCCGGTGGCGCTGCGCTTACCCGGCCTACATTCGGATCGTAGGCCCGGTAAGCGCAGCGCCACCGGGCATTTTTTAGCGTTTAGCGGTCAACTCAGCTATCCGCACTATCACCTTCACCGCCTTTTCCATCCCTTCCAGCGTCACAAACTCATGTTTACCGTGGTAGTTATAGCCACCGGTAAACAGGTTCGGGCACGGTAGTCCCATAAACGACAGCTGAGAACCGTCGGTACCGCCGCGAATCGGTTTTAATACCGGTTCAATATCGCAGTCGCGCATCGCCTGCTGGGCGATATCGAGAATATGCGGATGCGCCATCACCTTCTCGCGCATATTGTAATAGCTGTCTTCGATGATGAGCTCGATATAGCAGTCAGGATGCAGGCCCTTGCCCACCTTCTTGGCGATCTCCATCATCTTACGCTTGCGCGCCTCAAAGGCTTTACGGTCAAAATCGCGGATGATGTAGTGCATCTGCGCGCTGTCCACGGTGCCTTTGATGCTGGTCAGGTGATAGAAACCTTCATACCCTTCGGTCTGTTCGGGGCTCTCTTCCGCCGGGACTTCTGCATGAATACGCGACGCCAGCGACAGCGCGTTGACCATGACGCCTTTGGCAGAGCCTGGGTGAACGTTGTTGCCGACAATTTTGATCGTCACCGATGCAGCGTTGAAGTTTTCATATTCCAGCTCACCGACACCGCCGCCATCGACGGTATACGCCCACTGCGCGTTAAAGGCGTCCACGTCGAAGTGCTTCGCGCCCTTGCCGACCTCTTCATCCGGCGTAAAGGCCACGCGGATATCACCGTGCGGAATATCGTTGCCCTTCAGCACCGCCAGCGCCGTCATGATCTCCGCGATGCCCGCTTTGTCATCCGCCCCCAGCAGCGTTTTACCATCGGTGGTGATCAGCGTCTGACCGAGCAGCTGGTGCAGCACCGGGAACATCACGGGCGAGAGCACTTCGTCGCCAATGCCCAGCGCAATGTCGCCGCCGCGGTAGTTTTCAACAATCTGCGGGTTCACATGTTTACCGCTAAAATCCGGAGAGGTGTCGACATGGGAGATAAAGCCAATCGCCGGAATGTCGCCTGGGACATTCGCCGGCAGCGTTCCCATCACAGTGCCTTTCTCGCTTAACGTGACATTGACCAGCCCCATGGCGTCAAGCTGCTCTTTAAGCAGGTTTAATAGCTTCCACTGGCCTTCGGTGCTCGGCACCTGGCGAACACCCGGCTTAGATTGGGTATCCAGCGAAACGTACTGTAAAAAACGCTCAAGTAATTTATCCATGCAGTCACCCTCACTTTTTGTGACAACATTATCAATAAGCATCAAAACGCAAATATTGCGTCAGGTCACTTTTATCCCGCAAACGAGAATATTTTCCGTTTATATCGTTATGCGTTAGTAAATGTAGCTTATGAATCAGTGACAAGGATTGGCGATTGCGGGGGATTGCCGTAGAATGTCCGCCCTCATTACGAGTCACCAAGGTGGTTACACACAAACCCCGCTTCAGTCTGCTGCCTGAGGCGTCTATATGGGACAGCGCAAAAATTGAATACACAATCCCGTTCACGTTCACCGCTGGTGCAACTGGAACGAATTCGTAAAAGTTTTGATGGCAAAGACGTCATTTCCGACCTCACTCTCACCATCAATGACGGTGAGTTTCTGACGCTGCTTGGCCCCTCCGGCTGCGGCAAAACCACCGTACTGCGCCTTATCGCCGGGCTGGAGAGCGTCGATAACGGCCATATCCATCTTGAAAACCAGGACATCACCCAGGTTCCCGCCGAAGACCGCCACGTCAACACTGTCTTTCAGAGCTATGCCCTCTTCCCGCACATGACCGTGTTTGAAAACGTGGCGTTTGGCCTGCGGATGCAAAAAATCCCGGCGAATGAAATCGAACCGCGCGTCACCGAAGCCCTGCGCATGGTGCAGCTCGAGACGTTTGCCCAGCGAAAACCGCATCAGCTTTCCGGCGGCCAGCAGCAGCGCGTGGCCATCGCCCGCGCCGTGGTCAACAAGCCGCGTCTGCTCCTGCTGGATGAATCCCTCTCCGCGCTGGATTACAAGCTACGCAAGCAGATGCAGAACGAGCTTAAAGCCCTGCAGCGCAAGCTCGGCATTACCTTTGTCTTCGTCACCCACGACCAGGAAGAAGCCCTGACCATGTCCGACCGCATCATGGTGATGCGCGACGGCAAAATCGAGCAGGACGGCACGCCGCGTGAAATCTACGAAGAGCCGAAAAATCTGTTTGTCGCCAGCTTCATTGGTGAGATCAATATCTTCGACGCCACGGTGATTGAGCGTCTGGATGACCAGCGCGTTCGCGCGTGCGTCGAAGGACGCGAGTGCGCCATCACGGTGCATTTCCCCGTCGAAAAGGGACAAAAGCTCAACGTTCTGCTGCGCCCGGAAGATCTGCGCGTCGATGAAATCCACGGCAATGCCGAGGCCGAAGGGTTAATCGGCTATATCCGCGAGCGCAACTACAAAGGGATGACGCTGGAGTCTGTCGTCGAGCTGGAGAACGGCAAAATGGTGATGGTCAGCGAGTTCTTTAACGAGGACGACCCGGACTTCGACCACTCTCTCGACCAGAAAATGGTTATCAACTGGGTAGAAAGCTGGGAGGTTGTACTGGCTGATGAAGAACACAAGTAAGTTCCAGAATGTGGTGATTGCCACGATCGTCGGTTGGCTTGTGTTGTTTGTCTTTTTACCCAACCTGATGATCATCGCCACCAGCTTCCTGACCCGTGACGACACAAACTTCGTTTCGCTGGTTTTTACGCTGGACAACTACGCGCGCCTGCTCGATCCGCTCTATTTTGACGTGCTGCTGCATTCGCTCAATATGGCGCTGATTGCCACCATTGCCTGCCTGGTGCTGGGTTATCCGTTCGCATGGTTCCTCGCGGGTCTGCCGCAAAAGGTGCGTCCGCTGCTGTTGTTTCTGCTGATTGTGCCGTTCTGGACCAACTCGCTGATTCGCATCTACGGGCTGAAAATCTTCCTCAGCACCAAAGGCTACCTCAATGAATTTCTGCTGTGGCTGGGGGTGATTGATACGCCGATCCGCATCATGTTTACCCCGAGCGCGGTAATTGTGGGTCTGGTCTATATCCTGCTGCCGTTTATGGTGATGCCGCTCTACTCCAGCATTGAGAAGCTGGATAAACCGCTGCTGGAAGCGGCAAAAGATCTGGGTGCCAGCAAGTTCCAGACCTTTATCCGCATTATCATTCCGCTGACCATGCCCGGCATTATCGCGGGCTGTCTGCTGGTCATGCTTCCGGCCATGGGTCTGTTCTACGTTTCGGACCTGATGGGTGGCGCGAAAAACCTGCTGATTGGGAATGTGATCAAGAGTCAGTTCCTCAACATTCGCGACTGGCCGTTCGGCTCCGCCACCAGCATTACGTTGACGGTGGTGATGGGTCTGATGCTGCTGGTTTACTGGCGCGCCTCACGGCTGCTGAACAAGAAGGTGGAACTCGAATGATCGGTCGACTGCTTCGCGGCGGTTTTATGACCGCCATTTACGCTTACCTGTATATCCCGATCATTATTTTGATCGTGAACTCGTTTAACAGCTCGCGCTTTGGGATTAACTGGCAGGGATTTACCACCGACTGGTACAGCCTGCTGATGAACAATGACAGCCTGCTGCAGGCCGCTCAGCACTCGCTGACGATGGCGATCTTCTCCGCCACCTTCGCCACGCTGATTGGCTCCCTGACCGCCGTGGCGCTCTACCGCTATCGCTTTCGCGGTAAGCCGTTCGTCAGCGGCATGCTGTTTGTGGTGATGATGTCGCCGGACATCGTGATGGCGATTTCGCTGCTGGTGCTGTTTATGCTGCTGGGCGTACAGCTTGGCTTCTGGTCGCTGCTGTTTTCCCATATCACCTTCTGCCTGCCGTTTGTGGTGGTGACCGTCTTTGCGCGCCTGAAAGGGTTCGACGTGCGCATGCTGGAGGCGGCGAAAGATCTGGGCGCCAGCGAGATGACCATCCTGCGCAAAATCATCCTGCCGCTGGCGATGCCCGCCGTGGCGGCCGGATGGCTGCTGAGCTTTACCCTGTCGATGGATGACGTGGTGGTCTCCTCCTTCGTGACCGGGCCGAGCTATGAAATTCTGCCGTTGAAAATTTATTCGATGGTGAAAGTCGGCGTTTCACCTGAGGTGAACGCGCTGGCGACCATTCTGCTGGTGTTTTCGCTGGTTCTGGTGATCGCCAGCCAGGTTATTGCTCGTGATAAAACAAAATCTCAGGGGACAATGAAATGAAAAAAATGCTCGCCGCTGCGGCGCTGGTGCTTGGTATGGGTGCCGCGCACGCTGATGACAGCAAAACGCTCTACTTCTACAACTGGACCGAGTACGTGCCGCCGGGCCTGCTGGAGCAGTTCACCAAGGAGACGGGCATCAAGGTGATCTACTCGACCTACGAGTCGAATGAAACCATGTATGCCAAGCTCAAAACCTACAAAGATGGCGCGTACGATCTGGTGGTTCCTTCCACCTACTTTGTCGACAAAATGCGCAAAGAGGGCATGATCCAGAAGATCGATAAAACGAAGCTAACTCATTTTTCAAACCTCGATCCGGAGATGCTCAACAAGCCGTTTGACCCGAATAACGACTACTCCATTCCGTATATCTGGGGGGCAACCGCGATTGGCGTTAACAGCGAGGCCGTCGATCCGAAATCGGTGACCAGCTGGGCCGATCTGTGGAAACCGCAATACAAAGGCAGCCTGCTGTTGACCGACGACGCGCGCGAAGTCTTCCAGGTGGCGCTGCGCAAGCTTGGCTACTCTGGCAACACGACGGATCCTAAAGAGATTGAAGCGGCATATGCCGAGCTGAAAAAGCTGATGCCTAACGTGGCGGCGTTCAACTCTGATAATCCGGCTAACCCATATATGGAAGGCGAAGTGAATCTGGGGATGGTGTGGAACGGCTCCGCGTATGTGGCCCGCCAGGCCGGTACGCCGCTTGAGGTGGTCTGGCCAAAAGAAGGCGGGATTTTCTGGATGGACAGCCTCTCCATTCCGGCTAACGCGAAAAATGTGGATGGGGCGCTGAAGCTGATTAACTTCCTGCTGCGCCCGGACGTGGCGAAACAGGTTGCCGAGACGATTGGCTACCCGACGCCAAACCTGGCCGCACGCAAGCTGCTGAAGCCTGAAGTGGCTGACGATAAGTCGCTTTACCCGGATGCGGAAACCATCAGCAAAGGTGAGTGGCAGAACGATGTCGGCGACGCCAGCCGCCTCTACGAAGAGTATTACCAGAAGTTAAAAGCGGGCCGCTAACCGGTATCGCGCTCTTCCTCACGCCGCCTGCGCGGCGTGAGGAAGGATTAACTGACCGTATTCTCTCCAGCCCAGAGCGTCGCCTTTCGCATCGCCTCAACCACCTCTTCATCTGACAGGCCCAGCGCCTGACGAACCCGGGTCGCCTCGTCCCACCGCTGCTGTTCATAGTAACGGCAGAGGTTAATCATGTCGGCTAACCGTCCCTCCTGGTGGCACAGCGCGTTGCTCACGCTCTGCGGCACCGCAATTTGCTTCATCAGCTCTGCCATCGGAAGCTCCAGGAGGGTATCGAGCAGAGAAAACAGGCCGCACATGAACGCATTTTCAGCCAGAGTAGGTTCGTTCATCGTCTCAGCCAGCAGTTCGCAGAATTTGCCGCGCATCATGCTCAGCGGGTAAAGCTCGCTGACGGTGTCATTGCCCGCACTGGCGAGGACCACGACGGCAACAAACCGTCGGAGCTGGTTTTCGCCAAGATACCTGAGCACCTCGCTCAGGGTTAACTTGCTGAAATTACAGGCGCCGACATGCTTAAACGCCGTATGCTTCATATAGCGCATGATTTTATAAGAGAGCGTGAGATCGGTTTTTATCAACGACTCGATGATTCGAAAATCAGGTTTATTGCGTCCAACCTCCATTTGCAGCCGAAAAATCGCCAGCTGATTTTGCGACAGCCGTTTATATTTAATGACCTCCGGACGGCAGAAAAAATAGCCCTGAAAAAGGGAAAACCCCTCGTCTCTGTATTGGTTGAATTCCTCTTTAGTCTCAATTTTTTCAGCAAGATATTTAATATGACCGGTCAGATGTTTACGTACTTTCAGATACGCTTTAATTTGCGCTAAGGTATAATTTCTGACGTCGAATTTCAGGATTGAAATATAGGGTAAAAAAACATCCCATTCTGGCGCAAGGGTGAAATCATCAAGCGCAAACTGATAACCGTGCGCATTCATCTCCATGACGGCCTGCAGCAGTTCAGCCCCCGGCACAGCATCTTCAAGGATTTCAATCACCACGCTCTCTTTATCAAGCGCTTCTCCACTGCGGTCAATAACCATCCTTGAAGGGAAATTAATAAACGACGTATGTGCCCCGGCAATGCGCTGGGACGGCACACATAAGAACTGATCTGATATCATCCTGGACGTGGCATATTCTGCCGACACATCCGGAAAACGATTTGTCATCCCGTCTCTGAAAAGCAGCTCATAGGCTACGGTATTCATTTCAGGGTTAAAAATGGGTTGTCGCGCGATAAATCCGTACATATCCCATCCTCCTCTACCACTTTATATTTATTAGCATCCTCTTTCTACACGACGATAACGAGTTTTATCGAGCACTATTTTGATTGAATGCACAAAATAAAAGCATCCACACTAATTAACGGGAATTAATCGTCTGGATTTAAATTAAATATATCCTTCGCTCTACAGAAAGGGGATGAAATATCCGATAAGTACTTTGTGCCTGCCCGACATGCACGACATTACGGGAGATGAGAATGAAAGACGCCATGGTCCGAAGACAAAAAATAAGAGTCAAGACGTTGATGCTATTGTCCATTTTCCTCACCGTGACGGTGGGCTTTACGGCAACGATCGGGTTTATGATGTGGCAATGGATGGCGCAGCAAGAGGTGCTGGCCAAAAACCATATCCGCCAGATAGCCGAGGTACACGCTTTACAGGTCAGCAAACAGCTGGATTCTGCCCTGACTGCCGCCCGGGATATGGGCAACAGCGCCCTCGCGCTACGCGAAGCGGGCATTTCCGACCGCCAGAGCCTGAACCAGCTGCTCGTCCACTTCCTCTCGGCTCACCCGTCGTTTCTCTCCATGTCGATGGCCTTTGAGCCCAACGCGTTTGACGATAAAGATGCCGTCTTTGCCGGTCAGAGCGGCGAAGATCCTGCCGGGCGCTACGCCCGCTACGTCGACCGCGATGCCACCGGCAAACCGACATTGCACCTGCTGACGGACATCGAAACGCCCGGCAGCGGTGATTACTATCTGTTGCCGAAACAGCGGCATAAAGATGTGATCATCGAACCCTATATTTACCCCTACAACGGCGTGGACGTGATGCTCACCTCAATTGCCGCCCCCATCATGCGTGACGGTCAGTTTCTGGGCTCAGTCACCTCTGACTTCTCGCTCGCCACGCTGCAGTCCATGATTGGCGCCATTAAACCGTGGAACGGCACAGGCTACGCCCTGCTCCTGTCTGCGGGCAATAACGTGGTGTCCAGCCCGGAAAAAGGTGCGGCAGGCAAGCCTTACGCGGGTCACATTGCAGGACATGACGTCACTCGGGTAAACGATCCGCTGCTGAAAGAAGAGGTATTTATCACCTGGCAGGCGATCGCCGTCGGTAATAGCCAGACGCCGTGGAAACTCGCCATCATCACCCCGGTCAGCGAAGTGATGGCCGAAGCGCGCGCATTTTTACTGAAGGCCATCGTCATGATGGTGTTAAGCATCGTTGCGGTTAGCCTGGTGATGGCCCAGATCTTTACCCGCAAGGTTGATCGTCCGGTGGGGGGAGAACCTTCCGAGGCCGCCGGGATCGCCCTGGCCGTCGCCCGCGGGGATCTGAACAACACCATCCCGGTGCGCTCCGGAGATACCCACAGCATTTTTTATGCCCTGCACACCATGCAGACGCAGCTCAAGCGCATCGTCGACAACATCAGCGAAGCCAGCCACTCCGTGCACGGCGGGACCAGCGAAATTTCGGCGGGCAACCTTGACCTCGCCTCGCGTACCGAGGAACAGGCGGCGGCGATTGTTGAAACCGCTGCCAGCATGGAAGAGATTTCGGTTACGGTGAAGAACAATGCCGATAACGCCCACAAGGCGACCACGCTGACCGATCGCGCCGCGAGTCTTGCGGGGCATGGCGAAACGCTGGTGAACGACGTGGTCGTGGTGATCGGCGAAATTGATGAGAGCGCGCGCAAGATCGGTGAGATAAACAGTATCGTCGATGGCATCGCCTTCCAGACCAATATTCTGGCGCTGAATGCGGCCGTTGAAGCGGCGCGCGCAGGTGAACAGGGACGCGGTTTCGCGGTAGTCGCAGGTGAAGTACGCAACCTTGCCCAGCGAAGCGCTAACGCGGCCAAAGAGATCTCTCAGCTGATTGCCGAGTCCTCAGGCCGCGTCAGCAAAGGCGTCGAGCTGGTCAATGAGACCGGCGTAATGATGAAACAGGTGATTGAGGCGGTGTCGCACGTGCATCTGGTCATCAACGACATTGTTCAGGCGCTGGACGAGCAGAATCGGGGGATTAGCCAGGTCAGTACCGCCGTCAACCAAATGGACAGCACCACCCAGCAGAATGCCTCTCTGGTTCAGCAGATCTCTGCGGCGGCGCTCTCGCTGGACGAGCAGGCTAAATCGCTGGAGAAGACGCTGGCCTTCTTTCATTCTTAAATAAAAAGGCACCCGTCCAGCGGGTGCCTTTTCACGCCATGAGCGTCACAGCCCTTTCAGCAGCTTGTCGACAAACTCCGGAACAACCGTGCTTGCCAGGCCGTAGTGTTTCTCTTCAAACTCGCTGCCCACCTGGCTTGGCTCAAGATTGAGTTCAACGGTATGCGCGCCGTGCAGTCGCGCTTCGTGGACAAACCCCGCCGCCGGATAAACATGGCCGGATGTGCCGATGGCGATAAACACGTCGGCCATCGCCAGCGCGCTGTAGATCTCATCCATTCCCAGCGGCATTTCGCCGAACCAGACCACGTGCGGACGCAGGCGAGACGGGAACTGGCAGCAGTGGCACTTATCCTCCGGCAGCACGTCCTCTTTCCAGTCCAGCACCTGACCGCTCCATGCGCAGCGAACTTTGAGCAGCTCGCCGTGCATATGGATGATGTTCCTGTTACCGGCTCGCTCATGCAGGTTGTCGATATTCTGCGTCACCAGCAGAAAACGATCGCCCAGCGCCTCTTCCAGCTTCGCCAGCGCCAGATGCGCCGCATTCGGCGCGACGTCAGGCTGCTGAAGCTGACGACGGCGGGCGTTGTAAAACGCCTGCACGAGATCCGGGTCGCGGGCAAAGCCTTCCGGCGTGGCGACATCCTCCACGCGGTGCTCTTCCCACAGCCCGTCCGCCGCGCGGAAGGTTCGAATACCTGACTCGGCGGAGATCCCCGCCCCGGTCAGCACCACCACTCTGGGTTTATCCATCGCTTCTGGCATCATTCTGTCTCTGAAAAAGATCCGCTGGCGCAAGCGCTCACGCAAGCGGCGTTTATTTTTGCGAAAACGGCTGAGTCGACCCTGGCGACGCGACAGCATAGAAACCTCGTAAACTAATCGGTGAGATGAAGGAATGCGGCTCCGCGCATGCCTCCTGCGTCCCCGTGTCGCGCGCGTTCAATACGCGGCACGCGGGCAACCGGCAATAAATGTCGGGGCAAACGCCCGGACAACCGTTCCGTAATCGCGGTAAAGTTTGAGAGCCCTCCCCCAATCACCAGCAGATCCGGGTCGACGATGGTGAGAATATTGCCCAGACACACCGCCAGCAGATCCAGATAGCGCTCGACGTGCTCACGCGCCTGCGCATCCCCTTGCTCCCACAGGGTAATGATTTGAGGGGCCTCAAGTTTCTGATGATAGAAGTGTTCGTAAAGCCATGCAAACCCGCGGCCTGACAGGTAGTTCTCAATACAGCCGTGCTGCCCGCAGCCGCAGCGGGTCAGCGGGAAATCACGGCCGACGACCTCCAGCGCATCCACCGGGAGGCGAATATGACCAAACTCGCCGGTGATGTAGCTGCGGCCGGTGATGGGCTTACCGTTGATGACGATTCCTCCGCCGACGCCGGTACCGAGGATCAGCCCCATCACCAGCGGATATTGACGGAACTCATCATCCCAGGCTTCGGAGAGCGCAAAGCAGTTGGCGTCGTTATCTAAACGCACGTCGCGTTCAAGGAGCGCGGAGAGATCGGCGCGCAGCGGTTTACCGCTGGCGGCAGGCACGTTGGCCGCGTACAGCGTACCCTCGTCGGTTTCCGGCATGCCCGGAATACCAATGCCGACGCTGCCTTTCACGCCAAAGCGTTCATCAGCCTGCGCCACCAGCTCGGCAATGGCGGTTAAAAATTCGTCGTAGCTGTCGCGCGGCGTGGGAACGCGGGTTTCCCACTGCAGTTTGAGGTCTTTATCAAACACGCCGAGCGCAATCTTGGTGCCGCCAATATCAAATCCATAATACATAACGCATTCCTCTTTCGATCTGGCGACCCGAAAGCCGCTAGATCGTGACGTAATTACTGGCCACTTAATACCCTCGCCGGATCAATTCGACTTGCGCGACGCGCCGGATACCAGCTTGCCAGCAGACTCAGTAAAAGTGCTGTAAGCAGCACATAAAAAACATCCAGCCAGTGCAGTTCTGACGGCAGGAAGTCAATAAAATAGATATCACCCGACAGGAACTGGTGACCAATAAGCTTTTCAATGCCGTTGATAATCGGCGTTAGCTGGAGGGAAACCACCACGCCAATCACCACGCCGCACAGGCTGCCGAACAGCCCCGCCAGCAAACCGTACCAGACGAAGATGGCGCGAATAAGACCGTCTTTTGCCCCAAGGGTACGCAGCACGGCGATGTCGCCGCTCTTGTCTTTGACCGCCATCACCAGCGTCGAGACGATATTAAAGCACGCGACACCGATCACCAGCACCATCGCCAGATACATAATGGCGCGGATCATCTGGATATCACGGTACATATAGCCGTAAGTGCCGATCCAGCTTTTGATGTAGACATAGTTATTGGTCACGCTGCCCGCGTCGCGCACCAGTTTGTTAGCGTTAAAGACGTCGTTCACCTTAATGGCAATGCCCGTCACGCTGTCGCCCATGTCGAGATACTGGCGTGCATCCTCCATCGGCACCATCGCAAAGCTGTGGTCAAGCTGACCGCTCAGCTGAAGAATACCGGTAACGTGCAGGCGCACGCG
Source organism: Enterobacter sp. MGH 16 (assembly GCF_000493175.1). Taxonomy (NCBI): domain Bacteria; kingdom Pseudomonadati; phylum Pseudomonadota; class Gammaproteobacteria; order Enterobacterales; family Enterobacteriaceae; genus Enterobacter; species Enterobacter sp. MGH 16. The sequence goes on along the minus strand of NZ_KI535695.1, from coordinate 890,760 downwards.
CTTTGGCTGCTGCAGTTTGTGATCGGCGCTGGCATTCGGGATCATGATTGACACCCAGTCGCCCTGCTTCACCTTCAGGGCATCAGCAACGCCTTTACCCATGATGATCTGCTGCTCGCCCGCCTTGAAGTTGGCCCACGCGCCGTTCTGCACGTAGTTCGGCAGCGCGCTGAGGCGCGCTTCCTGCGTCGGATTCACCCCTTTCACCTGGATAGCGCGCAGGTTTACACCGCTCTCCACCAGCCCGGTAAAGTTAATGTAGGGCGCAGCCGCGGCGATGCCGGGCACTTTTTCCACTTTGTTCAGGGCGTCGCTCCAGTTCGTCCACGGCTGGTTAACCGGTTCGATCTCCCCGTGCGGCACGACCGCCAGAATACGGTTATTCAGCTCGCGCTCGAAGCCGTTCATGGCGCTTAAGCCGACGATCAGCACCGCCACACCCAGCGCAATACCGATGGTCGAGATAACGGAGATCAGCGACACCATGCCGCCGCGACGGCGGCCGCGGCTAAAACGTAAACCGATGAGTAACGATAACGGTGACGCCATTACTCTGCTCCCATCAGGGTCAGTTCCGCGTTCAGATGGCCGTCGCGCATCTCAAGCTGGCGCCCCATGCGTTTTGCCAGCTGCAGATCGTGGGTCACCACCAGAAACGCGGTGCCCTGCGAGGCGTTCAGCTCGCCCAGAAGCTGGAAAATACTGTCCGCGTTGCGCGCGTCCAGGTTACCGGTAGGCTCATCCGCCAGCACCAGACGCGGGTTGTTGACCAGCGCACGGGCAATCGCCACGCGCTGACGCTCGCCGCCGGACAGCTCCGACGGACGGTGGTTTCCGCGATGGCCCAGCCCTACCGCTTTCAGCATGTCGCTGGCGCGGGCGTTAATCTCTGCCGGTTTCTTTTTGCCAATCAGCAGCGGCATCGCCACGTTTTCCAGCGCCGTGAAATCCGGCAGCAGGTGGTGGAACTGGTAGATAAAGCCCAGCTCGCGGTTACGCAGCTCGGCCTTCGCCGCTGAGGACATTTTGCTCATCGGCTGGCCGGAGAAAATCACGTCGCCGTTGGTTGGGGTATCCAGCCCGCCCAGCAGATGTAATAAGGTACTTTTACCGGAGCCGGAGCTGCCGACAATCGCCATCATCTCGCCTTCGCCCACGCTAAAGCTCACATTGTGCAGCACGTCGGTTTGCACAGTGCCTTCCTGATAGCGTTTGGACAGGTTGTCGCATTGCAACAGGATCTTATTCATAACGTAAAGCCTCAGCGGGTTGAGTGGCGGCAGCGCGCCAGGAAGGATAAAGCGTAGAAAGCAGCGCAATGGCCATCGCGGCCAGCGCGATACCGACCACCTGCAGCGGCTCGATGGCCACCGGCAGCGCCGCGCCGTCAAGCAGCGCGCCGATGATCGGCATTAAATTGTTGAGCTGGCTGGCAAGCAGCGCACCCAGCACCGCCCCGAGCAGCGCGCCGATGATACCGGCGCTGGCCCCCTGCACCATAAACACGGCCATGATCTGCCGCGGCGTCAGCCCCTGGGTTTGCAGGATAGCGACCTCGCCCTGCTTCTCCATCACCATCAGCCCCAGCGAGGTGATGATGTTAAAAGCAGCCACGGCGACGATCAGGCTCAGCAGCAGCCCCATCATGTTTTTCTCCATCCGCACGGCCTGGAACAGCTCGCCTTTACGCTCGCGCCAGTCCTGCCATTTGGTGCCGTCCGGCAGTTTTTGCTGGCTGAGGGTATCGACCTTCAGAGGCGCGTCGAGCCACAGGCGCCAGCCGGTGATATTGCCGGCCGGGTAGCGCATCAGGCGTGACGCGTCCTGAATGTTAACCAGCATCTGGTAACCATCGACTTCACTGTTGGCGGCAAAGGTCCCAACCACGGTAAACAGGCGTTGGCTTGGCAGGCGCCCCATCGGCGTAAACTGGCTGGCTGAAGGCACCATCACGCGGAGCTGGTCGCCGCGGTTGACGCCAAGCTGACCGGCAAGCTGCTCACCCAGAATCACGTTGTATTTTCCGGCTTCCAGGTCAGTCTGCTTCACGTTTACGAGATACGGCGTCAGCGGGTCTTTTTGCGCCGGGTCAATACCCAGCATCACGCCGACCGCCACGCTGCGGGCGCTTTGCAGCACCACGTCGCCGGTGGTCAGTGGCGCAACGCGCGTGACGCCCTGTAACTTCGCCGCGCTTTCCGGCAGCTGCTGTGGGTTAACCGAACCGTGAGTGGATGAGAGTACGGCCTGCGGCATCAGCCCCAGGATGTTGTTTTGCAGCTCGCGCTCGAAGCCATTCATGACGGAAAGCACCGTCACCAGTGCCATCACGCCAAGCGTAATGCCAATAGTCGAAAGCCAGGAGACAAAGCGACCGAAGCGGTCCGCGGCGCGCCCACGCATGTAGCGTAAGCCTATGAAGAGTGCGACAGGTTGATACATGAAGTCCGTCTGTTTGCTGATAGCAGACCCACGAGTATATAAGCGAATCCGTTAAGCGTAAATGACTGAAACCGTAAGCTTTGGTAATCATTTTTCCAAAAAATTCAGATAAATCAGGGTACTAATATCTGAAACCGCCCCTCGCAACCTCCACCTTTTCCGAAAAACCTCCTGATACAGACTGTTACCCATTACAGCCCGGTTTCGTTTAACAACAATTGCTCGTTCGTCTATGGCAATAAGGTAGTTGCGAACAATGAAGCAAAAAGCATTATGGATTAACCAGATAAAAGGGCTGTGTATATGCCTGGTGGTTATCTACCATTCAGTTATCACGTTTTATCCGCACCTGATCGGGCTGCAACACCCGCTCTCTGGCCTTCTCGCCAAATGCTGGATCTATTTTAATCTCTATCTCGCCCCCTTCCGTATGCCGGTCTTTTTCTTTATCTCCGGCTATCTGATCCGTCGTTATATTGACGAGGTGGACTGGCGAACCAGCCTCGACAAGCGAATCTGGAGCATTGTCTGGGTTCTGGCGCTGTGGGGGATTCTGCAATGGCAGGCGCTGACCCACCTGAACGCCTGGCTGGCGCCCGATCGCGAGGTTGCCACCTCGTCGAACGCGGCCTACGCCGATTCGCTCCAGGGATTTGTGCAAGGGATGCTCACCGCCAGCACCAGCCTGTGGTATCTGTATGCCCTGGTGGTCTACTTCACGTTGTGTAAACTGCTGAGCCGCTGGAAGCTGCCGATGCTGGGACTGCTGGCGCTGGCAAGCATCGCGATCAACTTCCTGCCGCTGCCGTGGTGGGGAATGAACAGCGTGGTACGCAACATGATCTACTACAGCCTCGGGGCGTGGTATGGCGCTGAGCTGATGGCATGGATGAAAAATCTAAACCTGCGCCGCACCTGGCTGGCAACGGGCGCTTTCGCCGCCGTCTCCGTGGTGCTGTGGTTTGCTAACGTTCCGCTGCTGCTCTCCTTGCTGTCGATTGTGCTGATCATGAAGCTGTTCTACAGCGTTGAGCAGCGCTATGCCGTTCACCCTGACAACCTGCTGAACGTGATTGGCTCCAATACCATTGCGATTTATACCACCCACCGCATCCTCATTGAGGCCTTTAGCCTGTTCCTGATTGGCGAGATGAATGCCGCTTACTGGCCGGTCTGGGCTGAACTCACCTTAATTCTGGTCTACCCGTTTGCCAGCCTGCTTATCTGTACCCTGGCCGGGCTGGGGGTGCGTAAACTCTCCACCGCGCTGTTCGGGGACATTTTCTTTTCTCCGCCTTCGACGCTTACGCTCTCGCCGACCACCCGTTAATGCCCTCTCCGCCCCCTTTCGGGGGCGTATAACCCCGCCGTGCGGTTACGATTTGCTTATGTAAAACGATCGAGGATAATAAAGACATTGCGTATCAGTGATATGCCCCAATACTGTTGGTATATCCATAAGAGACTCTGACATAGCCATGCCTGAACACTATCGTTATTCCTTGCCTGTCAAAGCGGGCGACCAGCGCCAGCTGGGTGAACTCACGGGCGCAGCGTGCGCCACGCTGGTGGCGGAAATTGCTGAGCGTCATCCTGGCCCGGTGATCCTGGTTGCCCCGGATATGCAAAACGCCCTGCGCCTGCACGATGAAATTCGCCAGTTCACCGATAATCTGGTGTTCAGCCTGGCCGACTGGGAAACGCTGCCCTATGACAGCTTCTCCCCGCACCAGGAGATCATCTCCTCACGCCTGTCGACGCTCTATCAACTCCCGACCATGCAGCGCGGCGTGCTGATTGTGCCGGTAAACACCCTGATGCAGCGCGTCTGCCCGCACAGCTACCTGCATGGCCATGCGCTGGTAATGAAAAAAGGCCAGCGCCTGTCCCGTGATGCCCTGCGGGCACAGCTTGACGGTGCCGGGTATCGCCACGTGGATCAGGTGATGGAGCACGGGGAATATGCGACCCGCGGCGCGCTGCTCGACCTTTACCCGATGGGCAGCGACCAGCCGTATCGTCTGGACTTTTTCGATGATGAAATCGACAGCCTGCGCGTCTTCGACGCCGATACGCAGCGCACGCTGGAGGAAGTGGAGTCCATCAATTTACTGCCCGCACATGAGTTCCCGACGGACAAAACCGCTATCGAACTGTTCCGCAGCCAGTGGCGCGATAAGTTCGAGGTGAAGCGCGACGCGGAACATATTTATCAACAGGTCAGCAAAGGCACGCTGCCTGCCGGGATCGAATACTGGCAGCCGCTGTTCTTCAGCGAGCCGCTCCCTGCCCTGTTCAGCTACTTCCCGGCGAATACCCTGATTGTTAACACCGGGGATATCGACGCCAGCGCCAGCCGCTTTGAAAGCGAAACCCGCGCTCGCTTCGAAAACCGGGGCGTTGACCCGATGCGTCCGCTCCTGCCGCCGGAAGCGCTGTGGCTGCGTACCGACGAGCTCAACGCCGAGCTGAAGCGCTGGCCGCGGATGCAGCTGAAAACCGATTCGCTTGCCGATAAGGCCGCTAACACCAACCTCGCCTTCCGGACGCTGCCGGACCTGGCCGTCCAGGCGCAGCAGAAATCCCCGCTGGATAATCTGCGCAAGTTCCTGGAGTCCTTTACCGGCCCGGTGGTGTTCTCCGTTGAGAGTGAAGGCCGTCGCGAAGCGTTAGGTGAGCTGCTGGGACGCATTAAGGTGGCGCCGAAGCGCATCCTGCGCCTGAGCGAGGCGACCGGAAACGGCCGTTACCTGATGATTGGCGCCGCCGAGCATGGGTTCATCGACACGCTCAACAACCTGGCGCTGATTTGCGAAAGCGACCTGCTGGGCGAGCGCGTCGCGCGCCGTCGTCAGGACAGCCGTCGAACCATCAACCCGGACACGCTGATCCGCAACCTGGCCGAGCTGCATCCGGGCCAGCCGATTGTGCACCTGGAGCATGGCGTTGGGCGCTATCAGGGCATGACCACGCTCGAGGCGGGCGGCATTAAAGGTGAATACCTGATGCTGACCTACGCGAACGACGCCAAACTGTATGTCCCGGTGTCGTCCCTGCATCTGATCAGCCGCTACGCGGGCGGTGCCGAAGAGAACGCGCCGCTGCACAAGCTGGGCGGCGACGCCTGGGCGCGCGCGCGCCAGAAGGCCGCGGAAAAAGTGCGTGACGTGGCCGCCGAGCTGCTGGATATCTACGCCCAGCGCGCGGCCAAAGAGGGCTTCGCCTTTAAGCATGATAAGGAACAGTATCAGCTGTTCTGCGACAGCTTCCCGTTTGAGACCACGCCGGATCAGGCTCAGGCTATTAACGCCGTGCTGAGCGACATGTGCCAGCCGCTGGCGATGGACCGTTTAGTGTGCGGCGACGTCGGCTTCGGTAAAACCGAAGTGGCGATGCGCGCCGCCTTCCTTGCGGTGGAAAACAACAAGCAGGTGGCGGTGCTGGTGCCAACCACCCTGCTCGCTCAGCAGCATTTCGACAACTTCCGCGACCGCTTCGCCAACTGGCCGGTACGCATCGAGATGCTGTCACGTTTTCGCAGCACCAAAGAGCAGACGCAGATCCTGGAGCAGGCAAGCGAAGGCAAAATTGACATTCTGATCGGTACCCACAAGCTGCTGCAAAGCGACGTGAAGTGGAAAGATTTGGGGCTGCTGATCGTCGACGAAGAGCACCGCTTCGGGGTGCGTCATAAGGAACGTATCAAAGCGATGCGCGCCGACGTCGATATCCTGACCCTGACCGCGACGCCGATCCCGAGAACCCTGAACATGGCGATGAGCGGCATGCGCGATCTGTCGATTATTGCCACGCCGCCGGCGCGCCGTCTGGCGGTAAAAACCTTCGTCCGCGAATACGATAATCTTGTGGTGCGTGAGGCCATTCTGCGTGAAGTGCTGCGCGGGGGTCAGGTCTATTACCTGTACAACGACGTGGAAAACATCCAGAAAGCGGCCGACAGGCTGGCGGAGCTGGTGCCGGAAGCGCGCATTGCTATCGGTCACGGGCAGATGCGCGAGCGCGAGCTGGAACGGGTGATGAACGACTTCCACCATCAGCGCTTTAACGTGCTGGTGTGTACCACCATCATCGAAACCGGGATCGACATTCCGACGGCGAACACCATCATCATTGAACGTGCGGATCACTTTGGCCTGGCGCAGCTTCACCAGCTGCGTGGCCGCGTCGGGCGTTCGCACCATCAGGCCTACGCCTGGCTGCTGACGCCGCATCCAAAAGCGATGACCACCGACGCGCAAAAGCGTCTGGAAGCCATCGCCTCGCTGGAAGACCTCGGCGCAGGCTTCGCGCTGGCCACGCACGATCTCGAGATCCGCGGTGCCGGCGAGCTGCTGGGTGAGGACCAGAGCGGCTCGATGGAAACCATCGGCTTCTCGCTCTATATGGAACTGCTGGAAAATGCGGTTGATGCCCTGAAGGCCGGGCGCGAGCCGTCGCTGGAAGATCTCACCAGCCAGCAAACCGAGGTCGAGCTGCGTATGCCTTCCCTGCTGCCGGACGATTTCATTCCGGATGTAAATACCCGCCTGTCGTTCTACAAGCGCATCGCCAGTGCGAAGACGGAAAACGAGCTGGAAGAGATTAAGGTTGAGCTGATCGACCGCTTTGGTCTGCTGCCCGATGCGGCGCGAAATCTGCTGGATATCGCGCGCCTGCGCCAGCAGGCGCAGAAGCTGGGCATTCGCAAGCTTGAAGGCAACGAAAAAGGCGGCGTGATTGAGTTCGCGGAGAAGAACCACGTCAACCCAATGTGGCTCATCGGTCTGCTGCAAAAACAGCCGCAGCATTTCCGTCTGGATGGCCCAACGCGTCTGAAATTTACCCAGGAGCTGACGGAGCGCAAAACCCGCATGGACTGGGTGCGTAACTTTATGCGCCAGCTGGAAGAGAACGCGATCGCCTGACCTCCCTTTCCCCGTTAGCCCAGCGCTAACGGGGGACAATTTACAAACTCTTTGCACTTCACCCGATCTTCCCGACACACCCATTCGCCATAATTATCGTTAACGCCTTATAAAACAATAACCTTATCATTTACATGGACTATGGTAATGATCTCTTCGCGTATGACTCGCTGGTTAACCCTGTTTGCGCTGGCAGCCACCGTTGCGGTTGCGCTTCCCGCTCGCGCAAATACCTGGCCCCTTCCTCCGCCCGGCAGCAAGGTGGTGGGGGAAAACCGCTTTCATGTGGTTGAAAATAATGGCGGTTCGCTGGAAGCCATTGCCAAAAAATATAACGTTGGTTTTCTGGCCCTGCTGCAGGCGAACCCTGGCGTCGACCCCTACGTCCCGCGCGCGGGCAGCGTATTGACTATCCCGTTACAGACTATCCTGCCGGACGCTCCGCGTGAGGGGATCGTCATAAATCTGGCGGAGCTGCGTCTGTACTATTACCCGCCGGGTAAAAACGAGGTGACCGTCTACCCGATTGGTATTGGTCAGCTGGGCGGCGACACCCTGACGCCGACGATGGTCACCACCGTCTCGGATAAACGCGCGAATCCAACCTGGACACCAACGGCCAATATTCGTGCACGGTATAAAGCTCAGGGCATCGATCTTCCAGCCGTGGTGCCAGCAGGCCCGGATAACCCGATGGGTCACCACGCGATCCGTCTGGCGGCCTACGGCGGCGTTTACCTGCTGCACGGAACGAATGCGGACTTTGGCATCGGCATGCGCGTTAGCTCCGGCTGTATTCGTCTGCGCGATGACGATATCAAAACGCTGTTTAACGTCGTTACGCCGGGTACCAAAGTCAATATCATCAATACGCCGATCAAGGTTTCTGAGGAGCCGGGCGGCGTGCGGCTGGTTGAAATTCATCAGCCGCTATCGAAAAACATTGGCGATGACCCGCAGACGCTGCCCATTAACCTGAATGCCGCGATGGTAAGCTTTAAAACGAATGCGAATACCAACAGCGAGGTGATGGAGCGCGCAATGGAGGCCCGCTCAGGCATGCCGACCGACGTCACCCGGCATCACGATGTCATCCAGCAACCGATGTAAATCATAAATAAAAAACGCCCTGCTAAGCAGGGCGTTTTTTATTGCAGTGGCATAAATGAGGGTTTATGCCCGGCTTATTTGTAGATGACGGCGGTGCCGTGCAGGGTGTTAGGACCAGTCACAGAGGTGATGCGGTAAGATTTTGCACCCATCTCTTGCGCTTTTTGCGCCAGCTGATCTTCCAGTGAACCCAGGTTAGTCCCGGCAGAGGCAGAGATCGTCCCGACTTTATGCTGATCGACCGGGGTGGACTGTACCTGTACAGCAGCAAAGCTTGCGAAAGAGAGTGAACTCAGGACAGCAGCAGCGATGAGGGTTTTTACGTTTTTCATGATGTTTACCTTTAGCAGATGAATTTGGAGGTCGTTAGCCATTTAGTTAACGATCGATAGGTAAATCATAAATGTGATCCATCTCACACGTCAACATAATTTTATAATGGTCGTTAACTTAATTTTAAAGTCGTTATTTTTCATACTCATATGATTAATTTATTTTTAAGCATTCAGCGCTGGTGGTGACTTGCGTTTATTTTTATAATGGTCATTCAACAAACCAACAGAGGACCAACGGCACATGACAACCGACGTCACGAGTTGTGCAAAGAAAAGCCGTGGCCGACCAAAAGTGTTTGACAGGGATGCAGCGCTTGATAAGGCCATGACTCTCTTCTGGCAACATGGGTATGAAGCAACCTCGCTTTCCGATCTGGTAGAAGCCACCGGTGCCAAAGCGCCGACGCTCTATGCCGAATTTACCAATAAAGAGGGGCTGTTCAGGGCAGTGCTGGACAGATACATTTCGCGCTTTGCGGCGAAACACGAAGCCCAGCTGTTTTGTGAAGAGAAAAGCGTCGAACAGGCGCTTCGGGATTACTTCACCGCCGTCGCGACCTGCTTCACCAGTAAGGACACGCCTGCGGGCTGCTTTATGATTAACACCTCTGCCACCCTGGCGGCGTCCTCGAAAGAGATTGCCAATACGGTGAAATCGCGTCATGCCATGCAGGAGGAGACGCTGAGCGCCTTTCTGGCTCAGCGGCAGCAGCGCGGTGAAATCCCTGCACAGTGCAACCCTCAGCTGCTGGCGCAATACCTGAGCTGTATTTTGCAGGGGATGTCGATCAGCGCCCGTGAAGGGGCAACGCTGGAAAAACTGCAGAATATTAGCGACACCACGCTGCGGCTGTGGCCTGAGCTACTCAAAATCTGAAGCAAAAAAAAGCTCCTCAGCCTGAGCGCATGAGGAGCTAAATTCAGAGAACATCTTTTTTACACTTTGTTATTCAGAACCAGCTGGCCATTTCCATCGAGCGGAATTTGCGTGCCCGGGTCTTTATCCATGCGGATTTTGCCCTGCTGATCGCCAATTTTGTACGTCACGTCATAACCCAGCATTTTTTCCGACTTGTCATAGACGGTTTTGCAGCGTTGCTGAGTCGTGGTGTAGGTATCATTATCCTGCATCGCGCCCTGCACCTGGTTACCGGCATAGCCGCCACCCAGCGCGCCGACCACGGTCGCCACATCTTTACCCCGGCCACCGCCAAACTGGTGACCAATCACGCCACCCGCTACCGCACCCAGAACAGAACCGGCGATACGGTTTTCATCCTGCACCGGACGGCGATGCGTCACGGAGACATTGCGGCACTCCTGACGAGGCGTTTTTACCGTTTCTTTAATCGGTGTAGCAGAAACCACCTGCGCATACTGCGGGCCGCGGTCTAATACGTTGAGACTGGCAACGGCAGCCACACCTAACGCAGCCGCGACGCCAATCCCTATACCCGCCAACATTGATTTATTCACGGGACTTCCTCCTTTGTTGCTATTGGTAACAATTTTGCAATGGAGGCACGGCTTCGCCAATCAGATAAAGGATCAAAAAAGGGGCATAGCGAGGAGATATATTCTATTTAGGAGAACTCTTAAGCAGTCAAACTGTGATCTACAGCATGAAATGCTAAAAACTCCCTCCGGAGAGCCCGGAGGGAGTGAAAGATTAGTGCAGCTTCAGACGCGGACGGATCACGCGGTTGATTCTGCCCACCAGCATCATCAGCCCGGTTTTGAAGTAGCCGTGCAGCGCAATCTGGTGCATACGGTACAGGGAGATGTACACGAAGCGGGCAATGCGCCCTTCTACCATCATCGAGCCGCGCATCAGGTTGCCCATCAGGCTGCCGACGGTTGAGAAGTTTGACAGAGACACCAGAGAACCGTGGTCTTTGTAAACATAGGCCTTCATTGGCTTGCCTTTGTACTGCGCCAGAATGTTGTGCAGGACCAGGCTTGCCATCTGGTGTGCAGCCTGGGCGCGCGGCGGCACGAATCCACCTTCAGGACGGGCGCAGGAGGCACAGTCACCGATAGCAAAGATTTCAGGGTCACGCGTGGTTTGCAGCGTTGGCTCCGTGACCAGCTGATTAATGCGGTTGGTTTCCAGGCCGCCGATATCTTTCATAAAGTCAGGCGCTTTGATACCTGCCGCCCAGACCATCAGATCCGCTTTGATATACTCGCCGTCTTTGGTGTGCAGGCCGCCTTCGTCGGCGCTGGTCACCATGGTCTGCGTCAGCACCCGCACGCCCAGCTTGGTGAGTTCATTGTGCGCCGCACCGGAAATACGCGGAGGCAGCGCAGGCAGAATGCGTTCACCGGCTTCGACCAGCGTGACGTTCAGCGCTTCGTTCGTTAACCCTTTGTAACCGTAGCTGTGCAGCTGCTTCACCGCATTGTGCAGCTCAGCGGACAGCTCAACGCCCGTCGCACCGCCGCCGACAATGGCGATATTGACCTTACCGTTCGCACCCATATTGCTGGTGTACTTCAGGAACAGGTTCAGCATTTCCTGATGGAAACGACGCGCCTGGTGCGGGTTATCGAGGAAGATACAGTGCTCTTTCACGCCCGGCGTGTTGAAGTCGTTGGAGGTACTGCCCAGCGCCATGACCAGGGTGTCGTACGGCAGCTTGCGCTCAGGAACCAACAGCTCCCCTTTTTCATCACGCAGTTCTGCCAGAGTGATGGTTTTGCTTTCACGGTTGATGTCCACCACCGAGCCCAGCTGGAACTGGAAATGATGGTTGCGCGCATGCGCCAGATAGCTGAGCGCGTCCACGCCCTCGTCCAGAGAACCGGTCGCTACTTCGTGCAGCAGCGGTTTCCACAGGTGGCTGTGGTTACGATCCACCAGCGTGATTTTGGCTTTTTTACCGCGCCCCAGCTTCTTACCCAACTGTGTCGCCAGCTCCAGCCCGCCAGCACCACCGCCTACAATCACTATCTTTTTCAATGGCGTAGTCAACGTGACCCCCTCAAATTATTAACCAATTGTTAATTAAAAGTTATAAAAATAACCCTTAATTAACAACAGGTTACAGCACTGAAACCATTCAGGTGCATTGAGAATACCACGTCAGGCGCATTGGTCATACCAAAATTGATATGCATCAAGTTTTGATGGCTTAAAAGTAGACAATTCTGGACAAAAAGAAACCCGGTGCGCGTTCGCGACCGGGTTTCTGAAGTCGCAGGCTGTGGTTTAGCCCAGCGTTTTAAAGGCTTTGATGCGCTGCAGATGCGGGGAGATGTTCTTGAACTTGTGGGTCTGTTCTTCGTCCCAGACAATTTCATAGTAATGATGCAGGAGTTCTGCCGCCCGGTGGCTGTTGAGCGCCTCATCGTTACGCGACAGGATCACCAGGCAGCGGTCACGGTTTTTCTCCCGAAAATTGCTGACGCACTTGGTCGCAATATCGACATACTCTTCCGGGCGGTCAATCTTGCCTTCCATGTTCTCGTTCGGGAAAAGGTTGGGATTGAATACGACCTGACGGATGTCACACAGGAAGCCAATCCGCTCTGCCCAGTAGCCGCCCAGCCCCACGCCGCAAATCAATGGCCGATCGTCGACGTTGAGCTGCAACATCTTGTCCACCTCTTTGAGCAGGTGCTGCATATCATGCTTCGGATGGCGCGTGCTGTAGCTGATCAACCGGACATCCGGATCGATAAACTGCAGCTGCAGCACCTTCTCATGATTACCAGGGCTGTTTGAGTCAAAACCGTGTAAATAGATGATCATCGTCTTCTCACCACGCTACGCCTTCCGGGAGGGTTTACAGGCTGGCTTTATGTGCCTGCCAGCGCTCATTCAGGTCTTCAAGCCGGGCGTTGACCGTCTTCCAGCGCGCCGAATCCATCAGCTCCTGACGGCTAAATGAACCTTTATGATACAATTGTGTAACACGCTCTGCATTGATCGGCGACAGGTTATCCAGCACGCTAACGGCACCTTTACGATTATTGCAGACCAGGATCATATCGCAACCTGCATCCAGCGACGCCTGACCGCGTTCAGCGTAGCTGCCCATAATCGCCGCCCCTTCCATTGATAGATCGTCAGAGAAAATCACGCCATTGAAGCCCAGCTCCTGACGCAGAACGGTTTTCAGCCAGTGCGGAGAGCCGCTGGCAGGACGCGGATCAACGTCGCTGTAAATCACGTGCGCAGGCATGATGGCATCCAGCTTGTTGTCGGTGATAAGCGACCTGAACACCGACATATCTTTGGCGCGAATTTCTGCTTCCGGACGCGGATCGCGCGGGGTCTCTTTATGCGAGTCCGCCGTCACCGCCCCGTGGCCAGGGAAGTGTTTCCCGGTGGTTTTCATCCCGGCATCGTGCATGCCGTCAATGAAGCGGGTCGCCATGGCCAGCGCAATGCGCGGATCGTCATGGTACGAGCGCTCGCCAATGGCGGCGCTGATATACCCCACGTCCAGCACCGGGGCAAAACTGATGTCGATATCCATGGCAATCATTTCGCTGGCCATCAGCCAGCCGGCCTCCTGCGCCAGTGTCCCGCCCTCTTCCGTGCCGAGCAGCGCGGCAAAAGACTGGGCCGCCGGCAGGCGGGTAAACCCTTCGCGAAAACGCTGCACCCGGCCGCCTTCCTGATCGACGGCGACCACCAGATGATTGCGCGACGCGGCGCGGATCTGACGCACCAGCTCGCGCAGCTGCGCCGGATCGTGATAGTTGCGGGTAAACAGGATCAGGCCCCCCACCAGCGGATGCGCCAGAATTTCACGCTCCTCCGCATCCAGTTCAAACCCTTCTACATCCAACATGACTGGACCCACATCCACCTCTCTTATCCTTTCGTTTATAACTGACGCCAGGCATCGTCTGCCAGCGCAATAAAAAGTTTGTCTCTTGACTGCTGATAGCGCATTTCAAACCAGCCAGCCATTAACATGACGACCCATGGCCGCCAGCGTTTGACCTGACGCCTGAGCGCGTCGGCGTCAATGTGCGCCACCTCGGCGTAGTTCCTGATAAGCGTCTGCCGCGCGTCGTCACTCTCCGTCCAGACTGCCGCCAGCTCCAGCGCCACATCGCCATCTCCGGCGTATTCCCAGTCGATGAGCCTGATGCCCTCTGCCGTATGCACAATATTTCCGGCATGAACATCCATGTGCAGCGGCGATAGCCGAATCGGCTGCGGCTCGCCTGCTTTACGCAACCACTTGAGATGTGCCAGCCACACTGGAGTGCGTCTGTCAGGCGCGGCCTGCTGCCAGTAGCGTTCAAGCAGCGGGTATAACATGATTCGCCATCCCAGACGTGGCTGCCGGTGCAGATGATACAGCATTGCCACGAGCGTCGGCGTGTCCGGCAGCGCGCTTTTCACGTCACCGTCCAGATAGTCGACGGCCATCCAGCTCTCTCTGAAAAAACGGGGGGCAGGCACGAGATCTGACGGAAGACGCCTCAGGGCGCGAAACTGACGACGGAAATGGGAGGCAGGCGCATAGGGGTCGTGATGTTGCCGCAAGACCAGGCGTCGTTCCCCCTGCGCTATAATGCAACTCGCGCCGCCAAGCCCGGAGTGGGCCTGCGGCGCGATAAGGCGGTACTGAGGAAAATAGCGCGTCAGAATCTCTTCACGCGTGCTGTCATTGTTGCGTAACCGCACCTTTACCTGACCAGATAATTTCGCCTGTCTGAACCAGCATCAGCTGCATCTGCAGGGCCGGTGTATTCACGTTACCGGTAGCGTTAGAGTACAGCACATACTGTGCGCCAACGTTACGGGCAATGCCGATCGCCTTGCTACGTGTGCCGAGGCTGTCCTGTGGCGACAGGCCAAGCTGCTGTTTGGCTACCGCGAGCTGCTGGGCGGAGACCAGCGTAAACTTACCGTTGTTTGCCAGCGCATTGCGCAGGGTTTCTGTCGCTTCGCCCGCGTTCAGCGAACCGTTGGTACGGTTGTTTACGCTATCAACCAGCAACACGCTACCTGCCGTCACGCCCTGTGCCTGCAGCATTTTGCCGACCATGGGCTGCATTGCGCCGTTCCAGTCGTAATGGCGCACGCGCGGCGTGGGCTGTGACGTCTGGTCTGGATGCTCAATCGGGCCAGGCTGTGACGGAATAGACGGCACAGACGGCACGGTTGGCTGCGGCTGCGTTGGCTGTGTCGGCTGTTCAGTGCCCGGTTTCGCCTCTTCCACAGGCGCTGGCTGTTCAGTTCGGGTCACACACCCCGCCAGGAACAGCGCGAAAGCTGTCACGAGCGCATAGCGGCTCAAGTTTTTAATCAAGGTTCACCCCTTAGAGATAAAGATAAAGTCTCACCTTATGCGCACCCAGATAGTTGGCGCTGCCATAGAGCGTTACCGACGATCTGGCCGGAATGGTGACGCTGCGCGGCGCCTCCAGCGGATGCATTTCAAGACCTCTTACGTCATACCAGAAAAAACGGTAGTGGACCGTCACGGGTTCATGTCTTTCATTAAAGAGCGTAGAGGAGGCAGAGGAATTGATTTCACTGATGGTCAGCACGGGTTGTTGCGCCGTGATGCCCGCGGCAAGCACGGAGGATTCCATCACCAGCGTCTGTTCATCGTTCACGGGGATCGCCGGGCGCGAGCTGCACCCCACAATCATCATCGTCAATACCAGCGCTGCAATACGCCCTTTACGCATATCAAAGACCTTTATGTGCCAGCATCGGCCCCAGAGGACGTCCACCCAGCAGATGCATGTGAATATGATAAACTTCCTGGCCACCATGACGGTTGCAGTTCATGATCAGACGGTAACCGTCTTCTGCAATGCCTTCCTGTTCAGCGATTTTCGCGGCCACCGTCAGCATACGACCTAACGCCACTTCATGCTCGGTTTTTACGTCGTTTACGGTCGGAATCAGAATATTGGGAATGATAAGGACGTGCGTCGGGGCCTGAGGGGAAATATCCCGGAAAGCCGTTACCAGTTCATCCTGATAGACGATATCCGACGGGATTTCGCGACGGATAATTTTACTGAAAATCGTTTCTTCAGCCATGACCTTTTCCTTTTTTGTTTAATCTGGCGCGAGCAATTGCTGTTAACACACGCTCTGGTTGAGTGCGTGACACAATTCAAGAGTATGAGCGAGTTTCTCCTGTCCTTTCAACCTCCTCCCTCGATTTCTTTCCTGAATGTTCATCAGCTGAACGAAGAGTGACCGTTAAAGCGTGCTGCTGCATTTTTTTAAGACAGAAATAAAAAAGGCAGCCATTCGGCTGCCTTAGTCTCCCCAGGTCACAGCTTAGTTGTTGCGGATGTATTCATCCATTTCGGTTTTCAGGTTATCGGATTTCGTACCGAAAATTGCCTGTACACCAGAACCTGCAACAACCACGCCCGCTGCGCCCAGTTTTTTCAGACCCGGCTGGTCTACTTTCGCGACGTCGGCAACGCTCACACGCAGACGAGTGATGCACGCGTCCAGGTTAGTGATGTTCTCTTTACCGCCGAACGCGGCAACCAGTGCCGGAGCCATTTCGCTGGTCGCGCCAGCTTTGCTGTCTTCTGTCGCATCTTCACGGCCTGGGGTTTTCAGGTCCAGTGCTTTAATCAGCACGCGGAAGATGGTGTAGTAAACAACGGCGTAGCACGCACCCACGATTGGGAACAGCCACAGTTTGCTGCTGTTACCGGACAGAACGATGAAGTCGATCAGACCGTGAGAGAAGGACGTACCGTCACGCATACCCAGCAGAATACAGATTGGGAACGCCAGGCCCGCCAGAATCGCGTGGATAACGTACAGGATCGGCGCAACGAACATGAAGGAGAACTCGATCGGCTCGGTGATACCGGTCAGGAACGAGGTCAGCGCTGCGGAGATCATGATACCGCCCACTTTTGCACGGTTCTCTGGCTTAGCAGAGTGCCAGATAGCAATCGCCGCTGCTGGCAGACCGTACATTTTGAACAGGAAGCCACCAGACAGTTTACCTGCAGTTGGGTCACCCGCCATGTAACGTGGGATATCGCCGTGGAATACCTGGCCTGCTGCGTTGGTGAATTCACCAATCTGCATCTGGAATGGAACGTTCCAGATGTGGTGCAGACCGAATGGCACCAGGCAACGCTCGATGAAGCCGTAGATACCAAACGCCACAACCGGGTTCTGGTAAGCAGCCCACTGAGAGAAGGTCTGGATAGCGGAGCCGATTGGTGGCCAGATGAAGGACAGGATCACGCCAGTGAAAATCGCTGCCAGACCAGAGATGATCGGAACGAAACGCTTGCCCGCGAAGAAGCCCAGGTACTCAGGCAGCTTGATGCGATAGAAGCGGTTGAACATGTACGCTGCAATCGCACCGGAAATGATACCGCCCAGAACACCGGTGTCCGCCAGGTGTTTCGCGGCGATCTCTTCTGCCGGTAAATGCAGAACCAGCGGCGCAACCACAGCCATGGTTTTCACCATGATGCCGTAAGCAACCACTGCAGCCAGCGCAGATACGCCGTCGTTATTGGTGAAGCCCAGAGCCACACCGATCGCGAAGATCAGTGGCATGTTAGCAAAGACAGAACCGCCTGCTTCGGCCATCACATGGGACACTACGGCTGGCAGCCAGCTGAAGTTAGCAGAACCGACACCCAGCAGGATACCTGCGATAGGCAGTACGGATACTGGCAGCATCAGCGATTTACCGACCTTTTGCAGGTTAGCAAATGCATTCTTAAACATAATTGAGAGTGCTCCTGAGTATTTGTGCTTTTTTTACGCTTTCACGCATTGGCCCGGGGGGAGTACCGTGCCGTGGACAGGACATCTAAGCGCCCTTTATTTATTACACAGAGTAAAATAATTCCCTCTGAGTTTGTTTGACGGCTATCACGTTTCAGCTTAAGGCGGTCGAAAAACTTTCAGTTATTTACAAAAAGCATGTCCGGATGTGTCTAAAAACACCCTCACCGCCCCAAATGAGGCGGTGAACTTTACTCGTTTTATTTATTAATTACGAGCCTAAAAAAAACAGGTGTATCAGACAGATTGCAGGCGGGCGGGGTCAATATGGAACAGCGTTGAGAAGTTTTCCGTGGTCACGCGGGCCAGCTCTTCGATGCTGACGCCCTTCAATACGGCCATGTACTCAGCCACGTCTCGCGTCATCGCCGGTTGGTTCTCTTTACCGCGATGCGGTACCGGGGCCAGATACGGAGAGTCTGTCTCCACCAGAATGCGATCGAGCGGAACATAACGCGCGGCATCCCGGAGCTGCTCAGCGTTACGGAACGTCACGATCCCGGAAAACGAAATATAAAACCCTAAATCAAGCAGTTTACCCGCCGTTTCTCTGTCTTCTGTGAAACAGTGTAGTACGCCACCGCAATCCGTCACGTTTTCTTCCCGAAGGATCGCCAGGGTATCGGCACGCGCATCGCGGGTATGCACAATGACCGGCTTGTTCAGTTCGCGGCCAATGCGGATATGATGGCGGAAGGACTCCTGCTGTCGCGGTTTCGTTTCCGGCGTGTAAAAATAGTCCAGGCCCGTCTCCCCCATCGCCACCACGCCCTCTTCTGCTGCCAGTCGGCGCAGTTCCTCAACGTCATACGCCTCGTCCTGATTCAGCGGATGCACGCCGCAGGAGAACACTACGTTGTCGCGAACGCCCACCAGCTCACGCATGGTGCGATAACCCGGCAGCGTCGTCGCCACCGCAAGGCAGAATTTCACATCGCGGGCAGCGGCTTTTTCCAGCACGTCATCCACGTTTTTATGCAGGGATTGATAATCCAGGCCATCAAGATGGCAGTGTGAGTCGACTAAAAACATAATGTCTCTCTCAGAGATGGGAAACTGGCGGTGTGACGCCGGGTTGCAGGTAATGTTCAATACGCAGTAACTGGTCGGTCAGTAAAAGCTCGCGATTAAGACCCGTCACGGTTAAAAGCTGTTCGCGGCTCTGGCAAACTTCATGAAGCATCGCATGAAGAATCGCGCCGGAGAGGCGGTTCGCCAGCGTACTCACCAGTGGCCACGCGTCAGGGTTAGTCAGCAGCGTTGCCCCTTGCTGAATTTTAAGGGCATCCAGCAGCAACGCGGCCAGCCAGTGCAGACGCTCAACGGCACTATCGCTGTTAAGTGTCGGGAGTAAACTTAGCCAGTCGTTGTTATTCAGCGCCGCTTCAACGGCCCGGCAGAGCGCTTCTCGCTGTGACCAGACGTCAGGTTGCAGCAAGGCCAGCGCCGCCGCGGGCGCGCCGCTACTCAGGCGCAAGGCGGACAGCGCACTTTCAGGTGACGTTGTCACCTCTCGCTCCAGCCAGCTCAGCGCCCATGATTCCTGAGGCACCGCAAGGTGATGAAGACGGCAGCGGCTGCGCAACGTCGCCAGCAATCGTCCCGGATCGCGGCACGAGAGGAAAAACCACGTTTTTTCCGGCGGCTCTTCAAGAGTCTTAAGCAGGGCGTTAGCCGCCGCCTCGGTCAGCAGGGTGGCGTCTTTGAGCAAGACGACCTTAGCGCCACCCAGACGCGCATGTTCGTACAATTTTTCACTGACCTCACGCACGGCATCAATACCCAGCGCGCTCTTGCCCTTCTCAGGCTCAAGGGTGTAGTAGTCAGGATGTGTGCCCGCCTGCATCAGCTGGCAGCCGCGGCACTTACCACAGCTTTTGTGCCCTTCCGGCTGCTGGCACATCAGAAAACGGGTGAGGGCATAAATTAGCGCCTCATCCCCCATCCCTGGCAATGCCTGAATCAGTAACGCATGATGCCCCCGCCCCGCCTGATAGCTGCCGATCAGCTGCTCAAAGTGCGGACGCAACCATGGATACCATTTCATGCCTGCTGCTCCTGTACCCACTGCGTAACGGTCTGCTGGATGTTGTGCGTGACGTCATCCAGCGACTGCGTCGCATCGATGGTACGAATAGCGCTATCCTGTGCCGCCAGCTCAAGATAGCGCGCACGGGTGCGGTTAAAGAAATCAAAGGACTCTTGTTCAATGCGGTCCAGCTCGCCGCGCGCGCGGGCGCGTTTGAGGCCCACTTCCGGCGTAACATCCAGATAGAGGGTCAGGTCGGGGCGAAAATCACCCAGTACGGCATCGCGCAGCGTTGCCAGCATCGTCTGGTCAATACCGCGTCCCCCGCCCTGGTAGGCCTGAGTCGACAAATCGTGGCGATCGCCGATCACCCATTTACCCTCGGCCAACGCGGGTTTGATCACCGTCTCAACCAGCTGTACGCGCGCCGCGTAGAACATCAACACTTCGGCTTTGTCAGTGATAACTTCGTCGCCAACGGATTTAATATCCAGCACCAGGCTGCGCAGTTTCTCCGCAAGTTGTGTACCGCCCGGCTCGCGGGTGAAGACCATGTCGGCGACGCCAAGCGATTTCAGCGTGTCCACCACTACGTTGCGGGCAGTGGTTTTACCCGCCCCTTCGAGTCCCTCAATGACAATGTATTTACTGCGCATTTTTTTCCTTAAGTGCCTTCAGATAGTCCTGAACAGAGCGATTGTGGCTGGCAAGGTTGGTGTTAAAGGTATGCCCCCCTTTTCCATCAGCCACAAAATAGAGATACGGTGTTTTCGCCGGGTGCGCGGCGGCTTTTAGAGAAGCCTCGCTCGGCGTGGCAATCGGGCCAGGCGGTAAACCGCTAATCACGTAGGTATTATACGCCGTTGGCGTTTCCAGATCTTTTCTGGAAATCTTGCCGATATAGCTCTCACCCATGCCGTAGATAACGGTAGGGTCGGTTTGCAGGCGCATACCAATGCGCAGACGGTTGATAAATACTGACGCCACCCGATCGCGTTCAGCAGCAACGGCGGTCTCTTTCTCGATAATCGAGGCCATGGTAACAAACTGATTTTGATCTTTATAAGGTAAACCATCCATTCGCCCTTCCCAGGCGGCGTCCACGGCGGCGACCATTTTTTTGTGTGCCCGCTTCAGGATCGCCACATCGGTCGTGCCTGCGGTGTACATCCAGGTATCCGGCCAGAACCAGCCCTCTACCCACTCGGGATGCTCAAACTTGAGCACGTCGGCCACCGTCTGGTAGCTGTCGTCCTTCAGGGTATGTTTGATATACGGCGCATCGCGCAGCTGTTTGAGGTAATCGCTCAGGCGCATACCTTCGACAAAACGCAGCGGGAACTGGGCTTCTTTACCGCTTTCCAGCAGTTGCAGCATCTCTCTGACTGTCATGCCGGGCGTAAAGCGGTAGGTACCAGCCTTGAAGTGAGATAGGTCAGGCTCAATACGCAATAACCACTGGAACACACGAGGACGGTTAATGATTTTATCCCCGTAAAGCTGCTCGCCCAGCGCCATCCGCCCGGTACCGGCTTTCAGGGTAAAAATCGTCTCGTCTTTAATCAAGATTTTACTGTTCGCCAGCTGGCGGACTTTCCATACTCCCGCTCCGCCAGCAATGCCCAGCGCAATAATAAGGAGAAGGACAAATCGCAACATTTTCTTCATGACTATCTGGTTTGCTCACATATCGGGGCTAAAAACTGGAACAGCTCGCGCGAAGACCAGCGCTGTTGGTCATACGCACGGACGGCGATAACAGGCATCAACGCATTGCAGATAACGACTTCATCGGCGGTATGTAGCGCGTCTTCTCCTGCGCAAACTTCGACAATGCGAAAGTCTGAACGTGCGAGCTGCTGTAAACAAAACTGGCGCATGATGCCGTTAACGCCAGCCTGCGCCAGCGAAGGGGTGAAGACCTCACGGCCCTTCCGCCAGAGTAAATTAGCCGCACAGCATTCCGTAATGAACCCTTCGCTGTCAAGGACTAGCGCCTCATCGGCGTCCGTCTGTTCAAGATGAGTACGAATAAGCACCTGTTCAAGGCGGTTAAGATGTTTTAGTCCGGCAAGCATCGGGTTTCGCCCCAGCCGCACCGGGCTCAGCGTCAACGTCACGCCCTCTTCACGCCAGCGCGCATAGTGAGCAGGATAAGCTGAAACAGAGAGAATACGTGTTGGATGCTGACAGGCGGCACCGCTGTACCCCCGCCCACCGCTGCCTCGGCTAATGATAACTTTTAAGACACCGCTGGTTTTACCTGACGCCAGCTGACGCATCTCATGTTCAAGAATTTCCCACTGCGTAAAAGGGATCAGTAACGTCTGGCAGGCGTCTTGTAAACGGCGGAGGTGTGCATCAAGCAAGCACACGTCGCCTTCCAGAATACGCGCAGTCGTAAAGCAGCCATCGCCAAACTGCGTCGCCCTGTCGCTTGCCGGCAGCGTGTCTTGCTCAAGGCCATTAATTAAAAACATGGTGGCTCCTTATGCGTGGGCGTTTAGTCTGGCAGGATGCCATGCAACCGACAAGAAGATTAGGCTTAATAAAAAAGGCCCGGCAAGCGGACCTTTTTTTATAGCTTTCGGGCCGTCAGGCTCAGACCTTTTTGAAGATCAGAGAACCATTCGTGCCGCCAAAGCCGAAGGAGTTACACAGGGTGTACTCCATACCGCTAACCTGGCGCGCTTCATGAGGAACGAAGTCCAGATCGCAACCTTCATCCGGGTTATCCAGGTTGATGGTTGGCGGAACAGCCTGATCGCGCAGCGCAAGGATAGAGTAGATGGACTCTACTGCACCCGCAGCACCCAGCAGGTGACCGGTCATAGATTTCGTGGAGCTAACCAGTACGCGGCTGGCAGACTCGCCGAAGATAGACTTCACAGCCTGCGCTTCAGCTTTGTCGCCTGCTGGCGTAGAGGTACCGTGAGCGTTAACGTAGCCAATCTGCGCTGGGGTAATACCCGCATCACGGATCGCGTTTTCCATCGCCAGCGCAGCACCCGCACCGTTCTCCGGAGGAGAGGTCATGTGATAAGCATCGCTGCTCATGCCAAAGCCAACGACTTCAGCATAAATTTTCGCACCGCGTTTTTTCGCATGTTCGTACTCTTCCAGCACGAGCATACCTGCCCCGTCACCCAACACGAAACCATCGCGGTCTTTATCCCACGGACGGCTCGCCGCCTGAGGATTATCGTTACGGGTAGAAAGCGCACGCGCTGCACCAAAGCCACCGACACCCAATGGGGTACTGGCTTTTTCAGCACCGCCCGCAACCATAGCATCTGCATCGCCGTACGCAATGATACGCGCGGCCTGGCCGATGTTATGCACGCCAGACGTACACGCGGTAGCGATAGAAATGCTTGGCCCACGCAGGCCGAACATAATGGTCAGGTGACCTGCCACCATGTTAACAATCGTGGACGGAACGAAGAACGGGCTGATCTTACGCGGTCCGCCATTCATCAGCGATGTATGGTTTTCCTCGATCAGGCCAAGACCGCCAATCCCGGAGCCGATAGCAGCGCCGATACGGGTTGCGTTCTCTTCCGTAATCTCAAGGCCAGAATCCTGCATGGCCTGAACGCCAGCGACAATTCCATATTGAATGAAGGCATCCATCTTGCGCTGTTCTTTGCGCGAGATGATCTCTTCACAGTTAAAATCCTTTACTAAGCCAGCAAATTTCGTTGCATAGGCGCTAGTATCGAAATGGTCGATTAGGCTGATGCCGCTCTGACCGGCAAGGAGAGCTTTCCAGGTGGACTCTACGGTATTGCCGACAGGAGACAACATGCCAAGTCCGGTCACAACTACACGACGCTTAGACACGTTTGTCCTCCAGGGAGGGATAAAAAAAGAGATTCGTGGGACTAAAAAAGATAAAACTCAGGCGGTCGAATGACCGCCTGGAGATGTTCACTTACGCCTGGTGGCCGTTGATGTAATCAATGGCAGCCTGAACGGTGGTGATTTTCTCAGCTTCTTCGTCCGGAATCTCAGTATCAAACTCTTCTTCCAGAGCCATTACCAGCTCAACGGTGTCAAGAGAATCTGCGCCCAGGTCTTCAACGAAGGAAGCGGAGTTCACAACTTCTTCCTGCTTAACGCCCAGCTGTTCGCCGATAATTTTCTTAACGCGTTCTTCGATAGTGCTCATACTCTTAAATTTCCTATCAAAACTCGCTTTCGCGATGGTTTTCGTAGTGTATAAAATGTTGAAAAATTTGCAACTAAATCCCGGCAGGTCTTACCACGATTTTACGTTATTTTGAGGCCATTTGCCCTAATAACGCAAATATTTTCGATCGTGATTAAACCATGTACATCCCGCCGTTGACGTGGAGGGTCTCACCAGTGATGTAACCCGCTTCGTCAGAGGCTAAAAATGCAACCGCACTGGCGATTTCTTTAGGGTCGCCAAGACGACCCGCCGGAACTGCCGCCAGTGTACCCGCACGCTGCTCATCGGTCAGCGCACGCGTCATGTCCGTTTCAATAAAGCCCGGAGCAACAACGTTTACAGTAATCCCGCGGGACGCGACTTCACGCGCCAGCGATTTACTGAAACCGATCAGACCTGCTTTCGCCGCAGCGTAGTTAGCCTGACCAGCATTTCCCATGGTACCAACCACAGAACCAACAGTGATAATACGACCATGACGCTTTTTCATCATAGCGCGCATTACCGCTTTTGACAGACGGAATACAGATGACAGGTTGGTTTCGATAATATCGTTCCACTCGTCATCTTTCATTCGCATCAGAAGGTTGTCGCGAGTGATCCCGGCATTATTGACCAGAATATCCACTTCACCAAACTCTGCGCGAATATTTTCCAGAACAGATTCGATAGATGCTGGTTCGGTCACATTCAGTACCAGACCTTTACCGTTCGCACCCAGATACTCGCTGATGGCCTGCGCGCCATTCTCGCTGGTTGCTGTACCAATCACCTTCGCGCCGCGCGCAACCAGTGTTTCAGCAATTGCACGCCCGATACCGCGGCTTGCGCCAGTCACCAGGGCGATTTTTCCTTCAAAACTCATGGTATTCCTCTTTTATTGCGAGAGTGCCGCTGACATCGCTTCCGGCTCGTTAATCGCCGAGGCTGTCAGGGTGTCAACAATACGTTTCGTCAGACCGGTGAGGACTTTCCCTGGGCCGACTTCATACAGATGCTCAACGCCCTGAGCGGCCATAAACTCAACGGTTTTGGTCCACTGTACCGGGCTGTAGAGCTGGCGAACCAGTGCGTCGCGGATAGCTTCCGGCGCGGTTTCGCATTTCACATCGACGTTGTTCACAACGGCAATCGTCGGTGCGTTAAACGTAATTTTTTCCAGCTCAACCGCCAGTTTCTCGGCGGCTGGCTTCATTAACGCACAGTGGGACGGCACGCTGACCGGCAGCGGCAGCGCGCGTTTCGCGCCAGCAGCTTTACAGGCAGCACCGGCACGCTCAACCGCTTCTTTATGACCAGCGATAACCACCTGGCCCGGCGAGTTGAAGTTAACCGGTGAAACCACCTGCCCTTCAGCAGATTCTTCACACGCTTTTGCAATCGCAGCATCATCCAGACCGATGATAGCAGACATGCCTCCTGTGCCTTCTGGCACCGCTTCCTGCATGAATTTACCGCGCAGTTCCACCAGACGTACGGCGTCAGCAAACGCGATCACACCGGCACAGACCAGCGCTGAGTATTCACCCAGACTATGGCCCGCGAGCAGCGCTGGCGCTTTACCGCCCTGCTGCTGCCAGACACGCCACAGCGCAACGGACGCTGTCAGCAGCGCTGGCTGTGTCTGCCAGGTTTTGTTCAGTTCTTCGGCCGGACCCTGCTGGGTCAGCGCCCATAAATCATAACCCAGTGCATCAGAAGCTTCACGGAAAGTCTCTTCAATGACCGGATAGTGTGCTGCCATTTCAGACAACATCCCAACGGTTTGAGAGCCCTGACCCGGGAACACAAAAGCAAATTGCGTCATTTTTTAACCCTTATTCTAGAAACGAACCAGCGCGGAACCCCAGGTGAACCCGCCACCGAAGGCTTCAAGCAAGACCAGCTGGCCCCGTTTGATTCGCCCGTCGCGTACCGCTTCATCAAATGCGCACGGTACTGACGCCGCAGAGGTGTTGCCGTGGCGATCCAGCGTCACCACAACGTTATCCATCGACATGCCCAGCTTTTTCGCGGTCGCGCTGATGATACGCAGGTTCGCCTGATGCGGCACCAGCCAGTCGAGCGCGGAGCGCTCAAGGTTATTCGCTTCCAGCGTTTCATCAACAATGTGCGCAAGCTCAGTCACCGCCACCTTGAACACCTCGTTCCCTGCCATGGTCAGGTAAATCGAGTTGTCCGGATTAACGCGATCGGCGTTAGGCAGGGTCAAAAGCTCACCGTAGCTGCCATCAGCATGCAGATGCGTAGAGATGATACCCGGCTCTTCGGACTGCCCCAGCAGCACCGCGCCCGCACCATCACCAAAAATAATGATCGTTCCGCGATCGGTTGGATCGCAGGTACGCGCCAGCACGTCAGCACCGATCACCAGCGCATATTTGACGGCTCCGGACTTCACGTACTGATCGGCAACGCTCAGCGCATAGGTAAAACCTGCGCACGCAGCGGCAACGTCAAACGCCGGGCAACCTTTAATGCCGAGCATATTCTGCACCTGGCATGCCGCGCTTGGGAAAGCATGTGTAGCAGACGTCGTGGCCACCACGATCAAACCGATCTGTTCTTTATCAATGCCCGCCATCTCGATAGCACGCTGTGCGGCTTCGTAACCCATGGTGGACACGGTTTCGTCTGGCGCGGCGATACGACGTTCACGGATACCTGTGCGCGTGACAATCCACTCGTCAGACGTATCTACCATTTTTTCCAGATCGGCGTTGGTACGCACTTGTTTTGGCAGGTAGCTGCCGGTACCTAAAATCTTCGTATACATGTACGCTCAGTCACTTTTAGCTAATACAGATTCCAGGCGAGCGGCAATCCGCTGAGGGACTTGTCGCTGCACCGCCTGCACTGCCTGTTCAATGGCGACAGAAAATGCTCGCTGATTGGCGGCGCCATGACTCTTAATCACGATGCCGCGCAATCCTAACAGACAGGCGCCATTATACTGGTCGGGGTTGAGGTGACTGAATCGCCGCGTCAGGCTCTTTTGTAACCAACGCTTCAATAAAATCAGCCACCAGGCGCTTTTTTTGCCCTCTCCCTGTGATTTCAGCAGAGAAAGAAACATCCGCACGACCCCTTCCATGGTCTTCAACGTTACGTTTCCGGTGAAGCCATCGCAGACCAGAACATCCGTTTTACCCGTCAACAACTCATTGGCTTCGAGATAACCAATATAGTTGATGGAGGGAACCTGTTTGAGCAATTCAGCTGCTTCGCGAATGCTGTCCAGGCCTTTGGTCTCTTCTTCACCAATGTTCAGTAACGCAACACGGGGAGTGTTGATCCCGACCACTTCTTCTGCCAGCACCGATCCCATTACGGCAAACTGAGCCAGCATTGTACTATCACAATCGACATTCGCGCCCAAATCGAGCACCACCGTCTTGCCCTTCTGCTGATGCGGCAACACCGTCACCAGCGCCGGGCGCTCAATACCGTCAATCGGTTTGAGCAACAATTTCGCCAGTCCCATCAGCGCGCCGGTATTACCCGCGCTGACGCAAGCCTGGGCTCGTCCTTCTTTCACCAGCTCCAGCGCTATCCGCATCGAGCTGCCGCGGCTGTTGCGAATCGCCTGCGAGGGTCGGGCATCACTGGCAATAACTGACTGCGCAGGAATAATCTGCAGACGTGAACGTTGTTCAAAGTCAGCTTTTGCAAGTAATGGCGTGATTGCGTCGGGATTGCCGACTAAAAGAAGAGTGAGTTGCGAATTAGAATTCAGTGCCTGCAATGCTGCAGGCACTGTCACGGAAGGGCCAAAATCTCCCCCCATGACATCTAACGCCAGGGTTAGACGTGTCAAGGTATCGTCGCAGCCTGGTTCGGTAAGTTCCCCGTTTGCACGGGGAGCTCCTCACTAAGCCTAATCACGCTGACGCGTGATTACTTAGTGATAACCTTGCGGCCGCGGTAGAAACCGTCAGCGGTGATGTGGTGACGCAGGTGTTTCTCACCAGAAGTCTTGTCTACAGACAGGCTGGTAACTGCAGTCAGCGCGTCATGGGAACGACGCATGCCACGTTTGGAACGGGTTGGTTTATTCTGTTGTACGGCCATGGACCTTACTCCTCAATTACTTACGCTTTAAGCTGGCTAATACGGCAAATGGGTTTGGTTTTTGCGCTTCATCAGGCAGTTCCCCAAAGACCATGTCCGCCTCGGACACTTCACAGTGTTCAGAATCATGCACCGGAACGACTGGCAAGGAGAGGATGATTTCATCTTCAACCAGAGCCAGAAGATCGATTTCACCGAATTCGTTAACCTCAATCGGCTCATACGCTTCCGGGAGTGCTTCAGCCTGTTCGTCAGAACGAACCGGACTGAAACAATACGTTGTGTGAACATGCTGTACAAACGGTTTCCCGCAACGCTGACACTCGAGCGTTACCGTCACCTTTGCATCACCGGTTAACACGGCGAGGCGCTGGTTGTCGATAGCGAACGACATGGAGCATTCTACATCACTGTCCACACTGACTACGGATTCGGCAATACGCTCAGCCTGATCGGAAGTATAGATACCTTCGTAATCGAGGCGTTTTTGAGCCGTACGAACCGGATCAAGAGTCAGGGGTAATTTTACCTTTTGCATAGGGCGCGCATATTAACTTTGTAACGTCATAGAGTCAAAGAAAAAGGCAACCAGAGCTGCCTTTTGCCAATTATTCGCACACATTGCGGCCTGTAGTTTAAAATGGCTGGCATCGATACGCTATATCTGGTGATAAAAATATGCCAAATCTCGTCCTTGCTTCCACGTCTTCCTACCGCCGAATGCTGCTGGAAAAGCTTGGGATCCCGTTTGAATGCGCTGCTCCAGACGTGGATGAGACGCCACAGCCGGGCGAGTCACCGCGCCATCTGGTGACGCGTCTTGCTAAGGAGAAGGCGCAGTCGCTGGCCGCACGCTATCCTTCGCATTTGATTATAGGCTCGGATCAGGTTTGCGTACTGGACGGCCAAATCACCGGCAAGCCGCATACAGAGGAAAATGCCTGCCAGCAGCTTCTGCGCGCGCGCGGTACTATCGTGACCTTCTATACGGGCCTCGCCCTCTATAACGCCGCGTCAGGCCATCTGCAAACCGAGTGCGAGCCTTTCGACGTACACTTCCGCCATCTCAGCGAGCAAGAGATTATGGATTATGTGCGTCGTGAGCGACCGCTGAACTGCGCGGGGAGCTTTAAAAGTGAGGGGCTGGGGATTGCGCTGTTCGACAAGCTGGACGGTCGGGATCCGAACACCCTGGTGGGGTTACCGCTGATTGCCTTGTGTCAGATGTTACGGCGAGAAGAGTGTAATCCGCTGACGATATGACCTTCGCCGGGTGGCGCTGCGCTTACCCGGCCTACAAAACCGTAGGCCCGTGCAAGCGCAGCGCCGCCGGGCAAAATCAGCCTCGCAGAACCTTCAGGCAGCGTTTCAACTGCTCATCCAGCGGCGCTTCAATACGGATGACTTCACCGGTATTTGGGTGGGTAAATTTCAGCGCTGCCGCATGCAGGAACAGACGCGATAGCCCCGTTCCCGCCAGCTGCTTATCAAACTCGCGGTCGCCATAGCGGTCATCAAACGCGATGGGGTGCCCTGCAAACTGCGTATGTACGCGGATCTGGTGGGTACGACCGGTCACCGGACTGCAGCGCACCAGCGTGGCAAACTCATAGCGCTCTTCAACCTTAAAGCGCGTCTCAGACGGTTTCCCTTCCTGGCTGACGCGGACAATACGCTCGCCGCTTTGCAGAATGTTCTTCAGCAGCGGCGCCTGCACCACTTTTACATGGGACTGCCACTGGCCGCGCACCAGCGCCAGGTAGTCTTTCTGCATCCCTTTTTCACGCAGCTGTTCATGCAGGGAACGCAGCGCAGAACGTTTTTTCGCTACCAGCAGCACGCCAGAGGTGTCACGGTCAAGACGGTGCACCAGTTCAAGGAAACGCGCTTCCGGGCGCAGGGCGCGGAGCCCTTCAATCACACCGAAGCTCAGGCCGCTACCGCCATGGACTGCCGTTCCTGACGGTTTATTCAGCACCAGAATGTGGTCATCTTCGTAAAGGATGACATCGCTCAGGGCCGCCACTTTCTGTAGCTTCGGTGAAACGGTCTCTTCTTCACGCTCTGCCACGCGCACCGGCGGAATACGCACTTCATCGCCCGCCTCGAGTTTGTACTCGGGCTTCACGCGTTTTTTGTTCACCCGCACTTCGCCCTTACGCAGGATGCGGTAAATCATGCTCTTTGGCACCCCTTTCAACTGGGTGCGCAAGAAGTTATCGATACGTTGCCCCGCTTCATCTTCGGCGATGGCAACCATTTTTACGGCTGGAGTCTCTGTTTTCATGGTTGGCGATTCTAAATATCGTCAGCCATTAGCGCCACTCATTTTTCTATGCTTATATTTTCTTTTATCCGGCCTGCGCCCCGTTTCACGCAATCGATTTGGTGGTTATTAAACCAATCACCACCTTGAGGTGAAGAAACTGTGAGTAACCGGGTGATAATTGGTAAAAGTCATCTTGCTATAACCCGGCGAGCAGTGGAATAATGAGGTCGTTTTCCGCGTTAAATCCGGGTTTTGTAAGGATGTCGACGGAATGACCAATTTTGTCTGACCGATCATCCACGCAGCAATGGCGTAAGACGTATTGATCTTTCAGGCAGTTAGCGGGCTGCGGGTTGCAGTACTTCCCGGTATAAGGATTGTTCTCTGGAGAGTTCTACCCAGGCAATTCCCCTGATAATTGCGCTGTGTTTCCGTATGAAACACAGGCAACCGACACTCTGCGCCTCTTAAGCGAGCGACAACCGTGAGGTTGGCGACGTGAACAGACACGAGGCCATCGGTTCATACCCCGGAAAGCGTCACCTTGCCCGCAGCTTTGTCGTCAATGTAAGAATAACGAGTAAGTTACGATGAAAAGAATGTTAATCAACGCAACTCAGCAAGAAGAGTTGCGTGTCGCCCTTGTGGATGGGCAGCGCCTGTACGATCTGGATATCGAAAGTCCTGGACACGAACAGAAAAAAGCGAACATTTACAAAGGCAAAATCACCCGCATTGAACCAAGCCTTGAAGCTGCATTTGTCGATTACGGTGCTGAGCGTCATGGTTTCCTCCCTCTGAAAGAAATCGCCCGCGAATATTTCCCTGCAAACTACAACGCCCATGGCCGCCCAAACATCAAAGATGTTCTGCGTGAAGGTCAGGAAGTTATCGTTCAGATTGATAAAGAAGAGCGTGGCAACAAAGGTGCCGCACTGACAACCTTTATCAGCCTGGCGGGGAGCTATCTGGTGCTGATGCCTAACAACCCGCGAGCGGGTGGCATCTCGCGCCGTATCGAAGGTGATGACCGTACCGAGCTGAAAGAAGCGCTGGCAAGCCTTGAACTGCCTGACGGCATGGGGCTTATCGTGCGTACCGCAGGCGTCGGCAAATCCGCCGAAGCGCTGCAGTGGGACCTGAGCTTCCGTCTGAAGCACTGGGAAGCCATCCAGAAAGCAGCGGAAAGCCGCCCTGCTCCGTTCCTGATCCACCAGGAAAGCAACGTGATCGTGCGTGCCTTCCGTGACTACCTGCGTCAGGACATCGGTGAGATTCTGATCGATAACCCGAAAGTGCTTGAGCTGGCGCGCCAGCACATCGCCGCGCTGGGCCGTCCGGATTTCACCAGCAAAATTAAGCTCTACACCGGTGAAATCCCGCTGTTCAGCCACTATCAGATCGAATCCCAGATTGAGTCCGCCTTCCAGCGTGAAGTGCGTCTGCCATCCGGCGGTTCTATCGTTATCGATACCACTGAAGCGCTGACCGCTATCGACATCAACTCCGCTCGCGCAACGCGCGGTGGCGATATCGAAGAAACCGCCTTCAACACCAACCTTGAAGCCGCTGATGAAATCGCCCGCCAGCTCCGCCTGCGCGACCTGGGTGGTCTGATTGTTATCGACTTCATCGACATGACCCCTGTACGTCACCAGCGTGCGGTAGAAAACCGTCTGCGCGAAGCGGTGCGTCAGGATCGTGCGCGTATTCAGATTAGCCATATCTCACGCTTTGGCCTGCTGGAGATGTCCCGTCAGCGTCTGAGCCCATCGCTGGGTGAGTCCAGCCATCACGTCTGCCCACGCTGCTCCGGCACCGGTACCGTGCGTGATAACGAATCGCTGTCCCTCTCTATCCTGCGTCTGATTGAAGAAGAAGCGCTGAAAGAGAATACCAAAGAGGTTCACGCGATTGTGCCTGTGCCAATTGCGTCCTACCTGTTGAACGAAAAACGTGCTGCGGTCAGTGCCATTGAAGCACGTCAGGGTGGTGTTCGCTGCATCATCGTGCCAAACGATCAGATGGAAACCCCGCACTACCACGTGCTGCGTGTCCGTAAAGGCGAAGAGACGTCAACGCTCAGCTACCTGCTGCCGAAGCTGCACGAAGAAGAGATGGCCCTGCCATCTGATGACGAGCCAGCAGAGCGTAAGCTGCCAGAGCAGCCTGCGTTAGCGACCTTCATCATGCCAGAAGCCCCACCGGAAGCCGCCTTGGAAAAACCAGCGGCCAAACCTGCGGCGCAGAAACCAGAAGCGACGGCCGCGAAAGCCCAGCCTGCGCAGCCGGGTCTGCTGAGCCGCTTCTTCGGCGCGCTGAAGAAGATGTTTGCCGGTGAGGAAGTTCAGCCAGAGCAGCCGAAAGAAGAGCCAAAAGCGTCCAAGCCTGAACGTCAGCAGGACCGCCGTAAGCGTCAGAACAACCGCCGCGACCGTAATGACCGTAGCGATCGTAATGAGCGCAACGAGCGTCGTGACAACCGTGACAACCGCTCTGACAATAACGAAGGCCGTGAGCAACGCGAAGACAACCGTCGCAACCGTCGCGAGAAACAGCAGCAGAATGTTGAAGATCGTGAAATTCGCCAGCAGGCGGGCGATGAGTCTGAGAAGAGCAAACAGCGTGACGACCAGCAGCCGCGCCGTGAACGCAACCGTCGTCGTAACGACGAGAAGCGTCAGGCACAGCAGGAAGTCAAAAACCTGAACCGCGAAGAGCCTGTAGAGCAGCAGGACGGCGAGCAGGAAGAACGTACTCAGGTCATGCCGCGCCGTAAGCAGCGCCAGCTTGCTAAGAAAGTCCGCTTCGCCTCTGAAGCAACCGAAGAGACAGCAAACGTTGCGGTTGAAACTCGCGAGAGCGCAACCGGTACGCAGCTGGCAAAAGTTGACCTGCCAGCGGTCGTTGATAACAACATTGAGCAGGATGAAAACGGTGAAAACCGTGATAACGCCGGTATGCCGCGCCGTTCACGTCGTTCCCCACGTCATCTGCGCGTCAGCGGTCAGCGCCGTCGTCGCTATCGTGACGAGCGGTACCCGACTCAGTCTCCAATGCCGCTGACCGTTGCCTGTGCTTCACCAGAAATGGCTTCCGGCAAAGTCTGGATCCGCTACCCTGTTGCTCGCCCGGAGCAGGTTGTTGAAGAACAGCCGGTAACGGAAGAGGTCATTGCACCTGTAGCAGCGGTAGAAGAGGTCGTGACTGAAACGGCAACCGTAGTTGAACCTCAGGTTGTTGAAACTGAAGCACCTCAGGCCGCGGACGTCGAAACCACGCATCCGGAAGTGATTGCCGCGCCGGTTGATGCCGCACCGCAGCTTATTGCTGAAGAAGATGTCGTGGTGGCTGAGGAAATCGCTGAAGAGGCTGAACCTGTAGCCGCGGTAGAAGAAGCCGCTGAAACCCTCGTCGAAACCACCGCTGAAGAGGTCGTTCAGGATGTTGAGATTCAGGTTGAACCGGTTGTTGAAGAGCCGAAAGCGCCAGAAGTGAAGCCTGAGCCGGTTGTTTCTGCGCCAGCCGCTGCCCACGTAGCGACAGCACCAATGACCCGCGCCCCGGCGCCGGATTACGTGCCTGAAGCGCCGCGTCACAGCGACTGGGTTCGCCCGGCCTTCAGCTTCGAAGGTAAAGGCGCAGCCGGTGGTCACAGTGCAACGCATCAGGCGACTGCACCGGCAACGCGTCCACAGTCTGTCGAATAACGACAAACGACACTGAAGTAAAAAGCCGACCCTTGGGTCGGCTTTTTTATGGCTGCTGAACAGGCTTTCTCATCCCGGTCACCTCCGGCATGACCTGCCGCATCAACTCCAGAAATCGCCGCAAGCGTGCCGGATAATAACGGGACCAGGGATAGACCAGATGTACCGGTAGCGCCGCGGGCTGCCACTCGGGCAGCAAATGCACCAGCCGCCCTTCCGGAATATCGTCCTGTACCGTCCAGCTGGATACCACGGCCACGCCAAGGCCGGTAAGTGCCGTATTGCGTGCGACATACAGGCTGTCGGTGCTGAGCCGTGGCGTAATAGCAATCCGCGCGGTGGCGGACGTGGCATCGTGAAAAAGCTCCACGTGGCGCTGGTAGAAAGAGCTGATGGCTATCCAGGGAAACTGCTGCAAATCCTCCGGCGTATTCACCGCCGGGAAGCGGGCCAGCAGTGCCGGAGAAGCCACCACCGAGCGCGGCACCTCCGCCAGCAGTACGGATACGGTTGCCGGATCGACCTCCACGCCCACCCGAATAGCACAGTCAAGGTTGTCGCCGAGGAAATCCGCCGACCGATCGTTGAGCATCCACTCAATCGAAAGCTGCGGATAGCGTTGCAAAAATTCGGTTACGGGTTTCAGAAGCTGATCCTGACCAAACGCGTGCGGCGCCCGCACCCGCAGCACGCCTACAGGCTCATCTTCCGTCTGCCCTACCTCATCCTCCAGCGCCAGCCAGCTGTCAATCACCCGACGGGCGTGCTGATAGCAGCGCTCGCCGTCATCCGTTAGCCGCGTCGTGTGGGTGGTGCGCAACAACAGGCGCACGCCCAGCATGGTTTCAAGCGACTGCAACCGTCGGCTTACCGTGGCCTGGGTTGTTGCCAGCTGTCGCGCCGCCGCTGAGAGCGAACCCGCCTCGACAATGCGGACAAACGTCCGCATTAGCTCTACCCTGTCTATACGCTCAACTCTTTTCATCGCATTTTCATTTATACGTTCAACGTATAAGCGTTTTACCACCGGGCCCGCTACCGTCGCAAGGCGTACTGATAAAAAATAGCCTCACACGATGAATGAGGAACAACTTATGAACACAACAACGACTCCCCATGCTGTAAGCCGCTGGGTGATCTTTATGCTGGCTCTGGGGGCTGGCTTCAGCGTGGCATCAATCTATTACGCGCAGCCCCTGCTGCCGCTGATGGGTGCCGACCTGCATTTGAGTATTGAAGGTATGGGCCTGGTGCCAACATTAACGCAGGCAGGCTACGCGCTTGGCATCCTGTTCCTGCTTCCTCTGGGCGATCGCCACGACCGCAGGACGTTAATTTTGATCAAAAGCGCGGCGCTGGCGCTGTTTCTTCTCGGCTGTAGCCTGACCGGGCAGATCCATTCCCTGCTGCTGGCAAGCCTGCTTATCGGCATGGCCGCCACCATGGCACAGGATATCGTCCCTGCCGCGGCCATCCTTGCGCCGGAAGGTAAACAGGGGAAAACCGTGGGCACGGTAATGACCGGGCTGCTGATGGGTATCTTATTATCAAGAACCGTGAGCGGCGTGGTGGGCGAAGCGTTTGGCTGGCGCGTCATGTACCAGCTGGCAGCGGCGAGCATTGCGTTCATCGGGGTAATGATGTGGTTTGTACTTCCCCGTTTTGCCATTCACTCCACGCTGAGCTACCCCGCGCTGATGCGCTCGATGGAACACCTGTGGCGTCGCTACCCGGCGCTGCGCCGCGCGGCGCTGGCTCAGGGTTTCCTGTCGATTGCCTTTAGCGCCTTCTGGTCAACGCTTGCGGTCATGCTGCTGGAACGCTATCACCTGGGTAGTGCCGTCGCAGGTGGTTTTGGTATTGCCGGTGCCGCGGGTGCGTTAGCTGCCCCACTGGCGGGGGGTCTGGCGGACAAACTGGGGGCAGGAAAAGTCACGCAGCTTGGTGCCGTTCTTGTGACCGTCTCTTTCGCCCTGATGTTCCTGATGCCCGCGCTGGGCGTTCATGGGCAGCTGATGCTGATCGCCATCTCTGCCGTCGGGTTCGACCTGGGCCTACAGTCCAGCCTGGTCGCCCATCAGAACCTGGTGTACAGCCTTGAACCGCAGGCGCGTGGTCGTCTCAACGCCCTGCTCTTTACGGTCGTCTTTATCGGGATGGCGCTGGGGTCCGCGTTAGGCAGCAATATCTACTCGCTAGCTGGCTGGACGGGTGTGGTCGCACTGGCCACCGTCTGTGGCGTCATTGCGCTGGTCATCCGTCTGATAGAAAGCGCGCGTGTCGCCTCAGTAACGGCAGAAGTCGCATAAAAAAAATGCCCAATCCAGACGGATTGGGCAGCAAAACATGCCCAGTTTCAAGACATGTTCTAAGAGGTCAAGATGCTATTTGTTCAGCTGAAACAGAGACATGCCCTGCATATCGCTAAACGCTTTATAAGACGCCTGCAAGGCCGCCTGCTGCATGGTGTAAGAGGAAATTGCCGCATTCCAGTCAACGTCCACAAGGTCACTCATTTGCGAAGTCTGTGCGAGTGACCGGTCGTTACTCAGTGTGTTCAGTTTATCCAGTTCGTTAAGTTTGGTACCCAAATCGGCCCGTACAGTTAATACATTATCAAGCGAGTTACGCAACCCCCGGTTCGCAGCATCAATGGCTGCATTTTCCTGATCGACCTTCGCTTGATCGTCACCGACCGGTGTGTTCAACGAGGTGATAGCATTATCCAGTATCTTGAATAAATTCTTTTCAGGTGTTCCACCACCCGGCTCCGGTGTTGCATTGCTGGTAAACGTGGCGAAAACCTCTGTGCCAGTGTGGCTGATTTGCATATTTCGTGCAGAATCCACCTGTTGGTTAACTGGGGTAGTACCACCGATATAATTGCCGCTGGTTTGGTCAAAAGCGACATTCTCCGTCTTATACCCTGCGAAGATATATCGTCCATTACCGTCAGTGCTGTTGGCGAGGTTCATAAGCTGATCGCGTATGCCTTGCAGGTCTGTCGCCAGAGATGCCCGATCGCTGTCACTTAATGTCCCATTCCTCGCATAAACGACTTTTTCCTGAGCGCTCTGAATGGCCGTTGTAACCTGTGAAAGGACACTCTCCTCAAGCGATACTTTCTGCGTTGCAAAGGTACGCGCAAGATCGAATTGGCTATTCTGCGCCTGAGCCTGTGATAGAACAATCGCCTGAGACGCCGCGATAGGATCGTCCGACGGACGATTAACGCGCTTACCGGTGGACATTTGTTCCCCGTAATTTAGCCATTTGCTTTGGGAATCGGTGATCCCACGCATGTTCTGGTCGTACATCATTTGGGTGCTAATACGCATTGTTCACCTCAACCTTAGCGAATATTGATAATTGCGTCGAAGAGCGTACTGGCAGTTTGTAACACCTGCGCGTTGGCAAGGTAATACTGCTGATAACGCTGCAAATTGCCATACTCTTCGTCGAGGTTTACCCCTGAGATGGACTGCTGTTGTTTGGTTAACTGTGTTTCCACATTCGCTTTCGTCTGGCTGCTCACCTTCAGTGACGCCGTTGAGCTACCGACTGTACTGACGAGAGAGGCATACGCATCGTTAAAGGTTTTATTCCCACCCACAACTTTCGCGTTTTGAAGATCAAGCAGTTTCTGGCCATTACGGTTATCACTTTCGCCGCCGTTCTGCACTGACGCCATCGCCAGTTTGGACTCGTCGCTGATCGCCAGATCCATGTTCATGATGACGTCGGAAACCGGCTTCACGGTAAAGCTGTCTTTGGTATTTGCCGTGCCGCTCACGTTGACGTTAAGACCATCAAACGACAGGTTGCCGCTGGCATCCGGGCTCATCGTAAAGCTGGTTTTGTCTGATGTACGGGTGATCGTCCAGTCAGTGCCGTTGAACTGCAGCTTATAGTCTGTCGCCTGGACCTGTTTGCTGTCGGTCACAGAGGCCGTAACAACCGCCGATCCGCCGTTCTTGCTGTTGGACAGCACCGCCGGAGAACCAAAGTTGAACAGCTTACCGCCCGCATCACCGTTAGCGTCAAAGCCGGCTTCATGCTGCGTGTTCATCGAATCGGCAAAGGCCAGCGCCATCTGGTTCAGGGTGTTACGAGCTTTATCCAGATCTTCCGTGCGGAAGGTCAGTAAACCGCCCAAAGAACCGGTGGTGATCATCTTTTCCGGGATCTCTACGTTCCCGGCCACGTCATCGACATAGGCCACGGTGGTACGGGACGGATCGGCGCTGGACTTCACGGCCGCCAGCTGGTTAGCTTTGCTGCCCTGCACCAGGCTGTAACCGTTGCCGAAAGAGATGTTATACGTGCCGCTATCCTGAACAGACACTTCCACGCCGACGAT
This sequence comes from Enterobacter sp. MGH 16, assembly GCF_000493175.1. Taxonomy (NCBI): domain Bacteria; kingdom Pseudomonadati; phylum Pseudomonadota; class Gammaproteobacteria; order Enterobacterales; family Enterobacteriaceae; genus Enterobacter; species Enterobacter sp. MGH 16. Next base: position 852,550 of record NZ_KI535695.1, on the reverse strand, counting down.
TTTGTTCAGCTCAGTGACGAGCTGATCGCGCTGGTCAAGCAGATCGTTAGGCGATGCGCCCGCACCGACGCCGGTCAGACGGGAAATCTGATCGTTCAGATTGGCAATCTGTTTGGCATAGTTGTTGATCTGCGACACGCTGGTTGAAATCGCGGTATTCACCTGCGTATCCTGGTCACGAAGATACTGATCGTTGGTTTTGAACTGATTGACCAGACCGCCCGCTTTACCCAGCACCGTCTGACGCGCCGCCGGATCTTCCGCGTTGCTCACCAGGGTTTGCAGACTTTTGAAGAAGTCCTGCAGCGTGGTGGAAAGCGAGTTGGTGGTATCGGAGAGCACATCGTCGATTTTTGACATCTGCTGATAGCGCGTCGTCAGGCCGCTGCTCTGCGTCTGCGCGGCGCGCAGCTGATTGGTGATGAAGGCGTCATACTCACGCTGGACACCGGAGACATACACCCCGTTACCCACCCAGCCACCGCCGGTCAGCGTGCTGTTAGATGCGCCCAGCACCGTGGTCTGGCGGGTATAGCCTGCCACGTTATAGCTTGAAATATTATTACTGACGGTATTGAGTGCCGACTGCGCAGCACTGAGGCCACTCATGGCGCTGTTAATCAAACTGGACATGGGGGTTCCTTTTATACGTTCAGACACGAGTCCTGATGAAGGTTATCGGCAACCTCCACCGGGACTTGAGAACTTTCAGAACAGATTTTCAATATCTGTGCTATAGGCTTTGCTGACCTTCTCGCCCATGGATTTCAGCTGCTGGATCATGCTGGTTAGCTTACGCGCATAGTTCGGGTCGGTCGCGTAGCCCGCGTTTTGCAGCGCCTGAGCGCCCTGCTCCGCCGTCGCCGCCTGCGTCACGGCGGTATAGCGCGGATTTCGGCTCAGCAGGCCAACATAATCGGACAAGGCTTCCAGATACGAGCTGTAGACGCGGAATTTGGCTTTCACCTTAACCGCCGCACCGTTCTCGTATTCGGTGGTCGTGATCTCCGTTGTTGGCCCCTTCCAGCTGGAGGTGGCTTTCACGCCGAAGATGTTGAAGCTCGGCTCGCCGTTTTCCTTGCGGATCTGGCGCTGACCCCAGCCCGACTCCAGCGCGGCCTGCGCCAGAATCAGGTGATGCGGCACGCCGCTCTGTTCACTGGCAAGCCGTGCCGGCAGAGAAAGCTGCGCCAGGAAGTCTTTGCTGTCACCGGAGAGCGGCTCATCGCCGCTGCCCGTGGCTTTCGGCATGGCTTTACGCACCATTTGCGTCAGAGCCTGGTTCTGATAGCTGGTCACCGTTTCCAGGTCGAACTTCATCGGTACCTGCTGCGGCTGATCCTGAGGCTGAATGCCCTGCGCGGCTTCGGTCTGCTTGACAATCATGTCAGCCAGACCGAGGCCTTTCCCGGCGGTCATCTGCTGCGCAATCTGCTGGTCATACATGCTGGTGTAGAGACGCGTTGAATCGCTGCTGAACATCCCGTCTTTCGGCAGGGTTTCACGCATGCTCTTCAGCATCATCTGTACAAACATTCCTTCCACCTGGCGGGCGACCGGGCGGATATTCGCCGCCGGGTCTTTGCCCGCTTTGGTTTTCAGTTCGTTGAGCGACTGGGCGTCCCAGGCGGCACTGGTCAACAGTTTGCTATCGGTCAGCATTAAATGATTTCCAGTTTGGCGCGCAGGCAGCCCGCGCTTTGCATGGATTGCAGAATGGACATCAGATCCATCGGCGTTGCGCCCAAGGCGTTCAGGGCGCGCACCACGCTGTTCAGGTTGGCGCTTGATCGCACGCTCTGTAAAGACCCACCGCTCTGACGTAAATCAATCTGCGTTTGCGGGGTTACCACCGTCTGACCACCGCCAAACGGCGTGTCCGGCTGGCTGACGTTAGCGGAGCGGTTCACCGTCACCGACAGGTTCCCCTGCGCTACGGCACAGCTGTCGAGCGACACTTCCCGGTTCATCACCACCGAGCCGGTACGGGAGTTGATGATCACCTTCGCATCCTGGACCGGAACGTTCACTTCCATATTCTGGATATCGGCCAGCATGCGCACCTGGTTGCTGCTGCCGGTGGAGGTACGGATCTGCACGGTGCGCGCATCGAGTGCCGTGGCATTACCGTAGCCACGGCTGCGGTTGATGGTATCGGCAATCTGCTGCGCCATCGTGAAGTCTTCATTATTGAGCTGCAGGTTAATGGTGTTGCCCGCGCCAAACTGGGTCGGCAGTTCACGCTCAATGATCGCCCCGTTGGTAATCCGTCCGCCGTTGAGCTGGTTTACCTGCACGCTGCTTCCGCCTGCGGATGCTCCCGCACCGCCGACCAGAATGTTTCCCTGCGCCAGCGCATAAACCTGGCTGTCGACGCCTTTCAGCGGAGTCATCAGCAGCGTACCGCCGCGCAGGCTTTTGGCGTTACCCATTGAGGAGACTACCACGTCAATGGTCTGTCCCTGACGCGCAAACGCCGGGTAGGATGCGGTGACCATTACTGCCGCCACGTTTTTCAGCTGCATGTTAGTTCCCGCCGGCACGGTAATGCCGAGCTGGGAAAGCATGTTGTTCAGACTTTGGGTGGTAAAGGGGGTCTGGGTCGTCTGGTCACCGGTACCGTCCAGCCCCACCACCAGGCCATAGCCAATCAGCGAGTTTTCACGCACGCCCTGTACGCTGGTGAGATCGCGAATACGGTCAGCCTGGGCAAAGGTAGCCACCAGCGCGAGCGCCACGGCGAAGATCGATTTAAACATGGGTCACCTCGCTTACATCGGCGATAAGTTAAGGAAGAAGCGCTGCAGCCAACCCATATTTTGCGCTTCATTAATGTAGCCGTTACCGACGTACTCAATGCGCGCATCCGCCACCTGGGTGGACGGAACGGTGTTGGTGCCGCTGATGGTGCGAGGGTTAACCACGCCCGAGAAGCGAATGAATTCAGTGCCCTGGTTGATGGCGATCTGTTTTTCACCCACAACGTGTAAGTTGCCGTTAACCAGTACCTGGTCAACCGTGACCGTCAGCGTGCCGCTGAAGGTGTTGCTGGCGTTCGCGCCACCTTTACCGTTAAAGGTGTTGCCGCCAGAGGCATCGACATCAGCACGCGCGTTGCCGAACAGTCCCTGCAGGTAGCGCGGGACGGTATCGAAGCCAAAATTCGTTTTGCCATCACGGCTGGCGTTCGCCGACGAGCTCTTGCTCGCGCTGACGTTTTCCTGCAGCACAATGGTCAATGTATCGCCGACGTTACGCGGGCGGCGATCTTCAAACAGCGGCTGATAGCCGTAATTAATCGGCTGCGCGGTCTGGAAAATGGAGCCGTTGACTACTGGCGCAGGGCCAGGAACGGGTTGGGCAGTCGTCGCACCCTGGACCAAAGGTTTAGACGGGATCCAGGCACACCCGCTGAGGGTGACGGCCAGAACAGTCAGAATCGGATAACGAAACGCCGCGTTTTTTTGCATTGCCTTCATCTTCGAAAACAGGGAGCCGGCGCGGCGTTTACCGCACCGGGCTACACCTTAGAGTTGCGTCAGTTTCTGCAGCATCTGGTCGGTCGTCGACACTGCTTTACTGTTAATTTCATACGCGCGCTGAACCTGGATCATATTCACCAGCTCTTCCGCCACGTTCACGTTGGAGGTTTCAACATAGCCCTGATACAGCAGGCCCGCGCCGTTCAGGCCCGGGGTGCTCTCATTTGGCGTACCGGAGGATTGCGTCTCGGTGTAGAGGTTCTCACCAATGCTTTCCAGACCGGTATCGTTCATGAAGGTGGTCAGGTTGAGCTGCCCAACCTGAACCGGCGCAGCCTGCCCCTGCTGGGTTACGCTGACCACACCGTCACGTCCGATGGTAATGCTCAGGGCGTTCGCCGGGATGGTAATCGCAGGCTGAACCTGGAAACCGCCCGCCGTCACCAGCTGGCCGTTCTGATCGACCTGGAACGAGCCGTCGCGAGTGTAGGCAGAAGTCCCGTCAGGCAGCTGCACCTGGAAGAAGCCCTGGCCTTTGATCGCCACGTCTTTGCTGTTGTTGGTCTGAGACAGGTTGCCCTGGCTGTGCAGACGCTCGGTCGCCACCGGACGAACACCGGTACCGATCTGCAGGCCCGATGGCAGCGTCGTCTGTTCAGAAGACTGCGCGCCCGGCTGGCGGATGGTTTGATAAAGCAAATCTTCGAAAACGGCGCGTTGACGCTTGAAACCATTGGTGCTCACGTTTGCCAGGTTGTTGGCAATCACGTCCATATTGGTTTGCTGGGCGTCCAGGCCAGTTTTCGCGATCCATAAAGAACTGATCATAAGGAATCCTGTTAGCTCATAGCCAGAAGTTGGTTAGCCTTGCCCGCGTTTTCATCGACGCTGCTGATGATCTTCATCTGCATTTCAAAACGACGGGCGCTGGCGATCATGTCGGTCATGGCTTCGACCGGCTTGACGTTACTGCCTTCCAGAACACCGGACATCACGCGGATGCTCGGATCGGCCTGTAAGGTGGCACCCCGCGTCGCCTGCGCCGCCTGGGTCAGACGGAACATACCGTCGTCGCCACGCTGCACCTCTTTGCCTTCCGCCTTAACCAGCTTCAGACGACCGACGGGCGCAACGGTATTGGCCGGGTCGCCCGGGTTGAGCGCCGAAATGGTGCCGTCCGCAGCGATAGTCAGCTCAGAGCCTTCCGGTACGGTCAGCGGACCCGCTTCCCCCATCACCGGATGCCCCTGAATCGTCAGCTGGCCCGTCGCGCTCACCTGGATGTTCCCGTTACGGGTATAGCCTTCGCTACCGTCCGCCGTTTGCACCGCCAGCCAGCCGTCCTGCTGCAGAGCCACGTCCAGCGGGCGTGAGGTGTAATCCATCTGCCCTGGCGTCATATCGGCGCCAGGGGTTGATGCCGTCACCAGCGTACGGGTCGGCAGGGAAAGCCCTTCTACCGGCACCGCGCGCAGCGCATTAAGCTGCGCGCGAAAGCCCGGCGTTGAGGCGTTTGCAAGGTTGCTGGCGGTAACGGCCTGCTGATTGAGCGTCTGACTTGCCGCGCCCATCGCGGTATATATTGCGTGATCCATTGCGCTTTCCTGTTAGCCGCTTAACGCAGGTTAACCAGCGTGTTGAGGATCTGGTCCTGGGTTTTGATGGTCTGCGCGTTCGACTGATAATTACGCTGCGCGACGATCATGTTCACCAGCTCTTTACTCAGATCGACGTTAGAGGCTTCCAGCGCACCGTTGGTCAGCGTGCCGAAGTTACCGCTTCCGGCAGTACCCAGCAGCGCCACGCCGGAGGACTGGGTGGCAGACCAGACGTTGTCGCCTTCCGATTTCAGACCTTCGTTGTTGGCGAAGTTTGCCAGCACGATCTGGCCCAGAACCTGGGTCTGTTCGTTGGAATAGTTACCGACCACAGTGCCGTCGTCATTGATTTGGTAGCTCACCAGGTCGCCTGGTTTAAAACCATTCTGGCTGGTCGCGACGATATTGTTCGCACCGGTGTTCTGCTGCATGGAGTTAGCAAAACTCATGGCGAAGGTCGCTGGCGTCGCACCTGGGATGGTCGCGGTAGTGATGTTGATATTTCCACCACCGGTCAGCGTACCGTTATTATCGAAGGTCAGCGTGGTGGCCAGTGCCGCCGTGCTGCCTGCGACGCTACCGTCCTGGGCATACACTTTCCAGGAGTTAGCCGGGGTCGCATCTTTGACATAAAACAGGTTCATGTTGTGCGCATTACCCTGGCTATCAAAGACGGTCACCGTACCTTTTTTGTTGTACGTGTCCGGGTTAGCCGGATCAAAGGCGGTGGTCGGCGCGGTATCGGTGGAATTCAGGTTAATCTGCTGGGAAGCCGTGGTGGTGGACTTCGCGGCCATTAACGTGGTTGGGATATTAATGACCTGTGGGTTCGCCCCGGTCTGAACCGTTGATGGCGTCCCGGCAACCGGATACCCCGTTAACTGCATCCCCTGCATGTTCACCAGGTTACGGTTTTCATCCAGCTTGAACTGGCCGTTACGGCTGTAGAATACAGAGCCGTTGGAGTCGACCATACGGAAGAAACCGTTCTGGCTGATGGCAACGTCCAGGCCACGACCGGTGTTGGTGGTGGTGCCGTCGCTAAAGTCCTGCGTGATGCCCGCAACTTTCACGCCCAGGCCGACTTTGGAACCGGCAAACATGTCTGCAAAGGAAGCAGAACCGGATTTAAAACCATAGGTCGCGGAGTTGGCGATGTTGTTGCCAATGACGTCCAGGTTGGTGGCCGCAGCATTCAGGCCGCTGACCGCTTGAGAAAAGGCCATGACTTACTCCTGATAAGTGTTAAGGCTTAGATAATCTGCCGAACTTCGTCGAGTGTGGTGGAACCAGAGGTTCCCAAATCCAGTTTGTTGCCGTCGCTTCCTTTAATCACGCCCTGGACCAGCGCGAACTGCAGCGGCTGCGCCACCAGCTGGGTCGTCCCGTTGCTGGCGCTGATCGCGACTTTGTAAGCACCGTTTGGTGCTTTCGTGCCGTCGGTCAGGCTGCCGTCCCAGGTAAAGGTGTGAACGCCCGCCTTCAGCTCGCCGATGTCGATGGTGCGAACCACGGCGCCGGTTGAGTCGGTGATCGTCGCCGTCACTTTGTCAGCCGCCTGCTGCAATTCAACGCCGAACGGCGTAGTGGTGGTGGTCGATGTACCGTCGGTAGTGCTGGTGCCTGCCAGAATCGTGGTTCCCGGGATCATCACCCCGTGGCCAATCAGGCTTGCCGCCTGCAGAGACTGGGCGCTATTAATCTGTCCAGAGACGGAACCAAGGGTGGTGTTGAGTTTCTCAATGCCGCTAACGGTGCTGATCTGCGCAAGCTGCGTGGTCAGTTCGTTGTTCTGCATCGGGTTAGTGGGATCCTGGTTCTTAAGCTGCGCCACCAGCAGCGTCAGAAAGCTGCCCTGAAGATCGGCGGCGTTACTCCCCGTCAGGGAGTTAGAACCCGTCGTACTCTTTGTGTTGTTAACACCCGAGTTCGTCGGATCATTCACATTTACGGCGATGGACATGCATGTCTCCTTTACTGGCCGAGAGTGAGTGTTTTGAGCATCATGCTCTTCACGGTATTAAGCACTTCGACGTTGGCCTGGTAGCTACGGGAAGCCGACATGGAGTTCACCATCTCACCCACCACATCCACGTTTGGCATCTTCACGTATCCGCTGGCATCCGCCAGTGGGTTACCCGGCTCATACACCAGCCTGTCCGGGGCCTGGCTCTCCACCACATCCGAGACCTTCACGCCGCCCGTCGCCGCGCCTGGTGCAGCATCGACCTGAAAGACAACCTGTTTGGCACGATAAGGCTGGCCGTCGGGTCCGGTGACGCTGTCGGCGTTCGCCAGGTTACTGGCGGCCACGTTCAGGCGCTTGGACTGTGCGGTTAACGCCGAACCGGCGATATCAAAAATATTCAGCAAGGCCATCTATCAGTTCCCCCCCTGCAGGACGTTCATCATGCCTTTGATTTGTCCGCCGAGTACGGTCAGACCCGTCTGGTATTTCAGGCTGTTGTCGGCAAACTGGGTACGCTCCCGGTCCATATCCACGGTGTTACCGTCGAGTGAGGGCTGATCGGGAATGCGATAAAGTAAATCGGTCGCTGGCGCGGTCATCGCCTGAGCAGGAATATGGCGAGAGGATGTCATGGCAAGTGCAACACCCGTTCCTTCGGCACGTCCACGCTCCATCACCTTTTTGAGTTCTCTGGAAAAATCAATATCGCGCGCCTGATACCCCGGGGTATCGGCGTTAGCGATATTGGCGGCTAAAATCTCCTGCCGCTGGGCGCGTAAGTTGAGCGCTTCCTGCTGAAAACGTAACGCGGCGTCGAGTTTATCGAGCATGTCTCCTCCGCTGATGGCAAAATTTCAGTTCACAGCTTAAATCTCACCCGGTCTCCCCTATCGACGGAATAAGCGCAAAATGCGTCGCTATTTATTCCGTTGATGCAAAACCACTACAGGTAGAATTCGTTCAACTCTGGAAACGGTGGAACTTGCGATGCAAACGTTAAAACGTGGTCTGATGGCGACTCTCTTGCTGTTAAGCCCTCTGGCGCAGGCTGAAGGGTTACAGGATCGGCTAACGGCTTTTTTTGCCGAAAAACTGGCAGGCTTTAGCGATGACGTGACCGTTACCGTGCGCACGCCACCGAATCTGTACCCGACGTGCGACCAGCCGTCCTTCAGCGTGGTAGGGTTCACAAAGCTCTGGGGGAATGTGAACGTGCTGGCACGCTGCGCCAACGAAAAACGCTATTTACAGGTTGCCGTTCAGGCGACGGGCAATTATGTTGTCGCCGCCGTGCCCATTGCGCGCGGCAGCGTACTGCAGACAAACAGCGTGACCTTGAAGCGCGGCCGTCTGGATCAGCTGCCGCCACGCACCATGCTGGATATTAACCAGGCTCAGGACGCCGTCAGCCTGCGCGACGTCGCGCCAGGCCAGCCGATACAGATCTCCATGCTGCGTCAGGCATGGCGGGTAAAAGCAGGCCAACAGGTGATGGTGGTGGCCAACGGAGATGGCTTTAGCATCAACAGTGAAGGGAAAGCGTTGAACAATGCCGCGGTGGCGCAAAACGCCCGCGTCAGAATGTCCTCAGGCCAGGTGGTGAGCGGAACCGTCGATGCTGATGGGAATATTCTGATTAACCTATAATCTTTTTAAAGATTTCGCGGCGCGTGCCGATAAATATTCCACTAATGATGATGTCAGGCGCAAACGCCGCGAACCCTCGATGAGGACAACACTATGAGCATTGATCGTACATCAGCCCTGAAGCCGGTAAGCGCTGTACAACCTCGCGAAACGAATGACGCAACGGCGCAGAAAACGCGTCTGGAGAAACCGTCAACGTCCAACAGCACCAGCGTGACCCTGAGCGACGCGCAGGCAAAACTGATGCAGCCGGGCAGCAACGATATCAATATGGAACGTGTTGAAGCGCTGAAAACGGCTATTCGTAACGGTGAGCTGAAAATGGATACCAGCAAGATCGCTGACGCCCTGATTCAGGAAGCACAGAGTTTCTTACAGAGTAACTAACCGTATGAGTCGACTGTCAGAAATACTGGATCAAATGACGGTTGTCCTGAACGACCTGAAAACGGTAATGGACGCTGAACAGCAGCATCTCTCTTCCGGTCACATCAACGGCAGCGCGCTGCAGCGTATTACTGAAGACAAAAGTTCGCTTCTGGCAACGCTGGATTATCTGGAGCAGCAGCGACGCGCTGAGCAAGATCCTAAGCGCAGCGCCAATGACGATATTATTGAGCGCTGGCAGACCATTACCGAAAAAACTCAGCACCTGCGCGATCTTAACCAGCATAACGGCTGGCTACTGGAAGGGCAGATTGAGCGTAATCAGCAGGCGCTTGAGGTGTTGAAACCGCATAAAGAAACCGGACTGTACGGTGCGGATGGTCAGACGGCGACGGCGCGTATTGCAGGTGTGAAAAAGATTTCGATTTGACGCATAAGCGACTCATCATGCAGTGGGGAGCACCATGAGGTGAACTCCCCTTTTGGCGTTTATGCCGTCCGGCGGGCAAACTCTTTGACTTTGAAACCCAGCACCGCGAGCGTGGCAAAGTACGCCACCACACCAACGCACACCACGGCCATCAGGCGCATCAGACGATAAGGCATCGTGCCCAGGGACCACTCCGGCATCACGTGCATCATGCCAAGCAGCGCGGCAGACATCACCAATACCGCAACGATCAGACGCACCAGGAAACTGCCCCAACCCGGCTGCGGCGTGAAAATATCCTGCTTGCGCAGCTGCCAGTACAGCAGCCCGGCATTCAGACAGGCCGCGAGACCAATCGATAATGACAGGCCGGCATGTTTCAGCGGACCAATAAACGCCAGGTTCATCAGCTGCGTCATAATCAGCGTCACGATGGCAATTTTTACCGGCGTTTTGATGTCCTGACGCGAGTAAAAGCCCGGCGCCAGCACTTTCACCACGATCAGCCCCATCAGTCCCACCGAGTAGGCAATCAGCGCGCGCTGGGTCATGGCGGCATCGAAGGCGGTGAATTTCCCGTACTGGAAGAGCGACACCGTCAGCGGTTTGGCCAGAATACCCAGCGCCACCGCGCTTGGCAGGGCCAGCAGGAAGCAGAGACGCAGGCCCCAGTCCATCAGGCGGCAATACTCATCATGATTGCCGCTGGCAAAACTTTTCGACAGCGACGGCAGCAGGATGGTCCCCAGCGCCACGCCCAGCACCCCGGACGGAAACTCCATCAGGCGGTCGGCATAGTACATCCAGGAAACCGAGCCGGACACCAGGAACGAGGCAAAGATGGTGTTGATAATCAGCGAGATCTGGCTGACGGAGACGCCGAGAATGGCGGGCCCCATCTGCTTGATGACGCGCATCGCCCCGGCATCTTTGAAGTTGATGCGCGGCAGCACCAGCATGCCGATTTTTTTCAGGTGCGGCAGCTGATACGCCAGCTGCAGCACGCCGCCGACGGTGACCGCCCAGGCCAGCGCCAGCACCGGCGGGTTGAAGTGCGGGGCGGCGAACAGGGCAAAGCCGATCATGCTGACGTTAAGAAACGTCGGCGCAAACGCCGGAACGGAGAAGCGGTTCCAGGTATTGAGGATCGCCCCCACCAGCGAAGCCAGCGAGATCAGCAGAATATAGGGGAAAGTAATGCGCAACAGCTGCGAGGTCAGAGCAAACTTGTCGGCCGTATCGGCAAAGCCGGGCGCGGTCACCATAATCACCCAGGGCGCGGCCAGCATCCCGAGGACGGTCACCACCGCCAGCGCCAGCGTCAGCAGGCCGGAGACATAAGACACAAAGACGCGCGTGGCGTCCTCACCCTGCTTGCTTTTATATTCCGCCAGGATCGGGACGAATGCCTGAGAAAACGCCCCTTCCGCAAAAATACGACGCAGCAGGTTCGGTAATTTGAACGCGACGAAAAAGGCGTCCGTGGCCATCCCTGCACCAAATACCCTTGCCACAATGGCGTCGCGCGCAAAACCCAGCACGCGGGAAAACATGGTCATCGAGCTGACGGCTGCCAGCGATTTTAATAAGTTCATTAACGTGAATTTCCAGAACCATACGGATTTCCAGGACGGGCAAGCGTAAGCGCCACCCGGCAAAGCCTACAAGCGGCGCTTAGTCTACCCGGATTTCAACGAATTACTATCCGCAGATGTTACAGCGAGTTATTCACTCATGGCCTCGCGCCAGAGCCTTTCCACAATGCGCTGCGCCATGATGGCCTGCTCGCCGGACGTTTCAGGAACCGTCTGATTTTGCACGCAGGTGATGAAGTGGCGGGCGCAACCGGCAAAACCGCGCTGTTCAAGCGTGCTCTGCCAGCCAGGCGCGGGGAGCGTCACCACGCCGCTGCCCTTCTCTTCCCGCCATTCACGCATGTCGGTAATGTCGTACAACGCCCCGTCGGTGACGGCCTGGACGCATTCTCGCTGGCTGCCGGCACGACGATGCATGCTGGTCGTGATCTGCAGATGGTCAATCGCGAAATGGTGTTCGGCGTAGACCATTTCACCCTGCTCGTTCGTGAGCAGCGTGCCACTTTGCAGCTGCGCGTTGCTGCCGGCGAGCCACAGCGCCGTATCCACAACGTGGAGATAATCATCCAGCAGCGTGAAGCGCAAATCGTTCGGCCCGATGCTGTCCGTGCGGTGCTTATCCATCCGCAGCGAGGCAAACCTGCCCGACTGTGCCTTGAGCTGCTGGTAAAGGGGCGCGAAGCGGCGGTTGAAGCCGACCATCAGCGTCAGTTTTTTACGCGCCGCCAGCTCAATCAGGCGTTCCGCGTCCGGAACATTTTCCGCCAGCGGTTTATCCACGCAAACGTGAACGCCCGCATTGAGCAGCTCGCTCACGACCTGATAGTGGGTAGACGTTGAGGTATGCACAAAGACCGCATCGCACTCGCGGGCCAGATCCTGAAGCGATGCCGCATACGGCATACGCCAGGTTTCGCAGATCCGCTCGGCTTTCTCGCGCGTGGGTGACCATGCCCCTTGCAGCGTCCAGTCCGTCGCTGCCCCCAGAACCGGCAGCCAGGCTTTTTGTGCAATACCGCCCAGCCCTACTACGCCAATGCGTAATTTTTTCACCGTCAGTCTCCCAAATGTGCCAGCAGGGCATCCAGACGCTGTTTCAGCCCGGCGACCTCGTCTTCCAGCGCCGCTACGCGGGCAACCAAATCATCATCTACGGCCGTTATGTCGGTTGCGCTGGATTTAACTGAACTATCAACTTCACCGCTGAACAGGTGCATATAGCGGCTTTCACGCTTGCCCGGCTCGCGCGCCAGACGCACCACGTAAGGACCGTCTTCACGCGCGGCCAGCCCTTCGAGGGTCTGCTCGACCTCCTGCATATCGCTGAACTCATGCATGCGGGAAGCGCGCGTGCGCAGTTCTCCCGGCGTTTGCGCACCGCGCAGCAGCAGCGTGGTGATGACCGCCACTTCCGCACTGCTCAGCTTCAGGTCACCAAATTCGGAGTTACAGAAGCGCTGTTCGTATTTGGTCACGCGGTTGCCGAAGCCGCTGACGGTGCGCAGATAGTGGCGTTTGACCAGCGCATCCAGCACGTCCTGAACCTCATACTCGCTGAGGTTCATCACCGGCTCGCGGTTGGTTTTCTGGTTGCAGGCCATGGTCACGGCGTTGACGGACAGCGGATACTGCTCCGGCGTGGTGACCTGTTTTTCGAGTAAGCACCCAATCACGCGCGCTTCTGTACCGTTTAGCTGATACTTCATCTTTTCTCCTTAACGACCTGCAGTCCAGTCCCGGGTGGTTAATGCCGTCAGAACGTGGTCGCGCCACTCTCCGTCTATCAGCAGATAGTCTTTGGCGTAACCCTCTTTCTCGAACCCTAAACGCGCCAGCAGATTTCCGCTGCGCTGGTTATGCGGCATATAGTTCGCCATAATGCGATGAATGTGCTGGGTGCGTTGCATATAGCGGATCGCTACCGTCAGCGCCTCGTACATCAGCCCCTGCCCCTGCCACTTCTGGCCGATGGAGTAGCCCAGGTAGCAGGCGTGAAACGATCCCCGCACCACGTTTGAAAAATTGGCGATCCCGATAATTTCTTTCTCTTCAGGATCCAGCAGCGCGAAATAAAACGCGCTGCCCTGCTTGTGAAATTCCGTAATCATGCTGAGGCGCGCCTGCCAGCCGGAAGGGTAACAATGGCTCTCATCCCGAACGGGTTCCCAGGGTTTTAAAAACTGGCGATTCTCGGCGTAATAATCCGCCAGACGCCAGGCATCACGCTCATGCACCAGACGAACGACCAGCCTGTCCGTTGTCAGACGCACTTTTGGCACATTACTGCGATAGCCAAACATCGATACCACTCCTTCCCGTCACTTCAGCTTGCCCATTAGCTTTACTATACCTGCGCCTGCGCCGTCTGTGAAAACAGTGACATACCATTTTCACCTCTTTTCACATTTTTCGATGAGAACTCTCTATCAAAGCACCCTTTTGATAAAAAAATATTGTCACGTGCAGGGGTGGGAAAAAACGCGGCGACACCGCAGAATGTTAGCGTGCTCACCATCTTATTTTCCCTGGAGGGAAAATGTCCCGCGTATCACAGGCCAGGAGCCTGGGTAAATATTTCCTGCTCGTCGATAACATGCTGGTCGTGCTCGGCTTTTTTGTCGTTTTTCCGCTTATTTCGATCCGCTTTGTCGATCAAATGGGCTGGGCGGCATTAATGGTCGGCATTGCCCTGGGGCTACGCCAGTTTGTCCAGCAGGGCCTGGGCGTCTTTGGCGGGGCCATTGCCGACCGCTTTGGCGCGAAACCGATGATCGTCACCGGTATGCTGCTGCGCGCGGCAGGGTTTGCCACGATGGCGGTCGCCCAGGAGCCCTGGCTGCTCTGGTTCTCCTGTTTCCTCTCCGGTATCGGGGGCACGCTGTTCGATCCGCCCCGCACCGCGCTGGTGGTAAAGCTGATTCGCCCGCAGCACCGCGGCCGTTTCTTCTCGATTCTGATGATGCAGGACAGCGCCGGGGCGGTTATCGGCGCCCTGCTGGGAAGCTGGCTGCTGCAGTATGACTTCCGTCTGGTCTGCGCGGCTGGGGCGGTGCTCTTTATTCTGTGCGCGCTGTTTAATGGCCTGTTCCTGCCGGCGTGGAAACTGTCGACGGTGAAAGCGCCGGTCCGGGAAGGGCTTGGTCGCGTCCTGCATGACAAGCGCTTTGTCACCTATGTGTTGACCCTGACGGGATATTACATGCTGGCCGTGCAGGTCATGCTGATGCTGCCGATCATGGTTAACGACATTGCAGGTACCCCTGCGGCGGTGAAATGGATGTACGCCATCGAAGCCTGCCTGTCGTTAACGCTACTCTATCCGATTGCCCGCTGGAGCGAGCGACGTTTTCGCCTGGAGCATCGCCTGATGGCCGGACTGTTCCTGATGACGCTGAGCATGATGCCGATCGGCCTGGTGAACACGCTCCAGCAGCTGTTTACGCTGATTTGCACATTCTATATTGGCTCGATCATCGCCGAGCCTGCCCGCGAAACGCTGAGCGCCTCGCTTGCGGATGCGCGTGCGCGCGGCAGCTATATGGGGTTCAGCCGTCTGGGGCTGGCACTCGGCGGGGCATTAGGTTACGCCGGGGGCGGCTGGTTGTTTGATGCCGGCAAAGCGTTAAATCAACCTGAACTCCCGTGGATGATGCTTGGCGCGGTGGGCTTTATGACGCTACTCGCCCTGTGGTGGCAGTTCAGCCAGAAACGCAGCGCGAGCGGCATGCTCGAGCCTGGCGCGTAGCCTTTCCCTCGGGCGGGAGCCCTTCCCGCCCCACTTCTCAGTTTTTTCTGCTGGTTTCTGCCCATTCACGCTGACATACTGGCGTAACAGGACAGAAGCGCCGATTTTTCGTTGAGGAACACTATGAAGAAAATTGTCTTAGCCGCGGCATTGATTGTCAGCGGCCTGCTGGTTGGCTGTAACCAGCTCACGCAATACACCGTCAGTGAACAGGAAATTAATCAGGCGCTGGAAAAACATAACAATTTCTCGAAAGACATTGGCGTACCGGGTCTTGCCGATGCGCATATCGTGCTCACAAACCTCACCAGTCAAATCGGACGTGAAGAGCCAAACAAAGTCACCCTGGCCGGTGATGCGGACCTCGATATGTCCTCCCTCTTTGGCAATCAGAAAGCCAACATCAAGCTCAAGCTGAAGGCACTGCCTGTTTTCAACAAAGAGAAAGGGGCGATTTTCCTGCAGGAGATGGAAGTGGTCGACGCGAAGGTGTCTCCGGACAAGATGGCGCCAGTTCTGCAAACCCTGATGCCCTATCTGAATCAGTCGCTGCGGAATTACTTTAACCAGCAGCCCGCGTACGTCTTAAGCGAAGACAAAAGCAAGGGTGAAGCTCTGGCGAAAAAATATGCAAAAGGCATAGAGGTGAAACCGGGCGAAATTATCATTCCTTTCACCGATTAATCTGAAGGGCGCTGCGGCGCCCTTTTTTTTCACGGAAAAGTGTGCAAACGAAAACGTTTCCGCTTATGATTTGTGTCCGGCAAAAACAGCCATCCTTATGACTGATTCCTGACAAGCCGGAGCTTCCATGACTGCACAACCCCAGGTTCTTAAAATCCGCCGCCCTGACGACTGGCATATCCATCTGCGTGATGGCGATATGCTGAAAACCGTCGTGCCTTATACCAGCGAAATTTATGGCCGCGCGATTGTCATGCCTAACCTGGTGCCACCAGTCACCACCGTCGATGCCGCGATAGCCTATCGCCAGCGCATTCTCGACGCCGTTCCTGCGGGACACGATTTTACCCCGTTGATGACCTGCTATCTGACCGATTCACTGGATCCGAACGAAGTGGAGCGCGGGTTTAACGAAGGCGTCTTTACGGCAGCGAAACTCTACCCGGCGAATGCCACCACCAACTCCAGCCACGGCGTCACCAGCATTGATGCCATTATGCCGGTGCTGGAACGCATGCAGAAACTGG
Source organism: Enterobacter sp. MGH 16 (assembly GCF_000493175.1). Taxonomy (NCBI): domain Bacteria; kingdom Pseudomonadati; phylum Pseudomonadota; class Gammaproteobacteria; order Enterobacterales; family Enterobacteriaceae; genus Enterobacter; species Enterobacter sp. MGH 16. The sequence continues at coordinate 836,486 of NZ_KI535695.1, read as the reverse complement.
GTATGCCGCTGCTGGTTCACGGCGAAGTAACGCATGCCGAGATTGACATTTTCGACCGCGAAGCCCGTTTTATCGAGACCGTGATGGAGCCTTTGCGCCAGCGCCTGCCGGCGCTGAAGGTGGTCTTCGAGCATATCACCACCAAAGACGCGGCAGAGTACGTGCGTGACGGCAACGATCTTATCGCCGCCACCATTACGCCACAGCACCTGATGTTTAACCGTAACCACATGCTGGTGGGCGGGGTGCGCCCTCACCTCTACTGCCTGCCTATTCTTAAGCGCAACATCCACCAGCAGGCGCTGCGCGAGCTGGTCGCCAGCGGGTTCTCCCGCGCGTTCCTCGGTACCGATTCCGCGCCTCACGCCCGCCATCGTAAAGAGGCGAGCTGCGGCTGCGCGGGCTGCTTCAACGCCCCAACGGCGCTTGCCAGCTACGCAACCGTGTTTGAAGAGATGAACGCGCTGGAACATTTCGAAGCATTCTGCTCCCTTAACGGCCCGCGCTTCTACGGCCTGCCGGTCAACGACACCTTCATCGAACTGGAGCGTAAAGCGAGCCACGTTGAGGAGTCCATTGCGCTGACGGACGACACGCTGATCCCCTTCCTGGCGGGTGAAACCGTAAGCTGGACGGTAAAACGTTAAAAAATCAGTGCCCCTTGTTGTCAAACTGATAATATACCTGTATAAATAAACAGTATATTACACAGGGGGCATTTATGCGTATTGAAGTCACCATAGCCAAAACTACCGTTCTGCCTGCCGGCGCGCTTGATGCACTGGCAGGCGAATTATCCCGTCGTATTAACAACACCTTTCCCGACAACGCGGGTGCCGTCACGGTACGTTACGCCGCGGCGAACAACCTCTCCGTCATTGGCGCCGCAAAAGAAGATAAAGATCGCATCAGCGAAATCCTCCAGGAAACGTGGGAAAGCGCTGACGACTGGTTCATCACGGATTAACACTGCTCCCTCATTGTGTTTTTTTGCCGGGTCGCCCCGGCTTTTTTTTGCCTCATAATCCTGTAAGTTCAAAATAATTCGGCATCTTCTTTAAAAATCGTGAACGAGATGGTGTTTTATTGTTCGAACAATCCTAAAAAGCAGAAAAATGTGTTGCCACCTGTTTATTTTTCCCTTCGGAACCCTTATTACTTGGTATACTGAAGTTGCTTTCAGAAAAACATGCATTGAACCTCAAAGCCGTTGTCTTCTAACACGCATTAAGGGGGTTATAATGGAAAAGAATAGTGAAGTCATCCAGACCCACCCACTTGTTGGCTGGGATATCAGTACCGTAGATAGCTACGATGCGCTGATGCTGCGTTTGCACTACCAGACCCCAAATCAACTCAACCGTGAAGAAGCGGAAGTTGGACAGACGCTGTGGCTAACAACAGACGTCGCCCGTCAGTTTATTTCTATTTTAGAAGCAGGTATTGCAAAAATAGAATCTGGCGACTACCAGGAAAATGAGTATAAACGGCACTAAGCTTATGCCCACTTTTCTCTCTACAGGCACCCTCGCGGTGCCTTATTTATTTCTCCCTTGTCTAACCCCGCGTTGTTAATTACTCTGCTAACAAAACATCAGTTTATGAGATGCATATGAGATACGACTTAATCATTATTGGCAGCGGCTCCGTAGGATCTGCCGCAGGCTATTACGCAACACAGGCAGGTCTGAAGGTTCTGATGATCGATAGCCATCTGCCTCCTCATTCGGAAGGCAGCCATCATGGCGATACCCGCCTCATCCGCCATGCGTACGGTGAAGGTGAACGCTACGTTCCGCTGGTGCTTCGCGCCCAGACGCTGTGGGATGAACTGGCGAAACAGACCGAAGATCGTATTTTCGAGCGTACTGGCGTCATCAACCTGGGTCCGGCACATTCTGCGTTTCTCGCTGGCGTCGAACGCAGCGCGAAAGCGTTTAATCTGGACGTTGAGAAGCTGGACGCGACGGGCATTACCGCACGCTGGCCCGAAATTACCGTCCCGGACGATTATATTGGCCTCTTTGAAGCCCACTCCGGGGTGCTCCATTGCGAAACGGCGATCAAAACCTGGATCGAGCTTGCTGCGAAGGCAGGCTGCGCGCAGCTATTCAACTGTCTGGTAGAGGCCATCACCCATGATGATAATGGCGTCACGGTCACCACTATTGACGGCGATTATTCAGCGTCCCGCCTGCTGGTCAGCGCAGGTACCTGGGTTACCCGCCTGCTGCCCGATCTGCCGATCCAGCCGGTGCGCAAGGTCTTCTCCTGGTTCCAGTCGGATGGTCGTTACAGCGCCCAGAATAAATTCCCGGCCTTCACCGGCGAATTACCCAACGGCGACCAGTTCTACGGCTTCCCGTCAGAAAAAGACGCGCTGAAAATCGGTAAACACAACGGCGGCCAGGCGATCTCCTCCCCTGAAGAGCGTAAACCTTTCGGCGCCTTCCCACAGGATGGTTCAGAGGCCTTCTCGTTCCTGCGCACTATTCTTCCGGGCATTGGCGGCTTGCTGTATGGCGCGGCCTGTACCTACGACAATACGCCGGATGAAGACTTTATCATTGATACACTGCCGGGGCATGACAACACCCTGCTCATCACCGGACTGAGCGGCCACGGCTTTAAGTTTGCTTCCGTGCTGGGTGAAATCGCCGCGCAGTTTGCCCAGGGCATTGCGCCGCAGTTTGATCTGACGCCCTTCTCCCTCTCGCGTTTTAACGGATAATCCGCACGGGCTCCGGAGGTCACGGGGCCCGCTTCATTCACACCGCATGTTGGGGCGTTATGCGCAAGATCGTTAGCTGTCTGATGAATAATATTCGCGAGCATTTTATGCTCTATCTCTTATTGTGGGCGCTGCTGGCCATTATTGATTTTGTTTACATTGTATTTTACTGAAAACCCAGACTGACAATAATTGACATTACTTTATCTTTATTGAAACTTATAATTTCATCTTGCACGAAGAGATTGAATTAGCGTTAGCGATCCTTTTCAAAATTGCTGAAATAAATAAAATAAAAATCAATAGCCAATTATTTCAGTTGCAATATCCCGCCTTCCCGTTCATTTTTACTTTCCGGTTAATTTGAAAATGGACATTCTGATGCAATGGCGTAACTCCTCCCGGCGCTACGGAATAATATCCATAGGTTTGCACTGGATATTTGCTCTTGCCGTCTACGGTATGTTTGGACTTGGACTCTGGATGGTCACGCTCAGCTATTACGATGGCTGGTATCACCAGGCGCCGGAATTGCATAAAAGCATTGGTGTCCTGCTGATGCTGGGGCTGGTTTTCCGCGTGATCTGGCGGCACATTTCCCCGCCGCCCGCCGCGCAAAAGACTCACAGCAAATTTACCCGCGTCAGTGCAGTCGCCGCGCATATTGCCCTTTATGCGCTGCTGTTTGCCATCCTGATTAGCGGCTATCTTATTTCGACGGCTGACGGTAAGCCGATTAACGTTTTTGGCCTGTTCGAGGTTCCGGCAACCCTTAGCGATGCCGGCGCTCAGGCCGACACGGCGGGGGTTGTTCACCTCTGGCTCGCCTGGAGCGTGGTGATTCTGTCCGTGCTGCACGGGCTTGCCGCCCTCAAACACCATTTTATTGATAAAGACGATACGCTAAAGCGCATGCTTGGCCGCTCGTCAGTTGACTCTGGAGCATAAAATGAAAAAACACCTGCTGGGTATCGCACTGGGTTCTCTGTTATTCACCGCCGGCTCCGCCGTGGCGGCGGATTATAAAATTGATAAAGAGGGCCAGCACGCTTTCGTCAATTTCCGTATTCAGCACCTGGGATATAGCTGGCTGTACGGCACCTTTAAGGATTTTGACGGCACATTCACCTTTGACGAAAAAAATCCCGCAGCCGATAAAGTCAATGTGACCATTAATACAAACAGCGTCGACACGAACCACGCAGAGCGCGATAAACACCTGCGCAGTGGGGAATTCCTCAACGTCGCGAAATTCCCGCAGGCGACCTTCACTTCTACTGAGGTGAAGAAAGAGGGTGATAAGCTGAATATTACCGGCAACCTGACGCTTAACGGCGTAACCAAACCGGTCACGCTTGATGCGAAATTACTGGGCCAGGGTGACGATCCGTGGGGCGGTAAACGCGCAGGCTTCGAAGCGGCAGGGAAAATTCACCTGAAAGATTTTAATATCACAACGGATTTAGGCCCGGCGTCTCAGGACGTGGAGCTGATTATTTCCGTTGAAGGTGTACAGCAGAAATCATAATAACGTCGCCCGGCAGGCTTTTGCCGTGCCGGGCGTTATTATCATTCCGGGTCAGGGATACCCAGTTTGGTATTCAGACGACCGCGAGATTTATTGAAAATCTTGTTGCCGTTTTCACGTCCTGCGCGACGGCGACGCTGCTCTTCTTCCGGCAGGATGCTCTCTTCACTGCACAGCTCGCTACAGCAACCGTTAAACTTCTCGGCACAGGCCGGGCACTGAATGAACAGCAGATGACAACCGTCGTTTTTGCAGTTGGTGTGGGTATCGCACGGCGCGCCGCACTGGTGGCACTGGGCGATGACGTCATCCGAAATACGTTCACCCATACGCTCGTCAAAGACAAAGTTTTTCCCGATAAAGCGTACCGGCAGCCCCTGTTCACGGGCGCGGCGAGCGTACTCAATAATGCCGCCTTCAATGTGCCAGACTTTATTGAAGCCGTTGTGCTTCATCCACGCGCTGGCTTTCTCACAGCGGATACCGCCGGTGCAGTACATAACGATCTTTTTATCTTTATGCTCCTGCATCATCTCAACCGCTTTCGGCAACTGCTCGCGGAAGGTATCCGCCGGAATCTCCATCGCATTCTCGAAATGCCCCACTTCATACTCATAGTGGTTACGCATATCGATGAACACGGCATCCGGATCGTCCAGCATCGCATTCACTTCCGCCGCCTTCAGATATTCACCGACGTCCGCCGGGTTAAACTCCGGATCGTCGATACCGTCCGCCACGATGCGTTCACGCACCTTCATGCGCAGCACCCAGAAGGATTTCCCGTCATCATCCAGGGCAATGTTCAGGCGTAAGCCGTTAAGGGCCGGGTCAAATTGATAAAGTACGTCGCGGAAGGCGCTGACTTTGCTTTCCGGTACGCTAATCTGTGCGTTGATGCCTTCACGGGCAAGGTAGACGCGGCCGAAGACGTTCAGCGCCGTGAACGCCTGATAAAGCGCATCTCGGGTCGCCTGCGGATCGTCGATCGTGAAGTATTTATAGAATGAGATGGTTGTGCGCGGTTCGGTTTCAGCCAACATACGCGCTTTTAACATCTCGTTCGAAACGCGGTTGTGTAACACTGGCATGGTGTACAGTCCTGGAGTCGTTAGAGAGAATGAAAAATCGGTCGGCATCATATAGCAAACAAAACCAATTTACATCCACACAATTTACGCTACATTTCACACACCCTGATTAATCAGGATTAACAATTGCTGTATTCGTGCACGCTTCGAAAGCAGATATTTTGGCTACGCCTCAAAAAATGAGACACTAGCGAAACAGGACGTTTGAACACAGGAAAGACATGACCCAGTTACCAAAATTTACTGCCGCCCTTTTGCATCCCCGCTATTGGTTGACCTGGCTTGGCATCGGCTTTTTATGGCTTCTGGTACAGCTTCCCTACCCTGTTATTTTTCGGTTGGGTAAATTTCTGGGCCGTTTCGCACAACTGTTTATGAAGCGTCGCGCCAGAATCGCGTACCGCAACCTTGAGCTGTGTTTTCCGCAGATGAGCGACTCAGAGCGTCACAATATGGTCGCGAAGAACTTCGAATCCGTTGGGATGGGCCTTATGGAAACCGGCATGGCGTGGTTCTGGCCGGACAAACGCATGGCTCGCTGGAGCGAGGTAACGGGAACCGGCATGGATCCCGTGCATACGCTTCAGGCCAACCAGACGGGCGTTCTGCTGATCGGCGTCCATTTTCTGACGCTCGAAATCGGGGCGCGTATGTTCGGCATGCAGGCGCCCGGCATTGGCGTTTATCGCCCTAACGATAACCCGGTCATCGATTTAATCCAGACCAACGGCCGCATGCGCTCCAACAAAAGCATGATCGACCGTAAAGATCTGAAGGGAATGATCCGTGCGCTGAAATCCGGCGAAGTGGTCTGGTATGCCCCCGACCACGACTATGGCCCACAGGCCAGCGTTTTTGTCCCCTTCTTCGCCGTTGAAGAGGCCGCCACAACCACCGGCACCTGGATGCTGGCGCGGATGTCCAAAGCCGCCATCGTACCCTTTGTTCCCCGCCGCAAGCCTGACGGTTCGGGCTACGAGTTGATGATGCTGGAACCGGAACTCGCGCCGCCGCTTGACGATGCAGAAACCACCGCGCGCTGGATGAACGGTATCGTAGAGAAATGCATCATGCTCGCACCCGAGCAGTACATGTGGTTGCACCGCCGCTTTAAAACGCGGCCAAAAGGCACGCCGTCCCGCTATTGATTTTCAGGATGCGATCCTCAGGGTCGCATCCTGTTTTAGCTTTAAAAGCTCCCCCTCATTGCGGCAATCATAACCCAGGCGCATAATTAGCAGGCTTATTACTTCTTGCTTCAGGTGCTCAGCACCTCATTATGCGGATTGTTATGTCACCTTCAGATGCCCCCATAAACTGGAAGCGTAACCTCACGGTTGCGTGGCTTGGCTGTTTTCTCACCGGCGCGGCGTTTAGCCTGGTCATGCCTTTTCTGCCGCTCTATGTTGAACAGCTGGGCGTGACGGGCCATAGCGCGCTCAATATGTGGTCCGGCCTGGTATTCAGCATCACGTTCCTGTTCTCCGCGATAGCCTCGCCCTTCTGGGGCGGCCTTGCCGACCGCAAGGGGCGTAAAATCATGCTGCTGCGCTCGGCGCTGGGGATGGCCATTATCATGGCGCTGATGGGCGTGGCGCAGAACGTCTGGCAGTTCCTGATTTTGCGCGCGTTGCTGGGTTTGCTGGGAGGATTTATTCCCAATGCCAATGCCCTGATTGCCACGCAAATTCCTCGCCATAAGAGCGGCTGGGCGCTGGGCACGCTCTCAACCGGCGGCGTAAGCGGTGCCCTGCTGGGGCCACTGGCCGGCGGACTCATGGCCGATAGCTATGGCCTGCGTCCGGTGTTCTTTATCACCGCCTGCGTGCTGTTCCTGTGCTTTGTTGTCACCCTGCTCTGTATTCGGGAAAACTTCACGCCCGTTGCGAAGAAAGAGATGCTACACGCCAGGGAGGTGCTGACCTCGCTTAAAAATCCCAGACTGGTGCTGAGCCTGTTCGTGACGACCCTGATTATTCAGGTCGCAACCGGATCGATTGCCCCTATCCTCACGCTGTACGTTCGCGATCTGGTGGGGAACGTCAGCAATATCGCGTTTATCAGCGGGCTGATTGCGTCCGTGCCCGGGGTGGCGGCGCTGCTTAGCGCGCCGAGGCTGGGGAAACTGGGGGACCGCGTCGGTCCGGAAAAAATTCTGATCTGTGCGCTGGTGATCTCCGTCCTGCTGCTGATCCCCATGTCGATGGTGCACTCTCCGTGGCAGCTGGGCTTACTTCGCTTTTTGCTTGGTGCCGCCGACGGGGCGTTGCTGCCCGCCGTACAGACCCTGCTGGTTTACAACTCCACGAACCAGATTGCCGGGCGGATCTTCAGCTATAACCAGTCATTTCGCGACATCGGTAACGTCACCGGACCGCTTCTCGGGGCGAGCATCTCCGCCAGCTTCGGTTTTCGCGCCGTCTTTATCGTGACGGCGGGCGTGGTACTGTTTAATGCAATTTATTCGTGGTTCAGTTTATCCCGCGCGTTACGGCCAGTGGCGGAATAAGACGAACGCCTGACGCTTATTTTCGCATTCATACTTGCAGAATCAGATATTCAGCTATTCTTTCCCTGAAACCTTCTGGAAAACAGGGAGACACCAATGACTATGTACGCCACGCTGGAAGAAGCTATTGATGCCGCTCGTGAAGAGTTCCTCGCCGACAACCCTGGCGTTGAAGAAGAAGATGCTGACGTGCAACAACTTAATATCCAGAAATACGTTCTGCAGGATGGGGATATTATGTGGCAGGCCGAATTCTTTGCCGATGAAGGTGAAGAAGGGGAATGCCTGCCGGTCCTGAGCGGTGAAGGTGCGCAGGCCGTCTTTGATGGCGACTATGATGAAATCGAACTGCGGCAGGAATGGCTGGAAGAGAACACATTGCACGAGTGGGATGAGGGCGAATTTCAGCTCGAGCCACCGCTGGATACGGAAGAAGGTCAAACCGCAGCCGATGAGTGGGACGAGCGTTAATTTACGCTACTCGTAAGGGCCGTGGCTGGCATCGATCGGCAGCAGCAGCGTGTCGAAAATTAGCGAGAATGGCAGATCCAGCACGGTGAGGTAGCGCCATGCGGAGTCACGGAGATCCCATTTCACGCCCGGGTAATACTGATTCCCGTGGCCCTGCCCTGGAATGGTGCGGCTGATGATGCTGCCGCAGCCGCTGAGCAGGCATGCCATCAGAACGACGATGATGATTCTCATGAGTAACCTCTAAAAAAATACCGGCGATTATGCCGGTATTTTAGTTGGCGGGAGGCGCTTCGCTTACCTGCCCTACTTAACCACTTACTTCGCCTTCAACGCCAGCGGGTTCAGCTTCAGTTCTTTATAGTAGTTTACCCACGAAGAGTATCGCTCCGGAGCGGACCATACGCGGAAGTGAAGACGCGCCATCGTAACCGGGTCGCTCAACAGGACCAGACGACGGTCACGGTTGAGTTTTTCCGGGGTCTCGTTCAGCGCCTGCTCAACGTGACGATCGCGGGCAATCTCCAGCACCTGGCTGGCGCGGTGACGCGCCGTCGCCATTGCCGTCGCCAGGGCGTTGAATGACGGGTTAAACACGGCGTGCATAAAGCCGTCATCCAGCGTGCGATTGCGGTTCTGCTCGAGATAACGATCGGTGTCTACCAGCACCTGCGGCGGGGAATACTCTTCCGGGATCAGGAACAGCTTCCAGCGTTTGGTCCGCAGCCCCACCGTCGAACGGCTGGAGATCACGGAGACAAACGGCGACAGGATCAGCGAGAAGACAATCGGCGCCAGCCAGAACAGGAAGCGCAGATCCAGCCACGCCATCCCGGCCGCCCACACCAGACCCAGCAGCAGCTGAGAACCATGGCGCATAAAGGCTTCGCTCCACGGCGTGGAGTCGTCATCACGCTGCGGTGAGTTCCAGACCACTTCCCAGCCCAGGAACGCACTGACCACGAACACGGTGTGGAACAGCATACGCACCGGTGCCAGCAGCACGGAGAACAGCACTTCCAGCAGCAGTGAAAGGGTCACGCGGAAGAAACCGCCGTATTCTTTCGAGCCTTTGCACCAGATCAGGATGATGCTGAGCAGCTTAGGCAGGAACAGCAGCACCATGGTGGAGGCAAACAGCGCAATCGCCAGTTCCGGACGCCACTGCGGCCACACCGGGAACAGCTGGCGCGGCTGCAGGAAGTATTGCGGTTCCGTCAGGGCATGCACGACCTGCAGCGCTGTGGAGAGCGCAAGGAACATAAACCACAGCGGTGCGGAGAGATACGACATCACGCCCGTCAGGAACACCGCGCGGTGAACCGGGTGCATCCCTTTCACCAGGAACAGGCGGAAGTTCATCAGGTTACCGTGACACCAGCGGCGGTCACGCTTGAGCTCGTCCAGCAGGTTCGGCGGCAGCTCTTCGTACGATCCCGGCAGGTCGTAGGCAATCCAGACGCCCCATCCAGCACGACGCATCAGCGCCGCTTCCACGAAGTCATGTGACAGAATAGAACCAGCAAACGAACCCTCGCCCGGCAGCGGCGCCAGCGCACAGTGCTCAATAAACGGCTTCACGCGGATGATGGCGTTGTGACCCCAGTAGTGGGATTCACCCAGCTGCCAGAAGTGCAGGCCCGCCGTAAACAGCGGCCCGTAAACACGGGTGGCGAACTGCTGACAGCGCGCATAGAGCGTGTCCATACCGGACGCTTTTGGCGAAGACTGAATGATACCCGCGTTCGGGTTGGCTTCCATCAGACGCACCAGACCGCTCAGGCAGTCACCGCTCATGACGGAGTCAGCATCCAGCACCACCATGTAGCTGTACTGGTTACCCCAGCGGCGGCAGAAGTCATCGATGTTACCGCTTTTACGCTTCACACGACGGCGGCGGCGGCGGTAGAAGATCTGCCCTTCGCCCTGCACTTCTGCAATCAGCTCCATCCACGCTTTTTGTTCTGCCACGCAGATATCCGGGTTGTAACTGTCGCTCAGGATGTAAACGTCGAAATGCTCCGCGTTGCCGGTCGCCTTCACGGACTCCCAGGTGGCACGCAGGCCCGCAAACACGCGGTCAACGTCTTCGTTACAGATAGGCATAATCAGCGCGGTACGGTGCTCAGGATTGAGGGGTTCATCCCCGACCGTTGACGCCGAAATGCTGTATTTGTCACGCCCCATCAGCAGCTGCAGGAAGCCCATCAGCGCGGTCCAGAAACCGGCCGAGACCCAGCAGAAGAGAACCGCGAACAGCAGAAGGATGCCGCTCTGCAGGATATACGGCAGCAGCTGCATGAAGGAGACCCAGAGATCCTGGCCCATCATGTCCATCGGGTTGATGAACGCCCAGCCCTGATACGGCAGGATGGTTTTCATATACCAGGTCGCGACGACCGTCTGCGCCAGCGTCAACAGCAGCAGGATGTAGCGACGGATGGTCCCCACGGTACGCCATTTCTGTTCGGAAGCCTGCTCTTCTTTCGTCAGGCGTGACAGATAGCGCGGCGTCACATCACGCCCGCGCAGGCGATCCCAGAAGCGGCCCACCGGGTTGGTGCGCCACGGATCGGGGAACATTGAGGAACGCGTGGCCTTCGGCATCGCCTGAAGCTGATCGCGCCCTTCGTCGTCTTTAATCAACTGCCCTTCTGCCAGCGAGTCCGGCCAGGCCTGCTCCAGACGTGCCTTTACTGACCCCAGCGGCGTATCATCATCACGGGAAAACTGACGATGTTCACCATCCAGCGCGGTGTGAACCGCGCGGATGTCGCTCTTAGGCAGTGCCGCTTTTTCGATATCCGTCAGCGGCATGGCATCAATATATTCAGATGTATTATTCATTGGCAGGTAGCTGATAGCTCCAGGTTTCACTCAGCGGCTGATCGTTACTGACCAGCGCAGCACGCATTTCAGTGGTCTGTTTCGGATCTTTCACTTTCACGCGCAGGGTCAGACGCCAGCCTTTGGTTACCGGGTTGTAACGCACGGTATTCTCAACGATTTCACCGTTATCACCGATGCTGGCCTGAGCGGCAACGGCGGTGTCCGGTGACAGTTTCTTCATATCCTGGCCTGTAAAGTCCACGACAAAGGCCACGGTACCGTCAGGCTGACGGATAAGATTAGACTGCTTCACATCACCCGTTGAACGGCGAGTCTGCATCACATACGCGTTATCCGGCGCATGCAGCTTATCTTCGTCGCGGCTGAAGGTGATGGTGTACTTGAAGTTCATCTCTTTACCGGCTTCCGGCAGCTGATCCGGCGTCCAGTAAGCCACGATGTTATCGTTGGTTTCGTCGTTGGTTGGAATCTCAACCAGCTCAACCTTACCTTTACCCCAGTCACCGTTTGGCGTGACCCAGGCGCTTGGACGCTGGTCATAGCGGTCGTCCAAATCTTCAAAGCGGGAGAACTGACGGCCACGCTGCAGCAGGCCAAAACCTTGCGGGTTTTCCATCGCGAAGCTGCTCACCGCCAGATGTTTCGGGTTGTTAAGCGGACGCCAGATCCACTCTCCGTTACCGGCATGAATAGACAGACCGTTGGAGTCGTGCAGTTCCGGGCGGAAGTTAGTGGCCGGAGACGGCTGGTTCGGCCCAAACAGGAACATGCTGGTCAGTGGTGCAACGCCCAGTTTGCCCACTTTATCACGCAGGTAAACCTTGGACTGCACGTCAACCACGGTGTCACGACCCGGCATAATCACAAAGCGATAGGCGCCGGTCGCACGCGGTGAATCCAGCAGCGCGTAAATGGTCAGACGTTTATCCGTTGGTTTTGGACGTTCAATCCAGAACTCACGGAAACGTGGGAATTCTTCACCTGATGGCAGCGCGGTATCAATCGCCAGTCCGCGCGCAGAAAGCCCGTATACCTGCCCCGCGCCAATCACGCGGAAATAGCTGGCACCAAGCATGCTGACGATTTCGTCGTTTTTATCTTTGCTGTTGATCGGGTAAAGCACCTTAAAGCCTGCGAAGCCCAGGTCTTTCACCGTATCTTTATCGTGTTGCACATTGCCAAAATTGAAGTAATCCGGGCTGTATTTGATCTTACGTACCGCTGTGGCCGTCACTTCGTTGATGGCAACAGGCGTGTCGAAATACATACCCTGATGATAAAACTCAAGCTTGAACGGGGTCTTGATGTTGCTCCAGTAGGCTTTGTCGTGATTGAACTGGATCTGCTGATAGTCCGCATATTTCATATCGCGGAAAACGGAGGGCAAGTTACTTTTCGGCGCTTCGTAGCTCTTGCCAGCCATCGATTTTGCCTGTTTTGCGACATCGTCGATGTTAAAGGCCAGTGCCGATGAGGTATACAGTGATAACACCACTGCAGCACCTAACCAACGCATTTTCATCATCTGTGGTTTATGTTTCATAATAAGTAAGCACTTCCCCCTTTGTGTGCTTATATCGATCCGATCCATTTTAATGGAAACTCAGGCAATCCGACAACATTATCACTGCTTTGTTCAGCTGCTGGCTCATGGATTAAGCAAATGAAAGAACCCATTATTCACTTTGCGTGCTTATCCTGGAGACAGGGTGTCGGTCTTGGTGTAGGGTTGCTTTCGAATGTAACCATTATGAGTCTTAGGGATAAGACGAAAAGTCTGAGAATGCACAACGTTATATGAGCACAACACCAACAGAACGTGAATATTTCCTCGACTCGATCCGGGCATGGCTGATGCTATTGGGGATCCCTTTTCACATATCACTGATTTACTCCAGCCACACCTGGCATGTGAATAGCCAGATGCCCTCCTGGTGGCTGACGCTGTTTAATGACTTTATTCACGCCTTCCGTATGCAGGTGTTTTTTGTCATCTCCGGCTATTTCTCTTACATGCTGTTTCTGCGATACCCGCTTAAACGCTGGTGGAAGGTGCGCGTCGAGCGCGTGGGGATCCCCATGCTGACCGCAATTCCGCTACTGACGCTGCCTCAGTTCATTATGCTGCAGTACGTCAAAGGCAAAGCGGAAAACTGGCCGAATCTGTCACTGTATGAAAAGTACAACACGCTGGTCTGGGAGCTGGTGTCTCACCTGTGGTTCCTGCTGGTCCTGGTGGTGCTTACCACGGTGAGCCTGTTCATTTTCAGCCGCCTGCGTCATCACCTGAGTTCGAGAGCTGACGCCTTTTCCGCCACCGTTACGCTGGGCAAACTGTCGGTGCTCTTCTTGCTGTTGGGTATCGCTTACGCCGCGGTGAGACGCATCCTGTTTATCGTCTATCCACCGATACTGAGCGACGGTCTGTTTAATTTTGTGGTGATGCAGTCCCTTTTCTACATTCCGTTCTTTTTAATCGGCGCGCTGGCGTTTATTTACCCGAAGCTGAAAGCGCTGTTTACTACCCCGTCACCGTGGTGTGCTGTAGGTGCGGCCATCGCGTTCGCGGCCTATCTGCTGAACCAGCGCTACGGGAGCGGTGACGCCTGGATGTACGAAACGGAAAGCGTGATCACCATGCTGCTGGGTTTATGGATGGTGAACGTAGTATTCGCGCTCGGCCACCGCCTGCTGAACTTTAAGTCCAGCCGCGTGACCTACTTTGTGAATGCGTCGCTGTTTATTTATCTGGTGCATCACCCGCTCACGCTCTTCTTCGGGGCTTACATCACCCCGCATATCGCCTCTAACACGCTGGGCTTCTTTACCGGTCTGGTGTTTGTCGTGGGGATTGCGATCGTGCTCTATGAAATCCACCTGCGGATCCCGCTTCTGCGTTTCCTCTTCTCAGGAAAACCTCAGGTAAAAGCCTCATAAACAACCGCGGCGCACTCAGTGCGCCGCGTTTGCTTCAGGTGTCCAGTTCCTGCCCGCGCTGGGTCAGCAACCGTTGATAAAGGTGGGTGGTTTCTTCATCGAAACAGACAAAGATTACTTTCTCAGGCATCGGTTTTAGCGACAGATAGCGGTAAACGGTGTCGACGGCGATCGTAGCGGCAGCCGCCTTAGGATAGCCATACACCCCCGTACTGATGGCCGGGAACGCCATTGTTTTATAGCCGTTGTCGGCAGCCAGCCGCAGACAGTTTCGGTAAGCCTCTTCCAGAATACTCGCCTCGTGCCGATCGCCACCGTGCCAGACAGGCCCTACGGCGTGGATCACCGCTTTGGCAGGCAGATCGCCCGCAAGCGTAATGACCGCATGGCCGGGAGGACATTCGCCCTGCTGTTGCCGTACGGTTTTGCAGGCTTCCAGCAGCTGCGGTCCTGCAGCCCGGTGGATAGCCCCGTCCACACCGCCTCCCCCCATCAGGGAGGGATTGGCCGCATTGACGATGACGTCGACGTGCATGGTCGTAATATCACCATGAATAACTTCAATTTGCGGTTTCATAAAGCCCCTCTGCAACCCGCCTTTTTATTAAGTGTATCGCAGGGCTGCCCGGGAGAAAAAACTATCAGAAAAAATCCTCTTCCGCACAAAGCGGAAGAGAGAGCGCTATCGATACTGGATTTCGACAACCGCGAGCGTTTTTTCAGGGTTAAGGTATTTCATGCGGAGCGACACCAGATCTGAATCGGACACTTTGCCATTAAGCGCCTCTTCATAACTGACCATGCGCGTTTGCATACGATTATTATCCGGACAGGACATAGCAAACTGTCTTTGCTGCGGCGTAACTTCACAGGGGTCTGCAACAATGGCACCGCGAAAATGAATAACGCCACCGTTCACAATGGTAGCCGAATAAACCGGGAGGCTAAAAACAGAAACAATCAGGCCCAGACCCGTCACGAGTCGAGCGAAAGAGTGGTTCATTATCGGTACTCCTCAATGAAAATCGTCCTTGAGGGGTAAACGCACTTCATTATGACAAACGAAGTCTCACGTTAAGGAACATAATGACCTGATCCCTGATATCAGCATAGCTCAACGGCACGGACCCGCCACATTCGCAACACATTGATTTCATGAATGATTAAAGCGAACGTTCCGCTGGCGACCACTGCTGTGATAAATGAAGCGATTTACCGTCTGAAACGGTGACAACGATTTTTACCGTGTCTCCCGCATTAATATTTAAACTCAGGCGCATTAAATCAATCGTCTGATTAGCGGGTATAAAAAGGGTATTTTGCTGTCGGGACGAACTTTGTCCCCCCTGCCCTTCCCGAACGGAAACAATCTGAACCTGACAATCACACGGCTGCGCCAGGGTGACCTGAGGAATAATGGTGGTCATATTTTCCTGCTGCGACGTTTTGAAAGTTATCTGGCTGGAAAGCGCGGCAAGAAGAATTAAGGTATTCATGATGAACTCCCGAAAAAAAACAGGGCATCAGCCCTGTTTTTTTGTAGCACAGATTTCAGTATCAGTACTGATGAGCTGTCGCGTGGTTACCAAAGCCAATCTGGGTAACGTTGACAGTAGAGTTAGAGGCAGTCTGGTCGACGAGGGCGCCGTTAAAGCCGCCGGACTGGCTAACGTTCATAACAGATTTTTTGCTGTTCCACTGATCCAGTGTTGCACTGTTGCCAAATCCTTTCTGGGTCAGGTTGATTTTACTGTCATCAGAACCCTGACCAACGTCAGCGCCGTTACCGCCACCTTTCTGGGTAATATTCAGCACGGAATTTCTGGCGTCTGTCTGCAGAGCAACCGCGGAGTTACCGCCACCGTCCTGATAAATATTCAGGGTTGAATTTGGGCCACTGTATCCGCCATGACCATGCCCATGGCCCCAGCCGCCCTGATTAATAGAACCCGCCATAGCACTACCAGAAACTACGATTGCTGCAAGCGCTGCCACTTTGAGAAATTTCATGGTAAACCCCCATCGGATTGATTAAAATCGTCGCGAATGCGCTAATGTTGAATAACGTTAATCGCCATTTGCGACTGTTTCTGCACTACAACTGCGGTTTTCTGCGTACCGTACTGCGTAATATTTGCTCTATTACCCGACCCTTTCTGGATAATTTTCGCGCTATTACCGTATCCCTCTTGCGTAATACCTGCATCATTCGCGGTACCGCTCTGATCGATCCAGGCTATATTGTAACTCCCTGATTGATCAACTCTTGCTCTGTTGCCCGCCCCATCCTGTGAAACAATGGACAAGAGTTTTGAACCTTCCTGGCGAACCTGAGCGTCATTAAAAACACCCTGTTGACCAATAATGGCTGCCTGATTGAGTGATGAAAGACTTAATTCGTTAACCGCAAAGTTATATTCAGCATTGGCTAAATCTGAATTCGCTGCGGTTACAAATCCAGGCGCACCCAGTAATGTAAACACCATAAATAACGATGTGTATTTCATGTTGTCACCCTGGACCTGGTTATTTAATCACGCCATAACCTATAACCGTGTTACTTGTAAAAACGATGCATATTGTGTTAACGCGTCGTTACGGTGAAGAGTATGTCCGCTGAAACATTTTAAATATCTCACCCGCGCGGCTTATTTTTATTTTTCGGATCACCACAAAGTCGTAATTTACGACAAAAATCACTTTACTCAGGCCAGCTTATATTTTTTATTTCCCCTGTCCAACAATCAGGTTGTACAACGAGGCGAAGGCTGTCCACGCGTCTTCTCGCGTTGTTTAAACGTAACGGCAGAAGGACACTTTTTCACAGTCGTGACACGAAGCCCGTTTTCTTAAGCCAGACAACCGCGCATTTATGGGCTTAGAAATAATCTGTACCTCATACTGTTTTATCGTTCGCATAAAATAATAAATACATCTAATAATCAATGAGATATAAATATTTGTATGATTTTTAAAAACTGTGCATCTCTATTTATGTGTACAACTTTCTCATCATTTCTCGCCATTCATCACAAGTGATTTTCACAAATTAATATTGATTTTTACATTCGGTTACATGTTTAACACTTGCTTTAAACTTCGTAAAAGCTAGATTGAAATTAGATGTACGAAATTGGTTTTATATTTACCTCCCCGTGGAGGTTATGGTCTGATTCTACACACAGCAGTGCAACATCTGTCAGTACTTCTGGTGTCCTCTATTAAACAGGAGGACAGCTGCCAGGTGCCAAAAAAAAGTGGGGTTTCATCATGTATAATGAAGTCCATAGTTTACATGGTCATACATTACTGTTGATCACAAAACCTTCTTTGCAAGCGACAGCGTTATTACAACATTTAAAGCAATCTTTATCACTGAACGGGAAATTGCATAATATTCAACGTTCTTTTGATGATATTGCACCTGGCAGCATCATTCTGTTCGATATGATAGAAGCTGATAAAAAGCTCATCCATTACTGGCAAGATATTTTAAGCAGGAAAAACAATAATATCCGCGTGCTATTATTGAATACGCCTGATGAATATCCTTTCAGGGATATTGAAAGCTGGCCGCATATCAATGGCGTGTTCTACGTCACGGAAGAAGAAGACCGGGTAGTTGAGGGTCTGCAAGGCATATTGCGCGGAGAGTGTTATTTTTCGCAAAAGCTGGCCAGCTACCTCATCACGCACTCCGGAAATTATCGCTATAACAGCTCAGAGTCAGCACTGCTCACGCACCGTGAGAAAGAGATCCTGAATAAGTTACGCATTGGTGCTTCAAATATTGAAATCGCCCGTTCGTTATTTATCAGCGAAAATACGGTAAAGACGCACCTTTATAATCTTTTCAAGAAGATAGCTGTAAAAAACCGAACTCAGGCGGTTTCGTGGGCAAACGATAACCTCAGGCGTTAATCACATGAAGCGCACGTTGAGTTGGATCGCCGCAGCGAGTTTCCTGCTCGCTGCCGGGAATCTGAAGGCCGTCGAGGTCGAAGTTCCCGGATTGTTAACAGACCACACTGTCTCATCGGTCGGGCACAGTTTTTATCGAGCCTTCAGTGACAAATGGGACAGTACTTATACCGGAAATATAACAATCAACGAGCGGCCCAGTGCACGATGGGGAAGTTGGATAACAATAACGACCAATCAGTACGTTATTTATCAAACGTTTTTATTCCCCACTAAAATGGACTTCGATAAAAACGTAGCCCTGGCACTGGCCCAATCAGAAGACGCTATTAATCGCCTGCAAATAGATAAAGCCCTATTAAGCACCAGCGATTTAGCTAAAGACGAGTTCTAGCGAACCGATATGCGGAGGCTGTCATGCGTATTGCATATGCAGTTGTTTCGATAATGCTAATAACACCTATAAGCTGGGCCGGAAATATGACGTTTCAGTTCCGTAACCCTAACTTTGGCGGTAACCCTAACAACGGCGCCTTTCTGCTGAATGAAGCGCAGGCGCAAAACTCCTATAAGGACCCAAGCTTAAAGGATTTTAGCGTTGATACTCCATCCGCACTGGACAACTTCACTCAGGCTATCCAGTCGCAGATTTTAGGCGGGTTACTGACCAACATTAATACCGGCAAACCCGGCAGAATGGTGACCAACGATTTTATCGTTGATATCGCCAACACCGATGGACAGCTTCAGCTGAACGTGACCGATCGTAAAACCGGAAGGATCTCCACTATTCAGGTTTCCGGTCTACAAAGTAATTCAACTGACTTTTAAACAATAGCTAAATAAGGACAACGATCATGCAGCGCTTCCTGATATTTGTTGCAGTGTGCTTATTGAGCGGTTGTTTAACTGCTCCACCTAAAGAAGCTGCAAAACCAACATTAATGCCTCGGGCCCAGAGTTATCGTGATTTAACGCATTTACCTGCTCCAACGGGGAAAATATTTGTCTCCGTATACAACATTCAGGATGAAACCGGGCAATTCAAACCTTACCCGGCAAGTAACTTCTCCACGGCCGTGCCGCAAAGTGCCACCGCGATGCTGGTTACCGCGCTCAAGGATTCGCACTGGTTTATTCCGCTGGAACGTCAGGGTCTTCAGAACCTGTTGAATGAACGGAAAATCATTCGTGCCGCACAGGAGAATGGTACCGTCGCGGCCAATAACCGCACGCCTCTGGAATCTCTGGCGGCAGCGAACGTGATGATTGAAGGATCGATTATTGGTTACGAAAGTAACGTTAAATCGGGTGGGGCGGGCGCGCGGTACTTCGGTATCGGTGCGGATACCCAGTACCAGCTCGACCAAATCGCCGTTAACCTGCGTGTGGTCAACGTCAGTACAGGCGAAGTGCTCTCTTCGGTGAACACCAGCAAAACCATCCTGTCTTATGAAGTTCAGGCAGGGGTATTCCGCTTCATCGATTACCAGCGTTTGCTGGAGGGTGAAATTGGCTACACCTCTAACGAGCCGGTCATGATGTGTCTGATGTCGGCCATTGAAACCGGCGTGATCTTCTTAATCAACGACGGTATTGACCGCGGGCTGTGGGATCTGCAAAACAAAGCAGACGTGCAGAACCCGATACTGGTGAAATACCGCGATATGTCAGTCCCTCCGGAATCCTGACAGGAAGCGCATAAAAAAGGCGAGATGATTATCTCGCCTTTTTTTATTCGCTCACCGCCGTGATGTCTTGCGCTTTTTCCCGCCGCGACGCCAGCCAAAGACCGCTGTTTTTCATGGCATAGCCAAACAGCAATCCCAGCGCCAGAGAAGGAACGACCAGCTTCCAGTCACCCTGCCCTGCAAAGGTCGCGCACGCCCCGATAAAGGTGCCCGGCACAAACGAAAGCAGGAGATGCTTAGCCTGAATACACATCAGGAAGGCAACAACGCCCGTCATGATGTACCCCAGCATCTCCAGATGCGGCGCCAGCGCGCTGCCTTTCATGATCACCAGCGCCCAGATCACCCCGCTCATCAGCGTGCAGCCTGAGATAAAGAGCCCTTTGACGCCCCCCTGCGGGCAGGCGAAATAGGCCGTACAGCCAAGGAATCCAGCCCAGCTGAGCAATCCGAGAGACACGGCCACCCATCCCCAGAGCCCGGAGAGAATGCCCGTTGTTATTGCGATACAAAGTAATATGTTCATGGCGCGCATCTTAGCAGAAGCGCACCATAGAAATGCGATCAGAAGCACATTATGTGCAAATTGAAATGCGGCGTTGCAGGATTTATGTGATCTAAGTCACTCTTCATTCTCTTCTTCCAGCTCATCCCACATCGCCGCAATTGCGTCGCGGGTCAGCGGTGCCAGCGTTCTCCAGAATGGCGAGGCGGCGTGGGCTTCGACTTTCCCAAGGAATGTTCCGACCCACGGCAGCAGGTACGTTTCGAAAAGCGTTTCGATAGCTTCGTTCTCATCATCCCCGGCGTTATCTTCAATCCAGGAAGCGGCCAGCAGCAGCGTACCGAAATGATCCGCAGGCGTATCGCTCAGCGGCATACCGCGCGCGGAGAGGAAAGCACGGACTTCCGCTTCCGTCGCCCCTTCCTGCCAGGCAGAACGGTATGGCGAAACGCGGCACTCATCGCCGACGAACAGCGCATTGTAATCGGTCGCAATCTGCTGCATGTCGCAGCTTTTTTGCAGACGCGCCAGTAAATCATCCTGTTCCAGCGGCCAGTTCTCCGCCAGCTTACCTTCACGAATCAACGTAAAGAGCGGAACCAACAGCGGGTCTTGCGGCTGGCGATAATAGAGCGTACCCAGCACGCGGCAAAGGATGGAAAACTCGTTCATTTTTATTATTCCATTACACAATTAAAGATCGGCAAATTCGGCAATCGGCTCCATGCCGCGCGATTCGAGGAAATCGAGCATGCGGCGCGGAGTCACGTTCAGGATTTGCGGTTCCGGGAAGTTAACGTCATTCAGCACTTTCAGGCACTCGCTGAAATCACCCAGCGTAAAGGCGGTATGGGAATCCGAACCCAACGCCACCATGCCGCCCGCATCGCGTACGGCGGCGGCCACTTCGCGGCAGTTGGCTTCACTGCCCTTGCGCGAGTGAACAAAGGAGGAGTTATTAATCTCCAGCGCCACGCGGTGCTTCGCTGCCGCCTGCGCGACAGCCTGAATATCAATCGGGTACTTCGGGTTGCCGGGGTGGCTGATAATGTGCACATTGCCGCTGGCAATGGTGGCAATCATCGCCGCGGTGTTGGTCTCTTTATCCTGAGGTGCAAAAACCGGCTCGTGGAAACCGGCGAGGATAAGATCCAGAGACGTCAGCATCGGCCCGGTGCAGTCGATCTCACCGTCGGTATTTTTGATATTCGCCTCGATGCCGCGCAGTATCCCAATGCCGTCCACCAGACGTGGCCAGATCCGCATATTCACAAAATGCCAGTAGTGCGGCGCATCCGCCATGTCCGGACCATGATCGGTGATCGCGAACAGCTTAATGCCTTTCAGCTTCGCCTGGGCGATATAATCATGGAGGTTGCTATACGCGTGGGTACTGGCGACGGTGTGCATATGCAGGTCAACGGGATACATCTCTCTCTCCTCTGCGGTTTTTCCAAAGGATAGCAGTTATCAGCGGCGAATATTAGCAAAAACCCGGCGAACGCCGGGTTTCTCTCAGTAGCCGCGCTGTCTGTCAACCTGGCCAGTGACCGCGTTACCCTTCTCCATTTCGCTGATGGTATGGGATATGTACGCCACCGCTTCTGCCGGACGCGTCACGGCGGCCACGTGCGGGGTCATCGCCACGCGCGGATGTGCCCACAGCGGGCTTTCCACCGGCAGCGGCTCACGGCTGTAGACATCCAGCATGGCGCCTTTTAGCTTTCCGCTGTCCAGCGCCTTCAGCAGATCGGTCTCGACCAGATGCACCCCGCGCGCCAGGTTCATCAGGTAGCTCTGATCGGCTAACTGGTTGAGCAAGGTTTCATTGATGATCCCTACCGTTTCCGCCGTGTTGGGCAGCAGGTTGATCAGCACGCGCGTGCCGTTCAGAAAGGCCGGAAGCTCATCCGTTCCGGCAAAGCTCTCTACGCCCGGATAATCCTTGCGGCTGCGGCTCCAGCAGCGCAGCGGGAAGCCCCACGGAGCGAGAGCTTCAGCCACTTTTGAGCCCAGCACGCCCGCACCGAGGATGCCGATGGTAAAGTCTTCGCGACGGTAATCCGGCAGCGGCTCCCAGTGGGCCTGCTGTTTAAAGGCCTGATAGTCATCAAAACGGCGGAACCAGTGCAGCACCTGGCTGACGGCATATTCCTGCATCTGCTGGCCCATGCCGGTATCTTCCAGGCGGAACAGGGGAATCGCTTCCGGCAGCATGTCAGGGTGCGCCTTCAGCTTGCTCAGAATGGAATCCACGCCCGCCCCCAGGGCAAAAACGGCCTTCAGCTTACGGCCCTGGAGCATTTCTACCGGCGGATGCCAGACCAGCGCATAGTCAGCATGTTCGTTATCTCCACGCTTCCACTCGCGAACGCGTGCGCCGGGTAAAGCTGCCGTGAGCGCCTCGATCCAGTAGGCCGTATCAAACGTGGGGTGATAGAAAAGTATATCCATAGTCATTCCTGCCTTTTATTGCGCTGATTTATTTTGCTTTTTAACGAGGTTGTCAGCATAACAAATTTATTGCGCGGCTGTGTTGCTGATAAAAAAGACGCTTTCAGCACAATTAAGAATCATGTTGCCTGAAGTTTGTCTAAACGCGCTAAATTACTGAAAAAGTGAGTTGACGGCAGTTCGGCTTTTCCTTACATTAGCGCCCGTCCCGTCAACAACGGGATGACAATATGGTGAGGTGTCCGAGTGGCTGAAGGAGCACGCCTGGAAAGTGTGTATACGGCAACGTATCGGGGGTTCGAATCCCCCCCTCACCGCCATATTTAAAGAAGAGCTCGCATGAAAATGCGGGCTTTTTTTTCGCATATTGCACGCATGCTGGGGGGATGAGAATCCCCGACCGGGGTTCGACAACTGGCGACAGCCAGTTGGACAGACTGTGAGCGTCGCGAACAGGCTGCCCGCAGGGCGAGCGAAGCGAGTCAATCCCCCCCCTCACCGCCATATTTGAGATGAGAGCTCGTACGAAAGTACGGGCTTTTTTCTTTTATATTCTCCGAAAGGGGGGAATTCGAACCTTGAAACTCCCTGCGCTCTTTATGTCGGGTGGCGCTGCGCTTACCCGACCTACAAAAAGCTACTCCTCCACCATCTTCGCATACTCTTCAGTCAGAAAATCCACCAGCGTCCTGACCGACGGCAGCATGCCGCGCCGCGAAGGATAAACCGCGTGAATCACTTCCCGTCGGGGTTCCCACGCGTCCAGCACCCGTACCAGTTCCCCTGACGCAAGCTGATCCTTCACTATCAATATCGGCAACTGTACAACGCCCACGCCCGCCATCGCTGCTTCCCGCAATGCCAGCATGTCGGTGGTAATAAAGCGCGGTGCGTAGTGGATCTCCGCTTTCGCCCCTTCTGGACCACTGAGCTCCCATTTATGCACCTGTTTACCGGCCCCCATACTTAATCCAGGCCATTCACTGAGCTCGGAAGGCATTCGCGGTTTACCCATACGTTCAATCAACTGCGGACTTGCCACCAGGCAATGCCCCCTGTCAGCCAGCACCCTTAACACCAGATCGCTGTCATCAAACGGACGCGGACGCACGCGGATAGCCACATCAATACCTTCGCCAACAAGATCGACCCGACGATTGGTGGCCTCAAGCTGGAGATTAATCCCGGGGTAGCGCGCCATAAACCGCGCCAGCATCGGTCCCACGTGGACGTGCAGTAACGTGACGGGACAGGTGATCCTGACGACGCCGCGCGGCTCAGCCTGCAGCGCAGCAACGGCCTCCTCTGCCGCTTCTGCTTCTATCAGCATTGCCTTACAGTGCTGATAGAAAGTGTGCCCCACTTCCGTCACCGTAAACTGCCGCGTCGTGCGCTGTATCAACCGTACGCCAAGCCGCTCCTCCAGCTGCGCGATCCTGCGGCTCAGTTTGGACTTGGGTTGGTCAAGCGCCCTTCCCGCCGCCGCAAACCCCCCGTACTCCACTACCTTCACAAACCAGACGAAGTCATTGAGATCCTGCATAAATCCTCATCGTTCTATTTTCAGAACAGTGAATGCCATTTTCACTATCTACCGGGATATTAACCCTGAATATAAGCTAATTACATCAACAGAACATCAGGAGTTAATCATGAAAAACATCACTGGCGTTTATACCGCGCCACGTCAGCACTGGGTGGGCGACGGTTTCCCGGTCCGTTCAATGTTCTCCTATCAGACGCACGGCGAGCCGCTCAGCCCGTTCCTGCTGCTGGACTACGCGGGCCCATACACCTTTCCGGCAGACGGTGCGAAACGCGGCGTCGGCCAACACCCTCACCGGGGTTTTGAAACGGTCACTCTCGTCTATTCCGGTGAAGTGGAGCATCGCGACTCCACGGGGAAAGGCGGCGTCATTGGCCCCGGGGACGTGCAGTGGATGACCGCCGGCGCAGGCATTTTGCACGAGGAGTTCCACTCCAGCGCGTTCTCGCAAAAAGGCGGAGAACTCAAAATGATGCAGCTTTGGGTCAACCTGCCGGCGAAAGACAAGATGGCCGCACCGGGCTACCAGAGCATTACGAAAGCCGACATCCCGGTAGTGACGCTGCCTGACAACGGTGGAACGCTGCGGGTTATTGCCGGTCGCTACGACACAGTGACCGGCCCGGCGCACACCTTCTCGCCGCTCAACGTCTGGGACTTCGCGCTGAACCAGGGAAGCCATCTGACGCTCGCTCAGCCGGAAGGCTGGAGCACGGCGCTGGTCGTGCTTGAAGGCAGCATCACGGTAAACGGTACCGCTCAGGCGGGTGAAGCCCAGCTGGTCGTGTTAAGTCAGGAAGGCGACAAACTGCACCTGGAAGCGAACAGCGATGCAAAAGTGCTGCTGATGGCCGGCGAGCCGCTGAATGAACCGATCGTGGGCTACGGCCCGTTTGTGATGAACAGTAAAGCCGAAATCAACGAAGCCATTCGTGATTTCAATTCCGGCCGCTTCGGCCAGCTCTGAACGTAATAAAGGAGAAGAACATGTCTACACCTGCGAACTTTAATGGAACCCGTCCGGTCATCGATGTGAACGATGCTGTGATGCTCCTTATCGATCACCAGAGCGGTCTGTTCCAGACCGTTGGTGATATGCCAATGCCGGAACTGCGTGCCCGTGCGGCAGCGCTGGCAAAAATCGCTACCCTGGCGAAGATCCCGGTGATCACCACCGCATCCGTCCCGCAAGGGCCGAACGGACCGCTTATCCCGGAGATCCACGCCAACGCGCCGCATGCGCAATATGTTGCCCGCAAAGGCGAGATCAACGCCTGGGATAACCCGGAATTCGTGGCGGCGGTAAAAGCCACCGGACGTAAGACGTTGATCATTGCGGGTACCATTACCAGCGTCTGCATGGCCTTCCCGTCGATCAGCGCGGTTGCGGACGGGTATAAGGTGTTTGCGGTGATTGATGCCTCCGGCACCTACAGCAAAATGGCGCAGGAGATCACGCTGGCGCGCGTTGTACAGGCCGGTGTGGTCCCGATGGATACGGCGGCGGTGGCCTCTGAGATCCAGCGTACCTGGAACCGTGAAGATGCGGCGGAGTGGGCGGAAGTGTACACCCACATCTTCCCGGCTTATCAGCTGCTGATCGAAAGCTACAGCAAAGCGCAGGAAGTGGTTAAAAACAGCGAAGTGCTCGATTCACAGCGTTAATCCCCTGCTCCGCGGCGTAAAAACCGTGGAGCTGATTATTGCTTAACCGAACAGGCACTAAAGCTGAAAATCTGCTTGACCGTGTCAGCGCAACTCCCTATAGTAGCGCCCCGTTGCCCCCCACGCGGTCAGGCAGCAAAACAATATGGTGAGGTGTCCGAGTGGCTGAAGGAGCACGCCTGGAAAGTGTGTATACGGCAACGTATCGGGGGTTCGAATCCCCCCCTCACCGCCATATTCAAGATGAGAGCTCGTACGAAAGTACGGGCTTTTTTCTTTTATATTCTCCGAAAGGGGGGATTCGAACCTTGAAACTCCCTGCGCTCTTTATGCCTGGTGGCGCTGCGCTTACCAGGCCTACGGGTATTGTAGGTCGGGTAAGCGCAGCGCCACCCGACAACATGCCTGCACATAAAACAAAGCCCGGTTTCCCGGGCCTTGAACGCAACTGCACACTCAGTAATACGCTTGTAGCGTGCGCTGGCAGAGCGCCGAGCGCACGCAGTCATCTTTGGTGAAGCGTACCACCCCAATCATCTCATCTTCCTCAAAACGTGACATCGCGTCGCTCAGTCCGGATTTCACGCCGGACGGCAGGTCACACTGGGTAATATCGCCGTTAACGATAACCGTCACGTTCTCCCCGAGGCGCGTTAAAAACATCTTCATTTGCGCAGCGGTCACGTTCTGAGCCTCGTCAAGAATGACGACCGCATTTTCAAATGTACGTCCGCGCATATAGGCGAACGGCGCGATTTCCACCTTGCCAATCTCTGGCCGCAGGCAGTACTGCATGAAGGATGCACCCAGCCGCTTCACCAGCACGTCATAGACGGGCCTGAAGTACGGGGCAAACTTCTCCGAAATGTCACCGGGCAAGAAGCCGAGATCTTCATCAGCCTGCAGTACCGGACGGGTAACAATGATTCTTTCCACGTCCTTATGGATCAGCGCTTCCGCCGCTTTGGCTGCACTGATCCAGGTTTTCCCGCATCCGGCTTCACCGGTTGCAAAGATGAGCTGTTTACTCTCGATAGCATTCAGGTAGTGCGCCTGAGCCTCATTGCGCGCCACAATTGGAGAATTATCACGGCTGTCACGGGCCATGCCAATTGCTTCTACGCCACTCATCTGCACAAGCGAGGTGACCGATTCTTCTTCACGCTGTTTATGGCTACGTGAATCCCGTCTCAGCACACGTTTTGCTTCGCGACGAGCTTTGATCACTGCTTTTTGTCTTCCCATGGATAGCACCTTGAGTTGTTGGTATTCATCACACGCGCCAGCGTCGGCACGATTATGCGCACGAACATCAGAGGGTTGGCTTCCTTGTAAGCCATTGCTTGCACTATCGGATGACGATACGGAACAGCTACGCGCACCGTTCTGCACGTCGGTCGAATCAGATTCTTGAGGGAGGGGGGAAAATTTAGTGGTGAGGAAATCGCTGCCGGAGTCTGAGCCTCCGCGCCGGGTGCTGCGGTTGTTATGTTTACCTTGTCCAGTACAGGACGCAACCATTCGCGATCTCCATAGTGATTCAGCATCACTGCCGGGAACTACCGCTGTCTTATCTTAAGTACATCAGGAGTTATCATAAATGCAACATTTATTTTACCTGAATGCAACTTTTAGGACTGTCCCTACAGTTGAAATCAGTCTCATATAGAAATATTACAGAAATATAACAGCAGGATAGTCATATGAAAAAATAATGTCCCCGCGAACGGTTGCGGGGACAATTATCAGGCTTCAATAAGACCCTGCGCGAGATACGCGTTGCTGTCGCGCACGCCTGGCAGGGCAAAGAAATAGCCGCCGCCGATAGGTTTAATGTACTCTTCCAGCGCTTCGCCGTTTAAGCGCTTCTGTACCGTCAGGAACCCCTTCTCGAGATCGTGCTGATAGCAGACGAACAGCAGCCCCATATCGAGCTGACCGGAATTGGTCACGCCGAGCGAATAGCTGTATCCCCGACGCATCATCAGACTGGACTGCGTCTCTTTGGTACGCGGATTGGCCAGACGAATATGGCTGTCCAGCGCAATCACGTCGCCATTCGGATCGCGGACGTAGTCAGGCACATCATGCTCGTTCTTCATGCCGAGCGGCGCCCCGCTTTGCTTATCGCGACCGAAGATCGTCTGCTGCTCTTTGAGCGGCGTGCGGTCCCAGAACTCCACGTGGAACTGAATAATGCGCACCGCCTGATAGCTACCGCCGACCGCCCATGCCGGTTCGCCCTGATCGGCAGTGACCCACACCACCTCCTTCATGAGCGCACTATCATGGCTGTCCGGGTTGGCCGTGCGGTCCTTGAAGCCCAGCAGGTTCACCGGGGTCTCTTTCCCTTTGCTGCGGGCGGCGTGGTCAGAGATAAACCCTTCCCGCTTCCAGCGCACGCTCAGCAGATCCGGCGTGTGCTTAATGATGTCGCGCAGGGCGTGGATTACCGTGTCCTGCGTATTGGCGCAAATCTGCAGAAGCAGATCGCCGTGGCAGAGGGCGGCGTCCAGGGAATCATTCGGGAAACGCGTCATTTTTTGCAGCGCCTTCGGCTTCTGTTTTGCCAGCCCGTAACGCGCATCAAACAGCGATTCGCCGAGCGAAACGGTAATGGTCAGGTTATCCGGGGCGATGAAAGGCCCCAGAATGCCGGAGTCCATTGGCGGCAGACGCGGGTTCGGCGTATCGGGCGCCGGTCCACCGGCGGTCAGAAACGCGATGCGCGTCGTCAGCAGGCGGAACAGGCGTTCCAGATCGGCTTTATCGCTGGCCAGCGAATCAAAGGCCACCAGCATCATCGACGCCTGCTGCGGCGTCAGAATGCCCGCCTGATGCTCGCCATAAAACGGCTGCGTCTCCATGCGGGCGTTGGGTGACAGCGTGCCGGGCGCGCTTTGCGGTTTCGCCGCGTGCGCCACCGGACACCCGCCAGCCAGAGCAAGCGCGCCCCCGAGCGCCCCTACCCCTTTTAACAACCGACGACGGGAAGGCTCAGCCACGTCGTTCTCGTTATGCTTATTCATCGTGCTTAGTCCAGACCCAGTACGCCACGCAGCAGGGAGAGATCTTCCGCCAGGGCGGTAATCGGGCCTTTCAGCGCGTTACGGTCGGCATCGGTCAGCTTATCGTAGGTCTCAAACCCGTCTTTGGTGCGGTACTTCGCCAGGATGGTGTCGACTTTTTTGAAGTTGGCGTCCACCTTGGCCAGCAGCTCGCCGTTCTCTTTCTGCAGCTGAGGACGCAGCAGGTTAACAATTTTCTGCGCGCCGTCGACGTTTGCCTGGAAGTCCCACAGGTCGGTATGGCTATAGCGATCTTCTTCGCCGCTGATTTTGCTCGCGGCCACTTCTTCAATGAGACCGGCCGCGCCGCCCACCACTTTAGACGGCGGGAAGGCCAGCTCGCTGATGCGCTTTTGCAGCTCCAGCACGTCGCTGTTCAGCTGCTCAGCGTATTTCTCCAT
Source organism: Enterobacter sp. MGH 16 (assembly GCF_000493175.1). Taxonomy (NCBI): domain Bacteria; kingdom Pseudomonadati; phylum Pseudomonadota; class Gammaproteobacteria; order Enterobacterales; family Enterobacteriaceae; genus Enterobacter; species Enterobacter sp. MGH 16. The sequence continues at coordinate 807,118 of NZ_KI535695.1, read as the reverse complement.
CCCTTTGGTGGTGTTGTCGCCAAACAGGGCTTTCTCCAGACGGTGGAAACCGGTGAATTTCGGATCGGCGGCCTTCTGCTCGAAATCATCTTCACGGGCATCGATGCTGCCATCAAGGTCAGAGAACAGCTCGGCGATCGGCTCGATGCGCTCGTAGTGCTGACGGGTTGGCGCATAGAGGGATTTCGCTTTTTCGATATCCCCGGCCTTCACCGCATCGGTAAAGGCTTTGGTTGCCGTCGCCAGCTCCGCCGTCTCTTTCGTGACGTACGCCTTATACGCGGTAATTGCATCGCCCAGGCTCAGCACCGCAGCGCCTTTCGCCGCATCGGCCGTCGCTTCACCTTTGACGATGAGCTTCCCTTTCGGGTTGGTCAGCAGGCCGCAGGTCATCTCATACTCGCCCGGCTGCAGGTTGGCGGTCATCTTCTGGCTAAAGCCAGGGGCGATATTTTCACGCTCTTCCACCACCAGAACGCCTTTCAGGATCTCCCACTCCAGCGCCTTCTGGCTGTGGTTCTGAATAATAAACTGGGTTTTACCGCTGTTCACCGTGAGGGTCATCGGCTCACACTGCTTGTCGTTGACGGTGACCTTAACCTGTGGAACATCCGCGCCCCAGGCGGAGAAAGCAGAAGCGAACAGCGCGGCAATGCCTGCGCATAACGCACTACGACGGAACTGAATTGCCATGACTCTTCCCTTTAAAAGTATATTGTCACTAAATCAAAAATTACGGCGCAACGCGCGACGCCTGCGTGCCGGTACGCGGCGGCATGGCGAACAGCACCAGCGCCGGAACCAGATAAATGAAGTACATCGCCACCTCGCTGACGCTCGGCGTTTCCTGATAGCCGAAGATACCTTCGAGCAGGGTGCCGGTCAGAGAGTGCGAGGAGAGAACGTTGCTGAGGTCAAACGCCACGTCCTGGAAATGGTTCCACAGGCCCGCTTCATGGAAGGCGCGAATCGCCCCCGCCGCCAGACCCGCCGCCACCAGCAGAATAAACAGGCTGGTCCACTTGAAGAACGCGCCCAGGTTCAGGCGGATACCGCCCCAGTACAGCAGGAAGCCGAGCACCACGGCCGTGGCGAGGCCCAGCACGGCCCCCAGCGGCGGCCAGATCCCCACATCCTGCTGAAACGCCGCCAGCAGGAAGAAAACAGACTCCAGCCCTTCACGCGCTACGGCGAAAAAGACCATCATAATGAGCGCCCAGCCGTGGTTGTTCCCCTTCTGCAGCGCGTTATCCACCGCCTGCTCCAGCTGCACCTTCACGTTACGCGAGACTTTACGCATCCAGAACACCATCCAGGTGAGGATCACCACCGCAATCACGGCGACGATACCTTCAAACAGCTCCTGCTCTTTCTGCGGGAACTCGCCGGTGGTTTCGTTAATGAGAATGCCCAGGCCCAGGCAGAGCGCCGCGGCAAGGAATACGCCGACCCACATGACGCCAATCCAGCGCCCGCGCTGGGTTCGCTTCAGATAACTGGCGATGAGGCTCACGATAAGGGCGGCTTCGAGCCCTTCACGTAACATAATGAGAAATGGAACAAACATGCCGACACCTTAAATGTTTATCGCGGTCAACTGATGCAAAGAAAGGTAAATTCTTGTGATAGTGATTATCATTACGACGGAAAGAAAAACAAGCGAAATGTGCGGTGTTTTGATGACGAGTTGTAAACGCAAAGCCTGATAATAGTGACGTACGTAACGTTCAGGTTTATAAGTTATAACGAAAATGCCCATTTACGCTGATTCAGGGCTGTGGCTAAATATCCGCCTCACAACCTAACTGAAAATAAACCATGTTTAAAATTGTCCATTTCCTGCTGGCGCTGGTGATTATTCTTGCGCTCGCCTGGCTTACGAGTTTTGACCGCCGGAAAATTCGGGTTCGTTTTGTTTTACAGCTGATTGTTATTGAAATTGCGCTGGCGTTCTTTTTCCTGCACGCCGAAAGCGGGTTATTCCTGATTAAATACGTCTCAGGATTTTTTGAGTCACTGCTCAAATTTGCTGGCGAAGGCACCAATTTCGTCTTTGGCGGTATGGGTGAAAAAGGGCTGGCGTTCATTTTCCTCGGCGTGCTTTGTCCGATTATTTTTATTTCCGCGCTGATCGGTATTCTTCAGCACTGGCGGATCCTGCCAATTTTTATTCGGGTAATCGGTACGCTGCTGTCAAAACTGAACGGTATGGGCAAGCTGGAATCCTTTAACGCGGTGAGCTCGCTGATCCTCGGCCAGTCGGAAAACTTCATTGCCTACAAAGGCGTGCTGGGCGATCTCTCCTCGCGTCGTCTGTTCACCATGGCGGCCACGGCCATGTCGACGGTCTCCCTGTCGATTGTCGGGGCGTATATGACCATGCTCGACGCCAAATATGTCGTCGCGGCGCTGATTCTCAACATGTTCAGCACCTTTATTATCCTCTCAGTCATCAACCCGGCGCGCCCGGAAGCGGAACCGGATGTTAAGCTCGAAAAACTGCATGAATCCCAGAGCTTCTTCGAGATGCTCGGCGAGTATATTCTGGCCGGTTTTAAGGTGGCGATGATTATTCTGGCGATGCTGATTGGCTTTATCGCGCTTATTAGCGCCGTTAATGCCCTCTTCTCCAGCGTATTTGGCATGAGCTTCCAGCAGATCCTGGGCTATGTATTTTATCCCCTGGCGTGGCTGGTAGGGATTCCGCTAAGCGATGCCTTAAATGCGGGCAGCATTATGGCGACCAAGCTGGTGGCGAATGAATTTGTGGCGATGATTGAGCTGCAGAAAATAGCGCACCAGATGTCCCCGCGCGGGCTGGGGATTTTATCCGTCTTCCTCGTCTCGTTCGCGAACTTTGCCTCCATCGGCATCGTGGCCGGGGCGATTAAGGGCCTGAACGAGCAGCAGGGTAACGTGGTATCGCGTTTCGGGCTGCGTCTGGTGTACGGCGCGACGCTGGTGAGTTTGCTGTCGGCGAGCTTTGCGGGGTTGGTGCTCTGATGCAATGCCGGGTGGCGCGCAGCGATCCCGGCCTACAAAACAACAACGGCGGGAATTCCCGCCGTTTTCATTAAAACTGCACGCACACCGGCTGATCGACACGCATCACCGACTCCTGCGCGAAGCGGGACTTATAAATCCCGCGTAACGCTTCGATGTTCTTCTCGCTCTGCGCATCTTTACCGTGGATCAGCATCAGCGCCTTGCTCGGCTCGCGCGCCACTTTTCCGTCGTTCCCCAGCCACTGCCCGCGGGCATCAAACACCGTTAAGCCATCGCGAAAGCGCGGCGTCACGTCCTGGTCAACAAACTGCTGCCACTCGTTGGGGGTAATCTGCGCCCCGGCAGGACGGTTCAAGCCGAAATAGAGCGTGGTTTGCTGCATCTGGCTATCCGCTTTGCAGGTCTCCACCGCCGCGTGTTGCGATGGCGCGCTGCAGCCCGCCAGCATCAATAATGCCGCCGCCATTAACCCTGTTTTGATTGTCATGCTTCGCTATCCTCATTGTTATAAGCACAGGGATATCACAGGAAAAGACGGATTTTGGCAAGAAAAAAGCCGGGTGCGCTTGCGCTTACCCGGCCTACGGTTTTCCGTGGGAAAAATTATTCCGGCTGCAGCTTAGACGGCGGCGCGGAGTGGTAATGCGCGTCGGCTTCCGCAAAGCGTTTCTGCATGGAGGCAGACGGTGCTTTACCCAGCAGGCTGAAGACCACGATACCGATGCTGCCGAAGATGAAGCCAGGAATGATTTCGTACAGGCCCAGCCAGGCGAACTGTTTCCAGACGATAACGGTCACCGCACCGATAATCATCCCCGCCAGCGCGCCGTTACGGGTCATACGGGACCACATGACGGAGAACAGGACGACCGGACCAAACGCCGCACCGAAGCCCGCCCACGCGTAGCTCACGAGACCCAGCACGCGGTTTTCCGGGTTGGCCGCCAGCGCAATCGCCACCAGCGCCACCAGCAGCACCATAAAGCGCCCTACCCACACCAGCTCTTTCTGGCTCGCGTTTTTACGCAGGAAGGCCTTATAGAGGTCTTCGGTGATTGCACTGGAGCAGACCAGCAGCTGACAGCTCAGGGTGGACATCACCGCCGCCAGGATCGCAGAGAGCAGAATACCGGCAATCCACGGGTTAAACAGAATCTGCGCCAGTTCGATGAACACGCGCTCGGCGTTCTGGTTCACCGCGCCCGCCTGCGCCGGGTTGTTATTAAAGTAGGCGATACCGAAGAAACCGACCGCACACGCGCCCGCCAGACACAAAATCATCCACGTCATGCTGATGCGACGCGCATGAACGATGGTGTGATGAGAATCTGCCGCCATAAAGCGCGCCAGAATGTGCGGCTGACCGAAGTAGCCCAGACCCCAGCCCATCAGGGAGACGATGGCGACAAAGTTCAGCCCTTTCAGCATGTCGACGTTTTCAATGCTCTTCTGCTTGATCACTTCCAGCGATTCGCCAAAGCCGCCAACGGTGAAAATCACAATCACCGGGGTCAGGATCAGGGCAAAGATCATCAGACTTGCCTGCACGGTGTCGGTCCAGCTTACCGCCAGGAACCCGCCCACGAAGGTATAGAGGATGGTCGCCGCCGCACCGGCCCACAGGGCGGTTTCGTAGCTCATGCCGAAGGTGCTTTCGAACAGGCGCGCGCCCGCCACGATGCCGGAGGCACAGTAGATGGTAAAGAACAGGAGGATAACCACGGCAGAGATAATGCGCAGAATGCGGCTGTTATCTTCAAAGCGTCCGGTGAAGTAGTCCGGCAGCGTCAGGGCATTATTGTTAGCCTCGGTATGCACGCGCAGACGGCCCGCCACCAGCTTCCAGTTGATCCACGCGCCCACGGTCAGACCGATGGCGATCCAGCTTTCCGAGATACCGGAGATAAAAATCGCACCCGGCAGACCCATCAGCAGCCATCCGCTCATGTCCGATGCGCCCGCGGAGAGTGCGGTCACCATCGGGCCTAAACTGCGTCCGCCCAGAATGTAGTCGTCAAAGTTTTTCGTGGAACGCCACGCCAAAAACCCTATCAGGATCATGCCAAAAATATAAACGAGAAATGTCACCAGCATCGGTGTGCTAATTGCCATTCAAATTCTCCAAAAGTGTCGAGCGACAACCATCCGGGTTGCCTTGTTATATGATCACCGGAACGAGGTGACGGTATCTTGTGTTTCGGTTGGGCGCGCTATCCTGCCGTATGCGCCCTCCGCTGACAAACGATTTAACACTGCATTTACATCAATTTCATCCCCGGTTTGATACGAGTTTCCTATAGGTTGCACTCGCTCACGCTTTTACGGGTTGCACCTTTGAAAAGTGTTAACTCCCGCATAAAACCAGGCTTTCCGCGACAAAGCCAGCACGTTTTTCCAGCTAACCATTCGTTAACAATCCATTCATTTTCTGGGTTGCAAACCAGGTCACATTTAACACGGTTGCACAAAGTTGCAACATGGTGGATATTTCACGCTAACGACCAAACACGATGAAAGCACAACAGGAGCTTTGGCATGGGTATGACCACCATGGGGGTTAAGCTGGATGACGCGACCCGCGAACGGATTAAGACCGCAGCAACCCGCATTGATCGCACGCCGCACTGGTTAATTAAGCAGGCGATTTTTAACTATCTCGAAAGACTCGAGAGCGACGAGGGCCTGCCGGAGCTGCCTGCCCTGCTCGCCGGTGCCGCCAATGAAAGCGAAGACGCGCCTGCCGCTGGCGATGAAAGCCATCAGCCGTTCCTCGAATTCGCCGAGCAGATCCTGCCGCAGTCCGTCAGCCGTGCCGCCATCACCGGTGCGTACCGTCGCGCCGAAACCGACGCCGTACCGATGCTGCTGGAGCAGGCCCGTCTGCCGGAAGCTATTGCCGCACAGGCGCACAGCCTGGCGTACCAGCTGGCTGACAAACTGCGTAACCAGAAAACCGCCACCGGCCGCGCCGGGATGGTTCAGGGTCTGCTGCAGGAGTTTTCCCTCTCCTCACAGGAAGGCGTGGCGCTGATGTGCCTGGCGGAAGCGCTGCTGCGTATTCCGGATAAAGCCACCCGCGACGCGCTGATCCGCGACAAGATCAGCAACGGCAACTGGCATTCGCACATTGGCCGCAGCCCGTCGCTGTTCGTCAACGCCGCGACATGGGGCCTGCTGTTCACCGGCAAACTGGTCTCGACCCATAACGAAGCCAACCTGTCCCGCTCCCTGAACCGCATCATCGGCAAGAGCGGCGAGCCGCTGATCCGCAAGGGCGTGGACATGGCGATGCGCCTGATGGGCGAGCAGTTCGTCACCGGGGAAACCATTGCCGAAGCGCTGGCGAACGCCCGTAAGCTGGAAGATAAAGGTTTCCGCTACTCCTACGACATGCTGGGCGAAGCGGCGCTGACCGCCGCCGACGCGCAGGCCTACATGGTTTCTTACCAGCAGGCGATCCACGCCATCGGTAAAGCGTCCAACGGTCGCGGTATTTATGAAGGCCCGGGCATCTCCATTAAGCTCTCCGCCCTGCACCCGCGCTACAGCCGCGCGCAGTACGATCGGGTAATGGAAGAGCTCTACCCGCGCCTGAAGTCCCTGACCCTGCTGGCGCGCCAGTATGATATCGGCATCAACATCGACGCCGAAGAGGCCGACCGTCTGGAGATCTCCCTCGATCTGCTGGAAAAACTGTGCTTCGAACCGGAGCTGGCGGGCTGGAACGGCATTGGCTTCGTGATCCAGGCCTACCAGAAGCGCTGCCCGTTCGTCATTGATTACCTGATTGATCTGGCCAGCCGCAGCCGCCGTCGCCTGATGATCCGCCTGGTGAAAGGGGCCTACTGGGACAGCGAAATCAAACGCGCCCAGATGGAAGGGCTGGAAGGCTATCCGGTCTACACCCGCAAGGTCTATACCGACGTCTCTTACCTCGCCTGCGCGAAAAAGCTGCTCGGCGTGCCGAACCTGATTTATCCGCAGTTCGCCACCCACAACGCCCACACCCTGGCGGCCATTTACAGCCTGGCCGGGCAGAACTACTACCCGGGCCAGTACGAATTCCAGTGCCTGCACGGCATGGGTGAACCGCTGTACGAGCAGGTGACCGGTAAAGTGGCGGACGGCAAGCTTAACCGCCCGTGCCGCATTTACGCCCCGGTGGGCACCCACGAAACCCTGCTGGCATATCTGGTGCGTCGCCTGCTGGAAAACGGCGCGAACACCTCCTTCGTTAACCGCATCGCCGACACCACGCTGCCGCTCGACGAGCTGGTCGCCGATCCGGTGCAGGCCGTTGAGAAGATGGCGGCGCAGGAAGGCCAGATTGGCCTGCCGCATCCGAAGATTGCCCTGCCGCGCGAGCTGTACGGCAAGGGTCGCGTCAACTCGGCGGGGCTGGATCTCGCCAACGAACACCGTCTGGCGTCCCTCTCCTCTGCCCTGCTCAACAGCGCGCTGCAGAAGTGGCAGGCGAAACCGATGCTGGAGCAGCCCGTTGCTGACGGCGACATGCAGCCGGTCATCAACCCGGCGGAGCCAAAAGATATCGTCGGCTACGTGCGTGAAGCCACCGATGCGGAAGTGGATCAGGCGCTGGACAGCGCGGTGAATAACGCCCCTATCTGGTTCGCCACCCCGCCGCAGGAGCGCGCCGCCATTCTGGAACGCGCGGCGGTGCTGATGGAAGACCAGATGCAGTCGCTCATCGGCATTCTGGTGCGCGAAGCGGGTAAAACCTTCAGCAACGCCATCGCCGAAGTGCGCGAGGCGGTCGACTTCCTGCACTACTACGCCGGTCAGGTGCGCGATGATTTCGACAACGAAACCCACCGTCCGCTCGGCCCGGTCGTCTGTATCAGCCCGTGGAACTTCCCGCTGGCGATCTTCACCGGCCAGATTGCCGCCGCCCTGGCCGCTGGCAACAGCGTGCTGGCAAAACCGGCAGAGCAGACCCCGCTGATTGCCGCACAGGGCATCAACATTCTTCTGGAAGCCGGCGTACCGGCGGGCGTGGTCCAGCTGCTGCCGGGCCGCGGTGAAACCGTGGGCGCCAAACTGACCTCCGATAACCGCGTGCGCGGCGTGATGTTTACCGGTTCGACCGAAGTGGCCTCGCTGCTGCAGCGCAATATTGCCACCCGTCTGGATGCGCAGGGTCGTCCTACGCCGCTCATCGCGGAAACCGGCGGCATGAACGCCATGATCGTCGACTCCTCCGCCCTCACCGAGCAGGTGGTGGTTGACGTGCTGGCCTCCGCCTTCGACAGCGCCGGTCAGCGCTGCTCCGCCCTGCGCGTGCTGTGCCTGCAGGATGACGTTGCAGACCACACGCTGAAGATGCTTCGCGGCGCGATGGCCGAATGCCGCATGGGCAACCCGGGCCGTCTCACCACCGACATCGGGCCGGTGATCGACGCGGAAGCGAAAGCCAATATTGAAAACCACATTCAGGCCATGCGCGCGAAAGGCCGTCCGGTGTTCCAGGCGGTGCGAGACAACAGCGAAGATGCCCGCGAGTGGCGTTCCGGCACCTTTGTGCCGCCTACGCTTATCGAGCTGGCGAGCTTCGACGAGCTGAAAAAAGAGGTCTTCGGTCCGGTGCTGCACGTGGTGCGCTACAACCGTAACAACCTCAACGAGCTGGTTGAGCAGATCAACGCCTCCGGCTATGGCCTGACGCTCGGCGTGCATACCCGTATCGACGAGACCATCGCGCAGGTGACCGGCAGCGCCAAAGTGGGCAACCTGTACGTTAACCGCAACATGGTGGGTGCGGTCGTTGGCGTGCAGCCGTTCGGCGGTGAAGGCCTCTCCGGCACCGGTCCGAAAGCGGGCGGTCCGCTCTACCTGTACCGTCTGCTGGCGAACCGTCCTGAGAACGCGCTGGGCGTCACCCTGGCGCGTCAGGATGCGGAGTATCCGGTGGATGCGCAGCTGAAAACCGTGCTGACCCAGCCGCTGGACGCGCTGATTAAGTGGGCTGATAATCGTCCAGAGCTGCGTGCGATTGCGCAGCAGTACGGCGAGCTGGCACAGGCCGGTACGCAGCGTCTGCTGCCGGGGCCGACCGGCGAGCGCAATACCTGGACGCTGATGCCGCGCGAGCGCGTACTGTGCGTGGCGGATAACGAGCAGGACGCGCTGGTACAGCTGGCCGCCGCGATGGCCACCGGGTGTGAAGTGCTGTGGCCCGACGATGCGCTGCATCGCGATCTCACCAAACAGCTGCCGAAAGCGGTCTCGGCCCGTATTCACTTCGCGAAAGCCGATGCGCTGCTGACGCAGCCGTTTGATGCCGTGATTTATCACGGTGATTCTGACCAGCTGCGCGAGCTGTGCGAGCAGGTTGCGGCCCGCAGCGGGGCGATTGTTTCGGTGCAGGGCTTCGCGCGCGGGGAGACCAACCTGCTGCTGGAGCGTCTGTACGTGGAGCGCTCGCTCAGCGTCAATACCGCGGCGGCAGGCGGTAACGCCAGCCTGATGACCATCGGTTAATCGTGTAAACTTTCCCCGGTGGCGCTACGCTTACCGGGGCTACAAAACAACCGTAGGCCGGATAAGCGCAGCGCATCCGGCTTTTTTACACGGAGGGGATGATGAAAAGAGTATTTCTCGCAGGTGCAGCGCTGCTGCTGAGCGCCAGCGCGCTGGCCGACGAGTGCGACAAAGCGACCACCCAGCTTGAGCTGAATACCTGCAGCGCGCAGCAGTACCAGGCTGCCGACAAAAAGCTCAACCAGACCTATCAGGCCGCCGTCAAGCGTGCGGAAGCCCCTCAGCGCGAGCTGCTGAAAAAGGCGCAGCAGGCCTGGATTGCCCTGCGCGACGCGGACTGTGCGTTTATCGGTTCGGGGACGGAAGGCGGCAGCGTTCAGCCGATGATCGTGAATCAGTGCCTGGCGGAGAAAACCGTGGAGCGCGAGGCGTTTCTGGCCTCGCTGATGCAGTGTGAAGAGGGCGACTTAAGCTGCCCTCTCCCACCGGGGAACTAGCGCAAGCGGATCCCTTCGATAATCATCCGCTGCACGTTTTCCAGGGTGCTGTGGAAAAACGCTTCGTCCTGGAGCGTTTTTCCGGTCACCGCCTCGACCTGGGCCGCAAAGTCAGCGTAATGCTGGGTGGAGGCCCAAATCATAAAGATCAGATGATGCGGATCGACCGGGGCCAACTTTCCGCTGGCCACCCATCCGGCGATAATGGCCGACTTATCGTCCACCAGCTGCTTTAAATCTCCGGTCAGCTCCGCCTGCAACAGCGGCGCGCCCTGCAGCATCTCGAGGCAGAACAGCCTTGATGCCTGCGGGTAATCGCGCGACACCTCCAGCTTCAGGCGTATGTACTCTTTGATCGCCACCAGCGGGGCCAGCTCCTCGCGGAACGCTTTCAGCGGAGCCAGCCAGATATCGAGGATCTGCTGCATCACCGCGACATAGAGCGCCTCTTTCGACGGGTAATAGTAGAGCAGATTGGTTTTGGATACCCCAGACTGCTCCGCCACCTGCTCCAGGCGCGTGCCGTGAATGCCAAACTGCGAAAAGGTCTCCAGGGCCGCGCTGAGGATCGCCTGCTTCTTGGCGCTCACCGCCTGCGAACGTTTACCTGGTGTTTTCACTGCGCCTTGTGTCATTCCCGCTCTCCTTATTCTGCGTTGCCCTCAGCATAGCAAAACCCCCGTCTCGCCACGACATCCTGCACCCCGATCGCGCATGAATGCCTGTTTTCTGTGCAATGTTTTTGACCAGTTAGTCCACATTTAATTACATCAAACCACCAACCTCTTATTAACACATTAATAACACTGCCATTTTCAAAACTGGCACTGCCTTTGCAAAAACACCGTTACACCTGCGACGTAATGAAGAGAGGTTCGTGATGAAAATTGGCGTATTTGTACCCATCGGCAACAACGGCTGGCTTATCTCGACCACTGCACCGCAATACATGCCGACCTTTGAGCTGAATAAAGCCATCGTGCAGAAAGCGGAGCACTACCATTTCGACTTTGCGCTTTCGATGATCAAGCTGCGCGGCTTCGGCGGCAAAACCGAATTCTGGGATCACAACCTGGAGTCCTTCACCCTGATGGCCGGGCTGGCCGCGGTCACCTCGCGGATCCAGATCTACGCCACCGCAGCCACCCTCACCCTGCCCCCGGCGATCGTGGCACGCATGGCCTCCACCATCGACTCCATCTCCGGCGGACGCTTTGGCGTCAACCTGGTGACCGGCTGGCAAAAACCGGAGTACGAGCAGATGGGTCTCTGGCCGGGCGACGATTACTTCTCTCGCCGCTACGACTACCTGACCGAGTACGTGCAGGTCCTCCGCGACCTGTGGGGTACCGGCAAAAGCGATTTCAAGGGCGACTTCTTCACCATGAACGACTGCCGCGTCAGCCCGCAGCCCTCGGTGCCGATGAAGGTGATTTGCGCCGGGCAGAGCGACGCGGGAATGGAGTTCTCGGCGAAATACGCCGACTTCAACTTCTGCTTCGGTAAAGGGGTTAACACGCCTGCCGCCTTCGCCCCGACCGCCGCGCGCATGAAAGAGGCCGCCGACAAAACCGGGCGCGACGTGGGCTCCTACGTGCTGTTTATGGTCATTGCCGACGAAACCGACGAGGCCGCACGCGCGAAATGGGTGCGCTATAAGGAGGGCGCCGACGAGGAGGCCCTGAGCTGGCTCACCGAGCAGAGCCAGAAGGATACCCGCTCCGGGGCGGATACCAACGTTCGCCAGATGGCCGACCCGACCTCCGCCGTCAATATCAACATGGGCACGCTGGTCGGCTCGTACGCCAGCGTCGCCAGGATGCTCGATGAAGTGGCAGCCGTTCCCGGTGCGGAAGGCGTTCTGCTGACCTTCGACGATTTCCTCACCGGCGTGGAGACCTTCGGCGAACGCATCCAGCCGCTGATGCAGTGCCGCGCCCACATCCCTGCCGTCACGAAGGAGGTGGCGTAATGACGACACTTAACGCACGCCCGGAAGCCATCACCTTTGCGCCGCAGCAGAGCGCGCTGATCGTGGTGGACATGCAAAACGCCTACGCCAGCCCCGGTGGTTATCTTGATCTGGCGGGCTTCGACGTCTCCGCTACGCAGCCTGTGATAGCGAATACCAAAACCGCCGTCGCCGCCGCGCGCGCTGCGGGCATGCTTATCATATGGTTCCAGAACGGCTGGGATGACCAGTACGTTGAGGCCGGTGGCCCCGGTTCACCGAACTTCCACAAGTCGAACGCCCTGAAAACCATGCGCAAGCGGCCCGAACTGCAGGGCAAGCTGCTGGCAAAAGGTGGCTGGGATTATCAACTGGTGGATGAGCTGGTCCCGCAGGCGGGTGATATTGTCCTGCCGAAACCGCGCTACAGCGGCTTTTTCAACACGCCGCTCGACAGCCTGCTGCGCAGCCGGGGCATTCGCCACCTGGTCTTCACCGGCATTGCCACCAACGTCTGCGTGGAGTCGACCCTGCGCGACGGCTTTTTCCTCGAGTATTTCGGCGTAGTGCTGGAAGACGCGACCCATCAGGCCGGGCCGGATTTCGCCCAGAAGGCGGCCCTGTTCAATATCGAAACCTTTTTTGGCTGGGTCAGCAGCGTTGCCGAGTTCTGCGACGCCCTGAATCCCCCGCTCGCCCGTATCGCCTGAGGAGACGCACGATGCCGAAATCCGTAATCATCCCACCGGGCACCAGCACGCCCATCGCCCCGTTTGTCCCCGGCACCCTTGCCGACGGCGTGGTGTATGTCTCCGGCACGCTGCCGTTTGATAAAGACAACAACGTGGTGTTTATCAACGACCCAAAGGCGCAAACCCGCCACGTGCTGGAGACGATCAAAACCGTGATCGAAACGGCGGGTGGCACGATGGAAGACGTGACCTTCAACAGCATCTTTATTACCGACTGGAAAAACTACGCCGCGATTAACGAAATCTACGCCGAGTTCTTCCCCGGCGATAAGCCGGCCCGGTTCTGCATTCAGTGCGGGCTGGTGAAGCCGGACGCGCTGGTTGAGATCGCCACCGTTGCGCACATCGCGAAGTGAGGCAGGCATGAAACTCTCCGTCTCACCGCCCCCGTATGAGGGTGCGCCCGTGGTGGTCCTTATTGCCGGTCTCGGCGGCAGCGGCAGCTACTGGCTGCCCCAGCTGGCCGCGCTGGAGCCGGAGTATCAGGTGGTGTGCTATGACCAGCGCGGAACGGGCACTAACCCCGACGCCCTGCCGGAAGGCTACAGCCTGGCACAGATGGCGGACGAACTGGCCCAGGCGCTGGCTGAGGCCGGGATCGCGCGCTACAGCATCGTCGGCCACGCGCTGGGGGCGCTGGTCGGCCTGCAGTTGGCCCTCGACCGCCCCGACGCCCTCACCGCGCTGGTGTGCGTCAATGGCTGGTTGACCCTCAACGCGCATACCCGCCGCTGCTTTCAGATCCGCGAGCGCCTGCTGCATTACGGCGGCCCGCAGGCGTGGGTTGAGGCGCAGCCGCTGTTTCTCTACCCGGCAGACTGGATGGCCGCTCGCGCCCCCCGTCTGGAGGCCGAAGAAGCGCTGGCGCTGGCCCATTTCCAGGGCAAAGCCAACCTGCTGCACCGGCTCAGCGCCCTGAAAAAGGCCGACTTCAGCCGCCACGCCGCGCGCATCCGCTGCCCGGTCCAGATCATTTGTTCCGCCGACGACATGCTGGTGCCCTCTGTCTGCTCGTCTGAGCTGCAGGCGGCCATCCCGCACAGCCACAGCGCGGTGATGCGTCAGGGCGGCCATGCCTGCAACGTCACCGAGCCGGACACCTTCAACACCCTGCTGCTGAACGGGCTGGCCAGCCTGCTGCACAGTCATGAACACGCTTTATAAGGAGATGTAATGAGCGAAGCCATTAATCCCACCGCGCTGGAAACGCTGTTCACCGGCGCCCGCACCCATAACGGCTGGCAGGATATTGCCGTCAGCGACGAGACGCTGCGCGAAATCTACGACCTGATGAAATGGGGGCCAACCTCGGCCAACTGCTCCCCTGCACGGATTGTGTTTGTGCGAAGCGCGGAGGGAAAAGAGAAGCTGCGCCCGGCGCTCTCCAGCGGCAACCTGGAGAAAACGCTCACCGCCCCGGTTACGGCGATCGTGGCCTGGGACAGTGAATTCTACGAGCGCCTGCCTGAACTGTTCCCGCACGGCGATGCCAGAAGCTGGTTTACCGCAAGCCCCGCGCTGGCGGAAGAGACGGCTTTTCGCAACAGCTCGCTGCAGGCCGCCTACATGATTTTCGCCTGTCGCGCGCTGGGGCTGGACACCGGCCCGATGTCGGGCTTTGACCGCCAAAAGGTCGACGAGGCCTTTTTCACCGGCACGACGCTTAAAAGCAATCTTCTTATCAACATTGGCTACGGCGACCCGGGCAAACTTTACGGGCGCCTGCCGCGCCTGTCCTTCGACGATGCCTGCGGGCTGGCGTAAGGAGCGATCATGACGACACCGGATAAGCAAACCTTTCGCGACGCCATGGCCTGCGTTGGCGCGGCGGTGAACATCATCACTACCGACGGCCCGGCGGGGCTGGCAGGCTTCACCGCCAGCGCGGTGTGCAGCGTTACGGATTCACCGCCCACCCTGCTGGTGTGCCTGAACCGCGGCGCGTCCGTCTGGCCGACGTTCAGCGAAAACCGCACCCTTTGCGTGAATACCCTCAGCGCCGGACAGGAGCCGCTCTCAAACCTGTTTGGCGGCAAAACGCCAATGGAAGAACGCTTCGCCGCCGCCCGCTGGCAGACGGGCGACACCGGATGTCCGCGTCTGGAGGATGCGCTGGCCTCGTTTGACTGCCGCATCAGCCAGGTGGTGAGCGTCGGCACCCATGACATTTTGTTCTGCGACATCGTTTCGATTATTCGCCACCCGGCGCCGCAAGGGCTGGTGTGGTTTGACCGCGGCTACCACGCGCTAATGCGACCCGCCTGTTAAGGCGCTCTAAGGAGACAGACCATGTTCGGATTTCCCCACTGGCAGTTGAAATCGACCTCCACAGACGCTGGCGTGGTCGCGCCGGATGAACGCCTCCCGCTCGGGCAGACGATGGTGATGGGCGTCCAGCACGCGGTCGCCATGTTTGGCGCCACGGTGCTGATGCCGATGCTGATGGGACTCGATCCCAACCTCTCGATTCTGATGTCGGGTATCGGCACCCTGCTGTTCTTTTTTGTCACCGGCGGGCGCGTGCCCAGCTATCTCGGCTCCAGCGCCGCCTTTGTCGGGGTGGTCATCGCCACCACCGGGTTTAACGGCCAGGGAATCAACCCCAACCTGAGCGCGGCCCTCGGCGGCATCATCGCCTGCGGTCTGGTGTATACCCTGATTGGTCTGGTGGTGATGAAGATCGGCACGCGCTGGATCGAACGCATGATGCCCCCCGTCGTCACCGGCGCGGTAGTAATGGCGATCGGTCTGAACCTTGCGCCGATTGCGGTGAAAAGCGTCTCCGGCTCGCCCTTTGAAAGCTGGATGGCCGTCGTGACCGTGCTGTGCATCGGTCTGGTGGCGGTCTTTACGCGGGGCATGATCCAGCGGCTGCTGATCCTGGTCGGGTTGATTGTCGCCTGTCTGGTATATGCCCTGCTGGCAAACGTTTTTGGTCTCGGCAAGCCGGTTGATTTTACGCTGCTGCATCAGGCCGCCTGGTTCGGCCTGCCGAAGGTGACCTCCCCCACCTTTAACACCCAGGCGATGATGCTTATCGCCCCCGTCGCCGTTATCCTGGTGGCGGAAAACCTGGGCCACCTGAAGGCGGTCGCGGGAATGACCGGACGCAGCATGGACCCGTACATGGGCCGCGCGTTCGTCGGCGACGGGCTGGCGACCATGCTCTCCGGTTCCGTGGGCGGCAGCGGCGTTACCACCTATGCCGAGAATATCGGCGTGATGGCGGTGACCAAAGTCTATTCGACGCTGGTCTTCGTGGCGGCGGCAGTGATGGCGATGCTGCTCGGCTTCTCGCCGAAATTCGGCGCGCTGATCCATACCATTCCGTCACCGGTCATCGGCGGGGCATCAATCGTGGTGTTTGGGCTGATCGCCGTGGCCGGGGCGCGCATCTGGGTGCAGCATCGCGTCGACCTTAGTCAGAATGGCAACCTGATTATGGTGGCGGTCACGCTGGTGCTGGGCGCGGGCGATTTTGCCCTGACGCTGGGCGGGTTTACGATCGGCGGGATTGGCACGGCGACCTTCGGCGCGATCCTGCTTAACGCCCTGCTGAGCCGCCGGATGGCCGCTGCGCCGCAGGGCGAGGTGGTGCGTCAGGAGTCGTGAAATCTGAATGTCGGGTGACGGCGATGCCTTACCCGACCTTTATGTTCGCTAAGAACACCTTTATGTCAGGCAATCACGCCTGCTCAAACAGTCGTTCGATAGATTTTGTAGGAAAGAAAAGAGAATGGCTGTTTTCATCCGTCAGCGGTATAAAGCCCTGCTTCAGATAAAATTGTTTTGCCTGGTCGTTGAGTGCATCAACAAATATTCCGTGTACGCCCACCGCCTGCGATGCCAGATAGACAACCCGCATGGCATGTGCGACGAGCGTCGTTCCCCACTCCAGCCCCTGTAAGTCTTTATGTATCGCCAGACGTCCCAGCGTTACGCTCGGTACGTTGCTATAAGGGATCCGACGCTGCTGAGTCTTAGAAGGCAGCATCGCTTTTTCAAAGCAACTACCAGACAACGTGTAATAGCCCAGGACTCGCGGACCATCGCGATCTTTAAGCAAATAGCCTCGTAAAATACGCCCATTGTGCTGACGCACCAGATGTTCTGTGAGGAAGACATTTAGAGAGGGTTCACCACAATCGAAGTCCCTGAAATCATAGTCTTTTCCCTCTGAAAACATTTCGATCGTGAGATTGTCCACGACGCTTCACTCCATGTTTCGAAGACGTTTCGCCGCTCGCTTCAGGCGTTCATTTGGCTCTGGTGGATTGTCGATGGCATCCATCACCGCATTCCAGGATGCTTCGTTTAATACGAGACGGCGGTGCTGCTCGATGACTTCCGCTGCCCGCTCTGACGCACTGTTCACCATAAACTGGGTGATCGTTTGATTCGTCATCGCTGCCGCTTCTTCAATCATTGTTTTATCTTCGTCCGTTAAGCGAAGATCGATACGCTGTTTTTTCAGTGCTGGCATGGTTTACTTCACCGTGTACGGTATTTATCCGTACACATCGTAGATAAACCCGTCTGTTTTTTCAATCTAAACCTTCTTCAGCAGTCATGTCGCTCACCGGGTTCCGACGCTTTCTGAGCTTCAACTCGCTCACCAGCACCCCGGCGACAATAAACGCCGCGCCCACCAGGGCCAGCAGCGGCAGACGTTCCCCGGCGAGTCGCCCAAAAATGCCTGCCCAGACCGGCTCGCCGGTGTAGATGACCGTTGCCCGCGTTGGCGATACGCTGCGCTGCGCCCAGTTCATGGTGACCTGAATAATGGCGCTGAAAATCCCCAACCCCAGCGCCACCACGACCAGGCCGGTGGACATCGGCGGCACGGACTCCCCTGCCGGCACCATCGTCGCAAAGGCCACCAGCGAGGCCGTGGCGAGCTGCACCACCGTCACCCGTTTGACGTCGACCTTGCCCGCCCACGCGCTGATGAGAATAATCTCCGCCGCAATGGCAATCGCCCCAATCAGGGTAATGATCTCGCCCGGCCCCAGCGCCAGAAGATTGTTTTCCGGCCCGGCCAGTAAGATCAGGCCGATAAACGCCAGCACGATGCCAATACAGGACATCAGACCCGGCAGCCGCCCCAGGCACAGCCATTGCAGTAGCGGCACCAGCGGCACATACATGGCAGTGATAAACGCGGATTTGCTGCTGGAGATGGTCTGCAATCCCCACGTCTGCAGGCTGTAGCCCATGGCTATCGCCATCCCAATCGCCACGCCCGCCTTAAGCTCTTTCAGCGTCAGACCCCGCAGCGTTTTAAGGGATATTAGCCCCACGGCTAACGCCGCCGTCGCAAAGCGAAGGCCGACAAAGAAGAACGGATCGCTGAGGGTCACCGCGTACTGAACGGCCAGAAACGTCCCGCCCCAAAACATGGTGATGAGAATGAGGATGGCTTCCTGTGGTTTTACGGAGAACTTAAAGCGTGAGACAGACATGCGGCACCAGCAAATGAGAACAATTCTGTAGTGTGCGTTGCCTTTGGTTACAGTTCAATGTTGCAGAAATAAAAAAACCGCCGGGGGAAACCCGGCGGCAGGGAGTCAACCTGGCGAATTACTTATTGCCGCCATGGCTGTTTTTCCCCCCTTTCTTGCCAGCCTCAGATGCGCGCTGAGGGTCATTTTTAAAATTCCCCCCGCTATGCTGGCCACCTTTACGGCCTGCTTCTGATGCTCTTTCACGGTCTTCTGCGAAATTACCTGAACCACCACGATGGTTTGCCATCTCTAACCTCCAGAGTGTGAAACATTAGACATCATATTGCATTCAGTAAAAGAGGATTCTTTCACCTCGCGGCTCAAGGACAACGCCTTTATCTGTGCCGCGTGAAACTAAGCTTAGTGGAATGAGGTTATCCGGCAAGCCGAAGGTAATATCCTGCAACATGATCTCAGTCTTTCGGGTGAGATGACGCGGCGGTAATTCATAAGCCTTTCTTATCATTTTAAAAATCCGCACCGGGAAAGTTGTATCATTTTGCTACAAAGCCATTTTTCTCCTCATGTTGTTATAAATCAAATAAATGGCGTTCATTTTTGCAGTCTGGCTGTGATGACATATCTTTAAAAGAGCGCAGCGATCCGCTGTCAGAGAAACCAACGAGGAGTGAAGCAAAATGGCAAAAGTTCTGGTGCTCTATTATTCCATGTATGGACACATTGAAACCATGGCTCACGCGGTAGCAGAAGGTGCAAACAGGGTTGACGGCGTTGAGGTTGTGGTGAAACGCGTACCGGAAACCATGCAGGCGGAAGCCTTCGCGAAAGCCGGGGGAAAAACACAAAACGCCCCGGTCGCCACCCCGCAGGAGCTGGCGGATTATGATGCCATTATCTTCGGCACCCCAACCCGCTTCGGCAATATGTCAGGCCAGATGCGCACCTTCCTCGATCAAACCGGCGGACTTTGGGCATCCGGGGCGCTCTACGGCAAACTCGCCAGCGTATTCAGCTCTACCGGGACCGGCGGCGGTCAGGAGCAGACGATTACCTCAACCTGGACTACCCTTGCTCATCACGGGATGGTGATTGTGCCAATTGGCTACGGCGCGCAGGAGCTGTTTGATATTTCCCAGGTGCGCGGCGGTACGCCGTACGGTGCAACCACCATTGCCGGTGGGGATGGTTCACGCCAGCCAAGCAATGAAGAACTGTCTATCGCCCGCTATCAGGGTGAATACGTCGCGGGTCTGGCCAAAAAACTCAACGGCTAACACCCAACAGGAGGACAAGCATGCCAACTCAAGAATCCAAAGCTCACCACGTGGGCGAATGGGCAAGTTTACGCAACACCTCTCCGGAGATTGCCGAAGCTATCTTTGAAGTCGCGAAATACGATGAAAAGCTGGCCGAGCAGATTTGGGAAGAAGGCAACGATGAAGTGCTGGTGCGCGCCTTCGAAAAAACGGACAAAGACTCGCTCTTCTGGGGTGAGCAAACCATCGAACGTAAAAACGTTTAAGCGTTTCCCCCCGCCATCACGCGGGGGGTTCTCTCTTACTTCGCCGCGTTATTCATCACCGCATTGAATTTATCGACAGGACAGAAGCCGTTCGCATCCACCGGGCAGCCCTTCAGCTCCAGCGTCACGCGCTGCGCCGGAGACTGCAGCGACAGCACGCTGGCGTTGCGCAGCTGCTCTGAGCTCTGATAGACATACTCAATTTTCATCAGCTCCTGGTTGGCATTTTTGTCATGCCAGCGCTGGAAGACAATCTTGCCGCCAATCGGGGTGCGCTCCTGCTGGTCGTGCAGCTGGTACGGTTTGAAATCGAGGGCGGTGAGCAGGGAAGCAATGTTCGAATCATGCCCCACCAGCAGGGTGATCTTTGGCGCTTTCGCCTGCTCGGTGACCAGCGTTTTATCGATATACTTCACCAGCGGTTTCGCCACGTTTTGCGCCACCTCGGTAGAGGTAAACAGCGAGTCCTGATAGCCGTTTTTCAGCTTCGACAGCACGCGCCACTGCTGGTCGGTTTTGATTTCACCCCAGGCGACCTGGTCGGCCGGGAAGCCTTCGTAATACTGCAGCGTGAACGCGTCCACCAGCGAGTTACCCACCTTCAGCGGCCCGGAAACGCCGGGCTCTTTTTCATAGTCGGCGCTGAAGGTATCTTTCGCGTCCGCCAGCGAGCAGACCTTTTTCTCTTTGCAGGACGGCGAGTCGGCGTAGTTGGTCATCTGCTCCAGCAGCTTGTAGCTTTCACCAAGCTGCATTTTCTCCCGCTCGGACTCCATCGCCTTGAGCGCTTTTTCGCGGAATTCCGGCGAGTTATCGGTAATCACCGGATTGAATGTCGGGTCCATGGTGCCCATTTTTTCCTGATGGTGCACGGGCACATCGCAGCCCGGGAACGCGCCGGTAATGAAGAACTGCGCGGTGGCGACGGTGCGCTGCAGGCTGTTGGCGTAAGCATAAACGCTATCCGCCGGTGGACATTCTCCCGTCTTCACCATCCCCTGCTGCGCCAGCCACTCGCGCATGTAGTGCCCCATATACACCTCCAGCACGCCACCTTTGGTGGTGAGCTGGCCGCCCGGCACCTCCCACTCCGGCCACTGCTTCGGCGTGGACTGCTCCAGCACGCTGCCGTTATTGGCCAGCGGCGCGCGCAAGTTGTGACGGCTCATGATTAAAACTTGCTCCAGTTGATACCCTTCCGGCGTCTCTTGCGCCTGTACGCCAAACGTTGCTGAAATGGAACCGGCGACTGCCAGCGCGAGTAGTGCTTTTCTCATCCCTAATTCCTCACTCGTTTTAAAATGTCGCGTTCAGTGTGACAGGTTCGTCACAATTTTCCGGGAAGCATTTCTCAAACTGATGATTAACGTGCTTACGGAGTGTGCCAATTAGTTTTATAATAAAACCACACCCCACCGGAGAATTCGCTGTGAAACGTACCCGCCTTGAAGAGAGCACCTGCCCCGTCGCCCGTTCGCTGGATATCATCGGCGACTGGTGGTCGCTGCTGATCGTTCGAGACGCGCTTCGCGGTATTAAACGCTTCGGCGAGTTTCAGAAAAGCCTCGGTATCGCGAAAAACATGCTGACCACGCGGCTCAAGCTGCTGGTGGACGAAGGCATCCTCCGGCTTCAGCCCGCCTCCGACGGCAGCGCCTGGCAGGAATATGTCCTGACCGACAAGGGACGCGCCCTGCAAACCGTGCTGGTTGCCTTGTCCCAGTGGGGCAATGAATTTTTGTTCGCGGAAAACGAATGCGGCACCGTTCTCGTCGATAGCGAACAGCGCAAACCGCTGCGAAAACTGATGCTTATCGCCGACGACGGGCGCGAACTGACGCCTGAAGAGATCGTGGCCAAACTCCCCTCCTGAGCCCACCCGCCAGGCAAAAGCAAAAAAATCTCGCCAATGTGGTTGCATTATAAAACCAAATGACAGAGAGTTAATTCAGTTTCATATTGAAACCAATATAACCCACTTTGCCTGAGGTAATGCATTATGACTACGCAAATCACCACCGCCCTGATCACGGGTGCCTCTTCCGGGATCGGTGCCGTCTATGCCGATCGCCTTGCCGCGCGCGGTGCCAACCTGGTCCTGGTCGCCCGCCGCGAGGATCGCCTGAAAACCCTCGCCGCCGACCTGCGCGCGCGCTACGGCGTGGCCGTCGATATTCTGGTGGCCGATCTCACCGATGAAGCCGGGATCCGCGCGGTGGAAGAGGAACTGCGCAGCAATACCGCCATTGATACGCTGGTTAACAACGCGGGCACCGCGCAGATGGCGCCGTTCCTCGCGGGCGAGGTGGCGCAGCATCAGGCCATCAATACCCTCAACACCACGGCGCTGATGCGGCTGACCTACGCCATTCTCCCGCGACTAGCGCGGAACAATCGCGGCACGCTGATCAATATCGCCTCGGTGTTATCGCTCCATGTCCGTGCGGGCAGCGCGCTCTACAGCGCCACCAAGGCCTGGGTACTGAGCTTTACCCGCGGACTGCAGGAAGAATTTGCCGACAGCAGCGTGCGCATTCAGGCCGTGCTGCCCGCCGCGACCGCGACGGAGATCTGGAGCCATTCTGGCGTCACGGTGGACGATCTGCCGGAAGGATCGGTGATGACCACCGACGATATGGTGGATGCGTCACTGGCGGGTCTGGATCAGGGCGAACCGATCACCATCCCGCCGATGCATGACGTCAGCCTGTGGGACCGCTACGAAGCGGCGCGCCTCGAGCTGTTTAACAGCGCGCGCACCGGCATCCCGG
Organism: Enterobacter sp. MGH 16; assembly: GCF_000493175.1. Taxonomy (NCBI): domain Bacteria; kingdom Pseudomonadati; phylum Pseudomonadota; class Gammaproteobacteria; order Enterobacterales; family Enterobacteriaceae; genus Enterobacter; species Enterobacter sp. MGH 16. Next base: position 784,656 of record NZ_KI535695.1, on the reverse strand, counting down.
CTCCGCGCTACGTAAAGCAGTAGCCTAACGCTCCAGCTGGTCGCCGTACTCGCTCATCCAGGCAGCCAGCGGAGAGAGTGCATCCTGCAGGGTTAACCCCAGCCCGGTAATCTGATACTCCACGCGCGGCGGGATCTCCGGGTAGACAGTCCGCGTCACCAGCCCGCGCTGTTCAAACAGGCGCAGCTGCTTCGTCAGCTCTTTCTGGGTGATGGGTGCAGCCGCCCGCAGCAGATCGCCAAAGCGGACAGGCGTGTTAATCACAATAAGACGATAAAGGATCGGGATTGCCCATTTGCCGGAAATCAGGTTTACAAACTGCGTCATCGGGCAGGTATAGGCCTCAGATTTTTTTTCACAGCACTCACCCAGCATTTCTGCCATAGCACACCTCTTGCCTCGTTAGTATCCATTTGGTACCTGGTTTCCTTTCGATACTAACGTTTCTATAGTGCTTTCTCCAGTGACATTTCAGGAGAAGAACATGGGTCGTTTAACCGATAAGTATACGTTGATTACCGGCGGCACCAGCGGCATCGGTCTTGCCACCGCGCAGGCGTTTATCGCCGAAGGCGCCCGCGTCGCCGTGACCGGACGCAACCCGGACACCCTCGCTGAAGCTGAGCGCATTCTGGGCGATAAGGCCTGGGTGATCCCGACCGATGCGGGCGATATCGCCTCGCAAAAAGCGCTGGCGGAAACCCTCGCCGCCCGCTGGCCGCGCCTGGACGCGGTGTTTCTCAACGCCGGCGACGTGACGCACGCGCCGCTGGAAGCCTGGCAGGAAGAGGCCTGGGACCGTCTGATGAACATCAACCTGAAGGGGCCGTTCTTTTTAATCCAGGCGCTGCTGCCGCTGCTGAATAACCCGTCCTCGATAATCCTCTGCGGCTCCGTGAGCGCGCGCATCGGCCTGCCCACCAGCAGCGTGTATGCCGCGAGCAAGGCCGCCCTGCTGTCGCTGGCGCGCACGCTGTCGGCAGAGCTGCTGCCGCGCGGGATCCGCGTCAACGGCCTGAGCCCCGGTCCGGTGGAGACCCCGGCGTTTACGAAAACGGGCTTAAGCGACGAGGCGCTTAACGCGATGATGGCGGAAATCATCAAGCTGGTGCCGCTCGGCAGAATGGGCTCGACGACGGAGCTGGCAAAAGCCGCGCTCTATCTGGCCTCCGACGAGTCGAGCTACACGGTGGGAACGGAGCTGCTGGTGGACGGCGGCATGGGAAGTCTGTAATTCAAAAGGCGCTGATGCCGGTGACCGCGCCGACATACAGCGCCGCCCACGCGCAGGCGGAAAGCAGGCTGACGGCGTAGACTTTGACGGCGTTAAGCCTGAGCATACCCGCCGCCAGCGGCACGACATAACGCAACACCGCCAGAAAGCGCGACGTAAACAGGGCGATGACGCCGTTTTTTTGCAGCTGATGCTGGACCCGTAAAAATGTAGCGGCATGCTTTGACGTGAAGCGCGTGACCAGCCGGGTGTGCCCCATCAGCTGGCCGATATGGTAATTCAGCATCGAACCTGCCGTCGCCCCCATCACCACGGCCAGCCACGCCAGGGTAGGATGCATGCTCCCCTGGCTGACGCCGATGCCCGCCAGCAGCATCACCGAGGCGGGAGGCAGCACGGAGGAGATCAGCACCGTCGATTTGCTCAGCGCCATCACGAATAACAGCGCGAACAGATGTGCCGGATACAGCGCAAAATGATTCAGCAGATTATCAAGCCACGCCATTTTCCTCTCCCCCGTTAATTATTTAATTCTCCATTTAAAATGAATAACCTTAAATAAACCCTCAACATTTTATTAATAATATTTATCTAAACCGTTCTTAAACATTATTTAATTTTCTGAGCGCTAAATTTAAACAGGCGTATTATCCCTCTCGTTTTACAACGATCTCGTTATGGCGAGGCTCCTGTACAAATACACGTTATCGCTCTGGTAGGTTCGAGAGAACCGGCACAGGGTAAAACAGGCACTGTCGAATCAAGGCTTTGTCAGTATAACTTCCCTTGCGGGATACGGTGTACAGTGCTGAACCCAGGACGTGGGGATCTCCTCTTCGACATGCCCTGTCTTGCTCGCCCCTGAGAGATGTTATTATTCAAAGGGAATTCACTATGTCTTACGCTATTCACAACCAAAACCTGGCATTCAATGACAGCGCGGTCGCGCAATATATGAATACCGATTTTGTCGTCCTCGATATTGCATTATGCGTGGCGCTGGCACGCGAGCAATTCTTCAAAAAATTAAAAGACGATGATATTCCGTCGCATATTTTTATTGAAGACAATGGCCGCCTTGCGGGGATGGTTGCCGTGCGCAAGCTGCTACAGACCACAGATACCGTACAGCCAATTAAAAGCCTGATGATTTCGCAGTTTTTGCAGGTCAAACCGGAGGATGAACGTGCCGATGTTGCAGGGCTGCTGGCGCACGGCGACGCAGATGTCGTGCCTGTGGTGACCCACGGCAAACTCGTCGGCTGCCTGACCGAGCGGGAAATTGCCCATCTGCTGGAAGATGACGTCACCGAAGATGCCCAGCTTCAGGGGGCGACGCTGCCGCTGGAGAAGCCCTATCTGGAAACCAGCGCCTTCAGCCTGTGGAAGAAACGCTCCGTCTGGCTGCTGCTGCTGTTTGTCGCCGAAGCCTACACCAGCTCGGTCATTCAGCATTTTGAAGAGGCGCTGGAGTCCGCCATCGCGCTGGCATTCTTTATTCCGCTGCTGATCGGCACGGGCGGCAACAGCGGGACGCAGATCACCTCCACGCTGGTGCGCGCCATGGCGCTGGGTGAAGTTCATCTGCGCGACGTGGGCCGCGTGCTGCGCAAAGAGATGACCACCTCGCTGATGATTGCCGTGACGCTCGGCATTGCCGGGTGCATTCGCGCCTGGATGATGGGGATCGGGCTGGAGATTACGCTCATCGTCAGCCTGACGCTGGTGTGCATTACGCTGTGGAGTGCGATTGTCTCGTCCGTCATTCCGATGGTGCTCAAGCGCTGCGGCATTGACCCGGCGGTCGTCTCCGCGCCGTTTATCGCGACGCTGATCGACGGTACCGGGCTGATTATCTACTTTAAGATCGCGCAATATACGCTGGGGCTGGAGTGATGTGATTCCTTGCCGGGTGGCGCTGCCGCTTACCCGGCCTACCCATCCCGTAGGCCCGTGCAAGCGCAGCGCGCCGGGCAACAATCAGATCGCACCAAGCGCTCTCACCGCCTGCCTAAATGCCTCAATCGCCAGGGCAACATCCTCAGCCATCACCGATTCCGCCGGATGGTGGCTGATCCCGCCCTTACAGCGCACAAACAGCATCCCCACCGGCCAGCGTTCCGCCAGGGCGATGGTGTCATGCCCGGCGCCGCTGGGCAGAGATAACGAGCGCCCCTGCACCGATTCAACCGCGTCGCCCAGCAGGCGCTGCAAACGCGCATCGCACGGCGTGGCGGCGATCCGGTAAAACTCCTCGGCGCTGAAGCTCAGCCCGCGACGGGCGGCGATCGCCTGCGCCTGCGCCAGCAGTTCAGCGAGCAGCGCGTCCAGCGGGGCATCCTGCGGGCCGCGAATATCCAGCGAGAGCGCAACCTCACCGGGGATGACGTTGACCGCGCCGGGCAGGCAGCGCAGTTCTCCGACCGTTGCCACCCGGTTGCCGCCCTGCTGCCGGGTGGTGTTTTCAATCAGCACCATCCACTCGGCGGCGGCGGCCAGAGCATCCTTACGATGGTTCATCGGCACGGTACCGGCGTGCCCGGCCTCGCCGGTGAAGCGGCAGTTGAGGCGGCGCGCGCCGTTGATGGCTTCCACCACGCCCAGCGCCAGCCCTTCCTGCTCCAGACACGGTCCCTGTTCGATATGCAGTTCCAGACAGGCGCTGAAATCCTCCTGATGGCGTGCCGCGAGCGCCACGCGAGCGGGATCGAGCCCCGCCTGCACCATCGCCTGCGCCACGCTGATGCCCTGGGCATCGCACGTCTCCAGCCAGCCCTGCGGCCAGGTGCCCGTCAGACCACGGCTGCCCAGCAGGGTGATGCCAAAACGGGTTCCCTCTTCGTCGCCAAAGCCGACAATCTCGATGGCCTGCGCCAGATGCCGCCCCTGCTGGTGCAGGCTATCCACCACTTCGATGGCGGTGAGCACCCCGAGCATGCCGTCGTAGCGCCCGGCGTTGCGTACGGTGTCCAGATGCGAGCCAAGCAGCACCGCCTGCGCCCCCTCCTGCGCGCCCTCGTAGCGTCCACAGATATTGCCCACGCTGTCCTGCCAGACGGTCATGCCCGCCTGGCGCATCCACTCCCCAACCAGCTGGTTGGCCTGGAGATGCTGCGTGGAGAGATAGACCCGCGTCAGGCCGTCCGGGGTTTCGCTGATGGCGGCCAGCGCGTCGGCGCGCGCCATCACCCGCTCTGCCGCCGGGCTCATTGCGGCGTCTCGCGACGATAGTGGTCCCACGCGGCCTGCATGGCGGCCCCCTGGGTGGTGGTGAATTTGAGGTAGTTCAGCACCGACTCCAGCGCGCTCAGGGTGGTCATCACGCAGTCCTTGCGCGCGTTGTAGCCCATGGTGCCAATGCGCCACACCCTGCCGTGCAGCGGGCCAAACGAGGTGCCGATTTCAATCCCGAAATCTTCCAGCATCAGCTTACGCACCAGGTCGCCGTTGATCCCCTGCGGGATGACCACGCCCAGCACGTTGTTCATCTTGTGCTTCAGGTCGCCGAAGGTCTCAAGCCCCATCGCCTGAATGCCCTTCAGCAGCGCATCGCCGTGCAGCCTGTGGCGGGCGATGCCGTTATCCAGCCCCTCCTGCAGGATCAGCCGCGCGCATTCGCGAGCGCCAAACAGCGCGGTGGTCGCTTCGGTGTGGTGGTTCAGCCGCTCCGGCCCCCAGTAGTCCATCACCATGCCGAGATCGAAGTAGTTGGAGTAGACCATCTCCTCGTCGCCGTCGCGGTGGGCGTCGGTGCGAATGCCCTCCTCCACGCACTTGCGGCGACGGATTGCCTCTTCCATCCGCTCGCTCAGGGTGATCGGCGACGTGCCGGACGGGCCGCCGAGGCACTTCTGCATCCCGGCCGAGACGGCATCCAGCCCCCAGGCGTCGGTCTCCAGCGCGTTACCGCCGAGCGACGCGGTGGCATCGGTGTAAAACAGCACGTCGTAGCGGCGGCAGATCGCGCCAAGCTCGGCGAGCGGCTGCAGCATGGTGGTGGAGGTGTCGCCCTGCACGGTCAGCAGCAGGCGTGGACGAATACGCTTAATCGCATCCTCCACCTGGTCCGGGGTAAACACCTCGCCCCACGGTACTTCGATGGTATGCACCTCCGCGCGGCAGCGGCGGGCAATTTCGCACAGCAGGTGACCAAAGCGGCCAAAGACCGGCACCAGCACCTTATCGCCCGGGCGAATGGCGGAGACCAGAATGGCTTCAATCCCCGCGCGGGAGGTGCCGTCCACCAGCATCGTCCAGCGGTTTTCGGTGCGGAACACGCCGCGATAGAGCGCCATCACCTCGTTCATGTAGTGTGTCATGGCCGGATCGTACTGGCCGATCAGCTGGCTCGACATGGCGCGCAGCACGCGCGGGTCGGCGTTGATCGGGCCCGGCCCCATCAGCAGGCGCTGCGGCGGGTTGATTTGCGGAAAGTGTGCGATATCCATTGTTCAGTCCTTATCAGTTGAGGCCGCGCACGGAGGAGATGAACTGCTTCAGTTCCGTGGTCTGCGGGTTAGCGAACAGCGTTTTGCTGTCGCCCTGCTCCCAGACTTTCCCCTGGTGCATAAACACCACGCGGTCGCCCACTTCGCGGGCAAAATTCATTTCATGGGTAACCAGTATGAGCGTCATCCCCTCGGCCGCCAGCTGCTCCAGCACCTTGAGCACTTCGCCCACCAGCTCCGGGTCGAGGGCGGAGGTGATCTCGTCGCAGAGTAACACTTTCGGCGACATCGCCAGCGCGCGGGCAATCGCCACGCGCTGCTGCTGGCCGCCGGAGAGGCTCGACGGGTAGTAATCCAGACGATCGCCAAGCCCCACTTTCTCCAGCATGCGCTGGGCCAATTCGCGGCATTCGGCGGCGCTTTTCTTCAGCACCCGACGCGGGGCGAGCATCACGTTCTCCAGCGCCGTCATGTGCGGGAACAGGTTAAAGCTCTGGAACACCATCCCCACCGAGCGGCTGATTTCGCGCGCCTGGGAATCCCGGTCGGTAATGGTCATGCCGCCCAGCTTGATGCTGCCGTCCTGATAGCCTTCCAGGCCGTTGATGCAGCGCAGCAGCGTGCTTTTGCCCGATCCGCTGCGCCCGATGATGGAGATCACCTGGCCCATGTCGATATCCAGATCGACGCCCTTGAGCACGTGGTTATCGCCGTAGTACTTCTGCACCTGATTAATGGTGATGAGAGGCATTGAATTTCGTCTCCAGATAGCGGCTGTAGCGCGACAGCGGATAACACAGAATAAAGTAGCCCAGCGCCACCAGCGCAAAGACCTTAAACGGCTGATAGGTCACGTTGGTCAGCATGGTCCCGGCCTTGGTCAGCTCGACAAAGCCGATGATCGACGCCAGCGCGGTGCCTTTGATCACCTGCACGGCAAAGCCGACCGTCGGCGCAATGCCGATGCGCAGCGCCTGCGGAGCGACCACGCGAAACAGGGTCTGTCCAAAGGTCAGCCCCAGACAGCGCGACGCTTCCCACTGCCCCTTCGGCAGCGCGCGAATGCTGCCGTACCAGATATCGAGCAGAAACGCGCTGGTGTAAAACGTCAGCGCCAGCGAGGCGGCGGTCCACGGCGAGACGTCGATGCCGAACAGCGCCACGCCGAAGAAGGCCAGGAACAGCTGCATCAGCAGCGGCGTGCCCTGAAACAGCTCAATATAGCCGCGGATGATGCGCTTCACCGTGCGCCCGCCGGTAAGGCGCAGCAGCAGGAGCGGCAGCGTCACCGCCGCCCCGCCGACAAACGCCACCAGCGACAGCAGCACCGTCCAGCGTCCGGCCAGCAGCAGGTTGCGAATAATGTCCCAGTCGGTAAAGGTGGTCATCATGCCTGCACCCCCAGCCATTTGCGTCCTGCCGCCATCATCAGCTGGCGCAGGGTAATCGACAGCGCCAGGTAAATGCCGGTTGTCACCAGATAAACCTCAAAGCTTAAAAACGTTCTGGACTGGATCAGGTTGGCGGCGAAGGTCAGCTCTTCATACGAGACCTGCGACACCACCGACGAGCCGAGCATCACGATGATGCACTGGCTCACCAGCGCCGGGTAAATGCGCTGCAGCGCGGGCGGCAGCACCACGCGGATAAAGGTCTGCAGCCGGGTAAGCCCCAGCACGCGCCCGGCCTCCCATTGGCCTTTCGGCGTGACCTGGATGCCGGCGCGGATAATCTCGGTGCTGTACGCGCCCAGGTTCACCACCATGGCCAGCAGCGCCGCTTCCCCCGCCGTCATCTTCAGCCCGAGATTCGGCAGGCCGAAGACGATGAAAAACAGCTGCACCACAAACGGCGTGTTGCGGATGATTTCCACGTACGCGCCCCAGATACGGCTGAACCAGGTGGTGCGTCCGCTGCGGATCGCCGCCCCGAAAATCCCGATTGCCAGCCCGCCGACGGTGGCCATTACCGTCAGCTGAACGGTGACCCACAATCCCGCCAGCAGCGCCGGCCAGTGCGGCCAGAGGGCTGAAAAATCAAGTTGCTCCGTCATCGGCTCAGGCGCCAAGGTTTGCCGGCAGCGGGGCCTTCAGCCACTGCTCGGACAGGCCGTTCAGCGTGCCGTCCTTAATGCCCTGCTCGATCAGCGCGTCCACTTTTGCCTTCAGGGCCGGTTCGTTTTTCTTCAGGCCGATAAAGCACGGCGAATCTTTCAGCATAAAGCTCGGCACTGGGGCTTTCGCCGCGTTCTGGCGCGAAATGGCCGCCACCACGAGGTTGCCTGTTGCCACGTACTGCACCTGGCCAGAGAGGTAGGCGGAGAGCGTGGTGTTATTGTCTTCGTAGCGCTTCACGTCCGCGTCTTTCGGCGCCAGGCCGGTCAGCACCATGTCCTCCACCGCCCCGCGCGTCACGCCGATGGTTTTTCCGCTCAGCGCGGCGGCGTCCTTCAGTTCAGCCCCTTTCGGACCAAACACGCCGAGGAAGAACGGCGCGTAGGCGCGGCTGAAGTCGATTACCTTCTCGCGCTCCGGGTTTTTACCGAGGCTGGAAATGACCAGATCCACCTTGTCGGTTTGCAGGTACGGCACGCGGTTGGCGCTGGTCACCGGCACCAGCTGCAGCTTGAGCTTCATCTGTTTAGCGAGATAGCGCGCCATGTCGATGTCGTAGCCCTGCGGCTGCAGATCGGTTCCCACCGAGCCAAACGGCGGGAAATCCTGCGGAACGGCAATGCGGATGGTGCCGCGCTTCTCAATATCCTGAAGCTGGTCAGCCTTTGCCGGCAGCTGTGTGAAGAGGCATGCGGCCCCGGCCAGTGCAATTAACAGTTTTTTCATGGTGCTTCCCCGTAACGTTAACATGAAACAAAAGATTCTTTGAATTTGATTTTGCAACTAATGTGCCAGATAACGCGAAGCGGGGATTTTTCTAATAAAGCCTTATAAAACGCGGGCGGGGCGAAAACGCTCTCCATTTTCGCCCCGCCGTTATGCACCATTTTAATGCAAAGCACCAGCCTGATGCCCCATTATCGCTGTTCGAGTTCGTCCAACTGCTGGTAGAGGGAGGCGATCTCGTGAATGCGCGGACGGCCTTTATCGAGGATCTCATGCAGGAAGGCGTTCGCCAGCAGGTTGATCAGGCTGTTAACCGACGAATAGCTGTCATAGGCGGAGACGCTGTCCAGCGGGGTGCAGAGCTGCCAGCTCGCCAGCGGAAACAGGCTGTGGGCCTGCAGCTCGCACATCAGCAGCACCGGAATACCGCTGCTCTGAAGCTGCTGCAGCAGCGGGCGGATGATGCGCGGGCGACGGCGAAAGGCCATCATCACCACCAGATCGTCCGGCGTTAAGTCCACCAGCTCCTCGCTCAGGCTCTGCCCCGGCTGCGGCAGGACCAGCACCTGACCGCGCGCCTGCAGCAGCTGCTGGCGCAGGTGCAGCGCCGCCGGATAAGCGTTACGCATGCCGATAATGACGATGCGCCGCGCCTTCACCATGCAGGCTATGGCGTCGGCAAACTGCTGCGCGTCGAGGGCATTGACCCACTGGGTCAGGTTCGCCATCTCCTGCTTATAGTGGCGCGCCAGCAGCGTGTTGCCCTGCACCGCGTCGCGATTATCGGTGAGCGGCATTCCGCTCTGGCGCAGGGTGCGCAGCTCGTCGCGCATGTCCTTATATTTCTCATAGCCCAGCCGCTTAAACAGACGGCTCACCGTGGCTTTCGACACCCCGCTCAGCTGCGCAAGCTCGGCGCTGTTGTAGCTAATCAGATCGTCAAAATGGTCGAATATAAAGTCCGCCACCCGCTGCTCCTGCGGCGACAGCGACGGGTATTGTGCTTTCAGACGTTCATCTAACTTTTCCATAGCGCCTCTGTAACTTTTGTTTCATTACATTGTACCTTTTTTGTATGTATTCATTATACGTGCCAGTTTACTGAAACTTTTCTTTCAGAACTGGAACAGCTTTTGCAGCACCTTGTGACTTTCAGGGTTACGAGGACGCTTCATGCAAAGTAATGTCTCCACGCACGGCATGGCCGTTGCGCCCCACAATCTTGCCAGCCAGAGCGCGCTGGCGGTGCTGCGCGAAGGCGGCAGCGCGATAGAGGCGATGGTCGCGGCAGCGGCCACCATCGCCGTGGTTTACCCGCATATGAACGGGCTGGGCGGCGATGGCTTCTGGCTTATCGTGCCGCCGGAAGGCGACCCCATCGCCATCGACGCCAGCGGCGCGGCGGGCTCGCGCGCCACGCTTGCCGCCTACGACGGTCTGGCGCATATCCCCCATCGCGGGCCCCGTGCGGCGCTGACCGTCGCCGGCACGGTAAGCGGTTGGGACGAGGCGCTGAAGGTCTCGCGCGAAATGACCGGCAAAACGCTGCCGCTGGCCCGCCTGCTGGCCGACGCCATTGACTATGCGCAGAACGGCACCCCGGTCACGGCCTCTCAGGCCCACGCCACGGCCAGCAAGTTCGACGAGCTGAAGGCCATCCCCGGCTTCGCGGAAACCTGGCTGGTGGACGGTAAGCCGCCGCAGGTCGGGAGCCGCTTTTACCAGCCCGCCATGGCCACGACCCTGACGCGCCTGGCGGAAGAGGGTCTCGACAGCTTTTATCGCGGCCCGCTGGCGGAAGTCCTGGCGCACGGCATGGAGACGCTGGGTCTCCCCGTAACGCTGGCCGATCTCAACGCCCACGCGGCCCGGCGCACCACGCCGCTGAAGCTGGAGCATCAGCAGGGAGAGATCTTTAACCACGCCCCGCCAACGCAGGGGCTGGTCTCGCTGGCGATACTCGGCATCACCGACCGCCTGAACATGGCGGAGGCCGACGACGCCGACACCCTGCACCGCATCGTGGAAGCCACCAAGCTGGCCTTTGGCCTGCGCGATGCCCACATCACCGACCCGCGCGCGCTGAAAACCGATGTTCAGCAGCTGCTGGATCCCGCCGCCCTGCAGGCGCTTGCCGACAGGGTTGACGACAGTCGCGCGGCGCCGTGGGGAACCGGAAAAGGCCCCGGCGATACGGTGTGGATGGGGGTGATGGACAGCAGCGGGCTTGCCGTCTCGTTTATCCAGAGCCTTTATCACGAGTTCGGCAGCGGCGTTGTCCTGCCCGATACCGGCATCGTCTGGCAGAACCGGGGCGCATCCTTCAGCCTCGATCCCGCCCATCTTCTGGCCCTCGCGCCGGGCAAACAGCCGTTCCACACCCTGAACCCGGCGGCGGCGCGTCTGAAGGACGGGCGCGTGATGGTCTACGGCTCGATGGGCGGCGACGGACAGCCGCAAACCCAGGCCGCGCTCTTTACCCGCTACGTTGTCCAGGGCATCCCCCTGCAGGAGAGCATCACCCGCCCACGCTGGCTGCTGGGGCGCACCTGGGGGCAAACCTCAGACACCTTAAAGCTTGAAGGGCGTTTTTCACCCGAGACGGTCGCGCGCCTGCGGGCACTCGGTCACGAGGTGGAGCTATTCCCTGACTTTAGTGAAGCCATGGGCCACGCGGGCGCCATTGTTCGCCACCCCAACGGGCTGTTTGAAGGGGCATTTGACCCGCGCAGCAACGGCGCGGCCGCCGGATTCTGAGGAGAAAACAATGACGACACACCAACCCGACTGGCAGGCGTATCTTGCGCAGATGGAAACCGTACTCGGCGTGACGCTGGATGACGCCCGCCGGGCCGAGCTGCAGCTGCAGTTCAGCCGCATAGCCAGCATGGCCGCCCCGCTGATGGCGCTGCCGCTCGACGACCGTCTGGAGATCGCAGGAGTGTATAAAGCATGACGCTACACGAGATGAGTATCAGCGCTATTCAGCAGGCGCTGAGCGCTGGGGAGCTGAGCGCTCGCGAGATCGCCCGCCAGACGCTGGAGGGGATTGCGCGCGTTAACCCGCAGATCGGCGCCTGGACCGCCGTGACGGAAGCACGCATGCTCGCCGAAGCCGACAATATCGATACCCTGCGACGGGAAAAGCGCCCCCTGCCGCCGCTGGCGGGCGTGCCCTACGCGGTAAAAAATCTGTTCGACGTTGCCGGTCACACCACCCTCGCCGGGGCCGAGCTGTTCAGCCAGCGCCCCGCTGCCGCCGCCGACAGCTTCGCCGTGCGCCAGCTGCGCAGCGCGGGCGGGCTGCTGACCGGGATGGTCAATATGGACGCCTACGCCTACGGCTTTACCACCGAGAACAGCCACTACGGCGCGACGCGTAACCCGCACGATCTGACGCGCATTGCGGGCGGGTCGTCCGGCGGTTCAGCCGCCGCGGTGGCCGCCGGGCTGGTGCACTTTTCGCTCGGCACCGACACCAACGGCTCGATTCGCGTTCCGGCCTCCCTGTGCGGCATCTACGGCCTGAAGCCCACCTTTGGCCGCCTGTCGCGATCCGGCAGCCATCCGTTTGTCGCGAGCCTGGATCATATAGGGCCCTTTGCGCGCCGCGTATGCGACCTGGCGTCCGTGTACGACGCGCTGCAGGGCCGGGACACCAGCGACGGTTTTCAGGCAGAGAGCTCGCGCGAACAGACGCGCCCCCTGCTTGACCGCGGGCTTGACGGCCTGCGCTGCGCGGTGCTCGGCGGCTACTTCACCACCTGGTGCGACGCAGACGCCAGAGCCGCCGTGGCGCGGGTAGCGAAAGCGCTCGACGTGCAGGATGAGCTGCAGTTCCCTGACGCCGAGCTGGCGCGTTCGGCGGCGTTTATCATCAGCGCCTCCGAAGGGGGAAATCAGTACCTGCCCGCGCTTCGCCGGGAGCCCGAGCGTTTTGAGCCGCACTCCCGCGAACGCCTGCTGGCCGGGGCGATGATCCCTTCCGCCTGGTACATTCAGGCCCAGCGGTTTCGCGCGCAGGCACGGCAGGCGTTTCACGCGCTGTTTGCACGGGCCGACGTGCTGATTGCCCCGGCAACGCCGCGCAGCGCCACGCGGATCGGCGAGCAGACCATGGAGATTAACGGTCAGCCGCTTCCCATCCGCGCCAGCATGGGGATGCTGACCCAGCCGATTTCGTTTTTAGGCCTGCCCGTGACCACCGTTCCGCTGCGCACCGCGCAGGGCGCGCCCATTGGCCTGCAGCTGATTGCCGCGCCGTTTAACGAGCAGGCCTGCCTGCGCGTCGCGCGGGTTCTGGAAGAGAGCGGCATCACCGATGCCCGCCCGGCGGAGATAGCAGCATGATGAATCACGATGACATTAACCTCCCGTGGGTGGTTGCCGAGGTGACGGCCGCGTTTTACCGCTATGAGGACGCGCTGGTGAGCAACAACGTTGCGGTGCTGGACGAGCTGTTCTGGCACGACAAAAACACGGTGCGGCTGGGGGCAGGTGAAAATCTCTACGGGATCGATGAAATCCGCGCCTTTCGTGCGGCGCGCCCCGCCGCCGGGCTGCAGCGGACGTTGCGCCACACCGTCATCACCACCTTCGGGGAGGATTATGCCGTATGCAGCACCGAATTTACCCGCGAGAGCACGGAACGCATTGGCCGCCAGCAGCAGACGTGGGTGCGGTTTGCCTACGGGTGGCGCATTGTGGCGGCGCAGGTGAGTTTGATGGTGTAACGCTGAAAAACCTGCCCGGTGGCGCTGCGCTTACCGGGCCTACGATGTCCCGTATGCCCTGTGGGCCCTGTAGGCCGGGTAAGGCGCAGCCGCCACCCGGCAAAACATCGCACACTTACTTCTGAAACGGATGTACCTCCCGCCAGTGGTCGGCGATCTGCTGGCGGGTACAGACCCACACCCGCTCGTGCTGCTGCACATAATCCAGGAACCGCTGCAGCGCCCGAAAACGGCCCGGACGCCCGAGCAGGCGGCAGTGCATGCCGATGGACATCATCTTCGGCGCGCTTTCCCCCTCTTCGTACAGCACGTCAAAACTGTCCTTCAGATACGTATAAAACTGCTCGGCGGTGTTAAATCCCTGCGCGGTCGCAAAGCGCATGTCGTTCGCATCCAGCGTATACGGCACGATCAGGTGCGGCTTGCGGGAGCCGTCGCTGCAGGCCACTTCCGTCCAGAAGGGCAAATCGTCGCCGTAGTAGTCGCTGTCGTAGTCAAAACCACCGTGCTCCACCACCAGCTGGCGCGTGTTGGGGCTGTCGCGCCCGGTGTACCAGCCGGTTGGCGGCTTGCCGAACAGGTCGGTCAGAACGTGCACCGCCTTGTGCAGGTGTTCGCGCTCCTGGCTGATGTCCATATTCTGATAGTGGATCCAGCGCCAGCCGTGGCTGACCACGTCGTAATCCGCCGCTTTGATCGCCTCCACAATCTCCGGGTGACGCGCCAGCGCCATCGCCACGCCAAAGACCGTCAGCGGCAGGCCGCGTTTCTGAAATTCATTGTGGATCCGCCAGAACCCGGCGCGGCTGCCGTATTCGTAGAGGGAGTCCATCGACATGTGTTTGTCCGGGTAGCTGGCCGCGCCGATGATGTCCGACAGGAACTGCTCGGATCCGGCATCGCCGTGCAGAACGTGGTTTTCCGCCCCTTCCTCATAGTTGAGCACAAACTGCACGGCGATGCGTGCCTGATTCGGCCACCGCGCGTGCGGCGGGTTGCCCGCGTAGCCGCGCAGATCCCGCGGATAATCCTGTTCGAAAAGCCCCATTGCCACCCCCAAAAATTAAAATGGATTCAATGCCTGAAATTGTCCGCTTAACGCTTTGTTCTCCGGGAACGCCAGATCGCCGTGCTTGCTGGTCGACAGCCCCAGCGCCACCAGCGATTCCACCATCTTCACCGCCGCGCTGACGCCGTCGATCACCGGCACGCGCAGTTCGCGGGTCAGCTCCTGCGCCAGGGTCGCCATGCCGCCGCAGCCCAGCACGATGGCACCGCAGCCATCCTCTTGCAGCGCCTGTGTACAGCGCGCGCGTACTTTCTCCTGCGCCAGTCCGCTGCCGTCTTCCAGCGCCAGCACCGGGAGATCGATAGCGTGCAGCGCCGCGCAATGGTCCTGAAAGCCATACTGGTGCAGCAGATGACGGGCAATGATCAGCGTGCGCGGCAGCGTGGTAACTACCGAAAAGCGCGTCGCCACCAGCGTCGCCATATGCATGGCGGCTTCCGCAATGCCGACTACCGGCCCCTGCGCCAGCTCGCGCGCCGCCAGCAGGCCCGGATCGCCAAAGCAGGCGATGACGTGACCATCCACGCCCTGCTCCCTGCCTTTTTTGATCTGTTCCAGGACACCGACGGCGGCGATGGCCTCATCGAAGTGGCCTTCTATGGACGGCACGCCCGCGCTCGGGCAGACCGCGAGGATCTCCGTCCCCGGCGCCGCCACCGCGCGGGCCGCCGCGCCGATGGTTTCCGTCATGGCGAGGCTGGTGTTGGGGTTGATCACTTGTATACAGACAGACATTACGACTCCTTGTGGCCGGCAAACAGCCGGGCAAAATCAGGCAGGCACTCGCCCGCCCGCTCGAAGCAGAGGCTGGCGACGATATGTTCAAAATGGTGCATGAGGGCATCGCTTAGTGGCTCAAGCGCCTTCTGGCGCAGCAGATCCACAAGCTGTTCGTGATCGTTGCAGCGGCAGCCCTGACGCCACGGCGCGCCCCAGGTGGCAATCACCAGCGAAGAACGCTGGCTCAGGCCGGTCACCAACTCCGTGAGCACCTGGTTGCCGGAGATAGCCTGCAGCTGAATGTGGAAATTGGCGGAGTGGCGAATCGCCGCCGGGCCGTCATAGGCCTCGTGCGCCTGCTGCTCCTGGCGAATGATGGCCTCCAGCGCGGCAAGGTGCGGCGGCTGACAGTGCGCCAGCACGTCCGGCAGGTTAGCGACCTCCAGCAGCGCGCGGGTGCGGAAGATGTGCCGCGCCTCTTCCACCGTCGGGCTGGCGACGTGTGCACCACGCTTGGGCGTCAGGGTGACCATTTGCACAGCGGCGAGTCGTTGAAGCACCTTGCGGATGCCCGTGCGGCTCACGCTAAAGACCTCTGCCAGCGCCTCTTCCGGCAATTTGCTCCCCGGCAGCAGCTGGTGTTCGACAATCGCGGTCATCAATGCCTGGAAGATGGTTTCGTCTTTGTCATGCAGGTCTGACGCGGTCTGCAGGGCGTTTATGTTGTTCATTCACCACTCCGAATTTACTTTCCGTTATCGAATCGTATACATAAAAATAAAATATTGCATACAAGATTTATTATTTTGGCCTGGATCCTGCAACACCGTTTGCACTCCCACTCAACGGGTTTTCATTCACAGGAGCAGGTTTCATGCCAAACAGTCAAAACGCGCAGCAGGGTACGGCCGCTGATTCCGGTGCGGTTTACAGCCCACGTCTTTGCAATGAGGATCTGGCACCGACGCGTGACCAGAACTGGAGCTGGTACAACATCTTTTCGTTCTGGATGTCAGACGTTCACAGCATGGGGGGGTATGTGGTCGCCGCGAGCTTCTTTACGCTCGGGCTGGCAAGCTGGCAGGTGCTGCTCTGCCTGCTGGTGGGGATTTGCATCGTGCAGCTGTGCGCCAACCTGGTGGCCAAACCGAGCCAGATGGCGGGCGTGCCCTATGCGGTGATCAGCCGTCAGGCGTTCGGCGTGTTCGGGGCCAATATCCCGGCGGTGATCCGCGGGCTGATTGCCTTCGCGTGGTACGGGATTCAGACCTATCTCGCCGCCAACGCCCTGATGCTGGTGGCGCTGAAGTTCTGGCCATCGCTCTCTTCACTCACTACCGGCGCATTCCTGGGCCTGTCGCATCTGGGCTGGATCTGCTTTGCCATTATGTGGGTCCTGCAGGCGATGGTCTTCTGGCACGGCATGAGCGCCATCAAGCGCTTTATTGATATCGCCGGTCCGGCGGTCTATGTGGTAATGCTGGCCCTCGCCGGCTGGATTGTATACAAGACCGGTTTTGACGGGATCTCCTTTACCCTCGCCAGCAAATCCCTGAGCGTGGGCGAGCAGACCTGGCAGATGATCACCGCGACCGCGCTGGTGGTCTCCTACTTCTCCGGCCCGCTGCTCAACTTTGGCGATTTCTCCCGCTACGGCAAAAGCATGGGCGAGATCCGCCGCGGCAACCGCTGGGGGCTGCCGTTTAACTTCCTGCTGTTCTCCATCGTCACCGTGGTCATTGTCTCCGGCACCCAGTCGCTGTTTGGCCGCATGATCACCGACCCGATCGAAACCGTCAGCCGCGTGGGTAACGATCTGGCCGTGGCGATAGGCCTGCTGACGATGATCACCGCCACCATCGGGATCAACATCGTCGCGAACTTCGTCTCCCCGGCGTTTGATTTCTCTAACTGCTCGCCGCAGAAAATCAGCTTCCGCACCGGGGGCATGATCGCCGCCGTCGGTTCGATCCTGCTCACCCCGTGGAACCTGTTCAACTCGCCGGAGCTTATCCACTACACCCTGGACGTGCTCGGGGCGTTTATCGGCCCGCTGTTCGGCATTCTGATTGCCGATTTCTACCTGATTAAGCGCGGCAAGGTGTCGGTTGACGATCTGTTCGACGACACGCCAAAGGGCAAATACTGGTACCGCAACGGCTTTAACCCGAAAGCCATTGGCGCGCTGATCCCGTCCGTTGCCGTGGGCCTGGTCATCAGCTTTATCCCGGCCCTGCATGAGGTGGCAAACTTCAGCTGGTTTATCGGCGTCTTCCTCGGCGGCGTCACCTACCGCTGGCTGGCGCGGGAAGAGCGCGAGACGGCTGGCGCGACGTCGTTTGGCTCCCGCGTGGCGACGCAAAAAGAGTAATCCCTTCCCTCTGGCCGCAGCGTATCTGCGGCCCGTTCATTCTGGCACCGTTCTTGCTGAGCTTTCCCACCCCGCTACGCACACACTAAGGCAGGAACCATGATGGAATACCAGACTGCGATACGCGGTGCATTTTTTGATATTGCCCGGGTCTGCGACAGCGCAGACGCCATTGCCCGGCACGCGCGCTACCTTGAGGACGGCCTGCTGTTTATCCGGAACGGAAAAATTCTGGCGCAGATGCCGTGGCAGGAGGGCGAGCAGTATCTTGACCCCCACAAGGGCTACACCGACCTGCGCGGCAGGCTGCTGCTGCCCGGCTTTGTCGACACCCACGTCCATTACCCGCAAACGGAGATGATCGGCGCCTTTGGCGAACAGCTGCTGGAGTGGCTGACCACCTACACCTTCCCGGTGGAGAGCCAGTTTGCCGATGAGGCCTACGCGAAAGAGATCGCCGAATTTTTCATTCAGCAGCTTGTGAGCAACGGCACCACCACCGCGCTGGTGTTTTGCACGCTGCATCCGGAATCGGTCGAAGCGCTGTTTACCGAAGCCCTGCGCCTCAATATGCGCCTTATCGCCGGAAAGGTGATGATGGACCGACACGCGCCGGACTACCTGAGCGAAGACGCGAAGCAGAGCTACCGGCAGACGCGGGCGCTGATTCAGCGCTGGCATCACCGTGGGCGGCTGGGTTATGCGATAACGCCGCGCTTTGCCCCGACCTCATCACCCGAGCTGCTTGCGGCGGTCAGCCTGCTCAGAGAGGAGTTCCCGGACACCTGGCTGCAGACCCACCTGAGCGAAAACCCCAACGAAGTGGCCTGGGTGAGCGATCTCTGGCCGGAGCATGAGCGCTATCTGGACGTGTATCACCACTACGGCCTGACCGGCGAGCGCAGCGTGTTTGCCCACGCGATCCATTTGCACCACAGCGAGTGGCAGTGCCTGCATGACACCGGCTCGGCGGTGGCGTTTTGTCCCACTTCGAACCTGTTTCTCGGCAGCGGGCTGTTTCGCCTGCCCGCCTGCTGGCAGCACAGGGTGAGGATGGGCATCGGCACCGACGTCGGCGCGGGCACCACCTTCAGCATGCTGCGCACCCTGGGAGAGGCCTACAAGGTCGGGCAGCTTCAGAGCTATCGCCTGCGCGCCAGCGAGGCGTTTTATCACGCCACGCTGGGCGGCGCGCACGCCCTCCGGCTGGACGACAAGATTGGTAACTTCGCGGCAGGCAAAGAGGCGGATTTTGTGGTTATCGACCCCAACGTCACGCCGCTGCAGCGCCTGCGCAATCGGCGCTGTCAGGATATCTACGAGCAGCTTTTCGTGCTGATGACCCTGGGCGACGAGCGCAACATCAGCGAGACCTGGGTCAACGGCGAGCGGGTATGGTCAGCTGCCCCGATAGGTTGACCATCCGCCGGGGGCAATCACAAACGGCAGATGGAAGTGTTCGTCTGCCGTTTCTCCCGTGACAAACTCAATGTGCGCGCAGGGATAGATCGTCTTCCGGCCGGTATCGCTAAACCACGCCCCGATCTCCGCCACCAGCCGATAGCGGCCCGCGGGCAGAGAGGGAACGAACGCGGCGATGCGCCCCTGGGCGTTGGTCACGCCCGTGGCGAGCGTCTTCCCGTCCTGTTGCAGATGAACCGTCACGCCTTCCGCGGGCTTGCCCGTCGAAATATCGAGAATATGGGTGCTGAGTGTGCTCATTCGTGGATGACTCCTTCCAGGCGCAGCAGCGTAATTTCCCGCAGCTGTTCCAGCGCAGCATGGATTTCCTGCGCGTCGCTGTTCTCCAGCCGCGCGTGCAGGGCCTGCAATATCTCCTCGCCGCTGCGGCCCTTCGCGCGGATCAGAAAGACGCGTCCAAAGCGGGCTTCGTAGCGGGCGTTGCCTTCACGCAGCGCCCGGGCAAGAGCATCATCGCGGTCATTCACCGCCCCCTGCTCCTGGCGCGACAGCGCCGCCTCCGCCGCTGAACCCGCTGGTTTTTCCCCGATGCGCGGATGGGCGCTCAGGGCTTGCGCCAGCGCCGCTTCGTCCCAGTTTTGCATCAGCGATTTCGCCGTACTGAACAATTCGTCCCGGCTGGCGTAAGGCCGCCCGTGAACCAGCGCATCGGCCCAGCGGGGAAGCGCCACGCAGGGGTGAATCAGCGCTAACGCCTGTTCATGGGGAAGATGATTGAAGTCGTGCAGTGCGATCATAGTGTCTCCTTTATTGTCCTTCTCCAGGCTATTGCACAAACCACGCCACCCTGAGCACAGGCGTGAAACAGTCGATTCCACAAGGTCGACCAGGAAATTTTTGATTCATAAAAAGGCACGCTCACCGCGTTTACGCACCTTAGCAGTGCAAACGTCTCCCTTACAACGCCGTTTTCGCCATGCTGCAGCCTGGTACGCAAATTGCTGACTGTCTTTACACCCTGCAAAAGGAGAGAAGCATGAAAGCAATCGTTATTGGCGCGGGTATTGGCGGCCTGAGCGCCGCCGTCGCGCTGAAGAAAGCGGGCATCGACTGTACCGTGTTTGAAGCCGTAAAGGAGATCAGGCCCGTCGGGGCGGCCATCTCCATCTGGCCTAACGGCGTGAAATGCATGCAGCACCTCGGCATGGGCGACATCATCGAGACCTGGGGCGGGCCGATGCGTTTTATGGCCTACAAGGATTACCGGCGCGGCGATACCCTGACCCGCTTTAGCCTTGCCCCACTGGTTGAGCGTACCGGCGGGCGCCCCTGCCCCGTCTCGCGCGCTGAGCTTCAGCGCGAAATGCTGGACTTCTGGGGTCGCGACAAGGTGCAGTTCGGCAAGCGCGTCGAAGGCGTCCATGAAGACGACGCGGGCGTGAGCGTGACCTTCACCGATGGCACCACCGCCGCCGGGGATTTCCTGATTGCCGCCGACGGCAGCCACTCGGCGGTTCGCCCGTACGTGCTGGGATACACCCCGGAGCGCCGCTACGCGGGCTATGTGAACTGGAACGGGCTGGTGAAGATTGACGAAGAGATCGCCCCGGCGCACCAGTGGACCACCTTCGTTGGCGAAGGCAAACGCGTGTCGCTGATGCCCGTCTCCGGCGGACGCTTCTATTTCTTTTTTGACGTGCCGCTGCCCGCAGGCCTGGCGGAGGATCGCACCACCCTGCGCGCCGATCTCACGGGCTACTTCCGCGGCTGGGCGCCGCCGGTGCAGAAGCTTATCGCGGCGCTGGATCCTGAAACGACCAATCGGATTGAAATCCACGACATTGAGCCGTTCGACAGCCTGGTGCGCGGCAACGTCGCGCTGCTGGGCGATGCCGGGCACAGCACCACGCCGGATATCGGCCAGGGCGGCTGCGCGGCGATGGAAGATGCCGTGGTGCTGGGGGAATGCCTGCGTGAAAACCACAACATCACGCTGGCGCTGCGGCAGTACGAGGCGCTGCGCTGCGACCGCGTACGCGACCTGGTGCTGAAGGCGCGCAAGCGCTGCGACGTCACCCACGGCAAAGATATGGCGTTGACGCAGGCCTGGTATCAGGAGCTCAAAGAGGAGACCGGAGAGCGCATCATCAACGGTCTGTGCGAGACCATTCAGGGCGGCCCGTTAGGCTGAACGCATGAGGGACAACGATGAAAAGAGAACCGACCCCACCCGCCCACTGTACGTTTGAGCCAGAGGACTGGCTGCGTCTGGCGAAATGCTGGCATCCGGTCGCGCGCGCCTGCGACGTCGGTCCGGCGCCGGTCAAAGCGACGCTGCTGGATGAGCAGCTGGTGATTTACCGCATTAACGACCAGGTCGTGGTCGCCCGTGACGTGTGCCCGCACCGCGGCGTGCCGCTGACGCTCGGCTTTCACGACGAGCACGGGATTATCTGCCCCTATCATGGCTTACGCTTTGGGGAGGACGGGCGCTGCAACCGTATTCCCTCCAGCCCCGATCAGCCCGTTCCGGCGAAGCTGAACCTGATTAACTACGCGGTTGAAGAGCGGTTCGGGCTGATCTGGGCCTGCCTGGCCTATGATCCGGAAAAACCCGCGCCGCTGCCCACCATGCCGCACTGGGATGACGACGGATTTCAGCAGATTAACTGCCCGGCGTTTGAGGTGAACGGCTTCGCCGGACGTCAGGTAGAGGGTTTTCTGGACGTGGCGCACTTTGCGTGGATCCACACCGAAACCTTTGCCGACCCCAATAATCAGCTTGTGCCTGCCTATCAGCCACAGGAGACGCCGTTCGGCTTCGTGGCGGATTACTGGAGCGCCGTGAGCAACTATCCCGCCAGTTCCCCCGTGCAGGCTCCGGAAGGGTTCCAGTGGCTGCGCCATTTTGAAATGCACCTGCCGTTCACCGCCACCCTGACGATTCACTTTCCGGGTGAATCGCGGCTGGTGATCATGAACGCCGCGTCGCCGGTGTCATCGCGCGTGACCCACATGTTCGCCCCTATTGCCCGCAATTTTGACCTGCATATTCCGGTGGAGGATGTACATGCCTTCAACCTGCGGATTTTTGAAGAGGACCGTCTGATGGTGGAAACCCAGCGCCCGGAAAGCCTGCCGCTGGACCTGACGCTGGAAGCGCATATCCCCGCCGATAAAAGCTCGATTGCCTACCGTCGGGGGCTGAAGAAAATGGGCTTTGGCGAGTTTTTCCTGGTATGACGGAGGCCAATATGCTGAGCGTGATTGTTGACGGGCTGTGGCGCGAGGGCGACAAAAGCCTCGCCGTCAGGCTGGTGGCTGATAACGGCGACGCGCTGCCGCCGTGGCAGCCCGGGGCGCACGTTGATGTCCACCTGCCCTGCGGCGTGGTGCGCCCGTATTCCCTGACCGGAGCATGTGGGGACGAGAGCTATCTTATTTGCGTGGGGCGTGAAACCGCCTCGCGCGGCGGGTCGCGTTACGTTCACGAGACGCTGCGTCCCGGGCAGAAGCTGATGATATCGGCTCCGCGCAACCTGTTTCCGCTGCAGCAGGCAGAGCGGGTTTTGCTGCTGGCGGCGGGGATTGGCATTACGCCGCTGTATGCGATGGCCCTGCAGCTGAAGGCGACCGGAACGCCGTTCACGCTGCATTATTACGTCAGAAACCGTGAAAGCGCGGCGTTTGGGCGCGAACTCTCCCGGCTCGGTGAGTGCCTCATTCATACCGCCAGCCCGCGCACAGCGCTGGCGGCACATCTCCCGGTGGCCGAATCGGGCCTTCACGCCTGGGTCTGTGGTCCGGCAGGTTTTATGGAAAAAGTGCGTGAGGTGGCGGCGGCAAAGGGATGGGATGACGCCCATCTTCACAGCGAGGCGTTTCAGCCCGTTGCGCCCGCCGCAGGCGGTGAAGCCGGGGAGATCTTCACGGTCAAACTGGCCTCCACCGGGGAGCGCTGGCCGGTGCCTGCGGATAAAACCATCGCCCAGGTGCTGCAGGAAAATGGCGTGGCGGTCCCGCTTTCCTGTGAGATGGGGATCTGCGGCGCCTGCCTGACGCCGGTGATTGATGGCGTGGTGGATCATCGGGATAGCGTGCAGTCGGAGGCGGAAAAAGGCGCGATGGACCAGCAGGTGGCGCTGTGCTGTTCGCGAAGCTATTCCGGGGAGCTGGTGATTGGGCTGTAAAACGAAAAAACCCTGCGATATTGCTATCGCAGGGTTTTCGAATTTGGCGGAAGCGTAGAGATTCGAACTCTAGAACCCTTTCGGGTCGCCGGTTTTCAAGACCGGTGCCTTCAACCGCTCGGCCACGCTTCCAAAGTGAGGCGCACTATAAACATCTATTAGCGCCTTGTAAAGCAGGAATTTTTCGATTTTTCCGCACGGGCGTTTGACTGCGCAAAAAGTCACCCAAACGCTGACATCCCCCTCACTCTCCGCGACCTTGTACATACCGTAACACAGCAACGCTCATCTTTTTAAATCGCTCTGGTATAGAATGCCACAAAAATAGACGGCCATTTGTTGTGTAATTGTTATTAATCTGAATTTCCGCAGATTTAAGACATTACTGCCATGCAGTGTTACTGGTTGATGATGAAAATCAAAAATACGCTTTGCTTACATTTTCTGATGGCGTTTCTGGCCATTTTGTTTCTTTGTCTTCACCCGCTGGTGGCGAGCTTCGATCCGCCGCTTACCTTCCAGCCGCTGATTAGATCAATGGCGGGCACGCCTAAAGAACAGGCGGAAAAAATTGCCACTATTTCTCATGCCTTAGAAGGGAATGCAATTTTCTTCATTGGTGCGTCTGAAGTTGCGACGTCAGAAGATGAACATTACGCTGTCTATAATTACTTTAATAAGCAATTGCACAAACCCGTCGTGGCGTATGGCGATGCGTTTGTCGATGACGAAACGCAGTTTTTACTGTTCTCACGTTTTAAAAATAGCCTTAACGCAAACAGTAAAGTTGTTTTGCTGCTGGCGCCTGACAGCTTTTACTCAAAAGGGCTGCCACCGGCTATTTATGCCGATAATTTCCCCGGCTCTATTTTTAATCCACTGATGAAGGATCCGCAGGCGCGCCCGCTGCTGGTTAATTATTTAAAGCATATTGATAGTAAAGAAATAAGCCATTTAACCTTTGGCCAAATGCACGTCTTTGGCTGGCATCCCGATCTGATCTGGGAGGAGCTGAGCTTCCAGTTTGCCAACGTCTGCACCCTGATAAAAAACGACTGGCTGGCGCTGCTTCACGTCACGCCCCGGACGGAACAGCCGTGGCCGCCACAGCCGACCACCCACATTGCCCCTGACTGGGATAAAGAGCTGGCGAATGCCCGCGAGTTAAATAAAAAACGCCAGCAGAGCGCGGCCACCCTGTGGATGGACAAAACGATTTACGAGGAGGACGGTACGCGGCAGCAGTGGGATGACACGCCGGTCGTGCCTGCGCAAATCGCCGCCTTCAGTAAAACCGTCCAGCTGCTTAAAGAACACCACGTGCAGGTGATTGCTATCGTCGACCCGGTTAACCACTGGGCGCTTTACAACACCGATACCTTCCGCCCGGTGGATAAGCAAATTAAAACCATTCTGGAAAAGAACCAGATCCCGTATTTAGATATGTACGCCATGCCTTATCAGAATGGCTGGAACTGGGATCGTTTGCACCCTTCCGAGCTGGCCTGGGTTCCTATGATTCGCTTTATTGCACAGAGCTTTAAATAATGAAAATCGCGATCCGTCTTTTTTTCCTTTATCTCCTGCTGGCGATCACCATCGTCGCGTGGACCTCTGTCGATGACAGTATGAGTATGCAGCTGCATTTTGAATATCAAAAGTTCTGAGGCCGAATGATGTATAGCTCAGGAATGTTTTTTGTCTGTTTGTTTTCATCCGCCCTGGCGTTTGCGCTGGTCAATCGCCTATTACGCCATCGCCTGACGTATTTATCGGCATTATCCGTCATGGCCGCATTAGGCTGGGGCTATATTTTTCAGGGTGATTACCGTGTTCCCGCGGTCGTTTTTATCAGTTTTTATCTAGTCGCCGCGTTAAAAGAAAAAGGATGGTTAAAAACCTGGCAGGCGATTGTGTTAACGCTGCTTCCTTTATTTTTGGTGAAATTGCACCTTAATCATCATCTCGGCATGATCGGCCTCTCTTTTATGACATTCCGCGCGGTGGACGTGCTGCTCTATCGCAGTAAAAAAGAAGGGCAGAATTTCCTGCACTATTTCTGCTATCTGTTTATGCCCTTTATTATTCTGGCAGGCCCAATGTACCGCTGGCGGACATGGATGAACGACGTCAGCAAGCCCGTCTTTGCCCTTAACCGCGAACAGTTTTTAGTGGCGCTGGAGCAAATCATTACCGGCATTATCCAGAAGTTCCTGTTTGCCATGCTGGTTGATTCGCTGGTCGTACAGCCCTGGAGCCATAAGCCGTTTACGCTGACCGTGGGCGTGGTGATGTCGATTGCCTATAGCGCCTACCTCTACTTTGATTTTGCGGGCTACAGCAATATGGCCATCGGTGCGGGCCGCCTGTTTGGGCTCAACATCCCGGCAAACTTCAATATGCCGCTTCTGGCAAAGAACCCGCAGGATTTCTGGCGCCGCTTCCACATTAGCCTGTCTGAATGGCTGCGCGATGTGGTCTTTATGCCCGTTTATATGAACCTGATGAAGTTTAACTTTTTCCGTCAGAACAAAACGCTGGCGCAAAATATCGGTATTTTCTGCACCCTGTTTTGCATGGGGGCATGGAATGGCCTGGAACGCCATTACGTCATCAGCGGCGCGCTGTTTGGCGCCATTTCTGTCGCGCACAACATGCTGCTGTGGTCAGCCAAACGCAGCCCGGCGTTACATCGCGGGTTGCAGTATCCGGCTGTTGCGTTTTTAGGGCGCATTCTGACGCTGGGAAGCGCCGCGGGCGCCCTTTACATCTTTAGTGGAATGTCACCTCTATGAAAAATCTCTCCGATCTTCAGGAACTGCAGGATTTCTTGCGTGCGGCATTATGCGATCCCGCCTCCCCGCAGCAGCTGGCCATCAGCGGCAGCGACGAAGCCTTAAGCTGGCTGCAGCTTTCCGCTGCCGTGACGGACTGGGCGCAGCGCTATCAGCGTAGCCAGCCTGTTGCCGGTACGCCGGTCGTCTTGTACGGACACCAGCAGGCCGAGTTCGCCGTGGCGATTTATAGCTGCCTGCGGCACAACATTCCGTACATTCCGGTGGACTGCATATACCCGCAGGAGCGCCTCCGGGAGATCTGCCACCTGGCCAGCGCCCCTCACTATTACGACGTCGCGACCCGGCAGTTCATCGCCACGGGTGAACCGGGCAAGGTGCTGGAGGAGCAGGATCTGGCCTACATCATGTTTACCTCCGGCAGCACCGGCAAGCCTAAAGGGGTGCAGATTGGGCGTGAAAGCGTGTGGCACTTCATGAAATGGGTCAGCAATGACTTTTCGCTGCCGGAAAAACCGGTCCTGATGAACCACGCGGTGTTCAGTTTTGACCTCTCCCTGATCCCTTTACTGGCAAATCTGGCGATGGGTGGACACATCGTGCTGAACGCCAAAGACGATATTCAGAAAGCGAACTGGCTGGAGCGACTGAAAAGCAACGCCGTCTCCGCCTGGGTTTCCACCCCCTCTTTTGCTTACCAGCAGCTGCTTTCCCCGCAGTTCAACAGCGAGTATTTACCTGAACTCAACGTCTTTATCTTCATTGGTGAAGTGTTGAATAAAGCGCTGGTTAAACAGCTTCGCCGCCGTTTCCCGCAGGCCAAAATTATTAACTCCTATGGCCCAACGGAAGCGACCATCGCGACCACCGTGGTCGAGATCACGGATGCGATCATGAACAGCGACAGCGCCGTGCTGCCGGTGGGGGTCATGATGCCTGAGAGCAGAATGGAAATTTCCGCCGAGGGCGAGCTGATTATCTGGGGTAAAAACGTCATGCGCGGCTACCTCGGCCTGCCGCAGGAGAACGCAGAAAAATTACTCCGTCGGGAAAATGAAGCATTTCGCGGCTACCGGACCGGCGATCTGGGCTATGAAGCGGGGCTTATCTACTGCCAGGGACGCAACGACAGCCAGGTCAAACTGAATGGCTACCGTATTGAAATCAACGAAATTGAAAACCGCCTGCTGGCGATGTCCGGGATTAACGAAGCGGTGGTGATGCCACTGATGAAACCCTGCGGCAGCGTGCTGCGCATTGCCGCGTTCTGCGTGACGGAACTGGCGCCGGATACCATCAAAACCTCGCTCTCGAAGGTAGTCCCCCACTATATGGTGCCGTCACAAATTATCGTAAAAGACGCTTTGCCGCTGAATCCTAACGGCAAAATTGACCGCAAGCTGCTGGACGCTTACGCCCGCACAAATTAATGACTCCAGGAAAAATTATGGAACAAGAAATTCTCGCCCTGTTCGAAAAAGTGTTATCCCGTAAGGTGGGCTTTCACGATGAGCTGATTGAATCCGACATTCTCGACTCCATCCTGGCGGTCGATATGGTTCTGGAAGTGCAGGACGTTTACGGCTGCATGATCCCGCCGACAGACGTGGCGACGGTGCTGAAAACCCCGGCGGACCTGGCCCGCTATATTGAAGAAAACCGCTAAACGCCCCTGCTGTTAATCCTGCCCTGAAGGCCCTGGCGCATCGCGCCAGGGCCCAGACGCAAAATGAATATCCTTCACCGGAATTAAACCAACCGCTTTTGGGATTTCTCCTACACTTTAGGGGTCGTGTTGTTCTTAACAGAGGAGTCTGCGGTATGGCATTCGTAACCACGAAAGACGGCGTCAACATTTACTACAAAGACTGGGGTCCGAAAGAGGCTCAGCCTATTGTCTTCCACCACGGCTGGCCGTTGAGTGCCGATGACTGGGATAACCAGATGCTCTTCTTCCTGGCAGAAGGCTATCGCGTTATCGCTATCGATCGCCGCGGACATGGACGATCGGACCAGGTGAGTGAAGGCCACGATATGGATCATTATGCGGCCGATGCGTCAGCCGTGGTTGAAAGCCTGGATCTGCGCAATGCCGTGCACGTCGGTCACTCCACCGGCGGCGGCCAGGTCGCCCGCTATGTTGCGAAGTACGGCCAGCCGCAGGGGCGCGTCGCCAAAGCGGTGCTCGTCAGCGCCGTCCCGCCTCTGATGGTCAAAACGGAGACGAATCCCGGCGGAACGCCGATCGAGGTTTTCGACGGCTTCCGCAAAGCGCTGGCGGCTAACCGCGCCCAGTTTTATCTCGACGTTGCCAGCGGTCCTTTCTACGGTTTTAATCGCGATGGCGCCGAGGTTTCGCAAGGTACGATCCAGAACTGGTGGCGACAGGGTATGATCGGAAGCGCCAAAGCCCACTATGAGGGGATTAAGGCGTTTTCAGAGACCGACCAGACGGAAGATTTGAAAACCATCACGGTTCCCGTTCTGGTGCTGCAGGGCGATGACGATCAGGTTGTGCCGTATAAGAATGCCGCCCTTCTCCAGGACAAGCTGCTGGCGAACAGCGTGCTGAAAATTTATCCGGGCTTCCCGCACGGGATGCATACCACCCATGCGGATACTATCAACGCGGACATTCTGGCTTTTATTCGCTCATAACGCCGCGTTTCTTGCCGGGTGGCGCTGCGCTTACCCGGCCTACATTCCGCTACGATATTCCATTCAATGCATACACGCCACCCGAGGGTGGCGTTGTTTATTCTGCTTAGCGATTATCCAGCTGGGCGCGAACGTTGTTCAGCCCGGTGGTGTTGATGCGGTAAGGCTGCCCGTTCACGGAGCGGATGAGCTTTTTGGTGCGGAGTTTTTTGAAGACGTTCAGCGTGCAGTCGCTCAGTATCAGCCCTTCACGGGTATAGCATTCTACGGACGTAACGCGGCCGGAACTGTCGCGGACGTGCACGATACGCCCACCTTTGGCGAGAACGTGTAAGGTACGTTGTTCCTGACGGGATAAATTCATACTGGAAAACCTGTGTAATCATCATGCGTAAAAACGAGCCCACACCCGCAGGTGCGTGCGTAAGGTTTAAGCGCAGCGATAACCAGTCCGTCCTGAAAAGGGCGGGAAGCTGATTATCTGATGAAAACATTCTCCAGCATCAAAGCCTCGGTAAGCGATGAAAAGGTATTTACGGGGTGAATGATAACGCCGGGGTTTTACAGGGAAATAACCGGGTCTTAAAAATGTGAGGCGGATCGGCTAATCCAAAAGAAAAACCCCAGGTCAACGAGTAACCTGGGGTTTATATCTGGCGGAAGCGCAGAGATTCGAACTCTGGAACCCTTTCGGGTCGCCGGTTTTCAAGACCGGTGCCTTCAACCGCTCGGCCACACTTCCTGAGTGAGGCGAACTATAAACACCTCACCGCGTGCTGTAAAGAGTGCCAGCAATCGTTCGCTTTAAAAATAGTCAAAACGTGTTTAATCGGTTGAACTGACAACACATCGACGATTTTATCAGCACAGGCCTAGTGTTTTTTGATGTACATGTCTTTCGTGTAATAGTACCCCAGCTTATCCGGCGTAAATCCGCCCACCCACGGTTTAACCAGGTGAGTACGGACGTAGTGATACACCGGAATGGCCGGCACATCGCGTCCCAGCAGATCTTCCGCCTGCTGGTAGAACTTACCTCGCTCTTCCGTTGTTTTGGCTTTTGCGGCATTCACCAGCGCCTGGTCGTATTCCGGATTGCTGTACTGGCTGGTGTTTTCGCTGTCGCCGGTGCGGAAGTTGTTCAGGAACGTCGCCGCGTCGTCGTAGTCGGCAATCCAGGCGTAACGCACCGCGTCAAAGTTGTGGGTGTGCATGGTATCCAGCATGGTTTTCCACTCCTGATTTTGCAGCTTCGCGTCCACGCCGAGGTTTTTCTTCCACATGGAGCTGGCGGCAATCGCGATGCGCTGGTGCGATTCAGAAGTGTTATAGAGCAGGTTGAAGCTCAGAGGATGGCTTTCGTTATATCCGGCCTCGTTCAGCAGTTTTTTCGCCTCGGCGATGCGCTTGTCCAGCGGCCAGCTGGCGTAATCCGGGTTCTGGAGCTTGACGCCGCCGATGTCCGGCTGGCTGATGAGCCACGCCGGGCGCTGCCCCTGCCCTAATACTTTTCCGGCAATGATGTCTTTATCGAGCGCCATGTTCAGCGCCTTGCGCACGCGGGCGTCGTTGAACGGCGGTCGGGTGGTATTGAATTCGTAGTAATAGGTCGCCAGCTGCGGGGAAACATCCAGCAGGCTGCCCAGCGTGTTTTTCAACTGAGCAAACTGGTTAATCGGCACCGTGTAGACAATATCGATTTCGCCCGCTTTATAGCGGTTCACATCCGCGGCCTCGGACGTGATGGGCAGGTAGGTGACCTTGTTAATCACGGTATGCGCGTTATCCCAGTAGCGCGGGTTGCGCTCCGCCACGATGCGTTCGTTGACCACCCACTGCGACAGCTTATACGCCCCGCTGCTGACGAAGTGCTCAGGCTTGGTCCACTTTTCGCCGAAACGGCCAATCAGCACTTTATCCACCGGCACCAGCGACGGGTGCGCCAGCATGGCGAGGAACGCCGCGTTTGGCTGGGTGAGCGTCACTTCCAGCGTGGTGTCGTTAATGGCTTTCACGCCCAGCGTGTCGGGGGATTTTTTCCCCTGAGCGATATCGGCCGCGTTGGCGATATGCATGTTGCCCGGATAGCTCGCGTATGGTGACGCCGTTTTCGGGTCAATCAGGCGCTGCCAGCTCCAGACCACATCCTCTGCGGTAATCGCCGTGCCGTCGCTCCAGGTGATGCCCGGACGCAGATGGAACGTCCAGACGGTGTTGTCCTTGTTCTCCCATTTTTCCGCCAGCCGGGGCTGGACGTCACCCGACGGGGAAACGCTCACCAGACCTTCGAATAAATCACTGATAATATTGAATTCGATGTCGCTTTCGACTTTATGCGGGTCGAGCGAAGCCGGTTCACTGCCATTATTCCTGACCAGTTCCTGTTTATCGGCCAGCGCGGTTCCTGCCGGCACGTTAGCCGCCCAGGTCGCCGTGCTGGCGCACAGGATCCCGGCGGTAAGTAAAGAGAGCGTAAAGCGCGTGCGTGTTTGTGGTTTCATGTCCTTCGCCTTATTGTCTGTTTTTGTGACGATCCGGAAATAACTCTTAGCGGCCTTATGGTAATAACGCAATAATTTTCAGTAACCTATAAGAGGTTGATCTGATTAATCGCGTCAAACCGCTGTTCATACTGGTGAAACGTATTTATGCAGAAGAAACAACCAGGTCCCGCGCTAACCTGCTGAGTAAAGATGGGTAAAACCACTTTGAGAGTGACGCGCCGTTTCCTATTCTTTCCGTTAATTACATCTGTCATAAGAGAGTGACTCATGGATCGTATAATTACTTCCTCACGCGACCGCACATCGCTACTCAGCACCCACAAGGTGCTGCGCAATACCTATTTCATGCTCAGCCTGACGCTGGCGTTTTCGGCGATCACCGCCACCGCCAGCACCGTGCTGATGCTGCCGTCTCCGGGGCTGATCCTGACCCTGGTGGGTATGTATGGTTTGATGTTCCTGACCTACAAAACCGCTGACAAACCGGTCGGTATTCTGTCCGCGTTTGCCTTCACCGGCTTCCTGGGCTACATCCTGGGGCCAATCCTGAACGCGTATCTGTCCGCCGGAATGGGCGATGTGATTGGTATGGCGCTGGGCGGCACCGCGCTGGTGTTCTTCTGCTGCTCGGCCTACGTGCTGACCACGCGTAAGGACATGTCCTTCCTCGGCGGCATGCTGATGGCGGGTGTTGTGGTGGTGCTGGTGGGTATGGTGGCCAACATCTTCCTGCAGCTGCCTGCCCTGCACCTGGCGATCAGCGCCGTATTTATTCTGATCTCTTCCGGCGCGATCCTGTTTGAAACCAGCAACATCATTCGCGGCGGTGAGACGAACTATATCCGCGCCACCGTGAGCCTGTATGTGTCGCTGTACAACATCTTCGTCAGCCTGCTGAGCATCCTGGGCTTCGCCAGCCGCGATTAAGCTGACCTGCTGAAACAAAAAGGAGAATGCCCCCGGCATTCTCCTTTTTTTATGCCTTAATCACCCCGGCAAATATAGGTGGGGTAACGCCGGTCCTGAATCAGCCATACGGAAGGCGAGAGTTCAGAGATCGTGAGATAGTAGCGTGCGGTCGGGCTGGCAAAGCTTCCCCACTGGGCATCAGGGGTGTTGTCATTGTGTCGACGCCAGGTCTTGGTGTAGCTCAGGACAATTACCTTATCATCGTCCCGTCGCTCCCACGTAAAATCCACGTCCCTGTCAACGATCAGGCTCTTACCTTCAGCCTTTGCAGCGCCTTTGTAGGTGGTCAAGCCGGTGCCGTTACGATGAAAATAGAACTGGGCAACGGCATTGACCTTCACTTCATTTGCCTTTCCTTGATTGCGCGTAAAATTAAACTCGGTGCTGCAGGCCAGCGCATCGCGCTTATAGGCTCCGCCGGTGTAGATAAAGAGCGCAAACGCCCCGCCAACGACTGCGCCACCCAGTCCGAACAGAAGTCTGTTTTTCATTCTTCCGCCCCGCTTTTATAGCGAATAGTTTTACACAGGCTGGCTTCACTCACCGGGCAGGCGCCGATGAAAACCTCATCGGCGGCGGCAAGCGAAAAGCGGGCGCTGAAATAATAAATGTTGTACTCCTCGCGCTCGCACGCGACGTTATTTTTCTTCAGCAGCTCGGCCAATTTTGATAACACCAGCGGTCGGCCATGATCGTTGATCACCCAGAGCCGACAGCCAGCTATTTTTTCCTTAACGGGTTTGAGTGTTGCGGGTACGGTTATCTCAAGCTGTCGGCTAAAAAACAGGCTAAACCCCACGACTGACGTCGTTAATACCGCTAAAACCAGCCACCACTTTTTGGATAAACGCTTATATCCTGACGGCTGCTCAACGGACGGCTGAGATACTTCGGGCGTAACGCTCTCTGCGGGCTTAAAAATAACGTCGGCGTCAAAGCGGAATCCAAACCGGGGCACGGTCACGATATAGTCGTGGCTGTCGCCCAGGGCGTGGAAGCTTTTGCGTAATTCACTTACCGCCTTATTGAGGTTATTTCCCGACGGCGTAAAGCCGAACTCCTCCCACACGCGAGTGATCAACTCTTCCCGGCTCAGGTCGCGCCCTTTATGACGAATAAACTCCTGTAAAAGACGAACGGCCGGAGCCGAAAGCGTTAATACAGACTCGGGTTGCCCAACAATACTTATTGCATGTGCTTCAGGATCGAATAACAACGAATTATTGCATATAAAAAACATCTTTTATTCTCGGCTGTTACCGCATGCTTTTTAATCCCTGATACAACGACAAGAAAACCGCCTCCTGAACTGATTGTTTTTTCATCAGAAGGAGTTTTCTCCCCATCCCGGGTCGCGGTATTTTCGCTTAACTATACAACCTTAAAGCCAGGAAAGCAGGATAAAAAACTGTATATAACGAGTTAATTAATACAAATTTTCACAAACCGCTGTTCTGGTTAAAGTTTCCCTGCCCTGAAGCAATACGTTAGCAGAGGGTGTCCCGTTGTGAATGCGCCGGGAATGAACTCAACGCAGGCGGACCGAAAGTGAAACAGAAAAATAGTGTGAATAAGACAACTGCCTTTTATATCGCCGCGCTGTCATTGCCATTTTTCTCAGAAATGGCACTGGCCAATATGAGCGTCTATCCCATGGAACTTAACGTGGATAAGTCCGGTGCGGCGCAAATTAAGGTGGCGTCAAAAACGGATGATATTCAGTTCATTCGGGTGAGGCAAAAGAAAATTCTTAATCCCGGCACGCCCCAGGAAAAAGAGATTGATGTGGCCTCGTGGAAAGAAGGTGGCGTGGTTGTCACACCGGAAAAATTCGCCCTTGCGGCAGGCGCAATGCGCGTGGTTCGCCTGGTATCGCTTGCACCACCGGAAAAAGAGACGACCTGGCGCGTCTATTTTGAAGGCGTAAAGCAGCCTGACAGCATTATTCCGGGCAAGGCAGAAAGCCCTGCGGCGACGGCAAGACTGGGCGTCAATGTGATCTGGGGCGCCCTGATCCATCTCGCACCGGAAAAAAGCGTGGTTTCACTGACGATTGACCCTCTCAGGGGAACGTTAAAAAACAACGGCACGTTGCGCGTGCCGCTCAGGGAGATCGGTGTTTGTGATGCGGATTCATCGTGTAGATGGATTAAAGAAGACGCGACGATTTATCCGGACACCGAACGGAAATTAAAAACGCTCACGAAGGTACAAGGCCAGAAATATAAATTCCGCTACTTCAACTGGCTGAATAAAAGCGCTGAAGAAGCTGATTTACCCGTCGTGCAATAACACGACGCCACCGTAAAAACCCCACAGGGTTTGTTTAAAGAGCCAGGGTGCTCATTTGTAAATATGGAGATATCAATGCGTAAGTACTTTAAACCTCTGATGATTGTTGCCGCGATGACCACGTCCGTTAGCGCGCTGGCGATTCAAAAAGATATTACCGTCAACGCCAGCGTTGATTCACAGCTGGATATGACCCAGGCCGATAACACGCCGCTGCCGGCAAGCATCGATATGCAGTACCTGCCTGGCCGCGGTCTGGAAAGCTACCGTCTGAATACCAAGGTGTGGTCTAACTCCGCCACCAGCAATGTGAAAGTCCGTCTGGTGAGCGCCGCGAAGCTGGCGAATGCCGACGGTGCTGAAACCATCCCTATGACGGTGAAGCTGGGCGATAAAACCCTCTCTACCGCAGATGTTGAATACACCGGTACCGAACTGTTCCCGGGGAGCATTGAAAACGGTTCTGCGGTACTGCCGCTGACCATTTCCCAGACCACCAAAGGCATTCTGAAAACCGGTCAGTACAGCGGCGTTGTCAGCCTGATGCTGACGCAGGCGACGACCACGGAAGGCGGTGCGTAACACCACAGCACCTAAGGAATAACGTCAGAGGGTGCCCACCCTCTGACGTCAGGATGATGTCGAGGCTCGTTCATGGCGTTTCACAGAAATACTCTCCTCTTTGTTGCTTTGTTACCCGCTTCCATCCAACTCGCCTGCGCCGGGCTGGCCGTCCCACCAGGTTTTGAAGATCTGGCAAAGACGCAGCGCCTGTGGACAGAGGTGAACCTCTACGGCGAATCGCTGGGCCTTTTTGAAACGGATATCACGCTTGAAACGGTGAGCTTTGTCGCACCTGAGACCGTGGTAGCGGCCATCAAACGCCGGTTTAATGACGCCCCATCCCTCGTTGCCACCGTCTCTGCCGCGCTGGCCGTTCCGCTTGCCCGTAACGGCAACCTGGCCTGCAGCAGCAACGGCTCCGCAGCGGGCTGCGATTACATCGATACCGATCGCGCGGCCATTATTTATGACGAGAATAACGCCCGCATTAACCTGTTCCTGGACAAGAAATTTCTGCCTAAGCAGACGGCAGAGAACGCATGGTATCAGCCCACGCACGGCACCGAAAATGCGCTGATCCATCAACAAAACATTAACTTCGTTGCCGACAGGGATTATCAGTCGGCCACCGTGCAGGGCAACGGCGCGCTGGCGCTCACCCAGGACGGCTATGTGAATCTCGACTGGACCTGGCTGGGGCAGCGTTCACGGCACCAGCAGCAGCAGGAGGTCACCGTCAACAACGCCTGGTTCCGCCAGGATATCCTGCGTCAGTACTACGTCCAGGCAGGCGAGATGGATACCCGCGATCTGTTCAGTAACGCTGGCGGAAATATCACCCTCAGCCAGCTGCCGCTGGGCAAAATTCGCGGCCTGCGCACGGGTTCAACACGGGCGTGGATGAACCCGGTTCAGCAGTCGAAGGGAACCCCTGTTACCGTGCTGCTTTCCCATGACGCGCGTATCGACGCCCGCCGGGGCAATCAGCTGCTGGCGAGCTTCTATCTGAATGCCGGGGCGCAAACCCTGGACACGCGATCGTTCCCGGACGGGAGCTACACCGTGACGCTCTCCATCTATGAAAATAACCGGCTGACGCGCACCGAGCAGGTGCCGTTTACCCGAACCGGCATTACGCCATTCGACCGCATCGAGTGGTTCCTTCAGGCGGGTGAAACCGATAATAGCGATCAAAACGAAGAGCGCCGCGCGGTTGCGCAGGCGGGCATTCGTCTGCCCGTCACCCCGACGCTGGCGCTGACCAGCGGCGCAACGTTCAAGAAAAACCAGCGTTTCCTGGAGAACGCGCTCGACTGGAGCCGGGGCTTCAACGCGGGCCCGATCGATGGCGTGCTGAGTACCCGGTTTAGCTACCTCTACGGCAGCGAAGGCCAGCGCGGCAATATTCAGCAAATCAGCTACAACGACGGTTTTTCTTTGAGCGTCTATCGCAACGCGTTATCCGCTGAAAACTGCAACACCCAAAGCGCGGGATTTGACGCCGTGAACGGCTGTTATCGCACCCTCTCGGTGATGTTCTCCGTCCCGGTCGGCGCCTGGTATGCGAGCCTGGGGTATTCGGATAACCGCAACGAAGGCCGGTACGTTTCACGCCGGGAGCTGCCGGACAGTGACGATCGCCACGATGCGGGTTTGCCGTGGGAATCGGTCTATATGACCCGCTCGCGCACGCGGGCCTGGCAGGCTGGCCTGAGCAATGCCTTCAGCACCCATGGCCTGAATATTAACAGCAGCATTAACCTGTTCATGCGTAACGATGACGCCCGGGAAGGCAGGGATAAAGGCGGCTACCTGAGCGTGAGCCTGTCCATGGCGCATAACCGCCAGGGCGATGCGTCAAGCTACACCTCTCTGGGCGCGACATGGCAGCACCAGCAACGTGAAAAAAACCAGCTGAGCTACAACGTGGCGCATAACTGGTATGCCGATGCCCGCGGCGAAAATGAGTACGGCCTCAGCGCGTCGGGCATTAACAGCGACTCGCTGAATACCTCAGCCTATACGCGCCAGGGCGGACGATATGGCAACGGGAGTCTGACCGTCAGCGACGCCTGGGATCGTCAGGATCGTCGCCATACGCTGAGCAGCAGCGGCAACTACAGCTCGACGTTTGCGCTGTCCCGCTCTGGCCTGTGGCTGGGCCGCTGGAGTGACGGTCGCCCTGCTTCCGCCGTCGCGGTGAACGTGACCACGCCGGAAGATGCTCAGGATCCGCGCGTCGCCGTGTCGCTGGATAACGGCGGCAGTGCCGATATTCCAGGCAATAGCCGCGCCCTCTTCGCGGTGCCGGGCTATCAGCAGACAACGTTGACGGTTAACGAATCGCTGGATGTCTCACGAGGAGCCAGCAGTGAAATCACGCAAGGATCGGGCAGCAGAACGCTGTTTATGGTGCCTGGCAAACTGCTGCGCCGGGACGTGCAAACCACCGCAAGCTACACCTGGCTCGGCCAGTTAACCGACGAGCGTCATTCGCCGTTTATCGGCGGCGTGCCGCTGAACGTGAACGGCTGGAGCGACCTTGGCAACGGCGGGTTTAGCGCCCAAAGCGACGCCCTGCTGCATCACCTCTACCTGGTGCGTCAGCAGCAGTTTTATCAGTGTGCGCTGAACGTGAAGAGTATGCGCGACGTGGTGCGTTACGTCGGGTCGATCCCCTGTAAGGAGTTAACCTTCTCCGCCCTGCCAGATGCCGTCCAGCAGCAGGCACAGCTGATGCTGGCCGGACGGTCGGTCCCTGCTGGACCGACTGCCATGAACACCGATAGCCTCACTAAAGGGAAATGATGTGATTAAGTGCCTCTTTATTTTTCTGTTCTTAAGCCTGTGGGCCAGCCAGACGCTGGCAGGCTCTCCCGCGGGACGAAATACCAGCGTAGGGATCAGCTTCGATCGCACCGCGCCGCCCGCGCGTTTTGACATCTGGTTTCATGAATCGGGCGGCTTTGACGCCGCCGATCCGCAAAAGTGGGGGCGCAATACCCTGACCTGTCAGTCCCGTACCGATACCACGAACGGCGCCTGCATGAACTCACCGGTCTGGTTCTCGGCGAACCCGGCCGCGCCTTATGCCATCAATTTAGCGTTTACCCATTCCCTTACCGGCAAGACGGTGAATATCAAGGTGTATGGCGATCACTACATGTTTATCAACAATAAAGTGTTCACCTTTGCCAGCTTTGTCACGGGAGGGACGACGGAAATTGCTAACTGGAACAGAGAGCCCTACTTCGATTTCTATATCGTGAAAAGCGAACTGGATAAGCTCGCCCTGCCGGGGATCTGGACCGCCACGCTGAAGCAGAACCTGCGCCAGTGGGGAAGCGCCGACTGCGGCGGCAACTTCAATGACGTGAATGTCGGCTGTCCTGGCTATCTCACCATCGCCAAATGGCAGGCAAATATTCGCATTGAGGTGGTCGACCCGGGAAACCAGCAGATTTATCTGCCAGCCTTTCCGCACTCCACGCCCATCGTTAACCTCAACCTGACCAACTTCCCGGGGCGCCCCGGGGGCAGCGAGATCAAGGGGGAAAACACGCTGGATATGTGCCTGTACGACGGCAAAAACAGCACCAGCACCCGCGCCTATCTTCGTTTTGAAGATGACGGGCTTCCCTCAGCGGGACGTGCCGAAGGCGCGTTTTCTATCCGGCGGCGCGGTGGAAGCCAGACGGATGCGCGGGACCGTCTCGACTATCAGGTCTCCGTTACCCATCCCGTCACAGGCGCAACCGAAACCGCCGCGAACGGTAAAACCGTAGTCTGGCAAGGCACTAACGATCCGCAGTATCTGCGTCAGGTCGTGCTGCCCGGCGGACGCGAGAGCGTACTGTGCATTCCTGCGCCAATTATCCTGAAAACCCCCGCGTTCGCCGCCAGCAGCAAAAACGCGGGCGACTATACCGGCACGCTGCGCGTCATCTATACGCCCAGCACGTTATAACGAGGTCACCGTGAGTTACGCCATTCTCGACAATAATCGATTTTACGCCGAAGGACTGCGCTATGCGCTGCTGCGTCGGGGCGTTCAGTTAGAGGTCCAGAGCGATACCGTACAATGGCAGCCAACGCTGCTTACCCGCCGCGTGATTGTCGTCCGCTGCCGTTTTTCCGTGGCGGCGACGCATCAGGCGCTGATCAATATTTTGCTCAGGCTGGAAGCCGCCCGCTGGAAAGGCAGTCTTTATCTGGTCTGCAACGAAAAGGGGTGGGCGCTGGCGACGCATTTACGCAAGCGTTTCAGTACGCTAACGCTTTATATCATCGACGACCGGATCGCCGTTGCCGATGCGGCGTATTTGCTGGCAAAAGAGCCGCGTCGCGTTCGAAGCCTGGACTGCTGCCTGACCGTACCTGAATTCAACGTGCTCGATCTGATGCTGACCGGGTTGCCGGTCCGCCACATTGCCATCGTGACGCACATGTCGGAGAAACAGGTTTCAACCCATAAATGCAACGCGCTGAAGAAGCTCAATGCCAACAATCTGCTTCAGCTGCTCCTGTAGGTCACGGTTTATCCTGAGCCCGCTTTTTTGCTACACTGTTGCCGATTTTTCACCTACGACAGAAGATTATGTTCATTTTTGCAGGCCAGGAAATTGAGACCGATAGCGAAGGCTATCTGAAAGATACAACGCTCTGGAGCGAACCGCTGGCGGAGAAAATTGCGGAAAACGAAGGCATTACCCTCTCCCCCGAACACTGGGAGGTGGTGCGTTTTGTCCGCGAGTTTTACCTTGAATTCAACACCTCTCCGGCCATCCGCATGCTGGTCAAGGCGATGGCCAATAAGTTCGGTGAAGAGAAAGGCAACAGCCGCTATCTCTATCGTCTGTTCCCGAAAGGTCCGGCAAAACAGGCCACCAAAATTGCCGGCCTGCCTAAGCCGGTGAAGTGTATTTAATACCGAATACCGAAGTTGACGTATTCGCGCCCCGGTTGATGGGGTTCCGTTAAGACCTTATCAACCCGCGCGCTGCGCGGCCCACCCGCTTTCAGCCACGCCACCAGCTTGTCAACCTGCTCTGCTTCGCCACAGGCGACCACCTCAACGCTGCCGTCATCCATGTTGCGCGCGTATCCCGTTAGCCCAAGCTCAATCGCTTCGCGCTGGGTACTGTAGCGGAAACCCACGCCCTGAACGACGCCGTGAACCCAGGCAATAGTGCAGACTTTAGACATTCTTCTTCTCCTTAACGTAGCGTTTTCGGCAAACAACCGTAGTGCTGCCGGAAACGGGCGGTGAAACGAGAGCTGGACAGATACCCACATTGTAATGCGATTTCGCCGATCGGTAATCGGGTTGACTGTAACTGTGACAAAGCCACGGCCATCCTCACCTCCTCGACAATCTGGCGAAAACTCTGTGACTCCTCGCGTAACCGTCTGCGCAGCGTCGGCACGCTCAGGGCCAGACGGCTGGCGACGTCCTGCGCGGTCCAGGCTCTGGCGGGCGACAGCATAATGAACTGTCGCACCTGCTCGGTCAGGTTATTGCTTCGCTCGATAAGCAGCGGACCTGCCACGCCGTCATGCAGCAATGCCAGCAACAGACCGAAGGCCTGATGTTTTTGCAGCGCCTCCGGTAACTCCTGACGCACGGCGTGCAGCAGGTTATCCCACATAAACGCCAGCCCCTCGCTCAGCGGAGCGCAGAGCGAATGCAGCGTCGTGCGCGGCCAGGATTTCAGGTAATGCGCTTTAAACTCGGCAACGATTTCCGGCGATAACATCAGCAAGTCCGAGTGAAACAGGCCGTTTGCAGGCTGATTGATGATCTCCATTGCCGTATTGGCAGGGATAATGATGAGTTCATCCCGGGTGGCCACCAGGCGGTTATCGTCCTGCACAATCACCTTGCTGCCGTGAGTGATATGGCAAATCGCCGGGAAAAAGAGCTTAACCTGGTGCAGGCGATGCATTTTGCTGGCACTCACTTCACCCGCCGTGAGATGTTTATGTCGAAAATGGAACTCCTGCACCGGTTCATCCTTATCTGCTGTAGGTTGCGGTTAACTGAGCCTTTGCCAGAACGTGACTATTGAGCATAAAGCCGACCAGCGCGCCGCTCGCATTGTTGTCGATGGGCAGGGTATCCACGTCCAGCGCCCAGACGGTCATCTGATAGCGGTGAGGCTTATCGCCTGCGGGCGGACATGCGCCGCCGAATCCAGAATAACCGAAATCATTACGCCCCTGCACAGCGCCAGCAGGTAATTTTTCGCCATTTGGGTTACCGGCATCAGCGGGCAGCGTCACTGTCTTCACGGGAATGTTGGCTACTGTCCAGTGCCACCAGCCGCTGCCGGTAGGCGCATCCGGGTCATAGACCGTAATGGCAAAACTTTTCGCACCCGTGGGCGGATTTGTCCACGCCAGCTGCGGGGACTGGTTACCACCGTGGCAGCCAAATCCCTCAAACACCTGCTGTGGCGCTAACCGCCGGTCGCCGGAAATATCCCGGCTGGTCATGCTGAAAGGCGTTGCGGCTAAAACCTGAAAACTCATTGCCGTCAGAGCGGCTATTGTGATGACACTGCGCTTTTTCATGGGTA
The DNA here is from genome assembly GCF_000493175.1 of Enterobacter sp. MGH 16. Lineage (NCBI taxonomy): Bacteria > Pseudomonadati > Pseudomonadota > Gammaproteobacteria > Enterobacterales > Enterobacteriaceae > Enterobacter > Enterobacter sp. MGH 16. The sequence goes on along the minus strand of NZ_KI535695.1, from coordinate 743,269 downwards.
TTTCCTTTGCTGAACCGGAATCCCACTGTATATCCCGCCGCAGTGCCGTAATGTGCTTAAGCGATTTGATTTTGTGCCGAAACGCTCAACGGCATCCGCAGATGATTGCGCCTTGCTGAATGTGCTACTCTACGCGCCATTTCCCTGAAATCGACAGAACAGCAAATTATGAGTGTACGTTTAGTGTTAGCCAAAGGGCGCGAGAAATCCTTACTGCGCCGTCATCCCTGGGTCTTTTCCGGCGCGGTTGCCCGTATGGAAGGCAAAGCCAGCCTCGGTGAAACCATTGATATCGTGGACCACCAGGGGAAATGGTTAGCGCGAGGCGCCTACTCGCCAGCCTCCCAGATCCGCGCGCGCGTCTGGACCTTCGATAAAGACGAAACCATTGACATCGACTTCTTCGTGCGTCGTCTGCAGCAGGCGCAGCAGTGGCGCGACTGGCTGGCTAAACGCGACGGGCTGGACAGCTACCGCCTGATTGCCGGTGAATCTGACGGCCTGCCGGGCGTGACCATCGATCGCTTCGGTAACTTCCTGGTGCTGCAGCTCCTGAGCGCCGGGGCGGAATACCAGCGCGCTGCGCTGATTAGCGCCCTGCAAACGCAGTTCCCGCAGTGCGCCATTTACGACCGCAGCGATGTGGCGGTGCGCAAAAAAGAAGGCATGGAGCTGACTCAGGGGCCGGTCACGGGTGAACTGCCGCCTGCCCTGCTGCCAATTGAAGAGCACGGCATGAAGCTGCTGGTGGATATTCAGGGCGGGCACAAAACGGGTTACTACCTTGACCAGCGCGACAGCCGTCTCGCGACGCGTCAGTACGTTGCCGACAAACGCGTGCTCAACTGCTTCTCCTACACCGGTGGGTTTGCCGTTTCGGCGCTGATGGGCGGCTGTGCCCAGGTGGTTAGCGTGGATACCTCGCAGGAAGCGCTGGACGTGGCAAAACAGAACGTCGAGCTGAACAAACTGGACTTGAGCAAAGCCGAATTTATACGCGACGACGTCTTCAAGCTGCTGCGTAAATACCGCGATCAGGGCGAGAAGTTCGACGTCATCGTGATGGATCCGCCAAAGTTTGTGGAGAACAAAAGCCAACTGATGGGCGCCTGCCGCGGATATAAAGATATCAACATGCTGGCTATCCAGCTGCTGAATCCGGGCGGAGTTTTGCTCACCTTCTCCTGCTCCGGCCTGATGACCACAGATTTATTTCAGAAAATCATCGCTGATGCCGCAATAGATGCTGGTCGTGATGTACAATTTATAGAGCAGTTCCGTCAGGCAGCCGATCACCCCGTGATTGCTACCTACCCGGAAGGACTGTATCTGAAAGGGTTTGCCTGTCGCGTCATGTAACTTGAAAAGAGAAATATTGCCCGCACATAACGTGTAAGTCGTATTTCCCGGGAGGTGACTATGATTGCCAGCAAATTCGGTATCGGCCAGCAGGTCCGCCACACTTTGCTCGGGTATTTGGGTGTGGTCGTGGATATCGACCCGGAGTATTCCCTTGATGAGCCGTCAGCAGACGAGCTGGCGGTGAACGCAGAGCTTCGCGCTGCACCCTGGTACCATGTGGTGATGGAAGGTGACGACGGGCAACCCGTCCACACCTACCTTGCCGAAGCGCAGCTAAGCAGCGAGCTGCAGGAAGAGCATCCGGAGCAACCCACTATGGATGAACTTGCTCAGACTATCCGCAAACAGTTACAGGCTCCGCGCCTGCGGAACTAAGCGTGTAAAAAAAGCCCGATGAACGGGCTTTTTTTATTACTTCGCCAGCCCCAGACGGGGGATGTCAATCGCCGGACAGCGATCCATGACGACGTTCAGCCCCGCATCCCGCGCCAGCACGGCAGCCTGCTCGTTAATCACGCCCAGCTGCATCCACAGCGTTTTCGCCCCGACGGCGATAGCGTCCTGCGCCACTTCCCACGCCGCCTCGGAATTACGGAAGACATCGACCATATCAATTTTTTCCGGCACGTCAGCGAGCGTGGCATAACCCTGCTGGCCCAGTAAGGTTTTCCCGGCCACTTTTGGCGAGACCGGGATGACGTGATAGCCCTGATCGAGAAGGTATTTCATCACCCGATAGCTGGGACGATCGGGTTTATCGCTCGCGCCCACCAGCGCAATGGTACGCGTGGATGTCAGAATCTCGGCAATATCGTTCTCTTTCATGGTTTTTCTCCTGGCTTTTTTAAAAGTGTACGCCAAACCGCACATCTCAACCATCCATCCCATACCGATGCATGAGGGCAAAACGGCCAAATATGTCTATATGTTAGTAAACGTGATTATCGAAAAATTTAGATACATTAATGCGGCGACAGGATTTCTGACGGGAGCCTTCTATGAAAACCGGTATTGCCACTGCTCTGATTGCGTTAGTGATGCCGGTCTGCGTTTTTGCGACCACGCTCCGGCTCTCTACCGATATTGATCTCCTGGTACTGGACGGAAAAAAGGTCTCCAGTTCGTTATTGCGCGGTGCGGACAGTATCGAGCTGGATAACGGACCGCATCAGCTGGTATTCCGAGTAGAAAAATCGATCGGTCTGGCCAATCACGAGCAACGGATGTACATCTCCCCGCCGCTGATCGTCAGCTTTAATACCCGACAAATCAGTCAGGTGAATATTACCCTGCCACGCCTTGAAACGGAGAAGGAATCAGCGGCCTTCGACGCGTCTCCCCGCATTGAACTGCTGGACGGGGATGCGATGCCGATTCCGGCGAAGCTGGATATTCTGGCGCTGACGACTTCACCGAAAGGTCCGGACTACGAGGCCGCGACGCAGACCTATAACAAAGCCGGTAAACGCGCGTCGCTTCCTCAGTTTGCCACCATGATGGCCGACGACAGTACGCTGCTTTCCGGCGTCTCTGAACTGGACGTCATTCCACCCCAGTCCCAGGCCCTGACGGAACAGCGCCTTAAATTCTGGTTCCAGCAGGCCGATGCCGACACGCGGGCCCGGTTTTTACAATGGGCAAAACAACAACCTTCATCATAAGCCACATTTTTTACGCCTTTCTCTTGCAGCGTTAGACGGTTCCCGTCATCGTGTAGGCAGTTAACCTGATGGATATGATTATGGAACTGACAACACGCACGCTCCCGGAACGCAAACACATTGCTCTGGTAGCGCACGATCACTGTAAACAAATGCTGCTTAACTGGGTTCGCCGCCATCAGTCTTTGCTGGAAAAGCACGCCCTGTCGGCGACCGGCACCACCGGTAACCTGATCCAGCGCGAAACGGGTCTGGAGGTAAACGCCATGCTGAGCGGCCCGATGGGCGGCGATCAGCAGGTCGGCGCACAGATTTCCGAAGGGAAAATTGATGTGCTGATCTTCTTCTGGGACCCGCTAAACGCGGTTCCGCACGACCCGGACGTCAAGGCCCTGCTGCGCCTGGCGACGGTGTGGAATATTCCGGTGGCGACAAACCTCTCGACGGCGGATTTCATCATCGAATCGCCGCAGTTTAACTCGCCGGTAGATATCCTTATTCCGGACTATCAGCGTTATCTTTCAGAGAGATTGAAGTAGCTTTTTTTGCCGGGTGGCGGCTACGCCTTACCCGGCCTACCCATCCTTACCCTTCGTCGTTATGGCTTCCTCGCCACCGGCACATCAATACTCTTCAAAATATCGACAAACACGGATGGATCCTCTTTATTGAACAGCAGCCACACGCGATGGCGCGCGCGGGTCATCGCCACATACAGCAAACGCCGCTCTTCGGCATCCGGAAAGTCTTCCGGCACCGGCAGCAGGGCCTGCTCCATGACCGACTCGCGGGCCGGGGCCGGGAAACCGTCGCTCCCCTCTTTCAGCCCCATGACAATCACATAGTCGGCCTGCTGCCCTTTGCTGGCGTGAATCGTCATAAATTCAAGCTGCAGCTTCGGCCAGCGGGTGGCCGCCTTTTCCAGCGCCTCGGGTTTGAGGTGATGGTATCGTGCCAGCACCAGGATACGTTCATCAGGCTTCGCGTAGCCGCTGAGCTTGTCCAGCAGCGGTTCCAGCTGGTCTTCCGCCAGCAGGGTCACGGCTTTTTTATCCCCTGCCCGCAGGCTATTGAGCGGCTTTGCCAGCTGATGCGGGTTCTGCTGGATAAAGCGGTTGGCGATTTCACCAATCCGTGAATTGAAGCGGTAGGTGGTGTCCAGATCGCTGCGATCGCCTTCGCCAAAATAGTCGTGGAATGCGGTCGTCAGCGAAAGCTGCGCCCCGCTGAAGCGATAGATGGCCTGCCAGTCGTCACCCACCGCAAACAGCGAAGTATGCTTATTTTGCGCCCGTAGCGCCGAAAGCAGCGCTGCGCGCTGCGGAGATATGTCCTGAAACTCATCCACCAGAATATGTTTCCACGGGCTGACAAAGCGCCCCTTCTCAAGAATGATGATGGCCTGGTGGATTAGGCCGGAAAAATCGACGGCATTTTCCGCTTTCAGCGCGGTTTTCCAGGCCTTCAGCAGCGGCGCCATCAGCTTGACCCGCTTCGAAAACAGATCGCGGATCGCCTCCGGCGCGCTTTCAATCATCTCTGCCTGCGTTCCGCCGTGCATTCGCATCAGGCTGACCCAGCGGTCAAGCCGTGAACCCAGCCGACGCGCCAGTTTGTCATCCTGCCAGAAGCTGCCCTCCGGCACGTCCCAGTCGAGCTCCTCCTCGAGCCACTGGCGCCACCCTTTCGCCTGCGCCTTTTTCTCACTGCACTGCTGGCGCCACGTTTTGATAAACAGCGCCTGGCGCGCCTGCGCGTCGTTTTCCAGCTTACTGATAGCAGGCACTTTTTTACTGCCCTGCTGAATAATATGCAGGGCAAGGGCATGGAAGGTTCTGGCCGTGATATCCCGGGTATGCAGACGTTCCTGGATCCGTTCGTCCATCTCCTGGGCCGCCTTGCGGCCAAAGGCCAGAAGCAGAATTTGATCGGCGACCGCTTCCCCGGTCGTCAGCAGCCAGCCGGCACGCGCGACCAGCACCGACGTTTTACCGCTACCGGCCCCCGCAAGAACCAGCAGCGACTGCTCGCCGTTGACCACCGCGCGCGCCTGAGCCGGATTAAGCGGAGAGGACTCCACCGTACTGAAAAAGTCGGCGTATTGGGTGAGCATGGCGTCCGTCCAGGCCTGGTTATGGGCGAGTCGGCTCTTATCCTTATCATTCAGCCAGGCCTGGCACTGGCGCCAGGCGTCGCGACAATTGTCAAACTCCTCAAGACGCGCCACGGATAACGGCAGCGCCGAGAGTGCCTGCCGGATTTTTTGCTGTAGCCCGGCGGTCTGCTGACGGGTGAGCCACGAATGCTGCGCGTTGCTTTGCGCGATATCGTCCAGCACCTTTTGAAGCACTCCGGCGGCAATCACGCTCATATCCTGACTCCACTGCTGCCAGAGCGCGTTCAGGTGATGATGGAAACGCTGGGTTTCTGCCCACTCGGTGCCGTGAAGACGCACGACTTTATCGTCAGGCAGTACGAACTCGAGTTCGCCCCACACCAGCCCGCGTTTGCAGTGGATAGCCAGAAGCTGATTAAACGGAATAAGGTATTCGTGGCGTTCTCCAGAGACTTTTACCCCGGCATTGAGGAGAACCACCCGGTCGTAAGGGTGTTGCGCCAGACGTTTGCCTAACGACGTTGCTTTCAGTTCCATGTTCCGCCAAATCCACGAAGAGATAATTTACCTGACAGTGTAACTGCCAGTTTTAAGGTGCTCCAGCCTAAAAAAACGTTACAATCATTGGGCGTTAATTTTATCGAAAGGAAGTGAGGGTTTATGCGTACCGTTCTGAATGTGTTGAATTTTGTGCTGGGCGGTTTTGCCACCACCCTTTCCTGGCTTTTTGCCACGCTGGTGAGCATCGTCCTGATTTTTACGCTCCCCCTGACTCGCTCCTGCTGGGAAATCACAAAACTCTCCTTCGTCCCCTACGGGAATGAAGCCATCCACGTTGACGAGCTGAATCCGGAGAACAAAAACGCCCTGATGAATACGGGGGGTACCCTGCTTAACATTCTGTGGCTGATTTTCTTCGGCTGGTGGCTCTGCATCATGCATATTTTTGCGGGTATTGCGCAGTGCATCACGATTATTGGTATTCCGGTGGGGATCGCGAACTTTAAGATCGCCGCTATCGCTCTTTGGCCCGTCGGGCGCAGGGTTGTTCCGGTCGAAGTGGCCCAGGCGGCGCGTGAAGCCAATGCGCGTCGTCGTTTTCAGTAACTAAGGACTGGCCGCGTTTATGCTAAGCCCACTGCTTCGCCGTTATACCTGGAACAGCACCTGGCTTTATAACGTCAGGATATTTATCGCACTTTGCGGCACGGTTGCCCTGCCCTGGTGGCTGAATGACGTCAAGCTCACCATCCCGCTCACGCTGGGCGTCGTGGCCGGGGCGCTGGCGGACCTGGACGATCGTCTGGCCGGGCGTTTACGCAACCTGGTCATCACGCTCGTCTGCTTTTTTATTGCGTCAGCGTCCGTTGAGTTACTTTTCCCCTGGCCCTGGCTGTTTGCCCTGGGTCTGACGCTCTCAACCAGCGGGTTTATTTTGCTGGGCGGCCTTGGGCAGCGCTATGCCACTATCGCGTTTGGCGCCCTGCTGATCGCCATCTATACCATGTTGGGCGCATCCCTCTACGACCAGTGGTACCAGCAGCCGGTTCTGCTGTTGCTCGGCGCCATCTGGTATAACCTGCTGACCTTAACCGGTCATCTGATCTTCCCTGTTCGTCCTCTGCAGGACAACCTTGCCCGCAGCTTTGAGCAGCTAGCCCACTATCTGGAACTGAAATCCCGGCTGTTCGACCCGGATATCGAGGAAGAAAGCCAGGCGCCGCTCTACGATCTGGCGCTGGCAAATGGTCAACTGGTCGCCACCCTTAACCAGACAAAAGCCTCTCTGCTGACCCGTCTGCGCGGCGATCGCGGTCAGCGCGGAACGCGAAGAACCTTACACTACTATTTTGCCGCCCAGGACATTCATGAACGCGCCAGCTCCTCGCACGTCCAGTATGCCGCCCTGCGCGAGAAGTTCCGCTACAGCGACGTGATGTTCCGCTTCCAGCGCCTGCTCTCCATGCAGTCCCAGGCGTGCCAGCAGCTCTCGCGCTCCATTCTGCTGCGCACACCCTATCAGCATGATCCACGTTTTGAACGCGTATTTAGCCATCTTGACGCAGCGCTCGACCGCGTTCAGGCCAGCGGAACGTCACCGGAACACATCAAAGCGCTGGGCTTTCTGCTGAACAACCTGCGGGCGATTGACGCACAGCTGGCGACCATTGAGTCCGAGCAGGCGATGGCGCTTCCGGGCAGTGAGGTCGACAATCAGCTTGCTGATGACAGCGTGCACAGTGTTAGCGATATGTGGCTACGCCTGAGCCGCAACTTTACCCCGGAGTCGGCTCTCTTCCGCCACGCGGTGAGAATGTCGCTGGTGCTGTGCGTGGGTTATGCCTTTATCCAGATAACCGGGCTGCATCATGGCTACTGGATCCTGCTGACCAGCCTGTTCGTCTGCCAGCCGAACTATAACGCCACCCGACACCGCCTGGCGCTGCGTATTATCGGCACGCTGGTCGGCGTCGCAATCGGCCTGCCGGTGCTTTATTTCGTGCCTTCCGTCGAAGGGCAGCTGATTCTGATCGTGATCACCGGCGTGCTGTTTTTCGCGTTTCGCAACGTGCAGTACGCCCATGCCACCATGTTCATCACGCTGCTGGTGCTGCTCTGCTTTAATCTGCTGGGTGAAGGGTTTGAAGTCGCCCTGCCACGCGTGATTGATACGCTGATTGGCTGCGCGATTGCCTGGGCCGCGGTCAGCTTTATCTGGCCGGACTGGCGTTTTCGCAATTTGCCGCGCGTGGTAGACAGGGCGATGAATGCCAACTGTCGTTACCTTGACGCAATTCTGGAGCAGTACCACCAGGGCCGCGATAACCGTCTGGCTTACCGGATAGCACGTCGCGACGCGCACAACAGTGATGCTGAACTGGCCTCCGTTGTCTCTAACATGTCAACGGAGCCGCGCGCCACGGCTGAGATTCGTGAGACAGCGTTCCGCCTGCTCTGCCTGAACCATACCTTCACCAGCTATATTTCGACGCTGGGGGCCCACCGCGAGAAGCTCACTAACCCGGCGGTTCTCAACCTCCTCGATGACGCCGTCTGCTATGTCGATGATGCGCTTCATCACCGCCCGGCCGATGAACCGCGCGTTCGACAGGCTCTGGATGAACTGGCTCAACGCATTGCGCATCTTGACCCGGGAAACGACAGCAAAGCGCCGCTGGTTCTTCAGCAGATAGGCCTGCTTATCGCTCTGCTGCCTGAAATTTGCCGGCTGCAACAGCACATCGCTACCTGGAGGAACGACTCTCCTGCGGCTCAGGCAGCGCATTAAACCACTCCGTCAGCTCCCGGCGGATACCTGCCGGGAGTGCCGCCTCATGCAGCCCTTCGATTGCCCCTTCCAGCGCAAAGAGCACTTTTATACTGAGTGCTTTATTCTTTGCCCGCATCTTCAGCCAGCTCGCTCTGGCGCCCAGCGCCCGCAGCGTTTCTTCATTGGTGATACCGGCTTCATAGAGCAAGACTTCAAGCTGAAAGGTCAGGTTCGGCAGATCCTTAAGACGGGTTCGTTGATGACGCTGGTAGCGCTCTTTCCTTGCCGCACTGAGTGCAAACGAGGAGAGCTGAAGCAACCGCTCCCTGTCCTGCCATAATCCGTCATCCACACGATAGTAGTTGAGCAGCACCGGGCGGCCTCGCTTCATCAACGTCAAGAAGGAGGAAGCATTTTTTACACAGTATTTTGCACTCTCTTCACACGCGCGAAGGTAAAGTTCGCCATCGGACACCATGGCAAAGACCGCATCATCCACTGCCAGGGTGTAACCGCCAAACAGCGCGCGATGATGAATCTCGCCCAACGGAGAGAGGTATTCCTGGGATTTATAAATCTGTTCATAAGATATCTTTTTCATGATGTTTCCCTTCAAAATCATAGGCTAACAACGAAATTTCTTACTAGCGGATCCGTTAGCAGGAAAATAGGCAACTTATCGTCGTTGAGCAAGATGATTTTTCGAGGGGCATCAAGATTGAATGAATTTTGCGAGTCGCTTTCCGAAAATGAGGTTGATCTTTGGGTATACAGGGGTTACTGTATATCCATACAGTAACTACAGGGCTGGAATGAATATGCACACTTCAGGCTATGCAAATCGCGCAATCTCTCTCTCTTCTGCTGCAGGCAATGTCGCGCAGAATTCCGTCGAGCGTGTTTCCACAGGGCTTATCAGTGAAGTGGTTTATCGTGAAGACCAGCCCTTGTTAACGCAACTTCTTTTACTGCCATTATTACAACAGCTCGGTCAGCAATCGCGCTGGCAGCTTTGGCTCACGCCTCAGCAAAAGCTGAGTCGCGAGTGGGTTCAATCCGCAGGCCTTCCGCTGACCAAGGTCATGCAGATTAATCAACTTTCGCCTTGCGATACCGTTGAGTCGATGATCCGCGCGTTACGCACAGGAAATTACAGCGTGGTGATTGGCTGGTTACCGGAAGAATTGACGGAAGAGGAACATTTCCGACTGACTGAAGCCGCTGAAGAAGGGAATGCGATCGGGTTCATTATGCGTCCGGTTCGATCGGATTCTTACCGCAGAGGACAACTTTCTGGGCTAAAAATTCACTCAAATTTGTATCATTGAGTGAAATTAAGATTTTTCCTGGAATTTTTTTTGACCGCAAGATGGGATTTTAGTTCCCGGCCTTAAAATTGCGGCAAGGCTTGTCTGGTGCGGTTCTCCTTAATTTTATTGCACAAAATTCGTTCAAAAAATGTTAAATAATCGGTATACGGAACTTTTTTTTTCATATGCCTGACGGACTTCACACTTGTAAGTTTTCAGCTACGTTGTAGACTTTACATCGCCAGGGGTGCTCGGCCTAAGCCGAAGATATCGGTAGATTTATATTTGACCACGCCCCCCGGTGAAGGATTTAACCGTGATTCTCTCTTGAGACTTTCATGGCGAATTTTGGATGATAACGAGGCGCAAAAAATGAAAAAGACAGCTATCGCGATTGCAGTGGCACTGGCTGGCTTCGCTACCGTAGCGCAGGCCGCTCCGAAAGATAATACCTGGTATGCAGGTGGTAAACTGGGCTGGTCTCAGTTCCACGACACCGGCTGGTACAACAGCAGCCTGAACAATGATGGCCCAACTCACGAGAGCCAGCTTGGTGCAGGTGCGTTCGGTGGCTATCAGGTTAACCCGTATGTTGGTTTTGAAATGGGTTACGACTGGTTAGGTCGTATGCCATACAAAGGCGACACCGTAAACGGCGCTTTCAAAGCACAGGGCGTTCAGCTGACCGCTAAACTGGGTTACCCAGTAACTGACGATCTGGACGTGTACACCCGTCTGGGCGGCATGGTATGGCGCGCTGACTCCAGCAACAGCATCGCTGGCGACGACCATGACACCGGTGTTTCCCCAGTATTCGCTGGTGGCGTTGAGTGGGCTATGACCCGTGACATCGCTACCCGTCTGGAATACCAGTGGGTTAACAACATCGGCGACGGCAACACCGTTGGTGTTCGTCCAGACAACGGCATGCTGAGCGTAGGTGTTTCCTACCGTTTCGGCCAGCAGGAAGAAGCAGCACCAGTTGTTGCTCCAGCGCCGGCTCCAGCTCCAGAAGTACAGACCAAGCACTTCACTCTGAAGTCTGACGTTCTGTTCAACTTCAACAAAGCGACTCTGAAACCAGAAGGCCAGCAGGCACTGGATCAGCTGTACACCCAGCTGAGCAACCTGGATCCTAAAGACGGTTCTGTAGTGGTTCTGGGCTTCACCGACCGTATCGGTTCTGACGCTTACAACCAGAAACTGTCTGAGAAACGTGCTCAGTCTGTTGTTGATTACCTGATCTCTAAAGGTATCCCAGCTAACAAGATCTCCCCACGTGGTATGGGCGAATCTAACCCAGTTACTGGCAACACCTGTGACAACGTGAAAGCTCGCGCTGCACTGATCGACTGCCTGGCTCCAGATCGTCGCGTAGAGATCGAAGTTAAAGGCATCAAAGACGTTGTAACTCAGCCAGCGGCATAAGTTATCGTCTTATAAAAAAACCCCGCAATGCGGGGTTTTTTATTGTCTGAAGAAAAGTAAAAAAACTACTTTTTACCCAACAGCGCCTGAAGGTCATTCTTCAGTGTCGACATCTGGTTGGCGTACTTCTCTTTATGTTCTGCATCCTCAATCAACTGCACGATGGTTTCCGACAGCGTTTTACCCCGTCGTTGTGCCAGCCCGGCCAGGCGCTGCCAGACAACAAATTCCAGGTCGATTGATTTTTTGCGAGTGTGCTGGTGCTCAGCATTAAAATGCCGTTTGCGTCGCGCGCGGATAGTTTGCTTCATCCGGTTTAACAACGCAGGATTAATGTGTTTCTCAATCCAGCCGTTGACCTGTACCGGTTCGTTTTCGAGGGTCAGCAAAATATCCACGGCTTCTTGCGCAGCGCTGGCTTCGATGTAGCAGGTGATCAGCTCCCCTTCACGGTGCTTTTTGACCAGGTACTTCCATTTCCAGCCGCTTTCGAGATTTTCCAGTTGTTGATATTTCATTGCGATCTCAGTGTTACCACGTAACTCTGTTCAGAATATCAGTTTTTTAGCAATCTGCTGAAAAGAAATCATATCCTGTGAGTGAATGCAGCCAATCACCTTGTCGAAATCCCCAATCCTGCTTGGGTAGAGCCCCCCGCTTACGGTATACTCCACGCTTTTACATCTGACTAAAAAACATCAACTTTGACCATTACGAAACTTGCATGGCGTGACCTTGTTCCGGATACCGAAAGTTATCAGGAACTGTTTGCACAGCCAGATCTCGCAAAAGAACACGAATTCATCCTTAGCGATACGCAGCCCCGTTTGCATTATGCGCTGGAGCAGGTATTAAGCCCCTGGGCAACTGCGCCTTTCATGCTGCTCAAAGCCCCGGAAGAAGCGGAATACCTGACGTTGTTCGGGGATGCCGTGCGTCAGCTAAAGCCGGAAGCGAACGCCGTTTTTGGCGGCCAGTATCGTATCGCTGGACATGATGTTACTTTCGAACCGGCGGCGCAGGCCGACGGCCTTTTTGCCGCTAAGGGCGAGGTGATTACCGCGAACTGGGTCGAGGCTGAACAACTCTTTGGTTGTCTGCGCCAGTTTAACGGCGAGCTTTCGCTGCAGCCTGGGCTGGTACATCGCGCAAATGGTGGTGTCCTGATCATCTCGCTGCGTACCCTGCTCTCGCAGCCGCTGCTGTGGATGCGTCTGAAAACCATCGTGCATCAGCAGCGTTTCGACTGGGTCGGCTACGATGAGTCTCGTCCTCTGCCTGTCTCGGTTCCGTCTATGCCGCTGTCATTAACCGTCGTGCTGACGGGCGACCGTGAATCGCTGGCAGACTTCCAGGAAATGGAGCCTGAACTGGCTGAACAGGCGGTGTATAGCGAATACGAAGACAATATCCAGATTGCCGATGCCGACGATATGGCGCAGTGGTGCCAGTGGGTGATGGCCGTTGCTGAACGTTTTGCACTGCCAACGCCTGCGGCTGACGCATGGCCAGGCCTGATCCGCGAAGCGGTGCGTTATACCGGTGACCAGGAAACGCTGCCACTCTGCCCGCTCTGGATCGGCAAACAGCTGCGTGAAGTGGGCGTGGTGAGCGGTAGCGGTGCGTTCACCGGGGAGCAGCTCACCCAGATGCTGGCTCAGCGTGAGTGGCGGGAAGGCTATCTTGCTGACCGTATGCAGGATGAAATTCTGCTGGAACAAATTCTGGTGGAAACCGAAGGCGAACGCGTCGGACAGATCAACGCCCTGTCGGTGATTGAATTCCCTGGCCATCCGCGCGCGTTCGGGGAGCCGTCCCGTATTAGCTGCGTTGTGCATATTGGCGATGGCGAGTTTACCGACATCGAACGCAAAGCCGAGCTGGGCGGAAACATTCACGCCAAAGGCATGATGATCATGCAGGCGTTTTTGATGTCTGAACTGCAGCTTGAGCAGCAGATCCCCTTCTCCGCCTCGCTGACGTTTGAGCAGTCCTACAGCGAAGTGGATGGCGATAGCGCCTCTATGGCTGAACTGTGTGCCTTAATCAGCGCCCTGGCGGAAGTGCCCATCAATCAGAACATCGCGATCACCGGTTCGGTGGATCAATTCGGTCGTGCGCAGCCTGTGGGTGGCCTCAACGAAAAAATTGAAGGCTTCTTCTCTATCTGTCAGCAGCGCGGTTTAAACGGCAAGCAGGGTGTGATTATTCCGGCTCCCAACGCACGCCATTTAAGCCTCAGCCAGGAGATTCTGGATGCGGTTGAACAAGAGCAGTTCGCTATCTGGGCCATCGAAGGGATTGAGGATGCACTACCCTTACTGACAAACCTGGTATGGGATGGCGAAGGGCAAACCACCCTGATGCAGACTATCCAGGAGCGCATTGCTCAGGCAACACAGCAGGATGCTCGTCACCGTTATCCATGGCCGTTACGCTGGCTGGGCTGGTTTAGTTCGAACTGATCGGACTTGTTCAGCGTACACGTGTTAGCTATCCTGCGTCCTTCACTAAAATAAGGCTTACTGAGAACATGGTAGATAAACGCGAATCCTATACAAAAGAAGATCTTCTTGCCTCTGGTCGCGGTGAACTGTTTGGCGCGAAAGGCCCACAGTTACCGGCCCCGAACATGCTGATGATGGACCGTGTCGTGAAAATGACCGAAACCGGCGGCAACTTCGATAAGGGTTACGTAGAAGCAGAACTCGATATCAACCCGGACCTGTGGTTCTTCGGCTGCCACTTTATTGGCGATCCGGTAATGCCTGGCTGTCTGGGTCTGGATGCCATGTGGCAGCTGGTTGGCTTCTATCTGGGCTGGCTGGGTGGTGAAGGTAAAGGCCGCGCGCTGGGCGTAGGCGAAGTAAAATTCACCGGCCAGGTTCTGCCTACGGCGAAGAAAGTGACCTATCGTATTCACTTCAAGCGCATCGTTAACCGCCGCCTGATTATGGGCCTGGCAGATGGCGAAGTGCTGGTAGACGGTCGTCTGATCTATAGCGCAAGCGACCTGAAGGTTGGCCTGTTCCAGGACACGTCCGCGTTCTGATCGTGCTTTCGCACCTCCAGAAAGGCGAAACCTCCGCATTGCGGAGGTTTCTTTTTTGAAAGAGACGTTATCAGGCTATGAGTGCCCTGTCGCCGATGGCTTCTCGCCAGCCTCCAAGCCATTGTGACCTTTGATTTATCGTCTGATAAGGACACATTTCTTTAGAACGTCCAGCGATGCCGGCCTGATAACCACGTTGATGAGCCCGTTCCAGGCGATCTCGTTTCTGTCTCTTCATGCCTCGTTTCCCTCATTCTTTTGTCTGGTGGAAAGAAAACAGTGTCTGCACTATCTGCACAGGCACAGATAACGAATACCCCGAATTAGTCGCATCGTCAATGTTCAAAATTCATACGGGTGTCATATTTGTGAGCTAGCTGGAAGTTCATTTGTACAAAAATTGTGACGTGGCACAAGTAACAACCTGAGTTGAAAACGAAAAAAAACCGCAATCAGCGACAGACCGATTGCGGTTTCTGATGATGAATTTTACTTATGGCAGCCGGGAAATCTCTCTCGCGATACTGGCCGACTCCTGCGCCCATCCCTGAGCCAGGACTTTCACCATTTCGTCATAGCCATCTTTCTGCTGCTTCAGCTCCAGATGGAAAGGACGCTTAATCAGCTGCCCCTGATGGTTCAGCAACCACTCCCCGCTGATGACCACCGCACCGTCATAACGGCCGTGGAAGCCCGTTACGGTGACGTTCAGCGTATCCTGATCGTTACCCAGCGGCTGCGATGCGACTACCCACCCCGGAAGCTGGCTGCCCAGATTGGCCACCAGCGTGTTGCGCAGCTGCTGATCCAGCGGGCTGGCCCACAGGTTGTTGGTTGCAATCACGTATTTCACGTCGCTGGTCTGATAGACCACGCCGTTTCCTGCCAGATAATCCGGCACGGCGACTTGCTCAACCCACAGCTGGCGGTTTCCCTGACTGGCCGTGCTTTGCCCACCGCTGTGGGTTGCCACAGGCAGCTGATAATAGCTTTTATTATCTCCCCCTGAACTGCACGCCGTTAACAGCAGAGCGCCAACCATCAATAGCCATTTTTTCATTCTTTTGCCCTCTTCGGCTCAGGATCCTTTTTATCTTTCGCTTCGAACACCAGCGCATTGCTCTTCTCGTTGAGCGTTTTCAGCACCGGCTGCAGTTCACGCAGGACCTGATCAAGACGCTGCATATCTGCCACCATCTTGTTATAGGCCGCTGATCCCGGCTGGAAGCCCTGCATACTGCGGTTCAGCTCACGCAGCGTTTTCTGCATGTCCTGCGGCAGCTGCTGCATGCTCTGGCTCGCCGTAATCTTGTTGATGTTATCCAGCGTGGTTTGCAGACGGCGCATCGTTGCCTGGCTTTCGCTCAGCGAGTTTGTTGCCGCTTCAATCATCGGATTCAGTGGCAGATTGTTGATCTTATCCAGCGTCTCCATCAGACGCTGCTGGATCTGCGCCAGACCGCTGCTCACCGTTGGGATGATCTTGTAGCCACCGAATTCACGGATACCGGTAATCGGCGGTGCTTTCGGGTAGAAGTCCATATCCACATACAGCGCACCGGTTACCAGGTTGCCGGTTTTCAGCGACCCGCGCAGACCGCGTTCCATCAGCTGGGTGATATGAGTCGCGATATCCTGATTTTCACCAATCTGATTAAGCAGACGCTCTGGTTCAATGCGGATCAGTACCGGAATGCGGTAATCATCATCCAGCACCTGCTGAAGGCCCGGAACGAAGAACGGCACTTGCCCAACCGTACCGAGACGAATGCCGCGGAACTCAACAGGCGCCCCCGGCTGCAGGCCGCGAACGGAGTCTTTAAAGAACATCAGGAAGTCAACGTGATCGGTATAGAGCGCATCCTGAATGCTTTTTTGATCGTCAAAGAGACGGAAAGCGGTGTTCTCTGCGACCGGCTGCCCTAAATCCAGGCCCTCCGGCACGTCAAAGCTCACGCCGCCACCAAACAGCGTGGTCAGCGAACCCATTTCAACGCGCATGCCTGCCGAAGTCAGATCTACCGCGATCCCGCTGTCTTTCCAGAAGCGGACGTTGCTGGTGACCAGGCGATCGTTTGGCGCATTAATGAAGAGCTGATAGCTGATCGCGCGTTTCTGTGGATCAAACGTGCTTTTCTCAACCGAACCGACGCGGTAGCCGCGGAACAGAACCGGGTCGCCCGCCGTGAGCTGACCCGCTTTTTTGCTGTCGAGGATCACGCGGATGCCCTTGGCATCAGGCGGTGCTAGCGGCGGTGAATCCAGAAGCTGGTATTGGGCCGGCTGGTTACCCTTAGCGCCCGGCTGCAGCTCAATGTAGGCACCCGAGAGCAGCGTCCCCAGGCCGCTGATCCCTTCACGCCCCACCTGCGGCTTAACGACCCAGAAAACGGAATCGCCGTGCAGCAGTTTTTCCATGCCGGCATTCAGGCGCGCCTTAATTTCCACATGGGTTAAATCGTCGGTCAGGGTTGCGCTTTCCACCACGCCCACATCCACGCTACGGCTTTTGATGGTCGTTTTACCGCCCTCAATCCCCTCGGCATTGGTGGTTATCAGCGTCACTTCCGGCCCCTGATGGCTGTAATGATAAAACAGGATCCAGGCACCGATCAGCGCAGTCACGATGGGAAAAATCCACACCGGAGACCAGTTTTTGACCTTCTGCACTTTCGCCTCTCCACTCTTATTTTCCATGCTCTTACTCTTCCTCATGGCTTGATTCAGGCTCACGATCCCACGATAAACGAGGGTCGAAGGTCATGGCCGCAAACATGGTCATGATCACGACCAGTGCAAACATTAAAGCCCCCATCGCAGGATAAATACTCATCAAACCGCCCATCCGCACCAGCGCAGAGAGAACGGCGATGACAAACACGTCAATCATTGACCAGCGTCCGACAAACTCGACCACTTCATAAATCAGGTGCATGCGTTCGCTGTCGCGTTTCCCATGACCTTTCGCATCCCAACAGAGCCAGGCGATGGCGATCATTTTTAAGGTGGGCACCATAATACTGGCGATAAAGATGACGCCAGCGACCGGATAGGAACCTTCACCCCAGAGCAGTATCACCCCGGCCAGGATCGTCGAGGGCATTTTGTCGCCGAGCAAATCGGTGATCATGATTGGCAGAATATTGGCTGGCAGATACAGCATGACGGACGTGACCAGCAGCGCCATCGTCCACTGCAGGCTATTTTTACGGCGTACGTGCCCCTTTGTTTCGCAGCGCGGACAAACGTCGAGATCGGCGGGCAGCACGGCGGTGCAGCACGGGCAGGAACGCAGCCCCTGACGAATGCCGGGCACGCCGACCTTCACCGTCTGCGCAAGCGTCGGTGCCGGGGCGATATCATCCCACGCCCAGCGTCTGTCCACGCACTGGAAAGCGCGCAGCTGCAGGACGCAGTACAGACACCAGGGAATAAAGCTGCTGCCAATCCCCACGTCGCCGTACGCCATCAGCTTCACGAAACTGACCAGGATCCCCGCCAGAAAGATCTCCGCCATCCCCCAGCTTTTGAGCTGAAACAGAATACGCGCAAGTCGGATTTTCAGCGGTGCCGGCATCCTGACGCGGTTCACCAGCAAAAGGATGACGACCAGGCAAAAAGCCGGGACTATCTGGACAAACAGGAGAAAGAAGGTCCCCAGGCTGGCGTAATCTTCCGAGAACATCACGCCCGGGATTTCAAGCAGATCCACCTGACTGGTGATCCCCCCCACCTTCATATAGATGAAGGGGAAGAGATTAGAGAGCAGCAGCATGAACAGTGCTGCCAGCGCGTAAGCAGTGGGACGCTGCCGCGGCGCGTCCCACTCGGTTGTCAACGTCGCGCCACAGCGTGGACACAGGGCTTTATGTCCGTGACCAAGCTCTGGCAACGCCACGAGCATATCGCATTGCGAGCATAAAATATGCCTGTCGGCATGGTGCTGGTCACACATATGTTATCCCTGTTTATGCGCCGTTTTTCAGAGACTCAAGGTACTCCCAGCGCTCAAAGGCGTCTTCCAGGGCTTTTTCAGCCGCGGACATTTCAGCCAATACTTTCTGAGTATAGTCATGCGATTGGGTAAAGAATGACGCATCAGCAACCTGTTTTTGCAGATCCTCAAGCGCAGCCTCCAGCTCTTCAAGACGCTGCGGCAGCCCCTCCAGTTCGCGCTGCAGGTTATAGCTTAGTTTAGCCGAGGTTTTCTTGACAGTTTCTGCTTTTGTTACAGCAGGTTCAGAACTTATTTTGGACTTTGACTGCTTCGTCGCCAGCGACTGTGCCTGCTGCCCTTTTGCATCGTGATAACCGCCGACATATTGACCAATTCGCCCTTCACCTTCGAAGATCCAGCACTCGGTCACGGTGTTGTCAACGAACTGACGATCGTGGCTGACCAGCATCACGGTACCCTGATAACCGTCAATCAGCTCTTCCAGCAGTTCCAGCGTTTCGACATCCAGATCGTTGGTCGGTTCATCGAGGATCAGCAGGTTGCTTGGCTTCAGGAACAGGCGCGCCAGCAGAAGACGGTTGCGCTCACCGCCCGACAGCGCGCGCACCGGCGTCATGGCGCGCTTCGGATGGAACAGGAAATCCTGCAGGTAACCCAGCACGTGGCGCGGCTTGCCGTTCACCATCACTTCCTGCTTGCCTTCGGCGAGGTTGTCCATCACCGTACGGTCCGGATCCAGCTCCGCGCGATGCTGGTCGAAGTAGGCGACCTCCAGCTTGGTCCCGCAGTGAATGCGGCCGCTGTCGGCCTGCAGCTGGCCGAGCATCAGTTTCAGCAGCGTGGTTTTACCGCAGCCGTTCGGGCCAATCAGGGCGATTTTGTCGCCGCGCTGAACCTGTGCCGAGAAGTCTTTCACCAGCACTTTACCGTCAACCTGATAGTTAACGTTTTCCATTTCAAAGACAATCTTGCCGGAACGGGACGCCTCTTCCACCTGCATTTTGGCGCTGCCCATCACTTCACGGCGTTCGCTGCGCTCGCGACGCATCGCCTTCAGGGCGCGCACGCGGCCTTCGTTACGGGTACGGCGGGCTTTGATGCCCTGGCGGATCCAGACTTCTTCCTGCGCCAGCTTGCGGTCAAACTCCGCATTCTGCAGCTCTTCCACGCGCAGGTTTTCTTCTTTCTCCAGCAGATAGGTGTCGTAATCGCCGGGATAGGTCACCAGCTTGCCGCGGTCGAGGTCGACAATACGCGTCGCCATATTGCGAATAAACGAACGGTCGTGCGAGATAAAGATGATGGTGCCGCTGAAGGTTTTCAGGAAGCCTTCCAGCCAGTCGATCGCCTCGATATCCAGGTGGTTCGTCGGTTCGTCCAGCAGCAGCACCTTCGGCCCGCTAACCAGCGCGCGGCCAAGAGCCGCTTTACGCAGCCAGCCGCCGGAGAGCGCCGACAGCTCCATGTCGGGTTCCAGCCCGAGCTGCGCCAGCACTTCATTAATGCGGTTTTCAAGCTGCCACAGACCGTGGTGATCGAGCATCTCCTGCACTTTTGCCAGTTCGTTGAGGTTTTTGTCGCTCGGATCGGTCATCACCAGATGCGAAATCTCGTGATAGCGCTTCAGGTATTCAGCCTGCTCGGAGATCCCTTCCGCCACGAAATCGTACACGCTGCCGGTCACGTGACGCGGTGGATCCTGCTGCAGGCGGGAGACAATCAGATCCTGTTCGTAAACAATGCGCCCGTCATCCAGGCCCTGTTCGCGGTTAAGGATTTTCATCAGCGTGGATTTACCCGCGCCGTTACGGCCCACCAGACAGACGCGCTCGTTATCTTCGATGTGCAGCTCTGCATTGTCGAGAAGCGGTGAGTCGCTGAAAGAGAGCCACGCGCCGTGCATACTAATTAAAGACATTTATTTTTCCTTTCAGACCGCGGTAATCAACCAGCAGTTATGGATTTGACGGTTACGGGCAAAGTCCTGAGACAGCGTTTTTTGGCTGATTTCTTGTGCTTTCAGTCCCAGGGCTGCTAAGCCGTCATGATCCATACGGAAGCCGCGTTTGTTGTTCGAGAACATAATGGTGCCGCCTTTACGCAGCAGGCGCTTCAGGTCGGTCATCAGGCGCAGGTGATCGCGTTGAACGTCAAAGCTATCTTCCATACGCTTGGAGTTGGAGAAGGTCGGCGGATCGATAAAGATCAGGTCGAACTGCTCGTCGGTGTCGCGCAGCCAGCCCAGCACGTCAGCCTGCATCAGGCGATGCTGACGCCCGGTTAAGCCGTTAAGACGCAGGTTGCGCTCCGCCCACTCCAGATAGGTGCGGGACATGTCCACCGTGGTGGTGCTGCGCGCGCCGCCCAGACCAGCATGCACGCTGGCGCTGCCGGTATAGGAGAAGAGATTCAGGAAGTCCTTGCCCTTGCTCATCTGGCCCAGCATGCGGCGGGCGATACGGTGGTCGAGGAACAGGCCGGTATCCAGATAGTCGGTCAGGTTGACCCACAGGCGGGCGTTATATTCGCCCACTTCGATAAAGTCGCCCTTCTCGCCCATCTTCTGGTACTGATTTTTACCTTTCTGACGTTCGCGGGTTTTCAGCACCAGCTTGTTTGGCGCAATACCCAGCACGGCGATGGTGGCGGCAATAACGTCCAGCATGCGCTGACGCGCTTTTTGCGCATCAATGGTTTTCGGCGGCGCATATTCCTGAATCACCACCCAGTCCGCGTAGCGGTCAACCGCCACGTTGTACTCCGGCAGGTCGGCATCATACAGGCGGTAGCATTCAATGCCCTCCTGCTTCGCCCACTTCTCAAATTTCTTCAGGTTCTTGCGCAGACGGTTAGCGTAATCTTCCGCCACGCCGGACGGCTTACTGTCGGCCGCCTTCTCCGCCAGATGGTAGTTTTTCTGCACGCAGTCCAGCGGGCCGTTTTTCGCCTTAAACTGGCGGTCGGCGCGCAGCTGCAGGCAGCTCAGCAGTTCCGGCGAGGCGCTGAACAGAGACAGGTTCCAGCCGCCGAAGTGGTCCTTCATGTTGCGGCCCAGCAGGCTGTGCAGGGCAATCAACGCCGGTTCGCTGTCGAGACGTTCGCCGTATGGCGGGTTGCTGATCACCGTACCGTACGGGCCTTTTGGCAGCGGGTTGGTCAGGTTCGCCACGTCTTTCACTTCGAAGGTGACCAGCTCGCCGATACCGGCACGGCGGGCGTTGCTGCGCGCGCGCTCAATGACGCGAGGGTCGCTATCGGAGCCGTAGAAATGAGAGGTATATTCCGCCAGCCCCTTACGTGCGCGGGTCTGCGCGTCATCTTTGACTTCTTTCCAGAGCGCTTCATCGTGCTGCGCCCAGCCTTTGAAGCCCCACTGGCCGCGGTGCAGCCCCGGGGCGCGGTCGGTGGCCAGCATGGCCGCTTCAATCAGCAGGGTACCGGAACCGCACATCGGGTCGAGCAGCGGCGTGCCCGGCTGCCAGCCGGAGCGCATTACGATGGCGGCAGCCAGCGTTTCTTTGATCGGCGCCATACCGGTGCGATCGCGGTAGCCGCGCAGGTGCAGGCCCGCACCGCTCAGATCGAGAGAGATACTCGCCGTGTCGCCGTTCAGCCAGACGTTAATACGCAGATCCGGGTTTTCACGATCGACGTTCGGACGTTCCTTATTTTTACGCGTAAAGCAGTCCACAATGGCGTCTTTTACGCGCAGGGCACCGTACTGGCTGTTGCGGATCTCGTCGTTCACGCCGTTGAAATGCACCGCAAAGGTGGCATTCGGGGTGAAGATCTCTGTCCAGTCGATCATCTGTACGCCGGTGTAGAGGTCAAGGTCGCTATAAACCTTGCACTCCTTCATCGGCAGCATGATGCGCGACGCCAGGCGGCTCCACATCAGGCTCTGGTAAATAAGCCGCGTGTCGCCCTCAAAATGGACACCACCCTGAACCACCTGACACTCTTGTGCGCCCAGGCTTTCCAGTTCAGTTTTTAACAGCTCTTCCAGCCCACGGGCCGTACTGGCAAACAGAGAATTCATATCGTCACTTTTACTCTTAGAAAATTGTCGCGCATTATAGCTAATATGGCGTGTATGTCATAAAGTTGAAGGCTTATTTTCATTCGAGGGAGTGTGCAGTGGCGACGTTATCCAGGCTTTTTATTCATCCGGTGAAATCCATGCGCGGCATCGGCGTCTCTCACGCGCTGGCCGACATGAGCGGATTCGCCTTCGATCGAATTTTTATGGTCACCGAGCCTGACGGTACGTTTATTACCGCACGCCAGTTCCCTCAGATGGTTCGCTTTACCCCTTCCCCGCTTCACGACGGTTTGCATCTTACCGCGCCGGACGGTTCCAGCGCGGTGATTCGCTTCGCTGATTTTGCGCCCGTCGATGCGCCAACGGAAGTGTGGGGAAACCATTTTACCGCGCGCATCGCCCCGGATGAGATTAACCGCTGGCTGAGCGGCTTCTTCTCCCGCGACGTGCAGCTGCGCTGGGTTGGGCCTGAACTGACGCGTCGCGTAAAGCGCCACGACGCCGTTCCCCTCTCCTTCGCCGATGGCTTCCCGTTCCTGCTGACGAACGAAGCCTCGCTGCGTGATTTACAAGGCCGCTGCAAAGCCAGCGTGCAGATGGAACAGTTTCGACCGAATTTGGTCGTCACCGGCGCGGATGCCTGGGATGAAGATACCTGGAAAGTGATCCGCATCGGCAGCGTCATTTTTGACGTTGTGAAGCCGTGCAGCCGCTGCATTTTCACGACGGTGAGCCCGGAGAAAGGCCAGAAGCATCCTTCCGGCGAACCGTTGAAAACCCTGCAATCATTCCGCACCGCGCAGGATAATGGCGATGTCGATTTCGGCCAGAACCTGATCCCACGCTCCAGCGGCGCGATCCGCGTCGGCGATGAGGTCGAAATTCTTGCTCGTGGGCCAGCGAGAGTGTACGGCTCGGGTCAGGAGGAGGAGTTTGTCGACGTTGAGACGAACGTCGCCTCTGCGGTAGATATTCACTGGCAGGGCAACGTCATCCGGGGTAACAACCAGCAGGTACTGCTTGAGCAGCTGGAACAAGCGGGGATCCGCATACCCTATTCCTGCCGCGCGGGCATTTGCGGATGCTGTCGTATCAGACTGGTGGATGGCGAAGTGAGTGCGTTGAAAAAGTCGGCAATTGGAAATGACGGCACAATTCTGTGCTGTAGCTGCGTCCCGAAAACGTCCGTACAGCTGGAAGCTTAAACCGCCTGCTCGAGGCTGAAGGCATCCACGCGAAGCTGGGGCTTCAGCCTGTCGTTCATGACCTTAATGGCATCCCCGAGCTGCATCGTCCGCCCGGCAATCGTCACGCCAGGCTGGGCCAGCAGGCAGAGCGCGGCATTTTCGCCTGGCTCTACCACCAGCAGGCTCACCTCTTCTGCGGTATCGCTCAGGTTGACGCTGGCCGCATCGCCCGTTGCCGGGGTCCAGTTCATGCCGTGCGGCAGGAAATGCCAGCTCTTTGGCATTTGCGGCTTCAGGAAACGGATAGCCACCAGCGCATTTAATACCAGCTCGGCGCGCTGCTCTTTCGAGAGCATCAGATCGCGACATTTTTCCTCAAAGGAGAAATAAAGCGCAGCGTCATCAACGCAAAAGCCTGACGGGGAAAAAGCGTCCGGGGTTAACATTCGGCGGGCAAAACGAGAGCGAAACAACATGCCATTGGCTAAGTCGAGCATCATTCGGTCATGCTCGTCGCAAAAATACCAGCGCCAGTTATCGTCAGGTTTAATTCGCATGTTTCTCTCCCGTCCCCGAAACGTCCTGTACTAAAAATGTCCTGTTTGCCGCTTCGTTTATAACACCATTAATAAAAGACTATAATGTCTAAATAAGCAACAGTGACGGAATATAAAACAACCAGGGCTGGAAATAAAGCCCCGGTTGTCTGATTACGAGAAAAGATTAGATATGCGTAACGATTTCTTTAATCAGCGGCGGTCCTTTAAAAATAAAGCCGGAATAGATTTGCACCAGTGACGCACCCGCCGCCATCTTCTCACGCGCAGCAATCACGGAGTCAATGCCGCCGACGCCAATAATCGGCAGGCGGCCATTTAATTCCGCAGACAGGGCACGAATAATTTCGGTGCTTTTTAATTGCACCGGACGGCCACTTAACCCACCCGCTTCGTCACAGTTTTTCATTCCCTGCACGAGGGAACGATCGAGCGTGGTATTGGTCGCAATTACACCATCAATATTATGGCGAACCAAACTGTCGGCAACCTGGATCAATTCTTCGGCAGAAAGATCCGGGGCGATCTTAACCGCGACCGGAACATATTTGTGGTGGATCGCCTGGAGTTCATTTTGCTTATTTTTAATGGCACTCAGAAGATCGTCCAGCGCTTCACCATATTGTAAGGATCGCAGGCCCGGGGTATTGGGTGAGGAAATATTCACCGCAATATAACCGGCATAGGCGTAGACTTTTTCCATACAAATCAGATAGTCATCTTTACCCTGCTCGACCGGCGTGTCTTTATTTTTGCCGATATTGATGCCCAGTATTCCGTCAAAGTGGGCTTTTTTTACGTTCTCGACCAGGTGATCAACACCGTGGTTATTGAAGCCCATGCGGTTGATCAGCCCTTCGGCTTCCACCAGTCGGAACAGGCGCGGTTTGTCATTTCCCGGCTGCGGGCGCGGGGTGACGGTACCGATTTCAATGGAGCCAAAGCCCATCGCGCCCAGGGCATCAATGCACTCGCCATTTTTGTCCAGACCGGCCGCCAGACCCAGCGGATTTTTAAAAGTCAGCCCCATGCACTGCACAGGTTTTACCGGCACATGCTGGCGCACCAGCGCGGCCAGAGGCGTGCCGGTAATACGACGTAATTGCTGGAATGTAAATTCATGAGCGCGCTCAGGGTCGAGCTGGAAAAGGGCTTTACGAACGAAGGGGTAGTACATGAACTCTCCTGGATTCCCGGTGTGCAAACCGGGAGGGGATTATGGGCGATCCCATCGCGAAAGGGAATTGACCTGCGGCAAAAAAAACCGCGTAAAACGCAATCGTTTACCTCCCCGTCCATTTGTTATGCACTTTTTTGCATTTTAATTGCAGATAAATCATTTAGTGGAATAAACGCGCGGTGTCACACTCCTTAAAATTGTTATGAATGTTAGATAAAAGCAAACAATTAGTTATAAGGAGAAAGTATGCGCGTCATTACCCTGGCCGGAAGTCCACGATTCCCTTCGCGCTCCAGCGCCCTGCTGGAATATGCCCGTGAAAAACTGAATGCTCTGGATGTGGAAGTGTGCCACTGGAACCTGCATAACTTCGAACCTGAAGATTTGCTCTACGCCCGTTTCGACAGCCCCGCGCTGAAAACCCTCATTGAGCAACTTAACGGCGCGGACGGCCTGATCGTAGCAACGCCCATCTATAAGGCCTCCTTTTCCGGGGCCCTGAAAACCCTGCTCGATCTGCTTCCGGAACGCGCGCTGGACGGCAAGGTGGTGCTGCCGCTGGCAACGGGCGGTACGGTTGCCCATTTACTGGCCGTGGATTATGCCCTGAAGCCGGTGCTGAACGCGTTGAAAGCGCAGGAGATCCTCCACGGCGTTTTCGCCGATGACTCGCAGGTCATCGACTATCAACACAAACCCCACTTTACGCCTAACCTGCAAACCCGCCTCGATAACGCTCTGGAAACGTTCTGGCATGCCCTTCACCGAAGAGATATCCAGGCCCCGGCGTTTGGTCAGCCTCAAGGAGTCGCACATGTTTAAAACGTTAACCCGCATCGGACTGGCCGGTTTGATGGCGCTTACCTCGCTGGCCCATGCCGCAGAAACGGCTCCGGAAAGTTTACGCATCGGGTATCAGAAAGGCAGCGTCAGCATGGTGCTGGCAAAAAGCCACCAGCTTCTGGAAAAACGCTTCCCGGACACCAAATTCTCCTGGGTGGAGTTCCCGGCCGGCCCGCAGATGCTGGAGGCCCTTAACGTAGGCAGTATCGACCTCGGCAGCACGGGCGATATTCCGCCGATATTTGCCCAGGCGGCGGGAGCGGACCTCGTCTATGTAGGCGTTGAGCCGCCCAAACCGAAGGCCGAGGTGATCCTGGTGCCTGAAAACAGCGATATCAAAAGTGTCGCCGATCTCAAAGGCCATAAGGTCGCATTCCAGAAAGGTTCCAGCTCACACAACCTGTTGCTGCGTGCCCTGCAAGAGGCCGGGCTCAAGTTCACTGACATTCAGCCTGTTTACCTGACTCCCGCTGACGCGCGCGCCGCGTTCCAGCAGAAGAACGTTGATGCCTGGGCCATCTGGGATCCGTACTACTCCGCCGCATTACTGCAGGGCGGCGTTCGCGTGCTGAAAGACGGTACCACGCTGAAGCAGACCGGCTCGTTCTATCTGGCCGCGCGCCCTTATGCGGAAAAGAACGGCGCATTTATTCAGGGCGTGCTGGATACCTTTACCCAGGCCGATGCCCTGACTCAGAGCCAACGTCAGGAGAGCATTGCCCTGCTGGCGAAAACCATGGGCTTACCTGAGCCGGTGATCGCGAGCTATCTCAACCACCGTCCGCCGACCACCATTACGCCGGTGGACGCACACGTCGCCGCACTTCAGCAACAAACGGCTGACCTCTTCTATCAAAACCGCCTGGTTCCAAAACAGGTCACTATTCGCGAACGCATCTGGCAACCCGCAGGCAAAGAAGGAGCTAAATCATGAGTCTGAATCTTTTCTGGTTTTTACCCACCCACGGTGATGGACACTATCTTGGCACAGAAGAGGGTTCACGCCCGGTTGACCATGGCTACCTGCAGCAGATTGCACAGGCGGCGGACCGAATCGGCTTCACCGGCGTGCTGATCCCAACCGGACGCTCATGTGAAGATGCCTGGCTGGTCGCCGCGTCGATGATCCCGGTTACACAGCGCCTGAAGTTCCTTGTCGCGTTACGCCCGAGCGTCGTCTCCCCTACCGTGGCGGCACGTCAGGCGGCCACGCTGGACAGGCTGTCCAACGGCCGCGCCCTGTTTAACCTGGTGACGGGCAGCGATCCGCAGGAGCTGGCGGGCGACGGCGTGTTCCTCGACCATACCGAACGCTATGAGGCCTCCGCCGAGTTCACCCGCGTCTGGCGACGCCTGCTGGAAGGGGAAACCGTCACCTTTGAAGGTAAGCATATTCACGTTCGCGACGCGAAGCTCTACTTCCCGCCGGTGCAGCAGCCGCGCCCGCCGCTCTATTTTGGCGGGTCGTCGGATGTAGCCCAGGATCTGGCGGCGGAGCAGGTCGACCTCTATCTGACCTGGGGCGAACCGCCTGAGCTGGTGAAAGAAAAAATCGCTCAGGTTCGCGCGAAAGCGGCCGCCCATGGCCGCAAGGTGCGCTTCGGTATCCGCCTGCACGTGATTGTGCGCGAAACCAATGAAGAAGCCTGGCAGGCCGCTGACCGCCTGATTTCCCATCTGGACGACGAGACCATCGCAAAGGCGCAGGCCGCGTTTGCCAAAACCGACTCCGTCGGGCAGCACCGGATGGCGTCCCTGCACAACGGCAAGCGCGAGAATCTGGAGATCAGCCCGAACCTGTGGGCGGGCGTCGGCCTGGTGCGCGGCGGTGCGGGTACGGCGCTGGTCGGCGACGGCCCGACCGTGGCCGCGCGCATCAATGAATACGCCGAACTGGGCATCGACAGCTTTATTCTCTCCGGTTATCCGCACCTGGAAGAGGCGTACAAGGTCGGCGAGCTGTTGTTCCCGCATCTTGATGTCGCCATTCCGGAGGTTCCGCAGCCGCAGCAGCTCCAGCTGCAGGACGAAGCCGTGGCAAACGAGTTTATTCCACGCAAAGCCGCACAGAGCTAAGGAGTGACCATGTCTGCCACTTCACAAAAATGGCTGCTGCGCGCCGCACCGTGGTTTTTGCCCGTCGGCATCGTGGCTCTCTGGCAGCTCGCGTCGTCCACCGGCTGGCTGTCGAGCCGCATTTTGCCCTCTCCCGAGGGCGTTATCGAAGCGTTCTGGTCGCTGAGCGTCAGCGGCGAGCTGTGGCAGCATCTGGCAATCAGCTCCTGGCGCGCGGTGATTGGGTTTTCCATCGGCGGCAGTATCGGGCTGGTTCTGGGCTTGGTGAGCGGCCTTTCACGCTGGGGCGAGCGGCTGCTGGATACCTCCATTCAGATGCTGCGGAACGTGCCGCATCTGGCGCTGATCCCGCTGGTGATTTTATGGTTTGGGATTGATGAAAGCGCCAAGATCTTCCTCGTGGCGCTGGGCACGCTGTTCCCGATCTACATCAACACCTGGCACGGCATCCGCAATATCGATCGTGGTCTGGTGGAGATGGCACGAAGCTACGGCTTGTCGGGTTTTTCTCTCTTTACTCACGTGATCCTGCCGGGCGCCCTGCCCTCCATCATGGTCGGGGTGCGCTTTGCGCTCGGCCTGATGTGGCTGACCCTGATTGTGGCGGAAACTATATCGGCCAACTCCGGCATCGGGTATCTGGCGATGAATGCCCGCGAATTCCTGCAAACGGACGTGGTAGTGGTTGCCATTATTCTTTATGCCCTGCTCGGCAAACTCGCTGACGTTAGCGCCCAGTGGCTGGAGCGCAGTTGGCTGCGCTGGAACCCGGCCTACACTCTTCAGGAGGCGAAAGCATGAATACTGCACGACTGAATCAGGGGACCCCGTTACTGCTGAACGGTGTCACCAAACGCTACGGCGATAACACCATTCTTAACGGGCTGGATTTGCATATTCCCGCCGGACAGTTTGTGGCCGTAGTCGGGCGCAGCGGCGGCGGCAAGAGTACGCTGCTACGGCTGCTGGCCGGACTGGAAGCCCCCAACGGCGGCGACATTCTGGCAGGAACGACGCCGCTTTCGAATATTCAGGATGATACCCGCATGATGTTCCAGGATGCACGCCTGCTGCCGTGGAAATCGGTTATCGACAATGTCGGGCTCGGTCTTAAGGGTAACTGGCGGGATGAAGCCCGCCAGGCGCTGGCCGCCGTTGGGCTGGAAAATCGCGCCGATGAATGGCCTGCCGCACTCTCGGGTGGACAGAAGCAGCGCGTTGCGCTGGCGCGGGCGTTGATTCACCGTCCGGGCCTGCTCTTGCTCGATGAACCACTGGGCGCGCTCGACGCCCTGACGCGAATCGAAATGCAGGATTTGATTGGTTCCCTCTGGCAGACGCACGGCTTTACGGTACTGCTGGTGACGCATGACGTGAGCGAAGCCGTCGCAATGGCCGATCGGGTGCTGTTAATAGAGGAAGGAAAAATCGGTCTGGATCTGACGGTGGATCTTCCCCGGCCTCGTCGCGTGGGCTCGGCAAGACTGGCGGAGCTGGAGGCAGAAGTGCTGGATCGGGTGATGAAACGCGGGGGCACGGAGTTACAGCGAGCTAAGGCTAATGCCTGATGCCCTCACCCCCGGCCCTCTCCCACAGGGAGAGGGAGGGTAAACTTTTATTACGCTAACGCTTTAGCAATCTTCTCGTACAGATCGCCAGACAGGTTTTCCAGCCCTTTCAGCTGCTCAAGCGCGGCACGCATCTTCGCCTGACGCTTCTCATCGTAGCGTTTCAGACGGATTAGCGGCTCTATCAGACGCGACGCCACCTGCGGGTTACGGCTGTTCAGCTCGGTCAGCATTTCCACCATGAACTGATAACCGCTGCCGTCTTCGGCGTGGAACGCGGCGGGGTTGCTGCTGGCAAACGCGCCAATCAGCGAGCGTACGCGGTTTGGGTTGCTCAGGGTAAAGGAACGATGCTTCAGCAGGCTGCGCACCTTGCTGAGCGCATCGGCCGCCGGGCTGGTCGCCTGCAGGATGAACCACTTATCCATTACCAGACCATCCTGATGCCACTTGTCGTCATACTCCTGCATCAGCGCATCGCGGCACGGCAGTTCGGCGGCAACGCTTGCGCCCAGCGCGGCCAGCGCGTCGGTCATGTTATCCGCCTCGTGATACTGCTTGCTCACCAGGGTGTTCGCCAGCTCGGTTTCACCAAACGCCAGATAGCGCAGGCAGGTGTTACGCAGAGAACGTTTACCAATGTCCGCGTGCTCAACGCGATAAGCGTCAAGCTTGTTGGCGTTATAAATGGCGAGGAACTCGTCAGCCAGTTCAGCAGCCAGCGTACGGGTCAGCGCTTCACGCACCGCCACGATCGCGATCGGATCGATAATCTCGAACAACTCCGCGATTTCCGTTGCTGACGGCAGGGTCAGAATTTCAGCGGCCAGCGCCGGGTCAATCTTCTCATCCAGCAGGATCGCGCGGAACGCGTCAGCCACGTGAACAGGCAGCGACAGCGGCTGACCCTGCTGGTGACGGTTTACGTTGATCTTGATGTAGGTCGCCAGCAGGCTTTGCGCCGCATCCCAGCGGGAGAAGTCGTTGCGGGCGTGACGCATCAGGAACGTCAGCTGCTGATCGCTCCACTTGTACTCCAGCTTCACCGGCGCGGAGAACTCACACAGCAGCGCAGGCACCGGCTGGAAGTAGACGTTATCGAAGATAAAGGTCTGCTCGGCCTGGGTCACGTTCAGCACGTGGTGTACCGGGTGGCCGCCCTTCTGCAATGGAATGACTTTGCCCTCGTTATCGTACAGCTCAATGCTGAACGGAATATGCAGCGGGTATTTCTCTTCCTGCTCTGCCGTCGGCGGCGTGCGCTGGCTGATGGTCAGCGTGTACTGCTCGGTTTCCGGATTGTAGTCGTCTTTGACGGTAACAACTGGCGTACCGGCCTGGCTGTACCAGCGGCGGAAGTGGGAAAGATCAACATTAGAAGCATCTTCCATTGCCTGCACAAAATCGTCGCAGGTGGCCGCACTGCCGTCATGGCGCTCGAAGTAGAGCTGCATCCCTTTCTGGAAGTTCTCTTCACCCAGCAGGGTGTGGATCATGCGGATAATTTCAGCGCCTTTCTCATACACCGTCAGGGTGTAGAAGTTGTTCATTTCGATGACTTTATCCGGACGGATCGGGTGCGCCATTGGGCTGGCATCTTCCGCGAACTGCAGGCCGCGCATGGTACGCACGTTATTGATGCGGTTCACCGCGCGTGAACCCAGATCGGAGCTGAACTCCTGGTCACGGAAGACGGTCAGGCCCTCTTTCAGGCTCAGCTGGAACCAGTCGCGGCAGGTGACGCGGTTACCGGTCCAGTTGTGGAAATATTCGTGGCCGATGACGCGTTCGATATCGAGATAATCTTTATCGGTGGCGGTATCGGTGCGCGCCAGCACGTATTTGGAGTTAAAGACGTTCAGGCCTTTGTTCTCCATTGCGCCCATGTTGAAGAAATCAACGGCAACGATCATATAGATGTCGAGGTCATATTCGAGGCCAAAGCGCTCTTCGTCCCACTTCATGGAGTTGATGAGCGAGGTCATCGCCCACGGCGCGCGGTCCAGGTTACCACGGTCAACAAACAGCTCCAGCGCCACTTCGCGGCCTGAGCTCGTTTTGAAGGTGTCGCGCAGCACGTCGAAGTCCCCTGCCACCAGCGCAAACAGGTAGCACGGTTTCGGGAACGGATCCTGCCACTGAACCCAGTGACGGCCATTCTCCAGCTCGCCTTCGCCTACGCGGTTGCCGTTGGAGAGCAGGAAGGGATACAGGGTTTTATCTGCGATGATTTTGGTGGTGAAGCGCGCGAGGACGTCCGGGCGGTCGAGATACCAGGTAATGTGGCGGAACCCTTCCGCTTCACACTGGGTACACAGCGCCACGCCTGACTGATAAAGCCCTTCCAGCGCGGTGTTGGCGGCCGGGCTGATTTCATTCACGATGCGCAGCGTAAACTGTTCCGGCAGGTTGTCGATGACCAGCTGGTTGTTTTCTTCTTTATAGTCTGACCAGGCTTCATCATTAATATGCAGGGAGACCAGCGTCAGGTCTTCGCCATCCAGACGCAGCGGCACAGCAGTTGCGCTGTGGCGCGTCACCTGACTCACCGCCGTGACAACGGTTTTAGTGGCATCCAGGTCAAAAGTCAGATCGATTTCGCTAATCAGATAATCCGGCGCACGGTAGTCGTGGCGGTATTTGGCTTGTGGCTGTTGTGTCATAGAAAACCTTATGCATCGTTTGTCGAGTAACGTTTCAATATATTCCTGTTGCGCAAAACGCGCTATGCAGAATGTTCATCTTTTCAGGGTCAACACCTTTTTTTGCTACATTTGTATAACACGGGGCACAAAATGCCCTCGACCATAAAACGCGCTTATGTTGTGATCGGGGTTCAATAAATCACTAAACAAGGTATACTCCGGAGTTGTTTATTGTACTAAACGCTCCTGTGAGAGGATGCTACTGCGCACCTATGACTCAATTCGCTTCTCCAGTTCTGCATACGTTGCTGGATACCGACGCGTATAAACTGCACATGCAGCAAGCCGTTTTCCACCATTACTATGACGTTCATGTCGCGGCGGAATTCCGCTGCCGTGGCGACGACTTGCTCGGTATCTACGCAGACGCCATTCGTGAACAGGTCAATGCTATGCAGCATCTGACGCTGCAGGACGAGGAATATCAGTGGCTTTCTGGCCTGCCTTTCTTCAAAGCCGACTACCTGAACTGGCTGCGCGACTTCCGCTATAAGCCGGAGCAGGTCACCGTGGTTAACGATAACGGCAAGCTGGATATTCGCCTTGCAGGTCCGTGGCGGGAAGTGATCATGTGGGAAGTGCCGCTTCTGGCGGTAATCAGTGAACTGGCTCACCGCTACCGTTCCCCGGAAACGGGCGTAGCGCAGGCGGTGGCCTCGCTGGAAAAGAAACTCGCTGACTTCTCCACGCTGACCGCAGGGCTGGACATGTCCCGCTTCCGCCTGATGGACTTTGGCACCCGCCGCCGTTTTTCGCGTGACGTTCAGGAAGCCATCGTTAAACGTCTGCAGCAGGAGCCGTGGTTCGTGGGCACCAGTAACTACGATCTGGCCCGTCGCCTCAATCTGACGCCAATGGGTACCCAGGCGCACGAGTGGTTCCAGGCGCATCAGCAAATTAGCCCTGACCTGGCTAACAGCCAGCGCGCAGCGCTGGCCGCATGGCTTGAGGAGTACCCGAGTCAACTCGGAATTGCCCTCACGGACTGTATTACGATGGATGCCTTCCTGCGCGACTTTGGACCTGAATTTGCGGAGCGTTATCAGGGGTTGCGCCACGATTCCGGAGATCCGGTTGAGTGGGGTGAGAAGGCGATTGCCCATTACGAGAAACTGGGCATTGACCCGATGAGCAAGGTGCTGGTCTTCTCCGATAATCTCGATCTGGCGAAAGCCGTCGAACTCTATCGCCATTTCAACGCCAGAGTGAACCTGAGCTTCGGGATCGGTACCCGGTTAACCTGCGACATTCCTCAGGTAAAACCTCTGAATATCGTGATAAAGCTGGTGGAATGTAACGGCAAACCGGTGGCGAAACTCTCCGACAGCCCGGGCAAAACCATCTGCCATGACAAGGCGTTTGTCCGCGCGTTGCGCAAAGCCTTCGATCTTCCCCAGATCAAAAAAGCCAGTTAAGCGCTTAAGGGAGCCTTCATGGCTCCCCTCTTCTTATTTATTTCTCAATTCTTCCCTTTTGACCGCGAAATTTACTTGTCTGATAGCGGATGGCAGGTAACATAGATATCCCCCCATAAGGGTGGACAAGTGTTTATTTTTTCCGACTATTAACAGAGAGAATATTATGAGCGTTGTGCCTGTAGCCGACGTACTCCAGGGCCGTGTCGCCGTTGACTCAGAAGTCACCGTGCGCGGATGGGTGCGTACCCGCCGAGATTCTAAAGCTGGCATCTCCTTCCTTGCCGTCTATGACGGTTCCTGCTTTGATCCTGTACAGGCCGTCATTAATAATTCTCTGCCCAATTACAATGATGACGTTCTGCACCTGACGACGGGCTGTTCCGTTATTGTCACCGGCGTGGTCGTGGCATCCCCGGGCCAGGGTCAGAGTTTCGAAATTCAGGCTTCTGCCATTGAAGTCACCGGCTGGGTTGAAGATCCGGATACCTATCCGATGGCGGCTAAACGTCACAGCATTGAGTATCTGCGTGAAGTGGCGCACCTTCGTCCACGTACCAACCTGATTGGTGCGGTTGCTCGCGTACGTCATACGCTGGCGCAGGCGCTGCATCGTTTCTTCGATGAGCAGGGTTATTTCTGGGTGTCTACCCCGCTGATCACCGCGTCCGATACGGAAGGCGCCGGTGAGATGTTCCGCGTCTCAACGCTGGATCTCGAAAACCTGCCGCGCACCCCGGAAGGTAAAGTGGACTATGACAAAGACTTCTTTGGTAAAGAGGCCTTCCTGACCGTATCCGGTCAGCTCAACGGCGAAACGTACGCCTGCGCGCTGTCTAAAATCTACACCTTTGGCCCTACCTTCCGTGCCGAAAACTCCAACACCAGCCGTCACCTGGCGGAATTCTGGATGCTGGAGCCTGAAGTGGCGTTCGCCAACCTGGACGATGTTGCAGGTCTGGCGGAAGCGATGCTGAAGTATGTCTTCAAAGCGGTGCTGGAAGAGCGTCCGGACGACATGAAATTCTTCGCCGAGCGCGTAGACAGCGACGCGGTAGCCCGCCTGGAGCGCTTCGTCTCTGCCGATTTTGCGCAGGTGGACTACACCGACGCGGTGGCGATCCTCGAGAAATGCGGTGAGAAGTTCGAGAACCCGGTTTACTGGGGCGTAGACCTGGCGTCTGAGCACGAGCGCTATCTGGCCGAGAAGCATTTCAAAGCGCCGGTTGTCGTTAAAAACTACCCGAAAGACATTAAGGCCTTCTATATGCGCCTTAACGAAGACGGTAAAACCGTGGCAGCGATGGACGTCCTGGCGCCGGGCATCGGTGAAATCATCGGTGGCTCTCAGCGTGAAGAGCGTCTGGACGTGCTGGACGCGCGTATGGAAGAGATGGGTCTTAACCCTGCGGACTACAGCTGGTACCGCGATCTGCGTCGTTACGGTACCGTACCGCACGCCGGTTTTGGTCTGGGCTTTGAGCGTCTGATCGCCTACGTGACCGGTGTGCAGAACGTTCGTGACGTGATTCCGTTCCCACGTACGCCACGTAACGCCAGCTTCTAATCGGTAAAAGACTAAAATGGCCAGCCTGTGCTGGCCATTATTTTATCCTGTATTGTCATTTTTCGTCAGCGTAAAGTCAGCATCTTCAAACCTTCACCCCGTCACAACCACTACCTGTTACGTTTTGTTTCCGCGAAATATCCAGCCACAAAAAATAAACCCCATTCTTATTGAGCTTATTACATCCTCAAGCAATAGCACAAATTTCAATCAATTTTACAGCCATCCAGAAGGCTTTTCGGCGTCATAAGAAAAAACGAGTCGTTTATCGTCTGTTTATATGAATTGCCTTTATCCAAATTAATCATAAGGAATTCATATATATAGGATAGATGCTGTCGCTTAATTCACCAAGGCGTTCTGAAGTTTGAGGTGGTTCACAAAGTTCCCAAAAATACACATTTGGTTACATATATTTTCTTTTGGTTACTCAATCTTGAGATTTGTAGCACTTTCAGGCTAGCGAAACGCTTCGGCGAATGGAAAGATGCCTGTCAGATACATAAAGACACCAAACTCTCATCAATAGTTCCGGAAATATTTATTGACAGAATTTATTGACGGCAGTGGCGAGTGTCATAAAAAAACCAATGAGGGTAATAAATAATGATGAAGCGCAATATTCTGGCAGTGGTAATCCCTGCCCTGCTGGTAGCCGGTGCAGCCAACGCTGCAGAAATCTATAACAAAGACTCTAATAAACTGGATCTTTACGGGAAAGCGGTTGGTCTGCATTACTTCTCTGACTATG
This sequence comes from Enterobacter sp. MGH 16, assembly GCF_000493175.1. Classification (NCBI taxonomy): domain Bacteria; kingdom Pseudomonadati; phylum Pseudomonadota; class Gammaproteobacteria; order Enterobacterales; family Enterobacteriaceae; genus Enterobacter; species Enterobacter sp. MGH 16. Next base: position 707,220 of record NZ_KI535695.1, on the reverse strand, counting down.
CTGGCAACGATGGCGACCAGACTTACGCTCGTCTGGGCTTCAAAGGCGAAACGAAAATCAACGACCAGCTGACCGGTTATGGCCAGTGGGAATACAACTTCCAGGGTAACAACTCCGAAGGCGCCGATGCTCAGAGCGGTAATAAAACCCGTCTGGCGTTCGCAGGTCTGAAATTCGGTGATGCAGGCTCCTTCGACTACGGTCGTAACTATGGCCTGGTGTACGATGCAATCGGCATCACCGATATGCTGCCAGAATGGGGTGGCGACACTGGCAAGAGCGATAACTTCTTCTCCAGCCGTAATGGTGGTCTGGCGACTTACCGTAACAGCGGCTTCTTCGGCCTGGTTGACGGTCTGAACTTTGGCGTTCAGTACCTGGGCAAAAATGACCGTGATGATGCAGTACGTTCTAACGGTGACGGCTGGGCAACCTCAGTCAGCTATGATTTCGAAGGCTTTGGCGTTGTGGGTGCATACGGCGCAGCTGACCGTACCAACAGCCAGCAAAAACTGGACTGGGGTAAAGGCGATAAAGCTGAGCAGTGGGCAACTGGCCTGAAGTATGACGCAAACAACATCTACCTGGCAGCGCTGTACGGCGAAATGCACAACGCCGCGCGTTTGAGCAGCAACGGTTTCGCTAACAAATCTCAGGACTTCTCTGTTGTCGCTCAGTATCAGTTCGACTTCGGTCTGCGTCCATCCATCGCTTACTACAAATCTAAAGCGAAAGACGTAGAAGGCATTGGTGATGAAGATTTCATCAACTACATCGAAGTTGGCGCGACTTACTACTTCAACAAAAACATGTCCACCTATGTTGACTACCAGATCAACCAGCTGAAAGATGACAACAAACTGGGCATCAACAACGATGACACTGTAGCACTGGGTCTCGTCTACCAGTTCTAATCAGTACACCACTTTGTTATATGCTTAATGAACAGGGCTTCGGCCCTGTTTTTTTATGCCTGACAGAAAATAATGGCGACTTTTGAAAAGCCGCACGCTTTTCGTCGCAAACGGTTGGCATTTTGTAAATCTACCGTTAACCTGATAGCGGATTTCACTTCTGTAATCACAATGGAACTTCGTCATGTTTGAGAACATTACCGCCGCTCCTGCCGACCCGATTCTGGGCCTGGCCGATCTGTTTCGTGCCGACGACCGCCCTGGCAAAATCAACCTGGGTATTGGTGTATATAAAGATGAAACCGGCAAAACTCCGGTACTGACCAGCGTTAAGAAAGCTGAGCAGTATCTGCTGGAAAACGAAACCACCAAAAACTACCTCGGTATTGATGGTATCCCTGAATTTGGTCGCTGCACCCAGGAGCTGCTGTTCGGTAAAGGCAGTGCAATTGTGAGTGACAAACGTGCCCGTACGGCACAGACCCCGGGCGGTACCGGCGCGCTGCGCGTGGCGGCGGATTTCCTTGCGAAAAACACCTCTGTGAAGCGTGTCTGGGTAAGCAATCCAAGCTGGCCGAACCACAAGAGCGTATTTAACTCTGCGGGTCTGGAAGTGCGTGAATACGCCTACTACGACGCAGCAAACCACTCTCTGGACTTTGACGGCCTGCTGGCAAGCCTGAGCGAAGCGCAGGCGGGTGACGTGGTGCTGTTCCACGGCTGCTGCCACAACCCAACCGGTATCGATCCAACGCTTGAGCAGTGGGAACATCTGGCGAAGCTGTCCGTAGAAAAAGGCTGGCTGCCGCTGTTTGACTTTGCCTACCAGGGCTTCGCCCGTGGTCTGGAAGAAGATGCCGAAGGCCTGCGCGCGTTCGCCGCGGTGCATCAGGAGCTGATCGTTGCAAGCTCCTACTCCAAGAACTTTGGTCTGTACAATGAGCGTGTAGGTGCCTGTACGCTGGTTGCGACTAACGATGAGACCGTCGATCGCGCGTTCAGCCAGATGAAATCCGTTATCCGCGCTAACTACTCTAACCCGCCGGCACACGGTGCCTCTGTTGTTGCGACTATCCTGAGCAACGATGCGCTGCGCGCCATCTGGGAACAAGAGCTGAACGATATGCGTCAGCGTATTCAGCGCATGCGCCTGCTGTTTGTGAACACCCTGGCGGAGAAAGGCGCGGACCGCGACTTCAGCTTTATCATCAAACAGAACGGCATGTTCTCGTTCAGCGGCCTGACCAAAGAGCAGGTTCTGCGTCTGCGTGAAGAATTCGGCGTGTACGCCGTGGCGTCTGGCCGCGTGAACGTTGCAGGCATGACGCCTGACAACATGGCGCCGCTGTGCGAAGCTATTGTCGCCGTACTGTAATTTGCGCCCATAAAAAAGCCTGCATTATGCAGGCTTTTTTTATTCGGGTTACCAGACAGGCATCTCATCCTGAAGGAACGGATTATGGAGCCGTTCATAGCCCAGCGTCGACATCGGACCGTGCCCAGGGATAAACGTCACATCATCACCCAGCGGCAATAACTTCTGTTTTATCGACTGAATCAGCTGCCCGTGATCGCCGCGCGGAAAATCGCTGCGTCCTACGCCACCTTTGAAAATCACATCGCCGGAGATCAGCAGACGAGACTGGTCATCAAAGAAGACGATATGGCCTGGCGTATGCCCAGGACAATGCAACACCTGTAAAGTCACATTCCCTATGCTAACGCGCTCTCCTTCGTTCAGCCAGCGATCGGGCGTCAGGGGCTGACACTCATCCAGGCCAAACATGCGGCTTTGGGCGGGTAACCCCTGTAGCCAGAACTCATCTTCTTTTTCCGGACCGACAATCGGCACGCCGTAGTGTTCAGCCAGTTCAGCCGCTGCGCCCACATGGTCGAGGTGACCATGCGTCAGTAAAATCTGCATAAGCGTCACGCCGCTGTCGGCGACTTCCTGCTTGATCTTCTCAGCGTCACCGCCGGGATCGACAAGCGCGGCCAGTTTAGTCTGTTCGCACCAGATGAGTGAACAATTCTGGGAGAACGCGGTAACCGGAATAATACGATAGTTCATACTGCTCCTGTGTTTCGTTATTACCAGTGCCGAACCGGACCGGTATCAATATGCACAAAGTTGCTGCTGGGGTAATATCCTACACCACCTGCGCGCATAGATAACGCAGCTTTGCGAATATTGGCTAACGAAACGCCCTCAATATGGAAATCCATTGCCTGTCCCTTCGTGTGATAGCTTTTTTTCGCTACCCCACGACTGTGGGCACGCAGTTCATTATTGGTATCAACAGAGCGATAACCAGAAATAAGCTGCACCGGCTTGCTGGTGCCCAGCAGGCCCTGAAGGCGGTAAAGCTGATCAAACAGTCCTGGATCGATGGCTTTTATTTTATTCGCGCGGAAATCACGGAAAAAATGGTTAAGTCTTGCTAATTCATCCTGAATATAGCCTCTGCCATCGAAGAACTCCGCTTTTAGCGACTCACCGGTATGAAGATTGTTGAGCGTTAAAACTCGCGGACGAGGTGTCGAGAGGGTGGCAAATGCTGGCGTCGGCAAGATGGCCGCTGCGCCAAGCGCAACACCACCTAACGCCAGCAGTTTGCGGCGATTAGCGTCAAATTTGTCCATGATAATCAGGTCTACAGGTAAAAGAAATCGTAATATGCTTAGCGCACGAAGGGCACCTTAACTGGCAAAACCGAGTACGTCAAGGCGCCCAACCCCAGTGAATACGCGGCTTGCAGCGATATAGCCCCTTATTCACCCTAACTTACGACAATCATTTTTCCCGAACTGCTTCATTTACCTGATTAATTGTTCCGCTTTTGGCAAAATTTGTGCGCCGGATCGCGCGGTGAGATCATAATTGTAAATATCTGTACGGTACTGAGTCCGCCCGTCTTCGCCCACAAACGCCGTCATATAGTAAAGATTGACCGGAATATTGTGCCGAATATTAACGTAACGCGTATCCCCTTGTTTCAGGGCATCCGAAATGCGCGTATCGTTCCACCCTGCATCCTGCAGCAGCATATTGGCCAGCTCCGAGGCTTTGTTCACGCGCACGCAGCCAGAACTCAGCGCGCGCGTATCTTTCTGGAACAGGTTGTGGTTCGGCGTATCGTGCAGATAGATAGCGTCAGAACTCGGCATATTGAATTTGTAACGCCCTAAAGAGTTATGCGCCCCCGGTGCCTGCTGGAAACGGAACGGCAGGTTTGACGCCGTGATTGTCGACCAGTCGACCATATAAGGATCGATAGCCTCTTTACTGTTCCATCCACGCATCACCGTATAGCCATGACGTTCCAGATAACCCGGATCGTTCCAGACCTTCGGCAGAATGTCTTTACGCGCCAGCGTCGGCGGCACGTTCCACGGCGGGTTAACGACTACGTTATTGAGCGCGCTGCTCATCATCGGTGTTTTGCGATCCGGACGCCCGACAATCACGCGCGACGCCAGTTTTTCGCTACCGTCCTGGTAATAGACCAGGGAATACGCCGGAATGTTAACCATAATGCCGGTAGAGAGGGTTCCCGGCAGCAGGCGCAAACGCTGGATATTGAGCGCCAGCACCCCTGCCCGCTGCGCAGGCGATACGTTCAGCCAGTCTCGCGTCGTCTGGCCAATGACGCCATCGGCTCCCAGCCCCTGAGCGGCCTGGAATTGCTTCACTGCCGCAACCAGCTCGCGATCGTATGCTGCGGGTTTATTGCTGACGGCAATCGCTTTTTTCTCTTTCACGGGCGCTGACGGGCTGACCGCCGCGTTTTGCGGATCGTCGCCTGGCAGGGCGATATGTGGCCCGCCTTCAAGAAGACCCGAGCGCGTCAGGATCTCGCGCAGAGCAGGCACATCGCTACTCCACTGCCCCGGACGCAGCGTCGCGGTGCCGCGCATCTGCGGCCATGGGCGCGAGTCGCCCACCAGCGCGAGGAGAGACTGGTGAAGCGTGGCGTATTGTGGATGCGCCGGTGCGAGGCTGGCAATAAAGCGCGGCAGTTCGCCATTATCGAGGGCTAACTGCCACTGGTTAATCACCGACAGCGCTGGCGTCGCGAGCTTATACGGCTTATCGCTGTAAAGCCAGCGGTTGCCATTGACCGGAATACCCGCCACGAACTGCAGGTAACCCATCATGGCATCGGAAAGCACCACATCTCTCGCCTGCCCTGTTACGGCAGGATCGGTTAACAGCTCAACCCACTTTGTAAACTGCGGCTGAAACCCTGCAATTGCGACCTCCGCCAGCTGTTGCTGGAAGGCGCGCACGGCATCGCGGTTTTCCCACATCGGTTTCATATCGCGGGCAGCATAAAGCAGCGTGAGCTGATTGAGATAGACAGGCGTGTAGCCTGACGGCAGCCCCGACTGCAGCTGCTGGCTGAGCGATTCGGCGTCGATGCCTTCCGGCAGCGGCTTAATACCGGCCATGATCGCCGTCGCCGGAGATTGCTCCAGCGGCTGGGACAACGACGTAGGCTGCGCGCCCGTCGTTGCCGAGCTGTCAGTTGGCACAATTTCAGGCTCGTCGGCCTGGGCGGTTAACAGTGGAGCAAACATCACTGCCAGACATAAACTTAGCGCCGACAGCTGACGACCACATTTTTTCTTAAGCAACATCCCTTGCCCCCTGTTTTCACGACATGCCCATCACGTTGGGGCTTTCTTTCATTATAGGTAGACGGCTAAGCTGTTGCCTTACCTTATGTAAAGAAGTTTAAAGATAACGCAGCCCTAAGCACAAGTTAAGTTTAAAAAAAAAGCGGCGCCAGAGCGCCGCTTCGGGTCAGAAGACACTTCAGGAAGCGTCCGCCGTGGTTTCCGGCAGTGACTCCGGCGGCTGCGGCGCAAAGCCTCGCAGCCCGACAACGTGAACGTGCTCGCTGTTCTGGAACACTTTACGCACCAGCTTGTAGGTTGTCCCTTTTTCAGGGCTGATGTTCTCCGGTGCGGCAATGATAAGCTGCATATCGAGACGTTCGCAGAGCTCAAACAGCGTGGCAATGGAGCGCGCATCAAGACGCGCCGCCTCATCCAGGAACAGCAGTCGGCATGGGGAGATATCTTTGCCGCGCAGGCGGCGCGCTTCGTCTTCCCAACTCTGTACCACCATCACCAGAATTGACATCCCGGTACCGATCGCTTCACCGGTAGAGAGCGCCCCGGATTCCGCACGCAGCCAGCCGTCGGAGCCACGGTTTACCTCTACCTCCATTTCCAGGTAGTTACGGTAATCCAGCAGCTCTTCCCCGATGGTTTGCGGCGTACGCTGTCCCATATCAATCTGCGGGTTCAGGCGCTGATACAGTTTCGCCAGCGCTTCGGAGAAAGTCAGACGGTTGCTGTTGAACAGATCCTGGTGCTGCTCGTGCTGCTCAGACAGCACTTCCAGCAGCGTCGCGTGGGCTTCACGCACGTTGACGTTGAGGCGCACGCTGTTCACCTGGCCAAACGACACGTTCTGCAGACCCTGGTTCAGCTGGCGGATACGGTTCTGCTCGCGCTGAATGGTTTTGCGGATGATATTCGCCACGCTGCGGGAGCTGATCGCCAGCTTCTGCTCGCGAGAAGTCAGCTCTTCCGTCAGGCGCCCCAGCTCGATTTCCATCTGCTCAATGGCTTCGACCGGATCGTCGGTACGGATAATGTCCTGACGAATACGCTCGCGCAGGTGCTGGTAAACCGCCACGAAGAACTGGATTTTACGTTCAGGGCGTTTCGGATCTTCTGACATACGCAGGACATCGCGCAGGTGTTCGTTATCCGCCACCGCCAGACGCAGCGCACCCAGCGCCTTATCCGACATGGAACGCAGCTCATCGGCAGAGAGATACGCCAGCTCGCGACGGTGCAGACGACGCTCAACGTTATTGTCTTTCACCATGCGCATTACCGCGCACCAGCCCGCCTTCGCGGTCACGACCTGCTCGCGCATCTCAAAGTAGTCGCGCTCCAGCTTGCGCAGGCGACGGGTCAGGTTATCCATTTCTGCTTCGCAGAAGGTGAGCGCTTTTTCCAGCTGATTGCGACGCGCGCGGTTGTTGCTGAGCTGAGCATGCAGCTCGTCACGACGAATGCGCGCGCGCTCTTCCGCCCCGCTGTCGGCACGAACGCCGATGTCCTGAAGCTCTTTCTGCAGGTCGTTTAACAGCTCTTTCTTGGTGTCGAAGGAGCTTTTCAGCGAGGCCAGCACCTGGTTGTACTGGTTCAGCTGAGTGGAGTGGCTGCGCATCGCTTCGCGGGCGCGGGTACGCTCCGCTTCCGCCTGCTCAAGGCGCTGACGCAGCTTTTCATTCAGATCGCTGTTACCGCTCAGCATTTCCGCCGAATCGGAGTAGCCGAAATGGGCGCGACGCTGCACCACTTCCGTCAGGGCAAACGCCTGCTGACGCGCTTCGCGCTGCACCTGCTGCGACCAGGCATAGTCTTCTTTTAACTGCTCGAACTGTTCCGGGTCACTCTGCAGGACAGAGACAACCGGCTCCAGCTTCGCCAGCTGATTGCCGTGCTGCTGCACGAAGCGCGCGGCTTCCTGCGCTTCATCCAGACGCTCCTGGATCTCATCCACGCGGTCGGCCAGCGTGTCGTCTGCCAGCAGATTCAGGCGCGGCAGAATACGGTTAAGGGCCGCGACGCCCTCTTTCGCCTGCTCGAACTGGACGCGACTCTGCTGGTTGTCGCTTTCATGACTGGCAATCGCCCGCTCCAGCTCGCCACGGCGAGTATTGAGCTTGCGAATTTCGGCTTCCGGGTCGGCTTCGAAGGCCACGGCCAGATGGCTGCCGATAAAGCGGCTAAACGCCTGATGAAGGCGCTGGGTTTTCTGCACGTCAAACGACAGCGTCGCAAAACGTTCAGACAGCGTCTCACGCTCGGCGTGCAGGCTTTCGATGCGGCTTTCACGCGCGGCGCGGCCAAACAGCGGCAGTTCCGGGAAGCGGGAATAGCGCCACTGACGGTCGGCGATTTTCACCACCACCGCTTTTTCCAGCTCGTCGACGCTGAACACGCTGTCATCGAACGACTGCGGATCCCCTTCGATCAGGTAGAGATCTTCCGGGCAATCTTCCAGACCGGCAAGCTGCTCAGAAATCAGCGACAAATCCGGCACCACGATCGCGTTACGCGACGGGCCATACAGTGCCGAGAAGTAAGGCGCATCGTCCAGGCCGACATCGTCGTAAATCTCAGACAGCAGTACGCCACCAAAACGCTCCGCCAGGGCATTGAGACGCGGGTCTTCCGCACCGCCCGGCTGGCTTAAGCGCTCAATTTCTTCGTCGACTTCACGCTTGCGCGTGCCGACTTCATCACGCTCAACAATGGCTTCGCGCTCGCGCTCCAGCAGCTGCTGCAGGTATTCGGTCACTTCCTGACTGGATTCAAACTGCTCGCCGCACTGTTCGCTGAGCTGGTTAAGGCTGCTCTGGGCCGCCAGCCAGACCGGTGCACGCTGCAGAAGCGCTTGCGAACGGGACTGCAGCTGTTCCAGCTCCTGACGCAGGGTCATACGCTGTTCACTGGCGCTGGAGACTGTGTCTGAAAGCGCAGCGATACGCGCCTCGAGCTCCTGATGCAGGGCCTCAAGCTCGTCAAAATCGTAATGTTTGCCCTGACGCTTGCAGAATTCGGCCAGCAGACGCTCGGCCTCCTGCTGCTCGCGCAGGCGCTGTTCCAGCTCGTTCAGACGCATACGCAGCGGCTGAACCTGCTCGGCCAGATGGCGCTGGTTCACGCCGTCACGCAGCAGCTCGCGGGCAACGTCCCAGGCTTCGTTACGCGCCAGCGGGCCGTTAATCGCCACAACCAGCTGATAGGCCTGCTCAAACTGGCTGTGCGCCGTTTGGGCGACGCTCATTTTCTGTTCGAGGGACAGCAGTTTCTCAGTGGCTTCCTGCTCTTTGGCCTGGAAGGTATCCAGCCACTCGTCGGCGCTTTCCGGCGTCAGGTCAGGCAGATGGCACAGCTCTTTCGCGCGCTGTAAGGCCTGCAGTGCCTGGGTGTACTGGATCGCACGCGTCTGCTGCACGTCCAGCGCCTGCTGGTAATCGGCAAGCTGGCTTTTCAGCTCATCCACTTCCAGCTCGGCCGCTTCGGCGCGGGCTTCGTTCTCTTCCTGCATCTCGGCGGCTTCGGCCACCACTTCATTTTGCTCTTCAAGACGAATTTGCAGCTCGTCGAGGTCCGCTTCATAGCGCTCGATTTTCTCCTGCTGACGCAGCGCGGTCTGCACCAGGTTCAGGTGATCGCTGGCGGCCTGGTAATCGGCTTCCAGGTCACCTTCAGCACCGTTGTGCTCACCGAGCTCGCGCGCCATTTCGACGTGCTTGTACTGCTCGGCCACCAGCTGTTTGCGGGAGGTAAACAGCTCGCGGCGGTATTCTAATGCCTGATCGAGGTGGACGCGGCGCTCGTTGGCGTGGCGCATGTAGTCCGCCGCCACGTAGTTAGTGGCTTCGCTGATCAGGTGTTTAAACAGATCGCGGTCAGACTGGGTCACGCGAATCGCTTCCAGCGTCATGCGGTTTTCACGCAGCGCCGCCTCCATGTCCTGGAAGGCCTTACGCACCCCGCTGTTTTCCGGCAGGAGGTAGTCGCGCAGGGAGCGGGTAATGGCGCTGGAGATACCGCCGTACAGGGACGCTTCGATCAGGCGGTAGTATTTGCTACGGTCTGATGCGGTACGCAGACGACGCGCCACCACGCCGAGATCGAACATCAGCGAGTGGTAGTCTGTAATCGAGTTGAACTGTTTGAACTGCACGCCTTCGATCGCTTCGAGCTTATCTTTCAGCTCCTGCAGCGTCAGCACGCGCGCCTGGCGCTCGTTCAGGGTTTCCGTCAGCAGCGCCGTCGGCTGTACAGACGTTGGCAGCCCCTGGATGGCGAACGGTTTAATGTCGACTTTACGGTCGCGACCGGCAACCTGCTGCAGGCGCACGCCCACCACCACGCGCTGATGGCGGGAGTTAATGACGTCCAGAACCGAATAACAGACGCCGGCCTTCAGCTTCCCGTGCAGACCTTTATCACGGGAACCGCTTGTGGCCCCCGCTTCGGTGGTGTTACGGAAGTGAAGCAGCGTCAGGTCAGGGATCAGCGCCGTGACAAAGGCCGCCATGGTGGTGGATTTACCCGCCCCGTTACCGCCGGAGAGCGTCGTGACCAGCTCATCCAGATCGAACGTTCGGGCAAAGAAGCCGTTCCAGTTAATCAGCGTCAGTGAGCGAAATTTACCGCGTTCAATCATTACTCTTCCTCCCCGCTATCCGGCAGATTCTCTTCATGCTCATCATTGAGCTGCAAATGGTTTTCCACCGGCATCGCTTCACCGTCGCGGATCATGCGAAGCTGCGCTTCACGCGCGTCATCGCCCGCACGCACGTCGGCGCCGAAGCGGAAGACAGATTCCGTAATGCGGAATTTGCTGCTGTCGTGACCCATAAACCAGACCATCCCCAGACGACGCAGACGGTTCAGGGAAGAGCGGACTTTTTCCTGTAGTTTCTGACGGTCGAGATCCGACCCCGTGGAGCGGTTGTTCACCAGCTTGAGCAGCTTGCTCTCATCTGCCAGCGTCAACAGCTCGTCGTAAAGTTCCTGCTGGGTGAAGATCCCTTCATTCGCCAGACGTTCCGGGCTGAGGTAGAGGTAGCAGAGAATTTTGCCGACCATCATATCCAGCTCGGAGAGCACGGAACGCGGAATCAGCGTCGTGGAGCGCGGGCGCAGGTAGAAAAACCCTTCCGGCGCGCGGATAAGCTCCACGTTGTAGCGGGCGTAAAACTCTTCCAGGTACTCCTGGAAGTCCATCAAAAAGGCGTGATTATCCAGCTCGTCTAAGCCAATGTGACGACCGGCACGCAGCTGGCTGTCCAGCGCCGGAAATAACGGATTCGCCAGCGCCTGTGCCAGCTTAACCGGCATCACTTGTTCAATATTTGTCAATGACATGCGCCTGTACCTTGGCTCCGTAATCGTTAATTGGCTGCCACTTCGGCGGCAGTCCGGTGAAATCGGCTTGCGCGATACCCAGGCGAACAGCCTGGTCTACCACAATGCGGGCAACGTCGAAGTGGCGCGCGCGAGGATATTGCGCCAGATAGTCGCGCACCACGAGCCCCAGATCCAGCGGAGCTTGTCTGGTTTTGTAGACCGCGAGCTGTTCTTCGATCATCGCCGCAAGCTGCTCGCGAATTTCGTTAAATTCTTCGTATTCCAGATCCGGCGGCAGCTCACCGGTTACCTCTTCATCACGCAATGCCATCTCTTCGTCGCGCATATCCAGCAGACGATCGGCATTGGCGTAGGTCAGCGCCCATGGCGCATCGAAATAGGTCTGCACCGACTGGCGCAGACGCTGGGCAAAGACGCGGTTTTTATCCATATCGATCGCGGTACGAATAAATTTATGCACGTGTCGGTCGTAGCCAATCCACAGGTCGATCGACTGCTGGCCCCAGCTGATGATGCGGTCCAGTTTGCTCTGCAGGTCGAACACTAAACGATCGATAAAGTGCAGATCGTCGTGTGCCAGCGTCGCGTCCTGGATGCGCAGCAGGTTCGCCTGCAGCTTATCCCCTGCGGCTTCCAGCGTATCCTGCAGCTCACGCAGCGTACCGGAGGTTTCTGACAGCAGAAGTTCACAGCTGGAGATGGCTGCACGCCAGTCTTTATTCAGCAGCTGTGCGATATCGTCTTTGACCTGCTGCTGCTGTTCGTCCATCAGGCGCTGGGTCAGATCGATACTGTCGAAGATTTCCGCCACCGAGTATTTCAGCGGTGCATAGACGTTTCGGTGCCAGTGGAATTCGTCACCGTCTTCATCTGCCGCATCGGCGGCGCGCTTAAGCTCACCGGCCACGATCGACAGCTGCATGGACAGACGCAGCGTGGAAAATTCGCGCTGGCGAATGTAGTAATCGGTGATGCCGATGCCCAGTGGCGTCAGGCGATAGATGGCGTTTCCTTCCGCCTGCTCGCTGGTAAAGCGGTTCAGCAGACGTTGACGCACCATATCGTTGATTGCGTTGTTGGCACGCACGCTAATGGTTTCGCTGGTTTGCTCAAACGCATCACTGACATGGCGGAACGCGTCCACCAGTTCACCCTCGCTCATTTCCCCATCCAGCCGCTCGCCGTTCAGCGTGGCGACCGCCAGCAGGAAAGAGAGTCTGTCTACCGGCAGCGAGATGGAGAAATCGTTTTTCCTGGCCCAGGCAACCAGTTCGGGGACTGTCTGGGAAAATTCACTCATAGGTTATCCTTGCATCTGCGGCTTGTGCGCGGTGACGTGAATATAGCGGCCAAGGCTGACAAAAGGCTCCTGGCGGCAATACCGCGTTTCCAATTCTGTTAAGGTGTCAAAACAGTCACGCTGTTTGTGTTTTTCACGCAGATAATCATGAAACACCCTGACGCCCGTCTTCCCGACAATCTGCCAGCCAATCGCTTCCAGCCAGCCATAGACCTGCTGTGGATCGCGCGGATAGTCCGGGGAAAGCGTGCGTTTTTTCTTTTTGGGCATCCCGACCTGAACATAGTCGAAGTTTCCCGCAACCATGTTGTGCATCAGGAAGCCGTTAGCATTGTAGAACATCAACGACAGCGTGCCGCCCGGGCGCAACATCGACCACAGGGTTTGTAACACGCTTAGCGGATCGGCAACCCACTCCAGCACCGCATGAAACAATATCAGATCAACCTGGGTTTCCAAATGCTGTGCGATGTCCTGAGCGGCGCATTGTATAAAATGCATGTTGTCGCTCACACCTTTCTCTTCTGCCGCACGCGTCGCGCGGGCGACCATTTCAGCAGAAAGATCGCAAAGCGTGACGTGATGACCGCGTTCCGCCATTTTTATGGCCGTCTGCCCTTCACCGCCTCCGGCATCCAGCACGCGCAACGTTTGACCACCAAAGGTAGCCAGAATGGTGTCCAGATCCTGCCAGAGGATCGTCTGACGGAGCTGCCCTTTCGTGGTGCCATAAATGTTGCGCGAAAACTTTTCCGCGATGTCATCAAAATTGCGATCCCGCATTGGGAGAGTTCCACTCGCTAACTGCAAAACCGCTATTTTGTCACACCCGCGCGGAGAATGAACCTCTCTGGTGTAATATCACCGTCAATCACCTGCTATATGGTCAAAAAAGGAACCAAAAAGGATGCTTTTTACCCTTAAGAAATACATTGGAGGGATGATGCTTCCCCTTCCGCTGCTGCTCATCATCATCGCGCTGGGGCTGGCGCTGGTGTGGTTCAGTCGCTTTCAGAAGAGTGGCAAAACGCTGATCACGTTCGGCTGGTTGGTCCTGCTGCTGCTGAGCCTGCAGCCGGTGGCTGATGGTCTGTTACGCCCCATCGAAAACAGGTACCCGACATGGCAGGGAAATCAGAAAGCGGCGTACATCGTGGTGCTGGGCGGCGGATATACCTGGGATCCTGACTGGGCCCCCAGCTCAAACCTGATCAACAACAGCCTGCCGCGGCTAAACGAAGGCATTCGCCTCTGGCTGGCGAATCCGGGATCAAAAATGATCTTCACCGGCGCGGCGGCCAAAACGAACCCGGTGAGTACGGCGGAAGCGGGCGCCCGGGTCGCGGAATCACTCGGCGTACCGCGCTCCTCAATCATCACGCTGGACAGCCCGAAAGATACTGAAGAAGAAGCTGCCGCAGTGAAGCAGGCGATTGGCGATGCCCCGTTCTTACTGGTGACCTCCGCCTCGCACCTGCCACGCGCGATGATTTTCTTTGAAAAACAGGGCCTGCACCCGCTTCCCGCACCGGCGAACCAGATGGCCATCGACGCGCCGCTTAATCCGTGGGAGCGGGTAATCCCCTCCCCGATGTGGCTGATGCATAGCGATCGCGTTGGTTATGAGATGCTCGGACGCCTCTGGCAGTGGCTGAAAGGTTCCTCAGGCGAGCCAGGGCAAGAGTGATTTGGTCGCCAGATCGAAGTTTGCGCGATTAAAGCGTCCGGTATTAACCAGCTGCGCAACTTCGTCCCAGAGCAGGTAGAGCCAGCGCCGCCAGAGAAACGCTTCCGCAACGGGGGCGCGTTGAAGGTAATGCCACAGTAAACCTTCCGCCGCCCCGCTGTCGCTGAGCCTGAACAGCTCATATTCGCGCGGAGCCCAGAGCATGATCCCCGGCCCTACCATCGCCAGAAGCTGATCGCTGCGGGGGTCTTTTAGCATACTCCGCAGGGTGAAGTTACCGTGGATCAACACACAGTTATCGTTAAAACCTTCGAACAGCGCCGGTAAACACTCCCGGGTGCGAAAGAGAATACGTTTGTCCTGCATGGTTAAACCGGTATTGTTGAACTGGTTAAGCGTTCCCCACAGCACTTCAACCCGCTGGCGATACCACAGCGGCCAGAGATTTTCCTGAGTGCTGTCGACCGGCCCAACAAGTCCGCGGCTATCCTGACGGTGCCACGCCAGCAGCGCCTCGACAATCTGGTCTTTTAGCTGTTCCCAGCGTTCCGGCGTTCGCGCGGGCGCTTCAACGGGTACACCACGTAAACGTTCAATCAGCAGTACGTCCGGGCCGGGGTGTTCCTCATGGGTCATCACGCCGTACACCGTCGGCATACGCACGGTTCCCTCCCGCGCCAGCATCGACATTTTCCATGCAAGCTGCCTGGCAACGCCGGGTGACGTGAAACTCCGTGCCATCAGCGGCATTGGGTTACCCTCACTGTCGTACAACGACCAGAGCGCGGTATCGGCTTTTTCACTCACGCATTCGACCCGGCTTAACTTTTCACCCAGCAGATGGCTAAGTTCGGCACGCAGCTGTTCCATATGAGATTACCCCCATTAAGACTACTGCTTTTATAATGAGCGTCCTTAATGAAGATGTCACCCGGAAGAGATCAATCAGGAAAAAGAAAGTGAAAAATAAACCGGAGAGTGCATCTCTCCCTGCGGAGAGATGCCGGTAAGATTAACGCAATTCGGCGCGGACGCGCTCAAGATCTTCAGGGGTGTCTACGCCCGTGCCGGGAACTTCCTCAGCAACGGCAACGTGAATTTTCTCGCCGTACCAGAGCACGCGGAGCTGCTCCAGCATTTCGATATGCTCCAGCGGGCTCGGCGCCCAGGCCACATAGCGGCGAATAAAGCCGGCGCGATAGCCGTAGATCCCAATATGACGCAGGAAGGTATCACCGATGGTCTCTTTAGAAAGCGCAAAGCGATCGCGATCCCACGGGATCGTGGCACGGGAGAAATAGAGCGCATAGCCTTCCGCATCCATGACGACCTTCACCGCATTCGGGTTGAAAGCTTCTTCTGCATGATGAATGGGTACCGCCAGCGTGGCCATTCCGACCTGACGCTGCGCCAGGTTTTCGGCCACCTGACGGATAATCACCGCGGGGATCATCGGCTCGTCACCCTGCACGTTTACGATAACCGTATCATCACTGAAACCGCATTTCTCAACCACTTCCGCCAGACGCTCGGTGCCGGACTGGTGATCTGCGCGGGTCATGCATACCTCACCGCCTGCCGCCTCAACCGCACGAGCGACATCCGGATGATCGGTGGCAACAATCACGCGGTAAGCACCGGATTCACGCGCACGCTCAAGGACATGCACAATCATCGGCTTGCCATTGATATCCACCAGCGGCTTACCCGGCAGACGGGTTGAAGCGTAACGCGCAGGAATAATGACAACAAAACTCATGGTTTGCTCTCTTCTGCCACCAGGGAACGGGCTTCGTTTTCCAGCAATACAGGAATACCGTCGCGCAGCGGGAAAGCCAGGCTGTCCAGCTTGCAAATGAGCTCTTGTTTGTCCTGGCTGTAGTAGAGTTTGCCGTTGCATACCGGGCAGGCAATAATTTCAAGTAAACGGTGATCCATAGTTCCTCCGTATGGGTAATCACTAAAGCTTAACACATTCCTTTTTCAGGGCGTGCCTGTTTCCCAGCCACTTCGACAGGATGTAAACAATCCGTCAGGTACCCGGCCCAGCGTCACGTCGTCGGCCCCCTGCCAGCGCGCGAATTCGCTAATGGCGGACGTTAACCCTTTTTCCAGGCTCGCCGTCACCCTGACGCCCTCTTGCAAATAAAGCGCAATGATTTCAAGCGTGCCGGTCTTGCGGTGCATTTTGGCATCCATGCGCCCGACCAGCTGTCCCTTATGCAGCAGCGGTAAAACAAAGTAACCATACTGGCGCTTTGGGGCCGGGGTATAACATTCCAGCCGGTAGCTGAAATCAAAGAGTTGCTCGGCGCGTTTTCTGTCCCAGACGACCGGGTCGAAAGGCGACAATACCGCGCTGTGGGTCGCCTGCAGTTTCCCCTCCAGGGCCTGAGGCAATAGCGGGAGGAGATCCGCATGTAGCCACATTTCGCCCAGCGTTTCCACGGTAACGGGAATGACGCGCTGTTCGCGTTGCCACATGTCCAGCAGCGGTTTCAGCGCGGGCTGGCGCAGGCGATAATAATCTGCCAGCCATTGCGTGCGAAAAATCCCCAGACTACGGGCGCTGTTTTCTAACATAATGGCCTCGGCCGCCTCCTGGGTAAGCAGGTCGCGCTCGTCGTCCCAGTGGGGCATCACGCGATGCGTGAGGTCGTAGACACGCTGAAAATTACGCCGCTCAATCACCATGACTTTGCCTGAGGTAAACAGGCCTTCGAGATGACGCTTGTGCGGCTTCCACTCCCACCAGCCGCTTGTACCTTTGCGCGGGTGTTCAAAATCGGCGGAGCGTACAGGACCGTTTTCCTGAATATGCGCGATGAGCTGCTCTATTTCAGCCGCATGTTCCTGCATCCACGCCTGCCGGTATTTCCAGCCCATCTTTTCCGGCGCAAGCATACGGTGACGCACAAGGGCAAAATCGCTGCGGGGCAGGAAGCAGGCTTCGTGCGCCCAGTACTCCATCAACTCCCCCTTGCTGAGCGCCTCATCCAGCCACTGAGAAGGATAGCTCCCCAGGCGGCTGAACAGCACCAGGTAAGGGCTACGTGCCACAATATTAATGGTGTCGATCTGGAGTAGCGACATGCGCTGTACGGTAGAGAGAATATCGGCAGGCTGCGCGCGGCGGCGGGGCTTTTTGAGCAGCCCCTGCGCGGCAAGGTGGAGATTACGTGCGGCTGAGAGCGAGAGTTGCGGTAAAGACATGCGTTTTCCTGTCAGTCAAAGCGCCACCAGAACCGCGTAAGCCTTTAGTGCACCAACGCAATCAGTTCCTTGAGCAAATGTTCCGGCTGCTCACCGCTGAGTTCGGCGTCAACCGGCAGATACCACCAGTTATCTTTCGCAAAGGCACGGCATTTCACCGCATCTTTTTCGGTCATGATCAGCGACTGCCCGGATGTGGTCAGGGCGTCTACCTGCCCTTCCACCAGCGCCTGATGGTCGGCCAGCGGAACGCGTTTTTCCAGCCGGGCACCACACTGTTCCAGCGTCGCGAAGAAGCGCGGCGGATGACCAATGCCCGCCATCGCTACCAGTGAAGGCAGCTCTGAAACCGACCGGCGTTCACCCGTCACCAGGTTGATTGCCAGACCCGGCTGCAGGCGCATCGGGATTTCACCCGTTTTCGCCTCACCACCGTTCACGATCACCGCATCCACGGACGTCAGACGCGAAGCGCGTTCGCGCATGGGTCCGGCAGGTAACCACCAGCCGTTCCCAAAACGGCGAACCCCGTCGATGACCACAATCTCTTTATCTCGCGCCAGGGCATAATGCTGCAGACCATCGTCAGTGATAATGATCTGTACCGCATGTTCGGCAAGCAGGGCCCGGACGGCATCGCTGCGCACCGGGGAGACCGCAACAGGGGCGCCAGTACGCTGGAAAATCAATACCGGTTCATCACCCGCTTCAGCCGTCGTGGTTTCCGCTGTCAGCAACAGCGGGTAATGCGCCGCTTTACCACCATATCCCCGCGATACCACGCCCGGGCGTATACCGCGCTTTTGCAACTGCTCGACCAGCCAGATCACCACCGGCGTTTTGCCGTTGCCGCCCGCCGTAAGATTACCGACGACCACAACGGGCACCGGCGCGCGCCAGGCCCGCTTCACCCCAAGACGATAAAGCAGACGGATAATGCCGCTCACCAGGCCGTAGAGCCAGGAGAGCGGCAAAAGCAGCAGCCACAGCGGGGATTCACCGGACCAGATGCGTGCAATCATTCGCCGAACTGCATCTTATGAAGCTGAGCGTAAACGCCGCGGTGTTCCAGCAGATCAGCATGGCTTCCGCGTTCAACAATGACCCCATCCTCAACCACGACGATTTCATCAGCCTGCTCGATAGTCGACAGACGGTGCGCAATCACCAGCGAGGTGCGGTTCTTTTGCAGCTCATCCAGCGCCGACTGAATCGCGCGTTCAGATTCCGTATCCAGCGCAGAGGTCGCTTCGTCCAGGATCAGTATCGGGCTGTCGCGCAGCAGCGCTCGGGCAATGGCGATACGCTGACGCTGCCCACCGGAGAGCAGTACACCGTTCTCGCCGATGATGGTATCCAGACCGTTATCCATCTTGTTGATAAAGTCCATCGCGTAGGCCATACGTGCGGCGTTCTCAATCTGCTCGCGGCTGTACTCTTCAGTGCGTGCATAAGCAATATTGTTTGCCACGGTATCGTTGAACAGGTGCACGTTCTGGGAGACCAGCGCCACCTGGTTACGGAGCGACTGCAGGGTATACTCCCGCAGATCGTGACCGTCTAACAGAATTTCACCTTCGTCAATGTCGTAGAAACGGGTGATCAGGCTGGCAATGGTCGATTTACCCGAGCCGGAACGGCCTACCAGCGCAACGGTTTTCCCCGCCGGAATGGTCAGGTTGATATTGCGCAGAGCCGGTGTTTCACGACCAGGATAGGTAAAGGTCACATTGCGGAACTCAACGTCACCGTTCGCGCGCTCAATGACGCGTTTGCCTTCATCTTTTTCCTGCTCGGAATCCAGAATGCTGAACAGGGTCTGACAGGCCGCCATCCCACGCTGGAACTGGGCGTTGACGTTTGTCAGTGATTTCAGCGGACGCATCAGGGCGATCATTGAGGAGAAGACCACGGTGATGGTACCCGCCGTCAGCGTCTCCATGACGCTCGGGAAGCTTGCCGCATACAGAACGAACGCCAGCGCCAGTGAGGCAATCAGCTGAATAATCGGGTCGGAGATAGAAGAGGCCGAGACCATTTTCATCCCCTGCAGACGCATTTTGTTGCTCACTTTATCAAAGCGTTTGGTTTCAACGTCCTGACCACCAAAAATCAGCACTTCTTTATGCCCTTTCAGCATCTGCTCTGCGCTGGTAGTCACCTGCCCCATCGTATTCTGCATATTCTTGCTGATATTACGGAAGCGTTTTGACACGACGCGGATAGCAATAGAAACCACCGGTGCCAGAACGATAAGGATGAGCGACAGCTGCCAGCTGTAGTAGAACATCATCACGAACAGGCCGATAATCGACGCGCCCTCGCGCACAACCGTAATCAGCGCGCTGGAAGAGGAAGAGGCAACCTGCTCGGAGTCGTAGGTGATCCGCGACAGCAGCGTCCCGGTTGACTGCTTGTCAAAGAACGCAACCGGCATGCCCATCATGTGACTGAACAGCCGACGGCGCATGGTCATCACCACTTTCCCGGATACCCAGGAAATGCAGTAGCTGGAGATATAGCTGGTGATACCGCGTAAGATCATCAGTCCGATAACCACCAGAGGCATCCATAGCAGCACTGAGCGATCCGTTTTACCAAAACCGTCGTCCAGTAACGGTTTGAGAAGCGATAGCATAAAGGTATCGCTGGCTGCGTTGAGGATTAACGCTACACCCGCCACGATCAAGCCTGCTTTAAAGGGGGCAATCATCGGCCAGAGTCGGCGGAACGTTTGCCACGTGGAGAGATCTTTGTCGTTATGCATTCAAAAAACCAGCATTGTTGAAATAGCCGCATATTCTACCCGTTATCGACGGGCGCGCCAAACCACTGATGATACCAACGTGGTAAAATTTGCTCTCGCAAGCGCCGGATTTGCCAGTGATGTTGCGAGAATGTCACCGATATTTGTCCTGAATGAGGGGTATCGTGCCAGATATATCCCTCTTTTCGATAACGTCGAACGACTTTTGCCGACGGGAAGTGCCATGCGTTATAACGGGCCGCAGAATCCAGGGCGATCTGTCCTTCCACCCGCTGTACCAGCGGCAATGAAGACGAGGTATTGCTGCCATGATGGGGGACCTGTATGAGCGTGGCCCTCAGATGACGCCAGTAATGGCTAAGCATAGCCTGTTCCGCCTGCACTTCAATGTCCCCTGTTAGCAGAACGCTTTGCTCCCCGTCGTCCACCTTTACCACACAGGAATGGTTATTCCCCTGGGCCGGGTAATTTTCAGGAGGCCAGTGGACGGTGAAGGTTAATCCCTGCCATTCCCATTTCTGCCCACGAAAACAAGGGCGGTGTCCCGTCCTGCGTAACGGGCTTCTTACCCATATATCCGGCCATGCTTTTTGCAACGACGCGAGGCCTCCTGCATGGTCGAGGTGTTCATGACTGAGAATCACCCCGTCTGGCCGCAGGTGATGCCAGCGAAGCCAGGGAATAATTAACCGCTGCGCGCTGTCTCCGTCCGGCCAGGCGAGCCCGGTATCATAAAGAATGGCTTTTCCCTGCCTTTCAATGACCATGGCCAGCCCCTGCCCCACGTCCAGCATATGCAGCGTCCAGCTCTCGCTTTTTGCCGCTCGCCAGAGGGGAAATGTCAGCAGGACACTGCCTGCAAGACAAACGGCAGGAACGGTTTTCCAGGCACGAAAACGCCAGGCAATAATACTCAACCACGGCAGTAATGCCATGATTTGCCAGCGTTGATCAACATTCTGCCAGCCATCTGGCAGGCGCATCAGTAGCCAGAAGAGTCCCGCAAGCGACTTATCGGCGGCAAACCAGATGGCACTTTCTACCGCAGCCAGCGGTAGCAAATGGAGCAGCATACCGAGCAGGATCAGCGGGACGGAGACAAAGGTTACCAGGGGAACGGCAAAGAGATTCGCGACAAGGGAGGAGAAGCTGAAGCCATGGAAAATCAGAACCTGTAACGGCATGAGCAGCAGCAACATCCCGATCTGCAGATAAATCAGGTTCAGTAGCGGCCGCATCCGTCGTGTCCAATTCCAGTCGGGAAGAGGCAGCCACTGAAACCAGAAAATCAGCGCGGCGACGGCAAAGGCTGACAGAACCAGACTCTGCGAAAGTACGGCCAGGGGATCGTTAATCAGTATCGCCGCGATGCAGCAGCTCCAAACCTGCCAGGGAGACCATTGACGGCCAGTAATCCGCAACAGAGCAAGCACCGCAAGGGCGATGATCGTCCTCAGCGCAGGCGGTTGCAGACCGGTAAGCCAGGCGTAGAAAGCAGCAAAGAACAACCCGGCAAGGAGAGGCATTTGCCAGTGGACGCGGTGGCTGGGTAATAAAAACTGGAGTCCACGAGCAAGTAACCAGACGAGAGAGGCTGCCAGCGCGATATGCAGACCCGAAATCGCCATCAGATGCAGCGTGCCGGTTTCCCGCATCAGGTCTTTTATTTCATGGGATACTTCCAGGCGTTCTCCCATCCCAAGCCCCAGGATAACCGCTCCCCATCGGTAAGCTGAAAGTCGGTTTTGCAGCGACATCAGATATTGCGCTCGCAGGCTGCAGCGCCCGTCGACGATCTCCGCACGGGTGAAGCGCCCGCTCAGCGTTTGATGTCGGGCAAAAGCGCTGCGCTGAGAATCATAACCGCCGTCGTTGAGTTCGCCGTGTGCAGGCCTGAGCCTGAGCGTCACGCTCCAGCGCTGCCCTGCACACGCCTTTTGCGGCAGATAATTGCCATACAGCGTTACGCCGGTAGAGGCCCACCAGCGCTTGCCATTGACGCTTAGAATGCTTCCCTGATGTTGAGTGGCGCCGTCGGTCGCGGTGAGCTCTATCTCAGCCTGCACGGCCCCCGTTGTTAAATGCTGCATCGGCCAGATGCTCTCCTGCGCGGCAAAAATGCCCCAGGCACAAAATAACAGCGTCATACCCGCATACTTCAGTCGACTGTTTTGCCATGCAGCAAGCGCTAGCCCGCCAGCCATCATTACCCAAACGGTGTTGGGGGAAGGCAGTTCAGGTAACCAGAGTAACGGAACTATCGCCAGAATGGCGCAGATGCTAAGCGCGGGAATTCCCATTGCTACCTCCCTGTTTCAGGGTGGCAGTATGCAAGCAGGCTGAGCGGTCGTCAGGTGTGAAGAATACGATTTACGGCAAGCGCAGCAAGGTATTTAACGGGTTGCAGAAAACGAAACGGAAAATGCGGGGCACCTTGAGAAAGAAAGCGACAGCGACAAAAAAAGCACCCGCAGGTGCTTTCTTTCGAACCCAGTTTAACCGGCTGGCTAAACTCAGTTGCCGTAAATATTGGCGCGATCGCGCAGTTCTTTACCCGGCTTAAAGTGTGGAACGTACTTACCTTCCAGTTCGACTTTATCGCCAGTTTTCGGGTTACGCCCGGTACGTGGAGCACGATAGTGCAGAGAAAAACTACCGAAACCGCGGATTTCAATGCGCTCGCCCTGGGCAAGAGTGGAGGCCATATGCTCCAGCATCTCTTTTACGGCATCTTCCACTGCCTTGGCAGGGATATGCGGTTGCTGACTGGCAAGTCTTTCAATCAATTCTGACTTGGTCATGATTCCTCCGGTTCCTTTCAAACCAATTAGCTGAACAGCTCATTAAACAAGGGCGGCCGTAGCCGCCCTTTGTTATTGATTACAGGACGAATCCTGTAATCTGTCAAGTTTGCTCCTCATCCTTCGCGCTGTAAATGCGTTACAGCGCAAATGATGCTGAGAACCTGATATTACTCGCCTTTAGCTGCTTTGAAAGCTTCAGCCATTGCGTTGTTAGAGAAGTTTGCATCTTCCTGTTTGTTAACAGTTGCGATTGCATCTTTCTCATCAGCTTCGTCTTTAGCACGAACAGACAGGCTGATTGCACGGTTCTTACGGTCAACACCGGTGAACTTAGCTTCAACGTCGTCGCCTACGTTCAGAACCAGAGTGGCATCTTCAACACGGTCACGGGAAGCTTCAGAAGCGCGCAGGTAACCTTCAACGCCGTCAGCCAGTTCTACGGTTGCGCCTTTCGCGTCAACTGCAGTGACTTTACCGTTTACGATTGCGCCTTTCTTGTTCAGTGCAACCCAGTTGTTGAACGGATCTTCTGCGAGCTGTTTAACGCCCAGGGAGATACGCTCACGCTCTGCGTCAACCTGCAGAACAACTGCAGCGATTTCGTCGCCTTTTTTGTATTCACGAACTGCTTCTTCGCCTGCAACGTTCCAGGAGATGTCAGACAGGTGAACCAGGCCATCGATGCCGCCGTCCAGGCCAATGAAGATACCGAAGTCAGTGATAGACTTGATTTTACCTTCAACACGGTCGCCCTTGTTGTGGGTTTCCGCGAACTGCTGCCATGGGTTGTTTTT
The DNA here is from genome assembly GCF_000493175.1 of Enterobacter sp. MGH 16. Classification (NCBI taxonomy): domain Bacteria; kingdom Pseudomonadati; phylum Pseudomonadota; class Gammaproteobacteria; order Enterobacterales; family Enterobacteriaceae; genus Enterobacter; species Enterobacter sp. MGH 16. Next base: position 683,763 of record NZ_KI535695.1, on the reverse strand, counting down.
GCACTGCTTCAGGCCCAGGGAGATACGACGACGTTCTTCGTCGATATCCAGAACCATCACTTCCACTACATCACCAACGTTAACAACTTTGGATGGGTGGATGTTTTTGTTGGTCCAGTCCATTTCGGAAACGTGCACCAGACCTTCAACGCCTTCTTCGATTTCAACGAAGCAGCCGTAGTCAGTCAGGTTGGTTACGCGACCAGTCAGTTTAGTCCCTTCTGGGTAACGCTTAGCGATAGCTACCCATGGATCTTCGCCCAGCTGTTTCAGGCCGAGGGATACACGAGTACGCTCGCGGTCGAACTTCAGCACTTTAACAGTGATTTCGTCGCCCACGTTCACGATTTCGCTTGGGTGCTTAACGCGTTTCCACGCCATGTCGGTGATGTGCAGCAGGCCATCAACGCCGCCCAGGTCAACGAATGCGCCGTAGTCAGTGAGGTTCTTAACGATACCTTTGACTTCCATGCCTTCCTGCAGGTTTTCCAGCAGCTGATCGCGTTCTGCGCTGTTTTCGGATTCGATAACGGCACGACGGGAAACAACAACGTTGTTACGCTTCTGGTCCAGCTTGATTACTTTGAACTCAAGCTCTTTGCCTTCCAGGTGCAGGGTGTCACGAACTGGACGAACGTCTACCAGAGAACCTGGCAGGAACGCACGAATACCATTCAGCTCAACAGTGAAGCCACCTTTAACTTTGCCGTTGATAACACCGACCACAGTTTCAGCTTCTTCGTAAGCTTTTTCCAGCGTGATCCATGCTTCGTGACGTTTCGCTTTCTCACGAGAAAGCAGGGTTTCACCGAAGCCGTCTTCTACTGCGTCCAGAGCAACGTCAACTTCGTCGCCAACCTGGATTTCCAGCTCGCCCTGGGCGTTTTTGAACTGCTCTGCCGGAATGGCGGACTCAGATTTCAGACCGGCGTCAACCAGTACTACGTCTTTGTCGATAGCAACAACAACACCGCGAACGATGGAACCCGGGCGGGTTTCGATTTCTTTTAAGGATTCTTCAAACAGTTGAGCAAAAGATTCAGTCATGTTTAATCTTCAGGTTAATATTAACGTCCACCTGGCTCCGTGCCGGATGGGGTTGTTTCACATACCCGCCGTCAATCCATTGCAGCGGGGGTACTGCTAAATCGGTCGCGATTACGCGAGTGCCAGTTTTTGGCGCGCATATTGTAGCGCTTTTTCAATCACTTGCTCAATAGTTAAACTGGTTGAATCCAGAACTAATGCATCTTCTGCTGGAACAAGTGGGGCGACGGCGCGGTTACGATCGCGGTCATCGCGCTCTTTTATCTCGGATAAAAGGCGATCAAAGTTAACACTAAACCCCTTTTCCTGCAACTGAAGCATGCGGCGTTGAGCGCGTTCTTCCGAAGAGGCGTCAAGGAAAATTTTCACAGGTGCATCAGGGAATACCACGGTTCCCATATCGCGTCCGTCCGCGATCAAACCCGGGGCCTCACGGAACGCGCGCTGACGGCGTAACAGCGCCTCACGAACGCGCGGGAAGGCCGCTACCTGAGAGGCCGCATTCGCCACTTCCTGAGTACGGATTTCCCCGCTCACGTCTTCCCCTTCAAGGATGACTTCCAGGTTGCCATTGGTCGATACGAAACGCACATCAAGATGCGCAGCCAGCGGAACCAGCGCTTCTTCTGACGCCACGTCCACATGATGATGCAGCGCAGCCAGGGCCAGCACGCGATAGATTGCTCCCGAATCTAAAAGATGCCATTGCAATGCTTCCGCCATCGCTTTGCACAGAGTCCCTTTCCCTGCGCCACTCGGCCCGTCAATGGTGATTACCGGGGCAATTGCCGTCATCTTTTTCTCCTTAAATAAGGCATACCGTTTACATGAACGCCGCGCATTATACGCGTCAACGTGCGCAACTGTTACCTTTGCGTGCAAATTACGGATTGATTGAAGCAGAGTGTAGAAGAAATGAACGGAAGTGTTCGTCAGGAAGCGTAAGGAAATGCCGCATCAGGTGATGCGGCAAGCGTCATCAGGCCAGCGTGCTAATGCGTGCCAGCTGTTCAAAGTAGTCCGGGAACGTTTTCGCCGTACATTTCGGATCGAGAATGGTCACAGGCGTGTCGGACAGTGCCACCAGCGAGAAGCACATCGCCATACGGTGATCGTTGTAGGTGCCGATCTCGGCAACCTGCAGTTTTGCAGGAGGCGTGACGCGAATGTAGTCTTCGCCCTCTTCCACCTCTGCTCCGACCTTACGCAGCTCAGTCGCCATCGCAAACAGACGGTCAGTCTCTTTTACGCGCCAGTTGTAGATGTTACGCAGCGTGGTGGTGCCTTTTGCAAACAGCGCCGCCGTGGCAATGGTCATCGCCGCGTCCGGAATATGGTTCATGTCCATGTCGATGGCCTTCAGCTCGCCGTGGGTACAGGAAATGAAGTCATCACCCCAGGTCACAACCGCGCCCATTTTTTCCAGCACGTCCGCAAAACGAATGTCACCCTGCACGCTGTTGCGGCCAATACCGGTCACCTTCACGGTACCGCCTTTGATCGCGCCTGCCGCCAGGAAGTAAGATGCCGACGAGGCGTCGCCTTCAACAAGATAGCTGCCCGGAGACTGGTACTGCTGCGCCCCACGCACGACAAAACGCTGATAAGACTGGTTTTCCACCTCAACGCCGAAGGTTTTCATCAGGTGCAGCGTGATATCGATATACGGTTTGGAGACCAGCTCGCCTTTAATCGTGATAACCGTATCCTGCGGCGCCAGCGGTGCGGTCATCAGCAGCGCGGTCAGGAACTGGCTGGAGACGCTGCCGTCCACCTCGACGTGACCGCCGGTAAAGCCCCCGCGCAGACGCAGTGGCGGATAATTTTCCTGCTCCAGATACTCGATCTGCGCGCCGCCCTGACGCAGAGCATCCACCAGATGGCCAATCGGACGCTCTTTCATGCGCGGCTCGCCGGTCAGCACAATGTTGTTGCGCCCAAGACACAGGGCCGCCGCCAGCGGACGCATCGCGGTACCCGCGTTGCCCAGAAACAGCTCAAGCTCTTCACCCGTCTGCAGCGCGCCGCCGTTGCCGGTCACTTCGCAGCGGGTACGATCGTCGGAGAGAGTGTAATGAACACCCAACGCTTTCAGCGCATTGAGCATATGGCGCACGTCATCGCTGTCCAGCAGGTTTGTAAGGACGGTGGTGCCGTTTGCCAGTGCTGCCAGCAGCAGAGCGCGGTTCGAGACACTTTTTGAACCAGGCAGATTAATGGTGCCATCTACCCGCGCGATAGGTTGTAACGTCAGGGATTCCATGAAAACTTAACTCTCAACTCAACATAATAAAAACCCCGCAGCAGGGCTACGGGGGTGAAAACAGCGCGATTAACCGTGGCGACGTTCGAAGTCGATCATGAAATCGGTCAGCGCTTTAACGCCTTCCAGCGGCATCGCGTTATAGATGGAGGCACGCATGCCGCCCACGACACGGTGACCTTTCAGCGCGTGCAGGCCGGCCGCGAAGGACTCTTCCAGGAACACTTTATCCAGGTTGCTGTCCGCCAGCTGGAACGGCACGTTCATGCGGGAACGGTTAGCTTTCGCCACGTCGTTGCGGTAGAAATCGCTCTTGTCGATCACGCCATACAGCAGTTCGGCTTTCTGCTGATTCACTTTGTCCATCTGCGCCACGCCGCCGTTTTGCTTCAGCCATTTGAAGACCAGGCCGGAGAGGTACCAGGCAAACGTCGGTGGGGTGTTGAACATTGAATCGTTGTCGTTCAGCACGGTGTAATCAAGAATGGACGGGCACGATGTATGCGCTTTACCCAGCAGGTCTTCACGCACGATAACAATCGTCAGGCCTGCAGGGCCGATATTTTTCTGCGCGCCCGCGTAGATCACGCCATAACGGCTGACGTCAATTGGTGCAGAAAGAATGGTGGAGGAGAAGTCAGCGGCAACCACGACGTCTTTACCGAAGTTCGGCGTCTCGTCGATGGCAATCCCGTCAATGGTTTCGTTCGGGCAATAGTGCAGATACGCTGCGTTATCAGAAAGCTGCCATTCGCTCATTGGCTTCACGGCGCGCAGGCCGTCAACGGTCACTTTGGCGTCAATCACATTCGGCGTGCAGTATTTGTGCGCTTCTTTCACCGCACTGGCCGCCCAGTAGCCTGCGTCAACGTAGTCTGCCGTCGTTTTATCGCCCAGGATGTTTAGCGGTACGCCTGCAAACTGGCCGCGCCCGCCGCCGTGACAGAACAATACTTTGTAGTTCGAGGGAATATTCAGCAGATCGCGAAAATCCTTTTCTGCCTCTTCCGCCACCTGAATAAACTCTTTACCCCGGTGGCTGATTTCCATCACCGACGTTCCCAGACCGTTCCAGTCACAAAGTTCCTGTTGAGCCTGTTTAAGCACGTCTGCCGGTAACATTGCCGGACCTGAACTGAAATTAAAGACTTGAGCCATTTCCCCTCACCACGCTAAAAGCCATAAGTTATAACTGTGGATATCGGTTTTATCATTCAGTGACACGCGCCGCAATGTCTAAAACTTATGACCCGTGAAATGTGCCCCGCGTCACACAAAACAATCTGCCGCCTCGCCAGGACAAAACCGACAAAATGGCTGTCAGGTGATGCGTTTAGCCCGGCTAACCTTCGTCCATTCCGGATTTGCACAGCGGGGGCATAATTGACGATCCCCCGGCTGCATCGCGACGACATGGCTACATCTCACGCAGGCATACTCGCCTGATTCCGGTACGGTTCTGAAACGCTCGACCAGCATATCCGGCAGGATGCACAGTCCCGGCCTCACCTCATCGTCAGAATAGTAATAGACGCTGATCTGCCCGTTGGTCTCCATGATCGCCAGACGCACCTGCCCGAGTTGTTCCACGCTGTTGAGGCGTAGCTCCATAAAAAACTCAAACTCGGTCATATTGGCACTTTGCACATTTTCCCAGGCCAGCTGACCGTCCTCGACGATAACGACCGGCTTCCCTTCAAGCAGGTCTTCCAGCTTTTCACTTTTCGACATCAGCCACATGACAAGGCGGTAAAGCAGCGCCAGTGTGACAAAAACGATAAATACCGGCACCATCGGCACATCATCATAGAAGGCGACATCCCCCGCCGCGGAACCCAGCGTCAGGATGATCAATACTTCAAAAAGCGACATCTGCCGCACGCCGCGACGACCGGTGATTTTAAGAAACAGGAAGACCAGAACGAAGGTATACAGACTACGCAGCGCCACTTCGCCTAAAAATTCAGGAGGGACTTTATCAAACGCCATCCGCTGGAGATCGAATGCTTTCATTTTTCTATGCCTTAACAGTGAGTTACTGACAGTAAGCATAGCCCAGTCTTTTATTTTCGCCGGAGATAGCACCCGTCACGCAAAACCCGTATCATTGCGCGCTTTACGTACGATAAAAGTGAACGCCATGACTCAAACGTTTATCCCCGGCAAAGACGCCGCTCTGGAAGATTCCATCGCTCGCTTCCAGCAGAAACTGACCGACCTGGGTTTTAACATCGAAGAAGCCTCCTGGCTCAATCCGGTGCCTCATGTCTGGTCTGTGCATATTCGCGATAAAGACTGTGCCCTGTGCTTTACCAACGGTAAAGGCGCGACAAAAAAAGCGGCACTGGCCTCCGCGCTGGGTGAGTATTTTGAGCGTCTGTCCACCAACTATTTCTTTGCTGACTTCTGGCTGGGCGAAACCATCGCCAACGGCCCGTTCGTTCACTATCCGAACGAAAAATGGTTCCCGCTGACCGAAGACGATGAACTGCCAGAAGGAATTCTCGACGCGCGCCTGCGTGCCTTCTACGATCCGGAAAACGAACTGACCGCCAGCATGCTGATCGATCTGCAGTCCGGTAACGACGATCGCGGTATTTGCGCCCTGCCGTTTACCCGTCAGTCTGACGAGCAGACCGTCTATATTCCGATGAACATCGTCGGCAACCTGTATGTGTCTAACGGCATGTCCGCCGGTAACACCCGCAATGAAGCGCGCGTGCAGGGGCTGTCTGAAGTCTTCGAGCGTCATATCAAAAACCGCATTATTGCCGAATCCATCAGCCTGCCTGAAATTCCGGCAGAGGTGCTGGCACGCTACCCGGGCGTGGTGGAATCCATCGCCAAGCTGGAAGCAGAAGGTTTCCCAATCTTTGCGTATGACGGCTCGCTGGGCGGCAAGTATCCAGTGATCTGCGTCGTGCTGTTTAACCCGACCAACGGCACCTGCTTCGCCTCCTTCGGCGCGCACCCGGACTTCGGCGTGGCGCTGGAGCGTACCGTTACCGAGCTGCTTCAGGGCCGTAGCCTGAAAGATCTCGACGTGTTTACGCCGCCAACGTTTGACGATGAAGAAGTGGCCGAGCATACCAACCTCGAAACCCACTTCATCGATTCCAGCGGCTTAATTTCCTGGGATATGTTCAAGCAGGACGCGGACTATCCGTTCGTGGACTGGAGCTTTGCCGGTACCACGGAAGAAGAGTTCGCGACGCTGATGGCGATCTTCAACGCGGAAGACCAGGAAGTGTACATTGCCGATTACGAGCACCTGGGCGTTTACGCGTGCCGCATCATCGTGCCTGGCATGTCTGATATCTATCCGGCGGAAGATCTGTGGCTGGCGAACAACAGCATGGGCGCGCATCTGCGTGAAACGCTGCTGGCTCTGCCGGGCAGCGAATGGGAGAAAGAGGATTATCTGAACCTGATCGCCCAGCTGGACGAAGAAGGCCATGATGATTTCACCCGCGTACGCGAACTCCTGGGCCTGGCGACCGGTAAAGACAACGGCTGGTACACCCTGCGCATCGGTGAGTTGAAAGCGATGCTGGCCCTGGCGGGCGGCGATCTGGATCAGGCCCTGGCCTGGACCGAGTGGACCATGGAGTTCAACCAGTCGGTCTTCTCTGCCGAGCGCACCAACTATTACCGCTGCCTGCAAACCCTGCTGCTGCTTGCACAGGAAGAGGATCGCGAACCGCTGCAATATCTGAATGCTTTCGTGCGTATGTACGGCGCTGAGGCCGTTGAAGCAGCCAGCGCAGCCCTGAGCGGCGAAGCGCCGTTCTATGGCCTGCAGGCTGTTGATAGCGATCTGAAAGCCTTCCCGGCGCATCAGTCGCTGCTGAAGGCCTACGAAAAGCTGCAGAAAGCAAAAGCCGCTTACTGGTCAAAATAAGCGCACATAACATTACCAGCAGTAGGCGTATTCAATCGTCTGGGCTATATTACGGGGCAATTTCATTGCCCCTTTTTTTATTTCCTTCGGCAATGATTGTTGATTGTAATAATAAAGTTAAACACGGGTAAATATAATAATATTGATCTGGGCTTTACTGTTACTTTTTATGGTTAATACTCCATATTAATTAACTGATAAAGAGGTGGCCGAACGAAAAAATTCAACTCTTTTCATAACTTTTAAAATTTATTTTTATACGGATAATCAAATACTTACTCCGCATTTGCTGTAAATCCATACACATTGCGGGCCTATAAGCCAGGCGAGATATGATCTATATCAATTTCTCTTCTATAATGCTTTGTTAGTATCTCGTCGCCGACTTAATAAAGAGAGAGTTAGTGTGAAAGCTGACAACCCTTTTGATCTTTTACTCCCTGCTGCGATGGCCAAAGTTGCCGAAGAAGCAGGTGTCTATAAAGCAACGAAACACCCGATGAAGACGTTCTATCTGGCGATCACGGCTGGTGTGTTCATCTCTATCGCTTTCGTCTTCTACATCACCGCCACTACCGGTACTGCCGGAATGCCTTTCGGCATGGCCAAACTGATTGGCGGCATTTGTTTCTCACTGGGTCTGATTCTTTGCGTTATTTGCGGCGCCGACCTCTTCACCTCAACGGTGCTGATTGTCGTGGCAAAGGCGAGCGGAAGAATTACCTGGGGTCAGCTGGCACGTAACTGGCTTAATGTTTACGTGGGTAACCTGGTTGGCTGTCTGCTCTTTGTTTTGTTGATGTGGCTTTCTGGCGAGTACATGACCGCCAACGGTGGTTGGGGCCTTAACGTCCTGCAAACTGCCGACCACAAAATGCACCACACATTTATCGAAGCCGTTGCTCTCGGCATCCTCGCGAACCTGATGGTCTGCCTGGCTGTATGGATGAGCTACTCGGGTCGTAGCCTGATGGACAAAGCCTTAATTATGGTTCTGCCGGTTGCGATGTTCGTTGCCAGCGGCTTTGAGCACAGTATCGCGAATATGTTCATGATCCCAATGGGCATTGTTATCCGCGACTTTGCGAGCCCGGAGTTCTGGACCGCAGTTGGTTCATCCCCGGAAAGTTTCTCTCACCTGACTATTATGAATTTCATTACTGATAACCTGATCCCTGTCACTATCGGGAACATTATCGGTGGGGGTCTGTTAGTTGGGTTGACATACTGGGTCATTTACCTGCGTGGCGACGATCATCATTGATGGTTTTCTCAGGCAGTAAATAAAAAATCCACTTAAGAAGGTAGGTGTTACATGTCCGAGCTTAATGAAAAGTTAGCCACAGCCTGGGAAGGTTTTGCGAAAGGTGACTGGCAGAATGAAGTAAACGTACGTGACTTCATTCAGAAAAACTATACCCCGTATGAAGGTGACGAATCCTTCCTGGCTGGCGCAACTGACGCGACCACCAAGCTGTGGGACAGCGTAATGGAAGGCGTTAAACTGGAAAACCGCACTCACGCGCCAGTTGATTTTGACACCTCCGTTGCTTCCACCATCACTTCTCACGATGCTGGCTATATCAACAAAGCCCTTGAGAAAATCGTTGGTCTGCAGACTGAAGCACCACTGAAACGCGCAATCATCCCGTTCGGTGGTATTAAAATGGTTGAAGGTTCCTGCAAAGCGTATAACCGCGAGCTGGACCCAATGCTGAAAAAAATCTTCACCGAATACCGCAAAACCCACAACCAGGGCGTATTCGATGTTTACACCAAAGACATTCTGAACTGCCGTAAATCTGGCGTTCTGACTGGTCTGCCAGATGCATATGGCCGTGGCCGTATCATCGGTGACTACCGTCGCGTTGCGCTGTACGGTATCGACTTCCTGATGAAAGACAAGTACGCGCAGTTTGTTTCCCTGCAGTCCGATCTGGAAAACGGCGTAAACCTGGAAGCGACTATCCGTCTGCGTGAAGAAATCGCTGAACAGCACCGCGCGCTGGGTCAGATCAAAGAGATGGCTGCTAAATACGGCTGCGATATCTCTGGTCCTGCTACCAACGCTCAGGAAGCTATCCAGTGGACCTACTTCGGCTACCTGGCCGCAGTTAAATCTCAGAACGGCGCAGCAATGTCCTTCGGTCGTGTATCCACCTTCCTGGATGCCTATATCGAACGTGACCTGAAAGCAGGCAAAATCACCGAGCAAGACGCTCAGGAAATGATTGACCACCTGGTCATGAAACTGCGTATGGTTCGCTTCCTGCGTACCCCTGAATACGATGAGCTGTTCTCCGGTGACCCAATCTGGGCAACTGAATCCATCGGCGGTATGGGCGTTGACGGCCGTACTCTGGTGACCAAAAACAGCTTCCGCTTCCTGAACACCCTGTACACCATGGGTCCTTCTCCGGAGCCGAACATCACCGTTCTGTGGTCTGAAAAACTGCCTCTGAACTTCAAGAAATTCGCCGCTAAAGTGTCCATCGACACCTCTTCTCTGCAGTACGAGAACGATGACCTGATGCGTCCGGACTTCAACAACGACGATTACGCTATCGCTTGCTGCGTAAGCCCAATGGTTGTTGGTAAGCAAATGCAGTTCTTCGGTGCGCGTGCAAACCTGGCGAAAACTATGCTGTACGCAATCAACGGCGGCGTTGATGAAAAACTGAAAATGCAGGTTGGTCCTAAGTCTGAGCCGATCAAAGGCGATGTGCTGAACTATGACGAAGTCATGGAACGCATGGACCACTTCATGGACTGGCTGGCGAAACAGTACGTCACTGCGCTGAACGTTATCCACTACATGCACGACAAGTACAGCTACGAAGCTTCTCTGATGGCGCTGCACGACCGTGACGTTATCCGCACCATGGCATGTGGTATCGCAGGTCTGTCCGTTGCTGCTGACTCCCTGTCTGCAATCAAATATGCGAAAGTTAAACCAATTCGTGACGAAGACGGTCTGGCTATCGACTTCGAAATCGAAGGCGAATATCCGCAGTTTGGTAACAACGATTCTCGCGTTGATGACATGGCGGTTGACCTGGTAGAACGTTTCATGAAGAAAATTCAGAAACTGACTACCTACCGTAACGCTATCCCGACTCAGTCTGTTCTGACCATCACCTCTAACGTTGTGTATGGTAAGAAAACCGGTAACACCCCAGACGGTCGTCGTGCTGGCGCGCCATTCGGCCCAGGTGCAAACCCAATGCACGGTCGTGACCAGAAAGGTGCGGTTGCCTCTCTGACTTCTGTCGCTAAACTGCCGTTTGCTTACGCGAAAGATGGTATCTCTTATACCTTCTCTATCGTGCCAAATGCGCTGGGTAAAGACGACGAAGTGCGTAAAACTAACCTCGCGGGTCTGATGGATGGTTACTTCCACCACGAAGCGTCCATCGAAGGTGGTCAGCACCTGAACGTGAACGTCATGAACCGTGAAATGCTGCTCGACGCGATGGAACATCCTGAGAAATATCCTCAGCTGACCATCCGCGTATCTGGCTACGCAGTACGTTTTAACTCCCTGACTAAAGAACAGCAGCAGGACGTTATCACCCGTACTTTCACTCAGTCCATGTAAGTGGAATTGACTGAAATCACGCGTTAACAAGCGTACAATAAAGGCTCCACGTCAGTGGGGCCTTTTTAGCACCCTCTCCACCTCAGTCTCTTTTGTCCGCTATCTATACTGAATGGATAACAGCCAAAACAGACTTAACACAGCCGGCTTTGAGCTGTGCATACACAGGCCCCGGACGGGCCGATGATGGAGATATCACCGCAATGTCAACTATTGGTCGTATTCACTCCTTTGAATCCTGTGGCACCGTCGATGGCCCGGGTATCCGCTTTATCACCTTTTTCCAGGGCTGCCTGATGCGCTGCCTGTACTGCCATAACCGCGACACCTGGGACACGCACGGCGGTAAAGAAGTCACCGTCGACGATCTGATGAAAGAGGTGGTGACCTATCGCCACTTTATGAACGCCTCCGGCGGCGGTGTGACCGCGTCCGGCGGTGAAGCCATTCTTCAGGCTGAGTTTGTCCGCGACTGGTTCCGCGCCTGTCATAAAGAAGGTATTCATACCTGCCTCGACACCAACGGCTTTGTACGTCGCTACGATCCGGTGATTGATGAACTGCTTGAAGTGACCGATCTGGTGATGCTCGATCTCAAACAGATGAATGATGAGATCCACCAGAATCTGGTGGGCGTCTCCAACCACCGCACGCTGGAGTTTGCCAAATATATTGCCGACAAGGGCATCAAAACCTGGATCCGCTACGTGGTTGTTCCTGGCTGGTCAGATGACGACGACTCCGCGCACCGCCTGGGAGAATTTACCCGCGACATGGGCAACGTCGAGAAAATCGAGCTTCTGCCCTATCATGAGCTGGGTAAACATAAATGGGTGGCCATGGGTGAAGAGTACAAGCTTGATGGCGTGAAGCCGCCGAAAAAAGAGACGATGGAACGCGTCAAAGGTATTCTTGAACAGTACGGTCACAAAGTGATGTATTAAAGAAAAGGCCCGGTGAGAACCGGGCCTTTTTTATTCTATTTAAAGACGCCGTTAATAACGGAAGTCACAATCGCAGTACTCAGCGCAATTAAGACCAGGTCGTCCCCCACTACGCGCCATTCGTAGCCGGGATAGGAAGGAAGCTGGTCCAGCATTGAGGCCGGAACGGCCTTCTTCGCAATACCCGGAGGCAGTGGTTTGCCGCGCGCCAGGTTTTTTGCGATCCCCGGGGGCAGAGACTTATAGCCCGTTAAGCCGTAATTCACGGCCAGATGACGGACATGATCGAAGCTCACGCGAGCATCAACGTCATTACCGACATCTTTGCTGTTTTTGAAGTTCTTATCCGATTTTCCAGGGTTATCCTGTCCGCTATTTTGCTTATTACTATGGTTACCGGAGTTACCAGAATTCCCGTTACCATGATTGCCGCCATTACCTTGTCCGCCACCGTTTCCGTGACCACCGCCGTTCCCGTTGCCAGGATTAGCCATGACCGGAGCCGTTGCAAACGTTAAAGACAACACTACGGCAAGTGCGGTAGTGGAAAAACGACGTATAGACATGATTGTTGCCTTTTAGTGGTAGAACTCATTTGAATTATCGCCAGGCGGGAAAAACAAACAATACGTAAAAGTCTTATATGTGACAGGGACAAAAAAGCCTGTCGATGACAGGCTTTTATTTAATCAGGCGTGTGCCACAGGCGTTGGATGTTCGCCCGCTTTACGCAGCAGCATTAAGAGATAAATAAACGACACGCTGGCGATCATGATAAACAGTAAATTGTCGGAATAATTTTGCATCAGCATCGCGGTAAACGTCGGCCCTAATAAGCTGCCGATGGTATAGCTCAGTAATAGCGCCTGGTTCATTGCCACGAGCTGGTGATGTTCAACTTTCTCACAGGCCCACGCCATCGCAACCGGATAAAGCGTGAAACCTGCCGCTCCAAGAATAAACAGCGCGGGTGCCATCGCGGCATTGCTGAGCATGGCGAGGCAACCCATGATCACCACGAAGACCTGAACGCGCAGCACCAGCAGACGGCCAAAGCGATCAGCCAGACGGCCAATTGGCCATTGTCCAACAATACCCGCACTCACCATCACCGCCATCCAGAAGCCAATTCCGGAGTCGCTGACGCCCTGATGGGTCAGATAAAGCGGCATCAGGCCATAGAGCGAGCCCAGTACAATCCCCGAGATAATGCAGCCGTTAACGCCCAGACGCGCCTGACGCAGTCTCAGCATGGGCCAGACGTGGGTTGCTTCCTGGTGTTCACTGCTATGGTTCACAATGCGGGTAAAGAGCAGCGGCAGGATTGCGGCCAGCACCATGCCCGTTACCCACGGCAGAACGCTCATCAGGTCGGTTGGCAGCTTGCTCACCATCAGTTGTCCCAGCACGGTGCCGACATAGTAAACCATCATGTAGGCAGCCAGCAGGCGTCCGCGGTTGCGGGAGGTGCCGCTGCACATCAGCGCACTTTCAACGACCACCCAAATCATCGCGCAGCCTACACCGGCGATAAAGCGCCATGCCATCCAGCTCCAGAAGCCGACCATCAGGCCCAGCCCCGCACATCCGGCGGCGAAAATCAGCGAGGCCAGATAATAGCTGCGGTTAAAGCCAAAGCGCTTGATCAGGCTCCCGGTCACCAGCGTACCCAGCAGGTTCCCGGTAAAAAAGGATGAGCTGACCATACCCACCTGCCAGGTCGGTAAGTTTTCATGGGCGAGCCACAGCGGGACGAGCGTATTTAACACTGCGATCGCCAGGGTCAACAAAAGCAGGCCACAGAGCAACAGCAGCACTGGCCGGGTATAGGTGGTCATGGATTAAAAACCGCGAGGAAGTTCAGATTTCGTGCGCATCATGCCACTGGCAAAAACAAAGTCAATCCACTGATTTAGCCGCCTCGCACAATATGTTCCCTGTCGATTTAAAAAACTTATCCTGCTAATGCCACGCCTGCTATAGATATTAATTATGTCTCTGTTTTCATTTATTAATGGGCAAAATTAAAACAAAACGACAGTCGAAAAATTTCATGATCGAAAAAAGAAAAAGCCGGGCACTCTGGCCCGGCTTGATATAACCAAATACACCGTTAACTGGCGACAGCCATACCAACGGTCATATGCAACCCGTAGAACACGCCGCGACCAATCAGTTCACCCGCCAGTACCAGCACAAAAGCCAGTGACAGCAGCGGCAGCGCCGGCTGATAACCTTTGAGCTGAGGGGCAATCCAGAATACCAGCGCGGCGACCAGCAGAACGATACGCCAGGCCATCAGCGCACCGTAGTCCGGCACCAGGGCAGAGGCCTGCTGAATAGAGCTGTGAATGGTTGCCAGTTCAGAACCCTGCATCAGGGCGACTATCGCACTCACTACCAGCGCCAGCAGCGAAACAGCGGGCAGCAGACGCATTGCCCATCCGTCGACACCCGCCACGCGCAGCAGCAGGTAGCCCAGCAGCGGCCCGCCAATAAACATCGTCAGGAAGAAGCTCATTGGCGTCCAGACGCTGTACCAGGTGGGGACGGTATCGATGGTGTTATAGACACGTATCATCATCCACACGAACACCACGCCCAGCACCATGGTCACAATCAGCCACAGGCTGCGCAGACCCGCAGGCAACTTCTTCATAGCGGCCAGCAGCCAGCCCAGCCCACCGACGGCAAAGAAAATTGCGCCACTGGCAATCTCGTTACTGAGGGATGAGGCCCCCACGCGGTTCAGAGAGTTAAACGCGCGCATCGGCGAGCCCAGGTGCAGCGTTGAGGCGATAAAGCCGATCCCCATCAGTACCCACAGGCCAAACATACTCAACACCAGGCGCTGCTGCTGTTCAGCATTGAGACGACCTTTCAACAACGCCAGCGCGAGCACAATGAAGCCGCCCGCTACGCACTGACCAAAGACCGTGAAGATCATCAGCGGCCATTCATGCCATCCACTTCCCATCTCACACCTCCTTCGGGTTTGCCAGGTAGCCGGTGGTGTCACCTGTAGGACGGCTGTTGGCGTTAGGTTTAATCACAATACTCGGCTTCGTGAAGTGCGCAGACGGCAGCGGTGCCACGGCGGCGAGCTGACCGTGTTTCTGACGCAGCTCTTCAATCGGGCCGAAGTCCAGCGCGCGCAGCGGACAGGACTCGACGCAAATCGGCTTTTTGCCATCCGCTACGCGGGTGTGGCAGCCGTCGCATTTGGTCATGTGGCCTTTAGCGGCGTTGTACTGCGGCGCGCCGTACGGACAGGCCATATGGCAGTAGCGACAGCCAATGCAGACATCTTCATCCACCACCACAAAACCGTCTTCTCGCTTGTGCATCGCCCCGCTCGGGCAGACTTTTGTACAGGCGGGATCTTCACAGTGGTTACAGGCAATTGACAGATAATACGCAAAGACGTTCTGATGCCAGACGCCGTTATCTTCCTGCCAGTCGCCCCCGGCGTATTCGTAGATGCGACGGAAGCTCACGTCCGGCGTCAGGTCTTTGTAATCTTTGCAGGCCAGCTCGCAGGTTTTGCACCCGGTACAACGGCTGGAATCAATAAAAAATCCATACTGAGTTGTCATCGGTTACTCCTTAAACCTTTTCAACCTGGACAAGGTTAGTGTGGGATGGGTTACCCTTCGCCAGCGGCGACGGACGCTGTGTGGTCAGTACGTTAATACTGCCTGCCTGGTCGATGCGGTTGGCATCCGGGCTGTACCAGGCCCCTTCCCCTAACGCCACCACGCCGGGCATCATGCGCGGGGTGACTTTGGCTTCAATATGCACCTCGCCGCGACCGTTGAAGATGCGCACGCGATCGCCATTGCTGATGCCGCGCGCTTTCGCGTCCATCGGGTTGATCCACATCTCCTGGCGGCAGGCGGCTTTCAGCACGTCGACGTTACCGTAGGTGGAGTGAACACGCGCTTTGTAGTGGAAACCGGTCAATTGCAGCGGGAATTTCGCCGTCAGCGGATCGTTATAGTTTTCAAAGCCCGGCGTGTAGATCGGCAGCGGATCGATAACATCCCCTTCCGGCAGCTCCCAGGTGTAGGCGATTTTTGCCAGCTCTTCGGAATAGATTTCGATTTTGCCCGACGGCGTGGTCAGCGGGTTCGCCTGCGGATCTTCACGGAACGCTTTGTACGCCACGTGGTGTCCTTCCGGATCGCGCTGTTTGTACATCCCCTGCTTGCGGAAGGTATCAAAGTCAGGGAGGTCAGGAATTGCCTTACGGGAGAGTTCATGCAGATGGCGCATCCACCCTTCCTGAGTACGCCCCTCGGTGAACTGCTGCTCAACGCCAAGACGTTTCGCCAGCTCAGAGGTCATTTCATAAATGGTTTTGCACTCGAAGCGCGGTTTAATCGCCTGGTCGGTAAAGATCACGTAGGACATGTTGCCGCAGGAGGCGTCCAGCGCGAAATCCATCTGCTCAGAGGCGGTGCAGTCCGGCAGCAGGATATCGGCATATTTTGCCGAGGAGGTCATGTGGCAGTCGATCACCACAATCATCTCGCACTTCTTGTCGTCCTGCAGGATTTCATGGGTGCGGTTGATTTCAGAGTGCTGGTTGATGAGACAGTTGCCGGCGTAGTTCCAGATCATCTTGATCGGCACGTCCAGCTTGTCCTTACCGCGCACGCCGTCGCGCAGGGCGGTCATTTCCGGGCCACGTTCAATCGCATCGGTCCACATAAACATGGATATGCTGGTCTGAACGGGGTTATCCAGCGTTGGCATACGTTCAAACGGCACTTCATATGAGCCTTCACGCGCGCCGGTGTTACCGCCGTGAATGCCGACGTTGCCGGTCAGAATGGAGAGCATGGAAATGGCACGGGTCGCAATTTCACCGTTCGCATGACGCTGCGGACCCCAGCCCTGGCTAATGTAGGCTGGTTTGGCTGAGCCAATCTCACGCGCCAGCTGAACGATACGCTCTGCCGGGATGCCGGTGATGGTGGACGCCCACTCCGGCGTTTTTGCCACGCCATCGCTACCCTGACCGAGAATGTAAGCTTTGTAATGTCCGTTTGCCGGTGCGCTGGCGGGCAGGGTTTTCTCGTCATAGCCGACGCAGTATTTATCCAGGAAAGGCTGATCGACGAGGTTCTCGGTGATCATCACCCACGCCAGCGCTGAGACCAGGGCCGCATCGGTACCCGGACGTATTGGGATCCACTCGTCTTCACGTCCGGCACCGGTGTCGGTATAGCGCGGATCGATGATGATCATGCGGGCATTGGATTTGGCGCGAGCCTGTTCGAGGTAGTAGGTTACTCCACCACCGCTCATGCGGGTTTCACCCGGGTTGTTACCGAACAGCACGACCAGCTTGCTGTTTTCGATATCGGACGGGCTGTTGCCGTCCGCCCAGCCGCCGTAGGTGTAGTTCAGTCCCGCTGCGATCTGCGCCGAGGAGTAGTCGCCATAGTGATTGAGATAACCGCCGCAGCAGTTCATCAGGCGCGCCACCAGCGTTTTTCCCGGCGGCCAGGAACGGGTCAGCGTGCCGCCGAGCGTCCCGGTACCGTAGTTCAGGTAGATGGATTCGTTGCCGTACTCTTTAATAAGGCGCTGCATATTGGTGGCGATGATGTCGTAGGCTTCATCCCAGCTAATCCGCTCGAACTTCCCTTCCCCACGCTTACCGACACGCTTCATCGGATATTTCAGGCGGTCCGGATTATAGACGCGGCGACGCATGGAGCGACCACGCAAACACGCACGAACCTGATGTAACCCTTCGTAGTTATCGTCCCCGGTATTGTCGGTTTCGACATATTTAATTTCGCCATCCACCACATGCATACGCAGCGGACAACGGCTACCGCAGTTAACGGTACAGGCACTCCACACCACTTTTTCCGGCGAAGTGGCCGGAGACAGAGCATCTGCCGCCGACGCCAGTCGGGTAAAAGGGAGCGTGAAGGCACTACTGGCTACAGCCAGGCCGCCTATTGCCGTGGTTTTCATCAACCCACGGCGAGTGACCTCGGCAGCCATTAATGCTTCAGGCGCGTTGATTTTCATAGAGACTCACTTTGGTTGCTCACAAAGAAAAGAGAGGCGGCGCAAACCGCTATGTAGTTTTATATATAACGAATATTATCGTTATCAGCTTTTTATGCTGGCTTTCATTCGAAGGAGTATTACTACTTTAGAGGGAGAGGTTATTGCGTCGTATCAAACCAAAGGCATAAAAAAAGCGCCCTGAGGCGCTTTTTTGTTTTAAGACAAATTATTAGCCGATGTACTGCTGGCCTTTCATGTATGGACGCAGCACTTCAGGGATCTCGATACGACCGTCTGCCTGCTGATAGTTTTCCAGCACGGCAACCAGGGTACGGCCCACAGCCAGGCCAGAACCGTTCAGGGTATGCACCAGACGGGTTTTCTTATCAGATTTGCTGCGGCAACGTGCCTGCATGCGGCGCGCCTGGAAATCCCAGACGTTAGAGCAGGAGGAGATTTCACGGTAAGTATTCTGCGCAGGTACCCACACTTCCAGATCGAAGGTTTTGCAGGCACCAAAGCCCATATCACCGGTGCACAGCGCCATACGACGGTATGGCAGACCCAGCAGCTCCAGCACTTTTTCAGCGTGGCCGGTCATCTCTTCCAGCGCGTCCATGGATTCTTCAGGACGGACGATCTGCACCATCTCAACTTTGTCGAACTGGTGCATGCGGATCAGACCGCGCGTGTCGCGACCGTAAGATCCTGCTTCAGAACGGAAGCACGGAGAGTGCGCCGTTAGTTTGATTGGCAGATCGTCTTCGTCGATGATCTCATCACGCACGAGGTTAGTCAGCGGCACTTCCGCGGTTGGGATCAGCGCGTAGTTGCTGCTGTCTGCTTCCTCGTCCAGCGGACGGGTATGGAACAGGTCGCCGGCAAATTTCGGCAGCTGGCCCGTACCGTACAGCGTATCGTGGTTGACCAGATACGGCACATAGGTTTCGCTGTAGCCATGCTGCTCGGTGTGCAGATCCAGCATGAACTGCGCCAGCGCACGGTGCAGATGGGCAATCTGGCCTTTCATTACCACGAAGCGAGAGCCGGTCAGCTTAACCGCTGCCGCAAAATCCAGGCCAGCGTGCATTTCGCCCAGCGTCACGTGATCGCGCACTTCAAAGTCAAACTCACGAGGCGTACCCCAGCGTTTCACTTCAACGTTGTCGTTTTCATCTTTGCCGACAGGCACGCTGTCGTCAGGAATATTCGGGATAGCCAGGGCAATATCACGAATTTCGGCCTGAAGAACATCCAGTTCAGCTTTCGCTTGATCCAGTTCTTCACCCAGCTTGTTCACTTCCAGGCGTAATGGCTCAATATCTTCCCCGCGCGCTTTCGCCTGGCCGATGGATTTCGATCGAGAGTTACGCTCTGCCTGCAGATTTTCAGTTTGTACCTGCAGTACTTTACGACGCTCTTCAAGAGCGCGCAGCTTATCTACATCCAGCTTAAAGCCCCGGCGTGCCAGTTTTTCAGCGACTGCGTCTGGCTCATTACGCAGCAGATTGGGATCGAGCATGCTTATCCTGTGCTTATCGAATTAAAATAGGAAATGTGACCACAGCCTGCGGCCACAAGGATACAATTGCCAACATTACCGCAACGATTGAACTAACGGTAGCGTTTTATAGGGCTATTTTGATCCTGTCCGGCGAGCCAGGTGAGCTTTTCACCAATCTTGCCTTCAAGACCTCTGTTTGTGGGGTGATAATAGCGCGTTTGTGCCATCTCCTGCGGGAAATATTCCTCCCCGGCAGCGTAGGCATTGGGTTCATCATGAGCGTAGCGGTATTCCTGCCCATACCCCATCTCTTTCATCAGTTTGGTCGGCGCGTTACGCAGGTGAACCGGCACATCGTAGTCCGGGCGTTCGCGTGCGTCAGACATCGCTGCCTTGAAGGCGGTATAAACCGCATTGCTTTTCGGCGCACAGGCCAGATAGACAATCGCCTGCGCAATGGCGCGCTCACCTTCTGCGGGTCCAACCCGGGTGAAACAGTCCCAGGCCGACAGTGCGACCTGCATGGCGCGAGGATCGGCATTGCCGACATCTTCTGAGGCAATCGCCAGACAGCGGCGCGCGACGTATAGCGGATCGCCACCCGCAGTAATAATACGCGCATACCAGTACAGCGCCGCATCCGGCGCGCTGCCGCGCACGGACTTATGCAGCGCCGAAATCAAATCGTAAAAACGGTCACCTTTATTATCGAAACGCGCGCTGCGTTCCCCGGCAATTTCGGTGAGCAGTTCCGGTTTTAGCACCCGCTTGCCGGCATCGTCGACCTCGGCCATGTCGGCCATCATTTCCAGCGTGTTCAGCGCCCGACGCGCATCGCCGTTAACCAGCTCGGCAATCGCACGACGCGTCTCGTCAGGCAGAACGATATCCTGTCCGCCGTAGCCGCGCGATTTGTCGTCCATCGCCTGAGTGAGAACCTTTTCGATATCCTCGGTCGTCAGCGATTTGAGCAGATAAACGCGCGCACGGGAAAGCAGCGCCGAGTTCAGCTCAAACGACGGGTTTTCGGTGGTCGCCCCAATGAAGAAGATCGTGCCGTCTTCAATATGCGGCAGGAAGGCATCCTGCTGGCTCTTGTTGAAGCGATGGACTTCGTCGACAAAAAGAATGGTGCGGCGTCCGGCGTTGCGGTTCTGACGCGCACGCTCGATAGCCTCACGGATCTCCTTCACGCCGGACGTCACCGCTGAGATACGCTCAACGTCCGCGTTGGCATAACGGGCAATCACTTCTGCAAGCGTAGTCTTGCCGGTGCCTGGGGGGCCCCAGAGGATCATGGAGTGCAAATGCCCCGCCTCAATGGCGCGCGGCAAGGGCTTCCCGGCAGCCAGCAGGTGTTGCTGACCGATGTACTGCGCTAAATTTTCTGGCCGCATACGGGCGGCCAGAGGTTGAAACGCGTTATCTGAAAAATCGAGCGACAGATTGCCCACTCACGCCTCTTACTTATTGCGTTGGTCGTCCACCGTTACGCCCTTCGGCGGGGTAAAGGTGAACTTCGATGCATCAACGGCGCCGTTCTGCTGAGATTTGAGCTGATAGCTGCTACGCTGATCGTCCTGCTCAACCGCGCCGAACTGATTAATGGTACCGTTGGTGCTGACATTGATGGTGAACTGCTTCAGGTTGCCGTTGCTGCCTTTCGGCGTCAGGACAAACTCGTCACCCGTCTGTTTAATATTGTACTGCTGCCAGTCGCTGGCCTGGTTACGGGCAATCAGCATAAATGGCGTATTGCTGGTGGCATCTTTCAGCCAGGTCGCAGTAGCCTGCTCAACGAACGGGTTGTAGAACCATAAGGTTTTACCGTCAGACACCAGGATGCTCTCATCCGGCTGGGTCATGTGCCAGTTAAACAGATTTGGCCGTTTTACCCACAAGTCCCCCTGACCTTCCTGCACCGCGTTGCCGCTGCCGTCCGTCACTTTCTGCGTGAAGCTGGCGTGGAAGCTGCTTACTTTATCCAGTCGGCTTTTAAGGTCGCTGGCTGCATCAGCCCAGACGCTGCTGGCGACAAAACTGGTGAGTAATGCACAGGCGATGGCGATTTTTTTCATTGTTATTCCTTAAAATACGTCTTCCCGATATGGGGTTTCCGACTTCTATTCTGGACCTGCCCGGAGGCAGGCGACAGAAGAAAATGCTTAATTTTGGCTGATTTACCCTTCTTTGCAATCGCAGAAGGTTAATCAAACGGTGGCGGAGCCAGCACCTCGCGGTTACCGTTATGCCCCTGCTCGCTCACAATGCCCTGCGCTTCCATCTGCTCGATGATGCGCGCAGCGCGGTTATAGCCGATGCGGAACTGACGCTGTACGCCAGAGATAGACGCTTTACGTTTTTCGGTAACGAAATTTACCGCCTGATCGAATAACGGATCCAGCTCTTCACCGCCGTCAAAGCCACCGCCGCCGCCTTCGCTTTCCGTATCGCTGGTGATGCCATCAACGTATTGCGGACGACCGCGCGCTTTCCAGTCCTGCACGACCGCGTGCACTTCCTGGTCGCGCACGAACGCGCCGTGAACACGCACCGGAGAGGTGGAGTTCGGCCCGGAATAGAGCATGTCACCCATACCCAGCAGCGACTCTGCACCGCCCTGGTCAAGAATGGTACGGGAGTCAATTTTACTTGATACGGTGAAGGCGATACGCGTCGGAATGTTCGCTTTAATCAGACCGGTGATAACGTCCACGGAAGGACGCTGGGTCGCCAGCACAAGGTGAATACCGGCCGCACGCGCTTTCTGCGCCAGACGGGCAATCAGCTCTTCCACTTTCTTACCGACGGTCATCATCAGGTCAGCGAATTCGTCGACCAGCACCACGATATAAGGCAGTTTTTCCAGCACCGGATGCTGGGCATCCATGCTGTCACCCGGCTTCCAGTACGGATCCGGAATCGGACGGCCCATGCGCGCCGCTTCGGCGATTTTCTCGTTATAGCCGGCCAGGTTACGCACGCCCAGCGCAGACATCAGCTTGTAGCGGCGTTCCATCTCATTCACGCTCCAGCGCAGAGCGTTGGCGGCGTCTTTCATGTCGGTGACCACTTCAGTCAGCAGATGTGGAATACCTTCATATACCGACAGTTCGAGCATTTTCGGGTCGATCATGATGAAACGCACATCTTCCGGCTGCGCTTTATAGAGCATGCTGAGGATCATGGCGTTCACACCGACGGACTTACCGGAACCGGTGGTACCCGCGACCAGCAGGTGAGGCATTTTTGCGAGGTCTGCCACAACCGGATCGCCAGCGATATCTTTACCCAGCACCACGGTCAGTGGGGATGGGTTATCACGGAACTTGGTGTTATCCAGCACTTCACGCAGGTAGACGGTCTGACGTTTCTTGTTCGGCAGCTCAAGACCAACGTACGGTTTGCCCGGTATCACTTCCACCACGCGCACCGCAACGGTTGACAGCGAACGCGCCAGGTCGCGGGACAGGTTGGAAATACGCGCGGCTTTTACGCCCGGCGCCAGGTTCAGTTCAAAACGGGTGATCACAGGACCCGGCGAGTAGTTCACCACGTCCGCCTTGATACGGAAGTCAGCCAGACGGGCTTCAACCAGACGGGCCATCTGCTCCAGCGCAAACGTATCAACCGGCTCGACTTCAGCTGGCGGCGGCGTCAGCAGGTCCAGCGACGGCAGCGGCGTGCTTGGACGCTGCAGCGGACGGCTGTCACCGTTACGCATCAGCAGCGGGTGAATCAGGCTCTCCTGCGGCTGTGGCGCAGGCTGCTGGAACTGCTGTTGCTGCGGCTGCTGTGGTTGCACATACGGCTGTTGAACAGGCTGCTGTGCGTAGGTCGATGGTGTCTGCTGGCGCACAGGCTCAGCTTCCGGCATCACGCTCGGGGTAAATAAAGGCTCGCTTGGGCCATCATCCACCAGATCTTTCATCGGCGAGAATTCAAAGTCCGACAGTGAGAACGGATTTGCCCCTGCCGGCTGTTCACCGGAGTAACGCTGCTGCTGCGTTGCCGCAAACTGGCGCGCTAATTCAGCTTCTGCCGCATCATCTTCGTCTTCCAGCGCAGGTTCGTCGTGCTGATAGTCTTGACCGTAGCGCTGATTTTGCTGCGCAGCGAACTGGCGGGCCAGCTCGTCCTGCTGCATTTCATCAGCATCATCGTCGTACTCAGACTCGCGCGCTTTTTCTTCAGCCATGCGCTGGGAAGGCAGCTTGATGCCATAAGACGCAAGCTCACGGCGGGTTGGCACGCGGACGCGGTTAGGACGAGGCAGTTGCGGACCAATCCCCTCTTTCACCTGAGGACGCGGTGCGCCCCCTGTTGCCAGGCTAAAGACCGGTGCCACCGCTGCTGCGGCCGCAGTAGCCTGCTTAACGCCTTCCGCTACGGGTGCTACAGCAGGCGTCGGGTCGACCGGCGGAACAGATACAGAAGGCGCCTTCGTAACCGGCTCCTGCACCGGTTCAGGCACAGGCTGATACCAGGCGGCCAGCTGTTCGCGTTCACGCGCACGGCGCTCTTCGACTTCTTCGAAATAGTACAGCGGTGGACGCGCAGGCTTCACCTCTTCCACGATTTCAGGCTCAGGTTCAGGCTGCGGTGCCACGTAAGGCTGCACAGGTTCAACGGGTTCAGGCACGTACTCCTGATAAGGCTGGGACACTGGCTGCTGATATTGCTGCGGTGCATACTCAGGCTGCGGCGGCTGATAAGGCTGCTGCCACTGTTCCTGCTGCACGGGGATGTAGCTTTCAGGTTCAGGCGCAATAACGGGCTCCGGCGTATGAACACCCGGCGCAGTCTGCCAGTCAACCTGAGGTTGCTGAATAACGGACTCCGGCGGCGGGACCGGCGCGGATGGCATCACGGCGTCGACAGGCGCGGCATACGCCTGCGCAGCGGTCGTCGCGGCGGCGGCAGCCGCAACCGGCTCGGTAACCGAGTGGCCGTTCAACAGTGGATCGTATTCGTCGAAGTCACCCGGCGTGGCACGGCTACCGGAAAAAAGCACATCATTAGGATCGACGGCGGTACCTGCTGCACGGTACTCAACCTGCTCGTCTTCATCCATGCGTTTACCGGAGAAGAGCGCCGCATCGGTTTTACGGCCCAGCGGGTTGGCAAATTTCTCAGCAACACGCTGACGACGCGCCAGCGCACCGCGCAGAATTCGGGCACGACGAGACTCGCGACGCTGCACAGGCGCGTCGTCTTCCTCTTCATCTTCGTATTCGTCTTCATCCACCCACGTATCGTCACGACGGGTACGGTTACTGGCGAAGGTCAGAATGGTGAGGATAAAGCTGCCAATTTTCTCGGCAATGCTCACCCAGGACCAGCCGGTAAACAGCGTCAGCCCGGCGGCCCAGATGCACAGCAGCGCCAGCGTGCCGCCGCTGCTGTGCAGCATCGGCTGAAGCGCGGAACTTAATAAGCTGCCGATTACCCCGCCAGAGGCGAAGTACCAGATATCATCCGCATTGATCGCTGCCAGCCCGCAGGAGGTGAGGATCAGCGCCAGCGCGCCAATCAGGCGCAGCGAGACGGCGAAATAGTCGATGTAATCATCGTTCTGACGATGACGCCACGCAAACCAGCATCCGCCAATGATAATGACGGGAAGGGTGTAGGCCATCACACCGAAAATGAAAAACAGCGTGTCCGCAAGCCAGGCACCGGGGACACCGCCTAAATTATGGATAGGCTCATGCCATGCAGTTTGTGACCAGCTGGGATCAGAGGGGTTGAAACTGAGTAAGGCTGCCATCAGCCAGACGGCAAAAAGGGCAATAACAATCAGCAAAGCCTCGAGGAGACGACGTCCGCTGCTTAGCTTCGATAGTGTGACTTCTTTGTCTTCAGTGTATTCCTGGCTCAAGAAAGGCTCTCCAGGTATCAGGCATATCCTGCCTGTTTGCTAAAACGGACAACAGCGCCGGGACTCCCCGGCACTGTTGCTGTATGGATTAACAGGAGTGTAATCAAACTACGCTGATTTTGCACCTGTTCCGTGTTAGCGCGTCTTAATAACCAGACGATTGCTCTGTTTGACCTCTTCCATTACCACATAAGTACGGGTGTCGTTCACGCCCGGCAGACGCAACAGGGTTTCCCCCAGCAGCTTACGGTAGGCGGACATATCAGGCACACGGGTTTTCAACAGGTAGTCGAAATCACCGGACACCAGATGGCACTCTTGAATTTCTTCAAGTTTTTGTACAGCGGCGTTAAATTGCTCAAACACATCCGGCGCACCACGATTCAGAGTAATCTCAACAAATACCAGAAGTGAGGCATCCAGATAATGCGGGTTCAGCAGAGCCGTATAGCCCTGAATAAAACCCTGTCTTTCCAGTCGGCGCACACGCTCAAGGCACGGCGTCGGGGAAAGTCCCACACGTTTTGAAAGCTCGACGTTGGAAATACGCCCATCCTTTTGCAATTCATTCAGAATGTTACGATCGATACGGTCGAGATCTTTGCCAGGGCGCTTCTTGCTATCTACCATTATTATTGTCTCTCTGTATTCCTTCCCTACTCCTGCCTGGACCCTGTGCACATCACTGTTCAGAGCCTGTACCCGTTAGTCATCACATCGCCTGGTTTTGTATTAGACGCGATGCGGATTCGGGTTCTGTTGGTAAGAAGACCGTTGCCCGAAGGCTGTCACCGACATCACGTATGGCGTCTGTCCACGCCATGCGTAGATTTCACTGACCCGGTAAAAATGGCATTTACGTGCATGCCTATGCGGCATACGGTTAACGCGGTTTTTTTTCTTCCTTGAATGTTTTCGCAAAAGCGCAGGGGATTGTCAAAGCAAAACATCGTTTTTTAGTACAACATGCCGGATATTCATTACGACAGGGTATTAATCCTCATTTTATTGCCTTATAAACGACCGGTTTTCTTAAGAAAGCGTGATGTTATCGCGCGCGATTCATCGTCCACGGCTATTACACAGATTGATATCAAAATTGCTGCGCTCTTTTTTTACGGCAACAAATTCCCTACAATCCAGCCAAATGTCTGCCAACAACAATGGGGATCTCATGGGCACGGCCAAACACAGTAAGCTGCTAATCCTTGGTTCTGGACCTGCGGGATATACCGCGGCGGTCTATGCTGCACGCGCTAACCTGCACCCGGTACTCATCACCGGCATGGAAAAAGGCGGTCAGCTGACCACCACCACCGAAGTGGAAAACTGGCCAGGGGACCCGAACGACCTGACCGGGCCGCTGCTGATGGAGCGCATGCACGAGCATGCCGCTAAATTCGAAACCGAAATTCTGTTCGATCACATCAACAAGGTCGACCTGCAGAACCGTCCGTTCCGCCTGACGGGTGACAGCGGTGAATACACCTGTGACGCGCTGATCATTGCAACCGGCGCCTCTGCCCGTTATCTCGGTCTGCCATCCGAAGAAGCGTTTAAAGGCCGCGGGGTTTCTGCCTGCGCCACCTGCGACGGTTTCTTCTATCGCAACCAGAAAGTCGCGGTTATCGGCGGCGGCAACACCGCGGTGGAAGAAGCGCTTTATCTGGCCAACATTGCCTCTGAAGTGCACCTGATCCACCGTCGCGAGACCTTCCGCGCGGAGAAGATCCTGATCAAACGTCTGATGGATAAAGTGGCAAGCGGCAACATCGTGCTGCACACCAACCGCACCCTGGAAGAGGTGACGGGCGACCAGATGGGCGTTGCCGGTCTGCGTATCCGTGATACCCAGAACACCGATAACGTCGAAACGCTGGAAGTGGCGGGTCTGTTCGTGGCTATCGGCCACAGCCCGAACACCGCGATCTTCGAAGGCCAGCTGGAGCTGGAAAACGGCTACATCAAAGTGCAGTCCGGCATTCACGGTAATGCGACTCAAACCAGCATCCCGGGCGTATTCGCGGCCGGCGACGTAATGGACCACATTTACCGTCAGGCGATCACCTCTGCGGGCACCGGCTGTATGGCCGCGCTGGACGCTGAACGCTACCTCGATGGACTGGCTGAACAAGGTAAATAATCTTTACAAGTCAGTAACAAACGTAAATAAAGGCGGCGATAAGTCGCCTTTATTGTCTCCCCGTTGTAACATTGCGCTGCCCAACTTCTAATAACGTCACCTGCAAAGTACGCAATGGAAAAAACCCGTCAACAAGAGTTAACACGCTGGCTGAAACAGCAAAGCGTTCTTTCCCGCCGCTGGCTTAGGATTTCCCGTATTTTGGGTTTCATCAGCGGTCTGTTGATTGTTGCCCAGGCATGGCTGCTGGCCCGCATTCTTAATCACATGATCATGGAGAACATTCCCCGCGAAGCGCTCCTGCTGCCCTTTATTGTCCTGATCCTGATTTTTATCCTGCGCGCCTGGGTGGTGTGGCTGCGTGAGCGCGTCGGCTTCCACGCCGGGCAGCATATCCGCTACGAGATCCGCCGTCAGGTGCTCGACAGGCTTCAGGAAGCCGGGCCCGCGTGGATTCAGGGAAAACCGGCCGGTAGCTGGGCGACGCTGATCCTTGAGCAGATTGACGATATGCATGACTACTACGCGCGCTATCTGCCGCAGATGGCCCTTGCCGTCTTCGTTCCGCTGCTGATCGTGATCGCCATTTTCCCGGTGAACTGGATGGCAGCGCTGATTCTGCTGGGCACCGCCCCGCTGATCCCGCTTTTTATGGCGCTGGTCGGGATGGGGGCAGCGGATGCCAACCGCCGAAACTTCCTGGCATTGGGTCGCTTGAGCGGTCATTTTCTCGATCGCCTTCGCGGCATGGAGACGTTACGCATTTTTGGCCGCGGTGAAGCGGAAACCGAAAATATTCGCCTGGCGTCGCAGGACTTCCGTCAGCGCACCATGGAAGTGTTACGCCTCGCCTTCCTGTCCTCCGGCGTACTGGAATTCTTCACCTCACTGTCGATTGCCCTCGTGGCGGTCTACTTCGGCTTCTCCTACCTCGGCGCGCTGGATTTCGGCCATTACGGCACGGCGGTGACCCTTTCCGCCGGGTTCCTGGCGCTGATCCTGGCGCCGGAGTTTTTCCAGCCGCTTCGCGATCTGGGGACCTTCTATCACGCCAAAGCCCAGGCGGTTGGCGCCGCCGATAGCCTGAAAACGTTCCTGGAAACGCCGCTGGCCCACCCGGAGCGCGGTGATGTAACGCTGAATGCTAAAGACTCCGTGACCATTGAAGCGCAGGACTTTTCCATTCTGTCGCCCGAAGGCAAAGTGCTCGCCGGTCCGCTGAACTTTACCTTACCTGCCGGACAACGCGTGGTGCTTGTTGGCATCAGCGGTTCCGGGAAAAGTTCTCTGCTGAACGCGTTGTCCGGATTTATGGTCTACACGGGTTCACTGCGGATCAACAAAACCGAACTGCGTAACCTCGATCCTGACGCCTGGCGTAAACAGCTCAGCTGGGTAGGCCAAAACCCGCAGCTTCCCGCCGCGACGCTGCGCGAAAACGTGCTTCTGGCGCGCCCGGACGCGCGTGAAGATGAGCTGCAATCGGTTCTCGACCGCGCCTGGGTCAGCGAATTTCTGCCGCTGCTGCCGCAAGGGGTGGATACCGTAGTCGGCGACCAGTCCGCCGGGCTGTCGGTCGGGCAGGCGCAGCGTGTGGCCGTTGCCCGCGCGCTGCTTAACCCATGCCAACTCATGCTGCTGGACGAGCCCGCAGCCAGCCTTGACGCACACAGCGAGCAGCGCGTAATGGAAGCGCTTAACGCCGCCTCCCTGCAGCAAACCACCCTGATGGTCACCCACCAGCTGGAAGGGATTGCCGACTGGGACCAGATCTGGGTCATGGAAAACGGCCGTATTGTTGAGCAAGGCGACTACGCCTCTCTCGTTGCCGCCCAGGGGCCATTTGCGACCCTGCTGGCGAACCGTCAGGAGGATATCTGATGCGCGCTCTGCTGCCTTATCTTGCGCTCTATAAACGCCACAAATGGATGCTGACGCTGGGGATTGTGCTGGCGATTGTCACGCTGCTCGCCAGCATCGGCCTGCTCACGCTTTCCGGCTGGTTCCTGTCGGCCTCGGCCGTCGCGGGGTTCGCCGGATTATACAGCTTCAACTATATGCTTCCGGCCGCCGGGGTTCGCGGTACCGCCATCACCCGTACTGCCGGACGCTATTTCGAACGGCTGGTCAGCCACGACGCCACTTTCCGCGTGCTGCAGCACCTGCGTATCTATACCTTCAGCAAACTGCTGCCCCTCTCCCCTGCCGGGCTGGCGCGTTTTCGTCAGGGCGAGTTGCTTAACCGCGTGGTGGCGGACGTTGACACGCTGGATCACCTTTACCTGCGCGTGATTTCCCCTATCGTGGGCGCGTTTGTGGTGATTGTGGTGGTCACGCTGGGGCTGTCTGTTCTGGATGTTCCCGTTGCGCTGACGCTGGGCGGGATCATGCTGCTGACGCTTATCGTTCTGCCGCCGCTGTTTTACCGCGCCGGGAAATCCACCGGGGAAAACCTGACGCGCCTGCGCGGGGACTACCGCCAGCAGCTGACCGCCTGGCTTCAGGGGCAGGCAGAGCTGACCATTTTTGGTGCCAGCAAGCGCTACCGCGCGCGGATGGAAAGTACGGAGTTGAACTGGCATGAGGCCCAGCGCCGTCAGTCGGAACTGACGGCCTTCTCTCAGGCGCTGATGATGCTGATCGGCGGCGTGGCGGTGATTGCCATGCTGTGGCTGGCTTCCGGCGATATTGGAGGAAACACACAGCCGGGTCCGCTTATTGCCCTTTTCGTTTTCTGTGCGCTGGCCGCGTTTGAAGCGCTGGCTCCGGTGACGGGCGCCTTCCAGCATCTGGGACAGGTCATCGCCTCTGCCCTGCGCATCACCCAGATTGCCGAGCAGGAGCCTGAAGTCACGTTCAGTGCCGGGCAGACCGCTGTCCCTGAGCAGGTTGCGCTGACGCTTGAAGATGTTACCTTCAGCTATGACAAACAGGCGCAGAACGCGCTGGACGGTATCACCCTTTCTGTGAATGCCGGTCAGCGGATTGCGATCCTCGGCCGTACCGGCTGCGGTAAATCGACGCTGCTGCAGCTGTTGACCCGCGCCTGGGACCCGCAGCGCGGTCAGATTCGTTTTAATAATACGTTGCTGACCGATTTCAGCGAGCAGGCCCTGCGCAAAACCGTCAGCGTCGTTCCGCAGCGGGTGCATCTGTTTAGCGCCACCCTGCGCGATAACCTGCTGCTGGCTGCGCCAGAGGCCTCTGATGATGCGCTTCGCGCCGTGCTGGAACAGGTCGGTCTGCATAAGCTGCTTGAGGGCGATGGACTGAACAGCTGGCTCGGTGAAGGCGGTCGTCAGCTTTCCGGCGGAGAGCTGCGCCGTCTGGCGATTGCGCGCGCGCTGCTGCACGATGCGCCGCTGATGCTGCTTGACGAACCCACCGAAGGGCTGGATGCCACGACCGAGAGCCAAATCCTTGATTTGCTGGCCAATGTCATGACCAGTAAAACCGTCCTGATGGTCACGCACCGCCTGCGCGGACTGGCGAGTTTTGATCGGATAATTGTGATGGACAACGGACACATTATTGAGCAAGGTAGTCACGCAGAGCTGTTGGCGAAACAGGGTCGCTACTTCCAGTTTAAACAGCGTCTGTAGACTATATTTGTAGCGTCCTCACTCGCGTACTGGAGTTTTGCTGTCATGCGCCTGGTCCAGCTTTCTCGTCATAACATCGCGTTCCCTTCTCCGGAAGGGGCGCTGCGTGAACCCAATGGGCTGCTGGCCCTTGGTGGTGACCTCAGCCCTGCGCGGCTGTTGATGGCGTACCAGCGCGGCATCTTCCCCTGGTTTTCTCCCGGCGACCCGATTTTATGGTGGTCTCCCGATCCGCGTGCCGTGCTGTGGCCAGAGCAGTTTCACCTGAGCCGCAGCATGAAGCGTTTCCATGCAAAATCACCGTACCGCGTCACCCTGAACCACGCCTTTGGTCAGGTCATTGAAGGCTGTGCCGAAGACCGGTTTGAGGGAACATGGATAACCCGCGATATCATTACCGCCTACCACCAGCTTCACGAGCTTGGCTACGCGCACTCCATTGAGGTATGGGACGGCGGAGCACTCGTCGGCGGCATGTATGGCGTGGCGCAGGGGACGCTGTTTTGCGGTGAGTCGATGTTCTCCCGCGCGGTTAACGCCTCGAAAACAGCGCTGCTGGTCTTCTGCCAGGCATTTGCCCAGCGCGGCGGACGCCTGATCGATTGTCAGGTGCTCAATGAGCACACAGCTTCCCTCGGCGCCGTTGAGATACCGCGACGCCAGTACATCGAGCATCTGGATGCCAGCCGTCAGGAAAAGCTCCCGCGCGACTTCTGGATACCGAGAACGCTCTTTATGCCCAATGCCTAAATGTTTTCCGCATATTTTTTGTGAGGGTGTTATAATTACGCCGCAGAGTAGCTTCTGCCTGTTGCCCCGCCGCCGTTTGGGACCTTCGCTTCAGATAACGTCCTGACGTTTATCCTGTTGTATCCCCTTTACGAATGCGCTTTCCGTTCGGTTGTACCGTGACGCTTGGGCAATGCGCCGAAACTGTTTTGCTGCGTTTCAAACGCGCAATTCTTTACTTAATTGATGAATTTCGGCATTATCTTGCCGGTTCAAAACTTGGTAGTGATACCCCAGAGGATTAGATGGCCAAAGAAGACAATATTGAAATGCAGGGTACCGTACTTGATACGTTGCCTAATACCATGTTTCGCGTAGAGCTGGAAAACGGTCACGTGGTAACTGCGCACATCTCCGGTAAAATGCGCAAAAACTACATTCGCATTTTGACGGGCGACAAAGTGACTGTTGAACTGACCCCGTACGACCTGAGCAAAGGCCGCATTGTCTTCCGTAGTCGCTAATTGTTTTCGCCTGTAATGGCAGATGAATATTTAAAAGGTCGGGTTAAACCCGGCCTTTTTTATTTGTGGCTTTAATTTGGCTATGCCGGGGGATGTATTTTTTGGCAACCTGGTGGCCTCATCCCAGTCCTTTTCCACAGGGAGAGGGCGAAAGGCAGGCATAAAAAAACCGGGCTATTGCCCGGTTTTTAAGACCTACGTAAGAAATCAGTGAGCCGCTTCCGGCTTGTGCTTCGCCGCACTCTGGAAATCGTACGTCAGTTCGTTCTTCGCCTGGTCCAGCGCCACGGTCACCTGGCCGCCGTCCACCAGCGAGCCAAACAGCAGCTCGTTCGCCAACGGTTTCTTCAGGTTGTCCTGAATCACGCGCGCCATCGGACGGGCCCCCATCGCACGGTCGTAGCCTTTCTCGGCCAGCCAGTTGCGGGCCTCCTGGCTTACTTCCAGCGACACGCCTTTCTGATCCAGCTGAACCTGCAGCTCGACGATGAACTTGTCCACGACCTGATGGATCACCTCGGTAGAGAGGTGATCGAACCAGATAATGTTGTCCAGACGGTTACGGAACTCCGGCGTGAAGATCTTCTTGATCTCCTCCATCGCATCGGTGCTGTTGTCCTGGTGGATCAGGCCGATGGATTTACGCTCGGTTTCACGCACCCCGGCGTTGGTGGTCATCACCAGCACCACGTTACGGAAGTCCGCCTTGCGCCCGTTGTTGTCGGTCAGCGTCCCGTTGTCCATCACCTGCAGCAGGATGTTGAACACGTCCGGGTGCGCTTTCTCGATTTCATCGAGCAGCAGTACCGCGTGCGGATGCTTGATCACCGCGTCGGTGAGCAGGCCGCCCTGGTCAAAGCCCACGTAGCCCGGAGGCGCACCAATCAAACGGCTGACAGTGTGACGCTCCATATACTCGGACATATCAAAGCGCAGCAGCTCAATGCCCAGTGCTTTAGAGAGCTGAACCGTTACCTCGGTTTTCCCCACGCCGGTCGGGCCGGCAAACAGGAAGGAACCGACAGGCTTGTGCTCATGCCCCAGTCCTGCGCGTGCCATCTTGATCGCTTCGGTTAAGGCCTCAATGGCTTTATCCTGACCAAAGACCAGCATTTTCAGGCGGTTGCCGAGGGTGCGCAGCGTGTCGCGGTCGCTCTGAGAGACGCTCTTCTCAGGGATACGCGCGATGCGGGCCACCACGGACTCAATATCCGCCACGTTAACGGTTTTCTTACGCTTGCTGGCCGGCATCAGGCGCGCACGCGCCCCTGCCTCATCAATCACGTCAATCGCCTTATCCGGCAGATGACGGTCGTTGATGTATTTCACCGCCAGCTCCACCGCCGCACGCACCGCTTTCGCGGTGTAACGCACGTCGTGGTGCGCTTCATACTTCGGCTTCAGGCCGTTGATGATCTGCACCGTTTCCTCAACGGACGGTTCGGTCACGTCGATTTTCTGGAAGCGGCGCGCCAGCGCGCGATCTTTCTCAAAGATGTTGCTGAACTCCTGGTAGGTGGTGGAGCCAATCACGCGGATCTTGCCGCTGGAGAGCAGCGGTTTGATCAGGTTAGCCGCATCCACCTGGCCACCGGAGGCCGCCCCTGCGCCGATGATGGTGTGGATTTCATCGATAAACAGGATGCTGTTGGTGTCCTGCTCCAGCTGTTTTAACAGCGCCTTGAAGCGTTTTTCAAAATCACCACGGTATTTGGTGCCCGCCAGCAGCGAGCCGATGTCCAGCGAGTAGATGGTGCAGTCGGCAATCACTTCCGGTACGTCGCCCTGCACAATGCGCCAGGCAAGGCCTTCGGCAATCGCGGTTTTACCCACGCCAGATTCCCCCACCAGCAGCGGGTTGTTCTTGCGGCGACGGCACAGCACCTGGATCGCGCGCTCCAGCTCTTTATCGCGACCAATCAGCGGGTCGATACCGCCAACGCGAGCAAGCTGATTAAGGTTGGTGGTGAAGTTTTCCATACGATCCTCCCCGCCTGCTTGCTCTTCATTGTTATTGACCTGATTGCTGGAATCCGATGCCTGGTTAGGCTCGTCTTTGCGCGTTCCGTGAGAGATAAAGTTAACCACATCGAGGCGGCTGACTTCGTGTTTGCGCAGCAGATAGGCAGCCTGTGACTCCTGCTCGCTGAAGATGGCGACTAAGACGTTTGCGCCAGTCACTTCACTACGTCCGGAAGACTGGACGTGGAATACCGCGCGCTGCAGCACGCGCTGGAAGCTGAGCGTCGGCTGCGTGTCGCGCTCTTCTTCACTGGCAGGCAGCACCGGTGTGGTTTGTTCGATGAAGGCTTCGAGTTCCTGACGTAGCGCCACCAGATCCACGGAGCAGGCTTCCAGCGCTTCGCGGGCAGATGGGTTGCTAAGCAGTGCGAGCAGTAAATGCTCGACGGTCATAAACTCATGTCGGTGCTCACGCGCTCTGGCGAAAGCCATGTTTAAACTGAGTTCCAGTTCTTGATTGAGCATAGGCACCTCCCCCAATTTTATGCCTTATCAGGCCTTTTCCAGCGTACACAGCAACGGATGCTCGTTCTCCCTCGCATAGTCGTTCACCATCGCCACTTTGGTTTCCGCCACTTCGGCTGTGAAGATGCCGCAGATAGCTTTGCCACGATAATGAACGGTAAGCATCAGTTGCGTTGCACGTTCTACATCATAAGAAAAGAACTTTTGTAGCACGTCAATAACAAATTCCATCGGCGTGTAATCATCGTTCATTAACATAACTTTATACATAGATGGCGGTTTTAGCGCGTCACGCACTTTGTCTTCCGCCAGCTGGTCAAAATCCAGCCAGTCGTTGGTCTTACCCATTTTGCATAACCACTTTGAATCTACCTCAGATGTTAGATAACAATCATCTATTACTGTCATCCGCGATGTCTGTCACAAACTGTTGCAATAGCGTTAACTGCTTCAAACTTTGGTTGATTATTGTCCCATCTCCAGCGCCAAACGCTTGACGACGTCTTTCGTTTCTCTAAATTGTACAAGCGTGAGATGGCGAGGTTTTGAACAGCCCCCACTCCACCACCGGTTCATTCCATCTTAACTTATAAGATTTACGAAGGATGTCGAAGCATGGAAATGGGTACTGTTAAGTGGTTCAACAACGCCAAAGGGTTTGGCTTCATCTGCCCCGAAGGCGGCGGCGAGGATATCTTCGCTCACTATTCCACCATTCAGATGGATGGTTACAGAACGCTCAAAGCCGGGCAGTCCGTCCGGTTCGATGTCCACCAGGGACCAAAAGGCAATCATGCAAGCCTTATCGTCCCCATTGAAGCAGAGACGGTTGCATAGCTCTCTGTTTTATTGTGTACATCCCGCAGTCAAAATGCCAGCCCGATCGGCTGGCATTTTTATTTTCGGGTTATTCCCGAGCCAGCGCATCCACCGGATCCAGCCGCGCCGCGTTGCGGGCGGGCAACCAGCCAAACAAAATGCCGGTAAAGGTTGAACACAAGAATGCGGTAATAATGGCCACCGGCGAGAAGCCAATCTCCCAGCCGGGTAAAAAGAGCTGGAGCGCGAAGGCGATCATCATCGAGAGCGCAATCCCCATCGCACCGCCGACCAGACACACCAGCACGGCTTCAATCAAAAACTGCTGCAGCACGTCGCTGGCTCTGGCCCCGACCGCCATGCGGATGCCAATCTCCCGGGTACGCTCGGTTACCGACACCAGCATGATGTTCATCACCCCGATACCGCCGACGACCAGCGAAATCACCGCCACCAGCGTGAGGAACAGCTGAAGAGTACGTGTGGTCTTTTCTGCCGTTTTCAAGAGGCCGTCCATATTCCAGGTGAAGAAATCTTTCTTCCCGTGGCGCAGGGTGAGCAGCCGCTCAAGCTGCTGTTCGGCCATGGCGCTGTCGTAGCCCTCCTTCACGCGCACGGTGATGGAGTTGAGCCAGGACTGACCCATAATCCGCCCGGAGATGGTGGTATAGGGAAGCCAGACGCGCAGGATCTTGCTGCTGCCAAACATCGACTGCTTCTCTTCCGCCACGCCGATGACCGTGGCAGGCATGTTGCCGACCAGGATCACTTCGCCCACCACGTTAGCTTTATTGGGGAAGAGCTGTCTGCGCGAGTTCGCGTCCAGCACCACCACCTGCGCCCTGCCCGCCAGCTGTTCGGCGTTAAAGGTAGCGCCTTCGCTGAAGGTCATACCGTAGACGTTGAAATAATCCCCGCTGACGCCGTTCGCGCTGGCCGCCACGTCAACATTGCCCACGCGCAGGCGCAGGTTTTGCGACACCGCAGGCGTGGCGGAGTTGACCCACGGCTGCTTCTGAATGGCCGCCAGATCGTCGTATTTCAGCGCCTGCTGATACTGCGGCTCGTCGTCACCAAAGTCTTTGCCGGGATAGACGTCAATGGTGTTGGTCCCGATTGCGCGGATATCGGCCAGCACCAGCTGCTTGGCCGCATCGCCCACCACCACAATCGACACCACCGAGGCGATACCGATGATAATGCCGAGCATGGTCAGCAGCGTACGCATTTTATTGGCCGCCATCGCCAGCCAGGCCATGGTCAATGCTTCACGAAAGCCGCTGGAAAATTGCCCCCATCCGGTTGATGCCGGAAGCACTTCTTTCGGCGCCGCAGCCCTGGACTCACGCGGCGGCGGGTTGCCGACCAGCTCGCCGTCGTGGATCTCAATGATTCGCTCCGCCTGCGCCGCCACCTGCGGATCGTGGGTCACGATAATGACCGTATGCCCCTGATCGCGAAGCTGGTGCAGGATCGCCATCACCTCTTCGCCGGAATGGCTGTCGAGCGCGCCGGTTGGCTCATCCGCGAGGATCACCTGCCCACCGTTCATCAGGGCTCGGGCAATACTCACGCGCTGCTGCTGGCCGCCGGACAGCTGCGAGGGCTGATACTCCACCCGCTCCGCCAGCCCCAGGCGCGTCAGCAGCATCTGCGCGCGCTCGAGGCGTTTTTTCCGCTCGACGCCCGCATAGACCGCCGGAACTTCCACGTTCTGCGCGGCATTGAGGTGAGAAAGCAGATGGTAACGCTGGAAGATAAAGCCGAAGTGCTCCCGACGCAGCTTCGCCAGCGCGTCGCCGTCCAGCGTTGATACGTCCGTCCCGGCCACGCGGTACGTGCCGCTGGTGGGTTTATCCAGGCAGCCGAGAATGTTCATCAGCGTCGATTTACCGGAGCCCGATGCCCCGACAATCGCCACCATCTCGCCCGCCTCCACCCGAAGGGAGATGCCTTTTAGCACCTCCACCGGGCCATCGCCCGACGGATAGCTGCGGCGAATGTCTTTCAGCTCAAGCAATGCCGTCATTTCGCGGCTCCGGGCAGGCTTTCGCTGATGACAACCTCCTCACCCTCTTCCAGCCCTTTCACCACCACCACGTCGGTGTCGTTGCGCGCGCCAATCACCACTTCGCGCTCGCGCGTTTCGCCGTTGCGCAGCACTTTCACTTTATAGCGGCTATCACCGGCGGACTCACCCAGCGCGGAGAGGGGAATGGTCAGCACGTTCTTCACGCCGGTCAGCTGGATATGCACCTGCGCGGTCATGTCGAGACGCAGCACGCCCTGCGGGTTCGGCACTTCAAAACGGGCATAGTAGAAGATGGCGTCGTTAACCTTTTCCGGCGTCGGGAGAATGTCTTTCAGCACGCCTTCGTAGCGCGTCTGCGGATCGCCCAGCACCGTAAACCAGGCATTCTGCCCCGGTCTGAGATGGATAACGTCCGCCTCCGAGACCTGAGCTTTGACCAGCATGGTGCTCATGTCCGCCAGCGTCAGAATGTTGGGCGCCTGCTGCGCGGCAATCACCGTCTGCCCCTGCAGCGTGGTAATTTGCGTCACTTCCCCGGCCATCGGCGCAACGATTTTGGTGTAGTCGAGGTTGGTTTTCGCCGTATCCAGCGAGGCCTGGTTGCGTTTGATTTGCGCGTCAATCGTGCCAATCTGCGCCTGCTTCACCGCCAGTTCCGTGGTGGCCGTATCTAAATCCTGCTTCGAGATCGCCTGGGTTTTGGCCAGCGCCTGCTGACGGGTCAGCGTCACCTGGGCCAGGTTACGCTCTGCCTGCGCCTGCGCACGCTGCGCGCGCAGCTCCATCAGCGTGGCTTCCACCTCGCGGATCTGGTTCTCGGCCTGTTCAGGATCGATCACGCCGAGCAGCTGGCCTTTTTTTACCTTATCGCCAATCTCAACCGACAGCGTTTTCAGCTGACCGCTGACCTGCGCGCCGACGTCAACCTTGCGCAGGGCATCAAGCTTGCCCGTCGCGAGGACGTTTTGTTGCAGTTCGCCCGGACGAACAATCAGCGTCTGATACTGCGGCACCGGCGCATTCAGCACCTGCCATAGCCAGTACCCACCGGCTAACACCACGACCGCCAGCAGCAGAAACAGCGTTCTGCGTTTTCCCTTGAGGTTCATAAATATTCCAAATAAATGTTCTGGCAATGATAAATGCTGATTCTATCTAAACGACTCCTCAACGAAACCCCTGTTCTCCGAAATCGTCACAATTTGTTTACGAGACGTTGAACGTTCGCCTGCTGAAATGGAGATCTTCATCAAGAAGCAGGATCTAACATGTCTTCCATCGTCGATACACCTTTTTCAAACCTGCCACAGCCTGCATCGGGTTGGCAGCTCTTCAGTCATCTGGCTTCCGGTAAGCTCACGCCAGGGCTGGCGTGGCAAAACCCCGCCTATCGACGTAAATTCATGCTACGTTCGCTGGCGACGCCTGTAAGTACCGCTCGCCTGTTGACGAGCCTTGCAAAACAGCCGAGCCTGATGCAAATGCTGCAGGTGCAGCCAGGACTGCCGTGCCGTCTGCATCGCCCCTGGCTGACGGTGAATATGGATCGCCAGCAGGCCCTTGAGTCCCTTAACTGGCATTATCAAACGATGAGCCGCCATATGCCGGCATCGCTGCTCTCGGGCTATCTGTCGAAAAAGGGCTTCACGCTGCTCACCTTAACCGGTAAAGATGAAGAGCAATTTACCGTCCGCCTGTGCGCCGATGCGTTTCTGGATAAAGAAGGGGAAGCCACCCTCGCCTTCTGCGACCATCAGAATACGGTGCTGGCCGAGATGACCTTCACCCTGTGCCAGTTTGAGGGAAAATCGACGCTGTTTATCGGCGGCCTGCAGGGCGCAAAAGCCCACGTTCCCCATGAGCTGATCCAGGGTGCGACGAAGGCCTGCCATGGTCTGTTCCCGAAACGTCTGCTGGTCGAAGCCGCCATGACTCTCGGCACCGCCTTCCCGGTAGAACAGATTGTCGCCGTCAGTAATGACACCCATATTTATCGCAGCTGGCGCTACCGCAAGAAAAAAGAGGGGAAACTGTTGGCCGATTACGACAGTTTCTGGATCTCCATCGGCGGCGAAAAGCAGGATAGCGGCAACTTCATGCTGCCCCTCGTCATGCCGCGTAAACCGATGGAAGAGATTGCGAGCAAAAAACGCTCCGAATATCGCCGCCGCTACGCGCTGCTGGACAGCCTGATTCAGCAGGTAAAACAGGCGACTCAACGTTAATCCGCTCTCCCGCGTGCCAGCCACAGCACGCGGGAGAACATCTTCCGCAGCAGGGTCGGCACCGCCTCCACGCCCCGCCTCCCCGCTTCCGTCGCCACTTCAATGGCTAAATCCGGTTTCGAAGAACGATGAATAGCTTTGGCGATCACGCGCCGCATGTTCATCGGGACATCGACCGGCACCATGGCAATTCGGTGGAATACGTCGTCGAACCCCTGACGATACATAAAGTGTTCCATGTCCATCGCGGGCAGCATGGTTAAATGGTCGCGCTCTTCCTCGCGCTCGTTATTCAGCAGGCTACGCACGGTCGAGGCATATTTTTTGCCCGCCTCATCACCGTCGACCAGCACATGCCACTCGATCCCCATCCGGCGGGCAAATTTTATCAGCGGCTTGAGTCCCGACTGGGCAAATTCAATCACCTTGATGCCTTCCGCATCAAAATGGTGGCCGCACTGGCGCGCCAGTTCGTTGATGACCCAGGTTTCCGTCTCTCCTTCCACCAGCAGCCAGCAGCGGGCAAAGAGCGACGACGCGCGGTTAAAGCGAATATGAAACGCGATGCGCCGCCCGTCTTCCGCGTTCAATCCACCCGGACCTAACCGGTAGGCGGAGACGCGGGAAGATTCACGCACCAGACGACAGACGTGCTCGACCGGCGTCAGCGATAATAATTCGCCGGAATTGGTGGTCGTAACGCGCTGGAGCGGCAGCAGATTCAGCAGATGCCATGCCACGGAGAGCATGATGGGATGCAGGCGCGTTTCCGGGTCTTCCACCAGCAGCAGCGGCCGGGCGTCCCGGTCAAGACGCACGGTGCCTTTGGCCTGCAGAAGCGTTGAAAACAGCCCCAGCAAAATCACCCGATGGGTACGACCGCCGGGCCGGTCGATCATCCGGTTAATGATATCGAGGTAGCGCCAGCTGCGCTGTTCGTCATGAGAGCGGCGGCGCATGAGGCGGTGGCGCGACTCCGACGTTCCCTGCTCGGAAAAATAGTGCTCCAGCAGCTGTACCATTGCGGACAACCCCTGACGAATTTGACCGTCGGTCAGATTCTGCGGACGCGACACCAGCTCTCTCGCCAGAAAATCCAGCTCGCGGGCGGTGACTTCCACTTCCGGCATATTCGGTACGGTACCGTTACGGATGCGCCGCATAAAACGCGCGTCGCGCAGGCGCAGCACCGGCGTCAGGCGGATCAGGTGGCGGGCAAGATCGTCGATATTGTCCAGCGGGATCGGGCTGGCCTTCTCATCAAGAAAATCACGCAGGGTCAACACGCCCTCGTTTTCCGCCATCTCCCCTTCCAGCCGGTAGAATATCCGGTGGAAACCGTCATCGCACGGCACCCAGCAGGGTGACAGCGGGCGGAAGCGACGCACCCGATGGCGCCCGGGTTCGGATTCGCGGAACGTCAGGATGATATGCAGGTGCTTCTCGCGCCCCGTCACGTCGCCGGGCGGGAACCAGAAATCGTCGCGAACGAAGTGATACAGATCGTCTTCGGGCGAAAGCAGTAACGTCAGCGCATCCAGCAGGCTGGACTTACCCCAGGCGTTCTCGCCGATCAGGACGTTGTTCTGTTCCAGCTGCAGCGACAGGCGGTTAATACCGCGAAACCCGACAATTTCCACACGTTCGAGAAGCATAAATCCCCCGCGCAATGTTCACTTTTTCCTTTAAGTTATCAGCAGTATAGCGGGAGGCGCCCTGTCACGACAGCACAACATTCACCCTGACAAGAATTGGTCTATGCTCTATTTACCGCTGATTTGAACAAGGATTGACATCACATTGCCTTAAATCAAATTAATCGAATTTATTTAAGTGGCGAAGGGGTGTTATTGGTTTCTAAAATACGGACTCTTTGAGTCGTCATCCCTTTATGGCGATATATCCCGTGCGCGGGAAAGCGTGCGGAAAATTATTTGAGGTGGTTATGTTTAGAAAATTGGCAGCAGAATGCTTTGGTACATTCTGGCTGGTATTTGGTGGCTGCGGTAGCGCCGTTCTGGCAGCAGCATTCCCGGAATTAGGTATCGGTTTTGTCGGCGTCGCGCTGGCATTTGGTTTAACCGTATTAACCATGGCCTTTGCCGTGGGGCATATTTCCGGCGGTCATTTTAACCCGGCAGTGACATTAGGTTTATGGGCCGGCGGTCGTTTTCCGGCGAAAGAGGTAATTGGTTATATTGTCGCTCAGGTGGTGGGCGGTATTATCGCAGCGGGCGTTCTGTACGTCATTGCCAGCGGTAAAGCTGGCTTCGACGCGGCGGCCAGCGGCTTCGCCTCTAACGGCTTCGGCGAGCATTCTCCGGGCGGTTATTCCATGCTGTCTGCCATCGTGATTGAAATTGTGCTGACCGCAGGTTTCCTGTTGGTGATCCACGGCGCAACCGACAAACACGCGCCAGCCGGTTTCGCGCCGATTGCCATTGGTCTGGCACTGACGCTTATCCACCTGATCTCCATTCCGGTCACCAACACCTCCGTTAACCCGGCACGCAGCACCGCCGTCGCCATCTTCCAGGGCGGCTGGGCGCTTGAGCAGCTCTGGCTGTTCTGGGTGATGCCGATTATCGGCGGTATCCTGGGTGGCGTGCTGTACCGCACCCTGCTGGAAAAACGCGATTAATTGCGCGCGGTGTCGGGTGGCGCTAACGCTTACCCGACCTACGTGAGTGTGCACTTGTAGGCCGGGTAAGGCGCAGTCGCCACCCGGCTTTTTTATTGCCGCTTTACTGAACAGTCTTTATTGGGTAGTGTCTCTGGCGCTCAACAGATACTCAAAAGGACCGGCTGTTCATGTTTTCAGGACTCCTCATTATTCTGCTGCCCCTGATTGTGGGCTATCTCATCCCGCTGCACAGAGAATCCGCATTACGGCTTATCAACCGTTTTCTCAGCTGGATTGTTTACGTCATTCTTTTCTTTATGGGGATCAGCCTGGCCTTCCTGGATAATCTGGCGACGAATCTGCTTTCCATCCTGCATTATTCGGTGGTCACCGTGGTGGTTATTTTGCTGTGTAATATCGCCGCATTATTCTGGCTTGAGCGCACCGTTCCGTGGAAAAACCATCATCATCAGGAAAAACTGCCTTCCCGAATTGCGATGGCGCTGGAATCATTAAAACTGTGCGGCGTAGTGGTGCTCGGTTTTCTTCTTGGTCTGACCGGCTGGGCATTTTTACAGCACGCGACAGAGGCCAGTGAATATACGCTAATTTTCCTGCTGTTCCTGATCGGTATCCAGCTGCGAAATAATGGCATGACGCTGAAGCAAATTGTTTTAAACCGTCGGGGAATGATGGTTGCGGTCATTGTGGTCGCCAGTTCCATGGTAGCGGGCGTCATTAACGCCTTTATTCTCGACCTGCCGCTGAAAACCGGCCTGGCGATGGCGTCAGGCTTTGGCTGGTATTCCCTCTCCGGTATCCTGCTGACCGAATCCTTTGGCCCGGTCATCGGCAGTGCCGCCTTCTTTAACGATCTGGCGCGCGAGCTGCTCGCCATTATGCTGATCCCGGGGCTGGTTCG
Source organism: Enterobacter sp. MGH 16 (assembly GCF_000493175.1). Taxonomy (NCBI): domain Bacteria; kingdom Pseudomonadati; phylum Pseudomonadota; class Gammaproteobacteria; order Enterobacterales; family Enterobacteriaceae; genus Enterobacter; species Enterobacter sp. MGH 16. Next base: position 640,486 of record NZ_KI535695.1, on the reverse strand, counting down.
CCGCAGCCGCTCTACCGCGCTGGGCCTGTGCGGCGCGACGTCGATGGACTTTACCCTGCCTGTATTGCAACGCTCTGGTGGACTGGAGATGGTGCCCGCCGCCATCGTTCACGGCTTTATTTTAAGCCTGCTGGTTCCGGTTCTGATGGCCGTCTTCTCGGCCTGATACCTCTTTGGCGGTAGGGTGCCTGCCGCCAAAATTGCGCTAAATCAATCTCCCTCTATTTTGTAGTAAAAAGCCCTTTTCACCGTTCTGGCACAGGCATAACCTTAAACATGTATATTAAATATAACTTTAACAGGTGTGATTATGTTTTGTGTGCAATGTGAACAAACCATCCGTACCCCGGCAGGCAATGGCTGCTCTTACGCACAGGGTATGTGCGGCAAAACCGCAGAAACATCTGACCTGCAGGACCTGCTGATTGCCGCCCTGCAAGGCCTTTCCGCATGGGCGTTTAAAGCCCGCGAATATGGCATCATCGACCACTACGTCGACAGCTTCGCCCCGCGCGCCTTCTTCTCCACGCTAACCAACGTTAACTTCGACTCTCCGCGCATTGTTGGCTATGCCCGCGAAGCCATTGCCCTGCGTGAAGCGCTGAAGGCGCAGTGCATGAAGGCGGATGCTAACGCCCGCGTGGAAAACCCGATGTCTGACCTTCAGCTGGTGAGCGACGATCTCGGCGATCTGCAGCGTCAGGCGGCCGAATTCACCCCAAATAAAGACAAAGCAGCGATTGGCGACAACATTCTCGGCCTGCGCCTGCTGTGCCTGTACGGCCTGAAAGGCGCTGCGGCCTATATGGAACACGCGCACGTGCTCGGTCAGTACGACAACGACATCTACGCCCAGTACCATAAAATCATGGCGTGGCTGGGCACCTGGCCTGCCGATATGAACGCGCTGCTGGAATGCTCAATGGAAATCGGCCAGATGAACTTCCGCGTGATGAGCATTCTGGATGCGGGTGAAACCGGCACCTACGGCCACCCGACGCCGACGCAGGTCAACGTCAAAGCGACCGAGGGCAAGTGCATCCTGATCTCCGGTCATGACCTGAAAGATCTCTACAACCTGCTGAAGCAAACCGAAGGCACCGGCGTTAATGTCTATACCCACGGTGAAATGCTGCCAGCGCACGGCTATCCGGAGCTGCGTAAATTCAAGCACCTGATCGGTAACTACGGCAGCGGCTGGCAGAACCAGCAGGTGGAATTTGCCCGCTTCCCCGGTCCTATCGTGATGACCTCTAACTGCATCATCGACCCGACCGTGGGCGCGTATGACGACCGCATCTGGACCCGCAGCATCGTCGGCTGGCCGGGCGTGAGCCATCTTGAAGGTGACGATTTCGGACCGGTGATAGCGCAAGCGCAGCAGATGGCAGGCTTCCCGTACAGCGAGATCCCGCATCTGATCACCGTCGGCTTCGGTCGTGAAACCCTGCTCGGCGCCGCCGATTCGCTGATTGACCTCGTCAGCCGCGAAAAGCTGCGCCACATCTTCCTCGTCGGCGGCTGCGACGGCGCGCGCGGCGAGCGTAACTACTTCACCGATTTCGCCACCCGCGTGCCGGAAGACTGCCTGATCCTGACCCTGGCGTGCGGTAAATACCGTTTCAACAAGCTGGACTTCGGCAACATCGAAGGCCTGCCGCGCCTGATCGATGCGGGCCAGTGTAACGATGCTTACTCGGCCATTATTCTGGCGGTCACGCTGGCGGAAAAACTGGGCTGCGGCGTCAACGATCTGCCGCTCTCCCTGGTGCTCTCCTGGTTTGAGCAGAAAGCGATTGTCATCCTGCTGACCCTGCTCTCTCTGGGCGTGACCAACATCGTGACCGGCCCGACAGCGCCAGGCTTCCTGACGCCGGACCTGCTGGCCGTGCTGAACGAGAAATTCGGCCTGCGTTCCGTGACCAACGTTGAAGACGATATGAAGCAACTGCTGAGCGCGTAAGGAGCTATTCATGACCATGCCAACCTCACACTGCCCGTGGCGGATGCAGGTGCATCACATCCATCAGGAGACGCCGGATGTGTGGACGCTGTCGCTGCTGTGCCACGACTACTATCCGTACCGAGCCGGTCAGTATGCGCTGGTTAGCGTTCGCCATTCGGCGGACACCCTGCGCGCCTACACCCTCTCCTCCACGCCGGGCGTCAGCGAATACATCACGCTCACCGTCCGCCGCATTGATGACGGTGCCGGCTCTCAGTGGCTGACCCGTGACGTGAAGCGCGGAGATTACATCTGGCTGTCCGACGCCCAGGGGGATTTCACCTGTGACGACAAAGCGGACGATAAATTCCTGCTGCTGGCGGCGGGCTGTGGCGTAACGCCGATTATGTCGATGCGCCGCTGGCTGGCAAAAAACCGCCCGCAGGCCGACGTGCAGGCGATCTTCAGCGTGCGCTCTCCGGACGATGTCATTTTTGCCGAGGAGTGGCGTGATTATCCGGTGACGCTGGTGGCTGAGCACAACGCGACGCACGGTTTTGTGCCCGGTCGCCTGAGCCGCGAGCTGCTGCAAAGCGTGCCGGACATCGCGAACCGCACCGTGATGACCTGCGGCCCGGCGCCGTACATGGATATCGTCGAGAAAGAGGTGAAAGCGCTCGGCGTGACCCGTTTCTTCAAAGAACAGTTCTTCACGCCGGTGGCGGAAGCGGCAACCAGCGGGATTCAGTTCACCAAACTGCAGCCTGCGCAGACCTTCTTTGGCCGCGTGGGCACGACGCTGCTGGAGGCGCTGGAAAGCAACAACGTGCCGGTGGCGGCGGCCTGCCGTGCCGGGGTGTGCGGCTGCTGTAAAACAAAGGTGGTTTCCGGGGAGTACACCGTCACCAGCACCATGACGCTGTCCGACGCGGAAATTGCCGAGGGTTACGTGCTGGCGTGCTCGTGCCATCCGCAGGGCGATCTGGTCCTCGCATAAACAATAAACGTTCGTTCGTAGGCCCGGTAAGCGTCAGCGCCACCGGGCTTTTTTGCCGGGTGGCACTGCGTTTACCCGGCCTACAACCCCCCTACCGCCACGCAGGTGTTTTCCCCAGCGCAAACCGCCCTGCCCCTAAAAACGCCACCGCCAGCGAGCCGATAAAGAAGTACACCAGGCTTTCAATCGCCCATGCCCCGACCTTGTCGAGCGCGAATGTCTCATCCAATCCCACCATCAGCCACGCCACGATCATCGTAAACGCCAGCACCAGCGCGGCCGGGCGCGTAAAGAGCCCGACAATAATCAGGAGCGGCGCCACCACTTCGCCAATCAACACGCCGTAGGCAATAAACCCCGGCAGCCCTTTCTCCACCAGCATGCCGCTGATAAAGCCCACCCCGCCAAACAGCTTATGCAAACCGTGAAAGAGCATCAGCCCGCCGACGGCAAGTCGTAACAAGAGTTTGCCGAGATCGTCGCACGATAGCTTTTCATTAACAGCAATTAACAATGATTTAACCATTTGAAATGATTCCTGTTTTCACTGAGGTATCATCAGATTATGCCGAAGCGTTGCGCGTGAAAAGCACCTTTTAATTGGGGGGATGTGACGGGCAATACGGAGACTTTCTTCTAAGCTTGTAAGCGTTATCACAAAAAGGAGACGGACAACCATGAAACAAACCGTGGCTGCATATATAGCGAAAACGCTCGAACAGGCTGGCGTAAAACGTATCTGGGGCGTCACCGGCGATTCCCTGAACGGACTCAGCGACAGCCTCAACAAGATGAAGACCATCGAATGGATGCCGACCCGCCATGAAGAGGTTGCCGCGTTCGCCGCAGGTGCTGAAGCGCAGCTTACGGGTGAGCTGGCCGTCTGCGCCGGATCCTGCGGGCCGGGTAACCTGCACCTGATCAACGGCCTCTTCGACTGCCACCGCAATCACGTGCCGGTGCTGGCGATTGCCGCCCATATCCCCTCGTCCGAAATCGGCAGCGGTTATTTTCAGGAGACGCATCCGCAGGAGCTGTTCCGTGAATGCAGCCACTATTGCGAACTGGTTTCATCCCCGGAGCAGATCCCGCAGGTTCTGGCGATCGCCATGCGCAAGGCCGTGCTGAATCGCGGCGTGTCCGTGGTCGTTATCCCGGGCGACGTGGCGCTCAAGGCCGCGCCGGAAGGAGCCAGCACCCACTGGTATCACGCGCCGCAGCCGGTGGTGACGCCAGCCGAGGAGGAGCTGAAAAAGCTGGCGCAGCTGCTGCGTTACGCCAGCAATATCGCCCTGATGTGCGGCAGCGGCTGTGCGGGCGCGCATAAAGAGCTGCTGGAATTTGCCGGAAAGCTGAAAGCCCCGATTGTCCACGCCCTGCGCGGCAAAGAGCACGTCGAATACGATAACCCCTACGATGTAGGCATGACCGGGCTGATCGGTTTTTCTTCCGGCTTCCACACCATGATGAACGCCGACACGCTGATCCTGCTCGGCACCCAGTTCCCGTACCGCGCGTTTTACCCCACGGATGCCAAAATCATTCAGATTGATATCAACCCGGCCAGCATCGGCGCGCACAGCAAGGTCGATATGGCGCTGGTGGGCGACATCAAATCCACCCTTGCCGCCCTGCTGCCGCTGCTGGAAGAGAAAACGGACCGCAAATTCCTTGATAAAGCATTGAGCGACTATCGCGATGCCCGCAAGGGTCTGGACGACCTCGCCAAACCGAGCGACAAAGCCATTCACCCGCAGTATCTGGCGCAGCAGATCAGCCATTTCGCGGACGACGATGCCATTTTTACCTGCGACGTAGGCACGCCAACCGTCTGGGCGGCACGCTACCTGAAAATGAACGGCAAACGCCGACTGCTCGGCTCGTTCAACCACGGCTCGATGGCTAACGCCATGCCGCAGGCGCTGGGCGCAAAAGCGACGGCGCCGGAGCGTCAGGTGGTGGCGATGTGCGGCGACGGCGGGTTCAGCATGCTGATGGGTGATTTCCTGTCGGTGGTGCAGATGAAGCTTCCGCTGAAAATCGTGGTCTTCAACAACAGCGTGCTGGGCTTCGTGGCGATGGAGATGAAGGCAGGCGGCTATCTGACGGACGGCACCGAGCTGCACGACACCAACTTTGCCCGCATCGCCGAGGCCTGCGGCATTACCGGCATTCGCGTGGAGAAAGCCTCTGAGGTGGATGAAGCCCTGCAGCGCGCCTTCTCCATCGACGGCCCGGTACTGGTGGATGTGGTCGTCGCCAAAGAGGAGCTGGCCATCCCGCCACAGATCAAGCTGGAGCAGGCCAAAGGCTTTAGCCTGTACATGCTCCGCGCCATCATCAGCGGACGCGGTGACGAGGTGATCGAACTGGCAAAAACCAACTGGCTCAGGTAAAACATCTGGCATCGCCTTTTTAAATATAAGGACATGCCATGATTGATTTACGCAGTGATACCGTTACCCGCCCGAGTCGCGCCATGCTCGAAGAGATGATGGCCGCCCCGGTCGGGGACGACGTCTACGGCGATGACCCGACGGTCAACGAACTGCAGCGTTATGCCGCAGCGCTGAGCGGAAAAGAGGCCGCCCTGTTCCTGCCCACCGGCACGCAGGCCAACCTGGTGGCGCTGCTCAGCCACTGCGAGCGCGGTGAAGAGTATATCGTCGGCCAGGGCGCGCATAACTATCTCTACGAAGCGGGCGGTGCCGCGGTGCTCGGCAGCATTCAGCCGCAGCCGATTGACGCTGCGCCGGACGGCAGCCTGCCCCTTGATAAAGTCGCGGCGAAAATCAAAGCCGATGATATTCATTTTGCCCGCACCCGGCTGCTCAGCCTCGAAAACACCCACAACGGCAAGGTCCTGCCGCGCGAATACCTGAAGACGGCGTGGGAGTTTACCCGCGAGCGCGGGCTCGGCCTGCACGTGGATGGCGCGCGCATCTTCAACGCCGTGGTGGCGTACGGCTGCGAGCTGAAAGAGATTACGCAATATTGCGACTCGTTCACCATCTGCCTCTCTAAAGGGCTGGGCACCCCAGTGGGTTCCCTGCTGGTGGGCAATGCGGACTACATCAAGCGCGCCAACCGCTGGCGTAAAATGACCGGCGGCGGCATGCGCCAGGCGGGTATTCTGGCGGCTGCCGGGCTGTATGCCCTGAAAAACAACGTGGCGCGCCTGAAGGACGATCACGACAACGCCGCGTGGATGGCGGCGCAGCTGCGTGAAATTGGCGCCGACGTGATGCGCCACGACACCAACATGCTGTTCGTCCGCGTGGGCGATGACCACGCCGCTGCGCTTGGCGAGTTCATGAAAGCACGTGGCGTGCTGATCAACGCCTCACCTGTGGTGCGTCTGGTCATGCATCTCGACGTCAACCGCGAGCAGCTGGCCGACGTGGTGAAACACTGGCAGGCGTTTTTACAGCGATAAGGAGCATCACGTGCCGCAACGCATTCTGGTGCTCGGCGCCAGCGGGTATATCGGTCAGCATCTCACCGCGGCGTTAAGCCAGCAGGGGCACCAGGTGCTGGCTGCGGCACGCAATACCGAACGCCTGCAAAAACTCGGTTTGCCGGGCGTTACCTGTCACAACGTTGACCTCAACTGGCCAAAGGCGCTTCCCGCGCTGCTGGAAGGGGTCGACACGCTTTACTACCTGGTGCACAGCATGGGTGAAGGCGGAGATTTTATCGCCCACGAGCGCCAGGTAGCGATGAACGTCCGCGATGCCCTGCTGCAAACCCCGGTGAAGCAGGTGATTTTTCTCAGTTCACTTCAGGCACCTGAACGCGAGCAGTCCGATCACCTGCGCGCCCGCCAGCTGACGGCGGACATCCTGCGGGGGGCCAATATCTCCGTCACCGAACTGCGCGCCGGGATCATCGTCGGCGCCGGTTCTGCCGCCTTCGAAGTGATGCGCGATATGGTCTACAACCTGCCGGTGCTCACGCCGCCGCGCTGGGTCCGTTCGCGCACCACGCCGATTGCGCTGGAGAACCTCCTGCATTATCTGGTGGCCCTGCTGGATCACCCGGCGGAGCAACACCGCGTGCTGGAAGCCGCTGGTCCTGAAGTATTGAGCTATCAGGCGCAGTTCGAACATTTCATGCGCGTCAGCGGCCGCCGCCGCTGGCTGATCCCCATTCCCTTCCCGACGCGCTGGATTTCGGTGTGGTTTTTGAATGTCATCACCTCGGTGCCGCCGACGACCGCCAAAGCGCTGATCCAGGGGCTGAAGCACGATCTGCTGGCCGACGATCGCGCGCTGCGCGCCTTAATTCCTCAGGATCTGATCCGCTTTGACGATGCCGTGCGCATTACGCTCAAGGAAGAAGAACAGCTGGTGAACTCCAGCGACTGGGGCTACGACGCCCAGGCCTTTGCCCGCTGGCGGCCTGAGTATGGTTATTACCCGAAACAGGCGGGCTGCACGGTGAAAACCTCCGCGAGCCTGGCCGCGCTCTGGGAGGTGGTGAACCAGATTGGCGGCAAAGAACGGTATTTCTTCGGTAATCTCCTCTGGCAAACGCGCGGGGCGATGGACCTGCTGGTGGGCCACCGGCTGGCGAAAGGCCGCCCGGCACGCCCGTATCTTGAGGTGGGCGACGCAGTCGACAGCTGGAAGGTGATCGTCGTCGAACCGGAAAAACAGCTGGCGCTGTTGTTCGGCATGAAAGCCCCGGGGCTGGGCCGACTCTGCTTTACCCTGAAAGACAAAGGCGATCATCGTGAACTGGACGTGCGCGCCTGGTGGCACCCGCACGGAATGCCGGGTCTGTTCTACTGGCTGTTGATGATCCCTGCCCACCTGTTTATCTTCCGGGGAATGGCGAAACGCATTGCGCAACGGGCAGAACAAAAGACGGAAAAGATCTAAATAAAACTCTCTTTCTTTCACCTTTCCCATTGCATAGCGCCGTAATTCACGAAAGAATGCGCACGAAATTCTTTTCAACACAGTGGATAGCTATGAAGGTACTGGTTACCGGGGCGACCAGCGGCTTAGGCCGAAATGCGGTCGAATTTCTGCGCAACAAGGGCATCAGCGTCAGGGCTACCGGTCGCAACGAAGCGATGGGTAAGCTGCTGCAAAAAATGGGCGCAGAGTTCGTCCATGCCGACCTGACGGAGCTGGTCTCCTCGCAGGCGAAGGTGATGCTCGCCGGTATCGACACGCTATGGCACTGCTCCAGTTTTACCTCCCCGTGGGGGACCCAGGAAGCCTTCGACCTCGCCAACGTGCGGGCCACCCGCCGTCTGGGGGAATGGGCCGTTGCCTGGGGCGTGCGTAACTTTATTCATATCTCGTCACCGTCACTCTATTTCGACTATCACCACCACCGTGACGTGCAGGAAGATTTCCGCCCTGCTCGCTTTGCCTGTGAGTTTGCCCGCAGCAAGGCGGCCAGCGAAGAGGTCATCGACCTGCTGGCGCAGTCAAACCCGCACACCCGCTTTACGGTCCTGCGTCCGCAGAGCCTGTTCGGGCCGCACGATAAGGTATTTATTCCGCGTCTGGCGCAGATGATGCACCATTACGGCAGCGTGCTGCTGCCGCGCGGCGGCGATGCGCTGGTGGATATGACCTATTACGAAAACGCCGTTCACGCCATGTGGCTGGCCAGCCAGCCGGACTGCGATAAGCTGATCTCCGGTCGCGCCTACAACATCACTAACGGCGAACCCTGCACGCTGCGCAGCATTGTGCAGCGGCTGATCGACGAGCTGCAGATCAACTGCCGTATCCGTTCCGTGCCCTACCCAATGCTGGATATGATTGCCCGCAGCATGGAGCGCTTTGGCAGTAAAACAGCCAAAGAGCCTGCGCTGACGCATTACGGCGTCTCTAAACTCAACTTTGACTTCACGCTGGATATTTCGCGGGCGGAGAATGAGCTGGGGTATAAACCGGTTGTGACGCTGGATGAAGGGATTATGCGCACGGCGGCGTGGCTGCGGGATCACGGGAAGCTGCATCGCTAGCCTTTTTGCCCGGTGGCGGCTTCGCCTTACCGGGCCTACAACGGCTCCGTACTGACCCCTCGCCCCTTAGCCTCATGTAGGCCGGGTAAGCGCAGCGCCACCCGGTAAAAGACAGAGGGTGCAAATACGAAAACGGCAACCCGAAGGTTGCCGTTTGCTTTTACAGAGCCGTCCAGGCATCAGCCCACGCCAGGCCAGCGCCGGGTTCGTAGTATGCCGGGGCATTGTTACACCAGCCGCTGTACGGGAACGGTTTGCACTGGAACAGTTTACCGTGGTTGTTCACGATATCACCTGCGTTGTACTTGCTGTTCGCGCTCCACGCGGCGTAAGAGCCGGAAGTGCCTTCGTCCTTAGACTCGGCTTTCGCTTTCACATTCAGCAGGTAGGACGTGGTGCTGGTCAGTTCACCATCGCTGACGGTCAGGCCGATTTCGTACTGCTGAGCCGTTGCCGACTCTGGCGCCTTGAAGGTCACCACCGCTTTGTCCTGACCGGTCACGGTCTGGCCATCCTGGGAACGCCAGGTGTAGGTCAACTTGTTACCGTCGGCGTCAGTGGAGCCTTCCGCGCTCAGGGAAACCTGCGCACCCGCTTCAACCGCCCCGATTGGGCCCGCAATCTGCGCCACAGGGGCGTGATTCACGGTAGCCGGTTCAACAGGGGTGGTATCTTCCGCTGGCGTCGTATCCGCTGGCGGCGTGGTGTCTGCCGGGGTTTTGTCTTCTCCTGGGGTCACGGCTGAGCCGTCGTCGTTAATGATGTTCACGTTATAGAACTTCTTAACGCAGTTGGTGTAGTCACCCTCTTTGAACGCGCTGAACGGCGTCTGGTACCCCACCAGCTGGCAGGAGTAGGTCTTACCGTCCGGCGTATCCGGGCTCCACCCCCAGTCCTGCTCCCAGTAGATCTTCAGCGCGCCGGCGCCGCCTTCATCGAACTGCTTCATGTTGGCGCAGCCCAGCACTTCATTCGCCGGAACAGGAACTTTCAGGTAGTTCGCGAACTCTTTGTAGTACTTGATGCGGTTTTCAGACTGGGCAATCTCGGTTGGGCCGCCGCACTCTACGCCACCGTTGATGATCTGGGTGGTCACGCCGAAGCCCGGAACCAGGCCGTTGGCTTTATCGTGATCGTTTGGCTGCCAGGTGCCGTCGATAACCTGCAGCATGCTTGGTTTTGGCGGCTGCGGATAGGCGAAGAAGAAGATCGCACTTGCCAGGTTCAGCCAGGTATCCGCCACCAGCTCAGGCTTGTCGAGCAGGGTGCGGACGGTGCCAAACATCGCTTCAGAGAACGGACCGTAGTTATAGTTGTAAGACAGCTGCTTCGCGCCGCGGCCAAAGTAGCTTACGAAGTCGCCGTCTTTGTCCTTACCGCATGGCCAGGTCTGCCCCTGCCAGATGTCAGGGTTACATTCGCCGTTATAGCCGCCTTTCTGGCCTTCAGTCCACCCCATTTCACGGACGTGAACCAGGGCCTGACGCCACTCGGCTTCCGGACGCCAGCTCTCATGGCCGCCGGTTTCCTGCGCAAAGTGGGCGAACATGGTCGCCAGCTCTTTGCGGCAGATGGCGTCGCTGTCGCGACCATCGTTATAGGTCTTACACAGTGCCGGGAATTTACCAACAGCCTTCAGGAAGTTACTGTAGGTATAAGACTGAGCGCGCAGCGGGAAGAGATATTCCCAGTCGCTGGCCTTCACGATCCCTTCAACGCGCTTGACGTTGTCAGGGTTCGAGGCACGACCTGGCTCAATCTGCTCAACGAGGCTATTGTCCAGGGTCGCAATGGTATCCTTCACCGAAACCATCAGCGGGAAATTGGTCAGCTCTTTTTCCTTTTTCGCCAGATCGCTGGCTTTCATGGTGTACGGCTCACTGCTGGCCGCCTGCAGTGATGCAGCCTGGGCCATAAAGGGTGCAATACATGCCCCCGCCACGAGAACGCTCAGTAATGTCCTTTTCGTCATTTCAAATAATCCTGTATTTAAGCAACTAGGGTGAGTACATTCCCGGCTTATGTATTACTCCCTTAATAAATAAGCCAGAGAGTGTGGTTCTTTTTCATTTTCTGAAGAACACCGAAAGGAATTCTTCAAAAAATAAAAATAATGCTACGGTTATTTACCCGATTTTATTTGTTGATACTTCGCCCACACTTTATGGGCATAACGCATGCGCTGCGGATAATTTTCTTTTTTCAATCCGGCGTTGTACGCGCCCACCGCTTCCCAGTTATAGCCATACACGTTTATCATCCCGGACAGGATGGAGGCGCCGACCATAATGGAGGTACAGGGCTCATTAATAAGCTGACTCTCATCAATACCCTGACGTTCTAACTCACTGAAGTGTGAACTGTTAATCTGCATCAACCCGACGTCACGCGTGCCGTCGTGGTTCCAGCCTACCGCGTGGGGATTCATTCCGGATTCGACTTTGGCAATTGCATACAATAACCACGGATCGACATGATAATAATGTCCGGCGTTATCCCAACAGTTCGCGAATACGCTTTGACTAAACAGCAGTAAAAATATAATCACGCGTTTCATGAGCACCTGCTTTTTAAATACTGAACCTCTTTCCGCTCATCATTAGCGATAATTCTGAAGTGTTGGTCACACCCGAAGTGGGGTGTGACCAACTATTGCGGGTTGATATCATTCCCGCAATCCACGGTTCAGAAGGTTATTTGCAGTCTGTTGAAGGACCTTCTTTCACCCATACATCGCTGTTAGCCGGGTTGTCACCGCGGGTCCACCATTTGGCACGGTAAACGTTGCCCTGGTAGGTTGTGGTTTCGCCGCCGTTATAAACCAGGTCAGAACGCCAGTTCATCTTCACGTTGCTGACCAGCTCCCAGGCATCCACACCGAAGCCAGGCTGGTTGCCTTGCGTCCAGTACTTCGCTTTCCACACCAGATGGTCGAAGCTCACGGTATCGCCACTGTTATAGATTTTGCTGGCATCCCACGCGGCATATTTGCTGGCGTTAGCATCGACAGGCGCATCGCAGCTACCGGTTGCAGACCCTTCGTCAGATGGCGGGGTCACGTCATCAGACGGAGGCGTAACTTCATCAGAGGGTGGCGTTACGTCATCAGACGGAGGTGTAACCTCATCAGACGGTGGTGTAACGTCAGCCGGTTTCGGATTCACGGTTACCTGCACGTTAGACTGCACGCTGGTTTTGCCGTCGCCTACAACTACGCTCAGCGTATAGGTAGACGTGGTGGCAACGTCTGGCGCAGTGATCGTCACGTTCGCGGTATCGGTACCGGTTGCATGCATATCCGCTGGCACGCTCCAGGAGAAGGTCATCGCATCACCGTCTGGATCCACAGCCTGCGCGTGCAGAGCATAGGTTTCTCCTGCCTGCAGCGTCACTGCCTCCATTGCGTTCACGACTGGCGCCTGGTTAGCTTTTGGCGCTTTATTCACAACCTGCACATCAATGGCGTTGCTCAGGCCTTTAGCATCCGTAACCGTCAGGCGGAACACCATGGTCTGGTCGCTGGTCGCTGCCGCAACGTTGAAGGTTGCTTTCGCTTTGGTGCTGTTGGAGAGAGTTACAGATGGGCCAGAAACCTGGGTCCATTTGTAGGTAATCGCATCGCCGTCTGGATCGCTGGAAGCAGAACCATCAAGCGTGACGGTTGCCGGGCCAGAGACGTTCTGATCCGCAGAAGACGCGATTGGCGCATGGTTGGTGACCACCGGATCGACCGGGGTAGAACCGCCCAGCAAACTTTCGTTCATCGCGTTCAGGATGTCGCCGGTATCAGAGTCAATAGACCAGGCAAAGAGTCCGCCCAGGTTTTTCGACAGCACATACTTGCCTTTAGCGGCGGTAGAGCGTGCATCTTCATAGGTGATCAGGTCGCCGGTAGACTTATTGAAGACATATGGCGCTTCAGCATTCGCGTCGTAACCATATTCCCAGCCAGGCTTGCCTTTGTACTCGTTAACGATCTGACGGTAGTCGACCACGCCAGGTTCCCAGGTACCTTTCACCATACCGGTTGCGGTACCCGTGAATGGATTGTCACCGGTGTAGCCATGCACGCCAGTCCAGCCGCGGCCATACATGCCCGCACCCACCACGATCTTGCCTGGCTGTACGCCCTGAGCAAGCAGCGCGTCCACGCCGTTCTCGGTGGTGTAGTTTGTGTCCGGGCGCCATGACGGCGCGCGCAGTGCGGCCTGGTGGCCCAGCTCGGTGTTGCTCCAGCCGCCGTAGAAGTCATAGCTCATCAGGAAGATGTGGTCGAGGTACTGCTGAGCAGCGGTGTAATCCACGTCTTCAATCTTATCGCGGCCCGCACCGATGGCGCTGGTCAGTTCATAGGTACGGCCAGTCTGTGCAGACAGCTCGTTCAGCATGGTGCGCAGGTCATGCATCAGGGCGGTATACGTCGCTTTATCCTGCTGCGGGTTACCCAGGTGTTCGCTCACGCCGCCGCCGCCAGGGAATTCCCAGTCGATATCCACACCGTCAAAGAACTTCCAGGTCTGCAGGAAATCTTTCACAGAGGAGACGAAGCGGGCACGGATTGCCGGGTCGCCCATGTGGAAGAACGGATCGGACAGCGTCCAGCCACCGATGGATGGCAGCACTTTCAGGTCCGGATGCGCTTTTTTCAGCGCCATCAGCTGGCCAAAGTTACCTTTGTACGGGTCGTCCCAGTTGGAGACGCCAGACTGCGGTTTTTGCAGCGCAGCCCACGGATCGTGAATGGCGACGGTATAGTCCGGACGACCCGCGCAGTCGCGCTGCAGTACGGAGAAGCTGTTACCGCCTTCAACGGTTTTCAGGCCATCGTTGATGCCGTCGCCGCCACAGATTGGAATGAAGCCATAGAGGATGTGGTTAAGGTTCGCTGCCGGGATTTTATCAACCGGGAAGTTACGATCGTAAACGCCCCATTCAGGGAAATACGCCGCAACCACTTTATCAGTATGTTTGGCGAACGTTTTGTTGTTCTCCTGCAGCGGCGCGTTCAGCGGCAGCAGATGGCTGCCGTCGGTGTCCGCCACGATGATCAGCTTGCTGGCGCTTTTGGTACAGCCGCTGGCATTACAGACTTCCACCTGCTCCTGATAACGTCCGCCCTTTTTCACTTTAAAGGTGGCTGAGCCGCTTGCACCAGCTGCGCCGGTCCACACGGTTTTACCATCCAGCAGCACTTTTGCAGACGTTGGCGCGTCGCCGCTCCACACGTTCCACTCGACTTTCACATCCACGCCGTCGTTATGTACCTTGACGAGGCTGTTGTAATCCTGCGCGGCCTGATCCACCTCGACCAGCGCAAATTTGTCATTGCCGGAGCCGATGGTCGGTGCACCTGGCGCAGCAGCGAATGCAGAACCGGTTGCCGCTGCAATAAAGAGCGCCAGATATTTAGGCTTAATAAATTTCATTTTTCTTTCCTGATAAATTTATTCGTAAACGAAATTGATCCATGTCTTCCTTTAGAACATGGAATGATATTCACATAGTGCGTTTTTAAATACGCAGACAGCCGTTATCCAAACCTTAAAGACGCGTTGTATTCCTCCATTAAAAGATACAAGCTAAAAATCCGTGTAGTTTATGCCTTTTACGATACACTGAGGATAAAAGGTCGTCCTTCTCTTTCCTCGTCGAAAATATTGATAAAAAAACTTGACCCGGTTATTTAATAGGTATTCACAAATAGCTGGCAGGTATAGAGCGCTATTCCAGCAAAAGCCAGATAAGGTCCGAAAGCGATGGTTAGGTTATTTTTATTCGATTTATTTAATAACAAATAACCCACTATGCCACTTAATGCGGCAATTAATTCAATCGCAGGGAGTGACTGCCAGCCGCACCAGGCGCCCAGCGCCGCCAGCAGCTTGAAATCGCCGTAGCCCAGCCCTTCCCGACGGGTAAGCAGACGAAACGCCCAGTACACCAGCCAGAGCGAAAGATAGCCTGCCACCGCGCCGAGCAGCGCATCACGCAGGAGCAGCCCGTGGCTGAAGGCGTGGAACAGCAGCCCGGCCCAGAGCAGCGGCTGCGTCAGGCAGTCGGGCAGCAGCTGGTGCTGTCCGTCAATCATCGCCAGCGGCAGCAGAAAGGCCGCCAGCACCCACAGCGAGAAAAGGGATGCTAAGTCCGGTATCCACCGGGCGGTGAGGCCAAAGAACACCGCCGTCAACAGCTCGAGTAAAAATAACCGCAGCGGAATCGGCGACTTGCAGCAACGACAGCGTCCCCGCAGCGCCAGCCAGCTCAGCAGCGGGATGTTCTCCCATGCGCGCAGAGCATGCTGGCAGACGGGACAGTGTGACGCCGGGAAAAGCAGGTTGCTGCGGCTCTCCTCCTCTAGCACCATCCCCGGCACGCGATCCACCACAACGCCGAGAAAGCTCCCCAGGATCGCGCCGAACACGCCGCTCATCGCGGCAAACCCGACGGGATAACTCTCCCGGACGAGTATCAGCCCGTTCATGCCACTTTTTTCCAGGTCAGCTGGATTTCAGCCTTCACGTCGCTCAGGTGATCCACGGGCGTGAGGTTCATTTTCTCCAGCCTGACGCCTGACGCGAGGTTCATCTCCCGCAGCCAGTTTTTTAATTCATACACGTTGACCCGGTTCACGACAAAGGCCAGAGTCTGACCGTCCTGACGAATATCGGTCAGCGTCAGGTTGATTTCATGCGCGCTATTCTCCACCACGCTGCGTGGATTATCGGTTTTCACCTGTAGCACCGGCAGATGATTTTTATCAATTTCTGTTTTCATCCAGTTTACCGTTTCAATTTGTCGCGCCAGCGTTGCCTGGCTATTTTTTATCATGTTATCCAGGGGAATTATCCCTGCGTAATAGATGACGGCGCTGCATAAAGCTCCCGCCGCTATTTTTAAAATGAATTTTTCTCTGGTGCTGTATTGTTGATAACGAGATGTAAACTGTGCAATTCGCGCTTTCATTTATATTTCCCTGTAATCATGGCCGTATACGGCGCGTCCTTTGAAATAGGCTGTAACGTAAAATCAAAATTCGTGCTGGCCTGATGAATGAATTCCTGTAATGCCTGCTCGTTTTGCGCACTCACGCTTAATGTCAGGGTTCCCTGCGTGTCGTCATATTCAAACAGCGTAATTTCCATCGACGGAACGGACTGACGGATCTTTTCCAGTTCGTCCATCTGCAAAAAAATGCCTTTAGGCTGCTTCTTGATGTTCTGTCCAAAATGGTACTTAAGGTTGGTCTGGTGGCGCATACTCGGAAAATGGTGTTGATAAAGCTCGACCATCTCCTGCTGCACCTGATTTTCCCGATCTGCCAGCATCCACGCCAGGGTGATGCGGGGGCCGAGCAGCAGGCCCAGAGAGAGAAGCCCCATCACCGCGACGGCGGCCTTCATCCCTTTCGCCGCCCTCGCGCTGGTCGCTTTCGCGCTGAACGCACCGTGCAGCACGTTGACGCGGCACGCCCGCCACTGCGGCTGGATCAGCACCAGCGGATGTTCTGCCGCCAGCTGTTCGTCAACCTCAATGCCCGGCGGGATGTCCCCGTAGCAGCGGACCTCGCCCTCTCCGGCTTTTTGCATCAGCAGCGGCAACAGGCCAACCTCAACGTTACAGGCGATATGCGGCGACAAGCGCAACCAGTAGTTCTCTTCCCGCGCAACCAGCGTGCTTCCACCCGCCGTGACCGGCAGCAGCCAGGCGTCAGGCAGGACCTGAATGACCTTCAGGCCCGCCTCGTGAAAGCGGGTCAGCCACTGCTGCAGGCGGGCGGAATCTATCGCCACGGCGTCCACCTCGGCGCCTTTTTTGTTCAGCACCGTCCAGTGGAGATCGTCCACCTCACCAATCAGAGTCTCCTCCGCCATCCACGAGAAGGCGGTCGCCTGCGACGCCATTTTCTTCGACAGCGTAAAGTGGCGGAAGATCATCTCACTGGCGGGCAGCAGCAGACACACGCGCGCAGCAAGAGGATGGTCGGCAAGGGTATGCAGCGCCTGCGGGGTGTCCAGGGTTGTAACCTGTTCGCTTCCCGACTCACACCACATGATTTTCCCGTCCTCACGGCTGTCGGGACGAACAAAAAGTACCTGTTTCATAGCGTTCTACTTTTCTTATTCAATCATTCGGTAACGACGTTGCCACGTCACAATTTCACCGGCTTCGTTATTCACCTGAAGCTGGCTCACCACGCGAAGCGTTAACTCATCGGTATTGCCGGTGTAGTTGACGCGAAAATACCGGCTGTTGATGGAGAGCAGCCCGGCCACCTGCGGCAACTCTTCCTTCAACTGCGGGAAGGCCTGTTCCAGCGCTTTGCTGAAGACGTCCATACTTTCCCAGCCGGTTTCCGGCCGCGACTCAATCAGGCGTACGGCATCGTCCGCGGTGAGTTTTCCCGGGAACAGGGCTGCCAGTAAGGGCGCCTGCTCCGGCGTCAGAGTATTGACATCCACCTTGCTGGCCGAGTCCGGCAGCGCGCATAAGAGCTTGCTCACTTTCGGGTACGCTGCCGCAGGAAACGCCGGCAGCAGCTTGATCTCGGCAAGGGTGCGCATCATCTGATTCGCAGGCTGACGCGCCGGCACTACGCCAGACCAGGCGTCCATCTCCGCGCCCTCTTTCACCGTCGTGGCGTCGCCGTCGAGATAATCCACCAGCTGCTGATAAATTTCTTCCGCCGCCGTCTGGCTGATGCCGCCGTCCGTCAGGATCTGCTCGACAATCTTCTCTTTTCGCGGTTTTTCCGACACGGTTGACGCATTTTGATCCTGAGCCACTTTGTCTGCGGCCAGCAGGTTATTGACGTTGAAGCAGTCCTGCGCGTCGTCGACCTGGCTGACCACCGTATAGTCTTCACCCTGCGTCTCCAGCGGCTGGTGCCAGTCGCCCGCCGGGTCGAGCGGTTTGCTCTCGCCGCTGGCGTCGTTCTGCAACCGGTCTTTCACCACTTTTTCCTGCGCCTGCATTGCCCAGCGCAGCTGCTGCTGGCTCACCTGATAGTGGGTTTTCTGCAAATTACGGCAGAACTGCTGGCTGATTTTGGCCGCCAGGGCCGACATCATGACCAACAGGATCAGCACAACCAGCAGGGCAACACCGCGTTGCTGATGGACCCGGCTCATGGCTTCACGTCCGGCGCAGGCGCATTTTGCGGGGCAGGCGCGTTTTCTGCCGCCGGTGCCACCGCTTCTGGTATCTCTCCCGGCGTGGTAAACACCCAGCGCCAGGTGTCGCCATTTTCCATGGTCAGCGTAAGCTCCACGCCGTCTGGCAGATGGGCAGAGTCACCCCAGCTTTTTTGCCAGCCCTGGTGATAAAACCGCCATTGCATCGCTTTCACCTCGCTGACGATAGGCACTTCATCGGGTTTGACGTCCGCCGGGCTGTCAATCACCGGCCAGACGTCGCGATACAGACGCCCTTCTTCCAGCCGCCAGCGCACGCGCTCCAGCTGGACCGTGCCACTCACGCCGTTCAGCGTGGTGAATTCCACGGCATCGCCATCCTGTAAAAACAGATCCGGCGCGTTGCGCGGCGCCCGCGCCTGCAGCTGGAAAAAATCGCGCTCCATCAGGCTCCAGGCACGCTGAAGCTGATTAAGCTTCGCCGCGCGGGTATCGGTTGCCGAACTGGTGCGCATCGCGCCGTCGAGGATTTGCCAGGCCAGGGTGCTGATGACCGCAAAAATGGTCAGCGCAATCATGATCTCCAGCAGGGTAAAACCGCGCTGGCGTCGGCTCGTCTTCACTTGCTCTCTTCTCCCGGCCCAATGATCTGAAGCGAAATGACCGGCTGGCTTTTATCGCCTTCGGCGTAAACGCGGATGGCATTGGCCCAACCGCTATTGGCGGTTTTCACCCGCTGCTTATGCCAGTACCAGCTGCGCCCCCCCATGATTTCCGTCCCCTGCTCCTCGGCATCGGGAAAATCGGTTTTGCTAAGCTGGGCTTCAGCCAGCTGATTTTCTGCAACCCAGCTGGCCTGCAGCGTTTCGGCCAGCCCGTGGGTGAAGCGCACGTTCAGGGAGACGGAATTCATCAGCGCCAGCGCGGCGGTGGAGAAAATGACCAGCGCCACCATCACCTCCAGGAGCGTCATCCCGTTCTGCTTAACCTTGCCTTTAGTCATCGTTCTCTACCGAAACCGGGGCCGTGCCCTGCGACACCACGCGGAAGTGATGCTGTTTGTCGTAACTTTGCAGCGTCAGCGTAAAACGGCCAATCTCACCGTCCGGCAGAAAGAGGATCTGGGGGTCGGCCTCGACGTTAGCCGCCAGACGCTGAGGCGAGAGCGACACGTGCATCTCTTCCGGGAAATCGCCTTTCGTGGTAATACGGCCGGCGGATAACGGCACCCAGTGACGTTCGCCGTTTTTATCGTCGAGCGTGACCAGCTGATATTTATCGGTAGCGATCACCAGCCCGACAATATTTCCGTCCATGACCGCGCGGTCTGAACCATAATCAACGAGGGCTTTTAATTGCTGACCAAATATATCCGCACCGCTGCGTGAGGGTATTGTTGAGACAACCATCATGGCGCAACTGGCAAATATCACCAGCGCCAGAATAATTTCCAGCAACGTAAAGCCGCGTTGATTCTTCATTATTTCTCTTTCTTATCCAGAGACCAGTTCGTAATATCGTCTGCGGTGTTGGCTTCGCCATCAGGACCGGCAGAGAAGACGTCTACGGCGCCGTGTTCACCCGGGCTGACGAGCAGATAATCGTTGCCCCACGGATCCTGCGGCAGGCGGCGAATATAGCCGTCGGCGCGGTAGCCGTTGGGAATAGGCGCGATCTCAGGCTTGGTCACCAGCGCCTGCAGACCCTGCTCGGTCGTTGGGTAGCGGTGGTTATCGAGCTTATACATATCCAGCGAGCCTTCGAGCGCAACAATATCGCTGGTCGCCTTTTGCGCGTCCGCTTTTTCTTTATTACCCATTAAATTGGGCACCACCATACTCGCTAAAACGCCGAGAATAACGATCACCACCATTAATTCGAGCAAGGTGAACCCCGCCTGGCGAGCCAGACGTTTTGTTTTTATAGCCATGATTTAACCTACCATATTATTAAGTTGCAGAAGCGGCTGTAATATTGACAGCACGATGAATAAAACAATCGTCGCCATGGAGACCACCAGCGCCGGTTCAAATACCGAGAGCGTTAACGTAATACGATGCTGTAGCGCCGACTCCTGGTTTTCCGCCGCGCGGTCCATTAAGTTGCCTAACTCGCCGCTCTCTTCGCCGGAGGCAATCATGTACAGCATGGTGGGCGGGAATAATTTCGCCTGCTCCAGCGCGGCATAGAGCGAGGCCCCCTGACGCACGGTATCCGCCGCCTGCTCCAGCACCTGCCGGGCGTAGAGGTTTTCGATACCGTCCATCGCGATATACATCCCTTCAAGCAGCGGCACGCTGCTCGCCTGCAGGATGCTGAGCGTGCGGATATAGCGAGCGCTGTTGATCGCGCACACCAGCTTTTTAATCGGCGAGCCGTTCACCAGCCAGCTGTGCCAGCGAAAACGGTTTTTGGCGTTTCTGAGCCAGGTCTTAAAACCAACAAACCCGCCGCCGAGGATCCCCACGATGTAGATCCCGTACGCCTGCAGGAAATCGCTCACCGCAATCAGCGTGCGGGTGGTGATCGGCAGCTGCTGCTTCATGTGGGTGAACTGCTCGATCACCTGCGGCACCACCGCCACCAGCAGAATGCTGATGACCGCGATGGCGACCACGGTGAGGGTAATCGGGTAGACCATCGCCTGCGTCAGCTTGCTCTTCATCTTCTGGCGCTGCTCGTTGTACTCCGCCAGCTTCTCCAGCACGTCGCCCAGGTGGCCGGTTTTTTCACCGGCCATCACCAGCGTGCAGTAGAGCTTGTCAAAGGTGCGCGGGAACTGGCTGAAGGCGTCGAACAGGGTGTGACCTTCCACCACCTTCTCGCGGATCTCCACCACCATTGCCGCCAGCTTTTTGTCTTCCGTTTGCTTCGAGATCGCCTTCAGCGCGCTCTCGAGCGGCAGTGCGGCGTTGACCAGCGTGGAGAGCTGACGGGTAAACATCGACAGCACCGGCGTGGAGAGCCTGGCTCCGGTTTTTGCTTTTCCGGCAGACGCCGCTTCACGGGTTTCGCTGATGCTGACGGGCATCAGCTTTTGCTCGCGCAACATCTGGCGAACCTGCTTTTGCCCCTCGGCCTGCAGCGTGCCGCGCTGGGTTTTGCCTGCGACATCCGTCGCCGTCCAGGCGTAGAAGGCCATTACGCATCCCCCCCGCGCTCGGCGGTCACACGCATCACCTCTTCCAGCGAGGTAACGCCACTAATCACCTTCAACAGCCCGTTTTCGCGCAGGCTGTAAGCCTGCTTAAAGAGCTGCGTCTCGATGGACATTTCGTCTTTATCTTCATGAATGGCGCGGCGCATGGCGCTGTCCACCACCAGGAACTCGTGAATACCGGCACGGCCCTGATAGCCGCTCTGGCGGCAGTGTTCACAGCCCACCGCGCGATAAATGGCTTTTGGCGGCGCGTCCATAAAGCTGAACAGCGCTTTTTCATTGGCATCCAGCGGACTGGTGGTCCGGCAGTGCGTACACAGCCGACGCACCAGACGCTGGGCAATGACACCGAGCAGCGATGAACCGATTAAAAAGGACTCCAGCCCCATGTCCCGCAGACGCGTAATCGCCCCGGCGGCGCTGTTGGTGTGCAGCGTAGACATGACCAGGTGACCGGTGAGCGACGCCTGCACCGCAATTTGCGCGGTTTCACCGTCACGAATTTCCCCGATCATCACCACGTCCGGGTCCTGACGCAGAATAGCGCGCAGCCCGCGGGCAAAGGTCATGTCCACGCGCGGGTTAACCTGCGTCTGCCCCACCCCTTCCAGCTCATATTCGATCGGGTCTTCCACGGTCAGGATGTTGCGTTCGTGGCCGTTCAGCGCCGAAAGAATGGCGTACAGGGTGGTACTTTTACCGGAGCCTGTCGGCCCGGTGACCAGGATAATGCCGTGCGGGCGCTCAATCAGCCCTTTTAACTTCTCCAGCTCTTCATCGATCAGGCCCAGCTTGTTGATGTCGGGCTTGAGATTGCTTTTATCGAGCAGGCGCATGACCACGCGCTCGCCGTACTGGGACGGAATGGTCGAGACGCGCACGTCGATCGCCTTGCGGCCAATGCGCAGTGAGATACGGCCATCCTGCGGCAGACGTTTTTCGGCAATGTCGAGTTTCGACATCACCTTGATACGCGACACCAGCAGCGGGGCGAGCTTACGCGCCGGTTGCAGCACCGGGCGCAGCACGCCGTCAACGCGGAAGCGAATGCTCAGCGTGCGCTCGAAGGTTTCGATATGGATATCCGACGCGCCGTCCTTAACCGCCTCGCCGAGAATGGCGTTGATCAGGCGGATCACCGGCGAGTTTTCGTCGTTATCAAGCAGATCTTCGTTATCCGGGATCTCCTCGGTTAACGCCATCAGGTCGATATCCGCATCCATGTCGTCCACCAGCTGCTGTGAAACGCCGCTGCTCTGCTGCCAGATTTTGGCCAGCATCTCGTCAAACGCTTCCGGCGTCACAGAAACCGGGACGAACGCGCGGCCCAACACCCGGCGCACTTCCAGCAGTGCTAACGCCGGGGTGTCCTCACGGATATAGACGTCATTGTTGTAAAGCAGAACGCCGTTATCTTTTGCGTAGCTGCTGCTACACAGTGTTTTACTCAGTTCGTCCACGTTGCCCCTCCGCCTTACTCTTTAAACGGATTGCGTGTCGCGCGGGTTTTCACCGGTGCGGCGTGAGGGCTTGCTGAAGGAAACGCGGGCAGGACGGCATTGTCGCTCGGCTCAACAATACCGAGCTTTTTCTCTTCCACGCGCTGCATCTGGCGCACCCGGATCTGGTCATATTTCTCTTTCGAGGCCGCGCTGTAGTTGTCGTCGTCACGCAGAACGGTGGTATGAATGAACACCATCAGGTTGCGCTTGGAGGTATCCTGGGAGGTGTAGCGGAACAGCTGACCGACCAGCGGGATATCGCCGAGCAGCGGCACTTTGGACACGGACTGTTTGGTCACATTTTCCATCAGACCGCCAAGCACCACCGTCTGGCCACTGTGGACCATCACTTCGTTATTGATCGTGCGCGTATTGAAGGTTGGGCCGAGGCTGGAGTCTTCCGTCGCGCTGTTGTCGACGCTGGAGACTTCCTGCTCAATCTTCAGATGGATCATGTCGCCATCGTTAATCTGCGGCACAATTTTCAGCTTGGTACCGACCGTCTTACGCTCAACGGAGTTAAAGACGTTGTCGCCGCTGGTGGTTTGCGAACCGGAAAGTACCGGCACATCCTGGCCCACGTTGAACGACGCTTCTTTGTTATCCAGCGTGACCACGCTTGGCGTGGAGAGGATGTCATTTTTGCCGTCGGTGGAAAGCGCAGTCACCAGCGCACCAAAATCACCGTTAAAGAAGCCGGTCGCCAGGCCAGTGAAGCTCGCCCCTTTCATGGTGCCATTTTTAATCTGGCTGATTGGCAGGCCGGTGGAGCCGAACTGCACGCCGCCGTGCTTGCTGGTCCACTGCACGCCGAGATCCAGGCCGTTCCCGTCCTGCACTTCCGCGATGATGGCTTCCACCAGCACCTGCGGACGACGGATGTCCAACTTGTCGATCACCTTCTCAAGGGAGTTCATCACGTTAGGCTGGGCGGTAATCACCAGCGAGTTGGTTGCTTCGTCGGCGGTAATGTTCAGATCGCTGGACGCTGGCGCGGTTTTCGACTTCGGCGCGCCGGCCTTGTCCTTCAGCTGCTCGCCGATGCCGGTGAGTACCGGCACCACCTTGGTGGCGCTGGCATACTTGAGATAGAAGACGCGGGTATTCCCCTCGTTGTTCTGCTCGCGATCCAGCTGATGGATCAGGGAGCGGGTCCGCGCGCGCGCATCTTCCGAACCGCTGATCACCAGGCTGTTGGTTTCGTCATCGGCCACCACTTTGGTCGCCAGCTGCGGCGCGTTCTGCCCTTTCTGCTCTTCGTTGTTGAGGTTATTCAACATCTCCGAGAGCTCTTTGGCGGACGCAAAGCGCAGCGGCACGATTTCACGACGCTGAATACCGTCTTTGTCCACGCGCTGAACCAGATCCACCAGACGGTTCACCACCGAGGCTTTACCGGTTAGCAGCAGGACGTTGGACGGCTCAAAGTGGACCACGTTACCGATGCCGGTGGCATCGTTGAGCTGACGCAGCAGCGGCGCCAGCTCGCGAACAGGCACGTTTTCCATGCGCACGACGCGGGTGATGATCTCGTCGCCTTTGCCCGGATTTTTACCGTCGGCCAGCGGCGCACCGGCGGTGCGGGCAATGCTCGAGCGCACCACTTTAACCATGCCGTTATCCATCGGGATCACCGACAGGCCGTACAGGTCCAGCACGCTCAGGAAAAACTGGTAATATTCGTCTTCCGTCAATACGTTATAGGTTCTGACCGACACCGTGCCCTGCACGGACGGGTCGACCAGAATGGTTTTGTTCAGATTGCGGCCTACCGTATCAATAAATTCGCGGATATCGGTGTTTTTAAAGCTGGCGCTAAAGTTAGCTGCGAGCAGCGAACTGGAATATAACGACAATGCGGTCAGCGCCACGCACGCCCAAGGAAATTTCTTCATGTCTGTACACTTGTTAATTGTTTAGAACATTGACCCGAATATTTTCAAGGTGAGCGTGACGTCTGACGACGACCTCCGCTTCTTTCATTTTCGACCAGTTGGCAATAATATCTTTTGCCTTTTTTGCATCGGTCATATCGACAGAATTGACTTTTACCGCCACATCACCTTTTTCCAGACCGGCATGGCTGTAGAAGTCAGAGGCATTCCTTGGATTAATGTTGTAGCCTTCCAGCTGGCCCTTTTCGATAAGTGGCTTTAACACCAGATAATCATCCAGATGCACGCTTTCAGCACCAGCATCTTTCGTCGATTGGGTTACCGGGCCGCTGTCAACGCCGCCCTTAAAATAGTCAGGTTTATTTAACGCCAGTACCTGCGTAGCACCTTCGTAATTAACCACCACATTGTCTTTGTTTATTTCCTGAATAAAGGCATCGTTAAAACCGGTCAGCGCTTCGCCTTCGCGATAGCTCTTTTGCCCCCCCGGCGTTTTGATCACGGCGAAGGACAACCAGGCATCGTCGCTGCGGACGATCCCCTCAATTTCGGCAGCGAGCGGGGCTTTCCCGGCCGCTGGCAGGTTGTCCTGACGCACGGCGGCGGTGAAAAGTGAAAATGTCTTTTCTTCCTGACGTTTTCTTTGCGGTTTCGCCGCTGCGTTCGCGAGTTTATTCGTCACTTTTTTATAATCTTTAAAAATGACGTAGCCTTGCTGACCGCAAAAAATCAGCAATACAAACATAATACAGGGCGTTATCCACCGTGAAAAAAGTGAGAGCCTCATTATTCATCTGGCCTTTAGCAAAGCGGAAATAAGCAGCGTCATGCTGCGCCAATATGTGACATAAATAGTAATTAGCGGCCTGACAATCGACCACCTGCTTCGCCGTTAACTTTGATAAAGAAAAAGATTGACCGTCAAAAAAACCAGTGTTAGAGAAAGCCGACAGGTTATTTTTACCCTGCCCGTAAATTGACCATGACGCACCCTTGCCGTACTTTTCTGGACCATTGCTATTCATGCCCAGAGACGGTAAGTCGTTATGTATCAGAGTCATTTTAAATTTAATCACCCGCCTTTTCGAAAAATTACCCGCGCCTCGGGCGATTTCTTCGTGCCGTATCACCAGGATATTTTCAACCTGCTGAAAGAGAAAACCCAACAGGCGGGGATTATTGGGCTCTTTGCAGACGATGCCCCGCTGCTGGGCCAGTTCAGCGACGCCCTGAAATCCGCAACCCCTGACGTTATTGCCATCAACGCGTTTCCAAAACTGAGTGCCAGTAGCCTGCTGTATAAACTCAACCCGGGAACGAAAGAGAGCAAAAACCGGCTTCAGGCGGTGGATGCCATCCTGCACCAGTGGCAGGGGGGGAAAAGCAGGACGAAAGTGCTGGTGATTAGCCATACCGATGCCATGAAAGAGACCTGTCGGGAGGTGCTGGCTCTGCTGCTGACGCGCGCGCAGGAGCTGGAGTTTCGTCTGTCCGTCGTACTGATGGGTACAGCGGATCGGGAAGCCGTTCTGATGCAGCAGTCTGAACTGCGTGAATATGCGCATACCTGCCACACCCTGCGCCCCCTTACCTGCCGGGAGTTTCTCAGCTACGTTCAGGCGCAGTGTGAAGCGCACGGGTGTGAGCACTCACCGTTGACCCCGGCGCGCGTGCGTAAAATGCATGCGCTGACCAAAGGGAATATCAGCAAGCTGAACGAGCTGGCGCACCTGTCGATGCTCGCCGCCTGGACCGAACGTACAGAACAGGTTAGCCCGCGTCATCTGCGCCTGGCGGCCGGTGAGATCCTGCCTGCGAAAAAACACGGTATGCGCCTGGCTACCGTGGGCCTGTTCGCCTCCGTGCTGTTCGCTGCCTGCGGCTGGTATTTGACCTCCTCGATCGGAGCAAGACTTCCGATTCAACTGCCGGTGCCCGCGAGCTGGAAACAGCAGACGCCCATCGAGCAGGCGCCGGTGGTGCCGGCTATCGACAACGAGGTGGTTAATCAGCCGGATGCGATGCATCAGCTCTATCTGATGTGGGGGTATGACGCCTCGGCGGACGATGCCCTGTGCCAGAACGCCGCGAAGGTGAACCTGATGTGTAAGCAGGGAAATGCCTCACCGGACGCGCTGGCCCAGGAAGGGTATCCGTGGGTGAGTGAACTGAAAACCGGCAACCACCTTAACTATGCCGTGGTCGCCCGCGCCGGGGTTAACTCACTCGACCTGCTGATGAATAACCGCACCTGGCAGGTAAGCCGTCACTGGTTTAACCAGCATGCCACCGGCAATTATACCCAGCTGCACCGCCTGACGCCGGAAGGTAAAGACGCCATCAGCGCCGCCAGCGATGCGAAGGACATGGGGTGGCTGGATCAGCAGCTGAGCCAGGCCCTTGCCGAGCCGGAAACCCACGCTCAAACCTGGACGACGGAGATGATGAAACGTACCCGCGAGTTCCAGCAAAAAATGCATCTGCGCGTCGACGGTATCCCGGGTGAGGAGACGCTGATGCAGTTGATGCGCGACACTAACACCACGCCGAGCGTGCTGCTTCAGACCCCCCATGCCGCACCGGACGCGAAAACGCAGGAGAAGCATTCCTAATGTCTACCATCTGTCTTGCAGCTCAGCGCAGCTACGTTTCCGGGGAGGCGGTCTGGTTTTCGTACCGCATTCCCCGCCTGAGAAAAATCGCTTCTAACGCCTTTTTAGGAATAGTAAGCCTCTGCGTCATGCTGATGGCGGGGCTGTACGCCCACGTATACTGGCAACTGCGCCACCCTGCGCCGGAGCCGGTAAAAAAAGTGAACGTGGCGAAGCCCGAGACGCAGCTTTCCGATATGCACTACGTGTACGTGAGCAAGCCGTTCCCGCATCCGCACCCGAAACCCGTCCCGGTGCAGGCCGACGTTCCTGCCATGCAGGATCTGCCGATTAACAGCGACGACGCCGACTGGCAGCAGATGCCTGACGGCACGGTGCCGCACGATACCTCGCGGGATACCCTCCCCGGAACGGAAGCGCACGACGATGCCGTCTCCCCCCGCACGGAGGGTGACGACGCATCATTAACCGAACTGTTTAAGCAGGCGTTAAAAGAACAAGAGCAGGATTATTCGCAAGGGAAAATACCCGCACCGCCGGTTGACGAAACGCAGGATAATACTCAGGCGGGCGCATTACATAAAGAAAGTTCCCGGTCTCCATTAAGTAAAAAGGGAGACCGGCTGGAATAGTTAATATTTTTCAGGCAGGTTGGTGATATTAAGGAGCCGACCCTTTTCCACCACAATGTATTGACCTTTTTTCAGATCGGAGAGGATTTTTATAATCGTACTGCGTGCCAGGCTGGTGTATTCCTGAATATAATCATAAACATTAATATCGCGTTGATGATGTACAATCAGTTCATTAATTTCCAGCAAAAATTCGCGCACGACAGAATAGGCGCTGCGGGCAACCAGCACGTCATCGCGCTTGCTCAGGAGACAGATATACCAGGCCAGCACCTTGGTGAGTTCAGGCCACAAGCCTTTCTCGGTCATCAGTTGAGAGAAAACGCTTTTCGGAATCGAACGCACCACGGTATTCGAGCGGACCAGGCCATACATATGGGACGAATGATAAAAAATGGAAGAGAGTCCAAAAATGCACTGCCCCTGCAGGGCGAACAAGCAGAGCTCGTCGGATTCGCGGCGGAATTCCACTTCACCGCTGACGATAATATGAATAAATTCATTATCGACGGTGGAAATTTTTTGCCATTTCTTTAACGATTTTTCTTCAAATCCTTCCGTTGCGGAAATGATTTTTTCTATTTCATGATGAGGACGTAATTTTCTGCCGTAAATGCTTAACATTGTTATACCCGAATTAAGATGTAAATTTTAGATAAAAAATGGCCACGGTGGAACCACCGAAACTATTCGTATAAACCTGATAAAAAACTTCAAGAAGAAGTGATAATAAAAATCACTATGCAGGTGTTATTTTTTATAAATACTTAGCAAGCTATACGTCTATCTTAAATGAGGGTACTTTTAAGTCAATTAACTAAAAATGAATTGAGAATGTACTTAAGATTAATCTCAAGAAAACTAAGGTAATACGGTCTGGTCAGGGGCAGCCCTGAGGACTACCCTTGCCCGTACTTCTCTAAAAGCGCCTCGGCGATGGCCAGGGTTTCTACGTCAGCCACGCCGTTCCACAGCGCGGGGCGGAAGTGCATCTGAAACGCGCTGATCACCCTCTTCTGCTGCAGTTCCGTGGCGTTGTCCGGCACCTCGTAGCCATAGCGTTTCAGCACATCAAGCAGCGCACCGCGCTCGACCTCCTGATAGCGCGGCCGCCCGTTAAGATAGAACGCCACGCGCGCGGGATCGGGCCAGGCTCCTATCCCCTGCTGCGCCAGCTGCTGCCACGGAAACAGCGGGCCGGGATCGTCTTTACGCTGCGGGGCAATGTCGGCATGGGCAACCACGTTCTGCGGCTGAATGTCATAGCGGGCAATAATGTCCCTGGCAAGCGGGATCAGCGCTGCAATCTGCGCAGGCGCAAACGGGGTAAAGGTTTTCACGCCGTCACGCGTTTGCCAGCCGCGGTTCTCGAGCTCAATCCCCACGGACGTATCATTAATCCGGTTGGTGCCGCGCCAGAAGCTAATGCCCGCATGCCAGGCCAGCTCGCTCTCGGGAACCAGCTGCCAGATGCGCGGCTTGCCGTCCGGCGCCGGGGGGTTGGCAGGGATCAAATAGTGAGAGCTAACGTTTTTATCCGTCAGCGTGGCCAGCGAGCTGTCAAAATCATCCGCGGTGTAGTGGATCACCAGCACCTTGATGCGCGGGTAAGCCGCCTGCGCCTGATGACGCGTATCCAGCTCGTAGGCACCTTTATCGATAATCCCCTTTTCCGTAACGCACCCTGCCAGCAGCAGCGCCAGCAGGAGCGTGGCAAACGCACGCCTCATCGCAGGGTTTTCACCGCCGTACCGCTTACGCTCACCATCAGCATGCTGCCGTCTTTCCCGACCGTTTCGTAGTCAATATCGATTCCCACGACCGCATCCGCGCCGAGGGCTTCCGCCTGCTCGCCGAGCTCTTTAAAGGCGATTTCGCGTGCTTTGCGCAGCTCTTTTTCGTATGCGCCAGAGCGGCCACCCACGATATCGCGGATACCGGCAAAAAAGTCACGGAAGATATTGGCGCCGAGAATCGCTTCGCCGGTGACCACGCCGCAGTACTCGGTTATTGTCTGTCCTTCCAGGGTTGGCGTTGTTGAAAACTGCATGGTTTCTCTCCTTCTTTAGCGTTCAATGCCTTAGGCACAGCATTATCGGTTCGTTACGCTATGATTGAAAGGATAGTTAATAAATAAGGAAATCAACATGCGCTATTCAGCTTTAACACTTTTAGTGCCCTGCGCGCTGGTGCTCAGCGCCTGTACCACCACGGTCACGCCAGCCTTTAAGGATATCGGTACCCGCAGCGGCCCCTGCATTGAGGGCGGCCCGGACACCGTGGCGCAGCAGTTCTATGATTACCGCATTCAGCACCGCAGCAACGACCTCACCGGCCTGCGCCCGTATCTGAGCGATGGTCTGGCAAAATTGCTTAACGATGCCACCCGCGATCCGCAGCACAACGCGCTGCTGAAATCCGACCCGTTCTCCAGCCGCACCACGCTGCCGGACAGCGCAGTAGTGGCCAGCGCGTCAACCATCCCGAACACGGATGCCCGTAATATTCCGCTGCGCGTGAAGCTGACGCAGGGCAGCCAAACCTGGCAGGACGAAGTGCTGATGATCCGTGAAGGCCAGTGCTGGGCGGTGGACGACGTACGCTACGTGGGCGGCAGCGTGCATGCCCCGGCGGGCACGCTGCGCCAGTCGATTGAGAACCGCTGATTCATCAGTGATAAAAATGTTACCCCCGTAAAATGTCCGGCATTTCTCGCGGAATGCCGACATTTATACTCGCCGCCTTTGCCCTTCGCTATTTTGTGCTATGTTTAAGAGGAAATACGGGTTATATTTAACTTTTAACGCAGAAATATTGCATAACTATTCTGTCAACGGTACTATCTGCGGCCTCAATTGCTATAGATTGCCTGGATGAGTAAAGGCTGCCCCGATGAGTATTAAACTAAACGGCATTAACTGCTTCTACGGCGCACACCAGGCGCTGTTTGACATCACGCTGAACTGCCCGGAAGGCGAAACGCTGGTTTTGCTTGGCCCAAGCGGTGCAGGCAAAAGTTCCCTTCTGCGCGTCCTTAATCTGCTTGAAATGCCTCGTTCAGGTACGCTGGCAATTGCCGGTAACCATTTTGATTTCGCAAAGACGCCGTCTGATAAAGCGATACGCGAGCTGCGTCAAAACGTCGGCATGGTCTTCCAGCAATACAATCTCTGGCCGCACCTGACGGTGCTGCAAAACCTGATTGAAGCCCCGTGCCGCGTGCTGGGGTTAAGCAAAGATCAGGCCATCGCGCGTGCCGAAAAGCTGCTGGAGCGTCTGCGCCTCAAGCCCTACAGCGACCGCTACCCGCTGCACCTGTCCGGTGGTCAGCAGCAGCGCGTGGCCATTGCCCGTGCGCTGATGATGGAGCCTGCGGTACTGCTGTTTGATGAACCAACGGCCGCGCTGGACCCGGAAATCACCGCTCAGATCGTCAGCATTATTCGCGAGCTGGCGGAAACCAACATTACGCAGGTTATCGTTACCCACGAAGTGGAAGTGGCGCGTAAAACCGCCAGCCGTGTGGTGTACATGGAAAACGGGTATATCGTTGAGCAAGGTGATGCGAGCTGCTTCGCTAACCCGCAAACCGATGCCTTCAAAAACTATTTATCTCATTGATTGTGTCAGGGGAAATATAATGAAAAAAGTATTACTTGCCGTGCTGCTTGCTGGCGTTACCCTTTCCGCTACCGCAGCTCAGACCATTCGTTTCGCCACGGAAGCCTCTTACCCTCCGTTTGAATCCATCGATGCGAACAACAAAATTGTTGGCTTCGACGTGGACCTGGCTAACGCCCTGTGTAAAGAGATCGATGCGACCTGCACCTTCAGCAACCAGGCGTTCGACAGCCTGATCCCAAGCCTGAAGTTCCGCCGTATCGACGCCGTAATGGCAGGTATGGACATCACCCCGGAGCGTGAAAAGCAGGTGCTGTTCACCACCCCTTACTACGATAACTCTGCCCTGTTCATTGGTCAGAAAGGCAAATTCACCTCTGTCGATCAGCTGAAAGGCAAAAAAGTGGGCGTGCAGAACGGTACCACGCACCAGAAATTCATCATGGATAAGCATCCGGAAATCACCACCGTCCCATATGACAGCTACCAGAACGCGAAGCTGGATCTGCAGAATGGCCGTATCGACGGCGTATTTGGTGATACCGCTGTCGTGACCGAGTGGCTGAAAGCCAACGACAAGCTGGCACCAGTGGGCGACAAAGTGACCGATAAGGACTACTTCGGTACCGGTCTGGGGATTGCCGTTCGTCAGGGCAACACTGAGCTGCAGCAGAAATTCAACGCTGCGCTGGAAAAAGTGAAGAAAGACGGCACCTACGAAACCATCTATAAAAAATGGTTCCAGAAGTAATTCCTGATGAATGAAATTTTTCCTTTAGCAAGCGCCGCCGGGATGACCGTCGGCCTTGCCGTTTGCGCACTGATTATCGGCCTGGTGCTGGCGATGTTCTTTGCGGTGTGGGAATCCGCGAAATGGTTCCCCGTCGCCTGGACAGGCTCCGCGCTGGTCACCGTGCTGCGTGGGCTACCGGAAATTCTGGTGGTCCTGTTCATCTATTTCGGTTCCTCGCAGCTGCTGCTCACGCTGTCGGACGGCTTCACGATTAATCTCGGCTTTGCGCAGATCCCGGTGCAGATGCAGATTGACAACTTCGACGTCAGCCCGTTCCTGTGCGGCGTCATTGCGCTCTCCCTGCTCTACTCCGCGTACGCGTCGCAAACCCTGCGCGGTGCGCTGAAGGCCGTGCCGCAGGGACAGTGGGAGTCAGGTCAGGCGTTAGGGTTGTCAAAATCCGCCATCTTCTTCCGTCTGGTCATGCCGCAGATGTGGCGTCATGCCCTGCCGGGCCTCGGCAACCAGTGGCTGGTGCTGCTGAAAGATACCGCGCTGGTGAGCCTGATCAGCGTTAACGATTTGATGCTGCAAACCAAAAGCATCGCCACCCGTACCCAGGAGCCGTTTACCTGGTACATTGTGGCGGCGGCAATCTACCTGGTGATCACGTTGCTCAGTCAGTACATCCTCAAGCGTATTGACCTGCGAGCGACGCGCTTTGAACGGAGACCAGGCTGATGCTTGAATACTTTCCCGAGTTGATGAAAGGGCTGCACACCAGCCTGACGCTGACCGTGGCGTCCATTATCGTGGCGCTGATCCTGGCGCTCATCTTCACCATCATCCTGACGCTGAAAACGCCGGTGCTGGTGTGGATTGTGCGCGGGTACATCACCCTGTTTACCGGTACGCCGCTGCTGGTGCAGATCTTCCTGATTTACTACGGCCCGGGCCAGTTCCCGTCGTTGCAGGCGTATCCGGTTATCTGGCATCTACTCTCTGAGCCATGGTTGTGTGCCCTGATTGCCCTTTCGCTGAACAGCGCGGCCTATACCACCCAGCTGTTCTTTGGTGCGATCCGCGCCATTCCGGAAGGCCAGTGGCAGTCCTGCGGGGCGCTGGGCATGAGCAAGAAGGACACGCTGGCGATCCTGCTGCCGTACGCCTTTAAGCGCGCGCTCTCCTCCTACTCCAACGAAGTGGTGCTGGTGTTCAAGAGTACCTCTCTGGCCTATACCATCACCCTGATGGAGGTGATGGGACACGGACAGCTGCTGTACGGGCGCACCTATGACGTGATGGTGTTCGGCGCGGCGGGCGTGGTCTATCTGGTGGTGAACGGTCTGCTGACGCTGATGATGCGCCTTATTGAGCGTAAAGCGCTGGCGTTTGAGCGCAGGAATTAACCACGCAAGTGCATAAAACGGTATTCATGGAGCGGGTAACCTGATGGGTTATCCGCTTTTTTTTTGCGCTAAAAATAATACTTAATCATTTTTATTGCATATAAATTCATTAACTGGCATTGTACATCCAGGCCGCAGACACGGCGCATCAATAAGACAGACGGGAGCATTACAATGAAAAAGTTAGTTCTGGCCGCATTACTCGCCACCTTCGCCGCTGGCGCATCCGCTGCGGATAAAATCAATTTCGGCGTGTCCGCCACCTATCCACCGTTTGAATCGCTGGATGCCAGCAACCAGATCGTCGGTTTCGATATCGATCTGGCGAAAGCGCTGTGCAAACAGATGCAGGCCGACTGCACCTTTACTAACCATGCTTTTGACAGCCTGATCCCGTCGCTGAAGTTCAAAAAATACGACGCGGTGATCTCCGGGATGGACATCACGCCTGAGCGCAGCAAGCAGGTCGCGTTCACCGACCCGTACTACGCCAACTCGGCGGTGGTGATTGCGAAGAAAGGGGCATACAAATCCTTCGACGAGCTGAAAGGCAAACGCATCGGGATGGAAAACGGCACCACCCACCAGAAGTACCTGCAGGACAAACATCCGGAAGTGAAAACCGTGGCCTATGACAGCTACCAGAACGCGATTATCGACCTGAAAAATGGCCGTATTGATGGCGTGTTCGGCGATACCGCCGTGGTGAACGAATGGCTGAAAACCAACCCGCAGCTGGGCACCGCAACGGAAAAAGTGACCGATCCGCAGTACTTCGGCACGGGCCTCGGCATCGCGGTACGTCCGGATAATAAAGCCCTGCTGGAAAAACTGAACGGCGCGCTTAAGGCGATTAAAGCGGACGGAACGTACCAGAAAATCAGCGAGCAGTGGTTCCCGCAGTAATGTCTTTTGCCGGGTGGCGGCTTCGCCTTACCCGGCCTACGG
The DNA here is from genome assembly GCF_000493175.1 of Enterobacter sp. MGH 16. Classification (NCBI taxonomy): domain Bacteria; kingdom Pseudomonadati; phylum Pseudomonadota; class Gammaproteobacteria; order Enterobacterales; family Enterobacteriaceae; genus Enterobacter; species Enterobacter sp. MGH 16. Next base: position 605,912 of record NZ_KI535695.1, on the reverse strand, counting down.
GGGGAGTTTTAGGCCGGGTAAGCGCAGCGCCACCCGGCACTCTCTCACAGCGGCACAAAGAACCTGAACCGTGCCCCTCTCGCCGACTCCATCAGCCTGATCCCGCCGCCGTGCAGCTCCAGCATCCGTTTCACAATCAGCAGCCCTAACCCGCCGCGATTCTCTCTCGACGCCTGGGTGTTGAGCGCCGACGGCCGCTCGAACAGATCGTCGCGCAGCGAGGCATCCACGCCCGTTCCGCTGTCGGACACTTCGACCTGCAGCTGTTCATTTTCCTGCCACACCGCCAGGCGAATTTCTCCGCCGCCAGGCGTATGGCGCATCGCGTTATCCAGCAGGTTGGTCACCACGCGTTCAATCATCGACACATCGGCGTTTACCATCGGCAGCGGCCCCGGCACGTCAATATGCAGATTGACCTCTCGCGTGCGGGCCGTGAGCTCAAACTTCTGCGCCACGTCGGAAATCAGCTCCGCCATTGCGAACCGCTCGCGCTGGGGTTTAATACCGCCGTGTTCAAGGCGCGCCAGCTCAAACAGCTGCTGCGAAAGATGCCGGACTTTTTGCCCCTGACGCAGTGCGGTGGCGAGATACTGCTGATGCTCCTGCGGCGTCAGGGTGGCGGATTTGAGCGACAGGGTTTCGAGATAGCCCAGCAGCGAGGTGAGCGGCGTGCGGAGATCGTGCGAAATATTGGCGATAAACTCACGACGCTGACGATCGCTGTCGGCCAGCCGATCCCACTGTTGGGTGATTTTGCGCGCCAGCTCGATAAAGCTGTTGCGCAGGATCGCCACTTCATCTTTTGCCGCCGCGTCCGGCGTCTGTCCCGCCAGCAGCCTGATGGCGCTTATGCTGTCCTGCTCCAGCCCGGCGACCTCCACCGTCAGCTGTTTGACCGGGCGCGTGACCCAGTACCAGACCAGCAGCCCTGCCAGCAGCCCAAACAGCGCGACCCACAGCAGCGACCACAGGACGGTACTCCACAGCGCCTTGTGCCAGGCCATTTCCGCCAGGGCGTTTGACTCCTCGCCCTGCAAAATAATGTACAGATAGCCTTTTAGCTCGCCGTCCTGCCGCAGCGGCGTAGCGCTAAAGACTTTTTGATTTTGACTGCGCGGATCGTCGCCCAGTACCGGCATGGCGGTGCCGCTCAGGAAGCTCTGCACCGGTGCCAGGTCGATTTTTTGCCGCTGAATATGGCCGGGCGGGGCAGCGTCGGCGAGGATATCGCCGTCCGGGGAGACAACGTAGAGCTCAACGCTCGGATTAAAGGTCATCAGCCGGCCAAACAGCGGTTTCAGCGCGCTGCGGTCGACCCTGCCCTGCGCATCCAGAATCGGTTCGCGCTGAACGATCTGCTGCGCCAGCCCGCCCGATAACCGCTGCACCATCGCATTACCGTACTGCATGCTGCTGTAGAGCTGTACCGCGCAGGCGACGGCGGCGCAGAGCATCATCAGCAGGATGAAGAGCAGCGTCAGGCGCTGGCTCAGGCTAAAGCGACGCATCATGCTGCGGCTCCGCAAATTTGTAGCCCTTGCCCCAGACGGTGCGAATGATCTCCGGCTCGGCGGCGTCCTTCTCTATCTTGATGCGCAGGCGGTTGATATGGGTGTTGACGGTGTGCTCGTAGCCTTCATGCTGGTAGCCCCAGACCTGCTCCAGCAGCGCCAGACGGGAGAACACCTCGCCGGGATGACGGGCAAAGAAGTAGAGCAGCTCGAACTCGCGCGGGGTGAGGTCCACCACCTGGCCGTGAAGCAGCACGCTGCGCGCCAGCGGATCGATGGTCAGCCCGTGCGCCTGAATGTGTCCGTCGGTTTGCGCCTGCCCCATCGCCTGCTGGCGACGAAACAGCGCTTTGATGCGCGCAATCAGCTCCTGCACGGAGAACGGTTTTGCCAGATAGTCATCGGCGCCGGTTTCCAGCCCGGTAATGCGGTCGGTTTCGCTGCTGCGGGCGCTGATGATGATCACCGGCAGGTAGCGCGTCATCTGACGGATGCGGCGGCAAATCTCCAGACCGTCCACGTTGGGCAGCATCAGGTCGAGGATCACCGCATCCCACGTCTGGGCGTCAAGACGCTGTAAGGCGTTGCCCCCGTCGGGCTCGTGGGTGATGGCGTAGCCTTCGTCTTCTAAATTGAGTCGCAGAAGCGCCGCGATATCGTGGTCGTCTTCTACCAGCAGGATCTGCTTCATGGGTAAGCCTATATTCATGTCTTATGACGTAAGCTTACCTGATTTCGCCGGGATGAAGAGTTCACATTTTGTTGAACATTGTGCGGGGGTCATGCCGGGTGGCGGCTACGCCTTGCCCGGCCTACGGGTTAACAACGTCAACACTTCATAATGCGCGGTGTGCGGGAACATATCGAAAAGCTGAACGCGTTCAACGCGATAGCCCGGCAGTTGAGCGATGTCTTTCGCCATGGTCTGCGCGTTGCAGCTGGAATAGATGATGTATTCCGGCGCCATCTGGCTCAGGTAGTCGCACAGCGCATTCCCGATGCCGCGGCGCGGCGGGTTAACCAGCACCAGTTCCGGCACGTTGCCCTGGCCGGTGGCGAACTGCGTGGAGTCGAGCGCCTGGAAGCGCAGATTCGTTAACCCCAGCTCAGAGGCAGACTGCTTCGCGCAGGCAATCGCTTCGGCAGAGATCTCAATCCCGGTGAGCTGCATCTCCGGCGTGGCGCAGTGCAGGCCAAACCCGCCCACGCCGCAGAACAGATCCCACATATGGTGAACGTTCAACGCACGCACCCAGTCGCGGGCGGTGGCGTACAGGCTGCTTGCCACGGTCGGGTTGGTCTGGAAGAAGCTTTGCGGGCGGATCCACAGCGGCACGCCGTTGAAGCGCTCCGCCAGCGCGTGCTGGTCGGTGAAGAAAATCTCTTTCTCCCCTTCCATGATCGCCATATGCACCGGCTGAATGTTCGCCGTAATGACCTTCAGCTGCGGAAGCTGCGCCTGCAGCCACGGCAGGGCCGCGCGCAGCTGCTCAAGCTTAGTTTCAGAGCGCAGCACGAAGCGCAGCATCATGCCGCCGTCGATCTGGCTTTCGGTCAGCAGAAGGTATTTCAGCTCGCCGCGCTTGCGGGCCACGTTATAGGGCGTTAACCCCGCCCGGGCAATAAACGGCTTAAGCGCGGCAAAGACCGGTGCAAAGGAGTCGGGATACAGCGGGCAGTCGGTTAAGTCTTCCGGCGTGCCGTCGCGGTGCAGCATTCCCAGCAGCGGTTTTTCTACGCTGCCGCTGACCACCATTTTGGCTTTGTTGCGAAAACCCTGTTCCGGGCCGCTGACGGGTGCGCACCACTCGCCCACCGCGTGTGCTGCCAGCAGCTGTTGCAGGTCGGCCATTTTGGCGGTGAGTTGTTGAGAGACCGGCTGTTCTAACCACTGACAGGAGCGGCAGCGTCCGGCGTCATAGAGTGCGCACTGCATATCAAAACCTTAAGAATCACGAGGGCTGCGATTATACACATTATTGCAGGCGGAAGAACCGCCGACTGGAGGCCGGAACGAAGAGGAGACAGAGCACCAGCATATCCGGCAGCTTTTGCATAAACAGCGCGCGCAGGATCTCACGTTTGGATTCACCGGCAATGCTGAACAGCTCCGGGTAGCCATACCCCAGCGAGGCGGCCCACAGATAGCTCGCCGCGGTAATCTGCGTTAGCAGATAGACCCAGCGCGCCCAGTTGCGCCCTTTGACCAGCGAAAACGCGCAGTAAATCTCGATAAACACCAGCACCAGGCTGCTCAAAAAGACCAGCGTCAGATTCCACGTCTGCACGCTGCGGTGAATGAATTCACCGATGCCGCGCACGCCCAGGGTGTTTAAAATCATCAGCACGTCCAGGCAGCGGATCATAATAATGGCGAGCGCCGCCACCTGAACCAGTGCAGGTACGTTAGGACGCGCGTGCGTAATACGTGATTTTTTTAATAATCCCAATGTTTTACTTCCCTGAAAAACAGTGCCGCGTCATGCGCGGCACATCACTGGAAATTTTAAATCCTTCAGCCGCGTCTTGCACGCTGGATATCGCGCACGCGCTGTTTTTCCGCGCGCGCCATCAAATACCAGGCGATAAATCCGACAATTCCGACCACGCCGAGGATGATAGAGGCCAGGGCGTTGATCTCCGGGTTGACCCCCATGCGCACGCTGGAGAAGACCAGCATCGGCAGCGTCGTCGCCCCCGGGCCGGAAACAAAGCTGGCGATCACCAGATCGTCGAGCGACAGGGTAAACGCCAGCAGCCAGCCGGAGATCACCGCCGGCATAATCATCGGCAGCGTGATGATGAAAAAGACCTTCAGCGGCGTCGCGCCGAGATCCATCGCCGCCTCTTCAATGGAGCGATCCAGCTCGCGCAGGCGCGAGGCGATCACCACCGCGACATAGGCGGTACAGAAGGTAACGTGCGCCAGCCAGATGGTGAGCATCCCGCGATCCGCCGGCCAGCCGATGGCGTGCGCCAGGGCCACGAGCAGCAGCAGCAGCGCGAGACCGGTGATCACGTCCGGCATAACCAGCGGGGCGGTGATCATAAAGGCGAAGCCGTTCGAACCGCGAAAACGCCCGAAGCGCACCATCACCAGCGCGGCGATCGTGCCCAGCACGGACGCCATGGTCGCCGCCAGCGCTGCAATGGTCAGGCTCAGCCCCACCGCGCTCATCATCGCATCATCGTGGAACAGCTCGCTGTACCAGCGCGTCGACCAGCCTGCCCAGACCGTCACCAGCTTAGAGCTGTTAAACGAGTAGATCACCAGCATCAGCATCGGCGCATACAGGAAGGTAAAGCCGATGACCAGGATCGCAATTCGCCACGGGGAGCGCACTACCGGTAAGTTGTTCATCCGCGATCTCCCATCTGTTTCTGCTGATGCTTGTGGAACCACATGATCGGCACGATCAGCAGCAGCAGCATGACAATCGCCACCGCCGACGCCACCGGCCAGTCGCGGTTATTGAAGAACTCCTGCCACAGCACGCGGCCAATCATGATGCTGTCTGGCCCGCCGAGCAGTTCCGGGATCACAAACTCCCCCACCGCCGGGATAAAGACCAGCATCGACCCGGCGATAATGCCGCCTTTGGTCAGCGGGACAATGACGCTGAAGAACGTTTTTAACGGACGGGCACCGAGATCGAGCGACGCTTCTACCAGCGAGTAGTCGATACGCGTCAGCGCCGTGTAGATCGGCAGCACCATAAACGGCAGATAGGCGTACACAATGCCGATATAGACCGCGAGGTTGGTGTGCAGGATCGTCAGCGGCTGATCGATCACTCCCAGCCACATCAGGAAGTTATTCAGCACGCCGTTGTTTTTCAGGATCCCCATCCACGCGTAAACGCGGATCAGGAACGAGGTCCACGACGGCAGGATCACCAGCAGCAGCAGGATATTTCGCGTCGACGGCTTGCTGTGCGCCACCGCCCACGCCAGCGGGTAGCCCATCACCAGACAGCAGAGCGTCGAGATCGCCGCCACCTGCAGCGATTGCAGATAGGCTTCGAAATAGAGCGGATCGTCGGTGAGCTGCAGGAAGTTACCCAGGTTTAAGGTCAGCGTCAGCTGCCCGTCGGCCCAGTCCAGCAGGTTGGTGTAAGGCGGGATCGCCCGCGCCATTTCCGCAAGGCTTATCTTGAAAACAATCAGGAACGGCAGCAGGAACAGCAGGATCAGCCACACGTATGGCATGGCGATCACCAGTTTGCGGCCGTGCTTCATCTGCATGCGCGTCAGCCAGTGGGCAAAGCCGCCCGGCTTTTCGACGCGGGCTGGAGGTTCAAGTGTACTCATTGGCCGCTCCTTATACCGTCAGCACAACGCAACTGTCTGCATCCCAACACAGGCGCACTTCGTCGCCCCAGGTAGGCTGCCCCTTGCGGTAGCGATGTTCGTTCTGTAACTGCGCGCTGAGCATCTGCCCGCTTTTCAGGCGCACGTGGTAGATGGAGAGATCGCCCAGATAGGCAATGTGCACCACTTCGCCCACGGCAAAGTTATAGCCATCGGCAGGCGGATCCTCACAGAGCATGATCTTCTCCGGACGCAGCGCGACGTAGACCGGCACGTTATCCACCACGGAGTTATCCGGATCGACCTTAAGCGGATGCTGCAGCCCCGGCGATTCGATGACCAGACCGTCTTCCTGACGATCTTTCAGCAGCCCCTCGAAGACGTTAACCGAGCCGATGAACTCCGCGCTGTAGCGGGTGGTCGGATGCTCATAAATCTCTTCCGGCTCGCCAATCTGCACGAACTTCCCGCGGTTCATGATGGCGATACGCCCGGCCATGGTCATGGCCTCTTCCTGGTCGTGGGTGACCATCACGCAGGTCACGCCCACGCGCTCGAGGATATCGACTACTTCAAGCTGCATACGGTCGCGCAGCTTTTTATCCAGCGCGCCCATCGGCTCATCAAGCAGCAGCAGTTTCGGGCGTTTTGCCAGGCTGCGGGCCAGGGCCACGCGCTGGCGCTGGCCGCCGGAGAGCTGGTGCGGCTTACGCTTCGCGAACTCCTGCATGTGCACCAGGCTCAGCATCTCTGCCACGCGCGCGGTAATTTCAGCCTTCGGCAGCTTGTCCTGCTTCAGGCCAAAGGCGATGTTCTGCTCCACCGTCATATGCGGGAACAGCGCGTAGGACTGGAACATCATGTTGATCGGGCGCTGATACGGCGGCACGCTGGAGAGGTCCACGCCGTCGAGCACGATCTGCCCGGCGGTGGGCTGTTCAAAACCGGCCAGCATACGCAGCAGGGTCGATTTACCACAGCCAGAGGCCCCCAGAAGGGCAAAAATTTCGCCTTTATAGATCGTCAGGCTGACGTCGTCCACGGCATGCTGGCCATCGAAAGATTTGGTGAGGTTACGAATTTCAAGAAGCGGGGTCAGCGCTTTACGGACTTTCGCCTGCGGGCGGGGGATCGCGTCATTCACGGGGTGTTCTCCGGTAGAGATCAAATCATGGTGCAGGCGCACCAGAACGGTGCGCCTGTTGCCGGGGGCGCTTCGCTTGCCCGGCCTGTGACAAAGGGTTATTTACCGCTTTTCACCTTGGTCCACGCGCGGGTACGCACGCGGTCAATTTTTGGATCCTGGACTTTCAGGGTGAAGAGCTTGGCGAACACATCCGCTGGCGGATAGATAGCCGGGTTATTACGGATCTCTTCGCTCACCAGCGGCACGGAGGCCTTGTTACCGTTCGCGTAGTAAACGTGGTCGCTGATGTGGGCGATAACCTCAGGACGCATCAGGTAGTTGAGGAACTGATACGCTTCGTCTTTGTTTTTGGCGTCAGCCGGCATCGCGAAGACGTCGAAGAAGGCCAGCGCCCCCTCTTTCGGAATGAAGTAGGAGACGTTCACGCCGTTTTTCGCCTCTTTCGCGCGGTTTGCCGCCTGCCATACGTCCCCTGCCCAGCCGATCGCGACGCAGATGTCGCCGTTCGCCAGGTCGTTGATGTACTGGGACGAGTGGAAGTAACGAATGTTTGGACGCAGCTTCAGCAGCAGATCGGTCGCCGGGCCGGTGTAATCATCGGCCTTATTGCTGTTCGGATCTTTGCCCAGGTAGTTCAGCACGGTCGCGAAAATCTCTTCCGGCGCATCGAGGAAGGAGACGCCGCAGCTTTTCAGCTTCTCGAGGTTTTCCGGCTTCAGCACCACGTCCCAGCTGTCCAGCTTCACGTCCGGGCCCAGCGCGGCTTTGACTTTATCCACATTGTAGCCGATACCGGTGGTCGCCCAGAGATACGGCATCGCGTATTTGTTGTCCGGGTCGTGCTTAGCCACCAGCTTCAGCACTTCCGGATCGAGATTTTTCCAGTTCGGTAATTTGCTCTTATCCAGCGGCTGGAAGACGCCTGCCGTCAGCTGGCGCTCCAGGAAGCTTGCGGAAGGCACCACGAGGTCAAACCCGGTGCTGCCCGCCATCAGCTTTCCTTCCAGCACTTCGTTGGAATCGAACACGTCGTAGACGACTTTAATGCCGGTCTCTTTTTCAAAATTTGCCACCGTGTCCGGCGCAATATAGTCAGACCAGTTATAAACGTGCAGCGTTTTTTGTTCCGCAGCGAGCGTGCCGGCAGAGACGGCCATCAGAGCACCCGCAACCAGACCCGATAACCATTTTTTATTCAAGGCGATCATAGTGTTATTCCTTCTGAAAGCTCGTTAACAAACGAACTAAAACTGTGCAATCAGGATATATGCAAAAATCATGCATAGTTTGTCGCTCTGCTCAAAATAAAAAGAAACCTCTTTACCCGGCAGCTTCCGCTCGCTTTTTTAAGCATCGCAAGAATAACTGTAGCCCGTGTCCCCGGCTATAGCCCAGACGAAAAAACGCCTTTTATCAATTTTTTATGCAGGTTAAGTCTACGTGATAAGCCGAAACGGCCTTCAGGGAGGTGAATAATTCTTTAAAGAAAGGTTAAAAGCAGCAGAAAAAATGGCCTTCTGCAGCCGCTATGGCAGCGACTGCGCAAAAGTCAGACAGGCTTAGTGAAGAAAATTGGGAGATGCATCATTATTCTCTGCATCATCTTCCGCGCTATACAGCAGATGGTGTGCATTGGCTTCCATCATAACCATGGAAATTTGCTCTTCGCTCAAGCGCATAAACCAGGCGAACTGCTTGAACGACAGCCCTGCCCCGGAGAATAAAGACTGGCAAACGACCAGTTTTGGCAGATTATCATCCTGTATGTCGAGAAATGCCTTCACCGTCAAAGAACTGGCATTGATTGCCGACAGGTCGGAAGCCAGCGCCAGCAGCGCGGAGGGCTTCACTTCGGCCAGCGCGGAGAAAAGGATCACGTCGTTAATCAGATCGATTTTGGCATCGAAAATGCCGTCGAAATTCTGCATATGAGGCAGATGCAGCGCCTGGCAGGAATCACATTCGAAGAACGTAATTCCGGCATCATCAAGCCATTGACGTAACGTATCCAGTGTAGGTACGACCTGTAAATCCATCGCGATGCAGCCTCTTTAATAAAAACTTCGCATAGGGTACTTAAAAAGCGCGCGGTAATCCATTTAACCACCCGTTTTCAGACAGTAGCCCGGCGTCGCATGACGCTCGATCCATAAGATCATTTTACCCGCAATATCGACCCCTGTGGTTTTTTCCACACCTTCCAGCCCCGGCGAGGCGTTCACCTCCATGACCAGCGGCCCGCGCGTCGCGCGCAGCAGGTCTACACCCGCCACGTCCAGCCCCAGGGTTTGCGCCGCTTTCACGGCAATTTCCCGTTCGCGATCGCTGATATCGGCGATTCTGGCAATGCCGCCGCGGTGAAGATTAGAGCGGAAATCGCCCTCTTTGGCCTGCCGCTCGATCGCCGCCACCACCTCGTTACCCACCACAAAACAGCGAATATCGCGCCCTTTCGCCTCTTCGATATACTCCTGCACCAGAATGTGGGCATTGAGGCCCCGGAAGGCATCAATCACGCTCTCCGCCGCCTGACGGGTCTCCGCCAGCACCACGCCAATGCCCTGCGTGCCTTCCACCAGCTTGATCACCAAAGGCGCGCCGCCCACCATGTCGATCAGATCGCTGGTGTCGTCCGGGGAATGGGCAATCCCGGTGACGGGAAGATCGATCCCCTGACGGGCAAGAAGCTGCAGCGAGCGCAGCTTGTCGCGGGCGCGGGAAATGGCGACGGATTCGTTGAGCGGGTAGCTGCCCAGCATCTCGAACTGGCGCAGCGCGGCGGTGCCGTAGTAGGTAATCTGGGAGCCGATGCGGGGGATCACCGCATCAAAGTGCGGCAGCTTGCGGCCTTTGTAGTGAATCGACGAGGCGGCGGGGTCGATGTTCATATAGCAGGACATCGGGTCGAGGATCTCAACCTGATGCCCGCGTTTCGCCGCCGCTTCTCGCAGGCGCTTACATGAATAGAGCGTTCCATCCCGGGACAATATGGCAATTTTCACCCTGCACCTCTCTGAAGACATGGAAAAAGCCTGCGTATCATATACGCAGGCAGGCGCAGGATAAATGGACTATCGCGTCGCCCAGCCCTGTTTGTGCAGGTAATCAAGAATAAACGGGCGATTTTCTTTAATGATGGTGCGGCGAATATGGTCAGTCCAGGTGTCGCGGCGGTTATTGCTGCCGCGCGTCAAGTAGTAATTCGCCAGCTCTTCATCGTAGTGATTCAGGACATCCTGATCGACCGGCTGGTAGTGGTTTTCATGCACCAGCATGGCGGCAGGAATGCGCGGCTTCAGATCCGGGTTATCCGCCGGCCAGCCAAGGCACAGGCCAAACAGCGGCAGCACGTGTCTTGGCAGCTTCAGCAGGTCGGTCACGCTTTGAATGTTGTTACGCAGGCCGCCAATGTAGACGCCGCCTAACCCCAGCGACTCCGCCGCCGTAAAGGCGTTTTGCGCCATCAGCGCGGTATCCACCACGCCCAGCAGCAGCTGTTCGGCCAGGCCCAGCTCGGCCTCAGGACAGATCTGCAGGTGGCGGTTAAAGTCGGCGCAGAATACCCAGAACTCGGCTGCCTGAGCCACATGCTTCTGCCCGCCGGTCAGCGTCACCAGCTGTTCACGCATCGCCGGGTCGGTAATGCGGATAATGGAGCTGCACTGCAGGAAGCTGGAGCTGGAGGTCGCCCTTGCGCTGTTAATAATCGCTTCGCGCTGCGCATCGGTAATCGGCTCATCGGTGAAGTGGCGAATGGAACGATGGGAAAGGAGCAGGTCTATGGTTGGCGTCATCTTGTCTCTCTTTGTCTTGCTTAAACCGTATGGCAGCCAGTATAGGCAATGATATGCGCGGTGTAATTGGCGAAACATAGCTCATAGATATTATAACGACAGGCGAAACCTTCTTTAATGACGACAGGTTATGGGGCACTATACGTGTCATTCGCCGTCAGGCTTGTTTTTTTGAGGAGAGAGAAATGTTTGCAGTTATTTTTGGTCGTCCAGGGTGCCCTTACTGTGTGCGCGCGAAAGAGCTGGCTGAGAAACTGACCGAAGAGCGCGATGACTTCAACTTCCGCTATGTGGACATCCACGCGGAAGGCATCACCAAAGCCGATCTGGAAAAAACTGTCGGTAAGCCGGTTGAAACCGTACCGCAGATCTTCCTCGATCAGAAACACATTGGCGGCTGCACCGACTTTGAAGCTTACGCCAAAGAGCACCTGGGCCTGTTTGCTGCCCAGTAATGAAATGAAAGGACGCCCTCACCGAGAGGGCGTTTTTATTTGTGGTGCCGTCGGTTATGAAGCAGACTGCGCACAAATAAGTAGCAGAGCGCGCCAAGGGCGCACCAGAAAACAGCGCTCATCAACCACGCCAGCTCCTGCCAGAAACTCCGCGTAGAGATATACAGCAAGCGCATCATCAGCAAACAGAGCGGCGCGGCCAGCATGGCGCCCAGCAGTGGCTTCACCACCTCCCCTTTACGGGAGAGAAAACTGGCAGCTGCCCCCGGCAGGGTAAAAAAGAGCAACCCGAGCTCCGGATGACCCGACGCCCTGAATGCCCCTTTCACGTTAAAAGCAAGCGACATGCATACGACCGTGAACAGCAAAAAGCAGCTGATCACCCCCGCCCAGTTTCGTTTCATATTCAACCTATCCTCCTGACTTATCTCTATCAAATACACTTTCGTCGGGTAGACGCCCAGTCAGATAAAGCAATGCGGCAATCCTTGCCAAAGTACGCACAGGGTGATGCGATAATCAGTAGCTGTCAGTAGCTAATGCGATTAAACTACACGCCAGCTAATGTTTTAGGGAATAAAGCAGGAAACAGGGAGCGTTAACGCTTTTCCCTGACCCAAAAAACAGTAGCCCAAAAAGTCCTTTCATTCAACAACTTACTGGTAAACAAGAAGTTAGCCTCCGTGAATATAAACGTCGCAGACTTGTTAAATGGGAATTACATCCTGTTATTATTTGTGGTACTGGCGCTGGGCCTTTGCCTGGGTAAATTGCGCCTGGGTTCGGTTCAACTCGGTAATTCCATTGGCGTTTTAGTCGTCTCCTTATTATTAGGGCAGCAGCACTTCAGCATTAACACGGACGCGCTCAACCTAGGTTTTATGCTGTTTATTTTTTGTGTTGGCGTGGAAGCGGGGCCGAACTTTTTTTCTATTTTCTTCCGCGACGGCAAAAATTATCTGATGCTGGCGCTGGTGATGGTCGGCAGCGCGCTGCTGATCGCGTTAGGGCTGGGTAAACTGTTTGGCTGGGATATCGGGCTAACGGCCGGTATGCTGGCAGGCTCGATGACCTCCACTCCGGTGCTGGTGGGTGCCGGTGATACCCTGCGCCACTCCGGTATGGCCGGGGAACAGCTCTCCACCGCCCTCGACCACCTGAGCCTGGGCTATGCCCTGACCTATTTGATTGGTCTGGTGAGCCTGATCGTTGGCGCACGCTACCTGCCAAAACTGCAGCATCAGGATCTGCAGACCAGCGCCCAGCAAATCGCCCGCGAGCGCGGTCTGGATACCGACTCCAAACGTAAAGTTTATCTCCCGGTGATCCGCGCCTACCGCGTCGGGCCAGAGCTGGTGGCATGGGCAGACGGTAAAAATCTGCGCGAGCTGGGGATTTACCGCCAGACGGGCTGCTACATCGAACGTATCCGCCGCAACGGTATTCTGGCGAACCCGGACGGCGACGCGGTGCTGCAGATGGGCGACGACATCGCGCTGGTCGGTTACCCGGACGCCCACGCCCGTCTCGACCCGAGCTTCCGTAACGGCAAAGAGGTGTTCGACCGCGACCTGCTCGACATGCGCATCGTCACCGAAGAGATCGTGGTGAAAAACCATAACGCCGTGGGCCGCCGCCTGGCGCAGCTGAAGCTGACCGACCACGGCTGCTTCCTCAACCGCGTGATCCGCAGCCAGATTGAGATGCCAATCGACGACAACGTGGTGCTCAACAAAGGCGACGTGCTGCAGGTCAGCGGCGACGCCCGCCGCGTGAAAACCGTGGCCGACCGCATCGGCTTTATCTCCATTCACAGCCAGGTCACCGACCTGCTGGCCTTCTGCGCATTCTTTATCGTTGGCCTGATGATCGGGATGATCACCTTCCAGTTCAGCAACTTCAGCTTCGGCATCGGTAATGCCGCCGGTCTGCTGTTCGCCGGGATCATGCTGGGCTTCCTGCGAGCGAACCACCCGACCTTCGGTTACATTCCGCAGGGCGCGCTGAACATGGTGAAAGAGTTCGGTCTGATGGTCTTTATGGCAGGCGTCGGCTTAAGCGCGGGCAGCGGGATTGGTCACAGCCTGGGCGCCGTCGGCTGGCAGATGCTGGTTTCCGGACTTATCGTCAGCCTGGTACCGGTCGTTATCTGTTTCCTGTTCGGTGCCTACGTGCTGCGCATGAACCGCGCCCTGCTCTTCGGGGCGATGATGGGGGCGCGTACCTGTGCGCCTGCTATGGAAATCATCAGCGACACCGCGCGCAGCAACATTCCGGCGCTGGGCTATGCGGGCACCTATGCTATCGCTAACGTACTGCTCACGCTGGCGGGTACGCTGATCATCATCATCTGGCCGGGGCTCGGATAACTCCTAAGAATGCGCGTGGCGGAAAATATTTTCGTTACGCGCAGAACTTTTTTATCAGGGGGCAGTCATAACTAGTGCCACTGCTTTTCTTTGATGTCCCCAATTTGTGGAGCCCATCAACCCCGCCGTTTTGGTTCAAGGTTGATGGGTTTTTTGTTGCCTGAAAATTACCACTCTGTAAATTAATGCTTTAGGCCGCCACGTTCCCCTGCATAGTGACATCGTCGCGGCAGAACTTATATAGCTGTAACAGGTAATAAAAAACCAGCCAGCGGCGGGTCTATATTAGTCAGCTAACTGTTACTGCAATCCATTTGGGCTTTGGAACGCGCCACTCAGTATTGAACTCATCTATTCGCCCTAAAACCTCCCGATAAATCGTATTTAGATTAAAAAATATCAGGTCATTCTCCTAAAAATCCCCTGTTTTTCATAAACATGATCTGCTTTGAACGTCCATATTAGTTACGGGCATACGCTGGAGCGGATAGAAACACTATGGAGGGGACAGGAATGCAGTTTTCAAGCTCAGTAATGGCAATTCCGGTCTTAGGGAATGCAGCAAAAGATCGCTCAAGTGAGCTGAAGTGCGAGGTCAGTAAGCATGTACCATTCTGAAGAGATCATCCGCCAGCTTCAGAGCCAAAAAATACTGGCCATGAAGCTGGACCAGGCGGTACGCGCGGTAGGTGAAGAAGTAAAGAGCCAGCTGAGTAATATAGGTGCCGGTGCCCAACGCCTGCTGTACTACACTTCCTGCTTTACTGATGAATATTACGATGTATGCACCCGACAAAACCTGGAGGACGCTCGCTTCCGAAAGGGCATATTCCATCTCGTTTCTCGCTGGAACATCGTCTTTGACCTAATCAACACGTACGTTGAGGAGCTGGTTAAGGATTATTCCCCGGCAGAATTATCAGGGATACAGCATGCTCTAATGCGCGCTAACGTTTATATATCCACCAGCACGCTAACCTCTTATTCATTCTCTGCAGGGGTCACATCGACTGTTTGCCTTTATATAACCCTTCCACCTTCAGGGTTAAAGGTCGTTTCAGGATTAACGGGCGCGGCTATTGGCGGGCTGGGGATATATGGGATTGTGCAACAGGCCGCTGACAGCGCTCATCGCTTGCAAGTGATGCATCCCGCCTACTATCAAGCGTTGTACCTGCGAGAACTGGAAATGATGTATTTCCTGGTGGAACCTGCTTTTATGCGCGCGGGCGTGCTAACCCATCAATGGACCGACAGTCAAAGCCCTTATGATGCTGCTGACACTATCCTGAAGCTCATGGGCAGGCACTAATGGGCTTTCTAAGACGCTGGCTCAAATCTCAGGCCCAATTTTTCTTCTGGACTTATATACCCATCATCCTCTCGTTCATTTTTGGCTATGTCCTTGACGTTTACTTCCCTGAGGTTAGCCAGGGATTCATCCTCCTGTTTTACCTGGTCACACTCGGGCTGGCTTACTGGATATGGCATTGAGAACCATAAAAGCTTCACGTTTGCTAATAAGGAAATGACATGTCTACACCCGCACATCTCTGGCTTGAGGACGAGAACGGCTCGCCAATTGTTGGTAGCTGTATGATGCCCACCCGTCATGGTTCCATAGAACTGAAATCGTTCTCCCATGGCGTAACCATTCCGGTTGACCCAAGTTGGGGCAAGCTCACCGGCACGCGCGTCCATCGCCCTATTACGATAATCAAAGAATTTGATCAGACTACCCCACTTCTTTACCGAGCCGTGTGCGAAGGGCGAGTGATGAAGAAGGGGATTATTAAGATGTACCGTATTCTGGAGTCCGGTATCGAGGCCGAATATTTCAATATCGTGATGGAAAACGTTAAGTTCACGACAGTGGCACCCTTCCTGACCCCTAACGGGATGAGCAGCACCCATCTTGAAACACTCGAATTGCGTTATGAAGCTATCTCATGGAAGTACACGGAGGGGAATATCATTTACCGTGACACCTGGAACGATCGCTGTTGCGCCTGAGCACAGAAGAGTGTTGAAAGTGAGCAGATAAAATGAAACCGTTCCAGGGGACGGTTTCTTTCCCATGACTGTCAGGATTGGTCCGGGCAAGCCATAAAAGACTATTTTGACCTTCAACAAGCCCTCCCTGAGTTTTTCTATCCTTCCTGCTTTTCCCTCTTCTCTCGCCAGCCATAAACACATATGATTTAATGCATATGATTAAAGACATTCAGGATGACCGAATGCTCCACCCACTCCACCTCTTCAAAACCCTCTCCGACGAAACGCGGCTCGCCATCGTCATGCTGCTCCGCGAAGCGGGCGAGCTGTGCGTCTGCGATCTCTGCGCCGCCACCGCCGAATCTCAGCCGAAAGTCTCCCGCCATATGGCGCTGCTGCGCGAGTCCGGGCTGGTGATCGACCGTCGCGAGGGTAAGTGGGTCCATTACCGTCTCTCTCCCAACATGCCTGCATGGGCGGCAGCCGTTATCGACACCAGCTGGAACTGCCTGCGGGAAGAGACGCGTATGAAGCTGAAAAACCGGCTTCCGGGTTCGTGCTAATCACAACACATTCACAAAAACAGATATAACGGAGTAAGCGATGTTTCTGGCAGGGGCAATTTTTCTGTTTACGCTGGTGCTGGTCATCTGGCAGCCCAAAGGACTGAGTATCGGCTGGAGCGCGACTATTGGCGCCGTGCTGGCGCTGGCCAGCGGCGTGATTCACATTAACGATATTCCGGTAGTCTGGAATATCGTCTGGAACGCCACGGCAACGTTTATCGCCGTTATCATTATCAGTCTGCTGCTGGATGAGTCCGGCTTTTTCGAGTGGGCAGCACTGCACGTCGCTCGCTGGGGGAAAGGTCGAGGGCGATTGCTGTTTACCTGGATTATCCTGCTGGGCGCAGCCGTCGCAGCGCTGTTTGCTAATGACGGCGCGGCGCTGATCCTCACGCCTATCGTCATCGCCATGCTGCTGGCGCTGGGGTTCAGCAAACAGGCCACGCTGGCGTTTGTGATGGCGGCAGGTTTTATCGCCGATACCGCCAGCCTGCCGCTGATTGTCTCCAACCTGGTCAACATCGTCTCGGCAGACTTCTTCGCGCTGGGGTTCAGCGAGTACGCTTCGGTGATGATCCCGGTGGATATCGCCGCGATTGCCGCAACGCTGGTCATGCTGCACCTGTTCTTTCGCAAGGAAATTCCTCCAGAATATGACCTGGCGAAACTCCAGGAGCCTGCGCGGGCCATTCACGACCTCCCGACGTTCAGAACGGGCTGGATCGTCCTCCTCCTTCTGCTCGTCGGTTTCTTCGTGCTTGAACCTCTCGGCATTCCGGTCAGCGCCATTGCGACCGTCGGCGCGCTGATTTTATTCGCTGTCGCAAAACGCGGACATGCGATAAATACCGGAAAAGTGCTGCGCGGCGCGCCGTGGCAGATCGTCATCTTCTCGCTGGGGATGTATCTGGTGGTGTATGGCCTGCGTAATGCCGGGCTGACGGACTCTCTCACAGGCGTACTGAATAGCCTGGCCGGACACGGGCTGTGGGCCACCACGCTGGGAACCGGGTTCATCACCGCGTTTCTGTCATCCATAATGAACAATATGCCCACGGTGCTGATTGGCGCGCTCTCCATTGAGGGCAGTACGGCGACGGGATTGATTAAGGAAGCGATGATTTACGCCAACGTGATTGGCTGCGATCTGGGGCCAAAAATCACGCCTATTGGTAGTCTCGCCACCCTGCTCTGGCTTCACGTGCTGGCGCAGAAAAACATGACGATTACCTGGGGCGGCTATTTCCGGACGGGCATCATCATGACGCTGCCGGTCCTGTTTGTGACGCTCGCCGCCCTGGCGCTACGTCTCTCCTTCACACTGTAATGAGCCACTGATATGAGCCACATCACCATTTACCACAACCCCGCCTGCGGCACCTCGCGCAACACGCTGGAGATGATCCGCAACAGCGGCGCGGAGCCAGAGATTATTCTCTATCTGGAAACGCCGCCGTCGCGCGATACGCTGACCGCCCTGATTGCCGATATGGGCATTTCGGTGCGCGATTTGCTGCGTAAAAACGTGGAGCCCTATGAACAGCTCTGCCTGGCCGAAGACAGCTTCACCGACGACCAGCTTATCGATTTTATGCTGCAACACCCGATCCTGATTAACCGTCCGATTGTGGTGACGCCGCTGGGCACCCGCCTGTGCCGCCCGTCTGAAGCCGTCCTCGACATCCTGCCGGACGCGCAGAAAGGGGCGTTTACGAAAGAGGATGGCGAAGCGGTGGTGGACGCCAGCGGGAAGAATATCCTGAAAAAATAATCCATCCTCAGGTGGACGACAGGGCCAGCGCCCGGCGGGCCCTGAACGCCTGGAGAAAACAACCGCCCGCTAGCTCGCCACGCAGACCCGGTTGCGCCCCTCACGTTTTGCACGATAAAGCTCACGATCGGCTCGCGCCAGGGCTGACTGCACGCCATGTTCAATCTCCAGTTCATCCGGCGTCATACATACGAGCCCCATGCTGGCGGTGAAGCGGATCGTCTGCCCGTTGAAGTCGACGTTCTGGCTGGCAAGGCTCATCCGTACGCGCTCGGCGATCTCAGCGGCCGTCTCCAGAGAGGTCTGCGGCATTGCCACGACAAACTCTTCCCCGCCGAAGCGGGCGACAATGTCGCTGCCTCTCACCAGTGCCGGAAGCGCGTTGCCAATATGCTTCAGCACCGCATCGCCGCCGTCATGGCCCCAGGTGTCGTTAATACGCTTGAAGAAATCCAGATCCATGCTCATCAGGCACAGGGGTTGCTGATGCCGACGGGCAAGATTGCAGGCCCGCAAAGACCACTCATCAAACTGGCGACGGTTTGCCAGCCCGGTGAGCGGATCGAGCCGCGCCTCCTGCTGGAAACGCGCCCGCTGCAGGGCGTTGACGTGGATGTAATGCATCAGAAACCACTGCGTAATGGAGATAACCAGAATCGCCAGCGCCGTCCACAGAGCCTGATAATACCAGCCGTGCAGCACGTCTTTTCTGGCCAGCCCGACGGCCAGCACCCATTTGCGTTCGTTGAGGTTAAGAAATACTCCCATACGTTCAACGCCATCAATCGGAGAAGTATATCGTTGGACCTGTGCGGTATCGCTTGCGTATTCCAGCAGCTTCGCGAGGCGCGGGTCGAAGGTGTTCAATTGCGAACCGTCATTCGCCCCCATACGGGCAAGCTGCACCGCATTGTCACGATCAAGGACCGCCATCGCCCCACCCTGACCTAAATCGAAGCCCTGCGCTTCCATTTTGCGAAACATATCGTTCATGGTGTTACCATTGAAGAAACCCAACGCACCACCAAGAAAGCGACCATGTGCGTCGCGCACTGCACGGAACATCACGAAGCCCAACATGTTTTTATCCGTGCCGTTGCTCTGCCAGTAAAACAAACTTTCGGTAACTTCATCCCGGCGAAAATCAGTAAACAGAGGGTGCTGCCGAAAGCTGGCCTGCGCAAGCGTAGTGGCGTCCAGAGCGCGCTCAAAAGGAAATAGCGCGCGGCTGCTGAGAAAATCACCGTCTTCATCAAAGACGACAACGCCATCCAGCCAGGCGCGCTTAAGCTCCCCTTGCAGGAATGGCTGCGCGTTTTCAGGCGTGACCGTATGGTTGAGCAGAAAGGCATTCCCGATAAAGCGCATCTGGTAGCGCATCGCGTTAAGGCTGGTTTCAAACTGCTGGGACTGGAGTATGGCCGTATTGCGAAGGATACGTGCAGCGTTATCCTCCACATAGCCGCGCTGGTAGAGCAGATGCCCAATCAGCAGACTCGTCTGAACCAAAATCAACAGTACTAACAACGCTCTCTTTTTTGCCAGACTGACCTGCACGAACCAGGTACTTACTTTTTCACCCAACGCCAACCTCAACCACTGAACAGTAAATAACCACCGCGGTGGATAGTCACGTGTTAGGTCCGGATTGTCAATATGGAGAAAAATCGTAATACATTGAAAAGTATGAACTAATTTTCTTTATTTAATGGTGTAATGCCCGCAATCCTCCCCACCATCGCCCGAATCTCCTCCCGGCTTAACGGCGCCCGGTCGGTGACATAGTGCAGCGTCATCCCTTCAATAAACGCGTCCAGCGCGCGGGTGGTGACCGGGTCGAACCACTGCTCCAGCGTGGTCTGGCTCATCTTCATCCAGTCCTGCATCACCGTTTTCAGCGCCGCGCTGCGGTGCATAAAGGCGTAAAGCTGATACATCAGCGCCATGTTGTGGGGCGTTGTCACCTGCGAGCTGTGGATCAGGGTGGTGATGGATTCGCACGCCATTTCCGGCCCGGTGACGCCCGCGAAGAAATCCCGGTACTGCTGCGACATCTGGCGGGTAAACCACGTGAAGGCCTCCTCCAGCAGCGGCTCCATGCCGTCGAAATAGTAGGTCATCGACCCCAGCGGCACGCCCGCGCAGGTGGCGATTTTACGGTGCGTGACGGCGTGAATACCGTGTTCAGCAATGGTGTCGAGCGTCGCCTGCAGGATCTTCTCCCGGCGATGCGGATCGTTGGGTGGTCTGCTCATCAATTCCTCACCTGGTTTGTGTACAAATGTACACAAACTTGCTAGTGTTGTCGCTATTGTTGTACTTCTGGTGCTACCCCGATGACGCTGACCTCTCCCCGTAAAGCCCTACAGCTCCGCCTGTGGGCGCTGTTTATGTTCTTCTTTATTCCCGGTCTGCTGATGGCCTCCTGGGCCACGCGCACGCCCGCCATTCGCGATATTTTGTCCGTCTCTACCGCGGAAATGGGCATCGTGCTGTTCGGCCTGTCGATAGGCTCCATGAGCGGCATTCTCTGCTCCGCGTGGCTGGTAAAGCGCTTCGGTACCCGAGCGGTGATCCGCACCACCATGTGCTTCGCGGTGTTCGGGATGATCGTGCTGAGCGTGGCGCTGTGGTTTGCCTCACCGGTGCTGTTTGCGCTGGGGTTGACGGTGTTTGGCGGCAGCTTCGGCTCGGCGGAAGTGGCGATAAATGTGGAAGGGGCAGCGGTCGAACGCGAGATGAACAAAACCGTGCTGCCGATGATGCACGGCTTCTATAGCCTCGGCACGCTGGCCGGTGCGGGCGTGGGGATGGCGCTGACGGCCACTGGCGTGAGCGCGAATCTGCATATTCTGCTGGCGGCGCTGGTGTGCATCATTCCCATTCTGACCGGCATCCGGGCCATCCCGGACGGCACCGGTAAAAACTCCGCTGACGAACAGCACTCAGCCGAAAAAGGGCTGCCCTTCTACCGCGATTTCCAGCTGATGCTGATCGGCGTGGTGGTGCTGGCGATGGCGTTCGCGGAGGGGTCGGCCAACGACTGGCTGCCGCTGCTGATGGTGGACGGTCACGGCTTTAGCCCGACCTCCGGCTCGCTGATTTACGCCGGGTTTACGCTGGGGATGACCGTCGGGCGCTTCACCGGCGGCTGGTTTATCGACCGCTACAGCCGCGTGGCGGTAGTGCGCGCCAGCGCCCTGCTCGGCGGGCTGGGTATCGCGATGATCATCTTTGTGGATGTGGACTGGATTGCCGGCGTCTCGGTGATCCTCTGGGGGCTGGGTGCATCCCTCGGCTTCCCGCTGACCATCTCTGCCGCCAGCGATACCGGCCCGGATGCCCCGACGCGCGTCAGCGTGGTGGCAACCACGGGCTATCTCGCCTTCCTGGTCGGGCCGCCGCTGCTCGGCTTCCTCGGGGAGCACTACGGGCTGCGCAGCGCCATGCTGGTGGTGTTAGGGTTGGTCATCATCGCGGCGCTGGTGGCGCGCGCGGTGGCAAAGCCGGAAACGAATCAAACGACACTGGAGAAGGGATATGAGCGTTAAACTGATCGCCGTCGACATGGATGGCACATTCCTGAGCGATGCCAAGAGCTACAATCGCCCGCGCTTTCTGGCGCAGTACGCGCGCATGAAGGCGCAAGGCATTCGTTTCGTGGTCGCCAGCGGCAACCAGTACTACCAGCTCATCTCCTTTTTCCCGGAGATTGCGCATGAAATTTCATTCGTCGCCGAAAACGGCGGCTGGGTCGTGAGTGAGGGTGAAGACGTCTTTAACGGTGAACTGTCGAAAGCCCATTTCGAGACCGTCGCGAGCGTCTTAAACGACGTTCCCGGCATTGAGATTATCGCCTGCGGGAAGAGCAGCGCCTATACGCTGAAGTGCTATGACGAGGGCTTTAAGGCCATCGCGGCGAAGTACTATCACCGTCTGGAAATGGTCAGCGATTTCGACAACCTGAACGATATTTTCTTCAAGTTCGGACTCAACGTGTCCGATGATGAAATTCCGCGTATTCAGGCGCTGCTGCATGAAAAGCTCAGCGACATCATGGTGCCCGTCACCACCGGTCACGGCAGTATCGACCTCATTATCCCCGGCGTGCATAAAGCCAACGGCCTGCGGATCCTGCAACAGCGCTGGGGGATAGAGAACAGCGACGTGGTGGCCTTCGGCGACAGCGGCAACGACGTGGAGATGCTGCGCCAGTCCGGGTTCAGCTTTGCGATGGCGAATGCCAGACCGCATATCAAAGCGGCGGCGCGCTTTGAAGCGCCGCACAATAACGAGGAAGGCGTGCTGGATGTGATTGAGAAGGTATTGAACGGGGAGGCACCGTTTAATTGACCGCGTGCGGTCTGGTGCCCTCACCCACAGGGAGAGGGCATAAGAATTAAGGTTGCAGAGCGTTTCCGACGCGCTTGTCTTTCAGGAATACCACCATCAGGCCAACCCACAGCACGCCATTGGCGAGGTTAAACAGGCTGAACAGCCCGTTACCGCCCATCGCGTAGGCATGCTTGCTCACCTCGATACCGACGGTAAAAATCAGCATCTGTAGCATCCCCATCGCCGCGGAGACCGTGCCCTTACTCATCTCGCTGGCAAACAGCGTCAGGCGCACCAGCCCGGCGTTCGCCACGCCAATCCCGAAGGCGTAGATACTCAGCCCCGCCGTCATCCACAAATAAGCGTGAGATGACGCGACGGTTGCCACCGCCGCCAGAATCAGCCCTGCCGCAATCGGCCAGCCGCCCATGATAATCAGCGAACGCACGGTGCGGCGTGACGTCAGACGAGCCAGCACCAGGTTACCGATAATCAGCGCGCCAAAGATCGGCACCTGCAGCAGGCCGTACTCGTAGCTGCTGAGCTTTTCACCGCTGATGATAATGACCGGAGACTGGGCAATCCACGCCAGCAGCGGCAGGCTAACGAACCCGGTCGCCAGCGCGCCCGCAACAAAGCGGCCATTCTTCAGCACCTCTTTGTAATCCCGACCCAGCTCTTTCAGCGAGAGTTTCTCGCCGATGCGGGTGGCGGTTTCCGGCATCGCACGGTGCAGGCCAAAGAACGCGATGGCGGCGAGAACGGCAAACAGCACAAACATCCCTTCCCAGGGGGCCATATGCACCCATGCGGCGCCCACCAGCGGCCCGAGCAAGGGGGCGATCAGCGCCACGTTCGCCATCAGCGCGGTGATTTTGATACACACCGCCTCTTCAAACGACTCCTGAATGGCCGCATACCCCACGGCGCCGATAAAGCACAGGCTCACCCCCTGCAGGAAGCGCAGCAGAGTAAATTGTTCAATATTTTGCGCCAGCAGCGTGGCAAGGCAGGTGACGATGAACCACACCACGCCCGTCAGCATCACCGGGCGACGGCCAATACGATCCGACAGCGGGCCTAACAGCCACTGCAAAAACATGCCGCCGGCCAGATAGGCGGTCATGGAGGTCGGTACCCACTCAATTCCGGCGTTGTACTGCGCCACCACGGCCAGCATACCGGGCTGGATCATATCGTTGCCGATATAGGTAGAAAATTCGTAGAGCACCAGACACAGGGGGAAAAGCAACGCCTGACGACCCAGACGTGAACCTGAAGAAGAACGGTTTAACATGCAATCTCTTTATAATGACAAAATCGCGACGAGTGTAATGAAATGCCGCAGCCCGAGATAGTGATTTATCGAGGATAAACAGAAATAAAGCACATATCGTCTTCGTTTAAGGTTTCCTTAATTTGACAGATTTATGATAGCCCCATTACTCGTCAACGACCCCAAATTATGTCACTCACCTCCAGCCGTTCAGAATTGTCTAAGTTACAGACAAATAAGACAAAACGCCTTTACCGCTTGCCGGCCCGCTTTTATGGTTATCAGCTTTTCATACTGATAGTCCTTGCCGTGGTGTTTACGTGGCTATCGCGCAATGAAGCGCTCGACAGATGGATCACCGGCTTCTGGTATGACGCGGCGACGCAGAGCTTCCCGCTGCAGAAAGACCACCTGCTGGATCTGCTCAACCATCGTCTGGCGAAGTACATTGCCATCGCTTTAGGCGCCGTGGCGCTGTTTTACGGCGCGTACAAGCGTAACGCGAGGCTGGTTACGGCGGCGCTGCTGATGGGGCTTGGCGCGCTGGTCGTGGGCGTGCTGAAAAGCATGAGCCATCACAGCTGCCCGTGGGACCTGGTGGAATATGGCGGTAAGGCGATGTCCTATCCCCTGTTCAGCGCCGTCCCAGCGGACAGCGGCCCAGGGCGCTGCTTCCCCGGCGGCCATTCTTCCAGCGGCTTTATGGTGATGGGACTGTTTTTTGCCTTCTGGCGCGAGCGGCCGCGTCTGGCCTGGAGCTTTGTCGTTCTCGGCATTTTGCTGGGTCTGGCGATGGGCTTCGGTCAGGTCATGCGCGGGGCGCATTTTTTCTCTCACAACCTGTGGGCCGGGTGGTGGGTCTGGTTTTCCCAGGTGGCAGTCTACGGGCTGGTTTCCACCCGGTTTGCTAAAGAGTGATAACGCTATGCTAGAGAATCTGAATTATCAGCTGTTTTATCTGATCAACGCCACCCCGGCCTCGCCCGAGTGGATGATCGACTTCGCCACCTTTCTGGCAAAAGATCTGATCAGTATCGTGCCCGCGCTGGCAGCCATCCTCTGGCTGTGGGGACCGCGTAGCCAGGTGAAAGCGCAGCGCAAGCTTGTAATCAAAGTGGCGATGGCTCTCGGCGTAAGCGTCCTGGCAAGTTACATTCTGGGCCATGCGTTCCCGCACGATCGTCCGTTTGTCGATCACGTCGGCTATACCTTCCTGCACCATGCGCCGGATGACTCTTTCCCGAGCGATCACGGTACGGTGATTTTCACCTTCGCACTGGCCTTCCTGTTCTGGCATCGCCTGTGGTCGGGTGCGGTGCTGATGGTGGTCGCGGTGGCCATCGCCTGGTCTCGCGTGTATCTGGGCGTCCACTGGCCGCTGGATATGGTGGGCGGCTTCCTGGTGGGGCTGATTGGCTGCGTGAGCGCGGCTATCCTGTGGAGCCTCATCGGGGAAGCGCTCTACCGTGCGCTTTCTTCACTCTATCGCGCCATTTTCGCCATCCCGATCCGCAAAGGCTGGATACGTGACTAACCCCGACCTGACAGGTTACACTTGACCCCCCGCCCTGCGGGGGTTCATTTTTTTATGCCGAGGAACTATGGAAACACGTCGCGATGACCGCATTGCTCAGCTGCTACAGGCGCTGAAGCGCAGCGATAAGCTGCATCTTAAGGAAGCCGCCAACCTCCTCGGCGTCTCGGAGATGACCATTCGTCGGGATCTGAACAGCGAGAGCGCGCCCGTCGTGCTGCTGGGCGGATACATTGTGCTTGAGCCGCGTAGCGCCAGCCATTATCTGATCAGCGACCAGAAGACGCGCCTGGTGGAAGAGAAACGCAAAGCCGCGCGGCTTGCGGCTTCCCTGGTACAGCCGCACCAGACGCTGTTTTTTGACTGCGGTACCACCACGCCGTGGATTATCGAAGCCATCGACAGCAGCATTCCGTTTACCGCCGTCTGTTATTCCCTGAACACCTTTCTGGCGCTTCAGGAGAAACCCGAGTGCCGGGTGATCCTCTGCGGCGGTGAGTTTCACGCCAGCAACGCGATCTTTAAGCCGCTCAACCTGCAGGACACGCTCAGCAATCTCTGCCCGGACATCGCGTTTTATTCCGCCGCAGGCGTCAATGTGCGTCAGGGGGCAACCTGCTTTAACCTGGAAGAATTACCGGTCAAGCACTGGGCGTTAAGCGCCGCGCAGTACCATGTGCTGGTGGTCGATCACAGTAAGTTTGGTAAGGTGCGTCCGGCAAGAATGGGCGAGCTGGCGCAGTTCGATGCCATCGTCAGCGATTGCCGCCCGGACGACGAGATTGTGGCCCACGCGAAAGCGCAGCAGGTGAAGTTGATGTATTGAGGTTATGCCGGGTGGCGGCTTCGCCTTACCCGGCCTACAACGGCTCGAACGTAGGCCGGGTAAGCGCAGCGCCACCCGGCAAAAACTTAGCTAAACCAGCTGCCGAACCACCCGTGGAATTTCATCATCACGAAATCCCACATCCGGCTGAAGAAGCCGCCCTCTTCCACCGCTTCCATCACAATCAGCGGACGCTGTTCAATCGACTTACCGTTAAGCTGGAAATCAATCGTCCCAACCACCTGGCCTTTTTTCAGCGGGGCGGTGAGCTGCGGGTCGGTCAGAGTGTAGCTGGCCTTCAGGTTTTTCAGCTGGCCGCGCGGAATGGTTACCGAGCCCGCCTCACCCGCGCCCAGGTTCACCTCGCTCTTGTCACCAAACCAGACGCGCTGGCTGACGAACGTGGCATCCGGTTTAATCGGCGTCACGGTTTCGTAAAAGCGGAAGCCCCAGGTCAGCAGTTTTTCTGATTCGTTAAAGCGAATGCGGTCGGTTTTGGTGCCCAGCACTACCGAAATCAGGCGCATGTCGCCCTGGGTCGCGGAGGCCACCAGGTTATAGCCTGCACCCGCCGTGGTGCCGGTTTTCATCCCGTCCACGTTGACGTTGCTGCTCCACAGCAGGCGGTTGCGGTTCGGCTGGCGAATTTTGTTGAAGGTAAACTCTTTCTCTTTGTGGATGGCGTATTCATCCGGCACGTCGTGGATCAGCGCTTTCCCCAGCAGCGCCATGTCGCGCGCGGTGCTGAACTGGCCCGGCGCATCCAGGCCGTGAACCGTTTTGAACGTGGTGTTGGTTAAGCCCAGCTTCTGCGCGTAACCATTCATCAAGCCAATGAAAGAATCCTGGCTGCCGGCAACGTAGTCGGCCAGCGCGATGCACGCATCATTTCCTGACTGAATAATCACCCCTTTATTCAGATCGGAAACGGAGACCTGATCCCCTGGCTTCAGGAACATCACGGAAGATCCGCGCAGGGCCGGGTTGCCGGTCGCCCAGGCGTCTTTCCCGATGGTCACCATATCGTCCAGCTTGATCTTGCCCGCTTTCAGCGCCTGGCCCACCACATAGCTGGTCATGATTTTGGTCAGGCTTGCCGGATCGAGTTTCTCATCCGCATTCCCTTCCGCCAGCACTTTACCGCTGGCGTAGTCCATCAGGATCCAGGCGCGCGCATCCACAGGCGGCGCTTCGGGCGCAGCCTGTTCAGCTGCGTAGAGCGTTGGTGCAAACAGGAAAAGAAGCGCAGAGCCTGCCGCCAGGCTGCGCAGAGAAGTCATTTTACGCGTCATAAATGCCACCCGAGTGTCCATTCAAAAATTACGTCACATCACCGTGTCGCAAGAAGCGATGAGTAATAGCGCACTAAAACCGTTAAAGAAACCCAACGAGGGTAAAGTTATTAAAGTTTATGCAATAACATTCAGATACGCTTTGATTAAGGCGATTTTTTTGTCTTCTGTTGCGTAATTGTTAGGTTTATCTCACCATGGCGAAAAGCTGATTCGGATTCACATCTCATCGGGAGTAAATATGATTACGCTGTGGGGCAGGAATAATTCGACCAACGTTAAGAAAGTGCTCTGGACGCTGGAAGAGCTGGATTTACCGTTCAATCAAATCATGGCAGGCATGGCGTTCGGCGTGAACAAGGAGGCCGACTATCTGGCCATGAACCCGAATGGCCTGGTGCCGCTGCTGCGCGATGATGAAACGGACGCGACGCTTTGGGAGTCCAACACGATTGTGCGTTACCTCGCCGCCCAGTACGGTCAGGGCCGCCTGTGGGTAGAAAACCCGGCCCGCCGCGCCCAGGGCGAAAAGTGGATGGACTGGGCGAACCAGACGCTGTCCCCGACCCACCGCGTGATCCTGATGGGGCTTATCCGCACGCCGGAAGCGGAACGCGATTATCCCGCGATTCACGCCGCGCAGGATGCCTGCGAAAATCTGTTTGCGATGATGGATGACGAGCTGGCGAAGCACGCCTGGTTCTCCGGCGAGGCGTTCGGCACCGGCGATATCGCCGTGGCGCCATTCGTCTGGAACCTGACCAACATGGGCCTGAAGTGGACGCCGCGCCCGCACCTGGAGCGCTGGCTTAAACAGCTGAGCGATCGCCCGGCGTACCGTAACGTCGTGATGATCCCGGTTACCTGATTACGCGCCGGACGGGCTGACTTTCAACAGCTGCCCGTCCGTCTCGTCGGTCAGGACATACAGATACCCATCCGGCCCCACCCGCACATCGCGAATACGCTGATCCCGGTCACCCAGAATGCGCCCGTCCTCTGTCACCTTGTTACCCTCCACGCTCAGCACGATCACGTCCTTCTCCTTCAGCGCGCCGATAAACAGCTTGTTTTTCCACTGCGGGAAGACGTCGCTGTTGTAGAACGCCATGCCGCTTACCGCGGGTGAGACTTTCCAGACGAACAGCGGCTTCTCGGTGCCCTCAACGTGCTCGCCTTTGGCTTCCGGGATTTTCAGACCGCTGTAGTTAATGCCGTGCGTTGCCAGCGGCCAGCCGTAGTTCTTACCCTTCTCCGGGATATTGATCTCATCCCCGCCGCGCGGGCCGTGCTCGTTGAGCCACAGCGTGTCGCTCCAGGGGTTCATCGCCATCCCCTGCGGGTTGCGGATGCCGTAAGACCAGATTTCAGGTCGCGCACCGGGGGTATTCACAAAGGGGTTATCCGGCGGGACTTTTCCGTCTTCGGTGAGGCGCACCACTTTGCCCTGCAATTTATCCAGATCCTGCGCCGTCGGACGCTGGTTATTCTCGCCGAGTCCGATAAAGAGGGAGCCTTTGCCGTCGAACACCAGCCGTCCGCCGAAATGGTTACCGGTTGAGAGTTTCGGCATCTGGCGGAACGCCACCTGGAATCCCTCGATGCGGGAATAGTCGTCGCTCAGGCGGCCAAAGCCCACCGCCGTTCCGGCTTTGCCGTCATGCCCGGCCTCGCCGTAGCTCAGCCAGACGCGGCGCGACGTTTCAAAATCCGGCGCCAGCACCACATCCAACAATCCTCCCTGCCCGTTTGCCCAGACCTTCGGTACGCCGACAATCGGATCGGAGAGCCCTTTTCCGGCCTGCCAGCGTTTGAGCTGACCGCCCTTCAGGGTCACCAGCAGCCCGTTATTATCCGGCAGGAACGCCAGGGACCAGGGGTGATCGAGTCTGTTTTGCAGCACCTCGACCTTCACCGCCTCTGGCGCAGCAAGAAGTGAAAACGGAATGAATAACGCAGGCAGGAAAATCAGCGAGGATCGAGGCATAACGCACTCCTTTATCGGCATATGGCTTAAAGATTAGCCACTGCGTCCGGGCGCGTTACCACTTTTACAAAAGCTTAAGCAGAAGGGGGAGTTGCCTCCCCCGGGATCAGTGCTGTTCAAGCTGTTTGTGCTCGTTCAGGCACATGATGCATAGAGAGAGCGTTGTCAGGCAGTTTTCAAGCTTCTCCGCGTTTACGGCGATAAAATTCGGGCAGTCGTGGCGTCCGTTCATCAGACACACCCCTGCAATGGAGAGCACCTCGGCGGCGCGGCGCAGCGCGACTTCTTCACTTTCGCCGTAGTTCGCCTGCAGGGCCGGTGCTTTTTCACGCATGAAATTGCAAAGTTCAAACAGGTTATCACGCAGATGTTCGCTTTCGCTGACTGACATATACCCTTTTGCCTTCCTCAACTGCAGGTACGCGGCCAGGTCGATTCGGGCGTTGATCAGCTTGTTCAGCAGATCGCGTTTTAGTCTGTCAACGGTCATGCTCTTTCCTCCTCTGTCAGCCATTGTGCATAGTCAGGATAAGTACATTTTTTGTACAGTTTAATGCCTGGGATCAATTTTTATTAACTGATTAACATTATTTACAATGTTACAACCTCTGCCCGGCGCATCCGCCTTGCAAAGAGTGTATAAATCCCCCGCGATACGCTGTAAAATCCCGCCCTGATAACTCCATAATTGATGAATTTTTAACCTATGAGCAATGTTACGCACCAGCCGAAAATCGGCTTCGTCTCCCTGGGCTGCCCGAAAAACCTGGTGGATTCAGAACGCATCCTGACCGAACTGCGCACCGAGGGCTATGACGTGGTGCCAAGCTACGACAACGCCGATATGGTGATCGTTAACACCTGCGGCTTTATCGACAGCGCGGTTCAGGAGTCACTGGAAGCCATCGGTGAAGCGCTGACCGAAAACGGCAAAGTGATCGTGACCGGCTGTCTGGGCGCGAAAGAAGACCAGATCCGCGAAGTGCACCCGAAGGTGCTGGAGATTACCGGCCCGCACAGCTACGAGCAGGTGCTGCAACATGTTCATCACTACGTGCCAAAACCCAAGCACAACCCGTTCCTGAGCCTGGTGCCGGAACAGGGCGTGAAGCTGACGCCGCGCCACTACGCGTACCTGAAAATTTCCGAAGGCTGCAACCACCGCTGCACCTTC
Source organism: Enterobacter sp. MGH 16 (assembly GCF_000493175.1). NCBI lineage: Bacteria > Pseudomonadati > Pseudomonadota > Gammaproteobacteria > Enterobacterales > Enterobacteriaceae > Enterobacter > Enterobacter sp. MGH 16. The sequence goes on along the minus strand of NZ_KI535695.1, from coordinate 575,566 downwards.
TGCATCATCCCGTCCATGCGTGGCGATCTGGTGAGCCGTCCAATCGGCGAAGTGCTGGCGGAAGCCAAACGTCTGGCCGATGCGGGCGTGAAGGAACTGCTGGTCATCTCCCAGGACACCTCAGCTTACGGCGTGGACGTTAAGCACCGCTCCGGTTTCCACAACGGCGAGCCGGTGAAAACCAGCATGGTCGGCCTGTGCGAGCAGCTGTCCAAACTCGGTATCTGGACGCGTCTGCACTACGTTTACCCTTACCCGCACGTTGACGACGTGATCCCACTGATGGCGGAAGGCAAGATTCTGCCGTACCTGGACATCCCGCTGCAGCACGCCAGCCCGCGTATCCTGAAGCTGATGAAGCGCCCTGGCTCCGTTGACCGTCAGCTGGCGCGCATCAAGCAGTGGCGTGAGATCTGCCCGGACCTGACCCTGCGCTCGACCTTCATCGTCGGCTTCCCGGGTGAAACCGAAGAAGATTTCCAGATGCTGCTCGACTTCCTGAAAGAAGCGCGTCTGGACCGCGTCGGCTGCTTCAAGTACAGCCCGGTAGAAGGCGCAACCGCCAACGAGCTGGCGGACCAGGTGCCGGAAGAGGTGAAAGAGGAGCGCTGGAACCGCTTCATGCAGCTTCAGCAGCAGATTTCTGCCGAGCGTCTGCAGGAAAAAGTGGGCCGCGAGATCATGGTTATCATCGACGAGGTGGACGAAGAAGGCGCGATTGGCCGCAGCATGGCGGACGCCCCTGAAATCGACGGTGCGGTGTACCTGAATGGCGAAACCAACGTTAAGCCGGGTGATATTATTCGCGTGAAGGTTGAAAACGCGGATGAGTATGACCTGTGGGGTAGCCGGGTTTAATCTCCCCACTCCGCTTTTGTAGGCCGGGTAAGGCGTAGCCGCCACCCGGCACATTTCACTGCACTACCCCTTTATCCTCGGATCCAGCGCGTCGCGCAGCCCATCCCCCAGCAGGTTAAACGCCAGCACGGTCAGGAAAATCGCCAGACTCGGGAAGATTGCCACGTGCGGCGCAATCACCATATCGGCCCTCGCCTCGTTCAGCATCGCGCCCCACTCCGGCGTTGGAGGCTGTGCCCCTAGCCCCAGAAACGACAGGCTCGCCGCCGAGATAATCGACACGCCAATACGCATGGTGAAATAGACCACGATGGACGACACCGTCCCCGGCAGAATATGGCTGAAGAGAATGGTCGCATCGCTGGCCCCCATACTGCGGGCCGACTCGATGAAGGTCTGCTGTTTCAGCACCAGCGTGTTGCCGCGCACCAGGCGGGCAAAGGCCGGAATCGAAAACACCGCGACCGCAATGATGACGTTGGCCATGCCGCTGCCCATGATCGCCACCACGGCAATCGCCAGCAGAATGCCGGGGAAGGCAAACAGCACGTCGCAGATGCGCATGATGATGCGGTCCCACCAGCCTTCGTAATAGCCGGCGACCAGCCCCAGCACGATCCCGATTGCCGCGCCGATCAGCACCGCAAACACCCCGGCGGCGAGCGAGATCTGCGCCCCCACCAGCACCCGGCTAAAGATATCCCGCCCGAGAGAGTCCACGCCGAACCAGTGGAGCATCGAGGGCCCGTCGTTCAGGCGGTCGTAGTCAAAATAGTTTTCCGCATCAAACGGCGCCACCCACGGCGCCACGATCGCCACCACGATCAGCAGCAGCACGAACAGCCCCGCCGTCATCGCGACCGGCTGACGGCGAAAGCGCCGCCAGAATTCAGACCACGGGGTGCGGATGTGGTCCGGTTTTAGCCCCGGCATGGCGTTTAATACGGCCTGACGCCGCCAGTTCAACAATCGCATCTTACTTATACCTGATGGCCGGGTTAATGGCGGCGTAGAGCACGTCCACCACGAGGTTGATAAGAATAAACTCCAGCGAGAAAAGCAGGACTTCCGCCTGAATCACCGGGTAGTCCCGCATCTCGACGGAATCGACCAGCAGACGTCCCAGCCCGGGCCAGTTGAAGACCTTTTCCACCACGATAGAGCCGCCCAGCAGGAAGCCAAACTGCAGCCCCATCATCGTCACCACCGGGATCATCGCATTGCGGAACCCGTGCTTGAGAATGACCCACTTCTCGCTGACCCCTTTCGCTCGCGCGGTGCGAATATAATCTTCGCTCAGCACGTCAACGAACGAGGCGCGGGTAAAGCGGGCCATCACCGCCGACACGGCAGCCCCCAGCGTCATCGAGGGCAGAATGTAATGCTTCCAGGTATCGGCCCCGACGGTGGGCAGCCAGCCCAGCTCAACGGAGAAGATCTGCATCAGCAGCATCCCCAGCGCGAACGCCGGGAAGGAGATGCCGGTCACCGCCAGCGCCATGCCGAGCTTGTCCGGCCAGCGGTTGCGCCAGACGGCCGCCACAATCCCGGCGCCAAGGCCGAACACCACCGCCCAGCTCATGCTGGCTATCGTTAACCAGAACGTGGGCATAAAGCGGCTGGCGATCTCCTCCGACACCGGTCGACGCGACACCATCGAGATACCAAAGTCACCCTGCAGAACGTTGCCAATATAGTGCAGAAACTGCATATACAGCGGCTGGTCAAGACCCAGCTGTTTACGCACCAGCTCAATGACCGTGGCATCCGCTTCGGGCCCGGCAACCAGACGCGCCGGATCGCCCGGCAGCATATGGACAAACAAAAACACCAGCACCGCCACAATCAGCAGCGTCGGGATAAGCCCCAGCAGGCGTTTACAAACATAGTTCAGCATGAGGTTTATTTTAAATCCGCATCGTCAAAGCTAAAGCCCGTGTCCGGCATGATGTAGAACCCGGTCAACGCTTTGTTATGGGCTGACACCAGTTTCTCCACCACCAGCGGCACCCACGGCGACTCTTTCCAGATGATGTCCTGCGCGTCCTTGTAGAGGCGTGCTTTCTCCTCCGGTTTGGTGGTTTTCAGCGCATCGGCCAGGTCTTTGTCCACCTGCGGATTGCTGTAGAACGCGGTATTGAACAGGGTTGGCGGCCAGTTCTGCGAGGCAAACAGCGGCGACAGCGCCCAGTCGGCTTCACCGGTCGAGGCCGACCAGCCGGTGTAGAACATCCGCACGCCGCTCTCTTTCTGCCCTTTCCCCTCGACCTCTGCCGCACGCTGTCCGGCATCCATGGCGGTAACCTGCGCCTTAATCCCCACCTGTGCCAGCTGCTGCTGGGTAAACTGCAGCACCTTCTGGGCGGTACTGTGGTTATGCGACGACCACAGCGTGGTGCTAAAGCCGTTCGGATAGCCCGCCTCTTTCAGCAGCTCGCGCGCTTTGGCCGGATCGTACGGCCACGGCTGATAGCTTTGCGCATACGCGATAGCCGGCGGCAGCACGCCGGTGGCCGGGGTGGCATAGCCCGCAAAAGCGACCTTCACCAGCGCCTGGCGGTTAATGGCATAGTTAATGGCTTCGCGCACCTTCGGATTATCGAACGGCTTTTGCGTGACGTTCATGCTGATGTAGCGCTGCATGATTGACGGGCTGGCGACCAGCTCCAGCTTGCTGTTTTTCTCCAGAATGGCGGCCTGCTCGTACGGGACCGGGAAGGCAAACTGCGCCTCGCCGGTTTGCAGCATCGCCGCACGGGTGTTGTTATCCACTACAGGACGCCAGGTGATGGTGTCCAGCTTCGGCAGCCCTTTCTGCCAGTATCCCGCGAATTTCTTCACCTTCACAAAATCGGTCTGGTTCCAGGTGACCAGCTCGTACGGGCCGGTACCCACCGGGTGGAAGCCGATCTCCTTGCCGTATTTCTTCAGCGCGGCAGGGGAAATCATCGCCGTCGCCGGGTGCGCCAGGATATTGATAAACGCGGAGAACGGCTCTTTCAGGGTGATTTTTACCGTCGCCGGGTCGACCACCTCGGTTTTGGCGATGTTTTTATAGAGGTTATAACGCTTGAGGCTGTTCTCAGGATTGCTGGCGCGATCGAGGTTTACCTTCACCGCGTCCGCATTAAAGTCGGTGCCGTCCTGGAACTTCACCCCGGTTTTGAGCTTAATGGTGTACACCAGCCCGTCATCCGAAACGGTGTACCCCTCCGCCAGCACGTTTTTAAGCTTCATCTCTTTATCCAGGCCAAACAGGCCCTGGTAGAACGATTTCGCCACCGCCTGGGAGAGCGTGTCGTTAGCGTCATACGGATCCAGCGTGGTGAAGTTAGAGCCGACGGCGACCACCACATCTTTGGCAGCGAACGCGGGGGCAGCGGCCAGGGCTGCCGTCACGCTCGCGGCTAACAACCATCTACGCGCTACAAATGTAACCATTATGTTCTCCTGCCTGTTGAAAGTTATAACCGCGAAAAGGCATTGTCCTGACGCGGGGGAGCCACGAAATGACCCGGACCGACCTCACGCAGCGCCACGCGCTCCACGGCCTCGCCGCGTTTACGAATATTGCTCGGCATTTCATCCTGCAGCAGCACGCGCTGGCCGTGACGATGCGCCGGATCGGCGACCGGGACCGCCGCGATGAGCTTGCGGGTATAAGGGTGCTGTGGGTTCTCGAACACCGCCCTTCGCGGCCCGATTTCCACGATTTGCCCCATAAACATCACCGCCACGCGATGGCTGATGCGCTCAACCACCGCCATGTCGTGCGAGATAAACAGGAAGGCGATCCCCATATCCCGCTGTAAATCCAGCAGCAGATTGATGATTTGCGCCCGGATAGAGACATCCAGCGCCGAGACGGATTCATCCGCAATCACCACTTTTGGGTTCAGCGCCAGCGCGCGGGCGATGCAGATACGCTGCCGCTGCCCGCCGGAAAACTCGTGCGGATAACGCCAGGCGTGTTCCGGCTTCAGGCCAACGCGCTCCAGCAGCCAGGCCACGCGACGCTGCGCCGCCTCGCCGTCGAGCAGGTCATGCACCCGCAGCGGCTCCATGATCGAATACCCCACCGTATGTCGCGGATCGAGAGAGGCATACGGATCCTGGAAAATAAACTGAATATCCCGCCGCACCGCCTGCAGCCTGCTGTCAGGAAGGGTATCAATGCGCTCGCCGTTAAAGGTAATGCTCCCCTCCTGCGCGTCCACCAGACGGAGCAACGCGCGCCCGGTCGTGGATTTACCGCAGCCGGACTCCCCTACCAGCGCCAGCGTTTCGCCCGGCCAGAGGTCGAAGCTGACGTTTTCCACCGCGTGCACTTCGCGCTTTACGCGGTTCAACACACCGCTGCGCAGCGGAAAACGCGTGACCAGATTGCGCACTTCCAGAATGGGCTTGCCCGGCACCACGGTGTCCTGCTCGCGTTCCTCCTCCTGCGGCTCAGACGCCTCCAGGGAAATCAACGGAAAACGACGCGGCAGATCGCTGCCGTTCATCGCCCCCAGGCGCGGAACCGCCGCCAGCAGCGCTTTGGTGTAAGGATGCGCGGGCGCGTGAAAAATCTGTTCAACCGGGCCGGTTTCCACCGCGCTGCCCTTGTGCATCACCAGCACCCGATCGGCGATATCGGCGACCACGCCCATATCGTGGGTGATGAAAATCACCCCCATCTCCATCTCCTGCTGCAGCACCTTGATGAGCTGCAGGATCTGCGCCTGAATCGTCACGTCCAGCGCCGTCGTTGGTTCATCGGCAATTAGCACAGCTGGACGGCAGGAGAGCGCCATGGCAATCATCACCCGCTGGCGCATGCCGCCGGAAAGCTGATGCGGATAGCGGCTCAGGATGGCCTGCGCCTCCGGAATGCGCACCAGCTCCAGCATGCGTCGGGCCTCGTTGAGCGCTTCATCACCGCTTAGCCCCTGATGCAGGCGGATGGACTCGGCAATTTGCTCCCCGACCGGGAACACCGGGTTCAGGGAGGTCATCGGCTCCTGGAAGATCATCGCAATGTCCGCCCCGCGCACGCCCTGCATCTGCGCGCCGCTCAGCTCGTTTAAATCAATGACCTGACGGTTACGGCGGCGCAGCAGCATTTTCTCGCTGCTGATTTGCCCGCCCGTCTGTTCCAGCAGGCGCATCAGCGCCAGCGCGGTGACCGATTTCCCGGAGCCGGATTCGCCAACAATCGCCAGCGTCTCGCCGCGCCTGAGCGTGAACGATAAATTCTGTACTGCGGGGATGAACTGCCGCTCTTCCTGAAACGCAATATTCAGCTGATGGACAGCCAGCACTTCGCGGTTGTCCAGCTCTTCACTGTGCGGCACGCGCTGCCCCCTTATTCACGATAGATCCCCGTGCTCGGCTCATCGCCGGCATAGCCCCAGGCGCGGTACATGCCTTCACTGTTGAACGGCAGGGCCACGTTGCCCTCGCGATCCACAGCAATGAGTCCGCCGACGCCGCCCAGGGCAGGCAGTTTCTCCATCACCACGCGCTCGCAGGCTTCGCTGAGGCTTAAGCCGCCGTAATCCATCAGCGCGGTGATGTCGTAGGCCGCAAGGGCACGAATAAACACTTCCCCGGTGCCGGTACACGACACCGCCGCCGTCGCGTTATTGGCATAGCAGCCGGCGCCCGGCAGCGGGCTGTCGCCCACGCGTCCGGGGAGCTTGTTGGTCATCCCGCCCGTGGAGGTTGCCGCCGCGAGGTTGCCCGCTTTGTCGAGCGCCACCGCGCCGACCGTGCCCATTTTGCTGCGCTCATCCAGCGGCGCAGTATGGTCAAGCTGCGTCATACCCGCCGAACGGGCGTCCAGCAGCTGCTGATAGCGCGCCTCTGTGGAAAACAGATCGGGCGATACCGGCTCCATTCCGTGTTCGAAGGCAAACCTCTCCGCCCCCGCGCCCGTCAGCAGCACGTGCGGGCTCTCTTCCATCACCAGACGCGCGGCCAGCACCGGGTTACGCAGGTGGCTGACGCCTGCCACGGCCCCCGCTTTCAGGGAGATACCGTCCATGACGCAGGCATCCAGCTCGTGGGTTTCATCCCGGGTAAAGACCGAACCGATCCCCGCATTAAATAACGGGCACTCCTCCAGCAGGCGTACCGCCTCGGTGACCACGTCCAGCGCGCTCTCGCCCGCTTCCAGCATTTTCTGGCCCGTTTCGACAATGGCGTACAGCGCGTCGATGTAGCGCTTTTCCTGCTCAGGAGTGAGCTGTGCACGGGTGATTGCCCCGGCCCCGCCATGAATTGCGATTACCGCCTTAACCATTCGCATCACCCGTTAGCCTGTTTTGCGGCTTTTTCTATAAATATCATTATCGTCGACGAAACTTCAGATGATTTTTGAATATAGAAAGACGTAACAGTGATGTAAAGCGTACACCCTCCGGTCATACAGTTAGCCGCACTTTTCTGCCATAATGGACGCTTTCGTTGTTACTCCGCAGGAGCCCACCATGGATTTTACCGCCGGACTGATGCCGCTTGAGACGGCACTCACGCAGATGCTTGACCGAGTTTCCCCGCTGCATGACGTTGAGACGCTGCCCCTCGTGCGCTGTTTTGGCCGTATTGCCGCACGCGATATCGTCTCCCCGCTCAACGTGCCGGGGTTTGATAACTCCGCGATGGACGGTTACGCGGTACGCCTGGCGGATCTCCAGACGGGTAACGCCCTGCCGGTGGCGGGTAAAGCCTTTGCGGGTCAGCCGTTTAGCGGCGAATGGCCTGCGGGCACCTGCGTGCGCATCATGACCGGCGCGCCAGTTCCGGCTGGCTGCGACGCTGTCGTCATGCAGGAAGAGACCGAACAGACCGACGACGGCGTGCGTTTTACCGCCAGCGTCAAAGCGGGCCAGAACATCCGCCGCACGGGCGAAGACATCACCCTCGGCGCGACCGTTTTTGCCGCCGGGCAAAGGCTGACGGTGGCGGAGCTGCCGGTGCTGGCCTCGCTCGGCATCGCGGAAGTTGACGTTATCCGCAAAGTGCGCGTCGCCGTTTTCTCCACCGGCGACGAGCTGCAGCTTCCGGGCCAGCCGCTGCAGGACGGCCAGATTTACGACACCAACCGCCTGGCGGTGCACCTGATGCTGGAGCAGCTGGGCTGCGAGGTGATTAACCTCGGCATCATTCCAGACGACCCGGAAAAACTGCGCGCGGCGTTTATCGAGGCGGATAAATCCGCCGACGTGGTCATCAGCTCCGGCGGCGTCTCCGTGGGCGAAGCGGATTACACCAAAACCCTTCTTGAAGAGCTGGGCGAAATCGCCTTCTGGAAGCTGGCGATCAAGCCGGGCAAGCCGTTCGCGTTTGGCAAGCTTCCACACAGCTGGTTCTGCGGCCTGCCGGGTAACCCGGTCTCGGCGGCACTTACCTTCTACCAGCTGGCGATCCCGCTGCTGGCGAAGCTTTCCGGCAACAAGGCCAGCCCGCTGCCGGAACGCGTGCGCGTGCGTGCCGCCACGCGGTTGAAAAAATCACCGGGCCGTCTCGATTTCCAGCGCGGCATTCTGGCGCGCGGTGCGGACGGCGAGCTCGAAGTGAGCACCACCGGACATCAGGGCTCGCACATTTTCAGCTCCTTCAGTCTGGGCAACTGCTTCATCGTGCTGGAGCGCGAGCGCGGCAACGTGGAAGCCGGCGAATGGGTTGAGGTCGAGCGCTTTAACCACCTGTTCGGAGGCTGACATGACGGTGGAGCTGAGCGACCCGGAGATGATGCGCTACAACCGCCAGATTGTGCTGCGCGGGTTTGATTTCGAAGGTCAGGAAGCGCTCAAGGCGGCCAGCGTGCTGGTCGTCGGGCTGGGCGGACTGGGCTGCGCCGCCGCGCAGTACCTTGCCGCGGCGGGCGTAGGAAGCATGACGCTGCTGGATTTCGATACCGTATCGGTGTCCAACCTGCAGCGCCAGACACTGCACAGCGACGCGACGGTGGGCCAGCCGAAAGTGGAATCCGCCAGGGCTGCGCTGGCGCGTATCAACCCCCACGTTCAGTTCACGCTGATTGACGCAATGCTGGATGACGACGCGCTCTCCGCGCAGATTGCCCGGCACGATCTGGTCCTGGACTGCACCGATAACGTCACCGTCCGTAATCAGCTCAACGCGGGCTGTTTTGCTCATAAAACGCCGCTGGTTTCCGGGGCGGCGATCCGCATGGAGGGGCAAATCAGCGTCTTCACGTACGCCGAGGGTGAACCCTGCTACCGCTGCCTGAGCCGTCTGTTTGGCGAGAATGCGCTGACCTGCGTTGAGGCGGGCGTGATGGCGCCGCTCGTCGGCGTGATTGGTTCACTGCAGGCAATGGAAGCGATCAAGGTGCTGACGAATTACGGCACGCCCGCCGCGGGGAAAATCGTGATGTATGACGCGATGACCTGCCAGTTCCGCGAGATGAAGCTAATGCGTAACCCGGGGTGTGAGGTGTGTAGCCAGTAAAAAAGTCGGGTGGCGGCGTCGCCTTACCCGACCCACAACGGCTCGAACGTAGGCCGGGTAAGCGTCAGCGCCACCCGGCAACCGCGTCAGATGGACGTCCGTCCAAACGCCCCCTGCCAGTCCTGCTCAAACTTCACAATCGCTGCGTCTACCGCCGGAGAGGTAATAAACTGCTGCGCCACGTCCAGCGGCAGCGTGATGGACTCGCAGCCTGCCAGCAGGCAGTCCAGCGCCTGACGCGGGGTTTTAAAGCTCGCGGCCAGCACCTTTGACTGCGGCGCGTGCAGCGTCAGCAGCTGTTGCAGCTCAATTACGGTCTGAATCCCGTCCCCGCCCTGCGCGTCCACGCGGTTAACGTAAGGCGCCACATACTCCGCCCCCGCCAGCGCGGAGAGCATCCCCTGCGCGGCACCGTAGACCGCCGTTCCCAGGGTCGGGATCCCTTCCGCCTTCAGCATCTTGATCGCCGCGAGCCCTTCTGCGGTCACCGGCACTTTCACCACCAGATCGTTAATGATGGCGCGCAGCTTACGCGCGTCTTCCACCATCCCTTCGGCGGTGGTCGCCATCACCTGTGCGAACAGACGGCCCTTGCCGCCCAGCGCGTCGTGCAACGCGGGCAGCAGTTCGTCGAGCGGCGTTTTACCGGCCGCAACGATGCTTGGGTTGGTGGTCACGCCCGCCAGCGGGAAGATACGCGCCAGCTTTTTGACTGCCGCAACGTCAGATGTGTCGAGATAAAGTTCCATGATGTCACCCTCAAAATTAGCCTGCACTTACCCTATCACGACAAAACCTGCTCAAGAGTTGACCTGCATCAAGATAACTTTCATTCGAAAGTAATTTAATCTTCATATGCAAGATAAGAGGCGAGAAACATGATCTTCAATATTCAGCGTTACTCTACCCACGACGGCCCCGGAATTCGTACCGTGGTGTTCCTGAAAGGCTGCTCGCTGGGCTGTCGCTGGTGCCAGAACCCGGAAAGCCGCTCCCGCAGCCGGGACGTGCTGTTTGATGCGCGTCTGTGCCTGGACGGCTGCGACCTGTGCCAGCAGGCGGCACCGGGCTGTATCGAACGCGCGCTGAACGGGATGGTCATTCATCGTGAGAAATTAAGTGAAGAGACGCTTGATGCCCTCACCGACTGCTGCCCGACGCAGGCGCTGACCGTTTGCGGTGAAGAAAAGCAGGTCGAGGAGATCATGGCGACCGTACTGCGCGATAAACCCTTTTACGACCGCAGCGGCGGCGGGATCACCCTCTCCGGCGGCGAACCGTTTATGAACCCGGAGCTGGCGCACGCGCTGTTTAAAGCCAGCCACGACCAGGGTATCCACACCGCCGTCGAAACCTGCCTTCACGTGCCGTGGCAGTATATCGAGCCGTCATTACCGTACGTCGATCTGTTCCTCGCCGACCTGAAGCACGTCGACGGAGACGTTTTCAAGCAGTGGACGGACGGTTCGGCTAAGCGCATCCTGGACAACCTGAAACGCCTGGCCGCCGCCGGGAAAACGATCACCATCCGCGTGCCGCTGATCCAGGGCTTCAACGCGGATGAAGCCTCCATCACCGCCATTACCAACTTCGCTGCCGATGAACTCGGCGTCGACGATATTCATTTTCTGCCGTATCACACGCTGGGCATGAACAAATACACCCTGCTCGGCCAACCCTACTCTGCCCCTGACAAACCGCTGGATAACCCTGCCCTGCTGGACTTCGCACAGCAGTACGCCTGCCAGAAAGGGTTAACCGCGACCTTACGAGGATAAACTTATGACCACCCTGAATCTCAACACCCTCAGCGAGCGCATTAAGGCGCACAAAACGGCCCTGGTGCATATCGTGAAGCCGCCGGTCTGTACCGAGCGCGCCCAGCATTACACCGAAATGTACCAGCAGCACATGGACAAGCCGATCCCGGTGCGCCGCGCCCTGGCGCTGGCGCATCACCTGGCCGAGCGTACCATCTGGATCAAGCACGACGAGCTGATCATCGGTAACCAGGCCAGCGAAGTGCGCGCCGCACCGATCTTCCCGGAATACACCGTCTCCTGGATTGAGAAAGAGATTGACGACCTGGCGGACCGTCCGGGCGCGGGCTTTGCGGTGAGCGAAGAGAACAAGCGCGTGCTGCATGAAATCTGCCCGTGGTGGCGCGGCCAGACGGTGCAGGACCGCTGCTACGGCATGTTCACCGACGAGCAGAAAGGCCTGCTGGAAACCGGCATCATCAAAGCCGAAGGCAACATGACCTCCGGCGACGCGCACCTGGCGGTGAACTTCCCTCTGGTGCTGGAGAAAGGTCTCGACGGCCTGCGCGCCAAAGTGGCCGAGCGCCGCTCGCGCATCAACCTGACGGTGCTGGAAGACCTGCACGGCGACCAGTTCCTGAAGGCAATTGATATCGTGCTGGAAGCGGTGAGCCTGCACATCAAACGCTTTGCCGACCTGGCGCGTGAAATGGCCTCCACCGAAACCCGCGTAAGCCGCCGCGACGAGCTGCTGGCAATGGCGGAAAACTGTGACGTAATCGCCCACGAGCCGCCAAAAACCTTCTGGCAGGCGCTGCAGCTGTGCTACTTCATTCAGCTGATCCTGCAGATTGAGTCCAACGGCCACTCCGTCTCCTTCGCGCGTATGGACCAGTATCTCTATCCGTACTACCGCCGCGACGTGGAGCTGAATCAGAGCCTGGACCGCGAGCACGCCATCGAGCTGCTGCACAGCTGCTGGCTGAAATTGCTGGAAGTGAACAAGATCCGCTCCGGCTCGCACTCGAAGGCTTCCGCCGGTAGCCCGCTGTACCAGAACGTCACCATCGGCGGCCAGAAGCTGGTTAACGGTGAGCCGATGGACGCGGTGAACCCGCTCTCGTACGCGATTCTGGAATCCTGCGGTCGCCTGCGCTCCACCCAGCCGAACCTGAGCGTGCGCTATCACGCGGGCATGAGCAACGACTTCCTCGACGCCTGCGTGCAGGTGATCCGCTGCGGCTTCGGGATGCCAGCGTTCAACAACGATGAAATCGTCATTCCGGAATTCATCAAGCTCGGCGTTGAGCGTGACGACGCCTACGACTACGCGGCCATCGGCTGCATCGAAACCGCGGTGGGCGGCAAGTGGGGCTACCGCTGCACCGGCATGAGCTTTATCAACTTCGCCCGTGTGATGCTCGCCGCGCTGGAAGGCGGCCGCGACGCCACCAGCGGCAAGGTGTTCCTGCCGCAGGAGAAAGCCCTCTCCGCCGGTAACTTCGACAACTTCGACGAAGTGATGGCAGCCTGGGATAGCCAGATCCGCTACTACACCCGCAAATCCATCGAGATTGAGTACGTCGTGGACACTATGCTGGAGGAGAACGTCCACGATATTCTCTGCTCGGCGCTGGTGGACGACTGCATCGAGCGCGCGAAAAGCATCAAGCAGGGCGGCGCGAAGTATGACTGGGTCTCCGGCCTGCAGGTGGGCATCGCCAACCTCGGCAACAGCCTGGCGGCGGTGAAGAAGCTGGTGTTCGAACAGGGCGTCATTGGTCAGCAGCAGCTGGCGGCGGCGCTGGCCGATGATTTCGACGGACTGACCCACGAGCAGCTGCGTCAGCGCCTGATCAACGGCGCGCCGAAGTACGGCAACGACGACGACAGCGTGGATATGCTGCTGACCCGCGCCTATCAGACCTACATTGAAGAGCTGAAGCAGTACCACAACCCGCGCTACGGCCGCGGCCCGATTGGCGGTAACTACTACGCGGGCACCTCTTCCATCTCCGCGAACGTGCCGTTTGGCGCGGCGACGATGGCGACGCCGGACGGACGTAAGGCGCATACCCCGCTGGCGGAAGGGGCCAGCCCGGCTTCCGGAACCGACCACCTTGGTCCAACGGCGGTCATCGGTTCCGTGGGTAAACTGCCTACCGAGGCGATTCTCGGCGGCGTGCTGCTGAACCAGAAGCTGAATCCGTCAACGCTGGAAAACGACAGCGATCGCCAGAAGCTAATGGTGCTGCTGCGCACCTTCTTCGAGGTGCATAAGGGCTGGCATATTCAGTACAACATCGTCTCGCGCGAAACGCTGCTGGAGGCGAAGAAACACCCGGACCAGTACCGCGACCTGGTAGTGCGCGTCGCGGGTTACTCGGCGTTCTTCACCGCCCTGTCGCCGGATGCGCAGGACGATATTATCGCCCGTACTGAGCATACGCTGTAAGAAAACGCCCGGTGGCGCTGCGCTTACCGGGCCTACAGAGTCTCCCCGTAGGCCGGGTAAGGCGAAGCCGCCACCCGGCTTTCTGACTTTCATTCGAAATTAAATTTGTGCTCCTCGTCACCTTGTTATTAGAATGTTTCAAAACGCAGTGACCCAGGAGCACAGTATGACCGTTAAAGTTATCGTCACCGATATGGACGGAACTTTCCTTGATGATGCCAAGCAGTACGATCGTGACCGCTTCCAGGCACAGTTTGAACAGCTTAAAGCCCGCGACATTGAATTTGTTGTCGCCAGCGGCAACCAGTATTACCAGCTCATCTCCTTCTTTCCGGAGCTTAAAGATCGGATCTCCTTCGTGGCGGAAAACGGCGCGCTGGTGTTCGATCGCGGCGAGCAGATTTTTCACGGCGAGCTGACCCGCCATGAGTCGCAGATCGTGATTGGCGAACTGCTGAAAGACAAAGGGCTGAACTTCGTGGCCTGCGGGCTGGAGAGCGCCTACGTCAGCGATAAAGCGCCAGACGCGTTCGTGGCGCTAATGTCAAAGCACTACCACCGCTTAAAGCGCATCAGCGATTACCGCGACATTGACGACGTGCTGTTTAAGTTCTCCCTGAACCTGCCGGACAGCGATATTCCTAATCTGGTGGATAAACTCCACGTCTCCCTGGACGGCATCATGAAGCCGGTCACCAGCGGCTTTGGCTTTGTCGATTTGATTATCCCAGGCCTGCACAAAGCTAACGGCATCAGCCGTCTGCTGAAGCGCTGGAAAATTTCTCCGCAAGAGTGCGTGGCGATTGGCGACAGCGACAACGATGCCGAGATGCTGAAGCTGGTGAAATATTCCTTTGCGATGGGCAACGCGGCAGAGAGCATCAAAGAAATCAGCCGCTACAGCACCGATGACAACAACCATCACGGCGCGCTGAACGTCATTCAGGCCGTGCTCGACAACCATTCCCCGTTCGACGCCTGATCCTCTTCTCGCCGGAGCCCTGCTCCGGCACCCTCACTCATTTTCCCGTCCTGTGGCGCACGTCAAGTTTTTAAACTTGCATTAACTTATTTTTAACTTAAAGTATCACTTGTAGACATTTTCACTTTCGAATGAAAGATGCGAGGCAGTTATGACCTTTACCAGTGAAACCTTGCCGGCGGATCACAAAGCGGCAATCCGTCAGTTGAAACGTGAGTTACGCGCGCAGATCGGCGACGTGCAGGCGGTGTTCGACAAGCTCAGCGACAGCATTGCCACCCGCGTGGCGGAAATTAACGCCCTTAAAAATAAAGGTGAATCCGTCTGGCCGGTGATTCCGTTTAACGATGTGAAAAACGGCACGATTACCGACGCACAGCGCGAGGCCGTTAAGCGTCGCGGCTGCGCGGTGATTAAAGGTCACTTCCCGCGCGAGCAGGCGCTGGCGTGGGATCAGTCGATGCTCGACTACCTCGATCTGAACAAGTTTGACGAGGTGTACAAAGGGCCAGGCGATAACTTCTTCGGCACCCTGACCGCTTCCCGTCCGGAGATTTACCCGATCTACTGGTCGCAGGCGCAAATGCAGGCGCGCCAGAGCGAAGAAATGGCGCAGGTGCAGTCGTTCCTGAACCGCTTATGGACGTTCGAGAGCAACGGCAAGCAGTGGTTCGACCCGGACGTGAGCGTGATTTACCCAGATCGTATCCGCCGCCGTCCGCCGGGAACCACCTCGAAAGGACTCGGCGCGCATACCGACTCCGGCGCGCTGGAGCGCTGGCTGCTGCCGGCATACCAGCAGGTCTTTGCCCGCGTGTTTGACGGCAACGTCGACAAGTACGATCCGTGGAACGCCGCGCACCGTACCGAAGTGGAAGAGTATACCGTCGATAACACCACCAAATGCTCGGTGTTCCGCACCTTCCAGGGCTGGACGGCGCTGTCGGACATGATCCCCGGCCAGGGGCTGCTGCACGTAGTGCCGATCCCGGAAGCAATGGCGTACATTCTGCTGCGTCCGCTGCTGGACGACGTGCCGGAGGACGAGCTGTGCGGCGTGGCGCCGGGGCGCGTGCTGCCGGTTTCCGAGAAGTGGCACCCGCTGCTTATCGAGGCGCTGACCAGCATTCCTGCGCTGGAGGCGGGTGATTCGGTGTGGTGGCACTGCGATGTGATCCACTCCGTCGCGCCGGTGGAAGATCAGCAGGGCTGGGGCAACGTGATGTACATCCCCGCCGCACCGATGTGCGAGAAAAACCTCGCCTATGCGAAGAAGGTCAAGGAAGCGCTGGAAACCGGCGCGTCGCCGGGAGACTTCCCGCGCGAGGATTATGAAAAAACCTGGCAGGACCGCTTTACCGTGAACGATCTCAACATCCACGGCAAACGCGCGCTGGGCATGGTCTAGCTGTCGTACAGCCCTTCCCGCTCCACGGCGGTGCGTCGTTTCCCCTGACGTATCCGCCGTACCGATTCCCGCACGGCCAGCGTGCCGTTCAGCAGCAATGTGCCTACCGGCGCGTCCAGGCGCATGAGCCGCTGCTGGAGCATGTGTACCGCTTCCGTTCCCAGCTCATCGCGGGGAACATGCACGGCCGTTAATGGAACATCCTGAATCGCCGCCAGGTTAAAGCCGTCGATGCTCATCACCGAGACGTCCTGCGGCACGCGCAGGCCGTGGTTTTGTAAGGCGCTGATGGTGCCCGCCGCCATAAAGTCGCCGCCAACCAGGAACGCCGTCGGCAGGTCTTTTCCCTGCTGCTGATTTAGCCAATCGCTCACCAGCTGCTCCGTCTCTCTGGCGCTGAAGCTCGGCACCACCAGCAGATCGCGCTTGTCGTTGAACGCCAGGTTGTGAGACTGCCACGCGTCGCGGATCCCCGACAGGCGCTGCTCCATGGTGTAGCGCCGCAGGCACAGCACGTTCATTACCTCCCGGTGTCCCATCTCGAACAGGTACTCCGCCGCCCGCTCGCCGATGGCGCGGTGATCCGGCGCAACGGCAGGCAGACGCATGTGCCGGTCGCGGCAGTTAATCAGCATGCAGGGTTTGCCCACGTCTACCGCCAGATCGTGGATATGCGGATCGTCAATACCGAGAAGAATGGCCGCCTGGGTGTCCGGCTCGTTCATCCGCGCCAGAAACAGCTGGGCGTCGCTGTCGTTCTCCTCCAGCGCGCAGTAGCGCAACCGGACCTCGTGGGAGGCAAGGGCTTTGCTCACGCTCTGGATCACGCGGTAGTAAAAGATGTCGGACCGCTCGTCGAAGGCGCGCTGCGGGGCAAAAACCACCAGGCTGTTAAGCAGCAGACGCCCGGCCGCCATGCCGTCCATTACCCCCAGCTCGCGCGCGCACGCCAGCACCTTTGCGCGCGCTTTTTCGCTGGTATTCGCTTTCCCCGCCAGCACCCGCGAAACGGTGCTGATGGAGAGCTGCGTGCGGGCCGCGATTTCGGTGATTTTTAGCCTTTTGTCCATTTTGTGATCTGGCTCCATTTGCGAAATGAAAAAATTTTCATAGCGTGTTTGTCAGGCAATAACTGGCATGAATGCCATCATGCCAGAGTGTTTTCGTCTGTTATGAGAAATTTTGCACAAAATCCACTTTTGCCCACTCATTTTCTTCCTTAAGGTGAACTTGTCACACAGCTTCCATACTAGTTGTATAGCAACTTAAGCATTATAAGCGGATAGAAATCAAAGGCATAACAATCTGTGTGACACCTGAACCTCCGTCCCCTTACCGTCCGTCTTGTGGAGAGTAAAATGAGTCAGGACATCAATAACACCATTGCGACAAGCAAAACCCGTCGCGTCATCAAGAACCTGCGCTGGTACGTGCTGGTGCTGTTCTTGCTGGGCGTCACCGTTAACTACATCACCCGAAATTCCTTAGGTATTCTCGCTCCGGAGCTAAAAGAGAGCCTCGGGATCACCACCGAGCAATACTCCTGGATCGTTGGCGCGTTCCAGATCGCCTACACCATTTTCCAGCCCCTCTGCGGCTGGCTGATTGACGTGATCGGCCTGAAGATTGGCTTTATGGTCTGCGCCGGGATCTGGGCGCTGATGTGTATCTTCCACGCGGGCGCCGGAAGCTGGCTGCACCTGGCGATTCTGCGCTTCTTTATGGGGGCTTCCGAAGCCGCCGCCACCCCGGCGAACGCCAAAACCATCGGCGAATGGTTCCCGAAATCAGAGCGTCCCGTTGCCGCCGGCTGGGCGGGCGTGGGCTTCTCCATCGGCGCAATGCTGGCTCCCCCTATCATCTACTTTGCTCACGCCTCGTTCGGCTGGCAGGGGGCGTTTATGTTTACCGGCGTGCTGGCGCTGCTGTGGGTGATCCTCTGGTGGGCGTTCTACCACAACCCGGAGCAGCACCCGAACCTGAGCAAGGACGAGCTGGCGTTTATCAAGCAGGATAACGAACCGGCGCCGGTCAAACTGCCCTTCCTGACCGCGCTGAAAACCGTTTCTAAAAACAAACGTTTCTACGGTATCGCCATTCCGGCCTTTATGGCAGAACCCGCCTGGGCGGTGCTGAGCTTCTGGGTGCCGCTGTACCTTGCCAAAGAGCACGGTATGGACCTGAAGCAGATTGCGATGTTTGCCTGGCTGCCGTTCCTCGCCGCCGACCTCGGCAGCGTGGCAAGCGGCTACCTGACGCGTCTGTACACCCGCCTGTTCGGCTGCTCCCGCGTGAACTCGGTTGTCGCCAGCTCCGTGACCGGCGCGTTCCTGATGATCTCGCTGGCCATCGTGGCCATTACCCGCGACCCGTATATCACCATCGTGCTGATCTCCATCGGCGGCTTCGGGCACCAGATCATCTCCTGCATGCTCAGCGCCCTGGTCGTGGAGTCGTTCGACAAAGGCCAGATGGCGACCGTCAACGGCATGCGCGGCTCGGCGGCGTGGATCGCCAGCTTCCTGTTCTCGCTGTTAATCGGTGTGACCGCCGACAAAATCGGCTTTAACCCGCTCTTTATTGCCATGGGCTTCTTTGACCTGATTGGCGCTCTCTTCCTGGTAGCATTTATTGCTGAACGTCGCGCGAAGCGCGCCTGATAGTGGATGTATTGCATATGAAAACCCTGAAAAACTGGACCCTTGATACGCAGTCGGCAAACCATCTGGAACTGCTGGTCGATAGCCAGCACCGCCTGTGCCTGTATGTGCTGGAAGAGAACCTGTTCCGCGTGCTGATCAAACGCAAGGGCGAGCTGGCGCTGGACCGCACCTGGAGCATCGCACCGGAAAAAGACGTGCCGTGGGAAGGTCGCCGTCGCGACGATATCAGCGGCTTCTCCTGCCCCGCCTGGGCTCTGACGCAGCAGGACGATACGTTAACGGTAGCAACCGAGCAGCTGCGCGTCACCGTCCACCAGCCGCTGTGGCTGGAGTGGCACTACCGCAATGACGCGGGCGAGTGGCAGCCGCTGGTCAACGACCGCCCCACCAGCGCCTACCTGCTGAACGCCCACGGCGACGGCGTGGCGCACTACCTGAGCCGCCGCAAGGACGAGCGTTTCTACGGCCTGGGCGAGAAAGCGGGCGATCTGCAGCGCAACGGTAAACGCTACGAGATGCGTAACCTGGACGCGATGGGCTACAACGCCGCCAGCACCGACCCGCTGTACAAGCACATTCCGTTCACCCTCACCCGCCGCGACGACGTGAGCTACGGCCTGTTCTACGACAACCTGAGCAGCTGCTGGCTGGATCTGGGTAACGAGATCGATAACTACCACACCGCCTATCGCCGCTGGCAGGCGGAAGCGGGCGATATCGATTACTACATCTTTACCGGCAGGCGCGTGCTGGACGTCACCAAAGCCTTTGTTCGCCTGACCGGAAAAACGCTGTTCGGACCGAAATGGAGCCTGGGCTACAGCGGCTCAACCATGCACTACACCGACGCGCCGGACGCCCAGAACCAGCTGATGAACTTTATCCGCCTGTGCGAAGAGCACGCCATTCCGTGCGACTCGTTCCAGCTTTCGTCTGGCTATACCTCCATCAACGGCAAGCGCTACGTCTTCAACTGGAACTATGACAAGGTGCCGCAGCCGAAGGTGATGAGCCAGGCCTTCCACGACGCGGGACTGAAGCTTGCGGCTAACATCAAGCCGTGCCTGTTGCAGGACCATCCGCGCTACAGCGAAGTGGCTGAACGCGGTCTGTTCATTCGCGATTCAGAAACCGATGCACCCGAACGTTCCAGCTTCTGGGATGACGAAGGCTCACACCTCGACTTTACCAACCCGCAGACGGTGCAGTGGTGGCAGAACGGCGTCACCACGCAGCTGCTGGAGATGGGCATCTACTCCACCTGGAACGACAATAACGAATATGAAGTGTGGGACGGGGAAGCCCGCTGCTTTGGCTTCGGCAAGGAGATCGCCATCAAGCATATTCGCCCGGTGATGCCGCTGCTGATGATGCGCGCCTCGCTGGAAGCGCAGCAGCGCTTTGCGCCGGAAAAGCGTCCGTATCTGATCTCCCGCTCCGGCTGCGCCGGGATGCAGCGCTACGTCCAGACCTGGAGCGGCGACAACCGCACCAACTGGGACACCCTGCGCTATAACATCCGCATGGGGCTGGGCATGAGCCTGTCCGGGCTGTTCAACGTCGGCCACGACGTCGGCGGTTTCTCCGGCGACAAGCCGGACGCCGAGCTGTTCGTGCGCTGGGTGCAGAACGGCGTGATGCACCCGCGCTTTACCATTCACTCGTGGAACGATGACCACACGGTGAACGAGCCGTGGATGTATCCGGGCGTCACGCCTGCCATTCGCGGCGCGATTGAGCTGCGCTACCGCCTGCTGCCGTATCTCTACACCCTGCTCTGGCAGGCGCACGCCGACGACGAACCGATGCTGCGCCCGACCTTCCTCGACCACGAGCACGACGCGCAAACCTTCAAAGAGTGCGACGACTTCCTGCTGGGCCGCGACCTGCTGGTCGCCAGCGTCGTCGAAGCCGGGCAGCGCGAGCGCCGCGTCTGGCTGCCGGATAACGAAACGGGCTGGTACGATTTTTACACTCACGCGTGGTATGCGGGCGGACAATCCATCGTCCTCGATGCGCCGCTGGAAAAACTGCCGCTGCTGGTGCGCGCCGGGGCCGGTCTGCCGCTGAGCGAGCGCATCACGCATGTGAGTGCCGAAAAAGATACGACCCGCGAGCTGAAGCTGTTCCCGGTGAAAGGCGTCGGCACAACCTCGGGGCTGCTGTTTGAAGACGACGGTGAAAGCTGGGGCTACCTGAACGGCAATGCGCTGTGGGTGGAATGGGAGATGGTGTGTGATAGCGCAACCATCAACCTGAAGGTGAACGCGCGGGGGGATTATCGTCCGGCGTGGAAGGCGCTGAAGGTGTCATTACCGGCGGGGGAAAAACGTACGCTGCGGGTGAACGGGGTTGAAAGGAGTGAGTGGGTGCTCTGAACATTGCCGGGTGGCGGCTTCGCCTTACCCGGCCTACAAAGTCACCCGTAGGCCCGGTAAGCGAAGCGCCACCGGGCTTTTTTTTAGCCGTCGATACCTTTGCTGCGCAGGTAATCTTCGTAGTTACCGGTGAAGTCCACCACGCGCTCTGGCGTAATCTCGATCACGCGGGTTGCCAGCGAGCTGACGAACTCACGGTCGTGAGAGACGAAGATCAGGGTGCCCTGATACATCTCCAGCGCCATGTTCAGGGATTCGATCGATTCCATATCCAGGTGGTTAGTCGGTTCGTCCATCACCAGGATGTTTGGTTTTTCCATCATCAGCTTGCCGAACAGCATGCGGCCTTTCTCGCCACCGGAGAGCACTTTAGCCGGCTTTTTGATGTCGTCCTGGCTGAACAGCAGACGGCCCAGGATGCTGCGCACCGCCTGCTCGTCGTCGCCTTCCTGCTTCCACTGGCTCATCCAGTCGAAGACGGTCAGGTCATTTTCGAATTCGTACTCATGATCCTGCGCGTAGTAGCCAATCTGCGCGTTCTCGGACCATTTCACGGTGCCGTTGTCCGGCTGCAGTTCGCCGACCAGGGTTTTCAGCATGGTGGATTTACCCACGCCGTTGGCGCCCAGAATGGCAATCTTCTCGCCCACTTCCAGCAGCAGGTTGAAGTTTTTAAACAGCGGGCCTTCATCGAAGCCTTTTGTAAGGGCCTCCACTTCCAGCGCGTTACGGAACAGCTTCTTATCCTGCTCGAAGCGGATGAACGGGTTCTGACGGCTGGAGGCTTTAACCTCTTCCAGCTTGATTTTGTCGATCTGACGCGCACGCGAGGTCGCCTGACGCGACTTAGAGGCGTTGGCGCTGAAGCGGCTAACGAAGGACTGCAGGTCCGCAATCTGTGCTTTCTTCTTGGCGTTGTCCGCCAGCAGACGCTCGCGCGCCTGAGTGGCCGCCGTCATGTACTCGTCATAGTTGCCCGGATAAACGCGCAGCTCGCCGTAGTCCAGATCCGCCATGTGCGTACAGACCATGTTCAGGAAGTGACGGTCGTGCGAGATGATGATCATGGTGCTGTCGCGGTCGTTGAGCGTCTGCTCCAGCCAGCGGATGGTGTCGATGTCCAGGTTGTTTGTTGGTTCGTCGAGCAGCAGGATGTCCGGGTTAGAGAACAGCGCCTGGGCCAGCAGCACGCGCAGCTTCCAGCCTGGCGCAACTTCGCTCATCGGGCCGTAATGCTGTTCAACCGGAATGCCGACGCCCAGCAGCAGCTCGCCCGCACGCGCTTCCGCAGAGTAACCGTCCATCTCGCCGTACTGCGTTTCCAGATCGGCCACCTTATAGCCATCTTCTTCGCTCATTTCGGCCAGCGCGTAGATGCGATCGCGCTCCTGCTTCACTTCCCACAGCTCCGCGTGCCCCATGATCACGGTGTCCAGCACGGTGAACTCTTCGAAGGCGAACTGATCCTGACGCAGCTTACCGATACGCTCGTTCGGATCGAGCGAGACGTTGCCGAGGGTCGGCTCCAGATCGCCGCCGAGGATCTTCATGAAGGTGGATTTTCCGCTACCGTTGGCACCAATCAGGCCGTAACGGTTGCCGCCGCCAAATTTGACGGAAATGTTTTCGAACAGCGGCTTACTGCCAAACTGCATAGTGACGTTGCTGGTAACTAACACGGGGAGATTCCTGCGAAAAGTGTGATAAACACGGCATTATGCCACAATTCCGAATTGAGATCCCGTGTTGCGGCAATCCACTAAACTTTAACAAAATCGAAAAAAATGTGATTTCGTACACATCTGAATTCCCTGTTAGCGGGAATGCACATATAATGCGCTCCCATCACAGATTCAGACTTATCAACTCATCGCCAGAATGGCTTAGATACCTCGCACAACATGAACATGAAATTAACAACGCTTTTTGCGGCGGCGTTAGCCGTAGTAGGTTTTTGTAAGACCGCGTCTGCGGTGACGTATCCCCTGCCGACCGACGGAAGCCGTCTGGTGGGTCAAAACCAGGTGGTGACGGTGCCTGAGGGTAACTCTCAGCCGCTGGAGTATTTCGCCGCGCAGTACCAGCTGGGCCTGTCTAACATGCTGGAAGCGAACCCGGGCGTTGACCCGTATCTGCCAAAAGCAGGTACCGTGCTGAATATTCCTCAGCAGCTGATCCTGCCGGATACCGTTCATGAAGGTATCGTGATCAACAGCGCCGAAATGCGTCTGTATTACTACCCGAAAGGCACCAACACCGTTATCGTGCTGCCAATCGGTATCGGCCAGCTGGGCAAAGATACCCCGCTGAACTGGACCACCAAAGTTGAACGTAAGAAAGCAGGCCCAACCTGGACCCCTACCGCCAAAATGCACGCGGAATACATCGCTGCGGGCGAACCGCTGCCAGCCGTTGTGCCAGCCGGCCCGGATAACCCGATGGGTCTGTATGCCCTGTACATTGGTCGTCTGTATGCGATTCACGGCACCAACGCCAACTTCGGTATCGGCCTGCGCGTAAGCCACGGCTGCGTGCGTCTGCGTAACGACGATATCAAATTCCTGTTCGAAAACGTGCCGGTGGGTACGCGCGTGCAGTTTATCAATGAACCGGTGAAAGCGACGTCTGAGCCAGACGGCAGCCGCTACATCGAAGTGCACAACCCGCTGTCCACCAGCGAAGACCAGATCAACAACAACGAGATCGTGCCGATTACGCTGAACAGCGCGGTGCAGTCCGTGACCTCTCAGCCTGACGTGGAAACCACCATCGTCGACCAGGCGATTCAGAACCGTTCCGGTATGCCGGTGCGTCTGAATTAATCACGCGCATCAAAAAAGCGGGCTTCAAGGCCCGCTTTTTTTTATCCGTTATTCACGATAACAATCCCGCCGTGGTCGTACCGATAGTGGCAGTGGGCATACTCCAGCGCGGTGCCATCTTCCAGATAAATGACCTGCTCCACCTCCAGCACCGGATCGGTTTCCTCACAGACCAGATGCTCTCTGTCCAGCGCGCTGGGCTTTAGCGCCCGCACCACCCGGTATGACCCCATAATTTTCAGCCCCAGGGTCTCCTGCACGTACTGGAACACCGAACCTTCAAGATGGCTTTTCGTCAGGCCCGGCACCAGATTCATCGGCATCACCGTGGAATCCAGCGACATGGGTTCGCCGTTTAATAAGCGCAGACGAATAAAGTCATAGACGGGCGCATCGGCGTTAATCATCAGCGACGCCTGCTCTTTTTCGTTCGGGAAGCGCAGTTCAAAATGCACCACCTGGCTGGTAACCGTGCCCAGATGTTCCCAGGTTTTGGTGGCACCGAAATAGTCGCTGCCGGAGAGATCCCACTGCGAGAGCTGGAGGAAGTTTTTGCGGATGAACGTCCCTTGCCCCTGGCGGGTGTAGACCAGCCCTTCGACGATCAGCTGGCGCATCGCCTGCTGGATGGTCATCCGGCTGGTGCTGAACTCCGCCGCCAGCGCAAACTGGTCCGGGAGCGGTTCATTGGCGGCGTACTGCTGGTTGATAATGCGTTTCTTGATTTCCCGCGCTATGGTGATGTACTTCGCCGCCATCGTCCTTCCTTACAGTTAGTTTTCTATCCCGCTGTTTTTCAACGCCACTCGCTCGGCAATCTTGAGGAAAGGCAGGTAGAAGAATACACCAAATACGATGATTGCCAACTGCACTACCACCGCCCGCCAGTCCCCTGCCGTCGCCAGCCAGGCGCTGAGAATCGGCGGCGTGGTCCACGGGATCATCACCACGCAGCGCGACATGAATCCCAGCGTGGTACAAAGCCAGGCGAAGTAAATGCCGATGGCGGGCAACAGCACAAACGGGATCATTAGCGGCAGGTTAAAGACAATCGGCAGGCCGAAGATCACCGGCTCGTTGATGTTGAATAAGCCCGGCGCCAGCGACAGACGCGCTACCTGCTTCGCCGACTGCTGTCGGGAGAAGATAAAGATAGCGATCAGCAGCGAGATCGTGCTGCCGGTTCCGCCCACCATGCCAAACGTCGGCACGAAGATGTTGTTGATGATGTGCGGAATGGGCTGGCCGTTGGCGAAGGCCAGCATGTTCTCGTTGGTGTTGATCAGCAGAAACGGCTCCAGCACCACGCTGTTGACCACCGACTGATGGATACCGAGCGTGAACAGAAAGTTGCCGAAGCTGTAGATGAAAATCGTCCCCGGCAGGCTGGTGTTGATCAGCCGCAGCGGCTGCTGGATAAAGGTGGTAATGAGATGGATCAGATCCGTGTGCAGCACGTTTGCCAGTATGGCCGCCAGCACCGCGAACAGGGAGAGCGTGAGGATCGTCGGGATCAGCGCGGTAAAGGATTTGCTGACTGCTGGGGGCACATTTTCCCCGAGCGATATGTGCAGCGCCTTCAGGCGCGAAATCGCGATAAACACTTCCGTTGAGAGCAGCCCAATCAGCACCCCGGCGAAAATCCCGGTGGAGCCGATATTGGCGAAGGTCAGCACCTGCGTGACGTTCACCGCGGCGTCGCTGCCAACGGGCGTAACCTGTAAGCGCATCGGCATCATGATGATAAAACTGCTGACGGCGATAACCACTGCCGAGACCGGGTTGTCGAAATCTTTGTTGCGCGCCAGTGACCAGGCGATCATCGGGGCCAGCAGCAGCGCGGCGATGTTAAGCGTGCCGTTGATAATCGCCTCGCCCCACACTTTGAAGTGTGCCAGCGTATCGCCGTGAAAAATCCACGGGAACACCACGTTGTTCACCAGCACCGCCAGGCCGGCGAGGATGAAAATCGGCATCACCGTGGCGAAGGCGTCGCGCAGGGAGCGCAGGTGCACCTGGTTTGCCAGGCGCGCCGAGAACTCAACAAACTTATCGACAAAGGACTGCATGTGCGGTGTGATTTTTGTTTCAGACATAGCGGAGTGTTCCCATCAATCAGTCACAAAAACGGCCCGGCAGCGTACGGCTTACATCTCGCGTCCGTTGGTATGGATAACCTGTTTTAACCACGCGTAGCTCTTCTTCGGCACGCGCCTGAGGTCTTTCAGGTCGTGGTTTTCCCGGTTGACGTAGACCACGCCGTAGCGCTTACGCATGTCGCCCTGGGAGCTGAGAATGTCGATTAACCCCCAGCCGAGGTAGCCCATGACCTCTGCCCCATCCTCGAATATCGCCGCTTTCATCGCCTCGATGTGCGCCCGGTGGTAGTCGATGCGGTAGGTATCCTCGATGGGGTTGACGCCATCCCAGGACTCAATCACGCCAATGCCGTTTTCAATCGGAAAGACCGGCATGCGCCAGTCGTTGGCGTAGCGGGTAATGATGGTGCGAAAACCGAGCGGGTCGATCTGCCAGTTCCACTCGGTGGCTTTCAGGTAGGGGTTATTTTTCTCGCCGTGCAGCAGGTAATAGTTGACCGGCGTGCCTTCCGGGATCGCATCGCTGTCCAGCGTTTTGCTGGCGTAGTAGCTGAAGGCCATATAGTCGTTTTTGGTGCGCGCCAGTAGCGCTAAATCTTCGGCACGGTAGATATCACCAAAGCCTTCCTGCTCAACCACCGCCATCACCGCCGGGCTGTAGCCCTGCCCGGCAAAGACGCGCAGCAGGTTCTGGTTGAGGAACTCGTCATACTGCTGGGCGCAGAAGATATCGCGCGGTTTGCAGGTGGCCGGGTAAACCAGCTGGTGCGCCAGCATGCCGCCCATCAGCTGGCCCGGTTTCGTCTGGTGCAGATACTCGGTCAGCGCCATGTGCGCCACCATGGTATGGTGCTGCAGCTCGTACAGCTCGCGCAGGGTTTGATCGCCTTTCATGTAGCCAGAAATGCGGAATGCTTCCGGCATATGAAAGATGTTCTGCTCGTTGAAGGTCAGCCAGTACTTCACCCGGTCGCCAAAGCAGTCGATCATCTTTTTACCGTAGCGGATAAAGGCGTCCATTACGCGGCGGTCATTGAAGCCGTTGTACTCCTGCGCCAGCGCCAGCGGCATATCGAAGTGGTAAAGGCAGATCATCGGCTCAATACCGCGGGCGATGAGATCGTCAATAAAGCAGTCGTAAAACGCGATGCCCTCGTCGTTGAACGCGCCGTCACCCTGCGGACAGACGCGGCTCCAGGAGATCTGGAAGCGGTAGCAGTTCATGCCCAGATCCTGCATCAGGTCGAAATCTTCCCGGTAGCGATGGTAGGAGTCGGTCGCCACTTTCCAGTCGGAGATGTTCTCCCCAGCTTCGCGAATGTCGTACACCGACATCCCCTTCCCGCCCTCGTTCCAGGCCCCTTCCGTCTGCATGCTCGATACCGAGTTGCCCCATAAAAAGTTGGCCGGCAGCTGATTGCTCATGTTTCCTCCCTATATGACTAGTCATTTAAAATTTCATGACTAGTCATATAGGCGAAGATGGCATGTCGATCAAAGCGGAGGATCGTTTTTTGTGAGGTAGGTTGGAAAGAAGACGCCGGGCAGGAAAAATGATTCGCGCAAACCCTGTTATTGAGGCCGGTGCGTTAGCCTATGCAAAATCACATTTCCCGATCGTGCCGCTGGCTGGCCTCATAAAATCACTATTAACTTAATGAGCACGAACCACGGCCCAGGCCGAAAAATAAAAATCTCAACCCTATCAAATGGAAAATGACGCTCATGAAGATATCTACTAGCCGTATCGCATTCGCTCTCAGCTTAGCGTTGCCATGCTCAATGACTCACGCGGCAACGGTGTATACGGGTGATAAGGTGCAGGGGGTGCCGGTTATCTCGACTCTGGATGTATCAGACCTGACAGCAGGACAACATCGCTTCATGTTCGAGGGGGTTGAGACAGGAACAGGACAGCGCTGGTATGTCCCCATCATGGTGGCAAAAGGCAAAACGGACGGGAAGAACGTTCTGCTGCAGGCGGGCGTCCACGGGGATGAGCTAAACGGAGTGCGCATCGTACAAAAAGTGATGGAACAACTGGACCCCGCAAAAATGAACGGCAGCGTTATTGGCATTATTGGTCCAAACCGTTCTGGACTTGAAAGGGTCTCCCGGACATGGTCCGTTTCAACCGATGGTGGCGAGACGATCGACTACAACCGCGTGCATCCAGGAAAAGAAACGGGTAACCCTGCCGAGCGTCAGGCATGGATGATGTGGAATAAGGTTTACAAGGGAAATGTCGACCTGGCGATTGACTATCACACCCAGTCTACCGGAACGGCTTATCCGCTGTTCATTTATGCCGACTACCGCAATGCGGATGCCCGGACGATTGCAGAACTTTTTCCGGCCGATCAAATTAAGAAAGATCCCGGCGAAGCCGGCTCAATGGAAACCACCTTTATTCAAAATGGTATCCCGGCGATAACGGCCGAGACGGGAGAGCCGAGGATTTACCAGCAGGATATGATTGCCCGGGGTGTAGAGGGTGCCCTCAATGTACTGATTCATTACAAGGTGATTGAAGGCAAAATCGGCGCAACCGCCAGCAGCAATAAAACGTATATTGGTAATGCGATCAGTTCAATACGAGCAACCACGGGCGGGTTTGCGGAAGTTTTCGTTAAACCCGGCGACACGGTAAAAGCAGGACAAGAGGTCGCCCTGCAGCGAAATGCATTCGGTGATGTTGTCGCGAAGTATTCAGCAGAGCGGGACGGCAAAGTACTGTCAGTTGGAACAGATGTCGTGAGAGAACCCCGAGCCCTGCTGGTAAGAATCCTTGAGCAAAACCCAGCGGCAACCTGCAAAGACGGTTGCTGATTCCCGCCACAGCCCATCGTTGAATCGGCAAAAGCGTGCTCAGTGAAATAAGCCGCTTTCGCCGATTTCTGTACCGATGGGCAAACAAATTTAAAAATTACCTGATGCGGAGAGTTACTGTTGCGCGAGCTGATTGCGGCGATACTCCCCCTGCCGCTCCAGCATCCAGCCAGGATATTCCCGCGGCAGCGCGCTCACCGCATCCAGCTGTTTGAGCTCGTCTTCGCTGAGGCGGATCCCGGTGGCGGCAATGTTGTCGTCCAGCTGCTCAACGCGTTTCGCGCCAATGATGACGCTGGTCACCGCTTTCTGGTGCAGCAGCCACGCCAGCGCGATTTGCGCGACGGAGACGCCCTTGCTATCGGCGATAGTGCGCATCACGTCCACGCAGTCAAAGGCGCGCTCTTTGTTCACCGGCGGGAAGTCAAACTCCAGACGGCGGCTACCGGCTTCGCTCTGCCCGTCGCGGCCATATTTTCCGCTCAGCAGGCCGCCCGCCAGCGGGCTCCAGACCATCAGCCCGACGCCTTCGCTCTGCATCATCGGCACCAGCTCGCGCTCAAGATCGCGTCCGGCGATGGTGTAATACGCCTGGAGGGATGCGAAACGCGCCAGCCCGAGACGCTCGGAAATGCCCAGCGCTTTGGCAATCTGCCACGCCGCCCAGTTCGAGACGCCGATATAGCGCACGTGGCCGTGCTGCACCAGGTTATCCAGCGCATACAACGTCTCTTCAATCGGCGTGGCCGGGTCAAAGCCGTGCAGCTGATAGAGATCGATATGATCGAGCTGCAGGCGGCGCAGGCTCTCCTTCACGCTGCTGATGATGTGATAGCGCGAGCTGCCGCGCGAGTTCACTCCTGCCGTTCCCGTTTCGCCAAATACTTTAGTGGCGACTACCACGTTCTCGCGCGGAATTTTCAGGTTTTTCAGCGCCTGCCCGAGGATCGCCTCCGAACGCCCTTCCGAATAAACATCCGCGGTGTCGATAAAGTTGATCCCGGCATCCAGCGCGCGGCCCACCAGCTGTTCTGCTTCGCTTTGCTGGAGCTGACCAATCTTGCCCCACATGCCGCCTTCACCGCCGAAGGTCATGGTGCCGAGGCAGAGTTCAGAAACGAACAGTCCGGTGTTGCCCAGTTTTTGATAACGCATAACGCTTTCCTCGCATGTCGATTGGGTGTCTGTTAGTTATACCCGCCCCTCTGCCATCGCGAATGTGGCGTTCCTGTCCGTTTCTTGCCCAATCCTCTGAAAATTTATCCGCGCGGGGCGTCGCCAAAGACGCTGTAGTCCGGTAATTGCACCTGCTGATACGGCTCCCAGCCGCCGCCGAGCGCCTTGTAGAGCGCCACCAGATCGAGCGCGCTTTGCACCTGCGCCTGCGCGCGCTGCTGCTCGGCCTGCGCCAGCTGCCGCTGGGCGTCCAGCACGTCGATAAAGCTGGCGATCCCCTGCCGGTAGCTGTCGCTCGCCAGGTCAAACGCGTTTTGCAGCGCGTCGATGGTTTTCGCCAGCCCCGCTTCACGCTGCTGGTCGGTGCGATAGCTCACCAGCGCATTTTCGACATCGCCGAGCGCGGTCAGTACCGTCTGGCGATAGTCCAGCACCGCCGCCCCCTGCTGCGCGCGCGCCACCTTCACGCTGGAAACCAGTCGACCGCCCTGGAAAATCGGAATGGAGACCTGCGGACCAAAGCTGTAGAAGTGGCTGCTCCAGTCGGTCAGCCAGTTGGTTTCACTGTTGCGCAGGCCAAACTGCCCGGAGAGGGTAAAACTCGGGAACAGCTGGGCCACCGACACGCCAATCTGCGCCGTGGCGGCATGAAGATTCGCCTCCGCTTCGCGCACGTCCGGACGGCGTCGCGCGAGCGTAGACGGAATGCCGGTTTGCACGATATCCGGCAATTCGGGCATCGGCTGCACGCTTTGTAACTCCGCATCGAGCGCACCCGGCGGCTTGCCAAGGAGGATCGCCAGGCCATTCATCGCCTGCCGCGCCTGCGCCTGGTACTGCGGCAGCTGCGCCTCCAGGTTACCCAGTTGCGCCCGCGCATTCTCCACGTCCATCTGCGGCGACAGCCCGCCGCGCTGGCGGCTCTCGGTCAGATCCAGCGTCTGCTGCGCGCTTTTAATCTGGGTGTTCAGCGTGGCGATAACGCTCTGCGCCCCGCGCAGCTGGAGCCACGCGCGCGCCACTTCCGCCTCCAGCGACACCAGCGCGTCGTTACGCTGCTCGATAGCGGCTTTCTGCTGCGCTTCGGCGGCTTCCACCTGTCGGCGCACCTTGCCCCAGAGGTCAATTTCCCACTGGGCGTCGAAGCTGCCCTGGTAGAGGTTGATCGGCTGCGTCAGGGGGCCTAACGCGCCCCGCAGCTCAGGATCGACATTATCCAGCTGGTCATACACGCCGTGGGATTTCAGCTCCCCTTCCAGCCCGAGCTGCTGGCGCGTCGCCTGCAGATTGCCGTTCACCGACGGGTAAAAGGCCCCGCCCGCCTGGTTAATCTGCTCGCGCGCGCCGGCGATGCGCAGCACCGTCTGCTGCAGCGTCAGGTTTCCGGCGATGGCGCGCTCGACCAGGCTGTCGAGCTGCGGCGAGCCGAAGGTCTTCCACCAGCGCGGGTTGGTCGCGGCGGAGGTCGTCTGCGATTTTACCCCGCTGTCGCCCTTATCGTTCCAGTGCGTCACGGCAGGCGGCGCGGGCGGCTGATAGTCCGGCCCGACGGCGCAGCCTGCCAGCAGCATCATTATCATCAGGGGGTGTAAACGTCTGTGTATCATCAATGTGCTCCTGCACTCCCCTCGCTCTTAACCGGCGAGAGCAACAAACAAAACGGAATCAATAGCAAGGCCACGGCGCTCAGAAGGGTAAAGACGTCGATGTAGGCCAGGAAGCGCGACTGCTCGATCATGGTCTGGTACAGGCGTCCGGTGGCAATCCCGGTGGGATCGCCCACCTGGGTCGTGAAGTTCTGGATCGCCCGGGCGCTTTCGCGTATTGCCTGCTGAAACTGCTCGTTAAACGGCGAGGCGTGGTACGCAAGGTGCGCGCTATGCGCCTGAGACCGTTCGGTGATGGCCGCCGTCGACAGCGAGATCCCGACCGAGCCCGCGACGTTACGGAACATGGTGAACAGCGCCGCCGCATCGGCATTCAGCCGTCTTGGGATCGAAATAAAGGCAATGGTGGTCAGGGGCACAAACAGGAACCCCAGCCCCAGCGACTGGGCGCTGCGGAACAGCACCAGGGTTTCAAAGTCGATATCCGGGGTCAGCGTGCGCGACCAGAAGAACGACACCGCCAGGCAGGTAAAGCCAAAGGCAATAATCCAGCGCGTCTGCACCACCGGCATCAGCTTCAGCACCAGCGGGATCGTTAATACAATCAGCACCGCCCCGGGCGACAGCACCAGCCCGGACCAGGTGGCGGTATAGCCTAAATCCTGCTGCGCCAGCTGGGGGATCACCACCGAGCTGCCGTACAAAATCATCGCCATCCCCGCCATCAGCAGGCTGGAAATTGCAAAGTTGCGGTCCTTCATGCAGTGCAGATCCACCACCGGCTTTTTGGCATACACCAGCCAGTAAATGGCACCGATAATGCCGATTAGCGTTAACACGGCGAAGGTACGGATAAAGTTCGAGTAGAACCAGTCCTCATCTTCTCCCCGGTCAAGCATCACCTGCAGGCAGCCCAGCCCCAGCGCGATCAGGCCGATCCCCGTCCAGTCGATGGTCAGCTTCTCTTTAGACTTGCTCTCCCACGGCGGATCTTCCAGCAGCTGGTAGATCGCCAGCACCGTAACAATCCCCACCGGGATGTTGATAAAGAACACCCAGCGCCAGGAGTAGTTGTCGGTGATCCAGCCCCCCAGCGTCGGGCCGAGGACCGGTGCAACAATAATCGCGATGGAGGAAAGGCCGAACGCTTTGCCCCTGTCCTCCGGCTTGAAGTAGTCGAGCAGTACCGACTGCTGCGTGGGCTGCAGCCCGCCGCCAAAAAAGCCCTGCATCACGCGGAACAGGATGATCTGCCACAGCTCGGTGGCGATGCCGCAGAGGAACGAGCAGACGGTAAACATGACGATGCAGATCAGGAAGAACTGCTTGCGGCCAAATACCCGGCTCAGAAACGCCGAGATGGGCAGCACGATGCCGTTCGCGACCAGGTAGCTGGTTAATACCCAGGTGGATTCGTCATAGCTGGACGAGAGCGAACCTGCCACGTGGGGCAGCGCCACGTTCACGATGGTGGTGTCCAGAATTTCCATAAACACCGCCAGGGTGACGACAATCGCCACCGCCCACGGATTGCTGGCGGGCTTCCAGCTGTCGTGGCTTTGATCCGTCATTCCACCGTCACCTTCGGCGCGACCGACAGCCCCAGCGGCAGCGGTTTGTTCGGATCGAGCCCCTTATCAATCACGATTTTCACCGGCACGCGCTGCACAATTTTGACAAAGTTACCGGTGGCATTTTCAGCCGGGAAGGCGGAGAAGCGCGAGCCGCTGCCCTGCTGGATACTGTCAACGTGGCCCTCAAGCGCCATATCCGGCCACGCGTCGACCGACACGGTGACTTTATCACCGGGCTTCATGCGCTCAAGCTGGGACTCTTTGAAGTTCGCCACCACCCACACGTTCGGCGAAACCAGCGAGAACAGCGCCGTACCCGCCTGCACCAGCGTACCGGGCTGCACGTTGCGTTTGGTGACAAACCCGTCGAACGGGGCGCGAACTTCGGTGTAAGAGAGGTTCAGATTGGCCGTTTCCAGCTGCGCTTTGGCCTGTTCGACCTGACGCTCGCGCGCTTCAACGTTGGTTTCCTGCTGGCGGATTTGCAGCTGTACCTGCTCTGCCACTTCCAGCTGCGCCTGAGCGCTGGCCAGACCCGCCTGGGCACTGCGCAGTTGCGCATTCGCAGAATCAATACTTTGCTGGGTGGTCGCCCGCGGATCGACGCCGCGCTGGCGGCGATACTCCGCCTGCGCGTTCGCCAGATCGGCCTGCGCTTTCAGCACCTGCGCTTTGGCTTCGTCACGCTGGGCGGGATACTGCACTTTGGAGAGTGCGAGCTGCGCCTGGGCCTGATGCAGCTGTGCGATGGCCAGCCCAAGCTGGGCCTGAGCCTGATCGCGCTGCGCGGTGGTATCCCGCGGATCGATGACCACCAGCAGATCGCCTTTTTTCACGCGCTGGTTATCGCGCACCCGCAGCTCGGTGACGTAGCCTGCCGTTTTCGGGGCAATCGTCACCACGTCGCCGTCGGTAAAGGCGTCGTCAGTCGTCTCTTCGTTACGGGTTAAAAACCACCAGACCAGCGCCACGACGACCATCACCACCACGACAATGCCGAGGATAATTAACGGTTTTTTGCCCGGGCGCTTACGCTCATTATTGTTTTTGTCCTGCTCGTCAGCAGGCGGATTTTGATCTTCAGCCATAGTTCAGCAACAGTCCTGTCAGTGAGCGGCATCACACTATGCCGTTCACTAAAGCTAGGACGTTGCTATACGTTTGCCAGGAAAAACTGACAAATTGCGCACTATATGAGAAGGAATATTCCGAAACCGATCGCCGCGGCCCAAACCAGCATCGGGATTGACCAGAGATGGAAGCGCCACCAGATGCGGCGATCGTTGGCCATGCGCAGGGCAATCAGGTTGGCCAGCGAGCCGGGCAGCAGCCCAAACCCGCCGATATTCACCGCCCAGGCCAGCAGCGTGTCCGGCGGAACGTAGTTGAGCAGCAGAATGGTGGCAGGCACGTTGCTGATAAACTGCGACAGGCCAATCGCCGTCAGCCACAGTCCCGGCTGAGACAGCGTGCTGACGCTGTGGAGCACGTTTTGCAGCACCGGAAGCTGAATAAGCAGATGCACATCAATAAACATCACCATAAAGACCAGCAGCAGCGTCCAGTCCACGCTGACCAGCACGCGTCGCGCGAGGACGACAAAGCCCGCGGCGACAAGCAACACGCCCGCCACCTCATACTTCAGCTCCAGCGCGAACAGAAAGACGATATATAACCCGAGGCAGCTCCAGACCAGACGCGGCTGCCACTGCGGGCCCGTGGTGCCGGTGTGGTACTGCAGTTTTTTATCCGGAAAGGCAAACCAGCAGACCGCCAGCAGCGACAGCATCATCACCAGCGCCAGCGGCGCCATCTGCCAGGTAAAAGCGGCGAACGACAGCCCGGAACGGCCCCAGAGGAGGATATTTTGCGGGTTACCGATGGGCGTTAACAGAGAACCGGCATTAACGGCGAGCGCTTCGAAGATGATCAGCCGGCTTACCGGGATCTCGCAAAGCTTACGCAGCGTGAGGGTGAGGGGCACGATGATAAACAGCGCCACGTCGTTGGTCAGAAACGTCGACAGCACCGCGGCGGAGAACACCATAAACAGGGACAACCTGCGCTCGGTGGCAAAGCGGCGCACCATTTTACGGCCCAGAACGTCAAAATAGCCGCTCAGCTCAACCCCTTTGGTGAGCATCATCAGGCCGCTCAGGGTAATGATGGTGCGCCAGTCAATGGCAGCGGGCCAGGCCTGCGGCGCAAACGGCACAAAGAGGCTTAACCCTGCGCCAATGAGTAATAAGAGATGGAAGAAACGATCGCGTGCCAGGGCCTGCAGTCCAGGGATTTTCATTCAGCGGAGGGACCATATTTAAGGGTAAATTCGCGAAACTTCACCAGCGTCTCTTCGCTGACGTGGTGTTCCATGCCTTCCGCATCCCGGCGGGCAATCTCCGGGCTGACGCCCAGCACCAGTAAAAAATTCTCGACAAGCTGGTGGCGCTCGCGGCTCTCCTGCGCGAGTTTCTCCCCTTCCGGCGTCAGAAAGACCCCGCGCCAGGGGATCATTTCAATTAGGCCCACGGAGGCGAGACGTTTTAACATTTTTGCGACAGTTGGCTGCGACACCCCCAGCCTGGCGGCCATATCGACCTGACGCGCTTCCCCGACCTCACGAATCAGATCGGAAATGAGTTCAACATAATCATCAATCAGTTCACGCCGGTGCGCTTCACGGACCTGGCGAAAACCTTCGACATGCTCTTCAACATTCACCAGTTGCGTCGTTTTTTTAATGGTTGGCTTACCTGCGCGACGGTTCATTGTACTTCCTCAGTGGGGTGACGCTTCCAGCGCCCGGTATCGAGAGCGCACATTGTAAACCATCCCTCCACAAGCACAAAAAATTAACGAAATAGCCATAGCTATACAATATAGCCTGTGCTATATCTGTATGTAATGCAGTCACCCTTCACGGATCGAAGGGATCAAAAATCAGGAGGTCTTATGAACGAATTCAAGAGGTGCATGACCGTGTTTACCCACTCCCCCTTTAAAGTGCGCTTAATGCTGCTGAACATGCTGTGCGATATGTTTAACGGCAAACCGCATCAGGATGACAAACCTTCCCACTAAGCGGCGTTGCGGTACGCCGCTTCATTTTCCCGTCACAATCTCGCTCTAAACTGGCTTCCAGCCGCCTTATTCCCGATCTTTTTTACGGATTTGCAATCCCCTTCGCAAAACATCTGCTTAGCAACTGTTGATATTATTTAGCGCTCGCACTATCTTCTTGCAGCCCTGCACAATTTGCGGCTCGCTGAAGCGGACCCTCATTCCCTCTCCACGCACTGTCAGGCAGGTTATGACCCTTGACGCCAGGGTGAGCACATGGCGTTTTCATCCATGATAGTGACCTATGAATGTAACCCTGATAGATACCGTTGTGACCCGCAGCCGGGCCTTAAGCCCGTGGACGGGTTTTTACTTTTTGCAGTCATTACTGATTAACTTTGCGCTGGGTTATCCCTTTAGTCTGCTCTACGCGGTGGCCTTCACCTGCATTCTGCATGTGCTATGGCGCGCCGCCCCGCGCGCGCAAAAAGCGTTAATCGGCATCTGTTCACTGGTTGCTGCACTCTATTTCCCGTTTGGTCAGGCGTACGGCTCGCCAAACTTTAATACCCTGCTGGCGCTGCACTCGACCAATATGGAAGAGTCGACGGAGATCCTGACGATCTTCCCGTGGTACAGCTACGTGGTCGGGCTCTTTATCTTCGCATTGGGCGTTATCGCCATTCGTCGTCAGCCGGGCGAGAAAAAATCCTGGGGTAAGATCGACATACTCTGTCTGGTGTTCAGCGTTGCCGTGGCGTTTGTCGCCCCCATCCAGAACATTCCCTGGGACGGTAAGCTAAGGCTCACCAATATCGGCTACCCGGTTTTCCGCTTCGTGAAAGATGTCGTTGTTAACAATAAAGAGGTTCTCGACGAACAGGCCCGCATGGCTGAGCTTTCCAATATGAAAGATACCTGGAACGTGCTGGCCGTGAAGCCGAAATATCACACCTATGTAGTGGTGATTGGTGAAAGCGCGCGTCGCGATGCAATGGGCGCGTTTGGCGGCCACTGGGATAACACCCCGTTTGCCAGTTCGGTCAAAGGCACCCTGTTTACCGATTATGTCGCGGCCAGCGGCTCGACGCAGAAATCACTCGGTCTGACCCTTAACCGGGTGGTGGATGGCAAACCGCAGTATCAGGATAACTTCGTCACCCTGGCAAACCGCGCGGGTTTTCAGACGTGGTGGTTCTCTAATCAGGGGCAAATTGGCGAATACGATACGGCGATTGCCAGCATCGCCAAGCGGGCTGACGAAGTGCAGTTCCTGAAAAATGGCGACTTTGAAGCTGACAAAAACACTAAAGACGAAGCGCTGCTGAAAATGACGGCGCAGGTCTTCGCCACCCCGCGCACCCAGCCGCAGCTGATCGTCCTGCACCTCATGGGGTCGCACCCACAGGCCTGCGATCGGACAGGCGGAAAGTACGCGGAGTTTGTGCAGTCCAAAGAGACCTCCTGCTATCTCTACACCATGACGCAAACCGACGACCTGCTGAGCAAGCTGTACGATCAGTTGCGCAATACGGGCGACAGCTTCTCCATGGTCTATTTCTCGGATCACGGGCTGGCGTTTAAAGAGCGCGGTAAAGAGGTGCAGTATCTGGCGCACGATGACAAGTTCCAGCAGAACTTCCAGGTGCCGTTTATGGTGCTGTCGAGTGACGATAAAACGCATCGCGTCATTAAAGCACGCCGTTCAGCAAATGATTTCCTGCAGTTTTTCTCGCAGTGGACGGGGATTACCGCCGGGCAGATAAAAAATGTTTATCCGTTTGTCTCTAACAAGAAAGCTCCCCCAGTGTACGTTACCAACTTCAAGTTACAGAAAGTTGACTACAACCATCTGGGTACGGATATTTTTGATATTAAGAATAAGTAATTGCCGTCTCGTGCGGACCGATGCCCTCACCCTGGCCCTCTCCCACGGGGAGAGGGAACCAACACTCAAAACGGCAACCTCAGGTTGCCGTTTTGCTTTTATCTTCGACAAAAAAAATCCGCCACAGTGGGCGGATTTTTTATTTAATCACCGAAGTGATTAGAAGCGGTAACCTACGCCCGCGATCCAGGTGCCAACGTCAACGTTGCGGATACGGCTCTGCTCATAGGAGAAGTCCAGAGCAACGTCCTGGATTGGGTTGAACTGCAGGCCTGCGCCATAGGAGAAGCCGTAGTCGCTGTTGCTTGCAGTGCGGTTCAGACCTTCGTTTTCGGTCTGCTGGAATTTACCGTAGCCAACACCTACAACACCGTAGATGCTTGCCCAGTCGTTCAGACGGTAAGCTGGACCAGCAGTGATACCGTAGTACTGGCCTTTGTTGTATGCGCCGTTTTCAGAACGATCTTTCTCGGTGTAGGTGAAAGAACCGATCACGCCCAGTGGGTTGTTATCCTGCTCGTAACGATACTTCAGGTTGAAACCGTTAGCTTTGTTCATCACGCCCTGATAGTCGCTCTGAGCGTAACCACCAGTAACAGTAGAAGTAGCAGCTACAGCGGTACCTGCGGAAACAGCCAGTACAGCGGCCAGTGCTGAAAGACATGCAATTTTTTTCATAACCACCTCAAATGTGATCCAAGTAAGTCCGTAAGTTTTAAATATATCAAAAAAATTTGCGAAACTCTTTGTGATTCGTGATGTCTAATGAAGCCTTTCCTGTAACAGAACGTTTCCAGCGTAAGCTATCTCTTTCAAATCACATGCAATTTTCACTACTAAATGCGCATAGTGCGCGTCTGCGCCGTTACATTCATCCAGATTATTCCTAATCTGACAGGC
Organism: Enterobacter sp. MGH 16; assembly: GCF_000493175.1. Taxonomy (NCBI): domain Bacteria; kingdom Pseudomonadati; phylum Pseudomonadota; class Gammaproteobacteria; order Enterobacterales; family Enterobacteriaceae; genus Enterobacter; species Enterobacter sp. MGH 16. The sequence goes on along the minus strand of NZ_KI535695.1, from coordinate 536,647 downwards.
GATAAATCCACCAGCGCTTATCCATTTTACGGATTTCACCTGCTTTTTTTTCAACAGCGCCTCAACCGTCGCCGCATATTTCCTTTACACTGCAACCTTTACCTCATTTGACATAAGCTGACAGGAGAAAGGATGCCTGGGTTATCCCGCACGTCGTCGGTCTGGTTGCCGGTTGCAGTCATACTCATTGCCATGTTGTCCATTCAAAGCGGCGCCTCGCTGGCAAAATCGCTTTTTCCACTGGTTGGCGCGCCCGGGGTGACCGCCCTGCGTATTGTTCTGGGCACGGCGATACTGGTGGTCATTTTCAAACCGTGGCGACTGCGCTTTAAAAAGGAGCAGCGTTTACCGCTGCTGTTTTATGGACTCTCCCTGGGGGCGATGAACTACCTGTTCTATCTCTCCATCCAGACGATACCGCTGGGTATTGCCGTCGCGCTGGAGTTTACCGGCCCGCTGGCGGTGGCGCTGTTCTCCTCCCGACGTCCGGTCGATTTTATCTGGGTCGTGTTGGCCGTACTGGGCTTATGGTTCCTGCTGCCGCTGGGCCAGAGTGTTTCTGAGATTGACCTGACGGGAGCAGCGCTGGCGCTGGGCGCAGGTGCCTGCTGGGCTGTCTATATCCTCACCGGCCAGCGCGCAGGGGAAGAGCACGGACCGGCAACGGTGGCGCTGGGTTCCCTGATTGCGGCCATCGTGTTTGTGCCCATCGGCATGGCGCAGGCGACAGAATCGATCTGGCAATGGTCCGTCATGCCCATCGGGCTGGCGGTTGCGATTCTCTCTACCGCACTCCCCTACTCTCTGGAGATGATTGCCCTTACGCGTCTGCCGACGCGCATATTTGGCACCCTGATGAGCATGGAGCCTGCGCTTGCAGCCATTTCCGGGATGGTGTTTCTCGGTGAAACCCTGACATTGACCCAGACGCTGGCGCTCTGCTCGATTATCGCGGCATCAATGGGATCGACGCTCACCATGCGCCCCGAACCTAAAGTTGAGAAAGTGGATATCAACTAAGGCCATATATTCTGCATGGCTTCCACGCCATGCAGAATAAAGGCCAAAAAGACAGTCGTTATAATTTCTTACACTCTGATTCCTGCCAGCTAAATATCCCTCTGCGCTGAGTTCCTCATTCAGCAATTAAGATTGATCTGTATCAATTTAAAAATTATTCAATATTTTCAATACATTAATTTCTCAACCTCCTTCTCGCTATTAAACCGATAGGCACAGCCAAACCGCAGAGAAAAAATCCGGTGCTATACTTAGTTCCGTAATTACCTGGGACATAAACATCAAGAGGATATGAGATTATGAGTACCGCTAAACTGGTGAAAACGAAAGCGTCTAATCTGCTTTATACCCGTAACGATGTATCGGACAGCGACAAAAAAGCGACCATTGAGTTGCTGAATCGCCAGGTGATCCAGTTCATCGATCTTTCGCTGATCACCAAACAGGCCCACTGGAATATGCGCGGTGCAAACTTTATTGCCGTTCATGAAATGCTGGATGGCTTCCGCACAGCACTGGTTACCCACCTCGATACGATGGCTGAACGTGCCGTTCAGTTAGGCGGCGTGGCGCTGGGTACCACACAGGTGATCAACAGCAAAACCCCGCTGAAAAGCTATCCGCTGGATATCCATACCGTTCAGGATCACCTGAAAGAGCTGGCGGACCGCTACGCGATTGTGGCGAACGATGTGCGCAAAGCGATTAGCGAAGCGAAAGACGAAGATACCGCAGATATCTTCACCGCCGCGTCCCGCGATCTGGATCAGTTCCTGTGGTTCATCGAATCTAACATCGAATAATTCATACGAATTTCTATCAAACCCTCGCCTTCCGGTGAGGGTTTTGCACATCTATGGTGCACGTTTTTTGCCTGAGAACGTGCAAAAGTGAAGAAATTGTAATAATCACCTCACACAACCGTTAACGGAAGATTGTTTTTTCGTCAGAATTTACGCTAAATATCTCCCCGTCAGTTGAGCCAAACGAAGCGCACCAAAACAGTGCTCCACTTTGGTGCAATAAAACCTCATTGCCCCATTTATTGTGCAATGCATGACATCATCCCCTTTGCAAAACAACAGCTTGTAAAGTTGGCACGATTTTTTCATTGTGCCACCTGTTCTCGCAGGGGATCGCCCCGTGGATATAAAAGGAAATGCTATGAAGTCTGTATTAAAAGTTTCACTGGCTGCACTTACCCTGGCTTTTGCGGTGTCCTCTCAGGCTGCCGACAAACTGGTTGTGGCGACCGACACGGCGTTCGTTCCGTTTGAATTCAAACAGGGTGATAAATACGTTGGTTTTGATGTGGATCTGTGGGCCGCAGTCGCAAAAGAACTCAAGCTGGATTACACCCTGAAGCCGATGGACTTCAGCGGCATCATTCCGGCACTGCAAACCAAGAACGTTGATCTGGCGCTGGCGGGTATCACCATTACCGACGAGCGTAAAAAAGCGATCGACTTCTCTGACGGCTACTACAAAAGCGGCCTGCTGGTGATGGTCAAAGCCGATAATAACGACGTAAAAAGCGTGAAAGATCTCGACGGCAAAGTGGTGGCAGTGAAGAGCGGCACCGGGTCAGTTGATTACGCGAAAGCGAATATCAAAACCAAAGACCTGCGCCAGTTCCCGAACATCGACAATGCGTACATGGAACTGGGTACCGGCCGCGCTGACGCAGTGCTGCACGACACGCCAAACATCCTGTACTTCATCAAAACCGCGGGCAACGGCAAGTTCAAATCTGTGGGCGAATCTCTGGAAGCTCAGCAGTACGGTATCGCCTTCCCGAAAGGCAGCGACGACCTGCGCACGAAAGTTAACGGCGCGCTGAAAACGCTGAAAGAGAACGGCACCTATAACGAAATCTACAAAAAATGGTTCGGTACCGAGCCTAAATAATTTCACCTGAATTCAGGTTTGTAACGCCCGGTGGCGCTGCCGCTTACCGGGCCTACGTTTTTCGTTTTTCACCACGGTATACAGGAATACATCATGCAGTTTGACTGGAGCGCCATCTGGCCTGCCATTCCACTCTTGCTTGAAGGCGCTAAAATGACCCTGTGGATTTCGGTCCTGGGTCTGGTTGGCGGGTTGATTATCGGTCTTGTCGCCGGTTTCGCCCGCACCTACGGTGGCTGGATTGCAAACCACATCGCACTGGTTTTCATCGAAGTGATCCGCGGCACCCCCATTGTCGTGCAGGTCATGTTCATCTACTTCGCCCTGCCTATGGCATTCACCGACCTGCGCATCGACCCGTTCAGCGCCGCCGTCGTCACCATTATGATCAACTCGGGCGCCTACATTGCGGAAATTACCCGCGGTGCGGTGCTGTCGATTCATAAAGGGTTCAGTGAAGCCGGTCTGGCATTAGGCCTTTCACGTCGCGAAACGATCCGCCACGTTATCCTGCCGCTGGCGCTGCGTCGCATGCTGCCACCGCTGGGTAACCAGTGGATCATCAGCATTAAAGATACGTCGCTGTTCATTGTTATCGGCGTGGCCGAACTGACCCGTCAGGGGCAGGAGATCATTGCTGGCAACTTCCGCGCGCTGGAAATCTGGAGTGCGGTGGCCGTTGTCTACCTGATCATTACTCTGGTTCTGAGCTTCGTTCTGCGTCGTCTTGAAAGAAGGATGAAAATCCTGTGATTGAATTTAAAAACGTTTCCAAGCACTTTGGCCCAACCCAGGTGCTGCACAATATCGATCTGAACATCCAGCAGGGAGAAGTGGTGGTCATTATCGGGCCATCCGGCTCCGGTAAGTCGACCCTGCTGCGCTGCATCAACAAGCTGGAAGAGATCACCAGCGGCGATCTGATTGTCGATGGTCTGAAGGTGAATGACCAGAAAGTGGATGACCGTCTGATTCGTCAGGAAGCGGGCATGGTGTTCCAGCAGTTCTACCTGTTCCCGCACCTGACGGCGCTGGAGAACGTGATGTTTGGCCCGCTGCGCGTGCGTGGTGCCAACAAAGCGGCGGCAGAAGCGCTGGCGAAAGATCTGCTGGCGAAAGTCGGCCTGGCTGAACGCGCCCATCACTATCCTTCCGAGCTGTCCGGTGGTCAACAGCAGCGCGTGGCGATTGCCCGCGCGCTGGCGGTCAAGCCGAAGCTGATGCTGTTTGATGAGCCTACGTCCGCACTCGACCCGGAGCTGCGTCACGAGGTGCTGAAGGTCATGCAGGATCTGGCGGAAGAAGGGATGACGATGGTTATCGTGACCCACGAAATCGGCTTCGCGGAGAAAGTGGCGTCCCGCCTGATCTTTATTGATAAAGGCCGTATCGCGGAAGACGGTAACCCGCAGGAATTGATTGCGAACCCGCCGAGCCCGCGTTTGCAGGAGTTCCTGCAGCACGTCTCCTGATCCCTCGCGTTACGCTAAGCCGGGCCTGCCCGGCTTTTTTACGCCAGATTGTTCCCAAAAATCCCCCTCCGCGTCCCGACTTCTATACTTATCATTTTGTTCGACATTTTCACCGGAGGACGCCGTGCCGTGGATCCTGTTGCTGTTGATTAGCCTGTTTAGTGCGCCATCGTTCGCCGTCGCGATCCCCGGTGTGACCACCGGAACAACCGCCAGCCAGCAAAGTACGCCCCCTCCGGAACCGGATGTTGAACAGAAGAAAGCGGCTTACGGCGCGCTTGCCGACGTTCTTGAGAACGACACCTCCCGAAAGGAATTAATCGAGCAGTTGCGCAAAGCCGCCGCCACGCCGCCCCAGGAAACCGTTCCGACCCTCACCCCTCCGCAGGTGGAGGAGCAAAAAACGGTGCTGGAAAATGTCACTGACGTGAGCCGCCACTATGGGGAAGCGCTCTCCTCGCGCTTTGCTCAGCTCTACCGCAACCTGATTGGCTCACCGCATAAGCCGTTTAACCCACAAACGTTTACCGCCGCCGCCATGCAGTTCCTGATGCTGGCCGGTGCAGTCTTCCTTTTTTACTGGCTGGTGCGCCTGTGCGCGTGGCCGCTGTACCGCAAAATGGGGCAATGGGGACGCAGAAAGAATCAGCAGAAAAGCAGCTGGCTGCACCTGCCGCTGATGATCGCCTCAGCCTTTATCATCGATTTACTGCTGCTGGCGCTGACGCTGTTCTTAGGCCAGATGCTGGCCGACAGGCTGAACGCGGGCAACAAAACCATCGCCTTCCAGCAGTCGCTTTTCCTGAATGCCTTTGCCCTGATTGAGTTCTTCAAGGCGCTGCTGCGGTTACTCTTTTGCCCTCACGTGCCGGCGCTGCGTCCCTTCTCCATTCGGGACGAGAGCGCAACATACTGGGCGCTGCGCCTGAGCGTGCTCAGCGGGCTGATTGGCTACGGTCTGCTGGTTGCCGTGCCGATCATCTCCAACCAGGTGAACGTCCAGTTTGGCGCGCTGGCAAACGTCATTATCATGCTCTGCATTACCGTCTGGTCGCTGTACCTTATCTTCCACAATAAAAAGACCATCACCGAGAGCCTGCTGCATCTGGCCGATCGTTCCCTCTCGTTCTTCAGCCTGTTTATTCGCGCATTCGCCCTGGTGTGGCACTGGCTGGCAAGCGCCTACTTCATCGTATTGTGCTTCTTCTCGCTGTTCGACCCGGGAAACAGCCTGAAATTTATGATGGGGGCAACATTCAAAAGCCTGGCCATTATCGGCATCGCGGCATTTGTCTCGGGGCTGCTGTCGCGCTGGATCTCGAAAACCATCACCCTGTCGCCGCAGGTACAGCGTAATTACCCGGAACTGCAAAAACGGGTGAACGGCTGGATGTCGGTATCCCTCAAGGTGGCGCGCATTCTCACCGTCTGCGTGGCGATCATGCTGCTCCTTAACGCGTGGAGCCTGTTTGATTTCTGGAACTGGCTGCACAACGGCGCAGGTGAAAAAACGGTCGACATTCTGATTCGCATCGCGCTGATTTTGTTCTTCTCTGCCGTCGGCTGGACGCTGCTGGCGAGCCTCATCGAGAATCGTCTGGTGTCAGATATTCACGGCAGGCCCCTGCCCAGCGCGCGGGCCCGCACCTTGCTGACGCTGTTCCGCAACGCGCTGGCGGTCATCATCAGTACCATCACCATCATGATTGTGCTGTCAGAAATCGGGGTGAATATCGCCCCGCTGCTGGCCGGTGCAGGTGCCCTGGGGCTGGCGATCTCCTTCGGGTCGCAAACGCTGGTGAAGGATATTATTACCGGCATCTTTATCCAGTTTGAGAACGGGATGAACACGGGCGATCTGGTGACCATCGGGCCGCTGACCGGCACGGTGGAGCGGATGTCGATTCGCTCGGTGGGCGTGCGTCAGGATACCGGGGCGTACCACATCATCCCCTGGTCTTCGATCACCACCTTTGCCAACTTTGTGCGCGGCATTGGTTCCGTGGTGGCGAACTACGATGTGGACCGTCATGAGGATGCCGATAAAGCGAAGCAGGCGCTGCGCGATGCGGTAGAAGAGCTGATGCAGATGGAAGATATTCGCGGGCTGGTGATTGGCGAGCCGTCATTTGCCGGTATCGTCGGACTGACGAACACGGCCTTTACCCTGCGCGTGTCGTTCACCACCCAGCCGCTGAAGCAGTGGACGGTGCGCTTTGCGCTCGACAGCATGGTGAAAAAGCACTTCGATCTGGCGAACGTGCGGATGCCGGTACAGACGTATCAGGTCCTGCCGCCGCCCGCAGCGCCGCTCCCTCCGCAGGAGCCGACGCTGTAGCCGGGTTGCCGGGTGGCGGCTTCGCCTGACCCGGCCTGCGACGCAGCGCTATTTGCGGCGTTTGTTATCGTCCATAAATGACCAGGCGATAAAGCGGCTTTGTTTCTGGCCCTGCGCCATCTCTTTTTTCACTACTTTCACCGCGCCCGCTTCGGTGAGCGCACGGTAAAGTGGCGGCAGGTTATCTCCGCGGGAAACCAGCGTCGTAAACCACTTCACCTGACGGCCAAACTGTTTGCTTTCCGCAATCATGCGCAGGATAAAGGCCACTTCGCCGCCTTCACACCACAGCTCCTGCTGCTGACCGCCGAAGTTCAGCGCGGCGTCTTCAGCCTGACCCAGGTTGCGGCGCTTGCGCTCGCTGCCCGCGCGGGCCGCTGCCGCCGAATCGTGGAACGGCGGGTTGCACATCGTGGCGTCATAGGTTTCATTTTTATGAATAATGCCGTTGAAGATTGAGGCGGCCTCTTTCTGACGACGCAGGCGAATGGCGCGGCTTAATCCCGGGTTCGCGTTGATAATCGCCTGGGCGCTGGCGAAGGCCTCGGCACCGATTTCGCTTCCGGTAAAGCGCCAGTGATACTCATGCGCGCCGATCAGCGGGTAAATCAGGTTCGCCCCGGTGCCGATATCCAGCACGGTCGCCTGCTGAGGAATAATGCCATCACGGTCTTCAGCCAGAAGATCGGCAAGGTGATGAAGGTAATCCGCGCGGCCCGGAACGGGTGGGCAGAGAAAGCCTTCCGGAATATCCCAGTTCGCCACACCGTAGTAATGTGCGAGCAGCGCTTTGTTCAACATTTTAACCGCCTGGGGGTCAGCAAAGTTGACCGAAGGTTCACCCGCGGGGGTCTGGACAATATAGTCCTTTAACGGCGGGCAGCTCAGGCATAACGCATTCATGTCGTAGCGGCTGCGGTGGCGGTTTCGTGGGTGCAATCCCGGCTTTTGGGAAGTCATGGCGTTCTCCTTTAAACAGCGGCGTAAGATACCCTTTGCTGGCCCAACGGTAAATCTTTCTCTGCGGCGCTTAAAAAGCCGCCATAAATCAAACACCTTTATGTCTATGATCTGTCAGCGCAATGTCAATTTTTATCGTTCAAAAAACAAGCAGATCATCATCAAATATTTGCGCTAAGTCACACTCGTCAGGCTTCTAAACTTAAGGGGAATCACCTGTTGTTTCCTCATGAGGATGTGATTATGAAAAAGTACCTGACCCTTGTTGTTATCGCCGCCGCCCTGACGACCGCGTCATTTTCTGCGATGGCCGTTCAGTCGCTGACCCAGAGTACCGACACCAGCCAGCTTCAGCCTGCAGGCACCGTCTCCGTAAGCCGCGCAAGTAACCTGGACGATCTGCAGAATAAACTGGCGGAAAAAGCCCGCCAGGAAGGTGCAAAAGGCTTCGTGGTGAATTCCGCTGGCGGAGATAACCATATGTACGGCACAGCGACCATCTATAAATAATCTGCCCCACCCCATGACTGCATCTGCCTGCCAGATGCAGTTTGCTCTCTTCCTCGCCTTGATTGTTCATTTTTTAACCCCACATTAAAAGCAGGGCATAACACCATTTCAGGAGGATGCTATGGCTTCCGGTTGGGCGAATGATGACGCCGTAAACGAACAGATCAACAGTACGATTGAAGATGCGGTTGCGCGCGCTCGCGGTGAAATCCCGCGCGGCGAAAGCCTGGAAGAGTGCGAAGAGTGTGGAGAGCCGATCCCGGAGGCGCGGCGAAAAGCCATTCCAGGGGTAAGGTTATGCATTACCTGCCAGCAGAATAAAGATTCAAAAAATGCTTCACATTCAGGTTATAATCGCAGAGGTTCGAAAGACAGCCAGTTACGTTGACTTTCCTTTACCTAAGTTAACCGCCGGGGCGCTTACCTTTACGCTCACGATTTTTAGCGAACCGCGTAGCAAAATGTGCCCTTCATTTTTGTTCTGTAAAGCGCATCCACAAGAAGTGTAAAGCGCCACTTTGAATTTATTAGTAATCAATAAGTTATTTGTCATTCAATTTTTTTGATTGACCACGTCAATTCTCTTCGATTTTATCTCTCAAGAAAAAACGTGATACTCATCACATCGACGGAACATCGTCCCCTTAACAGAAACACCTGCGAGAGATTACTTATGAAAACCATCAAATATGCTGTAGCTGCTGTTGCCCTGTCCGCTCTGTCTTTCGGCGCTTTCGCCGTTGAGCCAGTCTCTTCTGCTCAGGCACAGAACATGAACAAAGTCGGTGTGGTGAGTGCTGATGGCGCGACCACCCTGGACGGTCTGGAAGCCAAACTGGCTGAGAAAGCGGCTGCTGCCGGTGCAAGCGGATACACCATTACCTCCGCTAACGGCAATAACAAGCTGAGCGGTACCGCGGTTATCTACAAATAATCGCCTGAATGAATGCTGTCCCCTCGCCAAACCCTCTGGTGAGCTGCTCCAACCCTCATTGACCCTGTTGTTTGTTACCCTTGCTTGCCCGTCCGCCACTGGACGGGCTTTTTTTTGCCTAAAACGCCGCGTCCACGCGTTTGAGACCGGCCTCGACCGTATCAACTTCCCCGGTTGCCAGCAGGCAGCAGGCCATCTGCAGCTTAATGGACTGCGGCACAGGCACGTTTCCGGCGAGGCACTGTTCAATCCAGTGCGCGGTGGTGTGCGGGTCTTTCGCTTCAGGGAGAATGACGTCCGTATTCTCTTCCCCGCGCGCCAGAACAGCGCGCGTACCGGCAGAATCGATCAGCATCAGCTGAGGGCAGCGCAGTGGATTGGCATACACCTCACCTTCTGTACCGTGCATCAGCAGCGCCCTGCCGCCAATCTCCTCAAAAAATTTCCCGACACGCCCCACGTATTCCGGGTGCGATACGCTGGAAAGGCGCAATGCGGCATCTTCTGCAAACGGCGTCGCCAGCTTCGCCAGGGTGTGGGCGCTGTTGCGCACGCCCATCCGCCAGCGCATATCCAGCTGCTTTTCCAGCGGCGGGCACAGGGCTCCGACGGGGATGTAAACCGGCTGATGGCCATCCAGCTTCGCCTGCGCCTGTCCTGCATGACGCGTTGGCTCAATCCCCAGCATGCCGAAAATGGTCTCCGTCAACACGCGGGTGGGATCTTCGCTGACCCCGTGAACCACCACCGGGAACCCCAGCTTATGCAATAAGATCGCCAGCAGCGGAGTGAGGTTTGCCTGCTTGCGCGCGCCGTTATAGCTCGGGATGACAATCGGCATCGGTTTTGCCACCGGCGGCGTCAGGCGCAGCGTTTGTGCCTGCATCGCCTCGTAAAAACCGCGCATCTCCGCTTCGCCTTCGCCTTTGATACGCAGCGCAATCAGGATGCCGCCCATCTCCAGGTCAGGTACCTCGCCATCGAGCATTCGGGTATACAGGGCGCGAGCAGTTTCATGGTCCAGATCGCGGGCGTGGTTTTTGCCCCTGCCTACCTCTTTGATAATCTTGCGATAATCCACGACATCTCTCCTGAAAATATCCTTCTGGTAACAATATAGCCCTGTTAAACGTTCGGACGTTAGTTTTTTTCTCAATCATCAACGTTCTGTTTTTAAGGATAAAAATGAAACTCAAGCATTGTTTCAATTATTTGTGATTCCAGCAGAAGATTCTTAATGCACCATTATTTGTTTAAATAACCAGCGGAAAGTCATTAAGGGTCAACGGTGAAAACGTCCAGGCAACGCTCTCACCAGAAACATATCAGGATTTGTTATGAACAAGGTTGCTTTAGGTTTAATCATCGCCGCAGCGGTGGGATGTTCTGCATCCACGTTTGCGGCAACAAACGGTGAAGGTCAGATCAATTTCACCGGTGAAATTATCGATTCTGCTTGTCAGGTTGTGAATGGATTAAGTAATCCATTAAATGTTCAGCTGGGAAAAGTGTCTAAAACGGTATTTACCGGCGCTGGCTCTACCAGCACATTAACGAAGTTTGATATTCAGTTAACGAATTGTCCTGACACGGTCACCTCCGCAGCCATTAATTTCGGCGGTACGCCAGATGCGAATAACAACGCTACGCTGGCCTTAACGCCAGATAGCGATGCGGCGACCGGTGTGGCAATTCAGCTGGTTGATGCCTCAGAGCAGCCTGTCAGCCTGTATACGCCATCGCAGCAGTATCAATTAACCTCCGGTACGGCGGTTAACGATCTGGAATTTGGTGCCCGTTATATCCAAACCGGCGCTGCGATCACCGCAGGCCCTGCTAACTCTGTATCGACCTTCACCGTTATTTATAACTGATCTTATCAATCCTGAGATATTAATGCTTTTGCGGGCATTAATATCTCATCTATTTATTGAGAAATCTGTATGCGCCACGGTTATTTACTGAGCACGCTTTTACTGGTAGCCGCCACTGCACATGCGGGCGTCATTATTAATGGCACCCGTCTGGTCTACCAGGGAGATAAAAAGGAATCATCTCTTGGTCTTTCAAATCCAGATGCGACGGATTATCTGGTGCAGTCCTGGGTTGATTCCGGCGGTAAAAACCTGGCCAAAGCCCCGTTCCTCATCACCCCGCCGCTTTTCCGTCTGGATGCCAAAGAAGATAACGTTCTGCGCGTGGTACGCACGGGCGGAAATTTGCCTGAAGACAGGGAATCCCTGTACTGGTTGAATATTAAAGCGATCCCTTCCTCAAAGCAGGTGGAAGGCGTGAATACGCTGCAAATTGCGATTAATACCCGTATTAAATTGCTGTATCGCCCGTCTGCGGTAAAAGGCAGACCAGAAGACGTGGCCGATAAGCTTGAATGGCGTCGCGAAGGTAACGAGCTGGTGGTGAATAACCCCACGCCGTTTTATATGAATTTCCAGGCGGTCACCCTGAATGGTCAGAAAGTGACGAAAGCGACCTGGGCCGTTCCAAAAACAGAAACGCATTTTGCCATACCGGGTAATGTCAGAGGCTCGAACGTGACGTATTCCATTATTACTGATTACGGCAGCATCAGCCATACCTGGTCGAAATCCGTTCATTAATACTTTTCCCCGGTAATAAAATAATCATGTACAGCCATAAAAAGCCGTTCACCTGCCGATTTTCGTCATTGCTGGTCATTCTTTTTGGCCTGGTAATGGCGATCTTTGCGCATCAGGTTATGGCTGATGATTATTTTAACCCTGCCCTGCTGGATATTGATAATCCCCAGCAGGGAAAAACCGATTTATCCGTCTATGAAAAAGGCCCAGGCCAGGCGCCGGGTAAATATCAGGTTACGGTGTTTATCAATAATAATAAAATTGATACCCGCGATGTTACCTTTACGCTGCAGAAAGACGATCAGGGCAACAGCACGCTGCAACCTTGCTTTACCGTGGACGATTTAAAAAGCCTCGGGATCAAGACCCAAAAATATCCGCAGCTGAAAGCCAAAGGCCAGTGCGCCGATTTACACGCCATCCCTGCGGCATCCGCGACCTTCCGCGTTCGCAACCAGCAACTGCTGCTGAGCATTCCCCAGTCGGCGCTCGGTCAGGTGCCTCGCGGCTACATTGACCCAAAAGAGTTTGACGAAGGAATTAACGCGGGCCTGCTTAACTACAGTGCAAATGCCAGCCAAAGCCATGCGCGCCAGCCGGGTGAACAGGATAACAGCAGCCAGTACGTTAACCTGCGTCCGGGTTTGAACATTGGCGCATGGCGCATTCGCAACTATTCCACCTGGAATCGCAGCACCACGGGTAACGAGGAGGACCAAAAATTCACTTCCGTATATACCTACGCGCAACGCGATATTGTGGCAATGAAAAGTGACCTCACCGTCGGCCAGAGTTCCTCGCCTTCCGACGTTTTTGACAGCGTACCCTACACCGGCGTGGAGCTGAAATCCGATAACGACATGCTGCCGGACAGTGAAAAAGGCTACGCCCCCATTATTCGCGGCACCGCCCACAGTAACGCGCAGGTGGTGGTACGCCAGAACGGTTACATCATTTATCAGAACACGGTCGCCCCCGGCGCGTTCGAAATTAACGATCTCTACCCCACCGGCAGCAGCGGCGATCTCCAGGTCACCGTGAAAGAGACCGACGGCAGCGAAAGCCATTTCGTCGTGCCGTTTGCCTCCGTGCCGGTATTGCAGCGTGAAAAAAATCTGCGCTACAGCGTGACTGCCGGACGCTACCGTTCTTATGACAACGACGTCGAGAAGACCCCGTTTGCCCAGGGCAGCGCCATCTACGGTTTACCCTACGGTTTCACCGCCTACGGTGGCGTGCAGCAGAGCAGCCATTACCAGTCTCAGGCGGCTGGCGTCGGGAAAAACATGGGCGATTTAGGCGCCTTTTCCATTGACGTGACCCGCGCAAAGGCCCTGTTGAAAAAACAGCAGGCCAGCAAAGGCCAGTCGTGGCGCGTGCGCTATAGCAAAGACATCGCCCGGTCAGGCACCAACTTCTCCCTGGCCGGCTATCGCTACAACAGCAAAGGGTTTTACACCCTTGAAGACACCATGGAGTCATATACCCGCTCCGACGACTGGTCTGCACCGCAGCAGCGCCGCGCCCGAACCGAAGCCACCATCGACCAGACGCTGCCGGAAGGCTGGGGATCCGTCACCCTGAGCATGGTGAAAGAGACGTACTGGAGTCAGAGCCAGAACATGACCTCGATGAGCGTCAGCTACAACAATAGCTGGCACGGGGTGAGCTACAGCCTCAGCTACAGCATGAACAAAAACACCCAGGACAGCGATGAAGACGGTAACGAGGTGACAAACGACAACCAGTTCTCGCTGAGCGTCTCGGTGCCGCTGGACCGCTGGATGCATAACACCTGGGCCACCTACAACCTGAACAACACCAAAGACGGCACGACGCAGAACATCGGCCTGAACGGCACGGCGCTGAAAGAGGACAACCTGAACTGGAACATCCAGGAAGGGCTGAGCAGCACCGGCAGCGGTAACTCCACCAGCGTCAACGCCGATTATAAAGCGACCTATGGTGAAGTGAGCGCAGGCGTCAGTCAGGATAAATATCAGCAGACCGTGAACGTCGGTTTGCAGGGCGGCGTGGTTGCCCATGCGAACGGAATAACCCTGAGCCAGCCGCTCGGTGACACCATCGCGCTGGTGAAAGCGCCGGGCACGCACGGAACCCATATCACGAACCAGACGGGCGTCGAGACCGACTTCCGCGGCTACACCGTCGTGCCGTTTGTTACCGCGTATCGCCACAACACCATCGCGCTGGATACCGAAACGCTACCGGACAACGCCGACGTCACCCACGCGGCGCAGATCGTGACGCCAACCCGCGGGGCCGTGGTGCGCGCCAGCTTTAACACCCGCGTGGGTAACCGCGTCCTGATGACGCTTACGCAAAAGGGTAAACCGCTGCCCTTCGGCGCAACGGTCACCACCGAGGATAAGGACAGCGAATTTATTGTCGGGAATGACGGCCAGACCTACCTCTCTGGTCTGCCGCAGCAAGGGCATCTCAACGTTTCCTGGGGACAGGGGGCGAACGAGCACTGCGTCGCTGACTATGCGCTAACGGATGAGAAAGAGAAAACCAGCATCATTAACGCTGCCGCGCAGTGTCACTGATCCACCGTTCAGGCTAACGATTATGCAAATGATTAAACAGTGCTTTTTCTTACTGGTTCTGGGAACCGCCGCGTTATTTATGCCGCATGCGAAGGCGACCTGTACTACGCCAGACCTACCGAAAATGATCAACGTGGCCTCTATCTCCGTTCCCACGACGCTGGCCGTTGGCGAAACGATCCCGGGTACAGAGCAAATCGCCCATATCGCCGGTAATTGTGACAATGCGGAAGATAAGGGGCTGGAAATTGTCTCTTGTTACTACGGCACTGGGGCTGAGATTCCAGGCCTGAAAGGTGTCTACGATTCGGGAGTTCCTGGGATCGGTGTGGCCCTGATGAACGATCAGGGGCAGCGCATCAGCGGAGCCGGAGGCGTTAACTGCATTTCCACAGGAACGCCGTTGGGTTATGTTTCCAGCGATGGCAAACAGACCTTTAATTTCGACGTTACGCTGGAGTTGGTCAAAACCAGCGATACCGTAGCGTCAGGCACGCTGAATCAAAGTCAGACCCGTTTTGGGATCGGGGTTTATCACCACGAAGGGCTGGGCGATCCCAACACCATCTCCTATGCTGGCAACGTTATTCTGAAAGAGGTCACCTGCTCCGTCCTGCCGAAAAACCTGACGGTCAATCTGGGGGATTTCCCGGTCAGCGATTTTATCAGCGTGGGGATGCTCTCTTCCCCGGCACGAAACTTTGACGTCACGGTGAACTGCAACAGCACCGTACAGCCTGAAGTGAAAATTACCAGCTCAAACGGCTATGAAACGGCCTTCGAAGGGGTGCTGAAACTCACGCAGCAGACCGGCGTCGCGACGGGCGTCGGTGTCCGAATGCTGTTCGACGACAATATCGCCACCTTTGATACCTACGTTAACACCCGAAGCGAAGCCATTGCCAACGAAACGCTGACCATACCGTTTGAGGTGCGCTACGAGCAGGTCAGCGACGTGGTCACTCCCGGTCCGGCCAACACCGTTGCCACCATCACGCTTGCTTATAAGTAACTGACATGAAGAAGATAATTGCGTTTCTGGCGCTGGGGCTGATCGCCCAGGCACACGCCGAGGATATTCAGATCCAGATGACGGGCAACATTTACGCCAATACCTGCATCATCGACAACGCCAGCCGGAACCTGACGGTGGATTTAGGTCAGGCGGCATCCGGTGATTTTAAAGACGTGGGCGATACCGGCGAGTGGAAAGACTTTTACCTGTCAGTATCCCACTGCCCGCCAAGCCTCGCGCTTGCCACCGCCTACTTCTATGGACAGGCGGACAGCACACACCCCACTAAATTCGCCAATATCGGCAGCGCAAAGGGGCTGGCGCTGGAGCTGGCAGACCGGCAGGACAATATTCTCATCGCTCCGCAGGCGAGCTTTAACGCGGTGATTAATCAAAACGATCACACGGCCACCTTCCCACTCGCCGCACGCTACTACGCCACCTCCATGCCGGTGAGCGCGGGGACGTTCAGCAGCGTGGTGCAGGTGACCTTCACTTACCAGTAGGACCGCGCCCCTTAGCACGGATGCTTTTCCTGCGCCCGGCGGTCAGTGTTGCCGGGCGTTTTTTTACCTCGGGCACCTCTGGCTGTTCAATCGGAAAGATCGGCAGCGCATTTAACAACCGTTGGCCGTAATTTTTTGTGAGCAGACGCTTGTCATAAATCACCACCTCCCCCCAGCAGCCGTGGCTACGGATCAGACGCCCGACCTGCTGAATAAGGTTAAACGACGCCGCAGGTAAACTCTGCACCTCAAACGGATAGCGGTTGAGGCTCTTCAGCCACTCGCCCTCGGTGATAACGACCGGGCTGTCGATGGGCGGGAAGGCAATTTTATGAATATGCACCTGCGTCAGGTAATCGCCCTTCAAATCCAGACCTTCCGCGAAGGACTGCAATCCCACCAGCACGCTGCGCTCGCCGTTATCGATGCGCTTGCGATGGGTTTCCACCAGCCGGTAACGGGGCTGGTCGCCCTGGACCAGCAGAAGCAGGCGCAGGTCGGTCACATGTTCCAGAAAACGCTGCATCGCCCGTCCGCTGGCAAACAGCACCAGCATGCCGGGGTACTTCCTGCTCTCAACCTGTTCGCGGAAGTAGGCCGCCATCTCCGCAATGTGCTGCTCTTCGTTGTCGATCAGCGGCTCATACTTCATGCGCGGGATCACCAGCTTCCCCTGCTCGCAGTGGTTAAACGGCGAATCCAGCGCGACAAAACGATCGCCCGCTTTCTCTTTCATGCCGCTCATCTCCTGCAGCCGCGAGAAGCTGTTCAGGGAGCGCAGCGTGGCGGAGGTCACGACCACGTGCGGCACGCTGCGCCAGATGAGCTTTTCCAGCTGATCGGCCACGCGGATGCCCACGCAGTGGAAAAACAGGTGGACCTGGCCGTCGCGCATTTCACGGGTGGCCCATTTGGTGACCGGCGCGCCCGACGCCTGCGCCATCGAGGCCAGCCGCCAGAGCTTGCTCTGGGCTTCGAACATGCCGAGCGCACGGTTCATTTGCAGCAGAATGCGGTGCAGGCGAACAACGTCATGGGTGCCGGTTTTCTCGCTGAGATCGTTTAAGAACATCTCCGCCAGCCCGCGCAGCTTTTCCAGATGCTTCGCCAGCTGCTGGCAAATCTCCATCACCTCCTCCGGCAGTTCGCCCATCGCAAAGCGGTGTTCCGCCTCCTGGGCTGCGGGAAGATAAAGATTCAGGATGTTGTTCAGAGACGAGATAAGGCTGTAAACCTCTTCGCAGTGATCGCTCAGACGCTCCGGCACCGCCAGCGGCGGCGTGGTTTTCGGCCGGAACTGCTCCATGCAGGTGGCGACAAGCTTGCAGAAGAGATCCAGCTGCAGGCGGAACCAGGGCGCGGTAATTTCTGCGCTCATCTCCAGCGCGTCGCGCGCCACGTCGGGCAGATGGTGGCCTTCGTCGAGCACCAGCAGCAGGTTTTTCGGCTCCGGCAGCACCGCTTCGCTCTCCAGCGCCGCCATCACCAGCGCGTGGTTAGCCACCACCACTTCGGCTTCCTGAATTTCGCGCCGCGCGACGAAGAACGGGCATTCGCGGTAATAGTGACAGTTGCGGTTCAGACAGCTGGCCTTGTCGGTGCTGAGCCTGCGCCACAGATCGTCGCTGATGGCTTTATCGGTGTGATCGCGCAGGCCATCCCATTTATAGCCATCAAGATCGCCTTTCAGCGTTGCGCAGAGCTCCTGCTCGGCTTTGTTGTTGGGCGTGAGATCGTCGTCGAGGAACGCCAGCAGATCCTGTTGCGACGCCTCGCTGCTGGCAAGCCCTGCCAGGTTACGCGGGCAGACGTAGCGCCCGCGGCCAAAGGCGGCCGTAAACCGCAGGTCGGGGATGATTTTGCGCAGCAGGGGCAAATCTTTGCTGAAGATCTGGTCCTGCAAGGCCACGTTGGCGGTGCTGACCACCAGCGTTTTGTCCTCCTCCCGCGCGATGGCGATGCCGGGAATGAGATACGACAGGGTTTTCCCGACGCCGGTCGGGGCTTCAATCGCCAGATGTCGCCCGTCGTCCCCGGCGAGCGTTTTTGCCACGTCGGCAATCATCTGCCGCTGCGGCGCTCGGGGGATAAAATCGGGGATCTGCTGCTGTAGCGCCTTATACCAGGCGCCTATTTGCGCTTTCAGCGCCGCGGTTAAAGCCATTGGAAAACCTGAAATACTGTATAAACAGCCACTATTGTGGCACTTTCTCTTCGCTGCCGCAAAAAGAAAAGCCCGGCTTTACGACCGGGCTTCCAGATTACTGCGGGTTAGCAGGCTTGCGCGGGCGGCGTCGGCGCTGCCCTTCCCCTGCCGGCTTGCCTTCGTCGCTGCGCCACGGATTGTCACCGGCCGGTTTGCTGTCGTTGCTACGACGCGGCGGTTTGCCCGCTGTCTTCGGCGCGCCACCTTCGACACGACGCGGCTGCTGGCCGCGACCACCGCCGCCCTGACCGCGACCGCCCTGACGACCGTTCTGAATCGGCTCGGCTTTGATCGACGGATCCACTTCATAGCCCGGGGTTTCGATGCGCGGGATCTCTTTCTTCAGCAGGCGTTCGATGTCGCGCAGGAGCTTGTGCTCGTCCACGCACACCAGAGAGAGCGCTTCACCGGTGGCCGCCGCACGACCGGTACGGCCGATACGGTGCACGTAGTCTTCCGGCACGTTTGGCAGCTCGTAGTTCACCACGTGCGGCAGCTCTTCAATGTCGAGGCCACGGGCGGCGATGTCGGTCGCCACCAGCACGCGGATGTCGCCAGACTTGAAGTCCGCCAGCGCACGGGTACGCGCCCCCTGGCTCTTGTTGCCGTGGATCGCCGCGCTGCGGATGCCGTCTTTGTTCAGCTGTTCCGCCAGGTGGTTCGCGCCGTGCTTGGTGCGGGTAAAGACCAGCACCTGCTGCCAGTTACCCTGGCCGATCATCTGGGAGAGCAGTTCGCGCTTGCGCTTTTTATCCACAAAGTGAACGTGCTGCGTCACCTGCTCAGAGGCGGTGTTGCGGCGCGCCACTTCCACTTCCAGCGGGTTATGCAGCAGCTTTTCCGCCAGCGCCTTGATCTCGTCGGAGAAGGTCGCGGAGAAGAGCAGATTCTGACGACGCGGCGGCAGCTTGGCCAGCACGCGACGAATGTCGTGAATAAAGCCCATGTCGAGCATGCGGTCGGCTTCGTCCAGTACCAGAATTTCGATGTTATCCAGCTTCACCGCGTTCTGGTGTTCCAGATCCAGCAGACGGCCCGGCGTTGCCACCAGCACGTCCACGCCGCCGCGCAGCTTCATCATCTGCGGGTTGATGCTGACCCCGCCGAACACCACCAGCGAGCGAATGTTGAGATAGCGGCTGTAGTCACGCACGTTCTCACCAATCTGCGCGGCCAGCTCGCGGGTTGGGGTGAGGATCAGGGCACGAACCGGACGACGGCCTTTGGCGTGCGGCTGGTTTTTTACCAGCAGCTCTAACAGCGGCAGCGTAAAGCCCGCGGTTTTACCGGTGCCGGTCTGGGCGCTGGCCATCAGGTCACGGCCCTGAAGAACGGCAGGAATAGCCTGCTGCTGGATTGGGGTTGGCTCAACGTAGCCCTGCTCTGCGATCGCGCGCAGAATTTCCGGGTTCAGGCCAAGGGAATCAAAAGACATAAAAACTCCGAACCGCCCCGACCATCACAGGTGTAGTTTTCAGGGAGATATAACAATTGAGAGGACAAAAACCACAATGTCGCGAAGGGGCGGAGTGTAGCAGCTTTTGTGACGTGGCGCATAAAATATCCCTCCGCGTTCCCTCGACGGGGATGCAAATCAAGCATAATCTTAATCAATCGATTGATTAATTTTTAATGCCGCCATGAATACAACACCCACAACAACCAAAGGTGAACAGGCCAAAAACCAGCTTATTGCCGCCGCGCTGGCGCAGTTTGGTGAGTATGGGCTGCACGCGACCACGCGCGATATCGCCGCGCTGGCGGGGCAGAACATTGCGGCGATTACCTACTATTTTGGCTCAAAAGAGGATTTATATCTCGCCTGCGCCGAGTGGATCGCCGATTTTATCGGCACGCAGTTTCACCCGCACGTTGAGGAGGCCACCGCGCTGCTCGGCCAGCCATCGCCCGATCGCGAGGCCATCCGCCAGCTGATCCTGAGTGCCTGCCACAACATGATCCGCGTGCTGACGCACGACGATACGCTCAACCTGAGCAAGTTTATCTCCCGCGAGCAGCTCTCCCCCACTGCCGCCTACCAGCGGGTACACGATCGGGTGATTGCCCCGATGCATACCCACCTGACCCGGCTGATCGCCGCCTATACCGGGCGGGATGCCGGCGATACCGCGACAATTTTGCATACCCACGCCCTGCTGGGTGAAATCCTTGCCTTCCGTCTGGGCCGGGAAACCATCCTGTTACGCACCGGCTGGACACAATTTGATGAGGATAAAGCCGCGCAGATCGGTGAGGTGATCGCCTGTCATCTCGATCTGATCCTGCAAGGCTTAACGCAAAGGAGCCTGAAGTCATGAAAAAACCTGTCGCCATCATTCTGGTGGTCATTGTTTTGCTTGCCGCGGGCGTCGGTGGATGGCTGTGGTATCAGAGCCATCAGGATAAAGGCCTGACGCTGTACGGTAACGTGGATATTCGCACGGTGAACATGAGCTTCCGCGTGGGCGGACGTCTCGCCTCGCTGAACGTGGACGAAGGCGATGCCATTAAAAGCGGGCAGACGCTGGGGATGCTGGACAAAGCGCCCTATGAGAACGCGCTGCTGCAGGCCAAAGCGGGCGTTTCCGTTGCGCAGGCGCAGTATGACCTGATGCTGGCCGGCTATCGCGACGAAGAGATCGCCCAGGCCGCTGCCGCCGTCAAACAGGCACAGGCGGCCTATGACTACGCGCAGAACTTCTATGCCCGCCAGCAGGGGCTGTGGAAAAGCCGCACCATTTCCGCGAATGACCTGGAAAATGCGCGCTCGTCCCGCGACCAGGCGCAGGCAACCCTGAAGTCCGCGCAGGATAAATTAAGCCAGTACCACACCGGTAACCGCCCGCAGGATATCGCCCAGGCGAAAGCCAGCCTTGAACAGGCGCAGGCCCAGCTGTCGCAGGCAGAGCTGGATCTGCACGACACCACGCTGGTGGCACCGTCAGACGGCACGCTGATGACCCGCGCCGTCGAGCCGGGCAGCATGCTCAGCGCGGGCAGCACCGTGTTAACCCTCTCCCTGACCCGCCCGGTCTGGGTACGTGCCTACATTGATGAGCCCAATCTCGGCCAGATGCAGCCGGGCCGCGAGCTGCTGCTCTATACCGACGGTCGCCCGGACAAGCCGTATCACGGCAAAGTGGGGTTTGTCTCCCCTACCGCCGAATTCACGCCGAAAACGGTTGAAACGCCGGACCTGCGTACCGACCTGGTGTATCGCCTGCGCATTATCGTGACCGATGCGGACGACGCCCTGCGCCAGGGCATGCCCGTCACCGTAAAAGTGAACAGCGGGGAACGACATGAATGACGCGGTTATTCAGCTCAACAGTCTGGTTAAACGCTTTAAGGGGATGGATAAGCCTGCGGTCGCGCCGCTGAACTGCACCATCCGGAAAGGCTACGTGACCGGGCTGGTCGGTCCGGACGGCGCGGGGAAAACCACGCTGATGCGGATGCTGGCGGGGTTGCTGAAGCCGGATGAAGGATCGGCCCGCGTGCTGGGCCTGGATCCGATAAAGGACGACGGCCCGCTCCACGCCATGCTCGGCTATATGCCGCAGAAGTTTGGCCTGTATGAAGACCTGACGGTGATGGAAAACCTGAACCTGTACGCCGACCTGCGCAGCGTCACCGGCGAAACCCGGGAGAAAACCTTCGCCCGCCTGCTGGAATTTACCTCGCTCGGCCCGTTCACCGACCGGCTGGCGGGCAAGCTCTCCGGCGGGATGAAGCAGAAGCTGGGTCTGGCCTGCACGCTGGTGGGCGAGCCGAAGGTGCTGCTGCTGGATGAGCCCGGCGTCGGCGTGGACCCGATTTCCCGCCGCGAGCTGTGGCAGATGGTGCACGAGCTGGCGGGCGACGGGATGCTGATCCTCTGGAGCACCTCCTACCTCGACGAAGCCGAACAGTGCCGGGACGTGCTGCTGATGAACGAAGGCGAGCTGCTCTATCAGGGCGAGCCGACGACGCTGACGCAGAGCATGGCCGGGCGCAGCTTCCTGCTGCACAGCCCGCAGGCGTCCAACCGCTCGCTGCTGCAGCGGGTGCTCAGGCTGCCGCAGGTCAGCGACGGGATGATTCAGGGCCGCTCGGTGCGGGTCATCCTCAAAAAAGAGGCCACCGTCGACGATATTCGCCGGGCGCCTGGGATGCCGACGATTGAGATAGAAGAGACGGCGCCGCGTTTTGAAGATGCGTTCATCGACCTGCTGGGCGGCGCGGGGACCTCCGAGTCGCCGCTTGGGGCGATCCTGCACACGGTGGAAGGTACGCCGGGCGAAACGGTGATCGAAGCCAAATCCCTCACCAAAAAATTCGGGGATTTCGCCGCCACCGACAACGTCAATTTTGCGGTGAAGCGCGGCGAGATTTTTGGCCTGCTCGGACCAAACGGCGCGGGAAAATCGACCACCTTTAAGATGATGTGCGGCCTGCTGGTGCCGACGTCCGGCAAGGCGCTGGTGCTGGATATGGATCTGAAGGTCAGCTCCGGCAAGGCGCGCCAGCACCTGGGCTATATGGCGCAGAAGTTCTCGCTGTACGGCAACCTGACGGTCGAGCAGAATCTGCGCTTTTTCTCCGGCGTGTACGGCCTGCGCGGGCGGGCGCAGAACGAGAAAATTCGCCGCATGAGCGACGCCTTCGGGTTAACGACGATTGCTTCCCACGCCACCGACGAACTGCCGCTCGGCTTTAAGCAGCGACTGGCGCTGGCCTGCTCGCTGATGCACGAGCCGGATATTCTGTTTCTGGACGAGCCGACCTCCGGCGTTGATCCCATTACCCGCCGCGAGTTCTGGCTGCATATCAACAGCATGGTGGAAAAAGGGGTGACCGTGATGGTGACCACCCACTTCATGGACGAGGCGGAGTACTGCGACCGCATCGGGCTGGTGTATCGCGGCAAGCTGATTGCCCACGGCACGCCGGACGACCTGAAAAACCAGGCCGCCGACGATGAGGTCCCGGACCCGACCATGGAGCAGGCGTTTATCACCCTCATCCACGACTGGGATAAGGAGAATGCCCATGCGCAGTAACGCCCTTTCCTGGCGCCGGGTGCGCGCGCTGTGCGTTAAAGAGACGCGGCAGATCGTGCGCGATCCCAGCAGCTGGCTGATTGCGGTGGTGATCCCCCTGCTGCTGCTGTTTATCTTTGGCTACGGCATTAACCTGGACTCCAGCAAGCTGCGGGTCGGGATTTTACTCGAACAGCAGAGCGAAGAGGCGCTGGACTTTACCCACGCCATGACCGGTTCGCCCTACATTGATGCCACCATCAGCGACAATCGTCAGGAGCTGATCCAGAAGATGCAGGCCGGGAAGATTCGCGGTCTGATCGTCATTCCGGTGGATTTTGCCGCCAACATGGCGCGGGCGAATACCGATGCGCCGATCCAGGTCATCACTGACGGCAGCGAGCCAAACACCGCGAACTTCGTGCAGGGCTACGCGGAGGGGATCTGGCAGCTCTGGCAGATGCAGCGCGCCGAAGACCGGGGTGAAGAATTTAAGCCGCTTATCGACGTGCAGACGCGCTACTGGTTTAACCCCGCCGCCATCAGCCAGCACTTTATTATTCCGGGCGCGGTAACGATTATTATGACGGTGATCGGCGCGATTCTGACCTCGCTGGTCATCGCCCGCGAGTGGGAGCGCGGCACCATGGAGGCGCTGCTTTCCACCGAAGTGACGCGCGTCGAGCTGCTGCTGTGCAAGCTTATTCCCTACTACTTCCTCGGCATGCTGGCGATGCTGCTCTGCATGCTGGTGTCCGTCTTTATCCTCGGCGTGCCGTATCGCGGCTCGCTGGTGGTGCTGTTCTTTATCACCAGCCTGTTTTTACTCAGCACGCTGGGGATGGGGCTGCTCATCTCCACCATCACCCGCAACCAGTTTAACGCCGCGCAGGTGGCGCTGAACGCCGCTTTCCTGCCGTCGATAATGCTTTCAGGGTTTATCTTCCAGATAGACAGTATGCCTGCCGTCATCCGCGCCGTGACCTACGTGATTCCGGCGCGCTACTTCGTGAGCACCCTGCAAAGCCTGTTCCTGGCGGGGAATATTCCGGTGGTGCTGATTATCAACACGCTGTTTTTAATGGCGTCGGCGGTGATGTTTATCGGGTTGACGTGGATGAAAACCAAACGGCGGTTAGATTAAGGAGCGCGCATGTTTCACCGTTTATGGACGTTAATACGCAAAGAGCTGCAATCCCTGCTGCGCGAGCCGCAAACCCGCGCCATTCTGGTGTTGCCGGTGCTGATCCAGGTTTTACTGTTCCCGTTTGCCGCCACGCTGGAGGTGACCAACGCCACCATTGCCATTTACAACGAAGACAACGGCAAACATTCCGTCGAGCTAACGCAGCGCTTTGCGCGTGCGAAAGCCTTTACCCACATCCTGCTGCTTAAAAGCCCGCAGGACATTCAGCCCACCATCGACACGCAAAAAGCGCTGCTGCTGGTGCGGTTCCCGGCGGATTTCTCCCGCAATCTGGATACCTTCCAGACCGCGCCGATGCAGCTGATCCTCGACGGGCGTAACTCCAACAGCGCCCAGATAGCGGCCAACTATCTGCAACAGGTGGTGAAGGATTACCAGCAGGAGCTGATGGAGGGCAAACCGAAGCCCAACAACAGCGAACTGGTGGTGCGCAACTGGTATAACCCGAATCTGGACTACAAGTGGTTCGTGGTGCCGTCGCTGATCGCCATGATCACCACCATCGGGGTGATGATTGTGACCTCTCTCTCCGTCGCCCGCGAGCGCGAACAGGGCACGCTGGATCAGCTGCTGGTCTCTCCGCTCGCCACCTGGCAAATTTTCGTCGGCAAAGCGGTGCCGGCGCTGATTGTCGCCACCTTCCAGGCCACCATCGTGCTGGGCGTGGGAATTTGGGCCTACCAGATCCCGTTCGCCGGATCGCTGGCGCTGTTTTACTTCACGATGGTGATTTACGGGCTGTCGCTGGTGGGGTTTGGGCTGCTGATCTCCGCACTCTGCTCGACGCAGCAGCAGGCGTTTATCGGGGTATTCGTCTTTATGATGCCCGCGATCCTGCTCTCCGGGTACGTCTCGCCGGTTGAGAATATGCCGGTGTGGCTCCAGGATCTGACGTGGATAAACCCGATAAGGCACTTTACGGATATCACCAAGCAAATCTATCTGAAGGATGCGAGTCTGGATATTGTCTGGGGAAGTTTGTGGCCGCTACTGGTCATCGCGGCCACGACAGGCTCAGTGGCCTATGCGATGTTTAGACGCAACATCGCGTAGCTTTTTCTCTTTGGTCAGCAACGAGACCACCGCAGGCCCTGCGAGGATTGCCAGACCCGCCAGGGCCAGCAGCAGGTTGTTTTGCAGCACGCGTGACAGCAGCCACAGAACAATCATCGCCGCACCAAAGTACCAGGTGGTGGTGAGCTCTTCGAGCACGTCACCCACCTCGCGCCAGCGCGCGTCATGGTGGCGCTGTAAAAACAGCATCGACAGCACGGTGACGCCGTAAAGGACGCATAGCCCCAGGCCAACACGTACCAGCGTGCCGCTCATCCAGCCCATCACCAGTACGGCCACGACCAGTAAATGCAACATTATCTGCCAGCAACTCAGGCCAGTTGCGACACGAACACGTTGTTGCCACTTCATGGCTTCTCTCCTGAAGGATTTTTCTCTGCTTAATCAGACTACCGCACTTTACGGAAAATTCCGTAACGCCGCATCTTTTTGTGACGACGACTACACTTTATTTTCATCGGGATAGTCACTCAGGAAGGAGCTTATGACGAAAAAAATGCAGCATTTCTCGCTTAAAGTGCTGACGATAAACATTCATAAGGGCTTCACAGCATTTAACCGCCGCTTCATTTTACCGGAGCTGCGCGACGCGGTGCGCACCGTCAGCGCGGATATTGTCTGCCTGCAGGAGGTGATGGGCGCACACGAAGTACATCCGCTTCACTTTGAGAACTGGCCCGACACGCCGCACTATGAATTTCTGGCCGACACCATGTGGAGCGATTACGCCTACGGCCGCAACGCGGTCTATCCTGAAGGTCATCACGGCAACGCGGTGCTGTCGCGTTATCCCATTGAACACTATGAAAACCGCGACGTTTCCGTCGGGGAGAGCGAAAAACGCGGCCTGCTCTACTGCCGCATTACCCCGCCCGACCTTGAGCTGCCCATCCACGTCGGCTGCGTTCATCTGGGCCTGCGCGAAGCCCATCGTCAGGCGCAGCTGAAAATGCTGGCCGAATGGGCTAACGCGCTGCCTGACGGTGAACCTGTTGTCGTGGCAGGCGATTTCAACGACTGGCGCCAGCGGGCAAACCATCCGTTGAAGGTGGATGCCGGGCTGGAGGAGATCTTCACCCGGGCGAACGGCAGGCCTGCGCGCACGTTCCCGGTCCGTTTCCCGCTGCTGCGGCTTGACCGCATCTACGTGAAAAATGCCCACGCCAGCAGCCCGACCGCCCTGGCGCTTCTCAACTGGCGGCATCTTTCCGACCATGCCCCGCTCAGCGCGGAGATCCACTTATGAAATGTTCCTGGCAGGAAGGCAACCGGATCACGCTGCTGGTCAACGGGGACGAGTATTACCCGGCCGTGTTTAAGGCAATTGATAACGCCCAGCAGAAAGTGATCCTCGAAACCTTTATCTGGTTCGAAGACAACGTCGGCAAGCAGCTGCACAGCGTGCTCCTGCGCGCCGCACAGCGCGGCGTCAAAATTGAAGTACTGCTGGATGGCTACGGCTCGCCGGACCTCAGCGATGCGTTCGTCAATGAACTGACCGCCGCAGGCGTGGTATTCCGCTACTACGATCCCGGCCCTCGCCTGTTCGGCATGCGGACCAACCTTTTCCGCCGAATGCACCGCAAAATTGTGGTGGTGGATGAGACGGTAGCGTTTGTCGGCGGCATTAACTACTCGGCGGAACATATGTCCGACTACGGTCCGGAAGCGAAGCAGGATTACGCCATTCGCATTGAAGGCCCGGTGGTGCAGGACATCTTGCTGTTTGAGCTGGAGAACCTGCCGGGGAAAGAGGCCGTACGCCGCTGGTGGCGACGCCGCCATCGCCCGGAAGAGAACCGGAAGCCCGGCGAAGCGCAGGCGCTTTTCGTCTGGCGCGACAACGGCGAGCACCGGGACGACATTGAACGCCACTATCTTAAAATGCTGGCCAACGCCAAGCGCGAAGTGATCATCGCCAACGCCTACTTTTTCCCGGGCTATCGCCTGCTGCATGCCATGCGCAATGCTGCAAGACGCGGCGTGCGCGTGAAGCTGATTGTCCAGGGCGAGCCGGATATGCCGATCGTCAAAGTCGGGGCGCGGCTGCTGTACAACTACCTGGTGAAGGGCGGCGTCCAGATCTACGAATATCGTCGTCGACCGCTGCACGGCAAAGTCGCGCTGATGGACGATCACTGGGCCACCGTGGGCTCCAGCAACCTCGATCCGCTGAGCCTGTCGCTTAACCTTGAAGCCAACCTGATCATTCACGACCGCCAGTTTAACCAGACCCTGCGGGATAACCTGCAGGCGTTGATCGTTAACGACTGCGTGCGCGTGGATGAGTCTATGGTTCCCAAACGCACCTGGTGGAACCTGGGCATCAGCGTGGTGGTGTTCCACTTCCTGCGGCATTTCCCGGCGATGGTCGGCTGGCTGCCGGCGCATACGCCGAAGCTGGCGCAGGTGGACCCGCCGGTACAACCCGAAATGGAAACCCAGGACCGCATTGAAGCGGAAGACGGAGGCAAACCCTGATGTCAAAATCGCATCCACGCTGGCGTCTGGCAAAAAAGATCCTCACCTGGGTATTCTTTATTGCCGTCGCGGTGCTGCTGGTGGTCTACGCGCAGAAAGTGGACTGGGAAGAGGTGTGGAAGGTCATCCGCAACTATAACCGGATGGTGCTGCTGGGCGCGACGGGGCTGGTTATCGTGAGCTACCTGATGTACGGCTGCTATGACCTTCTGGGTCGTGCCTACTGCGGCCACAAGCTGGCCAAACGTCAGGTGATGCTGGTGTCGTTTATCTGCTACGCCTTTAACCTGACGCTGAGCACCTGGGTCGGGGGGATTGGCATGCGCTATCGCCTCTACTCGCGGCTCGGCCTGCCGGGCGGGACCATCACGCGTATTTTTTCCCTGAGCATTACCACCAACTGGCTGGGCTATATCCTGCTCGGCGGGGTGATCTTCACCATCGGCGTCGTGCAGCTGCCCGCGCACTGGTATATCGACGAGGCCACGCTGCGCATTCTGGGCATCGTGCTGCTGCTGATTATCGCCGTTTATCTCTGGGCCTGCGCGTTTGCAAAGCGCCGCCATATGACCATCAAAGGGCAAAAGCTGGTCCTGCCCTCGTGGAAGTTTGCGGTGCTGCAGATGGCGGTCTCCAGCGCCAACTGGATGGCCATGGGGGCCATCATCTGGCTGCTGATTGGCGAGGACGTCAATTACTTCTTCGTGCTGGGCGTGCTGCTGGTGAGCAGCATTGCCGGGGTGATTGTGCACATTCCGGCGGGGATCGGCGTGCTGGAGGCGGTGTTTATTGCCCTGCTGGCCGGGGAGCATGTTTCTCAGGGAACGATTATCGCCGCCCTGCTGGCGTACAGGATGCTGTATTACTTCCTGCCGCTGGCGCTGGCAACGGTCTGCTATCTGGTTCTGGAAAGTCGGGCGAAAAAGCTGCGGGCGAAGAATGAGAGGATGCTAGCGAAGTGAATAAGTCGGGTGGCGGCTTCGCCTTACCCGACCTACGGTTCGCGCTTCGCAGGACGGGCAAGGCGAAGCCGCCACCCGGCAAACAACCTTAGCGACGGTTGCCTAAAATCCGCAGCAGCATCAGGAACAGGTTGATGAAGTCAAGATAGAGCGTCAGCGCGCCCAGAATCGAGTATTTGCGCAGGTTTGAACTGTCGCGTACGTCGATCTGCTCGCCGATGTTTTTCAGCTTCTGGGTGTCATAGGCCGTCAACCCGACGAAGAGCACCACCCCGATATAGGTCACGGCCCACATCAGCGCGTCGCTCTTGAGCCACAGGTTCACCAGCGACGCCAGCACAATCCCGATCAGCCCCATAAACAGCATGCTGCCGAAACCGCTCAGATCGCGCTTCGTGGTGTAGCCGTACAGGCTCATCGCACCAAACATCCCGCCGGTGACCACGAAGGTGCTGGCGATGGATGAGTAGGTGTAAACGATAAAGATGCTGGAAAGCGTCAGCCCCGTTAGCGCCGAATAGAGCATAAACAGGGTCGTTGCCATGCCGGCACTCAGCTTGTGCACCAGACCCGAAAGCACAAACACCAGCGCCAGCTGCGCAATAATCAGCCCAAAGAAGGTGATTTTGCTGGAGAAGATAAACATCATCAGCTCCGGCGTATTCGCCGCATACCACGCGATAAACGCGGTAAGCAGCAGGCCAACCGTCATCCAGCCGTACACCTGCGCCATATACGTCTGCAGGCCGCTACGGGTCTGCTGCACTATTGAATCGGAACGCGGAAATCGGTCCATGATTCACTCCTGATTAAGATTAAGTAGACACACTCGTTAAGAGTAACACATCCACGTAAACCGACTACCAACGGCTGGCGGCCTGTTTATCGCTATCGCGAGATTCCACCCAGCGGTCGCCTTCCGGCGTGGCTTCGCGCTTCCAGAACGGCGCTTTGGTTTTGAGGTAATCCATAATGAACTCCCCTGCCGCAAACGCGCTGCCGCGGTGCGCGCTGGTCACCCCGACAAAGACAATCTCCTCGCCGGGCCACATCTCGCCGATGCGGTGAATCACCGTGACGCGTCCGAGCGGCCAGCGGCCTCGCGCCTCGTCCACTATCTCCGCCAGCGATTTCTCGGTCATGCCGGGATAGTGCTCCAGCGTCAGCGCCTTCACGCTGTCACCGAGGTTGTGATTGCGCACTTTGCCGGTAAAGGTCACGACCGCACCGTCTTCGTCGCGTTCCGCCAGCCAGCTGTATTCTGTCCCTACGTTAAAGCGCTCAGGGCCAACCAGAATGCGGGTTTCACTCATATTAGCCCCCTGTGACCGGCGGGAAGAAGGCCACTTCATCCCCGGCCTTCAGCGGATGGGTAAGCTCCACCAGCGTCTGGTTAACGGCGGCCAGCAGCTTGCCTTCGTCGAGCGCCAGCGCCCAGCGGTCGCTTTGTGCCGCCAGATGCGCACGCAGAGCCGCAACGTTGTCAAAAGACGCATCCAGCGTCAGGCTGTCGGTATTCACCAGCTCGCGCACCTGCGCAAAAAAGAGCACCTTAATCATGGCTGTCCACCTTAAAATCTCCGGATTTGCCGCCGCTTTTTGCCAGCAGGCGAACCGGGCCAATCACCATGTCTTTCTGCACCGCTTTGCACATGTCGTAGATGGTCAGCGCGGCCACGGACGCTGCCGTCAGCGCCTCCATCTCCACGCCGGTTTTGCCGGTTAAGCGGCACAGCGATTCAATGCGCACGCGATTGTGCTCCGGCTGCGCCTGCAGGTTTACCTCCACCTTGCTCAGCATCAGCGGATGGCACAGCGGAATTAAGTCCCAGGTGCGCTTGGCGGCCTGAATACCGGCGATGCGGGCGGTGGCAAAGACATCACCCTTGTGATGGCTGCCGTCGATGATCATCGCCAGCGTTTCCGGCAGCATGGTGACGTACGCTTCGGCGCGCGCCTCGCGCACCGTTTCCGCTTTGGCGGAGACGTCCACCATATGCGCTTCGCCAGCGGCGTTAATGTGGGTCAGTTGTGACATAGCTTATTTCTTTAAATGGGGATGGAAATTACACGGACGGGTACGGGCATCCAACTGCGGGGCGATGATGTTTTCCCACGCGGTGCGGCAGGCTTTGGTCGAGCCCGGCATGGCGAAAATCAGGGTGTTGTTCGCCACCCCGGCAACGGCGCGCGACTGCAGCGTGGAGGTACCAATCTCTTCAAAGGAGAGCATGCGGAACACCTCGCCGAAGCCTTCCACCTCGCGGTCGAACAGCGGGAGCAGCGCTTCAGGCGCCTGATCGCCCGCGGTAAAGCCGGTGCCGCCGGTGATCAGCACCACCTGCACCTCATCGCTGGCGATCCACTGAGAGACCTGCGCGCGAATGGCGTAGCGGTTCTCCTTCACGATCGCTTTATCGACGATGTGATGTCCCGCGTCATGGGCCGCCTCGCGCAGCCAGTGGCCGGAGGTATCATCCTCTTCGCCACGGCGATCGGAAACGGTAAGGATAGCAATGCGTGTCGGGATAAATTCTGCGCTTACCTGACTCATCTTCTGATTCCTTCTTAAGCCTGATTACCCGCCGATGTAAGACAGGTTCTGAGTAATGCCGGTATTGCCCTGATGCAGGAAGTGGGTCTGTTTTTTATGCGTCAGCGCTTCAGAAATGCGTGCTTCAAGCGCCTCCTGCTGGGCATCGTCTGCCAGCAGATCGCGCAGGTCCACGCCGCCGTCCCCAAACAGGCACAGGTGCAGCTTGCCGACGGAAGAGACGCGCAGGCGGTTACAGCTGGCGCAGAAGTCTTTCTCGTAAGGCATAATAAGCCCAATTTCGCCTTCGTAATCAGGATGGCAGAAGACCTGCGCCGGGCCGTCGCTGCGCTGGCGGATCTGGTGGATCCAGCCGCGTTTCAGCAGCGCGTCGCGCAGCACCATGCCGGAGATGTGATGACGGCGGAACAGCTCGCTGCCCTCGCCGGTTTCCATCAGCTCAATAAAGCGCAGCTGAATGGGGCGGGATTTGATCCAGGCGAGGAAGGTGTCCAGCTGATGGTGGTTGACGTCGCGCATCAGCACCGTATTGACTTTGACCTTCTCGAACCCGGCGCTGAACGCCGCGTCGATGCCGTCCATCACCTGGCGGAATTTATCCTGGCCGGTAATGGCGTGAAACTGGCGGGCGTCGAGACTGTCCACGCTGACGTTAATGGCGGTTAAGCCCGCATCGCGCCAGGTGGCCACGTCGCGCGCCATGCGGTAACCGTTGGTGGTCACGGCAATCTGGCGAATGCGGTCGTTTTCACGCACGGCGGCAATGATGTCCGGGAAATCACGGCGCAGAGAGGGTTCACCGCCGGTCAGACGCACTTTTTCGGTGCCGAGCTCAGAGAAGGCGCGCGTGACGCGGCGCACTTCATCCACGGAGAGAAAGCCGTTATTGGTGACGCTGCCCGGTTTGTAGCCGTCGGGCAGGCAGTAGGTGCAACGGAAGTTGCACACATCGGTAATCGACAGACGCAAGTAATAAAACTTACGCGCGAAAGCATCAGTAAGTTGTGAAGCCATGTACACCTTTCCAGATACGGGAGGCACAGTCATTTCTTTCTGTACCCTGGTGGCAAATTCGCCACGGCCAGAGCGCCATATCTTTCGACACAGGCACAAGGGCTAGAGTGTATGTTTTCAGTGTTGAAAACGTGGTTAAGGCGATAGTAGCGCGGAAAGTCTGACAGCGCCATTAT
Source organism: Enterobacter sp. MGH 16 (assembly GCF_000493175.1). Classification (NCBI taxonomy): domain Bacteria; kingdom Pseudomonadati; phylum Pseudomonadota; class Gammaproteobacteria; order Enterobacterales; family Enterobacteriaceae; genus Enterobacter; species Enterobacter sp. MGH 16. The sequence goes on along the minus strand of NZ_KI535695.1, from coordinate 504,101 downwards.
CGCTTTTCGCTATATAATTTCGTATATAGCGAATCAATCCTGCATTTTCGCTACAGAATACCTAAAAACTGCACTTTCACATTGATATACGTCATTTTGCTTCGGGTGAGGCATCGTCTTTTAGGGGTAGTTAGGTTACTGTTACGCGATCGAACGTGATAAGGAATATGTATGCGCAATCGCACTTTTGCGGATCTTGACCGAGTGGTCGCTCTTGGCGGAGGCCACGGCCTGGGCCGCGTTATGTCCTCTTTGTCGTCACTCGGCTCAAGGCTGACAGGGATAGTGACCACCACCGATAACGGCGGCTCAACCGGGCGGATCAGACGTGCCGAAGGCGGTATTGCCTGGGGCGATATGCGCAACTGCCTGAACCAGTTAATTACCGAGCCGAGCGTCGCGTCGGCGATGTTTGAGTACCGTTTTGGCGGCAATGGCGAACTTTCCGGACATAACCTCGGAAATCTGATGTTAAAGGCGCTGGATCACCTGAGCGTAAGGCCTCTCGAAGCCATCAATCTGATCCGTAACCTGCTCAAAGTGGACGCATTCCTGATCCCCATGTCTGAACAACCGGTCGATTTGATGGCCATCGACGCCGAAGGGCATGAAGTGTACGGCGAGGTGAACATTGACCAGCTTCTGCTGCCGCCCAAAGAGCTGATGACTTACCCGAGCGTGCCGGCGACGCGTGAAGCCGTAGAAGCAATTGGCGATGCGGATTTAATTCTGATCGGCCCGGGCAGCTTTTACACCAGCCTGATGCCGATCCTGCTGGTGAAAGAGCTGGCGCAGGCGCTGCGCCGCACCCCGGCGCCGATGGTCTATATCGGTAACCTGGGCCGTGAGCTGAGCCCGGCAGCGGCGAGCCTGTCGCTGGCGGACAAGCTGGACCTGATGGAGCAGTACGTCGGTAAGAAAATTATCGACGGTGTCGTGGTTGGGCCAAAAGTGGATGTGACAGGGATTGGCGATCGCGTGGTGGTGCAGGAGCCGCTGGAAGCCAGCGATATTAAATATCGTCACGACCGCCACCTGCTGCGCGAGGCGCTGGAGAAAGCGATTCAGGCGTTGGGTTAACAAAAACCCCGGTGGCGCTGCGCTTACCGGGGCTATAAAAGACGCTAAACCTGTAGGCCCGGTAAGCGCAGCGCCACCGGGCAAAAAACTCACGATGCCGCGATAAACAGATCCCGCAGCTGATGAAGCTGGTCGCGGATCTGCGCCGCCTCTTCGAACTCCAGGTTCTGCGCGTGCTGCATCATCTGCCCTTCCAGCTCGTGGATCTTCTGCTGCAGCGCCTTCGGCGTCAGCACGACGGTATCTTCTTCCACCACTGAACGCGCCTTGCCGCGGCCTTTCGCTTTGGTTTTGGCAATGTTCTGGCCCAGCGCCAGAATATCCACCACCTTCTTGTTCAGCCCCTGCGGGGTAATGCCGTGCTCTTCGTTGTAGCGCTGCTGCTTCTCGCGGCGGCGCTCCGTCTCACCGATCGCTTTCGCCATTGACGGGGTGATTTTGTCGCCGTACAGAATCGCTTTCCCGTTGACGTTACGCGCGGCGCGGCCAATGGTCTGGATCAGGGAGCGTTCAGAGCGCAGGAAGCCCTCTTTATCCGCGTCCAGAATCGCCACCAGCGAGACTTCCGGCATATCCAGACCTTCCCGCAGCAGGTTAATCCCTACCAGCACGTCAAACTCGCCCAGGCGCAGGTCGCGAATAATCTCCATGCGCTCCACGGTATCGATATCCGAGTGCAGATAACGCACCTTCTCGCCGTGCTCTTCGAGATACTCGGTCAGGTCTTCCGCCATACGCTTGGTGAGCGTGGTCACCAGCACGCGCTCGTTAATGGCGGAACGGGCGCGGATCTCAGAGAGCAGGTCGTCTACCTGCGTCGCCACCGGACGCACCTCGATAATCGGGTCCAGCAGCCCGGTCGGACGCACTACCTGGTCAACCACCTCATCGCCCGATTTTTCCAGCTCGTAGTTGCCCGGCGTGGCAGAGACGTAGATGGTTTGCGGCGCCAGCGCCTCAAACTCTTCGAACTTCATCGGGCGGTTATCCAGCGCTGACGGCAGGCGGAATCCGTACTCCACCAGTGTCTCTTTACGCGCCCGGTCGCCGCGGTACATTCCGCCGATCTGCGGGATCGTGACGTGGGATTCGTCGATCACCAGCAAACCGTCGGCCGGAAGGTAATCAAACAACGTCGGCGGCGGCTCGCCCGGCCCGCGCCCGGAGAGGAAGCGGGAGTAGTTTTCGATGCCGGAGCAGTAGCCCAGCTCGTTCATCATCTCCAGGTCGAACTGAGTACGCTGGCTGAGGCGCTGCTCTTCCAGCAGCTTATTGTTCGCCAGCAGCACCTTGCGGCGCTCGGCCAGCTCCACTTTGATCTCTTCCATCGCCTGCACGATACGCTCGCGCGGCGTCACGTAGTGCGTTTTCGGGTAGATGGTGAAGCGCTGGATCACCGACTCAACGTGTCCTGTCAGCGGGTCGAAGAGCGACAGGCGTTCGACCTCCTCGTCAAACAGCTCAACGCGCAGCGCCATATCGTCCGATTCCGCCGGGAAGATGTCGATCACTTCGCCGCGCACGCGGAACGTACCACGCTGGAAGGCTTGGTCGTTGCGGGTGTACTGCAGCTCCGCCAGACGACGCAAAATCGCGCGCTGGTCGATGATCATCCCCTGCGTCAGGTGCAGCATCATCTTGAGATAGAGATCCGGGTCGCCCAGGCCGTAAATCGCCGAAACAGAGGCCACCACAACCACATCGCGACGCTCCAGCAGCGCCTTAGTGGCCGACAGTCGCATCTGCTCAATGTGTTCGTTCACCGACGCATCTTTCTCGATGAAGGTGTCAGAGCTCGGCACATAGGCTTCTGGCTGGTAGTAATCGTAGTAGGAGACGAAATACTCAACGGCGTTTTCCGGGAAGAACTCTTTCATCTCGCCGTAAAGCTGCGCCGCCAGGGTTTTGTTGGGCGCCAGCACCATCGTAGGGCGCTGGAGATCCGCAATCACGTTGGCAATGGTAAAGGTTTTACCCGAGCCGGTAACCCCGAGCAGCGTCTGGTGCGCCAGCCCATCCTCCAGCCCCTCTTCCAGACGACGGATCGCTTCAGGCTGATCGCCAGACGGACGGAAAGCAGAATTCAATTTGAACGGTTTACTCATGGGCGACAACCTGATGACGTTATAAGCGGCAGGTGAATAATTTTACTCCTTGTTGCCAGGAATGCCAGTAAAAAACACTGGATGAAAAACCAGTAGCATGTCAGGATATTTAGCATAGCGCCTGAATGATTAGCGCGATAGCGGCCAAAATTTGGACAGTGGCAACATAAAACACCAGTCAGGTCAGGTTATCCCCAGAACTTTTTCTTTTTTAACATTTGTCAAGCCAGGTAATGATAGTTTTATGGCAACGGGTGACACTTTCATGACGGGAATTGATTTTATCTAACCAATTAAAAAATAAACGATATTTTCTAAAGCCGCGTTTCGCGTCAATTTGGGCGTAAGCCGCGTGTGCTCTCGCTTATCGCGTGTTTTCTAACTCTAATGCACATGGTTATCCACAGGAATAGTGGATAACTGCTTCCAGCCCATACAGACTGGCGCTCTGCAAATTCCCGGATTTTCCCACGAGGCGGCAGCAAAAAATTTTTATAGCTCTTTTTTGCTGATTAACAGTCGCGTCATTCATAACCAACTGACGAGATCTTGCTCACATTTCCATCATTTCTGGCTCTGCACCACAACTCAACACCGTCGGCACCGTCGATGTGCAATCCCCCTTTTTATCCCCCGCGCTTCTGTGACTTATTCCTAAAAAAGACGCTTTTTTAATCACTTTCCGCTTTATGGCAGGGGTTTTGCAGTTTAACAACGAGCCACACCTACACACATTTTTAAGGAGAGAAAGATGTTGAGCCTGCGTGCAGTGAATCAGTTTTACGGAAGTCAACATACGCTATGGAATGTGGATTTAGATTTTCCGCAAGGGATGTGTACAGGCGTCGTTGGCCTGCCGGGGATGGGAAAAACCACCCTCATGAATTGCATCGCCGGGAAAGTGCCCGTCGAAAGCGGCAGCATCATCTGGTATGAGGCGGGCGCGCCGCCGCGCGATTTGCTCAACCCGCCGCCAGAACAGCGTTCCGGGCCGGGGATAGGCTATGTCTCGCAGGACAGGCGGATCTTCTCCCAGCTCACGATTGAGGAGAACCTGCATATCGCCATGCGGGCGACGGGGAAACCGAACCCGGAGGCGAAAAATGACGTTTACGACCTGTTCCCGGCGCTCTATGCCTTGCGACGAACCCGCGCCAACACGCTCTCTCCGGACGACCAGTATCAGCTGGCGCTGGCTAATGCGCTGGTGAACCGCCCTCACCTGCTGATCCTGGATGAACCGCTGCACGGCGCGGGGCACAGCGTTGCCCAGAAGCTGGTGCAGCTGCTGGGGCGCTTAAACCGGGAGCTGGGTATGACGGTGCTGTTAGCGGAGCAGCAGCTGTCGTTTATCCGCCGGGTGGCGGACCGTTTCTGTCTGCTCTATCGCGGGCGTAACGTGGCGCAGGGCCACGTTAACGAACTGGATGACGAGCTTATCGCTCACTGGATGTCGCGGGAAGCAAAACGCTGAGATCGAGATAACGTCCGGTTTCGGCATTTTCCGCGCCGTCAGCAAGCCAGGGGATCTCCCCGAGGCACGGCGCGGGAAGGACGCGCCTGAGCGTCGCCAGATACGCCTGATGGCGTTTACCCGGCGCAACCACGTCGTTGGCTATCCAGCCCGCAAGACGCAGCCCGGCCTGCTGTACGGCCTGTGCGGTCAACATGGCGTGATTGATGCAGCCCAGCTTGACGCCGACGACAAGAATGACCGGAAGCTGCTCGGCCTGCACCCAGTCAGCAAACGTCTGCGTGTCTGAAAGCGGCGTAAACCAGCCGCCGGCCCCTTCCACCAGCACCCAGTCGGCCTGATTTTCCAGCGTCCGCAGTCCGGCAGACAGCACGGCAAAATCAATCGGACGACCTTCGTCAGCGCTGACAATGTGCGGCGAGGTCGGTTCGGCAAAGGTGTACGGATTCACTGCAGAATAGGCGAGTTCACGCGTGCTGTTACGCTGGAGCGCCAGCGCGTCGGTGTTGCGTAACCCTTCCGCCGTCATCTCGCTGCCGGACGCCACGGGCTTATACCCGGCGGTGTTTTTCCCGAGCAGCCGTGCCGCCTGCAGCAATGCCGTGCTGGCAACCGTTTTGCCCACTTCTGTGTCCGTGCCGGTGACAAAATAACGTTCAGTCACGTTCGATAATCCCATGAAAAAGTTGATAGGAGAGCGGGAATTGACCCCGCTGCTGCGGCCAGGCCAGCTCAAGGCGCTGCAGCTGACCGCGGGTGAGCGGCTTTTTCTCGCGTCCGGTATGCAGGTGCGTGGCACCTATGCCCTTCAGCGAACGCATGGCGCTGAACGCATCGCTAAAATTGAGCGTGATGGTCTGCACCACGCTGCGAGCGCGCCAGCCTGCCAGCGCCTGCGTCACCTGCTCATGCGATAAAAACCGGTTAGCGTGCGGCTGTTCATCGACTGCCTGCCAGGCCTGATTCAGCTCCGGCAGCGAACTTTCCAGCAGGGTGGTAAAGGCCACCTTCCCGCCCGGCCGCGCCACGCGATAAAGCTCGCGCAGGGCCTGCGGCAGGCTGCTGCACCACTGAACCGCCAGATGGCTCCAGACCAGATCGAACTGCGCGTCCGCCAGCGGGATCGCCTCGATATCGGCCAGCAGATAACGATCTGCCGCCTGCCGCTGGCGTGCCTCTTCCAGCATCCGGGCTGAGAGATCGATAGCCGTCACCTGGCTTCCCGCCCCGCGCCAGTAGCGGCTGTTGCTGCCGGGACCACACCCGGCGTCCAGCACCTGTGGAAAACCGTTCTCGCCAAGGGCGGCCAGAAGCCCCTGCGCGCTCAGACGCTGCAGCTCATCATGCTGCGAATAGCTCTGCGCGGCGCGGCCAAATGCGGCAGCGATGGCCTGCTTATTCACCGGCATCATGGAGCGCCTCCAGCAACGTCTCAATGTCCTGTGCTTCATGCGCCGCCGTCAGGGTTAATCGCAGCCGCGCCGTGCCCGGTGGAACGGTTGGCGGGCGGATGGCGGTGACCCACATGCCGCGCTGGCGCAGCGCCTGTGCCAGTGCCAGCGCGCGGCCGTTTTCACCGACAATCACCGGCTGAATAGCGCTCTGCGAATCGGGACTGTGGAAAGGCAGCGCCGCGAGTCCCTGACGGAAGCGCGCAATATGCTCTGCCAGCCGCTGGCGACGCTCATCTCCTTCTGCGCTGCGTATCACCGCCAGCGACGCCGACAGCGCTACGGCCTGCGCCGGGGGCATGCTGGTGCTGTAAATCAGGTGGCGGGCAAACTGCAGCAGATAGTCGGCGACGGATTCGCTGCACAGCACGGCGGCGCCGCTGACGCCAAAGCCTTTGCCGAAGGTGACAATCAGCAGTTCCGGCTTCACGTTTTGCTGGTATGCGCTCCCGCGCCCTTCGTCGCCCATCACGCCAGTGCCGTGGGCATCGTCCACCAGCAGCCAGGCGTTTTGCCGCTTTGCGGCCTCGTGCAGCGCGGCAAGCGGCGCGCTGTCGCCGTCCATGCTGAACACCCCTTCCGTGACCGCCAGCTGTTGTCCGTCGCAGGGTTTATCCAGCAGCGCAGCAAGCTGCCCCGCATCGTTATGGGCAAAACGCCGCAGCTGCGCCGGGCTTAAATTTGCCGCCTCCAGCAGGGAGGCGTGGCTTAAGCGATCGGCGACAATGCGATCGTCTTTGCCCATCAGTGCCGTGATGACCGCCTGGTTGGCGGCAAACCCAGAGATAAACAGCAGCGCGCGCGGGTAGCCCAGCCAGTCGGCAAGCGCCTCTTCCAGCGCCTGATGCGCCGTGGTGTATCCGCTGACGTGTCCCGATCCGCCGCTGCCCACGCCAAACCGCTCCGCGCCCTGCTGCCAGGCGCGTATAATGGCCGGATGCTGGCTCAGCCCGAGATAGTCGTTGCTGGAGAAATTGCAGAACTGCTGGCCTTCACGGGTAAGAAAACGACCCGCGCCGTTTTCCACCACCCTGCGAACGCGAAATGCCTCTGCCGCCCGACGGTCGTCGAGCGCAGAGTTGATACTTGCCTGCCAGGTCATACGGCTGCCGCGTTGTAGAACTGGTCGGTGTCGGCGTTGAAAATCTGCTGCTCCAGCTGCTGCTGTTGCTCGTTATCGCCCGTCAGCACCTCGGTCTGGTGCGGGTTCAGCCCCAGCTTGCGGAACAGCTGAACGTCTTTGTCCTCTTCCGGGTTCGGCGTGGTCAGCAGCTTGCAGCCGTAGAAGATGGAGTTGGCGCCGGCCATAAAGCACATCGCCTGGGTCTGCTCGTTCATCTGCTCGCGGCCCGCTGAGAGGCGAACGTAAGACGTTGGCATCATGATGCGCGCCACCGCGATGGTGCGGATAAAATCAAACGCATCCACGTCCTCGTTATCCGCCAGCGGCGTGCCCTTGACCTTCACCAGCATGTTGATCGGCACGCTTTCCGGCGGTGTCGGCAGGTTCGCCAGCTGCAGCAGCAGGCCCGCGCGGTCTTTCACCGTCTCGCCTAAGCCCACGATGCCGCCGGAGCAGACCTTGATCCCCGCGTCACGCACTTTATCCAGCGTATCCAGACGCTCCTGGTAGGTACGCGTGGTAATGATATTGCCGTAAAATTCCGGCGAGGTATCGAGGTTGTGGTTGTAGTAATCCAGCCCCGCGGCCGAGAGGCGCTGCGCCTGCTCCTCGTTGAGCGTGCCGAGCGTCATACAGGCTTCGAGGCCCATCTCCTTCACGCCCTTCACCATCTGCTCCAGGTACGGCATGTCGCGATCGTGCGGGTTCTTCCACGCCGCGCCCATGCAGAAGCGGGTTGAACCGGCGTTTTTGGCCTTGCGCGCGGAGTCGAGGACCTGCTCGACCTCCATCAGGCGCTCTGACTCCAGACCGGTTTTGTAGCGCGCGCTCTGCGGGCAGTATTTGCAGTCTTCGGGGCAGGCGCCGGTCTTGATCGACAGCAGCGTGCTGACCTGAACATGGCGGGGATCGAAGTGCTGACGATGCACCTGTTGGGCTTCGAACATCAGCTCAAGGAAAGGTTTGTTGAATAATTCAGTAACTTGCGACATCGTCCAGCGTGCGTGGTGAGCCATCGGGCTTCTCCAAAGGGTTTTGTTAATTTTCGGTTCGGTTTATACTCGTAAACCTAAAACTTTTCAAAATGGTTTACAAGTCGATTATGACCCAGGACGATCTCGCCTTCGACAAGCAGCATATCTGGCACCCTTACACCTCCACCACCCGCCCCCTTCCCGTCTATCCGGTGGCCTCCGCCCACGACTGTGAGCTGCATCTCGCCAGCGGCGAACAGCTCGTTGACGGGATGTCCTCCTGGTGGGCGGCCATTCACGGGTACAACCACCCGCGCCTGAATGCGGCGATGAAGGCCCAGATTGACCAGATGTCGCACGTGATGTTTGGCGGGATCACCCACCAGCCCGCGGTGGATTTATGCCGTCGCCTGGTGGCGATGACGCCTGACTCGCTGGAGTGCGTGTTCCTGGCGGATTCCGGCTCCGTGGCGGTGGAAGTGGCGATGAAAATGGCGCTGCAGTACTGGCATGCGAAGGGCGAAGCGCGCCAGCGTTTCCTCACCTTCCGCAACGGCTATCACGGGGATACCTTCGGAGCGATGTCAGTCTGCGATCCGGACAACTCCATGCACAGCCTGTGGAAGGGGTATCTGCCGGAAAACCTGTTCGCCCCGGCGCCGCAGAGCCGCTTCGACGGCGAGTGGAACGAGATGGACATGGTCGGCTTCGCCCGACTGATGGCGGCACATCGTCACGAGATTGCTGCCGTCATTCTTGAACCGATCGTGCAGGGCGCGGGCGGGATGCGGATGTACCACCCGGAATGGCTGAAGCGTATTCGCAGGATGTGCGACCGCGAGGGCATTCTGCTGATTGCCGATGAGATCGCCACCGGCTTTGGCCGCACCGGCAAGCTGTTTGCCTGCGAACATGCGGGTATTGCGCCGGATATTCTGTGCCTCGGTAAAGCGCTGACCGGCGGCACCATGACGCTCTCCGCCACGCTTACGACCCGCCAGGTGGCCGACACCATCAGCGACGGTGAAGCCGGCTGCTTTATGCACGGCCCGACGTTTATGGGTAACCCGCTGGCCTGCGCCGTGGCGAGTGAAAGCCTTGCGATTCTGGAGAGCGGCGAGTGGCAGACGCAGGTTGCGGCGATAGAAGCGCAGTTGAAAGCGGAACTGAGCGCCGCCTCGGGCGCGAATTTCGTGGCGGACGTGCGCGTGCTGGGCGCCATCGGGGTGATTGAAACCACCCATCCGGTGAATATGGCGGCGCTGCAGCGCTTCTTCGTGGACCAGGGCGTGTGGGTCCGGCCTTTCGGCAAGCTTATCTATCTGATGCCGCCGTACAGCATCACGCCAGAGCAGCTTCGAAAATTAACCGACGCGGTTGTAACAGCCGTTAACATTCCCGCGCATTTCACGATTTAACCCAATGCATTACACTTGCTGAACGAGCGATCAACGAGGGTAAACCGTATGAAAATCATCAGTAAAGATCTGCGCGACGGTGAAAAGCTGCCGGAACGGCACGTTTTCAACGGCATGGGGTATCAGGGCGATAACATCTCCCCGCACCTGGCGTGGGACGAGGTTCCGGCAGGCACCAAAAGCTTTGTCGTGACCTGCTATGACCCGGATGCGCCAACCGGTTCCGGATGGTGGCACTGGATCGTGGCGAACCTGCCTGCCGACACGCGCGTGCTGCCGCAGGGTTCCGGTTCAGACCTGGTTGCCCTGCCTGAAGGTGCCATTCAGACGCGTACTGACTTCGGTAAAGCGGGCTACGGCGGCGCGGCGCCGCCAAAAGGGGAAACTCACCGCTATATCTTCACGGTGCACGCGCTGGACGTGGAGAGAATTGAGGTCGATGAAGGCGCGAGCGGCGCGATGGTCGGGTTTAACGTGCATTTCCATTCCCTGGGGAGCGCGTCGATTACGGCGATGTATTCGTAAAAAAAGCCGGGTGGCGGCTACGCCTTACCCGGCCTGGATTTCGCACTCGTAGGCCCGGTAAGCGCAGCGCCACCGGGCAAAAAAATCACAGCACCGAAGGTAACAGCCCCACCAGCCGCCCTTCTTCCAGAAGCTGCATCGCCTTATCAATATCCGGGGCAAAGAAGCGGTCGTCGTCGTAATGCGATACGTGCTCGCGCAGCACCTGGCGCGCCTGCTCCAGCAGCGGGCTGGATTTGAGCCCTTCACGCAGATCGATACCCTGACTTGCCGCCAGCCATTCCACTGCCAGCACGCCGCGGGTGTTGGAGGCCATCTCCCACAGACGACGCCCGGCAGCCGGTGCCATCGAAACGTGATCTTCCTGGTTTGCAGACGTTGGCAGGCTGTCCACGCTGTGCGGGTGCGACAGCGCCTTGTTCTCGCTTGCCAGCGCTGCGGCCGTCACCTGAGCAATCATAAAGCCCGAGTTGACCCCGCCGTTACGCACCAGGAACGGTGGGAGCTGGGACATGTGTTTATCCATCATCAGCGCGATGCGGCGCTCGGACAACGCGCCGACTTCGGCAATCGCCAGCGCGATATTATCCGCCGCCATTGCCACCGGCTCGGCGTGGAAATTACCGCCGGAGACCACCTCGTTTTCCTGGGCGAACACCAGCGGGTTATCGGAGACCGCGTTGGCCTCCACCAGCAGCACCTCCGCCGCCTGGCGCAGCTGCGTCAGGCACGCGCCCATCACCTGCGGCTGGCAGCGCAGGGAATACGGATCCTGCACCTTCTCACAGTTGTGGTGTGACTCCGCGATCTCGCTGGTGTCGGTAAGCACGTGACGGTACATCGCGGCGGCATCAATCTGTCCCCGCTGACCGCGCACCTCGTGGATGCGGGCATCGAACGGGCGACGCGAGCCCAGCACCGCTTCGGTGGTCAGCGCACCGCACACCACCGCCGAGGCAAACAGATCTTCCGCTTCAAACAGGCCGCGCAGCGCGAAGGCGGTCGATGCCTGGGTACCGTTCAGCAACGCCAGCCCCTCTTTCGCCGCCAGCGTGATCGGCGTTAAGCCGGCTTTTTTCAGCGCCTCTTTCGCAGGCAGCCACTCGCCCTGCCAGCGCGCTTTGCCTTCACCCAGCAGCAGCAGCGACATGTGCGCCAGCGGCGCGAGATCGCCGGAGGCACCGACGGAGCCCTTCGCCGGGATCCACGGATAGACCTCCGCATTCACCAGCGCCATCAGCGCCTGGATGACGCTCAGGCGAATGCCCGAGAAACCGCGCGCCAGGCTGTTGATTTTGAGCACCATCATCAGACGGACAATCTCATCGTCCAGCGGCTGACCGACGCCCGCCGCGTGCGACAGCACCAGCGAACGCTGCAGATTTTCCAGATCGTGCGTCGCGATGCGGGTCTGCGCCAGCAGCCCAAAGCCGGTATTAATCCCGTAAGCCGTGCGCCCTTCGGCAACGATGGCTTCAACGCAGGCCACGCTGTCGTTAATGGCGGCGTGGGCGCTTTCATCAAGCGACAGGGTGACCGGCTGACGCCAGACGTTACGCAGCTGCTTGAGCGTCAGTGAGCCGGGAGTGAGTGTTAACGCGTTCATTCATGCTTTCCTTGTGTGGCAGGGATCATCGGCAGGTTAAGTCCCTGCTCTTTGGCACAGTCAATGGCAATCTCGTAACCCGCATCCGCGTGACGCATCACGCCAGTGGCCGGGTCGTTGTGGAGCACGCGAGCGATACGCGCGGCGGCTTCATCGGTACCGTCGCAGACGATGACCATCCCGGAATGCTGGGAGAAGCCCATTCCCACGCCGCCGCCGTGGTGCAGCGACACCCAGGTCGCGCCGCTGGCGGTGTTGAGCAGGGCGTTCAGCAATGGCCAGTCGGAGACCGCGTCCGAGCCGTCGCGCATGGCTTCGGTTTCGCGGTTCGGGCTGGCGACGGAGCCGGAGTCCAGGTGGTCGCGGCCGATGACGATCGGCGCGGAAACTTCACCGTTGCGCACCATTTCGTTAAAGGCGAGGCCCAGTTTTTGACGCCACTCCAGCCCTACCCAGCAGATACGCGCCGGCAGGCCCTGGAAGTTAATGCGCTCGCGGGCCATGTCCAGCCAGTGGTGCAGGTGTTCGTCATCGGCGACGATCTCCTTCACTTTGGCGTCGGTTTTGTAGATATCCTCCGGGTCGCCGGACAGGGCAACCCAGCGGAACGGACCGATGCCGCGGCAGAACAGCGGGCGGATATAGGCCGGGACGAAGCCGGGGAAGTCGAAGGCGTTACTCACGCCCATCTCTTTCGCCATCTGGCGGATGTTGTTGCCGTAGTCAAAGGTCGGAATGCCCATCTGGCTGAAGGCCAGCATCGCGGAGACGTGTTCCGCCATGGAGCGTTTCGCGGCAAGCACCGTGCCTTCCGGATCGGTTTCCGCTTTTTGCTGGTAGGCTTCCCACGTCCAGCCTTTTGGCAGGTAGCCGTGCAGCGGGTCATGGGCGCTGGTCTGGTCGGTGACCAGATCCGGGCGCACGCCGCGGGCAACGAGTTCAGGAAGAATGTCCGCCGCGTTGCCGCACAGGGCAATCGACACCGCTTTGCCTTCGGACGTGTATTTTTTGATGCGCGCCAGCGCGTCATCGAGATTCTCGGCCTGTTCGTCGACGTAACGGGTACGCAGACGGAAATCAATGCGGCTCTGCTGGCACTCTATGTTCAGCGAGCACGCGCCGGCCAGCGTGGCGGCCAGCGGCTGCGCGCCGCCCATCCCGCCGAGACCGGCGGTCAATACCCAGCGGCCTTTCAGCGAGCCGTTGTAGTGCTGGCGACCGGCCTCCACGAAGGTCTCATAGGTGCCCTGCACGATCCCCTGACTGCCGATGTAGATCCAGCTCCCGGCGGTCATCTGGCCATACATCGCCAGCCCTTTCGCGTCGAGTTCGTTGAAGTGTTCCCAGGTGGCCCAGTGCGGTACGAGGTTAGAGTTGGCGATCAGCACGCGCGGGGCGTTTTTGTGGGTTTTAAACACGCCAACCGGCTTGCCGGACTGCACCAGCAGGGTTTCGTCGTTTTCGAGTTCGGTCAGTGCCTTAACAATGGCGTCATAGCATTCCCAGTTGCGCGCGGCGCGGCCTATGCCGCCGTAGACCACCAGCTCGTGGGGGTTTTCCGCCACCTCAGGATCAAGGTTGTTCATCAACATGCGCAGCGGGGCTTCGGTGAGCCAGCTTTTGGCGGTAAGGGTGGTGCCGCGCGCGGCGCGGACGTCCTGCTGGCGGTATTTACCTGACGACATTGTGTGCTCCTATACGGGACAGATGATGCATTTAGATATACTTGTATAGACAAGCACACACAAGGTCGGTTTTAACAAAAAAGATACAATTTTGTTATATTGCGTTAGCGATCACGCTTATAAAACTTATGACATAAAGTGGCCCTGCAGCCGGTAACGGTTCCCCGGGAAAAGCAGACGGGCATGTGACACGATGTGCGACGAGGACCAGGTTCGACGGCGGATCAGCAGGCACGGGTCGTGCTCTTTAATGCGCAGCCGTTCGCACTCCTGCGGCGTGGCGCGCACGGCTTCCACAATGTGCTCTCCTTCCGTCAGCGGTGCGACGAGCGAGAGATAGGCGTGCGGCGTGGTCTGGGTGTAATCCTGGTTCAGATAGTCCGGTATCCGTTCAGCGTTCACGCAGCGATCTTCAATCTGCACCGGAATGTCGTTCTCAAAATGCACCATCACCGAGTGGAAGATGCGGCTGCCTTCTTTGACGTTCAGCTCTACCGCCTGCTCGGCGCTGGCCTGGGTCTCTTCGAGCACCAGCACCTCACAGCGGTGCTGATGATTACGCGCGGCAATCTCGTCCGCAATACTGCGGATTTCAAACAGGGCGGACTGCCCTTTCGGCTCCGCCACAAACGTCCCGACGCCCTGCAGGCGCACCAGAAGCCCTTCGTCGGTCAGCTCGCGCAGCGCCCGGTTGATGGTCATCCGGCTAAAGCCAAACTGCGCCACCAGTTCGGCCTCCGAGGGAATGCGGTCGTGCGGCCGCCAGACGCCGGTGGCGATTTTTTCGCTGATCGCCTGCTTCACCTTTTCGTAGAAAGGCGCGGGAGGGCTCGACGGCGGCAGGGGTGAGCGTGAAAACATCGTGACTCCTTGAATAGTGTTATGCCCACCAGTGAGCAATTTGCCAGGCCAGACGGGCGGCAAGCTTTGCGCCCTGCCCGTCCCGATCGAACTGCGGGTTAAACTCTACCAGATCGGCGGCCTGTAGCTTACCGCTACGGCAGATTTGTTCGATGACGGGGAGGAGATCCAGTGCCGGTATGCCTAACGCGGCCGGAGCGGAAACGGCGGGCATTTCGCTGGCGGGCAAGACGTCCAGATCTATCGTCAGGTAAACGCGATCGGCCTGGGCCAGCACCTTTTCCAGCGCGGATAGCGCATCGCGCCTGAAATGGAGATCCTCCACCCGCGTGACGTTCAGGCGTTCAGCCTCATCCCACAGCGCCTGCGTGTTCGCCGCCCGGCTCACGCCAAAGCAGGCGTACTGAAATGCCCGCCCGCGCTCATCGCAGTAGTGCGCCAGCTGGCGAAACGGCGTGCCGGACGTCGCCCGGTCGGCCTTGCGCAGATCGAGATGGGCATCAAGGTTGATAATGACCACCCGCTCGTTCGGGAAGGCGTCCAGCACGCCGCGACCGTGCGCCCACGCGGTTTCGTGTCCGCCGCCAAAGACCAGCGTGCGCATCCCGGAGCGCTGGCAGGCTGTCACGGCATCGCTTAACGCCTGCTGTGCCGCTTCCAGGTCGTCACCTTCAACGTAAACCGACCCCATATCCGCCAGCCGCTCGTGTCCCGGATGGCTTGCCATATTTGCCAGCGCCTTGCGCAGCACATCAGGCGCCTGCACGGCGCCGGGCCTGCCCTGATTGCGTTTTACCCCTGCATCACATTCAAAGCCTATCAGCGCAATGCCGGATGCCAGCGGCGTGAACGCCCCCTGCTGCCGTATCGTCTGGAAAATACGCGTTGCGTTGCTGGCCTCGGCGCTGTCGTCGCGCCCCTGCCAGACCGTTTCGGCGACGGGCCGCCATAACCTCATACTGCCTCCCCACGGAAAATACGTTGATACAGCGGATTGCGTCCCGGCTCGTAGACCATCTCTACCGGATGGTGTGCATCCCAGACGATAAAATCAGCGACAAACCCGGCCCGCAGCTGTCCGTGGGTTTCTCCGCGGCCCAGCGCCTGCGCGGCATGGCGCGTGACGCCAGCCCAGGCTTCCTCGGGCGTCAGGCCAAACTGGACGCAGGCCATGTTCATCGCCAGGTGCAGGCTGGCAAACGGGCTGGTGCCGGGGTTATAGTCGGTGGCGACCGCCATTGGCACGCCCTGTTTTCTGAGCTGTTCCACCGGCGGACGCTGGCGCTCCTGCAGAAAATAGAACGCGCCGGGCAGCAGAACCGCCACCGTGCCGCTTTGCGCCATCGCCTGAACGCCTGCGTCGTCGAGATATTCGATATGATCGGCTGAGCGTCCTTTATACCGGCTGACCAATGCCGCACCGCCCTGATTCGACAGCTGCTCGACGTGCCCTTTCACCGGAATACCGAGCGCGGTCGCCGCCTTGAAGAGGCGCTCGGTTTGCGACGGGGTAAAGCCGACGTTTTCACAGAACACGTCCACCGCTTCAAACAACTCTTTTTGCCACAGCGTGGGCAATATCTGATCGCAGACCAGCGTGAGGTAGGCATCCGGATCCTGTCGGTATTCCGGCGGAACGGCATGGGCCGCCAGCAGCGTTGGGCTGATATCGATCGGATTATTGAGGCTCAGCTGGCGTGCGACCTGCAGCATTTTCTCTTCGGCCTCGGCGTTGAGGCCGTATCCCGATTTGATTTCAACCGTGGTGACGCCTTCATTTATCAGACGCTGAAGCCGCTGCTGTGCCAGATTAAGCAGGGTTTCGGGTGAACTGCTGCGCGTCGCCGTCACGGTCGCGTTAATCCCGCCCCCCTGGGCACTGATGGTTTGATAAGAGACACCGTTCAGACGCTGCTCCCACTCCGCCGCGCGATCGCCGCCAAACACCAGGTGGGTATGGCAATCAATCAGGCCCGGGGTGACCAGACGACCCTGAAGATCGACACAGTGAGTGTGTCCGGCCGGAATGTCAGATTCAGGTATCACGGCCAGGATAGTTTGACCCCGTATAACCAGGGCGTGTTGATCTTTCAGTCCATAGGGCGCACGGACGTCCGGCGCCATCGTAGCCAGTCGCGCATTTCGCCATATCACATCGTCAGGATGAATCTGCTGCATGGGCTTTCCACTTGTCATGGGTTGTATAGACATTTATTTTCATCTGTTGTCTGCTGTCAACCGACTTTGCGGAAAATGTTATTTATTTGTGATCACTTACCCGCCGCTCCAGGGCTAAAAATGCAACTTTTACCCTTTTTATCTTCCCGTTTCGCTCAACTTAGTATAAAAAAGCAGGCTATTTCGTCTATCCCGTAAAGACTTGCATACCCAGGAGCTTCACCTTGAACATTTCCAGGATTTCCCGTCTGGCGTTAGCGCTCGCCTTTGGCGTGACCTTATCCGCATGCAGTTCAACCCCACCGGATCAGCGCCCTTCTGAGCAGGTCGCGCCCGGTACCGCCTCCCGCCCGATTTTGTCCGCTGATGAAGCGAAGAACTTCGACCGTGCGCACTACTTCTCGTCGATGGATCCTAACGCTGCGCCGTGGACCCCGTCTTCTATTAACCTGCCGAAACAGCCTGACTTCGTGGTTGGCCCGGCAGGTGCGCAGGGCGTAACGCATACCTCTATTCAGGCTGCGGTAGATGCTGCCATCACGAAACACAGCGCGTCTCGCCAGTACATCGCGATCCTGCCAGGCGAATATGAAGGCACCGTGTATGTTCCGGCGGCACCGGGCAGCATTACGCTTTACGGTCTGGGCGAAAAAGCAATCGACGTAAAAATTGGCCTGGCGATTGATTCTGAAATCGACAGCAACACCTGGCGTCACCTGGTGAACCCGGCCGGTAAATATATGCCGGGCAAACCGGCGTGGTACATGTTTGATAACTGCCAGAGCAAGCGTTCCGCCACGGTTGGCGTGATGTGCTCTGCGGTGTTCTGGTCCCAGAATAACGGTCTGCAGCTGCAGAACCTGACCATTCAGAATACCCTGGGCGACAGCGTTGACGCCGGTAACCACCAGGCCGTCGCGCTGCGCAGCGATGGCGATAAGGTGCAGATTAACAACGTCAACATTCTGGGTCGTCAGAACACCTTCTTCGTGACCAACAGCGGCGTGCAGAACACCCTGCAGAATAACCGTCTGACCCGTACGCTGGTGACCAACAGCTACGTTGAAGGTGACGTGGATCTGGTCTCCGGCCGCGGCGCGGTGGTATTTGATAACACCGATTTCCGCGTGGTGAACTCACGTACCCAGCAGGAAGGTTACGTGTTTGCTCCGGCAACCCCGTCGAACCTCTTCTTCGGCTTCCTGGCCGTGAACAGCCGCTTTAACGCTGCCGGTGACGGCGTGGCGCAGCTGGGACGCTCCCTGGACGTGGACGCGGCGACCAACGGTCAGGTTGTGATCCGCGACAGCGTGATCAACGAAGGCTTCAACATGGCGAAGCCGTGGGCGGATGCGGCGATCTCTAAACGTCCGTTCTCCGGCAATACCGGTGCGGTGGACGATAAAGGGAACGTGCAGCGCAACCTGAACGACGCTAACTTCAACCGCATGTGGGAGTACAACAACCGCGGTCTGGGTAGCAAAGTGGTTGCTGAGCCGAAGCAGTAAGCTGTCCTTTTGCCGGGTGGCGGCTTTGCCTTACCCGGCCTACAGGTTATGTAAGCCCGGTAAACGCACTGCCACCGGGCATAAAAAAACCTCGCATTCGCGAGGTTTTTTGTTTTAAGCCGCTTAGTGAGCGTTAACCACCACCCACATCGGCCCCTGGCCTACGGCGTAGCGCCCTTTCTCTTCCAGCAGCCCCTGCTCGCCTTTAATTTCATACAGCGCGATGTGGTGGGATTTCTGCCCCGCCGCAATCAGGTATTTGCCGCTGTGATCGATATTAAAGCCGCGCGGCTGGGTTTCCGTCGGCTGGAAGCCTTCAATCGCCAGCACGCTGCCGTCTTCGGAAACGCTAAACACGGTGATCAGGCTGGAGGTGCGGTCACAGGCGTACAGATGACGGCCATTTGGCGTAATGTGAATATCCGCCGCCCAGCGGGTGTCGGAGAAATCAGACGGCATCATATCCAGCGTCTGCACGCACTCAATCTGACCGTTTGGATCTTTCAGCTCCCATACGTCCACGGAGCTGTTCAGTTCGTTGACTACGTAGGCGTATTGCTGGTTCGGATGGAAGACCATATGACGCGGGCCCGCGCCTTCTACCGTCGTGACTTCAGCCGGATTCTGCGCCACCAGGTGACCATCGTCGCTCAGGGTGAACAGGCAGATACGATCCTGCTTCAGGGCAGGCACCCACAGCGTGCGGTTATCCGGAGAGATATTCGCCGAGTGGCAGCCTTCCAGCCCTTCCACCACATCCACGGTTTCGACCGGAATGCCATCTTCCAGACGCGTTACGCTGACGCAGCCCGCATTATACGAGCCGCTGAAGACAAAGTTGCCTTTACGATCGGTTGAGATATGGGTTGGACTGCCCGGCAGCGGCGCTTCGGCAGTGTAAGTCAGCGCGCCGTCGTCCGGAGAGATGCGATAGGCCAGCACGCGAAACTCCGGGCGCACACCCACGTACAAGAAACGTTTATCCGGGCTGATGACCATCGGCTGTACCTGGCCTGGCACATCAACAACCTGAACCAGCGTGAGTGTCCCTTCGGTATTTAAGCGCCAGACGTGGATCTGCTGGCTTTCAGGACTGGCGGTATAAACGGTTTGTTTCATGAATATTCACTCCTCACTGCGCATGAAAGTAATTAACTTTTGACGGTGAATGCTGAATTGTCGACAGGAATTTTGAAGCATTCGCCTCTCGGTGTACCATCCCATCAAAACGTAAATTCAATATTAACCCGGGAAAACAGATGACCTCGCGTGTGATTGCTCTGGATTTAGACGGTACCTTACTGACGCCGCAAAAAACCCTTCTCCCCTCCTCCCTTGAAGCGCTTAAACGCGCGCAGGAAGCGGGATATCAACTCCTTATCGTAACGGGTCGACATCACGTAGCCATTCACCCTTTTTATCAGGCACTGGCGTTAGATACACCTGCAATTTGTTGTAATGGCACTTATTTGTATGATTATCAGGCAAAAAAGGTTTTAGCCTCCGACCCGCTGCCGGTTCCTCAGGCGCTGCAACTGATTGATCTGCTGGATGAGCACGCCATTCACGGCCTGATGTATGTGGATAACGCAATGGTCTACGAGCGCCCTACCGGCCACGTGGTGCGCACCAGCAACTGGGCGTTGTCCCTGCCTGAAGCGCAGCGTCCGGTCTTTACCCAGGTATCCTCCCTGCGTCAGGCAGCCCAGGACGTTGAGGCTATCTGGAAATTCGCCCTGACGGATGAAGACACGACCAAACTGAATACCTTCGCGAAGCACGTCGAGGAAACGCTGGGGCTGGAGTGCGAGTGGTCCTGGCACGATCAGGTAGATATTGCCCGCAAAGGCAACAGCAAAGGCAAGCGTCTGACGCAGTATGTGGAATCACAGGGCTGGTCAATGCAGGACGCGATCGCCTTCGGCGACAACTACAACGACATCAGCATGCTGGAAGCCGTCGGTACGGGCGTGGCGATGGGCAATGCCGACGACGCGGTAAAAGCGCGCGCTAACGTGGTGATTGGCGACAACACCACCGACAGCATCGCGCAGTATATTTATACCCACCTGCTGTAATCAGGCGGTGATCGAGACGCTCTTAATTTGCGCGTAAAGCCACAGGCCGGGTTTGATCCCTAACTCATCCCTGGCCCACGGGCTGATGCGCGCCCAGAGCGTCCGGCTTCCCACCTCGAGCTTCACTTCCACCTGGCCGTTATCATCAAAACACTCCGCGACTTTGGCGCGCAGGATATTTCGAATACTGGTTTGCAGCGGCGGCTGCAGCACCAGCGAGACGTCTGATGCCTGAATACGAATACGCAGCGCGGACTGCAACGGCTTGTCGATCTTATTGACCCACAGGTGCTGATCGCCGAGCGCCAGCGCCGTCATCGCGTAGTGCGGATGGTGTTCCAGCACGCTCACCTTCAGAATGCTGCTCTGCTGTTCCCGGGGCAGCCAGGGGTGCATCACGCTGCTGCCCCAGACCTCTTCCAGGTTGCCGAAGGCCTTGACGCTGCCCTCTTCCAGCACCAGCACTTTGTCGGCCAGATGGAGGATCTCATCCAGCGAATGGCTGACGTAGAGCATTGGAATATTAATTTCCCGCGTCAGGCGCTGCAGGTAGGGCAGGAGCTCACGTTTGCGCGGAATATCCAGCGAGGCCAGCGGTTCGTCGAGCAGCAGCAGTTCGGGTGCGGTCAGCAACGCGCGGCCAATGGCCACGCGCTGTTTTTCTCCGCCGGAAAGCGAGGATGGCAGTCTGTCGAGCAGTGGCTCAATGCCTAAAAGCGTCACCAGCTTATCAAACTGTCCGGCCATGCTTTTCGCCATGCCGTAACGCAGGTTGCCGCGCACGCTGTAGTGCGGGAATAGGCGCGCGTCCTGGAAAACATAGCCGATGCGGCGTTTATCCGGCGACAGATACACCTTGTTTTCCACGTCATTCAGAACGCGGTTATTCAATACAATCCGTCCTGACTGCGGGCGCGTCAGACCACTGATAGCATTTATCAGCGACGTTTTTCCCGCCCCCGAGACGCCGAAGATGGCGGTGATACCGCTTGCAGGCAGCGTCTCGTTAAGCGTCAGTGTATGGTTGCCCAGCGTCTGGGTGAAATTCAGTTCCAGCATGCTTATTTCCCCATCCGCTCGCGGCTGAGTCTCGCCAGCCATTCCGACACCAGCAGCGATACCAGGGCTAATACGATTGAAATGATACACAGCCGCGCCGCCGCGGCCTCTCCGCCCGGCGTTTGAATCAGGGTATACATGGCCGACGGAATCGTTCGCGTCTCGCCGGGGATGTTCGACACGAAGGTGATGGTCGCGCCAAACTCGCCCAGCGAGCGGGCGAAGGCCAGTACCGTTCCGACAATAATGCCGGGTAACGTCAGGGGAAGCGTGATGGTGAAAAAAACGCGCCAGCGCCCGGCACCCAGCGTACGGGCCGCCTGTTCAAGCTTCATGTCCACGCCTTCCAGCGCGAGGCGGATCGCCCTCACCATCAGCGGGAATGACATTACCGCCGCCGCCAGCACCGCACCGCGCCAGCTAAACGCAAAGGTCAGTCCAAACCAGTCGTAAAGTTTTTCGCCAATAAAACCGCGTCGCCCCATGGAAATTAACAGCAGATAACCGACCACCACGGGCGGCAACACGAGCGGAAGATGAAGCACGCTGTCGAGCAGCGCTTTGCCGGGAAACCGACGGCGAACCAGTAGCCAGGCAAAGAAGATCCCAAAGGGCAAACTCAGCGCAACCGCCAGGGAAGAGACTTTAAGGCTCAGCAGAACAGCCTGCCATTCAGGATCGGTCAATATCATCAGTGAGTCGTAAATCCGTAACGTTTAAAGATCGCAGACGCCTCCGGCCCCTTCAGATAATCGCGGAAGGCCGTCACGGTCGCATTTTTATGTCCATCAACAATCGCAACAGGATATTCCACTTTCTTGTGGGAGTCTTCCGGGAACGTTGCCACCACTTTCACACCCTTACTGGCAATGGCATCAGAGCCATACACAATGCCCAGCGGGGCTTCGTTGCGTTCCACCAGCGCCAGCGCGCCGCGGACATCTTCCGCCGGGGCCAGCTTCGGTGACAATGTCTCCCATGCGCCCAGTTTTTGCAGCGCTTCTTTGGCGTAGATCCCGGCCGGAACGTGCTCCGGATCGCCCACCGCCAGACGCCCGCCGTTCAGCAGGCTTATCCAGTGGGTCTCTTTGTTGATGGTGAAGTCAGCCTGGGCGCTGGCTTTTGGCGCCACGACAACCAGGCTATTCCCCAGCAGCGTTTCGCGGGTTGCCGCATCAATCGCTTTTTTCTCCGCCGCGTAATCCATCCACTTCTGGTCAGCCGAGATGAACAGATCCGCCGGCGCGCCCGCTTCTATCTGGCGAGCGAGCGTCGAGGAAGAGGCAAACGAGGAGACCACCTCGACGTTTTTCTCTTTTTTATACGCCGCCGCGATATCCTGCAGCGCGTTAGTCAGCGACGCCGCCGCAAAGACCGTGATTTTACCGTCGTCCGCCAGCGCGTGTCCGGTAAGGGAAAGCGTCAACGTTGCCCCTGCAAAAAGGCGTACCCATGAACGTGCCATTTTTAACTCCTGTGCGTAGCGTTATATACACATTAATATAACGGTAACATCAGGGAGATCCCAGCGTTTAATCGTACCGCTGAAGAGGTAAACCGGCGTAGTGCGTTAAAGAGTATCGGCGAAAACGGGAAAATCTTGAGAGCAAAACGCCCGGGCAAGCCGGGCGTTTTGGGGGGGAATCAATGCTGCTTTTTAGCCTGGTCTCTGTGACCAATGTTCGAAAAGACGTTGAACACTTCACCCAGGCCGTAGATGGCACCGAGGATGATGGCCATCACTACTGGTACCATGATCACGGCGAATACCAGACTTTTCAACAACTCTAACATGGTTTTCTCCAGATATTGTGAACAGCTTATTCTACCCTTTCAACTGAGAAAAACATCCCCTTTTGTGCGGTACCCTTTGCGCCCTGCACCATTTGGGTCACAATACCCTTTTTGCCAGGACACTGTTATGCAGGCCGAAATTCTTCTCACACTCCGACTTCAGCAAAAGCTTTTCGCCGATCCGCGACGTATCGCCCTGCTTAAACAAATAGAACAAACGGGCTCGATTAGCCAGGGGGCGAAAAACGCGGGCATCAGCTACAAAAGTGCCTGGGACGCCATCAACGACATGAACACCCTGAGCGAACAGCCGCTGGTGGACAGAGCCACGGGCGGCAAAGGCGGCGGCGGTGCAATCGTGACGCGTTATGGCCAGCGTCTTATTCAGCTTTACGATCTGCTGGCCCAGATTCAGCAAAAGGCGTTCGATGTGTTAAGCGATGACGATCACGTTCCGCTGGACAGTCTGCTGGCCGCCATTTCCCGCTTCTCGCTACAAACCAGCGCCCGCAACCAGTGGTTTGGTACGGTGACGGCGCGCGACAATCTGCAGATACAGCAGCATATTGAGATCCTGCTTGCCGATGGCACCACCCGTCTGAAGGCCGCCATAACGGCGCAAAGCGCGGAACGTCTTGAACTGGATGAAGGGAAAGAGGTGCTGGTGCTCCTGAAGGCGCCGTGGGTCAGTATTACACGCGATCCCGACGCGGCAAAGACAGCAGATAACCAGCTGCAGGGCACCATCAGCCATATCGAACGCGGCCAGACGCAGTGCGAAGTGCTGATGACCCTGGCAGATGGGCAGCCGCTTTGCGCGACCGTACCGCTCAGCGAGTCGGACAACGTAGAAGAAGGTGCTGCCGTCACCGCGTATTTCAACGCGGACCGGGTGATTATCGCCACTTTGTGCTGAGCACATTGACAATCGTACCGACAGTGCGTATCCCTGATATCTGGTGCTGCAAAAACAGGGATAAACCATGTCATCATTGCATATTTCGCAAGGCACGTTTCGTCTTAGCGATACCCGAACGCTGACAATTGCTGATTTGACGCTACGCGCGGGTGAAAGCTGGGCGTTTGTCGGCACAAACGGCAGCGGTAAATCCGCGCTGGCCCGCGCGCTGGCCGGAGAGCTCAACCTCCTCAAGGGCGAATACCAGAGCGACTTTACGCGCCTGACGCGCCTGTCGTTTGAACAACTGCAAAAGCTGGTCAGCGACGAGTGGCAGCGCAACAACACCGATTTGCTCAGCCCTGGCGAAGACGATACCGGCCGTACGACGGCGGAAATTATTCAGGATGAAGTGAAGGATCCCGCCCGCTGCCAGCGCCTGGCAGAACAGTTCGGTATCACCCCTCTGCTGAACCGGCGCTTTAAATACCTTTCGACCGGCGAGACGCGAAAAACGCTGCTTTGTCAGGCGCTGATGAGCGAACCTGAACTGCTTATTCTGGACGAACCGTTCGACGGTCTTGACGTGCAGTCCCGGGCGCAGCTGGCGTCTCTGCTGGCGTCGCTTAATCAGCAGGGATATACCCTCGTGCTGGTGCTTAACCGTTTTGATGAAATTCCGGACTTTATTCAGCACGCGGGCGTCCTGGCCGACTGTAACCTGACCGAGACCGGCGAAAAAAACGCGCTGCTTAAGCAGGCGCTGATTGCCCAGCTCGCGCACAGCGAACAGCTCGACGGTATTACCCTTCCGGAACCCGACGCCCCGTCGGCGCGCCACGCGCTTGATCCCCACCAGCCGCGCATCGTGCTGCGCGATGGGGTGGTCTCTTATGACGATCGCCCGATCCTTAATCACCTCAGCTGGACGGTCAATCCAGGCGAGCACTGGCAGATTGTCGGCCCCAACGGCGCGGGAAAATCCACGCTGCTGAGCCTGATCACCGGCGATCATCCGCAGGGCTACAGCAACGACCTCACGCTGTTCGGTCGGCGTCGCGGCAGCGGCGAAACCATCTGGGATATCAAAAAACATATCGGCTACGTCAGCAGCAGCCTGCATCTGGATTACCGGGTCAGTACCACGGTACGCAACGTGATCCTCTCCGGGTATTTTGACTCCATCGGCATTTATCAGGCGGTATCGGACAAACAGCACAAGCTGGCCCAGCAGTGGCTGGACATTCTGGGCATGGACAACCGGGTTGCTGACGCGCCGTTTCATAGTCTTTCGTGGGGGCAGCAGCGTCTGGCGCTGATCGTTCGCGCGCTGGTGAAACACCCTACGCTGCTGATCCTCGACGAACCGCTGCAGGGACTCGACCCGTTGAACCGCCAGCTTATCCGCCGCTTTGTGGACGTGCTGATTAGCGAAGGTGAAACGCAGCTGCTGTTCGTTTCACATCATGCCGAAGATGCCCCCTCCTGCATCACCCATCGCCTGGAGTTTGTTCCGGACGGTGAGCACTATTACTATCGGCAAAGCAAAATCGATTAATCCCCGGAGGGCACCGCCCTCCGTTTTTCAGATAACCTGCACTAATACATTGCTATCCCGTTGATCTACAATGCCTCACGGTAGCTGAAAATCGGATTTTAAAAACAGTGTAAACGATTCCACTATTTTATCCCATGTCACACTTTTCGCGTCTCTGTTATGCTATGGTTATTACATACCATAAGCCCAATGGAGCGAAATATGCGAGTTCTGGTAACAGGTGGTAGCGGTTACATCGGTAGTCATACCTGCGTGCAGCTGCTGCAAAACGGCCATGACGTCATCATTCTCGACAACCTGTGCAACAGTAAGCGCAGCGTGCTGCCTGTGATTGAACGTCTTGGCGGTAAACACCCGACGTTCGTGGAAGGCGACATCCGTAACGAAGCGCTGATGACCGAGATCCTTCACGACCACGCCATTG
This sequence comes from Enterobacter sp. MGH 16, assembly GCF_000493175.1. Lineage (NCBI taxonomy): Bacteria > Pseudomonadati > Pseudomonadota > Gammaproteobacteria > Enterobacterales > Enterobacteriaceae > Enterobacter > Enterobacter sp. MGH 16. The sequence goes on along the minus strand of NZ_KI535695.1, from coordinate 478,302 downwards.
AAGCGGTGATCCACTTCGCGGGTCTGAAAGCGGTCGGTGAATCCGTTGCTAAGCCGCTTGAGTATTACGACAACAACGTCAACGGCACCCTGCGTCTCATCTCCGCCATGCGTGCGGCCAACGTCAAAAACTTCATCTTTAGCTCTTCCGCCACCGTCTACGGCGATCAGCCTAAAATCCCTTACGTTGAAAGCTTCCCTACCGGGACGCCGCAGAGCCCGTACGGCAAAAGCAAGCTGATGGTGGAGCAGATCCTGACCGACCTGCAAAAAGCCCAGCCGGAGTGGAGCATCGCGCTGCTGCGCTACTTCAACCCGGTCGGTGCGCATCCGTCTGGCGATATGGGGGAAGATCCGCAGGGCATTCCGAACAACCTGATGCCGTATATCGCGCAGGTTGCCGTAGGCCGCCGCGAGTCGCTGGCGATTTTTGGCAATGACTACCCGACCGAAGACGGCACCGGCGTGCGCGACTATATCCACGTGATGGATCTGGCCGACGGCCACGTTGCGGCCATGCAGCAGCTGGCGGACAAACCGGGCGTGCATATTTACAACCTCGGCGCCGGCGTCGGCAGCAGCGTGCTGGACGTGGTTAACGCCTTCAGCAAAGCCTGCGGCAAGCCGGTGAACTACCACTTCGCACCGCGTCGTGAGGGCGATCTGCCTGCTTACTGGGCCGACGCCACCAAAGCCGACAAAGAGCTTAACTGGCGTGTTACGCGCACGCTTGATGAAATGGCACAGGATACCTGGCACTGGCAGTCACGCCACCCGCAAGGCTATCCGGACTAAGGATCCGTCATGACGCAATTTAATCCCGTCGATCATCCGCATCGTCGCTTTAACCCGTTAAGCGGGCAATGGATTTTAGTTTCTCCGCATCGCGCCAAGCGCCCCTGGCAGGGGGCGCAGGAGACGCCTGCAAAACAGACGCTGCCGCAGCACGACCCGGACTGCTTCCTCTGTCCGGGCAATACGCGCGTCACCGGGGATAAAAACCCGGACTACAAAGGCACCTTCGTGTTCACCAACGATTTTGCCGCCCTGATGACCGACACGCCGGACGCGCCGGAAAGCCACGATCCGCTGATGCGCTGTGAAAGCGCGCGCGGTACCAGCCGCGTGATCTGCTTCTCTCCCGATCACAGCAAAACGCTACCGGAGCTGAGCGTTGAGGCACTGAAAGAGGTGGTCAGCACCTGGCAGGCGCAAACTGCCGAGCTGGGTCAAACTTACCCATGGGTGCAGGTGTTTGAAAATAAAGGTGCGGCCATGGGCTGCTCCAACCCGCACCCGCACGGCCAGGTCTGGGCGAACAGCTTCCTGCCTAACGAAGCCGAGCGTGAAGACCGCCTGCAAAAAGCGTATTACGCGGAAAACGGCTCATCGATGCTGGTGGATTACGCGCAGCGTGAGCTGGCCGACGGCAGCCGTACCGTGGTGGAGACCGAACACTGGCTGGCCGTCGTGCCTTACTGGGCCGCCTGGCCGTTTGAGACGCTGCTGCTGCCGAAAGCGCACGTGCAGCGCATCACCGAGCTCAGCGACGCGCAGCGCGACGACCTTGCCCTGGCGCTGAAAAAGCTGACCAGCCGTTACGACAACCTGTTCCAGTGCTCCTTCCCGTACTCCATGGGCTGGCACGGCGCACCGTTTAACGGGGAAGAGAATCAGCACTGGCAGCTGCACGCCCATTTCTATCCGCCGCTGCTGCGCTCTGCGACGGTGCGTAAATTTATGGTGGGCTACGAAATGCTGGCAGAAACCCAGCGTGATCTGACGGCGGAACAGGCGGCTGAACGTCTGCGTGCCGTTAGCGACGTCCACTATCGCGAATCAGGAGTCTAAAAAATGAGTCTGAAAGATAAAACACAATCCCTGTTTGCTGAGAAATTTGGCTACCCTGCCACCCACGTAATTCAGGCACCTGGGCGCGTCAACCTGATCGGTGAACACACTGACTACAACGACGGCTTTGTGCTGCCGTGCGCCATCGATTACCAGACGGTCATCAGCTGCGCGAAGCGCGACGACCGCCAGGTTCGCGTGATTGCGGCGGATTACGGTAATGAGACGGACGCGTTTTCCCTCGATGCCCCGATTGTGACGCACGACAGCCAGCAGTGGTCTAACTACGTGCGCGGCGTGGTGAAGCATCTGCAGAAGCGTAATAAAAACTTCGGCGGCGCCGATTTGGTCATCAGCGGCAACGTGCCGCAGGGGGCAGGCTTAAGCTCCTCTGCGTCTCTGGAGGTCGCCGTCGGCACCGTGTTCCAGCAGCTCTATCATTTGCCGCTGGATGGCGCACAAATCGCCCTAAACGGCCAGGAAGCGGAAAACCAGTTCGTGGGCTGCAACTGCGGCATCATGGACCAGCTGATCTCCGCGCTGGGCAAAAAAGAGCACGCGCTGCTGATCGACTGCCGCTCGCTGGGCACCAAAGCCGTTCCCCTGCCAAAAGGCGCGGCTGTCGTGATCGTCAACAGCAACTTTAAGCGCACGCTGGTGGGCAGCGAGTACAACACCCGCCGCGAGCAGTGCGAAACCGGCGCCCGCTTCTTCCAGCAGCCCGCCCTGCGCGACGTGACGCTCAATGAATTTAACAAAGTGGCGCACGAGCTGGACCCGATTGTCGCCAAACGCGTTCGTCACGTGCTGACGGAAAATGCCCGTACCGTTGAAGCCGCGTCCGCACTGGCGAAAGGTGACCTGAAACGCATGGGTGAACTGATGGCGGAATCTCACGCCTCCATGCGCGATGATTTTGAAATCACCGTGCCGCAGATCGACACCCTGGTGGAGATCGTCAAAGCGGTCATTGGCGACAAAGGCGGCGTGCGCATGACGGGCGGCGGTTTTGGCGGCTGCATCGTTGCGCTGGTGCCTGAGGAGCTGGTCCCTGCTGTACAGGACGCCGTGGCGAAGCAGTACGAAGCAAAAACAGGTATCAAAGAAACCTTCTATGTTTGCAAAGCATCACAAGGAGCCGGACAGTGCTAAACGAAACACCTACCCTCGCACCGGATGGTCTGCCGTATCGCCTGTTAACCCTGCGCAATCGCGCGGGGATGGTGGTTACGCTCATGGACTGGGGTGCAACCCTTCTTTCAGCACGCGTACCGATGCCGGACGGCAGCGTGCGCGAAACCCTGCTCGGCTGCGCATCGCCCGAGCAGTATGTTAATCAGTCTGCCTATCTGGGCGCATCCGTAGGGCGCTATGCGAACCGCATCGCGAAGAGCCGTTTTGAACTCGACGGCGTGCAGTACACCCTGCTTCCAAGCCAGGGTGAGAACCAGCTGCACGGCGGCCCGGACGGGTTTGATAAACGCCGCTGGAAGATTGTTCGTCAAAACGACGGCGAAGTGCTGTTCTCGCTGGATTCGCAGGACGGCGATCAGGGCTTCCCGGGTAACCTTATCGCCTCTGCGCGCTTTACATTGACGGACGACAACCGTATTGCCATCGAATACCGTGCGACGGTCGACAAGCCGTGTCCGGTCAACCTGACCAATCACGCGTACTTTAATCTGGACGGTAACCAGTGCGACGTGCGGAACCACAAGCTTCAGATCCTGGCGGATGCGTATCTGCCGGTTGATGAGATGGGCATTCCGTACCAGGGCCTCAAAGACGTGAGCGGAACCAGCTTTGACTTCCGCAGCGCGAAATCCATCGCCCAGGATTTCCTGAGCGATGACGACCAGCGCAAGGTGAAAGGCTACGACCACGCGTTCCTGCTGCAGGCTAAAGGCGATGTGAAACAACCTGCCGCACAGGTCTGGTCCACCGATGAGAAGCTGCAGATGACGGTTTATACCACCGCTCCAGCCCTGCAGTTCTACTCAGGTAACTATCTCGGCGGCACGACGGCGCGCGAACACGAAGAGTACAGCGACTGGCAAGGCCTGGCGCTGGAGAGCGAGTTCCTGCCGGACAGCCCGAATCATCCGGAATGGCCGCAGCCGGACTGCGTGCTGCGCCCGGGTGAAGAGTACGCTAGCGTGACGGAATATCATTTTATTCCACATTAATATTCAGCCCTCCCTCCGGAGGGCTTTTTTCTGTGCGCCTTGCTGAAAATAGCGCCGATCGCAGACAAAATCATAACCCTGGATTCACAAGCATCTTACACTCAGAGACTATTTTCGCTATGGTTAGGGTTAAGCGTTGCTGCTGGCACGGCCACGGCAATATAATGAGAATTGTTATCATTCTAAAAATGCTTGAGGAGTAAGAGATGGCTATTACTAAGCTGGTTCTGGTGCGTCACGGCGAAAGCCAGTGGAACAACGAAAACCGCTTTACCGGTTGGTACGACGTTGATCTGTCCGAGAAAGGCGTAAGCGAAGCAAAAGCAGCAGGTAAACTGCTGAAGGAAGAAGGCTTCAGCTTTGATTTTGCTTACACCTCTGTGCTGAAACGTGCCATCCATACCCTGTGGAACGTGCTGGACGAACTGGACCAGGCCTGGCTGCCGGTTGAGAAATCCTGGAAACTGAACGAGCGTCACTACGGTGCGCTGCAGGGCCTGAACAAAGCGGAAACCGCTGAGAAATACGGTGACGAGCAGGTTAAACAGTGGCGTCGCGGCTTCGCGGTCACCCCACCAGAGCTGACCAAAGATGACGAGCGCTACCCGGGCCACGACCCGCGTTACGCGAAACTGACCGACGCTGAGCTGCCAACCACCGAGAGCCTGGCGCTGACCATCGACCGCGTTGTGCCTTACTGGAACGAAACCATTCTGCCACGTCTGAAAAGCGGCGAGCGCGTGATTATCGCCGCTCACGGTAACTCCCTGCGTGCGCTGGTGAAATACCTGGACAACATGGGTGAAGACGAAATTCTCGAACTGAACATCCCAACTGGCGTACCGCTGGTGTATGAGTTCGACGAAAACTTCAAGCCAATCAAACACTACTACCTGGGTAACGCGGACGAAATCGCAGCGAAAGCGGCGGCCGTTGCGAACCAGGGTAAAGCGAAGTAATTTTCGCTGACCATAAAAAAAGCGCGGAACCGTCCGCGCTTTTTTATTTGAGCCGTCAGAATTAACCGCGACGCGCTTTCACCGCATTCGCCAGCTGGCGCAGGATGGCGTCGGTATCGTCCCAGCCGATGCAGGCATCGGTCACGCTCTTGCCGTACACCAGCGGCTCGCTGCCTTCCAGGTTCTGGTTACCTTCAACCAGATGACTTTCGATCATCACCCCAATTACCGCCTTCTCACCGCCGGCAATCTGCTGACAGACATCTGCGCCCACTTCCATCTGCTTTTTAAACTGCTTGCTTGAGTTGGCGTGGCTGAAATCGATCATCACCTGCGGTGGCAGCCCGGCTTTTTCCAGCCCGACTTTGACTTCGGCCACATGCTTTGCGCTGTAGTTCGGCTCTTTGCCGCCGCGCAGAATGATATGGCAGTCACCGTTACCGCTGGTGTTAACGATGGCGGAGTGGCCCCATTTGGTCACGGACAGGAAGCAGTGCGGTGCGCCCGCTGCGTTGATGGCGTCGATAGCCACCTTAATGGTGCCGTCAGTGCCGTTTTTGAAGCCCACCGGACAAGAGAGACCGGACGCCAGCTCGCGGTGAACCTGAGATTCAGTAGTGCGGGCACCAATTGCCCCCCAGCTCATCAGGTCTGCCAGATACTGGGGCGTAATCATGTCCAGGAATTCACCGGCCGCAGGCAGCCCGCTGTCGTTAATCTCCAGCAGCAGCTTGCGCGCAATGCGCAGGCCGTCGTTGATTTGGAAGCTGTTATCCATGTGCGGATCGTTAATCAGCCCTTTCCAGCCAACGGTGGTGCGCGGTTTTTCAAAATAGACGCGCATCACGATTTCCAGCTCATCCTTCAGCTCTTCACGCAGGGTGAGCAGACGGGCTGCGTATTCTTTCGCGGCAGCAGGATCGTGGATAGAGCATGGGCCAATCACCACCAGAAGACGATCGTCATTACCTTTCAGGATCTTATGGATCGCTTTACGAGCATGAGAAACCGTGTTTGCGGCATTTTCAGTGGCGGGGAATTTCTCAAGGAGTGCTACAGGAGGTAATAACTCATTGATCTCTTTAATACGTAAATCGTCATTCTGATAATTCATCTTCGTTCCAGCTCTGCCATATCTTTAGTAATGAAAGCAATCCTTTCAATCTATCTTGTCGCTTAGGAAGTGTAAACACGGTTTTACACTTCACGCAGATAATTCCTGGAATTCGCCTAAAAATCGCCACAAAATAGCGAAAAACGAGATCTAACCTAAGCTTTTTAACTGTAACAACCATTTTTACACGCTTAAACGCGATTCCCGACTGACGTAAGTCCGTATGGCGGAATCTTTCGCCTCTGAAAAAGATGCACTGTTGGAAAATGTTATCCAGCGTAACGACAAGAACAGGAGCACCATGATGAAAATGACAAAACTGGCAACCCTCTTCCTGACCGCCACCCTCACCCTGGCCAGCGGTAGCGTTCTTGCGGCCGAAACGGGCTCATCGGGTAACGGTGATGCAAACGCGGCTGCGTCAGCAGGCCAGGTCGCCCCTGATGCCAAACAGAACGTCGCCCCGAACAATGTCGATAATAGTCAGATCAATAATGGAAACACCAACACCGGCGGCACCATGCTGCACCCCAACGGTACCGACTCCGGCACCATGAATCATGACAGCATGAGCAAAGATGAAGTTCATAAGAACTCCATGTGTAAAGATGGCAAATGTCCCGACCCGAATGACAAAGTGGGGGATGATGCCAATACCAAAACAGATGGTACGACTCAGTAACCGGCTGTGAAATTAATGATAAAAGGAGAGCTAAGGCTCTCCTTTCTTTTTGAGTAACCTATTAAAAACGCTACACTAAAAACGATAACGAATCAGGAAAGATAACATGGCACACACACATTCCCACGCCGCCGGCGACGACAACGCTAAACGATTGCTGCTGGCCTTCGGCGTCACCGCAACCTTCATGATTATTGAGGTCATCGGCGGTCTGGTCTCCGGCTCTCTGGCGCTACTGGCTGACGCCGGGCATATGCTTACCGATGCAGCGGCGCTACTTTTCGCCCTTCTGGCCGTACAGTTTGCCCGTCGTCCCCCCAATACACGCCATACCTTCGGCTGGCTGAGGCTGACGACCCTTGCCGCCTTTGTTAACGCGATTGCCCTGGTGGTCATTACCATTCTTATCGTCTGGGAGGCCATTCAGCGCTTCAGACATCCTCAGCCGATTGCCGGGGCGACAATGATGGTGATTGCCGTGGCAGGGCTGGTGGCGAATATCCTGGCCTTCTGGATTTTGCACCGCGGCAGCGAGGAAAAGAACCTCAACGTGCGCGCGGCGGCTCTGCATGTGCTGGGGGACTTGCTCGGTTCAGTCGGGGCGATTGTCGCCGCGCTGGTGATCCTCTATACCGGCTGGACGCCTGTCGATCCGATTCTGTCCGTGCTGGTGTCGTGTCTGGTCTTGCGCAGCGCCTGGCGGCTGCTGAAGGAGAGCGTGAATGAACTGCTTGAAGGGGCTCCGGCATCCATGGACATCGACGAGCTTAAGCGCAACCTGCGCCGTACTGTTCCGGAAGTCCGTAATGTCCACCACGTGCACGTCTGGCTGGTGGGGGAGAAACCGGTCATGACGCTTCATGTCCAGGTGATCCCGCCTCACGACCACGATGCGCTGCTCGATCGCATCCAGCACTTCCTGGAACATCACTACGACATTAGCCATGCCACCGTTCAGATGGAGTATCAGCCCTGTAGCGGACCGGACTGCCACCTTAACGAGGCGCAGTCCGGTCATTCACATCATCATGACCACTAGCTGGAAAGCGCGCGAGAGCCTCGCTCACGCGCGCTGTTAATCCACATCCGGCTACCGTTCAGCGCGATGAAGGTCAGCAACAGATATTCCAGCGACATGGCATAGACGCCCTGCAGGGCGAAGATCGCCACGCTGATAACGTTGATGATGACCCACAGCAGCCAGTTCTCAACGTATTTACGGGTCATCAGAATCATCGCCGCAATCGACAGCACCATCATGCAGGAATCCCAGAACGGGAAAGCATCCGGCTGGAGTTCTGGCATCGTCACGTTCAGGCCGATGCCGGACATGACCGAAACGGCAATGCGGGTCAGGAACGCAAATACCGGATTGATGAAGACGGTCATTAAGCCAATGGCCACCACGCAGGCGACAAACCAGGCGATGGCTTTCGGCAAGGGCAGCCAGCTAATCTGCAGCTCTGCCTCCTGCTGGCTGTTCTGACGCGACCACGCATACCAGCCGTAAATATTGGCGGCGAAGAAGAACAGCTGCAAAATCAGGCTGGCGTACAGCTGGATCTGGAAGAAGATAATCGCAAACAGCGTGACGTTAATCAGCCCGAACGCATAATTGCTGATCTTCTCAAGGCTTGCCAGCCAGATACACAATAATCCCGCCAGCGTACCAACGGCCTCAATCCATGACAGGTCATAGCCACCTGCACCAATCGGTATATGAACCAGAATGTTCTGTGTGCTAAAAAAATCCATCTTTTCCCCGGGGCGTAGTGAATTAAGTACGTAGTGTAGCCGCAAAATCCAGCATGCGGTTAAGCGGAATTAACGCGCCTTCACGCAGGGCAGCATCCACGTGGATTTCATGCGCCGCACCACCGGTTTCTAACCCTTCGGCAATCGCTTTCAGGCCGTTCATCGCCATCCACGGGCAATGCGCACAGCTGCGGCACGTTGCCCCCTCGCCTGCCGTAGGCGCTTCGAGAAGCTCTTTCTCCGGCACGGCCTGCTGCATCTTGTAGAAGATACCGCGATCGGTCGCCACGATGAGCTGCTTGTGAGGCAACGTTCTGGCCGCGTTAATAAGCTGGCTGGTTGAACCCACCGCATCCGCCATGCCGACAATCGACTGCGGAGATTCAGGGTGCACAAGAATGGCGGCGTCAGGATAAAGCGCCTTCATGCGCGCCAGCGCCTGCGTCTTGAACTCATCATGAACGATACAGGCGCCCTGCCAGCAGAGTACGTCAGCCCCCGTCTGCTTCTGAACATAGTTGCCGAGATGGCGATCAGGCCCCCAGATAATCTTCTCACCCAGGCTGTCCAGATGTTCAATCAGCTCAACGGCGATGCTTGACGTGACCACCCAGTCTGCCCGCGCTTTCACTGCTGCCGAGGTGTTCGCGTAAACCACCACGGTCCGGTCAGGGTGGGCATCACAGAAGGCCGTGAATTCGTCAATCGGACAGCCGAGATCCAGGGAACACTCCGCGTTAAGCGTGGGCATCAGAATGGTTTTTTCCGGGCTCAGGATCTTTGCCGTTTCGCCCATAAAACGCACGCCGGCCACCAGCAGCGTGGAAGCGGGATGTCGTGCACCGAAGCGCGCCATCTCCAGTGAGTCAGAAATGCAGCCGCCGGTCTCTTCCGCCAGCTGCTGAATTTCCGGGTCGGTGTAGTAATGGGCCACCATCACCGCGTCGCGCTCTTTAAGAAGACGTTTAATCTTCTCGCGGTAGAACTGCTTTTCGTCCTGGCTCAGCGGGACAGGCTTAGGCGGAAACGGATAGATTGCGGCTTCAGGATCAAACATCACACTCATTATGGCTTCTCGTTTTACGGGCTTAACAATATTGCCTTTCATTTGCCTGACATAGCAAAACGCGTGGCAATTGTGTTTTGTATACTAAACAAGATAGCGAATCTGGCGTGAAAAGTCACCGGGAATAGATGGGCGGAGCATTTGTTGTACCGCAGATAGCAAAAAGGCGCCTTTAGGGCGCCTTTCTACACTGGTGGGTCGTGCAGGATTCGAACCTGCGACCAATTGATTAAAAGTCAACTGCTCTACCAACTGAGCTAACGACCCCTTGCGGGATTTTTTTCTTCGAAGTGGTGGGTCGTGCAGGATTCGAACCTGCGACCAATTGATTAAAAGTCAACTGCTCTACCAACTGAGCTAACGACCCGAGTGGTGGGTGATGACGGGCTCGAACCGCCGACCCCCTCCGTGTAAAGGAGATGCTCTACCAACTGAGCTAATCACCCACTCTGTACTGCCGGAACTGCGTTAAGTGGTGGGTCGTGCAGGATTCGAACCTGCGACCAATTGATTAAAAGTCAACTGCTCTACCAACTGAGCTAACGACCCACTTTTATGCTGCTTTCACGTTGTTTGATATCCCGTGGCAACGGCGGCATATATTACTGATTTAAGAATTCTGCGCAACAAAAATTTCGATGAAGATCACTTAACTGCTTAGTAATCATGCTGCACGACCAGAAATAACGCTATTTCTGGTCATGCGATAATCATCCCATCGAATTCAGACGTTTTTGCGCCTGCTTAGCACCTTCGGTACCCGGGAATTTTGCGACCACCTGCTGATAAACCGCTTTGGCTTTCGCCGTGTCGCCTTTGTCCTGCATGATCACGCCAACCTTATACATCGCATCTGGCGCTTTCGGCGATTTTGGGTGATTTTTCACCACCGAGGCAAAATAAAACGCCGCATCGTCCTTTTTACCCTTGTTGTAATTCAACTGACCGAGCCAGTAATTGGCATTTGGCTGATAAGTGGAATCAGGGTATTTCTTAACAAAGCTCTGAAACGCAGCAATCGCGTCATCCTGACGAGATTGATCCTGCACCAGGGCAATGGCCGCATTGTAATCCGTATTCGCGTCACCGCTCTGTACAGGCGCGCCTGTTGAGGCAGACGTATCAGCAGATGGCGCTGGCGTAGACGTCGCCGCACCGCTCTGATCGCCTGCGGCTGGCTGCGCTGCTGCACCACCACCGCTGCTCAGGCTATCTATCTGCAACAAGATTTGCTTCTGACGTTCCACAACCTGATTAAGCTGATACTGGCTTTCTTGAATCTGGCCGCGGAGAGAGTCAATATCATTCTGGTTATCGGAAAGTTGTTGCTGGAGTTGGGTTAAAAGCTGGCTGTGAGCGTTAGAAATACGCTCGAGTTGAGTGACCCGGTCTTCTACCGAGCCTGAGCCGACACTACTGATTGGTGCCTGAGCAAAAGCGGCCCAGGGGGCCGCTATTCCAACCAGTAACGACAGACTCAACAGATGATGTCTGAAGTTACTGCTCATGCAATTCTCTTAGTAAACCAGTACGGCACGACGGTTTTTGGAGTAAGCCGCTTCGTCGTGACCCAGTACTGCAGGTTTTTCTTTACCGTAAGAAACGATGGAGATCTGGTCAGCAGAAACGCCTTTACCCTGCAGGTACATTTTAACAGCGTTAGCACGACGTTCACCCAGGGAGATGTTGTACTCTGGAGTACCACGTTCGTCCGCGTGACCTTCTACGGTGACTTTGTAAGATGGGTTGCTACGCAGGAAGTTAGCGTGCGCATCCAGCATCGCAGCGAAGTCAGAACGGATGTCGTATTTATCCAGATCGAAGTAAACGATGTTGTTCTGCTGCAGCTGCTGCATCTGAAGACGCGCCTGCTCTTCAGAAGACATGTTGCCATTGCCGTTCGCGTCCATACCGGTGCCGGCACCCATCATGCCTTCGCCGCTCTGGTCATTGCTGGCGTTCTTGTTAGAAGAACACGCTGCGATTGCCATTACAGGCAGAGCGATCATCAGCCCCTTCAGCACTTTGTTCAGTTGCATTTCTATGATTCCTTTAGTAATCAATTAATTATTATTTACAGATACGGCGACCAGGCAGGTGATTTTACCTGTCCATCAGTTGCCGGAATACGCGCTTTGAAACGCCCATCTGTAGAAACCAGATTCAGCACAGATCCCATCCCCTGAGAAGAGCTGTAGATTACCATAGTGCCGTTAGGTGCCAGACTTGGCGTTTCATCCAGGAACGTTGACGACAGAACTTGCACGCCACCCGCTACCAGATCTTGTTTGGCAATGTGCTGCTGCCCGCCGTTGGAGCTGACCATTACCATAAATTTACCGTCGCTGCTCACGTCTGAGTTCTGGTTCTGAGAACCTTCCCAGGTAATACGCTGCGGAGCACCGCCGTTAATATTGACTTTGTAGATTTGTGGACGGCCGGCCTGGTCAGAGGTAAACGCCAGGTTTTGACTGTCCGGGAACCATGAAGGTTCGGTGTTGTTGCTGCGACCGTCGGTCACCTGACGGATCTGGCCAGAGCCAATGTCCATCACGTACAGGTTCAGGCTACCGGTTTTTGACAGCGCAAACGCCAGTTTAGAGCCGTCTGGAGAGAACGAAGGCGCACCGTTGTGACGTGGGAAAGACGCCACCTGACGAACCGCACCGTTTGCCAGCGTCTGGATAACCAGCGCAGAACGGCCGCTTTCGAAGGTGACATACGCCAGCTTAGAACCGTCCGGAGACCAGGCTGGAGACATCAGTGGCTGCGAAGAGCGTTTCACCAGGAACTGGTTGTAGCCATCGTAATCAGATACGCGCAGCTCATACGGGAACTGACCACCGTTGGTCTGGACCACGTACGCGATACGGGTACGGAACGCGCCTTTAATGCCGGTCAGTTTTTCAAATACCGCATCGCTGGCAGCGTGTGCCGCGTAGCGCAGGTACTGCTTAGTGACCTTGTAAGAGTTCTGGGCCAGAACGGTACCTGGTGCACCGCCGGTATCCACCAGCTGCCAGGCCACGTTGTAAGAACCGTCCGGATTAGGGGTAACCTGACCCACAACCACGGCATCAATACCCAGTGCAGACCATGCTGCAGGCTGAACTTCCTGCGCGCTACCCGGCTGCTGAGGCAGACGAGAACGATCTAACGGGTTGAATTTACCGCTGTTACGCAGGTCAGCCGCCACGATGCCACCGGCATCTTCAGGTGCAGCGCCAGGACCGGCCCACTGGAACGGAACAACACCGATTGGGCGTGCCGAGTCCACCCCCTGGGTGATCTCGATACGTACTTCTGCGTGCAGTACTGCTGCCCACAGCATTAAAAAACTAAATGCTACACGTAATGCCTGCTTCATCATATCTCCCTTATCCGGGTAACCTTACCCACGATAATTTAGCAGAATGTTAACAAACTCAAATAGACAAAACTACCCGAACCCTGTGACTAAACCTGGTCTATTTTTCCCCGTTTGCACGGGGAAAATGTAACTTAAGGTTTGAAGTCCAGCGGCGCATTTTTGAAGACTTCGTAGACTGCCTGCGAAGGCGGTTTAGGCATCTTCGCCTGACGCGCTGCAGCCAGGGCCGCAGTACATAAAGCCGGGTCGCCACCTTCAGACTTAATATCCAGCAGCATGCCGTCCGGAGCCAGTTTTATACGCAACGTACACGTTTTACCGGTATAGGAAGACGCATCATAGAATCGGCTTTCAATAGCGGATTTAATCTGCGCGGCATAACCGTTGATTTCAGCCCCTGTCGCACCGTTACTCTTAGTGTTACCACTTCCGGTCGGCGCTGCGTTGTTTCCTTTCGCCCCACCGCCCGTTTTCGGCGCATTCTTACCGGAGCTCAAATCGCCCAGCAGATCGTCAACCCCTGCGGCAGCAGCGGCTTTTTCAGCGGCGGCAGCCTTTTTAGCAGCCGCTTTTTCAGCTGCTGCTTTCTTATCGGCAGCGGCCTTCTCAGCTGCAGCTTTTTTGTCAGCAGCGGCTTTTTCGGCGGCTGCCGCTTTTTCTGCTGCGGCTTTTTCTGCTGCTGCTTTCTCTGCAGCAGCCGCTTTCTTCGCGGCCTCGGCAGCAGCTTTCTTCTCTGCTTCCTGAGCCGCCTTCTTCGCGGCTTCCGCTTCTGCTTTCTTCTGAGCATCAGCTGCGGCTTTCTTCGCGGCTTCCGCTTCGGCTTTCTTCTGAGCATCAGCGGCCGCTTTCTTCGCCGCTTCGGCTTCCGCTTTCTTCTGGGCGTCAGCAGCCGCTTTCTTCGCCGCTTCTGCCGCTAATTTCGCCTGGGCATCAGCCTGTGCTTTCGCGTCCGCTGCGGCTTTTGCTGCCGCCTCTTCCGCCTGCTTTTGCTGTTCCTGTGCTTTTTTCGCGGCCTCTTCGGCTTGTTTCTGCTGTTCTGCCTGCGCTTTCGCGGCTTCCTGCGCCTGCAAACGTTCTTTCTCAAGCTGCTTAAGACGCTCCTGCTCTGCGGCCTGCTTTTCACGCAGTTCTTCCGCTTGCTGTTGCGCCTGTTTTTCACGCTGCTCTTCAGCCCGTTTTGCACTCGCCTTCTGTTGTTGTTGGCGATTATAGTTCTGTACTACCGCACCGGGATCCACCATCACGGCGTCAATGGAAGACCCTCCACCGCCGCCGGCTGATGCATCAATATGCTCGTCGAACGAACTCCAGATCAGCGCTGCAAAAAGAATAACGTGCAGCACTGCGGAGACGATTATCGCTCGCTTAAGCTTGTCGTTCTGTTCGGTTGCCTTTGACACTATCGGTTCCCAAAAACTACGCGGATGATCAAATAGGTTGGGTCATTAAGCCAACTGACTTAACACCCGCACTATGTAGCAAGTTCAGCGCTTTAATAATTTCATCGTAGGGTACGTCTTTCGCGCCACCGATTAAGAAGACCGTTTTCGGATTTGACTCCAGGCGACGCTGCGCTTCGGCAATAACCTGCTCAGGTGGCAGCTGATCCATACGATCTTTTTCTACCACGACGCTGTATTGCCCTACGCCGGAAACCTCAATGATAACCGGAGGATCGTCATTGGTGCTCACCGCCTGTGATTCTGTCGCATCCGGCAGATCCACTTCCACGCTCTGGGTAATGATTGGCGCTGTTGCCATGAAGATCAGCAGCAGTACCAGCAGGACGTCCAGCAGTGGAACGATATTGATTTCGGACTTGAGCTCGCGACGACCTCGTCCACGCGATCTGGCCATGGTTTACCCCTTGTTGCTCTCGGTGCTGGTAAACGCCTGACGGTGCAGAATCGCAGTGAACTCTTCCATAAAATTGTCGTAGTTCAGTTCCAGTTTGTTCACGCGCTGGTTCAGACGGTTGTAAGCCATAACCGCAGGAATTGCCGCAAACAGACCGATAGCGGTCGCAATCAGTGCTTCAGCGATACCCGGTGCAACCATCTGCAACGTGGCCTGCTTCACCGCGCCCAGCGCGATAAAGGCGTGCATGATCCCCCACACGGTACCAAACAGGCCGATATACGGGCTGATGGAACCGACAGTACCGAGGAACGGAATATGCGTTTCAAGGTTTTCCAGCTCGCGGTTCATCGAAATGCGCATCGCACGCGAGGCACCTTCCACCACCGCTTCCGGCGCATGATTGTTTGCACGATGCAGACGGGCGAACTCTTTGAAGCCGCTATAGAAAATTTGCTCGGAGCCGGTCAGGTTTTCACGACGTCCCTGGCTCTCCTGGTACAGACGAGAAAGCTCAATGCCCGACCAGAACTTATCTTCAAACGCTTCAGCCTCACGGCCAGCGGCATTGAGGATACGCGTTCTCTGGATGATGATGGCCCAGGATGCGATTGAAAAACCAATCAAAATCAACATGATAAGTTTAACCAGAAGGCTTGCCTTCAGGAACAAATCAAGGATATTCATGTCAGTCACTGCTTAAACTCCGCGACAATAGACTTAGGAAGCGCACGAGGCTTCATTATGGTTGGATCAACACAAACAATCAGCACTTCAGCTGAGTTCAGTACGGTATTCTCTGCGTTGACTATCCGCTGCGTGAAAACCAGTGAGGTCCCGCGCATTGATGTAATTTCAGTTTGGACTTCGAGCATATCGTCGAGTCTGGCAGGCGCAAAATACTCAAGCGTCATCTTGCGTACCACGAAGGCAACTCGCTCAGCCAACAGCACCTGTTGACTAAAGTGATGATGGCGCAGCATCTCTGTGCGTGCCCGTTCATAAAAAGCAACGTAGCTGGCGTGGTAAACCACACCACCGGCATCGGTATCTTCGTAATAGACACGAACCGGCCATCGAAACAGCGTTGTATTCACTTTACATCCCAGTAATGCAACAAAAGTTAGAGCTTTTAAACTTCGCTACTATACGCGCGGGAAAGATGGTTTGGAATGGGGGAAAGTAAACGGAGAGTAAATTTTTATGGGCTCGGGTAAGCCCATAACGTTAACGGACATTTCTTATTCAGAAGAAGAAGAAAATCAAACCGGCGAGTAGCACCAGATCGGCGATCGGCGGGCAAAAAATTCCCTGCCAGTAAACGGCTTTCGGACGAAAGCCTACGCCGTGGATCACACCTGCGCACACCGCCCACATGATGAGGAAGCCGTGCCAGATTTCAAGCTCGCTGGTTTTCGCTGCAAAGCGCGAAGGGTCCCAGAAGATACAGCCTGCCAGCAGTAATGCCATCACTAAAGAAAGCGCCCGTAACGGGCGCTTATCCATTACCGCGTAAAGTTTCGCGATAATATTCATCAGTGTTTTTCTTCACCCGCTTTGGTCGCTTCAACGTGCTCAAGCGCCAGGGCAGTGATGACACCAAATGCACAGGCAAGAAGCGTCCCTAAAATCCATGCGAAATACCACATATTCAGCTCCTTACTTAATACATAGAGTGGGTGTTGCTTTCGATATGTTCTTTCGTGATGCGGCCGAACATTTTCCAGTAACACCAGATGGTGTAGGCCAGAACAATCGGAACGAACACGCAAGCAACATACGTCATCAGGTTCAGCGTCATATGGCTGGACGTTGCATCCCACATGGTCAGGCTAGCATTCAGCATGGTGCTGGATGGCATGACGAATGGGAACATCGCAATACCCGCCGTCAGGATGATGCATGCCAGAGTCAGTGAAGAGAACACGAACGCCAGCGCGCCTTTTTCCAGACGAGACGTCAACATGGTCAGCAGCGGCAGCAGCACGCCCAGCGCCGGGATCGCCCACAGCACAGGGGTAGTGTTGAAGTTCACCAGCCATGCTCCCGCCTGACGCGCCACTTCTTTGGTCAGCGGGTTAGACGGTGCGGTGTGGTTAATCGCAGACGTCACCACGTAGCCATCAATGCCGTACACCACCCACACACCGGCCAGCGCGAAGCAGACCAGCGTAACCAGCGCAGCAACCTGAGCCGTCGCGCGGGAGCGCAGATGCAGCTCGCCCACGGTACGCATCTGCAGGTAGGTTGCGCCCTGAGTGATGATCATCGCCACGCTGACGACACCGGCCAGCAGACCAAACGGATTCAGCAGCTGGAAGAAGTTACCGGTGTAGTAAAGACGCATGTACTCGTCCAGGTGGAACGGTACGCCCTGCAGCAGGTTACCGAACGCCACGCCGATCACCAGCGGTGGAACGAAGCTACCGATGAAGATGCCCCAGTCCCACATGTTGCGCCAGCGGGTATCTTCAATCTTCGAACGGTAGTCGAAACCGACCGGACGGAAGAATAAAGAGGCCAGCACCAGAATCATCGCCACATAGAAACCGGAGAACGCAGCCGCGTAGACCATCGGCCAGGCAGCGAACAGCGCGCCGCCTGCGGTGATCAGCCACACCTGGTTACCGTCCCAGTGCGGGGCGATGGAGTTGATCATGATTCGACGCTCGGTGTCATTACGACCGAGGAAACGGGTGAGCATCCCCACCCCCATGTCGAAACCATCCGTGACGGCGAAACCGATCAGCAGAACGCCAACCAGCAGCCACCAGATAAAACGCAATACTTCATAATCGATCATTTGATGACTCCTGTCTTAGCGTGCCGGCTGAGTAGTCGCAGTGGACTGCTCGTAGTGATAGCGACCGGTTTTCAGGCTGCTTGGGCCAAGGCGCGCGAACTTGAACATCAGGAACAGTTCAGCCACCAGGAACAGGGTGTACAGACCACAAATCAGCAGCATGGAGAAGATCAGGTCGCCTGCGGTCAGGGACGAGTTCGCTACCGCCGTTGGCAGCACCTCACCGATCGCCCATGGCTGACGGCCATATTCCGCCACAAACCAGCCGGACTCAATCGCGATCCACGGCAGTGGAATACCGTACAGCGCGGTGCGCAGCAGCCATTTTTTCTCGCCGATGCGGTTGCGAATCACGGACCAGAAGGACGCCGCAATGATCAGCAGCATGATGATGCCGCAGCCCACCATGATACGGAATGCGAAGTACAGTGGCGCAACGCGTGGAATTGAGTCTTTGGTTGCCATCTGGATCTGCGCTTCCGTCGCATCAGAAACGTTCGGGGTATAACGCTTCAGCAGCAGACCGTAACCCAGATCTTTCTTCACGTCGTTAAACTGATCGCGAACGGCCTGGTCGGTAGAACCGGCACGCAGCTGTTCCAGCAGCGAGTAGGCTTTCATACCGTTACGGATACGCTCTTCGTGCTGCACCATCAGCTCTTTCAGACCCGTCACCTGCTTATCAACAGAACGGGTGGCGATGATACCCAGCGCATAAGGGATTTGAATAGCGAAGCGGTTTTCCTGCGCGTCCTGATCGGGAATACCGAACAGCGTAAAGGCAGCAGGTGCCGGCTGGGTTTCCCATTCGGCTTCGATAGCGGCCAGTTTGGTTTTCTGCACGTCGCCCATTTCGTAACCGGATTCATCACCCAGAACAATAACAGAGAGAATCGCAGCCATACCGAAGCTTGCAGCGATAGCAAAGGAGCGTTTAGCAAACGCGAAGTCACGACCGCGCAGCATGTAGTAAGAACTGATACCCAGTACAAACATCGCGCCGCACACATAGCCAGAAGCGACGGTGTGAACGAATTTAACCTGAGCAACCGGGTTCAGGACCAGCTCGGCAAAGCTGACCATCTCCATACGCATGGTTTCGAAGTTGAAATCAGACGCGATAGGGTTCTGCATCCAGCCGTTCGCGACCAGGATCCACAGCGCGGACAGGTTCGAACCTAATGCCACCAGCCAGGTCACCGCCATATGCTGGACTTTACCCAGACGGTCCCAACCGAAGAAGAACAGACCTACAAAGGTGGATTCAAGGAAGAATGCCATCAGACCTTCAATGGCCAGCGGCGCACCGAAGATATCCCCTACATAGTGGGAATAGTAAGACCAGTTAGTCCCGAACTGGAACTCCATGGTCAGACCGGTTGCCACGCCCAGTGCGAAGTTGATACCAAACAACTTGCCCCAGAACTTGGTCATATCTTTATAAATCTGTTTGCCGGAGAGAACGTATACCGTTTCCATGATGGCCAGCAGGAACGCCATACCGAGCGTCAGTGGCACAAACAGGAAGTGGTACATCGCGGTCAAGGCAAACTGTAAGCGCGACAGTTCGACTATATCTAACATCATGACTCCTTGCTCATCGCATGAAGACTCCGAGAGTGAACCCCGTCAGAAAGAGATCCACACGCATGCCCCAATACAAATTATTCGCATCCTTGTCGTCGTTATTACCCTGAAGGAGGATAAAAACGATGACGTGAGGTTACAAATACGTTAATAAAAAACTCAAATTGATACCGCAAATATAATACGCTGCAAAACCCTTACAATAAACAGGTTTTTATTGAATCACATTTACGTTTTTCGACGGTGATCAATTTATAGCAAAATTACCACTTTTCGGCCATTTTGATCGGGAACAATTTAGCGCTTTTCAGCACCTTTTTCCAAGGATTAAACTTTGATTTAAATCAAAAACAAACCTTGATGTTAACTATGTTTAATCGTGGTGAGAATGGTAAAAACCATGTTAATGATATGTGCATGTAAAGATGTGATTGGTTATCGAAGACGAAAAAAAATATAAACAGAAGTGATTTTAATTAACGCGAAACAAAAGCCTCATTTCGATGCGCGGCAAACAATAAAGCATAGTCGGGCCGGGTTATTTTTCCATGGCATTTATGCACCCCTTCGTAATTACATTTATTTTACTTTTGTCACCCCATAACTTAACACCGCGGAGTGACTATTTAATGAAAAAGGCCGCAAACAGTGCAGCCTTTTAATGATATCAGCGATTCTCAGGCAAGAAGAAGGCTAAAGGTTCGCGACTGTCCCGGTCTGAACGCCCCGACAATCCCTTCGTCTTCACCGTGGTCCATCAGCCGTTCATTCATGTCCGTTTCGCAGCACCGCTTCACCGCCGGATTGACGAATAGCGTCGCGTCACATTCGCTGGACTGTGAAGGGTTGAACAGACGAAGAATGAGCTCATCACGATCTTCCGCTTTTTTGATCGCACTGAGTACACATCCCGTTGGCGAAAGCGCTAACAGGCTGTAACTTTCCGGCGTGGTCAACGACGCGCGATTCAGCTTCATTGCATCCCAGGGGATCTTGTTATAACACTGCACCGCCGTTAACCACGATTGAGCCTGCTGCGCGACACCCGCGTTTTCCGGCGTGCCGCTGAAGCTGAAGAGGCTAAAGCGACAGCTTAGCGGACCACGCACCTGAGCGTCCGGGACCGGCATTTTGATACCGGATGGTCTGCCGGGGCGCAGGAACAGATCTTCTTTGCCGAGTACCCCCACGCCGCGCAGCAAGGTCAGAGCAAATGCCTTTTGTTCATCACCCACGACTTCAAATTCACGCAGCCCCTCGGTAAATAGCGCAAGCCCGTTTCGTTTTTCCTGCAGGACGGCGTAGTTGAGTAAATTCCAGACGGGAACCGGCGCTTCTTTCCACCCCTCCTCCTGCCAGTTTTGCATCGCCGCGTCCTGCACCGGACGAGAGATCGTGCCAAACTGTGTATCCGCTAACACCTCCCGGGTCGCAAACGGCGTTGGGATGAGCACGCGAACGCGGTGGTCGTCGGCCTGATTATCCAGGCGCACCGCCACGTCAATGCGTCTGCTGTTGCGGCTTAGCGTAATCTCGAATTCAGCGTCGAGGTAGCCGTTTCGCTGGCGCGCCGCGCGTTCCGCCAGGTTCGCCGGAACGGCGATTCGATGGCGGATAACCGCCCTGCTCTGCCAGCCTTCATGGATAACCTCAACCTCATGCTCGCCCTGCGCGGAAGTGAGTCTCCACTCTTCCCGCGAAGGCGAGTAGTCATACTCATCGCCATCATCCGAGCTCTCTTCGATTTCCAGCACGCGGTCATAAATAAGCCCGGTTTCTTTGTCGCGCAGGCGCAGCGTACCGTCGTCATTTACGTCAATCTGCCAGAAGGCGTTTTCAAGTAAGGATTCGGTATTTTCCCCGGCAGAGAGCACCTTCCCGGCCACGTTAGGTTCGATAAACAGCGTACGATAGCCCATCGACGGCAGTATCTGGCTGAGCTGAATATCAAACTCCATAAACGGTTCGTAATTGCCGTAGTGGACAATCTGTCGGTCAATGAGGCCAGGGTCGAGCTCGCGCGCGCTGCGGATGAAATACGGGATCTCGTTGCCTTTGTCATCCCGCAGACGGAACTGGCTGGCGCGCAGTCGAATCGTGGTGTTCATCACCTCCTCACGCGGCCAGGGCATCAGATTGAACATCACCAGCTTATCGGCATCGCTTTGCGGCATGTTGTCGACAATCTTGCGCATATAGAAACGCGCCAGGTTGTCTGCCATGTCCTCAGCCAGCTCGAAGCGGGAGACAATCTCGCGATGCACCTTGTCGCTGCAGCAGCAGCCGATGCTGTCGTGAGCGTGGTTTTTGAGGATCTCTTTCCACATCTTCTCCAGCAGGCCGTGGTGGTAGTCGAAGCCCAGCGTCCAGGCAAGCGTCGCCAGCGGCTCGAGGATGTTAACAATTTTGTTCTCAATACGCGCATGGGCGATTTTGATATCCATGCGCGTGGAGCCGATGGTCCGGTGCACGCGCATGTATTTCCCGTCGATAAACTCACCTTTTAAGGTCGCCAGGTCATCGCGGTGCGCGTCGATGCAATCAAAGACCTCCTCAAACCGGCTCATCACAAATTGACGCTGCGGATAGATTTCACGCAGCTTCTCCATCACCGCGAAAATGTTCTGCTGCAGCGGCATCTGGTCGTGGCCGTTGGGCAGCAAAATCGCTTTAGTAACGGACGCCTTTTCCAGAACCTCGAAATAGCTGTCGAGCCGTTTTCGCAGCCCCGCTTCGTCCTCCGGTAAGTACTTACCAATCGCGTAGCCCAGCGGCAGCACCTGTGCCGTCACTTCACTGCCGTCCTGGCTCTGCCAGAGAAATTCGGTTTTATCGGTCCCGTGGCGTTCAGAACAACCGCGCCAGAACATCGTGCGGGTAATGCCAAACCCGTTATAGATATGCGGAAGCTGGCCGGACATGCCAAACGAATCCGGCAGATAGCCGATCTTCATCGGCTCGCCGAAGGCCATACAATCCCGGATGCCGTACATCAGGTTGCGGACAATCGACTCGCCGCTCACGATCGTGGTATCGGTCTGGGTATACCAGGGGCCGATAATCAGCTTTCCACGCTCGACAAGCGCCTTCACGCGAGAGCGGTTTTCGGGCACAACGGCAAAATAATCCTCCAGTACAGCCGTCTGTCCATCGAGAACATAGTATTTGTACTCATCATCCTGCTCCAGCCGGGTCAGGATCTCTTCCATATTATTGACCAGAAGTATACGCGACTCTTCGGTGGTGAAGTACCACTCACGGTCCCAGTGCATATGCGGCGTGATATGAACGCGAGATACAGCTTTCATCTTCGTTTCCTGTTTGTGCGTTTTTACGATAAGGCGTCTTCAGTGACGTAGTTGCCCTTTTTTACCGCCTGGCGTCGCCAGAGCAGCAGAACCAGGGTGGAGATAGCGGTACCCACCAGCGCCGCGCCAAACCAGCCCGCCGCCGCAACCACACCGCCCAACCCGGCATCGTGAAGTAAAAAGAGAGAGAAAATCCCGGCCCCCGGCGTAGACAACCCGATCCCCATCGCACCGACAGCCGCGCCTGTCACCATGGATCCGAGTACAAATGAGCCAATGACGCGAAGCGGGTCTTCAATCGCCATCGGAATCGCCCCTTCGGTAATGCCCGCGAGGCCGAGCAGCCAGGTCGATTTACCGGTTTCAATTTCAAACGACTTAAACAGCTTCGGTGCCAGCATCGTTGACGCCGTGACGGTGAAGGCTGAGACCATTTTGACGGAGGCAAAGATGGCATAGGGACCGTATACCCCGTTCGCCATCGCCCCCAGGCAAAACGCGTAAGAGGCTTTGTTGACCGGGCCACCCAAATCGAATGAGCACATAAACCCGAGGATTGCCCCCAGAAGCAGCGCATTCGCGCCGGAGAGACCGTCAAGCCAGACGGTGAGCGTGTTATTGAGCCAGGCCACCGGTTCGCCAATCACAAACAGCATCAGGCTGCCCGCGCCCAGCACGCCAATCACCGGATAGAGATAAAAAGTCATAAAGCCGTTGTAGCGGCTACTGAGCCGGATGTGGTTTTTCACCCAGCGCATCAGATAGCCCGCGATCAGCCCACCGACGATAGCGCCGAGAAAACCGGAGCCGATCATGTTGGCAGCCAGACCGGCCGCAAAGCCCGGCGTCAGCGCGGGTTTATCCGCCAGCGAGTAGGCGGTGTAGGCCGACAGGACAGGCACCATCAAAATGCCGAGCATGCCGCCGCCAAGCTTGCGGTACATCCACAGCCACGAGTTTTCCTGGTCAAACAGGTGCTGCAGGCCAAGGATCTGCGCCAGCAGTACCGATACGGCCAGCACCGTACCGCCAGCGACGATCAGCGGCACCGCAAAAGAGATGCCGCTGAGAAGCGCCTGCTTGAGTTCAGTTTTAACGCGCTTTTTCGTTTCGGTATCGACCTGCGCATGGCGCGCATCGGTAGAAGGCTTTAGCGCCAGCGCGCGCTCAATCAACGCTTCAGCATGACGCAGGGGTTCCGCAACGGGCACGGAAATGGCGGGGATCCCCTGAAAGCGCTCGCTCTCTTTGATCGCCACTTCAGCGGCAAAAATACACGCTTTCGCCTCCAGCAACTGCTGGGCAGTAATGCGCCCTTCAATACCGTTCGCCCCCTGCTTTTCAACCACCACGTTGACGCCGAGCTTACGTCCCGCTTTCTCCAGGTACTCTGCGGCCATATAGGTATGCGCGATCCCCGCCGGACAGGCGGTGACACAGACGACGGTTGGTGCATTCACCGGCGTATCAGCCTCGTCTTCCTTCGAGACACCGTTCAGCGCATCAAGCAGATCCTCTGCCGTCTCAGCAGCCATAACGCGTTCCCGGAGGGCATCATCGGCAAGGCGAGACGTCAGCGCCGTCAGCACCTGGATATGCGTGGATCCCGCTTCAGCTGGCGGGATGGCAAGCAGGACGATCAGCTCTACGCGTTCAGGGCCGTCCACCCCCTCCCACTCCAGCGGTTCGCGCAGCGTAGCAACCGCAAAAGCCGCTTCGTTCACCGCGCTCGATTTACCATGCGGGACAGCCAGCCCTTCACCCAGGGCGGTTGGCCCCTGCGATTCGCGACGGTAGACCTCCGCCAAAAATGCCTCGCCATCGGTAATTTTGCCCAGCGCCACCAGCCGCATTGTAAGCTGGCGAATGGCCTCATCACGGCTGGCATAGTGCGCCTGCACGCAGACAGCACTGGTGTGGGTCAGGGTCGTCAGGTTCATAAGATCCTCACACATACGTTGTTATTGTCTGGCGGCAATTGTGGCAGGTCATACAATACATTTATGTGATCATTTTCACTAACAACGCAAATTTGTATTTAAGTTGTATTATTTACAAATTTTAAGCGGGAGGCATAATTCCATGAAAAGGTATTAGAAAGGCAGATTCGATGGGTAACAAACCGATGTACCGGCAAATAGCCGATGCGCTTCGCGAAAAAATCAGTGCGGGAGAGTTAAAGCCTGGCGATGCGTTACCGACGGAATCCAGCCTTCAGGAGGCATTCAACGTGAGTCGCGTCACGGTGAGACAGGCGCTGAAGCTGCTTACGGAAGAGCAGATCGTCGAGAGCATTCAGGGCAGCGGCACCTACGTAAAAGAAGAGCGCGTCAATTACGACATTTACCAGCTCACCGGGTTTTACGAAAAACTGGCGGACCGGAACGTGGATACCCACAGTGAGGTGAGCATTTTCGAAGTGCTGAAAGCCGATGCAAAACTTGCCGAAAAGCTAAATCTCTCTCATGACGATAAAGTCTGGCACGTTAAACGCGTCCGCTTTATCAAACAAAAACCGGTAAATCTGGAAGAAACGTGGATGCCGCTGGCCCTGTTCCCCGACCTCACCTGGGAAGTGATGGAGAATTCGAAATACCACTACGTTGAGCAGATCAAAAAGCTGGTTATCGATCGCAGCGAGCAGGAGCTGGTGCCGATCATGCCGTCAGAGGAGGCGATCGCCGCGCTGTCGCTCGATCCGGCAAAGCCGATCCTGGAAAAAGTCTCCCGCGGATTTCTGAAGGACGGGCGGGTATTTGAATACAGCCGCAACGTGTTCAATACCGATGATTACAAGTTCACGCTAGTCGCCAGACGCAGGCAATAAAAAAGGCCGCTTTACAGCGGCCAACCATGTCGAAACGGACATTTTTATACTGCAACGCCCCCCTTTCGGGGAGCAGAGAGGACTTACTTAATGATGGATTTCAGTGCTTCGCCGATATCCGCCAGGCTGCGAACGGTCTTCACGCCTGCGGCTTCCAGCGCTGCGAATTTCTCATCAGCCGTACCTTTACCACCGGCGATGATCGCGCCTGCGTGACCCATACGCTTGCCTTTCGGCGCGGTCACACCCGCGATGTAACCCACAACTGGCTTGGTCACGTGTTCTTTGATGTAAGCAGCCGCTTCTTCTTCCGCGCTACCACCGATCTCACCGATCATCACGATCGCTTCGGTCTGTGGATCTTCCTGGAACAGCTTCAGGATGTCGATGAAGTTAGAACCCGGGATTGGGTCACCGCCGATGCCCACGCAGGTGGACTGGCCGAAACCGTAGTCGGTGGTCTGCTTAACCGCTTCATAGGTCAGGGTACCGGAACGGGACACGATGCCCACTTTACCCGGCTTGTGAATGTGGCCCGGCATGATGCCGATTTTGCATTCGCCCGGGGTGATCACGCCTGGGCAATTCGGGCCGATCATACGTACGCCAGCTTCATCCAGCTTCACCTTCACGGTCAGCATATCCAGCGTTGGGATACCTTCGGTGATGGTGATGATCAGTTTGATGCCTGCGTCGATCGCTTCCAGAATAGAGTCTTTGCAGAACGGCGCCGGAACGTAGATCACGGTTGCGGTTGCGCCCGTCGCTTCTACGGCTTCACGCACGGTGTTGAACACCGGCAGGCCCAGATGCGTGGTGCCGCCTTTACCTGGCGTTACGCCGCCAACCATCTGCGTGCCGTAGGCAATCGCCTGTTCGGAGTGGAAAGTCCCCTGGCTACCGGTGAAGCCCTGGCAGATAACCTTGGTATCTTTATTAATTAAAACTGACATTATTTCCCCTCCACTGCGGCAACAACCTGCTGAGCTGCATCCGTCAGACTTTTCGCTGCAATAATATTCAGGCCGCTGTCAGCCAGTTTTTTCGCGCCGAGTTCAGCGTTGTTACCTTCCAGACGCACAACCACCGGAACGTTAACACCCACTTCTTCTACCGCACCGATGATACCGTCGGCGATCAGGTCGCAACGGACGATGCCGCCGAAGATGTTAACCAGAACGGCCTTCACGTTGTCGTCGGAGAGAATGATTTTGAACGCTTCGGTTACGCGCTCTTTGGTTGCGCCACCGCCCACGTCGAGGAAGTTCGCTGGCTCGCCGCCGTGCAGCTTAACGATGTCCATGGTGCCCATCGCCAGGCCCGCACCGTTAACCATGCAGCCGATGTTACCGTCCAGCGCCACGTAGTTCAGTTCCCACTGTGCCGCCTGCGCTTCACGCGGGTCTTCCTGAGACTGGTCGCGCATTTCGCGCAGATCCGGCTGGCGGAACAGCGCGTTGCCGTCAGCGCCCAGCTTGCCGTCGAGGCAGATCAGATCGCCCTGGGTCGTGATCACCAGCGGGTTGATCTCGATCAGCGCCAGATCGCGCTCCAGGAAAATGGTCGCCAGACCCATGAAGATCTTGGTGAACTGCTGAACCAGCTTGCCTTCCAGACCCAGTTTGAACGCCAGCTCGCGACCCTGGTAAGGCATTGGGCCTGCCAGCGGATCGATAGCCACTTTGTGGATCAGGTGCGGGGTCTCTTCCGCCACTTTTTCGATTTCCACGCCGCCTTCGGTAGATGCCATGAATACCACGCGACGGGAGCTACGGTCAACCACCGCGCCCAGGTACAGCTCTTTCGCGATGTCGGTTGCCGCTTCAACCAGGATCTGGTTAACCGGCTGGCCGTTCGCATCTGTCTGGTAGGTTACCAGACGCTTGCCGAGCCAATGTTCAGCAAACGCACGAATCTCTTCTTTGCTCTTAACAACCTTCACACCGCCCGCTTTACCACGGCCACCAGCGTGAACCTGACACTTAACTACCCACGGGCCGGAACCGATTTTAGATGCGGCTTCTTCTGCTTCACGCGGGGTAGTACAGGCATAACCCACCGGAGCCGGTAAGCCATACCGGGCAAACAGCTGTTTGGCCTGATATTCATGTAAGTTCATGTGTTCTATCCATCCTTCAGGGTAATCGTTATCTTCAAACCTGTAGACCGGCGCAGCGTGTGCCGGTCTACGGGGCAGGTGATGCTAAATCGTGACTAGACGTCCAGCAGCAGACGCGTTGGATCTTCGAGCAGCTCTTTAATGGCTACCAGGAAGCCCACGGACTCGCGGCCGTCGATCAGGCGGTGGTCGTAAGAGAGCGCCAGGTACATCATCGGCAGGATCTCAACTTTACCGTCTACCGCCATAGGACGATCTTTGATGGCATGCATACCCAGGATCGCGCTCTGCGGCGGGTTAATGATCGGGGTAGACATCAGCGATCCGAAGACGCCGCCGTTGGTAATGGTGAAGTTACCGCCGGTCAGGTCGTCTACGGTCAGCTTGCCGTCGCGGCCTTTCACCGCCAGCTCTTTAATGTTTTTCTCGATGTCGGCCATACCCAGGGTATCCACATCACGCAGAACCGGGGTCACCAGGCCACGTGGGGTCGAAACCGCCATGCTGACGTCGAAGTAGTTGTGGTAAACCACGTCATCGCCATCAATGGACGCGTTCACTTCCGGGTAGCGTTTCAGCGCTTCAACCACCGCCTTCACGTAGAAGGACATAAAGCCCAGACGGATACCGTGACGTTTTTCAAACGCATCACCGTACTGCTTACGCAGGTCCATGATTGGCTTCATGTTCACTTCGTTGAAGGTGGTCAGCATCGCGGTAGAGTTTTTCGCTTCCAGCAGACGCTCGGCAACGCGCTTACGCAGGCGAGTCATCGGCACGCGTTTTTCGCTGCGGGCCCCCAGAGCAGGCTGTGCTGCCGCAGGGGCTTTCGCTTCCGCCTGAGCAGGCGCTTTCGCCAGATGCTTGTCGATGTCTTCGCGGGTCAGACGACCGCCCACACCGGTGCCTTTAATGGCTGCCGGGTCAAGGCTGTGTTCCGCCAGCAGGCGACGGATCGCCGGGCTGAGGGCGTCGTTAGACTGCTCTTCCAGAGACGCCTGCTGGCGCTGCGCTGGCGTAGAGGCTTTCTCTTCAGATTTCGCGCTGGACTCTTTGCCCGCGCTGTTGCCTTCACGCAGGCGACCCAGGATCTGACGAGAGGTGACGGTGGTGCCTTCGTCTTCCAGCACCGCGTCCAGAACGCCATCCGCCGAAGCCGGTACTTCCAGTACCACTTTGTCAGTTTCGATTTCTACCAGCACTTCATCGCGCTTAACGGCATCGCCTGGTTTTTTGTGCCAGGTAGCGACGGTCGCATCTGCTACAGATTCAGGCAGGTCGGGAACAAGAATATCTACGCTACTCATTATGTATCCTTTAATTAATCGACGTTCAGCGCGTCATTGACCAGATCTTGTTGCTGCTTCTGGTGAACGGACATATACCCTACCGCCGGAGAGGCGGAGGCCGGGCGACCTGCATAGCGCAGGGCTGACCCAAATGGAATCACTTCACGGAAATGATGCTGGCTGCAGTACCATGCGCCCTGGTTGAGCGGCTCTTCCTGGCACCAGACAAAATCATGAACGTGAGCGTACGGTTTCAGCGCTTCCTGCACCGCCTGGTGCGGGAACGGATAAAGCTGTTCGATACGCACGATGGCGACATCTTTCTGATCGTTCTTACGGCGCTGTTCCAGCAGGTCGTAATAAACCTTACCAGAACACATCACCACACGCTTCACGGCCTGCGGATCCAGCTCGTCAATTTCACCGATGGCTGGCAGGAAGGTACCGTTGGCCAGCTCTTCCAGGCTGGACACCGCCAGCGGGTGACGCAGCAGGGATTTCGGCGACATGACCACCAGCGGACGACGCATACCGCGCAGCGCCTGACGACGCAGCATGTGGTAAACCTGAGCAGGGGTCGACGGCACGCAAACCTGCATGTTCTGCTCGGCGCAGAGCTGCAGATAACGTTCCAGACGCGCGGAGGAGTGCTCCGGACCCTGGCCTTCATAGCCGTGCGGCAGCAGCATCACCAGGCCACACATACGGCCCCATTTCTGTTCGCCGGATGAGATGAACTGGTCGATAACCACCTGCGCACCGTTGGCGAAGTCACCGAACTGCGCTTCCCAGATGGTCAGGGTGCGCGGTTCTGCCGTGGCGTAACCGTATTCGAAAGCCAGTACCGCTTCTTCAGACAGCACGGAGTCCCAGACCTTGAACTGGCCCTGACCGTTGTGCACGTGCTGCAGCGGGGTGTAAGTTGAACCGTTGGACTGGTTGTGAACCACCGCGTGACGGTGGAAGAAGGTGCCACGGCCCGCATCTTCACCGGACAGACGAACAGGAATGCCTTCGTCAACCAGCGTCGCGTAAGCCAGCGTTTCCGCGCCGCCCCAGTCGAACAGCTTCTCGCCTGCCGCCATGGCCTGACGGTCAGCATAAATTTTCGCCACGCGAGACTGCATCTCGATAGCGTCCGGCACGGTGCTGATGCGTTTAGCCAGCTCCTGCAGGCGCTTCATCTCCACCTTGTTCGGGTAGCTCTCATCCCACTCGTGGTTGAGGTACGGCGACCAGGTAAAGGAGTGCATGTTCATCGGGCGCAGCTCTTTCACTACGCATTCACCCGCGTCCAGCGCGTCGCGGTAGAGGTTGACCATTTCGGTCGCATCTTCCAGCGTCGCCACTTTGTCGCTTTCCAGCTTGTCAGCATAGATTTTGCGCGGCGTCGGGTGTTTTTTGATTTTCTGGTACATCAGCGGCTGGGTTGCACTTGGCTCATCCGCTTCGTTGTGGCCGTGACGGCGGTAGCAGAAGAGGTCAATGAACACATCACGTTTGAAGGTATTACGGAAGTCCAGCGCCAGGCGGGTCACGAAAGCCACGGCTTCCGGGTCATCCGCGTTAACGTGGAAGATCGGCGCCTGAACCATCTTACCGATGTCGGTGCAGTACGGGGTAGAACGTGCGTCAAGCGGGTTAGAGGTGGTGAAGCCCACCTGGTTGTTGATCACGATGCGAACGGTACCGCCCACTTCGTAACCACGCGCTTTGGACATGTTCAGGGTTTCCTGCACCACGCCCTGCCCTGTCACCGCCGCATCACCGTGGATGGTGATTGGCAGAACTTTGTTGCTGCTCGGCTCGTCCAGACGATCCAGACGCGCGCGCACGGAACCGATAACCACCGGGCTGACGATCTCGAGGTGTGACGGGTTAAACGCCAGCGCCAGGTGAACCAGACCGCCTTCGGTTTCGATATCTGACGAGAAGCCCATGTGGTACTTCACGTCACCGGTACCGAGGTGTTCTTTATGTTTGCCTGCGAATTCGTCGAACAGGTCCTGCGGTTTTTTACCCAGCACGTTGACCAGTACGTTCAGACGACCACGGTGTGCCATGCCCAGCACCACTTCACGGGTGCCGCTCTTGCCTGCGTGACGAATCAGCTCTTTCAGCATCGGCACCAGGGCGTCACCGCCTTCCAGCGAGAAGCGTTTTGCGCCCGGGAACTTCGCGCCCAGATAGCGCTCAAGGCCTTCCGCTGCGGTCAGTTCGCTGAGGAAGCGTTTTTTCTCGTCAGCCGAGAAGGTCGCGTGGCCCGCTACGGATTCGATGCGCTGCTGGATCCAGCGCTTCTCTTCGGTAGAGGTAATGTGCATGTATTCCGCGCCGATGGAGCCGCAGTAGGTTTGCTTGAGCGCGTCAATCAGATCGCCCAGCTTCATCGTGTCTTTGCCGATGGCAAAGGAACCTACGTTAAAGCTTTCCTGGAAATCGGCCTCGGTCAGATCGTGATACGCCGGATCGAGATCGGCCACACGGTCTTGTTTCCACAGTCCCAGCGGATCGAGATTCGCATGCTGGTGACCACGGAAGCGATAAGCGTTGATAAGCTGCAGGACTTTAACCTGCTTCGCATTGGTGTCAGGGTCGGAAATCGCAGAAGAGTAACGTGAGGCATCCTTCGCCAGACGACGGAAATAATCACGTGTTTTGGAATGGAATTGATCCGGTTTGACCCCTGTACCAGGCAACTGCTGGAACATGGAACGCCAGTTTGCGTCCACTGAGTCAGGATCGGTTAAGAAGTCTTCATAGAGCTGTTCTATCCAGCTCTGGTTGGCACCAGAGAGGTAAGAAGAGTCCAGCCAGGCTTTCATTGCGCCGTTCTGCATCGTGATCCCTTAAGCATTTTTATGCTTACTTTCGCCGTAGAAACTACCACGCACACCACGTGTACGTGCCGGGGTTCACCTGCGAGCTCTTTTCATTTGGCCCGCGAAGGAACCTTTAGAAACTGTCTGGACTTCAGGGTAGTACAGGGCAGTTTTTAAAGGTTTCTGCATTTTGCCCGGTGGCGCTACGCTTACCGGGCCTACAGTTTCGTAGGCCGGATAAGCGCAGCGCCATCCGGCAACGTTACTTACGCACTGCGCTGCAGCAGCATCGACTTAATATGGCCGATGGCGCGCGTCGGGTTCAGCCCCTTCGGACACACACTGACGCAGTTCATGATGCTATGGCAGCGGAATACGCTGAAAGCGTCACTCAGTCCTTCCAGACGGCTGTCGGTTTCGGTGTCGCGGCTATCGATCAGGAAGCGATAGGCAGCCAGCAGACCGGCCGGGCCGATAAACTTGTCCGGGTTCCACCAGAACGACGGGCAGGACGTAGAACAGCATGCGCAGAGAATACACTCGTACAGACCATCGAGTTTTTCACGCTGCTCAGGAGACTGTAAGTGCTCACGAGCCGGTGGATTTTGCCCATTATTCAATAAGTAAGGCTTAATCTTCTCATATTGTGCATAGAATTGCCCCATGTCTACCACCAAATCACGCACGACCGGCAGGCCTGGCAGAGGACGGATAACAATTTTCTGACCAGGACGCTGCAACGCTGAAATTGGCGTGATGCAGGCCAGGCCATTTTTGCCGTTCATGTTCACACCGTCAGAACCACACACCCCTTCACGGCAGGAGCGACGGAACGACAGGGTTGGATCTTTTTCTTTCAGCTGGATTAGGGCATCCAGCAGCATCATGTCGCGACCTTCTTCCGCTTCCAGGGTGTAGTCCTGCATGCGCGGAGCGTCATCAACATCCGGGTTATAACGATAAACTGAGAATTCGAGTTTCATTATCCTGTCTCCGCATTAGTAAGTACGAATCTTCGGCGGGAACGCCGGACGCAGTTTCGGTTCCATGTTGACGCTACGACGCGTCATGGTTTCCGACTCTGGCAGATACAGGGAATGGCACAGCCAGTTTTCGTCATCACGCTCCGGGAAGTCGAAGCGGCTATGCGCGCCACGGCTTTCGGTACGGAAGTTTGCCGACATCGCGGTCGCGAACGCGGTTTCCATCAGGTTATCCAGCTCCAGGCACTCAACGCGCTGGGTGTTGAACTCGCTGGAGGTGTCGTCCAGACGGGCATTTTTCAGACGCTCGCGGATCGCTTTCAGCTGCTCAAGACCTTTGGCCATCGCGTCGCCTTCACGGAATACCGAGAAGTTGTGCTGCATGCATTCCTGCAGCGCTTTACGGATTTCCACCGGATCTTCGCCGTTACGGTTGCCGTTCCAGCGGTTGAGGCGCTCAAGAGAGGCATCAATTTCGTCGTCGGTCGCGTCACGCAGCGCGCCCTGCTCGGCAATGGATTCCTGCAGATGCAGACCCACCGCACGACCAAACACCACCAGGTCCAGCAGGGAGTTGCCGCCCAGACGGTTTGCGCCGTGTACGGATACGCAGGCAATTTCGCCCACCGCGAACAGGCCTGGAATGACCACGTCTTCGCCCTGCTCGTTCACGGTCAGCGCCTGACCGGTCACTTTGGTCGGAATACCGCCCATCATGTAGTGGCAGGTTGGGATAACCGGAATCGGCTCTTTCACCGGATCGACGTGCGCGAAGGTGCGGGACAGTTCCAGAATGCCCGGCAGACGGGATTCCAGCACTTCTTTACCCAGGTGGTCGAGCTTCAGCTTCGCGTGTGGACCCCAAGGGCCGTCACAGCCGCGGCCTTCACGGATTTCGATCATGATGGAACGCGCCACCACGTCACGACCCGCCAGGTCTTTCGCATTCGGGGCATAACGCTCCATGAAGCGCTCGCCGTGTTTATTCAGCAGGTAGCCACCTTCACCACGGCAGCCTTCTGTTACCAGCACGCCCGCACCGGCGATACCGGTTGGGTGGAACTGCCACATCTCCATATCCTGCACCGGCACGCCTGCGCGGATAGCCATACCGACACCGTCACCGGTGTTGATGTGGGCGTTGGTGGTGGACTGGTAAATACGGCCTGCACCGCCGGTCGCCAGCACGGTTGCGCGGGCTTTGAAGTAGACCACTTCACCGGTTTCGATGCACAGCGCGGTACAACCAACGATGGCGCCATCGGCGTTCTTCACCAGATCCAGCGCATACCATTCGGAGAAGATGGTGGTGTGGTTTTTCAGGTTCTGCTGATACAGGGTGTGCAGCAGCGCGTGACCGGTACGGTCAGCCGCCGCCGCGGTGCGTGCCGCCTGCTCGCCGCCGAAGTTTTTCGACTGGCCGCCAAACGGACGCTGATAGATGGTGCCATTTTCCAGACGGGAGAACGGCAGACCCATGTGGTCCAGCTCCAGAATCGCTTCCGGGCCAGTTTTACACATATATTCGATGGCATCCTGGTCACCGATGTAATCGGAACCTTTTACCGTGTCATACATGTGCCATTCCCAGTTATCTTCATGGGAGTTACCCAGCGCAACGGTAATACCGCCCTGCGCAGACACAGTATGGGAACGGGTTGGGAAGACTTTAGAGAGCAGCGCACAGCTCTGGCCACTCTGGGAAATTTGCAGTGCGGCACGCATACCTGCGCCACCGGCACCAATCACAACAGCATCAAATTCTCTGACTGGCAGTTTCATTACACACCCCACACCACAACGAATCCATAAATAACGTAAACCACCAGTGCAACCACAATGGCCAGCTGCAGTGGAAGGCGAATCGCCAGCGGTTTAACGTAATCGGTCAACACCTGCCACATGCCAATCCAGGCATGAATAAGGATGGAGAAAAGGGCCAGCAGGGTGAACACTTTGGTGAAGGCGGATCCGAAGAACCCACTCCAGATTTCCCACGTCAGCGTGCCGCTGGTCGCAAAGAAACCGATCATATAGATGATGTAGAGGGTGAGAACGATGGCGGTAGCACGGACCAGAATGAAGTCATGTACGCCGTTGCGTCCTAATGCGGAGGCGTTGCTTACCATACGAGAACTCCTGCGAGAAGTGAAAGCACGACTGTAATCACAAATGAAATGTTAGCGGAGCGCTTCCCGGCTTCGAAAGTCTCTTCCAGGTAGCCAAAGTCCATCAGCATATGGCGAACACCCACCACAACGTGGTACGCCAGCGCGGTCAGAATGCCCCACATGATGAATTTCACGAAGAAGCTGTTCATGATGGCAGAGGCCTGGAGGAATCCTTCAGGGGAAGAGAGGCTGGTGCCCAGTAACCACAGCAGAATACCGACCGCCACAAACGTAATCACACCAGAAACACGGTGCAGAATGGACGCTATTGCTGTTACGGGGAACCGGATCGTTTTGAGATCCAGATTGACAGGTCTTTGTTTTTTCACATTTCTTATCATGAATAACGCCCACATGCTGTTCTTATTGTTTCCTTCCTCCGGACTGCGATGCGGGTCAGACAGCGTTCCTTTTCTATAACTGCGCGTCATGCAAAACAGTGCTTCCAGATGCTTAAACGACACATTACAACGCTGGGTGGCTCGGGATTGCAGGGTGTTCCGGAGACCTGGCGGCAGTATAGGCCGTTCACAAAATCATTACAATTAACCTACATACAGTTTGTCGGGTTTTCTCTGGAACAGTGATCAGGGTCACGATAACAACATCTTTTTAATTTTTAATCATCTGATTTGACAAATGTTAAACAATATTGTTACAAACGTCATCAGAAAAGGCATATAATGCGCAAAAGTTATGAGGTCTCTCTTTCACCTGACAAATAGTTATGTAACAGTGTGATGGTATTGACCGAAGTTATCAGGACAGTTATTAGTGATATACAGGTTTGAATAATTCGGACTGCAAAAACGCTGATTTGCTGTTGTTTCACTGATATTTCATTCGTTTACCTGCAAGGCGCCATAGCTCTGTACCCTGGTTTGTCCTCGTGAGCTGAGCGGTAAGCCAAATAACAATCTGGTAACGGTGATTAACAGCTGAAAGCAAATCCGGTAAAGCGCAGTCTTAAGCATAAGGCGCTAAGGAGACCGTAAATGGCTGATACAAAGGCAACGCTCACCCTAAATGGTGACACTGCTATTGAACTGGATGTGCTAAAAGGCACGCTCGGTCAGGATGTTATTGATATCCGTACGCTGGGTTCCAAAGGGGTATTCACCTTTGACCCTGGATTTACCTCTACCGCATCTTGCGAATCCAAAATCACCTTTATCGACGGTGACGAAGGTATCCTGCTCCATCGCGGCTTCCCTATCGATCAGTTAGCCACCGAATCCAACTATCTGGAAGTGTGCTACATCCTGCTGAACGGCGAAAAACCGACGCAGGCCCAGTTCGATGAATTTAAAACCACCGTGACCCGTCACACCATGATCCATGAGCAGATTACCCGTCTGTTCCATGCGTTCCGTCGTGACTCTCACCCAATGGCGGTGATGTGCGGTATTACCGGTGCGCTGGCAGCGTTCTACCACGACTCCCTTGACGTGAATAACCCACGTCACCGTGAAATCGCCGCTTACCGTCTGCTGTCCAAAATGCCTACCATGGCGGCGATGTGTTACAAATACTCCATCGGCCAGCCGTTTGTGTATCCGCGTAACGACCTCTCCTACGCGGGCAACTTCCTGCGCATGATGTTCTCCACGCCGTGCGAAGAGTACGAAGTGAACCCGGTTCTGGAACGCGCGATGGACCGTATTCTCATCCTGCATGCTGACCACGAACAGAACGCCTCGACCTCAACCGTTCGTACCGCAGGCTCTTCAGGCGCGAACCCGTTCGCCTGTATCGCTGCGGGCATCGCCTCCCTGTGGGGACCGGCGCACGGCGGCGCGAACGAAGCGGCGCTGAAGATGCTGGAAGAGATCAGCACCGTTGAGCACATTCCTGAGTTCGTGCGTCGCGCGAAAGACAAGAATGACTCCTTCCGCCTGATGGGCTTCGGTCACCGTGTTTACAAAAACTATGACCCGCGCGCCACCGTGATGCGTGAAACCTGCCACGAAGTGCTGAAAGAGCTGGGTACCAAAGATGACCTGCTGGAAGTGGCGATGGAGCTGGAACACATCGCGCTGAACGACCCGTACTTCATCGAGAAGAAACTCTACCCGAACGTCGATTTCTACTCTGGCATTATTCTGAAAGCGATGGGCATTCCGTCTTCCATGTTCACCGTGATCTTCGCCATGGCGCGTACCGTAGGCTGGATTGCGCACTGGAACGAAATGCACAGCGAAGGCATGAAGATCGCCCGTCCTCGTCAGCTGTATACCGGCTACGAGCAGCGTGATTTTAAGTCTGACCTGAAGCGCTAAAAGTTAAGCCCGGTGGCGCTAACGCTTACCGGGCCTACAAATGCGAAACGTAGGCCGGGTAAGGCGTAGCCGCCACCCGGCTTTTTTATTTTTGACAATGTGGACACCAGTAAAAGGGTCTCGAAGAGAGCATAATCCTGTCGATAATCCCGCCGCACCGCTCGCACTTCTTCCCCGCCCGATGAAACACCTTGAACCGGAACAGCGCCCCGTGGTGCTTGTTTTCATCTACGATGCCACGCGTGTTGTACGACAGCCGCGGGATGTCCAGCAGCGCGTGGGACAGCGCCTCCAGCTGTTCATCGCTCAGCTGAGAAGCTTTGTGCTGCGGTGCCAGCCCGACTTCCCAGAGGATCTCCACCCGCAGGTAGTTGCCAAGCCCGGCGAGAAAGGCCTGGTCAAGGAACAGGCCGGAAAACTGCCTGTTGCGGAATGTGGGCGATAGCAGCCGGGCCTTTACATCGCTCGCCGTCAGGCGCATATCCAGCACGTCCGGCCCAACCCGCTGTAAGAACGGGTGCGTGAGCAACTGCTCAGGCGTTAACATTTCGATATCAGAAGCGCTATAGAGCAGGATCGCCTTATCCGCCGTTTGCAGCCTGACGCGCAGCACGCGGGTCGTTTGCGGCTGTTCACCCGCCTCCACCACGCGCCACACGCCGTAAAGCTGGTTGTGGCTATATAACGTCAGGTTATGGGAAAAGTGCGTGAGCAACGCTTTGCCGCGCGTTTCAATATGCGTTACCGACTGCCCCACCAGCTGTGATTCAAACGGTTTCAGTTGAGGAAAAGCAAACCAGACCTCCGTCAGCGGTTTGCCCTTTATCGCCGCCTCGAGGCTATCCGCCGCGCGGCGGATCTCCGGGCCTTCTGGCATTTTTCTATCCTTTTATGATTAATCTGCGCTGACAAGAATGCCCTCTTCAGCGAACGCGGCCCGCAGGCGGCGCGCGAACTGGAGCGCATGCTCGCCATCGCCGTGTAAACATACCGTATCAGCCTGAACGTGCGCCGTTGTGCCATCCACGGCGGTCACTCGCCCGTAGCGCACCATCTCCAGCGTCTGCGCCAGCGCTTTCGCTTCATCGGTAATCAGCGCACCGGCTTGCGTGCGCGGAACCAGACTGCCGTCCGGCATGTATCCCCGATCGGCAAACACCTCCTGCCGCGTGGTCAGCCCCAGCCGTTCTCCGGCACGAATAAGCTCACTGCCCGCCAGGCCGACCAGAATCAGCTGCGGATTACAGTCCCGCACCGCACGGGCAATCGCCGCCGCCAGCACCGGGTCTTTTGCCGCC
The DNA here is from genome assembly GCF_000493175.1 of Enterobacter sp. MGH 16. NCBI lineage: Bacteria > Pseudomonadati > Pseudomonadota > Gammaproteobacteria > Enterobacterales > Enterobacteriaceae > Enterobacter > Enterobacter sp. MGH 16. The sequence continues at coordinate 439,977 of NZ_KI535695.1, read as the reverse complement.
TGGTTATAGAGCATACCGTGCGGCTTCACGTGACGCAGTACGCCCTTCCCGGCGCGAACCATCGCCTCCAGCGCGCCAGTCTGGTAGAGCACCTGCGCGTAGACCGTCTCATGCGGCAGGTCCATCGCGGTGCGACCAAAGTTCTCCCGGTCAGGGAAGCTCGGGTGAGCGCCAATCGCCACGCCATTTTTGATGGCATGACGCACGCTCTCCAGCATGGTTTGCGCATCGCCCGCGTGAAAGCCGCAGGCAATATTGACCGAAGAGACCAGCGTCATCAGCGCCGCGTCGGCGCTGCCGCCCTCGCCCAGATCGGCGTTTAAATCAATCTTTACCATCGAGCCTCCACGCCAGCTGTTCGAGATAGCGCTGCTGATCCTGCCGCGCCTTTAGCGCTTCCTCCAGCGAACACTGCACGAAGTGAATCGGCTGTCCGAGGGGAATTTGCGCCAGATGGTAGCGATCGGCTTCAATAATGCAGGCAATTCGCGGATAGCCCCCCGTCGTCTGCGCGTCGTTCATTAAGACGATCGGTTGCCCGTTGCCTGGAACCTGAATAACGCCGGGCAACAAACCGTGGGAGAGCAGTTCCCGGTCGGTGGTCCGGATCAGCGGCTGCCCCTGCAGACGATAGCCCATTCGGTTACTCTGCGGACTAAGCTTCCACGGCGCGCGCCAGAAAGACTCTTTTGAGGCCTCGTCGAACTCATGATATTCCGGCCCCGGTAAGGCGCGGATCTGGTTTCCCCAGAGAAGTTGTTTTACCCCCTGAGCCGTCGAGAAGTGACGCGAAGAGGGCTTAATCGCCAGGCGATCGCCGTCGCGCAACAGACGTCCTTCGTGACCGCCTATCCCGGCTTTCTGATCGGTACTGGATGAGCCCAGCACCTCAGGCACATCAATGCCGCCAGCCACCGCGAGATAGCTACGCACGCCGTGCAGAGGACGTTTTAAGGTCAGACGCTGCCCGGCTTTCGCCCGCAGACGCCAGCCGGTCCACACCGCTTTGCCGTCCAGCGTGGCATCACAGCCTGCGCCGGTGAGTGCGAACCAGGTCTCCTGACCAAACTCAATGACACACTGGCCGAGCGTAATTTCGAGCGCCGCCGTGCTGCCGGGGTTGCCCACCAGCACGTTAGCGATTTCCAGCGCTGGACGGTCCAGCGCGCCACAATAGCTCACGCCGGACTGGCGCATGCCAAAGCGCCCGGCATCCTGTACGGAGGTGTAAAGCCCGGCGCGAATAAGCGTTAACATACCCCCTCCTTCTGCGGGATAAAGCGAAGGGTGTCGCCCGGGCGCAGGAGTATTGGCGACGCCAGCGCGGGGTCAAATAACGGGGTGGCGGTATGCCCAATAAGCTGCCAACCACCGGGCGAAGCCAGCGGATATACGCCGGTCTGCTCGCCACCAATCGCGACCGTCCCCGCCGGTACGCTCAGGCGCGGTTCAGCGCGGCGCGGCGTATGCAGCCGGGGAGATAATCCCCCCAGATACGGGAATCCGGGCTGGAATCCCAGGAACCAGACGACGTAATCCACCGAACTGTGCAGCTCAACCACCTGCTTTTCGGTGAGCCCGCAATGGTCTGCGACCACACCAAGATCCGGTCCCCCCGTACCGCCATAAACGACCGGGATCTCAATGGCACGCGATTCCGGCTCCAGCGCCTCGCTCTCTTCCCACCAGCGCTGTAAACGCTCGATGGCATCCAGCGCCAGCGTATGCGGACTACGCAGCACCACCGTGATGTTATTCATCCCCGGAATGGCTTCAACCACGTCCGGCAGATCGACCAGACGCTGGGTTAGCCGCCAGATACGCTTTTGCGTGGCAATGGTCACCGGCGGCTCGAGCTCCAGAACCACTGCCGTTTCTCCCAGAAGATAACAACGCGCTCGCTGCACTCAGGCACCTCTCATCAGGCCGGATTAGGGATATCAATAAAGGTTACATCCAGATCGGTATTTTCCGTCAGCCACTCGCTGAGGGCCCGAATGCCGCCGCGCTCGGTGGCATGATGACCGGCCGCGTAGAAATGCAGCCCCTGTTCACGCGCCGAGTGAATGGTCTGCTCGGAAACCTCGCCGGTGATAAAGGCATCAACACCGAAGCGCGCGGCGCTGTCGATAAAGCCCTGCCCGCCCCCGGTGCACCAGGCAACGCGTTTTACCAGGTCCGCGCCCGTATCGCCGCACCACAGCGGGCGACGCCCCAGGCGCGCTTCAATCCACGAGGCCAGCTCCAGTCCGGGAACCGGCATCGCCAGCTCGCCCCACGGCACCAGCGGCTCGATTTCGCCCATTACGGTAATCCCCAACAGCTGCGCAAGCTGAACGTTGTTGCCCAGTTCCGGGTGTGCGTCCAGCGGCAGGTGGTAACCGTACAGGTTGATGTCATTTGCCAGCAACGTTTTCAGGCGGTTGCGCTTCATGCCGCGAATAATCGGTGATTCGTTTTTCCAGAAGTAGCCGTGATGGACAATCACCGCATCGGCTTCCTGACGGACAGCCTCGTCCAGCAGCGCCTGGCTTGCCGTGACGCCGGTGATAATTTTCTGCACCGTTTCGCGCCCTTCCACCTGCAGGCCATTTGGGCCGTAGTCGCTAAAGGAGGCGGTATTGAGTTTTTCGTTAATCAGGCGTTCCAGTTCACTGTTTTTCATCTTTATGCTCTCAAACTTTTCGGGCGGCTTCGTACGCCGCCAGCGTGGCGGTGCGCGCCTGTTTATGGTCAACAATCGGGCGGGGATAATCGAGCTTTACGCCCTGTTTATCCGCCCATGCCCACGGTTCGTGGATCGCTTTCGCAGGAACGTTCCTGAGCGCGGGCAACCAGCGGCGGATAAAGTCGCCGTTGGCATCAAATTTTTGCCCCTGAGTGGTCGGATTAAAAATCCTGAAATAGGGAGCCGCATCGGTGCCGGTAGAGGCCGCCCACTGCCAGCCGCCGTTATTCGCAGCGAGATCGCCGTCGATCAGCTGAGAGATAAAATAGCGCTCTCCGATACGCCAGTCGATAAGCAGATCCTTCACCAGAAAGCTGGCGGTAATCATTCGCAGGCGGTTGTGCATCCACCCGGTTTCATTCAGCTGGCGCATGGCAGCATCAACAATCGGATAGCCCGTTTCCCCTTTTTGCCAGGCCTGTAAACGTGCCTCATCGTGCTGCCATTTTACGTTGTCGGTCCAGGGGATGAACGGACGATGCTTACAGAGATCGGGATGATACGTCATCAGATGGCGATAGAATTCACGCCAGATGAGTTCGTTCAGCCACACCGAACCCGCCCCACCGTCCATCGCCTGCGGCTGCTCGGCCAGAAGACGATGTAAACACTGGCGAGGAGAGAGTACGCCCAGCGCCAGGCTTGCCGATAAGCGGCTTGTCCCTTCAATCGCCGGGAAATCCCTGCGCGCGTCGTACTCTCCCGCGCCCTGTTTGCAAAACTGGCGCAGCTTCGCCATTGCTGCCTTCTCGTTTGCGGGGAACAGAAGCTCATCGAATGCCTGTTGGGGATAGTTAAACGTTAATTCAGGCAGCGTGGTTATAGCTTCCCCTCTGGCTGCGGGTGCGGGTACGCACTCCGGCAACGCCTCTTTCAGGCGTTTAACAAAAGCATTTTTAAACGGCGTGAACACTTTATACATTTCATGGCCGCCGGTCATGACGCTGCCCGGTGCCAGCATTACGCTGTCATCAAATCCTTCACAAACCACCTCGCCCAGAATGTTCTCCAGTTGGCGATCCCGCAGCCGTTCGTTCAGCTCGTACTGGTAGTTGTAAAAAAGATGCGTGACGCCGTTCTGCTGACATACCTCCCGCAACATCTTAAGCTGCGCGGCAAAGTCACTGACCTCTTTGTAGATCAGCGGGATACCTTTTTCAGCCAGTGAGTGTTGCAGATCGTTCAGATGCGATTTGAGGTAAGCCGCCTGCCGCGGGGCCATATCATGCTGCTGCCACTGTTCAGGCGTAGCGATAAACAGCGCCAGCACGCTGGCGTCATCGGAACGGCAGGCTGCCGCGAGTGCGAAGTTGTCATGTACGCGCAGGTCCGCGCGAAACCAAACCAGATGGGTGGGCATAAAACTCCAGGCTATTGTCCATTATGTCCATAAGGGCATGCCGTAAAAGGAAAAAGCATGCATTGAACTACTTTGCCATGAAGTGTAGACGGGATGAAATAAAAAAGGCCGCCCAAGGCGGCCTTACAGACTAATGACAAGGTGAATGCTGTGCATTTCGCCCGGCGGCGCTACGCTTGCAAGGGCCTACAATGAAACATGCAATGCATTGATCTCTTTGCCCTGTGTAGGCCGGGTAAGCGCAGCGTCACCCGGCAAGAAAGACGGCTATTATGTGCCTGTAAACCCTGACGAGGGGCTATCGCTCCCCCCGGCGTTTTTTTCTGGGTGTCGTCTTAGTATCAGTAAAAATCGCAGGTCGCTTTCTCGGCCTGATCCATCCACACCGGCTTCTCGCTGGTTTTCGCCCAGACGCGGTGCAAATAGCTATAAAAACGTGCACGATCTTTCCAGAACAGCATCACCGGCAGAGCCAGCACGCCAGCCACTACGGCGAAAGCGCGGCGCATGAACACGATATGAGCCGGAAACTCTTTATAAAGATCCATATTTTTCTCCCCTATAGTTGGCCGGAAACGTCATCCGGAAAATTCAAAATCTGTGATCTGGATAAAATAATATCGCTTTGTTTGTAATTTTACTACTCATCCGACCACTTATTTTCGTCCGTTTAGCCAAAATTTACATTCACGCCGTAATTAAGTTACAAAAAAGTTAACGATTTACTTATCAATAGTTAAATTGTGGGCTTTGCCATTTTTATACTTTTTTTACACCCGCCCTTCTCATTTTTGCGAAATCTTTGCGCCATAAATCCTACCGTTAGCACAACAACAAAAGTCACCCGGAGGTGGATTGTGAGTGCAGGTCTTATTGCCGGCATCGTGCTGGTGTTCCTGTTATTGGGTTATCTGGTTTATGCCCTGATTAATGCGGAGGCATTCTGATGGCTGCTCAGGAGTTTTTGCTTATTGCCAGTTTCTTAGTGGTGTTGTTCGTCCTGGCAAGGCCACTGGGCTCGGGGCTGGCACGGCTCATCAATAACGTTCCTCTGCCCGGCACGGGAAGCGTTGAAAAAGGGGTCTGGCGCGTACTGGGTATAGACGATCGGGAGATGAACTGGCGTGACTATCTGATCGCTATTCTGCTGCTGAATATCGTTGGCCTCATCGCGCTTTTTGCCATGCTGATGTTGCAGGGTGTCCTGCCTTTGAATCCGCAGCAGTTACCGGGCCTGTCCTGGCATCTGGCGCTAAACACGGCGGTCAGTTTTGTCACCAACACCAACTGGCAGTCCTATGCCGGTGAAACCACGCTCAGCTACTTCAGCCAGATGGTCGGGCTAACCGTGCAGAACTTCCTCTCTGCCGCCAGCGGTATTGCGGTGATCTTCGCGCTAACGCGGGCGTTTGCGCGCCAGAAAGTGAGCACGCTGGGTAACGCGTGGGTGGATCTGACGCGCATTACGCTGTGGATCCTGCTGCCGATTGCGCTGCTGATCGCACTGTTCTTCATTCAGCAGGGCACCCTGCAAAACCTGCTGCCTTACGCACCTTATACCTCGCTGGAAGGGGCAAAACAGCTCCTGCCGATGGGGCCAGTGGCCTCGCAGGAAGCCATCAAAATGCTCGGGACGAACGGCGGGGGCTTCTTCAACGCCAACTCCTCGCATCCGTTTGAAAACCCGACCGCCCTGACCAATTTTGTGCAGATGCTGGCGATTTTCCTGATCCCCGCCGCGCTCTGCTTTGCCTTTGGTGATGTGGTAAACGATCGCCGTCAGGGGCGTACCCTGCTCTGGACCATGTCGCTGATCTTTGTGGTCTGTGTTGCGCTGGTGATGTGGGCCGAATGGCAGGGTAATCCGCACTTCCTCTCACTGGGTGCAGATAGCGCAATCAACATGGAAGGTAAAGAGAGCCGCTTTGGCATTCTCGCCAGTAGCCTGTATGCGGTGGTCACCACGGCAGCGTCGTGCGGGGCCGTCAATGCCATGCATGATTCCTTTACGGCGCTGGGCGGCATGATCCCGATGTGGCTGATGCAGATTGGTGAGGTGGTGTTTGGCGGCGTGGGCTCCGGTCTTTACGGTATGCTGCTGTTCGTGCTGCTGGCGGTGTTTATTGCCGGTCTGATGATTGGCCGCACCCCGGAATATCTGGGTAAAAAAATCGACGTCCGCGAGATGAAATTAACCGCGCTGGCAATCCTGGTCACCCCGGCTCTCGTGCTGCTCGGCACCGCGCTGGCGCTGATGACCGAGGCCGGACGCAGCGGCATCTTTAACCCCGGCATTCACGGTTTTAGCGAAGTGCTGTATGCCGTCTCCTCTGCCGCCAACAACAACGGCAGCGCCTTTGCAGGCTTAAGCGCCAACTCTCCATTCTGGAACTGTCTGCTGGCGTTCTGCATGTTCGTGGGCCGCTTCGGGATCATTGTGCCGGTCATGGCGATAGCCGGATCGCTGGTGAACAAAAAAATCCAACCGACCACTACCGGGACATTACCGACCCACGGCGCGCTGTTTATCGGCCTGCTGACGGGCACCGTGTTGCTGGTCGGCGCCCTGACCTTTATCCCCGCCCTCGCGTTAGGCCCGGTCGCGGAATACCTCTCTTTACGCTGATTTTGCGGAGAAATTGTCATGAGTCGTAAACAACTGGCCCTGTTCGAACCGTCATTAGTTCGCCAGGCGCTCATGGATGCGGTGAAAAAGCTGAGCCCGCGCGTGCAGTGGCACAACCCGGTGATGTTTATCGTCTGGGCGGGAAGCGTCCTGACCACCGCCCTGGCGATTGCCATGGGAACGGGCCATATGCCGGGAAATGCGATGTTTACCGGCGCCATCAGCCTGTGGCTGTGGTTTACCGTGCTGTTCGCCAACTTTGCAGAAGCGCTGGCGGAAGGCCGGAGCAAAGCCCAGGCCAACAGCATGAAAGGGGTGAAAAAAACCGCCTTCGCGCGCAAGCTACGTGAGCCGAAATACGGTGCCCAGATGGACCACGTTCCGGCAGATGAACTGCGTAAAGGCGATGTGGTGCTGGTGGAAGCCGGTGACATCATCCCTTGCGACGGCGAAGTTATTGAAGGGGGCGCATCGGTGGATGAGAGCGCTATTACCGGCGAATCCGCGCCGGTGATCCGTGAGTCCGGCGGCGATTTCGCCTCCGTGACGGGCGGGACGCGCATTCTCTCCGACTGGCTGGTGATCCAGTGCAGCGTTAACCCGGGTGAAACCTTCCTCGACCGGATGATCGCCATGGTGGAAGGCGCACAGCGCCGTAAAACGCCAAACGAGATTGCCCTGACCATCCTGCTGGTGGCCCTGACCATTGTCTTCCTGCTGGCAACCGCCACGCTGTGGCCGTTCTCCGCCTATGGCGGTACCGCAGTCACCGTCACGGTGCTGGTGGCGCTGCTGGTTTGTCTGATCCCTACCACCATCGGCGGCCTGCTGTCGGCCATCGGCGTGGCCGGCATGAGCCGTATGCTCGGTGCCAACGTCATCGCCACCAGCGGGCGTGCCGTAGAAGCCGCCGGTGACGTGGATGTGTTGCTGCTGGATAAAACCGGCACCATTACCCTCGGTAACCGCCAGGCGTCGGATTTCTTACCCGCCCCGGGCGTGGATGAAAAAACGCTGGCGGATGCCGCCCAGCTCTCATCGCTTGCCGATGAAACCCCGGAAGGCCGCAGCATTGTGATCCTCGCCAAGCAGCGCTTTAACTTGCGCCAGCGCGACGTGCAGAGCCTGCACGCCACGTTCGTACCCTTCACGGCGCAAACCCGCATGAGCGGAATTAACATTCAGGATCGCATGATCCGTAAAGGCTCGGTTGACGCGATCCGCCGCCACATTGAGGCCAACAACGGCCACTTCCCGCCGGAAGTGGACAGCCTGGTCGAAAGCGTGGCCCGTCAGGGGGCGACGCCGCTGGTGGTGGCCGAAGGCGCGCGCGTGCTCGGGGTCATTGCCCTGAAGGACATCGTCAAAGGCGGCATCAAGGAGCGCTTTGCCCAGCTGCGTAAAATGGGGATCAAAACGGTGATGATCACCGGGGATAACCGTCTTACCGCCGCGGCGATTGCTGCCGAAGCGGGCGTGGATGATTTCCTTTCCGAAGCCACACCGGAAGCCAAGCTGGCACTGATTCGTCAGTATCAGGCGGAAGGCCGTCTGGTGGCGATGACCGGCGACGGGACCAACGATGCTCCTGCCCTCGCGCAGGCCGACGTGGCGGTGGCGATGAACTCCGGTACCCAGGCCGCAAAAGAGGCAGGCAACATGGTCGACCTCGACTCTAACCCGACCAAGCTGATTGAAGTGGTGCACATCGGCAAGCAGATGCTGATGACGCGCGGTTCGCTGACCACGTTCAGTATCGCCAACGACGTGGCGAAGTATTTCGCCATCATTCCGGCCGCGTTTGCTGCGACCTATCCGCAATTAAACGCCCTGAACGTGATGCACCTGCACTCTCCGGCCTCGGCCATTCTGAGCGCAGTGATTTTTAACGCCCTGATTATTGTCTTCCTGATCCCGCTGGCGCTGAAGGGCGTGAGCTATAAGCCGCTCACGGCGGCCGCCATGCTGCGCCGTAACCTGTGGATTTACGGCCTGGGCGGGCTGGTGGTGCCCTTCGTCGGTATCAAGGTTATCGACCTGCTGTTGACGCTGTTCGGCCTGGTTTAAAAGGTGAATCAAATGACCATGTTACGCCCCGCTATACTTCTGTTCATACTGCTGTCTCTCATTACCGGCGGGCTGTACCCGCTGGTGACCACCGCGCTGGGCCAGTGGTGGTTTAAGGATCAGGCCAACGGCTCGCTGATACTGCAAAACGGTGAAAACCGCGGCTCTCGCCTGATTGGTCAGAACTTTACGGATGCTCGCTACTTCCAGGGACGCCCTTCCGCCACTGCCGAAAGCCCGTATAATCCGATGGCATCCGGCGGCAGCAACCTGGCGGGCAGCAACCCCGAGCTGGACAAAGCCGTCGCTGAGCGCGTGGCAGCCCTGCGCGCCGCGAATCCGCAGGCCAGCCGTGACGTTCCCGTGGAGCTGGTAACCGCCTCGGCCAGCGGACTGGACTACAGCCTGACGCCAGCAGCCGTGGCATGGCAGATCCCGCGCGTCGCCGCTGCCCGTCAGCTGACCGTCGAACAGGTGAGCAGGCTTGTGGCAGAGCACACGCAAAAGCCGCTGGTCAGCTTCATCGGCATGCCCGTGGTAAATATTGTTGAGCTGAATCTGGCGCTGGACGCGCTAAGGAAAAACTAAATGACCGACGAGCCCATGCGCCCGGATCCGGACAGGCTGCTCGAACAAACAGCTGAAGCCCATCGCGGCAAACTGAAAATTTTCTTCGGCGCCTGCGCGGGCGTCGGGAAAACCTTCGCCATGCTGACGGAAGCCCAGCGGCTTCGGGCGCAGGGGCTCGATATTCTGATCGGCGTGGTTGAAACCCACGGACGTAAAGAGACGGCATCACTGCTGAAGGGGCTGGCTACCCAGCCGCCCCGCCGCATCAGCCACCGCGGTCGGTTAGTCACCGAATTCGATCTCGATGCCGCCCTCGCCCGCCGCCCCGCGCTAATCCTGATGGACGAGCTGGCGCACAGCAATGCGCCAGGCTCGCGCCACCCCAAACGCTGGCAGGACGTTGAAGAATTACTTGAAGCCGGTATCGATGTGTTCACCACGGTTAACGTTCAGCATCTCGAAAGCCTGAACGACGTGGTCAGCGGCGTGACCGGCATTCAGGTACGCGAGACGGTGCCCGATCCCTTCTTTGATTCCGCGGATGAGGTGGTGCTGGTCGACCTGCCGCCCGATGATTTACGCCAGCGCCTGCACGAAGGCAAAGTCTATATCGCCGGCCAGGCCGAGCGCGCCATCGAACATTTCTTCCGTAAAGGCAACCTGATTGCCCTGCGCGAGCTGGCCCTGCGCCGAACCGCCGACCGGGTGGACGATCAGATGCGCGCCTGGCGCGATTTACAGGGACAGGAACGCGTCTGGCACACGCGGGACGCCATCCTGCTGTGCGTGGGCCACGGCAGCGGCAATGAAAAGCTTGTCCGCACCGCCGCGCGCCTGGCGGCCAAATTTGGCAGCGTCTGGCATGCGGTGTATGTTGAAACGCCGCAGCTGCACGCGCTGCCCGAAAACCAGCGTCGTGCGATCCTGAGTTCGCTGCGCCTGGCGCAGGAGCTGGGCGCGGAAACCGCCACCCTTTCCGATCCGCAGGAAGATAAAGCGATTCTGCGCTACGCGCGCGAGCATAACCTGGGGAAAATCGTCATTGGCCGTCGTCAGCATCGGCGCTGGTTTAGCCGAGAATCCTTTGCCGACAAGCTGGCCCGTCGCGCGCCGGATCTGGATCTGGTGATCGTGGCGCTGGACGACAAACCTACCCCCTTACCCAATCGCGCGCCGGACAGCCGTACCTTCAGCGATAAATGGCGCATTCAGCTTCGCGGCTGTCTTGTCGCCGTCGTGCTCTGCGCCCTGATTACCGTGATTGCCAGCCAGTGGCTGATTGCGTTTGATGCCGCCAACCTGGTGATGATCTACCTTTTGGGCGTGGTGGTGGTGGCGCTCTTCTACGGGCGCTGGCCGTCGGTCCTGGCGACGGTGATCAACGTCATCAGCTTCGATCTGTTCTTTATTGCCCCCCGCGGGACGCTCGCCGTCTCGGACGTGCAGTACATCCTCACCTTTGCCGTCATGCTCACCGTCGGGCTGGTGATCGGCAATCTGACGGCGGGCGTGCGCTATCAGGCCCGCATCGCCCGCTATCGCGAACAGCGCACGCGCCATCTCTATGAGATGTCGAAATCGCTGGCGGTGGGCCGCACGCCGCTGGATATCGTGCAGACCAGCGAGCAGTTTATCCGCTCGACGTTTCATGCCAGCAACCTGATTTTACTCCCGGACGAACACGGCAAGCTGCGCCCGCTGACCTCCGCCACAGGCATGACGCCCTGGGACGAAGCCATCGCGCGCTGGAGCTTTGACAAAGGCTTACCGGCGGGCGCAGGGACCGACACCCTCCCCGGCGTGCCCTACCAAATTCTGCCCCTGCGCAGCGCCGATAAAAATCAGGGGCTGGTCATCGTGGGGCCTTCCAACCTGCGCCAGCTGATGATCCCCGAACAGCAGCGTTTACTGGAGACGTTTACGCTGCTGGTTGCCAGCGCGCTGGAACGACTGGCCCTCACCGCCAGCGAGGAACAGGCCCGGCTGGCGAGCGAGCGTGAAAGCATTCGTAACTCGCTGCTGGCGGCGCTGTCTCACGATCTGCGTACCCCGCTCACCGTCCTGTTCGGTCAGTCAGAAATTCTGACGCTGGACCTGGCGGCGGAAGGCTCTAAACATGCCCTTCAGGCCAGCGAGATCCGCCAGCACGTGCTGAATACCACGCGCCTGGTGAATAACCTGCTCGACATGGCGCGTATCCAGTCGGGCGGTTTTAACCTCAAAAAAGAGTGGCTCACGCTTGAAGAGGTGGTGGGCAGCGCGCTGAAAATGCTCGAACCCGGCCTGGGCGGGCGACATATTGCGCTGAACATGCCCGAGCCCCTGACCTTAATTCATGTTGATGGTCCGCTGTTTGAACGGGTGCTGATCAACCTGTTGGAAAATGCCGCCAAATATGCGGGCGCCAGCGCGCAGATTGGGGTGGATGCGACGGTGGACGACGGCGCGCTTCGCCTTAACGTCTGGGATACCGGCCCGGGCATTCCTGCCGGGCAGGAGTTGGCTATTTTCGAGAAATTCGCGCGCGGCAATAAGGAGTCGGCCATTCCGGGCGTGGGGCTGGGGCTGGCCATTTGCCAGGCGATCATTGACGTGCATGGCGGCTCCATTTCCGCGGAGAATCGTCCGGAAGGCGGTGCGCGTTTTTGTGTTACACTTCCTCTGGAAACCCCGCCAGAACTTAATGAATTACCAGAGGATTTGTGATCAACGTTCTGATTGTTGAAGATGAGATCGCCATTAGCCGTTTTCTGCGCGCTGCGCTGGAAGGAGACGGTCTGCGCGTCCATGATGCAGGTACGCTTCAGCGGGGGTTAATTGAAGCCGCCACCCGCAAGCCGGACCTGGTGATCCTCGATCTGGGTCTCCCGGACGGTGACGGCATCGATTTTATTCGTGAAGTCCGTCAGTGGAGCCAGATGCCGATCCTCGTGCTCTCCGCCCGTACTGAAGAGACGGATAAAATCGCCGCGCTGGATGCCGGGGCGGATGACTACCTGATTAAACCGTTTGGCATCGGCGAGCTACAGGCTCGCCTGCGCGTGGCGCTGCGTCGCCACAGCGCCACCACGCCAGCCGACCCAACCTACACGTTTGGGGATATCCGGGTTGACCTGGCCGCGCGGCGCATTGTGCGCGGCGAAGAGGAAATTCACCTCACGCCCATCGAATTTCGCCTGCTCGCCGTGCTGCTTAACAATCACGGTAAGGTTCTCACCCAGCGCCAGCTGTTAAGTCAGGTGTGGGGGCCCAACGCCGTGGAACATAGTCACTATTTACGCATATATATGGGGCACCTTCGTCAGAAACTCGAAGTCGACCCCGCTCGCCCTCGCCATTTATTAACTGAAACCGGTATCGGTTATCGGTTTATGCTCTGAATAACTATTCAATTTATTTTTAAATAAAATTAAAATCTCTCAGAAAATATTTCATAAATAATCCACTCGATATTTTTTGGGTTATTTATGCCCATTCAAAACATTTGCAATACATTCTGTTAACCCGATATCAACAAATCAGAATTTTGATCTGCGATATTCATCAAAAACGACTATTTATTTCTAAAATGATCGGTTAACGGTGATCTCCTTCACAGTTAATCGCGTTTTCCTGGATAAAATGACCGTGCTTTCAATTACTGAAAGGAAAATAAATCATGGAAAACAACAATCGTTTAATGCCCCATATAAGGCGGACAACACATATCATGATGTTTGCCCACCGAAACTGCTTTGACTTTCACCTCTTTAATGCCCGGTAGTCCTTCGACTTCTGGCGCACTCGCTTACAGGTTATCCTGAAACCTCTTATTTTACAGGCCATTGCCTGTGAACGCGTGCGCTCATTCATTTTGATTCAGACCCTTCCGCACCGGGCGGACTGAATTTCAATCATCAAAAAAGCAATGTACTGATTTTAATCAGCAGCCACCCTTTGCTTTTTTTCCGGAAAATTATCGATTTCTTTTTTGCAAGAAATCGAGGGACGCTTATTACCTAAAATAAAGAGAGAAAGATGAAAAGTTTAAAAATCGCAGCCAGCCGCGCCTGTCCTGATTGCTTTACCACCCAGCGTGAACTGGTGGATGTCCGGGCCTCGGATTATATCGACGTTGCCGCTATTGTGCTGGCGGTCAGTGATATTACCGATGGCATACTGGAAGAAATAGAAGCCACCGGATTTGACATTCCTGTTTTTGTCGCGACGCATAAAGAAGAATTCATTCCGGCAGATTATTTATCGCGCATTCATGGCGTATTTGAGTATTCAGACACCAGCAACGACTTTTATGGACGACAGCTGGAAGCGGCTGCCCTGAAGTATGAAACCCAGCTGCGCCCGCCGTTTTTCCGCGCCCTGGTCGACTACGTGAATCAGGGCAACAGCGCGTTTGACTGTCCGGGGCATCAGGGCGGCCAGTTCTTCCGCCGCCATCCTGCCGGCAATCAGTTCGTTGATTTCTTTGGCGAGACGCTTTTCCGCGCCGATCTGTGCAACGCCGACGTGGCAATGGGCGATCTGCTGATCCACGAAGGCGCGCCGTGCATCGCACAGCAGCATGCGGCGAAGGTCTTTAATGCCGATAAGACCTATTTCGTGCTCAACGGCACCTCGTCATCCAACAAAGTGGTGCTGAACGCCCTGCTCACCCCGGGCGACCTGGTACTGTTCGACCGTAATAACCACAAATCCAACCATCACGGTGCCCTCCTTCAGGCAGGCGCAACGCCGGTCTATCTGGAAACCGCGCGCAACCCGTACGGCTTTATCGGCGGCATTGACGCCCACTGTTTTGAAGAAAGCTATCTTCGCGAGCTGGTGGCAGAAGTCGCACCCGGCCGTGCACGCGATGCGCGTCCGTTCCGTCTGGCGGTGATCCAGCTGGGCACCTACGATGGCACCATCTACAACGCCCGCCAGGTGGTGGATAAGATTGGGCACCTGTGTGATTACATCCTGTTTGACTCGGCCTGGGTGGGTTACGAGCAGTTTATTCCAATGATGGCCGACTGCTCGCCGCTGCTGCTGGAGCTGAACGAAAACGACCCGGGGATTTTGGTTACCCAGTCCGTGCATAAACAGCAGGCCGGCTTCTCCCAGACCTCGCAAATTCACAAGAAAGACAGCCACATCAAAGGTCAGCAGCGCTATGTCCCGCATAAGCGGCTGAATAATGCCTTTATGATGCACGCCTCCACCAGCCCGTTCTATCCGCTGTTTGCCGCGCTGGACATCAACGCCCGTATGCATGAAGGCCAGAGCGGCCGCAACATGTGGATGGACTGCGTGGTGAACGGTATTGAGGCGCGAAAACTAATCCTGGAGAACTGCCGGTATCTGCGACCGTTCGTGCCGGAGACAGTGGATGGCCGTCCGTGGGAAAGCTGGGACACGGCGGAGATTGCGACCGATCTGCGCTTCTTCCACTTCGTACCGGGTGAAAACTGGCACGCTTTTGAAGGTTACGCTGAGCATCAGTATTTTATCGACCCATGCAAGCTCCTGCTGACCACGCCGGGCATTAACGCCCGCACCGGGGAGTATGACGATTTCGGCGTGCCTGCCACCATCCTCGCCAACTTCCTGCGTGAAAACGGCATCGTGCCGGAGAAATGCGATCTCAACTCGATCCTGTTCCTGCTCACGCCTGCGGAAGATATGGGCAAGCTGCAGCAGCTGGTGGCGCAGCTGGTGCGTTTCGAAAAACTGCTCGAGAGCGATGCTCCATTAAAAGAGGTGCTGCCTTCCATCTGCAGACAACATCCGGAACGTTACGCGGATTACACCCTGCGCCAGATCTGCCAGGAGATGCATGACCTGTACGCCCGTCACAATGTCAAACAGCTGCAGAAAGAGATGTTCCGCAAGTCTCACTTCCCGCGGGTGATGATGAACCCGCAGGACGCGAACTACGCCTATCTGCGCGGAGAAGTGGAACTGGTCTCCCTGCGCGACGCGGAAGGCCGCATCGCCGCCGAAGGCGCCCTCCCTTATCCACCGGGGGTATTGTGCGTGGTTCCAGGGGAGGTCTGGGGCGGCTCCGTGCTGCGCTACTTCGCCGCGCTGGAAGAAGGCATCAACCTGCTGCCGGGCTTCGCGCCGGAGCTGCAGGGTGTGTACGTCGAAGAGTGCGAGGGCCGCAAACAGGTTCGCTGTAACGTCATCAAACAACCCGCCGCTCAGCCCGCGCTGCTGAAAGGAGAGAAATTATGAGTAAGTCCAATAAGATGGGCGTGGTGCAGCTGACCATCCTCACCATGGTGAACATGATGGGTTCAGGGATCATTATGCTGCCCACCAAGCTTGCCGAAGTAGGAACCATTTCAATTATCTCCTGGCTGGTGACCGCCGTCGGCTCGATGGCGCTGGCGTGGGCGTTTGCCAAGTGCGGGATGTTCAGCCGCAAGTCAGGCGGCATGGGAGGCTACGCCGAGTATGCCTTTGGCAAGTCGGGCAACTTTATGGCCAACTATACCTACGGGGTGTCACTGCTGATCGCCAACGTGGCGATTGCCATCTCCGCCGTGGGCTACGGTACGGAGCTGTTTGGCGCGACGCTTAGCCCGGTACAGATTGGCCTGGCCACCATCGGCGTGCTGTGGATCTGCACCGTGGCTAACTTTGGCGGGGCGCGTATCACCGGACAGCTCTCCAGCATCACCGTCTGGGGCGTGATTATTCCGGTTGTCGGCCTGTGCATCATCGGCTGGTTCTGGTTCAGCCCGACCCTGTACGCCAACTCCTGGAACCCGCACCATGTGCCGTTCTTCAGCGCAGTCGGCTCTTCTATCGCCATGACGCTCTGGGCCTTCCTGGGCCTGGAATCCGCCTGCGCGAACGCAGAAGTGGTTGATAACCCTGAAAAGAACGTGCCGATTGCGGTCCTCGGCGGTACGCTGGGCGCAGCGGTGATCTATATCGTCTCGACAAACGTCATCGCGGGCATCGTTCCGAACATGGATCTGGCCAACTCCACGGCGCCGTTCGGACTGGCCTTCGCGCAGATGTTCACGCCGGAAGTCGGGAAAGTGATTATGGGTCTGATGGTCATGTCATGCTGCGGTTCACTGCTTGGCTGGCAATTCACCATCGCACAGGTATTTAAATCTTCGGCTGATGAAGGTTACTTCCCAAAAATCTTCTCCCGTGTGACCAAAGCCGATGCGCCGGTGCAGGGCATGCTGGCGATTGTTATCTTCCAGAGCGGATTGTCGCTGATGACCATTAGCCCGTCGCTGAACAGCCAGTTCAACGTGCTGGTCAACCTGGCGGTGGTGACGAACATCATTCCGTATATTCTGTCGATGGCGGCGCTGGTGATTATTCAGAAGGTTGCGAAGGTGGATCCGCGCAAGGCGCGTGCGGCCAATATCGTGGCGCTGATTGGCGCAATCTACAGCTTCTATGCGCTCTATTCCTCCGGCCAGGAAGCGATGCTGTATGGTGCGATGGTGACCTTTATGGGCTGGACGCTGTACGGTCTGGTGTCGCCACGGTTTGAATTGAAGAATAAGCACAGTTGAAAAAAAACCCGGTGGCGCTAGCGCTTACCGGGCCTACGATCGTTGTTGTAGGCCGGGCAAACGCAGTGCCGCCCGGCACACAAACCGCACTTACGCGTTTTTCAGCACTTCGCTGACAATCTCTACCGCTTCTTTCTCAATCTGCTGACGATGCTCAGCACCGAGGAAGCTTTCGCAATAGATTTTATACGCATCTTCCGTACCGGATGGACGCGCAGCGAACCAGCCGTTTTCGGTCATTACTTTCAGACCACCAATAGACGCACCGTTACCCGGTGCCGCCGTCAGACGCGCGGTGATCGGATCGCCCGCCAGAGTGCTTGCACTGACCATCTCCGGAGAGAGTTTGGACAGGGCCGCTTTCTGGGCAGACGTTGCGCTGGCCTGAATACGGTTATAGCTTGGCGCACCAAAGCGTGCTGCCAGGTCGTTGTAATGTTCCTGCGGGTTTTTACCGGTGACCGCGGTGATTTCCGCCGCCAGCAGGCACATGATGATGCCGTCTTTATCGGTTGACCACGGCGTGCCGTCGAAGCGCAGGAAAGAGGCCCCCGCGCTCTCTTCACCACCGAAGCCAAAGCTGCCGTCGTGCAGACCGTCAACAAACCATTTGAAGCCCACAGGTACTTCCACCAGCTTGCGGCCCAGCGCCTCGACCACGCGGTCGATCATCGCGGAGGACACCAGCGTTTTACCGACAGCCACCTCTTTGCCCCACTGCGGACGGTGCTGGAACAGGTAGTTGATCGCAACAGCCAGATAGTGGTTCGGGTTCATCAGCCCGGCAGGAGTGACGATACCGTGACGGTCGTAATCCGGGTCGTTCGCAAACGCCAGATCGAATTTATCACGCAGCGCCAGCAGGCCCGCCATCGCGCACTCGGAGGAGCAGTCCATGCGGATCGCGCCGTCTTTGTCCAGGTGCATAAAGCGGAAGGTCTGATCGACGTGATCGTTCACGATGGTCAGATCCAGCTTGTAGTGCTCGGCAATACGTTTCCAGTATTCAATACCGGAGCCGCCCAGCGGATCCACGCCCAGCTTCAGGCCGGCTTTCTGGATGGCCGCCATATCGACGATCTCCGCCAGCCCTTCCACGAACGGCTGAACCAGATCCTGCTCTTTTACGTGGCCGGACGCCATGGCCGCATCCAGAGAGATGCGCTTCACGCCTTTCAGGCCGTCAGCCAGCAGGGCGTTCGCACGATCTTCCACCACTTTGGTGACGTTAGTGTCTGCCGGGCCACCGTTAGGCGGGTTGTATTTGATGCCGCCGTCTTCCGGCGGGTTGTGGGATGGCGTGATCACGATACCGTCAGCCAGCGCGCCACCTTTTTTGTTGTGCACCAGGATGGCGTTAGAGACCGCAGGCGTTGGGGTGAAGCCGTTGTTCTCCTGAACAATCACATCGACGCCGTTCGCAGTCAGAACTTCCAGCACGGAGATAAAGGCCGGTTCAGACAGCGCATGGGTATCTTTCCCCACGTAGCACGGACCGGTAACGCCATTTTTAGCGCGCTCTTCCGCAATGGCCTGAGCAATGGCCAGAATGTGCGGTTCGTTAAAGCTGTGGCGAGCCGCGCTGCCGCGGTGACCAGATGTACCAAACTTCACTGCGTGTTCTGCGTTGCCCACGACCGGCTTCAGCACGTAATACTGCGCGGTCAGCTGAGCGACGTTAATCAAATCGCTTTGTTGTGCAGGTTGGCCTGCACGGCTGTGATTTGCCATTACCGGGTCCTTCTGATGCAAGGGTTAAATTGTACCGCAAACCTTCTCAATCAATTCCGCCGGGAACTGCATGGACTGCATGATGTGTTCAATCATGCTGCACTTGCGGCCCGTATTGGTATTGGTGATCACCCAGTATGGGGTGCCAGGAACATGTTTGGGTTTGGTTTGATTGCCATTTTGCAGCAGCGTCTGCTCGTCGCCCGCGAAGTAGACGCGAGTACGGCCGTGCAGCGACTCGGTCGCTTCAGCAAACGCTTTGTTATCCAGTGAATAAAGTGTAGACAGCACCAGCATAAAGCGGTTAACCGCCTTTTTTTGCTCCGCATATTCATCGGAGAGCAGCAGCTCGCGCATCGCGCGCACTTTATCTTTTGCCGGTGTCACGGCAGGTTTTGCTTGTGCAACAACGCTTGGCTGAGACACGACATCTTTGGTGACTGGGGTAGCAGGCTGTGAAGCGGCGGAAATTTTAAGCATGCGCCGTAAAATGTCGGACGCGCTCTCCCCGATATGCCGCGTCTGGCTGGCAATATACTGATAGAGTTCGTCATCAACTTCGATTGTTTTCATCTTAATCCAGTGCGATATCTTATCTGAATACAAGTCATTGGGATTATAAGGTCAAATCCCAACAGCGGATAGCGTCAAACCAGGTTGGCGGCAAAAGTCAGATTAAACTGGAACCTTGCAGCCGGGCGGCAGAATGGACAACATGATACCCTAACCTGACATACGTAAAAAAAGAACTTTGCCATGAAATTGAATACCCGAGCGCAAACTGCACAATCGCCGAACAATAATTCTCCCATCGTACTGGTTCACGGGCTTTTTGGCAGCCTGGATAACCTGGGCGTGCTGGCGCGCGATCTGGTTACCGACCACGATATTCTTCAGGTTGATATGCGCAATCACGGTCTTTCCGGCCGTTCCGACGAGATGACCTACGCCGCGATGGCGCAGGATCTGCTGGATACACTGGACGCACATAGCCTTCAGAAGGTAACGCTGATCGGGCATTCAATGGGCGGTAAAGCGGTGATGGCCCTGACGGCGCTGGCCCCGGAGCGTATTAACGGCCTGGTGGTGATTGATGTTGCGCCCGTGGATTACGACGTCCGCCGTCACGACGAAATTTTTGCCGCCATCAATGCGGTCACCGAAGCGGGTGCCGCGACGCGTCAGCAGGCGGCTGCCGTCATGCGTGAGCATCTTGATGAAGAAGGCGTCGTCCAGTTCCTGCTGAAGTCATTTGTTGACGGCCAGTGGCGTTTTAACGTGCCGGTACTCTGGGACCAGTACAACAATATTGTGGGCTGGGAAACCGTGCCCGCCTGGCCGCACCCTACCCTCTTTATTCGCGGCGGCAACTCCCCTTACGTTACCGACGCGTACCGCGACGCCATACTGGCGCAATTCCCGCAGGCTCGCGCCCACGTCATTGCCGGAGCCGGACACTGGGTGCATGCGGAAAAACCTGACGCCGTGCAGCGCGCCATTCGCCGCTATCTTGCTGATACTGCAAATTGATTAAAAAGAGAGCGACTGGAAGGCTGCGGGCTTCCAGTCGTTGGCGCGCCGTTTTTGGTGATGTATGATGGCGCGCTTATCGCCCGGGCATTAGCAGGGCGGCGTGTTTCCCCCGAAGTCTCAGAATCATGGCCAAAGAACAAACGGACCGTACGACACTAGATCTGTTCGCGAATGAGCGTCGCCCGGGACGACCGAAGACGAATCCGCTTTCGCGCGATGAACAGCTGCGTATCAATAAACGCAATCAGCTTAAACGCGATAAAAATCGTGGGCTTAAGCGTGTCGAACTGAAGCTCAACGCCGACGCGGTCGATGCGCTTAACGAGCTGGCCGACGCGCGAAATATTAGCCGCAGCGAGCTCATTGAAGAGATATTGATCGCCCAGCTTGAGACGTTGCGCAGCCAGGCATAAGTCTGAAAATTCCCTTAATTACCCTTTTCATGTAGCACAGAGTGCAGTCCTGCGCGATAGCTGTTTCCGCAGGGTTGCCAGTTCTGCTATTATTGCCCTTATCCGTGGCCGAATTGCGCCACCATACTATTAAGTTTCAAGAGGTTATTTTACTCATGGCAATCATCGGCATTTTCTTTGGCAGTGATACCGGCAATACCGAAAATATCGCGAAAAACATTCAAAAACAGCTCGGTAAAGACGTTGCTGATGTGCATGACATCGCCAAGAGCAGCAAAGAAGATCTCGAAGGCTATGACATTCTGCTGCTGGGTATTCCGACCTGGTACTACGGCGAAGCCCAGTGCGACTGGGATGATTTCTTCCCGACGCTGGAAGAAGTGGACTTCAACGGTAAGCTGGTTGCCCTGTTTGGCTGTGGCGACCAGGAAGACTACGCCGAGTACTTCTGTGACGCGCTGGGTACCATCCGCGACATCATTGAGCCGAATGGCGCTGTGATCGTCGGCCACTGGCCAACCGCCGGTTACCACTTCGAAGCGTCCAAAGGTCTGGCCGATGACGATCACTTCGTGGGTCTGGCCATCGACGAAGACCGTCAGCCAGAACTGACTGCAGAGCGCGTCGAGAAATGGGTTAAGCAGATCCGTGAAGAACTGCACCTGGACGATATTCTCAACGCCTGATTTTTATCGCGGCGCAACGGCGGTTGCGCCCGCGCACCAGGTCAAACCGATTAAATTAATTGCTACAATCTTTTAACTTTTTCGCCCAGACCTGTACAATGTCTCCCTGATAAAATGTGGTTTTCCACCGAGCAAGTTTGTTGGTGATACCCCATTTTTATAAGCATATTTTGCCTGAGACTTGCAGTTTTCATTTAGCCATGGCAGTTCTATAATGAGACGCATTATCCCGGGTGCATTTTCTGTCACTTCCTACAGAAGTGAATCGTTTAGCAACAGGACAGATTCCGCATGACTGACAACAATACCGCATTAAAGAAGGCTGGCCTGAAAGTTACGCTTCCTCGGTTAAAAATCCTCGAAGTGCTTCAGGGTCCAGACAATCACCATGTCAGTGCGGAAGACCTTTATAAACGTCTTATCGACATGGGTGAAGAGATTGGGCTGGCTACCGTCTATCGCGTGCTGAACCAGTTTGATGACGCGGGCATTGTCACCCGTCATAATTTCGAAGGTGGTAAATCTGTCTTCGAACTGACCCAGCAGCAGCACCACGATCACCTGATCTGCCTCGACTGTGGCAAGGTCATTGAATTTAGCGATGACTCTATCGAAGCGCGCCAGCGTGAAATCGCCGCGCGTCACGGCATCCGTCTGACCAACCACAGCCTGTACCTTTATGGTCACTGCGCTGAAGGCGATTGCCGCGAAAATGAACATGCGCATGACGCAAAATAAGTGAGTGTTCATACTCTGAGCCAGCCGTAAGGTTGGCTTTTTTTTGCCAGAAAAAAGCCCGGTGGCACAGTGCCACCGGGCGTAAAGCAACTTATTTATTATTATTGCGTATCTCGTTCCAGATCTTATCGCAACGCTTCGCCACTTCCTGATCGTTACCGGTTTTACGTGCCTGGATACAGGCCTGGTAATCCATCACGCGGACATTCTCCTGCGTCGCGAACTGCTCGTGCGCTTTCTCTTTCTTCAGCACGTTCAGCACGCTCTGGCAGGCTTCAATTTTCTCCGGCGAACCTTCCGCTGTATTAATACAGGCGCTGTAGGCCTCCTTGAGACGGGAGTCCTCTTTCGGTGCCTGAGTCTGGGCACACGCCACCAGCCCCGATGCCAACAGCGCGACGATTACGATTTTTTTCATCATTTGCAGTCTCCGGTCCGACGGGATCTAACCCGCCGGACGATTCATCAGAAGATGGTGAACGGTGCGATAACCATGAATTTCACGTCACGTTCATCCTGGAAGATGTTGCCGTAACCGCCCGCGTAGCTCGGGATATCGGAGTGGTTGTCGTACTGGGTGAAGTGCAGTTTGAACATCGTGCCTTTCGCGCGGCCATCCTGCAGGGTATAGATAGCATCCAGGCTGTAGGAAGACTCTTTCAGGCGATAGTTTGGATCGTAGTAAGCATCCGGTGTTGCCATGTCGGCAGGTTTTGCATCCCAGGCGTAAGCGTAAGAAGCGCCCACGGCCCAGCCCGGCAGGTTCCAGTTTTTCAGGTCATACATCGCGCCGAAGAAGACCGCTTTCTCACCGTCGGCGTTGAAGTCGGAGCGGTTATCCCACCAGATATCAAGACGACCGTTGGAGGAAGCATAGGTCGGGGTCATACGCTGCAGGAAGTAGCCCTGCTGCCCTTCCGCTTTCACCCATGTGCCTTCCAGACGCAAATCAACCTGACCGACCTTGTAGCCGAAGGTTAACGCCTGCAGCCACGCGGTGCCGTCGTAGATATCATTGACGCCACCGTTACTGACTTTGTCGCGCGTACCGTAGAACTGGTAGCTGGTACTCAGCGGGCTACCCGCAATATCAAACTTATAGCTGGCCTTGGCAAAGTATTGATCGATATACCCTTGCGCCTGGCCGAATGCCGCTTCGAGAACCAGATCGTTTTTGAAGTCGTACTTCGCACCCAGCGAGTGGAGGTAATCGACTTTGGTTTTCTTATCGTTCTGGTAGAACTTGTCCATTTCAATGTGCCACGGTGCTTTGTACTCGTTGGTCCACATATAGGAGAAGCTCAGCGCACCTGCGTCACCGTAGTCAAAGTTAGCCCCGGCTTCTGCACCCTGATAGGTACCCGGCATAAAGCTCCAGTGTGGGGCTAACAGCGTCTGGCCGGTTGGCTGAATATAGCCCCCACGCGCCCAGACCGGGCCGTATTTAAATTTCGCTGCGGCTTTGTAGAGGCTGATACCGCTCTTATCCCCGGACCAGTCTTCATCATAGGCTTTGTTGCTGGAGGAGAAGGCGATTTCGTTCGGGTGGCCGCTGTCGCCGTTTTCCGCCATTTCGATCGCGGTGAACGCGGCGATATCCAGACCGAACATATCCGCGGCGTAGCCTGACTGGAAGTCCAGGTTGGCGTTCCAGGTGGAGTGCGAGAGGTTGGTTTTGTATTTATCTTCAGTGACGTCTTTACGGTCACGCTCACGCTGCCAGTAATAAATACCGCCCGTGAGGGTGGAATCTTCGATGAAACCCGCTGCTTTTGCCTCTGGCGCAATCACCAGGCCCGACATTGCTGTCACACCGGCAATAGCCAGCGCCAGCGCACTACGTTTGCCACTGAACGTACGCATAGATTATTCCTCTTTGACGAATTAAAACGCCTGAAACGGCGTAAATAAAAAAGACCAAATGGTCAGGGGTAGTGTTAAATACCCTCGAATTAACTACCGTCTTTAGGTTATTTTTCGCGACGCGAATTATCAATGCTTTTCAGCGGGCAAAAGTCAGGATTATGACGAAGTGCACATAATTGGTAGTGCTTTGTAACATTTACAGGAAGGCGAGGAATGACGGGAAAATCTCAGCTATTTCAGTGCCCAGGCGTGGGATCGGTTTCCTTTTTTATAACCTTTTTGATTTTCGTAATGACACAAACTTTTTTTAAAAAATAAGTAGCACCTCATTGACCTGTTATTTTCATGACGCCACTTTAACCCCTGGCTTAATATTCTGATCGTTAAATAAAAAAACGCCGCATAATGCGGCGTTTGTTTCTCATTGACCAGAGCAGCAATATTATTCGCCGATCTTCGTCCAGGTATCACGCAGACCCACGGTACGGTTAAATACCGGTTTTTCCGCCGTGCTGTGACGGCTGTCCAGGCAGAAGTAACCTTCACGTTCGAACTGGAACGCTTTGCCTGCTTCAGCCGCTTTCAGAGAAGGCTCCGCATAACCCTGCTTGATCACCAAAGATTCCGGGTTAATGGTCGCCAGGAAGTCTTCCGCCGCACCTGGGTTAGGCACGCTGAACAGGCGATCGTACAGACGAATCTCTACCGGCAGCGCGTGGGATGCGCTCACCCAGTGGATAACGCCTTTCACCTTGCGGCCATCCGCCGGATCTTTACTCAGCGTTTCAGCGTCATAAGAACAGAAGATGGTGGTGATATTCCCTTCCGCATCTTTTTCTACGCGCTCGGCTTTGATGACGTAAGCATTACGCAGACGCACTTCTTTACCCAGCACCAGACGCTTGTACTGCTTGTTAGCTTCTTCGCGGAAGTCAGCGCGGTCAATCCAGATCTCGCCGCTGAACGGCACGTCACGGCTTCCCATTTCCGGTTTGTTCGGATGGTTAGGCATGGAGACCAGCTCGCTCTCGCCCTGCGGATAGTTTTCGATGACCAGCTTCACCGGATCGATAACGGCCATCGCGCGCGGGGCATTTTCATTGAGGTCTTCACGAATGCAGGATTCCAGAGACGCCATCTCAATGGTGTTGTCCTGCTTGGTCACGCCGATACGCTTGCAGAACTCACGGATTGACGCCGCGGTGTAGCCACGGCGGCGCAGACCAGAGATGGTTGGCATACGCGGGTCGTCCCAGCCCTCAACGTGCTTGTCGGTGACCAGCAGGTTCAGCTTACGCTTGGACATCACGGTGTATTCCAGATTCAGACGAGAGAACTCGTACTGACGCGGATGCACAGGAATGGTGATGTTATCCAGCACCCAGTCGTACAGACGACGGTTGTCCTGGAACTCCAGCGTACACAGCGAGTGGGTGATGCCTTCCAGCGCATCGCTGATGCAGTGGGTGAAGTCGTACATCGGGTAGATGCACCACTTGTTGCCGGTCTGGTGGTGTTCTGCGAACTTGATGCGGTACAGCACCGGATCGCGCATCACGATGAACGGAGACGCCATATCGATTTTGGCACGCAGGCACGCTTTGCCCTCTTCGAAGCCACCGGCACGCATTTTTTCAAACAGCGCCAGGTTCTCTTCCACGCTGCGATCGCGGAACGGGCTGTTTTTACCCGGTGCGGTCAGCGTACCGCGGTATTCACGGATCTCATCTGCAGACAGTTCGTCTACATACGCCAGACCTTTGTTGATGAGCTCTACCGCGTAGGCATACAGCTGATCAAAATAGTCAGAGGAGTAGCAGATATCGCCAGACCAGTTGAAGCCCAACCATTGCACGTCATTTTTGATGGACTCAACGTATTCGATGTCTTCTTTTACTGGGTTGGTGTCATCGAAACGCAGGTTGCACTGTCCCTGGTAGTCTTGCGCAATGCCAAAGTTCAGGCAGATGGACTTCGCATGCCCGATATGCAGGTAGCCATTCGGCTCCGGCGGGAAACGGGTATGAATTGTGGTGTGCTTACCACTGGCCAGATCTTCATCGATGATCTGACGAATAAAGTTACTCGGGCGGGCTTCTGCCTCACTCATCGTGGATTCCTCAAAGCGTAAACAACGTATAACGGCATATGATCTTATAAGCCGGACGTAGTGACAACCCTTAGTTACGGAAAATACGTATCTGATGAAAATAATGGGGGCATTTGCTGCAAAAAAAAGCGGCGGAGGATATCCCCCGCCGCTTAAGGCATGACTCTACTCAGGAGCGATTACTTGCCTTTAATCTCATACAGCGGGGTTTGACCCGCAACAACCTGACCTTTCGCCTGGATGACCAGACCGCTGAAGTCGTCAATGTTGCTGCAAACCACCGGGCTTATCATGGAACGCGCGTTGGCATTCAGGAAGTCCAGATCCATTTCCAGAATCGGCTGCCCGGCCACCACTTCAGCGCCCTCTTCCACCAGGCGAGTAAAGCCCTGACCATTCAGCGCAACGGTATCGATACCCATGTGGACAACGATCTCCGCGCCCTTTTCGGTTTCGAGGCAGAACGCGTGGTTGGTGTTGAAGATTTTCACGATGGTACCGGCAGCAGGAGACACCACGGTTTTATCCGTTGGTTTCACCGCCACACCGTCACCGACCGCTTTGCTGGCGAACGCTTCATCAGGTACCTGCTCAAGGTCAACCACGTCACCCGTAACCGGAGAGACCAGCGCTGCCACCGTCACGGCGTTAGGCACGGCCTGCGGCTTCGCTACCGGGGCAGCCGTCGACGCAGGCGCGCTGTCGGTTGATGCCGCCGCGACCGGTCCACGGGCAACCACTTTCTTCATTTCGTCACCGATGGATTCCGCTTTGGCACCCACGATAACCTGGATAGTTTGTTTGTTCAGTTTAACCACGCCCGATGCACCAAGGCGTTTACACATTGCGTCGCTGACGCGCGCAGAGTCACCTACCGTCAGACGCAGACGAGTGATACAGGCATCAATGGCTTTCAGGTTGTCAGTCCCCCCGACGGCAGCGATATAGCTGGTCGCCAGCTGGGTCAGACCCTCTTCGGTGTTGCTGTTGGCTTCGTTGGTGACCACTTCATCTTTGGTGTCTTCGCGGCCCGGCGTTTTGAGGTTAAACATACGAATAACCGCAGTGAACAGCACGAAGTAGATGACGAAGAAGACCAGACCCATTACCACCAGCATCCAGACGTTCTTGCTTGCCGCCGGCAGGTTGTACATCAACACGTAGTCGATCGCGCCTGCAGAGAAGGAGAAGCCAGCATGGATACCCAGCAGGGTCGCCACAAACAGGCTGATACCGGTCAGGACCGCATGCATGAGGTACAGCACCGGCGCCAGGAACATGAACAGGAATTCCAGCGGCTCGGTTACACCGGTCAGGAACGCGGTAATCGCAACGGACAGCAGCATGCCGCCAACCATTGGGCGACGCGCTTTTGGCGCAGCCAGGTACATTGCCAGCGCAGCGCCCGGCAGACCAAACATCATGATTGGGAAGAAGCCAGACATGAACATGCCTGCGGTGCCGTCACCCGCGTAGAAGCGGTTGATGTCGCCGTGGAATACGGTGCCCGCAGCATTGGTGAACTCACCAATCTGGAACCATGCGATAGTGTTCAGCACCTGATGCAGACCGGTTGGGATCAGCAGACGGTTGATAAAACCAAAGATACCTGAGCCAAGTGCACCCGCTGAAACAATCCACTCACCACCCGCATGGATCGCATGCTGTACCGGTGGCCAGACGTAGCCAAAGATAGCGGCCAGAACCAGACAGAAGAAACCTGTCGCGATCGGCACGAAACGTTTGCCGCCAAAGAAACTCAGGAAGTCTGGCAGCTTAATGTTTGCCCAGCGGTTGTACACAGCACCACCGACCAGACCGGTAATGATACCTGCCAGCACGCCCATGTTGATTTCTGGGTTAATGGTTACCATCGCTTTCGTCAGGATGAAATAACCGACTGCCCCTGCCAGCGCTGCGGCACCCGCGCTGTCTTTTGACCAGCTAGAGGCAACACCGATGGCGAAAATCAGCGCCAGGTTGTCAAAAATGGCACCGCCAGCCTGAGCAATAAACGGTACGTTAAGAAGATCGGGTTGCCCGAATCGCAGCAGCAGCGCTGCAACCGGTAGCACGGCGATAGGGAGCTGCAAAGCCCTACCGAGGCGCTGGAAAAAACCTAAAATATTCATCCTATTCCCCCTACGAGACCCTTTTTCAGGCTCGCGCATAAACTATGTTTTTATTGTGTCACGAACGATAGATACCGTTGATAATTCACTGGCAGTCTGAGTGTGTGAAAAATTAATTCGTATCGCAAATTAAACACCTATTTTTTGTGATTTTTGTCACCAAATATCGTATTCAGCCCTCCCTTACACTGGCTAACAGTGAAAACTTATTTTATCATTCAAAAAATCAAGACGGATTGATCCGGCCTGAAAGTTTCCAGGTTACGCTTTAGTATCAGGTTCCGAAGCCATCCGCCCACTCTTCTACTTAAACTTTGAGGTGAACAATGAGACTGATTCCCCTGGCAACTGCAGAACAAGTTGGTAAATGGGCCGCTCGCCATATCGTAAACCGCATTAACGCGTTCAAACCGACCGCCGATCGTCCTTTCGTTCTGGGCCTTCCGACCGGCGGCACACCGCTGACCGCTTACAAGGCGCTGGTTGAGATGCATAAAGCAGGCCAGGTTAGCTTCAAACATGTTGTGACCTTCAATATGGATGAATATGTTGGCTTACCGAAAGACCACCCGGAAAGCTACCATAGCTTTATGCACCGCAATTTCTTTGATCACGTTGATATCCCAGCTGAAAATATTAACCTGCTGAATGGAAACGCGCCGGATATTGACGCAGAATGCCGTCAGTATGAAGAAAAAATCCGTTCCTACGGTAAAATCCACCTGTTCATGGGTGGTGTAGGTAATGATGGTCATATCGCGTTTAACGAACCGGCGTCCTCTCTGGCTTCCCGTACCCGTATTAAAACGCTGACCCATGACACGCGCGTGGCGAACTCCCGCTTCTTTGACGGTGACGTTAACCAGGTTCCAAAATACGCCCTGACCGTAGGCGTAGGCACCCTGCTGGATGCTGAAGAAGTGATGATTCTGGTGCTGGGCGGCGTGAAAGCGCAGGCGCTCCAGGCTGCTGTTGAAGGCAACGTTAACCATATGTGGACCATCAGCTGTCTGCAGCTGCATCCTAAATCCGTCATCGTCTGTGACGAACCGTCCACGATGGAGCTGAAGGTTAAAACGCTGAAATACTTCAACGAGTTAGAAGCCGAGAACATCAAAGGTCTGTAATTGAATAACCGCCTCTTTCTCAAGAGGCGGCCGCTTTTTTTAACCGGGGGTCGTTATGTACGCTTTAACCCACGGTCGGATTTATACCGGCCATGAAATTCTGGATGACCACGCGATTGTTATCGCGAATGGCCTGATTGAACGTGTTTGCCCGCTGGCAGAACTGCCGCCGGAGATTGAACAGCGCTCACTCAATGGAGCAGTAATCTCCCCCGGTTTCATCGACGTACAGCTCAACGGCTGCGGCGGTGTGCAATTCAATGATACCGCCGATGCGGTAACGGTCGAAACGCTGGAGATCATGCAGAAAGCAAACGAGAAATCGGGCTGCACCAGCTATCTGCCAACGCTCATCACCAGCAGTGATGACCTGATGAAGCAGGGTATCCGCGTGATGCGCGAATACCTGGCCAAACATCCGAATCAGGCGCTCGGTCTGCACCTGGAAGGGCCATGGCTGAACATGGTCAAGAAAGGAACGCATAACCCGGACTACGTGCGTAAACCTGATGCGGAGCTGGTTGACTACATGTGTGCCAACGCCGATGTGATCACCAAGGTGACGCTGGCACCGGAAATGACCGGCACGGACGTCATCAGCAAGCTGGCCGCCGCCGGAATTGTGGTTTCAGCGGGCCACTCAAATGCCACGCTGAAAGAAGCGAAAGCCGGTTTCCGCGCGGGCATTACCTTTGCGACGCACCTGTATAACGCCATGCCATACATCACGGGTCGTGAACCGGGTCTGGTCGGCGCGATTCTGGATGAGCCAGACGTTTACTGCGGCATTATCGCGGACGGCTTACACGTTGATTACACCAACATTCGCAACGCCAAGCGGCTGAAAGGTGACAAGCTCTGCCTGGTTACGGACGCTACCGCACCGGCAGGTGCAAATATTGAGCAGTTCATTTTTGCCGGTAAAACAATATACTACCGCAATGGACTGTGTGTGGATGAAAACGGTACGCTGAGCGGTTCCTCTTTGACCATGATTGAAGGGGTGCGTAACCTGGTTGAGCATTGCGGGATTGCGCTTGAGGAAGTCCTGCGCATGGCCACCCTTTATCCTGCGCGCGCTATCGGCGTGGATAAACAGCTTGGCGGAATTGCACCAGGTATGGTTGCAAACCTGACGGCATTCACACACGATTATAAAATTATTAAGACCATCGTTAATGGTAACGAGGTCGTCACTGAGTAAGTAAAAGTATGACACCTGGCGGACAAGCTCAAATCGGTAATGTCGATCTCGTTAAACAGCTTAACAGCGCGGCGGTATATCGCCTGATTGACCAACACGGGCCAATCTCACGTATTCAGATAGCCGAACAAAGCCAGCTTGCTCCCGCCAGCGTGACAAAAATTACCCGCCAGCTCATTGAGCGCGGTTTGATCAAAGAAGTCGATCAGCAGGCCTCCACCGGGGGCCGCCGCGCTATCTCCATTATTACCGAAACCCGCAATTTTCAGGCAATTGGCGTCCGTCTGGGCCGTCATGACACCACGCTCACGCTGTACGATCTGAGCAGTAAAGCCATTGCGGAAGAGCACTATCCCCTTCCGGAACGCACCCAGGAGACGCTGGAGCATGCGCTGCTGAATACCATCGCGCAGTTTATTGAAAGCTGTCAGCGCAAGATCCGCGAACTCATCGCCATCTCGGTGATTCTGCCCGGTCTGGTCGACCCGGAAAGCGGCGTGATCCGCTATATGCCGCACATTCAGGTTGAAAACTGGGGGCTGGTCGACGCGCTGGAAAAGCGCTTTAAAGTGACCTGCTTTGTGGGCCATGACATTCGCTCTCTGGCGCTGGCAGAGCACTACTTTGGTGCGAGCCAGGACTGTGAAGACTCTATTCTGGTGCGCGTTCACCGCGGTACGGGCGCAGGCATTATCTCTAACGGCCGAATTTTTATTGGTCGCAACGGTAACGTCGGTGAGATCGGCCACATTCAGGTTGAACCGCTCGGGGAGCGCTGCCACTGCGGCAACTTTGGCTGCCTTGAAACCATTGCCGCCAACACCGCAATCGAGCAGCGCGTTCGCCATCTGCTTGAACAGGGTTACCAAAGCCGCGTGACGCTGGATGACTGCAAGATAGGCACCATCTGCAAAGCTGCTAATAAAGGCGACGCGCTGGCCTGTGAAGTGATCGAGCAGGTGGGACGCCATCTAGGGAAAACCATCGCCATCGCCATTAACCTGTTTAACCCACAAAAAGTGGTGATCGCCGGTGAAATTGTGGAGGCGGAAAAGGTGCTGCTCCCCGCGATTGAAGGCTGTATTAACACCCAGGCGCTGAAAGCATTCCGCCAGAATCTTCCGGTGGTTCGTTCAAAGCTTGACCATCGTTCGGCGATTGGCGCGTTCGCGCTGGTTAAACGCGCCATGCTCAACGGAATTCTGCTGCAGCATTTGCTGGAAAGTTGATCGGACCTTATAGTAACGCCTTCTTTTTTTTAATGTCGGACTGTCCATGACCATTAAGAATGTAATTTGTGATATCGACGGCGTGCTGATGCACGACAACGTTGCCGTGCCGGGTGCTGCGGAGTTTCTTCACCGCATCATCGACAAAGGAATGCCTCTGGTTCTTCTCACGAACTACCCTTCTCAGACCGGTCAGGATCTGGCAAACCGCTTTGCCACGGCGGGGGTCGACGTCCCGGACAGCGTGTTTTATACCTCGGCGATGGCCACGGCGGATTTTCTGAAGCGTCAGGAAGGAAAAAAAGCCTATGTGGTCGGTGAAGGCGCGCTGATCCATGAGCTGTATAAAGCGGGCTTTACCATCACCGACGTCAACCCGGACTTTGTGATTGTGGGTGAAACGCGTTCCTACAACTGGGAGATGATGCATAAGGCATCCTTCTTTGTGGCTAATGGCGCGCGCTTTATTGCGACCAACCCGGATACCCACGGTCGCGGTTTTTATCCGGCCTGCGGCGCGCTGTGTGCCGGTATCGAGAAGATCTCCGGGCGCAAGCCGTTCTATGTCGGCAAGCCCAGCCCGTGGATCATTCGCGCCGCACTCAATAAGATGCAGGCCCACTCTGAAGAGACCGTGATTGTCGGCGACAACCTGCGCACCGATATTCTGGCCGGTTTCCAGGCCGGTCTGGAGACGATTCTGGTGCTCTCTGGGGTCTCTCAGCTTGATGACATTGACTCAATGCCGTTCCGCCCAAGCTGGATTTACCCCTCTGTCGATGAAATTGACATCATCTGATACCGAACCACGCCTCAGGGCGTGGTTTTTTATTTTCTCACCTGCAAAACACGACTACATCTAACGAAAAAGCACTTTCATTGCATAATCCTCAATAAAAGCGCTCATGACATACGCGTTTTTCACCGATCCGCAACCACCATTGCACTATTTCCGTTTTCGCCCGTAAAACGCTTGCGCGCCCTGCCCCTTTGCGGCATTTTCATAAGCAAGCAACATTACAAAGCAACAGGGTTAACGGAGAAGGTTATGTGTTCAATTTTTGGCGTACTGGATATTAAAACTGACGCGGGCGAACTGCGTAAAAAGGCACTCGAACTGTCCCGCCTGATGCGCCATCGCGGACCGGACTGGTCAGGCGTTTACGCCAGTGACAAAGCGATTCTGGCTCACGAACGTCTGTCTATTGTTGACGTCAACGCCGGTGCACAGCCGCTGTATAACGAGAAAAAAACGCACGCGCTGGCTGTCAACGGTGAGATCTACAACCATCAGGCGCTGCGCGCCGAGTACGGCGACCGCTACGCGTTCCAGACCGGGTCCGACTGTGAAGTGATCCTGGCGCTGTATCAGGAGAAAGGCCCCGAGTTCCTGGACGACCTGCAGGGTATGTTTGCCTTTGCCCTGTACGACAGCGAAAAAGACGCTTACCTGATTGGCCGCGACCACATCGGTATTATCCCGCTGTACATGGGCCACGATGAACACGGCAACTTCTACGTTGCGTCTGAAATGAAAGCCCTGGTGCCGGTCTGCCGCACCATCAAAGAGTTCCCGGCAGGCAGCTACCTGTGGAGCAAAGACGGCGAGATCCGTCCGTACTACCAGCGTGACTGGTTCGACTACGACGCGGTAAAAGACAACGTGACGGACAAAGCCGAGCTGCGTCAGGCGCTGGAAGATTCCGTGAAAAGCCACCTGATGTCAGACGTACCTTACGGCGTGCTGCTCTCCGGCGGTCTGGACTCCTCCGTGATCTCCGCGATCACCAAGAAATTCGCGGCTCGTCGCGTGGAAGATCAGGAGCGCTCAGAAGCCTGGTGGCCACAGCTGCACTCCTTTGCCGTGGGCCTGGAAGGCGCGCCGGATCTGAAAGCCGCGCAGGAAGTGGCAAACCACCTCGGCACTGTGCACCATGAAATTCACTTCACCGTGCAGGAAGGCCTGGATGCGATCCGCGATGTGATCTATCACATTGAAACCTATGACGTAACGACAATTCGCGCCTCCACGCCGATGTATCTGATGTCGCGTAAGATCAAGGCGATGGGCATCAAAATGGTGCTCTCCGGTGAAGGTTCTGACGAAGTGTTTGGCGGCTACCTGTACTTCCACAAAGCGCCAAATGCCAAAGAGCTGCACGAAGAGACCGTGCGTAAACTCCAGGCGCTGCATATGTTTGACTGCGCGCGTGCCAACAAAGCGATGTCGGCATGGGGTGTCGAAGCGCGTGTACCGTTCCTGGATAAGAAATTCCTCGACGTGGCGATGCGCATCAACCCGCAGGATAAAATGTGCGGCAACGGCAAGATGGAAAAACATATCCTGCGCGAATGTTTTGAATCCTACCTGCCGGCGAGCGTGGCATGGCGTCAGAAAGAGCAGTTCTCTGACGGCGTAGGCTACAGCTGGATCGACACCCTGAAAGAGGTGGCGGCGAAACAGGTTTCTGACCAACAGCTGGAAACCGCAAGCTTCCGCTTCCCGTACAACACGCCGGGCTCGAAAGAAGCGTACCTCTACCGTGAAATTTTTGAAGAACTGTTCCCGGTACCGAGCGCTGCGGAGTGTGTGCCGGGTGGTCCATCCGTCGCCTGCTCGTCTGCCAAAGCGATTGAATGGGATGAATCGTTCAAATCCATGAACGATCCGTCAGGACGTGCGGTAGGCGTTCACCAGTCAGCCTACAAATAATCACGCATTTCATCATCAGGCCCAGCGGGGCCTGATTTTTTTTGCCCCGCTTTTGCACAGCTAAAACCGATTAATAACCAATAATTGCCGAATATTCGGTCACGCTGTTCGCAACCTAACCAAACAGTCACATTCCGGCTATTTTCGTTGAAAAAGGTGTTGACGCTGCAAGGGTCTATACGCATAATGCGCCCCGCAACGCCGATAAGGTAACGCGAAAAAAAGATGGCTACGTAGCTCAGTTGGTTAGAGCACATCACTCATAATGATGGGGTCACAGGTTCGAATCCCGTCGTAGCCACCATCTTTTTTTGCGGGAGTGGCGAAATTGGTAGACGCACCAGATTTAGGTTCTGGCGCCGCAAGGTGTGCGAGTTCAAGTCTCGCCTCCCGCACCATTCCCGGGTAAGCGTTGCACGGATGGGGTATCGCCAAGCGGTAAGGCACCGGTTTTTGATACCGGCATTCCCTGGTTCGAATCCAGGTACCCCAGCCATATTTCTTCGATTTTGCGGTTCTCCGCGGTATTGGGGTATCGCCAAGCGGTAAGGCACCGGTTTTTGATACCGGCATTCCCTGGTTCGAATCCAGGTACCCCAGCCATCGAAGATTGCAGTACTGGCTACGTAGCTCAGTTGGTTAGAGCACATCACTCATAATGATGGGGTCACAGGTTCGAATCCCGTCGTAGCCACCAAATTGAGATTATCGATCGATTTCGGTAATGAGAAAAAATTGTTGGGGTATCGCCAAGCGGTAAGGCACCGGATTCTGATTCCGGCATTCCGAGGTTCGAATCCTCGTACCCCAGCCAATTTACAAAGTCGTTAAGCAGCTTGTTTAACGCAATTGGGGTGTCGCCAAGCGGTAAGGCTCTGGTTTCTGATACCAGCATTCCGGGGTTCGAATCCCTGCACCCCAGCCACTTAAAACAAAAAAGCCCGCTCTGCGGGCTTTTTTGTTTTTGTACAGAATTGTGCGGCCTGATGCCCTAACCCTGGCCCTCTCCCACGGGGAGAGGGAAAAAAGTTTAGAGTCCGAGAGCGTACTTAAGGGCCTGACGCTTCAGGCCACCGGCACGTTCCGCTGCCATCAGGCCTATATTACGCAGAATACGCACTGGCGCTACGTCATTGCTGAACCCCGCATAGAACAGATCCATCCCCGACTGCATGATGAAGTTATCCGCCATACGTCGCGTCTGATAACGCTTTAGCACCTGATGGCTGGCCCAGTTTTCCGCGTGTCCGCGGGCGCTGCCCAGGACATCCAGTAAGGCATCGACGTCACGATACCCCAGGTTCACGCCCTGCCCAGCCAGCGGATGAATAGTGTGTGCCGCATCCCCCACCAGCGCTAAGCCTTCGCGGGCATACTGCAACGCATGACGACGCGTGAGTGGGAACGCCCCGGCGGCGACCGGCGTGACGTGCCCCAGACGGCTCGGGAAGTGCAGCAGGATCTCGCGCTGCAGCTGTTCCATGTTCATCCCCTGCATCTGACGAATGCGCGCCGGTTTGTCGTACCACACCAGCGACGCCCAATTATCAAACAGCGGTAAAAAGGCATGCGGGCCGTTCGGCGTAAAGTGCTGCCAGGTGCTTTCGCCCGGCGCATTCTCGCACTCGGCGGTAATCAGCATACAGGACTGTTCATACTGCCAGGCATGAACCCCGATCCCCGCCATCTGTCTGACCTGCGAGTTGGCGCCGTCCGCCCCGATGACCAGCTTCACGGCCAGCTCATCGCCGCTGTCGAGCGTCAGTAGATAGCCGCTCCCGTGAGGATGCAGCGCCTTAAGCGACGCAGGCACGCGCAGCGTCACCTTCGGATGCGCCTCCAGCGCCTGCCAGAGCGCCCGCTGGAGCACGTTGTTTTCCACCATATACCCCAGGCGCGGCAGCTTCAGCTCTGCGGCATCAAACGCGACGTGGGCATTTTCCCACTCCCAGGTTTCGAGGCGGCTGTAAGGGTGCGCGCGCATCGCCTGCACTGCCTCCCAGACGCCCAGCCCGCGCAGCAGATCGACGGATGCCGCGCTGATCGCAGAAATGCGCACGTCCGGTTTGCTGGCGGGATCGTAGGCTGGCGGAGCCGCCTGTTCGATTACCGTTACCTCAAATC
The DNA here is from genome assembly GCF_000493175.1 of Enterobacter sp. MGH 16. Taxonomy (NCBI): domain Bacteria; kingdom Pseudomonadati; phylum Pseudomonadota; class Gammaproteobacteria; order Enterobacterales; family Enterobacteriaceae; genus Enterobacter; species Enterobacter sp. MGH 16. The sequence continues at coordinate 403,494 of NZ_KI535695.1, read as the reverse complement.
CCTGCTGCGCCAGCCCCAGCGCCAGCGCGCCGCCGACCATACCGCCGCCGACAACGGCAACTTCGGTGTGTTGGAGTGTCATGGTCAATTTTCCTTATTGGAGAATCCCTTAAGTTTACCGGATTTTTGCGGTCCTGAGACACATAACCTTCATACTGGTCACAACCCCACCAAAGCATTACAATACGCGGCTTGCAATCATGAGCTGAGCAAGTCGATGACTAAAAAACTCCATATAAAAACCTGGGGCTGTCAGATGAACGAATACGATTCATCCAAGATGGCCGATCTGCTGGATACCACCCACGGATACCAGCTGACTGAAAATGCGAAAGAAGCCGATGTGCTGCTGCTGAACACCTGTTCAATTCGTGAAAAAGCGCAGGAAAAAGTCTTTCACGTGTTAGGCCGCTGGAAACTTCTCAAACGAAAAAATCCGGACCTGATCATCGGCGTGGGCGGCTGCGTCGCGTCGCAGGAAGGCAAGCTGATCCGCCAGAGAGCCCCGTATGTGGACATTGTCTTTGGCCCTCAGACCCTGCACCGTCTGCCTGAGATGATCAATCAGGTTCGTGGCAACCGTAGCCCGGTCGTTGACGTCAGCTTCCCGGAAATCGAAAAATTTGACCGTCTGCCGGAGCCGCGTGCCGATGGCCCGACCGCCTTCGTCTCCATCATGGAAGGCTGCAACAAATACTGCACGTACTGCGTGGTGCCGTACACCCGTGGTGAAGAGGTCAGCCGCCCGGCAGATGACATTCTGTTTGAAATCGCGCAGCTTGCCGCGCAGGGTGTGCGCGAAGTGAACCTGCTGGGCCAGAACGTTAACGCCTGGCGCGGTGAGAACTACGACGGCACGACCGGCAGCTTTGCTGAGCTGCTGCGTCTGGTGGCCGCGATTGACGGCATCGACCGCATTCGCTTTACCACCAGCCATCCGATGGAATTTACCGATGACATCATTGACGTTTATCGCGATACGCCAGAGCTGGTGAGCTTCCTGCACCTGCCGATTCAGTGTGGCTCTGACCGCGTGCTGAACCTGATGGGCCGTCCCCATACGGTGCTGGAGTACAAATCCACCATCCGTAAGCTGCGTGAAGCACGTCCGGATATCCAGATTAGCTCCGACTTTATCGTCGGCTTCCCTGGCGAAACCGCAGAAGACTTCGAGCGCACCATGAAGCTCATCGGCGAAGTGAACTTTGACGTCAGCTACAGCTTCATCTTCTCTGCGCGTCCAGGAACACCGGCGGCCGATATGGTTGACGATGTACCGGAAGAAGAGAAAAAGCAGCGTCTGTATATTCTGCAGGAGCGCATCAACCAGCAGGCTAACGCCTGGAGCCGCCGCATGCTCGGTACCGTACAGCGCATTCTGGTGGAAGGCACTTCCCGCAAGAGCATTATGGAACTCTCTGGTCGTACGGAAAATAACCGCGTGGTGAACTTTGAAGGCACCCCGGATATGATCGGTAAATTTGTGGACGTCGAGATTGTCGAAGTGCTGACCAACTCGCTGCGCGCGAAAGTGGTCCGCACCGAAGACGAAATGGGCCTGCGTATCGCAGAGTCACCGGAATCCGTGATCTCGCGTACCCGCAAAGAAAACGATTCTGGCGTTGGGATTTACCAGCCATAATCCTTCAGGCCTGCCGCTTTGGCAGGCCTTGTATTTCCTCTCATCGCCCCCAATATCTTCCGCAACGCTTGCGCCTTTATTCTGTGGCGTGAATAATTTCGGTAATGACCGTTTTATTGCGCCGTGTGGCAGCGGGTCAGTTAATCAATCAAAGAGGAACAGTTTGAACATAGATACGCGTGAAATTAGCCTTGAGCCAGCAGACAACGCTCGCCTGCTGAGCCTGTGCGGGCCGTTTGATGACAACATCAAACAACTGGAGCGACGTCTGGGTATCGAAATCAATCGTCGCGATAATCATTTCAAACTCACCGGACGCCCTATCTGCGTCAACGCCGCTGCGGACATTCTGCGTAGCCTGTATGTCGACACCTCCCCCATGCGCGGCGAAATTCAGGATATCGAACCGGAGCAGATTCACCTCGCCATTAAAGAGGCGCGCGTGCTTGAGCAGAGCGCGGAGAGCGTGCCGGATTATGGCAAGGCAATCAACATTAAGACCAAGCGTGGCGTCATTAAGCCGCGTACGCCAAACCAGGCGCAGTATATCGCCAATATTCTCGACCACGACATCACCTTCGGCGTGGGGCCAGCGGGTACGGGTAAAACCTATCTGGCCGTTGCCGCGGCGGTCGATGCGCTGGAGCGTCAGGAAATCCGGCGTATCCTGCTGACCCGCCCTGCCGTTGAAGCCGGTGAAAAACTGGGCTTCCTGCCTGGCGATCTGAGCCAGAAGGTCGACCCGTATCTCCGTCCTTTATACGATGCGCTGTTTGAAATGCTGGGCTTTGAGAAGGTCGAGAAGCTCATTGAGCGTAACGTGATCGAAGTGGCCCCGCTCGCCTACATGCGCGGCCGTACGCTGAACGATGCGTTCATCATTCTTGATGAGAGCCAGAACACCACCATCGAACAGATGAAAATGTTCCTGACGCGTATTGGCTTTAACTCGAAAGCGGTGATTACCGGCGACGTCACGCAGATCGATCTGCCGCGCAGCACCAAATCGGGCCTGCGCCACGCCATCGAAGTGCTCGCCGAGGTCGATGAAATCAGCTTTAACTTCTTCCACAGTGAAGACGTGGTACGCCACCCGGTGGTCGCGCGTATCGTTAACGCTTATGAAGCCTGGGAAGAGGCAGATCAGAAGCGTAAGGCCGAACTGGCCGCAGAACGTAAGCGCGAAGCGCAGGAGCAAGAACAGAAATGAGTCAGGTGATCCTCGATTTACAGCTGGCCTGTGAAGACAATTCCGGCATGCCAGATGAGGCACAGTTTCAGAAATGGCTGGATGCCGTTATCCCGCAGTTTCAGGAAGAATCAGAAGTCACGATTCGCCTGGTGGATGAAGCAGAAAGCCATGAGCTTAACCTGACCTATCGCGGGAAAGATAAGCCGACCAACGTGCTCTCTTTCCCGTTCGAAGCCCCGCCGGGCATCGAGATGCCGCTGTTGGGCGATCTGATCATCTGCCGCCAGGTGGTTGAACAGGAAGCTAAAGAGCAGCAGAAACCGCTTGAAGCCCACTGGGCGCACATGGTGGTACACGGCAGCCTGCATCTGCTCGGCTACGATCATATTGAAGACGACGAAGCGGAAGAGATGGAGTCCCTCGAGACAGAGATAATGCTTGCTCTGGGCTATGAGGATCCGTACATTGCCGAGAAAGAATAGTCAGTCACCGGACTGACTCCCCTGCCGCCACGAAAGGACATCGCGTGGCGGTAAACATTGAACTAACAAGAGAACCCTTAACAAACGCCATGAGCGACGACAATTCACACAGTAGCGACACGACAACCAGTAAAAAGGGATTTTTCTCCCTCATTCTGAACCAGCTTTTCCACGGCGAACCGAAAAACCGTGATGAACTGCTGGAGCTGATTCGTGATTCCGGGCAAAACGACCTTATCGACGAAGATACGCGCGAAATGCTCGAAGGGGTTATGGACATCGCCGACCAGCGCGTTCGCGATATCATGATTCCCCGCTCGCAGATGATCACCCTGAAACGTAACCAGACCCTGGACGAGTGTCTCGATGTCATCATCGAATCCGCCCACTCGCGTTTCCCGGTCATCAGCGAAGACAAAGATCACATCGAAGGGATTTTGATGGCGAAAGATCTGCTGCCGTTTATGCGCAGCGATGCCGAAGCCTTCAGCATGGAAAAAGTGTTACGCCAGGCCGTGGTTGTGCCGGAAAGTAAACGTGTGGATCGGATGCTGAAAGAGTTTCGCTCTCAGCGTTACCACATGGCGATTGTTATTGATGAATTTGGTGGCGTCTCCGGTCTGGTCACGATCGAGGATATCCTTGAGCTGATCGTGGGCGAAATCGAAGATGAGTATGACGAAGAAGAGGATATCGACTTCCGTCAGCTCAGCCGCCACACCTGGACCGTGCGGGCGCTGGCCTCCATTGAGGACTTCAACGACGCCTTCGGGACCCACTTCAGCGATGAAGAGGTCGATACCATTGGCGGGCTGGTGATGCAGGCCTTTGGCCACCTCCCGGCACGCGGAGAGACCGTTGACATCGACGGTTACCAGTTCAAAGTAGCCATGGCCGACAGCCGACGTATTATACAGGTTCACGTCAGAACGCCGGACGACTCACCGGTGCCAAAACTGGAAGATTAATGTAAATGGCATTTGCCCCATTGCTTGAACGCCAGCGCGTCCGTTTGCTGCTGGCGCTGTTACTCGGAGCCAGCGGTACGCTGGCTTTTTCTCCTTACGATATCTGGCCTGCGGCCGTTCTCTCCCTGATGGGGCTTCAGGGTTTGACCCTGAACCGTCGTCCGGTACAGGCTGCCGCTATTGGCTACTTCTGGGGACTGGGGCTGTTTGGCTCAGGTATTAACTGGGTCTACGTCAGCATCGCGCAGTTTGGCGGTATGCCGGGCCCGGTAAACGTCTTCCTGGTGGTACTGCTCGCCGCGTATCTCTCGCTCTATACCGGTCTGTTCGCCGGCATCCTTTCTCGCCTGTGGCCCAAAACCACCTGGCTGCGCGTCGCCATTGCCGCGCCGGTGGTCTGGCAGATCACCGAATTCCTGCGCGGCTGGGTGCTGACCGGCTTCCCGTGGCTGCAGTTCGGCTACAGTCAGATTGACGGCCCGCTGAAAGGCCTGGCGCCGGTCATGGGCGTTGAGGCCATTAACTTCCTGCTGATGGTCGTTAGCGGCCTGCTGGTATTAGCGCTGGTTTCACGATGCTGGAAACCGCTGGCTGTGGCGCTGGTGCTGTTCGCCCTGCCCTTCCCGCTGCGCTATATCCACTGGTTCACGCCGGAGCCCGCGCGCGCCATGCAGGTCTCCATGGTGCAGGGGAATATCCCGCAGTCGATGAAGTGGGACGAGAAAGAGCTGCTGAATACGCTGAAGATCTACGCCAACGCCACCGAAGAGGTGATGGGTAAATCGCAGCTGATTATCTGGCCGGAGTCTGCTATTCCCGATCTTGAGATCAACCAGCAGCCGTTCCTCAACATGATGAACGACCTGCTGCTCTCGCGTGGCAGTACGCTGATCACCGGGATTGTCGATGCGCGTCTGAATCAGCAGAACCGCTACGACACCTACAACACCATCATTACGCTCGGCAAAGACAGCGAATACAGTTACCACTCCACTGACCGGTACAACAAGAACCACCTGGTGCCGTTTGGTGAATTTGTGCCGCTGGAGTCAATTCTTCGCCCGCTGGCCCCGTTCTTCGATCTGCCGATGTCCTCCTTCAGCCGCGGACCGTACGTTCAGCCTCAGCTGCATGCGCACGGCGCAGCCCTGACGGCGGCCATCTGCTACGAAATCATTCTCGGCGAGCAGGTGCGCGATAACTTCCGCCCAGATACGGACTATTTGCTGACCATCTCTAACGATGCCTGGTTTGGTAAATCAATCGGCCCGTGGCAGCACTTCCAGATGGCACGCATGCGCTCCCTGGAGCTGGCCCGTCCCCTGCTGCGCAGCACCAACAACGGCATCACCGCCGTGATTGGTCCGCAGGGTGAAATCCAGGCTATGATCCCGCAGTTCACCCGAGAAGTGCTGACCACCAACGTCACGCCTACCACCGGGCTGACGCCGTACGCACGCACCGGCAACTGGCCGCTGTGGATCCTGACCGCGCTGTTCGGCTTTGGCGCGGTGCTGATGAGCCTGCGCCAGCGTCGTCGATAATCCCTCCTCTTCCTGCCGGGTGGCGCTGACGCTTACCCGGCCTACTGTTTCGCTTTTGTAGGTCGGGTAAGCGTTAGCGCCACCCGACAATTCTCTCCAGACTTCAATTCTGGCACGCCTATTGCTTTGTTTATTCAGGTAAACGCAGTTTGGCTTACTGTGCAACCTTGTCGCACCAGCGTAGATCATCGGTAGCACCGAAACGGTGCAACGGGAGATATTTGCCTCTGAATGGTGCGGCGTGCTTCGCAAAAATAAACAATAACGCAGCAAAATCTTTACATTAAGCCAGACTAAATGTTAACAAGCTTGCATAACACTGCACTCGCATTGGCGAGATATAACAACATCACAATGGGTATCAATGCGTCGCTGGCGCTGATAAAAAAGGAGTTGGGTATGCAATTACGTAAACTGGCCACAGCAATGCTGGTTATGGGGATGTCCGCAGGCGTGGTTCACGCTGAAGACGCTCCGGCAGCAGGCAGCACTCTCGACAAGATTGCCAAAAACGGCGTTATCGTGGTCGGCCACCGTGAATCTTCTGTCCCGTTCTCTTACTACGACAACACGCAAAAAGTCGTGGGCTATTCACAGGATTACTCCAACGCCATCGTTGAAGCTGTGAAGAAAAAGCTGAACAAACCTGACCTGCAGGTGAAGCTGATCCCCATCACTTCACAGAACCGTATTCCGCTGCTGCAAAACGGCACCTTTGACTTCGAGTGTGGCTCCACCACCAACAACCTCGAGCGTCAGAAGCAGGCTGCCTTCTCCGACACCATCTTTGTTGTGGGCACCCGCCTGCTGACGAAGAAAGGCGGTGAGATCAAAGACTTCGCTGACCTGAAAGGGAAAGCGGTCGTTGTCACCTCCGGGACCACGTCTGAAGTGCTGCTGCACAAGCTGAACGACGAGAAGAAAATGGATATGCGCATCATCAGCGCGAAAGACCATGGCGACTCCTTCCGTACCCTGGAAAGCGGTCGTGCCGTCGCGTTTATGATGGACGACGCCCTGCTGGCAGGCGAGCGTGCGAAAGCGAAGAAACCAGACAACTGGGATATCGTCGGTACCGCGCAGTCGAAAGAAGCCTACGGCTGTATGCTGCGTAAAGACGATCCGCAGTTCAAAAAGCTGATCGATGACACCATCGCCCAGGTGCAGACCTCAGGCGAAGCGGAAAAATGGTTCGACAAATGGTTCAAGAACCCGATTCCACCAAAAAACCTGAACATGAATTTTGAACTGTCAGACGACATGAAAGCGCTGTTCAAATCTCCAAATGACAAGGCTCTTAACTAATTAGAACAACAGGGGCGGGATCTCCTGCCCTCTCGATTGTCGGGAAGCATGGACAGACTATACGTTGAGTGGTCGTTCCCCACTCAGCGCGAAAAATGAGCTTCTCACCAATCTTCGAGGGTAGCGCTGCTACCCTTTTTTTTCTGGAGTTTATTATGTCAATCGACTGGAACTGGGGCATATTCCTGCAACAAGCCCCGTTCGGCAACACCACCTATCTTGGCTGGCTGTGGAGCGGCTTTCAGGTCACCGTGGCATTATCGATAACGGCGTGGATCATCGCGTTTCTTGTCGGTTCTCTGTTCGGTATTCTGCGCACCGTCCCTAACCGTTTTCTTTCAACACTCGGCACCCTGTACGTGGAACTGTTCCGTAACGTTCCGCTGATCGTGCAATTCTTTACCTGGTATCTGGTTATCCCGGAACTGCTGCCGGAAAATATTGGCATGTGGTTCAAGTCGGAACTGGATCCGAATGTGCAGTTCTTTGTCTCCTCCATGATGTGTCTGGGGCTGTTTACCGCTGCGCGCGTTTGCGAGCAGGTGCGTGCCGCCATTCAGTCATTACCCCGCGGACAAAAAAATGCGGGTCTGGCGATGGGGTTAACCCTGCCACAGACCTACCGCTACGTGCTGCTGCCTAACGCCTACCGCGTCATCGTTCCGCCGATGACCTCCGAGATGATGAACCTGGTGAAAAACTCGGCCATCGCCTCGACCATCGGCCTGGTCGATATGGCCGCGCAGGCGGGCAAGCTGCTGGATTACTCCGCTCACGCGTGGGAATCCTTCACCGCGATCACGCTCGCCTACGTTCTGATTAACGCTTTCATCATGCTGGTGATGAACCTGGTTGAACGCAAAATTCGCCTGCCGGGCAACATGGGGGGCAAATAATGTACGAATTTGACTGGAGTTCTATCGTTCCATCCATGCCTTACCTGCTTGATGGACTGATGATTACCTTAAAAATCACCGTCATTGCCATTATCGTCGGTATCGTCTGGGGCACCCTGCTGGCCGTTATGCGCCTGTCGAGCTTTAAGCCGCTCGCCTGGTTTGCTACCGCCTACGTTAACGTGTTCCGCTCCATCCCGCTGGTAATGGTGCTGCTGTGGTTTTACCTGATCGTGCCCGGCTTCCTGCAAAACGTGCTGGGGCTGTCGCCGAAAACCGACATCCGTCTGATCTCGGCGATGGTGGCGTTCTCAATGTTTGAGGCCGCTTACTACTCTGAGATTATCCGTGCAGGCATTCAGAGTATCTCCCGCGGGCAATCCAGCGCCGCGCTGGCGCTGGGGATGACGCACTGGCAGTCCATGCAACTCATTATTCTGCCGCAGGCGTTTCGCGCCATGGTTCCGCTCCTGCTGACCCAGGGAATTGTGCTGTTCCAGGATACGTCCCTGGTCTACGTGCTGAGCCTGGCAGACTTCTTCCGTACCGCGTCCACCATCGGTGAGCGTGATGGTACGCAGGTTGAGATGGTGCTCTTTGCGGGAGCGGTCTATTTTGTGATTAGTTTAAGCGCGTCGCTGTTGGTCAGTTGGCTGAAGAAAAGGACGGTACAATGATTTCCCTGAAAAATGTTTCGAAATGGTATGGGCACTTTCAGGTGCTGACCGACTGCTCCACCGAAGTGAAAAAAGGCGACGTGGTAGTGGTGTGCGGACCGTCCGGTTCCGGTAAATCGACGCTGATCAAAACCGTTAACGGACTGGAGCCGGTCCAGCAGGGTGAGATCGTCGTCAACGGCACCAAAGTCAACGACAAGAAAACCAATCTTGCTCAGCTTCGCTCTCACGTTGGCATGGTGTTCCAGCATTTTGAGCTGTTCCCTCACCTCTCCATTATTGAGAACCTGACGCTGGCCCAGGTGAAAGTGCTCAAGCGTGATAAAAAAGCGTCGCGCGAGAAAGGCCTGAAGCTCCTGGAACGCGTTGGCCTCGCGGCTCATGCCGATAAGTTCCCGGCACAGCTTTCCGGCGGCCAGCAGCAGCGTGTGGCGATCGCCCGTGCGCTGTGCATGGATCCCGTGGCGATGCTGTTTGACGAGCCCACGTCGGCGCTCGATCCGGAGATGATCAACGAAGTGCTGGACGTAATGGTCGAACTGGCGCATGAAGGGATGACCATGATGGTGGTGACCCACGAAATGGGCTTCGCCCGCAAGGTGGCCAACCGCGTGATCTTCATGGACGAAGGGAAAATTGTTGAAGATTCCCCGAAAGAGGAGTTCTTCGCCAACCCGAAATCGGAACGTGCGAAAGATTTCCTCGCGAAAATCCTGCACTAACCTTCTCAGTGCGCAATCTGCGGATTGCGCACTGCCTCACGCTTTCGCTCACTTCTTCTCGTCGGTGCCCCATTGCAGCGTTAACCTTGTCACAAAATAACGCTATGAATGGAGAACGCTATGGCACAACCTATAATTTTCGATTGCGACCCGGGTCATGATGACGCGATCGCGCTCGTCCTTGCACTTGCCTCCCCCGAGCTCGACGTCAAAGCCGTCACCTCTTCTGCCGGAAACCAGACGCCGGATAAAACCCTGCGTAACGTTTTGCGCATGCTGACGCTGCTCAAGCGCACGGATATTCCTGTCGCCGGCGGCGCCCTCAAGCCCCTGATGCGTGAATTAATTATTGCGGATAACGTGCATGGCGAAAGCGGGCTGGACGGTCCGGCGCTGCCGGAACCTGGCTTCACGCCGCAAAGCTGCACCGCCGTGGAGCTGATGGCAAAGGTGCTGCGCGAGAGCGCGGAACCCGTCACCCTGGTGGCAACGGGACCGCAAACCAACGTCGCGCTGCTGCTGAACAGCCATCCTGAACTGCACAGCAAAATCGCTCGTATCGTCATCATGGGCGGGGCTATGGGCCTGGGAAACTGGACGCCTTCCGCAGAGTTCAACATTTTTGTCGATCCGGAAGCAGCGGAAATCGTCTTCCAGTCGGGCCTGCCAGTTGTGATGGCAGGGCTGGACGTGACGCATCGCGCGCAGATTATGGCAGACGACATTGAGCGCTTCCGCTCCGTTGGCAATCCGGTCGCGACAACCGTGGCTGAGCTGCTCGACTTCTTTATGGAGTATCACAAAGCCGAGAAATGGGGATTCCACGGTGCGCCGCTGCACGATCCGTGCACCATTGCCTGGCTGTTAAAGCCGGAGATGTTTACCACGGTCCACAGGTGGGTTGGCGTCGAAACTCAGGGGAAATACACCCAGGGGATGACGGTGGTGGACTACTACTCGCTGACGGGAAATAAGCCGAATACCACGGTGATGGTGGATATTGACCGTGAGGCGTTTGTGGATTTGCTGGCGGAGAGGCTGGCTTACTATAATGCGTAGTGCGGCCTGATGCCCTCTCCCACGGGGAGAGGGCGCAAACCTGCGCTTTTACCTAGGGTTCAAACGGCCGACGCTGGAACTGATCGTGGCCGCATTTCGGACACAGCGACAGGACCTCCGGCGTATACACTGCAATATGATGGTGGCAATTCTCGCACACCAGATTTCCCAGCCCGACCACTTCACCGCTGTGGTACACACCGTGGTGGTTTAAATCCTGAAAGACTTCACGCCACTCCAGCTGCGTTTTATCGGTGATATCGGCCAGCTCCTGCCACAGGCTCTCTTTGATCACCCGCATGAAAACGCTGTCCGTGACCTCCTCATGGCTTTCCTGGTAGCTGCGCGCGAACTCTTCCAGATCGCGACGCACGGCGCGGGTCACCTCTTCCACTTCGGTTCGCGTTAACTCACCCGTTTGCGACACGCGGGCACGCGCCTGCTCCACCAGCGCGTCGATATCACGCTCGCCGTTACGCAGCCGTTCCGTCAGTGTCGCCACCAGTTCGCGGTAAAATTGAGCAACCTTGTTCATCATTTTGCCTCCCGGGTAAGTAACTATTTCTAATAATAGACCTTATTTCAGCGCCGCTTTGTCAGGTGAAGCACAGACCCGGTAAATTCCTGCAAAGCGCATTTGTGCGAAAGGCTGTTTTGACGCGGGCGTTTGGGCTATGCTATGCGGATCTGAATTACCACATCCATTGGCTACATTTGTAGCTGTATTGAACACAGGACCACTGGCTGCCATGCAAGAGCAATACCGCCCGGAAGAGATAGAATCAAAAGTCCAGCAACACTGGGACGAGAAGCGCACCTTTGAAGTAACCGAAGACGAGAGCAAAGAGAAGTATTACTGCCTGTCGATGCTTCCCTATCCTTCTGGTCGACTACACATGGGCCACGTGCGTAACTACACCATCGGTGATGTGATTGCGCGCTACCAGCGCATGCTGGGCAAAAACGTTCTGCAACCCATCGGTTGGGATGCGTTCGGTCTGCCTGCGGAAGGCGCGGCGGTCAAAAACAATACGGCGCCGGCACCGTGGACGTACGACAACATCGCGTACATGAAAAACCAGCTCAAAATGCTGGGCTTTGGCTATGACTGGAGCCGCGAGCTGGCAACCTGTACCCCGGAATATTACCGCTGGGAACAGAAATTCTTCACTGAGCTGTACAAAAAAGGCCTGGTGTACAAGAAGACCTCTGCCGTTAACTGGTGCCCGAATGACCAGACCGTTCTCGCGAACGAACAGGTTATCGATGGCTGCTGCTGGCGCTGTGATACCAAAGTGGAGCGTAAAGAGATCCCGCAGTGGTTTATTAAAATCACCGCTTACGCTGATGAGCTGCTGAACGATCTGGATAATCTGGACCACTGGCCAGATACCGTTAAGACCATGCAGCGCAACTGGATCGGCCGTTCTGAAGGCGTGGAAATTACCTTCAACGTTGAGAACTACGACCAGACCCTGACCGTCTACACCACCCGTCCGGACACCTTCATGGGCGCGACCTACCTGGCCGTGGCCGCAGGACACCCGCTGGCGCAGAAAGCGGCAGAAAACAATCCGGAACTGGCTACCTTCATCGACGAGTGCCGCAACACGAAAGTGGCAGAAGCCGATATGGCAACGATGGAGAAAAAAGGGGTTGATACCGGCTTTAAGGCCATTCACCCACTGACGGGCGAAGCGATCCCTGTCTGGGCCGCCAACTTCGTACTGATGGAATACGGCACAGGCGCCGTGATGGCTGTTCCAGGTCACGACCAGCGCGACTATGAATTTGCCACTAAATATGGCCTGACCATCAAGCCTGTTATTCTGACGGCTGACGGTTCTGAACCAGACCTGTCCGAACAAGCGCTGACCGAAAAAGGGACCTTGTTCAACTCCGGCGAGTTCAACGGTCTGAGCTTCGAAGAGGGCTTCAACGCTATCGCCGACAAGCTGGCCTCCCTTGGCGTGGGCGAGCGTAAAGTTAACTTCCGTCTGCGCGACTGGGGCGTTTCCCGTCAGCGTTACTGGGGTGCGCCAATTCCAATGGTGACGCTGGAAGATGGCACCGTGATGCCAACGCCGGAAGATCAGCTGCCGGTGATCCTGCCGGAAGACGTGGTCATGGACGGTATCACCAGCCCGATCAAAGCCGATCCTGAGTGGGCAAAAACCACCGTCAACGGTCAGCCCGCGCTGCGCGAAACCGACACCTTTGACACCTTTATGGAGTCGTCCTGGTACTATGCTCGCTACACCTGTCCGCAGTATCAGGACGGCATGCTGGATTCCAAAGCAGCGAACTACTGGCTGCCGGTAGATATCTACATCGGTGGTATCGAACACGCCATCATGCACCTGCTCTACTTCCGCTTCTTCCACAAGCTGATGCGCGATGCGGGCATGGTGAACTCTGACGAACCTGCAAAACAGCTGCTGTGCCAGGGCATGGTGCTGGCGGATGCCTTCTATTACGTCGGGGCGAACGGCGAGCGTAACTGGGTATCTCCGGTTGACGCGATCGTTGAGCGCGACGAGAAGGGCCGTATCGTGAAGGCGAAAGACGCTGAAGGTCACGAGCTGGTCTACACCGGCATGAGCAAAATGTCCAAGTCGAAAAACAACGGTATCGACCCGCAGGTGATGGTTGAGCGTTATGGTGCGGATACCGTGCGTCTGTTCATGATGTTTGCCTCTCCGGCAGACATGACGCTGGAGTGGCAGGAGTCTGGCGTGGAAGGCGCAAACCGCTTCCTGAAACGCGTCTGGAAGCTGGTTTACGAGCACACCTCACTGGGCGATGCCCCGGCGCTGAACGCTGCTGCCCTGACTGAAGATCAGCAGGCGCTGCGTCGTGACGTTCATAAAACCATTGCGAAAGTGACCGATGATATTGGTCGTCGTCAGACCTTCAATACCGCAATTGCGGCTATTATGGAACTGATGAACAAGCTGGCGAAAGCCCCGCAGGACGGCGAGCAGGATCGTGCCTTAATGCGTGAAGCGCTGCTGGCCGTCGTTCGCATGCTGAACCCGTTCACGCCGCACGTTAGCTTTACCCTGTGGCAGGAGCTGAAAGGCGAAGGCGATATCGACAACGCGCCGTGGCCGCAGGCTGACGAAGCCGCGATGGTGGAAAACACCACGCTGGTCGTGGTCCAGGTGAACGGTAAAGTCCGCGGTAAAATTACCGTGGCGGTCGATGCAACCGAAGAACAGGTTCGCGAGCGCGCGGGCCAGGAACCACTGGTCGCTAAATATCTTGAGGGCGTTACCGTACGTAAAGTGATCTACGTACCTGGTAAACTGCTGAATCTGGTCGTTGGCTAAGCGCGGGAGGAAACGTGCGACAACTGGCAACAATACTCTTATCTCTGGCGGTGCTTGTCACCGCTGGCTGCGGCTGGCACCTGCGCAATACCACGGCGGTGCCTGCTCAGATGAAAACCATGATCTTTGATTCCGGAGATCCGAACGGTCCACTCAGCCGGGCAATTCGCAATCAGCTGCGTCTGAACGGCGTTGAGCTTGTTGAGAAACAGACGCTGCGTCAGGATGTACCGTCTCTGCGTGTGACAGGAAGTGGTCTGTCGAGAGACACTGCGTCTATCTTCCAGGATGGCCGTACCGCAGAGTATCAAATGGTGTTGACGGTCAACGCGGCAGTCCTGATCCCGGGTAAAGATATCTATCCGATCAGCACGAAAGTGTACCGTTCGTTCTTCGATAATCCGCAGACGGCGCTGGCAAAAGATGCCGAACAGCAGATTATCATCAACGAAATGTACGACAAGGCGGCGGAGCAGCTGATCCGTAAACTGCCAAGTATTGCAGCGTCAACCAAACAAGGATCTGACATTGTTGATAAACCGGTTGATGGCACGCTTCCTGCTGCTAACTCTCTGGGTAAATGATGATCAGGCTGTATCCTGAACAACTCCGCGCGCAGCTCAATGAAGGGCTGCGCGCGGCGTATCTGCTTCTTGGAAACGATCCGTTATTACTTCAGGAAAGCCTGGATGCCGTGCGGCATGTCGCCGCCGCGCAGGGCTTTGATGAACACCACACCGTCCAGTTGGATAACAATACCGACTGGAACGCCCTCTTCTCGCTCTGTCAGGCGATGAGCCTGTTCGCATCACGCCAGACGATTCAGATCCTGCTGCCGGAAAACGGGCCTAACGCGGCGATGAACGAGCAGCTCGCTACGCTGGTCAGCCTCTTACACAGCGATCTGATCCTGATTGTGCGTGGCAACAAGCTGACCAAAGCGCAGGAAAACGCGGCATGGTTTACCCAACTCGCGCCCCACGCGGTGCTGGTCACCTGTCAGACGCCTGAGCAGGCGCATCTGCCTAAATGGGTCGCCGCGAGAGCGAAGCAGCACAACCTTCAGCTGGATGATGCGGCGAACCAGCTGCTCTGCTACTGCTATGAAGGTAACCTGCTGGCCCTGGCGCAGGCGCTGGACAGACTCTCCCTGCTCTGGCCGGATGGCAAGCTGACCTTGCCGCGCGTCGAGCAGGCCGTTAACGACGCGGCGCACTTCACGCCGTTCCACTGGGTGGACGCGCTGCTGTCGGCAAAAAGTAAACGCGCCCTGCATATTCTGCAGCAGCTGCGCCTCGAAGGGAGCGAACCGGTCATTCTGCTGCGTACGCTGCAGCGCGAACTGCTGCTGCTGATTACGCTCAAGCGTCAGTCTGCCCATACGCCTTTGCGTTCGCTGTTTGATAAACACCGGGTGTGGCAAAATCGCCGGGCTTTGACTTCCGAGGCCATCAACCGCCTGAGTCATGAACAGCTTCGCCAGGCGGTACAGCTTCTGATGCGCGCCGAACTCACGTTAAAACAAGATTACGGCCAGTCGGTCTGGGCTGAGCTGGAAAGCCTTTCCCTGCTGCTCTGCCACAAGGCGCTGGCAGACGTTTTTATTGATGGATAGTATGCACTCTTTACAGGCCCTGTATGGCGGCACCTTCGACCCGGTACACTACGGGCATCTGAAGCCGGTTGAAATTCTGGCGAATCTGATCGGCCTTCAGCGCGTCACCATCATGCCGAATAATGTCCCGCCCCACCGTCCACAGCCCGAGGCGACCAGCGAGCAGCGAAAAGAGATGCTTGCCCTGGCCATCGCAGATAAGCCGCTCTTCCGGCTTGACGAGCGTGAGCTGCGTCGCGATACGCCCTCCTGGACCTCGCAGACGCTTCAGGAATGGCGCGCAGAACAAGGTCCAGACCAGCCGCTGGCTTTTATCATCGGACAGGACTCCCTGCTGAACTTCCCCACATGGCATAAATATGAAACCATTCTGGAGAACAGCCACCTGCTCGTCTGCCGCCGTCCTGGCTATCCGCTGACCATGCGCGAAGCGCAGTACCAGCAGTGGCTGGAAGATCATCTCACCGCCAATGTTGAAGATCTTCACACTCAGCCTGCCGGGAAGATTTATCTGGCCGAAACGCCGTGGTTCGATATCTCTGCAACCCTCATTCGCGAGCGCTTACAGCAGGGTTTAGCGTGTGACGATCTGCTCCCCGCACCGGTGCTGGCCTATATCCATACGCATGGTTTGTATCAGAAAAGCGCAGATGAATAGCCGGAGGGCATAAAAAGCGGCTTATTGTTTATCCTGCCTTGACAGGGTAAGCCATACTGTTATTCTCCGCTGCCAGACTTTCCCGCCGATGATTGCTTTACAGAAATTGTTTTACAAAAATGGCGATGCAATCTCAGGCAGAGGGTGGGATGATACCCGCCTTCAAAAGCCCGACCGGAGACTTTTGTCCCGATACAGGCATGAGTTCAGGTATACTGTCTGGCTACGAATTCAACGTTTTACAATCTCATTCACCCCAGGGGGAAAACTTGCAGGGTAAAGCACTCCAGGATTTTGTTATTGACAAAATTGATGACCTGAAAGGTCAGGACATCATCGCTATCGACGTTAAGGGTAAATCCAGTATTACCGACTGCATGATCATCTGCACCGGTACGTCCACACGTCATGTTGTTTCAATTGCCGATCACGTGGTACAGGAATCACGTGCTGCAGGGCTGTTGCCGCTCGGCGTTGAAGGTGAAGCGACGGCTGACTGGGTGGTTGTCGATCTCGGCGATGTGATTGTCCACGTCATGCAGGAAGAGAGCCGTCGCCTGTATGAGCTGGAAAAACTCTGGGGTTAATGCGTGAAGTTGCAGCTGGTCGCCGTCGGCACCAAAATGCCGGACTGGGTACAAACCGGTTTTACTGAATATCTGCGTCGTTTTCCAAAAGACATGCCGTTCGAACTGGTGGAAATCCCCGCCGGTAAGCGCGGCAAGAACGCCGATATCAAACGTATTCTCGATAAAGAGGGCGAACTGATGCTGGCTGCCGCTGGCAAAAACCGCATCGTCACCCTCGATATTCCAGGAAAACCCTGGGATACGCCGCAGCTGGCGCACGAACTGGAGCGCTGGAAGCAGGATGGCCGTGACGTCAGTCTGTTGATTGGCGGACCCGAAGGGTTATCCCCTGCCTGCAAAGCGGCAGCAGAACAAAGTTGGTCCCTCTCCGCGCTGACGCTTCCCCACCCGCTCGTTCGGGTACTGGTGGCAGAAAGCCTGTATCGCGCGTGGAGCATTACTACCAACCACCCCTATCACCGCGAGTAATGACTGACCAGGGTAGATTAAGCAGCGGATGAAACTACAGAATTCTTTTCGCGACTATACGGCTGAGTCCGCGCTGTTTGTGCGCCGGGCGCTGGTCGCCTTCACCGGGATTTTGCTGCTTACCGGCGTGCTGATCGCCAACCTTTATAATCTGCAAATTGTCCGTTTTACCGACTACCAGACGCGTTCCAACGAAAACCGTATCAAGCTGGTGCCTATCGCGCCCAGCCGCGGCATTATTTACGATCGCAACGGCACCCCGCTGGCGTTAAACCGCACCATCTATCAAATCGAGATGATGCCGGAAAAAGTCGATAATGTTCAGGATACGCTGGAAGCGCTGAAAAGCGTTGTCGACCTTAACGACGACGATATCGCCGCCTTCAAAAAAGAGCGCGCCCGCTCACACCGATTCACCTCCATCCCGGTTAAAACCAACCTGACGGAAGTCCAGGTGGCCCGCTTTGCGGTAAACCAGTACCGTTTCCCCGGCGTGGAAGTAAAGGGGTACAAGCGTCGCTACTACCCCTACGGCTCCGCGCTGACGCATGTGATTGGCTACGTCTCCAAGATTAACGACAAAGACGTCGACCGCCTCGATAAAGACGGCAAGCTGGCGAACTACGCCGCAACGCACGACATCGGTAAGCTCGGTATTGAACGCTACTACGAAGATGTCCTGCACGGGCAAACCGGCTATGAAGAGGTTGAGGTTAACAACCGTGGCCGCGTGATTCGCCAGCTTAAAGAAGTGCCGCCTCAGGCGGGGCATGACGTCTATCTGACCCTCGACCTTAAGCTACAGCAGTATATTGAAACCCTGCTGGCGGGCAGCCGCGCAGCCGTTGTGGTCACCGATCCCCGCACTGGCGGCATCCTGGCGATGGTGTCTATGCCAAGCTATGACCCGAACCTGTTTGTTGACGGCATTTCCAGTAAAGACTACTCCGGTCTGCTGAATGACCCCAACACGCCGCTGGTGAACCGCGCGACGCAAGGGGTTTACCCGCCGGCATCCACGGTTAAACCGTACGTGGCGGTCTCTGCACTGAGTGCTGGCGTCATCAACCGCAATACCAGCCTGTTTGACCCGGGCTGGTGGCAGCTGCCCGGTTCAGAAAAGCGCTATCGCGACTGGAAAAAATGGGGCCACGGTCATCTGAACGTCACCAAATCGCTGGAGGAGTCTGCGGATACCTTCTTCTATCAGGTGGCGTATGACATGGGGATCGACCGCCTGTCAGAATGGATGAGCAAATTCGGCTACGGACACTACACCGGCGTTGACCTGGCGGAAGAACGCTCCGGCAACATGCCGACGCGCGAATGGAAGCTGAAGCGCTTTAAAAAACCGTGGTATCAGGGCGACACCATTCCGGTGGGTATCGGTCAGGGGTACTGGACGGCAACGCCGCTTCAGATGAACAAAGCCATGATGATCCTCATCAATGACGGCGTGGTGAAAGTGCCTCACCTGCTGCAGAGTACGGTTGAAGACGGCAAAAAAGTGCCGTGGAACCAGCCGCACGAAGCGCCGGTGGGTGACATTCATTCCGGCTTCTGGGAAATCGCGAAAGACGGTATGTACGGCGTGGCAAACCGCCCCAACGGTACCGCACACAAGTATTTCGCCGGTACGCCGTACAAAGTGGCGGCGAAGTCCGGTACTGCGCAGGTCTTTGGTCTGAAAGCCAACGAAACCTATAACGCGCACCGCATTGCCGAACGTCTGCGTGACCACAAGCTGATGACGGCGTTTGCCCCATATGACAACCCGCAGGTCGCGGTGGCGATGATTCTGGAGAACGGCGGTGCCGGGCCTGCAGTAGGGACCATCATGCGCCAGATCCTTGACCACATTATGCTGGGTGATAACAACACCGAACTGCCGGCTGAAAACCCGGCCGCCGCTGCGGCGGAGGACCAATAATCATGACGGATAATCCAAATAAAAAATCGCTGTGGGACAAAATCCACATCGACCCAGCCATGCTGCTGATCCTGCTGGCTCTGCTGGTTTACAGCGCGCTGGTTATCTGGAGCGCCAGCGGCCAGGACATCGGGATGATGGAGCGCAAAATCGGCCAGATCGCCATGGGCCTGATCATTATGGTGGTGATGGCGCAGATCCCGCCGCGCGTCTACGAAGGCTGGGCACCCTACCTCTACATCTTCTGTATTATTTTGCTGGTTGCGGTCGATGCGTTTGGCGCCATTTCAAAAGGGGCGCAGCGCTGGCTGGATTTGGGTATTGTCCGCTTCCAGCCCTCGGAGATTGCCAAAATCGCCGTTCCACTGATGGTGGCACGCTTTATCAACCGCGACGTCTGTCCGCCGTCTCTGAAGAATACCGCCATCGCGCTGGTGCTGATTTTCCTGCCAACGCTGCTGGTTGCGGCACAGCCTGACCTGGGTACCTCTATCCTCATCGCCCTCTCTGGCCTGTTTGTCCTGTTCCTGTCGGGCCTGAGCTGGCGCCTGATTGGTATCGCGGTAGTGCTGATTGCGGCGTTCATCCCTATTCTCTGGTTCTTCCTGATGCACGATTACCAGCGCCAGCGCGTCATGATGCTGCTCGATCCGGAAACCGATCCGCTGGGCGCGGGCTATCATATTATTCAGTCCAAGATTGCGATTGGCTCCGGCGGCCTGCGCGGTAAAGGCTGGCTGCACGGCACGCAGTCGCAGCTGGAATTTTTACCGGAACGCCACACCGACTTTATCTTTGCCGTTCTGGCGGAAGAGCTGGGGCTGGTGGGCATCTTAATACTCCTGGCCCTATACGTTCTGCTGATCATGCGGGGATTGTGGATTGCAGCACGCGCGCAAACGACCTTTGGTCGCGTCATGGCTGGCGGGTTGATGCTGATTTTATTCGTTTATGTCTTCGTAAATATTGGTATGGTGAGTGGTATTCTGCCGGTGGTAGGCGTACCGCTGCCGCTGGTGAGTTACGGAGGCTCGGCACTGATCGTGTTGATGGCCGGGTTTGGTATCGTGATGTCGATCCATACCCACAGAAAAATGTTGTCAAAAAGCGTATAAAAATAAGGGGATCGGAATGCGTAAGCAGTGGCTGGGGATCTGCATTGCGGCAAGTTTACTTGCGGCCTGTACTAGTGATGATGGTCAGCAACAGGCAACCGTCGCGCCGCCGCAGCCTGCGGTGTGTAATGGCCCGATCGTAGAAATCAGCGGTGCCGATCCCGTTTATGAACCGCTGAATGCTAGTGCCAATCAGGATTACGAGCGCGACGGCAAAAGCTATAAAATTGTTCAGGATCCTTCCCGTTTCAGCCAGGCGGGCTTTGCCGCCATTTATGATGCCGAGCCAGGCAGTAACCTGACGGCCTCCGGAGAGACGTTCGACCCCATGCAGCTGACGGCGGCACATCCGACGCTGCCGATCCCGAGCTATGCTCGTATCACCAACCTGGCAAACGGCCGCATGATCGTCGTGCGTATCAACGACCGCGGCCCGTACGGAAATGACCGGGTGATCTCCCTGTCGCGCGCGTCTGCCGATCGCCTGAATACCTCGAACAACACCAAAGTCCGTATTGACCCGATTATCGTGGCGCAGGATGGCTCCCTCTCCGGGCCAGGTACCGCGTGTACGACGGTGGCGAAACAGACCTATGCCCTGCCCGACCGCCCCAATCTTGACGGTGGAATGGGCAGCGTCTCTTCTCCGGCCGAGCCTGCTCAGCCGGGGGGAGAAATACGCCCAATCAGCAACGACACGCTGCAAAGCGACGATTCAACGGGCGCACCGGTAAAGAGTAGCGGCTTTCTTGGCGCACCGACGACCTTAGCCTCGGGCGT
This sequence comes from Enterobacter sp. MGH 16, assembly GCF_000493175.1. NCBI lineage: Bacteria > Pseudomonadati > Pseudomonadota > Gammaproteobacteria > Enterobacterales > Enterobacteriaceae > Enterobacter > Enterobacter sp. MGH 16. Next base: position 382,519 of record NZ_KI535695.1, on the reverse strand, counting down.
GCTGGAAGGCAGTGAGCCTCCTCCAGCCCCCGCTCCCGTTGCTGCACCAGCGACCCAGTCGGCTCCCGTAACGGCGCCCGCGGCCACGCAAAGTGCTGCGGTGGCGGCTCCAACAGCGGCCAGCGGCAGCTATGTGGTTCAGGTCGGTGCTGTGAGCGATCAGGCCCGGGCTAAACAGTATCAGCAGCGTCTGAGCCAGCAGTTTGGCGTACCAGGACGCGTTGAGCAGAACGGTGCGGTCTGGCGCATTCAGATGGGGCCGTTTGGCAGCAAATCGCAGGCAGCCTCCCTGCAGCAGCGTCTGCAGAATGAAGCTCAGCTTCAGTCATTTATCGCTGTTGCGAAATAATTAACCGGCGGTATCCGAATTGTCAGTTTGTGTAAAACACATTCACAAACTCATGCTTAAAGTCGGATGCCTGCCTGAATAGCATTTGCTATAGTAAGGCACTTTTTTTAATTCCATCACGGATGTCGTAGTTCTGACCATGAAGACCACTTTTTCTGCTCGTTTTGTGCAGCGCATGGCGCTGACCACGGCCCTTTGCGCGGCTGCGCTCTCTGCAGCTCACGCCGATGACCTGAATATCAAGACCATGATCCCTGGCGTTCCGCAAATCGACGCGGAATCCTACATCCTGATCGATTACAACTCTGGCAAAGTGCTGGCAGAACAGAATGCCGATGCCCGCCGTGACCCGGCCAGCCTGACCAAAATGATGACCAGCTACGTTATCGGCCAGGCGATGAAAGCAGGTAAATTCAAAGAAACGGATCTGGTCACCATCGGTAACGATGCGTGGGCAACCGGGAACCCGGTCTTTAAGGGTTCCTCTCTGATGTTCCTGAAACCGGGTATGCAGGTTCCTGTTTCCCAGCTGATTCGCGGTATCAACCTGCAGTCGGGTAACGATGCCTGCGTAGCGATGGCCGATTTCGCCGCCGGTAGCCAGGATGCCTTCGTAGGCCTGATGAACAGCTACGTGAACGCGCTGGGTCTGAAAAACAGCCATTTCCAGACCGTACACGGCCTGGACGCAGACGGTCAGTACAGCTCGGCACGTGACATGGCGTTGATTGGTCAGGCGCTGATCCGCGATGTTCCTAATGAGTACTCTATCTATAAAGAGAAAGAGTTCACCTTCAACGGTATTCGTCAGACCAACCGTAACGGCCTGCTGTGGGATAACAGCCTGAACGTTGACGGCATCAAAACGGGTCACACTGACAAAGCGGGCTACAACCTGGTCGCCTCCGCCACTGAAGGCCAGATGCGTCTGATCTCTGCCGTGATGGGTGGCCGTACCTTTAAAGGCCGTGAGACAGAAAGCAAGAAGCTGCTGACCTGGGGCTTCCGTTTCTTCGAAACCGTGAATCCACTGAAAGCAGGCAAAGAGTTTGCGTCTGAACCCGTCTGGTTCGGCGACAACGACCGTGCTTCTCTCGGCGTTGATAAAGACCTCTACCTGACCATTCCGCGCGGTCGTATGAAGGATCTGAAAGCCAGCTACGTCCTGAACAGCACCGAGCTGCACGCCCCGCTGCAGAAAAATCAGGTCGTGGGCACGATCAACTTCCAGCTGGATGGCAAAACGATCGATCAGCGCCCGCTGGTGGTCCTGCAAGAAATTCCTGAAGGCAATTTCTTCGGCAAAATCATTGATTATATTAAATTGATGTTCCACCACTGGTTTGGTTAAAAATCGAACACTTGAAAGTGTGATTTTGATCCCCATATACTAAGTATCCTGATAACTCCCACCTGACGTGGGAGTTATTATTTTTTGACGTTACGCCGGAGCTGACATGAAAACCAAACTTAACGAACTGCTTGAATTCCCTACCCCATTTACCTACAAAGTAATGGGTCTGGCGAAACCTGAGCTGGTTGATCAGGTGGTTGAAGTGGTACAGCGCCATGCGCCGGGTGACTACTCTCCGTCAGTAAAACCAAGCAGCAAGGGCAACTACCACTCGGTTTCTATTACCATCACTGCGACACACATTGAGCAGGTTGAGACGCTGTACGAAGAGCTCGGCAATATCGAAATCGTTCGTATGGTGCTGTAGTCCCTTTGCGGTTACCCGGTTTGCCGGGTAACCCCTCTCCCCGCTGTGATATACTCCCGCATACCTTTTGTCCCTCGTCTTCGGAGACGCAGTTTTGTATCAGGATAAAATTCTGGTCCGTCACCTCGGGCTGCAACCTTACGAGCCTGTCTCCCAGGCTATGCATGACTTCACCGATTCACGCGATGACACTACCCCCGATGAGATCTGGCTGGTCGAACACCTGCCGGTCTTTACGCAGGGTCAGGCGGGAAAAGCAGAACATTTATTAATGACGGGCGATATTCCGGTTATCCAGAGCGATCGCGGCGGTCAGGTCACGTACCATGGTCCCGGGCAGCAGGTAATGTACGTCCTGCTCAATCTGAAGCGCAGAAAGCTCGGCGTGCGTGAACTGGTTACCTTACTGGAACAGACAGTCGTCAATACGCTGGCGGAATACGGGATTGACGCGCATCCGCGGGCCGATGCGCCTGGGGTCTACGTTGGGGAAATGAAGATTTGCTCTCTGGGGCTGCGTATTCGTAAAGGCTGCTCATTCCATGGCCTGGCCTTGAATATTAATATGGATCTCGCGCCTTTCCAGCGCATAAACCCCTGCGGCTACGCCGGCATGGAAATGACGCAAATGCGCCAGTGGGTAGAAACCGCTACGCCAGACACGATTCGTCCCGTGCTGTTAAAAAACGTGTTAGCACTACTTAACAATCCCCCGCACGAATATATCCCTGCTTAATATATCGTACAACAGGGCTCGCTAATTTGACGGGCCACTGTCTATTTACCGTTTTTGCACTTTACAATAATCCATAGATTCTATATTTTCGAAGCGCCCGAATATTACCGCTACATATTATTTAGCCTCCAGCATGCACGGCAAACACGGCATAAGTAACGTGAGCAATTATCACACAAGTGTTTGCTTTTGATAAACAAATGAAACAAAACCAACACTTTACGAATCTCTACAAGCATAATAAATAAATTCAACTATCATTCATATTGTGAATGTATACGGAGTGAAAGCGTGGAGTATAATAATTTACCAGCCAAACGACTGAATGAACCTGGTGGCGAAGACAAGCCGCAAATTTTTCGGACTTTACGTAATATTGATCTCAATTTACTGACTATTTTTGAGGCAGTATATGTCCATAAGGGTATCGTTAACGCTGCGAAAATTCTTAATCTCACGCCATCAGCAATTAGCCAGTCCATCCAAAAGCTACGCGCTATATTTCCTGACCCGTTATTTATCCGTAAGGGCCAGGGGGTAACGCCGACGGCCTACGCCACGCATCTTCATGAGTACATCAGCCAGGGGCTGGAGTCGATTCTGGGCGCGCTGGATTTAACCGGGAGCTACGATAAGCAGAGAACCATCACCATCGGCTGTTCCCCTTCGGTGGGTGTGCTGGTCATGCCTGCGATCTTCCAGGCCGTAAAAGAGCATGCTCCGCAGCTCCTGCTTCGCAATGTGCCTCTCCATGAGCCTGACGTTCAGCTTGCCCAGTTCCAGACGGACCTGATTATTGAAAGCGGCAGCTTCAGTGCCAGAGCGCTGGGGCAAAATGTGCTCTATGCGGATAACCTGGTACTGGTTTGCCGTCAGCAGCATCCTGCCCTCAGCGAGCCGCTGACCATCGAAAACCTGCGCAACTACGACCACTCGTCTTTCATGACCGAAGGGCAGTCCAACCATGGCCTTCGTCAGCGTATTGATGAAATTTTCCCGGAACGTCAGATCAGCTTCAGCAGTTACAATATGTTCACCACCGCATCCCTGATAGGCAGCAGCGATATGCTGTGCATCATGCCATCGCGCCTGTACAGCCTGCTCCGGAAATGCTGGCCGCTGGACAGTATCCCCCTCAGCCAGCTTAATGCGGAATCTATTGAAATTTCACTGCATTACAACAAGCTGAGCTTGCGCGATCCGGTTCTGGAAAACGTCATCCGCATTATCCGTCAGGCCTTCTGACAGATTGAGCCAGCATAAGCCCCTGCGGCAGGCAGGGCAAAAGGCACAAAACAACAACTATTTTACAAATTGGCGATCTGGCAGGCTGCTTTAACGACCGTTTCAATGATATACTGCCTGTCGTTCGTTCAAAAATAGTTGATAAATACAACATTCCCTTGAATTGAAACGCTTTCCTTCGATATTCGCAACTGGAACACGCACGCTATGAGTAAACCCATTGTGATGGAACGCGGTGTTAAATACCGCGATGCCGATAAAATGGCCCTTATCCCGGTTAAAAACGTGGCTACAGAGCGCGAGGCGCTGTTAAGAAAACCGGAATGGATGAAAATCAAACTTCCGGCCGACTCTTCGCGTATCCAGGGGATCAAAGCGGCGATGCGCAAGAATGGCCTTCACTCCGTTTGTGAAGAAGCCTCTTGTCCGAACCTTGCTGAATGTTTCAATCACGGTACCGCGACGTTTATGATTCTGGGTGCTATCTGTACCCGCCGCTGCCCGTTCTGCGATGTTGCTCATGGCCGTCCGGTCGCACCTGATGCTAACGAACCCCAGAAGCTGGCGCAGACCATCGCCGACATGGCGCTGCGTTACGTGGTTATCACGTCCGTTGACCGTGACGATCTGCGCGACGGCGGAGCGCAGCACTTCGCTGACTGTATTACGGCCATTCGCGAGAAAAGCCCAAACATCAAAATCGAGACGCTGGTGCCAGACTTCCGCGGCCGTATGGACCGCGCGCTGGATATCCTGACCGCGACGCCGCCAGATGTATTTAACCACAACCTGGAAAACGTACCGCGTCTCTATCGTCAGGTCCGCCCGGGCGCTGACTATAACTGGTCTCTGAAACTGCTGGAACGCTTCAAAGAAGCGCATCCGCATATTCCGACCAAGTCAGGTCTGATGGTAGGTCTGGGTGAAACTAACGATGAAATCATCGAGGTGATGCGCGATCTTCGCCGCCACGGTGTAACCATGCTGACTCTGGGCCAGTATCTGCAGCCAAGCCGTCACCACCTGCCGGTACAGCGCTACGTGAGCCCGGACGAGTTTGATGAAATGAAGGCCGAAGCGCTGGCGATGGGCTTTACTCACGCCGCATGCGGCCCGTTTGTTCGCTCCTCCTACCATGCAGATATGCAGGCAAAAGGCGAAGAAGTTAAATAATGCTGTAATATTCATTTACAGTAATACAAAAAAACCGGCCTCATGAGCCGGTTTTTTTTCGCAAGCCCTCAGGCGTTGCCGTCACTCTTTGTGAGAAAGCTTGTCTGCCGGGACGTCATCCTCAGCGCTTTTCTTCGCGGCTGTATCATCGTCGTTCATTGCTTTCTTAAAGCCTTTGATGGCAGCCCCCAGGTCACCACCCAGCGTGCGTAACTTCTTGGTACCAAACAGCAGGACGACCAGTGCGGCAACCACCAGCAGTTTGGTAATACTAATCTCACCCATAGATACCTTCTTTACTTAAAACAGGCTGCATTCAGCGCCAAAACCTGACTGTATTAACGGTCATTTAGCGCGTGCACACAATAGCAATCTGTAACAAGGTGAATCAAGCATTGTTGAAAAAAACATCACAATAATTGCGGTGGCGCAAACCGACGATTGCGAAGAACAGGTAATTGCTGACGTGCAAGCGCAATTCTGTCTATGTTTATCTCTGCCACCAGCAAATCCGGGGCTTCCGCTGCGGCGGCAATCGTCACACCCAGCGGATCGACCACCCTGCTTTGCCCGATGTTCTTCGTTCCGCATTCTCCTGCAGCAACGACATAGCAGGTGGTATCCAGCGCGCGTGCCGCCAGCAGCGTTGCCCAGTGATGTTCTTTTAACGGCCCTTTAACCCACGCGGCAGGCAGAACCAGCACGTCCGCCCCCTGTAGCGCCAGATGGAGTGCCAGCTCCGGAAAACGCAGGTCATAGCAGGTCATCAGCCCAACCTTCAATCCGTCAATCTCCAGCAGCGGCGGAACACGGTCTCCTGGGTCGACGCGCCGTGATTCCTGAATGCTGAAGGCATCATAAAGATGGAGCTTGGCGTAACGTGCGACTATGGCTCCGCCGCGAATCGCCACCAGCGTATTCACCGCCCGACCCGGCGTAGAGGGAACATGGACTGTTAAGATCGTCGTCATCGTATTGACCACGCTCTGGGCGAGCAATTGCTGTAAAAATTCACCGTCCAGCGGCTGCGCGGACTTCACGGATAAATCCGGGTCATTATCATCCCTGGCCAGCAGCGCCTCAGGAAGCACCAGCAGCGACGCGCCTTTCTGTTGGGCCTGCATCATCAGATTGACGCATTTTATCGCGTTAGCCTGCCAGTCAGGCGTGACCGCAAATTGCCCTACCGCAACATACATATTTGTCCCCTCATCATAAACGGCGTTAAACTCGCTTCTCTTACACATCAAATAGCAGGTATTTAGCGTGTTACAACTACTTTTAGCCGTTTTTATTGGTGGGGGAACGGGTAGCGTTGCGCGATGGTTTCTCAGTATGCGGTTTAACCCCCTGCATCAGGCGATTCCCATGGGGACGCTGGCAGCAAACCTGATAGGTGCCTTTATTATTGGCATGGGGCTGGCCTGGTTTAACCGAATGACACACATTGACCCAATGTGGAAAGTCCTGATTACCACCGGATTCTGCGGCGGATTAACCACCTTCTCAACCTTTTCTGCGGAAACGGTTTTTCTCTTTCAGGAAGGCCGTATCGGCTGGGCGCTGATGAATATGGCGATCAATATGCTCGGCTCCTTTGCGATGACGGGGATCGCATTTTGGCTATTTTCTTCCGCAAGCGCGCATTAACAGCCGAACCGTTAATGTTGGCTTAATTTTTCTCTGTCACTCTGGATGCAGTAATGAACGAGGGTGACAGAATGAAACAGAGTCTGATGAGCGCAGGCATGGTGTTGTTAAGCGTGCTGATCGTGGCCAGCTTCCTGAAAATGTATCTGCTTGGCTGATTCAAAACGAAAAAAACCCGCTCAGTGAGCGGGTTTTGAAATTCTTGCTGACGCGTCTGGATTACAGAGCGATTACGTTAGCAGCAGAAGGGCCTTTGGCACCGTTAGTGATTTCGAACTCTACACGCTGACCTTCAGCCAGAGTTTTGAAACCATTAGACTGGATTGCAGAGAAGTGTACGAACACGTCTTTGCTGCCATCTTCAGGAGTAATGAAACCGAATCCTTTGGACTCATTAAACCACTTAACGTTACCTTTAATCTTAGACATCAAAATTACCTTTACATTAAAAAACGACACAAATGCTGTGTCGGTTACCAGTACATCAATTGTGAGACCTTTTGTCCAGCGGATCTTTGATAAAAAGTGACTAAAGTCGCGTTAATTTTCACTGGCAGATTTTTATCGTTTATGAATCAACGGCTGCGCGTTTTATCACCAACAGGTAAAGTTTTTTCAGTTAAAACTGAAAACGCATCCAGGCGAAGTAAACGTTACCGTTGTTGTACGTGCCCGGGATGTAGGTCATCTGGAACGTTGCGGGGCCGTAACCGATAGAGGCCAACGGCAGCAGCACCGGGATCGGAATGTAGTTCCAGTTGTCACGTGCGGTGACCCCCGCGGTATAGCCCAACCCGACATGGAAGTTCTCGTCGGCTAGCGGGCGCCAGGTTTTCTCCCAGCCGTAGCCCCCAATCGGCTCCCATTTATTAAAGGAGTCTTTAAAGGCCATCAGATAGATGCCATGCCAGTTTCCCTTATCATCCCAGCGCGACTGACCGAAACCAGCGCCCCACGGACGCTCGTTATATTTATCGGTTTTCTCTTTGTCGTAAGCAAAACGCGCATGCCACGTTATTGCCGGAACATAGAGATCATAATGTTCGGGCGCCGTCCAGGTCTGAGAGACATTATCCGTAAAGGTTGAGAACCACCCTTTATCCGTCGCGTTGTCCTCTGCCTGTGCAACAGAAGAAAACGTTAACTGCCCAAAAATAAACAATAAAATTGAGAAAAATGTATTACGTACGATCACAATGCAATTACCATTCTTAGTATTCGAGGCAAAGTTTACCATAAAGTAGTTGAATCAAGGCTTAACGACATCAGCGTTATTCCTAATTATTAGGCCTTTTTCCGGGAATATTCTCAATAAACTGGACCGCAAGTTTTAATAAGCACATTCAGAGTGAGCCTTTAACCTGTTTAGCCTTGTATATCAGCAACATGCTGAATTACACAAAATATTAACAATCTGTTATCATTGTAAGGACATATTGCGCTATTTCTGACGGTCAAGACTCTCATGGCGTAAATGTAAGAGCCATGGCAAAAACACGGTTGTTCTGCTCTCTAGTCGTCTGTTTATTGATTTTAATCAGCAAGAACAGGCCATTTATTCGGCACATTTTCATCCTTCTTATTTTTATTGATTTTTTGTGCTCCATTGCAGCAGAGATACAGGGGAAATCATGCTTACGTTATTCGAACTCCTTATTGGGGTCGTCGTCATTGTCGGTGTCGCACGCTACATCATTAAAGGCTATTCGGCCACGGGCGTATTATTTGTTGGCGGTTTAACGCTGCTGATTATCAGCGCCATAATGGGACATCAGGTATTACCTGCCAGTGCAACCAGTACGGGTTACACCGCCACTGATATTGTTGAATACATTAAGATATTACTTATGAGCCGCGGCGGCGACCTGGGTATGATGATCATGATGCTGTGCGGTTTTGCCGCCTACATGACCCATATCGGTGCCAACGACATGGTCGTTAAGCTTGCCTCAAAACCGCTGCAGTACATCAACTCACCCTATCTGCTGATGGTCGCCGCCTATTTTCTCGCCTGCCTGATGTCGCTGGCTGTGTCGTCGGCAACCGGACTTGGCGTGCTGCTCATGGCCACGCTGTTCCCGGTCATGGTGAACGTCGGTATCAGCCGCGGCGCGGCAGCAGCCATTTGCGCGTCTCCGGCAGCCATTATTCTCTCCCCGACCTCCGGCGACGTTGTGCTGGCGGCAAAGGCTGCGGAGATGTCGCTCATCGACTTCGCCTTTAAAACCACGCTGCCAATCTCTATTGTCGCCATTGTGGGAATGGGAATCGCGCATTTCTTCTGGCAGCGCTATCTGGACAAGAAAGAAAACATCAGCCACGAGATGATGGATGTGAGTGAGATCACCACCACCGCACCCGCGTTTTATGCCATTCTGCCCTTCACGCCGATTATCGGAGTGCTGATTTTTGACGGCAAATGGGGCCCGCAGCTGCACATCATCACCATTCTGGTGATCTGCATGCTGCTGGCTGCCGTGCTGGAGTTTGTGCGCGGTTTCAACACGCAAAAGGTGTTCTCTGGTCTGGAAGTCGCCTATCGCGGTATGGCGGATGCCTTCGCTGGCGTGGTGATGCTGCTGGTGGCAGCGGGCGTTTTTGCTCAGGGTCTGAGCACCATCGGCTTTATCCAGAGCCTGATCTCTATCGCCACCTCGTTCGGCTCGGCCAGTATTATCCTGATGCTGGTCCTGGTGGTACTCACCATGCTGGCGGCCATGACCACCGGTTCCGGCAATGCGCCTTTCTACGCTTTCGTGGAGATGATCCCGAAACTGGCCCACTCCTCCGGTATTAACCCGGCCTATCTCTCCATTCCTATGCTGCAGGCGTCAAACCTGGGCCGTACCATTTCCCCGGTATCGGGCGTGGTCGTCGCCGTTGCCGGGATGGCAAAAATCTCGCCATTTGAAGTGGTAAAACGCACCTCAGTGCCCGTTATGGTTGGGCTGATTATCGTGATTATCGCCACGGAAGTGCTGGTGCCCAGCGCAGCCTAAGCTAAATTCCTGATATCCAGAAAGCGCCTGCGGGCGCTTTTTGTGCTTTAATAACCCCCAGAAATCAATCACGCTCATTCGATCAGGAAATCATATGTTCAGGAAGGATATCGTTATCCCGTCTGGGGCAATCGCGCTTGCCCTCTGTGTTTTCTCCACGCAGGCAGAACCGCTCAAGGCAACCCAGTATGGCGATTTCGATCGCTATGTGCTGGCTCTGTCCTGGCAAACCGGGTTTTGCCAGAGCATGGTCGAGCGCAACCGCAATGAACCTGACGAATGTCGCCTGCAAAAAGAGCGCGAAAATAAAGCCGATTTTCTGACCGTTCACGGGCTATGGCCCGGCCTGCCGAAATCCATTGCCGCACGCGGGGTGGATGAACGTCGCTGGATGCGTTTTGGCTGCGCCACGCGCCCCATTCCGAACATGCCGGAAGTGAAGGCCAGCCGCAAATGCGATGCCGCCGAAACCGGACTGTCGCTTTCCGCTGCCGCTAAGCTCAACGACGTGATGCCGGGTGCGGGCGGTAATTCCTGCCTGGAACGCTACGAATACGCCAAACATGGCGTCTGCTTTGGTTTCGATCCGGATGCCTATTTCGGCACGATGGTGCGGATGAATCAGGAAGTTAAAAACAGTGCGGTCGGTAAATTCCTTGCCAATAACTACGGAAAACCCGTCAATCGCAGCGACTTTGACAGTGCCGTAGCCAAAAGCTGGGGCAAGGAGAACGTCAGAGCGTTCAAGCTGACCTGCAACGGCAATCCGGCTTATCTGACCGAGATGCAGATTTCGCTGAAGGCTGACGCCATTAACAACCCGCTTTCTGCGGCCTCATTTGCCCCGCAGCCACATCCGGGTAACTGCGGAAAACAATTCGTGATTGATAAAGCCGGTTACTGATCCGCGCCCGGGCGCACCATATCAAACCGGTTTTCATCGCTGATGCCATAGTATGCCGTCGGCCCACCCGCACGCAGGATGGGCTGCGCTTTCGCCGTCTGGTATATCCCCTCTTCCAGCAGCGTTTCGGCAATATGGATACCGACCACTTCCCCCAGCACCAGCCACGTGTCCACCGGCGTACCGTCGGCCCCCGTCAATTGAATGCACTGGGACAGTCGACACTCAAAATTCACCGGGCTTTCTGCAACGCGGGGGGCGTTAACCAGCTGGCTGGCCGCTGGCGTGAGCCCGGCAAAGCTAAATTCATCCCGATCGTGGGGAAGCATCGCGGAGGTTTGATTCATCGCCTGCGCGAGATCGCGCGTTGCCAGGTTCCAGACAAATTCCCCGGTTTCCGTAATATTACGCACGCTGTCCTTCCAGCCGTTGCTGGAAAAGCCGATGATCGGCGGGCGGTAGTTAAAGCAGTTGAAGAAACTGTACGGTGCAAGGTTAAGCTGACCGGCCTTGTCGCAAGAGGAGATCCAGCCTATCGGACGTGGACCAATAATGGCGTTCAGCGGGTCATGCGGCAGGCCGTGCCCCTGAGACGGTTGATAGAAGTACATAATTCTCTCTCGTTGATGGGCAACGCCCGGGTTCAGGACACTCAGCGTAACGTATTCCGCCAGGAATGAAGACTGAATAAATTTCAGCGAAAATTCATATGGTCCATGAATGTGACTTTCATCACTTCAAACTTGCGCGCTCAGCCAGTATCATCGGGAGAGTTAAACCCTCGCTGCCAGACGGCGAGGGTTTTCTTTTGGATCAGTTTCTGCGTTAGACGCAGCATTAACGACATGGAGTAAAAAATGTCCAGACCTACCATTATCATCAATGAGCTCGACGCAGAACGTATCGACAGGCTGCTGGAAAAAGCGGAGTTCGCCTCGCTCCCCGTGGCCGACGCCCTGAATGAGGAGCTCGACCGGGCACAGATGTGCACGCCTGAGACGATGCCGCATGACGTGGTCACCATGAACAGCCAGGTGAAATTCCGCAACCTGACCACCGGTGAAGAGTTGACCCGTACGCTGGTATACCCGGCTCAGATGACCGACAGCAGCACACAGCTTTCTGTTCTGGCCCCTGTGGGTGCCGCACTGCTGGGACTGCGTACGGGGGATACGATCCACTGGGAATTACCGGGTGGAGCCTCGACCCATCTGGAAGTGCTGGAGCTGCTCTACCAGCCAGAAGCCGCGGGCGATTACCTGCGTTAATCTCTTCTGAATAAGCGCCTACCCGCTTTGCACAGAGGATGCAGCCGCATCCTCTTTCCGCAAATTCACCCAATTTTCCTATACCGCGCAAAATGGCCTTAATCCACGCTTAACCTGTTTTGGTGCCGCGGGGACGGTCATGAGTGAGATAGGCGTTATCACACTTATCTTTCTGATTTTTGTGGCGATTATCGTCACGGCCGTGCTCTATCTTGAACGCCACTGGTAAGCGAATATTCTCAGGCAACCCCGCCCGGGAAGGCATTCACCAGCCCTTTAACGGTCTGCTCTGCGGCTTCGGGGGTCTCTGCGCCCGGGACCAGAATCACCTTCCGGCACTCCTCCTCCCGTTTTTCGAAAATCTTATAGGCGCGTTCCGCATCCGCAAGGGGGAGATAATGGGTCACGATCTCTTCCGGCGTAAGCAGCCCTTTTTCGATCAGCGGTAACAGTTCACCCAGCCAGGCATGGACGTGCGTCTGGCCCATCTTAAACGTCAGCCCCTTATCAAAGGCATCGCCAAACAGGAAGCCATGGATAAACCCTGCGTATACGCCGGGTACGCTGACCACCCCGCCGCGACGCACGGCAGCAATGCACTGACGCAACGCTTTGCCGCTGCTGCCTTCGATTTTAAGATTGCTGAGGATCGTTTCCGTGGTGCTGCCTTTCGCTTCAAACCCGACTGCATCAATCACGGCGTCAACGCCGCGCTGGCCCGCGGTCTGCTGGATGATTTTTTCCGCCGCGTCGTTGTCATCATCGAAGTTGATGGGGATAGCGCCATAGCGCGCCTCGGCAAATCGCAACCGGTAGGGATGGTGATCGATAACAAAGATCTGCTCAGCCCCCAGCAGCCGCGCACAGGCAATGGTCAGTAGTCCCACCGGCCCGGCGCCGAAAACGGCTACGCTTGAGCCTTTTTCAATCTGCGCATTTTTCGCCGCCTGCCAGGCCGTGGGTAAAATGTCGGACAGGAACAGCGCTTTATCATCAGAAAGAAGCTGCGGGACTTTAAACGGCCCGACGTTACCCTTCGGCACGCGAACGTATTCCGCCTGCCCGCCCGGCACGCCGCCGTAGAGGTGGCTGTAGCCAAACAGCGCCGCAGGCGCGGGAATTTGCTTTTTGTTCAGTGCAGCACCCTGCCCGGCGTTGGTATTCTCACAGGCCGCGTACTGCTGGAGGCGACAGAAGAAACAGTCCCCGCAGGCGATAACAAAGGGGATTACCACGCGATCGCCCTTTTGCAAATTCTTCACCTCTGCGCCGCACTCGACGATTTCCCCCATAAACTCATGGCCAAAAATATCGCCGTGCTGCACCTTTGGGATCTTTCCGCGGTAGAGATGCAAATCGGAGCCGCAGATAGCCGTGGCCGTGACGCGCAGAATAATATCGTCGGGCTGTTCGATGATGGGGTCGGGGACATTCTCGACGCGAACATGGTGTGGACCGTGATACGTAAGTGCTTTCATGCGACCTCCGAAAGGTTCCGGGTAAGTGTATAAGGGTAGCTACCCCTGAAGGTCTGCCTGTGAATACGGGTCTTTTGAGATTTATCCTGGCAAGATAAGAAAACTGACGGAGCGCTTACAGAAACCATGACTATTTTGTGGTTGAATGAGTACAGCGTTTATAAACAAGGAGAAACGGGTATGTATCAGAGAATCATTATGCCGGTTGATGTTTTTGAAATGGAGCTGAGCGACAAGGCCGTACGCCACGCGGAGTTTCTGGCGCAGCAGGACGGTGTCATCCATCTGCTACACGTGCTGCCAGGCTCCGCCAGCCTGAGCCTGCACCGCTTTGCCGCCGATGTGCGTCGCTTCGAGGAACATTTGCAGCACGAGGCGGAAAATCGCCTGCAAACCATGGTCAGCCACTTCAGCATCGACCCTTCACGGATCAAAACACACGTCAGATTCGGCAGCGTACGCGATGCGGTCAATGAGCTGGCGACCGAACTGAAGGCAGACGTGGTGGTTATCGGTTCGCGTAACCCGTCCATTACCACGCATCTGCTGGGCTCTAACGCCTCCAGCGTCATCCGCCACACCCATATACCGGTGATGGTCGTTAGATAAAAAAAAGAGGCCACCTTTCGGTGGCCTCTCGCTATTGCAGGTGTAGCCTTACTTTCTTTTCTTATGCGGTTTTGGTGCGGATCAGGTAGTCAAACGCGCTCAGAGACGCCTTCGCCCCTTCACCCGTGGCGATAATGATCTGTTTGTACGGCACGGTGGTGCAGTCGCCCGCCGCAAACACGCCCTTCACGCTGGTTTCACACTTCGCATCAATGATGATTTCGCCCATGCGGTTGCGCTCAATCGCCCCTTCCAGCCAGGTGGTATTTGGCAGCAGACCAATCTGCACGAAGATCCCTGAAAGCTGCACGCTGTGCACGTCGCCGCTCACGCGGTCGCGGTATTCCAGACCGGTGACCTTGCTGCCGTCGCCCTTCACTTCCGTGGTCTGCGCGTTCAGTATGATGTCGACGTTTTTCAGGCTGCGCACTTTATCCTGCAGAACCTGGTCGGCCTTCATGTCTGGCGCGAACTCCAGCAGGGTTACGTGTTCAACAATCCCCGCCAGGTCGATCGCCGCTTCCACGCCGGAGTTTCCGCCGCCGATCACCGCCACGCGCTTACCTTTAAACAGCGGGCCGTCGCAGTGCGGGCAGTAGGTCACGCCTTTGGTGCGATACTGATCTTCGCCCGGCACGTTCATGTTGCGCCATTTCGCGCCGGTGGCAATGATGATGCTGCGCGCTTTCAGCACCGCGCCGGAGGCAGTTTCAATCTGGTGTAAACCACCCTCAACCGCAGCAGGTACCAGCCTGCTGGCGCTCTGGCTGTCGATCACATCCACGTCGTAATCGCTGACGTGCGCCTTCAGCGCACCGGCCAGCTTCTGGCCTTCGGTTTTCGGCACGGAGATATAGTTTTCAATGTCCACGGTATCCAGTACCTGGCCACCGAAGCGTTCGCCCATCAGGCCGGTACGGATCCCTTTACGCGCGGAGTACACTGCCGCCGCCGCACCCGCAGGGCCGGAACCGACAATCAGCACGTCGTAAGCCTCGCGTTTGTTCAGCGCTTCTGCGGCACGTTTTTCGGCACCGGTATCCACTTTGGCGACGATTTCCGTCAGCGTCATACGGCCCTGGCCGAATTCCTGACCGTTCAGATACACCGCCGGAACGCCCATCACGTTGCGATCGGTGATTTCATTCTGGAAGGTACCGCCATCAATTGCCGTGTGTTTGATGCGCGGGTTGAGGACCGACATCAGGTTCAGCGCCTGCACCACGTCAGGACAGTTGTGGCAGGAGAGCGAGTAGTAGGTTTCAAACTCAAAATCACCGTCGATATCGCGGATCTGCTCCAGCAGCGCCTGCGCCTCTTTCGACGGATGACCGCCGGTCCACAGCAGCGCCAGCACCAGCGAGGTAAATTCATGCCCCAGCGGCGAGCCGGCAAAACGCGGCCCCAGCTCAGAGCCTGGGTTAGTGATCAGGAAAGACGGCTTACGGACGTTAAGCGAGTTATCCTCTTTGAAGGTCACTTTTGGTGACAGTTCAGCGATCTCTGCCAGCAGTTCCTTGATCTCTGCCGATTTCGCGCTGTCGTCCAGCGTGGCAATCAGCTCAACGGGTTTGGTCAGTTTCTCAAGGTAGGCCTTGAGCTGGGTTTTCATCGTGGTGTCGAGCATGGTTCTTCCCTCTCTTAAAACGTCATCATGCAAGCTGCCTTATACGGGCGGCCTGAATGCAACTTGCATCATGGTGCTGGAATGAAATGGGCGCGGGTGCGCCCATTGATTGCCGGGTGGCACGTCGTTTACCCGGCCTACGATACTGTAGGCCTGTGCAAGCGCAGCGCCGCCAGGCTTTACAGACTTAGATCTTGCCGACCAGGTCTAAAGATGGCGCCAGCGTTGCTTCGCCTTCTTTCCATTTAGCCGGGCACACTTCGCCTGGGTGAGAAGCGACATACTGCGCTGCTTTTACTTTACGCAGCAGGTCAGACGCATCACGGCCGATACCTTCAGCGGTAACTTCGATAGCCTGGATAATGCCCTGCGGGTCAACAACGAAGGTCGCACGGTCAGCCAGGCCTTCATCTTCACGCATGTTGTCGAAGTTACGGGTCAGGGCGCCAGTCGGGTCACCGATCATCGCGTATTTGATTTTGGCGATGGTTTCAGAGCTGCTGTGCCATGCTTTGTGGGTGAAGTGGGTATCGGTAGACACAGAGTAAACGTCTACGCCCAGCTTCTGCAGTTCGTCGTAATGGTCAGCCACGTCGCCCAGTTCGGTCGGGCAAACGAAGGTGAAGTCAGCCGGATAGAAGAAGAAGACGCTCCAGCGACCTTCGGTATCTTTCTCGGTTACTTCGATGAACTCACCGTTTTTGAACGCCTGGTTTTTGAAAGGTTTAATTTTAGTGTTAATCAAAGACATCTGTACTTCCTCCGTGTTTTCGTTGAGATGTAAGGTAACCAACTTTATCCATCGGGGCTAATGCGTATGCTTTATCAAATCAATCAGCCAAACCTTACAACACCAACAAGACAACCTTGTGAACGGAACTAACGGAAAGCCTGAACGTAAAAAGGCCGCCCTGGTGGGCGGCCCTGATACCTGAACTTTCCACAGGAACTTTCAGTGCCAGCCTGGGCTGGCGTTGCGTTGCGCTCTACATACCTTATTTCAGGCCGTAACAGCGGTTTGATTACAGCACCGGTTTTCAGTTTGGGCAATCCGTCACGCCGGCATTCCGCCCTATGGCTGTGATAGGTTTTACCGAATAGCCTTCGCGTCTGCCTGACTCAAGGAGAGGCTTAATAATGAGAATGAGTTGCAATAAGTGGTCTGCCTGGTTGCCAGAACGAAAGTGACAATAATGAGTCACAGCGAATGTATAACCAATAATGGTTATTTGAGAACAACGCCGCAAGTTTTAAAGATAAAAATATCTTAATAACGGCTGAAGTTCTATTTCAATAATCCAGCCTCGTGATATATTAAGCTCGTATTTAAAACAAATTAAGTAGGTTAATCACAAGGATTGTAAATGATTAACTTCGAACTATAGTTATCAGTAATGTGATGACAACAACACACTCAGGATGATCTATGGCAAATCTTTACGACCTTAAAAAATTCGATCTTAATCTGTTAGTCATTTTTGAGTGCATTTATCAGCACCTTAGCATTAGCAAGGCAGCGGAAACACTCTATATCACGCCCTCAGCAGTGAGCCAGTCCCTGCAACGCCTGCGCGCGCAACTGAATGACCCGCTTTTTATTCGTTCGGGTAAAGGCATTACCCCGACGACGGTGGGGATCAATTTGCATCACCATCTGGAAGAAAACCTTAATAGCATTGAGCAAACCATTAATATCCTGAATAACGCGCAGATCAAAAAGAGCTTTGTCATCTACTGCCCGCAGATTGTGGCCCATGGGCGCTTCAGCGGCCTGCTAAGCTCTCTGCTTGCCGAGGGGAATTACGACATAGAACATAATGATGTGGTCTTATCCCCTGAGTCAGCCGAGGATTTGCTCGCCTACCGCAAGGCCGATCTGGTGTTTAGCTTTGCTCCGGTTAACAGTCGCTCTATCGTCTGTACCCGCTTTATGAAGTTTTCAATACAGGTGGCGTGCAGCAAAGATCACCCCCGCCTCGGCGATAGCGCAACGCTCGAGGAACTCAGCCAGGAAAAATTCACGCTGATGCGCAGTCAGGAGAATGGCATAAAAGAGTTCCAGCTGCAGTCAAACATTCTCCTTCCGGAACGCAATGTCTGTTTCCGCAGTGACTCACTGCTTTCGATTATGAATATTATTGGCGTGAGTGATTTAATAGGCTTTGTACCAACAATATTGTTTGAACGATATAAAGACCATCTCAACCTGAAGAGCATTTCCTTGCCTTTTGAGACTCCGCAATTAGATGTTTATATGCTTTACAATCGCTCAGCGCTAAACAGCAGCGTGTTTTCGCAATTCATTGAAAAAATCGAAGCAGAATAATTTTCGATATTTCCTGAGGGCTTTTTAATTACATTTTGGCAACAAATTCGATAATGGAAGATCTTATTATTCCGGTTTCTCCTTAATATCTTTACTATTCATGGTTAATCAGCGTAAATAAAAGCCCCCGACAGTCATACTCAGGAAGAGATTGAACATGTCACTGTATAAATATCCCCTGCAGCTTAACGTGCTGGAGGCCGCGCAGGAGCGCATCGGCTGGACGTTCGCCACCTTTTCCCGCATCTGCGTCTCCTTCTCCGGCGGCAAAGACTCCACCGTCATGCTGCATCTCACCGCGCAAATGGCCCGGGCGCAAAAACGAAAAATCAGCGTGCTTTTTATTGACTGGGAAGCACAGTTCTCCTGCACCATTGAGCACGTTAATGCGCTGCGCGAAGGCTACCGGGACGTCATCGAGCACTTTTACTGGGTGGCGCTTCCGCTAACCACGCAAAATTCCCTCTCACAGTATCAGCCTGAATGGCAATGCTGGGCGCCGGACGTGCGCTGGGTGCGCCAGCCACCGGAAGGCGCCATCACCGCTGCGGATTATTTTGATTTTTACCAGACGGGAATGACCTTTGAAGCCTTTGTCCGCTCGTTTTCCGACTGGTTTGCCCTGCACCGTCCGGCAGCCATGCTGGTGGGCATTCGCGCCGATGAATCCTATAACCGATTTTTGACCATCGCCAACAACCGCAAGCATCGCTTCGCGGACGATAAGCCCTGGACAACCACCGCGCCCGGCGGGCACGCGTGGTACGTCTATCCTCTTTACGACTGGAAAACCGCAGACATCTGGACATGGTTTGCAAAATCCGGAAGCAGCTATAACCCGCTCTACAACCTCATGTTTCAGGCGGGCGTCCCGCCGCGCTATATGCGCATCTGCGAGCCGTTCGGCCCGGAACAGCGCCAGGGACTGTGGCTCTATCACGTTCTCGAGCCCGAGCGCTGGGCCGCCATGTGCGAGCGCGTCAGCGGCGTGCGCAGCGGCGGCTTCTACGCCGGGCAGGACAACCACTTTTATGGCCACCGGAAAATCCTCAAACCCGATCACCTCGGCTGGCGCGACTACGCCATGCTCCTGCTGAACAGCATGCCGCAAAACACGGCTGAGCATTACCGCAATAAAATCGCGATCTATCTGCACTGGTATCAGAAGAGAGGCATGCCGGATATCCCCGAGACGCAGGACGGCGATATCGGCGCCAAAGACATCCCCTCATGGCGCCGTATTTGTAAGGTATTACTTAATAATGACTACTGGTGCAGGGCGCTGTCGTTCAGCCCGAATAAACCTAAACATTATCAGCGCTACAGCGAACGAGTGAAGGCGAAGCGCAAGGAGTGGGGCATTTTATGCGACAAAGAATAATTACCGAGATCGAAACGTACCTTCAGTCACTTTGCGAGGAGGATCGGATTACTGCCATCAATGCCTTTCGCGAAGCGATCCATAAAAACAGCCCTTTTCGCGAGCAACCGATAGACTGCGTTCTCTGGATCAAACAGGACGCGATTATCGCTAACGACTACAACCCCAATAACGTTGCCCCTCCGGAAAAACGGCTGCTCAGCAAGTCGCTCGAACTCGATGGATTCACCCAACCTATTGTTGTGACGGAAAGTGAAGCCCATCACTACGAAATTGTGGATGGCTTTCATCGCCACGAAATCGGCAAAAATCGGGCGGCGTTGAAGCGTCAGCTCAGAGGATATCTCCCCGTCACCTGCCTGCGCCAGCACCGGCAGAATAAACATGACCGTATGGCCGCCACGATTCGCCACAATCGGGCGCGGGGTCGGCATCAGATCAACGCCATGTCAGATATCGTGCGCGAACTGGCACAGCTCGGCTGGAATGATGAGCGAATAGGCAAAGAGCTGGGCATGGACAGCGATGAGGTGCTGCGCCTCAAGCAAATCAACGGTCTGCTGGAGCTGTTTGCAGACCGCCGTTACTCAGAAGCGTGGACGGTGAAATAATCAGAGCGTGTTCAAACGCTCCGCCGCCGCCAGCAGCGTCGATTCCTGCTTCGCAAAGCACAGGCGGATCAGCTTGTGCGGGAAGGGATCGGCGCAGAACACCGACAATGGAATGGCGGCCACGCCGACCTCTTTCGTCAGCCACTGGCAAAAGCTGACGTCGTCCAGTTCGGAAATCGCGCTGTAGTCGGCGAGCAGGAAATAGGTTCCTTCAGACGGCAAAATTTCCAGGCGGCTTTGGCTCAGCGCCGCCACAAACAGATCCCGACGTTCACGATAGAAGTGCGGCAGCTCGCGGTAATGCGCGGGTTCCGCGCGCAGCATATCCGCCAGCGCCAGCTGAGCCGGCGTGTTCACGGCAAACGTCAGGTACTGATGCACTTTGCGCAGCTCAGCGCTGATGGCCGCCGGGGCCACGCAGTACCCTACCTTCCAGCCGGTCATATGGTAGGTCTTACCAAACGAAGAGACGGCGATAGCACGCTCGCGAAGCTGCGGATGGGCCAGCACGCTGGCATGCCCTTCCTCAGCAAAGCAGATGTGCTCGTAGACTTCATCGCTCAGGACGTAAATTTCCCGTTCGGCGATAGCCTGCCACAGCGCGGCAAAATCGGCTTTTTGCCACACCGTCGCCGACGGGTTATGCGGCGTATTCAGGATCACCAGACGGGTTTTGTCACTCAGCAGCGCAGCAAACGCCTGCCAGTCAGGGCGGAAATGCGGCGGCTGGAGCGCCACGCGTTTCACCACGCCGCCGGAGAGTTCAACCGCAGGCGCATAGCTGTCGTAGCTCGGATCAAAGCAGATGACTTCATCCCCCGCGCGCACCAGTGCGGTGATGGCCGCGTACAGCGCTTCGGTCGCCCCTGCCGTCACCGTGATATCACTGTTCGCATCGGGCTTATGGCCATACAGCTCCGCCGTTTTGTCGGCAATCGCTTCCCGCAGCGCCTGCACGCCCGTCATCGGCGCATACTGATTCGCCCCCTGCGCCACGTGATACGCCAGACGCGCCTGCAGATAAGCCGGGCCGTCGAAATCCGGGAACCCCTGAGAAAGGTTAATGGCGTTGTGCTGCTGCGCCAGGGCGCTCATCTGCGTAAAGATGGTGGTACCGAGGTTGGGAAGTTTACTTTGCGGAATCAAGGCGTTAATGCTCATTGTGTTGTGCCTGCTTGTAATACTTATGTTGCTGCCACTATAACACGATGTTAGTCTTTGGCAATCAAGACGCTTAGACGTCTATACCCTAAATAATTCGAGTTGCAGGAAGGCGGCAAGGGAACGAATCCCCGGGAGCGTACATAAGTACGTGACTGGGGTGAGTGAGTGCAGCCAACGCACCTGCAACTTGAAGTATGACGGGTATAAACCATATGAATATTCCTGGCCGAGAGGGTAAAAGGAAAATGACAGACAACCTGCAACTCACGCATCTGGTCGACGCCTGCCGCTGGATCGGTGCCAAAGGCTGGGCGCCCGCTACCGGCGGTAACATGTCGGTGCGTCAGGACGAACATCTCTGCTGGCTCAGCGAATCCGGCAAAGACAAAGGTAGCCTCACAACCGATGACTTTCTGCAGGTGGAGATCGCCACCAACCGCGCGCCGTCCGGTCGTAAACCGTCGGCGGAGACCGGTCTGCACACGCTGATTTATCGCCTGTTCCCGGAAGCCAACGCCGTGCTGCACGTTCACACGGTTAACGCCACGGTGCTGTCGCGTCTGGTCAAAGAGGCCGAGCTCACCATCAGCGGCTTTGAGATGCAAAAATCCCTCACCGGACAAACCACGCATCTGGACACGGTGGCTATCCCGGTCTTTGATAACGACCAGGATATCGACGCCCTCGCCTCACGCATCGCTCATTACGCCCAGGAACGGCCGCTTAATTATGGTTTTCTTCTG
This sequence comes from Enterobacter sp. MGH 16, assembly GCF_000493175.1. Taxonomy (NCBI): domain Bacteria; kingdom Pseudomonadati; phylum Pseudomonadota; class Gammaproteobacteria; order Enterobacterales; family Enterobacteriaceae; genus Enterobacter; species Enterobacter sp. MGH 16. The sequence continues at coordinate 360,535 of NZ_KI535695.1, read as the reverse complement.
CGCGGTCATGGCTTAACCTGCTGGGGACGCGACGTGGCCGAAGCCCGGCGTCATCTGGAAGGATTAGAGTTCTTATTTGAATGCGAAATGCGTTTACGACAACTGGAGAGAGTATGATTCGCGCGATTGTGACGGATATTGAAGGGACCACCAGCGATATTCGTTTTGTCCATGATGTTTTGTTCCCCTACGCGCGTGAGCGACTGGCGGCCTTCGTGACCGCGCAGCAGTACGCCGAGCCGGTCAAATCCATTCTGGACAACCTGCGTGATGAAATCGCTAACCCACACGCCAGCGTCAGCGAACTTATCGACGCCCTGTTTGCCTTTATGGATGAAGACCGTAAATCCACGGCGCTTAAAGCGCTGCAGGGGATCATCTGGCACGACGGCTACGTTAACGGCGACTTTACCGGCCATCTCTACCCGGACGTGCTCCCGGCGCTGGAAAAATGGAAAGCGCAAGGGATTGATCTCTATGTTTATTCCTCTGGCTCCGTCGCCGCGCAGAAACTGTTATTTGGCTACAGCGACGAAGGTGATATTACTCATCTGTTCAGCGGCTATTTCGACACCCACATCGGCGCCAAGCGCGAGGTGCAGTCTTATCAGAACATTGCGGCGCAAACGGGCATCGCCCCGTCGCAGATCCTCTTCCTCTCCGATATTCATCAGGAGCTGGACGCGGCTGAACAGGCAGGTTTTCGTACCCTGCAGCTGATTCGCGGCGATGATGACGGCGCAAGCCACCACCATCAGGTCCACCAGTTTGACGAGATTAACCCGGAGCAGATCCCTTCATGAGCGCATTGACCATTTATTCCGACAAAGACGCCAGTCAACATCAGTGGCACAGCACCGACGCCGCCGAGATTGCCCAACAGCTGAACGCGAAAGGCGTGCGGTTTGAACGCTGGGCGGCGGATCGCGATTTAGGACACGATCCCGCGCCTGAAGCCGTGATCGCGGCGTATCAACATGCGATCGACAAACTGGTGGCAGAGAAGGGTTACCAGAGCTGGGACGTGATCAGCCTGCGCGCCGACAATCCGCAGAAAGACGCGCTGCGCGCGAAGTTCCTGAACGAACACACCCACGGCGAAGACGAAGTACGCTTTTTCGTGGAAGGCGCGGGCTTGTTCTGCCTGCACATCGGCGATGAGGTATATCAGGTCTTGTGCGAGAAAAACGACCTGATCTCCGTGCCCGCGGGCACGCCGCACTGGTTTGATATGGGCTCAGAGCCGAACTTTACGGCGATTCGTATTTTCGATAACCCGGAAGGCTGGGTTGCCCAGTTTACCGGTGACGCAATTGCGGATGCGTATCCACGCCTGGCCTGATCTTTTCTCCCTCTCCCTGTGGGAGAGGGTCGGGGTGAGGGCACCAGCGCGCACTAAGCGTTAAGCCCTTTCACATACCCCACCAGCTGATCCAGCACAATCCCCCACCCTTCGTGAAATCCCATCTGTTCATGCTGCTCGCGGATTTCCTTCGTGGGGTGGCGCGCAATCGCCGTATAGCGGGTTTTGCCCTCCCCGACGTCTTCCAGGAGCAAAATTGCCGTCATAAACGGCTTCTCGGCCGGTTTCCAGCCTTCGGTATAGCCGTCGGTAAAGACCAGCTTTTTCCCCGGGTCGATTTCAAGAAACACACCCCGGTTATCCATCCGCTGGCCGTCCACCTCAAACACGGTGTTGAACCGCCCGCCCACGCGCAGATCGAGGTCGCATTCGGTCACCTTATGGGGAGCAGGGATGAAAAAGTTTTTGATGTGTTCGGGCGTAGTCCAGCAGAGCCACAGGAGGTCGCGCGGTGCATCCACCACGCGTTCCAGTTTCAAGTCTGTTTCAGGGTCGAGCGTCACGATGTTGTCCTCTTAAGGGAGCCCCTTAAAGGATAGCCGGACTCAGGCAAATTTCCCTTCTGCAACCTCTTCCGGCGTGACCACGCCCGTATCCAGCACCCAGCCGCTAATCAGCGAGGCTGGGGTCACGTCAAACGCCGGGTTGTAGACCTGCGCGTTTTCCGGCGCCCACTGCACCGCGCCAAAGCTTCCGGCGACGCCCGTCACCTCGCTGGCGGCGCGCTGCTCAATCGGGATCGCGTCGCCGTTCGGGCAGTCCGGATCGAGGGTCGTTTGCGGGGCGGCCACGTAGAACGGAATGCCGTGGAATTTTGCCAGCACCGCCAGGGAGTAGGTGCCGATTTTGTTCGCCACGTCGCCGTTGGCCGCAATGCGGTCTGCGCCCACCCACACGGCGTCGACCTGCCCTTTCGCCATCAGGCTGGCGGCCATGGCGTCGGTAATCAGCTGATACGGCACGCCCAGCTCGCCCAGCTCCCAGGCGGTCAATCTACCGCCCTGCAGCAGAGGGCGGGTTTCATCCACCCAGACGTTGCTGACCTTGCCTTCCTGATGCGCGCGAGCAATCACCCCCAGCGCGGTGCCGACGCCCGCCGTTGCCAGCCCGCCGGTGTTGCAGTGGGTCAGCAGATGGCTGCCGGGCTTCACCAGCGCGCTGCCCGCGCTGGCAATCGCATCGCAAAGTCGTTTGTCTTCGTCAATCAGGCGCAGCGCTTCGGCCACCAGCGCCGGAACATACTCTTCCTGCCACAGCGCCCGCTTCATGCGGTCGAGGTTGTTCATCAGGTTCACCGCCGTCGGGCGGGACGCGCGCAGGGTTTCCAGCGCAACCGCCAGCTCGTCACGGCTTTTGCCGTTTTCCGCCAGCAGCGCCAGCAGCAGGCTTGCAGAGAGACCAATCAGCGGCGCGCCGCGCACCCGCAGGGCGTGAATATGTCCCACCAGCGCCTCTACCGTTGAGGCATCCAGCCAGCGTTTCTCCTGCGGAAGGGCCTGCTGGTCGAGAATAAAGAGCTGATTATCCGCTACCCGCAGGCTGGTCGTCTGTAATGTCTGCATGTCGTTAATTCCCTGTTGCGTTGTTGTAGCACATTGTGTCAGGATGAAATTCAGATGTATAGACGTCTACATGTCTTTATTAGCAAACCCGTGAGGAGCAGGCCATGTCGCAATACCGTACCTTTACCGCTCAGGACGCCGTGGAATATGCCAGGCAATTTGGCGGCCTTGACGATCCTTCATCGCTGGTGGAGGCGCAGGAGGTAGGCGACGGCAACCTCAATCTGGTGTTTAAAATTTTCGACAGCGCGGGCGTGAGCCGCATCATCGTCAAGCAGGCGCTGCCCTACGTGCGCTGCGTCGGCGAGTCCTGGCCGCTGACGCTGGATCGCGCCCGTCTGGAGGCGCAAACGCTGGTCGAGCACTACCGGCACAGCCCGCAGCACACCGTGAAAATCCACCACTTTGACCCGGAACTGGCGGTAATGGTGATGGAAGATCTCTCCAGCCATCGCATCTGGCGCGGCGAGCTGATCAAAAATAATTATTACCCGCAGGCGGCGCGTCAGCTGGGTGAATACCTCGCGCACGCGCTGTTCCACACCAGCGATTTCTTCCTGCATCCGCACGAGAAGAAAGCGCAGGTGGCGAAATTTATCAACCCGGAGATGTGTGAGATCACCGAAGATCTGTTCTTCAACGATCCGTACCAGATCCACGAACGCAACAGCTACCCGGCCGAGCTGGAAAATGACGTCGCCGCGCTGCGCGACGACGCCCAGCTGAAAATTGCCGTGGCCTCCCTGAAGCACCGCTTCTTTTCTCAGGCTGAAGCCCTGCTGCACGGAGACATTCACAGCGGCTCGATTTTTGTGGCCGACGGCAGCCTGAAGGCCATCGACGCCGAGTTCGGCTATTTCGGGCCGATGGGCTTTGATATCGGCACCGCCATCGGCAACCTGCTGCTCAACTTCTGCGGCCTGCCGGGACACCTGGGCATTCGCGATGCCGCCGCCGCGCGCGAGCAGCGCCTGACCGATATTCAGGAGCTGTGGAACACCTTCGCGGAGCGCTTCCAGGCGCTGGCGCACGAGAAAACGCGCGACGCGGCGCTCAGCGCGCCGGGCTATGCCTCCGCCTTCCTGAAAAAGGTCTGGCATGATGCCATCGGCTTCTGCGGCACCGAACTCATTCGCCGCAGCGTCGGGCTTTCCCACGTCGCGGATATCGACACCATTCAGGACGAGGCGATGCGCCACGAGTGCCTGCGCCACGCGATAACGCTCGGCAAGGCGCTGATTGTGATTGCTGACCGTATCGACAGCGCGGAAGATCTGGTGGCGCGGGTGCGGCAGTACAGTTGAGAACGTTTGCCCGGTGGCGCTGCGCTTACCGGGCCTACGGGTGCAAAATGTAGGCCGGGTAAGGCAAAGCCGCCACCCGGCAAAAACTCATCCTAAATACTCAATCACCGACAGCCCGCCGTTATAGTCCGTGCTGTAGATAATCCCCTGCGCATCCACAAACACGTCACACGACTGGATCACCTGCGGGCGATTCGGGCGGGTATCCATCATTTTCGCCGGCGCGGCAGGCACCAGCGCCCCCGTTTCAACCGGCCGATACGGATTGGAGATGTCATACGCGCGCACGCCCGCATTCTGCCAGGTGGCAAAAATCAGCGTTGAGCTGACAAAGCTTCCCGGCCGGTTCTCGTGCAGGTTGTGCGGGCCGAAATGCGCCCCTTTCGCCACGTAGTCGATTTCATCCGGCTGCGGGAAGGTAGAGATGCTGACCGGGTTCGACGGCTCGCGGATATCAAACAGCCAGATCAGCTTCTCGCCGTCTTCCTGGTTATCGAGCACCGCTTCGTCCAGCACCACCAGCAGATCGCGGTCCGGCAGCGGCAGCGCGGTGTGCGTGCCGCCGCCAAACGGCGGACTCCAGTTACGGTGGCTAATGAGCTTAGGCTGGGTGCGATCCTTAACGTCCAGCAGCGTCAGGCCGCCGTCGCGCCAGCTGCCGTACGCGGTATCGCCGGCAATAATCGCATGGTGGAGCGCGTAGCGTTTCCCTTCCGGCCAGTTAGGCTTCTCCCCTTCTGCCTGATTCATCCCCGGCAGCCACCAGCGCCCTGCCACCTCAGGCTTACGCGGGTCGGCCAGGTCAATCGTCAGAAAGATGTAGTCGGTAAAGCCGTCAATAAGCGCCGACACGTACGCCCAGCGGCCCCCGACGTACCAGATGCGGTGAATGCCAATGCCGCTCAGCGGCAGAAAGCCGATTTCGCGCGGTCTGTCCGGCGTGGAGATATCAAACACGCGCAGCCCGGCGCTCCAGCCTTTGTCCTGCACATCGCGGACGGTCTCCCCCACCTGCCGGGTGTAGTAGACCTTCTCGTCGGCAAAACGCGCATCGGCAAACAGATCCCGGGCGTTGATGACCAGCAGCAGGTCATCATGCGCCTGGAGGTGCACGTTCCAGGTGCCGGGCGGCGCGGGAACATAGCCCGCGGGTTTCGGGTTTTTCGGGTCGCGCACGTCCACTATCGAAAAGCCCTGCGACACCATATGGCCGATCCAGGCGAAACCGCGGTGCACCATCAGCTGCACGCCGTCCGGGCGACCGCCCTGATCGCTGTGGCCAATCAGCCGCATATTGCGGCTGTATTCGGGAGGGGGTAAATGAGTCACCTTGAGCTCCTTTCGCCGGGTGGCGGCTGCGCCTTACCCGGCCTACCAAACCGTAGGCCCGGTAAGCGAAGCACCACCGGGCATTATTTTGACCTGGCTTCCAGCGTCGCAAACCACGGCGCAATGAAATCTTCCGTCTGTCCCCAGCCCGGAATGATTTTCCCCAGCGACGCCACGTTCACCGCGCCCGGCTGGGCGGTCAGCAGCGTCTGCGGAATAGCGGCCGCCTTAAAATCGTAGGTCGCAGGCGTGGCTTCCCCGGCAATCTTATTGGCGATCAGGCGCACGTTGGTCGCCCCAATCAGCTTCGGATCCACCGCCACGCTCACCTTCCACGGGCTGCCCGGCTCGCGCATCAGCTGCAGATCCTGGTTGGAGATGTCGATGCTGTAGAGCTTGATCTCGGTACGACCGTTCTCCTTCAGCGCCTTATACGCGCCCTGGCTGAAGGCGTCCCAGGTTCCCCAGATGGCGTCGATTTTGCCTTTCGGGTATTTCGCGAGGATCGCGCCCACCTTGTTGGCGGTGTCGCCCTGCACGTCAGAGGAGACCGCGCCGATAGACTCCAGCTCTTTGATGTCCGGGTACTGTTTTTGCAACTCTTTATACGCCGCCTGACGACGCTCCATCGGCGGGAAGCCCGCTACCCACAGCTTGACGATATTGGCCTTGCCGTTGAAATCTTTCGCCAGCTGGCCGAAGGAGAGATTCGTCAGAGAGGCATCGTCCTGTTGGGTCACGGTTACGCCCGGGATCTCGCCGTTGACGGCGGTATCAAATACCGCGACCTTAATCCCGGCGTCCACCGCCTTCTTCACCAGCGCGGTGGAGTACGGATCGCGGCCCTGAGACAGGATAATCCCGTCGTACTTCTGGCTGATGGCCTGGTTCACGAAGTCCTGGAATTTGGCGTCGTCCCCGTTGCTTAAAAAGGTGCTGACCTTAAAGCCAAGCTTCTTTCCTTCCTGAATGGCCCCGGCAATAAACTGCGTGGTGTTGTCGTCTGAGCCGAGGTTACGGATCACCGCGATGCGGATCGGGCCGTCATGGTTGGCAATGGCCGCCGGGAGCGGTGCGGGCGTGGCCGCGAAGCCAGGCAGAGCGGTGAATAACCCTAATGCCACCAAAGAGAGTGCAATCTTTTTCATTTTTTATCCCGTTGTGTTGTCAGCGTTTTTGTATGTAGGTAATCGCCAGCGCTACCGCGAGCACCAGCCCTTTTATAATGTCCATGGCGTAATACGGCACGGAGAGCATCACCAGCCCGTTCGACAGCACGCCGAGAATCACCGCCCCCACCAGCGTGCCCAGGGCATTCGGCTTGCCGGACCCGGCCAGCGAGAAGCCGATCCACGCCGCCGCCACCGCATCCATCAGATAACCGCCGCCCGCGTTCACCTGCGATGAGCCAATGCGCGAGGCCAGCAAAATCCCGCCCAGGCCCGCCAGCAGGGAGGCAATCACGTAGGCCGCCACCTTGTAGCGGGTGGTGCGAATCCCCGAGAGGCGCGCCGCTTCCGGGTTACCGCCAATGGCGTACATCCGGCGTCCGTGAGTGGTGAGCGACAGCCCCAGCTGCGCCAGCACCGTCACCACCAGCATGACGATCACGATAGTCGGTACCTGTCCCAGCAGGCTGAACGTCGCAGGGATGGTGCCTTCCGCCATGTCGCCGCTCGGCAGCACCATGTTCTCGGTAATCGACCCGCCGTAGCTGTAGGTCATCGCCACGCCCTGAATGACAAACAGGCTGGCCAGCGTCGCGAGCATGTCCGGAATGCGCAGGATAACGATCAGAAAGGCGTTAAACAGGCCGACCAGCGTGCAGAGCGCGAGGGTGATCAGAATCGACTCGGTGGTGCCGAAGCCGTGCCAGACGAACAGGGAAATCACCAGCGCGTTCGCCAGCGACGCGGTCGATCCTACGGACAGATCGAACCCGCCAATGGTCAGCGAGATCGACACGCCGATGGCAATCACCGTCACGATGGCAATCGAACGCAGAATATTGATGATATTGTTCGGATCGAGGAAGCTGTCCGACGCCAGGCCAAAGACGGCCACCAGCGCGACGACGGTTAACAGCATGCCCCACTTGTAGAGAAAATCGAAAATCTGCTGACGGCCAGACGCCGCCGCGTTTACTGAAAGGGCCTTGCTCACGACGCCGTTCCTCCGGTTGAATAATAAAGTAGTGTCTCTTCACGGGCCTCGGCCCCGGCGATTTCCGCCACGATGCGCCCGTCCCACAGCACGCAGATGCGGTCGCACAGCCCGACCAGTTCGGCAAATTCGCCCGAGGCGTAAATCACCCCTTTGCCCTCGCGCGCCAGGCCGTCAATCAGCTGGAACAGATCGGTTTTGGCCTTCACGTCCACGCCTTTGGTCGGCTCGTCGAAGATCAGCACGCTCGCGTCATTGCGCAGCCATTTGCCGATGGCGATCTTCTGCTGATTGCCGCCGGAGAGACGTCGCAAAACCTGCCCGGGACCGCGGGCGCGAACGCCGACGCGGGCGATCACCTCCTCCGCCCAGCGCCACGCCTGACGATGGCCGAACAGGCTCCAGCGCGAGAAGCTGTTATCGGCGCACACGGCAAGGTTCATGCTCACCGGCTCGTCGATAAAAATGCCCTCTTTGCGCCGCTCTTCCGGCACCAGCGCCAGCCCGCGCAGCACCGAGTCCGCCGGGTCGCGCGGCTGCCAGGGCTGTTGATTCAGCTCACCGCGCGCCACGCGGCTTTTGCTGGCGCCAAACAGCGCCTTACAGAGTTCTGTTTTGCCCGCGCCCGCCAGCCCGGCAATACCGAGAATTTCGCCCTTGCGCAGGTGCAGAGAGATATCTTTCAGCAGCGCGTCGTCGTGCAGCCCTTCTACCCGCAGCAGCGTTTCGTCGCCGTGCGGCGGCCGCGCGGGCGGGTAGATATCGCTGAGCACGTGGCCGAGCATCTTCTCGACGATCGCTTCGCCGCTCAGATCGGCCATCGGGCCGGACTCAATCAGCTTGCCGTCGCGCAGCACCGTCAGGGTGTCGCAGATGGCCTTCAGCTCGTGAATGCGGTGTGAGATAAACACCACGCCGATGCCCTGCTGCTTTAACCGTCTCACCACCGCAAACAGGCGCTCACTCTCGTGCGCGTCCAGCGGCGCGGTGGGCTCATCAAGAATGAGAAAACGGCAGTGGTGTGACAGCGCACGCGCCAGCAAAATCTGCTGCTTTTCGGCAAGCGTGCAGCTGTCGATGGAGCGGAGAACGTCCAGAGAAACATCCAGCTGCGCCAGCGCCTGTCTCGCCTGCTGGCGGACGGCGCGCCAGCTGAAGCGATGCCCCGGCTGCGCCAGCTGGTCGAGCATGATGTTCTCGGCGATGCTTAATCCCGGGATCAGCGCCACGTCCACCTCCTGCTGCACGAGGTGGATGCCCAGCCGTTTGGCGTCCAGCGGCTCGCGGATGCTTACCGGCTGGTTATTAATGGAGATTTCGCCTTCATAGTGGTCGTGCGTCCCGCACAGCACCGCCATCAGCGTCGATTTCCCCGCGCCGTTGGCGCCGGTCAGCGCATGTACCGATCCGCCGGTTAAGGTGAAGTTCACGCGCGACAGCGCCTGAAAGCCGGAAAAGGCCAGGCTGATACCGCGCATTTCAAGGCGACTGGAAACCATCCGCGTAAATCCTTCATTACTCTTCTGATTTATCGAATTTTTCACAGCTCCGGTTGACTGACAACGACGGAAAAGGCATAAGTTAAAGCGAAATATTATTAGCCATCCGGATGTCCAGACATAACATCGGGTTAGCGCTTGCTAAAAAAGGACAACACCATGAGCAACACCGATATCCGCGTCGTGCCTGGCCCGGCGAACTACTTCTCCCATTCCGGAAGCCTTGCGCGTCTGAATGACTTCTTTACCCCGGAGCAGCTTTCCCGCGCGGTGTGGATTTACGGCGAGCGCGCTATCGACGGCGCGCGCCCGTTCCTGCCGGAGAGCTTTCACGCGCCGGGAGCGAAACACCTGCTTTTTAAAGGCCACTGCAGCGAGCGCGACGTCACCCATCTGGTGGACGAATCCGGCAGTGACGCCAGCGTGGTGATTGGCGTCGGCGGCGGCGCGGTGCTGGATACGGTCAAGGCCGTAGCGCGTCGTCTGGGGGTGCCGTTCGTGGGCATCCCCACCATTGCCGCCACCTGCGCGGCGTGGACGCCACTCTCCGTCTGGTACAACGATGCCGGTCAGGCGCTGCAGTTTGAGATCTTCGATGACGCCAACTTCCTGGTGCTGGTGGAGCCGCAGATCGTTCTCAACGCCCCGGCCGAATACCTGCTGGCGGGTATCGGCGATACGCTGGCGAAGTGGTACGAAGCGGTGGTGTTGGCACCTGAGCCGGAGAACCTGCCGCTGACCGTGCGGCTTGGCCTTAACGGCGCGCTGGCGATCCGCGACGTGCTGCTGGAGCACAGTGAGGAAGCGCTGGCCGACCAGCAGCGCGGCGAACAGACGCAGGCGTTCCGGGACGTGGTGGACGCGATTATCGCCGGCGGCGGGATGGTCGGCGGTCTGGGCGAGCGCTATACCCGCGTGGCGGCGGCGCATGCGGTGCACAACGGCTTAACCGTGCTGCCGCAGACGGAAAAATACCTGCACGGCACCAAGGTGGCCTACGGCATTCTGGTCCAGAGCGCCCTGCTCGGCCAGGACGACGTGCTGGCGCAGCTGGTGGCGGCGTACCGGCGCTTTAACCTGCCGACCACGCTTCGCGCGCTGGACGTCGATATTCACAACCGTGACGAGCTGGATAAGGTGATAGCCCACACCCTGCGTCCGGTGGAGTCAATTCACTCTCTGCCGGTGACGTTAACGCCCGACGTTCTGCGCGCCGCGTTTGAGAAGGTGGAATCCTTCAGCCGTTAATCGCGCCGACAGGCTATACCTAATGATGATTCTCACCACTCTCGTCACGAGGTCATCATGCAGATCGATTTAACAGGTAAAAAGGCGCTGGTTACCGGCGCCAGCCGTGGATTGGGTCGGGCTATCGCGCTGTCGCTGGCACGCGCCGGTGCCGATGTGGTTATTACGTATGAAAAATCCGCCGATAAAGCCCAGGCGGTCGCCGATGAAATTAAGGCACTTGGGCGGCACGGCGAAGCGATTCAGGCCGACAGCGCCAGCGCGCAGGCGATTCAGGATGCCGTCACCCATGCAGCGCGTTCCCTTGGCGGGCTGGATATTCTGGTCAACAACGCGGGTATCGCGCGCGGCGGCCCGCTGGAGTCCATGACCCTGGCGGACATCGACGCGCTGATCAACGTCAACATTCGCGGCGTGGTGATCGCCATTCAGGAAGCGCTGGTGCACATGTCCGACGGCGGGCGCATCATCAACATCGGCAGCTGTCTGGCAAACCGCGTGGCGATGCCGGGCATTGCCGTTTACTCGATGACCAAGTCTGCCCTTAACTCCCTCACCCGCGGCCTGGCGCGCGATCTGGGCCCGCGCGGCATTACCGTTAACCTGGTGCATCCCGGCCCCACCAACAGCGATATGAACCCGGAAGACGGCGAACAGGCGGAAGCCCAGCGCCAGATGATCGCGCTCGGTCACTACGGCCAGCCGGAAGACATCGCGGCGGCGGTCACCTTCCTCGCCAGCCCGGCGGCCGGGCAGATCTCCGGCACAGGGCTGGATGTCGACGGCGGGTTGAACGCCTGATCGCACCTTTTCTACAAGCCTCTGTCGCCCGGCAGAGGCCTTGTCGAGCCGCCTCGATGTTTCGCTTTTTACCGCTTACTTCCGTTTTATGTCCGCTCTACAGTACCCCATAAGAAATTCGGAATTTATCTAATAGTCTTATTATTTCCTTATAATTTGTGTGGGCGTACAGTGGAGGTACGGATGAAGATTGTCTGGTCTAATGGTGCAAAAAAGGCTTTTTCCAGAATTGACGAGCGGTATCAACGCCGCATTGAGGTAAAGCTTGCCGAACTGGATGATCGCTCGGCACCCCGGCCCGATATCAAAAAAATATCGGCGACAGAAAATCATTTCCGGCTACGCGTTGGCGATTACCGCATCATCTATACGCTTCGGGACGATCCCGATAACCATTGTTATGTTTTAGCCGTCAAGCTCAGAACTTCAACGACTTACCTGCATGAGGAGAAAGCCACCTATGGCTGTTCAGCTAATTAAGGACGATAACGGTAAAACGCAGTATGTGGTTATTCCTTATCACGAATACTTCCGCATGTGCTCACAGATGGCAGAGATCGACGACGAAACCGATGACGATCTGGAGGATATTGAGGTCGAACACGATAGTCTGGATGACGTGGAATTGCCCGGAGACGTGTGCAGCATCATGACCTGGCAGAACGTCAGCCTGCAGGCCGCGTGGCGTATCCTGCGCGGGCTATCCCAGCAAGAGGTGGCGGAGAAACTCGGCATCAGCCAGTCCGCCGTGTCACAGCTGGAAGCGCTGGACTCCCGTCCGCAAAAGCGCACCCGCGAAAAGCTGGCGGCGATCTACGGCTGTAAGCAGGAGCAGATCAGCCTCTATCTCCCGAAAGAGGGTTAACAGCACTTCGCCCCGCCCTTGCCACCGTAGCGGGCGTCCTGGCGGTCGCGGAAAAATTCTTCGTAGGTCATGGGCGTCTGGTCTGGATGATTGACGCGCATATGCTCGACGTAGTTGTCGTAGTCCGGCACGCCAATCATCATTTTGGCGGCCTGGCCCAGGTACTTACCGGCTTTGGAAAGGGTGTCGAACATAGTTCTGATCTCACAGGGAATGTAGGCCGGGTAAGCGCTAGCGCCACCCGGCACACGGGTTAATGCGCCCCTTTGGCCTGGGTCACAATCTCTTCCAGGTTTTCAGGCATTGGCTCATACGGCGTCTCTTTCGCCGTTGGCGCGTCGACTTTCAACGCCGCCAGCGCGGTCCTGAGAGAATACAACGCCAGCACCACGACCACCACCATAAAGAAGATGGTCAGCCCGGCGTCCAGACGGTTGTTAAACACCAGCTGCGACAGCTGCGATTCGGTGTACTGTGCCGGGATCTTGCCGCTGTCGATCATCGCCTGGAACTTGTTGGCAATCGCCAGGAAGCCCACCTTGTTATCCGGGCTGAAGGCCTTCTGCCAGCCCGCCGTCAGGGTACAGATCAGCAGCCACGCGGTCGGCACCAGCGCCACCCACGCATAGCGCTGGCGCTTCATCTTGAACAGCACCACCGCACAGAGCATCAGCGCCATGCCCGCCAGCATCTGGTTGGCGATACCGAACAGCGGCCACAGGGTGTTAATCCCGCCCAGCGGATCGACCACGCCCTGATGCAGGAAATAGCCCCACGCCAGCACGCACAGCGCCGTCGCCAGCAGGTTAGCCGGGAGCGAATCGGTCCGCTTCAGGTTCGGGGAGATGACGCCCAGCAGATCCTGCAGCATAAAGCGCGCCGCACGGGTTCCCGCATCCACCGCCGTCAGGATAAACAGCGCTTCAAACAGAATGGCGAAGTGATACCAGAACGAGACGTCCATCAGCCCGCCCAGCGCGCCGTGGAGAATATACGCCATGCCGACCGCCAGCGTCGGCGCCCCGCCCGCGCGGGAGATAATCGACTGCTCGCCCACTTCGCTGGCGATGCTCGTCAACGTTTCAGGCGTAATCGCAAAGCCCCAGCCGCTCACCACCTGCGCGGCAGACGCTACCACGTCAACGGTGCCGGCCGGGGCCAGTACCGCCATCGGGCTGTTCATCGCAAAGTAAACGCCCGGGTCGATAATACAGGCGGATACCAGCGCCATAATCGCCACGAAGGACTCCATCAGCATGCCGCCGTAGCCAATCAGGCAGGCCTGATTCTCGTTGGCCAGCATCTTCGGCGTGGTCCCGGAGGCAATCAGCGCGTGGAAGCCCGACACCGCACCGCAGGCGATGGTAATAAACAGGAACGGGAACAGATTGCCGGTCCAGACCGGGCCGGTACCGTCGATAAATTTGGTTAACGCCGGCATGGTCAGCGTAGGGCGCATAATCAGAATACCGATTGCCAGCCCGACAATGGTGCCGATTTTCAGGAACGTTGAGAGATAGTCACGCGGAGCCAGCAGCAGCCATACCGGCAGCACCGCCGCCACAAAGCCGTAGCCCACCAGCATCCAGGTCAGCTGCACGCCGGTAAAGTCGAAGAACGGCGCCCAGGTCGGGCTTTCCGCCACCCAGCCGCCGGAGATAATCGCGAACACCAGGAATACCAGGCCAATCACCGACACTTCACCAATGCGGCCCGGACGCAGGTAGCGGATGTAGATCCCCATGAACAGCGCCAGCGGAATGGTAAAGGCAACGGTATAGGTTCCCCACGGGCTGTGGGTCAGCGCTTTCACCACAATCATCGCCAGCACCGCGAGGATGATCACCATGATCATAAAGGTCGCCACCAGCGCAATCACCCCGGCAGTGGCCCCCATCTCCTCTTTCACCAGCTCACCCAGCGAACGTCCGTCGCGGCGGGTAGAGACGAACAGCACCATAAAGTCCTGCACCGCCCCCGCCAGCACCACCCCGGCGAGGATCCAGATCATCCCCGGCAGGTAGCCCATTTGCGCCGCCAGCACCGGCCCCACCAGCGGGCCTGCCCCGGCAATCGCCGCAAAATGGTGACCGAACAGCACCTTCTTGTCGGTCGGCACATAGTCCAGACCGTCGTTATGGCGGACGGCAGGCGTCATGCGCGTTGCATCAACGCCCAGGACGTTCTTGGCGATATAGCGGCCATAAAAGCGATAGGCGATCAGGTAAACGCAGACCGAGGCAACGACGATCCAGAGCGCGTTGATCTGCTCCCCCCGGTTGAGGGCGATATAGCCCAGGGCAAAAGCTCCCACAACGGAGAGCCCTGCCCATGTAAGGTATTTCCCTGAGTTGTTCATAGTTGTTGTCCGTTGTCGTGAAACAGTGAGATGTTACATTTTGTTTCTAGAACAACCGGAAAAATTTAACAACTTTGAAACGCAATAATGCGTGGTCAAACCAGAGATTTACACCACAGTGTTAAGCCGATCACTTTGATCTGAGTTAGCCCAGCACCATCGTACTTAACCGGCAGGTACAGCACCGCCGCCCCTGCTCGTCGAAGACCCCAATCTCCCAGCTCTGGCTCGAACGCCCAAGATGCAGCGGCTGACACACGCCGCGAACCTTGCCGTGGGATACCGCCCGATGATGCGTGGCGTTCAGCTCCGTGCCCACCACGCTCTGCCCGTCGCGGGTCATCAGAAATCCGGCCATTGAGCCAAGCGTTTCCGCCAGCGCCGCCGACGCCCCGCCGTGCAGCAGGCCAAACGGCTGATGGGTACGCGCATCCACCGGCATCTCCGCTTCCAGCGCGTCGTCCCCGAGGCGGGTATAGACGATGCCCAGGTTCGCCACCAGGGTATTCACGCTGGTGGCGTTCAGCTCCTCAAGCGATAAATGACGTTTCCAGATCATTTACGCCCCCAGCGTGGAGCCGCCGTCCACCACGATATCCTGCAGGGTGATGTGGCTGGCGGCATCGGAGGCAAGGAACAGCACGGTCGCAGCTATCTCCTGCGGTCGGGCAATTTTGCCCAGCGGGATGCCGAGCTTAAACTGCTCGCCGAAGCCGCGAATGCGCTGCTGCTCCGCATCGTCGCTTTTCCACAGGGTGCGCTGCATATCGGTATCCGTTGAGCCCGGCGACACCAGATTGCAGCGCACGCCGCTGCCCGCCAGCTCCAGCCCGACGGTCAGGGCCAGGCTTTTCAGCGCCGCTTTCGATGCGCCGTAGGCGCTCATGCCGATGCGCGGCGCGTGCGCCGCGTCGGACGCCACGGTGACTATCGCCCCGCCCTGCTGACGGCGGAACTGGCCCATCGTCTGCTGGAACAGGTTGAACGCACCGCCGACGTTGACCGCGAAGGTCTGCTGCCAGTCCTCCTGCGAGAGCTGGTCCGTCGCCCCCATGCGCAGAATGCCCGCCGCGTTGACCAGCACGTCCAGACGCTCAAGGGTATTAAGCAAACGGCCACACACATCGCTGACCTGAGCAAAATCCGCCACGTCCAGCGTTTCGGTGGCAAACGGATAATCATCCTGCGGGAAGGCCAGATCGAAGCCGGTCACCTGCGCGCCGGCTTCGGCAAACGCCAGTGCGGTCGCGTAGCCAATCCCCTTCCCCGCGCCCGTCACCCAGACGGTTTTGCCGGTGAAATCAAACACCATCACTTCACCTCGCGGGAGAGCAGCGCCCACCAGGCGTCGAGGGTCGGATTTTTGGCCAGCATCACGAAGTCGATATCGCCGTGTACTTTGCGCCAGCGGGCGGCCAGCGCCATCATGCGCACTGAATCCAGACCGTAGTCGATCAGGTTTTCGTCATCCATCGGCTCGTCGGACTCGTCCAGCAGCGGCAGGATCAGCGCGCGCAGCGCGGCCTTCGAGGCCGGAACGGACGGCAGCAGCTCGTCGGTCATCACCACGCGGCCAGAACGTCCTGCCACGTATTTCAGCGACATCAGGTGCTCGTCGCGGGTGAAGTCCGCCAGCGCGTCGGCAATAAAGAACGGCTTGATGTCGCGCATAAAGGCATCTGTGGCGGTGGTCATGCAGCCGATGTGGGCGTAAACGCCGGTAATCAGCAGCTGGTTGCGGCCGGTCTCTTTCAGCATCTGCTCCAGCGGCGAGCGGTGAAACGCGCTGTAGCGCCACTTCACCAGCACGGTGTCCGCTTCGTCCGGCGTCAGTTCAGCCACGATGCGCTGCTGCTCCGGCGAGCGGGTGAGGCCCGGCCCCCACATGTCGTTCAGCAGGGCGCGGTCTTCATCGCTCTGCTCTTTCGGCTGCGCGGTGTAATACACCGGGATATTGTGTTCTTTGCAGTACGCGCGCAGTTTAGTGATGTTCGCGACTACCTGCTGCATCATCGCGCTATTTTCGCCCCAGAAGTTCAGGAAGTACTCCTGCATATCGTGGATCAGCAGCGCGGCGCGCTCGGGCTCAAACGCCCAGTTCACCTTGCTGGTCGGCAACTCTGCGGCGGTCGGCAGCGCGTAAGCGGTTAATTTTGGAATGGCCATACTCTTTTCCTCAGCCCCGGGCGCGTTCAGCAAGCCACAGGCGCAACTGTTTCTTATCAACTTTGCCGACCGGCGTCAGCGGGAGCGCATCCACGCTCTCCACGCGGTCCGGCAGCTTAAATTCGGCGACTCCCTGCTCGCGCAGGAAGCGACGCACCTCGACCGCGCGCAGGGGCTGTTTCACCACCAGATACGCGCAGCTCTTCTCGCCCAGCAGGCTGTCCTCCATGCTCACCAGCGCGGCGTGGATCACCGACTCATGGCGCAGCAGCAGGTTCTCGATCTCCTCGGCGGCGATCTTCTCGCCGCCGCGGTTGATCTGATCTTTCTCGCGCCCCTGCACGGTGATGTAGCCCTGCTCGTCAATGGCGATCAGATCCCCGGAGCAGTAAAAGCCGTCGGCGTCGAAGGCGCTGGCGTTGTGTTCCGGGCTGTTGAAATAGCCGCGGAAGGTGTACGGGCCGCGCGTCATCAGGCGTCCGACCTCCCCACGCGGCAGCGGATTGCCGTGCTCGTCCGCCACCCACACTTCGTCGTCCGGGCACATCGGGCGGCCCTGGGTGTTGATGATGCGTTCCGGGGCGTCGTCAAGCGCGGTGTAGTTCACCAGCCCTTCCGCCATGCCGAACACCTGCTGCAGCTGGCAGCCAATTTCCACCGGAATACGCGCCGCGAGCGTGGCGGAAAGGCGCGCGCCGCCCACCTGCAGCAGCTTCAGTGATTTAAGCTGCGCGCTGTCCGCCCCGTCGGCAATCGCCTGAAGCCAGAGGCTGACGGCAGGCGGCACCAGCGAGGTGACGTTAACCTGATGCTGTTCAATCAGCGGGAAGCAGAGCGTCGCGCTCGGATCGTTCGCCAGCACCACGCAGCCGCCTGCGGTAAAGACCCCCAGCGATCCCGGCGAGCTCATGGCGTAGTTGTGCGCCGCGGGCAGCGCGTTCAGGTAACGCGTTTCGGCGGTAATGCCGCAGATCTCGTTGCTGCGACGAATGCTGTAGTCATAGTCGTTGTGCGTTCGCGGGATCAGCTTCGGCGTGCCGGTGCTGCCGCCGGAGAGCTGGAAGAACGCCACTTCGTCGGCGGGCGTCGGGTTCGGGATGAAGTTGTCCGCGGGACGCGCAATCGCCGCGTCCAGGGCATGTTCACCCTTATCGCCGCGCAGCAGCACGACGCGTACCGAACGGTGTTCCCCCACGAAAGCGTTGAGGAAGTCATCGCCCGCAAACAGCGCGTGGTCGCGATCGGCGATCAGCACGGCGGGTTTGATCTGCGCCGCGTAGGCGTTGAGTTCGCTACGCTGATGGCTAAAGAGCGCGTTCACCGGCGCGACGCCGATTTGCAGCAGCGCGAAGAAGGTCATGTAGAACTCGGCCACGTTGCCAAGCTGCACCAGCGCCGTCTCGCCGCGCTGCAATCCTCGCGCCTGAAGGGCTGAGGCCAGGTTGCTTACGGCCTGATTCAGCGCGCGGTAGGTAATGTGGCGATCGCTATCGATAATCGCCACCGCATCGCTGTCCGCCCGATCCGTCAGGATGTGGGTCAACGGCAGATCCTGCCAGTAGCCTTTTTCACGGTAGCGGCGGGCAAAATCCTCAGGCCAGCGGGTAAAGGGAATGGTCATGCGTCTTCCTTAGTGCAAACCAAACACGTTGAGCATGGTGGAGAGCTTTACGCCCGTCTCGCGCCACTCGCCCACCGGGGAGGAGGCAGGCACAATGCCCGCGCCGGCAAACAGGCGAACGGTATTTTCGCGAAGACGCGCGCAGCGGATGGTCACCACCCACTCGCCGTTGCCTTCGCTGTCGCACCAGCCAACGATGCCGCCGAACAGCTCGCGGTCGAACGGCTCCAGTTCGGCAATCAGCTCTTTCGCCGCCTGATGCGGGAAGCCGCTCAGCGCCGGGGTCGGGTGCAGCAGGCAGGCCAGCGTCAGGGCGTTCTCGTTTTCACGCGCCTCGCCTTCTACCGGCGTCGCCAGATGCCACAGCGTCGGCGTGGTAATCAACTGAGGAGAATCAGGCATGCTGAGATGGTGGCTGCGCGGTGCCAGAATGGTCTTCATCGCCTGGGTGACCAGGTCGTGCTCGTGACGGTCCTTTTCGGAGGCCAGCAGCTTGTTGCCCGCCTCGCGATCCAGCACATCGTCAGGCTGACGGCGCGCGGAGCCCGCCAGCGGCAGCGAGCTAAAGTGCGCCCCCTCTTTGCGCAGCAGCAGCTCCGGGCTGGCGCCCAGCAGCACCCCGCCGTCTTCCAGCGGCACGTGGAAGTTGAAGCTCGCCGGGTTCTGGGCGATCAGGCGCTCCATCAGAGCGCCGCTGTCCAGGCGTTTGTCGGTCGCGATATCAATCAGGCGCGACAGGACCACCTTGTTCACCTGCGGCGTGGCGGTCAGCGACGCGGCGCGAGCGACCATCTCTTCGAAGACGGGCTGCGGCGGGATCTCGGCGCGTTGTGCCACCTTCAGGGCCTGCACGCCGGAAAAATAACGTGCGGACTGCTGACGTGCGGGACGGGAAAAGGTCTCCCAGCGTTGCGGAATAAACAGCGACGAGGGCTTGCGGGTGTCGAACGGGATCGCCCCCACCATCACCGGGTGAGCAATACCGCTGGCTTTTGCCGTGCGGAAGGCCTGGGCTAATTTTTGCTGGAAGCGACCCGCCGGATCGTCACCGCCGACGGCGGGTTCACTGAAGCGGGAAAAGCAGCCGGACGTGGTAAAGCTGCGGTAAGGCGACATAAAGAAAAAACGGTCTGATTCCAGCGTGGTTGCGGCGTGCTGAACTTCCTCAGCCAGGGACGTATCCATATCATCCTCCTCAAAATGATAAAAGAAGCAATAATGATTATCATTTATATTTTCGTCGGCTAACCTAATCCCACATCGCTTCGCTGTCAACCGTCGGGCAAATAACTTGCGCGACAAAAGCTTGCATCCCGTTGCGGCAAATATGAAAATGAGAAGCATTATCTCCAACAAAAACAGGATCCCGCGCTGTGAAATTCCCTGCCGTTTTCCGTAATCCCCTGCTTTTATTATCACTTTTTGTTTTAGGACTTACCTCAGCCGCAGCCGCCGACTGGCCGCGTCAGGTGACCGACAGCCGCGGGGTACATACCCTTGAGCACAAACCGACGCGCATTGTCTCCACCAGCGTGACCTTAACCGGCTCCCTGCTGGCCATTGACGCACCGGTCGTCGCCAGCGGCGCGACCACGCCGAACAACCGCGTGGCGGATGGACAGGGTTTCCTGCGCCAGTGGGGCGATATGGCGAAGCAGCGCAAGGTTGCCCGGCTGTATATCGGCGAGCCGAGCGCTGAAGCGGTGGCCGCGCAAATGCCGGACCTGATTTTGATCAGCGCCACCGGCGGGGATTCCGCGCTGGCGCTGTACGATCAGCTTTCCGCCATTGCGCCGACGCTTATCATCAACTACGACGACAAGAGCTGGCAGGCGCTGCTGACCCAGCTGGGCGAGATCACCGGACACGAAAAGCAGGCCGCAGAGCGCATTGCCGCGTTTGATAAACAGCTCGCGCAGGTGAAACAGCAGATGACGCTGCCGCCGCAGCCGGTGAACGCCATCGTCTACACCGCCGCCGCGCATTCCGCCAACCTTTGGACCACGGAATCGGCACAGGGCAAGCTGCTGCACCAGTTGGGCTTTACGCTGGCGAACCTGCCTGCCGGGTTGCAGACCTCAACAAGCCAGGGCAAGCGCCACGACATTATCCAGCTGGGCGGTGAAAACCTGGCGACGGGGCTGAACGGCGAAGGGCTGTTTGTGTTTGCCGGCGACGAGAAAGACGTGGCGGCGATTTACGCTAACCCGCTGCTGGCGCACCTGCCGTCGGTGAAAAACAAGCGCGTGTGGGCGTTGGGAACCGAGACGTTCCGCCTGGATTATTACAGCGCGATGCTGGTGTTGCAGCGTTTGAATGCGATGTTTAAATAACAGGCACGTTCCCCGTAGGCCCGGTAAGCGCAGCGCCACCGGGCGTTTTGTCGGGTGGCGGCTCCGCCTTACCCGACCTACAAGGTCACCACACTCTCCTGCCTGAACCGGCGCAATTCCACCAGCGCCACCAATAAGATCACACCAACCATTGCTAACACAAACCCGCTGCTGCTCGCCGACGCCGCCGGGCTCATTATCGCCCCCAGCCCGCCGAGGATCGCCGCGCCGATGGCATCGCCCGTGACGTTCTGCGCGGTCCACAGGCCGTTGATGCGCCCGAGCATCCCTTCCGGCGTCTGGGTCTGGATCAGGGTGTACTGCAGCAGCGAGCTGATGGCGCTCAGCCAGCCGAAGATCACCAGACACATCACCCCGAGCGCCCAGACCGGCATCAGGCTGAAGAAGCCAATGGCGATAAACGAGGCCAGCGTGGCAAGCAGCATAATCAACCCCGGCCGCGCGCTCTGCGCCAGGTTGCCGCTGGTGAGCGCCCCGCAGGCCGCACCGAGCGGAATGGCGGCGTACAGCACGCCAATCTCCGAGGCGCTCATCTGCCACTCGCCCGCCAGCGCCGGGTAGAGCACGCGCACGGCGCTCGCCATCGTCAGCAGGCCGCCGAGAAGCGCAATCCCGCCAATCAGCGGGTTGCTGAACAGGAAACGAATCGCGGCCATCAGGGACTTCAGCGGGTGCTCGCGTGGCTGCGGCGGGGGTGGCAGCAGCGGCAGGCGCAGCAGCGTCAGCGTGGTGATAAAGGTCCCTGCCGCGGCCAGGCCGTAGTTCCACGCCACGTTGCCGGTTGCCAGCAGCAGGCCGCCGACCATCGGCGAAATCACCGAGCCGAGGCGCACGGTGAGCATGGTGATCGCCCCCGCCTGCATCAGATTTTCTCGCCCGACCAGCGCGGGCGTCGCCGCCAGCAGCGCCGTCACGCCTAAGGAGGCAAAAAAGCCGTCCCACAGCCCGAGGGCATATATGGCCATCAGCGACGGCTCCGGCAGCATGGCGTTCAGACACAGCCCGATAAAGCCCACGCCGCAGGTGCCGCGCGCCAGCAGGATCAGCTTTTTACGCTCGTAGCGGTCCGCCAGCACGCCGCCGACCATCAGGCCGATAAACATCGCCCCGCCGGTTAAGGTGACGGATAGCCCTACCAGCCAGCTGGAGTGCGTCATCGTCTGGATCTGTACCGGTACGGCCACGCCGAGCAGGCCGAGGGACAAAATGGAGATAAAGCGGGCAATAAACACGGCGCGATACGCCGGGTGCGTTTTAAGCAGGCTGAGGTTGAGCAGCCAGGATTTTTGATTCATGACAAAGCCTTGAGTGTAATTCTACCCATTCCATGGGCGCACATGCTAACATAGCCAAATAAGATAGATAACGATAATCACTATCATTATCAAATCATGGATGTTGCTATGTCGTTTTCCTCATCTTCGGTGCGCGCCGTTGCCGTGCCCGTTTTATTGCTGCTATTGAGCCTCGCGATTGCACTCAGCCTGCTGGTTGGCGCCAGGCCGCTGCCTGCGTCCGTTATTGTCGATGCGTTCTCCGGCACCTGTCAGAGCGCTGACTGCACTATCGTGCTCGACGCTCGCCTGCCCCGCACCCTTGCCGGGCTGCTGGCCGGTGGCGCACTCGGCCTTGCCGGTGCCCTGATGCAAACCCTCACCCGCAATCCGCTGGCGGACCCCGGCATTCTCGGCGTTAACTCTGGCGCCAGCTTTGCCATCGTGCTGGGCGCGGCGCTGTTCGGCTTCACCTCTCCGTCTGAGCAGCTGGTAATGGCCTTCTGCGGCGCGCTGGCCGCCTCGCTGGTGGTCGCGTTTACCGGCAGCCAGGGCGGCGGACAGCTGAGCCCGGTACGCCTTACGCTGGCGGGCGTGGCGCTTGCCGCGGTGCTGGAAGGCTTGTCCAACGGCATCGCCCTGCTCAACCCGGACGTTTACGACCAGCTGCGCTTCTGGCAGGCCGGTTCGCTGGATATCCGCACTCTTGAAACGCTGAAAGTGGTGGCGATCCCGGTGATGATTGCCGCCGCCGTAGCGCTGTCGTTAAGCCGGGCGCTGAACAGCCTGAGCCTCGGCAGCGACACCGCCACCGCGCTCGGCAACCGCGTCGCGCGCACGCAGCTGACTGGCCTGCTGGCCATCACCGTCCTGTGCGGCAGCGCGACCGCCGTGGTCGGGCCAATCGCCTTTATCGGCCTGATGATGCCGCACATGGCGCGCTGGCTGGTAGGGGCGGATCACCGCTGGTCTCTGCCGGTCACGCTGCTGGCGACGCCTGCCCTGCTGCTGTTTGCCGACGTGCTGGGCCGCCTGCTGGTGCCGGGTGAACTGCGCGTCTCGGTGGTCAGCGCCTTTATCGGCGCGCCGGTGCTGATTTTCCTGGTGCGCCGTAAACGCGGAGGTGACGCATGAGGGCCCCGTCCCGGCGTTTAGTCACCAGCGTCTCCCTGCTGGTCGTCGCCAGTCTGCTGCTGGCGGTCTGGAGCCTGCAAAGCGGTGCCGTAACGCTTGATTTCGCGCAGGTATTTCACGCTCTCACCGGCAGCGCGCCGCGTAACATCACCATGGTGGTCACCGAATGGCGGCTGCCGCGCGTGGCGATGGCAATCCTGGTCGGCGCGGCGCTCGGCGTCAGCGGCGCGATATTCCAGTCGCTGATGCGCAACCCGCTCGGCAGCCCGGACGTGATGGGCCTCAATACCGGGGCCTGGAGCGGCGTGCTGGTGGCGATGGTGCTGTTCGGCCAGCACCTGACGGCCATTACCTTCACGGCGATGGCGGGCGGCATTCTGACGTCGCTGGTTATCTGGCTGTTGGCCTGGCGCAACGGCATCGACACCTTCCGGCTGATCATTATCGGTATCGGCATCCGTGCGATGCTGATGGCCTTCAATACCTGGCTGCTGCTGCAGGCCTCGCTGGAAACGGCGCTTTCCGCCGGGCTGTGGTACGCAGGTTCTCTCAACGGCCTGACGTGGGGCAAAACCTGGCCCGCCGCGCCGCTGATTATCCTGATGTTTATCGGCGCGTTGCTGCTGGTCAGGCGCATGCGGCTGCTGGAGATGGGCGACGACAGCGCCTGCGCGCTGGGCGTGAGCGTCGAGCGCTCGCGCCTGATGCTGATGCTGGTAGCGGTACTGCTGACCGCAGCCTCCACCGCCATCGCCGGGCCGATCTCGTTTATCGCCCTTGTCGCGCCGCATATCGCCCGCCGCCTTAGCGGGACGGCGCGCTGGGGATTAACCCAGGCGGCGCTGTGCGGTGCGATGCTGCTGCTGGCCGCCGACCTCTGCGCCCAGCGGCTGTTTATGCCTTATCAACTGCCGGTGGGCGTGGTGACTGTCAGCCTCGGCGGCATTTACCTCATCGTCTTGCTCGTTCAGGAGTCACGCAAGAAATGACAGACACAACCACCCGCTTGCGCGGCGAACATCTCACCCTCGGCTACGGCAACAAAATCGTTGCCCGTGATTTAACCGTCGCCATTCCGGACGGCCACTTCACCGCGATTATCGGTCCGAACGGCTGCGGGAAATCGACCCTGCTGCGCACCCTGAGCCGCCTGATGACGCCGGCTGAGGGCAGCGTGTTCCTCGACGGGGAGCAGATCCAGCGCTTCGCCAGCAAAGAGGTGGCCAGGCGCATCGGGCTGCTGGCGCAAAACGCCACCACGCCGGGAGACATCACGGTGCAGGAGCTGGTCTCACGCGGGCGCTACCCGCACCAGCCGCTGTTTACCCGCTGGCGCAAGGAAGATGACGAGGCGGTGAACCGCGCGATGCGGGCGACGGGCATCACCGATCTCGCCCAGCAGAGCGTGGACACCCTTTCCGGCGGTCAGCGTCAGCGGGCGTGGATTGCGATGGTGCTGGCGCAGGAAACGTCGATCATGCTGCTGGACGAGCCGACAACCTGGCTGGACATCAGCCACCAGATTGATCTGCTGGAGCTGCTGAGCGAGCTGAACCGCACGCAGGGGTACACCCTGGCGGCGGTGCTGCACGATTTAAACCAGGCGTGCCGCTACGCCACGCACCTGATTGCCTTGCGCGACGGGGAGATTGTGGCGCAGGGTGCGCCGAAGGAGATTGTCACACCGGAGCTGATCGCGCGGATCTACGGTATGCGCTGCATGATTATTGACGATCCGGTGGCGGGAACGCCGCTGGTGGTGCCGTTAGGTCGGCGGTAATTGCCGGGTGGCGGCTACGCCTTACCCGGCCTACACTCGGCTCCCGTAGGCCGGGTAAGGCGTAGCCGCCACCCGGCGCTTTTGACGTTACCCCAAAATATTCCTCAACACTGGCCCAATTTTCTCAAACGCCTGCGGTGAAATGATATCCACGTGGGCGCAATCCTGGCTGTACACCTCCAGTTCTCCCACCCACGGTGCCCAGGCGGCCTGCGGATCCATCATGCGCGTGCGTTCGGCAACAAACAGCGTTGCTTTACCGTCAAAGCGTGAACTGTGCGCCGTGGTGAGCAGCCGCACCGCATCGGCGTAGTTGCCTTCGATAGCGTTAAACAGCTCGCTGGAGCCCTGTCCCTGCTGGGCGGCGATAAACGCCTGCCGCTCGCGCTCGATCTCCGCCAGCACCGCCGGGTCGAGGCCGTTGGCCTCTTTCTCCGCCCAGTTCTGGGTTTCCGGCGGCCAGGTATCCAGCAGGCCGAGGAACGCCACCGCTTCACCCTGCTCGCGCAGGCGGGCCGCAATGCCCTGCGCCAGCGTGCCGCCGAGGGAATAGCCGAACAGGTAATACGGCCCCTGCGGCTGCTGCTTACGCAACGTGTTCAGGTGATGATCGATCGCCCCATCGAGATCCGCGCACTGCTGCATCGGGCCGTCCGGACGCGGCGACTGAATGCCGACGATTGACCAGCGCGGGCTGAGGTAGCGCGCCAGGACGCTAAACTGCCAGGCAAAGCCGGACGCCGGATGGAAGCAGAACAGCGTCGGGCCGTCGCCCTCACGCAGCGGCAGAAGGGTTTCATACCCCAGACGCTGCGCCTGCTCGTCGCTCATTTGCGAGTCCAGCAGCGCGCTAAGCTTACTCACCGTCGAGGCGACCATAATTTGCCCCGGCGTGACCTTGCGGTTGAACGCGCGGCTGAGTTGCGCCGCCAGACGCATCGCCAGCAGCGAGTGGCCGCCGAGGGCAAAGAAATCCGCCTCAATGTCGTTGATCTCGCAGCCCAGCAGCGCGGAAAACGCCTGCGCGACGGCGACTTCGGTTTCAGTCTCCGGCGCACGGCCGGAGGATTTACTCGTCAGCTCCGGCAGCGGCAGCGCCTTGCGGTCAAGCTTGCCGTTGGCGCTCAGCGGCAGCGCGCTGATTTGCAGCAGCACCACCGGCACCATATGCGGCGGCAGCTGGGCTTTGAGCGATTCCAGCAGCGCGTCGCGGTCCAGCGGCAAACCCGATTCAGAAACCACGTACCCCACCAGCTGGCGGGCATCGCCGCCCGTTGCCGCCGCCTGGTTGAAGACGCAGGCGTGCGCCACGGCCTGGGCCACGTCCGGCAGCGACAGCATCGCCCGGTCGATTTCACCCAGCTCGATGCGCTGGCCGCGAATTTTGAGCTGGTCGTCGCTGCGGCCCAGATATTCCACCGCGCCGTTATCCAGCCAGCGGGCAACGTCTCCGGTGCGGTACATCCGCTCGCCCGGCGCGAACGGGTCGGCGATAAAGCGGCTGGCGGTGAGATCGGGGCGTCCCAGATATCCCTGCGCCAGCTGGATGCCGGTGAGGTAGAGATCCCCTGCCACGCCGAACGGTACCGGGCGCATCATCGCATCCAGAATGCGCAGCCCCGTATTCCACACCGGGAAACCGATCGGCACGCTGTTGCCTTCCACCGCCGCCAGCTCGGGCCCAAAAGCCGGATACCAGCTGACGTCCACCGCCGCTTCCGTCGGGCCGTAAAGGTTATGCAGCGGCACGTGCGTCAGCTGTTCCCACTCGCGGCACAGCGCCGTCGGCAGCGCTTCGCCGCTGCAGAACACCTGCTTAAGCGTTTTGCAGCAGTCGACATTTTCCGGCGTCAGCGAGGCAACAAACGCCGCCAGCATCGACGGCACGAAGTGGGTAGTGGTCACGCCGTAGTGCGCGAAGAAGCTCTGCATTGCCTGCGGGTCGCGGTGCGCGTCCGGCTCGGCCATCACCAGCTTCGCCCCGGCGATAAACGGCCACCAGAATTCCCACACCGACACGTCAAAGCTGCACGGCGTTTTCTGCGCCACCACATCGTTCGCGCCCAGCGGATAATGGTCCTGCATCCACTTCAGGCGGTTAACGATGGCGGTATGGCCGACCATGACCCCTTTTGGACGCCCGGTCGAGCCGGAGGTAAAGATGATGTACGCCGTCTGCTCCGGCTTTGCCAGACGCAGCGGCTCAGCATCGGTGGCCGGTAAAAGTGTGTTGTAACTAAACGTCTCGACGGACAGATCGCTAAAGCGCGGAAGCTGTTCGTCGGTGGTAATGAGCAGGGACGGCTTCGCGTCCTCGAGCATCATCCGCAGGCGATCGTCCGGATAGCCGGTGTCGAGCGGCAGCCACGCGGCGCCCGCCTCAACAATGCCGTGCAAGGCTAGCGTCAGGAATACCGAGCGCGGCAGGGCCACCGCCACGCTGTCGCCCGGCTTCACGCCGCGCGCGCGCAGCAGGTTTGCCAGCGCGACGACCTGCTCGCGCATCTGATGATAGCTGAGTTCAACGTGCGCATCCGCCAGCGCCGGGGCATCCGGCGTTCTGCTCGCCTGTTCCGCCACCAGATCCGCCAGCGTGGTGGACGGCAGCGCCAGCCCGGTATCGTTGATGCGCGCGAGTTTTGCGTATTCCTGTTCTGAAACGGTTTCCACCTCGCCGCAGCGCAGGTCCGGGTTGGCCGCAAACTGCACCAGCATCGCGTTCAGGCGCGCCACGTGACGCGTCAGCGTCGCCTCGTCGTAGCGCTGCTTATTGGCGAGGATCTCCATGCTCAGCCCGCCCTGCTCGTCCGGGAACAGCGCTAGCTCCAGATCGTTCACCGGGCCGGTCGCCAGCGTGTGGGTGATGGCCTCCACGCCGTCGATATCCAGCTGGTAGTCGAACACTTTAACGTTCAGCACCGGGCCAAACAGCGCTTCATCCCCCGCCGCTTTCCCGCTGTCGCGCACGATCTGCTCGGCGTCGTAGCGCTGGTGGCGGCGCATTTTTTTCAGCTGGTTCGCCAGGCGCAGCGCCAGTTCCGGCAGGCTCTCGTGCGGGCGAATATTCACCGCCAGCGGCAGGACGTTAAGCACCGGTCCGGTCGCGGTCAGCGCGGCGGAGCCCATGCGGCGCATAAAGATAAACCCGGCGGCGTAGTCCAGCCGTCCGGTCAGGCGGCCCAGCCACAGCACCACCAGCGCAAGCGCCAGATCGGTACGCTGCGCCTGGCCTGCCATCTGTGCAAGCTGGCTGAAAGCACGTCCGTCCATCGCCATTTTCAGGCGCAGGATGTCGGTGGTGGCGGCGTGTCCAGGCAGGGGCGCGGAAGAGAGCGAGACCGGAGAAGGCAGCTGTTTGCGCTGCCCGGCCCAGAAGGCGCCGTCGCGCCGGTACGCCTCGCTGTCGCGATAGCGCTGATACTCGTCCACCACCTCTGCGAATGGCGTAAACGGGGATTCCGGCGTGGGTTCGCCCTTTTTCCACGCGGCATAAATCGCGGCGATCTGGCGGGTTATGGCCGGGAAGCTGAAGCCATCCACCACCAGATGGTGATAGCGTTGATACCAGTACCAGTGTTTTTCACCGACCTGAATCAGCTGATGGAAAGCGAGCGGCTGACCGCTGTCCACGCGCAGATCCTGACTGAGATCGGCCTCCATCAGCGCCACGGCGGCGGCGTGGGAATCAACGCGAACGATGGACGGTTCCGGCAGAATGAAGGTGTCATCCACCCACTGCCACACCTCACCGTTGTCTTCCACAAAGCGCATGCGCAGGGTATCGGCCTGCATCATGCCCGCGGCAACGGCTTTTGCCAGCAGCGGCGCATCGATATCGCCTTTCAGCTCGGTGTAGTGCGCCACGCTCCAGGCGTTTGGTAGCGAGGACAGCTGTTCCGCCATCCAGATACCCGGCTGGGCGGCGACGAGAGGAAGACGGTTCATGCGTTCTCCCCCGCGAAATAAGACGGCTCAAGCGTCTGCCAGCGTTCCGCCAGCCACTGCTGGCACGCCTCCTGAGACCGTGCTTCGCACACCACGCCCCACCCTGCCGGCAGTTCGCACTGCTGTGGCCAGAGGCTGTACTGCCCCTGGTCGTTTTGCAAAATGGCGAACTGTCCCTGCGGATTATCGAAAGGATTGCTGAATTCCATACAGACTCCGTTAGTGAATAAGCGGCTGCCAGAGGGTGATAAGCCCCTGCGTCAGCCCACCGCGCCAGCAAAGCGCATCGTGTCCGCCGTCAACCTGACGCCAGATAACCGGTTGGTGTGCGTGCAGTTCGGCATAAATCGCCTGATTCGCGCGGAAGATGAGCGGCTCGTTGCGCCCGGCCTCAAGAAGGATGCGTAGCCCGCGAGGGGATATTTCGCCGGTTTTAAGTTGCTCGATTAACAGCCCGTCCTGCTGGCCGCCGCGGTGTGGCCACCAGTAGGAGCCGGACTGGCTAAGCACGCAGCCAAAACGCTGCGGCCAGTGCAGTGCGGCATAAAGGGATGATAGACCGCCAAAGCTTTGCCCTGCGACCACCGTACGGTCGGCGCGGTCGCTGAACGGCACGCGTTTTTTAACAAGGGGGAGAAGTTCTTCCTGCACCGCCAGCCAGAAGTCGGGATTGCACGGCAGCTCGCGGTTGCGATGCGCCATATCGATAACATCGATTAAGACGTAGACTGCGGGCGGTAATTTGCCTTCACGGGTGAGCGACGCCAGCGCAGGCCAGACGGGCATGCTTTCGGCCCAGAACTGCCCGTCGAGCAGCACCGCCAGCGGGCGTTCCGAGTCGTCGCCCCCGGTGGTGAAAATCCAGATGCGGCGGCGATTTTTCAGGCGCGCGCTTTCCCACTCAATGCAGACTGGCGGCTGATACGGCGTATCGGGATGATTCCACCCCGGCTGAACCGGTGCTTGCGGCATCTCCAGCGCGGAGACGGCATGGCCGCGCCCGCCGCGCCAGCTTTGCGGGTTCAGCGGGTCTGAAACCGCGTGCGGCAGCAGCTTGCGCCAGCCTTCACGCAGCGCCATGCGTTCCGGCTGCTCGCCTTCAAACACGACGCTGGCAAAATCGTTTTCATTCACGGAAGGGATAAAACAGTAGCTTCCGCGCCACTCGGGGCTGAACTCGCCCTGCCACTGCCAGACGTCGGTATCGGGAATGCGTTCGAGGGACTGCGGGCGGGCGTTTTGGTGGTGATCGGTCACGCCGGTGACGTAGAGCCAGACGCGTTTGATCGGTGACGTTCTTTGCGTTCCTGCCGGGTCACGCCACCAGAACGTGACGCGATAGTTTCCCTTTTCCGGCGTCCATTCAGGCCCGTTTTTCGACTGCCACCACGCTTCACTTCCCGTTGTTAACGCCGTCACCCTTATAACCTCATGTTTAACAGTCTTTTTTGTTTCAGAGCAAATTTTATTGATAATATTATTGATAACTATTTGCATTTGCAATAGCGTAGTGCCCGCGCTGTGGGAAGCGCTCATAAAACAACCACAAAAGCAGGACGTACAATGAATAAGAAGATTCACTCTCTGGCCTTGCTGGTCAATTTAGGGATTTATGGCGTCGCGCTGCCTGCTCTGGCAGACGACAACACCGCCTCTGCGCAGCACGAAGACACGATGGTGATCACCGCCGCCGAGCAGAATCTGCAGGCGCCGGGGGTATCGACCATCACCGCCGATGAGATACGTAAAAATCCGCCCGCACGGGACGTGGCTGAAATCATCCGCACCATGCCGGGCGTTAACCTGACCGGTAACTCCACCAGCGGCCAGCGCGGGAATAACCGTCAGATTGATATCCGCGGCATGGGGCCAGAAAACACCCTGATCCTGATCGACGGCAAGCCGGTGACCAGCCGAAACTCCATCCGTCTGGGCTGGCGCGGCGAGCGTGACACCCGCGGCGATACCGGCTGGGTGCCGCCGGAGATGATCGAGCGCATCGAAGTGATCCGCGGTCCGGCCGCCGCGCGCTATGGCAACGGCGCGGCAGGTGGCGTGGTGAACATCATCACCAAAAAATTCGACGACCAGTGGCACGGCTCCTGGAACACCTACCTGAATGCGCCTGAGCACAAGGATGAAGGTTCCACCAAGCGCACCAACTTCAGCCTGAGCGGCCCGCTGGGCGGCGACTTCAGCTTCCGCATGTTCGGTAACCTGGACAAAACCCAGGCCGACGCGTGGGACATCAACCAGGGTCACCAGTCTGACCGTACCGGTGCCTACGCCGACACGCTGCCTGCTGGCCGCGAGGGTGTAGAAAATAAAGACATCAACGGCGTGGTGCGCTGGGACTTTGCGCCGATGCAGTCTCTGGAATTTGAGGCGGGCTACAGCCGTCAGAATAACCTCTACGCCGGTGATACCCAGAACACCAACAACGACAACAGCTCCAGCGGCCTGGTGAAAAAGAACTACGGCAAAGAGACCAACCGTATCTATCGCCAGAACTTCGCGGTGACCTGGAACGGCGGCTGGGATAACGGCATTACCACCAGCAACTGGGCGCAGTACGAGCACACCCGCAACTCCCGTCTGGGTGAAGGGCTGGCGGGCGGTACGGAAGGCTTGTTCAACAGCAATAAATTTACCGACACCGATCTGGCCGACGTGATGCTGCACAGCGAAATCAACCTGCCGATTGATTTCCTCGTTAACCAGAACCTGACGCTGGGTACCGAGTGGAACCAGCAGCGCATGAAAGATTCCACCTCCTTCACGCAAACCCTGCAGGGCGGCACCATTCCGGGCATGAGTAACGATCGCAGCCCGTACACCTCAGCGGAAATCTTCTCCCTGTTCGCTGAGAACAACATGGAGCTGACCGACAGCACCATGCTGACCCCTGCCCTGCGCTTCGACCACCACACCATCGTCGGCAACAACTGGAGCCCGTCCCTGAACCTGTCGCAGGGTCTGGGGGATGACTTCACGCTGAAAATGGGCATCGCCCGCGCCTATAAAGCGCCAAGCCTGTATCAGACCAACCCGAACTATCTGCTCTACAGCAAAGGTCAGGGCTGCTACGCCAGCTCCGACGGCGTAGGCTGCTACATGATGGGTAACGACGACCTTAAGGCCGAAACCAGCATCAACAAAGAGATTGGTCTGGAGTGGAAGCGCGACGGCTGGCTGGCGGGCGTGACCTGGTTCCGCAACGACTACCGCAACAAGATCGAAGCGGGCTACGCGCCGATCGGCCACACCTCATCTGGTAAAGTGCAGACGGATATCTACCAGTGGGAAAACGTGCCGAAAGCGGTGGTTGAAGGGCTGGAAGGCTCCCTGAACGTGCCGGTCAGCGACACCATTAACTGGACCAACAACATCACCTACATGCTGCAGAGCAAGAACAAGGAGACCGGCGACCGTCTGTCGATCATTCCGGAGTACACGCTGAACTCGACACTGAGCTGGCAGGTTCATCAGGACGTGTCGCTCCAGTCGACCTTTACCTGGTACGGCAAGCAGCAGCCGAAGAAGTACAACTACAAAGGTCAGCCGGTGACCGGGTCTGAAAAAGACGAGGTCAGCCCGTACAGCATCGTTGGTCTGAGCGCGACCTGGGACATGACCAAAAACGTCAGCCTGACCGGCGGCGTGGATAACGTCTTCGACAAGCGCCAGTGGCGTGCGGGTAATGCCCAGACGACCGGGAACGCCACCACCGGCGCGTATATGTACGGCGCGGGGGCTTATACCTATAATGAGCCAGGCCGCACGTGGTATATGAGCGTGAATACGCGATTCTGATAAAGGCAACAACGCCGCCCTCTCCCTGTGGGAGAGGGCTGGGTGAGGGCATCAGGCCGCACTATTTATTGATAGAGGGGAAACCATGCACACCACCCACCGCACGTTCATTCTCGCCGGCCATACCGTAAACCACGTCACCTTCGACCCAACCACCTTCACCGACGCCGATCTCCTCTGGCTCCCCCACCACGCTGAGCTTGCAAACGCCGGGCGCAAACGCAAAGCCGAGCATCTGGCAGGGCGCATCGCCGCCGCGCATGCCTTACCTGACCACACCGTGCCCGGCATCGGCCCCAGCGGTGAACCGCTCTGGCCGGAAGGCGTTTCAGGGAGCATCACCCACAGCGGCACGCAGGCGATGGCGGTTGCCGTCCGTTATCCAGACGCGCTTGTGGGTATTGATTGCGAAGCCATTCTTCCTGACCGAGAAGCCCGAGAAATCCAGGACGGCATCATTAATGCACAGGAAGCGATGTGCCTGACGCGCTCGGGCTACCCCTTTGCGCTGGCGTTGACGCTTGCATTCAGCGCCAAAGAGAGTCTGTTTAAGGCACTCTACCCGCGGGTGAAGATTTACATGGGTTTTGACTGTGCCCGCATAACAAGACTCAATGAGAAAACACTCACGCTAGCGCTGACCTACCCACAGGCTGAGTTTAAAGTAGGAACTCTATTTACACTTCACTGGCTGCTTCATGGCGACCACGCGATCACTTTGCTGTAACGCTCATCAGGTTTCGAAAATCTTCTTTCATTCCCTATTTGATTTATTTCTCACAACGCAAAAATCGTTTTTTAGGAATATATCAATCTTCTTTTCCATTTCGACAGGAGTAGGATAAAAACCCAATAATCACATTATTACAATGGATTTATAATGCCGGTAAATGAACGCATTATTCCCACCTCAGGAACCCCGATTAACCCAGGCGGTATCCGACAACTCACCATCGGTGAGATAGCCCTCGCGAAGACGCTTTACGGTTACAGTATCCATTATCATCTGGTGTGGGTGCACAGGGAAAGTTATCTTCCTTTTAATCTCCAGCCTGTCGATATAGCGATGAGTCCCAATGGTGAAATGTGGTTTAGAGAAGAAACTTATTCACCTGATTTCTCATTAGAGGACGACTTAGTTAAGAAGCATAGATTTATGCATGAGATGATGCACGTCTGGCAAACACAAAAAGGGATGTTTGTCAGGACCAGAGGATTATTTTCCGGTATTGCTGACTATACTTATAGCTTAGATAAAGTAGATTTATTGCATTATGGGTTAGAGCAGCAAGCATCGATTGTAAGCGATTACTGGTTATTGAAATATTTTGGTCTGGAGAAAAATCAGAGCTTATTACAATACCGGGATCTGCATCTTAAAGAAACGCTCTATTACCTCCTGAATAAATATAAAACAGTTTTAAAAGGATTTCCCGGATGAAAAAACTGCTGGTTATTATTGCTATATGTATTTCAATTACCGGCTGTCCCGGTGGTAAACGAGCCCCCAAAACACGACTAACTTTTATTAACGGCAATCATATTTGTTTCAGCATAAATAAAAATGACATTTTGAAATATTATACAATTTATTCAAGCAAAGCCCATCAGATAAGCATAGTGACGGGATCCGGATACGGTGATTTAAACGCTTCCTATCCTGATACTTGTATGAATATTAAATGGGAGAATGAACATACTTACGTAATTCACTACAACTTAAATGGCAAAGAATATGTACATCAGTTCGATATCGATAAAAATGGCAAGCTAATAAATTTAGGAGAACGATAATGTCACTACCCGCTTACCTATTTCTCTACGACGAGAACGGAATGCTCGTACAGGGCGAATGTATGATGCCAGGTCGAGAAGGTGCTATCGAAATCATGAACAGCAGCTATGGTGTAAAACAAGCCGTCGATAGTCATACCGGAAATATGACCGGAACACGACAGCATGGCCCGGTTACGCTGCATAAGCAATTAGATAAGGTAAGTCCTTACCTTGCCGTTGTCGCTTGCGAAGGAAGACGCCTGCAAAAAGCCATTATTAAATATTATGAAATTATTGAAGCGGGAGCAGAAAGAGAGATCTACACCATCACGCTTGATAGCGTGGTAATATCATCTTTAGATTTTACGCATGTATACTATCCAGGCAGTTCTGCCCCTAACATGCATGAAGTAGTAGGCCTGCGATTTCGTGGCATTCAATGGAACTATGTTAAAGGCAATATTATTTATGATGATGCATGGATGAAATCTGCGCAGAAAGAAAAACAGAATGGTGAATATAAATCAAGGAAATATTGCCTTTCAGTCCCAAAGCACATTTAACGCCTGATGGCGCTTCGCTTATCAGGCCTATGGTAAACCGGTTTTGTAGGCCGGGTAAGGCATCGCCGCCACCCGGCATGAAGGCAGCGGCGATGCCTTTTTACGTTCTTCACTTCAAGGTTCAAACATCCGGGAACATCACGCTATTTCCCGGCGCTTCCCTGTGCAGATGGATAAAGTTCAGGTGCCGCTCATACTGGTCCAGAATATCCGTAATCACCTGCTCCTTGCTGTAGTCCATCAAATCATTCCCCTGGCTTCCTTCAAGCAGGAAGGTTTCCAGCCGGTAGTAGGTCGATTTCCCGCTGCGCGCCCGGTAGGTAAAGCCGGGGACCGAGTACTGCTGCGGCCAGATCTGGTAGACAAAGTTCTGCTCGTCGCCCATGTGCACCAGCAGATCCAGGTGCCCCAGGGTTTCACCCTCCTCCGGCGGCAGGTTTTTCAGCTCCACGTAGGCGCCACGCAGCTTCAGCTCCTGCGCCACCTCTTCCATTGCCGGGAAGCAGACCGTCTCCATCATCTGGTTGGTGTAGCGCGTGCCCGGGTAGTTCATCAGGCGCGACAGGCGTTTCTTCCAGCTCAGCCTGTCCTGCGCGCCCATCGGACGCGGGGCGGTGTCGCGGCTGGCGCTGACGCGGCGGTAATCTTCCACCTTGAGCGATTTATACAGCCCGGCCATGACAAAGAAGATGACGAAGCTGAACGGCAGCCCCATGATCACCGTGGTGTTCTGTAGCGCCGAGATGCCGTTGGTCATCAGCATGCCGAGCGTCAGCAGGCCGATGGCGACGGACCAGAAGATGCGCAGCCAGTTCGGCGCGTCGCTGTTGATGTCCTTCAGCTTTGAGGTGAAGTTCCCCAGCACCAGCGCGCCGGAATCCGCCGAGGTGACGTAGAACAGCAGGCCGGTAATGGTCGCCACGGAGGCGCTAAAGGTGAACGCCGGGTACTGCGCCAGCAGGCTGTAGAAGCCGCGCTCCGGGTGCGCCATCGCTTCCTGTGCAAAGGTCGCGTTGCCGTGGATAATCTCATGCAGCGCGCTGTTGCCGAACACCGACAGCCACAGCAGGGTAAAGGTGAACGGGATAATCAGCGTGCCCATCACAAACTGGCGGATGGTGCGCCCGCGCGAAATACGCGCCAGGAACAGGCCGACAAACGGCGACCATGCGACCCACCACGCCCAGAAGAACAGCGTCCAGTTGTTCATCCACTCCACCGGACGGTCAAAGGCGAAGCTGTTCAGCGTCATGCCCATAAAGCGGTTTACGTAGTCGCCCACGTTCAGCACTAAGGCATTGAGCAGGAACGAGGTGTCGCCCATAAACAGCACGAACAGGATCAGGCTCAGCGCCAGCGCCACGTTCAGTTCGGAGAGCACGCGGATGCCTTTATCGACGCCCGACGTCACCGAAATGGTGGCAATAATGACGGAGAGCGCAATCAGTGCCGCTTTCGCCGCCATCGAATCCGGAATATCAAACAGCACGCTCAGCCCGTAGTTGAGCTGCACCACGCCAATCCCGAGCGTGGTCGCAATACCGAAGATGGTGCCGATCACCGCCGCGATATCGACGCTGTGGCCAATCGGGCCGTTAATCTTTTTACCGAAAATCGGGTACAGCGCGGAGCGAATGGTGAGGGGCAAATTATAACGATAGCTAAAGTATCCCAGCGCCATGCCCATCAGGGCGTACATTGACCAGCCGGTCAGGCCGTAGTGGAACAGCGTCCAGACCATCGCCTGGCGCGCGGCCTCCATCGTCTGCCCTGCCCCTTCCGGCGGCTGCATATACTGCGTGACCGGTTCCGCCACGGAGAAGAACATCAGGTCAATGCCGATGCCCGCGGCAAACAGCATCGCGGCCCAGCTCAGCAGGCTGAACTCGGGCTTGGACTGCTCTGGCCCGAGCTTCACGGAGCCGAAGCGCGAGCAGGCAATGCAGACCACAAAGACGATGTAGAGCGTGGCCGCCAGCAGGTAGTACCAGCCGAAGGTCTTCGATACCCAGTTCAGGGTGCGCCCAATCCACTCGGCAGAAAAATCGCGAAAGAAGATCGTTGTCAGGGAAAACAACAAAATCAGCCCGGCGGACGTATAAAAAACGACCGGGTTGATTTTGTCTTTTTCTCTGTCCTGTGAAAGGTCTGTCATCCAGTATCCTCACTGTTTTTGTAACTATTAAAATCCAAATCCGCAACAATTAAGACACATTTTATATTGAACGTCCAATCAAAAACCGCTTTAATGGTTAACCAACGCTGATGAATGGAGTGGCAATAATGCCCAAAGTGGGGATGCAGCCGATCCGGCGCAGGCAGCTTATCGACGCCACGCTGGAAGCAATAAATGAAGTGGGAATGCACGACGCGACGATCGCGCAGATCGCCCGTCGGGCAGGTGTTTCCACGGGGATCATCAGTCACTATTTCAAAGACAAAAACGGCCTGCTGGAAGCGACCATGCGCGACATCACCGGCCAGCTGCGCGATGCGGTATTAAGCCGCCTGCACGCCCTGCCGAACGGCAGCGCGGAGCAGCGTCTGCAGGCGATTGTCGGCGGTAACTTTGATGAAACCCAGGTTAGCAGCGCGGCGATGAAGGCCTGGCTGGCCTTCTGGGCAAGCAGCATGCATCAGCCCATGCTCTACCGCCTGCAGCAGGTGAGTAGCCGCCGCCTGCTGTCGAACCTGGTGTACGAGTTCCGCCGCGAGCTTCCGCGCGAGCAGG
Source organism: Enterobacter sp. MGH 16 (assembly GCF_000493175.1). Lineage (NCBI taxonomy): Bacteria > Pseudomonadati > Pseudomonadota > Gammaproteobacteria > Enterobacterales > Enterobacteriaceae > Enterobacter > Enterobacter sp. MGH 16. The sequence goes on along the minus strand of NZ_KI535695.1, from coordinate 322,885 downwards.
CCCAGGAGGCGGGATATGGGCTGGCGGCGCTGATCGACGGGCTGTGGCTGCGCGCCGCGCTGAGCGGCAAGCCGCTGGATAAGACCCTGGCGCAGTCGCTCACCAGCCACTTTATCAGCCAGCATTTACCGACCGAATAACCGAGGAGAATTTATGTCCCGAATGGCAGAACAGCAGCTTTATATCAATGGTGGTTATACATCGGCCACCAGCGGTCGCACCTTCGAGACCATCAACCCGGCCAACGGTGAAGTCCTGGCGACCGTACAGGCCGCCGGGCGCGAAGACGTCGATCGCGCCGTAGAAAGCGCAACGCGCGGGCAAAAAATCTGGGCGGCGATGACCGCCATGGAGCGCTCCCGCGTTCTGCGTCGCGCCGTCGACATCCTGCGCGAGCGCAACGACGAGCTGGCAAAGCTGGAAACCCTCGACACCGGTAAAGCGTATTCCGAAACTTCCACCGTCGACATCGTCACCGGCGCGGACGTGCTGGAGTACTACGCGGGGCTGATCCCGGCGCTGGAAGGCAGCCAGATCCCCTTGCGCGAGACCTCATTCGTCTATACCCGCCGCGAACCGCTGGGCGTGGTGGCGGGCATCGGCGCGTGGAACTACCCGATCCAGATCGCCCTGTGGAAATCCGCCCCGGCGCTGGCGGCAGGTAACGCGATGATCTTCAAGCCGAGCGAAGTGACGCCGCTTACCGCCCTGAAGCTTGCCGAGATCTACACCGAAGCGGGCCTGCCGGACGGCGTGTTTAACGTCCTGCCGGGCGTGGGCGCGGAGACCGGCCAGTACCTGACCGAGCATCCGGGCATCGCGAAAGTCTCCTTTACCGGCGGCGTCGCCAGCGGCAAAAAGGTGATGGCCAACTCGGCGGCCTCGTCCCTGAAAGAGGTGACGATGGAGCTGGGCGGTAAATCCCCGCTGATTATTTTCGACGATGCGGATCTGGATCTCGCGGCGGACATCGCCATGATGGCCAACTTCTTCAGCTCCGGCCAGGTGTGCACCAACGGCACTCGCGTGTTTGTCCCGGCTAAGTTCAAAGCCGCGTTTGAGCAGAAAATCGTTGAGCGCGTGGGCCGCATCCGCGCGGGCGATCTGTTCGATGGAGCTACCAACTTTGGCCCGATGGTCAGCTTCCCGCACCGCGACAGCGTGATGCGCTACATCGCCAAAGGCAAAGAGGAAGGCGCGCGCGTGCTGTGCGGCGGCGACGTGCTGAAGGGCGAAGGCTTCGATAACGGCGCGTGGGTGGCCCCAACCGTGTTCACCGACTGCACCGACGAGATGACCATCGTGCGCGAAGAGATCTTCGGCCCGGTGATGTCCATCCTCACCTACGAATCCGATGAAGAAGCGATTCGCCGCGCCAACGACACCGACTACGGGCTGGCGGCAGGCATCGTCACGGCCGACCTGAACCGCGCCCACGGCGCCATTCATCAGCTCGAAGCGGGCATCTGCTGGATCAACACCTGGGGTGAATCCGCCGCAGAGATGCCGGTCGGCGGCTACAAGCACTCCGGCATTGGCCGCGAGAATGGCGTGATGACGCTGCAGAGCTACACCCAGGTGAAGTCCATCCAGGTTGAGATGGGTAAATTCCAGTCCATATTTTAACCGGGAGGTTTATTTGCAATTTGACTACATCATTATCGGGGCCGGCTCTGCCGGCAACGTGCTGGCTACACGACTGACTGAAGATCCGAACACCACCGTCCTGCTGCTTGAAGCAGGCGGGCCGGATTACCGATTTGACTTCCGCACCCAGATGCCCGCCGCGCTGGCGTTCCCGCTGCAGGGCAAGCGCTACAACTGGGCGTACGAAACCGAGCCAGAACCCTTCATGAACAACCGCCGCATGGAGTGCGGACGCGGCAAAGGGCTGGGCGGCTCGTCATTGATCAACGGTATGTGCTACATCCGCGGTAACGCGATGGACCTCGACCACTGGGCGAAAGAGCCGGGCCTGGAGCACTGGAGCTACCTCAACTGCCTGCCCTACTACCGCAAGGCAGAGACGCGCGACGTGGGGCCGAACGACTACCACGGCGGCGACGGCCCGGTGAGCGTTACCACCTCGAAACCGGGCGTGAACCCGCTGTTCGAGGCGATGGTGGAGGCGGGCGTGCAGGCGGGCTATCCGCGCACAGACGATCTCAACGGCTATCAGCAGGAGGGCTTCGGCCCGATGGACCGCACGGTCACGCCGCAGGGCCGACGCGCCAGCACCGCGCGCGGCTATCTGGATCAGGCGAAACCGCGTCCGAACCTGACCATCCGCACCCACGCCATGACCGATCGCATCCTCTTTGAGGGCAAGCGCGCGGTGGGCGTCGAGTGGCTGGAGGGTGAAAGCACCATCCCATCCAAAGCGACGGCAAAAAAAGAAGTGCTGCTGAGCGCCGGGGCGATTGCCTCCCCGCAGATCCTCCAGCGCTCCGGCGTGGGCAACGCTGACCTGCTGAAGCAGTTCGATATCCCGCTGGTGCACGATCTGCCCGGCGTGGGGGAAAACCTGCAGGATCACCTGGAGATGTACCTTCAGTACGAATGTAAGGAGCCGGTCTCCCTCTACCCTGCCCTGCAGTGGTGGAACCAGCCGAAGATTGGCGCGGAGTGGCTGTTTGGCGGCACCGGCGTGGGCGCGAGCAACCACTTCGAAGCGGGCGGGTTTATCCGCAGCCGTGAAGAGTTTGAGTGGCCAAACATTCAGTACCACTTCCTGCCGGTGGCGATTAACTACAACGGCTCGAACGCGGTGAAAGAGCACGGCTTCCAGTGCCACGTCGGCTCCATGCGCTCCCCGAGCCGTGGACACGTGCGCATCCAGTCGCGCGATCCGCACCAGCATCCGGCGATCCTGTTCAACTATATGTCCCACGAGCAGGACTGGCAGGAGTTTCGCGACGCGATCCGCATCACCCGCGAGATCATGCACCAGCCCGCGCTGGACAAGTACCGCGGCCGTGAAATCAGCCCGGGCATTGACTGCCAGACCGACGAGCAGCTGGACGAATTCGTGCGCAACCACGCGGAAACGGCGTTCCACCCGTGCGGCACCTGCAAGATGGGTTACGACGAGATGGCGGTGGTCGACGGCGAAGGCCGCGTTCACGGGCTGGAAGGGCTGCGCGTGGTGGATGCGTCGATTATGCCGCAGATCATCACCGGCAACCTGAACGCCACCACCATTATGATTGGCGAGAAGATTGCCGATGCCATTCGCGGTCGCGAGCCGCTGGCGAAGAGCACGGCGGCGTATTATGTGGCGAACGGGGCACCGGTGAGACGCTAAGTCATTTGCCCTCTCCCCACCGGGGAGAGGGAATTCACTTCCCCGCCATAAATTTATTTTCATTTCCCTGCATCCAGTTTCCCCCCGCCCCTCGTATATGAGTATGTGAGCAACGCCTTTGCTCCTTAATCCGAGGATAAATGATGAAAAAGCTACTCAGTGTTGCATTCGTATCCAGCGCGATACTCTTCTGTGCAGGCGCATCAGCAGCCATGACGTCAGACACCGTGATGGTGGGCGGAGCGGCGATGTTCCCGAGCAAAAATATCGTTGAAAACGCCGTGAACTCGAAAGATCACACTACGCTGGTGGCCGCCGTCAAAGCGGCCGGGCTGGTGGATACGCTCCAGAGCAAAGGGCCATTCACCGTGTTTGCCCCAACCAATGCGGCGTTTGCGAAATTGCCTGCCGGCACGGTCGAGAACCTGGTCAAACCCGAAAACAAAGCCACGCTCACCAGCATTCTGACCTATCACGTGGTCGCCGGTAATTACGATATGAAAGCGCTGGAGCAGAAAATTAAACAGGGCGGCGGTCACGCGGAGCTGAAGACCGTTAACGGCCAACCGCTGTGGATCATGAGTAACGGCCCGCACAATATTCAGCTTAAGGACGGTAAAGGTAACGTGGCGAACATCAGCACCTATGACGTTCATCAGAAAAATGGCGTGATCGATGTGATTGATACCGTCCTGATGCCTAAGTAGTTGTCTATACTTCGGAAGTGTGACGTTGCCTTCCGGGAAAAACATGGATAACGCGCTGGCTGAACAGCAGTTGAAATTAATGCAGGCGATCGCTAACGGCGATCGCCGCGCATTTGAACAACTTTACCGACTCACATCGCCTCACCTGTTTGCCGTTGCGCTGCGCATGTTGCGCGACCGCGCCTGGGCAGAAGAGATCCTTCACGACTGTTTTGTCACCGTCTGGAGTAAAGCCGAAACCTATAACGCTACCCTGAGCTCCCCGATGACCTGGCTTACGCACATTGTGCGCAACCGCTGTATTGACTGGCTGCGCAGCGGGCAAACCCGGGCTGCAGCCCGTGAAGAGTCGTATTCGGAAGATATTCTGCTGAGCGAAAGCGATGAGCAGAATAACTGGCACGACGATGCGCAGGCAGAACGGCTCAGGCATTGTCTCGAACATTTGAGCAGCGAGCAGCGTCAGAGCATTACGCTCGCCTACTATCAGGGAATGTCTCACAGCGACATTGCCGACTGGCTCCACCAGCCCGTGGGCTCGGTGAAAAGCTGGATACGTCGGGCAATGGATCATCTTCGGGAGTGCGTGGGGCTATGAATGACGCAGAAAAACGCGACGACATGCTGGCAGCAGAGTATGCCCTCGGCACGCTGCGGGGAGGAGCACGGCTTCAGTTCCAGAAAAGGGTCCTCCGTGAACCCGCTCTGGCCGCCCGCGTCGCGTACTGGCAGAAAATGTTCAGCACGCTGGATAGTCATCTTGTGCCCGTCCCTCCACCCGAGACGGTGTGGAAAAGAATCGCCCTCGATCTGCCGCCCAAAAAGCCTTTACGCAAAAGTCGGCCTTATGTCGGCTGGATGGTTGCGGCCTCCCTCGCCGCCCTGTCGGTCGTTGCCTGGTATGCCACCCGTACACCGGAACTCGTTCCTCTGATCGTCCTCAACGATGCCCAACAGCACGGGGAATGGGTCGTCAGCGCGGATGCCAGCCGCCAGCACTTGAGCATTGCCCCTCTTCGGCCGACGGCCGTCGCGGCGCAACACAGCCTCCAGCTTTGGCTGATCCCAGGCGGGCAGGCACCGGTCTCCATGGGGCTGCTGCATAACGACATACCGACACGCGTCACCCTCAGGAACACAACGCTCCCTCCTGACGCCACGATAGCCATAAGCCTTGAACCAGAGGGCGGATCGCCCACTGGGCTCCCCACAGGCCCGGTGCTTTACAGTGGCAAATTGTAATCTCAGGTCCTGTTCGCAGGGCCGCTATCGTGACCCCATTTCATTTATATACTATTCTCGGTTACCTATAAGAATTAAATATTAAGCCTGTAATTAATGTAATTATTAAAAAACGACATTGACAGACTCTTCCATACTCCATTAAGTTTTAAACGAACATCATTTTATTCCCGATACACAATATATCAAAAACCGCGTTAATGAATTTGTCATTATTCATTAACGCTTCTCTGCCTTTTATTTTTTGCATCACTCAATAGCGAGATAAGATCATGAATAATAGTGCAAACAAGGTTGTTGTTATTACCGGTGCCAGCAGCGGTATTGGTCAGGCGATTGCCCTCCATTTAGCGAATAACGCGTTTTCGCTGGTGCTGGTGGCGCGCCGTCTGGACAGAATTAATGCCCTGGTGGATCAGATTATTCAGCAAGGCGGCAAGGCGATAGCCGTGAAGGCCGATGTCACCCGTCAGGAGGAGGTTCAGCGCGCCATTGACGCTGCCGTTGCCGCCTACCAGCGCGTGGATGTGCTGATCAACAACGCGGGCTTTATGGCTATCGCCCCCTTGAGCGAGCTGAAAACCGACGAATGGGACAAGATGATTGACACCAATCTGAAAGGGGTGCTGTACGGCATCGCGGCCGCGTGGCCATTGTTCCAGCGTCAGGGCAGCGGGCATTTTATTAACGTTGCCTCCGTTGCGGGCATCAAGGTGCTGGCACCTGGCGGCGTGGTGTACAGCGCCACAAAATTCGCCGTCCGCGCGCTGAGTGAAGGCTTACGTCAGGAGGCGGGTAAAACCCTCCGCACGACGCTTATTTCGCCCGGTGCCGTCGAAAGCGAGCTGCAATTCGGCAGTTCTGACGAAGAGAGCAAAAAATTTCTCCATGAGTTTTATAAGCAGGCTATTCCGGCTGACGCAATTGCCCGCGCGGTTTTATTTGCCATAGAACAGCCTGGCGACGTTGATATTAATGAAATTGTTGTTCGTCCGACGCAGGAAGAATTTTAGCCTGGGTTAAATAATGCTGAATGAGGTGTCAGTATGATTAAATCATTAACGTCCTTATCAGATCTCAATATGCGAACGGGTGCCGATATTCTTCTTGAAGTGCTGGAGAGTGAAGGCGTGGAATATATTTTTGGCAACCCCGGCACCACCGAACTTCCGCTCATTGATGCCCTGCTTCGCCATGAAAATATTCACTATATTCTGGCGCTTCAGGAGAGCACCGTGGTGGCGATTGCCGACGGCTACGCGAAAGCCTCCCGCAAAACGGGCTTTATCAATTTGCATACCGCGAGCGGCCTGGGGCACGGCATGGGGAATCTCATTAATTCGCGGATCATGAAAACCCCGCTGGTGGTGACCGTTGGACAGCAGGATACGCGGCACTACGTCCGCGACCCGCTGCTGTATGATGATATTGTGTCCATCGGCTCTCCGGTCATGAAGTGGGCGCAGGAGGTCACCAGCGCCGACCAGCTCCCGGTGCTGGTGCGCCGCGCGTTTCACGCTGCCAGCTATCCTCCTGGCGGCCCGGTGCTGCTCTCCCTGCCGATGAACGTGATGGAAGAGCTGAGCGACGCCGGAATACAGACGGCGTCGAGAGTAAACTACCACACCGTGGCGGGCTCGCTGGACGAGCTGGCGGAGGCGCTCAGCGAGATCGCGCCGGGCAGGATCATGATTGTGGCGGGTGATGAGGTGCACTCCAGCGGCTCGACGCAGGAGATTGTCGAGCTGGCGGAAGCGCTCAGCGCCCACGTCTACGGCTCCTCCTGGCCGCTGAATTTACCTTTTCCCACTCAGCACGCCCTCTGGCGGGGCAATATGCCCACCACCGCCAGCGAAATCGCCAGCATCATCAACGCCTACGATGCCGTATTCATCATCGGCGGCAGAAGCCTGATCACTATTTTGTACAGCGAGGGGGAGGCCATTCCGGCGACCTGCGCGGTGTATCAGCTTTCGGCGGATATGCACGAGCTTGGCCGCACCTATGCCACTCGCCTTTCGGTGATGGGGGATATCAAACTGTCCCTGCACGAACTGCTGCCAAAGCTTAAGCAGCGCCTGATCGCCAGCACGCTGGCCCACCAGCGGCTGCTGGTGGCGGCCCGCGACGAACGAGAGAAGGAGTGGCAGCAGCAGGAGGAACGTCTGGCCGTCGAGCGGCTACGCCCGGCCCTTTCGCCGATGGTCGCAGCCTGGGAAGTCATCCGATCCATTCCGGCGGGTACCACCATCGTGGATGAGGCGATAGCGACCGCCAGGCATGTCCGCCGGTTCATCTCTGACCAGCAGCACCAGCGCTACTACTTTATGCGCGGCGGCGGACTGGGCTGGGGGATGCCCGCAGCAGTAGGTCACTCGCTGGGGCTGGGCCGCGAGCCGGTAGTGTGTTTAGTTGGAGACGGAGCCTCCCTCTACTCGCCGCAGGCGCTCTGGACGGCGGCACACGAAAATCTGCCGGTCACCTTTATCGTCATGAATAACAGGGAGTACAACATCCTGAAAAACTTTATGAAGAGCCAGGCTGACTACAGCTCAACGCGGCTGGGGCGTTTTATCGGGATGGACCTGGTGAACCCGCATATCGATTTTCAGTCGCTGGCCACCGCCATGGGCGTCCACTGCTGCCGGGTGACCGAGGCTGCGGATATCGCCGAAGCGGTAACGCGCGGCCTGCAGTCAGGAAAAACCAACCTGATTGAAATCGCGATTTCCGCGGATTAACCGCGCGTTTACGCTGTACCCTACATAAAAAACTTATAACCGAAACGCCTCAAGCCGCTTTATCTGCCGCCCTTCCTCGTCAAAATTCTCTGCCGCCAGCCAGGCGCGCAGCTCCGCGTCTCTTTGCGGCCATTCGCCGTCAATAATAGAAAGCATATCGCTGTCGCGGTTGCGCCCTTTGCGCACCAGCTTCTGGCGCAGGCGTCCTTCCCAGACAAACCCCAGCCGCTCCGCCGCCCTGCGCGACGCTACGTTCATGGAATCGCACTTCCACTCGAGGCGCCGATAGCCGTGCTCAAACGCATTTTTCAGCAGCAGCCACACCGTTTCGGTGCCGATGCGGGAACCTTTCATTTTGCGCGACCAGGTGACGTGACCAATTTCCACCGAGCCCAACAGCCGCTCGTTAGCCATATAGCTCACCAGCCCCACCGCCCGTTCGTTGCGTAAGTCAATGACGGCAAACGGCACCAGCTCATCGTCCATGACCTTCGCCATGATCCAGTGCGCGGTGGCTTCCACGCTCGTGGGCTGCGTGCTGGCAAGCCACGTCCAGTCGCTGTCGTCTCCCAGCGCGTAGGCCTCAAAGAGATCGGCCGCGTGGCGATCGGCGTCCAGCGGCTCCAGGCGACAATACTGGCCGAACAGCGGCGTGCGGGTTAACGCGCGCGCGCCTTTCCAGTCGGGAACGATATCGTTAACGGTTTGACCATGTTGATTGATTTCGGGCACGGCGGTGACTCCCTGAAAGGTAAGGCATTTGTTATAGCAGGTTAAAAAGCGCGCGAAAAGCAGCGTGTTTTAATAGCCCGAGCGCATGCGATATTCCCGGAAGGCATAAGTAAAGCTGAATTTCGACTTTGTGGAATGTCACAGTCGCCCTAACGTAGCGGAGCATAAAACAATCACAATATATTCTTCTCAGGGATCGCTATGACAAAAAAACTGTTGCCGTTACTGGTGCTGGCTGCGCTCTCAGGCGCCGCCCACGCCGCTACGCCGCCCAACACGCTGGTGGTTGCCCAGGGGCTTGATGATATCGTGAGCCTCGACCCGGCCGAAGCCAACGAGCTCTCCAGCATCCAGACCGTGCCGAGCCTGTACCAGCGTCTGGTACAGCCGGACCGCGATAATCCGGAAAAAATCACGCCGATTCTGGCAGAAAGCTGGGAAGCGGACGCGGCAGCAAAAACCCTGACCATCAAGCTTAAACCCGATGCGACATTCGCCTCCGGCAACCCGCTGCGCCCGGAAGACGTGATCTTCTCTTATACCCGCGCCGTGACGCTGAACAAATCCCCGGCCTTTATCCTCAACGTGCTGGGCTGGGACGCGAGCAACATCGCCAGCCAGCTGAAAAAGGTGGACGCTCATACCCTCCAGCTTCACTGGACGGCGGACGTCAGCCCGTCGGTGGCGCTGAATATTCTCTCCACGCCGATTGCCTCTATCGTCGATGAAAAAGAGGTCGCCGCGAACGTCAAGGATAACGACTTCGGTAACGCGTGGCTGAAAATGCACTCGGCGGGCAGCGGCGCGTTCAAAATGCGCGTCTATCAGCCGCATCAGGCCATCGTGCTGGAAGCTAACGACGCCGCCCCCGGCGGCGCGCCGAAGCTCAAAAGCATCATCATTAAGAACGTCCCCGATCCGGCTTCACGCCGCCTGCTGATCCAGCAGGGGGATGCGGACGTGGCGCGCGATCTGGGTGCAGACCAGATTAGCGCCCTGGACGGCAAGCCGGGCGTGAAGGTGCTGAGCATCCCGTCTGCGGAGCAGAATTACCTGGTGTTTAACACCGGCAACAGCGCCAATCCGCTGCTGAACAACCCGGCGTTCTGGGAAGCGTCGCGCTGGCTGGTCGACTATGACGGCATCACGAAGAACCTGCTGAAAGGCCAGTATTTTGTTCACCAGAGCTTCCTGCCGGTCGGCCTGCCGGGCGCGCTGGAAGACAATCCGTTTAAATTTGATCCGGCAAAAGCGAAGGCAATCCTCGCCAAAGCGGGCATTAAGGACGCGCACTTCACGCTGGACGTGGAGAACAAGCCGCCGTTTATCACGATTGCCCAGTCGATGCAGGCGAGCTTTGCGCAGGGTGGCGTGAAGGTGGATCTGCTGCCTGCCGCCGGGAGCCAGGTCTATGCCCGCGTGCGCGCGAAGCAGCATCAGGCGGCGATCCGTCTGTGGATCCCGGACTACTTCGATGCGCACTCCAACGCCAGCGCCTTCGCGTGGAACGACGGGAAGTCCAGCACCGTGGCCGGACTGAACGGCTGGAAAATCCCGGAGCTGAACAAGGCCACGCTGGCGGCGGTTGCCGAACCGGATCCGGCGAAACGTATGGATCTGTACAAGAAAATGCAGGAACAGCTGCAGCAGAGCTCGCCGTACGTGTTCGTCGATCAGGGCAAAACCCAGATCGTGGTGCGCGATAACGTGAAGGGGTATCAGCAGGGGCTGAACGCGGATATGGTCTGGTACGATCGCGTCACGAAGTAGCCGTTGTTGCCGGGTGGCGCTGCGCTTACCCGGCCTGTGTTCTCGGTTTTTGTAGGCCGGGTAAGGCGAAGCCGCCACCCGGCATGAAGAGATTTTCCATGCCACATCTTTCCACCCGCGTGCTTCAGGGTCTTCTGACCCTGCTGCTCACGCTATTCGGGCTGCTGCTCGTCACGTTTGCGCTCTCGGCGTTTTCACCGGTCGATCGCGTGCTGCAGATCGTCGGCGAGCACGCCAGCCAGTCAACGTACGATCAGGTTCGCCACCAGCTCGGGCTGGATCGTCCCCTGCCCGTGCAGTTCTGGCACTACCTGCAAAACCTTGCCCACGGGGATTTAGGCACCGCCAGCGCCACCGGGCAGCCGGTGCTGCAGGATCTGCTGCACGCCTTCCCCGCCACGCTGGAGCTGGCAACGCTGGCGCTAATTATCGGCACGATACTCGGCGTGATTGCGGGTGTGCTGTGCGCCCGCTACGCCGGTTCGCCACTGGACTTAGCGATCAGAACGCTCACCCTGCTCGGCAACTCGGTGCCGATTTTCTGGCTTGGCCTGCTGATGCTGGCCCTGTTCTACGCGAAGCTGCAGTGGAGCGCGGGCCCCGGCAGGCTGGACGACATCTGGCAGTTCACCGTCGAGCCGCGCACCGGCTTTGCGCTGATAGATACCTGGCTTTCCGGCGATCGCGAGGCATTCCGCAACGCCATCAGCCACCTGGTGCTGCCGGTGCTGCTGCTGGCGTACTACTCGCTGGCGAGCATTACCCGTCTGACCCGCTCCGCCTGCCTCAGCGAAATGAACAAGGAGTACATCCTGCTTGCCCGCGCCAAGGGCGCCGGGGAGATGACCATTCTGCTGCGCCACGTGCTGCCGAACATTCGCAGCACCCTGCTGACGGTGATCGCCCTGGCCTATACCAGCATGCTGGAAGGTGCGGTATTAACCGAAACCGTCTTCTCGTGGCCGGGCATCGGACGCTATCTCACCATCGCCCTGTTCGCCGGAGACACTACCGCGGTCATGGGCGGCACGCTGCTGATCGGCGTCTGCTTTGTGCCGATCAATAACCTTACCGACCTGCTTGTGCGGGCGACCGATCCCAGGGTGCGCTGATGCCGTTTTATCTCTTCTTACGCCGCCTGCGCCGCTCCCCTGCCGCCGTTTGCGGGCTGATTGCCCTCGCGCTGCTGGTGTTTATTGCCCTGTTCGCGCCCTGGCTGGTACCGGTTGATCCGAACTGGCAGGACGCCGCCGCGCGCCTGCAGGCACCGAACGGCCAGCACTGGCTGGGCACCGACAGCTACGGGCGCGATCTGCTCTCGCGCCTGATTTACGGCACCCGTCCGGCGCTCGGGCTGGTGGCCTTAGTCACCGTTATCACCCTGCCCGCCGGGCTGCTGGTGGGGATCCTGTCCGGCTACTACGGCGGCTGGCTGGAGCGAGTCCTGATGCGCTTTACCGACGTGGTGATGTCGATGCCGCGCCTGATCCTCGCCTTCGCGTTTGTGGCGATGCTCGGCCCGGGGCTGGTCAACGGCGCGCTGGCGCTGGCCTTAACCACCTGGCCGGCCTACGCGCGTCAGGCCCGGAGTGAAATTCAACGCCTGCGCCACAGCGATTATCTGGCCGCCGCGGAGATGATGGGGATCCGCGGCCCGCGCCTGCTGGTCGGCCATATTGTGCCCCTGTGCCTGCCGTCCGCGATTGTGCGGCTGGCGCTGGATCTGGCGGGGATTATTCTGGCCGCCGCTGGTCTCGGCTTCCTCGGCCTTGGCGCGCGTCCGCCCATGGCCGAATGGGGCGCGATGATTGCCGACGGCATGCAGGTGATTTTCGACCAGTGGTGGATTGCCGCTATTCCGGGCGGAGCGATTCTGTTTGCCAGCCTGGCGTTTAACCTGTTAGGCGATGGCCTGCGCGACGTACTGGAGCCACAGCATGACTGAACACCGCGTCATCGTCGATGCGCTGAATATCGACTACCCCGCCGCACGCGTGGTCAACAACCTGAGCTTTACGCTTGGCAACGAGCGGCTGGCGCTGGTGGGGGAATCCGGCTCCGGCAAGTCCATGTCCGCCCGCGCCCTGATGGGTCTGGTGCGTAAACCCGGCATCGTAAGCGCCAACCGGCTTAACGTGCTGGGCAACGATCTGCTGACCCTGAACGCCCGCCGCTGGCAGGCGCTGCGCGGCAACGGCATTGCGATGGTCCTGCAGGATCCGCGCTACGCCCTTAACCCCGTGAAAAGCGTCGCCGCCCAGCTTGATGAGGCGCTGACCCTGCATCAGCGCCTGCCGCGTCCGGAGCGTACGGCGCGTATTCACGACATCCTCCGCGCCGTCGGGCTGAGCGAGAACGTGCTGTCACGCTATCCCGGCGAACTTTCCGGAGGCATGGGCCAGCGGGTGATGATTGCGATGGCGCTGCTCAACAACCCGCAGGTGCTGATTGCCGACGAACCGACCTCCGCGCTGGACGCCCGCCTGCGCAACCAGATCCTCGAGCTGCTCGTGCAGCAGTGCGAAGAACGCCAGATGGCGATGCTGCTCATCAGCCACGATCTGCAGCTGGTGGCGGAGCACTGCGACCGCGTGCTGGTGATGTATCAGGGCGAAAAGGTCGATGAGATGGCGGCAAGCCGGCTCCCGCAGGCGACGCATCCGTACACGCGCACCCTGTGGACCTGTCGTCCAGACGCCCATACTTATGGGCAGATGCTGCCGACGCTCGACCGTTCGCAGCCGTGGAAGGAGGCCAGCGATGGCGATCGTTGAGGTTAACCAGGTGCAGGTCACCTTCGGGGAAAAAACGGCGGTTTCGGCCGCCAGCTTTAGCATTGAGAAAGGCGAGACGTTCAGCCTGATCGGTGAATCCGGCTGCGGGAAATCGACTATTCTGCGCGTGCTGGCGGGGCTGCAGCGCGAGTGGCGCGGCAGTATTGCGCTACTGGGAGAAGCGTTAATGCCAGGGCGACGCTTTGAAGACGAGCTTCGCCGCAACGTGCAGATGGTGTTTCAGGATCCGTGGGCGTCGCTGCATCCCAACCACACGATTTCTCGCACGCTGTCGGAGCCGTTGAACATTCGCGGCGAGACGCAGGTCGCGGAGAAGGTGGCCAATGCGCTGCACGAGGTGGGGCTCTCCGCCGACGCGGGCTGGCGCTACCCGCACCAGCTTTCCGGCGGCCAGCGTCAGCGCGTTGCCATTGCCCGGGCGCTGCTGCTGCGCCCGCAGCTTCTGCTGCTGGATGAGCCCACTTCGGCGCTGGATATGTCGGTGCAGGCGGAAATCCTGAACCTGCTTAATCGCCTGAAGGCCGAGCATGAGATGACCTATCTGCTGGTGAGCCACGACGCGGACGTGATTGCCCATATGTCCGACCGCGCGGCATTGATGGCGCACGGGAAGATCCAGAAGGTGTTTAACCGTGAGGCGATGTTACGGGGCGAGCACAGGATGGGTTAAGTGCGTGCGGCGGTGCCCGGTGGCGCTGCGCTTACCGGGCCTACGTTTCGTGCCGCGTTGATGGTTTTTCGTAGGCCGGGTAAGGCGTAGCCGCCACCCGGCAAACAATTACTTCAGCAGCTTCACCGTGGCATCGATGTCGATCTCATCTTCGGTGAAGATCAGCGTCGTATTCTGGAAGGTGGTGATCGCCAGCTTCTTCACCGTGCGCATTTCGCCCGGCTTTTTATCGGATTTTGGCTTGATGCTGTTCATCAGCAGGCCCACCGACAGCACCGCGTTCTCTTTGTCGATTTTGGTATCAACGGGCTCTTCTTCGCTGAACACCACGAAGGATTTGATCGAGGTGAGCTTTACGCGCTCGCCTGCGATATAGAGATGTTTGCTTTCGGGGATCACCTTCACCGCATAGGCGGAAAGGCCTTTGTTGTTGGTGGTAGGCTCGAAGGTCACCGCGGCATCTTTCTTAATCAGATCGGGGTTCGCGACCTTAATCACATGAAAATAGCGGTTGTCGCCGTTTTCATCTTTGATAAATCCAAAGCCTTTATCTTTAAACCACGTTGTGATTGTACCGTTCATCGCTGTTACCGCCTGTCAGATCGTAATGACTAAAGTTTTGCAGCGCGCAGTGTAATGCACAATGACGGAGGAGACAAAAAAAAGCCCCTGCACGGGGGCAGGGGAAAACTCATGTCAGAGCTTATTAGAATTTAGTTGAACACCATCCCACCATCGATGAGCAGAGACTGGCCTGTCATGTAGTCAGAGTCCGGTCCTGCCAGGTATGAGACGCAGGCGGCGACATCTTCCGGCTCGGACAGGCGGCCAAGCGTAATGCGTTTGGCAAAAGTCTCGGTTCCGTAGCCGAGCGGTTTACCCGCCGCCTCAGAGACCTGACGGTCGATCTCCGCCCACATCGGCGTTTTCACGATGCCCGGGCAGTAGGCGTTAACGGTGATCCCCAGCGGAGCAAGATCCCGCGCGGCGGTCTGGGTTAGGCCGCGCACCGCGAATTTACTGGAACTGTAGACGGCCAGCTCCGGGTTACCGGTGTGGCCCGCCTGGGAGCAGGCGTTGATGATTTTCCCGCCGTGCCCTTCTTTACGAAACGCGTCAATCGCGGCCTGAATTCCCCAGATCACCCCTTTCACGTTGATGTTGTAGACTTTGTCGACAATCTCCGGCGTGATGGATTCGATTGGCGTGGATGGCGCGACCCCGGCGTTATTGACGATCACGTGGAAACCGCCCAGCGCGGTGCGGGCTTTCTCCACCGCCGCAAATACCTGCTCGCGGTCAGAAACGTCTACCTTCACGGCGACGGCGTTACCGCCGTTACGGATAATTTCATCGGCCACGGCTCTGGCCGTTTCCGCGTTATAGTCGGCGATGGCGACGGCAAAGCCATCCTTCACCAGGCGAAGCGCAATCGCTTTACCAATCCCCTGGCCTGAGCCTGTTACGAGAGCAACTTTTTGCATTTCTCTGTCCTTATGTTGAGTCACAAAATCTGGCTGAGATGGAGCTGGCCCATCAGCAGCGGGTTATCGCTGTAGTCAACGGGAATGGCCACCACGGCCGGGCCATCCACATCCATCGCCGCGCGCAGCGTGGGTTCGAGCGCGTCGGCGCTCTCCACGGCAAAGCCTTTCGCGCCAAAGGCGTCGGCATAGACTTTGAAATCGACCGGGCCGAACTCGACGCCGGAAAGACGCTGGTATTTTTTCTCTTCCTGAATGGCAACCATGTTGTAGCCGTTATCCACCCAGATGATGTGCAGCACGTTAGCGTTGAGGCGCACCGCGGTTTCCAGTTCCATGCTCGACTGCAGGAAGCCGCCGTCACCGGAGACCGACACCACCTTGCGGCCCGGGTTGACCAGCCACGCGCCAATGGCCCACGGCAGCGCGACGCCCATGGTCTGCTGGCCGTTAGAGATCATCACCTGGCGCGCCCGGAAGCTGTAGAGGTAGCGGGCGATCCAGATGTGGAAGCTGCCCATATCCACGGTGAGCGTCACGTCGTTATTCACGATGTCCTGCATGGCCCGCACGATGCGCAGCGGATGCAGGGCAAACTGATTAAGCGAGGCGCCGCGACGATCGAGCAGATCGCGCTGATGCTGGCGGTCGACCAGAATTTCGGAGGCCCGCTGGCTCAGCTCCAGCTTGTGATCGATACGGTTAGCGAGCTGATTCAGCGTTTCGGCGATGTCCCCCACCAGCTCCAGATCCGGCACGTAGTTACGTTCTTCATAGGCAGGCAGCACGTCGATGTGCACCAGCGTGGCGTCGCCGCTGTTCCACATGGACGGCTCGTACTCCACCGGGCTGTAGCCGATGCAGATAATCAGGTCCGCCAGATGGAGCAGCCTGTCGCCCGCCTGGTTATTGAACAGACCGACGCGTCCGGCGAAGCGGGTGAAGTGCTCCTGATTCACCGCCCCGGCGGCCTGATAGGTGCTGGTGACCGGAATACGGCTTTTCTCCAGCAGCGTGCGCAGCGCCGCGCTGTTGGCGGGCTGGCTCGCCATCAGCCCCAGCAGGATGACCGGGTTTTTGGCCTTTTCGATAAGCTTCGCCACGTCGTTGATAGCGGATTCCGGTGCCGGGCCCATCAGCGCGGGACCGCTGGCGGGTAAAATCGCCCCCGTGGCGGGCTGGTCGACAATGTCCTGCGGCAGGCTGACGAACGCGCCCCCCGGCCTGCCGTGCTCGGCGGCGCGAAACGCATTCGATACCACCTCGGCAATCGCGTCCGGCGCACTCACCTCCACGGCGTATTTGGTGACTGGGCTGAACATGGCGACGGTGTCCATGCTCTGGTGCACCAGCTTGGCTTTATCCGCCCGCTTCACCGCCCCGCCCAGCGCCACCACCGGGTCGCCTTCGCTGTTGGCGGTAGCAATGCCGGTGATCAGGTTCGAGCAGCCCGGCCCGGAAGTGACCAGCGCCACCCCGGCCTTGCCGGTCAACCGCCCTACCGCCGCCGCCATAAACGCCGCGTTCGCCTCGTGGCGCACCGGGATGATCTCAATGGAGGAGTCCAGCAGAGAGTCAAAGACCTTGTCGATTTTCGCCCCCGGGATCCCGAACACCTGCTTCACGCCCTGCGCTTCCAGCTGGCCGACAACCAAATCGGCGCCGTGCGCCCACTGACGTGACTGTTTCTCACTGTTCACGGTAGTTCTCCTGTTAGTTTTCGACGGCACGGATAGCCGCATCCAGATTGCTGGGGTGAAGGTTGGCCTGTAAAAAGGCGCTGTCGGCGGGCAGGTCAATCATCAGCTTGTGAATTTCACCGAAGGTGAGCACGCCGCTCTCCAGCTGGTAGTCAAGCAGATGGCCCCCGCCCTGACGGTCGTCGGTGATGAAGTGTTCGTGGTAGCCCGCCACGTTGATCCCCTGCATATGCTGCGGCGTGCGGAACCCGACCAGCACCCCTTCGCGCTGGTTAAAGCGGAACACCGGCTGGTCGTCCAGCACGTCGGTCATCGCGCGGTACGGCGGCGTCTGGCGCGGTACGGTGCGGGTGTGGGCATGGCGGAAGTTGCCGTCAATGCGCAGCGCGCAGAACAGGTTATCGGAGGGGATCTGCTGGTCGATGACGTCGTGGATCTGCTGACGGCTGACCGGCGCGTCGAAGGTTTTACGGTACTGCGGCTGGAACCAGGTCATCACCGCGAACGGCGTTTTCTGCTCCGGCTTCGCGGCCCGGGCGCTGCCGTCGGCGCGCAGCTGGTACACCTGGCTGCTGAAGGCAATCATTTCGCCGTCCAGCTCGTTGAAGGTGCCCAGACCAAAATCACCGTGTGCCAGCAGATCGGCGATGGTGGTCTCTCCTTCATACACGCCGCTTAGCAGGGCGCTCATTAGCGATGTCTGATAGATCACGCTGTCAGGATGCTGGGCGGAGAACCCGCGCAGGGTCTCGCACAAGCTGGCTTCACAGTCGCAGGCAGATGAATGCACCATCATGCTCGTCCTCTTCAACTTTATTTAGAAAGGTTAAATAAATGTTGACCCGATTCAGCAGAGAGTTCCAATATAGAAACCATGCTGGTTTGAGACGTTTTAGATATGGAACTTCGTTATCTGCGGTATTTTGTCGCGGTTGCACGCGAGCGACACTTCACCAGGGCGGCCGAAGCGCTGGGTATTTCGCAGCCTCCTCTGAGTCAGCAGATCAAACGGCTCGAAGAGGAAGTGGGCACGCCGCTGTTCAGACGCCTGACGCGGGGCGTGGAGCTGACCGAAGCGGGAGAAGCCTTCTACGAGGACGCCTGCAAGATCCTGGCGCTGAGCGACGCCGCGCTGGAGAAAGCCCGCGGCATCGCGCGCGGGCTGAACGGTAACCTGTCGATTGGCATCACCAGCTCCGATGCTTTTCATCCCAAAATTTTCGCGCTGATTCGCCAGTTTCAGGTGCAGAACATGGCGGTGCAGGTTCACCAGGTGGAAGCCAATATGTCGTCGCTGACGACGATGCTGGCGGAGGGTGAACTGGATATCGCCTTCGTGCGCCTGCCGTGCGAGAGCAGCAAGGCGTTCGAGTTAACCATCCTCGATCGGGAGCCGATGGTGGTGGCGCTGCATCGCGACCATCCGCTGGCGGCGTGCGATTCGCTGGCGTTAGAGCAGCTTCGGGATACGCCGGTGGTGCTGTTCCCGCAGGAGGTCGCGCCCGGCCTGTACGACCGGGTTCACGGCTGCTGCGAGCGGGCCGGGATCGACGTGCAGCACGCGCTGCAGTCGTCACAGCTTTCATCCTCCCTGAGCATGGTTTCCGCGGGCGGCGGGTTTGCGCTGGTGCCGAAATCCATGGCGGCCATTTCTCCGCCTAATGTCACCTACCACGCGCTGAGCTCGCCGGAGCTTTACACCGATATCGCGCTCTGCTGGCGGCGCTTTGAACGCTCGCGGACGGTGAAGCGGTTTCTGGCGATGATGAGCGAGGGGTAGCGGCCGGTTTGGTTGGTGGTTTTTGTAGGCCGGGTAAGGCGTAGCCGCCACCCGGCAATGCCCTTCTGGAAGCCGCCTCGCAAACCTGCAAGCAACCTTATGTAATTCAGGGTTATCCCCTTTCCATCCTTTTTTCACCGCCGTAAAGTGCCTGCGTTGCGGCCCATCCGTAACCGGGCGTAGGAACCCGTTAGCATAACGTGACATTTTTACCTAAAGAGGATGCTAAATGGCTACTGTCCCTGAGTTTTCTTATGCGCTCTCTGAAGAAAGCGCGGTTCACCACCTCATCGATCTTCAACTTTGCGATTCTGCAGATCTCTTCGAACTGGCTGACACCTGCGCCGCCTGTGTGAGCGTGCTGGTTGAAACTGACGATCCCGTGACGTTTTCTATACTTTGCGAGCGCTTGCTGGAACTGCTTAAACGCCTGCGTGAATGTTGCGATACAGAACTTCCCCCGCATCTGGTTGAAAGGCTCATCGCAGGAGAAAAGATCGTTTCCTGCGTGCCGGACTGCTGGCAGGAGACGACGTTGCAGGTGGATTATGCCGTGGCGTTAACGCTGGCGGTGATGGGCGGGACACTGCCTGCGCGCGTGGCGAAAGAACTCACCGGGTTGCTGCACGATATGGTCTGGCTGCTGGCGGAGTTTGTGAAGGAGCCGTATATCGCAGCGCACTGAGACGGGTGATGGAAGGCCGGAATTCTGCTGCTGCGGATGGGGGAGCATTTCGGCCAGATACCCCTCTCTTTTCCTGGTAATTGCTTGCGGAACGCCATCTGATACTCTGGCTGCACTCAAGGGATGACAAGGAAGAGAAATGCTGAATCCTGGATTCGTAACCCGCAAAGCGCTTGCTCAGTGGCAGGATGTCCCCGCTTTTTTACCTCAGTTCCAGTTTCATGAAAAACACCAAACGGTCATTCATACTGCGCACCCTGAACAGATTCTGCCGTTGATTGCCAACTTTGACGTCCGGCAAGATGCTGTGATTCGTCGGTTGATGGCTTTGCGGCAATTACCGCAAAAACTTCTGCGCGATCAGCAGGCTGACTCAATCAGCAACTTTGGCCTGCACAGTTTCACCCTTTTGAAAGATTCAGCATCGGAGCTTTGCTATGGCTTAAGAGGGCAATTCTGGCGTGCAGATTTCGGTCTGGAAAACGTGCCGGATGCCAGCGCGTTTCAGACGCCTGCCGTGCCGGGCAGCGCGACACTGTTGCTGCGCTATCAGGTAACGGAATTGGCGCCAGGCCAGCATGAACTCAGTACAGAAACGTTCGTCGATTGCCCGGACAGAAGCACCCGGCTCAGGATGGCGGCTTACTGGCTGATAATCCGGGCGGGCAGCGGCTGGATCCGCAGGAGAACGCTGAAAGCGGTTAGGTTGAATATCGAGAAGCTGGACTGAAGTGCAACAGATAACCTTATGGCGTTCAGCGTTAGCACTTCGCTTTAAATATCCGTTTCCGGACGAGAACGGCCGGAAAGAAATGTTTGAGGAGCGGTTATTAGCAAAAAGCGGTACCGATCAACCGCCTTTAAAATGAATACCTGCGCGGCGGATATTCACCCTTAACACAAATTTACGCGGAAAATTACCTGTACAGTACACTTATTTATCGGTCAGTTGTGTTTGTAATAGACTTCGTTTAATCTATTGTTAATTATAAAATTTACCAAAGGTCCATATATGGAATGGGGATGCATAAAGTGTGGGGTCGAAATACCTCAGGACAGAGAGTTTTGCGACAGTTGCGAAGATAAAAACTTCAGGAAAATTGGAGGCTTTCTTTTTCTCCCTCTTATAGGATTAGTGGTCACTGCTGCTTCCTATCTTTTTGCAATGACAGATGCATTTAAATTTACGATAGAAAACTATTCGCATTTGAATGCAAATGCAAAAATCTTCTTCATGCTTTCCCTGGTTATTTATATAGGCGAATTTCTTTTTACAGTCACCGTTCTTTCATTTTTCCTAAAAAAGAAGAAATCGCTACCAAAGCTTTATATTTTGTTTTTAATATCAATCGTGACGACAATGTCATTTAATACCTACTTGCTTTACATATTAATTCCTGGCGCTGAAATTGGCTATAATGAACTTGTGCCAATTTTTAGAAACGTGATAACAGCTTTGATTTGGATTCCTTATTTCATAACATCTGTTCGCGTAAAAAGAACGTTTATCCGATAAAAGCACGTGTGGCTTCATCATTTGATGCCTGTGCATGCAGAGCTCTATTGTTCAATGTCCCGACATCAAAACTGAGCGGAGGCTATCACCCTCCGCTCATGATAGGGAAAGGGCAGAAAAGCGGGCAAGGTCCGCTTTTAGCAAAGAAAGGACATACCTCAATAACTGAAACTATTTCCATCCAGGCAAACTGCATGGGGAAGCTTATCACTCTGGTAAATAAATATCAGTGTTTTTAATGCTTTCATACCACTCCATAGCTTTTGCATAATCTTGCGGCACTCCTTTCCCGTAGTAATAAAGATTTCCAATATTTTTTTTAGCATTGGCATTACCGTTACTGGCCGCTTTAAGATACCACTTCATAGCCTGAGCATAATCTTGCGGTATACCCTCTGCTTTTTCATACATGACGCCAATGTTATTTTGAGCTTCAGCATGGTTTTGTTGTGCGGCTTTTAAATACCACTGCATCGCTTTTGAATAATCTTTTTTAACCCCTTGCCCAGAAACATAACAAAATGCCACATTATTTTGGGCTTGAGCATAATTTCGAAGAGCTGATTTCATATAAAATTCAAAAGCTTTATGGTAATCCACCTCAACACCTAGCCCTTTCGCGTACATAACTCCCATTTTATTTTGCAGTTCAGGGCTTATATCACTTTGGTTACTTTTCTCGACAGCGCAAGAAGTTAACACCAGAGTAATAAAAAGCATGCGAATTATTTTTCCCATTTCTGGTTCCGTTTAGGTTTAAATCAACTTACTCATTCAATAAAAATCATTTATATAAAAATTAGCTTATTCTCTAAACATTTATCACGTTGATTAATCAAGGAGGAGGTAAATCGTCGCTCTGCATGTTGGTTAATTGATGTTGTAAATCCAGGCAAAGTGCCCAGTGCTTTTCAACAGGTATCGTAACTCGCGAACGCTTTTCTACAGACAACTGCTGTTCAGTCCAGAGAAAAGGATAGAAAGAATAAACGAGATTACAATTCATTAAAGCCATCTCTTCGCGCCAACCCGTCCAGCGTACATTTTTATAGAATAAATCCAAATCTCCGCAAAGTGCCCAATGCAGAAAACCTGAATAGTGGGTATCGAGGCTCTCCCATTCAAGAGTATCCGGAGCAAGGTAATATATCCCACCGAGATCTTTACCTAATTCTCCCCCGTTAAGTGCAAAAAAACCTCCAGATGCATCATCAGCAATTAATAATGCCTGAAATGTCTGACCAGCAGTTACCAATTGCGTCCATGAAGCCAGACTTCTTGACAGTCTGGTGTGACCTGAGCCTAAAATTCGCAACCAACCATTATCAATGAGTATTCCTCCCGTTTCATATGAAATTGCCCCAAGCGGAGAGAAAGTAGTTATCTGAAGCTGATGTAAATCAGCGCGAGCTTGCGCAAGGTTACAAGGTAAGACTTCATAGCTATTGCTTGCTTCTTGCAGCCATTGTTTCACTGAATGCCAGCCAGATCTCTTTTTATCAATTAATTCAGCTAGTTCCCTCATCCTTTTCCCTCATTCAAACTACGCTAGTTTACATTATTTATCGGACGCTAAACCGATAACATGAGCATGAAATCAGAGAATTTGGTCGGCAACGGCCGATATGTTTGAAGAGCGGACACGATCACCAACTTCAGCTATTATGGTTTACGAAGTTTTATTTGAGGCGCTCTTTCCCCTTCAGGTAGAAGCTCGCAAGAAACATCAGTTTTTTTCTTATCGCATCATGCCTGATTGGACAGCAATTTCGATTAAAGGAGGAATCAATGTCACATTCATCATCAAAAAGAAAAGTCTTAGACATAGAAGCTCCTCTTGCGCATAGAGCATCACACGCACGGAGTTGCGCAAACCACGTAGCGAATAGATTGGGAATCACCCGCAGCGAGCTACTGATGAAGGTTGAGAGTGATACAGGCGCAAGTCTGATATCGCCACTCACAGAAGATGAGTTAATGAATGCGTTTTATTATATGGAAAACCTTTAAGAGCGACAGCTATGAGCGAAAAACGGTCCTTTAATCCATTCTGTATCAGATGCAGGACTAACACTAGCATGTGATAATCAACCGGGGATAGGTCATCGCATCCGGTCAGGTAGTGGCGATGTGATTCTACGTTGTGAGAAATGAAAAAAGATATTTGGTGTAAAAAAATGACGAAAATGGACGATGACTTTTTACAATATGATCTGGACTGGTTTTTATCCAGCCAGGAAGGGTACTTAGCGCATTTTGCAACAGCAGGTCAGGGGCCGATTCCTGAAAGGATCAAGTCATCTGTCGAGGACTATAATTTTATTTTTGATTATATTTACTCGCTGGAACCCTTGTCAGAGGTGTATGTCATAGAAGGCAATCTGCCTGCATTTTCAAATGACAATCAGCGTTCTTCCTATCTGCGCTCATTTGTTGAGATGTCAAGTAAAGGATTGTTCAGCTACGACTATGAACAAGGTGGATATAAATTAATTTCGAAACCAAAAACACCATTGAAATATGAAATATTGCCAAATGAAGTGAAAGGCGTGATTTATGTTGCAGATATAGAAATTGACTTATAGATATGATGTACTGATGCGACCTGTGCTCAATTTTTTGACAAATAATAGCCATAGAAAGTCCGATCTTGTCACAGCGCGGATCGGCTCGAAGATCGATGTCCGCTGTGAGCGTAGAGCGGAAATTGTCTTTATGAATGACTTTTACATTGCCAAATAAATTATTATTTTCCGCTTTTTCTGGTTAATCACGAACACCATCATAATCGTTAAGTATTTGCATTAACATTATTCTTGGTATGTCTTTTGTGGATATTCTGAAACTGGTACTCAGGCGCGAGGCAATCATAGCGGAAGTAATTTTATTATCATCGTAGGCGATGGTCATATGCTTTCCGATATTCTGTCGGGTCATGTCCGACAACCTTTTGCCACATTCATCGGAAAATCTAAAGACTAAATTCTCTGCACCTATCTCATCCTTCTCTACATAATCAATTGTCTTTACACATCCAGAATCAAACAAAGTTTTCTCATTACCGACCGAAAAAATAAAACTCCCTTTTGCTGCAGTCGATGTCAATGGCACAAGCACCACGAGTAACAACACCCCAAATTTGATTTGCATCTTCTTCTCCTTTTATTTGTTGACCTGCTCCCCATAAATTAACATATCTCAACATTATCCACGTCTGCTTTTGGCACAAAGCAGACATTCATATTCACATCTATCATCTTCCCCCTCTTTCGCCCCACAGCCACGCTTGCCCATTATTTTGCCGAACGGAAAAACAGTAACCGTTAACCCGGCCCCTCGCTCCCCGCCGCCAGCAGCGGCACCACCACGTCGCTGATGGGCACCGCAATCCCGTGTTTGCGGCCGTAGCGCTGGATCACGCCGTTGCGGATGTCCCACTCCATCGGGCGATCCGCCTGACGGTCAGCGAGAATCGACGTGCCGAGGTCCTCAGGCGCGCGCTGGAAGTTCGCCAGAATCTCCTGCGCCACGTCATCGGCCAGCTTCGCCCCCTCGGCGCGGGCGACAGTAAGCCCTTCCCGCAGATAGGCCAGCGAAAGTTCGCTGATATCCTCGCGCCTGAACATCCCGGCACGGCGGTTAGCGAGCACCATGAGCCCGGCGACCGCGTTTTGCAGCAGCTTGCGCCAGGCGATGGTGGGGAAATCAGCCGAGAGTTCAACTTCACAGTGCGTACCGCGAAGCGCCTCCACCACCCGCTGCGCCTGCGGCACGTCCGGCAGCGTCAGGCGCGGCTTCGCCCGTAGCCAGACGGAGGCATCCGGCTCGCGCTGCGCCGGGAACCAGACCACCGACGGCAGCACCGTTGCGCCACTGACCAAAGGCTCAAGCTGCGCCTTCTGCTCTACGCCGTTTTGCAGCGCGCAGACCACGGTATTTTCATCGTAAAGGGCGCGCAGCCACCCGGCGCTGTCGGCATTTTGCGTCGTTTTTACCGCGATAAACACGAGGTCAACGGGGCGCGTGATGGCCGTCGGATCGGTGAATACCGGACCGGGCACCACCGTTTCACCCTCATCGTGACGCAGGCGTAATTCCGGATGCGCGGTGCGTCCGCAGAGCAGCGGTGTGCGGCCCGCGTCATGCAACACCGCGGCAATGGTGGTGCCAATCGCACCGGGACCAATCAGCGCAATGGTTGGATAGTCAGACATAAGTCACTCCCCTTTTGCTAAGCCTGCTATCAGTTATACCACCCTGAGACGAGCGCGCCACACCCGTTGTCTATACTCAACATTCACAGACAACGGAGTGCGCCATGCCTTTACCTGATTTTAAATCCTCTGAACCGTTCACCCTTGGCATCGAGCTCGAACTGCAGGTGGTTAACCCGCCGGGGTACGATCTCAGCCAGGACTCCTCCGCGCTCATTGCCGCCGTCAAAGACGACATCAAAGGCGGTGAAGTCAAACACGACATCACCGAAAGCATGCTCGAAATCGCCACCGGCGTGTGTCAGACCATCGATCAGGCGGCGGCGCAGTTCTCGGTGATGCAGCAGAGCATCCTGCGCGCGGCGGCGGAGCAACACATTCAGATCTGCGGCGGCGGGACGCATCCGTTCCAGAAATGGCAGCGTCAGGAGGTGTGCGACGATGAGCGCTATAACGTCACGCTGGAGCGCTTTGGCTACCTGATTTTGCAGGCAACGGTGTTCGGCCAGCACGTGCACGTCGGGTGCCGGACCGGGGATGACGCCATTTACCTGCTGCACGGCCTGTCGCGCTTCGTGCCGCATTTTATCGCCCTGGCGGCCGCCTCGCCGTACATGCAGGGCACGGACACGAAGTTCTCCTCGTCGCGGCTCAACATCTTCTCCGGGTTCCCGGATAACGGCCAGATGCCGTGGGTCAACAGCTGGCAGGAGTTCGAAGGGCTGTTCCGCCGCCTGAGCGCCACCAGCATGATCGACAGCATCAAAGATCTGCACTGGGATATTCGCCCCAGCCCGCATTTTGGCACCGTGGAGGTGCGAGTGATGGATACGCCGCTGACGCTCGGCCACGCGATTAACATCGCCGGGCTGATTCAGGCCACGTCGCACTGGCTGCTGACCACGCGGCCGTATAAGCATCAGGAACGGGATTTTCTGCTCTACCGTTTTAACCGTTTTCAGGCGTGTCGCTACGGGCTGGAGGGGATCCTGACGGATGTGCATACCGGCGAGCACAAAACCGTGGCGGAAGATATCGCCTGGCTGCTGGAGCAGGTGGCGCCGTCGGCCGAGAAGCTCGGCGCGACAAGCGCAATCAATGAAATTGCCCTGCTGTTAAAGCAGGGCAAGAGCGAGGCGCAGCGCATGCGGGACTTTATCGCCGACGGCGGCTCGCTGATTTCTCTGGTGCAGAAGCACTGCGAGCTGTGGGCGACGAGTCCGTAAGGCCGTGACCCCACTCCCGCAGGCGCTGGAACAGCACGAACAGCGCGGGGATGAACAGAATCCCCACCACGGTCGCCACCAGCATGCCGCTGAAGACCGTGGTGCCGATGATGCGGCGGCTCTGGGCGCCCGCCCCGGTCGCCAGCATCATCGGCAATACGCCGATAATGAACGACACGGCGGTCATCATCACCGCCCGGAAGCGGCGCGAGGCCCCTTCCCGCGCGGCATCGACAATCGCCATTCCGTCCATACGCCGCGCGCGGGCGAACTCGACGATAAGAATCGCGTTCTTGGCCGCTAACGCGATCAGCAATACCAGACCAATCTGCACGTACACGTCGTTGGCGTAGCCCGCCAGCCACAGCCAGACCAGCGCCCCACCGAGCGCGAACAGCACCGAGAGCATCACGCTTGCCGGAAGCGTCCAGCTCTCGTACTGGGCGACGAGGAACAGCCACGCCATCACCACCGCCGCCAGCACGATCCAGATCGCCTGATTGCCGGTCTGCTGTTCCTGGTACGACATGCCGCTCCATGCGTAGTCGTAGCCGGCTGGCAGGCTCTGCGCCAGAATCTCGCCCATCGCCGCCATGGCGGTGCTGCTGCTCACCCCTTCCGCTGCCGAGCCGCTCACCGACACGGACGGGAACTGGTTGTACTGCTGCAGGAACGGCGCGCCGACGGTTGGCGTGATGGTGACGAGGTTGCTCAGGCGCACCCGCTCGCCGCTGTTGCTGCGCACGAACAGCTCGCCGATCTGCTCGGCGCGCTCGCGCCACTGCATCTCGTTCTGCATTACCACGTGGTAGACGCGGTTGTTGATGCTGAAATCCCCGGCGCGGGTGCCGCCAAAGGCGGTTTGCAGGCTGCTGAAGATGCGCGATACCGGCACGTCGAGGCGGGCGGCGCGCTCGCGGTCAACGGTCAGCGTCAGCTGCGGCACGTTGCTGCTCCAGGTGGTGAACACGCGGCTCAGCTGCGGGTGCTGGTTGGCTTTCATCAGCACCTCGCGGGTGACGCGCTCCAGCTCCGCCGGGCTCTGCCCCGCCTGCGCCTGGATGCGCAGGTCAAAGCCGGAGGCGTTGCCCAGCCCCGGCAGCGTCGGCGGCGCGAAGGTCATGATGGTCGCCTCCGGCAGGGCCAGCAGCTGGCGCTGAAGGGTACCCATCACCTCATCCAGCGGCGGACGCTCGCTCCAGTCTTTGAGCATGATGGAGATAAACCCGCCGTTGGAGGCGCTGGTGCCGTTGAGGATGTTAAATCCGGAGACCTGAATCACGTCTTCCACCGCCGGATTTTGGGCGATTAATTCGCGCGCGGTGGTCATCACCGCTTCGGTGCGCTCCAGCGAAGCCGCTTCCGGCAGCTGAACGCTGGCGAAGAAGTAGCCCTGGTCCTCCTGCGGCAGGAAGCCTTTTGGCATCGACATAAAGCTGAACAGCACGACGGCCGCCGCGCCTGCGGTGGCCAGCAGCGCCAGCCACGGGCGCAGGTTTAAGACCTGCACGAGGCGGGTGTACAAACCGCGCGTGGCGTCCAGCCCGCGGTTGAAGGCGCGATAAACGGCCGCCGGTTTCTCCGGGCGCGGACGCAGCAGCATCGCGCACAGCGCGGGCGTCAGGGTCAGCGCCACGAGGCTTGAGAGCGTCACGGCCGTCGAGAGCGTCACCGCGAACTGGCGGTACAGCTCGCCGACAATCCCCGGCAGCAGCGCCACCGGCACAAACACCGCCAGCAGCACCAGCGTGGTGGCAATCACCGGCCCGGCAATCTGGCGCAGCGCCAGCGCGGTCGCCGCCGTGCGGCTCTGCCCTTCCGCCATCAGCGTTTCGACGCTTTCCACCACCACGATGGCGTCATCCACCACCATGGTCAGCGCCAGAATGATGGCGAACAGGCTCAGCGTATTGGCGGAGTAGCCGAGCGCGTAGAGCACCGCAAAGGTGCCCACCAGCGACACCGGAATGGCAAGCGCGACAATCAGCGTCGCGCGCCAGCTTTGCAGGAACAGGGAAACGACCACCACCACCGCCAGCATCGTGAGCGCCAGCGAGACGCCAATCTCCTTAATGGTGGCGGCCACAAAGGAGGTGGTGTCGAACTTCACCTCATAGACCAGGTCGTCCGGGAAGCGCGTCGAGAGGCGCTCCAGCTCCGCGCGCACCGCGTCGGCCACGCGCAGGGCATTGGCGGACGGCGTCGGGTAGATGCCGAGATAGGCTGAGTCGTGCCCGTTCAGCTGCGCGCCCGAGCTGTAGCTGCGCGAGCCAAGCTCGATGGTGGCGACGTCCTTCAGGCGCACCAGCTGGCCCATCTCCCCGGCGCGAATAATGATGTCGGCAAACTCGTCGGCCTGGCTTAAGCGCCCCAGCCCGTTGATGGTCAGGGTCTGCTGCTGGCCGTTAAACACCGGCGGGGTGCCCACCTGGCCGGCCGCCCCCTGCACGTTCTGCTCGCGCAGCGCCTGCGCCACGTCGTCGGTGGTGACGTTCAGGGCGTTCATGCGGTCCGGACGCAGCCAGATGCGCATGCTGTAGTCGCGCGCGCCGAACATCTGCACCTGCCCGACGCCCGGCAGGCGAGCCAGCGCCTCGCGCACCTGGGTGCTGGCGTAGTTGCTGACGAACAGCGGCGTGTGGGTGTTATTCGGTGAGTAAAGGCTTACCCCCATCATCAGGTTGGTGGCGCGCTTGCGCACCTGCACGCCGTTTTGCTGCGCCTCGGTGGGCAGCTGCGCCACGGCCTGCGCCACGCGGTTTTGCACGTCGATGGCGGCGAGGTCCGGGTCGGTGCCCGCCGCAAAGGTAATGTTCAGACTGTAGGTGCCTTCGTCCGAGCTGGTGGACTCCATGTAGAGCATGTGGTCCACGCCGTTCAGCTGGGTCTCCAGCGGCGTGGCGATGGCCTCCGCCACGTCGGCCGAGCTGGCGCCCGGCCAGCTGGCAGAAACGTTCACCACCGGCGGCGCGATCTGCGGGTACTGCTCCACCGGAATAATCCTCAGCGCGATGGCCCCCAGCAGGGTGATGACCAGCGCAATCACCATCGCGAAGCGCGGGCGTTTGATGAAAAACGTCAGCATGATGGCTCCTTAGTTGAGTATCTGGACGGCAGCGCCGGGCTGCACGCGCTGCGCGCCGTCAGTAATCGCTCGCTCACCGGGCTTCACGCCGGAGGTAATCTGGAACTGCTGGCCAATCTGTCCGGCTATCTTCAGCGGGCGCATTTCGGCTTTGCCGTCGGCGTTAACCACCCAGGCAAAGAACCCGTCGCCGTTCTGCTGCACCGCGGCAGCGGGCAGGGTCAGCACGGGCTGTTCGCTTGCCGGGCGCAAAAACACGTTTACATTGCCACCGGGCAGGAGCTGATGGCGCGGGTTGGCGAACTCGGCGCGCAGCATCACGCTGGCGGTGCGCGGGTCAACGCGGTTATCCACTGACGTCAGCTCGCCGCTGACGCGCTGGCCGTTGCTGTCGATCAGCGCCTGCCAGGCACGCTTCATGGCGTTGATATCCGCATGCTGTCCGGCTTTGGCGGCAAACGCCCTCTCTTCCAGCGCAAAGGCGATGCGGATCGGGTCAAGCTGCACCACCTCCACCAAAACGCCGCTCGCCGGGTTGACCAGGCTACCCACGTGGAAGCTGCTGTGCCCCACGCGGCCGTCAATCGGCGAGGTGATGCGGGTGTAGCCCAGGGTGACGCGGCGGGCGTCGAGCCGGGCCTTCGCCTGCTCGAGAGCGGCGCTGGCGACGTCGCGCTGCATGCGGGCGTTGTCCACGTCGTGGCGGCTGATGGCGTTGCTGCTGCCGAGACTTTCAAAGCGGGAAAGCTGCTGCTGCGCCTGGCGCAGCGTGGCTTCGGCGCTTTTCACTTCGGCCTGCGCCAGGCGCAGGGCGGCGCGCGGCTCGGCGTCGTCCAGCTCAAACAGCACGTCGTCTTTTTTCACGTACTGCCCGTCGCGGAAGTGGATTTTGGCGATCGCGCCCTCCGTGCGTGCGCGTAGCTCAACGGTGTGAATGGCTTCGATGCGGCCCGGGATTTGGCGCTCGGCGGCGTGGGCGGTTTGCTCCACGGTGGCGACGCGAACGGGAATGGCGGCAGCGAATGCGGGTGGCAGAGTGCAGGCGAGAAGCGCGAACAGGAGTGGGAGTTTCATGGGAGTACCTCAGGGTTGTTGCCTTCACCCCGGCCCTCTCCCACAGGGAGAGGGTTAGGGTGAGGGCAAAAGGTTATGCAGCCTTACGGAACCTGCGGGTCAGCCGCTTCTCGATCTCGACGACGAAGAACATCACGCCTGCAACGGCCAGGGTCACAAACCAGTAGCGCAGCGGCAGCGCTTCGGTACCGAACAGCATCTGCATAAACGGCAGGTAGATAATCGCCGCCTGGAGCAGGAACAGCACGCCCGTCACCAGCCAGATCCCTTTGTTCGCCAGCAGGCCGCGGTTGAGGGAGAACCCTTCGGTGTTGCGGCAGTTAATCATGTACACCCACTGGGCGCAGACCAGCATCTGCAGCAGCACGGTGCGGATGAACTCCGCGCTGTGGCCGCGCGGAGCCAGCCAGGCTTCCAGCGCAAAGGCGGCGATGGCAATCATGGTGCCGACGAAGGCCACGCGCCAGACGGCGTAGGCGTCCATCACGTGCTGGCCGGTCTGACGCGGCGGACGGCGCATGATGTTGCGCTCGGCGGCTTCAAAGGCCAGGCCGAAGGAGAGCGTGGCGGAGGTCGCCATGTTCATCCACAGGATCAGGACCGGCGTCAGCGGAATGATGTTCCCCGCCAGCAGCGCAATCACAATCAGCAGCCCCTGCGCCAGGTTGGTCGGCATGATGAACAGGATGGTTTTCTTCAGGTTGTCGTAAACGCGACGCCCCTCTTTCACCGCGCTGGCAATGGTGGCGAAGTTATCGTCCGTCAGGACCATGTCCGCCGCCTCTTTGGTCACTTCCGTGCCCTTAATGCCCATCGCAATGCCCACGTCCGCCTGACGCAGCGCCGGGGCGTCGTTCACGCCGTCACCGGTCATGCCGACAATTTCACCTTTGTCCTGCAGCGCTTTCACCAGGCGCAGCTTATGCTCCGGGCTGGTACGGGCGAAGATGTCATACTTCACCGCGGCTTCCGCCAGCGCGGCGTCGTCCATCTTCTCCAGCTCATAGCCGGTGACCGCCTGCTCGCTGTTGCTGATCCCCAGCATCTGCCCGATGCTCATTGCCGTCTGCGGGTGATCGCCGGTGATCATCTTCACGCGGATCCCCGCCTGCTGGCAGGCGTTAATCGCGTCAATCGCTTCCGGGCGCGGCGGATCCATCATCCCGGCGATGCCGAGGAAGATCAGGCCGTGGCTCAGGTCATCGTGCGTCAGTTCCTGCTCGCCGTTCGCCGGCTTGAACGCCGCGGCGACCATGCGCAGCCCCTGACGCGCATAGCGCTCCATCTCACTTTCCCAGTACGCGCGGTTGAAGGCTTCCTCACCGTGACGGGTCTGCTGTTGCGCGCAGAGGGCGAAAATGACGTCCGGCGCCCCGGTGATCAGGATCTGCTCCTCACCGCCAATCTGGTAGTGGGTGCTCATGTACTTGTACTGCGAGTCGAACGGGATTTTGTTAACCAGCGTGGTCATCACCGGCTCAAGGTTGGCCTTCGCCGCCAGCACCTTCAGCGCGCCCTCGGTTGGGCCGCCGGTGATGCCCCACAGCCCGCGATCGTCCTGAATCAGCTGGCTGTCGTTACACAGGTCGATGGTGCGCAGGTACTGCTCCAGCACGGTGCCCGGCTGGATGTGGACCGGCTCGTCGCTGCCTTCCAGGTAGAGGTTACCCACCGGCTCGTAGCTGTTGCCGTCCACGCGGTAGCAGGCGTCGGCGGTGATGATGGCTTTGACCGTCATCTCGTTCATGGTCAGGGTGCCGGTTTTATCCGAGCAGACCACGGTCATCGCGCCAAGCGTTTCCACCGTCGGCAGCTTGCGGATGATGGCCCGCTTGCGCGCCATCGCCTGCACGCCCAGGGAGAGGATGATGGAGATAATCGCCGGCAGACCTTCCGGTACGGAGGCGACCGCCAGGCTAATCAGGGAGAGCAGCAGCTCGCCCATCGGGATCTCGCGGAACGCCAGGCTGAAAACAAACAGCGCGGCCATCATCGCCAGAATAATCGCAAAGATCGCCTTACCCAGCTTGTCCATCTGCACCAGCAGCGGCGTACGGTGCTTCTCGATCCCCGCCATCATCTGGTTGATGTGACCGAGTTCCGTATCCTGACCGGTGGCGGTGACCACGCCGACGCCGCCGCCCGCGCTGACGGTCGTTCCGGAGAAGACCATGTTGGTGCGATCGCCCAGCGGTAATTCGCCGCTCAGCGGATTAACGTGTTTATCCACCACGGTGGATTCACCGGTCAGAATCGCCTCTTCCACGCGTAAATTATGCGCTTCAATTAAACGCATATCCGCCGGAATACGATCCCCCGCGCGTAATACAATAATATCGCCCGGGACTATTTCAGTTGTGGGAATTGTTTCATGGTTGCCGTTACGAATAACGCGCGCCTCGCTGGCGAGCATATTACGAATACTCTTCAGGGATTTTTCCGCGTTACTTTCCTGAATATGACCAATTAAGGCATTGATTACCGCCACGCCCAAAATAACCAGCGTATCAACCCAGTGGCCCATTACTGCCGTTAATACGGCGGCGGCCAGCAGGACATAAATCAGCACATCATTAAAATGGGCCAGGAAACGCAGCCAGGCGGGTTTCCCTTTTTTCTCCGGCAGCGCGTTCGGCCCTGTTTTTTGCAGACGCGCCTGCGCCTCTGCACGGTCCAGACCGCTGGCCTGGCTCTGCGCGTGAGCAAGCACCTGCTCTACGGTCTGCTGGTATGCCAGCCCGCCGGAAGGCGGCACGTTCGGAATCACTTTTTTTTCAGTCATCGTATTTTTCCTTCAATTTCCGGTGAACAGAAGCCTGAATTCCTTTCGGGCTTAAATAAATTCATTTTAAAGTCTTGCGGGTAAAATTGATCTACCGCAATATAATGACTTCTCGGTTATTCAAAACTGATTAAAACTATTTCGATGATCTGATTTTTACAAAATATTTCTAAACCAAAACTAAACGAGGGGGAACCATGTGGGGTATTTATCGCGGGCGGAGACTGGTGTTATACGTTATCGCGGCCATTGTTATTGCCACGTTAATTGGTTATAGCACCTATACATTTGTAAAATTATTTTCCTGAGACGGACGTTTATTTACACTACGCGATAATTATTTAATCGCGTCTGGGATATTTATCTTTTTCTGTTAATTATTCACAGAATAGCGCATTCGTTTTATCCGTAAACGTGCGCCGGGTTTATATTGCTTTACGTTCCGGGATGCCGGACAATGACATTTTTAACTGACGATTAACATTACGATGAAACACCCGCTAGAATCGCTGCTCACCGCAGGCGGCATTTTATTGCTGGCACTGCTTTCATGCCTGCTGCTCCCTGCGCCTTCGCTTGGGCTGGTACTGGCGCAGAAGCTGGTTCAGACCTTTCACATGGTCGATCTTAACCAGCTCTATACCATTCTGTTCTGCGTGTGGTTTTTACTGCTCGGGGCGATTGAATTCTTTGTGCTGCGTTTCGTCTGGCGACGCTGGTTTTCACTGGCGTCGTGAGCCCATAAAAAGGCCGGGTGGCGGCTACGCCTTACCCGGCCTACACGCGACAGGTTAATGTGTCTGGCTATGGTTCTCTTTACGGTACGCGCCAGGCGGCTGGTTGAACGTGCGGGTAAAGATGCGGGTAAACGTCTGCTGCGAGTCAAACCCGTAACGCAGGCAGATGTCGTACACCCGGGCGTCGGATTCACGCAGATCGCGCGCCGCCAGCAGCAGCTTGCGTTCACGGATATAGCGCCCCAGACTCTCCCCTTTGTACTGCATAAACAACCGCTGCAGGTGCCACTTCGAGTAACCCGCGTGGCGGGCAATCTCTTCTATTCGTAATGGCTGGTGCAGATTGTCGTCGATCCATTCGACGATAGTGTCGATGACTTGAGCGGAAATGGTCATACTGCTGTCCCCCTCTGCTTCTCGCTTAAACATTATTCCCACCACGCACGAAAGGTTTGCGCGGTGTCGCTTACCCGGACGGGCTCGCCCAGTTCCGGCGTCAGCAACCGATAATTTTTATCCTGGCTGGCTTTTGCCAGCTGGATCAGCGGATCGTTCCAGGCGTGTTTCGCCAGCACGAAGCGTCCGTTATGCCCGGGCACCACGGCTTTCGCGTTCAGATCCGCCGAGGCCTGCGCCGTTTCCTCCGGCAGCATATGGATGTACTTCCAGTCCTGGTCGTACTGGCCGTTTTCCATGATGGCGACGTCCACTTCGCCAAACTGTTCACCGATGGCCCTGAAGTGCGGGCCGTAACCGGAATCTCCGCTGTAGTAAACCTTCTGCTCTGGCGTGACGAACATGAAGCTGCCCCACAAGGTGCGATCGCGTTTGATGCCGCGGCCGGAGAAGTGACGTGCCGGCAGAACGTGCACCGTCAACGCATCGCTGATGCGCACCGACTGGTTCCAGTCGCGTTCGTCAATAATCTCGGGCTTCATCCCCCAGTAACGCAGGTGGGAGCCGACGCCCAGCGGCGTCACCACCCGCTTCACCTTCGGCAGTAGCGCCCTGATGGTGGCGTAATCCAGATGATCGTAGTGATCGTGCGAGATAATCAGCAGGTCGATCGCCGGCATGATTTCTGCCCGCCACGGATACTCGCCGGCAAAAGCCTTATTGAGGAACGAGAACGGCGCGGCATAGTTGCCAAGAACCGGGTCAATGAGGATCCGTTTACCCGCGAGCTGCAGATACCACGAGGAGTGACCGAGCCACACCAGGGTGTCCTGCTCCAGCGGCAGGCTCGCAAGATCGGTTTTCACCAGCGGCAGCGGCTGGGCCGGGCGAGCGTTTTCGGTTTTTTTGGTCAGAAACTCCCACATCGCGACCAGCATATTTTTGTCACCGTTATAACCGGGCGTCGGCAGCGTATTGTGGAATTTCCCCTCGCGATACTGTGGAGAGGCCTCCACTTCAGTAAGCCGTTCACCCTGCGGCGGCTGGCCGAATCCGGCATTCAGAACAAACGGTAAACTCGCGGCTGAAGCAATAATCATGATTAACACCACGCAGATGAAGAGAGGTTTTTTCATATCCTGACCCGAAAACGCGCCCCATCCGATAGCGTGCGCAGGGTAAACTTGATTATGAGTGAGTAAGCACTCATTATAGATATGATGATAAAGTCGTCAAGACGTTTTCGATCTTTGACATTCCGCGTTGCAGCGTGTCAAAGCACGTGTTTCAATCAGGGTTTTTATAATTGACAGGAGGAAAAATTTAGTGGCACGTCCGAAGAGTGAAGATAAAAAACAGGCCTTACTGGACGCCGCAACCACGGCGTTTGCACAGTCAGGTATTGCCGCCTCAACGGCGCTCATTGCCCGTAAGGCGGGCGTCGCCGAAGGCACCCTGTTCCGCTACTTTGCTACGAAAGACGATCTGCTGAATGCCCTCTATCTGCACCTGAAGCAGGATCTCTGCCAGACCATGCTGGCGAACCTCGATCGCACCATCACGCTGCCCAAAGAACATACCCGCAATATCTGGAACAGCTATGTGGACTGGGGTATTCGTAACCCCGTTGCCCATGCGGCGATCCGCCAGATTGGCGTCAGTGAAAAGCTGAGCGCCGAAACGGAACAGGCGGTGAAAGAGATGTTCCCGGAGCTGCATGAGCTCTGCCGCCGCTCGGTGCGTCAGGTGTTTATGTCTGATGAATTTAAAACGTTTGGCGATGCGCTTTTCTTATCGCTGGCCGAAAGCACGATGGAATTTGCCACCCGCGATCCGTCCCGCGCCGTTGAATTTAAAGCGCTCGGCTTTGAGGTAATGTGGCGCGGACTTGCCCAGGAAGAGAGCGATGGACAGTAACACGTTGCAGGAACACGCAAAACGCGTGGCGCTGGAACTGCCGTTCACCGAACACTGCTGGCCGTTTGGGCCGGAGTTTGACGTGTTTAAAGTGGGCGGGAAAATTTTCATGATTGTGGCCGTCGCGCACGGGCGGCCGCACGTTAGCCTGAAGTCAGACCCGGAGAAATCGCTGTTAAATCAGCAGATTTATCGCGGCGTTGAACCGGGCTATCACCTCAACAAAAAGCACTGGATTTCCCTTTACGGTACGGACGACGTGACGCCGGAACTGGTTACCGATCTCATCAATGATTCCTGGCATCTGGTGGTGGATAAACTGCCGAAAAAAGACCAGAAGTGGATCCGGCCGGTCTGATTGTTCGTCTGAGACGAACAGATTAAGCGCTCGAATTGCCCTTATCTTTTTCCGCGTCCCGCTGTAATCTGCTCACCTTTCGCGCCCGCACGCGGGCGAATTTCATCATCAGGAGTTGTTATGGATATCATTTCTGTTGCGCTGAAACGCCACTCCACCAAGGCGTTCGACGCAAGCAAAAAACTGACCGCTGAAGAAGCGGAAAAAATCAAAACCCTGCTGCAGTACAGCCCGTCCAGCACCAACTCCCAGCCGTGGCACTTTATTGTCGCCAGCACCGAGGAAGGAAAAGCGCGCGTGGCGAAATCCGCGGCGGGCACCTATGTGTTCAACGAACGCAAAATGCTGGATGCTTCTCACGTGGTGGTGTTCTGCGCGAAAACCGCGATGGACGACGCCTGGCTGGAGCGCGTTGTCGATCAGGAAGAGGCCGATGGTCGCTTTAATACCCCGGAAGCGAAAGCGGCAAACCATAAGGGCCGTACCTACTTTGCCGACATGCACCGCGTGGATCTGAAAGATGACGACCAGTGGATGGCGAAGCAGGTTTACCTGAACGTCGGTAACTTCCTGCTGGGCGTGGCTGCGCTGGGCCTGGACGCGGTACCGATTGAAGGTTTCGACGCCGCGATCCTCGACGAAGAGTTTGGCCTGAAAGAGAAAGGCTTCACCAGCCTGGTGGTGGTGCCGGTTGGGCATCACAGCGTGGAAGATTTCAACGCCACGCTGCCGAAATCTCGCCTGCCGCTGAGCACGATTGTGACCGAGTGCTAAACAAAACGGGCCGCTCTGTGCGGCCCGTTACGCTTTACTGATGACTAACCTGCGATGTGGGTGCACATCACGATCGTGTCCCCAGGCAAACGCAATCCAGCGCTCTTCCAGCTCGGCATATGAGCTCACCGGCGTTAAGTGCCACTCTTCTCCTACCGTACCGTCAGCCACGCTTATCCGATAATTCATGCTGAACGCCCAGTCTATCATGCGTAACCAAAACCGCTGTCCGTCGCCGGTTTGTTCGCTGTCAGACACAACAATGTCGTATTCGCTTAGCACCCATTGAAAGAAGGATTGTGGTAAACCACTTATAACCCGCTGATGGACAGCGCGTGGCGTACGCCACACCATGACCTGTGTCGCAGCACCGTGGGGGAACGTAATTTCTTTATGAAACGTCAGCTTGACCGCATACGCCGTATAGGGTTTTCCGTCCTCGGTGGTCACGAGACGGTATTCATCGCCGTAGCGCGATTTTAACAAGCGATATCCCACAGGCAGCATAAATCCGGGCAGATGAAAATCCACCGTACCCCGCGCAAGAAACGCTTCGGTATGTTCGACGTTTCGGGAGATAAGGCCTAATTTTTGGCTGAAATCTGCGGAATCAATCATCAGTGGCGACATGGTGGTTTCTCATGGCGTGAGTATAGACGACTTAACACCCCGTCGAAATGATGTCGATTCAGTGATGGGTTTAAGTTAACCCCCACATTACGCCAGTCTTCTCCACTTAGCAGAGACGGCTCTTATTCCCTGAAAGCCCCTCGCAAAAATTATTTCCCCTGCGCCGCCAGCCACGCCATCGCCCGCTCTCCCGCCTCATCCACCGGCAGATACACCAGCAGCCGCGATCCGTTTCGCGGCGCGGAATACCAGTACATCTGCTGCAATGTAAAATCCCCCAGCTCGGGATGGGTAAACAGCTTGAGCTGGTTCTCCACACCGCGCACGTCGTTGCGCTGGTGCCACAGGGTTTTAAACTCTTCGGACACTGCAAAGAAGCGCGCCAGCTTGGCCTCCCAAAGCGGATCGCCCCGGTGTTCGGCCATCGCCGCGCGGAAATAGGAGACAAAGATGGGCAGCACGTCGTCGCGTCTGCCGAGGCGCGCGCGCCACGCCGGATGCGTGAGGAACAGATAAATACAGTTGCGATCTTCGGGAGGGATGTCATTGAAATCGACGCCCATCAGATGCCCGAAGCTGTCGTTCCACGCCACGATATCGAAGTTCGGTTTCTGAATGCTGGCGGGTTTCGGCATCAGCGTATCCAGCAGGCGGCGCGTGCCTTCGCTAATGCCCTCGCAGCAGACCGCCTGCGGCGCTTCACCCGGCGGTAAACCTGCTAACACAAACAGGTGCCGGGCCTCGGTCGGGGTACATTGCAGCGCTTTTGCCACGGCCGCCATCACCGCGCTGGACGGATTGACGTCCCTGCCCTGCTCAAGCCAGGTGTACCAGGTGACGCCTACATCAGCGAGCATCGCCACCTCTTCCCGGCGCAGGCCCGGCGTGCGGCGGCGACCGCTGCGCGGCAAACCTAAGCGCTGCGGATCGAGACTTTCCCGCCGGGCGCGTAAAAATGCCCCGAGCTGTTTTCGGGTGTCATCCTGACGTGAAACGACCGGTTCAGACATCAGCGCCATAAATCCCCCTGCATGGTAGTGCCAGTACCAGTATAAGCAAGAACTGGTACCCGTTTATCTGATGGTAGATGCTACGACCATCTGTTGAATGACGCAATGGAGTTACCATGAATACGTCAGTTGTTTCACCGGGTCGCGCTGGCCTGATATTGCTGTTAACCGGCCAGATGCTGCCGATGATTGATACCTCAATCACTAACGTGGCGCTGGACGCCATCACCCATTCACTGCACGCTACCGCTACCGAACTGGAGCTCATCGTCGCCCTCTACGGTGTGGCCTTTGCCGTCTGCCTCGCGCTCGGCAGCAAGCTGGGGGATAACTTTGGCCGTCGTCGTCTGTTCATGTGGGGGGTGGCGAGCTTTGGCCTGGCCTCGCTGCTGTGCGGAATGGCGGGGAACATTGAACAGCTGCTCGCCGCGCGCATCGTTCAGGGCGCGGGGGCCGCACTGATCGTGCCGCAAATTCTTGCCACGCTGCACGTCACGCTGAAAGGCACCGCCCACGCCAAAGCCATCAGCCTGTTCGGCGGCATCGGCGGGATTGCGTTTATCGTGGGACAAATGGGCGGCGGCTGGCTGGTATCGGCGGACATCGCCGGGCTGGGCTGGCGAAACGCCTTCTTTATCAACGTGCCGATTTGTCTGGTGGTGCTGGCGCTGAGCCGCCGCTTCGTACCGGAAACCCGTCGCGAGACGCCGTCACGCATCGACTGGCCGGGTACCGCGCTGCTGGCGGTCATGCTTTGCTGCCTGCTGTTCCCGATGGCGCTCGGCCCCCAGTGGAACTGGTCGTGGCCGCTGAAGACGATGCTGCTCGCCCTTGTCCCGCTGGCCTGGCTGATGGCGCTAAACGCGCGCAAAAAAGAGCGTGAGAATGCCCACCCGCTGATCCCGCCGCGCCTGCTTGCGCTTCGCAGCGTGCGCTTTGGCGTCCTGATTGCGATGCTCTTTTTCAGCGCCTGGTCCGGGTTTATGTTCTGTATGGCGCTGACCATGCAAACCGGTCTGGGGATGGCGCCGTGGCAGTCCGGGAACAGTTTTATCGCCCTGGGCGTGACCTACTTTGTTTCGGCCTGGTTCGCGCCGCGGCTGATTGCCCGCTACAGCACCAGCACAATCCTGCTGACGGGTCTGGCGATCCAGATTACTGGCCTGCTGGCGCTGATCGCCACGTTCCGCGTTTGGGGCATGGAGAATACCCCCCTGACGCTGGCACCCGCGACCGGACTGGTGGGCTACGGGCAGGCGCTGATCGTGAACAGTTTCTA
This sequence comes from Enterobacter sp. MGH 16, assembly GCF_000493175.1. Lineage (NCBI taxonomy): Bacteria > Pseudomonadati > Pseudomonadota > Gammaproteobacteria > Enterobacterales > Enterobacteriaceae > Enterobacter > Enterobacter sp. MGH 16. Next base: position 282,277 of record NZ_KI535695.1, on the reverse strand, counting down.
CCGCATCGGGATGCGCGACATTCAGCCTGACGACGCGGGAGCCGCGAGCGCTATTTTAAGCACCCTGCAGCAGGCCGCACTGGGCCTTGGCCCGGCCATTTTTGGCGCCATTTTGCTGCACGCGCTTCAAAACCATCACGGGGATTACACCCAGGCGGTGAACGTCTTCCTGATGGTGGAAACGACCATGATGGTGGTACTTGCTCTGGCGACGCTGCGTATCCGCCATAGCCTGTGCCTGCCGGTGGCGAAGATCTGTCAGGCCGCCAAATAAGTTCGTGAATTTGCATAATAGATCCGCAGCCGCCATTATGGGGCTGCAAAAATACAGGAGACGTTATGCAGGAATTGATTGCTCAGGTTGAAGAGTTAGGCATTGAAATTAATCACACCACCTCTTTAGTGATTATCTTTGGTATTATTTTTCTTACCGCCATCATCGTTCATTTTATTCTGCACAAAGGGGTACTTCGCGCATTCGAAAAGCGCGCGCAGGCCAGCAGCCATTTATGGCTGCAGATCATCACCCAGAATAAATTATTTCACCGTCTGGCCTTTACCCTACAGGGGATAATCGTCAACGTCCAGGCGGTACTGTGGCTGCAAAAAGGCAGCGAAGCGGCGGAAATACTCACCACCTGCGCGAAGCTGTGGGTGATGGTCTATGCCCTGCTCTCCTTCTTCTCGCTGCTGGACGTGATTTTCAATCTGTCGCAGAAAATGGCCACCGCGTCGCAGCTGCCGCTGAAGGGGATTTTCCAGGGCATCAAGCTGGTGAGCGCCATTCTGGTGGGGATATTGATTATCTCCCTGCTGATTGGCCAGTCTCCGGCGATTCTGATCAGCGGTCTGGGCGCCATGGCCGCCGTGCTGATGCTGGTGTTTAAAGACCCGATACTTGGACTTGTAGCGGGTATCCAGCTTTCCGCCAACGATATGCTCAAGCTCGGCGACTGGCTGGAGATGCCGAAATACGGTGCCAACGGCACGGTGACGGATATCGGCCTGACCACCGTGAAAGTGCGCAATTTCGATAATACGATTACAACCATTCCGACGTGGGCGCTGGTCTCCGACGCCTTTATCAACTGGAGCGGCATGTCGGCCTCCGGCGGGCGACGCATTAAGCGCAGCCTGAACATTGATACCACCAGCATTCATTTCCTCGACGAGCAGGAGCAGCAGAAGCTCATTCAGGCGAAGCTGCTGAAGCCTTATTTGGCCGCACGCCATGAGGAAATTAGCCTCTGGAATCAGAAAAACGGTGAAGGGGAATCGGTATTAAACCTGCGCAAGATGACCAATATCGGCACTTTCCGCGCCTACCTGAACGAATATCTGCGCAACCACCCGCGCATTCGTAAAGATATGACGCTGATGGTGCGTCAGCTCGCGCCGGACGCCAACGGCCTGCCGATTGAAATATACGCCTTCACCAACACGGTGGTCTGGGCAGAATATGAGGAGATTCAGGCCGACATCTTCGACCATATTTTCGCGGTGGTGGATGAATTTGGTCTGCGCATTCACCAGTCGCCAACCGGGAACGATATTCGCTCCCTGGCTGGCGTCATCGCGCAATAATCAGGTGCTGGCGCGGGAAATAAAGCGCCAGTCCATCATCACCCTTTCCGTGGGCGCGTCCGGGTTGTCGATCTTATTTAAGAGCAGATCGACCGCCTTGCGCCCGATATCCCGCGACGGCTGTTCGATGGTGGTGAGCGAAATCATGTCCGCCAGCTCCGTACCGTCAAAGCCGACCACGGCAATATCCTCTGGCACCCGAAGACCTGCCTGCTGAATGGCGCGCAGCGCGCCCGCCGCCAGCGTATCGGAAACGGCAAATACCGCATCCGGCGGATTATTTTTTAACAGGTTTTGCATCGCCGCCATGCCCGCCCCGGAGCTGAGATCGCTGGCATACTCCACCGCCTGATAGTCCAGATCGCGCAGGTGGATCACGCTCTTGTAGCCGCGTTCGCGCAGGCGGGCATATTTGTAGCTGAGATCGTGGTTGATCATCGCGATACGCTTGCGGCCGCCGTCGGCCAGCTGGCTGACGGCATGCTGTGAAGCGTCCACATCGTTGATGCCGACGCAGGAGACCGCACCCGCATCGGCATATTCGGCGCACTGCACCCACGGTGCAGAACCAATCAGCGCGGCAAGTTCCGGCAGCTTCGAGAAGGCGTCCATGGTGATAATGCCGTCGACGATTTTGCCGGAGAGCAGGCTTAAGCCCGAGCGGGAGCGCTCGATGTCCGAGCCGGAGTTGCACAGCAGAATGCGGTAGCCGTTTTTCTCCGCCTCGGCTTCGATGCCCTTCACCACTTCGGCGCAGAACGGGTTGGCAATGTTGGACACCATCACCAGGATCATATAGCTGCGAGCGGTGCGCAGCTGACGGGCGAGCAGGTTTGGCTGGTAGTTACTCTCCTGGATCGCCCGCAGAACGCGCTCGCGGTTTTTCGCCTTCACGGTGTCGCTGTTATTCAGCACGCGGGAGACCGTCGCCACGGAGACCCCGGCCAGCTGAGCGATTTTCTGAATTGACATAGCGACGACACATCCTGCGGTTAGCGTTTTGTGCAGGCTACCATAAATTTATTGCCCGGCGAACCGGGCAACGCGTTATTGTTCCACGCGCACCCAGCGCTGCTGCTGATGGCTTTTCACAATGGCATCAATGATATACATCACGTTTGCGCCATCGTGAAACGTCGCAAACTGCGGCGTATCCGGCATCGCGCCCGCCTGCACGGCGCGGTAGAACTGCGCCATCATATTTTTGAAGGCGTCCGGCCAGCCTTCGATATGTCCGCCGGGGAAGTGGGCGCTGTCGGCCACGTCAGGGTTCATCAGCCCCGGATCGTCGGTGAGCGTCTGGTTGGCCTGCGCGCGATGGCCGATCCACAGCTGCTGCGGCACCTCCTGGTCCCACGCCAGCGAGCGCTCGCTGCCGTTGATCTCAAACGTCAGGCGGTTTTTACGCCCGGCGCTCACCTGCGAGATGCTAAAGCAGCCCTTGCTGCCGTCGTCAAAGCGGAACAGCACCGAGCCGAAGTCTTCGGTCGTGACCGGTTTGTCTACATACTCCGCCTGCTCGTCGTGGGAGAAGGTTTGATTCCCGACCTTGCTGGCCCTGCGCGTCGGCCAGACGATGGATAAATCAGCCATCACCTCGGTAATCCGCCGCCCGGTAACGAACTGCACCGTGTCGCACCAGTGGGAGCCGATATCCGCCACCGCGCGCGACGCGCCGCCGAGCGCGGCATCCACCCGCCAGTTGTAGTCGGTTTCCAGCAGCATCCAGTCCTGTAGGTAGCTGCCGTGTGAGGCAAAAATCCGCCCGAGGCTGCTTGCGCGCATCATGCTCGCCGCCTGACGCACCATCGCAAACTGGCGATAGACAAAGCTCACGCCATGCACCACGCCCGTCTGCTCCGCCAGCGCCACCAGCTCGCGCGCCTCCTCAGGGATCATGCACAGCGGCTTTTCGGAAAACACGTGCTTGCCCGCGCGCAGGATCTGGCGGTTAATCTGTGCATGCAGGTGGTTCGGCGTGCAGTTGTGCACCACGTGCAAATCAGGGTGCGCGAGCAGCTCCTCAACGCTGCCGTACGCGTGCGGTACGTTTAGCAGGCGCGCCTTTTCCTGCGCCTTAACGAGCGAGCCGTCGCACAGCGCGACCACCTGAACAAACCCAAGGCGCCTGAGCGCCTCGATGTGTGCCGGGCCAATAAACCCGCTGCCGACGATCCCGACGTTAATCATGGCTGCCCCCTGCGGCGAAATCGTCAAACGCGCGCCCGGCAACCGGAATGATGTGGCGGCGGATAAATTCGCTGCCTTCACTCGCCCCGGTATCGCCATCCTTCAGGCAGCACTCCCACTCCAGCACCGCCCAGCCGTCGTAGTCGTACTGGGTCAGCTTGCTGAAGATGCCCTTAAAGTCGATCTGCCCGTCGCCGAGCGACCGGAAGCGTCCGGCGCGGTTGATCCACGGCTGGTAGCCGCCGTACACGCCGCTGCGCCCGTTCGGGCGGAACTCCGCATCCTTCACGTGGAACGCTTTAATACGCGCATGGAAGATGTCGATAAAGGTCAGATAGTCCATCTGCTGGAGCAGCATATGGCTTGGATCGTAGAGAATGTTGCAGCGCGGATGGTTGTCCACCAGCGCCAGAAAACGCTCGAAGGTCACGCCGTCGTGCAGATCTTCCCCCGGATGCAGCTCAAAGCAGACGTCCACCCCCTGCTCGTCGAAGGTATCCAGAATCGGCCGCCAGCGGTTTGCCAGCTCCCCGAACGCTTCCTGAAAACGCTGTTCGTTATGCGGCGGCCACGGGTAGAAAAACGGCCAGGCCAGCGAGCCGGAGAAGGTGGCGTGCGCTTTCAGGCCTAATCTGGCCGAGGCGACCGCCCCCTGTTTCAGCTTCTCCGTGGCCCACGCCCGGCGCGCCGCATCGTTACCGCGCACGGACGTGGGCGCGAAGTGATCAAACGCGTCACTGTAAATCGGGTTTACCGCGACAAGCTGCCCTTCCAGATGGGTCGACAGTTCGCTGATAACCAGCCCGTGCGCGGCCAGCTTAGCGGTGATGTCATCGCAGTAGGCCTGGCTCTCAGCCGCTTTCTCGACGTCAAAAATATGCGGATGGTTGCAGGGGATCTGCACCGCTTTATAGCCCTTTGAAGCCGCCCACCCTGCAAGCCCGTCGAGCGTGTTGAACGGTGCTTCCTCGCCGATAAACTGCGAGAGAAAAATGCCGGGTCCTTTTATCGTCCTCATACCACCTCCTGAACATTACGCCTTGTCATCGTCATACTTAAACGTGAGAAGGAAAATCAGCGCGATCGCCGCGGCAGCCACCGCCGGGATCCACCAGAATGTCACCCACGCCTGCGGCACGGTCTGCCCTGCCACCAGGCGGTTATAGAGCGCGCCGGAAATCTGCGAGCCGAGCAGCATGCCGATGCCGTAGGTGAACATCACGATCATGCTCTGGGCCTGGCCTTTCACCTTTTCGCCCGCCACGCGGTCGGTGTAAATAAAGCCGACGACAAAGAAGAAATCGTAGCAGACGCCGTGCAGCAGGATGCCGAGATACAGCAGAATGCGCCCCTCCTCGCTGACGCCCAGCGCGAACATGGCGTAACGCACAAACCACGCCAGCATGCCGATCAACAGCATGACCTTCACGCCCAGACGGCGGAACAGCAGCGGAATAACCAGCATGAAGACGATCTCGGACATCTGCCCGAAGGACATGGCGGTGCTGACGTCGGCAATTCCCGCATCCGCCAGATACGAGGCGGTGTAGGCGTAATAGGTGCCGAGCGGGACGGAGATCAGCATCGCGCAGACGGAGAAGACGAAAAAGTGGCGGGTTTTGAGCAGCGCAAAGGCATCCGCGCAGAAAAGATCGCGCACCTTCACCGGCAGGCCTTTCGCCGGAGCAGGCGTGTGCGGCAGCGTCAGGCTGTAAAGCGCCAGCAGCAGGGAGCTGGCCGCCGCCACCTGGAAGATGGTAACGCTGGACGCCACGCCGGTGACGCCGATGAAAATGCCCGCCGCGATCCAGCCGATGGTGCCGAACACGCGCACCACCGGGAAGGTTTTATCCACGTTTGCCAGGCTGTGAAACGCGATGTTGTTGGTCAGCGCCAGCGTCGGCATGTAGCAGAGCGTGTAGCCAAACAGCAGGCCAATCAGCAGCGCGCCGTTCTCGGCAATCAGCGCCCCCGGCACGAACCAGAGGATCGCCGCGCCCGCCAGGTGCATCACCGCCATCACCTTCTGCGAGGCGAAGAAGCGGTCCACCAGCATGCCGAGCACGAACGGCGAGAGAATGGAGGCGATAGGCCCGGCGGAGAACGCATCGCCAATCAGCAGAGACATGTTGTGCTGGGTCATCACCAGGCCTAGCGTAACCGACCAGCTACCCCAGATAAAAAACTGCAGAAACATCATCAGCGACAGCCGCGGCACCAGCAGCCGATGCTGCGCTATCGCCTTTTCACTACTTTCAGTTGACACCATAATAAGCCTCACCCGGAAAAAGTAATCGATTACAAAATAATTCAAATGAAAAGTAATCGATTACAAAATAAAGATCCTGTGGATCGAAACAGATTTGGGAGGGGGGTCACGATAAAGATGAAGCAGTGTTTTGTAGGCCCGGTAAGCGCAGCGCCACCGGGCGTGAAGGCAGGTGCGGTCTGGTTTGGTGCGGTCTGTTGCCCTCACTCCGGCCCTCTCCCACAGGGAGAGGGAGAAAAACGGGCTACTTTTTACGTGAGAGCTTAAACGCGATAAACAGGAACACCACCCACACCGGCAGCAGCATCGCCGAGAGGCGCATCTCATCCATGGTGCACATCAGCACCAGAATCAACGCCAGGAACGCGATACAGAGGTAGTTCCCCGCCGGGTAAAGCAGCGCCTTGAACTGCGTTTCGCGCCCCTTGCGGCGCATCGCGGCGCGGAATCGCAGGTGCGCGAGGCAGATCATGATCCAGTTCAGCAGCAGCGTAGCGACAACCAGCGCCATCAGCAGGCCGAAGGCCTCTTTCGGCAGCAGATAGTTGATCAGCACCACCAGCGAGGTAATCGCCCCGGAAAGGAACAGCGAGTTCACCGGCACGCCGCGACGGCTGACGCGGGTGAGGAATTTCGGCGCGTTACCCTGCACGGAGAGACCAAACAGCATGCGGCTGTTGGAGTAAACGCCGCTGTTATAGACCGACAGCGACGCCACCAGAATGACGAAGTTCAGCGCAGAAGCCACCACGTTGCTGTTCAGATCGTGGAAAATCATCACGAACGGGCTGCTGTCTGACTTCACTTCCACCCACGGGTAGAGCGCCAGCAGCACCACCAGCGAGCCGATATAGAACAGCAGGATACGGTACACCACCTGGTTAACCGCTTTCGGAATGCTTTTATGCGGGTCGCGCGCTTCCGCGGCGGTGATGCCAATCAGCTCTAGCCCGCCGAAGGAGAACATAATCACCGCCAACGAGAGGATGAGCCCTTTCCAGCCGGTCGCCAGGAAGCCGCCGTGCTGCCACAGGTTGTCGATCGTGGCCCGCTCGCCGCCATGGCCGGAGAACAGCAGCCACAGGCCAAAGCCGATCATGCCGATAATTGCCAGCACCTTGATCAGCGCAAACCAGAACTCGGTTTCACCATACAGGCGCACGTTGACGAGGTTAACGGCGTTGATAATGATGAAGAAGGCCGCCGCCCAGATCCACGTCGGGACATCCGGCAGCCAGTACTGCATATAGATGCCTGCGGCGGTCAGCTCCGCCATCCCGACCAGCACGAACATCACCCAGTAGTTCCAGCCGGAGAGGAAGCCTGCGAACGGGCCCCAGTATTTATAGGCAAAATGCGCGAAGGAGCCTGACACCGGCTCTTCAACGACCATCTCGCCAAGCTGGCGCATGATCAGGAAGGCGATAATCCCGGCGATACCGTAACCCAGCAGCACCGCCGGACCGGCCATCTGAATAGCGGGGCCGATGCCGAGAAAGAGCCCGGTACCGATTGCGCCGCCAAGGGCAATTAACTGAATATGTCGATTTTGCAAACCACGTTGCAGCGTCGGATTCTGATCCGACGAGGCTTCAGCGCTACCATGGCCTGAAGCGGATGACGCGTCTTTCACGTCCTACCCCTGTCTCTTTTTTAGAAGGGGCACGTTTTAACACTTCATGCTGGCGGTAGCAAGTTTAACGCCGGGGGCACGGCATGCCCCCGGCGATGCAAGGTTATGAGCCGATGATCCCGCCGTCCGCTTTGACGATGACCACCGTTGAGGAACGCGGGCGTCCGTTCGGGTTCACGTCTGGCCAGTTGGAAACAGCGCGAGGGTTAGCAGGGTCGGTGATATCATCCCCGCCCTCCCCCGGATGCTGAATGTTGATGAACAGCGTCCGGTTATCCGGCGTAAACGCAATCCCGGTAATTTCACACCCGCGCGGTCCGGTCAGGAAACGACGGTACTCGTTGGTGCCCGGAATGGTGGCCACCATCTGGTTATTGCCCATCCCCTCGTAGGCTTTCTTATTGATGGTGCTGGAAGAGACGTCGGTCTGGATCCACAGCACGCCCTGATGATCGAACGACAGGCCATCGGGGCTGCCGAAGGCCGCCCCCTGCATGGAACCTTTAGCCTTCGGATCGTCGCTGTCGGTCCGCCCGCCCATCACCAGAATATCCCACTTAAAGCGAGCGGCAGCAGGATCGGCCCCCTCTTCGTGCCAGTGCATAATATGACCAAACACGTTATTAGCGCGCGGGTTGGCGGCATCAACCGGTGCCTTACCCTCCTTCCCGCGATCGCTGTTGTTGGTGAGCGTACAGTAGACGCTGCCGCTGGCGTGCGGGTCGACCGCTATCCACTCGGGGCGGTCCATCTTCGTTGCCCCCACGGCGTCTGCCGCCAGGCGGGTTTTAATCAGCAGATCGCCCTGGTTTTCAAATCCGTTGCTCTTATCCAGGCCATTTTGCCCGAAGATCAGCGGCAGCCAGTCGCCGCTCCCGTCTTCGTTGAAGCGGGCAACGTACAGCGTGCCGGACGTCAGCAGCTGCATATTGGCTTCACGGTTCGCGGGATCGTATTTTTTGTCCGAGACAAACTTATAGATGTACTCGAACTTCTGGTCGTCCCCCATATAGACCACCACGCGGCTATCGGCGGCAAGCGTGACGGCCGCCCCCTCATGCTTGAAGCGGCCCAGGGCGGTGTGCTTGCGTGGCGTGGAGGTCGGGTTGTAGGGATCGATCTCCACGACCCAGCCGAAGCGGTTAGGTTCGTTAGGGGTTTTATCAACGCTAAATCGCTCGTCCACCTCGTTCCAGCGGTAGGATTCATCGCTGTCGCTGATCCCGTAGCGTTTTTCCAGCGGGTTGAGATCGGTTTTTTTGACAAAAATATCCGACCAGTTCTCCTCGCAGGTGAGATAGGTGCCCCATGGCGTATGGCCGTTGGCGCAGTTCTGCATGGTGCCCAGCACGCGCTCCCCCTGCGGGTCGGCGGCGGTTTTCATTAAGTCCTGATGCCGCGCCGGGCCGGTAAGCTGCATCGGCGTATTGACGGTAATGCGGCGGGCATACGAAGACGGGCGAACCACCTGCCAGTCGCTGCCCGATTTTTTCACTTCCACCACCGACACGCCCATCGCGTTCTGCCCCTTGCGGGCCTTGTCGAGGCTCCAGTTCGCCGTACCGTCGATAAACAGCATCCCGTTGTCGATGTATTCATGGTTCATTGCCAGCAGGCCATGCTCCGGGTTTTGCTCTCCCTGCGGCAGGCTAAACCACGCCATGCCGTCGTGGTGCATGCCCGCCTGCACGGCCTGTTCATCCGCGGTGTTGCTGGCGTCCGGCTTAAAGGCCGGCATGTTGTTTTTGATCCCCGTCGGATCCCCCCAGCGATAAAACGGGCGGGCAATATAGCCTTCCGGCACCCTCACCGTATCTTCCGTGGAGACGTCGATGCTGGTAAAGCCCAGGGAAACCGCTTTTGCCAGTGCAGAAGGCTTTGATACCGCGGCAATCGCATTTTCGGGTTTGATCAGAAAGGGGAATGAAACGGCAGCGCCCGCCACGGCGCCCATCTGGAGAAAACGACGGCGGGAGAGGAACACCTCTGCCACCTCGGAGAATACCGGGTTCGCGCTGCGGTTAGCGATGTCGTCGCGATGTTCTTTTTTAAAAACGGATTTGAGGGGTCTGCCCATAGCGGCTTCCTGTCATTGGCCAAGAGGTAAGGAGTCGGCGACCAGTCTAAGAAGCTTTTATTACAATTTTATAACACAACGGCGGAGGTGTGGGGCGTCCCTGCCCCGGATAACGAGGTGGAACGCTTAGAACTCGTAGCCAACCGAGACCTTAAAGGTACGCGGCTCGCCCTGCGTGATGTAGGTGCCGGAATCGTCCACGCTGGCCCAGTAGTTTTCATTGGTCACGTTGTCGATGCCCGCGCGCACCGTCATCTGGTTTGCATTGTGGTTCACCGCGAAGCGATAGCGCATCCCCAGATCCAGCGTGGTGTAGCTGTCGATCTTTTTGGTGTTGGCAAGATCGGCGTACTGCGCGCCAGAGTGGTTGACGCGGGCGGTCGCCGTCAGGCCATCAATCGGCTTGATGTCATACTCTGCCCCCAGCACGGCGTAGAAGTTCGGGACACCAATGGCATCGTTGCCCTGATTTACGCCGTTTTTGGTTTTGGTCAGCTCCGCCTGCAGCCAGGTGGCGCTGGCGTTGAGGCGCATCCCGAGCATCGGCTCGCCGAAGACGTTCAGCTCCACGCCGCGGTTACGCTGCTCGGCGTCCAGGCCGTAGTGATTGTTGCTGTCGAGGATCGCCGACGGCATCTTGATCTCAAACAGCGCAAGCGATCCGCCCACGCGGCCAAAGTCCGCCTTCACGCCCACTTCGTTCTGCTTAGAGTGAACGATACCGGTGCTCTGGCCGTAGTTGGTGGCGGTGTTAGGCGCGGTTTTGCCCGGCTGCAGCGCTTCGGTGTGGTTGGCGTAAAGGGAAATTTCTTCCCACGGTTTGTAAACCACGCCGTAGGTTGGCATCCAGCGGCTGCCGTCGAAGCCGTCTGCCGCGTTTTCCGCACCGGTAACTTTGTTATACCCGCGAATGACCACCTTCTGATGGCGCGCGCCAGCGGTGAACAGCAGTTTGTCATCCAGCACGCCCAGGGTATCGCTCAACAGCCAGCCCTGGGTGCGGGTGCGCCCGCTGGTCAGCGGATCGCTGTACTTCCCGCCTGAGCCGTTGAGGTTGGTGCTGTCCGGCATATCCACGCCGGTGTTGTGGTAGATGTTGGTGGTCGGGTTATCCTTCGCCGCCGACATTTTCCACGCGATCTTTTCATTTTTGGTCATCGCCGAATAGCCAACGTTGACCTTGTGCGAGACGAAGCCGGTATTGAAATTGCCGCGAATGCCCGCCATGCCGCTGACGGAATCACTGATGCGGTTGGTATCAAGGCGGCTGACCGTTGCGTTACCGCTTTTATCCAGCAGCTTCGGCGCGCTGTAGATCCCCTCCTCGTGCGCGTGCTGCGCGCCCAGGCCGGTATAGGCGGTCCAGCCGTCGGTGATGTCGTACTCGCTGCGCCACATCCCAAATTCGTTTTCGATGTTGCTGTAGGCCCACTTCTGCGAGAAGTTGCGATCGTTTTTCGGCGGCTCGGGCACGAAATCCACCGCCGAAATATTGACGCTGGTCGGGCTGCCGTGGAAGGTTTTCTTCTGATAACCCAGATCCAGCGAGGTGCGGAAACGGTCGCCTTTGTAATCCAGACCGGTGGAGAGCAGCGTGGTGCGGCGGCGGTCGTTCGGTATGCCGGTTTCCCCTTCGCGGTGGACCAGGTTCACCCGCGCGCCAAACTGGTCGCTGTCGCCGTAGCGACGGCCCGCATCCAGCGTGGTGCCAATCTGAGAATCGGAGGTGTAGTCCAGGCCCACTTTCGCCTGCGGGAGTTCGCCCGCGTGTATTGGCTCAAGGTTGATCATCCCGCCCACGCCCGAGCTCGCCGCGCCGTTCATCAGGGCGTTTGCCCCTTTGAAGATCTCAATGCGCTCAACCATCTGCGTATCCACCACCTGACGCGGCAGCACGCCGGACAGTCCGCCAAAGGTCATGTCGTCGCCGTCGAACTTCAGGCCACGGATGCGGTAGGTTTCCGCGCTGTTGCCGTACCCCTGAACGAACTGTACGCCCGCGTCGTTGGCGACCACATCAGCAATGGTTTTCGCCTGCTGATCTTCCACCAGCTTCGAGGTATAGCTGATGATGTTGAACGGCACGTCCATGGCGTTCTGCTGACCGAGCATCCCCATACGCCCGCCGTTCGCCACCTGTCCGTCAAGGAAGGCCGGTACCAGCTGGTCCCCACCGGGTTTGAAATCGCTGACCGGTGCAGAGTGCACAACGAGGGTATCTTCTTTTTGATCGTCCGCCGCGAAGGCGGAATGCGTTACCGCGCCAACGGCGAGCGCCAGCAGCGTTTTGTGTATTCTGGTGTTGTTCATCGTTAACTCATTTGAAAGTGCGCGCAAAAATAGCCCGTTGTCAGGCCTTAGAATGTATTGATAGCAATGCAAATGAGAACTATACGCATTATCCGTGCGTTAGCAAGCGTAACCGCGAACAACAGGAAGAGGTGGGGAGACAGGATGAGGAACAACCACCCCAAAATGGGGTGGCTGCAGTGACGTTATTTTTTCTTGTAGATATTAGCCGTACCGTGAATTTTATTGTTGGTGTTCCCTGAGGTGAGCACCAGAACATCCGCGCCTTGCTTATCGGCTTTCTCAATCAGTTCTTTTTTTGCATCATCAACCGATACTTCATTTGAGGTGCTTACCGTACCGATTTTTTGATACTGAGACTCGACTTTCTTGAACTCATTTTTAGTCAGCAGTTGGGCAGCAAAAGCATTGGTCGTAAACAGTAACGCCGTTCCCAACAAAATAGCAGTCGTCTTTTTCATAACCTTTTTCCTTGAGATTAATCAGCAACTACGAAAAACCTCACACATGATGGTGAGGTTTTATGAGCATGGTAGAGAATCTCAGGAAATGCCATATATTCTGGAAAATTCTTTTATAACAGTCCATTGCATGAAATTATTAATGAATATTAAGAATAGTCGAATACACGCGCGGTGCCAGCAATATCAATGCGAACCGCCGTGCCCGGGTTCCATCCTGGCTGGCTGACGGTCTTGAGGGTGACGGGCTGCGGCTGTCCGGTAAGCCCAAGGGTGAGCGTCGACAGGTGACCGGTAAAATCCACATCAAGAATGGAGATCGGGCTTTCATGTGAGGCGCATGCCGTCACGCTCAGCTGCTCCGGGCGCAGCATCACTCTGCCCTGCCCTGTCGCCAGCGGGTTGTCTGTGGGCACCTTACCCAGCGCGCAGAGGGCGTAGCCCGCGGTGAGCTGCGCAGGCAGGATCAGCGCATCACCAAGAAACAGCGCCGTCTCTTCGTCAACGGGACGGGTGTAAACCTCATAAGGCGTCCCGACCTGCGTGAAGCGTCCGGAACGCATGACGGCAACCTGAGTGGCAAAGGAGAGCGCTTCGTTCTGATCGTGAGTAACCAGAATCGAGGCCACGCCCGCTTCGGCCAGCAGATCGGCCGTGGCCTTACGCGTCATGGCGCGCAGGCCAGTATCCAGCGCCGAGAACGGTTCATCCAGCAGCATCAGTGAAGGACGCTGGGCCAGCGCACGGGCAAGGGCCACGCGCTGCTGCTGTCCGCCGGAAATCTCGTGAGGCCAGTGCGTGGCGAGCTGCCTGTCCAGCGAAACCATCTCCATCAGCGCCTCAACGCGCTGGCGTTTTTCGTGGCGGGTCCCGTCCAGCCCCCAGGCAATGTTGTCTGCCACGTTGAGGTGGGGGAACAGCGCGCCCTCCTGCGGCACAAAACCGATCCCGCGCTGGTGGGCAGGGACAAAACGGTTTTCATCAAACAGGGTTCTCCCCTGCATAACAATACGACCGGTGTCGGGCGTCTCAAACCCGGCAAGAATACGCAGCAGCGTGGTTTTACCTGACCCCGACGGCCCGACAATGGCCGTTCTGCTCCCCGGCGCAACGCTCAGGTTTAAGCTGTCGAGCACCTGCACATCAGCAAATGATTTAGAAATGGCGGTTAATTCAAGCATGTCATAGCCCTGCAATTTTCTTCGACTGCATATAGAGAATGGCGGTCAGCGGGAGGGAAATCAGGATCATCAGCATCGCGTAAGGCGCGGCGGCGACATAGTCAATTTCGCTGGTCAGCGCCCAGAATCCGGTAGAGAGCGTGCGCGTGCCCAGGGGAGAGAGTAACAGCGTGGCAGTCAACTCGTTGCTGACGCCGAGGAACACCAGCGCGGCCCCCGCCGCCGCACCCGGCGCGGCCAGCCGCATCGTGACGCTCCAGAGCGCCTTCGCGGGCGTGCTGCCAAGGCTGCGCGCCACGTTTTCCAGCTCAACCGGCGCCTGCGCAATCCCCGCCCGCAGGTTGATGAGCGCACGGGGCATAAACATCAGCAGGTAGGCAAGGAACAGGGTAATTTCCGTCTGGTAAATGGGACGGGCGTAATGAATGGTGACGGTGACCAGCGCCAGCGCCGTGACAATGCCCGGCAGCGAACTGGTGATATAGATGCACCCTTCCAGCATCCGGAAGATACGGTGCGGGTAGCGGATACCGAGCCACGCAATGGGGATCACGCACGTCGTCGTCAGCAGCGCGCCGCCCACGCCGAGCATCAGCGTCTGGCGCAGCGAGTGCCAGAGATCGGCGCTCATCCAGTTTTCCACCCCACCGAGCCAAATCCAGCGACACAGAACAGCTAACGGCACGCCCAGCGCCAGGACGATCAGCACCATGAAAAACAGCTGCCCCAGCGCGGCAGCCGCAGGCTTCAGCGGCCAGCGTTTCTGCTCGCGCGCAGCCCCGGCGCCAATGCGCGCGTAGCGTGCTTTTCCACGCGTCACGCCTTCCAGCACCAGGATAGCGAGGCAGCACAAAGCCAGCACGCCCGCCAGCATGTTTGCTGCCGGGCCGCTGAAGGTAGACTGAAACTGGTCATAAATGGCCGTGGTGAAGGTATCAAAGCGGATCATCACGTACAGACCATATTCCGCCAGCAGGTGCAGCGCCACCAGCAGCGCGCCGCCGCAGATAGCCAGCTTGAGCTGGGGTAGCACCACGCGGAAAAAGACCTTCCACGGCGGGGTGCCGAGCGACGCGGCGACATCTTCGAGCGTCGGGTCAAGGCGGCGCAGCACCGCCGCAACCGGCATGTAGATAAAGGGATAGTAGGCCAGAACGGAGAGAAACACGCCCGCGGAGAGCCCGTGCATGGACGGAACAACGCTCACCCAGGCATAACTTTGCACAAACGCGGGGATCGCCAGCGGGGCGACCGCCAGCGCGGACCAAATTCCACGACCGGCAAGCTGCGTGCGCTCTGTGAGCCAGGCTATCGCCACGCCCGTCACGATACACAGCGGAACCGCTAAAGCCGTCAGCCACAGCGTGTTGCTGAGCAGCTCAGCCACACGCGGGCGAAACACCAGCGCCTTTATCGTTTCCCAGCCCGTCTCAATGCCAATGGCAATGATAAAACCCAAAGGCAGAAGCGCCAGTAATGAAAACAAGACAGCTAACGCAACCATCGGCAGTGCAGGACGCCTGCGGGCAGGCTCCTGCACTCTGTTTTTTCCGATGTCGAGACTCAGACCAGACATAAGACGTTCACTTCACTCTCAGGATCACAGCAGACCGGCTTGCGTCATCAGCTCGATAACTTTCTTACTGTTGAGCGTTGAAGGTTCAACTTTCGGCGCATCAAGATCTTTCAGCGGAACCAGTTTCGGGTTAGAGGCCGCGTTCACACCCACGGCGTATTCAAAGGCGTTGTTGGTACGCAGACTTTCCTGACCTTCTTTGCCGGTAATGTATTTGATGAAGGCCTGCGCCTGCGCTTTGTGTTTGCTGGACGCCAGCACGCCACCGCCAGAAAGGCTTACGAACGCGCCCGGGTCCTGGTGTTTGAAGTAGTAGAGCTGGGTGTTTTTGCTGTTTTCACCGGTTTTGGACTGATCGACAAAGCGGTAGTAGTGATAAATCACCCCGCCATCAATCTGACCCGCATTGACCGCTTTCATCACGGTGCTGTTACCTTTATAGGCAACGAAGTTGGCTTTCATCGCCTTGAGCCATTCCAGAGTGGCTTTTTCGCCTTTCAGGGCCAGCATCGCGCTCACGATGGCCTGGAAATCCGCGCCTGACGGTGATGCCGCCCAGCGGCCTTTCCACTCGGGTTTCGCCAGATCCATCAGCGATTTAGGCAGCTGCTGTTCGCTCAGTTTCGCCGGGTTATAGACGAACACCGTGCTGCGGGAAGCAATGCCGATCCAGCGGCCATGCGCCGGACGATACTCTGCCGGTACCTGCTTCAGGGTGTCTGAATCCAGCGGGGCAAACAGGTTGGCGTTATCCACCAGCACCATGGACGGCGAGTTTTCCGTCAGGAACACGTCTGCCGGCGATGCGCTGCCTTCCTGCACCAGCTGGTTACCCAGCTCGCTGTCATCACCATTACGCAAAGTGACTTTAATCCCGGTTTCTTTGGTAAAACCGTCAACCCACGACTTCACCAGGTTTTCATGCTGCGCGTTATAAATAACGATACCGTCGTTGTTATCGGCGGCAACCGACTGTGTGGAAAGGAAAAGGGATGATGACAACAAGGCAAGCGAGAAGCAGGACAGCAGGCGAGAATTCATGAACATATCCTTAATAGACCAACGGGAGTAACCACTCATAGCTTTGTGGGACAGGATTAAAGCATACAACAACGCTAATGATAATTAGTATCAATCCAGTTTACGCGTAAAAGTGTAAAATTTCTTTTTAGCCGATTTTGTAATAATAAAAATCCAAATTTTAATGCGAGATAATTTCTAGATTAAGAAAACCTTAAGCCTGCCAACAACGAAATTCATTAGCCTTCTATTCATTATAGCGCGAAGGTAAAACTGTTATTCGCGCCCGGCAGATATAAAAAAGCCCCGATATTGCGGGGGCTTTTTATGCTTATCCGGAGGTAGCTAAATTTATTAGGCTACTCATTTAAAAAGCATCACATAGCCGCATGAGGGGCATACACAGGATAGGTGAAGAACAATAAATGCACGCAGTTCAGCCCAAAATGGAATAACGTTGCAACCCAGAGCCTGCCGCTCCACATCCACGCCAGGCCGTAAATAATGCCGGAGAGGCTGGCAAAAATAATCAGCAGTAAACCGCCGCTATAATGCATCAGCCCAAAGAGGACTGAGGCCATCAACAACGCGACAACAGGATGAACGATCCGGGACAAGCGCTGCTGCAGGTAGCCTCTGAACAGGGCTTCCTCGGCCAAAGAGACGAAGAAAATATTCGCAAGGGCAAATTGCGCGAACCATTCTGGCGCATGTGGCTCAATTCTCAGCCCGCCCAACGCCACAGCCAGAAGTAACAGCGCGGGTACCGCAAGTACCAATATTACCCAGCCGAGCTTGCCCATTTTATAGAGGGGTTTTGCTACGAATAGCGTTGGCATGCACGTAATTAAAAAGAACGGCACCACCGCCTTGTCCATATTAAAGTACATACTGAACGGTATGCTTTGCGGACCAACGACGACAGCATCCAGCACTTTGGGATTATGGAAGCCCGGGAGCACATGCATAACCAGGGCAACGGCGATGATCACACACAGGCCTTCAATCAGATAAGTATATTTATCATCCTTATTACGTAGCCATTCAACAACAGACCAGCCAATAACGATTGACGCAATAACCAGCAGCGCCGGGGCGTCAAGAATGCTCTGTTTCCAGCCGAGAAATGCCGTTAATCCCAGCAGCAGGTAAGCCAGGCTTTTATTAAGGGAAAGTGCGGCAAGCGAAATTGCGAGTAGATACCACATAAATGTCCTTCATGACCGATAAATTTTAGGGTCGATGTCCCAAATATGTCCCACAACGGAAATCAGGAGGATGTGAGTGAGGCGTAACTCTATGAAATGAAATGGCACGCCCTGTAGGATTCGAACCTACGACCTACGGCTTAGAAGGCCGTTGCTCTATCCAACTGAGCTAAGGGCGCACTGAGAAGCGTGTACTTCGCGGCGGTGAAACGCGAAGAATTATACGGTCAATGGCAGGTGAGTCAATGCCTTTTCCGTTTTCAGGGCCAATTACCGCTAGCCGATTGTAAATACGGCTATTTTCTCAACATTCCTCCCTGTTTTACCGTAAAATTTAGCGCTGCGAAAAGGCTTAGTTGCATTTAAGTAACGCCTGCTGTTTTCCTGAACGTCAGCTCGTCACACTAGAGCCAAGTATCCCGGCCGCCTGGAGGCTGACAGACAACAGGACAATGGAGTGACAGCGCAAAACCTGATCGATACGCCCCCCCGGTTACAGTACCTCTCTCAGGACATCGTCGGCATTAAGCTTGAGCCTATCGTCGCCCTCGCCTCTTTGCGTCAGGTTGGCGTCGAGGTCCTTAGCGTCCTGGCCGATACGCGGCACAGTGAGGATTTTTTTTGCGATCGGTCCGCTGGCTGGTCGCTAACGCTGCTTGAGGCGCAGCTTGCTGCGTTAAAAAATACGCCGCACGGTCATAACCTTTTTATTAATCTGCCGATAACCGTCCTGACAGAGCCTGCGTCCTTCCAGCGGCTCATCAGACTCCCCTACGTGCCGCTCAATATTGAGTTTGTCGACCTTGCGGCTTTTTTGGCGCTGTCCGTCGCGCAGAAGCAGCGCGTGGTTCAGAATCTGCAGCAGCTGAGCAGACAGGGGCACGCTATCTGGCTGGATGACATTGATGATGTCTTAGTGCAGTCGTTTTTATCCTGTCGACTTCCGTTAAGCGGCATCAAAATAGATAAGGAAGCATTCTGGCGTTTACGCGACACCCCTGCGCTGAGGCAACTGGTTTCCCTTTGCTTTCAGCTTGCCGGGAAAGTGCTTATCGAAGGTATTGAGACTGAACGCGATCGTACCTGGGCACTGCAGGCAGGCGCAGACTTCGGCCAGGGATATTACTGGCCGTCCTGGACATGGCCGGAGGATTAAAACGCCATTTCCAGGAGGGAGGCCATGCGAATGACAGTGCGCCGTTACCGGCGGCGGCGTACAGGAAGTGATGCACTGGGATTTACGCGCTCACCTTTTGCTCCCCCCTTTTTCGACCGGCTCGAATTTTTGAGCCAGTCCATCAGCCAGCCCCGCAAAACAGACGCCCCGTTTATTCTCCTGGTGACTGAGGATCATTTCCTGCGCACCGGTTTTCTCAACGGGCAGTTTCCCCTGAGCAGCTGCTGCGATTTCGCCACGCTGGACGACGCCCTTGTCGCACAGACGCAATGGCCCTCCGCCCGTCTGGTCGTGGATATTGAAAGCCGGTCAACGGGGCTTCTGGAGAAACTGGATCAGTTGAGAAGGCATAGCCTGTTTCCTCCGTTCCTGACGCCCTGGCTGTTAGTCCGGGCCGATAATTACGACACCCGCCTTTTCTGCAAAGCGGCAGGTCCCTTTCATGTGCTCGAGCGCCAGCTGAACGCCGCGGCACTCCAGCACAGCCTGCTGGATGCCCGCCCGCCACAGGGCTCCGACAAAGACTGGTTCAACCGCAATGAATGGCCGATCCTGCAGGAACTTTCCCGGGGCAAGACGTTACGTCAGATTGCCCTTATGCAGAATCGTCCGTATAGCCGCATTATCTATCGTCTTAGCTGCATCCTGGTGAAGCTGGGGCTGAGTCATCGACAGGAATTGTTGCATCTTCTTAATAACCTCTCAGACTGCACGTTTTCACTCACGTCCTAACCCCTTATTTCCTAAAGCGCTTTAAGAATTTACTTACCATTCGCGTTTCAAAAATGTTAATTTTTAACAATAAAGTCGAAATTATAACTATTCCTAATTTATGGGCGAGAACCTTGTGATATGCCACAAATTGAACGAACGGCAGCACTTTCCTCCATCCGTTAAGTGAATGCAGACAGCGTTAACAAGATGATAATGATGTAAAAACAAGCAGCTTAGCGACTGCGCCCTGGAGTGAAAAGCGAAGCAGATAGCATGTTCTCCTGTGCAGGAGTTGCGGAGCTGAAGGTCAACCTTCACCCTTTCAGATGAAGGTCTGACGGCCTGCGAGGGCAATTGTTCACCTCATCAGACCGGGCGAGTCCCCCAAAATGATGCGTATTTTTGTTAACAATTGATCAACATACAGAGATATCTGTTATTTTTTGTTATTACATAAAGATGAAAATATGCGGTAAATGGGATAACAGGATATTTCCGCTAAATTTAAAAAAATAGCGATTCAGATCCAGAAGATAATACAAACCAATATCCTGTGATTAATTTACAGGGTTTTCGGAAAAAACTTACCCTGTATAATAAGAAGCGTACCAAATCTGAATAAGAAAAACCTTTTTGCCAACACCAGCCAAATGAGATGACCGCGCTGAGGCATAGTTCTTTTCATTACGTAAACAAGGATGCTTTCGCTCTTTCCAGGGAAATACTACGGTATAGGGATCTGCACATTATATCCTTCCGGCATTTCGAGAGTTTTACCAAACTCTGCATAACGCTTTTAACAATCTGAGGCATTAAAAATGAAACCGGCATCCGTTATCATTATGGACGAACATCCTATCGTCAGAATGTCGATAGAAGTCCTGCTACAGAAAAATAAGAATATCACAGTCAAGCTCAAGTCTGGCGATAGCCATGAAGTCCTTGACTGTATCCGTAATCACCCTATCGATCTGGTGATCCTTGACATTGAACTCACGGGCACGGATGCTTTCGCTTTACTTAAGAGAATCAGAAACTTAAACAAAGACATTAAGGTTCTGTTCCTCTCATCTAAATCAGAGTTATTTTACGCAGGTCGCGCCATTCGCGCCGGGGCAAATGGCTTCGTCAGTAAACGAAAAGATTTGGGTGAGATCTACAACGCCGTAGAAATGATCCTGATGGGCTATTCCTTTTTCCCATCGGAAACGCTGAACTTTATAAACCATTTGGGTTCAGGGAAAGGGATGGCAGTCGATATGCCATTATCAAATCGCGAGGTCACGGTATTACGCTATCTGGCGAATGGATTATCCAATAAGGAAATTGCTGAACAGCTACTATTAAGCAACAAAACCATTAGCGCGCATAAATCCAATATTTATTCCAAGCTGGGCGTGCAAAGCATCGTGGAATTAATTGATTACGCCAAAGCGCACGAGCTGCTTTAACCTGAATTCACTCCCTGCAGCTTATCTGAGCTGCAGGGAGTGCGGTCAGTGCTAATTATAGTTAATCATAAAGGTGGCATCCGCATCGGCTCGTCCGGGCTGAGGGTTATCTGCAGTGGCAATATAATTGGCATAAAACGACAATGTTGCATTCCCCTGCGCATCAACCGAGACCGGCTGGCTGGCCTGCTGGAGAGCCAGACGCGTTTTATCCGCATCCCTGATCTCTACCGCGACACGGCTCGCTGTACTGGCGTCGTTCAGCGCCAGCAAACCGTTATTGCTCCCGTCGGCTTTGCCCGAAAACGTAATCGACGCGGCGCCTGGCGGACAGCCAGTCAGCTTCAGCGTAAACGGCATGGGCTGCGTGCGGCTCCCGGTGGTGCTGAGCTGTTTCGTGGGCCAGGTGCCCAGCGTGACGGTCTTGTCGCTGTCGCTGCCTTCCACAACGCAGGTAAAATCGACAATATTGCCGTAGAGCCGAATGTTAATTTCACCCAACGCGGTGTCCGCCTGAGCCTGTGTGCAAAGCGCAAAGAGCGCCACGGTGAGAAAACGGATCCCGTTTCGCATATCGGCTCCTTAGTCGTAATCCACGCGCAAATACCCGCGCGAGGTGAAACGCCCTTCCGCTGGCTTGTTGCCCGTCACGCTCACCGGCCAGACGCGGATCCCCACCTTTGCCTGCGCGCTGTCGTCGAGGCGGAACGGAATTTTGCTTGTCAGGTTGTTAGGCGTTAGCGGCGCACCGCTCTCGTTGGCAATGATGAACCCGACGTCCGGGTTATCCGACACCAGCACATTATCAGAGACTTTCTCCGCCTCTACGCGCATCGTCAGCATGGCGTTCGCCTCGACGTTGGTGCATTTGATCGCAATGGTTTTGCTTTGCGATGAGACGCCCTCCGGTTTGTTACCTACGCCAGCCTTGCTGAACAAGGAGGCACCAATGTCGCCGAAATCAAACTCCACCACGTTCCCGGCGTTGATAGCGCAGCTTTGCGGCACCTGAATGGTACCGCTGTAGCTGATGGTATAGACCGGCGTGGTGAGCGGATCCGAGGAGGTGGTGGTGACGTAAACGCGGAACATGGTGGCGCGCGGGATCACGACCATATTAATAAAACGTCGGGTTACCTTAAGGCGGAAGACAAGGCTGGAGTCCTGAACGCCAAACGGTCTGTTTTTGGAGACGTTAGGATGGCTCCCCATCTGGATATAGTTTTTTGGCGGATAAAACACGCCAGCATAGCTGTCCGTGATTTTCATGGCTCCGTCCAGATAGTCGTTCAGCTTCAGATACTGATAGCCATCGCTCGTTCCCGTAACCTGATAATCGGTCACATAGCTACGCTTGGTGGTATTCCCGACCGTGCCCTTCGGGCAGACGGCATTGACCCCTACCCACTGCGACTTCTCGCTGAGCGTCACGACCTGTCCAATCTGGTTATTCGAGCTATTGAATTTGTCCGTCAGGTCGTAATGCACCTCCGTCGGCACGCCTTTTTCATTGACGCACACGGTGGCGAATGCGTTTGCCGCAGGCAGTAGCGCCAGAAGCGACAAGCCTAAGATGTGGGTTTTATTCACAGCGAATCCCCTTCATTGTGATTGCCTGTTGCAGGCTCTTTTCAGGCAAGCTGTAAGGCGCGCGACACTGAGACTGCGCCCCGTCGCCCCACTGGATCAGCAGCTCGCCCTCCAGCGGCAGCCCGCTCAGGTAAATTTGCCCGTCATCCCCCACCATGCTGGTGACCCCGCTTTGCGTTTCGCGGACCACCGCGCCAAACGGCACGGGCTGGTTGCCGCGCGTTACCGTCAGCAGGGCGCGCACGCCAATGCGAGTATCAAAGCTGGCGCGCACCAGCGCGCCTTTGGTCGGCACCACGCTGCTCACGTTGTTTTCGATGTCGGTGTTGTTGCTCATGGTGTTGGTATCCAGCGCCACGCGGTTGTAGCGGTAGACGGTGGCATACGGCATCACCGCATAGCCTCGCCAGTCGGTTCTCACGCCGGTCTGGTTTTCCACGCTGACGCCGGATGCCCCCGGCGCTTTGATCAGCACGTTGGTGTCGCCCAGCGGCTGGCTGAAGGTCACGCCGTCGGCATGACCGACGACCCCGCCGGAGAGCTGCCAGTTGAGATCGTGTTGATCGTCGCTGTAGTTGTAGCCCACGCCCAACGTGCCGTAGGTCGCCTGCCAGTTGGCGCTGGCGCTTCCGCTTGACCCGTTGGTGCTGGTGTGTCCCTGCGTCACGCTGTAGTTCAGGTTGCGGTCCTCCAGCAGCGTGCCGCTGACGCCGGTTTGCCAGCTTGTGTCGCCATCGCTGTTCCGGCTGGCGGATGCCGTGGCGTAGGCACGGTCAATCGCGCTGTCCCGGCGATAGCCCTGACGGGTAAAGATACTGAACGGCACGGAGACGTTAAACGACGCGATCCGGTCGGTGCCGTCGATCCCGACGGATTTGTTCCACGACCACGAAACGGAGTAGTTGATCCCCTTCATGCCCCCCGCATACCCCAGCTGGTACCAGAGGTTCGACTCGTCGGTACCCCAGTAGGTCTGCTCGCTGCCGGAGATATAGACCGAGCCGTAATCCCCCAGCGACTGAGAAACGTTAAGCTGGAAGCGGCCTTTTTTATTCCACGTCAGGTTGTGATAGCTCTGCACGTCCGGCACATCGTTATCGTCCTGGCTGTCGGCATACTGATAGCCTTCCATTGAGCGCCATGCCACATCGTCCAGGGTGTAAAACCCTTTTGTGGAGTAACGGTAGCCCAGCAGCTGGAAGTTGGTGCCAAAGCCGTTAAGGGATTTCGCATAGAGGAAGCGCAGGGACTGTCCTTCATGCTTGCTGTCGTCCGCGAGCTGGCTGCGGGCGTGGGTGATATCGAGCGAAACCGCGCCCCAGTCGCCCAGGTTTTTTCCGGCCCCGACGGCGACCGCGGTATAGCGTGACGCCAGCTGCGTTCCGCCGTAGAGCGTAAAGCCGTTGGCAAGCCCGGTAATCAGGGTGCCCTGGGTGAAGAACGGCGTATCCTGATCGCTGTTACCGCTGCGGTAATCCCCCGCGACGAGGTCATACTTCCAGCGCCCTTCACGCTGCAGAAGCGGCACGGTGGAGTACGGCACGGTATAGCGCTGCTGGGTACCGTCTTTCTCTTCTACCGTCACTTCCAGGTCACCGCTTGAGGAGGTGGGGTTGAGATCGGTAATCGCAAATGCGCCCGGCTGCACATAGCTTTGATAGATCACGTAGCCATTCTGACGCACCACCACTTTGGCGGGCGTCCGGGCGATCCCGCGTACGGTGGGCGCGTAGCCCTGCAGGCTGTCCGGATACATGCTGTCAGACGAGAAGAGCCGTCCGCCGCGGAACCCCATGCTGTCGAAGACGTCATTACCGGTATTGCTGTCGCCCAGGACCAGTTCGCTTTTCAGCGGGATCACGGTGCGCTGCGCCCAGGTGCCAATATTCTGCCACTCGCTGTGCCGCTGCCCGTTGGTCTGCGTGTATCGCCATGCGCCGTTGTTGCGCAGGCGCCAGGCGCCATAGTTCAGCCCGCTCTGCAGGTTGAGGTAATAGCTGTCGTCTTCGCTGCCCCGGTTGCCCGTAAAGCTGTAGTTCAGCAGCGCGGCGGGAATGCCTTCATCCCACTGTTCCGGCGGAATGTAGCCCCGGGCGCTGTTCTGCAATGCCACCTGCGGCAGGCTGACGTTCAGGCGCTGTGAGGCAAAGTTGAATACCGTTTCGCTGCCGGGAATGGCCGTGGTCAACGGGACGCAGGCCTCACCCTGGACCTGAGCCAGCTCGGGAAACGCCGCAACGTTGACGCCAAAGCGGTCCAGCATCGCGCGCGTAATACACGGCGATAGCCCGCCCGCCACCGGCGGCGTGTTCTCCGCCTGCTCAAAACGCACGTCCTGAGTCCCGATAAATTCATCGTTACGCCAGATATCCACGCGATAAACGCCGGGTGCCTGCTGGTGTCCTTGTTCAAAACGCGACAAATCCGCCACGCTGGCGGTGTCGTCGGACAGGAAGGCCGGGTTGAAATAGCTTTCGCTCCAGCCAGCCTGCGGCCAGAGCGCAGCCATCAGCGCCAGTGCAACCGGGCAGTAACGTCCCTGATGGTTTTTCATCGCCCTGACTCTGCTCACAGGTTGACGCTACGCGCCGGCGTGATGGCACCGTAGTCATTCACGCTCTGCCAGGAGAGCGTGCCGCCGGCACCGGCTGGCAGCACCTGCTGTGCCGCGCTTTTCGGCGCCACCATCAGGTTATCCAGCGTCTTCCCGCCCAGCTTCAGATTGACGAGGGTGATGTAATACGGAGACGCGTTGCTGACTTTGAGATGGTTACCCGCGCGCTCAAACCGCAGCTGGGAAAGCGCCTCTTCCGGCTGCATCGCCAGGTTGTTCGGGCGCACAAACAGCTTGATGCGCGAGAGGATAGCCAGCTGCAGCACGTTATTGTTTTCCGTTTTGGCTTTGTTCACTGACGGGATCGCTTTCACGTTCATATAAAACAGCGATTCACGGTCGGCAGGCAGCGCAGGCCCGGCGTAAATAATGCGCAGCGTGTTTTCACTGTCCGGCTCGCTAACAAACAGGGGCGGCGTGACGGCAAACGTTTTTTCTTTTTGCCCGTTCGCATTTTCGATCCACGCGTTAATTAAATAGCGTTCCTGTTTATTGCTGTTGGTGATCGCCAGCGACGTTTGCTTCGCGTCCGCCGGGTAAATAACGCGGGTGGCTCCCAGCGCAATACCGCCGGATGCATTCGCGCAGGCAGAAACCATCATTAAAATAAACGATAAAAAAAGTCCTGGTTTAATTAGGGTATTCATCACAACCGTACCTTTAATAATGTGTTCGCAGGTGTTATGGATAAATCAACGTAAACCAGACATCCGACTGAATTTTGCCTGGCTCGAGGTGTTCGGAAATAGCCCGATAGCGGGCGCTAAAATGGAACGCCAGCTCGCGGGTATCGATCGGCAGCCAGCTGACGGCCGTGGCATTTGGGATAATCTGACGCTGCTGCTCGTCAAAGAGCGCCAGCCCAACGCCGCTGCTGACAGGCGTTTCACCTGGTCGCGATGTCGCCAGAAAGACCTGAGGATCTTCTGCGGGTGTGGCCCCCTGAAACTGGATCCCCACGGTGCGCGAAACATCAACGCTGCAGTCCAGCAGCCGTACGGTGAAAGGCACATTCACCGTGGAAAAACTGCCCACGCCGGAAAATGAATTGGTTCGGTACTGCCCCATATCGATGCGCATATTCTGGCTGTCGGGCGCCACGGCGCAGCCGCCGTTCACCAGTTCACCTCTGAGATGAACCTTGCCACCTTCGATCACCACGGTATGCGCCGATGCCGGGCAAGCCATCGCAAGGGTTAACAGCAGTAGTGTTCCTGTCCTTGTCATCCTTTGTTCCTGGCAATAGCGTATGACGGGCCTCGTCCCTGAGGCCTGAACATCCCTGTGCGGAGGAATTATTCGTATTTCATAACGAAGGTGGCGTCAGCGTTCGCCTGGCCTGGCTCGGTAGTCGCAGCCGTGGATTTATAACGCGCGGTGAACTTCAGGGTGTTCGTCCCTTCGATCAGCGTCTGCGCAGCAGAGAAGGTCGCACCGTCTGGCGTCAGAACGCTGGATTTGCTGTCGAGGATCTCGATACCCACGCCTTTCGCGGTGTTGTCGTTGCTGCCGGAGGTGACGGCCAGCAGGGTTTTGTCGGTTGGGTCGATCTGACCGGTGAACGCAACAGCGGCAGTTTTGGCCACCAGCGGATCGCAATCGTTCAGTTCAATGTTGAACGGAATATTAGAGGTGGTGTCGCCCACTTTGGTGAATTTCGCGGTACGATACTGACCCAGATTAACGGTCTGCTCGGAAGAATCAGTATTTACTGAACAAGCCGCATTAACCAGCTCACCTTTAAAATGTACGGTACCGCCATTTACGGAAACCGGCGCAGCAGGATCCGCTGCATTTGCGGCACCCGCAACCAGGGCCAAAGTTGCAATAACAGTAGAAGCAATGTTGCTGAGTTTCATGTCTATTCCTTTAAAATGTAAATAACCCTTCCCGCGAAAAATCGGGAATAAGAAATACGTTCAATTGAGTAATTGAAAGCTTATTTCGGAGGAGACAAAGTAGCTCAGGAGGTGATTTTTAAATATGTCAAAACGCTGCCATTTTACCAGGTCACATCCTAATCCCGCCTAAGAAAATGACCATCCCTTAAGAAGGGTTTTTGCGTCTTGCGGATAAAAACGCGCAAAGGGTGACTGACAGCGGGGCTCGCTTCTGACAAAATACACGCATCCCCCCTTTCGAACGTTACAGACGGAATCTTCTCTCTGATGGCAGCAAAGATTATTGACGGTAAAACGATTGCGCAGCAGGTGCGCTCTGAGGTCGCGGAAAAAGTGAAGGCGCGTAAAGCGGCCGGAAAACGCGCCCCCGGGCTGGCCGTTGTGCTGGTTGGCAGTAACCCGGCATCGCAGATTTATGTCGGCAGCAAGCGCAAAGCGTGTGAAGAGGTGGGGTTCGTCTCCCGCTCTTACGATTTGCCGGAAACCACCAGCGAAGCAGAACTGCTGGAACTTATTGACACTCTGAACGCCGATAAAGAGATCGACGGTATTCTGGTTCAGCTGCCGCTGCCCGCCGGTATCGACAACGTGAAGGTGCTGGAGCGTATCGCACCGGATAAAGACGTGGACGGCTTCCATCCTTACAACGTTGGCCGCCTGTGCCAGCGCGCGCCGCGCCTGCGTCCGTGCACGCCGCGCGGTATCGTGACGCTGCTGGAGCGTTATAACATCGATACTTACGGCCTGAACGCCGTGGTCATCGGCGCGTCCAACATCGTGGGCCGCCCGATGAGCATGGAGCTGCTGCTGGCAGGCTGCACCACCACCGTTACCCACCGCTTCACCAAAAACCTGCGTCACCACGTTGAGAACGCCGATCTGCTGATCGTCGCGGTCGGTAAGCCGGGCTTTATTCCAGGTGAATGGATTAAAGAGGGCGCAATTGTCGTGGACGTCGGGATTAACCGTCTGGAAAACGGCAAAGTGGTCGGCGACGTGGTGTATGAAGATGCCGCCGCGCGCGCCTCTTACATTACCCCCGTACCGGGCGGCGTAGGCCCGATGACCGTCGCAACGCTGATTCAGAATACCCTGCAGGCGTGCGAAGAATATCACGACGTAGAGGACGCGTAAGATGGCCACATTTTCATTAGGCAAACACCCGCACGTTGAGCTGTGCGATCTGCTCAAGCTGGAAGGCTGGAGCGAAAGCGGCGCGCAGGCGAAAATTGCCATTGCCGACGGGCTTGTCAAAGTGGACGGTGCGGTGGAAACCCGCAAGCGCTGCAAGATTGTCGCGGGCCAGACCGTGAGCTTTGAAGGCCAGAGCGTGACCGTGACGGCGTAAGCCGTTTGATGCCCGGTGGCGCTGCGCTTACCGGGCCTACGTACTGTCTCCGTTTGTAGGCCGGGTAAGGCGAAGCCGCCACCCGGCAATTTCTATCTCTATCCCCTCACACCCATCACGGTTATTTATCGATCCACTTCAAATAATCAGTATTTCGTCTGTTGAAAAGTGAAAATTCAGTTGCGCGTTTTTCACGCTTTGCCCACGATAAGTAGAACGTTCTACTAAAACGTTCTACTTACAATAACAGCGCCAAAAAAAGCGCTACTCGGGGGAAATCAGCATGAGTCTGATATCAGGGTTTGTTAAATCGCTGTCTAAGTTATCGATGATTGGTCGCGCCTTAATGCTGCCAATTTCACTGCTTCCCGCTGCGGGCCTGCTGCTGGCCTTCGGCGATAAGTTCCATCTGCCGCTGATGATGAACGCGGGCGGGGTTATCTTTGATAACCTGCCGATGCTGTTTGCCATTGGCTCTGCCGTGGGCCTGGCGTCAGAATCCGGCATTGCGGCGCTGTCTGCGGCGGTGTCGGTGTTTGTCACCAATATCACCATCAGCACCGTGCTGAGCATCACGCCGGAAATGGCCTCCCAGGGCGGGAAATACGCCATGGTGGTGGGCATTCCGACGCTGCAGATGGGCGTCTTCGGCGGCCTGATCTGCGGTATTCTCGCGGCCTGGTGCTATAACCGCTTCCACACCATGCAGCTTCCGGAATTCCTGGGCTTCTTCTCCGGCAAGCGCTTCGTGGCGATTGCAACGGCGTTCCTCTCGTTCCTGATGGGGCTGCTGCTGCCGTACGTGTGGCAGCATATCCAGGCCGGTATCGACGCCCTCTCCGTGATCGTTAACGGCGATAATCAGGCGGCCTCGACCTTTATCTTCGGTCTGGTGGAGCGCGCGCTGATCCCGCTCGGTCTGCACCATATCTGGTATCCGTCGTTCTGGTATTCGTTTGGGGATTACACCACCCAGGCAGGCCAGGTGATCCACGGCGACCAGACCATCTGGTTCAAGATGCTGGAAGAAGGGGTGAAATCCTTCAGCAGCGACACCTACCAGAACGCCGGTAAGTTCATGCAGGGGGAATTCCCGCTGATGCTGTTCGCGCTGCCTGCGGCGTGCCTGGCGATGTATCACGAAGCCCATACGAAGAATAAGAAAATCGCGGCCGGTATTCTGTTCTCCGCGGCGCTGACCTGCTTCCTGACGGGGATTACCGAACCGGTTGAGTTTACCTTTATCTTCGTGGCGCCGATTCTGTACGTCTTTAACGCCATCATGGCGGGTCTGGCCTACATGACCATGTACCTGCTGCATGCGCATATCGCCAAGTCGTTCTCTGCAGGCTTTATCGACTATCTGTCATTCGGGATCCTGCCGTCGTTTAACGGCTACCAGACCCACTTCCTGAGCGCCATTATCATCGGCATTCCAATGGGCCTGATTTATTACTTCACGTTCCGCTTTGTGATCCGTCGTTTCGACGTGAAAACGCCGGGCCGCACCGAAGTAACCGCCAACGCGGATGAGAAATCGGATTCCGAGCTCGCGACCGAGATCATCACCCTGCTGGGTGGCGCGCATAACATCGACTCCGTCGGCGCCTGTATCACTCGCCTGCGTCTGGAAGTGGCAAAAAGCGACGCGGTGGATAAAGACGGCCTGAACGGACTCGGCGCGCGCGGCGTAGTGTTTGTCGGCGACAACGGTATTCAGGTGATTTTCGGTGCCAGAGCACAGTTTATCGCCCAGACCATGTCCACCATGATCGGCAAATAATAAGATGCCTGAACGACACGTCTCCTGTACGCTGGGAGACGTGTTTTATCTGGCTGATAATCGGTAAATTTCAGGGAGCGGTTTTGAAGAAAGTCAGCATTATTGATGTCGCGAAGCATGCGGGCGTGTCGGTTTCCACCGTCTCGCTGGTGCTGCGCCAGAAAGGGAAAATCTCAGAGGCAACGATCGAGAAGGTCAACGCTGCCATCAATACCCTGGGCTATGTTCATAACGTTGCCGCTGCCAACCTTCGCGCCAATACCTCCAACCTGATTGGCCTGATCCTCCGTGACTTTAGCGACAGCTTCTCCATCAAGGTGATGGCGAGCATCGTTCAGGATCTTGAAAAACAGGGATATATGGTTTTTCTCGGTCAGCCCCAGAACGACCATGACCAGCTTGAGCGCTGCCTGCTGTCGTTTAAGCAGCAGGGCGTCGCCGGGGTGATCTATCTGGCCTCGGATACCCGCACCGCCACCCTCCCGGAAAAAATTCGCCACTGCCCGCTGCCGCTGGTGGTGGTCTCGCAGTCGCTGCTGGATGAAAAATGCAATCTGGTGATGCGCGATAACCGACAGGCGGCCAGTCTGGCGGTGCGTTATCTTATCGAGCGCGGTCATCGTAATATCGCCTACATTGGCGGACGCGAAGGCTGCCTTATCCGCGAGCAGCGCCTGCTCGGCTTTCGCAGCGCGATGGCGCAAAACGGGCTGGTCTGGCGCGATGAATACTCGCCGGCCTGCAGCGATGACACGCTGGCAGCGGGTTTTGCCACCCGCCAGCTGCTGGAAAAAAACAATACCATCACCGCCCTGCTCTGCCACTCGCCGGATGCCATGATCGGCTCCATCTCCGGTATTCATCAGGTCGGGCGTACGGTGGGTAAAGATGTGTTTCTGACGCAGCAGGTCGCCCTGGTCGGTTTCGAAGATATGCTCCACGTTAACCTCACCTCACCCTCGTTTACCTACGTCTCGTCCGCCAGCGAAGAGACGGGGCGTCAGGCGGCCGGGCTGATTATTCGCACGCTGAAGGAGCCGACGCTGCAAACCCAGCGCATTACGCTTTCCGGGCAGCTTATCGCACGCGAGTCGGCGTAAAATCAGAATTTCGCACAGGTTTTTTAGCGCGGAATGACTGCTATATTTCCATGATTTGCCATGGATAATCACAATGCCTACCGTCATTACACACGCTGCTGTTCCGCTTTGCCTGGGCTTAGGCCTGGGGACAAAAGTTATCCCACCCCGCCTGCTGTTTGCCGGTATTGTCCTCGCCATGCTGCCGGACGCCGACGTGCTGGCGTTCAAGTTCGGCGTCGCGTACGGCAACGTTTTCGGCCATCGGGGCTTTACCCACTCCCTGCTGTTTGCCTTCGTGGTGCCGATACTTTGCGTACTGACTGGACGACGATGGTTCAGGACCAGCCTGACGCGATGCTGGCTGTTTTTAACCGTGTCACTGCTGTCGCACAGCCTGCTGGATTCGATTACCACAGGCGGGAAAGGCGTCGGCTGGCTGTGGCCGTGGTCAGATGAACGCTTCTTTGCGCCGTGGCAGGTGATCAAGGTCGCGCCGTTTGCGCTCTCACGCTATACCACGCCGTACGGGCATCAGGTGATTATTTCAGAACTGCTGTGGGTGTGGCTGCCGGGTGTGGTGCTGATGGGGTTGCTGTGGTGGAAAAGAAGGTAAAAAAAAGCCGGGTGGCGGCTGCGCCTTACCCGGCCTACTTTTGCCCGTAGGCCCGGTAAGCGTAAGCGTCACCGGGCGTTACAGACTTACTTACGGCGCCAGGTCGTTCCCTGCGGGCCGTCTTCCAGAATGATGCCCATCTCGGTCAGACGGTTACGCGCCGCATCGGCCGCCGCCCAGTCCTTCGCCTGACGCGCTTCCAGACGCGCCTTGATCAACGCTTCAATCTCCGCCACTTCACCGTCGTCCGCCTGCGCACCGCTCTGCAGGAACGCGTCCGGCTCCTGCTCCAGCAGGCCGAGCACGGCAGAGAGCTTACGCAGATGGGACGCCAGCGCATTCGCGGCCGCCATATCCTCGGACTTCAGGCGGTTCACTTCGCGCGCCATGTCGAATAGCACGGAGTAGGCTTCCGGGGTGTTGAAGTCGTCGTTCATCACCTCAACGAAGCGTGCTTCGAACGCTTCGCCGCCTGCCGCCGGAACAGACTTGTCGGTTCCGCGCAGCGCGGTGTAAAGACGCTCCAGCGCCGAGCGCGCCTGCTTCAGGTTCTCTTCGCTGTAGTTCAGCTGGCTGCGATAGTGGCCAGACATCAGGAAGTAGCGCACGGTTTCCGCGTCGTAATACTTCAGCACGTCGCGCACGGTAAAGAAGTTACCCAGCGATTTCGACATCTTCTCGCGGTCAACCATTACCATCCCGGAGTGCATCCAGTAGTTCACGTACTCGCCGCCGTGGGCGCAGGTGGACTGCGCGATTTCGTTTTCGTGGTGAGGGAACATCAGGTCTGAACCGCCGCCGTGAATGTCGAAGTGCTTGCCCAGCTGTTTGCAGTTCATCGCGGAACATTCAATGTGCCAGCCCGGACGGCCGTCGCCCCACGGGGATGGCCAGCTTGGTTCACCCTCTTTGGACATCTTCCACAGCACGAAGTCCATCGGGTTACGCTTCACGTCAACCACATCAACGCGGGCACCGGCCTGGAGCTGGTCCAGATCCTGACGGGAAAGCGCACCGTAGGTTGGGTCCGTCGGCACGGAGAACATCACGTCGCCGTTGTCGGCAACATACGCATGACCGCGGGCGATCAGCTTCTCGGTGATGTCGATGATTTCGTGAATATGGTGGGTCGCGCGCGGCTCGCTGTCCGGACGCAGAATATTCAGGGCGTCGAAGTCTTTGTGCATCTCAGCGATCATGCGATCCACCAGCGCGACAAAGCTTTCGCCGTTTTCATTCGCGCGCTTGATGATCTTATCGTCGATGTCGGTGATGTTGCGCACATATTTCAGCTTGTACCCCAGAAAACGCAGGTAGCGTGACACCACGTCGAAGGCGACAAAGGTACGGCCATGGCCAATGTGACAGAGATCGTAAACCGTAATACCACACACGTACATGCCGACTTCCCCGGCATGGATAGGTTTAAATTCCTCTTTTTGGCGCGTCATTGTATTAAAGATTTTTAACATCGAAGATTCCATGTAAACACGTGTGTGGTTGAAAACCGGCTATTCTACCCGTAATTCAAACCCGAAGCAGCACACAATGCAAGGTGATCGCATCCTGTGGTTATGCTATAACAAGCCCCTATAGATGACCCGAAGGCGGGTCGACGTACCACAATAACGGAACAGGATGCAAAAATGGTTACTTTCCACACTAATCATGGCGATATCGTAATCAAAACCTTTGATGACAAAGCGCCTGAAACAGTTAAAAACTTCCTGGACTACTGCCGCGAAGGTTTCTACAACAACACCATTTTCCACCGCGTGATCAACGGTTTCATGATCCAGGGCGGCGGTTTCGAACCTGGCATGAACCAGAAAGCCACTAAAGAGCCGATCAAGAACGAAGCGAACAACGGCCTGAAAAACACCCGCGGCACGCTGGCGATGGCACGTACTCAGGCGCCTCACTCTGCGACCGCGCAGTTCTTCATTAACGTGGCGGACAACGACTTCCT
This sequence comes from Enterobacter sp. MGH 16, assembly GCF_000493175.1. Taxonomy (NCBI): domain Bacteria; kingdom Pseudomonadati; phylum Pseudomonadota; class Gammaproteobacteria; order Enterobacterales; family Enterobacteriaceae; genus Enterobacter; species Enterobacter sp. MGH 16. Next base: position 248,526 of record NZ_KI535695.1, on the reverse strand, counting down.
GAACTTCTCCGGCGAAAGCCTGCAGGGTTGGGGCTACTGCGTATTCGCAGAAGTGGTTGAAGGTATGGACGTGGTTGACAAGATCAAAGCCGTCTCTACTGGCCGCAGCGGTATGCACCAGGACGTTCCAAAAGAAGACGTTGTGATTACCAGCGTGACCGTCAGCGAGTAATTGGTGGCGACACTCTTTATTGCGGATCTTCATCTGCAAACAGAAGAACCGGCGATAACCGCCGGTTTTCTGCGTTTTTTACGCGGTGAAGCGAAAAACGCCGATGCGCTGTACATCCTGGGCGACCTCTTTGAAGCCTGGATTGGCGACGACGACCCTAACCCGCTGCACCGTGAAATGGCCGCCGCCATTCACGCGCTGGTCGATTCCGGCGTCCCCTGCTACTTCATTCACGGCAACCGTGATTTCCTGGTCGGCAAGCGCTACGCCCGTGAAAGCGGCATGACGCTGCTGCCGGAAGAACAGGTGCTCGACCTCTACGGCCGCAAGGTCCTGATCATGCACGGCGACACGCTCTGCACCGACGATACCGGCTACCTGGCGTTTCGCGCCAAAGTCCACACCCCGTGGATCCAGAAGGTGTTCCTTGCCCTGCCGCTCTTTATCCGCAACCGCATCGCCGCCAGAATGCGCGCAGGCAGTAAAGCCGCCAACAGCAGCAAATCCATGACCATCATGGACGTCAATCCGCAGGCGGTCGTGCGGGTGATGGAAAAGCATGACGTTCAGTGGCTGATCCACGGTCATACCCATCGTCCTGACGTGCATTCCCTCATCGCCAACGGCCAGCCCGCACACCGCGTGGTATTGGGTGCCTGGCACACCGAAGGTTCCATGGTCAAAGTCACGCCTGAGGGCGTGGAGCTGATCGCGTTTCCGTTTTAACCTCCTCCACATCATTCTATTTTTTTGAACAATATCGGCAAATTGTTTCGATTTTAATCCGCCCGTGGTCGGCCTATTATTTATCACATCAGGGCAACACGCCCTATCCCAGACAAAACACTTAAGGAATACGACCATGAAATCCATCAAAACTTTCGTTGCAGTTGCGGCTCTCTCCCTGGTTTCTTTCGGTTCTTTCGCGCAGAGCGTGAGCGCAACCGCCTCTACCCTTGACCGCGCAGAAGCGAAAATCGCTGCACAGGCTGCTGAACAGGGTGCGTCTTATAAAATCACCAGCGCGAAGGTCGACAATCGCGTGTATATGACCGCAGAACTGACGAAATAATGATTGCCCCTCGACGAAAACAGACCGCCAGAATGCGGTCTGTTTTGTTATGAACTGATGGCAACAACGGCTCAAGATTTAACCGCGCAACCGTTTTCCTTGCCCGTATAACATGCTATTCTCTGTGCCCTCGAAAGCAGTGTGTTTCGCACCACAGGAGTTTTAAGACGCATGTCTTCCCGCAATAATCCGGCGCGTGTCGCCATCGTGATGGGGTCCAAAAGCGACTGGGCTACCATGCAGTTCGCCGCCGAAATCTTTGACATCCTGAATGTTCCGCACCACGTTGAAGTGGTCTCTGCACACCGTACGCCGGACAAACTGTTCAGCTTCGCCGAAAGCGCCGAAGAGAACGGTTATGAGGTGATCATCGCCGGTGCGGGCGGCGCAGCACATCTGCCGGGCATGATTGCCGCCAAAACCCTGGTGCCGGTTCTGGGCGTACCGGTTCAGAGCGCCGCGTTAAGCGGTGTGGACAGCCTCTACTCCATCGTTCAGATGCCGCGCGGTATTCCTGTCGGCACGCTGGCGATTGGCAAAGCGGGTGCCGCAAACGCCGCCCTGCTGGCCGCGCAGATCCTGGCGACGCACGATAAAGACTTACATGAGCGTCTGGCAGCGTGGCGTAAAGCCCAGACCGACGAAGTGCTGGACAACCCGGACCCGCGGGGTGCGGCATGAAGCAGGTTTGCGTCCTTGGTAACGGCCAGTTAGGCCGCATGCTGCGTCAGGCCGGTGAGCCGCTGGGTATTGCCGTCTGGCCCGTCGGGCTGGACGCCGAGCCGGAAGCCGTCCCATTCCACCAGAGCGTGATCACCGCCGAGATTGAACGCTGGCCGGAGACCGCTCTGACCCGCGAGCTGGCGCGTCATAACGCCTTCGTTAACCGCGACGTGTTCCCGATCGTTGCCGACCGCCTGACGCAAAAGCAGCTGTTCGACAAGCTCGGCCTCGCGACCGCGCCGTGGCAGCTCCTGTCTGATAAAAGCGAGTGGAACGACGTCTTCGCCATGCTGGGCGAACTGGCGATCGTGAAGCGCCGCGTGGGTGGCTACGACGGCCGCGGCCAGTGGCGCCTGCGCGCAGGCGACACCGCCGAGCTGCCGGATGACTGCTACGGCGAGTGCATCGTTGAGCAGGGCATTAACTTCAGCGGTGAAGTCTCGCTGGTTGGCGCGCGCGGGCATGACGGCCGCACGGTGTTTTATCCGCTGACGCATAACCTGCATCAGGACGGCATTCTGCGCACCAGCGTCACCTTCCCGCACGCCAATGCCGACCAGCAGGCGCAGGCGGAAGAGATGCTCTCTGCCATCATGCACGAACTCGGTTATGTCGGCGTCATGGCGATGGAGTGCTTTATCACCCCGTCCGGTCTGCTGATCAATGAACTTGCGCCGCGCGTGCACAACAGCGGCCACTGGACGCAAAACGGCGCCTCCATCAGCCAGTTCGAGCTGCACCTGCGCGCCATTACCGACCTGCCGCTGCCGCAGCCGGTGGTGAACAGCCCGTCGGTGATGATCAACCTGATCGGGACCGATCTGAACTACGACTGGCTGAAGCTGCCGCTGGTGCATCTGCACTGGTATGACAAAGAGGTCCGCGAGGGTCGTAAAGTCGGCCACCTGAACCTGAACGACAGCGACACGGGCCGTCTGAGCGCCACGCTGGAAGCCATGATCCCGCTCCTGCCGCCGGAATACGCGAGCGGTATTGTCTGGGCACAATCTAAGCTTAAATAGTTCTCCCTCCGCCGGGGAGTTGACCTCCTCTTTCCCCGGCGTACAATTCCCGCCCATTGCTGCTTAGCTTTCTTCTGGAATAACCATGAACGATGGAACGGACTATCGCGCGATCCTCGCGTCCGATACCCCTTTAATCGACGTTCGCGCGCCGATCGAATTTGCCCAGGGCGCGATGCCAGCGGCAGTCAACCTGCCTTTAATGAACGATGACGAGCGCGCCGCCGTCGGCACCTGTTATAAACGTCAGGGACCGGACGCCGCGCTGGCGCTCGGCCATCGCCTGGTGAGCGGCGACACGCGTGACGCCCGCATCAACGCCTGGCGCGAAGCCAGCCTTGCCCATCCTGAGGGCTTTCTCTGCTGCGCGCGCGGCGGCCAGCGCTCGCATATCTCGCAGGCCTGGCTGAAAGAGGCGGGTATCGACTACCCGCTGATCCGCGGCGGCTATAAGGCCCTGCGCCAGACGGCGATTCAGGTGACCATCGAGCAGTCGCAAAAGCCGATGGTGCTTATCGGCGGCTGTACTGGGAACGGTAAAACCCTGCTGGTGAAGCAGCACGCGCAGGGTATCGATCTGGAAGGGCTGGCGCACCATCGCGGCTCGTCATTTGGCCGCACGCTCACGCCGCAGCTTTCTCAGGCCAGCTTTGAAAATCACCTTGCGGTTGAGCTATTGAAAAAAGACGCCGCGCGCTGGGTACTGGAAGATGAGGGCCGGATGATTGGCTCCAACCACCTGCCGGCCTGCCTGCGCGACCGCATGGTTGAAGCCCCTATCGTCGTGGTCGAGGATCCGTTTGACATTCGTCTTGAGCGCCTGCGCGAAGAGTATTTCGACCATATGTGGGCGGACTTTTCTGCCGCCTACGGCGAGGAAGCGGGCTGGAAAGAATACAGCGAGTACCTGCATCACGGCCTGTTCGCCATACGCCGCCGTCTTGGGCTGCAGCGCTTTGCGGAATTTACCGCGCTGTTAGACTCCGCGCTGCTGGAACAGCAACGCTCTGGCCGCACTGACGCGCACTTCAGCTGGCTTGTACCGCTCCTGAACGACTATTACGACCCGATGTACGGCTATCAGCTGGAGAAAAAGGCGGAAAAGATTGTGTATCGCGGGACGTACGAAGAAATTGCTGAGTGGCTTGATCGCTGAAAAATAAAGCCGGGTGGCGGCTACGCCTTACCCGGCCTACGCGTACTGTTGTGGCCCCGGTAAGCGCAGCGCCACCGGGGAACAGACGGCTTAGAAGTCGTAACGCAGACGCACCAGGTTCATGTCGCCCAGGTTGTCGGTGCTGGAGGTGAACACGTGTTCGTAATCCACGCGGAAACCGTAATCCAGCTGGAAGCTGATCCCCACGCCGTTGTCGATGCGCTGGTAGTTACGGCCGTTCACGTACTCAATGCGATCACCCATGAAGTAAGGCTGGATGGATTTCACCGCGTACTGACCGACTGGGAACTTGTACCCTGCGAAGTACTCAATACCCCACGCGTCGCCCGCAAAGTAGTCGTTAACAGACACTTTTTTGGTGGTCAGGAAGTTCTGGTACCAGCCGCCGCCTGCGGAGAAGGTCCAGTTGTCCGGGGTCCAGCTCAGCGCGGTACCGAGAATGTTCTGGTCGTAGGTTTTGCTGTCGCCGTTGTCCGGGTTACGCATGTCGGCGCGGGTGTAGTTCCACGCGGCGCCCCAGGTCAGGTCGGTAGTCAGGTGGTAATCCAGGCCCAGCGAGCCGCCGCCTTTACGCTTGTAGCGCAGGCCGTTGCCCGGCAGGTATTCGCTGTCTTCAAACAGGTAGGATGCATAAATGTCCGCATCGCCCACGGTTTTCTTATATTTCAGCATCTGGCGTGAACGGTAAGAGCCGTCGTAATCGCCGTTGATCCCGTTACCCGGTGCCTGACCGATCATGTCGTAGTCCCAGATATCGGTTTTCGCGCCAACCACATCATAGTAAACGCTGTTCTGTTGACCGAAGGTCAGCGTACCCCAGGTGTCGCTCTTCAGACCGGTATAGAGCATACGACGCGTGGTGTCGTGTGCGCCTTCGGCGTAGTGGTGATCCCAGTTAAACTGCGCAGGAATATTCACACCCAGCTCGTAGTAGCTGATCCAGCTGATGTCATCAAACAGGTAGTAATCTGCCGCGAAACGGAAGCGGGTGCCGCCGTCAAAGCCGTTACGCTTGTAACTGTTTTTCCCGTCGTCGCCGGTCATGTTCTGGAACTGAGGACGAATGCTGCCGCCAACGGTGAAGTTCAGGCGGCTCAGCGGGTTACCCGCCTGAGGATCCTGCTTAAGAACGGTGATTTCCGCCTGAGAAGCGAAGGTCGTTAATGCCACTGCCGCGCCAATCGTTGCCGCCAGCGCTGATTTTTTTATAGTCATTATTTTTCCTTAATAGACACGCTGCTAAATATTTAGCGGGTGAATATTAACTGGAAATAATCGGGCTGTGTGGACGGGTTTTTAATGTTTTGTGCTACTAAATGAGTGGGTATTATCACTTTGTGCTATTTAAATACTACGCACCGGCATAAAAATCCGGTGCGTAATTATCACTCTACTAAATCAACTCGCAAACTGACGGAACAGGGCTTTGCCCTTTAGCAGCCGCGTGCCGAGCCAGCCTCCGCAGAGGGAAAGCAGCACAGCGCCGCACAGAGGCAGAGTCAACCAAAGACGCCAGTCAGGCTCCCACGGGAAGTCGAAGACCTTTGTCTGCAGCACCGCCAGCGCCGTCTCTGCGCCAATGGCGGCCACCAGACCGGCCACCAGCCCCAGCAGCGCAAACTCGCTCCAGAGCGTCATTCGCAGCAGCCGCTTACCCGCACCCAGCGTGCGGTAAACCACCAGTTCCTGATGGCGCTGGCGCATGCCCACCTGCACCTGGGCCAGCAGCAACAGCACGCCGCAGATCGTCACCAGCACCACCATGACCTCCAGCGCGCGGCTCACCTGCTCCAGCACCTGCCCCACCTGTTTGAGGATCGCGCCGATATCCAACAGGCTGACCGTCGGAAACTCCCGGTTGAGCTGGGTCAGCATGCCGTTGCCGTTTTCCCAGCGGAAGCTGGTCAGCCAGCTCTGCGGCTGCCCGTCCAGCGCCCCCGGCGGGAAGATAAAGAAGAAGTTGGGCCGCAGGCTTTCCCAGTCCACATTACGCAGGCTGGTCACTTTCGCGGTGAAATCCTGGGTATCGCCGGTGAAGGTCACGCTGTCCCCCAGCTTCACGTTCAGCCGCGTCGCCAGCCCCTCCTCCATCGACACCTCTCCCGCTTTTGGCGGCCAGGTGCCGGCGGTTATCGGGTTGTGATCAGGGCGTTTATCCTGCCAGGTGAGGTTCAGCTCGCGGTTCAGCGACTCGTCCTTATTCCCCTCCGTTGGCTGGCCGTTGATCTGCGTCAGACGCGCGCGAACGATGGGATAGAACGACTCGGGGATGATGTGATGCTCCGCCAGGAAGCCCTTCAGCGGCGTAACCTGCTCAGGGGCGATATTGATCAGGAAATAGTTCGGGCTTTCCGGCGGAAGCTGCTGCTGCCAGCGGTCGAGCAGATCGCCGCGCAGCACCAGCAGCAGCGCCAGCAGCATAAACGACAGCGAGAACGCCGACAGCTGGCTGAGCGTAGACCAGGGCTGGTGCAGCAGACGGTTGACTGCCAGGCGCACGGGCAGGGATTTTACCGTCACCCTTTTCAGGAGGTTGAGCAGTATCCAGCCCAGCACGCCGCACAGCAGCGCCAGCACAACCGCCCCGGCCAGCACCGCCCACAGCAGCGTGCTGCCGCCCATCAGCCACGCCAGCAGCCCCACCGCCACCGCAATAATCACCGGAAGGTAGAACTTCAGCGGCCAGACGTTCGCCACCACATCGTTGCGAAGCACGCGCAGCGGCTGCGTGGCGAGCAGCAGGCGGTAGGGCCGGAGCCCCACCAGCACCGAGATCACCGTCATCGCGCCCATCGCCCACAGCCACGGCCAGAGGCTGGCCGGCGGCAAGGCGGCCGGGAGCACCGGTTTCAGCATTACCATCAGCAGTTTTTCAAACAGCAGCCCCATTATTCCGCCGGTCAGCGCCGACAGGACCAGCAGCATCAGCCACTGGCCGACGATCAGCTTGCGCAGCTGCGCCCGGCCCGCCCCGAGGGTTTTGAGGATCGCCACCAGGTCGTAGCGGCTGCGGCAGTAGTGCCCCATCGCCACGGCCACCGCCGCTACCGCCAGCAGCAGGGTCAACAGGGCCGACAGCAGCAGGAACTGCTGAGAGCGCTCCAGAGATTTACCGAGCGCCCCCTCGTCCTGCTCCAGCCCGTACCATCGGTGTTCCGGTTTGAGCTGCGGCAGAAGCCATTTTTCATACGCGGCAAGCTGGGCGGGCGTGCCGCCAAACTTATAGCGCCAGGTGACGCGGCTGCCCGGCTGTACCGCATGGGTGGCCGCGACATCCGCGGTGTTCATCAGCAGACGCGGCGCAAGCTGGAACGGGTTAAATCCGCCGTCGGGCTCCTGCACCACTTCCCCGGCGATTTTCAGCGTGGCGTCGCCGACGTCGATACTGTCGCCGGGTTTGAGGTTCAGCAGCGCCATCAGACGCGATGCCAGCAGCACCGTACCGGGCGTCGGCTTTAACCCCGGCGGACTGGTCTGTAAGTCACCGTACATCGGGTAGATATCATCGACGGCCTTGACGCTCGCCAGCTGCGGCATGTCGCCCGCGAAGGTCATGGTCTGGAAGGTGAGCTGCTCTCCCACCTTCAGCCCTTCTTTGCGCGCTGCTTCAATCCAGCCCGGCGGCACGGGGCGGGAGCTTTCCAGCGCCCTGTCCCCCGCCATAAACTCCCGGCTCTGCTGGCTGAGCCCTTTTTCCATGCGGTCGCTGACGCTGCCGAGCGCCAGCACGCAGGCCACCGCCAGGCTGAGCGCCAGCCAGACAATCAGCAGCGAGGGCGAGCGCCACTCGCGCCAGAACCAGCGGGTAATCATGCTTCCTCCTGCAGTACACCGTTCACCAGCCGCAGGCGACGGTCGCAGCGCGCCGCGAGCTGCGGATCGTGGGTGACGAGGATCAGCGTGGTGCCGTGCTCGCGGTTGAGCGAAAACAGCAGGTCGGCAATCCTGTCGCCGGTTTTACGGTCAAGGTTGCCGGTAGGCTCATCGGCAAACAGCACCTCAGGGCGGCCGTTAAACGCGCGGGCCAGCGCCACGCGCTGCTGCTCACCGCCGGAAAGCTGGGCGGGAAGATGGTCGAGGCGCTTGCCCAGACCGAGCTGTTCCAGCAGCGCCTTCGCATGAGCGCGGCTTTCACGGCTGTTTTCACCGCGCAACAGCGCCGGGAGCTCGACGTTTTCCAGGGCGTTCAGGGTTGGGATCAGCATAAAGGACTGAAAGACAAAACCAACGTGACGCGCGCGCAGCGCGGCCCGCGCCTCTTCATCAAGCTGATGCAGCGGCTGCCCGACAAGGTGGACCTCGCCGCTGCTGCCGTCGTCCAGACCGGCTAAAATCGCCAGCAGCGTGGACTTACCGGAACCGGATTCGCCAATCAGCGCGATGGTTTCAGCGCGTTTGACAACGAGTTCAACTCCAGTAAGGATGGAAAGCTCGTGTTCCCCCTGACCGACGGACTTCTTAAGATGATGAACTTCAACACTGTTTTCCGCTGGCATTTGCCCTTCCTGTTTTTGATTCTGATGACCTTCCGCGCGGCGGCAGCGGACACGTTACTGGTTCTCGGCGACAGCCTGAGCGCAGGCTATCGCATGGCGGCTGGCGCGGCCTGGCCCGCTCTGCTCAATGACAAATGGCAGAGCAAAACGCCTGTAATCAACGCCAGCATCAGCGGCGACACCTCACAGCAAGGTTTATCGCGCCTGCCTGCGCTGCTCAAACAGCATCAGCCGCGCTGGGTACTGGTTGAGCTCGGCGGTAATGATGGCCTGCGCGGTTTCCAGCCACAGCAAACGGAGGATACGCTGCGCACCATTTTGCAGGAGATCAAGGCGGCAAACGCCCAGCCGCTGCTGATGCAAATTCGCCTGCCCGCCAACTACGGTCGTCGGTATAATGAGGCCTTTAGCGCGATCTACCCCAAGCTTGCCAAAGAGTTTGATATTCCGCTGCTGCCATTTTTCATGGAAGAGGTCTATCTCAAACCCCAGTGGATGCAAGACGACGGGATCCACCCCAATCGCGATGCGCAGCCGTTTATTGCCGACTGGATGGCAACGCGGCTGGCTCCTTTAGTTAAACATGACTCCTGATTAAGCGGAGATCCTGACAGGTAAAGTTATGCAAAAATCGGTCTTAATTACAGGATGTTCCAGTGGAATCGGTCTGGAAAGCGCGCTCGAATTGAAGCGCCAGGGGTTTCGGGTTCTGGCGGCCTGTCGCAAACCCGACGATGTCGAACGCATGAACGGGCTGGGCTTTACCGGCGTGCTGCTGGATATGGACTCGCCGGAGAGCGTTGACCACGCCGCCGATGAGGTGATCGCCCTGACCGGTAATCGTCTTTACGGCCTGTTTAATAATGCCGGTTACGGCGTATATGGCCCGCTGGATACCCTCTCCCGCGAAACGCTGGAGAAGCAGTTTTCGACCAACTTTTTCGGCGTACATCAGCTCACCATGCGTCTGCTCCCCGCGATGCTGCCGCACGGTGAAGGGCGCATCGTGATGACGTCGTCGGTGATGGGGCTGATTTCCACCCCGGGCCGCGGCGCCTACGCCGCCAGTAAATATGCGCTGGAGGCCTGGTCCGACGCCCTGCGCATGGAGCTACGCCACAGCGGCATTAAGGTCAGCCTGATTGAACCCGGCCCGATCCGCACCCGCTTTACCGAAAACGTTAACCAGACGCAGGCGGATAAACCGGTCGAGAACCCCGGCATCGCCGCACGTTTTACCCTCGGGCCCGAGGCGGTGGTTGCCAAAGTGCGCCATGCTTTTGAGAGTGAACATCCCAAAATGCGCTATCCGGTGACGCTGGTCACCCACGCCGTCGGCTGGTTAAAACGCCTGCTGCCGGGCCGGATAATGGACAAAATTTTACACGGTTGAGTTGAAGCGACGACGCGCATCCCCATGTAAAGAACAAACCGACAAAAGAGAAAGCCGCATGTCCGTACAGAATATCGTCAATATCACAGAAGCTAACCTGCAACAGACTCTTGAACAGTCGATGACCAAACCGGTCCTGTTCTACTTCTGGTCTGAACGTAGCCAACACTGTCTGCAGCTGACGCCGGTGCTGGAAAGCCTTGCCGCCCAGTACAACGGCCAGTTCATTCTCGCGAAGCTGGACTGTGACGCCGAGCCGATGGTCGCGTCTCAGTTTGGTCTGCGCGCCATTCCTACCGTCTATCTGTTCCAGAACGGCCAGCCTGTTGATGGCTTCCAGGGGCCGCAGCCGGAAGAGGCTATCCGCGCCCTGCTGGATAAGGTGCTGCCGCGCGAAGAAGAGCTGAAAGCGCAGGAAGGCATGGCGCTGATGCAGGAAGGCAAATACGACGAGGCGCTGCCGCTGCTGAAAGAGGCGTGGCAGCTGTCAAAACAGAACAGCCAGATTGGCCTGCTGCTGGCGGAGACGCAGATCGCCCTGCATCGCTCAGAGGACGCGGAGGCCGTACTTAAGACGGTTCCGCTGCAGGATCAGGACACCCGCTATCAGGGGCTGGTTGCACAGATTGAGCTGCTGAAGCAGGCGGCGGATACCCCGGAAATTCAACAGCTGCAGCAGCAGGTTGCCGACAATCCGGCGGATGCCGCGCTGGCAAGCCAGCTTGCGCTGCAGCTGCATCAGGTGGGGCGTAACGAAGAGGCGCTTGAGCTGCTCTTCAGCCATCTGCAAAAAGATTTAGCCGCCGCAGACGGTCAGGCGCGCAAGATGTTCCAGGAGATCCTGGCCGCGCTGGGCACCGGCGACGCGCTGGCGTCGAAGTATCGTCGTCAGCTTTACGCGCTGTTGTATTGATAAAAAAGCCCGGTGACGGCTTCGCCTTACCGGGCCTACAAAGACGATGTTACCCCGTCTTTTTCAACTGCGTCACCACCAGCTGGTGGCGCGCGTTGTAGAACTTCCGATAGGTCAGGTAGCAGGCAATGATGGTCGACAGGCTTGCCGTGGAAAGCAGCATAAACGTCACCATGATCTGATACTTAATCGCTTTTACCGGATCGATACCGGCAAAAATCAGCCCCGACATCATGCCCGGCAGGCTCACCAGCCCCACCGTTTTGGCGGAATCTACCGTAGGGATCAGCGATGAGCGAATGCTCTCGCGAATCAGCCGCGCCGAGGCCACTTTTGGCGTTGCCCCCAGGCTTAGTTTCTCCTGCAGCTGCTGCTGTTCGCTGCTGAAACGCTGGCCGAGGTTGTTATAACAAAGCCCAACGGCCACCATCGCGTTCCCCGCAATCATCCCCGAGATAGGGATGACCTGCATCGGCGTAAACTCAATCGAGCCGGAGAGCACCAGCACCGCCAGCGTGAGCGCCGTTCCGGTGGTAATCGCAATAAACGATGAGACAAACGCCTTATCAATGTATTTACTGCGCTTTTGCGCATTCCACGCCGCGTTAAAGCAGATAAACAGCACCATCAGCAGCGTCAGCACCGCGTGGTTAACGTTGAAGATATACTTCAGCACATAGCCGACGATGATGAGCTGAATCACCGCGCGGCAGATACTCCACACGATATCTTTTTCCAGCCCCAGCTTTTCCCGGTAGCTGACCACAATCGCAATCAGCACCAGCACCATCGAAAAGGCCAGCGATTCGTTCGTAATGTTATGCTCACCCACGGTTTGCCTCCTGCATTTTCCCGCCGTGCGGCTGGAGCGTGATTACGTCATCCGCATGGGTTATTTCGTTAGCGTCGTGCGTCACCCACAGCACGGCAATGTTCTGCTCCCGGGCGTAACGATGAATAATCTCGTTAACGTTGCGCTTGTTGACGTCATCGAGCGCGCTGGTGATTTCGTCCAGCAACAACACCTTCGGTAAAAACTGCAGGTTGCGGATCAGCGAGACCCGCTGCTTTTCGCCGCCCGACAGCGCGTTGATGGATTTGCTCAGCGTCTCCTGCGCCAGGCCAAAGCGGGCCAGATCCTGGATAAACTTTTCCGGCTCCGGCGTTTTATTGCGGATTTGCCACGGAAAAATCAGGTTGTCATAGACCGTATCGCCAAAAAGCACGGGCGTTTGCACGCAGTACGAGACCTGCTGGCGATAGCTTTCCGGAGAAAGCGAGGCGATATCCTCGCCTTCAAACAGAATGGCTCCCTCCGTCGGGCTGAGGAGTGACGCCACAATCTTCAGCAGCGTGCTTTTCCCACAGCCTGAGGGACCCGTGATTAATTTAAACTCGCCCGGCGACAGGCGAAACCCGACATGCTGCAGGATCGTGTTTTCCCCGACTCGAAATCCGACATCCCTGAGCAGTAATACGTTTTTTTTATCGTTCATAGCGCTTCCGTTGACCGCTTTTTGTCATAACCGTCTGTAGCATAATCCTTTCGCCCGCGCAGCGCGAATAGCCTCACGCTGAAGCAAGTGTTAAGCTTTTTGTTTGTAAATTGTCACCACCATCACTACAGGAAGTATGCAGCATGGCACATATTTTTTATGAGTTTCCCTCCCTGAAGCCTGGTGTTCCTGATGTCGAAACATTAATGGACGTCATCAAATCGTCGGAACGCACGCGTTTTGTGATGGGTGAAGAGGTGGTCGATTTTGTTAAGAAGGCGCTCATCGTGAACACCACGATCGGCAGCTTCAAAAATTGCTATTTTGCCTTCGACAACGGGACACACTTCCTTGAATTTGACGGTAAAGGCAAATCAAAACGCTTCAATGAGGTGCCGGACTGGTTCGTCTCTCCGGCGGAATTTTCGCGCACCCAGTGGCTTATCAACCACAATCTTGCGGATGTGAAAGCCACCCGGTTCATTGACGTCCTGATGTCCTACCCGCTGAAAGCGCGCCGCGCGCACTGCAATTTGCTGTTCGGACTGGAGCTGGAAAAGGTGAACGCGGTTCCGGCCACGGCGTCAGCGGCAGGTAAAATCGGCAATAAAAACGGTAAAACCACCAAGCCCCGCGTCACCGATCTGGGCTCGTTCGAGCTGTTCAGCCAGTTCTTTGCGCGCATGAAAGCCGCCGTGCAGGCCGATGAGTTCCCTACTCTGCAGATCCTGACGGGCATGGATAACCTGGCAAAAGCGCCGCATAATTTAAAGCAGGGCATCAGAACCTGGTTTAAAGCCATCGCGGGCGACCTTCCACCGAATAACAAACGCGTTGAGGCGGGGAATGCCGTTCTGTTCTGCGCCCCCCTTCGCGAACAGATCCAGCGTATCGAAGCGCTGGGGCTGGAGCATTACTACCAGGGATTATCCAAAGCCATTGCCGAAGCGGGTGATGGCTTCATCTCTGACTTTACCTATACTTACGAGCAATAAATACACACTTTCACTCATCACGGCATGCAAAACAGGAGGTTTTTATGCTTATCGTTGTTCCCGTCCTTATTTTCGTTGCGCTGGTTATCGTGGGCGCTGGCGTCAAAATTGTCCCTCAGGGTTATCAGTGGACGGTCGAGCGTTTCGGCCGTTACACCAACACGCTCCAGCCCGGCTTAAGCCTGATTGTCCCGTTCATGGACAGAATCGGCCGCAAGATCAACATGATGGAGCAGGTTCTGGATATTCCGTCCCAGGAAGTGATCTCCAAGGATAACGCCAACGTCACCATCGACGCCGTGTGCTTTATTCAGGTGATTGATGCGCCAAAAGCGGCCTATGAGGTCAGCAACCTGGAGCTGGCGATCGTCAACCTGACGATGACCAACATCCGTACCGTACTCGGCTCGATGGAGCTGGACGAGATGCTTTCCCAGCGCGACAGCATCAACACCCGCCTGCTGCACATTGTCGATGAGGCCACCAACCCGTGGGGGATCAAAGTTACCCGCATCGAGATCCGCGACGTGCGCCCGCCGGCGGAGCTGATTGCCTCCATGAACGCCCAGATGAAAGCTGAGCGAACCAAGCGTGCCTACATTCTGGAAGCCGAAGGGGTACGCCAGGCGGAGATCCTCAAAGCGGAAGGGGAAAAACAGTCGCAGATCCTGAAAGCGGAAGGCGACCGTCAGTCCGCGTTCTTACAGGCGGAAGCGCGTGAACGTTCCGCCGAAGCGGAAGCCCGCGCGACCCAGATGGTGTCCGAGGCAATTGCCGCCGGTGATATTCAGGCCGTGAACTACTTCGTTGCGCAAAAATATACCGACGCGCTGAAAGAGATCGGCTCGGCGAACAACAGCAAAGTGGTGATGATGCCGCTGGATGCCAGCAGCCTGATGGGCTCTATCGCGGGGATCGCCGAACTGATCAAGGACAGCGGAAACGAGCGTAAAAAATGATTGAGCTCATCGTTGCACATCCTCATGCCTTCTGGCTAAGTCTCGGTGGCTTATTGCTGGCAGCGGAGATGCTGGGCGGCAACGGCTACCTGCTCTGGAGCGGTGTGGCCGCCGTCATTACCGGTCTTCTGGTCTGGATCCTTCCCCTGGACTGGGCGTGGCAGGGGGCGCTGTTTGCCGCGCTGACGCTGGTGGCCGCCTGGCTGTGGTGGCGCTGGCTTAACCGGCGGGTTAACGAGCAGAAACCGGTGGACGCCCACCTTAACCAGCGCGGACAGCAGATTGTCGGCAAGCGTTTTACCCTCGACACCGCGCTGGTGAACGGACGCGGACATATGCGCGTAGGCGACAGCTCGTGGCCGGTGGTGGCCGACGATGACCTCAGCGCCGGCACGCGGGTTGAAGTCATTGCGGTGGAAGGTATTACCCTGCGGGTAAAAGCCTGTTAAGCGTGGGTTTTGCGGTGGCAGCAGCCGGCAAGATTATCAATAATCGGGCAGTCGGCGCTGTCATCCCCCGGACAGGAGTCCGCGAGCTGCAGCAGCTGTTCGCGCATCGACTGTAGCTCGACGATGTGGCGTTCAATTTCGGCCACCTTTTCCAGGGTGCGTTTTTTCACATCCGCGCTGTGACGCTTCGGATCGTTGAACAGGTTAACCAGCTCGCCGCACTCTTCCAGATTAAACCCGACCTGTCTTGCCTGGCGCAGCAGCGTCAGCTCATCGAGATGCAGCTGCGTGTAGCTGCGGTAGCCATTTTCACTGCGCAGCGGCGGCGTTACCAGCCCCTTCTCTTCATAAAAGCGGATCGCTTTGCTGGTTAAGCCGGTTTTTTTTGCCACGTCACTGATATTCACATTTCCCCCTTGACCTTCCCCTTGATGGAAGGTTTAACCTTCATAACAGTTAGCGAAAAGCGTTACTCCGGTCAACAACTGACCAATATATTATACGGGAGTTTTGTTATGTCTCACACTATCGACCTGACGCTGGACGGCCTCTCCTGCGGCCACTGCGTCAAACGCGTTAAAGAAAGCCTGGAACAGCGTCCTGACGTTGAAAGCGCTGAAGTGACTATCGACCATGCCGCCGTGACCGGCAGCGCCAGCGCGGACGCGCTGATTGATACCATTAAACAGGCCGGTTACGGGGCGGAGTTAAGCCACCCAAAGGCTAAACCGCTGGCAGAGTCATCATCCCCGTCGGAAGCACTGACAGCGGCCACTCCTGAGCTTCCGGCAGCGGATGATATTGATGACAGCCAACAGCTGCTGATCAACGGCATGAGCTGCGCCAGCTGCGTCTCCCGGGTACAAAACGCCCTGCAGGCGGTCCCGGGCGTCGCGCAGGCACGGGTGAATCTTGCGGAGCGTACTGCGCTGGTAATGGGCAGCGCCTCCGCCGCAGAGTTAGTGCAGGCCGTTGAGAAAGCGGGCTACGGCGCGGAGGCCATCGAAGATGATGCCGAACGCCGCGAGCGCCAGCAGGAAACGGCTATCGCCACCATGAAGCGCTTCCGCTGGCAGGCGATTGTCGCCCTGCTGGTGGGTATTCCGGTGATGGTGTGGGGCATGATGGGTGACAACATGATGGTCACCGACGACAACCGCACGCTGTGGCTGGTGATTGGTCTGATTACCCTTGCGGTGATGGTGTTTGCAGGCGGGCATTTCTATACCAGCGCCTGGAAGAGCCTGAAAAACCGCACCGCGACGATGGATACGCTGGTCGCCCTCGGGACCGGCGCGGCGTGGCTCTATTCCATGAGCGTGAACGTCTGGCCCCAGTGGTTCCCGATGGAAGCGCGGCATCTCTATTATGAAGCGAGCGCGATGATTATCGGCCTGATCAACTTAGGCCATATGCTGGAAGCCCGCGCCCGTCAGCGTTCCTCGAAAGCGCTGGAAAGATTGCTTGATTTAACCCCGCCGACGGCCCGCGTGGTCACGGACGAGGGGGAAAAGAGCGTTCCATTGGCCGAGGTTCAGCCCGGCATGACGCTGCGTCTG
Organism: Enterobacter sp. MGH 16; assembly: GCF_000493175.1. Classification (NCBI taxonomy): domain Bacteria; kingdom Pseudomonadati; phylum Pseudomonadota; class Gammaproteobacteria; order Enterobacterales; family Enterobacteriaceae; genus Enterobacter; species Enterobacter sp. MGH 16. The sequence goes on along the minus strand of NZ_KI535695.1, from coordinate 232,100 downwards.
ACCACCGGCGACCGCGTTCCCGTTGACGGTAAGATAACCCAGGGCGAAGCCTGGCTGGATGAAGCGATGCTGACCGGGGAGCCTATTCCCCAGCAGAAATCCGACGGCGACGCCGTGCATGCCGGTACGGTCGTGCAGGACGGCAGCGTGCTGTTCACCGCCAGCGCCGTCGGCAGCCACACCACGCTGTCGCGTATTATCCGCATGGTACGCCAGGCGCAGAGCAGCAAGCCGGAGATTGGCCAGCTTGCTGACAAAATCTCGGCCATTTTTGTGCCGGTGGTGGTCGGCATTGCCCTGCTAAGCGCGGCGATCTGGTACTTCTTCGGCCCCGCGCCGCAGATTGTGTATACCCTGGTGATCGCCACCACGGTGCTGATCATCGCCTGTCCTTGCGCCCTTGGCCTGGCGACGCCGATGTCGATTATCTCCGGCGTAGGGCGCGCGGCCGAATTTGGCGTACTGGTGCGGGACGCGGACGCGCTGCAGCGGGCCAGTACCCTGGACACGCTGGTGTTTGATAAAACCGGCACGCTGACGGAAGGTAAACCGCAGGTGGTCGCCGTCACGACCGCAGGCATTGCCGAAGAGGAGGCGCTGCGTCTCGCCGCCGCGCTGGAGCAAGGCTCAAGCCATCCGCTGGCGCGCGCTATTCTCGATAAAGCCAATGCGTCTGTCCTGCCGCAGGTGCGCAACTTCCGCACCCTGCGCGGGCTCGGCGTGAGCGGTGAGGCAGAAGGCCATGCGCTGCTGCTGGGCAACCAGGCGTTGCTCAATGAAAACGGTATTGATACCGCCGCGCTGGAAAACGAGCTGAAGGCGCAGGCGTCTCAGGGCGCTACCCCGGTTCTGCTGGCGGTGGACGGCAAAGCTGCCGCGCTGCTGGCCGTGCGCGATCCGCTTCGCCAGGACAGCGTGGACGCCTTACAGCGCCTGCACCGTGCGGGCTACCGTCTGGTGATGCTGACCGGGGATAACCCGACCACCGCCAACGCCATCGCGAAAGAAGCCGGTATTGATGAGGTGATTGCGGGCGTACTGCCGGATGGCAAAGCGGACGCCATTAAAAACCTGCAACGCCAGGGCCGTCAGGTGGCAATGGTCGGCGACGGCATCAACGATGCCCCGGCGCTGGCCCAGGCGGATGTGGGGATCGCGATGGGCGGCGGCAGCGACGTGGCCATCGAAACCGCCGCCATTACGCTGATGCGCCACAGCCTGATGGGCGTGGCCGATGCGCTGGCCATTTCGAAAGCCACGCTGCGCAACATGAAGCAGAACCTGCTGGGGGCGTTCGTCTATAACACCCTCGGGATCCCAATCGCGGCCGGTATTTTGTGGCCGCTGACCGGTACGCTGCTGAACCCGGTGGTCGCGGGCGCGGCGATGGCGCTCTCCTCCATCACCGTGGTCAGCAACGCCAACCGGCTGTTGCGGTTTAAACCGAAGGATTGAACCTTGTACCCGTACGCGCTAGCATGAACCTTTCCGTTTATGGAGCGCGTATGGGTCTGTTTCATCGTATAAAAACATCGTTTCGCGCCCTTTTCCCTCGCCGTTACGCCTGGCCCGGTCTGGATATCTCGCTTCCCGGCGGGCAACACCTGCACCTGGTCGGCAGTATCCATATGGGCACGCAGGGTATGTCACCTCTGCCGCCTGGTCTGATAAAGCGCCTGAAGCGCGCCGACGCGCTGGTCGTCGAGGCGGACATCTCGGGCCATGAGTCACCGTTTGCCGGGCTTGAAAGCGATCTCCCGCTGGCGGAACGTCTGAATGAGGCCCAGCTCGCGGAACTGACGCGCGTCGCCGAGGAAACCGGCGTATCGCTCTCCATGATTGACACCCTGCCGCTGTGGCAAATCGCAATGGTATTACAGGCCACGCAGGCCCAGCGTCTGGGGCTGCGGGGTGATTACGGCATTGATTACCAGCTGCTGAACGTGGCGCGGGCGCGCCGTATGCCGATCATCGAACTGGAAGGTACGGACAGCCAGATTGCGCTCCTGCGAGAGCTTCCCGACGACGGTCTGATGCTGCTGGATGATACCCTCACCCACTGGCACACCAACGCACGCCTGCTGCAGACCATGATTGGCTGGTGGCTGGATGCACCGCCTGCGGACGCCAGGCTGGCGTTACCGTCAACGTTCAGTGAATCGCTGTATGATGTGCTGATGAATGCGCGTAACAAAGCCTGGCGAGAGACGCTGCATGCTCTGCCTGCGGGGGAATACGTGGTGGCGGTTGGGGCGTTACATTTATACGGCGAAGGGAATTTGCCGTCGTTGCTGAAATAAAAAAATGGCCAATATCTCTATTGGCCCGTCAAAGAGGAATTTCATCGTTTTTATTATACCGAAGTGACCTTCGGCTGAGCCGATTGTCGCTCAAAGTGACCATCACTGCCAACACTATTGCGCAAGATGGTGCTATTTTTTAGACAAACGTCAGGCGTATGCTGGCTGCATGAATTGTCTGTCGTAAGAAGGATAGCTATGACTCCCGCCGTTAAATTGCTCGAAAAAAACAACATTTCTTTCCGGATCCACACCTACGATCACGATCCGAATGAAACCAACTTTGGTGATGAAGTGGTGCGTAAGCTGGGGCTGAACGCGGACCAGGTTTATAAAACGCTGCTGGTGGCGGTGAATGGCGATATGAAGCACCTCGCCGTCGCGGTGACTCCCGTGGCGGGACAGCTGGATCTGAAGAAGGTCGCTAAAGCGCTGGGGGCGAAGAAGGTGGATATGGCGGATCCGATGGTGGCGCAGCGCACCACGGGCTACCTGGTGGGCGGCATCAGCCCGCTCGGGCAGAAAAAACGCCTGCCGACGCTGATCGATGCCCCTTCACAGGAATTTGACACCATCTTTATATCTGGTGGCAAACGCGGGCTGGACATTGAGCTGGCGGCGGGCGATCTGGCGAAAATGCTGGACGCGAAGTTTGCGGATATTGCGCGACGGGATTGAGAAAATTGCCCGGTGGCGCTGCGCTTACCGGGCCTACGATTCGAATGTAGGCCGGGTAAGGCGAAGCCGCCACCCGGCAACACAACCGCACTACTGCCAGCTCACCTCGCCTTTCGGCTCATACGCATTCACGTCAATCGGCGAATTCTGCTCGATATATTGCTTCAGCACTTCTGCATCGATAAAGCCGGTGTTCACGTATCCCGGTTTATTATCAATATGCGGATAGCCGTCGCCGCCGGTAGCGTTAAAGCTTAACGTCGCCAGACGGTACGTTTTCGCCGGGTCAACCGGTTCGCCTTTGATCTTCAGGTCGTTAAGCTTGCCGTCTTTCGCTACGAAGCTCACGTTGGCAAACTGCGGATAGGCCCCGGAATCCGGCTTCATCTGCGCCACGGCGGTCAGGTACTCAACAACCTCTTTCCCGCTCATGTCGGCATAAACCACCACGTTACCGAACGGCTGCACCTTCAGAACGTCTTTATAGGTGATGTTTCCGCCTTCGATGGAATCACGAATGCCGCCGCCGCTCATCACGCCAAAATCAGCCCCGGTGCGCGCCATTTGCGCCGCCAGCACCAGGTGGCCCATGTTGGTCTGCACGAAGCGAACTTTACTGCGATCCCCCTCCAGACGACCGTTCAGCGTACCGATTTTCACATCCAGCTGCGCCTTGCCTTTGTTCTGGAACGGCGTCAGCAGGGAGAGCATCTGCTGGTTTTCTGGAATCTCTGGGGTGTAAAGTACGCGCTCGCTTTTCCCGTCCGGGTAGGTGACCTTCTTCTTCAGGTTGACCGGAATGAGCTGATAGTGCACCAGCTTCATCTCGCCGTTACGGAACTCGAAGTCCGCCCGGCCTACGTATTTCCCCCACTCGTGCGCCTGCACAATCCAGATACCGTTCTGACGATCTGGTGCACACGGCGTGCCCGGCACGTAGTCCACCTGCTTTTTGTTCTCGGATGCCATACACACTGGATCTTGTGAGTGACCACCCACAATCATCGCCAGCGAGCCCGCCGGCAGGCTGCGCGCCATCTCCACGTCGCCCGGCGCATTGGAGCCGTGCTCACCGTTGTCGTAGTGCCCCATGTGGGTGGTGGCGATAATCACGTCCGGCTTTTCGTTTTGCTGCAGCTCCTGAATCACCAGCTTCGCTTCGTCTGCCGGTTTGCGGAATTCGATATCGGTGAAGAACTCAGGGTTGCCAATTTTCGCCGTGTCGTCGGTGGTTAAGCCGATGACCGCGATCTTCAGATCCTGACGCTTAAACAGCGCCCACGGCTTGAACAGGCGTTCGCCGGTGCTTTTCTGGTAAATGTTGGCAGAGAGGAACGGGAATTTGGCCCACTTCTCCTGCTGACGCAGGACGCTCAGCGGATTATCAAACTCATGGTTACCGACGGCCATCGCGTCGTAGCCAATCAGGTTCATGCCGCGGAAATCGGGCTCGGCGTCCTGCAAATCGGATTCCGGCACGCCGGTATTGATATCGCCTCCCGACAGCAGCAGCACGCTGCCGCCCTGGGCCGCCACCTCTTTACGAATGCCGTCCACCAGCGTTTTTTGCGCCGACAGGCCATATTCGCCGTATTCACTGCGCCAGAAATGACCGTGGTGATCGTTGGTATGCAGAATGGTGATTTTATAGGTTTTGTCTTTTTCATACGCCTGCACGGGCAGGCTTACCAGCCCCCACGCCGCGATGAGCGCCAGCGCGACGCCCCGCTTCATTAACTTCATCTTCTCTCTCCCTGACCAATAGACAAAGGCAGAAATTACAGTGACTAATAAGAATAGACAAATAAGTTTTCAGAATTGCGACTTTCTTCAAATGTCCCGGGCGGGTATGTTAGTCGGATAATAATTACACCCTGCATCGCTAATAACTCAAGACGTGGTAATTCTCTCTATGGCAATCAGTGACTCAACCCAGCCCGTTCCGGGCGCGCCGACGTCGCGCACCTCCTTTAAAGTCTTAGGCGCAATCAGTCTCTCGCACCTGCTCAACGACATGATCCAGTCGTTGATTCTGGCTATTTATCCGCTGCTGCAGTCCGAGTTCTCACTCACCTTCGTGCAGATTGGGATGATCACCCTGACCTTCCAGCTGGCTTCCTCGCTGCTGCAGCCGGTGGTGGGCTACTGGACGGACAAATACCCGATGCCGTGGTCGCTGCCCATCGGCATGTGCTTTACCCTAAGCGGGCTGGTGCTGCTGGCCATGGCCGGAAGTTTTGAAGCCGTGCTGATTGCCGCCGCACTGGTAGGCACCGGCTCGTCCGTTTTCCATCCGGAGTCTTCCCGCGTGGCGCGTATGGCGTCCGGCGGTCGTCATGGCCTGGCGCAGTCCCTGTTCCAGGTAGGCGGTAACTTCGGTAGCTCCCTCGGCCCGCTGCTGGCGGCAGTGATTATCGCCCCGTACGGCAAAGGCAACGTGGCCTGGTTTGTGCTGGCCGCGCTGCTGGCGATTATCGTGCTGGCGCAGATCAGCCGCTGGTATGCCGCTCAGCATCGGGTGAATAAAGGAAAACCTAAAGCGAAGGTGATCAATCCCCTGCCGCGCAATAAGGTTATCCTCGCGGTTGCCGTCCTGCTGGTGCTGATTTTCTCGAAATACTTCTATATGGCGAGCATCAGCAGCTATTACACCTTTTATCTGATGCAAAAATTCGGATTATCGGTACAAAACGCGCAGATCCACCTGTTTGCCTTCCTGTTCGCGGTGGCCGCAGGGACGGTAATTGGCGGGCCGGTGGGCGATAAGATTGGCCGTAAATATGTCATTTGGGGCTCTATCCTCGGCGTAGCGCCTTTTACCCTCATTTTGCCGTACGCCAGCCTTGAATGGACGGGGATTTTGACCGTGATTATTGGTTTTATTCTCGCCTCCGCGTTTTCCGCCATTCTGGTCTATGCCCAGGAGCTGCTGCCCGGACGTATCGGTATGGTTTCCGGACTGTTTTTCGGTTTCGCCTTCGGCATGGGCGGGCTGGGTGCAGCGGTGTTAGGGATGGTTGCGGATCACACCAGCATCTTCCTGGTTTATAAAATCTGCGCTTTCCTGCCACTTCTTGGCATGTTGACCATATTCCTGCCTGATAACCGCCATAAAGCGTGAATTACGGGTAGCTAAACTTATGCTTTAGCTACCTGATACCCTTATACCATAAGGGTTTCCTCTTCATCCCCGCGCTGAATTTATCAAAATGCGCTTTTTTACGTGCATATTGCTGTTTTATTCAAACTTCAACAATTATTCATAAACATAAGGGTAAAAATTGTCATAAACTATTACCTGGTTTTTTGGTATTCACGCCAAAAATGGAACACTCACCACGAAAGGAGACGGAATGCACCACGCCACACCGCTTATCACCACCATTGTTGGTGGACTTGTGCTCGCTTTTATTCTCGGCATGATTGCCAATAAGCTGCGTATTTCTCCTCTTGTCGGCTATCTGCTGGCAGGTGTGCTGGCGGGACCGTTTACGCCAGGTTTTGTTGCGGATACCAAACTGGCCCCTGAGCTGGCGGAATTGGGCGTGATTCTGCTGATGTTCGGCGTCGGCCTGCACTTCTCCCTGAAGGATTTGATGGCGGTAAAGTCGATTGCCATACCGGGAGCGATCGCCCAGATAGGGGTGGCGACGCTGCTTGGGATGGCGCTTTCGGCCGTGCTGGGCTGGTCGCTGATGACCGGTATCGTATTTGGGCTGTGTCTTTCAACCGCCAGTACCGTGGTGCTGCTGCGCGCGCTTGAGGAGAGACAGCTGATAGACAGCCAGCGCGGACAGATCGCGATAGGCTGGCTGATTGTGGAAGATCTGGTGATGGTCCTGACGCTGGTGCTGCTGCCCGCCGTCGCCGGCATGATGGAAAAAGACAATATCGGCTTCGCCTCGCTGGCGCTGGATATGAGCATCACCATCGGGAAGGTGGTGGCGTTTATCGCCATCATGATGCTGGTGGGTCGCCGTCTGGTGCCGTGGATCATGTCCCGCAGTGCGGCGACCGGATCCCGCGAGCTGTTTACCCTCTCCGTGCTGGCGCTGGCGCTCGGTATCGCCTTTGGCGCCGTTGAGCTGTTTGATGTCTCCTTCGCGCTGGGCGCGTTCTTTGCCGGGATGGTGCTGAACGAATCCGAGCTGAGCCACCGCGCCGCACATGACACCCTGCCGCTGCGCGACGCCTTTGCCGTGCTGTTCTTCGTCTCCGTCGGGATGCTGTTTGACCCGCTTATTCTGATCCAGCAGCCGCTGGCCGTGCTGGGCACGCTGGCGATCATTATCTTTGGTAAGTCGCTCGCCGCTTTCTTCCTGGTGCGAATGTTCGGCCACTCTCCGCGGACGGCGCTGACCATTGCCGCCAGCCTGGCGCAGATTGGCGAGTTCGCCTTTATTCTGGCCGGTCTGGGCATGGCCCTGAACCTGCTGCCGCAGGCCGGACAAAACCTGGTGCTGGCGGGGGCGATCCTGTCAATTATGCTGAACCCGGTGCTGTTTGCCCTGCTGGAAAAATACCTCGATAAAACCGAAACGCTGGAAGAGCAGACGCTGGAGGAGGCCATCGAAGAAGAGAAGCAGATCCCGGTCGATATTTGCAATCACGCCCTGCTGGTCGGCTTTGGCCGCGTCGGCAGCCTGCTTGGCGAGAAGCTGATGGCGCAGGGCATTCCGCTGGTGGTAATTGAAACGTCACGCACCCGCGTTGACGAGCTGCGCGAGCGCGGTATTCGTGCGGTGCTGGGCAATGCGGCGAACGAAGAGATCATGGAGCTGGCGCATCTGGACTGCGCCCGCTGGCTGCTGCTGACCATTCCCAACGGCTATGAGGCGGGTGAGATTGTCGCCTCCGCGCGCGCGAAGTGTCCAAACATTGAGATTATCGCCCGGGCGCACTACGACGACGAGGTAGATTACATTACCGAGCGCGGTGCGGATAAGGTGGTGATGGGCGAGCGCGAGATTGCTAACACCATGCTGACGCTGCTGGAAAAACCGCCGGTTGAAGAGGCGGTGACGGGTTAAGTTTTGTGCGGCCTGATGCCCTCACCCTGGCCCTCTCCCACAGGGAGAGGGAACAAACACTAAAAACGGCAACCACAGGTTGCCGTTTTGCTTTTACCTGTCCCAGTACGCCTCTTCGAGGCTGTCTTCCCGTTCCGGCAGGCCACGCGTTAAGCGCGGTGAGTGCTGGTTCAGCACCTGATAGCTTACGCGGTTGGCGTACTTGCATACCTGCGCCAGCGACGAATAGGTCAGCCAGCTGAACTTGTGCTTGCTGGAATTTGGCACGTTGGTTTTGTGGTAGGCGTTAGCGGTGATGTCGTGCAGCAGCGCGGCCAGCGCGCCGTCGCCCGCGCCGTTGGTGTTCATGATCTTCTCCGGCCCGCCCATGTAAGGGGCGATGTGCGAGTAGATACGCAGCGGATTAACACAGTCTTTAAAACGCATGCCGCGGCTGAACTCGTACTGGTTGAACTCGGCAATCGCGCCGGGCAGCAGCGGATGCTGGGTTTTGCGTTTGCTCTCTTCTTCGGTGAAGCCAGCCATATACAGCCCAACCGGACCCGCGGTGCAGAGCACCAAATCCACCCAGTCCAGCGCTTTGTCAGACGCCAGCAGTGGATCGCTTTCACCGGTCAGCGCTTCGGCCTCCTCTTCGTTCATCGCCAGAATCGAGACGTGCTCTTTCAGGAACGCCTGCCACCATTCCGGGTTATCGGCAATCACGAATTTGGTGCCCAGCGTTAACACCACCGGCACATCGTACTTCTTCGCGTACTCAATCGCCTTCATGGTCGCTTCCGGCATCGGCTCGCCCGGCTTGCAGCGCACCAGGTAGGAGGTCAGCACCAGCGCCGAGGCGCCCGCGATCACCTCTTCGGGAATGCTGTCCGCGCGCAGCTTGTTCATATGCCCCGGGCTGATGGCAAAGGTCCGCTCGCCGGATTCACCGATCAGCGTAAAGCAGCGGCCAATCGGCCCGTCGACGCCCTGGAGATAGTTCAGATCGGTACGGCTGGAGGTGTTGCACAGGTAGCGATAGGCGTAGCCACCGATTTCAATGTTGCTGCACATTACGCCGAGCAGGACAGAGCGGTCGTCCGCCAGCACGGAGTAGTTGTGCATGGTGTTGCCGATGGTGCCGCCGGCGAACTGATGGGTAATCAGGTTTTCGCGCACCAGCTCCTGGTACAGCGCTTCGGCAACGTCATCTTCAATCACCAGCGAGTGACCGGCGCTCAGACCGTAACGGGCGACAAACGCATCATCCACTTTCGCCTCAATGTCCACCAGCGTCTGATCGATACCGACGACCCACGCCGCGCTGGTTTCATTTTCTGGCTGGATTTGCTGCAGGAGCGGATCGCGGGCATCCACGGGGAAGTAGTGTTTGGATTTGCGTTTACCGGGAAATTTCATGGTCTGAACTGTACGAAGAATATGGGCCGGGAATGGTAGCACAAACCCGGCCCGGAGTGCGATCAGCGACCGTTCGTTACCAGCGAGACCATCATGTCGATATGCTCAGGGGAGTCGTTAAGCGCCGGAATGTACTCGTACTTTTCGCCGCCAGCCTCCAGGAAAAACTCCCGGTTTTGCACCGCGATCTCCTCCAGCGTCTCCAGACAGTCTGCCGAGAAGCCCGGCGACATCACCTGAATGTGCTTCACGCCCTTCTCACCCAGCATTTTGAGGGTTTCATCGGTGTATGGCGTCAGCCACGGCTCGCGGCCGAAGCGCGACTGGAAGGTCATCATCACCTTCTCCGGCGGCAGGCCGAGGGCGGAAACCAGCTCGCGGGTGGTATCGCGGCAGCGCTGCGGGTAATCATCCCCTTCATTGGCGAAACGCTGCGGGATGCCGTGATAGGAGAGCAGCAGCAGATCCGGCTCGCCGTGTTTTTCAAACGACGCGCGCGCGCTGTTGGCGAGCGCCTTGATGTACAGCTCGTTATCCGCGTAGTCGCGAATAAAGGTCACGCCCGGAATGCGGCGGCGAGTCGCCAGAATGCGCGCCAGCTCGTCCCAGACGGCGGCCACCGTCGAGCAGGAGTACTGCGGGTAGAGCGCCAGCACCACGATATGGTCCACGCCCTGCGCCAGCAGCGAGTCCACCGCGCTTTCAAGTGACGGTTTGCCGTAGCTCATGCCGAGCGCGACGGGCATCTCCGGCAGGCGGGCGGCCAGCGCCTTCTCCTGACGACGGCTGTAGACCATCAGCGGCGAGCCCTCTTCCATCCAGACGGACTGATAGAGTTTGGCGACGCGCGGAGAACGGATCGGCAGAATGACGCCACGCAGCAGCGGCCACCACAGCAGTCGCGGAAAATCCACGACGCGCGTGTCGCTTAAAAATTGTCGCAGGTAGCGTTTTACCGCGTCTGATGTAGGTGCTTCTGGAGTGCCCAGATTGGCAAGCAGGATGCCGGTTTTCGCCTGACTCATTCACGCCTCTTAACCATTTGAATGGTTGTCAATTGTAGCGGAAATGCGTTTAAACGAAACCCATTGCTGTAATAGGTAAGATGAGAATTTTTCTCACCCGGTGGCCCGGGTGAGAGAGATGCGATTAGCCGAGGATTTTTTCCAGCTCAGCACGCACGTCAGCCACGGCTTTGGTGCCGTCAACTTTGGCGTATTTGGTGTTACCCGCCTGCGCTTCTTTGGTGTAGTAGCCGATCAGCGGCGCAGTCATCTGATGGTATTCCACCAGGCGCTTGCGCACGGTCTCTTCCTGATCGTCTTTACGGGTGGTCAGCTCTTCGCCGGTCACGTCGTCTTTGCCTTCAACCTTAGGTGGGTTGAATTTGATGTGGTAAACGCGGCCAGAAGCAGCGTGTACGCGGCGGCCAACGATACGGTCAACGATCAGCTCGTCCGGTACGTCGAACTCCAGAACGTAGTCCACGTTGATGCCCGCTTCCTTCATGGCGTCAGCCTGAGGAATGGTACGTGGGAAGCCGTCCAGCAGGAAACCGTTACGGCAGTCTTCCTGAGCAATGCGCTCTTTGACCAGAGCAATTACCAGCTCGTCGGTCACCAGCTTGCCTGCGTCCATGATGTCTTTCGCCTGTTTACCCAGCTCGGAGCCAGATTTAACAGCGGCGCGCAGCATATCACCGGTGGAGATTTGCGGAATACCGTATTTCTCCATGATGAACTGAGCCTGAGTTCCTTTACCCGCGCCCGGAGCGCCAAGCAGAATAATACGCATTGCGAAAATCCCCTCAAAAGTCGTTTCAATTTTTCAAAAGCGCTAAACAATACCACCAGAACGGGCATCGCTCAAGGAAGGCAGGAAGGCTGAAACGGTTAATGGGGGGAGATAATTTGGGATAGTGCGGTCTGGTGCCCTCACCCTGGCCCTCTCCCTCGGGGAGAGGGAGAAGACCAGGAGAGGCGTGGTCAATTACGCCAGCAGCAGCGCATTCACACGTTTAATGAAGAGGTTAGGATCTTCCAGCGTGCCGCGTTCGGCCAGCAGGGACTGATCCAGCAGGAGTTCAACCCACTCGGCAAAGCGGGCGTCGTCCTGGGTATCCGCCGCGCGTTTCACCAGCGGATGATCCGGATTAAGCTCAAAGATATATTTCACTTCCGGTACCGCCTGGCCCGCCGCGGCGAACAGCTTCGCCATCTGGGTGCTCATTTCGTCGGCATCGGTGGTGACAATGGCCGGAGTGTCGGTCAGACGGTGAGTGAAACGCACCTCTTTCACGCGGTCGCCCAGCAGGGTTTTCACGCGCTCAATGAACGGCTCCAGCGCCTTCTCGGCTTCTTTCGCATTTTCATCCACTTCATCTGCCAGCTTGTCGATGGACTCATCGGCTTTGGCAACGGACTGGAACGCCTTACCGTCGAACTCGGTCAGGTAGTTCATCATCCACTCGTCGATGCGGTCGGAAAGCAGCAGCACTTCGATGCCTTTCTTACGCAGCAGCTCCAGGTGCGGGCTGCTCTTCGCCGCGGCGTAGCTGTCGGCGGTGATGTAGTAGATCTTCTCCTGCCCTTCCTTCATACGGGAGATGTACTCTTCCAGCGACACGGTCTGCGCGGAGGAGTCGGTGTGCGTAGAAGCAAAGCGCAGCAGTTTGGCGATGGTTTCAACGTTCGCCATGTCTTCAGCCGGGCCTTCTTTCAGCACCAGACCGAACTGTTTCCAGAAGGTCTGATATTTTTCCGCATCGTCTTTCGCCAGTTTTTCCAGCATCTGCAGCGCACGTTTGGTCAGGGCGTTGCGCAGGTTACGGGTGACGGTGCTGTCCTGCAGAATTTCGCGGGAGACGTTCAGCGGCAGATCGTTGGAATCGATCAGGCCGCGCACAAAGCGCAGATAGTTCGGCATGAACTGCTCGGCGTCGTCCATGATGAATACGCGCTGCACGTACAGCTTCAGGCCATGCTTGTGATCGCGGTTCCACATGTCCCACGGCGCCTGTGCCGGGATGTACAGCAGGCTGGTGTACTCCTGCTTACCTTCCACACGGTTGTGGCTCCAGGTCAGCGGGTCGGTAAAGTCGTGGGCGATGTGCTTGTAGAATTCGTTGTACTCGTCGTCTTTAATCTCAGACTTGTTGCGCGTCCACAGCGCCTGCGCCTTGTTGATTTTCTCCCAGGAAACCACGGTTTCACCGTCTTTCTCTTCCTGTTTTTCAATCTCTACCGGCAGCGCGATGTGATCGGAGTACTTGCTGATGATGGAGCGCACGCGCCAGTCGTTCAGGAAATCATCTTCCCCTTCACGCAGGTGCAGGGTGATTTCGGTGCCGCGGTCCGCTTTGGTGATGTCATCAACGGTGTATTCGCCTTCCCCTTTGGATTCCCACAGCACGCCGTTCTCGGCGCTGTCGCATGCCGCACGGGTGCGCACGGTGACTTTGTCCGCCACGATGAACGCCGAGTAGAAACCGACGCCGAACTGGCCGATCAGCTGGCTGTCTTTCGCCTGGTCAGAGCCCATGGACTCCAGGAACGCCTTGGTGCCGGATTTCGCGATGGTCCCGAGGTGGTCGATCACCTCGTCGCGGTTCATCCCGATGCCGTTATCGGCGATGGTCAGGGTGCGGTTCTCTTTATTAAACGAGACGCGCACGCGCAGCTCGCCGTCGCCTTCGTACAGATCCGGGTTAGACAGCGCGCGGAAGCGCAGCTTGTCCGCCGCATCCGAGGCGTTGGAAATCAGCTCACGCAGGAAAATTTCTTTGTTGGAATACAGGGAATGGATCATCAGGTGCAGAAGCTGTTTTACTTCTGACTGGAAACCACGGGTTTCTTGTCCTTTCATCTATGTCGACCTCAACAATGCCATTTAATGGGGTTTTAAAACGTTGAGGGAGAGATGGGGATACGGGGGGAAATTTTCAAGCGGAGGCGGCGCGCGCAGCCTCCGTTTGGTCAGAAAATAATCTTGTGACGTCCGGCCAGAGAGTGCGACAGCGTGGTGCCGTCGACCATCTCCAGCTCGCCGCCGACCGGCACGCCGTGGGCGATGCGGCTGGCGTCAACGCCATACTGCGAGCACAGTTCGGCGATGTAGTTGGCGGTTGCCTCCCCTTCCACCGTGGGGTTGGTGGCGAGGATCACCTCTTTGATGGTTTCAGACTCGAGACGCTGTTCAAGGCGGTCAAGACCGATATCGTCCGGGCCGATGCCGTCCAGCGGGGAGAGATGCCCCATCAGCACGAAGTAGCGCCCGGAAAACTGCCCGGTTTGTTCGATGGCGTAGATGTCCGCCGGACTCTCCACCACGCAAATCTGACCGTTTTCCTGACGACGCGGGTTCGTACAGATGTTACACACGTCCTGCTCGGTAAAGGTGCGGCAATCCGCACAGTGACCAATTTCTGACATGGCGCGGGTCAGAGCCTGCGCCAGGCGCATCCCGCCGCTGCGGTCGCGCTGCAATAGCGTAAACGCCATGCGCTGCGCCGACTTCGGGCCAACGCCCGGCAGGCAGCGCAGTGCTTCCATTAACTGCGTGAGCAGCGGACTGGTTTGCATCAGAATGGCATCTTGAAGCCAGGCGGCAGCTGCATGCCGCTGGAAACGGAGGCCATTTTCTCTTTCTGGGTTTCGTCGATACGGCGAGCGGCATCGTTAAACGCGGCTGCAACCAGATCTTCCAGCATCTCTTTGTCGTCTTCGAGCAGGCTCGGGTCGATTTCCACGCGACGGCAGTTGTGCGCACCGTTGATGGTCACCTTGACCAGACCGGCACCGGACTCACCCGTGACTTCCAGCTGAGCGATCTCTTCCTGCATCTTCTGCATTTTTTCCTGCATCTGCTGAGCCTGCTTCATCAGGCCACCCAGACCGCCTTTTCCACCAAACATAGGCTTCTCTCTTCTTTCACGTTTAAGGATTACAACCGTAAGTCAGACTCACGATCAAATGGGGCGAATACTCTCTTCATCCAGATCGGCGTCGAAGAACCGGCGCAGGGTCTGAATGTTGTTATCCGCAATTATCGCCTCGCGCGCCTGCGCGAGCTTCTCTTCATAAATGGCCTGGCGCCACTCGAGCGGCGTTTTCACTGCCGGATTATCATCTTCAATGATAGTCAATTCAACCGGTGCACCCTGTAATGTGGCGAGCGCCTCGGCCAGCGCCTTTTGCGCGCCAGGGGAATTGAGGTGCCGCTGGCCCGGACGGAGGTGCAGACGCACCTGATTGCCGTCCTGCTCTTTCCAGGCGTTCAGCGCGACCTGCTCCACCAGCTTCGGCAGCTGGAGTTTGCTGACCTCTGCGGCCCAGGCGTCACGCGCAATGGACTCTTCGGCAAGCTTCGCAGCCAGCTCCGGCGTTTTTTCATGCTCCAGCGCCTTTTTCAGCGCTTTCGGCGTGGCAACCTCTTCCTTCACCGTTTCGGTGATGGTGGTTGCCTTCCAGCGGTAAGCCTCTTCTTTCACCGGGGCTTTTTGCTCGAGCGCGGACGGTGCCGGACGCGACTGTACGCGCTCCGTTACCGAGGCCAGTCGTTCAAGCGCGGCGTTGTTCACCGGCCGCGCTCTTCCTGGCGCTGCCGGTTCACTCTTTTTTGGTTTGGTTACTCCCTGCGCACGCTGCAGCTGGCTGCGCGCGGCAAGCACCGAACTGGTGGCATCCGACAGCGGTACGTTCTGCTGCGGTGGCGGCGTCGGCTGCGGCGGCACCTGCTGCGGTGACATCACCGCCGTCGGCGCAACCGGGGCGAAAGACTGTCGGGGCACGTCCGGCTCCGGCAGCGGCATGCGCGGGTGGAACGCCAGCGCGCGCAGCAGCGTCATTTCAACGCCCATCCGCGGATCCGGCGCAAACGGTAGCTCTTTGCGACCAATCAGCAGCGTCTGGTAATAAAGCTGCACGTCGGCAGGCGGCACGGTGCGGGCAAGCTCACGCATCCGCTGTTCAATGGCGGCCATATCCGCACCAATGGCGGAGGGAGAAAGCTGCAGCATTGCCACCCGGTGCAGCAGGCTGAGCATCTCAACCAGCAGCCCTTCCCACTCAATACCGCGGGCTGCGGCCGCGTTCACCAGCGACATCACGCGTTCGCCGTTAGCGGCAATCATCGCTTCGATAAGCGACAGCGCCTGATCGTCATCCAGCGTGCCGAGCATGGTGCTGACCGCCTCGGTGGAGAGTTTGCCGTCACCGCTGGCAATCGCCTGATCGGTCAGACTGAGCGCATCGCGCAGGCTGCCGTCCGCCGCGCGGGCCAGCAGCTGCAGGGCGCGCGATTCGTGGACAATGTTCTCTTCATCGAGAATGTGCTCGAGCTGCGTACGGATCTGCTCAACGTCCAGCGCCTTCAGGTGGAACTGCAGGCAGCGCGATAAAATCGTGACCGGCAGCTTTTGCGGATCGGTGGTCGCCAGCAGGAACTTCACGTGCGCGGGCGGCTCTTCCAGCGTCTTCAGCAGGGCGTTGAAGCTGTGGCGCGAGAGCATGTGCACTTCATCGATCAGGTAGACCTTGAAGCGGCCGCGCGCCGGGGCGTACTGGACGTTGTCCAGCAGGTCGCGGGTATCTTCCACTTTGGTGCGCGAAGCGGCGTCGATCTCGATCAGATCGACAAAACGCCCCTGCTCGATCTCCCGGCAGTTATCACACACGCCGCACGGCGTGGCGGTGATCCCGGTTTCGCAGTTGAGACCTTTTGCCAGCAAACGGGCAATAGAGGTCTTACCGACGCCGCGGGTGCCGGAAAAAAGATAGGCGTGATGGATGCGACCTAGCGACAAGCCGTTCGCCAGGGCCGTCAGCACATGTTCCTGACCGACAACGTCAGCAAAGGTTTGTGGTCGCCATTTACGGGCTAACACCTGATAACTCATGGGCAGGCTCTGCAACGCTGGAAGGTGAATTTATGGAGGGGAATGCTATCACAACCTCACCCATTGAGCGAGGTTGTGAAAACCGGGATTAGTGACCCGGGAAAGGCACCAGGCTATAGCTGGTAATGCCCTGTTTTTCCAGGCGCTGTTCACCGCCGAGATCGAACAGGTTGATGATGAAGGCCGAGTCGGTCACTTCCCCACCCAGACGGCGGATCAGCTTCACGGTCGCTTCAATGGTTCCGCCGGTTGCCAGCAGATCGTCGACCACCAGCACTTTGTCGCCAGGCTTGATCGCGTCAACGTGGATCTCCAGCTGATCGGTGCCGTACTCCAGCTCGTAGCTTTCTGCGATGGTTTCACGCGGCAGTTTGCGCGGCTTACGCACCGGCACAAAACCCACGCCCATTGCCAGCGCAACCGGTGCGCCAAACAGGAAGCCACGGGCTTCGGTACCTACTACTTTGGTGATCCCGGCGTTTTTGTAACGCTCGACCAGCAGTTCAATGCTGAGTGCGTACGCTTTCGGGTCTTCCAGCAAGCTGGTGACATCACGGAAAAGAATGCCAGGCTTTGGGTAGTCCCGGATGCTTTTGATGCTGTTTTTCAGATATTCAAGCTGCTGTGCAGTTGCGGTCATCGGTTTGTGCCTAAATGAAACAGTGTTACTCACAGCGCGCAACGAGTCGGCCAAGGCAACAATTGTTTAACCTTTGACCAGGCGCACCTGTGCTCGAAAACGGTCGAATTTACTGGCTGCGCGTGATAATTGCAACAGCCATGATGAGGCTTCAGTGCTTTTGTTGCTTTTCATCAACCACGGGGATCCGCCACATAAAGATAAGCAGGCAGGAGAGAATGATCAGCAGCAGGATCCGCACCCACATCATTTTCACCAGCCATAATGAAATGGCGAAGGTAATGAGGATCACCGCGATCGCGCGCGGCTTGGCGCCTGGAGGCATGGCACGGTGTTTTTGCCAGTGGCGTAAGTACCCGCCAAACCATGAGCGGTAGAGCAGCCAGTGGTGAAAACGCGGCGACGAGCGGGCGAAACACCAGGCCGCCAGCAGGATAAACGGCGTGGTCGGCAGCAGGGGTAATACTACACCCAGCGTGCCCAGCACTACCGCAAGCCAGCCAATGATGATTAAAATAGTACGCTGCATAATGCGAATCGTTATCAAACTGAACGGCTACTTTACCACTGGAGAGCGCCTTGAAAACAGCACTGCTTCTTGAGAGGCTGCAAAATCAGCTGATCGCTCTGCGGGCGCAGGCCACGCCGCTGATGGGGCACGCCACGCTGAAGCCGCGCTTTGACCGGCAGCTTTTTCGTACCCGCAGCACCGTCATTCAGGATTACCTGGCTGAAGCGCAGACGAACCTCGACGAGCTTCGCCATGCGGTTGAGAATGAACAACAGGAACAGGTGGCGTGGCTTGCAGAGCATCTCACCGAGCAGATCACCGCACTGCATCGCGAAATCGCCGCCTGGCCGCTGCGCGCCTGGGACAGCGCCTCGCCGGGGCTCGGCAAATGGCAGCGCAAGCGGCTCGAGAACCAGGAGTTTGAGCGCCGGCTGTTTGAGATGAAGCGTGAACGCGAGGTGCGTCTGAACAACAGCGAAACGCTGGAAGAGCAGCAGCTATTGATGCGCGAGATTAGCGCGCTGGAAGGACGCATCGTCCGCTGCCGTCAGGCGCTGGATGACATTGAACGCGTCATAGAACGTTTGACCCGTTAACAGGAGCCACACCCATGTCACTGGAAAATGCACCCGATGAGGTCAAGCTGGCCGTCGATTTGATTATGCTGCTGGAGAATCATGAGATCCCCGCCGAGACGGTGCTTAAGGCGCTGGAGATTGTGCGGCGGGATTTTGAGGGGAAACTTCCCCCTCACCCTAACCCTCTCCCACAGGGAGAGGGAAAATAGATTAAGCCGGAGTCGGGTCATCACCCTTAATGTCGCGCTTCACTTCCGTATGCTCATCACCTTTCTCGTTACGCAGGTGAACCTCAAGCTGGTTGAAGGCGATATTAATATCGTTTTCACGGCACAGACGATCGATAGAGCGGTTAAGCTCATCCACCGTGTAGCTGCGGTCACGCAGTTCACGCACGTATAAACGCAGCTCGTGATCAAGCGTACTCGGCCCAAAGGTGGTGAAGAAGACTGCCGGGGCCGGATCGTGCATCACTTTCGGATGCTCAGACGCCGCCTTCAGCAGCACCTCTTTCACCTTATCCAGATCCGATCCATAGGCCACGCCCAGGCGGATCACCACGCGCGTCACCGTATCGGAAAGCGACCAGTTGATCAGACGCTCGGTCACGAACGCTTTGTTTGGGATGATCACCTCTTTGCGATCGAAGTCGGTGATGGTGGTGGCACGAATGCGGATCTTGCTGACCGTTCCCGAGAACGTGCCGATGGTGACGGTATCGCCGATACGTACCGGACGTTCGAACAGGATGATCAGGCCGGACACAAAGTTACCGAAGATCTCCTGCAGGCCAAAACCAAGACCGACCGAGAGGGCGGCCGCCAGCCACTGCAGTTTATCCCACGAGACGCCAAGCGAGCCAAAGACCGTCATCGCTCCGACAATGATGATGACGTAGTTGAGGATCGTGGTAATGGCGTAGGACGCCCCCTGGCGAAGATTCAGACGTGACAGGAGCAGCACTTCGAGCAGGCCTGGCAGGTTGCGGATCAGCGCCCAGGCCACCACCGACGACACCAGCGCAAACAGCAGGCTGCCCATGGTCACGCTTTTCATGACCGCCGCGCCGGCTTCGGTTCCGTTGTATTGCCAGAGGGTAATACTGTCGAGATAGGCGAAAACGGTAATAAGATCGGACCAGATCGCCCAGAACATCACCGCAAACAGGGCGATCATCACCAGCATGGTGATGCGCAGTGTCTGCTGGTTAACCTGCTCCAGCGCGATGGTCGGCTCTTCCTGCGGCTCAGCGCCTTCAGCCCCCTCTTTCACCTGATGCTGACGACGCGCGATGGCGCGGCGATAGGCAATGCGGCGCGCCGCCACGCTCAGGCCGCGCAGTACGGTCTGATAGAGCAGGTTCCAGACGATCACCAGATAGACCGTTTCAATCCAGCGCCCGGACAGGCGCAGCGTGGTATAGAAGTAGCCCGTCGCCGTCAGCACCATCAGCGCCAGCGGAATGATCGCCAGCACCGTCACGGTGGCCAGACGAATATTGTGGGACTCTTTATCACGCCAGCTGTCGCGACACATCGGCCACATCAGGATCGCAATCAGCAGCAGGTTCAGCAGGATGACCAGCTGGCCCAGCACGTCATCCATCAGATGCAGCGGGGAAAGCTCAGAGACAACCGACCAGAAGTGCAGCGGCAGCAGCGCCAGGCTGATGCGCACGATCTGACGACGCCAGTGGCTGGTCAGCTGCGCTGGCATGTTGAAATGACGCACCGCCACGCCGTCTTTTTCCAGTACCTTCCAGCACAGGCCAAACACCAGCCAGAACAGCGCCAGTTTTTTACTGAACGCCCACAGCAGATCGCTGACGTTGAGCTGCATAGTGAGCAGAATCAGACCCACGGCCAGAATAATCAGGCACACCGGCAGGGCGCGAATAAGGTCAATCAGAATCGCTTTTGGCGTATGGAGCTGGCTATCGTTGCGCAGCTGCCCTACTTCGGAGGCCAGCTTCGCCTGGTATTTTTTCAGCCAGCCCAGACGCCAGCGGATAAGACCGGCAATCAGCAGCAGCGGCAAACCGGCCAGGAAAGCAATCATTACCGCAGGCCAGGCTTTCTCCCAGTTTACGGTGATCTTCATGCTCTTAATCTGCGTTTTCAGCGTCTCAGGGAAGGATTTAACCCAGTCCCAGTCCATCGGCTTGTTGCTGTTTACCCAGAAAATCTGCTGGGTCAGGATCTCCTGCAGACTTTTCGAGACGCTCACCAGCTGCTGCTGGTTGATTTGCAGGTTAATGGCCATCATCAGCTGGTTACCCAGCTGTTTATTGAGCTGGTCCAGCAGCTCGCGACGCATATCCACGACCTGGAGCAGCGCGTCATGCACTTCCGGGTTCACATCGCTGGAATGCCCCTCTTCAATTTTGGCGACAAAGGTATCGCTCTGAAAAAGGGCATCGCGCTGCTGGTTGACGTCAAACTGCTCCAGACGTAAATCCGCAATGCGGTTGGTCATGTCCTCCAGCTCGTCGGCGGACGGAAGCGTCTGCTGCTGCTGGTAGAGAATACGCGACAGCAGGAGGCTGCCCTTCAGGACCGCGATCTGCTCTTTGATGTTGCGTTCCGCCTGCAGGGCGCGATCCAGCCAGTTCTTCACCTTGATATTTTGCTGAACCAGCGAGTTGCCGTTTTCCGTCGCCAGTATCAGGCGCTGACTGAGCTGATGGTTAGCCTCAAGCTCCTGTTTTACCAGCGGGTTGGCCTGAATACGGGCGGTTTCGTCAGGGGATACGGCCTCCTGGGCGGTTTTTTCCGTCAGGGTCAGGCGCTTGCTGTTAACCGCCTCCTGCAGAAGCTGAAGCTGATGCTCCAGACGATTAATGTTCGCGGTGACGTAATCACGCTGTTTCTGCAGAGTGTCCTGCAGCACCGTATTCCCTTCCAGGCTTTTACGCTGCTGTTCGATCTGCGCATTGAGCAATGACTGCTGAACCAGCAGCAGGGTTTGCTGCGTCGGGCGCAGCGTGCCTTCGCCCACCGTCGTGCCGTTCAGGCGGTTGCGGATCTGCTGCAGCTGCTGAGACGCGGTATACATCGCATTTTGCACGCGCTCGGGCTGGGTTTGCAGGGAGACAAGCTGGCTGTTGTAGGTCGCGAGATCGGACTGCGCGGTTTGCAGATCGTCGAGCAACTGGGCGACGCGCGATTCCAGCTGGCGTAAGGAGAGCGTGGCGAGCGTTTTGCGCGTTTCGTTGTCGTTATCAACGTCACTCAGGGCATTCAGCGACTCCGTCGCTTTGCGCATGTTTTCAGGGGCCTGCGCCACCTTCTGACGAAGCTGGGCGGTTTCAGCCTTAACGCGTTCAATTTTATCCAGCGTTTCCAGCGTTTCCGTCAGGTCCTGCTGCGTCAGTTTTTCCTGAGGAGAGAGTTCTTTTTGTTTGTTCAGCGTGTCGAGCTGCGACTGAACGTCAGCACGCGTGGGAATATCGTTGCTGTTATCGGCGCGGGCCCAGGTCAGCGGCGCCGTGGCGAAGAAAAACAGCATCGCAAAGAGCAATGCAAAAACAGGATGTTGCGAGCGATTGATGGGCAGCATAGTTGTGAATGATGTCAGAAGATGACCGAAAATAGTCCGGCGTGAAGAATATCACGCTCGTCAGATGCAGAATAGCGCGAACGTAAGCCTCTGAGATAAATCCTGGAAAGGGGTCAGGCCGTTAGCGAAGGCGCGTCGCTGCGCAGCGTCGGGCTGAGCTGTAGCATTTCCAGTAAAATCGCCACGTAGCTGCGGGCTTCCGCTTTAAGATCAAACGATTGCGGTGCAAAAAGCCAGTTTTCCATCAGACCAGAAATGTAGCTGCGCATCAGAATCGCCGCCCGACGGGTCAACAGATTGGCAGGTAGCAGTTTTGCCTCCATACAGAGGTTCAGGTTGTGCTCAATACGGTCATAGCTTTCCAGACTGAGGCTTCGTTGCGCCTGCTGCACGACCGCCATCTCGCCCACGAACTCGCATTTATGAAAAATAATCTCCATCATTAATCTGCGACGTTCTTCAACTACCGTTGCTTCAAGGATATATACTAATATTTCTCTCAATACTGAGAGTGGATCGTCTGGGAATTTTGCCCGATACTCACTCTCGAGATCGCTAATGCTGGACTCTGAAAGCTCCCAGATTTCACTGAACAGATCTGACTTGTTTTTAAAATGCCAGTAAATCGCTCCTCGCGTCACACCGGCGGCCTGAGCAATTTGCGCCAGCGAGGTTGCTGAAACACCTTGCTGCGAGAACAAACGTATCGCCACATCCAGAATATGTTGTCGGGTTTCCAGCGCTTGTTGTTTAGTTTTTCGTGCCATAGGTGAGTGAATTTACAGGAGTCAGATTTACATACATTTGTGAATGTATGTACCATAGCATGACGATAATATAAACGCAGCAATGGGTTTTAGACTCAGGACCCTTGATCAATTTGAAATCGGACACTCGAGGTTTACATATGAACAAAAACAGAGGGTTAACGCCTCTGGCGGTCGTTCTGATGCTTTCAGGCAGCTTAGCGCTAACAGGATGTGACGACAAACCGGCTCAACAAGGAGCTCAGCAGGCGCCAGAAGTAGGCGTTGTGACGCTCAAATCTGAACCTCTACAAATCACCACCGAATTACCCGGCCGTACAAATGCTTACCGCATTGCGGAAGTGCGTCCTCAGGTTAGCGGCATTATCCTGAAACGCAACTTCACCGAAGGCGGTGATGTGCAGGCCGGTGAGTCTCTGTATCAGATTGATCCCGCAACCTATCAGGCGTCTTATGAAAGCGCGAAAGGCGATCTGGCTAAAGCACAGGCCGCGGCTAAAATTGCCCAGCTGACGCTGAACCGCTATCAAAAACTGCTCGGTACCAAGTACATCAGTCAGCAGGATTACGATACCGCCCTGGCGGATGCCCAGCAGGCTAACGCCGCCGTGGTGGCAGCCAAAGCGGCCGTCGAAACCGCGCGCATTAACCTGGCCTATACCAAAGTGACCTCCCCTATCAGCGGTCGTATTGGTAAATCGTCCGTCACGGAAGGGGCTCTGGTGCAGAACGGTCAGACCACTGCGCTGGCGACCGTGCAGCAGCTCGATCCGATCTATGTTGACGTCACGCAGTCCAGCAATGATTTCCTGCGCCTGAAACAGGAGCTGGCTAACGGCACCCTGAAACAGGAAAACGGCAAAGCCAAAGTGGAGCTGATTACCAACGACGGTATCAAGTTCCCGCAGGAAGGGACGCTGGAATTCTCTGACGTGACGGTCGACCAGACCACCGGTTCCATCACCTTACGTGCGATTTTCCCGAACCCTGACAAAAATCTGCTGCCAGGTATGTTCGTTCGCGCACGTCTGGAAGAAGGAACGAATCCAACCGCCCTTCTGGTTCCACAGCAGGGTGTGACCCGTACGCCACGCGGCGATGCGAGCGCACTGGTTGTTGGGGCTGATAACAAAGTCGAAATGCGCAATATCACCGCCACCCAGGCGATTGGGGATAAATGGCTGGTGACGGAAGGTCTGAAAGATGGCGATCGCGTGATTGTTACTGGTTTGCAAAAAGTTCGTCCTGGCGCGCAGGCTAAAGCACAGGAAGTGAAATCTGACGATAAACAACAAGCTTCGGCCGCTGGCCAGTCAGAACAAACCAAGTCTTAACTTAAACAGGAGCCGTTAAGACATGCCTAATTTCTTTATCGATCGCCCCATATTTGCGTGGGTGATCGCCATTATCATTATGCTGGCCGGGGGACTTGCGATCCTGAAGTTGCCTGTCGCGCAATATCCAACGATTGCGCCACCGGCGGTGACGATTTCCGCAACCTACCCAGGGGCTGATGCAAAAACGGTGCAGGACACCGTCACTCAGGTTATCGAACAGAACATGAACGGTATCGATAACCTGATGTACATGTCCTCAAACAGTGACTCTACCGGTACAGTTCAGATCACCCTGACCTTCGAGTCAGGTACGGATGCTGACATTGCGCAGGTTCAGGTGCAGAACAAACTGCAGCTGGCGATGCCGCTGCTGCCGCAGGAAGTACAACAGCAGGGCGTGAGCGTCGAGAAATCGTCCAGTAGCTTCCTGATGGTTGTCGGCGTTATCAACACCAACGGCACCATGACGCAGGAGGATATTTCCGACTACGTGGGCGCCAACATGAAGGACGCCATCAGCCGTACGTCCGGTGTGGGTGACGTGCAGCTGTTCGGTTCTCAGTACGCAATGCGTATCTGGATGGATCCGAACAAGCTGAACAACTTCCAGCTGACGCCGGTTGACGTGATTAACGCCATTAAAGCGCAGAACGCCCAGGTGGCAGCCGGTCAGTTAGGCGGTACGCCGCCGGTGAAGGGCCAGCAGCTTAACGCCTCGATCATCGCGCAAACCCGTCTGACCTCCGCGGATGAGTTCAGCAAAATTCTGCTGAAAGTGAATCAGGACGGCTCGCAGGTTCGCCTGCGCGACGTGGCGAAAGTCGAGCTGGGCGGTGAGAACTACGACATCATCGCGAAGTTCAACGGTAAACCGGCTTCCGGTCTGGGTATCAAACTGGCGACAGGCGCGAACGCCCTGGATACCGCCACGGCGATTCGTGCAGAACTGAAGAAAATGGAACCGTACTTCCCGTCAGGCCTGAAGATCGTTTATCCGTACGACACCACGCCATTCGTTAAAATTTCGATTCACGAAGTGGTTAAAACGCTGGCAGAAGCGATCATCCTGGTGTTCCTGGTCATGTATCTGTTCCTGCAAAACTTCCGCGCGACGCTGATCCCAACCATCGCCGTTCCGGTCGTTCTGCTGGGGACCTTTGCCATCCTCGCGGCCTTTGGCTTCTCGATAAACACCCTGACGATGTTCGGGATGGTGCTTGCCATCGGCCTGCTGGTGGATGACGCCATCGTCGTGGTAGAGAACGTCGAGCGCGTGATGGCGGAAGAAGGTCTGCCGCCGAAGGAAGCCACCCGTAAATCAATGGGTCAGATCCAGGGCGCGCTGGTTGGTATCGCGATGGTACTGTCTGCGGTATTTATCCCGATGGCCTTCTTCGGCGGCTCTACCGGTGCGATTTACCGTCAGTTCTCGATCACCATCGTTTCCGCGATGGCGCTGTCGGTACTGGTCGCATTGATCCTGACGCCTGCGCTGTGTGCCACCATGCTGAAGCCGATTCAGAAAGGCGGTCATGGCGAGCATAAAGGGTTCTTCGGCTGGTTTAACCGCATGTTTGATAAGAGCACTCACCACTACACCGACAGCGTGGGCAACATCCTGCGCAGCACCGGTCGTTACCTGCTGCTCTATATCATCATCGTGGCGGGGATGGCGATCCTGTTCGTTCGTCTGCCAAGCTCCTTCCTGCCGGATGAAGACCAGGGCGTGTTCCTGACGATGGCACAGCTTCCTGCGGGTGCGTCGCAAGAGCGTACCCAGAAAGTGCTGGACGAAGTGACGGACTACTACCTCACCAAAGAGAAAGACAACGTTGAATCCGTGTTTGCGGTTAACGGCTTTGGCTTTGCGGGTCGTGGTCAGAACACCGGTATCGCCTTCGTTTCTCTGAAAGACTGGTCTGAACGTCCGGGCAAAGAGAACAAGGTTGAAGCCATTACCGGCCGTGCGATGGGCACCTTCTCGCAGATTAAAGATGCGATGGTGTTCGCCTTCAACCTGCCGGCGATTGTTGAACTGGGTACCGCGACCGGCTTCGACTTCCAGCTGATTGACCAGGGCGGTCTGGGTCACGAAAAACTGACGCAGGCGCGTAACCAGCTGTTTGGCGAAGTGGCTAAGCACCCTGACCTGCTGGTCGGCGTGCGTCCAAACGGCCTGGAAGATACGCCGCAGTACAAAATCGACATCGACCAGGAGAAAGCTCAGGCGCTGGGCGTGTCCATCAGTGACATCAATACCACGCTGGGCGCCGCCTGGGGCGGTAGCTACGTTAACGACTTCATCGACCGCGGTCGCGTGAAGAAAGTGTACGTGATGTCCGAGGCGCAGTACCGTATGTTGCCAAACGATATCAACAGCTGGTTCGTGCGCGGCAGCAATGGTCAGATGGTACCGTTCTCGGCATTCTCAACGTCACGCTGGGAATACGGTTCGCCGCGTCTGGAACGCTATAACGGTCTGCCATCAATGGAGATCCTGGGTCAGGCTGCGCCGGGCCGAAGCACCGGTGAAGCCATGAACCTGATGGAAGAGCTGGCGAGCAAACTGCCTTCGGGTGTTGGCTACGACTGGACCGGGATGTCCTATCAGGAACGTCTGTCCGGTAACCAGGCCCCTGCCCTGTACGCGATTTCACTGATCGTCGTCTTCCTGTGTCTGGCAGCGCTGTATGAGAGCTGGTCAATTCCGTTCTCCGTTATGCTGGTGGTACCGCTCGGGGTTATCGGTGCGCTGCTTGCGGCAACGTTCCGCGGACTGACCAACGACGTGTACTTCCAGGTAGGCCTGCTGACAACCATTGGCTTGTCGGCGAAGAACGCGATACTTATCGTTGAATTCGCCAAAGATCTGATGGAGAAAGAAGGTAAAGGTCTGATTGAGGCGACGCTTGAGGCTGTTCGTATGCGTCTGCGCCCAATCCTGATGACGTCACTGGCGTTTATCCTCGGCGTACTGCCGCTGGTTATCAGCTCCGGTGCGGGCTCCGGTGCGCAGAACGCGGTCGGTACGGGCGTTATGGGGGGTATGATCACCGCAACCGTACTCGCTATCTTCTTCGTACCGGTGTTCTTCGTGGTGGTTCGCCGCCGCTTCAGCCGTAAGAATGAAGATGTTGAACACGCGCATTCGGTAGAACCTCACTGATACCGGTTTCACATGATAAAAAGGCCGCATTAGCGGCCTTTTTCATTTTCAGAAAAAATCATAAATTACGCTTATTGTGATTCAATTTATTTTCTGCCATCTTACTTAGACATATCATAATTAACTGATAACTTAATCGGTGAATTCAGGATTTTTTTAATTTCATTTCCCCGCTTAAGCTATTAGGAATATTCCTAATAAGAAGATCTGACAACGTGAAGTTCGAATCTGAACTTTTCTCGCCATTTTTGCTAAGCCAATGAAACGTAAGGAAGCGATAAAACAGCGCGTTAATTTGGATAAAAAAGGGGTGTCCAGGGTGGAACATTGCGTACATGCTCGCAGTCTACGGTTTTATTTGTAATTTTTCGTAATAGCGCGATGAAATCCAGGAAGGAGTGGCTTATAGTTAGGTTATCAGGAACACAGCACTCATGTAGCTAAGTCAGTTGTATCCATCCCGACAATGATGTTCGGTGAGTAAGAAATCACTCAGAAGGGGATGCGCTATGGACGAGTACTCGCCAAAAAGGCATGATATCGCGCAGTTGAAATTTCTCTGCGAATCCTTGTACCATGACTGCCTTGCCAACCTTGATGAAAGCAACCATGGCTGGGTAAACGACCCAACGTCTGCCATCAATTTACAGTTGAATGAGCTGATAGAGCATATCGCAACCTTCGCACTTAATTATAAAATTAAGTACAATGAAGATAATAAGCTCATTGAGCAAATTGATGAATACCTGGACGACACCTTTATGTTGTTCAGTAGTTACGGCATTAACGCCCAGGATTTGCAAAAATGGCGTAAATCGGGAAACCGGCTATTCCGCTGTTTCGTCAACGTGAGCAGAGCTAACCCGGTTAGCCTTTCCTGTTAAAATTATTACAATTACTAAGGTGAATTTATGTCTGATAAACCACTCACTAAAATCGATTATTTGATGCGCTTACGACGTTGTCAGTCAATTGACACCCTCGAACGCGTGATTGAAAAGAATAAATACGAGCTTTCTGATAATGAACTGGCCGTATTTTATTCAGCCGCTGACCATCGTCTTGCTGAGCTGACCATGAATAAGTTGTATGACAAAATCCCTACTTCTGTATGGAAATTTGTCCGTTAATCTTTGAAGGGTGTCTGTAGAGTTCTACGCCACGTTCTGAGTTTTTTACCTATCCCGTTATGTTCCCTGTGCCCAGGCCAGGTCTCCGTGTAAAACGTGTTCATCAGCAACAATGTTGTGACGACAGTCACATCGGCTTTTCGGGAACGTTCCCCTCTCGACCTGTTCCGATTACTCTGCGGTAATCATTTCCAGAGAGGTTTCCTATGAGCGTAGAAAAACAGAAGATGATTGCCGGTGAACATTATCGCCCCGGCGATGAGACGTTACGGGCCGACCGACTGCGGGCCCGCCATCTGGTTTACCGCTATAACCACACCGCGCCCGATGAAAAAACAGAACGCCAGAACATCCTGGCGGAACTTCTGGGGCAAAGCGAAGGCGCTTATATAGAACCAAGCTTCCGCTGCGACTACGGATACAATATTTATCTGGGCAAAAACTTTTACGCGAACTTCGACTGCGTGATGCTGGATGTCTGCCCTGTTCGTATCGGCGATAACTGCATGCTCGCGCCGGGTGTGCACATTTATACGGCCACCCACCCGCTGGATGCAGAGGAACGGAACAGCGGCGTGGAGTTTGGGAAACCGGTCAACATTGGGAATAATGTCTGGATTGGTGGCCGGGCGGTCATTAACCCTGGCGTCACGATCGGTGATAATGTGGTGGTGGCCTCCGGCGCCGTGGTGACAAAAGACGTCCCGGCTAACGTCGTCGTGGGCGGCAATCCGGCAAAAATCATCAAAACTTTATAAGGGCGCGGGGAGCCAACTGTTATGGTCTTTTAGCGCCTGACTGTTACTTTTTTCAGCCCGATGGCTCCCCTAAAATTGGCAGACACCCTGTATTGTCAACTCTTATGAAGGCAAAAAATGACCGAGATACAGCGCCTGCTTACCGCCACCATCGACGATCTTAACCTCCGCGAAAAGCGCGACAATCGCCCGCGCTTTAGCATTAGCTTTATTCGCAAACATCCTGGACTGTTTGTCGCCATGTATGCCGCCTGGCTTGCGACGCTGATTGTGATGCTGAAGTCCGAAACGCTGGTGGACTCCGTCTGGCTGCTGGTTGTGCTGTTTGTGGTCTTTAACGCCTTTTTCTTTTTCGACGTGAATCCGCGCTACCGTTACGAAGATATCGACGTTCTCGATTTCCGGGTCTGCTACAACGGTGAATGGTATAACACACGTTTCGTGCCCACGGAGCTGATCGACAGCATCATGCACTCTCCGGCCGTTGAAACAGCGCAAAAAGAGAAGCTGCAGAAAATGGTCTCCACCAAAGGCCAGCTCTCTTTCTATGATGTCTTTACCCTTTCGCGCCCTGCTGCTGCGTAATTAACGCCTGCAGACGCCGGATCCCCGGCGCAAACTGCGAAGCAGAGGTGTTGCCGTAACCTAAAACCAGACCGGTTTGCCCCTGCTTCGCCTCCAGGTAATACCCGCTCAGTGCAGCGGGTGCCAGCTGAAACGCCCTCGCCTGCGCCACCAGCGTCTGGTCGTCAATATCGTCTATCGCCAGCGTCAGATGCATCCCGCCTTCACCGGCCAGTATACGGTGCGGCGTGTGAAGCTCTGCCCCCAGCACCTCCCGCAGCTGGCGGTATCGCTTACGATAGAGCCGACGCATGGCGGCAAGATGACGGGCATAGTGGCCTTCTTCAATGAACAGCGCCAGCGTACGCTGTTCGGCACGATGCCCGCCCCGCAACAGCGAGCCGATGGCCGGGCGAGCCGCTTTCGCCAGCGCTGGCGGCAAGACCATGAAGCCCATTCTGAGCGACGGAAACAGCGTTTTACTGAACGTTCCCAGATAAACCACGGGCGCGTTGTTGACCATCCCCAGCATCGCGGGCACAGGCTCACCGGCATAACGGAATTCGCTGTCGTAATCGTCTTCAATGATCCACGCATTCTGCTGCCGGGCCAGTTCCAGCAGCGCCAGACGTCGCCGGGCGCTGAGCACGCTTCCGTAGGGGAACTGGTGCGAAGGCGAGGTAAAAATCAGCGAGGGAGCAGGCGCATCCCGTCCTTCCCAGCACATTCCCTCGTCATCAACAGGGATTCCCGTCATGGTCAGGCCTGTTTTAACAAACGCGCTCTTTGCCCCGCTATAGCCGGGGTTTTCCACCCACGCGACATCGCCAGGCTCACTCAACAGCATGGTGCACAGGTTAACCCCCTCAAGCGCCCCTTCCGTTATCACTATCTGGCTGGCGTCGCAGTCGATACCGCGGGACAGGGCGAGGTGTCGGGCAATCGCTGCCCGCAGCGACGGTTCACCGGCCGGGTCGCCATACCCTAGCAGGGCACTTCCCTCCTCGCGCATCACGCGATCGTACAATCGCCGCCACAGCGGTAGCGGAAAATAGTTGATAGCCGGGGTTCCCGGGGTAAACGCCAGCACCGGCGTGTCCCGGGGCACGGGCGCTGGCAGCAGGCCGACCCGCCGGGCGAGCCTGATGGCAGGGTCCGGCAATGTCCGGGCGACAGAGCGGTGAGCGAGCTGTGCCACCCGCGTTCCCTGGCGGTTACGCTGCAAATACCCTTCCAGCGTGAGCTGGTCCAGCGCCGCATTGACGGTATTGCGGGAAAGGGAGAGCTGCTGAGCCAGCGTTCGCGAACCGGGAAGCTGGCTGCCGGACAGTAGCCTTCCGCACAGTATGGCCTCCCGTAACGCAAGATAAAGCGCGCGCTGGCGCGTCTCTTCCCCACGTTTTTGCAGGGCAGCATTGAGCAAGGTATAAAATTCATCACCCGGTATATTCATCTCACCTCCTCGTGGCACCATCAAAACATAGCGCAGTGGTTCTTTTTAAGGAACCAGCAATTCACTAGTCTGGAACTCTTTTCAACGTCACGGAAATTAAGATGAAGACATTCAATCAGTTCGGACAGCCAGTAGGCGAAGCGCTTAGCGACTGGCAGCCTCGTCAGCACCCGTCCCGGGTCGTGCTTCAGGGACGCTATTGTCGGCTTGAACCGCTGCGCGTGGAGCATGCCAACGCGCTGTTTTCCGCCTATTCCCTGGCTGACGATACGCGCAGCTGGACGTGGCTGCTGCGTGAACCCGACGCTACCGCAGAGGAGTTTGCCGAATGGGTGGCGAGCGTAAGCGAGTTATCCGATCCCATCCACTTTACCGTGATGGATAACCGGACTCAGTCCCCCGTTGGAACGCTGTCCCTGATGCGGATCGATCCTAAAAACGGGGTTGTGGAGGTGGGGCACGTTCACTTCTCGCCTCTTTTAAGCCGCACGCCCATGTCAACAGAGGCGCAATATCTGCTGATGCGGTATGTGTTCGATACCCTGGGCTACCGGCGTTATGAGTGGAAGTGCAATAGTTTGAACGAGCCTTCCCGCAAAGCGGCACTGCGTCTGGGTTTTCAGTTTGAGGGGCGTTTTCGTCAGGCGCTGGTCATAAAAGGTCATAACCGGGATACCGACTGGTTTTCGATTCTCGACAAAGAGTGGCCGGCGCTGGCAAACGCCTTTGAAAGCTGGCTTGCCACCGACAATTTTACTGCCGATGGCAAACAGAAAAGATCCCTGGAAAGCTGGCGAGAAACGCGCGTTTAGCGTCTTTTTTTACGGCCCTGCACCGCCTTAAAGCGCGGATTGGATTTGCAAATCACGTACAAGCGTCCCTTGCGTTTGACTATCTGGCAATCCGGGTGACGCTGTTTTGCACTGCGCAATGAGTTAAGTACCTGCATGGTTAGCCCCGCTTCGCATTGAGAAAACCGCCAAAACGCTTGCGGAAGCGCGCTGCGCTGCCGTCCGTGGAGAACGTTTTCTGCTTACCGGTATAAAACGGGTGCGATTTTGAAGAAACCTCGATGGTAATGTATGGATACGTTTCACCGTCGAGTTCAATTTCGCGGTCGGTCTTAATGGTTGAGCCGACTTTGAAGTATTCATTCGCGCTGGTGTCGTGGAATACCACGGTGCGATACGCTGGATGGATGTTTGGTTTCATCGTAAACCCTTTGTGTTTTGTTATAACATAACAAAATAATATCCAGACCAGGTTAAAAAAACAACCCCTTCCTTCTGACGATATTTTCTGGTTTACCTGAAATAAAATGAAAACCACGCCACCCACGTGCTATAACTATATCATTTCGCGGTAAAATCTTTCTCTTCAGGCAGGGAACTCAGTGCTCAGGAACGGGTATACGAGGAAGGAAACGACGGCATGAAAACCCGACATCTGGTCAGTCTGGTGACTGGCATACTTATCTTTTCCGTGCTGGTCCCCATTTGCCTGAGCATCTGGCTGGCTCATCGTCAGGCGGAAGATAAATTTGTCGATGCGCTGGATAACTATGCCTCACGCGTGCTGATACGTACCGACAAGGTCGTGGGGCAGGCGAAGGAAGCGCTCAATCATCTGCAGGCCTTTGAGGGTGTGCCGTGCAGCCCCCTGCAGTTAAGGGAGATGCGACGGGTCGCTTTCTCGTGGCGATATGTGCAGGAAGTGATTTATATCGACAACCTCAGGCCACTCTGCTCCTCTCTTGAACAAACCAGCCATGCCGCCCCTTTCCCCCCGCCGATGCGCGTTACCGAAGATGGTTACAGCGCATGGCTGACCACGCAAAACGATCTGGGGTTTCATCGCTACATGGCCGTACTGGGGCAAGGTCACTATCTTGTTCTGGTCGATCCGGCCTCGCTTGTGGATGTGATCCCCTTCGGCGAGATAGCGATTGATGCTGCCCTGGTAGGAAATACCACACGCCGCATCTTTGCCAGCAGCAATACGCTCGATCCGCATATCCGTGACATGATCATGGGTCAGGAGATGACCAGCATACAGTACGACGGTTCAATGTACGTTATGAAGCCCGTCCCTGAACTGGGGTTTACCGTCGTTGCATGGGCTACGCTCAAACCGCTGGCTGAAACCTGGCACCGGCAGCTGCTTTTGTGGCTGCCCTTCGGCATCCTGATAAGCCTGCTTGCCGCGCTCTTTGTCCTGCGGATACTGCGTCGCATCCAGTCGCCGCGCAACCGCCTGCTTGATGCCATTAACAGCCGCGATTTTGTGGTTCACTATCAGCCCATCGTGGCGCTGTGTAGCGGAAAAATTGTCGGCGCAGAGGCGCTGACGCGCTGGCCGCAGCCGGACGGAAGCAGCCTCTCACCTGATATTTTTATCCCTCTTGCTGAACAAACCGGGCTTATCTCCCAGCTGACGCAGCTCGTTATCGAAAAGGTGTTCGAGGATATGGGCAGCTGGCTGCATCTTCACCCCGATCAGCATATCTCCATCAACCTCGCGCCCGCCGATTTGACCTCCGGCACGCTGCCGCCGCTGCTGAGTCACTTGCTGAACAAATGGAAGGTCCACCCAGGCCAAATCGCCCTTGAGGTCACCGAGCGCGGCTTTGCCGATCCCAAAATCAGCGCGCCGGCTATCGCCGCATTCCGCCGTTCGGGGCACCCTGTCTATATTGATGATTTTGGTACGGGCTATTCCAGCCTGAGCTATCTGCAGGATCTGGATGTCGACACGCTAAAAATTGATAAATCGTTCGTGGATGCGCTGGAGTATAAAAACGTGACGCCGCACATTATTGAAATGGCGAAGTCGCTGAAGCTGGCGATGGTGGCGGAGGGCGTCGAGACCGCCGGGCAGCTCGCCTGGCTGCACCAGCACGGCGTGCAGTACGGACAGGGCTGGTACTACAGCAAAGCGCTACCAAAGACGGAATTTATTCTTTGGGCAGAGAATAACCTCGGCACGCACGCTACTTAAGGTAGGATTTCATCACCTGCAGCACTACGCCAAGATCGGCTTCACGCTGCGCCTCTTCGGGCTCTTTCACCACGTGATCGGTAAGGTGCCCTTCAATCACCTGCATCATCATGCCGTTGACCGCTCCACGGATCGCCGCCAGCTGCTGTAACACCTCGGCGCATTCGTGTTCGCTGTTGAGCATTTTTTCGAGCGCGGTGCTCTGCCCCTGAATTTTCTTCAGGCGAGTCAGTAACATCTTCTTGTCGCGAACGGTATGTGACATCTCTGTCTCCCTCAGTTTTGGCTTTTAGAGCATATCACGCTCTACTCCCCCTGAGTATTTTTCTACTGGGGGGTAGTATTAAGCTACTGGGGGGGAGTACTATTTGCGCACGCTTCCATTCCGGAAATTTCAATGAACGATTTCGCCTCACTTCTGCAGCAGGGTAATGCCTGGCTGTTTGTTCCCAGCGCTATCCTGCTCGGTGCACTACATGGCCTGGAGCCGGGTCACTCAAAAACCATGATGGCCGCCTTTATCGTGGCTATCCGCGGCACGCTGAAACAGGCGGTCCTGCTCGGCCTGGCCGCTACGCTTTCACATACGGCAGTAGTCTGGATTATCGCCATGGCGGGTTTATGGTTTGGTCGGGGATGGGATGCGCATACGTCTGAACCCTGGTTCCAGCTGATCTCAGGGGTATTGATCGTTGCGATCGCCCTGTGGATGGCGTGGCGAACCTGGAAAGAGAGCCAGCCACACGATCATCATCACGACCATGATCATCACCACCACCATGACCACGACCATGACCATGACCATCATCATGAATATCACCA
Organism: Enterobacter sp. MGH 16; assembly: GCF_000493175.1. Classification (NCBI taxonomy): domain Bacteria; kingdom Pseudomonadati; phylum Pseudomonadota; class Gammaproteobacteria; order Enterobacterales; family Enterobacteriaceae; genus Enterobacter; species Enterobacter sp. MGH 16. Next base: position 197,518 of record NZ_KI535695.1, on the reverse strand, counting down.
CCACGAACACCCGCTGGTTGAAGAAGAGTGGCAGGACGCCCACCAGCGCGCGCACGCGCAGGATATTAACCGGCGCTTCAGTGGCCAAAACGTCACCACCGGACAGATCGTAATGTTTGGCCTGACCGGCGGGCTTATCCCCTGCCCGGCGTCCATTACCGTTCTGCTGATCTGCCTGCAGCTGAAGCATTTCGCCCTCGGCGCGACGCTGGTGTTCAGCTTTAGCATTGGTCTGGCGTTAACGCTTGTCGCTTCCGGCGCGATTGCCGCCTTGAGCCTCAAGCACGCGACCAAACGCTGGCCCGGGTTTAGCGAATTCTCCCGTAAAGCACCGTGGATCTCCGCTGCGCTGATTACCGTGGTAGGGATTTATATGAGCCTGCATGGCCTGAGCGGCATTCTGGCGTAAGCCTGCGGCCACACTCTGTGGCCGCATCTCCAGGGTCAGTTAAGGGTTCTGCTGCCAGCTGAAGGTATAGCGAAGCTGGCGTGTCTGCAGGAGGAATTCCGGCGAGACGCTGGGGCTCCAGGAGTCGTCGCCGCCCACGCCCATATGGAACGCATCGAGATTGAGCCAGCATCCCGGCTCTTCGCGCAGCAGATGGTGATGGGTTGTCTCCCGCAGCTGCTGCTGGCCGTAGCGGCTCACCGAGAAATGGAACCGGCCGTTCAGCTGATGCGTTCCCAGCGCCAGCTCCCGCGTATCACAGCGCAAACCATTTTCCGTCGGGAAGATATACGGCGTATGCATCTCCGCCAGGGGTAATGTCCAGCGCCCCTGCTGTGCCGCCAGCGTTCTGTCCGGATAGTTTTCATGCGGCCCCAGCCCCAGCCAGGACACGTTTTCCGGCGTTTCAGCGAGATGAACGCTCAGGCCAACGCGCGCGGGTTCCGGGATATCAGACGCAATATCCACCTGAATATCGCCGTGGAGTACTCCCCGATCGTCCACCCGCCAGGTTTTACGACTCAGAAACAGCGCGTTGCCGCGATACGCAAGGACGTGCTGGGTTGTGACCACCACCTCCCCTGCGTGCTGCTCTGCCTCACAGTACAGAACGCGCGAGGTGAGATCGTACATGCCCGCCGCTTTCCAGCGCTCAACCCAGGCATTCGGATCGATCTTCGTCGCTTCACTCACCCCAATATCATTGTCCAGCGGCGCACGGCTGACGTTATCCGTCAGAGGCGATATCAGCGTTTCCACGCCATTTCGCCACCATTGAGCCAGGTTTCCGGTTGCGCGATCGAACTGCCAGCGCTGTTGACCATGCGCGATCGCCAGGATGCGGTCGTTTTGCGTCAAAACCGGCGGCTCGCCCGCAGAGGCTGGCGGTGCGACAAACAGCGGAGACGGAAGCAGCCACTGTTCCCACGCGCAGCGATGGTCAGCCGGTGACCACGGTGTTGCCCGCGGCTGGCGCACTTCAACATTCAGCCAGACTTCTCCCGGCTCGGCTTTCAATTCCGGCAGAGCGATCTCCAGACGCTGAACGCCTTCAGGGGCTATCGCCAGCGTCACCTCGCCCGAAGCCAGTACCTTATCATCCCGGGCAACCGTCCAGCTCAGCACTTCGTTATCGGTCTGGCGGAACAGGTACCCGCTTTGCACCTCAATCACCAGCGGAGAGGTGCTGACCCGCGTAAAGGTGAAGAACTGCTGCGCGCGCTGCGCCTCGAACAGCGCCGGGTGCGGCGTGCGATCGGGGAAGACCAGGCCGTTGAGGCAGAACTGCCGATCGTTTGGCTTATCGCCAAAGTCCCCGCCGTACGCCCAGAACGCGTTGCCATTTTCGTCTTTCTTCGTTAATGCCTGATCGACCCAGTCCCAGACAAATCCCCCCTGCAGGCGAGGATGGCTTCGAAACGCCTGCCAGTATTTCGCGAATCCGCCGAAGCTGTTTCCCATCGCGTGGGCGTATTCGCAGAGGATCAGCGGACGCGTTTCATCCGGCATGCCGATCCATTTCTTGATTGACCATTTAGGCACCGCCGGGAAGGGTTGATCCTGATCGACCCGGGCATACATCGGACAGACAATATCGGTCGCCGCCGTGTTCGCGCCGCCGCCTTCATACTGCACCGGACGCGTCGGATCCGTGGATTTCACCCAGCGGTACAGCGCGTCGTGATTTGCACCGTGGCCGGACTCATTGCCCAGCGACCAGATGATAATTGAGGGATGATGACGATCGCGCTGCACCATGCGGGTCACGCGCTCGCTCATGGCGGGCAGCCAGCGCGGATCGTCAGCAAGGCGGCTCATCGGCACCATGCCATGGGTTTCGATATTGGCCTCGTCAACGACGTACAGCCCGTAGCGATCGCAAAGCCGGTACCACAGCGGATGGTTCGGGTAGTGCGAGCAGCGCACGGCGTTGAAGTTGTGCTGCTTCATGATCTCGATATCGCGACGCATCGTCGCTTCGTCCATCACCTGGCCGTTTTCCGGGTGATGCTCGTGCCGGTTAACCCCACGGATCAGCAGCGGTTTACCGTTGAGCTTCAGCAGGCCGTTGCTGATTTCAATCCGGCGGAAGCCGACATCGCAGGCTTCCGTCTCCAGCACGTTGCCCTGCGCATCCAAAAGCGCGATCGTCAGACGATAGAGTTCCGGGGTTTCTGCACTCCATAACGCCGGGGCTGTAACCGGGATCGCCGCCGTTAACCGCTCGGCCCAGTTGCCGCGCTCGTCCACAATGGCAGATCCGGGCCGTTGGGTAGTACTGCCACACCGCTCACCGTTGCGCCACAGCGTGATCGCCACCTCGCATTCCGGGTAGCCTGCGCCTGCCAGCGCGACCTCAACGTTCAACACCGCGCGGTCCAGCTCCGCATTCAGATCGGTGACCACGTGATAATCCGCAATGTGCGTCTCCGGCTTATGCAGCAGGGAGATATCGCGGAAAATGCCGCTCATGCGCCACATGTCCTGATCTTCCAGATAGCTGCCGTCGCACCAGCGCAAGACCATGACCGCCAGGCGGTTCTGCCCGGGGCGTAATGCCGCCGAGAGGTCAAACTCGGCGGGCAATCGACTGTCCTGGGAATAGCCTATCCACTGCCCGTTGCACCACAGATGGAATGCCGAGTTCACGCCGTCAAAAATAATTCGGGTTTGCCCGCGCTGAAGCCAGGCGTCATCCACGTCAAATGTGAGCGAGTAACAACCTGTCGGGTTTTCCTGCGGCACAAAAGGCGGGTTAACGGGAATGGGATAGGTGACATTGGTATAGATGGGCGTGTCGAACCCCTGCATCTGCCAGTTCGACGGCACGGGCATCGCGACGGCATCCGCGCAATCTTCAGTGACCCATGCCTCAGGAACCTGCTCGGGTGCAGAAAGGTAGCTAAATCGCCACATCCCGTTAAGAGAGCGCCTGCTGATAGATCCAGCGTCATCTCTGGCGGAAGATTCATTACGCCAGCTGTGCAACGGCGCGTGTGCGGGCAGGCGGTTCCACTGGGTAACGCCGGGGTTTTCCCAGTCCCGACGGGCCAGGATGTCGCTGAGGGTCAGCGAGGATGTGTTGGACATAGTAACCTCTTTGCGAAGCGCTCACAATTTTGGTTAACATGCCCTGGCATTCTGCGACGGTAAAGCATTCAATCGCAGGGTAGCGAGTCCGATCACAAAAGTCTTATTTGCGGACAAGCTGCTCGGCCAGGAGAGCCAGGCTTCTGAGCTGCTGCGCCAGATCCTCGCGTTCGGCCTGCTGCGGCGCGCGGCGCGCGCTGGAATGGCGGGTAACCAGCGTCACCGGCAGCTGAACCTGCCAGCACGTCTCGCCTTCGGTGGGGGCCAGCAGCCACTCCACGCTGCGCTCGCCCGCCTCGCGAAACGCCTGGCGAATGGTCGTCAACGGCGGGGAAAACCAGGCGCTGTCAGCCGTATCGTCGAACCCGACCACCGACATCTGGCCCGGGATCGCGATCCCCTTTTCCGCGCAGGCGCGCATCACCCCCAGCGCCATTTGATCGTTCGCCACCAGAATGGCGTCCGGCAATGCGGTACCCGACAGCAGCACATGTCCTTTCTCATAACCGCTGGCCGCGCTCCAGTCTCCGTAGGCCACCGCAGCGGCGTCATGCCCCGCGCGGGCCAGAGCGGCTTTCCATCCCGCAAGACGCGCCCGAGCAGAGACCGAGCTTTCCGGCCCGCTCAGCAGGGCAATGCGCTGATGCCCCAGCGACAGCAGGTGCTCAACGCCCAGATGCGCCCCCTGTACGGCGTTAAACACAAGACTGTTTACCTGTGCTGAAGGCGAGACATCAAGAAAAAGCACCGGAACGGGCGACGCCAGCGCCCTCAGCTGTTCGGCGTGTTCATCATCAAGCGGAACATTCACCAGCAGCGCGTCCACCCGCTGTGCCAGCAGCGCCTGAAGCGCGGCCTGACACTGCTGCGGTTGCTCCACCATGGAGATAAGGACGCTCGCCCCCTGTTCCGCCGCCCGGGATTTTACCGCCGACACAATTTGCGAGGGCGCATGCAGGGCCAGATCGGTGGTGATGAGTCCCAGCGTGCGGGTGCGTTTACCCGCCAGCTGCTGTGCCCGCAGGTTAGGCACGTAGTGCAGCTCCGCCATCGCCTGCTGCACCTTTTCCCGGGTACGGGCAGACACATGCTCCGCGTCGTTAATGACGCGAGAGACGGTCTGATAAGAAACCCCCGCAAGGAGGGCGACATCATAGAGAGTGATAGCTTTCATGCATTGTGGCATCGCGTGAGTCGTGGCCCATTATTGTGGCACAGCGACGCCGTTAAAACATGTGAGCGCTTCGCAAAATTAAACAACCCGCTCCGGCTGCGCAATTTCAGCAACGCTCGGCTTCTGGCGGAACCAGGGCAGACAGAGCTGGATAAGTGGGCCAATGGTCAGGGCGTATACTACCGTTCCCACCCCAAACGTGCCGCCAAGCACGCACCCAATCAGCAGGACGGACACCTCAATAGAGGTACGCACGCTGCGAATGGACCACCCCAGCCGGGCATGAATGCCGGTCATCAGGCCGTCGCGCGGGCCTGGCCCAAAACCGGCGCCGATGTACATGCTGGTCGCAATCGCGTTCATCACGATACCCGACGCCAGGAAAGCGATGCGCACAGGTAACGAGTCCAGTTCCGGGATCAGCGCCATGCTGGCATCCGCCGCCAGACCGATACAAATCACGTTGCTGATGGTGCCCAGGCCCGGCATCTGGCGCAGGGGGATCCACAGCAGCAGCACCGCAGCACCGGTTAAAATGATCACCGTCCCGATAGTCATCCCCAGCTGTATCCCCACCCCAAGGTGAAAAACATCCCAGGGATCGACACCCAAATCGGAACGAATAAACATCGCGGTGGACAGGCCATACAGTCCTAAACCGGCATAGAGTTGTAGCAGACGACGTACCATTTTTATTTTCTCCAGTGAACCAGGCTTTCATCCTGGCCTAAAATGGCACTATGATTAATGTCCAGTTTTCAAATAGTGGACTGCACATGTCGTCACGTCGCTTCGGAAGCCAGTCTCTGGTACGCCTTTTAGGCCACTGGCAGCAAACCTCATCCCGCACGCCGCTCTGGCGACAGCTGGCCGATGCGCTGCGCCTGTTAATCCTTGACGGACGTCTGGCACTGAATACGCGGCTACCGGGGGAGCGCGAGCTGGCCACGGCGCTGGACGTGAGCCGGACCACCATCAGCAGCGCCCTCGCCCATCTGCGCGAGGAGGGATATCTTGAAAGCCGCCACGGCAGCGGGTCACGCGTGATCCTCCCGGATACGCGCGCCGTTCCCACGCTTTCCGCGGCGAGTGCCGCACTGGATCTCTCTACTGCCGCCCTCAATGCCGGGCCGGAAATCCACCAGGCGTATACCCACGCGATCACGGCCATTACGCAGCACCTCGCGCTGACGGGTTACGATCAGCTAGGGCTCCCGACGCTGCGGGAGGCCATCGCTGCGCGCTACACCGCGCGGGGTCTTCCCACCCGCGCGGACGAAGTGATGGTGGTCAATGGCGCCGTCAGCGGCTTCGCGCTGGTCCTGCGGATGATGACCGGGCCGGGAGATCGCGTCGTGGTCGATCACCCCACCTATCCGCTGGCGATTGCCGCCATTCAGGGCGCGCAGTGTCGGCCCGTGGGGGTGTCGCTGCCGGAAACGGGCTGGGATACGGACGGCTTCGCCGCCACGCTTGCCCAGACCGCGCCGCGCCTGGCGTACCTGATGCCTGATTTTCATAACCCCACCGGGCGCTGCATGGATGTCGCGACCCGTCAGGCCATTACCGATATTGCTGCGCAAACCCGTACGACGCTGGTGGTGGATGAAACGATGGTGGATCTCTGGTTTGACGCCCCTCCTCCGCCCCCGCTGGCCTCCTTTAACCCGCAGGCCACCGTCATCACCTTAGGTTCTGCCGGAAAAAGCTTCTGGGGCGGGCTGCGTCTCGGCTGGATCCGCGCGTCCTCGCGCACGATCGCCACGCTTGCCCAGACGCGCGATACGCTGGATTTAGGCTCGCCGCTGCTGGAACAGCTAGCGGCGCTGTGGCTCATCAACAACAGCGAGACGTTTCTACCCGCACGCCGCAAAATGCTGGCGGAACGACGCGATCGATGCGGTGAACTGCTGCGTGAACATTTCCCGGAGTGGACATTCCATGAAGCAGAGGGCGGGCTCTCATACTGGATTGAGCTCCCCGGCATGCTGGCGACGCAGCTTGCCGCTCGGGCTGAGATTCTGGGGATAAATCTGGGGACCGGTACGCGGTTTGGTTTATCGGGTGCGTTTGACCGCTATTTGCGGATGCCCTTCTCGCTCGAGCCGACAGAGCTTGAACAGGCGCTGCTGAGGATTAAACCGTTATGGCTCGCCCTGAATAAAAACGTGCCACCTGTAAAACGCAGCGTGATTTAATAGCAAAAAGTTTGAAGCCGATCATAAAAAAAATAAAAACTGCTGACTGTCATGGATACAGTCAGCAGTTTTCACCAGTCCGGAATTAATGCTGAGCAGGAATAGGAAACCCTTTCAGTGAAATAACGAAGTTTTCACCGTCTTTCTTTATTTTTGCGCCAGTATCACACCAGTCAGACGCAATACGAAAGAACTCATCACTTCCGACATTCCAGCCAAGACGTACATGCTTCACGTAGCCTGAACGCAACAAATCGCAGGCCTCTTTGTAGTCACTGGCAGTTGACAGTTGTTGTTTCATTTTCTCTTCTTCAGAAGTTTACGTAGAGCCTTGATTTCTTTAGGAGTAAATGGAGAAACATTCTCTTCTTCCGTATGCTGATTATCAATATCCTCTTCCGATACTCCCGCCTCTTCTACTGCCTCGAACGCCAGCAGTAGCAATTTCTCTGTCGTCACGCTTAAATTCTCGTTATTCACTTCCGCATAGTGGCGAAGCCTTTCTTTTAGCGCGTCATCAATCTTAACGTTTAATACCGCTGTAGCCATGTTTATCACTTCCCTTCGGAATAAGTACTTTATTTAATACACGAAGTTAACAATGTTATCCAGATATATATTTTTTTGAGTTTTGCCAGAAAATAGACGGCCAAGGATAAAATGCCCGACTATTATTACAAGTTTATGACATTAATATTTCAGCGCGATGAAATATATATTACATGCTATAGGCATAATCTTATTAGGGAATAACGTCCAGGGAAGAGGCAAAAATCAGGGAAGAACGCAGAGGCTCAGAAATGGGTGGGGGCCCTGCCAGCTACATCCCGGCACACACGTCGTCTGCCCTGGCTGCTTCCTTCCGGACCTGACCTGGTGAACAGAGTAGCGTTGCGGGAGAACCAACAGAGCCCCCATTGAGAGCGTTGATAACCAACGCGCTGGCGCATTATCCCTGTGCTAAAGCCCAATTGCAAGTGACCAGGAACCGGATGCTGGTTTCTTGCGCAAACAGGCGCAGCAATCATGAAGATCTTCGTTTACCATAGCGTTCCAGAAACTCCCCCCACAGGTGAAGGTATGGACGAACACGACTCCTTTCCACAGCGCGTATGGCAAATCGTGGCCTCAATCCCGGAAGGCTATGTCACTACCTATGGTGATGTTGCGCGCCTGGCCGGTTCCCCGCGCGCGGCGCGACAGGTTGGAGGCGTCCTGAAACGGCTGCCGGAAGGCAGTACGCTGCCCTGGCATCGAGTGGTGAACCGTCATGGCGCCATCTCACTCACCGGGCCGGATCTCCAGCGTCAGCGTCAGGCGTTACTTTCAGAAGGGGTGCAGGTGTCAGGGTCGGGTCAGATCGATTTGCAGAAGTACCGGTGGGTGTACTGACCCCTCTCCCGAAGGAGAGGGGAATAACCCTATTACATCTGCGTCGGTGGGGTTGGCAGAGACGGCTGATTGGTTTGCGGTGCGACCGGCACTTCGGTCTGCTGTACTGGCACCAGGTTCAGGTCGATTTTGGTTCCACCGTTGTTAATCGCTTCCTGGACCGTATCGGTGATAAACACCAGCTTACCGTTGATGGTGACCGCTGCGCTCAGCAGAATACGGGCATTAGGCTGCACGTCCGACGGGTTATACGGCAACACGAAGCTAAACGGCGCCTGCTTGCCTTCAGTACGGACGGCACGCTGGGCCACGACTTTCGACGGCGCGTCGGCCAGGGAAGCATCAGACAGCGTCACCGTTAATACCGCATCCGGCGGCAACGCAACTTTCTGTTTAATCCAGATGGTACCGGAAACGTTAGGCTGCTGAATGGACTGCTGCGAAAGGGTATTAATCCCGTTCGGGTCAGCTGCTGGCACTGGCACCTGGGCGCTCTTACCGGCACAGGCGGACAACGCCACCGCAATCGCTACACCACTTAGCATAGGCACGAGTTTCATTGAAGTCTCCTTATCATCAATGCACCAGCGGGATCGATCCCATCCGATGTCGTTTCAATCACATAACGTTTTTAAGTGTGGCACAACTCACTGATTAATGCCTGAAATCATCCCGATATTCAGATTATTCTACCCATCGGACCACTTTCATTTCTGCGTTATACTCTGCCTATCTTTCGCTACGGCGTTTATTGAGGACAACTATGAGTCAGGCACTGAACAATCTGCTGACATTACTGAATCTGGAAAAAATTGAGGAAGGACTCTTTCGCGGACAGAGCGAAGATTTAGGCTTACGCCAGGTCTTCGGTGGGCAAGTCGTTGGACAAGCGCTGTACGCTGCAAAGGAGACTGTCCCGGCAGACCGTCTGGTGCATTCATTCCACAGCTACTTTTTACGCCCTGGCGATAGCGCCAAACCCATCGTGTATGACGTTGAAGTTCTGCGAGACGGCAACAGCTTCAGCGCGCGCCGCGTCGCGGCCATCCAGAACGGTAAGCCGATCTTTTACATGACCGCCTCTTTCCAGGCACCGGAGCCGGGCTACGAGCATCAGAAGGTCATGCCCCCTGCCCCCTCGCCGGACGATCTTAAATCGGAAACGGATATCGCTCGCGCATTGGCGCATCTGCTGCCGCCGCAGGTTAAAGAGAAGTTTCTCTGCGATAAGCCGCTTGAGATCCGCCCCGTCGAGTTCCACAACCCGATGAAGGGCCACACCGCCGAGCCAAAGCGTCAGGTGTGGATCCGCGCCAACGGCACCGTGCCGGAAGATTTCCGCGTCCATCAGTATCTGCTGGGCTATGCGTCTGACTTCAACTTCCTGCCGGTGGCGCTGCAGCCGCACGGCGTCGGCTTCCTCGAAAAAGGGATGCAGGTCGCGACGATCGATCACTCGATGTGGTTCCACCGTCCCTTCAACATGAACGAGTGGCTGCTCTACAGCGTGGAGAGTACGTCGGCATCCAGCGCCCGCGGGTTTGTGCGTGGGGAGTTTTATACTCAGGACGGCGTGCTGGTCGCTTCAACGGTGCAGGAAGGGGTGATGCGTAACAGAGGTTGATGTAAAAAGCCCGGTGGCGCGACGCTTACCGGGCCTACGTTTTGTGCTGTTGTAGGCCGGGTAAGGCGAAGCCGCCACCCGGCAAGACACTCAGATCATGCGTTATACGCATTCTCGCCGTGGCTGTTCACATCCAGACCTTCGCGCTCCTGCTCTTCCGGTACGCGCAGACCCACCGTCATGTCCGCCAGCTTGTAGCCGATGAAAGCGACGACTGCAGACCACACCACGGTGATAGCGATACTTTCCAGCTGCACCAGCACCTGATGAACCATAGTGACGCCTTCTGCGTAGCCCACGCCACCGAGCGATTTCGCCGCGAAGATACCGGTCATGATACAGCCGACAATCCCGCACACGCCGTGCACGCCGAACACATCGCAAGGGTCATCCACGCGCAGAACTCGTTTCAGTGCAGTCACGCCCCACAGACCCGCCAGACCGGACACCAGGCCGACCAGCAGCGCACCGCCGACACCGACATAACCACACGCAGGGGTGATACCAACCAGACCAGCAATCGCACCTGAACAGGCCCCCAGCAGGGAAGGTTTACCGCGCACCGCCCACTCGCCAAACACCCAGGAGAGGATTGCACCCGCCGTGGCTACAACGGTGTTCACGAAGGCCAGCGCGGCGATTTCGTTGGCCGCACTTGCTGAGCCGGCGTTGAAGCCAAACCAGCCAAAGTAGAGGATCGCAGTACCGGTAAAGACCATCGGCAGGTTGTGCGGTTTGAACGCCTCTTTACCGAAGCCCACGCGTTTGCCAATCAGATAAGCGCCCACCAGACCCGCGACCGCGGCGTTAATGTGGACAACGGTACCGCCCGCGAAGTCCAGCGCGCCGTGCGTGGCCAGCAGACCACCGCCCCAGACCATGTGCGCAATCGGCACATAGGAGAGCGTCAGCCAGACCACCACGAAGATCAGGACCGCAGAGAAACGAATGCGCTCGGCGAGCGCGCCCACAATCAGCCCGACGGTAATGCAGGCGAACGAGCCCTGGAACGCCACGTGAATATACTGATAGAAGCTGCCCATCAGCGCGGTCAGTTCAATGTTTTTCAGCATCACCCAGTCGAAGTTACCAAAGAACGCGTTACCCGTGCCGAACGCCAGAGAGTAACCGTAAACCACCCAAAGCACGCAGACCAGTGCGAACGTCACGGCAACCTGCGTCAGCATGGAGAGAACGTTTTTGCCACGGATCAGACCGCCGTAGAACAGCGCAATGCCCGGAATGGACATGAACAGCACCAGCGCGGTGCTGATCATCATAAAGGCGTTATCGGCTTTGTCGGCCACCGCAGGGGCAGCAGCCAGCGCCAGGCCCGGCAGCAGCGCCAGCGAACCCAGACCCGTTTTAAGTGTTGCTATCTTCATTTTCTCGATCCCTATCACTGTGTGCCAGGCGTTAATTACAGTGCCGCTTCGTCAGATTCGCCGGTACGGATGCGAATGACGCGCTGCAGTTCGGCAACGAAAATTTTGCCGTCGCCAATTTTGCCGGTGTAGGCCGCTTTGCTAATGACATCAATGACTTCATCAAGCTGATCGTCAGCAATCGCGACATCAATTTTTACTTTTGGCAGAAAGTTAACGCTGTATTCCGCCCCGCGATAAAGCTCGGCATGACCCTTCTGACGACCAAAGCCTTTCACTTCGGTGACAGTCAGTCCCTGAATACCCATTGAAGACAATGCTTCGCGCACGTCTTCGAGTTTGAATGGTTTGATTACAACCGTAACCAGCTTCATAGATCCCCTCCAGTCAGAATTCGGTAATGGCCGCAGCTTACGCGGAAGGTATTGCAAGGGATGTGCCAGAAATGAAAACGTGAGGGAATCGCGGCGCGATGTGCGTTACGCGGTTCTGATAAATGAACCGGTGAAAAAAAACGCACCATGCCGGTGCAGGGTGCGTTTCAGTTTTGCACCAACAGGAATGACTGTTAGCGCGGCGCCTCATTTTAGTGCATCAGGCGCTAAGGGACTCTTCATCACGCACGCTGGCGGCCAGCTCTTCGCCCGCCAGCTGCAGCTGGTACATCTGCCAGTAGCGCCCTTGTGCTTCCAGCAGCTCGCGGTGCGTACCGCGCTCCACGGCCTGTCCGCGATGCAGCACCAGAATCGTGTCCGCGTCGACGATGGTGGAGAGCCGGTGAGCAATCACCACCAGCGTCGTATGGTCGCGTACGGCGGCCAGCGCCTGCTGAATCGCCTGCTCGGTTCCAGAATCTATGCTGGCCGTGGCTTCGTCCAGAATCAGCACCTGCGGTGTTTCAATCAGGACGCGCGCCAGCGCCAGGAGCTGTTTTTGCCCCACGGAGAGGTTGTTGCCCTGCTCGCCCAGCTTCGTGTTGATCCCGTCGCTAAACCCGCGCGCCAGGTCTGCCAGCTGCACCGTTTCCAGTACCGCCCAAACCTGCGCTTCTGAATAGTCCCGTCCCAGGGTTACGTTGGCGTAGAAGGTATCGGCCAGCACGACCGGATCCTGCTGCACCATCGCAACGCCTTTGCGTAACACCGTGTGGCTGAGCGACGCGAGCGGACGTCCGTCGAGGCGGATTTCGCCTTGCGTGACTGGATAGTAGCCCATCAGCAGGCTGGCGAGCGTGCTTTTACCGCTGCCGGTGTGGCCCACCAGCGCGACGAAACCGCGTGACGGCACATCGAGCGTAATCTCCTGCAACACCAGACGGTCTTCGCGATAGGCAAATGAGACGTTATCAAAGGTGATAGCCCCGCTTTGCAGAGGTCGCTCGTCATTGCCGTAGGCCTGGCGCGGCCTGTCCATCAGCTCAAAGACGCGCTCACCGGCGACAACCGCCTGTTGCAGCATCGATTGCTGCGTAGTGAGTTCGATCAGCGGCTCGTTAAGGCGTCCCAGATAGCTAATGAAAGCGTACAGCACACCCACTTCAATCGTACCGTTTGCGCTCAGGCCAAAGAGCATCAGCAGCCCGCAAAGCACCAGCGCCGAGAACAGGCTCAGCAGCGGTCGCAGCAGGAAACCGTCCAGGCGCAGCGTCTGCATACGCGCCATATAGTGTGAACGGCTGGCTTCGCCCATGCGCTCGCCAAAGCGCGCCTGCTGGCGGAACTGCTGGATGACGCTCATGCCGTTGATCACTTCGTTGAAGCCATCGTTGATATCGGCCAGATAGGCGCGCACCCGGCGCACAATCGGCGTGCTGTAACGCTGGTAAATCACCATGACGATCAGCACCGCCGGGAAGATGGTGATCGCCACCAGCGCCATGCGCCAGTCGAGGCTGAACATCGCCACCAGCATCGCGCCAATCAGCGCCGCGCTGCGCAGCACGGTTGCCACCACGGTGACGTACAGATCGCGGATCACCTCGGTATCGTTGGTCACGCGCGAAATCACCTGCCCGACCGGCTGGGTATCAAATTCGCTGAGCGGCTGGCGAAGCGCCGCGTCCATCACATCGGTACGCAACTGCTGAACAACGCCTACGGCTGCACGGTTAAACAGCAGCGACTGCGCATAGTGCAGCCCTGCCGCCGCCAGCTGCAACCCAACGTAGGCCACGCCTAAGCCCGCCACCAGCCCCAGCGGCAGGTAGCTTTTGGCGACCATATTGTCGATGAAGTAGCTGATGAGCAGCGGCCCGCTCACTTCGGCAATCGCCGCTATCCAGAGTAAAAGCACGGCCACGGAGAGCGGTTTGCGCCACGGTGAGCCGTAGGCCAGCAGACGTTTGAGCGTCGGCCACATCGTTCCAAGCTTACGCATTGGCGGCCTCCTCATCCTGCTCCGGCGCATCGTCCAGCGCCGCCTCAAGCTGCTGATAGCGGTACATATCGCGATACCAGCCCGGCTGCTCGCTAAGCGTTTCATGCTGCCCGCGCTGGGCAATATGGCCGTGCTGCAAAACCAGAATTTCGCTGGCTTCGGTGAGCGCTGACAAACGGTGGGCACTGATAATTATCGTGCGTCCGTCGCCCCACTGGCGCAGGTTATGCAGGATCTGATGCTCGGTACGGCCATCCACGGCGGAGAGCGCATCGTCCAGAATCAGGATTTCCGCATTGAGCAGCAGGGCGCGGGCAATGGAGATACGCTGTTTTTGCCCGCCGGACAGCATGACGCCGCGTTCCCCGACTTCCGTTTCGTAGCCCTGCGGCAGGCGCAAAATGTCATCATGCACGCTGGCTAAACGCGCCACATGCTCGATCTCTTCCTGCGTTGCCGCAGGGCACCCAAGCGCGATGTTGTTCGCCACGGTGTCAGAAAAAAGAAACGGCGTCTGGCTGACAACCGCCAGGCGACCACGCCACTCATCCAGCAGCAGGCTGGTGAGCGGAATATCATGGAAGCGAATATCGCCCTCGGTGACGTCAAAGTGGCGCTGGAGCAGCGAGAGTACGGTACTTTTACCGGAGCCCGTCGGGCCGCAGATGCCGAGCATCTGGCCCGGCTGAAGGGTAAAACTGACGTTCTCCAGTATCGGATGTTCCGTTTGCGGATAGATAAACTTGCGGACGTCGACTTTCATGGCGCCGCGTCCTTCCGGCAACGCTTCGCTGCCGTCATTGACCACCGGCGCTTCGGCCAGCATGGCGCGAATACGGCTGTAGGCGGCGCTGCCGCGCTCCACGATGTTAAACATCCAGGCCAGCGCCAGCATCGGCCAGATCATCAGCCCCAGATACATGGCAAAGCTGGTCAACTGGCCCAGGGTGAGCGTGCCCTGCACCACCATCCAGCTCCCGCCGCCAATCGCCAGCATATTTGCCATGCCAATTGCGATATAAATCGTTGGATCAAATCGAGCGTCAATACGCGCGACGCGCATGTTTTTCGCCCCCGTGTCGGCCGCATCAGCGGCAAACAGCGCGGACTGCCGGTCTTCCAGACCAAACGCTTTGATCATGCGGATGCTGGTCATGCTCTCCTGGGTGCGATCGTTCAGCGACGAAAACGCCGCCTGCGCCAGCTTGAAGCGCTCGTGCAGCTGTTCGCCGTAGCGATTGATCGCCAGCGCCATGAGCGGCATCGGCAGCAGCGCCAGCAGGGTCAGCTGCCAGCTGATCTGCGTTGACATGACGATCAGCACCGCGCAGCCCATTACCAGCGAGTCCACCAGCGTCAGCACCCCTTCCCCGGCGGCAAAGACCACGCGATCGACGTCGTTAGTCGCGCGCGCGATAAGATCCCCGGTGCGATGGCGCAGATAAAATTCGGGATGCTGTCGACTCAGCTGGCGATAAAAATCTTCACGCAGCTCAACGGCCAGCTGATAGGACGCACCAAACAGCAGCACGCGCCAGACGTAGCGCAGCAGATAAACAATGACCGCCGTCAGCACCAGCGTGCCAACCCACATCAACACCCGTGCGGTGGTGTAATGCTGTTCGGTGACGCCATCCACGACGTAGCCCACCACTTTCGGCGGGATCAGCTGCAGGATAGCAATGATAATAAGCAGGGCGACTGCACCGAGGTAGCGTTGCCACTCCCGACGAAAGTACCAGCTTAATTGGGCAAATAATCGCACGCGGTTTGTTCCTGAAGGTATTTTACGAAGTTATTCAATGGGTAATGCTGTGGTGTATTTAATCTGTTCCATAGCGAAGCTTGAGGTGACGTCCGATAACCCCGGCACGCTGTTCACCAGTCGCTTGTAGAAGTCATCATAACGCTTCATGTCGGCCACCTGGACGCGCATCAGGTAATCGTACTCGCCGGCCATACGCCAGAAACCGAGCACTTCGGGCATCTCAGACACCTGGGTAACGAAGCGGCAATACCACTCGCTGCTGTGATGCTGGGTTTTTATCAGCACAAATGCCGTCAACCCAAGCCCCAGTTTTTCAGGATCTAACAGCGCGACGCGCCCCAGAAGAATACCGTCATCTTCCAGCTTCTTAAGCCGCTTCCAGCACGGGGTGGTGGTCAGATTAACGGCATCTGCCAGCGCCTGCAAAGAGAGGGTACAGTCACTTTGCAGCAATGAAAGGAGCTTGCGGTCAATTTTATCTAGCATACCCACCTCACAGAGAAAATTTTTCTCCCTTAATTCTATTTTAAAGGCCAGATAGCAACAATTTTTTCTGTGCTTTTCGCTATGCTAGGCACAAAATGACAAACGGATAACGACGATGAATAGCACCTGGGTTAAACATGCGATCAGCGAAATCAATGCCGACTATCAGCGCTCGGCGGATACGCACCTGATTCGCCTTTCCCTGCCGGGATTTGACGGCATTCAGCTCTATCTGAAAGATGAAAGCACCCATCCTACCGGCAGCCTGAAGCATCGCCTGGCGCGCTCGCTGTTTTTATACGGTTTATGTAACGGCTGGATTAAAGAAGGCACCACCATCATTGAATCCTCTTCCGGTTCAACGGCGGTGTCCGAAGCCTATTTCGCCCGCCTGCTGGGCCTGCCGTTTATTGCGGTGATGCCCTCCTGCACCGCAAAACGCAAAATCGAACAGATCGAATTTTACGGCGGTCGCTGCCACTTTGTGGAAAGCGCCTGCGAAATCTACGCCGCCTCTGAAATGCTGGCTCGTGAGCTGAACGGCCACTATATGGACCAGTTCACCTTCGCCGAGCGCGCGACGGACTGGCGCGGGAATAACAACATTGCCGACAGTATCTTCCGCCAGATGACCCACGAACCGCATCCGGTTCCGTCCTACATTGTGATGAGCGCCGGTACCGGCGGCACGTCAGCCACGATCGGACGCTATATCCGCTGTCAGGGTTACGATACCCAGCTGATGGTAGTTGACCCGCAGAACTCCGTGTTCCTCGACTATTGGCAAAACCGCGATGCCGGTCTGCGCAGCCCGGTGGGGAGTAAAATTGAAGGGATTGGCCGTCCGCGCGTTGAGCCTTCTTTCATCCCCGACGTGGTGGACGAGATGATGCGCGTGCCGGATGCCGCCAGCGTGGCAACAGCGCACTGGCTGGAAACGCAGCTGGGCCGCAAAGTGGGCGCCTCGACGGGCACCAATATGTGGGGCGCGCTGCAGCTTGCCGCACGTATGCGCGAAGCGGGACGAACCGGTTCCATCGTCACGCTGCTGTGCGACAGCGGCGAGCGTTATCTCGAGACCTACTACAATGCGGAGTGGGTGCAGGCCAACATCGGTGATATCGCCCCCTGGAAGGCGCAGATTGCTCAACTGCTGAAATAAAAAAAGCCAGACCGAAGCCTGGCTTGCTGGAAGGGTCTCACTATTCGGGGGAATATGGGAGGTTGTTGTTGTCCAGCCAATGCGTCAAAAAATGGGACACTGCTTCATTACGGCAGTGACCGATAACCGGCAGATGGGGAAGTTCTGCTTTCAGCTGCGCCATCGCATTCCCCATGATCAGGCCGCGACCTACGCTACCCAGCATTTCGCGGTCGTTCATGGCGTCACCGAACGCCATGCACTCCTGCAGCGTTAATCCCAGGTGGTCGCTCAGCACCGCCAGAGCGGAACCTTTGTTACAGCCCACCGGCAGTACTTCCAGGCAATCCACCGCCGAGAAGGTCAGGTGCGCCCGGTCGCCCAGCGCCTCATTCAGTTGGATCCGTAAGCGACAGAGATCGTCGTGATCGCCGCAGAAGCAGATCTTGGTCACCGCATGGGCGGGGATCCGGCGCAGATCGATAAGCTGGTATTTAAAACCGCTATACACATGCGCGTGCAATAATTCCGGGATGTCGCTTCCGGTAAACCAGCCCCGATCGTTAAAGACGTGGATGCTGGCCTGCGTATCCCAGGTACTGTGCAGCACGATATCCGCCACTTCCGGGTTGAGATCCTGTCGGTACAGCACATCGCCTTCTACAGAGTGAATTCGCGTCCCGTTGCCGGTGATCAGAAAGGCATCGAGGGCAAACGCACCCAGCAAATGGCGCATTTCCAGAACATGACGCCCGGTGGCAAACGTCAGGGTGACATTACGCTCGTGCAGGCGCTTCAGCGTGTTCAGGGTTTTCTCCCCTAAACGGTGATCCGGCATTAACAGCGTACCGTCCATATCAAATGCAGCGAGCCGAGCCATGATTACTCCCGAAATGTGATGCGGTTAACTTGTGCATCAGTATCGTGTGAGATATACGGAAGTAATAGTGAATAGATGAAAATTATTGTTCCGGGTTTCTTATGCGCCAGCTTAACCGTCTTAACCAGTATCAACGCCTGTGGCAACCTTCCGCTGGCGCGCCGCAGCAGGTAACCGTAAATGAACTTGCCAGCCGCTGCTTTTGTAGCGAGCGACATGTCCGTACTCTGCTGCGTCAGGCCCAGGAGGCGGGCTGGCTGACCTGGCGCGCGCAGTCCGGGCGTGGAAGGCGCGGTGCGCTGACGTTTCACGTCACTCCGGAATCACTGCGCAACACGATGATGGAAGAAGCGCTAAAAAGCGGGCAGCAGCATAACGCCCTCGAGCTGGCGCAGCTTGCTCCCGAAGATTTGCGTGCGCTGCTGCACCCGTTTTTGGGTGGGCAGTGGCAAAACGACACGCCGACGCTGCGCATCCCCTACTACCGCTCACTGGAGCCGCTTCAGCCGGGCTTTTTACCGGGTCGGGCAGAGCAGCATCTGGCAGGGCAAGTCTTCTCAGGTTTGACGCGATTTCACGGCAACAGCAGTGAGCCTACGGGCGATCTGGCGCATCACTGGGATGTGTCGGATGATGGGCTGCGCTGGCATTTCTACATTCGCTCCACGCTGCACTGGCATAACGGCGATAAAATTGAAACGGCGCATCTCCAGCGAAGCCTGACCGCGCTGTTGACGCTTCCCGCCCTGCGCACTCTGTTTCAGAGCGTCCTCTGTATCGAAACAACGCATCCGCAGTGCCTGACGTTTACGCTGCATCATCCGGACTACTGGCTGCCGCACAGGCTGGCAACCTACTGTAGCCGTCTGGCGCATCCCGACCATTCGACGATTGGCAGCGGCCCCTTTCGGCTGGTCGCCTTTGAACCCGACCTGGTTCGTCTGGAAAGCCATGAGCAGTACCACCTGAGCCATCCGCTGCTCAAAGCCATCGAATACTGGATCACACCCCAGCTTTTTGATCACAGGTTGGGTACCAGCTGCCGTCACCCGGTGCAAATCGCGATTGGTGAGGCCGACGAGCTGGAAAGTCTGCGGCTGGTAAGCAGCAGCACCAGCCTGGGGTTCTGTTACCTCACGCTAAAACAGAGCGCACGCCTGAGTGAGAACCAGGCAAAGCGGCTGATTAATATCATTCATCACTCCAGGCTTCTCCACACGCTTCCGCTAAACGAAGGGCTCATCACCCCCACCGGGGAACTGCTTCCCGGCTGGACAATCCCCGACTGGACTGATTTAACCGATGTTGCCCTGCCTGAAGCACTGACGCTGGTTTACCATCTTCCCGTTGAGCTTCACACCATGGCCAGCCAGTTGAAGACGTACCTGGCGCTACAGGGTTGTGAGCTGACCGTCATCTTTCATGACGCCAAGACGTGGGACGGATGCCAGCAGCTTGCCGAAGCAGACATCATGATGGGCGACAGGCTGATTGGCGAAGCGCCAGCGTATACGCTTGAGCAGTGGCTGCGCTGCGATACGCTTTGGCCACACGTGTTAAGCGCACCGGCGTACGCCCATTTGCAAGCCACGCTGGATGCGGTACAGACTCAGGCCGAGGCTCGGGATCGGCACGCGGGCCTGAAGGCCATTTTTAGCCGATTAATGGAAAATGCGGTGCTGACGCCGCTCTTTAATTATCAGTATCAGATCAGCGCGCCACCGGGCGTGAATGGGATTCGCCTCAACACCCGCGGCTGGTTTGATTTTACCGAAGCCTGGCTGCCCGCCCCCAAATCGTGAAGAAGCTGGTCGCCGCCACAGGCAGACGGTAACATAACGTTTTTACCGTAACAGTCGAGATGATTTATGAAACGTGCCGTCGTCGTGTTCAGCGGAGGACAAGACTCTACTACCTGCCTGGTCCAGGCTCTTCATCAGTACGATGAGGTTCACTGTGTCACTTTCGATTATGGTCAGCGACATCGCGCTGAGATCGACGTTGCCCGTGAACTGGCTCTGAAACTGGGGGCACGCGCGCATAAGGTGCTGGACGTTACGCTGTTAAATGAACTGGCCGTGAGTAGCCTCACCCGGGACAGTATTCCCGTCCCGGACTACGAACCCGATGCCAGCGGCATTCCGAATACCTTCGTGCCGGGCCGCAATATTCTGTTCCTCACCCTGACGGCAATTTATGCCTACCAGGTAAAAGCCGAAGCGGTGATCACGGGTGTGTGTGAAACAGACTTCTCCGGCTACCCGGACTGTCGTGATGAGTTCGTGAAGGCGTTAAATCACGCCGTCAATCTGGGGATGGCGAAAGAGACGCGCTTTGAAACCCCGCTGATGTGGCTGGATAAAGCCGAAACCTGGGCGCTGGCCGACTACTGGGGCAAGCTGGACCTGGTTCGCAGCGAAACCCTCACCTGCTACAACGGCATTAAAGGCGACGGTTGCGGCCAGTGCGCCGCCTGTAATCTGCGCGCTAACGGGCTGAACCACTATCTTGCCGATAAAGCCGGCGTGATGGCCGCAATGCAGAAAAAAACCGGGCTTAAATAGGGCGACCTGACCGTGCTGTCACATAGCAGGTGTCGACAGCACGGGTAAGCCTGAACCTGGGTTACACGATCATCAGTTCCAGCTTTTCGCGCAATTCCCCTTCCAGCGGCAGCGCTTTCTGCGTTTTCAGATCGATACAGACAAAGGTGATCAACGCATCAGCCACCACCTGCCCTTCGGGATCGAGCGTAACCACCTGGCTTAACACGCCGCTTTTGCCATTGATCTGCTGCACCTGGCTGGTCACCGTGAGCACATCGCCCAACACGGCAGGGCGACGGTAGTTGATATTGATATTGACGACCACGAACGCGATGTTGTGCGCGGTCATCCACTGAAAGCTTTCGCTGTTTTCCAGCCCGTCCCAGCGCGCTTCCTCAAGAAACTCCAGGTAGCGGGCATTGTTCACATGCTGGTAAACGTCGAGGTGAAAACCGCGTACTTTTATTTTTGTCTGCATAGCGCAATAGCCTTTACTGTTATTGTAGGATGAGAGGTCATAACTGGTATGACCTCTTTATCCTGGCAAAATTTTGCCGCTGTGCAAGTAATTGTGAGATTACAACGTCAGGTGTGCGAGGTTGCGCTCAACCAGCGCGCTCCCCATGCCCGGAACCTGCTTGAGATCGTCGACCGTTTTGAAAGGACCATACTCTTCACGATAGCTTACGATGGCCTGCGCTTTTTTCAGCCCGACGCCATTCATCACGCGGGCCAGCTCTTCCGCAGAGGCCGAATTGATGCTGACTCGCGTACCGTCATCATCCACATTTTTACCAACGTCAGTCGCTTTGGTTTGCCCCTGCCCCGGCGCTGCGGCGTCGGTCTTACTCTGTACCGCCTGTGGTTT
Source organism: Enterobacter sp. MGH 16 (assembly GCF_000493175.1). NCBI lineage: Bacteria > Pseudomonadati > Pseudomonadota > Gammaproteobacteria > Enterobacterales > Enterobacteriaceae > Enterobacter > Enterobacter sp. MGH 16. Next base: position 176,142 of record NZ_KI535695.1, on the reverse strand, counting down.
AGCGGCAGGTGCCGCCGCCAGTGCGCCCGCGCTCATACCGGTGGTGGCAATAGCCAGCGTAATTAACAGTGCTTTGATTCCACATTTCATGCTGTTATCTCCTTGTTTGTAGACAGCCACGTCACGATAGCCGCCCGATAAAAGAGGCACAAACAGCAGAGTGCAGAAATGGAAAAGGCCGCGAAAGCGGCCTTTAGTTATTGCAGAGCGTTGCGAAAATCTGCGAGCAGATACGTAATTATTGCTGCTGAGTAATGATATCGCCCAGCTTAATTTTGGCCTCTTTACGCAGGTTGCTCATCATGGCTTCGAAGGCAATCTGGGCATTGTTCTGGGTAATCCCCTGGACCATCGCCTTCTTCTGCGCGTCTGGCAGAGTGCCGGCTTTCACTTCATCCAGCGCCAGCAGAACGACGTTACCCTGCATATCGGTAGTGGTGCCGAAGCTTGGCTTGTCTTTTGCCGGCAGAGTCAGGCCAAACGCGGCCTGGCTGATAGGGTCCTGACCAGTACGGCTCAGCGTTTTCGCTTCACCGAAGCTCAGGCCAGCCGCTTTCAGCGCGTCCTGTTTACCCGCTTTCAGATCGGCCAGAATCTTCTCAGCATCCAGTTTCGCCTGCTGTTCCGCTTTGTTGTGCTTAACCTGAGCGACGACCTGATCCTTCACTTCCGCCAGCGGTTTGACCGCTTCTGGCTTGTGCTCGCTGACGCGCAGCACAAACGCACGATCGCCATCGACGGTAATGATGTCTGAGTTACTGCCCGGCGTGCCGTTCTCACCAACCAGACCACCGTTGAAGATGGCATCAGAAACCGGTTTGAAGTTCAGCTCTTCCGGCAGGTTGTCACGACCAAACCAGCCCGTCTCAACCGCTTTCACCCCAGCCGCCTGCTCGGCACCCGCCAGAGATTCGTTGTCGTTGCTGGCAGCATCACTCACTTTCTGCTGCAGCGCATAGTAGGCATCCAGCGCTTTTTCCTGCTTCACTTTTGCCGCGATATCGTCACGAACCTCAGCCAGCGGCTTGGTTTTCGCCGCGGTGATGTCGTCCAGACGCACGACCAGGAAACCTACGGAGGATTTAATGACGCCAGACAGTTGGCCTTTCTCTTTCAGACCCGCATTTTTCAGCTCGTCCGGCGTGGTCGCGTCTTCCAGCCAGCCCATATCGCCGCCGTTTTTCGCAGAGATAATGTCGGTGGATTTCGCTTTCGCGACGGTCGCAAAATCAGCGCCTTTGTTCAGCTCATCCAGTGCCGCTTTGGCATCCGCCTCGGTTTTGGTCTGAATCACGCTGTAGCGGTTACGCTGCGGCTGTGTGAACTGATCCTGATGCTGGTCGTAGTAAGACTGGATTTCCGCGTCAGACGCGCTTTCCTGCAGCGCAGCCGCATCCATCTTGATGTAGCTCACGCGGAACTGTTCTGGAGAAACAAAGGTATTCTTGTTCTGCTCGTACCAGGCGTTAATGTCAGCGTCGCTCACCTGCTGTTTCGCCGCCAGGGCGTTAACATCAATGGTCGCTTCACGTACAACGCGCTGCTGCGCCACCAGCGCAGCCAGTTCATCCGTTTCGCCTTTAAGCATGAAATCGGTGCCAACAACGGCATTGATGAGCTGCTGGGTGGTCAGTTGGTTACGCAGCGCCTGCGCGTACTGATCGGCCGTCATCCCCATCTGGTTGACGATGCTGTTGTAACGCGCGTTGTCGAATTTACCGTTAGACTGGAAGGCTTGCGTAGAGAAGATGGCTTTTTTCACCTGCTCATCGCTAATGCCAAGGCCGAGTTTTTTGGCATACTGATCCAGCAGCGCTTCGTCGATAAGACGGTTCAGCGTCTGCTGACGCAGGGTCTTCATATACCCTTCGTTCGCTGCCAGTTCAGAGAATTGGTCGCCCAGCTGTTGCTGCATACGGTTACGTTCACCGGCAAAAGCATTCTCGAACTGGCCGCGGCTGATCTCCTGGCCATTCACTTTTGCGGCATAGTTCGCGCCACCGCCAATAAGGTAACTGCTCACGCCGGTCAATATGAACGACACGATAATGATACCGAAAATAATCTTGAGCACGAGACTGTTAGCAGCCGTGCGTAAGCTGTCCATCATGGTGTAACAACACTCCGCTGTAGGTGACTGGTTACCTGACGCTGACGGAAAATCCTGCCCGTCGCGCGTAAAGTCGTATTGTGACAAGAAAACGGGGCGATTGTCAGCCCACAACTCGCATAAACTCGCACAAATCAGGTCTGGACAAACAAAAAAGGCACATCAAAAGATGCGCCCTTGTACTATCCGGCTTCCCTGAAACGGGAAAGCAATCAGTTTACTGCGTCTTTCAGCGCTTTACCTGCACGGAAACCCGGCACTTTAGCGGCAGCAATGGTGATCTCTTTACCGGTCTGAGGGTTGCGGCCAGTACGGGCAGCACGCTCTTTAACAGCAAAAGTACCGAAGCCTACCAGTGCAACGTCGTCCCCAGCCTGCAGAGATTCAGTAACAGAAGCAATTAATGCATCTAACGCACGTCCAGCTGCAGCTTTAGAAATATCAGCACCAGCAGCAATTTTGTCAATCAGTTGAGATTTATTCACTGTTCTCTTCCTCTCTTTATAATTTATATCGCGCCTGAATCCTTCACAACGCGACCGCGCAGCAGTTATATCAGGCCTGCCATGACCTTACAACACCCGTTGTTGATGGCTGACCTAATCAGCAATCTAAATTAGCTATACAAAAAAAGGCTGGCAAGTGCGAAATGACTTACCAGCCTTGTTTTTATTGACGCTCTTTGCGCGAGGTCACTATTTTGCGGTTACAACCTGCATTCCGGACGGTTCATTCTGCAATGCGAGACTAAGTACTTCCTCAATTCGCTTAACAGGATGGATCTGCAGGTCGGCAATCACGTTGTCCGGAATCTCTTCCAGATCGCGTTTGTTTTCGTAAGGGATCAATACGGTTTTGATCCCACCACGATGCGCCGCCAGCAGTTTTTCTTTTAAGCCACCGATTGGCAGAACCTGACCGCGCAGGGTAATTTCACCGGTCATTGCCACATCAGCACGCACCGGGTTACCTGTCAGGCAAGAAACCAGAGCGGTACACATGGCAATACCCGCGCTTGGACCATCTTTCGGCGTCGCCCCTTCAGGTACGTGTACGTGGATGTCGCGTTTTTCGTAGAAATCCGGGTTGATACCCAGTTTCTCCGCGCGCGCGCGCACCACGGTCAGCGCCGCCTGAATGGACTCCTGCATCACTTCACCCAGCGAGCCGGTATAGGTCAGCTTGCCTTTACCCGGTACACAGGCGGTTTCGATGGTCAGCAGATCGCCGCCCACTTCCGTCCATGCCAGACCGGTGACCTGGCCAACGCGGTTTTCGTTATCCGCGCGACCATAGTCGAAGCGCTGAACGCCGAGATAGGCATGCAGGTTATCACCATTAATCGTGATGTGTTTCAGGCTCTTATCCAGCAGCAGCTGTTTCACCGCCTTACGGCACAGTTTAGAGATTTCACGCTCAAGGCTACGCACGCCCGCTTCACGGGTGTAGTAGCGGATGATGCCAATAATCGCGCTGTCCTCGACGGTCAGCTCGTTGGCTTTCAGCGCGTTACGCTCAATCTGTTTCGGCAGCAGGTGCTGTTTCGCGATGTTCAGCTTCTCGTCTTCGGTATAGCCGGAGAGACGGATCACTTCCATACGGTCCAGCAGCGGCGCTGGAATATTCATGGAGTTCGACGTCGCCACGAACATCACGTCGCTCAGGTCGTAGTCCACTTCCAGGTAGTGATCGCTGAACGCCACGTTCTGTTCTGGATCAAGTACTTCCAGCAGCGCAGACGCAGGGTCACCACGCATGTCCGACGACATTTTGTCGATCTCATCGAGCAGGAACAGCGGGTTTTTAACGCCCACTTTCGCCATCTTCTGGATCAGTTTACCCGGCATAGAACCGATGTAGGTACGGCGGTGACCGCGGATTTCCGCTTCATCGCGTACGCCGCCCAGCGCCATACGGATATACTTACGTCCGGTCGCTTTAGCGATGGACTGGCCCAGAGAGGTTTTACCCACCCCCGGCGGTCCTACCAGGCACAGAATCGGGCCTTTAATTTTATTCACACGGCTCTGTACCGCAAGGTACTCAAGAATGCGGTCTTTCACACGTTCCAGGCCGTAGTGGTCGGTATCCAGGATTTCCTGCGCCTGACGCAGGTCTTTTTTGACCTTGCTGCGGGCGTTCCAAGGAACCTGCACCATCCACTCAATGTAGCCGCGAACCACGGTCGCTTCAGCCGACATCGGAGACATCATTTTCAGCTTCTGCAGTTCTGCTTCCGCTTTCTCTTTCGCCTCTTTCGGCATCTTCGCCGCGTCGATCTTACGTTTCAGCGCTTCGTTTTCGTCCGGCGCGTCGTCCATCTCGCCCAGCTCTTTCTGAATAGCCTTCATTTGCTCATTCAGATAGTACTCACGCTGAGATTTTTCCATCTGCTTTTTCACGCGGTTGCGAATACGCTTCTCAACCTGCAGCAGATCGATTTCGGACTCCATCATCGCCATCAGGTATTCCAGACGTTCGTTAACGTCGGACATTTCCAGCACAGACTGTTTGTCAGCCAGCTTCAGCGGCATGTGTGCAGCGATGGTGTCCGCCAGACGTGCAGGATCGTCGATGCTGTTCAGCGACGTCAGCACTTCTGGTGGGATTTTCTTGTTCAGCTTGATGTAGCCTTCAAACTGGCTAATCGCGGTGCGAACCAGCACTTCCTGTTCGCGCTCATCAAGTTCAGGCGAATCAAGGTACTCTGCCTTCGCAGAGAAGTGTTCGCCGTCGTCTGACAGAGTGGTAATACGCGCACGCTGCAGGCCTTCTACCAGCACCTTCACGGTGCCGTCAGGCAGCTTCAGCATCTGCAAAATAGAGGCCACGGTCCCGACGGTGAAAAGATCGTTTACACCCGGCTCATCCGTTGATGCTTCTTTCTGCGCCACCAGCATGATTTTTTTATCATGATCCATAGCGGCTTCGAGGCAACGGATAGATTTTTCCCGCCCTACAAATAAGGGTATGACCATGTGCGGATAAACCACCACATCGCGCAACGGCAATACGGGGATTTCAATGCGTTCAGAACGCTCAGGATTCATAGAGCTCTCTCTTAGTTAGTGTCCGCCAGGTAAGCTGGTCATGTCACTGTGCTTCACATAACCATTAACATGTATCCAGTATATGGGGATGTTTCCCACACATTCAACGCTATGAATACGGAAAAAGTAAAGGGGAGATAAAATCCCCCCTTTTTGATTAACTGCTTGTATGATTTGGTGAATTATTCGCCAGATGCCTGCTGGGCTTCCGGTTTACCGTAAATCAGCAGCGGCTTGGTTTGACCGCTGATGACCGACTCGTCAATCACCACTTTCTCAACGTCTTCCATCGACGGCAGATCGTACATGGTGTCGAGCAGTGCCGCTTCAACGATAGAACGCAGGCCACGCGCGCCGGTTTTGCGGCTCATTGCTTTTTTGGCAATCGCATCCAGCGCTTCGTCGCGGAATTCCAGATCAACCCCTTCCAGATTGAACAGCGCCTGATACTGCTTGGTCAGCGCATTTTTCGGCTCTTTCAGGATCTGGATCAGCGCCTCTTCACTCAGCTCATTCAGCGTAGCCACAACCGGCAGACGACCGATGAATTCAGGGATCAGACCGAATTTGATCAGATCTTCTGGTTCAACCTGTGCCAGGAGCTCGCCTTCGTTCGGTTTTTCGGATGTGGATTTCACCGTTGCGCCAAAACCAATGCCGGAGCCGGTTTCGACACGGTGAGAGATAACTTTATCCAGACCAGCAAAGGCACCGCCACAGATGAACAGGATCTTGGAGGTATCAACCTGCAGGAACTCCTGCTGCGGATGTTTACGACCACCCTGTGGCGGAACGGCGGCAACCGTACCTTCGATCAGCTTCAGCAGTGCCTGCTGTACGCCTTCACCCGATACGTCACGAGTGATGGACGGGTTGTCGGATTTACGGGAGATCTTGTCGATCTCATCGATGTAAACAATCCCGCGCTGGGCTTTCTGTACGTCGTAATCGCACTTCTGCAGCAGTTTCTGGATGATGTTTTCGACGTCCTCACCCACGTAACCGGCTTCGGTCAGGGTGGTGGCATCCGCCATGGTGAACGGAACATCAAGCAGACGCGCCAGGGTTTCAGCCAGCAGCGTTTTACCGGAACCGGTTGGGCCGATGAGCAGAATGTTACTTTTACCCAGTTCCACGCCATTGCTGGTATCGCCGTTACGCAGGCGTTTGTAGTGGTTATAGACCGCTACCGCCAGCACTTTCTTGGCCTGCTCCTGGCCGATGACGTAGTCGTCAAGGTGATGACGAATTTCATGCGGCGTTGGCAGCGCGCTGCGCTCACGGTGCGGTGCGACTTCTTTAATCTCTTCGCGAATGATGTCGTTACATAAATCGACGCATTCGTCGCAGATATACACGGACGGCCCGGCAATCAGTTTACGCACTTCATGCTGGCTTTTGCCGCAAAAAGAGCAGTACAGCAGTTTGCCCGAACCATCTTTGCGTTTATCTGTCATGAGTCCAAACCTCTTTTTAAGTTCTTTGTGCCGCACATGACGACGCAAATGCCATTCTAAGACGCAAGCTGCATCAAGCAGCGTGCCGCCCTACCTTAGTATAGCGGCACACTCGCGTCGCGGGCATCAATTACGATGGGTCAACACGGAGTCGACTAAGCCGTACTCAACTGCCTCTGAAGCAGAGAGGAAGCGATCGCGCTCGGTATCGCGCTCGATCTGCTCGAGAGGTTGACCCGTATGCTGCGCCATAAGTTCATTCATGCGCGCTTTTACTTTCAGGATTTCGCGGGCGTGGATTTCGATATCCGTCGCCTGCCCCTGGTAACCGCCCAGCGGCTGGTGAATCATCACGCGGGAATTCGGCAAGCAGAAACGCTTACCCTTCGCCCCTGCGGTTAACAGGAACGCGCCCATAGATGCGGCCTGACCCATACAGATCGTGCTGACATCCGGTTTGATGAATTGCATGGTGTCATAAATGGACATCCCTGCGGTAATTACGCCACCCGGGGAATTAATGTACAGGTAAATGTCTTTTTCCGGGTTTTCCGCTTCCAGAAACAGCATCTGCGCCACGATCAGGTTAGCCATGTGGTCTTCCACCTGGCCGGTCAGAAAGATAACGCGTTCCTTGAGCAGACGGGAATAGATATCAAAAGAACGCTCACCACGTGAGGTCTGTTCAATAACCATTGGCACCAGAGCCATATGGGGTGCAAAGTTATCTCGTTCGCCACTGTATGACATTTCCGTCTCCTGGATCAAAATTGAAAACACCTGCTGTACTGATTGTAACCTTACGGACGGATTATCAGCCAGTCTCATTCATCATGATTACGTACTTATGGGGTTCACAGTGCCCTATTTCAAGCATAACAACCTTTTGTTGTTACGCTAACACCGAAAGGGCGTTTTAGCACTCTTCCTGGGCTCTGGCTGCGATAAAAAAAACCCGCTGCCGCAAGGCAACGGGTTTTCTGTTCAAACTTTAAACCGTTGGGGCGAAATTACGCCTGCTGGTTCATCAGTTCGTTGAAAGAGGTCGCTTTTTCGGTCACTTTCGCTTTCGCCAGTACCGCTTCAACAGCCTGCTCTTCCAGGGCAACGTTGCGCATGTTGTCCATCAGCTCTTTGTTCTTACCGTAGAACTCGATCACTTCTGATGGATCTTCGTATGCAGAAGCCATCTCTTCGATCAGGCCTTTCACACGCTCTTCGTCAGCTTTCAGCTCGTGGGTACGAATCACTTCGCCCAGCAGCAGGCCAACCACAACGCGGCGTTTTGCCTGCTCTTCGAACAGCTCGCGCGGCAGTTCCATCGCTTGCTGCTGGTTGCCACCGAAACGCTGTGCAGCCTGACGGCGCAGAACGTCGATTTCGCTGTCGATCAGTGCAGCAGGAACGTCGATTTCGTTGGCTTTCACCAGACCTTCGATCGCCTGAGACTTCACGCGGTTACGCACAGCACCGTTCAGCTCGCGCTCCATGTTTTTACGCACTTCGGTACGCAGGCCAGCAACAGAACCGTCTTCCACGCCGAAACGTTTGATGAACTCTTCAGTCAATTCTGGCAGTTCGCGCTCTTCCACTTTCTTCAGGTTGATGACGAACTTCGCTGCTTTACCTTTCAGGTTTTCAGCGTGGTATTCTTCCGGGAAGGTCACGTCGATGGTGAACTCTTCGCCAGCCTTGTGGCCTTTGATACCGTCTTCGAAGCCTGGGATCATACGACCCTGGCCCATTGCCAGTACGAAGTCAGACGCTTTGCCGCCTTCGAACTCTTCGCCGTCTACAGAACCGGTGAAGTCGATGGTTACGCGGTCTTCCGCGTCAACAGCGCCTTCTTTCTCTTTCCAGTTCGCCTGCTGCTTACGCAGGGTGTCCAGCATGCCGTCAACGTCTTCGTCAGTCACGGAGACAATCGGTTTTTCAACTTCGATAGATTCCAGACCTTTCAGCTCAACTTCCGGATACACTTCAAACTCTACGGAGTAGGTGAAGTCTTCGCCCAGTTTGTATTCGCCTGGAACGTAGTTTGGCGCACCGGCCGGATTGATTTTTTCTTTGATGATCGCATCGATAAAGTTGCGGCTCATCAGTTCACCCAGCACATCCTGACGCACGGAAGCGCCATAACGCTGAGCAACAACATTCATTGGTACTTTGCCCTTACGGAAGCCGTCAATACGTACTTTTTTTGCTACGTTGACCAGCTCGCTTTTCACAGCAGTTTCGATGCTGTCAGCAGCGATAGTAATCGTTACACGGCGGCCAAGGCCTTGAGTGGTTTCAACTGAAACTTGCATCTTGTTACCTCAAAAAAATCACAGTGCTCGGTCAACTCTGAATCTGTCTGTTATACCGGGATGCTCTCTTAGTGCAGATTCACATTCCCTGTCGCCAGAATCATCCCGAAGACATTCAATAAGACGCGGCATTATAGCGGCATCACTTAGGTGAGTCGAGAACGGTTGGGGCATGTTGCTGCGGCTTTTTTCACACTTTAAGGCTATTTTTAGCCTTAAAATCGCACCATCCGCTCAAAACTCAGACAAAACAAAACGGCCCGAAGGCCGTTTTGAGGAAATCTGTAAGCAACATACTGGAAAAGCTCCAGCCGTTGCAAATCCGATTTATCAGGCGATAGTGCCTGCACCGCGACAGGGCGGCGATGCGAAAACCGTATCCTGCAAGCCTTCCCATTCCTTAATGGTGTAGGTATGCAGTGCCAGCGCATGCACGGTCGTGGAGAGCTCTTCCGTCAAGGTGCTGTAGATCAAGCGATGTCGGTTCAGGAAACGTTCTCCCGTGAAGCGATCGCTAACCAGAACCACTTTAAAGTGGCTTTCAGAACCTGCCGGTACGTTATGACGATAGCTTTCGTCGACGACTTCGAGGAACACAGGGTTGAACGCTGCCCTTAATTTATCTTCTATATGCTCACGTATCATCATGAAATTACTCCTCCGACAACGCCAGGATGTCACCCATCCCTTTAAATATTAGCCGCTTTTACCGTTTCCATTACACATTGACAACAAATATTTAGCTTTCGTCCGATTTTCTCATTCAAACGAATGAAGTTAACTGTGAGGCTCATACCTTTTATCATCCGTGAAAGGAGAAAATGAGTGAGCTGGTCAGTTTTCAGACAAGACGATGAATTTACATGCGTTGACCACTTCCCCTGACCGTTGGCGATGTTATGATGGCGGCAATTTTTCTCTCTATTATGCTTACGATTCGTGAGAACTTAAAAATGTTAAAAAAACTCTTCTTTCCATTGGTAGCCCTTTTTATGCTGGCAGGCTGTGCTACCCCGCCTACCACCATTGATGTCTCACCAAAAATCACCCTGCCTCAGCAGGACCCAAGCCTGATGGGCGTCACCGTGAGCATTAACGGTGCCGATCAGCGTCAGGATCAGGCGCTGGCAAAAGTGACCCGCGATAACCAGCAGGTGACGCTCACCGCGTCCCGTGACCTGCGCTTCCTGCTGCAGGAAGTGCTGGAGAAACAAATGACCGCTCGCGGCTATATGATCGGCCCAAGCGGTGCGGTTGATCTGCAGATCATCGTCAACAACCTGTACGCTGACGTGTCACAGGGCAACGTGCGCTACAACATCGCCACCAAAGCGGATATCGCCATCATTGCCACCGCGAAGAATGGCAACAAGATGACCAAAAACTACCGCGCGAGCTACTCTGTTGAAGGTGCGTTCCAGGCATCCAACCAGAACATTGCTAACGCCGTTAACAGCGTGCTGACCGATACCATCGCCGATATGGCGCAGGACACCAGCATCCACGACTTTATCAAGCAGAACGCACGTTAATCCTGCTCACTGACCCGGTGTAACACCGGGTCAGTCTTAAAAGAACATGTCCAGCCATTACTTACGCATTTTCCAGCAACCGAAATCAGCGATTCTGCTGATCCTCGGCTTTGCCTCGGGTTTACCCCTCGCGCTCACCTCCGGCACGCTTCAGGCGTGGATGACGGTCGAGAACATCGATCTCAAAACCATTGGTTTCTTCTCGCTTGTCGGTCAGGCCTATGTCTTCAAGTTCCTGTGGTCGCCGGTGATGGATCGCTATACGCCGCCGTTCCTCGGGCGTCGCCGCGGCTGGCTGGTGATGACGCAGGTCCTGCTGCTGCTGGCCATCGCGGCGATGGGGTTTCTTGAGCCCACCACGCAGCTGCGCTGGATGGCCGCGCTTGCGGTGGTAATTGCCTTCTGTTCCGCTTCTCAGGATATCGTGTTCGACGCCTGGAAGACGGACGTGTTACCTGCGGAAGAACGCGGTGCCGGTGCGGCCATCAGCGTGCTGGGCTATCGCCTCGGGATGCTGGTCTCCGGCGGGCTGGCGCTGTGGCTGGCCGACCGTTACCTCGGCTGGCAGGGCATGTACTGGCTAATGGCCGCCCTGCTTATCCCCTGCATTATCGCCACGCTCTTTGCCCCCGAACCGAGCGACGTTATTCCGGTTCCCCGCTCGCTGGAGCAGGCCGTGGCCGAACCGCTGCGCGACTTCTTTGGCCGCAACAACGCCTGGCTGATCCTGCTGCTGATCGTCCTTTATAAGCTTGGCGACGCCTTTGCCATGAGCCTGACCACCACCTTCCTGATCCGCGGTGTCGGTTTTGATGCCGGTGAAGTGGGGGTAGTGAATAAAACGCTGGGGCTGTTTGCAACCATTGTCGGGGCACTTTACGGTGGCGTGCTGATGCAGCGCCTGACGCTGTTCCGCGCACTGCTGATCTTCGGCATTCTTCAGGGCGCCTCTAACGCGGGCTACTGGCTGCTGTCGATTACCGACAAACATATGATCAGCATGGCCGCTGCGGTGTTCTTCGAAAATCTCTGCGGCGGTATGGGGACAGCAGCCTTTGTCGCCCTGCTGATGACCCTGTGCAACAAGTCATTTTCCGCCACGCAGTTCGCGCTGCTCTCGGCGCTCTCTGCCGTTGGCCGCGTTTACGTAGGTCCGATTGCCGGCTGGTTTGTGGAAGCCCACGGTTGGCCAACGTTTTATCTTTTCTCCGTCGTGGCTGCCGTGCCGGGGATTTTATTGTTGCTGGTCTGTCGCCAGACGCTGGAATATACCCAGCGGACCGAACACTTTATGCCACGAACGGAATATCACCGCGCCTACCGTTTTGCGTTACGTCTGTTAATGATGGGCTGCGTTGCGCTGGCACTCTGGCTTATCGTGCTCATTATTAATGCCAGCACACCACTGGCGCTCCCCTTTGAGGCCCTTCTGCTGGACGCCGGAGCCCTGCTGGCCATCGTTGGGATCCTGACGGGCGGTCTGCTCGATTTCATGGCGTTGCGGAAAACGCAGCTGACCTGAAGAAAAATGCGAAAGGTTATTTCCCGTTGTAATCACCAACCGAAATTATAACGGTGAAATAGCCACCATCGACTAAAAAAAATATTTGTTGTTTTGTGCGGGATAGGATTTGGAAATTATTGGCTCTGGTTCCAAAACGCTATTTTTCATTAAACGATTCAGCATGCGATAGTTTGATTTTTCGTTTTTTAGATGTCTTTTTATTGATAATTAATTGTTAATTTTTTGTTTATTTTTAACAATGGTTATACCAATTGTCCCTTTTAGGGTATGCTTGGGGGTCCTTTCGTTATAAAGCCCATCTCATGCGGCTTCGGTCATAAAAACCGACATAATTTGTAACACTTGTGACACGTGCGGCAGAACCCGGTAACACCTTCCTGACACAGGCCTAATGATGTTTACAGTAATGTAACCTTCCCGTAAAATGCCCGCACACTTTAAACGCCACCAGACTCCCGTGGAATTGAGGTCGTTAAATGAGACTCAGGAAATACAATAAAAGTTTGGGATGGTTGTCATTATTCGCAGGCACTGTATTACTCAGTGGCTGTGATTCTGCACTACTAGACCCCAAAGGACAGATTGGACTGGAACAACGTTCACTGATATTGACGGCTTTTGGCCTGATGTTGATTGTGGTTATTCCAGCCATTTTGATGGCTGTTGGTTTCGCCTGGAAGTATCGTGCGAGCAATAAAGATGCGAAGTATAGCCCGAACTGGTCACACTCCAACAAAGTGGAAGCTGTGGTCTGGACGGTACCTATCCTGATCATCCTGTTCCTTGCCGTACTGACCTGGAAAACCACTCACGCACTTGAGCCAAGCAAGCCGCTGGTTCACGATGAAAAACCGATTACCATTGAAGTGGTCTCCATGGACTGGAAATGGTTCTTCATCTATCCAGAGCAGGGCATTGCTACCGTGAATGAAATCGCCTTCCCGGCGAACACTCCGGTTCAGTTCAAAGTGACCTCCAACTCCGTAATGAACTCCTTCTTCATCCCGCGTCTGGGTAGCCAGATTTACGCGATGGCCGGTATGCAGACTAACCTGCATCTGATCGCGAATGAAGCAGGCACCTACGATGGTATCTCCGCCAGCTATAGCGGCCCGGGCTTCTCAGGTATGAAGTTCAAAGCTATTGCAACGCCAGACCGTGCCGCTTTCGACCAGTGGGTTGAAAAAGCGAAACAGTCTCCAAACACCATGTCTGACATGGCGGCGTTCGAAAAAGTGGCTGCACCTAGCGAATACAACAAGGTGGAGTACTTCTCTAACGTGAAGCCTGATTTGTTCAAAGACGTTATTGGCAAATTTATGGATCACGGCAAGAGCATGGACATGACCCAGCCAGAAGGCGAGCACAGCGCGCACGAAGGTATGGAAGGCATGGACATGAGCCACGCGGAAACCGCTCACTAAGGGGCCGAGGAAGAAAATGTTCGGAAAATTGACACTGGATGCAGTGCCCTACCATGAACCGATTATCATGGTTACGGTGGCTGCAATTATCATCGGTGGCGCGGCCTTAGTTGGCCTGATCACTTACTTCGGTAAGTGGAGCTACCTGTGGAATGAGTGGCTGACTTCGGTTGACCACAAAAAACTCGGTATCATGTACTGCATCGTCGGTATCGTCATGTTAATTCGTGGCTTTGCGGATGCGATCATGATGCGTAGCCAGCAGGCGCTCGCGTCTGCGGGTGAAGCCGGCTTCCTGCCACCGCACCACTACGATCAGATCTTTACCGCCCACGGCGTTATCATGATCTTCTTCGTGGCGATGCCGCTGGTTATCGGTCTGATGAACGTGGTCGTTCCGCTGCAAATCGGCGCGCGCGACGTTGCGTTCCCGTTCCTGAACAACCTGAGCTTCTGGTTCACCGTTGTCGGCGTTATTCTGGTTAACCTGTCACTGGGCGTGGGCGAATTCGCGCAGACCGGCTGGCTGGCTTACCCACCGCTGTCAGGAATTGAGTACAGCCCGGGCGTTGGCGTCGACTACTGGATTTGGGCGCTTCAGCTCTCCGGTGTCGGTACGACCCTGACCGGTATCAACTTCTTCGTGACCATTATCAAGATGCGTGCCCCTGGCATGACCATGTTCAAGATGCCGGTATTTACCTGGGCATCTCTGTGCGCCAACATCCTGATTATTGCGTCCTTCCCAATTCTGACTGTTACCATCGCGCTGCTGACCCTGGACCGCTACCTGGGCACCCATTTCTTCACGAACGATATGGGTGGCAACATGATGATGTACATCAACCTGATTTGGGCATGGGGTCACCCGGAAGTTTACATCCTGGTTCTGCCTGTATTCGGTGTGTTCTCCGAAATCGCGGCAACCTTCTCGCGTAAACGTCTGTTTGGTTACACCTCTCTGGTGTGGGCAACCGTGTGTATTACCGTTCTGTCGTTCATCGTTTGGCTGCACCACTTCTTCACCATGGGTGCGGGCGCGAACGTAAACGCCTTCTTCGGTATTACCACCATGATTATCGCCATCCCGACCGGGGTGAAGATCTTCAACTGGCTGTTCACCATGTATCAGGGCCGTATCGTGTTCCACTCAGCAATGCTGTGGACCATCGGCTTCATCGTGACCTTCTCCGTAGGTGGGATGACCGGCGTACTGCTGGCGGTACCGGGTGCTGACTTCGTTCTGCACAACAGTCTGTTCCTGATTGCGCACTTCCATAACGTTATCATCGGTGGCGTGGTCTTCGGCTGCTTCGCTGGCGTAACCTACTGGTGGCCAAAAGCGTTCGGCTTCACGCTGAACGAAAAATGGGGTAAACGCGCGTTCTGGTTCTGGATCATCGGCTTCTTCGTCGCCTTTATGCCGCTGTACGTGCTGGGCTTCATGGGTATGACCCGTCGTCTGAGCCAGCAGATCGATCCGCAGTTCCACCCAATGCTGATGGTTGCAGCGGGCGGTGCCGTGCTGATTGCCTGTGGTATCGCGTCTCAGCTGATTCAGTTCTACGTGTCTATTCGCGACCGCGACCAGAACCGTGACCTGACCGGTGACCCATGGGGTGGCCGTACGCTGGAGTGGGCGACCTCTTCTCCACCGCCTTTCTATAACTTTGCCATCGTGCCTCAGGTTCATGAACGTGACGCATTCTGGGAAATGAAAGAAAAAGGTGAAGCGTACAAGCAACCTGCTCATTACGAAGAGATCCATATGCCGAAAAACAGCGGTGCGGGCATCGTGATTGCCGCCTTCGCAACGGTATTTGGTTTCGCAATGATCTGGCACATCTGGTGGATGGCGATTGTTGGCTTTGCTGGCATCGTAATCAGCTGGATTGTGAAGAGCTTTGACGAGGACGTGGACTACTACGTACCAGTCCGTGAAGTTGAAAAGCTGGAAAATCAGCATTTCGACGAGATTTCTAAAGCGGGGCTGAAAAATGGCAACTGATACTCTGGCGCACTCAACTGCCCACGCGCATGAACATGCGCACCACGATACAGGACCGACCAAAGTCTTCGGTTTCTGGATCTACCTGATGAGCGACTGCATTCTGTTCTGCTGTCTGTTCGCGACCTATGCCGTTCTGGTGAACGGCACAGCGGGCGGCCCGACCGGCAAGGACATCTTTGAACTGCCGTTCGTTCTGGTTGAAACCGCACTGCTGTTATTCAGCTCCATCACCTACGGCATGGCGGCTATCGCCATGTACAAAAACAACAAGAGCCAGGTTGTCTCCTGGCTGGCGTTGACCTGGTTGTTTGGTGCTGGATTTATCGGGATGGAAATCTATGAATTCCATCACCTGATCATGGAAGGCTTCGGCCCGGATCGCAGTGGCTTCCTGTCCGCGTTCTTCGCGCTGGTTGGCACCCACGGTCTGCACGTGACCTCCGGTCTGATCTGGATGGCAGTACTGATGTTCCAGATCTCCCGTCGCGGCCTGACCAGTACTAACCGTACCCGTATCCTGTGCCTGAGCCTGTTCTGGCACTTCCTGGACGTGGTGTGGATCTGTGTGTTCTCTGTTGTCTATCTGATGGGGGCGATGTAATGAGTCATTCTAACGATCATGGCGCTTCCCACGGCAGCGTAAAAACCTACATGACAGGTTTCATCCTGTCGATCATCCTGACGGTGATCCCGTTCTGGATGGTGATGAGCGGCTCTGCGTCTAAGCCGGTTATCCTGGGAGCAATCCTGGTGACCGCGGTGATTCAGATTCTGGTGCATCTGGTTTGCTTCCTGCACATGAACACCAAGTCCGATGAAGGCTGGAACATGACCGCCTTTATCTTTACCGTGATTATCATCGCTATCCTGGTAGTCGGTTCCATCTGGATTATGTGGAACCTCAACTACAACATGATGGTTCACTAAGAGCGGCGAGTATGTTTAAGCAATACCTGCAAGTAACGAAACCAGGCATCATCTTTGGCAACCTGATCTCCGTGATCGGAGGGTTCCTGCTGGCCTCTAAGGGCAGCATTGATTACGCCCTCTTTATCTACACGCTGGTCGGTGTGTCACTGGTTGTTGCGTCCGGTTGTGTATTTAACAACTACATCGACATGGATATCGACAAGAAGATGGAAAGGACCAAAAATCGGGTGCTGGTGAAAGGCCTGATCGCCCCTTCCGTCTCGCTGGTGTACGCCACCTTGCTGGGTATTGCTGGCTTTATGCTGCTGTGGTTTGGTGCTAACCCGCTGGCCTGCTGGCTGGGGGTGATGGGGTTCGTGGTGTATGTGGGCATCTACAGCCTGTATATGAAACGTCACTCCGTCTACGGCACGCTGATTGGTTCTCTCTCCGGCGCTGCGCCGCCGGTGATTGGCTACTGCGCGGTCACGAACGAGTTCGACAGCGGTGCGCTGATCCTGCTGGCTATCTTTAGCCTGTGGCAGATGCCGCACTCCTATGCCATCGCAATTTTCCGCTTTAAGGATTATCAGGCAGCGAACATCCCGGTTCTGCCGGTCGTGAAGGGCATCTCCGTTGCCAAGAACCACATCACGCTGTACATCATCGCCTTTGCCGTGGCAACGCTGATGCTCTCTCTGGGTGGTTACGCCGGATACAAATATCTGGCGGTAGCGGCTGCGGTGAGCGTCTGGTGGCTCGGCATGGCGCTGCGCGGTTACAAAGTGGAAGATGACAAAGTCTGGGCGCGCAAGCTGTTTGTGTTCTCGATTGTGGCCATCACCTCGCTGTCCGTGATGATGTCTGTCGATTTCATGGTGCCAGATTCACACAACCTGCTGACTTACGTCTGGTAAGCCACAACAGGTGAATAAAGGGGTGCTTCGGCACCCTTTTTTATTCACGGAATTTATTAATAACGCATGTAATATTTGTTAAATAACCCTTTATTTACCCCGCCCCTTCCCCGCACTACACTATGGCCTGCTTTTGAACTGAGGTGGTAATGAACGATTATAAAATGACGCCAGGCGAGCTACGCGCGACCTGGGGCTTAGGGACTGTCTTCTCGCTACGGATGCTTGGCATGTTTATGGTCCTGCCTGTTCTGACCACGTACGGTATGGCGCTGCAGGGGGCCAGCGAGGCGCTGATTGGCCTCGCCATTGGCATTTATGGTCTGGCGCAGGCGGTGTTCCAGATCCCGTTTGGCCTGCTCTCTGACCGGGTGGGCCGCAAGCCGCTGATTGTCGGCGGGCTGCTGGTCTTTGTGCTCGGAAGCGTCATTGCCGCCCTCTCCCACTCCATCTGGGGGATTATTCTTGGCCGCGCCCTGCAGGGCTCCGGCGCGATTGCCGCCGCGGTGATGGCGCTGCTGTCAGACTTAACCCGCGAGCAGAACCGCACCAAAGCCATGGCCTTTATCGGCGTCAGCTTTGGCGTGACGTTTGCGATTGCGATGGTGCTGGGCCCGATAATCACCCATGCGCTCGGCCTGCACGCCCTGTTCTGGATGATTGCCGTGCTGGCGACCCTCGGCATTGCCTTAACCCTGTGGGTGGTGCCGGACAGCAAAAACCACGTCCTCAACCGTGAGTCGGGGATGGTTAAAGGCTGCTTCAGCAAAGTGATTGTCGAGCCGCGCCTGCTTAAGCTGAATTTTGGCATTATGT
This sequence comes from Enterobacter sp. MGH 16, assembly GCF_000493175.1. Classification (NCBI taxonomy): domain Bacteria; kingdom Pseudomonadati; phylum Pseudomonadota; class Gammaproteobacteria; order Enterobacterales; family Enterobacteriaceae; genus Enterobacter; species Enterobacter sp. MGH 16. The sequence goes on along the minus strand of NZ_KI535695.1, from coordinate 158,082 downwards.
GCCTGCACATCCTGCTGATGTCGACCTTTGTCGCCCTTCCCGGCCAGCTTGCCGCAGCGGGTTTCCCGGCGGCTGAGCACTGGAAAATCTATCTGGTCACGATGTTGATTTCGTTTGTCTCCGTCGTGCCGTTCATCATCTACGCCGAAGTGAAGCGCAAAATGAAGCGCGTCTTCGTGGGCTGCGTGGCGCTCCTGCTGATTGCCGAAATCGTGCTCTGGGGCGCCGGCCCGCACTTCTGGGAACTGATCGCCGGGGTACAGCTGTTCTTCCTGGCGTTTAACCTGATGGAGGCCCTGCTGCCGTCGCTGATCAGCAAAGAGTCCCCCGCCGGTTACAAAGGCACGGCGATGGGTATTTACTCCACCAGCCAGTTCCTCGGCGTGGCAATCGGCGGCTCGCTTGGCGGCTGGGTTGACGGGCTGTTTGATTCGCAAACCGTGTTTCTCGCGGGCGCGCTGCTGGCGACAGTCTGGCTGCTGGTCGCCAGCACCATGAAAGAGCCGCGCTACGTGAGCAGCCTGCGGGTTGAGATCCCGGATGACGTAGAGATTAGCGACGCGCTGAAGCAGCGTCTGGAAGGAAAAGAAGGGGTCACAGAGGTGCTGATTGTTCCCGAGGAGCGCAGCGCTTATGTCAAAATTGACAGCAAGGTGACCAACCGCTTCGAGGTCGAGCAGGCGCTGAAAGCGTGAAAAAAAGCCCGGGTAAACCGGGCTTTTTATATTAGTCGCGGAAGTTTTTAAACTGGAACGGTTGCCCCAGGTCGCCGCCGCGCACCAGCGCCATCACGGACTGCAGGTCGTCGCGGGACTTACCGGTGACGCGAATTTCCTCGCCCTGGATCTGCGCCTGCACCTTCAGCTTGCTGTCTTTGATGAGCTTCACGATCTTCTTCTGCACCGCGCTCTCGATGCCCTGCTTCAGCTTCGCTTCAACAAACCAGTTCTTACCGCTGTGCACAAACTCGTCCGGCACATCCAGGGACGTCCCTTCGATGCCGCGCTTCAACAGCTTGGCGCGCAGAATGTCGAGCAACTGATTCACCTGGAAATCAGACTCGCTCAGCACCTTAATGGTCTTATTTGCATCGTTCAGCTCAAACGACGCCTCAACGCCACGAAAATCGAAACGTGACTCAACTTCGCGGGTTGCGTTCTCAACGCCGTTGCGAACTTCCTGGATATCAACTTCGGAAACAATATCGAAAGATGGCATCTTTTCTTCTCCCTTCACTTTTGTTGCGTTGCATAATACCCGCTACGAGGCATAACTCAACAGAAGCTTAGCTGTATAATTAAGCTGTAACACCTGGCGCAGTTGCAGGTGAGGAGGAACAATGAAAATTACGGTGCTCGGATGCGGAGCGCTTGGTCAGCTGTGGCTGACCGCACTGTGCAAGCACGGACATGAGGTTCAGGGCTGGCTGCGCGTGCCCCAGCCTTATTGCAGTGTAAACCTGATTGGTGAAGACGGAAGCATCTTTAACGAATCCCTCACCGCGAACGATCCTGATTTCCTGGCGCAAAGCGACCTTTTACTGGTGACGCTTAAAGCCTGGCAGGTCTCAGACGCGGTAAAAACGCTGGCCGCGCAGCTCCCCCCCACTTCGCCCATACTGCTGCTGCATAACGGCATGGGGACCCTGGATGAGCTGAAAAGCGTTCCGCAGCCCCTGCTGATGGCAACGACCACCCACGCTGCGCGCCGCGACGGCAACATCATCGTGCATGTCGCCAGCGGCGTGACGCACATCGGGCCTGCCAGAACGCAGGATGGGGACTACAGCTATCTTGCCGATGTGCTGCAGAAGGTGCTCCCGGACGTGGCCTGGCATAACCACATTCGCCCTCAACTCTGGCGCAAGCTGGCCGTTAACTGTGTGATCAACCCGCTGACGGCGCTGTGGAACTGCCCGAACGGTGAACTGAAAAACCATCCGCAGGAGGTGGCGTCCCTCTGTGCAGAAGTCGCGGCGGTCGTTGAGCGGGAAGGGCTGCATACCTCGGCAGACGATTTACGCTGTTATGTCGAGCAGGTTATTGAGAGTACAGCTGAGAACATCTCCTCGATGCTGCAGGATGTTCGGGCATTACGCCACACGGAGATCGACTACATCACCGGCTATCTGCTAAAACGCGCCCGCGCACACGGCATCGCGGTGCCGGAAAACGCCCGTCTGTATGACCTGGTTAAACGTAAGGAGAGTGAATATGAGCGCGTCGGCACTGATCTGCCTCGCCCCTGGTAGCGAAGAGATGGAAGCGGCCACCACCATTGATCTGATGGTGCGCGGCGGCATTAAGGTCACCACCGCCAGCGTCGCCAGCGACGGTAATCTGGCAATCACCTGTTCACGCGGGGTGAAAATCCTTGCAGATGCACCGTTGGTACAGGTGGCTGACGGAGATTACGACATCATCGTGCTGCCCGGTGGGCTGAAGGGCGCGGAATGTTTTCGTGACAGCCCGCTGCTGGTTGAGACCGTGCGTCAGTTCCATTTATCCGGCCGCATCGTCGCCGCCATTTGTGCCGCCGCCGGAACGGTTTTGGTTCCACACGATATCTTCCCCATTGGCAACATGACCGGCTTCCCGGGGCTGAAAGACACCATTCCGGAAGATCAGTGGGTGGACAAACGCGTCGTCTGGGATCCCCGCGTCAACCTGCTGACCAGCCAGGGCCCCGGCACCGCGATTGATTTTGGCTTAAAGATTATCGACCTGCTGGTCGGGCGCGAGAAGGCGTACGAAGTGGCATCGTCACTGGTGATGCCAGCGGGGATTTATAATTACTATGAAGAGTAGTGCATAAAAAAAAGCCGGGTGGCGGCTACGCCTTACCCGGCCTACAAATGCACGGTACCGTAGGCCCGGTAAGCGAAGCGCCACCGGGCGAGAAACTACGGACGATACACCTTCACATTGGCAAAGCCCTGCTCGCGCAGATACAGCGCCTGCAGGCGGCTCATCACCCCGCGCTCACACCACAGCAGGTACGTTTTGCTCTGGTCGAGGTCGCCAAACTTCGTGCTCAGCTTGTAGAACGGCAGAGAAACCACTTCGACGCCATCCACCTGCAGCGGCTTGTCATCCTGCTCGTCAATGGAGCGGATATCCAGAATCGCGTCGTTCGCGCCGAAACCGCTCACGGTCTCCACTTCTACCACTTCCTGCTCGGTCTGCTGGGCGATCTCGCGGATATCAATGTTGGACGCTTCTTCCACCACTTTATCCAGAATGCTGAAATCGAAGTTCTCTTCTTCCGCTTCGATCTTCGCCTTCACCGCTTTCACCGTTGGGCTTTTTGAGATCACGCCACAGTATTCCGGCATGGTGCGGGCAAAATCTTCGGTACCGATTTCGCGCGCCAGATCGATGATGTGCTCTTTATCATGGGAGATCAGCGGACGCAGGATCAGGGTATCAGACACGTTGTCGATCAGGCGCAGGTTGGTCAGCGTCTGGCTGGAGACCTGCCCCAGCGCTTCACCGGTGACCAGCGCCTGCACGCCGTAGCGTTCAGCCACTTTGGATGCCGCACGCACCATCATGCGCTTCAGGATGACGCCCATCTGGCCGTCGTCCACTTTCTCCAGAATCTCGCCGACCACCGGTTCGAAATTGATTGCCACGAAACGCACGCGGTGGGAGCTGCCGAAGCGGTTCCACAGGTAATGCGCCACCTGACGAACGCCGATTTCGTGCGCCGCGCCGCCCAGGTTGAAGAAGCAGTAGTGTACGCGGCAGCCGCGGCGCATCAGCATATAGCTGGAGACGCCGGAGTCGAAGCCGCCGGAGATCAGGGACAGAACATCTTCCTGAGTCCCGATCGGGAAGCCGCCGATACCTTCATAACGGCCTTTCACCAACAGCAGGCGATCGTTTTCGATCTCCAGATTAACGGTCACGTCCGGGTTGGTCAGACGCACGCGCGCCGTCTCAACGTGCTGGTTCAAACCGCCGCCAACGTAACGTTCCACTTCAATGGAGCTGAATTCGTGCTTACCGCGACGCTTCACGCGCACGCAAAAGGTTTTGCCTTCGATCCGATCGCGGTACTGAACCAGCGCTTTTTCGAAGATGTCGTGCATATCGCTGAACGGGACATCTTCCACTTCCAGAATATGGTGGATCCCTGGAATACGGGTCAGCGCGTCGCGAATATCCTGACGTTTGTTTTCGTCTTTCGCACGAACCTCAACGTGGTCCCAGTGGCGCACTACGGCGAGGGTTTCGTCGTAGTGCTTTAAAACGTTACGAATGTTCCCGGTGAGAATTTTAATAAAGCGCAAACGCACAGATTGGCTTTTGATGGTGATTTCAGGGAACAATTTAATGATAAACTTCATGGCGGCAATGTTTCTTAGGCAAGCGTATTAAGGCTTGTAATGGAAAAGAGTACAGCAGCCCACACCCGTGGCTGCATCCAGGCGCGCAAGTATACCACCATCGCGCCGCTCCTGTGCACATTGCGCGTTATTTGATAATTGCCCTGAGTCCGTTACCATGTCGGGGCTGAGAATATAAGAGTCAATTCACTATGCCGAAGAAGAACGACGCACCGGCCAGTTTCGAAACTGCGCTGAGTGAACTGGAGCAAATCGTTACCCGTCTTGAGAGCGGCGATCTCCCGCTGGAAGAGGCGCTCAACGAATTCGAGCGCGGCGTGCAGCTGGCGCGCCAGGGGCAGGTCAAACTGCAGCAGGCCGAGCAGCGCGTGCAGATCCTGCTTTCCGACAGCGAAGACGCGAAAACCACGCCTTTCACACCGGACGCCGAGTAAATGGATTTTGCCAACGAGCTTCAGGCGCGCGTCGTGCGTGCCAACGACGCCCTGCGCCGATTTATTGCGCCACAGCCTTTTCAGAACACTCCTCTGGTTGAAGCCATGCACTATGGCGCACTCTTGGGTGGAAAGCGCCTGCGCCCGTTCCTGGTGTACGCCACCGGCAACATGTTTGGCATCAGCGATAACACGCTGGACGCCCCGGCAGCCGCCGTTGAGTGCATCCATGCCTACTCGCTGATCCACGACGATCTCCCGGCGATGGACGACGACGATTTGCGTCGGGGTCAACCCACCTGCCACATCAAGTTTGGCGAGGCGAATGCCATTCTGGCGGGTGATGCCCTGCAGACGCTGGCGTTCTCGATTCTGAGCGACGCGCCAATGGCCGAAGTGGCTGACCGTGACCGTCTGGCTATGATTTCCGAACTGGCCATGGCCAGCGGCGTGGCCGGCATGTGCGGCGGTCAGGCGCTGGATCTTGAAGCGGAAGGACGTCAGGTTAATCTGGAACAGCTGGAGCGTATTCATCGCCATAAAACCGGGGCATTGATTCGTTCCGCCGTTCGCCTGGGCGCGCTGAGCGCGGGTGAGCAAGGGCGCAAAGCCCTGCCGATTCTGGACAGATACGCAGAAAGTATCGGTCTGGCATTCCAGGTTCAGGATGACATTCTGGATGTGGTGGGCGATACTGCAACATTGGGTAAACGTCAGGGTGCGGACCAGCAGCTTGGCAAAAGTACCTACCCCGCCCTGCTGGGTCTTGAGCAAGCCCAACGTAAAGCCCGGGATCTGATTGACGATGCCCGCCAGTCACTGAATGAACTGGCTGCGCAATCGCTGGATACCTCGGCACTGGAAGCGCTAGCGGACTATATAATCCAGCGTGATAAATAAACTATATATCTCGATGAGCCTTTGATGAGTTTTGATATTGCCAAATACCCGACACTGGCGTTAGTTGACTCCACCCAGGAGTTACGTCTGTTGCCGAAAGAGAGCCTGCCGAAGCTGTGCGACGAGCTGCGTCGCTACCTGCTCGACAGCGTAAGCCGCTCCAGCGGCCATTTCGCCTCCGGGCTTGGCACGGTAGAGCTGACCGTGGCGCTGCACTACGTCTATAACACGCCGTTCGATCAGCTCATCTGGGACGTGGGCCACCAGGCCTATCCGCACAAAATTCTGACCGGACGTCGCGATAAAATTGGCACTATTCGTCAGAAAGGTGGCCTGCATCCGTTCCCGTGGCGCGGTGAGAGCGAGTATGACGTGCTGAGCGTCGGCCATTCCTCCACCTCCATTTCTGCGGGCATCGGTATTGCCGTCGCCGCCGAGAAAGAGAACAAGCAGCGCCGCACCGTCTGCGTGATTGGCGACGGTGCCATCACCGCGGGTATGGCCTTCGAAGCCATGAACCATGCGGGCGACATCAAGCCGGACATGCTGGTTATCCTCAACGATAACGAAATGTCGATCTCCGAGAACGTTGGCGCGCTGAACAACCATCTGGCACAGCTGCTCTCCGGCAAGCTTTACTCCTCGCTGCGTGAAGGCGGTAAAAAAGTCTTCTCCGGCGTACCGCCGATCAAAGAGCTGCTTAAGCGTACCGAAGAGCACATCAAAGGCATGGTCGTGCCGGGCACCCTGTTTGAGGAGCTGGGCTTTAACTATATTGGCCCGGTTGACGGTCACGACGTACTGGGGCTGGTCACCACGCTCAAGAACATGCGCGACCTGAAAGGCCCGCAGTTCCTGCACATCATGACTAAAAAAGGGCGTGGCTACGAGCCGGCGGAAAAAGATCCGATTACCTTCCACGCGGTACCGAAATTTGACCCGTCCAGCGGCTGTCTGCCGAAAAGCAGCGGCGGCATGCCGAGCTATTCAAAAATCTTCGGCGACTGGCTGTGCGAAACCGCCGCGAAAGACAACAAGCTGATGGCGATCACCCCGGCCATGCGCGAAGGCTCCGGCATGGTAGAGTTCTCTAAAAAATACCCTGACCAGTATTTCGACGTGGCCATTGCCGAGCAGCACGCGGTGACATTTGCAGCGGGCCTGGCGATCGGCGGCTACAAACCGGTTGTCGCTATCTATTCCACCTTCCTGCAGCGCGCCTACGATCAGGTGATCCACGACGTGGCGATCCAGAAGCTGCCGGTGCTGTTTGCCATTGACCGTGCGGGCATCGTCGGTGCCGACGGCCAGACGCACCAGGGCGCGTTTGACCTGTCGTTCCTGCGCTGCATTCCGGATATGGTGATCATGACGCCAAGCGACGAAAACGAATGTCGTCAGATGCTGTTTACCGGCTACCACTATCAGGATGGCCCAAGCGCCGTTCGCTATCCGCGCGGCAATGCGGTGGGCGTTGAGCTGCAGCCGCTGGAGAAGCTGGCGATCGGTAAAGGTCTGGTTAAACGTCGCGGTGAGAAAGTGGCGATCCTGAACTTCGGCACGCTGATGCCAGAGGCGGCGAAAGTAGCTGAAACGCTGAATGCCACCCTCGTGGATATGCGCTTTGTGAAGCCGCTCGACGAATCCCTGATCCTGAGTATGGCTGAGGCGCACGACGTGCTGGTCACGCTGGAAGAAAACGCGATTATGGGCGGTGCGGGCAGCGGCGTGAACGAGGTGCTGATGGCAAACCGTAAAGCCGTTCCGGTGCTGAACCTCGGCCTGCCGGACTACTTCATCCCGCAAGGTACCCAGGACGAAGCCCGCGCGGCGATTGGCCTGGACGCTGCCGGTATCGAAGCTAAAATCCGCGCCTGGCTGGACTGATCCCCCTCCCCCCTTTTCCGCTCCTGCTATGCTTAAACGTATTGTTTAAACAGCAGGAGCGGAACCGTGCAATACACAACATTAGGAAAAACGGACCTTAAGGTTTCCCGACTTTGTCTGGGATGCATGACCTTTGGCGAGCCCGATCGGGGGAACCACGCCTGGACGCTGCCGGAAGAGAGCAGCCGTCCGATTATCAAACGCGCCATCGAGGGCGGCATTAACTTCTTTGACACCGCCAACAGCTACTCCGACGGCAGCAGCGAGGAGATTGTCGGCCGCGCCCTGCGCGATTTTGCCCGTCGGGATGACATCGTCGTTGCCACCAAGGTGTACTACCCGGTGGGCGACCTGCCGCAGGGCCTTTCTCGCGCGCAGATCCTGCGTTCCATTGACGACAGCCTCAGGCGCCTGAACATGGATTACGTCGACCTGCTGCAAATTCACCGCTGGGATTACAACACGCCGATCGAGGAGACGCTTGAGGCGCTCAACGACGTCGTCAAAGCCGGTAAAGCACGCTACATCGGCGCATCGTCGATGCACGCGTCGCAGTTCGCTCAGGCGCTGGATCTGCAGGCGCAGCACGGCTGGGCGCGCTTTGTCACCATGCAGGATCACTACAATCTGATCTATCGTGAAGAAGAGCGTGAGATGTTGCCGCTGTGCCATCAGGAGGGCGTGGCGGTCATCCCGTGGAGCCCGCTCGCGCGCGGTCGCCTGACCCGTCCGTGGGGCGAAACTACGGCCCGTCTGGTCTCGGATGAAGTGGGAAAAAATCTCTATGAAGGAACAGAGGCCAGCGATGCACTGATTGCCGAACGCCTGGCCGGCATTGCCGACGATACCGGCGCAACCCGCGCCCAGGTAGCGCTGGCATGGCTGCTGGGTAAACGCGGCGTCGCGGCTCCCATTATCGGCACGTCCCGGGAAGAGCAGTTGGACGAACTGTTAAACGCGGTGGATATCACGCTGACGCCCGAACAGGTTGCCGAGCTGGAGACGCCGTATCAGCAGCATCCGGTGGTGGGGTTTAAATAAGCCCTCTCTTTTGTAGGCCGGGTAAGGCGGAGCCGCCACCCGGCAATACAGAGCGTACAAACTCACGCGAAGTGATCGTACCCTTTCCAGTCCAGCGTAACCGGCGCACCGTCTTTCACAAACTTCAGCCCTTCACTCTCCGGCATGATCTGCCCGATACAGGTGAATTTCGCGCCAAGATGCGCTAACGCCACGTCGAGCGTTCCACGGTTCAGCTCCGGAACGGTAAAGCACAGTTCATAATCTTCACCACCGGACAGCGCCCAGCGCAGCGCCTGCTCAGGTTCGACATGACGAAGCAGTTCCTCTGACAGCGGGAACAGATCCAGGTCAACGCGCGCGCCGACACCGCTGGCCTTCAGAATATGGCCGAGGTCCGAGATCAGCCCGTCAGAGAGATCGATAGCCGAGCTTGCCCGCTCGCGCAGCGCCTGACCGTGCAGTATACGCGGCGTCGGGCGCAGATGGCGTTTCACCAGATACGCCGCATCGTCTGTATCCTTCACGGTTAAGCGATCCTGGAGGATCGCCAGCCCTGCCGCGCTGTCGCCCGGCGTACCGGTCACATAGATCCAGTCGCCGGGTTTTGCGCCTGAGCGCTTCAGCGCGCGGCCGAGCGGCACATAGCCGTGGATCGCCAGCGTCATCGACAGCGGCCCGGCAGTGGTATCACCGCCAATCAGCTGCATATCGTAGTAGTTAAGCTGCTCAAACAGCGCATCGCTAAAGGCTTCAAGCCAGGCTTCGTCTACCTCAGGCAGCGTCAGCGCCAGGGTTAACCACGCGGGATCGGCCCCCATTGCCGCCAGATCGCTGACGTTAACCGCCAGCGCCTTATACGCCAGATCGGCAGGATCGATATCCGGTAAAAAATGACGTCCGCACACTAAGGTGTCGGTGCTGATTGCCAGCGTCTGTTTTTCGGGAATATTGAGAAGTGCACAGTCATCGCCGATGCCGGTTTCAACATCAAGACGAGAGGTTCTGACACGGTCGAAATAACGGGCAATCAGGGAAAATTCGCCGCATGCCATACGTTATGCCTCAGCAAATAAAAGAAAAAACCGGAGCCGCACTGCCCGTCAGGCAATGCAGAACTCCGGTTTGCGGATCACTTTTTGTGGGGACGGATCGCAGGTGCTGCTTTATCAAGTACGCCGTTTACAAACTTATGGCTGTCTTCAGCGCCGAAGGTTTTCGCCAGTTCGATCGCTTCGTTGATGGCCACTTTGTACGGCACATCATCACGTTTAGACAGCTCAAACAGCGCAATGCGCAACACTGCTTTTTCTACCTGACCCAGCTCTTCGAGCAGACGGGACAGATAAGGTTTCATCAGACCATCGAGATACGCGCTATTAGTCGCCACTCCCGACAGCAGTTCACGGAAGTACAGAACGTCAACGTCTTTCACGTCCTGTTCTGACAGGAACTGGTATTCAACATCAGCGATGTCGTTCTGGGACAACTGCCAGGAGTAAAGTGCCTGGACGGCACATTCACGGGCGCGGCGACGAGCAGCAGGTTTCACGGAATTCCCCTTACAAAAAAATCAGGCCTTGATGGCTTTCAATACATTGATCATTTCAAGCGCGGTCAGTGCAGCTTCTGCACCTTTGTTACCGGCTTTGGTGCCAGCACGTTCGATGGCTTGTTCAATACTTTCGGTGGTCAGCACGCCGAACGCGACAGGAATTTCAGCATCCTGCGCAACGTGTGCCAGACCGTTGCTTGCACCGCCCGCAACGTATTCGAAGTGCGCAGTGCCGCCACGAATAACGGTACCCAGCGCAATCACCGCGTCATATTTACCGGTTTTCGCCAGCGCGCCCGCCGCCAGTGGCAGTTCGTAAGCGCCTGGAACCCAAACAACGGTAATGTTGTCATCTTTAACCTGGCCGATACGTTTCAGGGCGTCAACCGCACCTTCCAGCAGGCTATCGTTGATGAAGTTGTTGAAACGCGCAATGGTGATGGCGACGCGAGCGTCCGGGGTAGCTACAGCAGCTTCAATAATGTTCATACTCTTCCTTTACGGGTTCATTTGGCCCCGCAGGGGGGCGGATTTTATCATAATACTTTGCGCACTGCTTCCCTATTTCGGGAGCAATTACGCTGTCGTTAAGTGGAGGCAGACATCCGGACCTACCGGACGAATCTCGCTAAATTTGAGTTGTGGTGCATCGGCCAGTTTTTCAAGGCCGGGCAGCACAAACAGGCCGCGCGCGTCACTGCCCAACAGTTTAGGCGCAACGTAAACAAGCAGTTCATCCACCAGCCCCGCCTGAAGCAGCGCGCCGGCAAGCGTCGGGCCCGCTTCGACCCAGATGCTGTTCACCTGCTGCTTGCCGAGCAGCATCATCAGCACCACCAGATCCAGATGCCCGTTATGCTCCGGCACTATGATGCTGCGCACGCCTTCTGGCCATTCACGCGTATCTTCCTTCGTGCGGGCAATCCAGGTTTCCCCTGGCTGCTGGACGATGCGGTGCTCCGGCGTCACGCGGTTCTGGCTATCAATGACAATACGCAGCGGCTGACGCAGATTCTCCTGCGGATACAGAGCCTGGGTATCGGCATTCAGCTCGTCCCAGCGCACGGTCATGGCCGGATCGTCAGCCAGAACGGTTTCACTGCTGGTGAGGATAGCATGGCTTTGCGCGCGCAGACGTTGCACATCGCGCCTTGCCTGCTGCGACGTGATCCACTGGCTCTCGCCGTTTGCCATCGCCGTACGACCGTCCAGCGAGGCACCCAGCTTAAGCTGGATATACGGGAACCCGGTACGCATGCGCTTCAGGAAACCTTTGTTGAGCGCTTCCGCGTCCTGCATCATCAGGCCATGGCTGACGTCAATGCCTTCCTGCTGCAGACGATACAGACCACGTCCGGCCACCTGCGGATTCGGGTCCTGCATCGATGCAACCACGCGCGACACCCCCGCGGCAATCAGCGCGTCGCAGCACGGTGGCGTACGCCCGTGATGGCTGCAGGGCTCCAGCGTAACGTAGGCCGTCGCACCGCGCGCCTTCTCGCCTGCCATGCGCAGGGCATGAACCTCAGCATGCGGCTCGCCTGCACGATAGTGAAAGCCCTCCCCCACGATCTCGCCATCGTTAACGATAACGCACCCGACGTTCGGGTTGGGATGGGTCGTAAAACGACCGCGCTGCGCCAGCTTCATGGCTCGCGCCATGTACATCTCATCGTGCATGAGCTTAATCCTGTAAGCGGGCGATCTCTTCGCCAAACTCTTTGATATCTTCGAAGCTGCGGTAGACCGAGGCGAAGCGGATATAGGCGACCTTATCGAGCTTTTTCAGCTGCTCCATCACCAGGTTGCCAATCATCTTGCTGGGCACTTCACGCTCACCCAAACCACGAAGGTAAGATTTTATGTGGTTTAGCGCCATCTCCACGTCGTCCGCGCTGACGGGACGTTTTTCAAGGGCTTTCAGCATTCCGCTGCGCAGTTTCTCTTCGTTAAACGGCTCACGCACGTCGTTACTTTTAACCACGCGCGGCATGACCAGCTCTGCCACCTCAAAGGTCGTGAAACGCTCGTTACACACCAGACACTGCCGACGACGGCGCACTGAAGACCCTTCGCCCACAAGGCGAGAGTCGATGACTTTGGTATCCACAGCGGAGCAGAATGGGCAATGCATACGGTATCCCTGTTATCTGGTTAACTGATTTTCATTTTACCCTGAACTGGCCTGACAACAAAGGAAGAGCTTTTTGAGAAAAAGGATCTATGTCTGACACAATGATGCTGGCTACCATTAGGACGATCCGTTATTTCAAGGAAATAAACGCAATGACAAGACGTTACCTGAAAATATTGCTGGTGGGGAGCCTCTTCACCCTTAGCGCCTGTGCACAGCAAACCGAAGTCCGTCAGATGAAACAGAGCGTCAATACGCTCAATACGGCGATGGACAAGCTAAACAAAGAAACGGTGAAGATCACCCAGCAAAACGCGCTGAACGCGAAATCTACCAGCGGGGTGTACCTGCTGCCGGGGGCGAATACGCCTGCCCTGTTGAACAGCCAGATTGGCACGCTAAAAATGTCTCTGGTGAATGTGGCGGCGAATGCCGATGGTACTCGCGCAACATTACGCATCAAGGGAGAGTCCAACGATCCGCTTCCGGCCTTCAGCGGCACCGTCGAGTGGGGCCAGATCCAGGGCACCACGGAGAACTACCAGGAGGTGAACGTGAAGAATCAGCTCTTCACCGCCCCGGCCAGTGTTTTAGCACCCAGTGATGTGGATATTCCGCTTCAGTTAAGCGGCCTTACGCCGGAACAGTTAGGCTTTATCCGCATTCACGACATTCAACCCGCCGCGCAGTAATCCTCTCTTTTTTAGCGGAGTGAAATGTCACTCCGCTAACATTTACATTTCGTATGGATTGGCAACATAAATGATTGCCGCTACAATCCCGGCCGTTTAAAGTACGCAAACGTGAACGCAATCGATTACGCGTATGAGAGATATGTGAAACAACACATATTTTTGTGAGCAGGGATTCCTATAATAGGCACCGCAGAAACACGAAATATTTAGAAACGCAATTCGCGCATTTTTCACTCCCGGAAGGGAATTTCAATCAGTGGCATGATTATGAAAAAAACATTACTCGCAGCTGGCGCCGTGCTGGCACTGTCCTCTTCTTTCACTGTTAACGCAGCGGAAAACGACAAACCACAATACCTCTCCGACTGGTGGCACCAGAGCGTTAACGTGGTAGGCAGCTACCACACGCGTTTCGGACCTCAGATTCGTAACGATACCTACCTGGAATATGAAGCGTTCGCCAAGAAAGACTGGTTTGATTTCTACGGCTACATGGATGCACCGGTCTTCTTCGGTGGTAACTCTCAGGCTAAAGGTATCTGGAACCACGGCTCCCCTCTGTTCATGGAAATCGAACCACGCTTCTCCATCGACAAGCTGACCGGCACCGATCTGAGCTTCGGCCCGTTCAAAGAGTGGTACTTCGCGAACAACTACATTTACGACATGGGCCGCAACGAGTCCGGTCGTCAGAGCACCTGGTATATGGGTCTGGGTACGGACATCGACACCGGCCTGCCAATGAGCCTGTCTCTGAACGTCTATGCCAAATATCAGTGGCAGAACTATGGCGCTGAAAACCAGAACGAATGGGATGGCTATCGTTTCAAAGTGAAATACTTTGTGCCAATCACCCAGCTGTGGGGCGGTAATCTGAGCTATATCGGCTTCACCAACTTCGACTGGGGTTCAGATCTGGGCGATAAGAGCGGTTACGCAGAGAACGGTATTAAGCAGCGTACCAATGACTCCATCGCCTCCAGCCACATCCTGGCGCTGAACTACGATCACTGGCATTACTCTGTTGTGGCACGTTACTGGCACAACGGCGGCCAGTGGAACGACGACGCTAAACTGGTATGGATGAACGAACACGTCCGTTCTACCGGTTGGGGTGGTTACCTGGTTGTAGGTTACAACTTCTAATCAGTGCGGGTTTCGCCCGGTGGCGCTACGCTTACCGGGCCTACGACCCAAATGTAGGCCGGGTAAGGCGTAGCCGCCACCCGGCTTTTTACTGCCTCACCTTGCGCAAAAAATCCGCCAAAGACCTGTCCGCACTTTCGCTAAACCGCCTTTCCGTAGCCACAATATTGAGGCATCTGTCGAGCCGGAAACAGCGATAGTCATCGCGCCGTTCACACCACGCCGCCAGCAGCCAGCGCTCTCCCCAGAAGAACAGCCCCAGCGGCTGAACCTCACGTTTAGACAACTGTCCTGCTTCATCACGGTAATGCAGCGCCAGCACCTGCTGGGCGGAAATTGCCTGATGGATCCTGTCAAAATCGCTGCGGGAGTGGCTTTGCATGCAAAAATCCGGGGCGTAGATCCGCGTCTGCTCCGCCTTTCGACGACTCTCCTCGGGCAGAATCGCCAGCACCTTTTCCTGAGCCGACTCCAGCTCGCGCGACAGCGATTCCCCTCCCCAGGTTTTGAGCAGGCGAATCGCGACGATCAGCGCCTCGGACTCCTTATTTGTCAGCATCAGCGGCGGCAGGTCAAAGCCCGACATCAGCCGATATCCGCTCCCCGCCTCACCTTCCACCGGCACGCCGGAAAGCGACAGGTCGCGGATATCGCGGTAGACCGTGCGCTCGGATACGCCAAGCCGGTCCGCCAGATGCGCTGCCGTTGTCAGACGCCTGCCCCGCAGGATCTGCACAATCTGAAACAAACGGTCAGCGCGTCGGGTCATTTCTTAGTTCGCTCTCAGGCAGGTTGATGGAGGCCGACGCGGTTACCCTCGCTGTCGGTAAACAAGGCGATAGTGCCAATGCCATGCGGCAGTTCCAGCGGGCCAAACACGCACTCGCCGCCCGCAGAGGCGATGCGATCGAGCGTTGCCGCCAGATTGTCAGTATGCAGGTAAATAATAGCGCCCTGCAAAGACGGTGTAACGCCGTCAAATTTTGCCAGGGCGCCTCCGGTGGCGGGATCCTCATGCGGGAAAACGGCCAGCTCCGCACAGTCCATTTTCTCGCGACGCAGCGCAAGCTGCATCACCGGCTCATAAAATTTAATCGCGCGATCCATATCCGAGACCGGAATTTCAAACCAGTTAATGACGCTTTTCATACATCCTCCTGCCTGTTGTTTGGGTTCAGAAGGAGTCTACGACAGGGCTCCTGACAGCATACTGTCAGGAGTGTTTGTCAGGAGCAGATAAAAAAATCCCGGTCAACAGACCGGGATTTTGATACGCAGTAAACGTCGCCTTACGGCAGAATGGACGGCTGATCCGCCCCTTCTTTTTCGACTTTCTGCTGGAGCAGGTGCTCGCGCTTCATGCCGAGTTTCAGTGCCAGGGCGGACGCAACGTAGATAGACGACGCCGTACCGATGGTGACACCAATCAACATGGTCAAGGAGAAGCCTTCCAGAACCGGACCACCGAACAGGAACAGCATCAGGATCACCATCAGGGTGGTACCGGAGGTGATCAAGGTACGGTGTAGCGTCTGGGTCAACGACACGTTAAAGATTTCGTACGGCGTACCGCGACGGATCTTACGGAAGTTTTCACGGATACGGTCAGATACCACGATACTGTCGTTCAGTGAGTAACCGATGACGGACATCAGGGATGCCACAATCGTCAGGTCAATCTCAATGTGGAACAGCGACAGTATGCCCATGGTGATCACCACGTCGTGCGCCAGAGCGATAACCACACCGGCCGCCAGTCGCCACTCAAAGCGGAAACCGACGTACACCAGGATGGAGATCAGCGCCACCAGCAGCGCCATCGCACCGGTCTGCGCCAGGTCAGCACCCACGCTTGGGCCGACGAACTCAATACGCTTAACCGCCGCGTTCTGGCTGGTTGTTTCGTTAATCACGCTAACAACCTTACTGCCCAGCTCCTGGCTGCCGTTGGCATCGTGCACCGGCGGCATACGCACCATGATGTCGCGGCTGCTGCCGAAGTTCTGCAGCAGCGGCTCTTCAAAGCCCGCTTTCTGCAGCGATTCGCGCATCTGGTCCATATCAACCGGTTTTTCCAGGGAGATTTCAATTACCGTACCACCGGTAAAATCGAGACCCCAGTTAAAGCCTTTCACGCCCATAATGACGATGGACAGAATCAGCAGGAAACCTGAAATGCCGAAGGCCCAGTAGTCCCAGCGCATAAAGTCCCAGACTTTACGGCCGTGGTTCAATTGTTCAACAGTATATTCCTGTGCCACAACGCACTCCTCAGATAGACAGCTTTTTGACGCGCTTGCCGCCGTACAGCAGGTTCACGATGGCACGGGTGCCGACAATAGCGGTAAACATTGACGTTGCGACACCGATACCGGTTGTAATCGCAAAGCCTTTGATCGCGCCAGTACCCACTGCATACAGGATAAGAACCTTAATCAGTGTTGTTACGTTCGCATCGAAGATAGAGCTGAACGCGCCTTTATAACCTTCATCAATCGCCTGCTGAACAGAGCGACCGTTGCTCAACTCTTCTTTGATACGTTCGTTAATCAGTACGTTGGCGTCGACCGCCACCGCAAGGGTCAGAACGATACCCGCAATCCCCGGCATGGTCAGCGTCGCTCCCGGCAGCAGGGACATGATGCCGATAATCAGCACCAGGTTCGCGATCAGCGCGGAGGTCGCAATCAGACCAAACTTCTTATAGAAGAAGATCATGAACAGGATAGAGACCACCAGACCGGCCAGACACGCTTCCAGGCCCTGCTGGATGTTTTGCATACCCAGAGTTGGACCAATGGTACGTTCTTCAACAATCTGAATTGGCGCTATCAGCGCACCGGCACGCAGCAGCAGGGAGAGCTGACGCGCTTCGTTCGGGTTGTTAATACCGGTAATGCGGAAGCTGTTACCCAGACGGGACTGGATATTGGCGATGTTAATCACCTCTTCCTCTTTCACCAGCACAGCACGGCCGTTTGCATCTTTCTTACCGCTGTCTTTGTACTCCACGAACAGGGTCGCCATCGGTTTACCGATGTTGTCCTTGGTGAAGTTAGACATGATGTTACCACCCGCGCTATCCAGCGAGATGTTAACCTGCGGCTGGTTGTATTCATCCTGGCTCGACGTGGAGTCGGTGATGTGGTCACCGGTCAGAATCACGCGTTTGTACAGCACAACTGGCTGACCTTCGCGGGTCTGTTTCACTTCGGAGTCACCCGGAATACGGCCAGAAGCGGCAGCAGACTGGTCAACGTTGGTATTCACCAGACGGAATTCCAGCGTTGCGGTCGCACCGAGAATCTCTTTCGCACGCGCGGTGTCCTGGATACCCGGCAGTTCAACCACGATACGGTCAGCACCCTGACGCTGTACCAGCGGCTCGGCCACGCCCAGTTGGTTTACACGGTTACGCAGAATGTTGATGTTCTGCTGAACGGCATATTCACGCGCTTCTTTCAGGCGCGCATCGGTCATCACCGCGCGCAGCTGGTTGCTGCCCTGCGAGGAGATCACCAGGTCACGATGACGTTGGGTCAGGTAATCTACAGCCTGATCGCGCGCCGCGCTGTCGCGGAACGTGATGCTCATGCCGTAGTTATCTTCTTTACGCACGGTGGTGTAAGCGATGCCTTTATCACGCAGATCGCTGCGCAGGCTGTCGATATTCTGTTCCTGCAGCTTGCCGAGCGCGGTATCCATATCCACTTCCATCAGGAAGTGAACGCCGCCACGCAGGTCAAGACCGAGTTTCATTGGCTCTGCATTCATCGCAGCCAGCCAACGCGGGGTTGCAGGGGCAAGGTTAAGCGCCACGACGTATTTATCACCCAGCACGCCCATCAGCGCTTCACGTGCGCGGAGCTGCGTGTCGGTGGTGTCGAAGCGAGCAAGAATTGCGCCCTCTTCCAGTGCCACAGACTTAGCGGTAATTTTTTCTTCTTGTAACGTTTTCTGGACCTGGATCAGCGTTTGCTCACTGGCGGCGACACCGCGCGCGCCAGTGATTTGAACAGCCGGATCCTCACCATACAGGTTGGGAAGCGCGTACAGCAGGCCGACGAGAATCACGACGACCAGCATGATGTACTTCCACAAAGGATAACGGTTTAACACGGCAGTTCCCTTTGGGAAAAGTTGGGATTACAGCGCCTTCATGGTGCCTTTCGGCAGAACGGCAGCTACGAAGTCACGTTTGATGACCACTTCAGTGGTGTCGTTCAGGGCGATTGCAATGTAGCCACTTTCAGCCACTTTGGTTACGCGACCGACCAGACCACCGTTGGTCAGCACTTCATCGCCTTTCGCGATGGAGTCCATCAGCTTTTTGTGCTCTTTGGTGCGCTTCTGCTGTGGGCGCAGGATCATGAAATAGAAGATCAGACCGAACACAACCAGCATCAGAATCAGAGACATTGGGCTGCCCTGCGCTGGAGCGCCTGTTGCTGCTACCGCATCAGAAATAAAAAAGCTCATTCAAATTCCCTCATTATTAAAATTAATCAACGTTCAACGGTGGAACATCCCGCCCCTGACGTTGGTAGAAATCGGTCACGAAGCTCTCTAATTTACCCTCTTCGATAGCCTTACGTAAACCAGCCATTAAGCGCTGATAATAACGAAGATTATGAATGGTATTGAGACGTGCGCCCAAAATCTCGTTGCAACGATCGAGATGATGCAGGTACGCACGAGAATAATTGCGACAGGTATAGCAATCGCACTCGGAATCGAGCGGGCTGGTGTCACTCTTATGCTTCGCGTTACGGATTTTCACCACGCCATCGGTAACGAACAGATGGCCGTTACGCGCGTTGCGGGTTGGCATGACGCAGTCGAACATATCAATGCCGCGGCGTACGCCTTCAACCAGATCTTCCGGTTTGCCCACGCCCATCAGGTATCGTGGTTTATCCGCCGGGATTTGCGGGCAGACGTGCTCCAGAATGCGGTGCATGTCTTCCTTCGGCTCACCCACAGCCAAACCGCCGACAGCGTAGCCATCAAAACCTATCTCTACCAGACCTTTAACAGAGATATCGCGTAAATCTTCGTAAACGCTGCCCTGGATAATGCCGAACAGCGCATTTTTGTTCTGCAGGGAGTCAAAACGGTCACGGCTACGCTTCGCCCAGCGCAGAGACATCTCCATGGAACGCTTGGCGTAGTCCCAGTCGGCCGGATACGGCGTGCATTCGTCGAAGATCATCACGATGTCAGAGCCGAGATCGTACTGAATCTCCATTGATTTTTCGGGATCGAGGAAAATTGGATCGCCGTTGATCGGGTTACGGAAGTGAACGCCCTGCTCGGTGATCTTGCGGATATCCCCCAGGCTGAAGACCTGGAAACCGCCAGAGTCGGTCAGGATAGGGCCTTTCCACTGCATGAAGTCGTGCAGGTCGCCGTGGAGCTTCATGATCTCCTGACCCGGACGCAGCCACAGGTGGAAGGTATTGCCGAGGATAATCTGCGCGCCCGTGGCTTCAACTTCTTCCGGCGTCATCCCTTTTACGGTGCCGTACGTGCCCACAGGCATAAACGCGGGGGTTTCCACCACGCCGCGATCAAACACCAGGCGACCGCGGCGCGCGCGACCGTCGGTGGTATCGAGTTCAAATTTCATTTTTTCTCCGACGTCAGAAAAACAGTCCAACGTTGTAAAACGGTGCCGCGGACTTATTCCCCGACACGCTCATTCAAAGCCTGCGGATTGTACGTGATAAACATCGCGTCCCCGTAGCTAAAAAAGCGATATTTTTGTTCTACCGCAGACTTGTAGGCATTCATCGTATGCTGATACCCCGCGAACGCAGAGACCAGCATAATCAGCGTCGATTCAGGCAGATGGAAGTTGGTCACCAGCGCGTCAATCACTTTGTACTGGTAACCCGGGTAGATAAAGATCTGCGTATCGCCAAAGAACGGCTCAATCAACTCGCTTTTCGCGGCCTGCGCGGCGCTCTCCAGCGAGCGCACCGACGTCGTACCGACCGCCACGACGCGGCTACCGCGCGCTTTCGCCGCCAGCACCGCGTCTACGACATCCTGCGGCACTTCAGCATACTCAGAGTGCATGATGTGGTCTTCAATACTGTCCACGCGCACCGGCTGGAAGGTTCCCGCCCCGACGTGCAGCGTTACAAACGCCATCTCAATGCCTTTCGCGCGCAGTTTTTCCAGCAGCGGTTCATCAAAGTGCAGGCCTGCCGTCGGGGCCGCGACCGCGCCAGGCTTCTGGCTGTAGACGGTCTGGTACAGCTCGCGGTCAGCCTCTTCGTCCGGACGCTCAATGTACGGCGGCAGCGGCATGTGGCCGATGGCGTTCAGAATATCGAGCACCGTGCGCTCGTCGTTGAACTCCACCTCGAACAGCGCGTCGTGGCGCGCGGTCATGGTCGCCTTGATGCTCTCGTCATCGCCCAGCAGCAGCTCCGCGCCCGGCTTTGGCGCTTTGGATGCGCGAATATGTGCCAGAATACGTTTATCATCGAGCATACGTTCGACCAGCACTTCAATCTTGCCGCCGCTGGCCTTACGGCCGAACAGGCGCGCCGGGATCACGCGGGTATTGTTAAAGACCAGCAGATCGCCAGGGTTGAGCTTGTCGAGCAAATCGGTGAAAGTACCGTGCGTCAGCTCGCCCGTTGGCCCATCCAGTGACAGCAAACGACAGCTGCTGCGCTCAGGCATGGGATAGTGAGCAATCAGGGATTCAGGTAGTTCAAAGGAGAAATCGGCGACGCGCATGACGTATACTCGTGACTTAAAAACAGGCGGCATAGTCTAGTGCTCACACCCTTTTGCTGCAACAACTAGCCGCCCCCGGACAAATAAAACGCATGAATTTTCTCGCTCACCTGCATCTCGCTCACCTCGCTGACAGCTCCCTGTCCGGCAATTTGCTGGCCGATTTCGTACGCGGCAACCCCGCGGAAGCGTACGCCCCTGAGGTTGTCGACGGGATTTTTATGCACCGCCGCATCGACGTGCTGACGGATAAGCTGCCGGAAGTGACGGAAGCCAAAGCGTGGTTTCGGCCGGAAACGCGCCGCGTCGCACCGATCACGCTTGATGTGATGTGGGACCATTTCCTGTCGCGCCACTGGGCACAGCTCTCGCCGGAGCTTCCCCTGCCGGAATTTGTGCGTTATGCCCATCAGCAGGTGTCGATCATTCTGCCCGACTCGCCGCCGCGCTTTGTAAATCTGAATAACTACCTGTGGTCAGAGCGCTGGCTGGAGCGCTATCGCGAGATGGATTTCATTCAGAACGTGTTGAATGGGATGGCGAGCCGTCGCCCGCGCCTGGATGCGCTGCGGGATTCCTGGTATGACCTGGATGAACATTACGATGCGCTGGAGACCCGCTTCTGGCAGTTTTACCCGCGCATGATGGCGCAGGCGAAAAACAAACAGCTCTGACAGAATTCGTATTGATAGGTAAAAGCTGGCGGAACGATTGTCACCACCTCTTTGTCTTATCCATGAACACTCTCTATACTGGCTCGCGTTGCGTTCCAAATAACCTTAGTATCTACAGGAGAATCATATGGTTCTGGTAACTCGTCCGGCTCCGGATTTTACAGCTGCAGCAGTTCTGGGCAACGGTGAAATCGTTGAAAACTTCAACTTCAAACAGCACACCAACGGTAAAGCGACCGTTCTGTTCTTCTGGCCAATGGACTTCACTTTCGTTTGCCCGTCTGAGCTGATCGCGTTCGACAAACGTTATGAAGAATTCCAGAAGCGTGGCGTGGAAGTGGTTGGCGTCTCCTTCGACTCTGAGTTTGTACACAACGCATGGCGTAACACCCCTGTCGACAAAGGCGGCATCGGTGCGGTGAAATACGCAATGGTTGCGGACATCAAACGCGAAATCCAGCAGGCTTACGGTATCGAACATCCGGACGCTGGCGTTGCGCTGCGTGGTTCCTTCCTGATCGACGCAAACGGCATCGTTCGTCACCAGGTTGTGAACGATCTGCCGCTGGGTCGTAACATCGACGAAATGCTGCGCATGGTTGACGCGCTGCAGTTCCACGAAGAGCACGGCGAAGTGTGCCCGGCTCAGTGGGAAAAAGGTAAAGAAGGTATGGCAGCTTCCCCAGACGGCGTAGCTAAATACCTGTCTGAGAACGTATCCAGCCTGTAATCGGCACGGTTTACGAGAAAGGCCCGCTTATGCGGGCCTTTTTTTATGCCTTGCGCTGCGTTTCCCGCCAGATGCGCCAGGCCATGCCCGCCAGCAGGAGCACGCCCGCGATCAGCACGCTCCACACCAGCAGGGCGTTCATCCAGCTCGCCCGCTCGCCTGCAGAGGTGGCGTTTAGCCGCCCCTCACCGCCCAACGCGACATCATCCAGAATATCGGCCTGCGGCAGGTTCGCCATATCATAGGTCTTGCGCAGATCGGCTGGGATCAGCATGTCAGGTTCCACCTGTGCAGGCTTTGCGGCGCCGTTGCCCCAGGCGAGCACGTACGGCGCTTTACCCTGCGCGTTGAACACCAGGTCATAGCGGTCGCGATGCCCCGTGACGCTCGGCAGGTATTCTGGCAGACGCGCATTCAGCGTCGTGATTTTCACGGCCTGCACCAGGTCCCCGTTAAGCGAAACCGGTCCGGATGTTTTCCCCTCCAGGCGGTAAATCACCTCTTTTTTCAGGGGATGCCATGTGTCTTTTTCCGTACGCCGCCACGCGATCTCCACGGGAAGGACGCCATCGCCGTTCAGCGAGATGCTGACAGCGCTCAGCGGCTGCGGACGCGTCCAGCGCCACTGCGCTTCGGTTGTCGATAGCTGCTCCCCTTTCCCCTCAAGATTGATCTCTTCCGGGGCCGCCTGCGCAGGTGCGCTGATTGCGTTTACGCCGGTCAACGTTACCCCCTGGCTCTGCGTATTCAGCACCACCATGAGATAGCGATTCGCCTCGGGAGATAAAACCGTGTCGGTATCGATCCGATCGAGCTTAAGGCGATCCTGGCCGCTGGCGACGTCCAGCAGCGGCATATCTTCGCGAAGGGTATACCAGCGCTTAAGATCCTCGCTGTAATAGACCGACGCCGTTCCCTGCCACGGCGTCTGCGGGGTATTCCAGAGCAGCTGCAGCTGGGATATGGCCAGCTCACCCGTCGTCTGCTCCGGCAAGCTCAGCAGGTAATGTTGCCCGGCTGCGGCGGCTTTTTGCCCCTCCAGCACAATCTCAACGCCGTTTCGGGAACGGAGCCGGATCTTATCGCTGTCACCGCCGTCTGAGGCAGCCGCGAGCGGCGAGGCGTCCAGCGGAAAGAGGCGCAGCGCCGTAGACTGCACTGTGGCCTGCGGGCGCGTCGCGGCGATCAGGCTAAAGGGAACCGGCTCACCCGACTGGTTAAAGACGCGAACATCATGCAGATCCGCGGATGTGCTCTGCTCATAGACGGCAAGCGGCAGCATCACTCGATACCACCGGGAAGGAACGGACGTGTCGAGTGAACGACCAAAGGCGTAGTCCCGTGGCGATTCCGTTGGTACCTCGTCGCAGAACGCCGGGCCGGAAAGCGCCAGCAGCGCGGTACACGCTACCAATTTCATCCATTTCATTTTTCATCTCCTGTTTTTGGCGGTAGCGGCGAGAAATAGCCCACTATCAGTACCAGTATCGCCACGCCGATAAACGCCACCGCGCGCGACAGACCGCCTCCGCCCGCGCTGTCCACCAGCATCAGTTTAACCATCACCACACCCAGCAGCGCGGCCCCGCAGAGCCACTCCTGCCGGGAAGCCCGACGGGTGGCATGGATCATGACCACCAGCGCACTCAGCATCCAGAACAGGGCAAAGCTGGTCTGGATAAGCCGCGAATCCCACAGCGATGCCATATTCCAGGCCACGTCGCCGTACCAGGCCAGGGCGCGCATCAGCGCACCGTTCAGCCACCAGAAGCCAAACGCCATGAGCGCGACGGCAGGCCACGGACGCGCTTGCGCAAGCAATGCCGGGTAGTAGCGGTCCACCGCCCGATAAAAGACCACCAGCCCCAGCAACGCGAACGCTGCGCCTTCCTCAAGCGGGTTTACCAGCGGGAGCCAGGTTTGACGATAGACCACGCCGTCCTGGAAATTGGTCACCACCAGCAATACCAGCAGCGCCACGACGGCAGGGATCGGTGCCAGACACGCATAGAGCGCAGGCCATTCCCGGAACGGCCACGCGCGACGCCGTACCGCAGCAGAGAGCGCCATAATCACCCCGCCGCCTGCGGCCATCGCTAATCCGCTGCCCCAGGCCGCCATGCCCCACGGCAGAGACCGGGCAAACCAGTAAAGCTCGGCGGCCAGCGCCAGTAAAATCATCCAGCACAGCGACAGGTGTAGCCCCATCGCGATACGCGGCAGAACCCTTTCACCATCGCGCCGCAGCAGCATCAGCGCGGCAGGAAGTGCAACGCACCAGGCCAGGTTTGACCAGCCGGCGGCAACGATCTGCTGATGCCAGATCTGATACCCCACCACCAGCAGCATAACCGGCCACAGCAGCCATTTGCTGGCGTCCAGCTCTCGCCACGCCAGACGAGCGGCCACCTGCCGCCAGCCCCAGGCTGACGCCGCCGTCAGCGCCAGCACGCCCGCCAGAATCGGTAATTCTTTCGTAAGTACAAGCTGCGACGCACCCAGCTGCGCTACCAGCCAGAACAGCAGCCCGCCTGCCAGCAGCGCCCAGCTGACCGGCAGAAAAAGAGTCCGCCACAGCCAGGCCGCTGCCAGCCAGCAAAGGCTGAGGATGGCGAAGATAAGGAGCAGGCTCAGCGACGTAACGCCGTCCGTTTGCGCCCACAGCGCGCTGCCGAGGGCCAGCACCAGCAGCGCCGTCCCGCTATAGCTCATGCGCCGCTGGTGCTGCTGCACGCCCAGCCAGAGAATACCCAGCCCCTCCAGCGCCCAGGCCATTGCCGTCCAGCGCGCCGACAGCGCCAGCGGAATGGCGAGCGTGGCAAACCCGCCGCCGATCGCCAGCGCTGCCATGACCAGCGGCCGTCCGAGGGAGGGATAGCGCCGCAGCGCGAGGTACGCGAGGGTGAGATAAAATGCGCCGTATCCCAGCGCGCTCAGCGCCGGGCCATATTCCCAGTATCGAGTCATGCCGTACTGCATCCCGAAGCCGATCAGCGGCGGGGCAAACAGCAGCACGCCGTCAACGATCTGCTTCCCTTTCTCCTGCGCCCGCAGCGACAGCGCCACGCTCAGCACGCCGAAGATCAGCGTATTGGCAATCAGGAACAGCTGGCAGATCCAATAGTCTTCAGGCTGGTAGTCATTCAGCCCCCACAGGCCGCCCACGCCGAACGTGAACAGCAGCCCGAGCAGGTTCAGCTCGCGCCAGTGCTGCCAGATGCTGATAGCAAGAATGCCGATAGACAGCAGGAGATAGAAAGAGAACAGCGCGACAAAGCTGCCGCCCCCGGTAGACAACAGCAGCGGCGCAAGGTAGCCGCCGAGGCTCGCCAGCATGGCCAGGCTCAGCGCCTTCTGCAGCACCGCCAGCCCGACGCTCGCCGCGCAGATCACCACCAGCAGCGCAAAAGCCAGCATCATCGGCAGCATTTGCCAGAGCCGGAAGGCGCCAAACACCGTCAGGTAGAGCACGCCGGTCGCCCCGCCCTGGAGGATCAACGCATAGACGCGCTGCCTGTGCCGCAGTCGCCACCCGACAGCCAGCAGAACAATGGCAAACAGCGCCGCTGCCACGAGGCGCAGCTCAAGCGGGAACAGGGAATGTTCGACGGTATAGCGCAGCAGGAAAGAGAGGCCGAGGAAGAGCAGCAGAATGCCCAGCTTCGCCAGCGGATTGCCCTGCATGAACCAGCGCGCCAGCGACGTCAGGATGCCGCCAAAGGCTGAAGGCTGTTTTGCCGCAGGGGTCGGGGCCTGGGAGGAAGCGGGTTCTGCCACCGCTGCGGGAATATCGGGTCGCCAGGGGTCGACAGGCGCGGGAGCGTCCTCCACCACTGGCGCGGTAATTGCCTCCGGCGCGGCGGTCTGCACCGGTTCCAACGCGTTCTCAGGCACGCCGCGCTGCTCAAGCGCCTCTATGCGCTGGCGTAGCCGGGCGATCTCCTGCTGCGCCGCCGTACTGCGATTAAACCCGATAACCGCAAGCACGGGCGCAACCAGCAGCGCAAAAACCAGGAATAAACAGCCAAGGATGTAAAGCTCGTCCATGTTTCCACCTTCACCGTAAACGATCCGTTAAGATTGACACAAATCGTTGCATTTGCGCCATCTTAAAAGGTGGAAACAATAGCGTATTAGCTGCCGAACCAGATCGTCGCGGATATTGCAGGCAGCGCCAGCACGCCGTCCTGTATCGTCGCCTTGCCCTCTTTGCTCTTCCACGCAGCCACCTTCAGCAGCGGTGAATCATCCAGCACTACTTCGCAGGCCTCGCCCCGGTTGATCGCCACCAGCACGCGCTGCTGGTTATAGACGCGAGCAAACACCACCACGTTATCGTGGGCGTACACCACCTGACAGCCGCCGTAGCGCAGGGCGAGACTCTGCTTACGCAGCTTCGCCAGCCGCTGATACAGGCTGAACAGCACTTTGTCCTGTTTCTCCGGCGCCCACGGGAAGGTTTTGCGACAGAACGGATCGTTGTTGCCGTCCAGCCCCACCTCGTCTCCGTAGTAGATGCACGGTACGCCCGGCCAGGTGAAGAGCCAGGTCACCGCCAGCGGCAGACGCGCGACGTCCTTGCCCAGCAGGGATTTAAAACGCGCGGTATCGTGGCTATCGAGCTGGTTAAACATCCGCAGCTGCTGCTGATGCGACAGCCCGGCGCGGTAGTTCTCCATCCACGCTATGCAGGTTTCCGCGTCGATATGATTTGGATCGTAGGAGATATCGGTGTTGGCGAGGAATCCCCACAGCGGAAAGGTAAAGCCGCGATAGTTCATCGCCGCATCTTCCGCATCGTTCTGCAGCCACTGGCGCGCGTCTCCAAAGTGCTCGCCAAAAACGAACGCTTCCGGCTGTGCGGCTTTTGCCGAGCGCGTTATGCCGGCGACGTGCTGAAGGTTATTCCGCGCCCCGCCCGCTTCGCCGAGCATATGCACCACGTCCAGGCGCCAGCCGTCCATATTCCACGGCGCCTTCAGCCAGTGTCGGACGATGCTGTCTTCGCCGCCGTAGATTTCATTAACGAGCGTTGGCGACTGGAAATCCAGCTTCGGCAGGCTCGGGTAGCCCAGCCAGTCCAGCGCGCGGCCCTCCTCGTTAAAGCTGTACCAGTCGCGCTGCGGCGAATCCGGGTTATGACATGCCCCGCCCATCGACTGGTTATGCCGATCAAACCACGCATGCGAATCGCCGCTGTGGTTGAACACGCCGTCCAGGATCAGGCGCATCCCCTCTTTTTGCGTATTCTTACGCAAGCGCAGCAGCGCCTCGTCGCCGCCAAACTGCTCATCAACGTGGCGATAATCTTCGGTATCGTATTTGTGTACGCTCGGGGCTTTAAACACCGGGTTGAGGTACAGCGCCGTCACGCCCAGTTTTTTCAGGTACGGCAGCTTTTCGCTGATACCGTCGAGATCGCCGCCGTAGAAGGTCGAGCCGCCCGCCTGCGCGGTTAACGGCTCATCCCACGCATTCAGGATAATGTCGTGGCCCGCTGCATGGTGGTAATAGATCTTATCCTGGTCGGCAGTGCGCTTTTCGCTGCGCGCAAAACGGTCCGGGAAAATCTGGTAAAAGACCTGATCGTTAACCCACTGCGGGCCGTTATCCGGATAATCGACCGCAAACTGCTCCAGCCGTGCAGGCGGGAAACGGCTAAACCCCTGCGGGGTAAACCACAGCTGACGGTTGTTCCACAAAAGCTTAAAGCTGTAGCGGCGGCGCGGCTGTCCGCTGTTCAGGTCGATATTCGCCCGCCAGGCGGTGATACCCGGCTGCGGCTGGCTGCGCAGCTTGTGCATTTTCAACCCGGTCTCTTCGTTATCGATTTCGGCGCGGAGCGTCACGCGATCGGGCTGGTTTTCCCCCGCCAGCCAGAGCGTAATCACAAGGTTGTCTTTGTTTTGCTTAACAAATGGGGCAACCGGAAGGTGCCAGGCGTTTAACATCACGAATCCCCTCTGATGAAATTGACGTCACCTTGCCACAGGGTGGTTAAGGATAGCTCACCATGATGGGATTTATTGGGGGAGGAGGACGGGGGAGGAGTTTTTTGGGGGGTAAAAGGGAGTGTAGGCCGGGTAAGCGCAGCGCCACCCGGCATTTTTACCTTACTGCGCTTCCGCCAGCTGACGGTCGCGGCGGCATTTGAACACCCAGCCCACCAGCAGCAGCACGATCCACGCGCAGCCCACGTAGAGCGAAATGCGGGTGTCCGGATGGTAGCCAATCAGGCCAATGATAAACGCCAGGAAGATCAGCCCCACGACGGTGGTCGCCACCCCGCCCGGTACTTTGAACTTCAGCGCTTTCGCCTCATCCGGCGACAGGCGACGGCGGAAGGCAATCTGCGACAGCAGGATCATGATCCACACCCACACCGTCGCGAAGGTCGCCAGGGATGCAATCACCAGGAAGACGTTCTCCGGCATGATGTAGTTCAGATAAACCGAGAACAGCAGCGCCACGGTCATCACCACAACGGTCACCCACGGCGTGCCGCGGCGCGAGGTTTTGGCGAACACCTTCGGCGCGCTGCCCTGCTCTGCCATGCCGTGCAGCATACGACCCACGCCAAAGACGTCACTGTTGATCGCCGAAAGCGACGCGGTCAGCACCACAAAGTTGAGAATGCTAGCCGCAAAGGCAATGCCCATATGCTGGAAGGTCAGGACAAACGGGCTACCGTTGGTACCCACCTGATTCCACGGGTAGATGGACATGATCACAAACAGCGTACCCACATAAAACACCAGAATACGCATCGGCACCGAGTTGATCGCACGCGGAATGGATTTCTCCGGGTCTTTCGCTTCACCGGCAGTGATACCGATAATCTCGATACCGCCGTAGGCGAACATCACCATCTGCAGCGACATCACCATGCCGAGCCAGCCGTTGCTGAAGAAGCCACCGTTGCTCCAGAGGTTATGGATCCCGGTCGGCTGCCCGCCGTTGCCAATCCCCCAGATGATGATCCCGAAACCGGCCACAATCATGATGATAATGGTGGCGACCTTGAAGAAGGAGAACCAGAACTCCAGCTCACCGAACACCTTCACGCTCATCAGGTTGACGGCGCAAATGATCAGCACCACGCTCAGCACCCAAATCCAGTGCGGCACCGCCGGGAACCAGACGCCCATATAGATGCCAAACGCCGTCACGTCGGCTATTGCCACGATCAGGATTTCGAAGCAGTAGGTCCAGCCGGTGATAAACCCGGCCAGCGGGCCGAGGTTTTCCTGCGCGTAGCGGGAGAAGGAGCTGGCGGAGGGGTTATGAACCGACATTTCGCCGAGGGCGCGCATGATGATATACGCCGCCACGCCGCCGATGATGTACGCCAGCAGCACGCTTGGACCGGCCATTTTGATGGCATCTGCCGAGCCATAAAAAAGACCGGTGCCGATAGCCGAGCCCAGCGCCATAAAGCGGATGTGGCGCGTGCTCAATCCACGTTTAAGTTTGTTAGTGCTTTCCATTTAAATCTTGCCATTCAACACGAAAAAAACAAAAAACCACGGGGCCTTAAGCCCCGTGGTTAAACAGTTTGTTGCCGTTGATTAATGGGCGTTCGATGCGACCTGACGCCCTGCAGCACGATCCCAGATAACCGCCAGAACCAGTGCAACAACGGTAGGCATCAGCCAGGCCAGACCCTGCTCGGACAGCGGCAGACGCTGTGTCCAGGCTGGCAGAATTTCAGCGAACGCTGATGCTTTAATCCCGTCAAGGATACCAAAAATCAGGCTGATAAACATGGCTGGCGCAATAATTCGTGAGGAGTTGTTCCACCACGGGCGGGTGAAGCTCAGCACCACCAGCACGATGCACGGCGGATAGATCGCCGTCAGTACCGGAATAGAGACCTGAATCAGGTGGCTCAGACCGAGGTTGGATACCGCCATGGAGAAGATACCGAGGATAAACACCAGGGTGCGGTAAGAGAGCGGCAGGTACTGCGCAAAGAACTCAGCACAGGCGCAGGTCAGGCCAACCGCGGTGACCAGGCAGGCCAGGAAGATGAGCGCCGCCAGCAGCATACTGCCCGCACCACCGAAGGTGTGCTGGACGTAGGCGTGCAGGATAGCCGCACCATTCGCGTTCTGATCGACCAGCATCGCGCTATCGGAGCCCAGGCGGAACAGCGCCAGATACAGCAGCGTCAGGCCTATACCGGCCATCAGGCCAGCCCAGATGGTGTAGCGGGTCAGCAGACGCGCTTCGGTCACACCGCGGGAACGCGCGGCGTTAACGATAACGATACCAAACACCATCGCGCCAAGCGTATCCATCGTCAGGTAGCCGTTCACAAAGCCGTTAGAGAACGCGGCGTTTTTATAGGCGTCCATCGCGTCGCTAATCGGGCCTGCAGGCCAGACGATAGCCGCCACCGCCAGAACAATCAGCGCCACAATTTTCAGCGGAGCCAGGAAGTTACCCACGGTATCCAGCAGCTTGCCCGGATAGAGGGAAACCAGAATCACGATAGCGAAATAGATCAGGCTGTAGATGAACAGCGGCATCGCGCCGTCACCGGTCAGCGGAGCAATACCCACTTCAAAGGAAACGGTCGCGGTACGCGGGGTGGCAAACAGCGGACCCACGGCCAGGTAGCAGACGGTAGCCAGCAGAACGCCCGCCACTTTGCCAATCGGGGTGCTGAGGCTATCCACACCGCCGCCGACTTTCGCCAGCGCGATGACGGTCAGCACCGGCAGACCCACGGCAGTAATCAGGAAACCAAACGCGGCGGTCCAGACGTGTTCACCCGCCTGTAAGCCAACCATTGGAGGGAAAATGATGTTGCCTGCGCCAACGAACAGCGCAAATGTCATAAAGCCCAGCGCGATGATGTCACGCGATTTTAAGTGATGGGTCATAAAACCTTACTGCCTGTGGATGTGGTGTTGAAAACATTGAGATTTTCGCTGCCCCTGACGGGACGATACAGCCGAAAATTTGCTCAATTTTAGCGGGATATGCTCCCGTCCTGGCGTGGAGAAGAATAGTTTTTCGATTTACCACGCAAATACAGTCGGTCTGACAGTATCTGGGGGGCAATTTAAACGCTTATAACGTTTAAAGGCAAGGTGGGATCGTAAAACCAGAACAATATGCCAGCATGAAAATACACTCCAGCACAATACGCTAATTATAAGAAAAACCCATGGCTAATCATGCGAACAAAAAACAGCCAGCCGTATAAAATTCACACGCGTTTCGCTTGACTGCAAAGCAAACGGGCCAGCGATGGCTGACCCGTGGAAAGGTAAAATGACACACCTGCCGTCAGGCGATCTTTTTGGCAATTAATCGTTCCGGGATCACGAAGCTGAAGCGGGTTCCTTTACCCAGGGTACTCTGAATATCGAGACGACTTTCATGGTGATTCACCGCGTGTTTCACAATCGCCAGCCCCAGGCCGCTTCCGCCCGTCTGCCGCGATCGCGCTTTATCCACGCGATAGAAGCGTTCGGTCAGACGCGGAATATGCTCCGGCGCGATCCCCGGCCCGTTGTCCTCCACGCTAAACTCGGCCCCCGTTGGGGTATGCTGCCAGCGCACCACGATCTCCGTCCCTTCCGGCGTATGGTTTACCGCGTTATACACCAGGTTGGAGATAGCGCTGCGCAGCTCATCTTCACTGCCCAGCACCTTTAGCGTGTTGTCGACCTCAAAGGTCAGGTGATGCTTTTTGTGGCTTAACGTCTGCGCTTCACGCTCCACGACCCGCAGCATCATCGGCACATCAATAGTGTCATTCAGCGCGAGCGTGGGTGCCGCTTCAATCTTCGAGAGCGTCAGCAGCTGCTTCACCAGGCCTTCCATCCGGTGCGTTTGCTCGCGCATGGTGTGCAGCGCTTTTTCACGCGGCGCACCTTCCAGCGTTTGCTCCTGCATCATCTCCAGGTAGCCCTGCAGCACGGTCAGCGGGGTACGCAATTCGTGACTGACGTTGGCGAAGAAGTTGCGGCGCGCCCCTTCCAGCTGGTGCATCTGGGTGACATCGCGCGCCACCATCAGCCACTGCTTATCGCTGTAGGGCATCACGCGGATCTCCAGATGGCGACCGTTATTGAGCTTGAGATTGTGCGGACGGGTAAAATCACGCTTTTTCAAATACAGCGTGAACTCGGGATAACGCAGAAGGTTGAGGATATTCTGGCCATTATCGTCCGGCCAGCGCAGGCCCAGCAGCTGCTGCGCCAGGCCGTTACACCAGAAGATCGTCCCTTCTTCGGTGGTCAGAATGACCGCATCCGGTAGCGACTCCGCACCGCTGCGAAAACGCTTAATCAGGCTTCCCAGCTCGCGGCGGCGCTTTTTATTTCGCATCTGCATCTGGTGCAGACCGTACAGCAGCGGCTCCCAGCTGCCGCTTCCGGGCGGCGGCGTCATGCTTCGGTCAACCCACAGCCACCAGGAGAGGCGCAGCAGGTTCCAGAAATGCCAGATCAGCAGCCCGGTGACCGACGCCAGCAGAAACCACGGCAGATGTCCAAGAAAGGCCCCCAGAATGAAGGCCGGAATACAGCATAAGATCAGTTCAAAGACGAGCCTTTTCCATGACAGACGTTCCAGCACGCGTCACACTCCTGTCATTGTTCAGAAACGGGTAGAAAAACGATAACCCGTGCCGCGGACCGTCTGCACCATGCGATCGTGGCCGCTCAGTTCCAGCGCTTTTCGCAGGCGGCGGATATGTACGTCAACCGTCCGGTCTTCGACATACACGTTAGTTCCCCAGACGTTATTCAGCAACTGCTCGCGGCTGTACACGCGTTCCGGGTGGGTCATAAAGAAGTGCAGAAGTTTAAATTCGGTAGGCCCCATGTCGAGGGGATTTTCACCGGTCATCACGCGGTGAGAAGTCGGATCAAGGCTCAGCCCCTGCATCTCAATCACCTCTTCCACCGCCATCGGCGAAATACGGCGCATCACAGCTTTAATGCGGGCCACCAGCTCTTTGGGGGAGAACGGTTTGGTAATGTAATCGTCCGCGCCGGTCTCCAGACCGCGCACACGATCCTCTTCTTCTCCGCGCGCCGTAAGCATCACAACCGGGATGTCGCGGGTCAGCGCTTCACGCTTCAGGTGTTTGATAAACTGCAGTCCGGAGCCACCGGGCAGCATCCAGTCCAGCAGAATCAGATCGGGCCAGGGTTCATTCAGCTGGTTCACTGCGCTGTCATAATCTTCCGCTTCAACCGGCTGGAAGCCGTTTTGCTCGAGCACGAAGCACACCATTTCACGAATTGGAGCTTCATCTTCTACGACCAGAATACGTCTCGCCATACTTTGCCCTGTCTTATCTTATTTACGTTACAAGTTTGTAATTCGGCGCCATTATGCGTCAGATTTATGACAGATTTATGAAAAACAGTACCACTATAAATGGCAAACTGTTGTTTTATTACAGCGGTTATTTTCCCTTCTCTGAACGTTTATAATCCTGCTTTCTCTTTTTTGCCACGGATCAGCTATGCGCATACTTCACACCTCGGACTGGCATCTGGGTCAAAATTTTTACAGCAAAAGCCGTGCGGCTGAACATGAAGCGTTCCTGAACTGGCTGCTGGAAACGGCCCGGACGCATGAGGTGGACGCGATTATCGTGGCGGGAGATATTTTTGATACCGGCTCGCCGCCAAGCTATGCCCGTGAGCTGTACAACCGCTTCGTGGTGAATCTGCAGCAAACCGGCTGTCATCTGGTGATTGTCGCCGGCAACCATGATTCCGTCGCGACGCTTAACGAATCCCGCGACATCATGGCGTTTCTCAATACCACCGTCGTCGCCAGCGCCGGGCACGCCCCGCAGATCCTGAAAAAGCGCGACGGGTCGCCCGGGGCGGTACTGTGTCCGATTCCCTTTTTGCGTCCGCGCGACATCGTGCAAAGCCAGGCGGGGCTGTCGGGCGCGGAAAAGCAGCAGCATTTGTTACAGGCGATCGCCGATTATTACCGCCAGCAGCACGCCGAAGCCTGTGCCCTGCGCGGTGATCAGCCGATTCCGGTGATTGCGACCGGGCACCTCACCACCGTCGGGGCCAGTAAAAGTGACGCCGTGCGTGACATCTATATCGGCACGCTGGACGCCTTTCCGGCGCAGCACTTCCCGCCCGCCGACTACATTGCGCTCGGGCACATTCATCGGGCGCAGATCGTCAGCGGCTGCGAGCACATCCGCTACTGCGGCTCGCCTCTTTCGCTCAGCTTTGACGAAACGGGCAAAGCCAAATCCGTGCATCTGGTGAGCTTTTGCGAGGGCAAACTCAGCGCCGTCGACACGCTGGAGGTGCCCGTAACTCAACCGCTGGCGGTGCTGAAAGGCGATCTCGATGCCATCACCGCCCAGCTGGAGCAGTGGCGCGGCGTCGAGCAAGATCCCCCCATCTGGCTGGACATCGAAATCACCACCGACGACTACCTGCACGATATGCAGCGGAAAATCCAGGCGCTGACCGAAGACCTGCCGGTAGAGGTCTTGCTGGTGCGCCGCAGCCGCGAGCAGCGCGAGAAAATTCTGCTAAGCGCTCAACGCGAAACGCTCAGTGAACTGGGGGTCGAAGAGGTATTTGAACGCAGGCTCTCACAGGAGGAGATTGACGATGCGAAGCGCGCAAGGCTTAGCGAACTGTTCAGCCATACCCTGCATGCGCTCAATGACGAGGAAGAAAACGCATGAAAATTCTGAGCCTGCGCCTGAAAAATCTCAACTCCCTCAAGGGCGAGTGGAAAATTGACTTTACCGCTGAGCCGTTTGCCAGCAACGGGCTGTTTGCCATCACCGGCGCAACCGGGGCAGGTAAAACCACCCTGCTCGACGCCATCTGTCTGGCGCTTTATCACGAAACGCCGCGCCTGAATAAAGTCTCCCAGGCGCAAAATGACCTGATGACCCGCGACACCGCCGAATGTCTGGCGGAAGTGGAGTTCGAGGTAAAAGGCATCGCCTATCGCGCCTTCTGGAGCCAGAACCGGGCGCGCAACCAGCCGGACGGTAACCTGCAGGCGCCGCGCGTGGAGCTGGCGCGCTGCGAAGATGGCAAAATCCTGGCCGACAAAGTGACGGATAAGCTGGAGCAAACCGCCGCGCTCACCGGGCTGGACTACGGGCGCTTTACCCGCTCCATGCTGCTTTCACAGGGGCAGTTTGCCGCCTTCCTTAATGCCAAGCCGAGCGACCGCGCCGAGCTGCTGGAAGAACTGACCGGCACCGAAATCTACGGTCAGATTTCCGCCATGGTGTTTGAGAAACACAAAGCGGCCCGCAGCGTGCTTGAAAAGTGCGAGGCGCAGGCGGCGGGCGTCGTGCTGTTGAGCGAAGAACAACAGCAGCAGTTACAGCAAAGTTTGCAGGCACTTACTGACGCAGAGAAAACCCTGCTGGAACAGCAGCAAAACCAACAGAAACATTTTCAGTGGCTTACGCGCCATGATGAGCTTGCGCGCGAGCAACAGCGCGTCGCCGCGATGCAGCAGCAGGCGCAACGGGCGCTGACGGACGCTGCGCCTGAGCTGGCAAAACTGCAGCTTGCTCTGCCCGCCGCCCAGCTGCGACCGCTCTGGGAACATCAGCAGGAGCAAACCGCGCGTCTGGCACAAACGCAGCAGCGAATTATCGAAGTAAATACTCGCTTACAAGCCAGAACCGCGCTGCGTTCACGTATTCGCAATACCGCCCTGCGTAACCACGAGCAGCTACAGGCCGAACTGACGGCGCTGGCGCAGTGGCTGACGGAGCACGAGCGCTATCGTCTGTTAGGCCAGGAGATTGCAGGCTGGCGCGCCCAGTTCTCGCAGCTTAACCGCGATAAAACGCAGTTAGCCTCGCTTGCTGCGCGGATAGGTGAATTACGCAACAGGCTGGCTGCGATGCCGGAAAACGCGCTGACGCTGACGGCGGATGAGGTCAGCGCGGCCATGGAGCAGCAGTCCAGGTCCCGCACGCTGCGCCAGCAGCTGACGTCGCTGCATGCCCGCTATCAGCCGCTGCAAAAGCGCCTGCGCCAGAGCAGTGAAAACGTGCAGAAGGCGCAGGCCGAACAAAATAAACTCAATGAAACGCTGACGCTGCGCCGCCAGCAGTACAAAGAGAAAAACCAGCACTATCTCGACCTGAAAGCCCTGTGCGAAACCGAAGCAACAATCAAGAAGCTGGAGCATTACCGCTCCCGGCTTGAGGCGGGCAAACCCTGTCCGCTGTGCGGTTCCTGCGAACATCCGGCCGTTGAGCAATATCAGTCACTTGAGCTGACGGATAACCAGCGCCGCCGTGATGCCCTGGAAAAAGAGGTCGCCGCCCTTAAAGAGGAAGGCCTGCTGGTGCTGGGACAGGTCAATGCCCTGACTCAGCAGATCCAGCGCGAGACAGACGACGCGCAGACGCTTTCTCAGGAAGAGCAAGCGCTCACTAAAGAGTGGGTGGCGGCCTGCACGTCCCTGAACATTACCTTGAATATTCAGGACGATATCGCGCCATGGTTGAACGAACAGGAACATTACGAGCGCCAGCTTTATCAGCTCAGTCAGCGTCTCACCCTGCAGAACCAGCTGAGCGAACAGGAAGCGCAGGAGCGGCAGTATCAGCAGCAGCTGGCGGCCACGCGGCAGGCGCTGGAACATGCCCTGCTCGCGCTCTCGCTTAACGCACCTGAAGAAGGTCAGGAAGCCGCCTGGCTTCAGGCCCGTGAAGCTGAATTCGCGCAGTGGCAGGAGAAGCAAACGCAGCACGGCGTGCTTCAGGAACGCATAAACGCCCTGAAGCCGCTGCTCGACGCGCTTCCGGCAGCGAACAGCGAAGACGCCGAACCGGTTATTCCTGATAACTGGCGCGCCATCCACGACGAGTGCGTGTCGCTGCAAAGCCAGCTGACCGCGCAACAGCAGCAGGAAGGGCTGGAGCGAGAGCGCCTGCAGCAGTCGCAGACGCAGTTCACCGCAGCGCGCTCGGCGAGCTGCTTTGCCGACCAGGACGCGTTTCTTGCCGCCCTGCTGGATGACGATGCTATTCGCCACCTTGAACAGCTGAAACAGTCGCTGGAAAACCAGATCCAGCAGGCCGCGGCGCTGTGCGGGCAAGCTAACCAGCAGCTACAGTCTCATCTGGCGCTGCGCCCGGAAGGGCTCGACGCCGATGCCGCCACGCTGCAAAGCCAGCTGCAGCAGCTGGCGCAACAGCTTCGGGATAACACCACGCATCAGGGCGAGATCCGCCAGCAGCTTAAGCAGGACAGCGATAACCGGCAGCACCAGCTGGCGTTGATGCAGCAAATTGAAGAGGCCGCGCGCCAGGCGGATGACTGGGGTTATCTGAACGCGCTGATCGGCTCCAGCACCGGCGACAAGTTCCGTAAGTTCGCCCAGGGGCTGACGCTGGACAATCTCGTCTGGCTGGCTAACCAGCAGCTTAACCGCCTGCACGGGCGTTATTTATTGCAGCGTAAGGCCAGCGACGCGCTGGAGCTGGAAGTGGTGGATACGTGGCAGGCGGATGCGGTCCGCGATACCCGCACCCTCTCCGGCGGCGAGAGCTTCCTGGTCAGCCTGGCGCTGGCGCTGGCGCTTTCCGATCTGGTGAGTCATAAAACGCGAATCGATTCCCTGTTCCTGGATGAAGGGTTCGGCACGCTCGACAGTGAGACGCTGGATACCGCGCTGAATGCGCTCGACGCGCTGAACGCCACCGGGAAAACCATCGGCGTGATCAGCCACGTTGAGGCGATGAAAGAGCGTATTCCGGTGCAGATCAAAGTGAAGAAGATTAACGGGCTGGGGTACAGCAAGCTGGATAAAGAATTTGCCGTGCAGTAAAGGTCCACTCCACATGTAGGCCGGGTAAGGCATAGCCGCCACCCGGCTTTTTTATTGTGGCTGCCTGAATCCCCCCGCTGGCGCTTCGCTTACCGGGCTTACAGAGCCGTTTATTCTGGCCACAGCCACGCCGCGCCGCGCACGCCGCTGGAATCACCGTGGACGGCTTTGCGGATCGGCGTTTCACACTCGCCGCCGAAGACCCACTGCTTCACCAGGTTCGGCACCGTGGCGTACAGCCGGTCGACGTTGCTCATGCCGCCGCCCAGCACAATTACGTCCGGATCGAGAATATTCACCACGTGCGCCAGCGATTTCGCCAGCCGCATTTCATAGCGGCTCAGGGCCAGCTCCGCCACCGGATCCTGCGCTTCGACCAGACGCATGATCTCATTTCCCTTGAGCGGCTGACCGCTCAGGCGGTGGTAATCGGTCGCAAAACCGGTACCGGAGATAAAGGTCTCAATACAGCCCTGTTTTCCGCAGTAGCACGGCACTTCGGTGCGGTATTTGAGTTCGTCTTCATCCAACCACGGCAGCGGGTTGTGCCCCCACTCGCCCGCGGTGCCGTTACCGCCGGTATGGGCGCGCCCGCCGAACGCTACGCCCGCACCGCAGCCGGTGCCGACGATCACGGCAAACACGGTCTGGGCACCGGCCGCCGCGCCGTCGATGGCCTCAGAGACCGCCAGGCAGTTGGCGTCGTTGGCCAGACGCACTTCCCGCTTCAGGCGCGCGCTTAAATCTTTATCAAACGGCTGACCGTTGAGCCAGGTGGAGTTGGCATTTTTAACCACGCCGGTATACGGCGAGATCGACCCCGGTATCCCCATCCCGACGCTGCCGGTTTGCCCTGTCGCCTGCTCGGCCATCTCGACCAGCCTGGCAATCGTCTCGATAGTCTGGTGATAATCATCGCGCGGCGTTGGCAGACGATGGCGAAACAGCTGCTCCCCCTGCTCGCTCAGTGCGATGACTTCTGTTTTGGTGCCGCCCAAATCGATCCCAATACGCACAAGACTCTCCTCATTATTTTGATTATCAACAGAGTAGAAGCACGCTTCCCGATTAGCAATGCAAGCGATGCGACAATTCGTTATCATGCCCGCTGATTTAACGACAAGGCCGTGGAAATTATCATGCTGTGGTTCAAAAATTTGATGGTTTACCGTCTCAGCCGCGACGTTTCGCTGCGTGCAGAAGAGATGGAAAAACAGTTAGCCGCTTATACCTTTTCCCCTTGCGGTAGCCAGGATATGGCGAAAACCGGTTGGGTTCCGCCAATGGGTTCACAAAGCGATGCACTGACCCACGCCAGCAGCACGGGTCAAATCATCGTCTGCGCCCGTAAAGAAGAGAAAATACTGCCGACGCCGGTGGTTAAGCAGGCACTCGAAGCGAAAATTCTCAAGCTGGAAGCCGAACAGGGCCGCAAGCTGAAAAAGACCGAAAAAGATTCGCTGAAAGATGAAGTACTGCACTCCCTGCTGCCGCGCGCCTTCAGCCGCTTCAGCCAGACCATGATGTGGATCGACACCGTTAACGGGCTGATCATGGTGGACTGCGCCAGCGCCAAGAAAGCAGAAGATACGCTGGCCCTGCTGCGTAAAAGCATCGGCTCGTTACCGGTCGTTCCGCTGGCGCTGGAAACGCCGATCGAGCTGACGCTGACCGAATGGGTACGCAGCGGTGCTGCGGCTCAGGGTTTCCAGATCCTTGATGAAGCCGAGCTGAAAGCCCTGCTGGAAGATGGCGGCGTGATCCGCGCGAAGAAGCAGGATCTGGTGAGCGATGAAATCGCCGTCCACATCGAAGCGGGTAAAGTGGTCACCAAGCTGGCGCTCGACTGGCAGCAGCGTATTCAGTTTGTGATGTGCGACGACGGCTCCGTGAAGCGTCTGAAGTTCTGCGACGAGCTGCGCGATCAGAACGAAGATATCGACAGGGAAGATTACGCCCAGCGTTTTGACGCGGACTTCATCCTGATGACCGGCGAGCTGGCGGCGTTGATTCAGAATCTGGTGGAAGGTCTCGGCGGCGAAGCGCAGAGATAACGGGCAAACCGTAGGCCGGGTAAGCGTTAGCGCCACCCGGCTAATTTTTTATTTCAGGTAGCGGCACAGATAAGAGGTAGGTTCAGCCACCTGCAGATGGAACTCACTGTGGCCAGGGACGTTGAAAACCTGTCCGGCTGCGTAAACTTTCCATTCCGTTTCACCCGGCAGCAGGACGTTCAGCGCGCCGCTGACGACCGTCATCTCTTCCGCTTCCGCCGTGCCAAAGGTGTATTCCCCTTCCGCCATGACGCCAACGCTGGCGCGGCCAGTGCTGCTGCTGGTAAAACCAATGGATTTCACTTTACCGGAAAAGTATTCGTTACTCTGAAGCATGAACTGGCCCTTATATTTTTAGATAAAAATTCACTATAGGGGCCATGCTCATCACCTGTCACGCAAAATCATTACATGAGCAGTTCCGAGGCCAGGCGAGCCATCAGAACGTTGGATAACAGCACCGGCACATCCAGCGCTTTTTGCAGTAAATCACGATGATGCTGGTGGAACCCCAGGCAGTCCAGAATCAGGACATCGGCCCCTCTTTCCAGCAGTTCCTTCCCGGCCGCAATGAGTTTGGCCTCGCTGTCCCAGAACGGATTGGCCAGCGCGTACAAGGGCACTTTTTCCAGCACGTGCCATTTTGCCTCCTGGTTATCCATGAGCTCCTCGATGGGAACAATCACCCCCACCTGATGACCATCCACGATGGAGGCCACCAGCGGCGGAATGATGCGCATCGGTTCCAGCAAAATCGCATTGCGCGCCGTAAGTCCCTTTATGGGGGCGGTGCTCATCAGCAATAT
This sequence comes from Enterobacter sp. MGH 16, assembly GCF_000493175.1. Taxonomy (NCBI): domain Bacteria; kingdom Pseudomonadati; phylum Pseudomonadota; class Gammaproteobacteria; order Enterobacterales; family Enterobacteriaceae; genus Enterobacter; species Enterobacter sp. MGH 16. The sequence continues at coordinate 117,118 of NZ_KI535695.1, read as the reverse complement.
AACGTCATAGCCCTGATTATCGAGCACTTCTATTACGCCCTGCAGTGAGCGCTCGATCTTCTGGCGGGAAACATGCGCCAGTTTACCGTCACTTAATAACGTCGCCAGGGGATCCTCCCCCGCCTCGACAGCGTAGTCCTCCATGACCTCTTCCCGACTCATCTTGCCCAGCAGGCTGAGATGCGTAATCTGTTGTTCAGATACATGCTCGGTTAAGAGCGGTAACACTTCGCTTACAGGGACCACACCAATGGTGAGGATCGCCAACGTTGCCTTCATCTTTATCGCCTTCCATTACTCCAACATCGTGCACACAGGTACAGGCTCACTACGCTGCACAGTTCGTTTTTTCAACAAAACAGCACCAAGCGTAGCAGGTGATCCCGACACCGAAATGTAAAGATCGCCTGCCGATACCAGAGTTACTTGTATTAACTAAATATTAACTCCTGCTTAACTTTTACGATGAGTAAAAAGTGTGATTCAGGCACGATCCTGGAGCGTTTAGGAAACCGCTCAGGTTATGTCGGGATCTTCATAGCGCCGCTTCGCATCCAGCGCTTCCTGTTCCGTCTCGTGTTCACTGATCAGCGAGTCGGGTTTGGGGTGATCGGCACGCAGTTGATACCAGGTCACAGTGTGACCTGTCTGGCCTTTTTCAACGGTCACAATGCGCGCTTCACGCGGATAGGGAGGTCTTGTTGGCATAGCTCATCCTTTTTTTATGTCTGAGCTATAAGTATAGACGCCGCTTAGCTGGCACACGCCAAACGCAGGGCGGTAATAATCTGAATCACAACGTCTTCGGGAGAGGCGGACGCATCCACCACGTGGTGAGCCGCTTCGCGGTATAACGCATCGCGTTCGGCCAGCACTTCACTCACCTCTTCGTTCAGCGGCCTGGAGGTCAGCGCAGGGCGTTGCCCCTCTTCCGGAAAGGCTTCCAGACGCCCAACCAGGGCCGACACTGGCGCGCTGAGGTAAATCACAATCCCCTTTTCGCGCATAAAGTGACGATTACACTCCGCCAGAACAATGCCACCGCCGGTGGCGATCACCGCGGACGGGGTCGTGACCGCTTTCAGCGCGGCCGTTTCGCGTGCGCGAAAGCTCTCCCAGCCTTCCTGCTCAACAATGTCGGCGATAGTTTTTCCGGCCTCGGTTTGCAGCCAGTGGTCGGTATCCACAAACTGGCGATGACACACGCGTGCCAGCTCCAGGCCAACGGTGGTTTTCCCACAGCCGCGGGGGCCAACTAAAAAGATGGGTTGGGTCATAGCCAGGTGTTCCCCTTGATGCCGGAAGGCTGAAGAGTGTAAAGAAATAATTGCAGAAGATGTTGCGATTACTTTACTGCAAAGCGGTACGGGATGACAACCCTGTGGAGGCCACACTGTACCACACATTGACAATAATTATCATTTCGCTGTACGGCGCTTCACTTCCAGCAGCCATTTATCCAGCTCGGCAGCAAACTGCTGGCGATCGCGCTGTGAGAGGCTGTCCGGCCCACCGGTCTGCACGCCGCTGGCCCGCATGGTATCCATAAAATCGCGCATCGTAAGCTTCTCGCGGATGGTCGACGGCGAGTATCGCTCACCGCGCGGATTGAGCGCTGCCGCCCCTTTCTCCAGCACGTCGGCCGCCAGCGGAATATCCGCCGTGATCACCAGATCTTCCGCGCTGCACAGGCGGACAATTTCGTTGTCCGCCACGTCAAACCCGGCAGGCACGCGCAAAGAACGAATGAAGCGCGAAGGCGGCACGCGAATGTTCTGGTTCGCCACCAGCGTCAGCGGCATCTGAACGCGCTCGGCGGCGCGAAATAAAATCTCTTTAATCACGTTCGGACACGCGTCCGCATCAACCCAAATCGCCATATTGTCTCCCCATAATGACTCTGCCGACTATTGTCGCCTGCATTTCGTTGTTAAGCTATCAATCAGAGAAAACAACGCATAATGACGGAGGATCGTGATGGACAAGAAAATCGGGTTTATCGGCTGCGGTAACATGGGCAAAGCCATTCTGGGCGGCCTGATCGCCAGCGGGCAGGTGCTGCCGGGTCAGATTTGGGTCTATACCCCGTCACCGGACAAGGTCGCCGCGCTGCGCGATCAATACGGGATTAACGCCGCCGAAAGCGCGCAGGAAGTGGCCCAGGTCGCCGATATCGTCTTTGGCGCCGTCAAGCCGAACATCATGATCAAAGTGCTGAGCGACATCACCTCCAGCCTGAATAAAGAGACGCTGGTGGTGTCGATTGCCGCGGGCGTGACGCTTGACCAGCTGGCGCGCGCGCTGGGCCATGACCGCAAAATTGTTCGCGCAATGCCCAATACCCCCTCGCTGGTGAACGCCGGCATGACCTCCGTCACGCCTAACGCGCTGGTGACCCCGGAAGACGTAGCCGATGTGCTGAACATTTTCCGCTGCTTCGGCGAAGCGGAAGTGATTGCCGAATCGATGATCCATCCGGTGGTGGGCGTGAGTGGTTCTGCGCCTGCGTATGTCTTCATGTTCCTGGAAGCGATGGCCGATGCCGCCGTGCTTGGCGGAATGCCGCGCGCCCAGGCGTATAAGTTCGCCGCGCAGGCCGTCATGGGCTCCGCCAAAATGGTGCTGGAAACCGGCAAACACCCGGGTGAACTGAAAGATATGGTTTGCTCCCCGGGCGGTACCACCATCGAAGCGGTGCGGGTGCTGGAGGAGCGCGGATTCCGCTCGGCCGTCATTGAAGCAATGGCAAAATGCATGGAAAAATCAGAGAAGCTGAGTAAATCCTGATCGTTTCAGTCGGGCGTCAGGCGGCCACTTCGGTGCGGCTGCGCCCGGCATTTTTCGCCCTGTACAGCGCCACGTCAGCCGCCTTTAGCCATTCCCGATAATGTGCAAACTGCGGCCCCCAGGGGGCAACGCCCACGCTGATGCGCAGCGCCTCTTTTGGCGCGCACGGTAGCGACAGCTTTTCCAGCCGCTCATGCACCCGGGACATGACGGCGATGGCGCTTTCCGCTGCGGTCTGCGACATAATCACCGCAAACTCATCCCCGCCAAACCGGCCGATGGCATCACCTGACCGCACCGACATCTGAAGCTGGCGCGTGATGGCAATGATCGCCTCGTCGCCCACGGCGTGCCCCCAGGTATCGTTGATATTTTTAAAGTGGTCGATATCAATCAGTAAAATCGTGGCGGTGCAGCGATCGCGGCGGCAATGCTCAAATTCATTTCGCAGCAGCATTTCCCAGTGTCGGCGATTATAGACCCCGGTCATGCCGTCGCGGGTGCTCATCATTTCCAGCCGCTGTTTATGTTCCGCAAGCCTGACGGCGGTGCGGTGGCTGAGCCAGGCAAACAGCATGGGATAAAGCACCAGTACGGGAAGCGTTAAGCTCCACTCCACGAGGTCGGGGTTGAAGACGGCCACGCGCCCAACAAGCGGCAGCGTCACCAGCGCGGAGAGCAGAGTCAGCAGGATCCCCGGGATAAACAGACGACAGCCCCCGGAGCCCATCATATTCATCCCGACCATCATCACCAGCGCTGCCGTGGGTAACGCGCTCATCCCCATCACGCCGATCCAGAGCCCGGCAATAATGGCATCGATCTTAAGATTGAACTCTTCCTGCTGATGAGGTGACGCGGCCCGGCAGGATAACTGCCAGGCGAAATGGGGCCAGACGAACGCCCACCCGACCAGTAAAAGCCACCAGCCTCCGGATAAAAAATGGGTGACCAGCATCCCCGCAACCGGGAAAAACATCGCCGCCAGCCCCACGGCGCGCGCCAGCCGAACGCGCCGGGCAAACTGAATGCCGGCGCGGTGAGGGTCATCCTGAGAAAGGGTTAAATTCCACTCTTCCCGAATGCGCTTTGTGTTGTAATACGTTTCATCATTCATCATTTTTGGGAATATTCTGAAACATTTTCCCAAATTATAGAGAGGGGGTCTGCGGGGAAAGTATGAAATTTCGGGTGAGCCGCCGGAGCCGCTCACCCGTTCGAACTACACTTTTTTCTTCAGGCAGGCACTCATGAACTTGCTGCGGTCATCCCCTTTCAGGGACTGCTCGGTTGCCTTGGCATTACACTCGCGCATCTTTTGCTGCTGAGGCGTCAGGCTTTTTTCAGCTGGCTTTGAAGCGCCGTTTTTGAGGCAGTCGCTCATGTAGGTCTTGCGGGCATCGCCCTTCAGACTCTGAGACGTCGCCTGTTGATTACAGGTGGTCATACGCTGCTGCTGCGGCGTTAACGTTTTCTCTTCCGCGTTCGCCGAGGCGACCAGGAACAGGCCGGAGAGCAGAGTAACCAGTAATGTTGTTTTCATTGCACCATCCTTTTGTGAACATTCCCTGTAAGTCTGGTTCGTGACAGGAAAAAAACCACCCGGCAGATGTGATTTCCGCCGGGAATTTATCATTTCAGACCCAGCGCCGCCTTCATGGTGTAGAACAGATCCGTTTGATCGGTCAGGCCTACCACGTTGGCCGCGTGCGGGCCGTAGGCGGCAATGCGCAGCTGAGTGCCGGTGTGCTCCATGGACTCTTCTTCAGAGTTGCCGTAGCTCATTACCATGACGGCGCCATCTTTTGTGTTGAGCGCCTGCGTCAGGCCAGGGGCTTTGGTATCTGGCGGAACGATCTGGCTGGCGTGCGCGTGATCCGCAGTGACGATCACCAGGGTGTTACCGTCTTTTTTCGCGAACGCGAGCGCCTTCTGCACCGCTTCGTCCAGATCGACGGTTTCGCCAATCTGACCGCACGGATTTGCCGCATGATCCTGCTTATCGATCGACGCCCCCTCAACCTGCAGGAAGAACCCTTTTTCGCTCTTGCTCAGCAGATCGATCGCTTTATCGGTCATCGCCGCCAGCGTCGGTACGCTGTCCGTGCGTTTAGGGTTAGGCGTACAGGTCACTGCTGGCTTATCGATATTGCCGTGATATGAGGCTTTTGGACCTTCCCAGCGCACGGGCATGTTGCCGTCAGAGAACAGCCCCAGCAGCGGCTTGTCCTGGTTCGCCTCGGTTATCGCCGCCAGCGAATTTGCGTCACTCACCAGCTGATAGCCGCGCGCCTGCGCCTGCTCGCGCAGCGTTTTGCCCTGCCACTCGCCCGCCGTCGCGGTTTCCGCGAAGGTTTTCGCGCCGCCGCCCAGCGTCACGTCAGGACGCGCATTCAGCAGCTGTTCCGTAATCGAGCCTTTGCCGCCTTTTTCCAGCGCGTTCGTTGGGCATTTTTCGCTGGTCACTGACGGGCCGTAGCATTTACGCGAGGTCACGTGTGCCACCAGCGCCGCAGGCGTCGCATCCTGAAGTTCAGCGGTGGAGACGTTACCGGTCGCCAGGCCCGCCGCTTTTGCCATCTCCAGAAGGGTTTGACGATCTTTTTCGTGAATATCCACGCCCAGCGCGCCATTATAGGTTTTCACGCCGGTGGACCACGCCGTGGCCGAGGCCGCAGAGTCCGTTACGTAATCCGGTTTACCGGTTTTTTTATCCAGCGCGTAGTGGGTATATTGTCCGGTCAGCGGTAATGCGTCGATACCTTTAAAAAAGCCGCCCGCCCCCTCGGCATAATTTCGCGCCGCCGTGATTTCGGAATCACCCATTCCATCGCCAATCAGCAGAATAATATTTTTCGCCGGTTTTTCATTAAGCGAAGCGCGAATGGCGGCGGTTTGATCTTCCGACAATCGGCGCGCGCCGCCGGGCTGGGTGATATCCCCTTTTGCCGCACGATTATCCAGGACGCTGGTTTGCGTCGTGTCAGCATAAATGGCAGGGGTAATTAACAGAGGAAGTAATGCGATGAAAAGTGCGCTCTGTTTCAATTTATTTTCTCCATGTAAAAATACATAAAAATAAAAAACAGAGCGACTATAGGCATCCTGCATGACAATTCTATGACACGTCGTTACGTCCTGTGACGGTTTAGCTGCGCGGATGCCTTAACAGCTTCTTTACGTACTGGTGGAGCATCTCAGCATCTTCAACCGGTACCTGCGATTCAGGCCTGACGCTCTCCAGCGCGCCTTCCACGCTCTCAATCAACGCCTGCTGATCGGTTTTCGCCATTTGTCGCAGCAGCGCGGTGACCACAATTTCAAGCGCTTCGACCTGGGCCACCAGCTCTTTTGACTCTTCTTCCTTTTGTGCCAGCTTGACCAGCAATTCAGCAATGAGGTTTTTCATCGTGCCAGTTCCTTTTCAGTTTTATCTGACGTTATCACTCTGAATCCATAATGCAAAGAGAAGAAATTAATTATGGTATGCAAAAGTGATACAGAAACGGAAATAAAGAGACCTCGCCGTGAGCGAAACGTTTTTCTATAAAAAGATGCCGCATTTTGTTATATAAAAATGCGGCTACCATAAGAATATATAATACATCTGCGAAAGCGTTATCTCGCCGATTTCGCCTCCGCCATTTGTCTGCGGCGTCGCAGCGCAATAGCCAGCTGGATAATATTGATTAAAACGACAATCGCCGTCGCCGCAAATACCCAACGAAAACCGGCCATCGCGGAAACGGAGGCGCCAATAAGCGGACCGGCAACATTCCCCAGATACATAAATGACTGGTTATATCCAAAAATACGCCCCGTCACCTGGTCGCTGGAATATTTGACCAGCAGGGTCTGTACCGCAGGCAACATGGCGCCATCGGCAAAGCCGAGCAGAAATCGCAGTACGCCAAGCTGAAGCGGAGAGGTGACGAACGACATTGCAAAGAAGAGCACCACCGCAAAGATCAGCGTCGCCATCAGGATGCGCGCCGTACCGATCCTGTCACCCAGTTTTCCGAGACGCGGCGCGGAAATAAGGGCGGATACGCCCGGCACGGCGGCAATCATGCCGCTTAAAAAAGCGATGTTCGTGCTCTCCGGCTCCATTGACTTGATAAACAGCGCCAGTATCGGCCCCACGGAACCGTTACAGAGCTGGATCACCATGGTGGTGACAAACAGGCTGATCATCAGCCCCGGATAAGGCAGCGAGGCGAAAACGGCCTTGCCGCTCAGGCGTTCAGATTTACTGATAACCGGGCGGCCTCCCTCTTTAATCAGAAAGAGCGTGACCAGAAAACTGACCACCAGCAGAACCGCAGTGATGATAAATACCGCGCGCAGTCCGACGTGGTCCGCCAGAAAGCCCCCCAGCAGCGGGCCACCGATGACGCCGCTGATCTGCGCCGTGGAGAGCGTGCTCAGCGCCCAGCCGCTCCGCTCGCGCGGCACCTGAGAGGCGACCAGCGCCATGGCGTTTGGAATATACCCGGACGTCAGCCCCATCACCGCCCGCAGGAAGAACAGCTGCCAGACGTTGGTGGCGAAGGCCTGCAGCAGAATGGCTATCGCCATCCCGAGCGAGGCGCGCAGCAGCATCAGTTTTCTGCCTTTTCGATCGGCCAGGCTGCCCCACATGGGTGACACTATTGCGGAAACCAGAAAGGTGACGCTGAACGTCAGGCCGGACCACATAGAGAGCGCTTCGTGCGAGGTGACCCCCAGCTGCGAGACGTACAGCGGCAGGAACGGCAAAATCTGGCTGATGGCCAGCCCGGTGAAGAAGCAACCGAACCAGACCGAGATGAGATTAACTTTCCAGGATTCCATACAGAATAGTCTTCATTTTTAGGCGAATTCGCCGTCAGATTAGCAAGTTACGCGTGTTAACGTCGCACCAGAGATGCGGCCTGACCGACTTTGGTGTTTTATCTTCCCAGTCATCATATTTGTGAAATAAGTCACAATTCATCCATTTTCTGGCGGAATATTATGCTTCACCGGCACAGGCCAAAACCGCGCATTCCGAGATGAAAATGGTTGGCATGCGCCGCGTTGTACTCTGGCCCCAGACCGTTCCCGTAGTACCCGCAGCTTGCCGCCAGCATCGCCTTCAGCCAGGGCTGCGTCGTGGCCGCCTTCCAGCCGTTCAGCACCGTGACGCGGTCGCCGTTCGCCAGACGAAAAGCGGCAATATCCAGCGCCTCCGCCGTGGCATGTTCACTGCGGCGCGCGTCAGGGCGGTGGTAAATATTGCGGCAGGCAAAGCTGCCGAGGTGATCGATACGCGCGAGGTCGCTGCCCGTATAGCGTTTTGTCAGCGGCCGGGCCTGCTGGCTGATAAAGAGGGCTGAGCTGAGCGCCAGCGGACAGCTGGCAAGAAAACTGCCGTTCAGGCCGACCGGGCCGAAGTTGCGCACGCGCACGACGTTGCTAAGCGGGCATTCCCCGGCGCTGTCAGCGACCGGCTGGGTGCGGATGAGATCGCGTTGATTAGCCTGCGCAAGCAGGCTTGCGCAGGCCTCGGGCGTTAAGCGCCGAAGCTTATACTGGGTGATTCGGCCTGGCGGATCGTCAAGCGTCAGCGGTATGAAAGGGTTGTAGTAAGGCGGCAACCAGCGGTAACCCACCGTTGCGACGGCGATAAGAATCAAAACGGTCAGCAGCGTTTTTCCTTTCACTCGCCCCCCTGAACATTCCCCCAAACATTATGGCAGAAGGTCGCGAAACCCGCCGGGCATCGTGGTATGTTATTGGCTTTTCGTCAGACTGGAAGAGAGTGAGATGGCTAAGCAGCGCGTAGGTATTGTCTTTGGGGGAAAATCAGCGGAACACGAAGTGTCATTGCAATCGGCTAAAAATATCGTTGATGCGATCGATAAAAGCCGTTTCGACGTGGTGCTGCTGGGCATTGATAAACAGGGCCAGTGGCACGTTAACGATGCCAGCCAGTATCTGCTGAATGCTCACGATCCGGCCCATATCGCCCTGAATCCTTCAGAAATTAGCGTCGCCACCGTACCCGGCGTCGCGAAGGGGCAGCTTATCGATGCCGGCAATGCACAGGCACTCGCTCAGATCGACGTCGTCTTCCCTATCGTTCACGGTACCCTGGGGGAAGATGGTTCCCTGCAGGGGATGCTGCGCATGGCCAACCTGCCGTTCGTCGGCTCGGACGTACTCGGCTCCGCCGCGTGCATGGACAAAGACGTCACCAAACGCCTGCTGCGCGACGCCGGGCTGAATATCGCGCCGTTCGTCACGCTCACCCGCGCCAACCGCGACAAGCACAGCTTCGCGCAGATTAGCGCTGAATTGGGTCTGCCGCTGTTTGTGAAGCCAGCAAACCAGGGCTCCTCCGTGGGCGTCAGCAAAGTGACCAGCGAAGCAGAGTTCACCCAGGCCGTCCGCCTGGCGTTTGAGTTCGACCATAAAGTGGTGGTTGAGCAGGGCATCAAAGGCCGTGAAATTGAGTGCGCCGTGCTGGGCAACGATTTTCCACAGGCGAGCACCTGCGGCGAAGTGGTCTTAAACAGCGACTTCTACTCGTACGACACCAAATACATTGATGATAAAGGCGCGCAGGTTGTCGTGCCTGCGGATCTCGATCCGGCGGTTAATGATAAGATCCGGGCGATCGCCATTCGCGCTTATCAGACGCTCGGCTGCTGCGGCATGGCGCGCGTGGATGTGTTCCTGACGGCGGAAAACGAGGTGGTGATCAATGAAATCAACACGCTGCCGGGGTTCACTAACATCAGCATGTATCCGAAGCTGTGGCAGGCGAGCGGCCTGAGCTACCCGGAACTGCTCACCCGCCTGATCGAACTGGCGCTGGAGCGTCACGCTGCCGACAGCGCGCTTAAAAGTTCCGTAAACGGTTAATCGGCGCGCTTCGCCGACGCTGCCTCATCCGCTGTCGTCTCTTCAGGACGGCGGCGGATAATCAACCCCGCCAGCCAGAAACTGATAACCCAGGTCACCAGCCCGACGGCATAGGTTTGCCAGCCTTTTGCCTCAAACCCCAACAGGCCCACGACACCGTTAAGAATAAAGATCAGCCCGATAGCGAAGGCGTAGTAGTGCCAGTCACGGCGTAGTTTGGACGTGAGCTTCATAACAACTCCGGCAGGAAAAAAAGACATCCTCTCACAGTTTTACGGCCAGGTCTGTGGCAGATACGGAAATTCTGAAACGCGACGCAATTTCACTTAAGTTAATAAATTGTGACGTGCTGCAGAAATCAACAATCCAGGAGGATTCCGGCGCGTAAATTACCACGATTCTGATATTGACAAATGCGATGACCTGTCAAACTCACCCTGTACGAAGCGTATTAACAGAGCGATTTATCCGGAGGTCATCATGGCTGACTTTACATTGTCGAAACCGATTTTTGGCGGAAAACCAAAAACCTCCACGGCGGGTAATATCGCGTATGCCCTGTTTGTTCTGTTCTGCTTCTGGGCTGGCTCGCAGCTGCTCAATATGCTGGTCCATGCGCCTGGCGTTTATGAACATCTCATGCAGGTACAGGATAACGGACGCCCGCGAGTTGAGATTGGCTTTGGCGTCAGCACCCTGTTCGGCCTGATCCCCTTCCTCGCGGGGTGCATGATTTTAGGCGTTGTCGCGCTCGTCCTGCGCTTTCGCCGTCGCCATTAAAGCCCCATACAGCGAGCCCGGCGATCGTCCACGCGTTTCGCGAACCACGCGGTGGTCAGGTTACGCGTGATCTTCGGGCTTTCCAGCTGGATCCCCGGCAGGATAGCCCTCGGTAAGGTTTTCCCGCTTTTCTTATCGGCAAGCGCAAACACGTTCTTGTAGAGATCCGTTTTCTCAAAGGCCAGGCTGTCGCCTTTCTCAAGCTGACGGCGAATGTCGCTGTTGCTCAGGCCAAGCGTTGTCGATAATTTCCGTACGGCAAGCTCGGTGCTTCCCGCCTCGCTGCTGCCGTAGGCGATAAGATCGCCGTCCAGCGCCAGCTTAACGCCGCTTGCGCGGCTGACCGCACTCTGGAATGCCGCATTACGGCTGGCATACCAGCCTGCGTTAAAGTCGGCAAAGCGGTACAGCGGCTCATCGTAGTTCGCTGGGTAGTTCAGCAGGTGATACGTGCCGAACCACAGTCCGCCGCGCAGGGAGAAGACCTCCTGGCGCACCGTACCGTCGATTTTCCACGGATAGCCGTCGGTGTGTTTCTCCGCGAACGCGATGCTTACCTGCATTGGGCCACCGGTGTGGACCGGGTTCAGTGAGCCAAACAGCTTCTGCCCCATCGGCACCATGTTGATGAAATCATCGAAAATAGCGCTAAGCTGTTTTTCGGTTTTCACCATATCCAGCCGTTCGCTGTAGCTTTTGCCGTTCGGCGAGGTGATTTTCAGCGCGGTATGCACGAGGAACACCGGGATATGCATGGACTCCGCGCGGCGGTCGATCTCTTTCCAGGCGATTTTATTCAGCCCCGGCACAGCCGGGTCTGACTGATACATCGACTCCTGCTGTGCCACCGCCAGCACCGAACAGATGTTCTCCTCGGTCGGCGCAATCTTTTGGCTCTCAAAGGTTTTTGCCAGCGCGTCTGCCCACGCATTGCGATCCTTCACGCTGGCGGGCATTTTCTGCCGCACAACGCTCGCCACATCAACGGGCTTCTCGCCCTTTTTGAGCGGAGCGGCCCCCTTTTCGGCACAGCCTGCCAGCACAAAAGCGGCCAGTATGGTCAACGGTAACGCGCGCGGTACGGCAAAAGGCATAGCAACGTCCTGTATTAGCTAAATGTGTTGGTGACTTCCTGCAGGTCACGATCGTCCAGCTCGCGTTCAAAGCTGCGCAGACGTTTGTAGATGGACATCAGTTCCACCAGCGTGGTCCAGGAGCTGATCAGGTACTGGAATGAACTTCTGACCTGATCGAAAACGTTAGTAATTTGGGTCATCAGTCCCAGGGTAATTGTCCCTGCAACAATTGACGGGAACAACAGGACTATTCCAAAAACAGTATCGGCCTGAAGATATAAAATACGAGCTATGTTGAAATACATGTAGTGGAAGTAGAGCTTAAAGTAGTTAAAACGGACGTTCTGAAATAACTCTTTTACCGTTGGTGGCGCAGCTCGTGATGGGTCATCCTCACCGTAAACGAGTTCTTTACGGTAAGCCGCTTCCACGCGCTGATTTTTAAATTGTAACCCCGGCAATTTGATCCCCACCACAGCAAGAAGCCCCGTTCCCATAAGAGACCAGACCAGTGCGGCAATAACCAAACCATAGGGTAAATGACCAACAATTGGAAGTTCAGGCACATGGGGTGAAAGTGCAATCAGAATCGGTAAAAAAGCGATAAGTTTCATCACAGCATTAAGCAAGCTGACCCCCATGTCCTCCAGCGTTGAGGCAAAACGCATGGTGTCTTCCTGCACACGCTGTGCAGCACCTTCGATGTGCCGCAGTCGTTGCCAATTTGCCATGTAATATTCGTTCATAGCTGTACGCCAACGGAAAACGTAATGGCTAACGAAGAAATTGTTCAGCACTGCCACTGTTACTGCAATCATGGCAATGCCGGTAAAACTAACGAGACTGGCATAGAGTTCACCAATCGGAACCTTATTCGGGGCGCTTAGCGCTTTTTGGATCAAATCGTAGAAGGGTGCATACCATGCATTAATTGCAACGCTCACTTCCACCATGAACCAGGTAACGAAAATGATCAGCGCAGATCCCAAAATCGACCAAACCTGCCAACGATGCGGAGAATACTTGAACCAGAAGAGTGCAAACAGCCCCACACATACCGTGTAGTAGGCATAAAATACGACAAAGCTGAGCGACCAGAAGCGCGCCGCGCTAATCGGCACCTCGCCTGTCGCCCCCGTGATGCGCGTCAGCCATGCGCCGCCGCCCGCCTGCCAGAAAATGACAGCGATCAGTGCCCAAATAAATGCCGACAGGAAAAAAGGTCCCGGCTTTGGGAAAAAAGACTTAAACATAATGCTTCCTTCTTGTTGTTATGGCTGTTGCTGTGTACAACACGTCACCACACGAAAACCTGCCCGAGCCAGCCTCCCGGCTCGGGCAAAAAGGTCAGACCCACGGGTTGATTATTAGTTCGCTTTCCAGTTTTCAAGAATTGTTTCGGTGCGTTTCACCGCGAGAGGATTCGCTGGCGCAATGAAGTTACGCCAGACGTCGTTGTGATGGTTAATCAGGATCTGTGCGTCAGCCGCCGGACGGTTGGCGGTGGTATGGGCATCTTCGGCAACGGTAATGTGATAACCCCGGCTGACGCCGTTCTTGATCGTCGCATCGACGCAGTAATCGGTGGCGCAGCCGCAGATGACAAACTCGCGAATGCCCTGCTCCCGCAGCAGCGCCTCAAGCCCGGTGTTGTAGAAGGCATCGCAGGCCGTTTTGGTCACGTAAAGCGCACCAGCAGGCTGATGGAGTTCAGGCAGTAGCGCAAACCCTTCGCTTCCCTCTTCCAACCCCCCGGCCTCGGTATGCTGTATAAAAATCACCGTGTCGGCTGCCTGCGTAAGCTGGTTGATCAGAGAGACACACTTTTCGCGCTGATGACGAGGGGTTTCAAACACCCCGTTCTGCATATCGACAACCATAACAACACGCTTCTCAGACATACCGTTCTCCGTAAGATTGAGTGACACTGGTGCCTATCATAAGCCCGATGTCACAAAATGGGAGATGGCTCGCAAGTAAATTGTTCATATTTACCCATGGTTACGTTTTTCTCGCTATCGTTATGCAATTCGGGGCATTGCACGGTACCGATTAGTAGTATAAATACCCATTACTTTCCTCATTCACTTCATGGATGCTTTTCGTTGAAACGTTGTCTGCTCTCTTTTGCCGCGCTGTGTGCGGTGAGCTTTTCTACCGCCCAGGCAGCCCAACCGCTGACGGCTCCCGTTTTAGCTTCAGATATTGCCGATCGCTACGCGAACCTTATCTATTACGGCAGCGGCGCGACCGGTATGGCGATGGTCGTTATCGACGGAAACCAGCGTGTATTTCGCAGCTTTGGCGAAACGCGCCCGGGCAATAACGTTCACCCGCAGCTGGATTCCGTTATCCGCATCGCATCCTTAACCAAGCTGATGACCAGCGAAATGCTGGTGAAACTGCTCGATCAGGGCGTGGTGAAGCTCGACGATCCGCTCAGCAAATACGCGCCGCCAGGCGCCCGGGTCCCCACGTATCAGGGTACGCCGATCCGGCTTGTGAACCTTGCTACCCACACCAGCGCCCTGCCGCGTGAACAGCCAGGCGGCGCGGCGCATCGTGACGTATTCGTCTGGCCAACGCGCGACCAGCGCTGGAGCTACCTGAGTACCGCCACGCTGAAGGCGGCGCCAGGCTCGCAGGCCTCATATTCAAACCTGGCGTTTGACCTGCTGGCGGATGCCCTCTCAACGGCGGCTGGCAAACCCTACACCCAGCTGTTTGAAGAGCAGATCACCCGTCCGCTGGGCATGAAAGACACCACCTTTACCCCGTCCCCGGACCAGTGCCGTCGCCTGATGGTGGCAGAGAAAGGCGCCAGCCCCTGTAATAACACGCTGGCGGCCGTGGGCAGCGGCGGGGTTTACTCCACGCCTGGCGACATGATGCGCTGGATGCAGCAGTTCCTTTCTTCGGATTTCTACTCTCGCAGCAGCCAGGCCGACCGTATGCAGACCCTGATTTATCAGCGTACTCAGCTGCATCGGGTCATCGGGATGGACGTGCCGGGTAAAGCCGATGCGCTCGGCATGGGCTGGGTCTATATGGCACCGAAAAATGGCCGACCGGGGATTATTCAGAAAACCGGCGGCGGCGGCGGATTCATCACCTATATGGCTATGATTCCGCAGTCGAACGTGGGCGCGTTTGTGGTGGTCACTCGCTCCCCGCATACGCGTTTCGTCAATATGAGTGACGGTGTTAATAACCTGGTGGCGGAATTGAGTGCCAATAAAGCCCAGGTGCTTACCGCATCCAACTAAGATTAATATTCCGTGGGCAAGCGGTTGATGCTGACCAGCTTGCCCCGGCTCATATTGATATAATTTCCCTGCCGCAGGGCGGCCAGAACCTCAGCAACAACAGAACGTGAAATGCGTGTGCTTTGCTGAATATGATTCATCACACCGATTTTTGAACGCAGCGTTTCATCCCACTCGGCCATATTAAGCAGCATCGCGCGGATCTGGTGATAGGAGTTATTGCCAACCAGCTGCTTATCGCGCTTCTCAAGAATGTAATTTATCCAGGATAACCAGCTGAAGGCCTCTTTCCACAGTGAAAATTGCTGGATTTGTTGTCGGGTCGTTTCTGTGGATAAATAAAAACCAGTACAGGCCGTTTTAGCAATCACTCTGTATTCTTGTGAATGATTAATCATCACCGTAGCCAGACCAAAAATAAAGGGGGCAGTCGCAATCCCCACCAGAAGTTCATCAGAAGGGCGATAGATCTCAATAACGCCGGTTTGTAATACGATCGTGCGAGGCTCATTCGATTCGCCCGACGTAATTAATTGTTGGGGTGCACATGTAAAAGGGGTACTGGCTGCTATTAACCCCTGTTCGAGCCGGCGTAATTCAGAAAGTGGTTTCGCATTAACGTTCATGCAGACCTCAAGTCATCCGTATTTGTCGGTTCAATATTATTTTTATTGCTTCGCTAAAAAGCGGAGGAGATACCCCCTCCCCCGCTTTATTCATTACCAGGTATATTTCACACCCAGGTTTGCGCCCCAGTTCTGGTCAACGTCGCCGCCGCCAAGATATGTGGCATCCGTGTAAGCGCTGAAGTTCTTCGTGAAGCTGAACTGGGTGCCCAGCCCAACACGAACAGCTGAACCTTTCACGCCGTTATCAATGCTGTCACCGTTAATATCGGCATTGTTATCGGCGTCGTCATAAACCCAGGCCAGTTTGAAGTAAGGGGTCAGAGCCTGATCGCCGCCGTAGTTGAAGGTGTAACCCGTATCAACACCGAGTTCATAACGCAGGCTATCGTATGATTGTCCATCCATGCGCATGTCATTGCTGAGGCGATAATCATCGCCTGACTGGAACAGACCCGATACGGCTGCGTATGGCGTTACGTAGCCAGAGAGGTTTGGTTTCCAGTCATAACCCAGCTTCAGACCAAAGCCAACAGCGTCACTGGTGGTATTGCCGTCAACATACTGACCGTTGCTCATATTAGCGGAGAGATCGTTGTTGAAGCGGGTGTAGCTCAGGGAGCTGTCGAGGAAAAGATCGTTCATGAACTTCGCTGACGCGTAGATCATCGCCGTCTGGCTATCCTGATCGACCTGACCGGTACGATCGCTGATATCGCCCTTCGCGAAACCTGCCGCACCACCGACGATCCACTTCGCGTTATTACCGTCAATCTGGGTATCCAGACCCACCATAATACCGCTCACGTCCTGATCGTAGCTGATAACGCCGTTGTCACCGTCGAAGTTGCCGCCGAAGTAGCTCACCCACGCCCCGCCGTTATCCGCCAGGCCGTGACGGCTGTTGGTCAGACGCGCACCTACGGTATCCTGCTGCAGATTCCAGATATTGGTATTAGCAGAAGGGATGCTGAGCGCCATATTGGCATAGTCGGTCAGTTCTTTCTGCTGCAGAACGACGGTGTCACCCTGCTGCTGCGCCTGGTAGGTATAAGCACCTAAATCGGCTTTGTTTGCGGCAGTAAAGCTGGCCGCCGTATCCGCGTTATTGTCATAGACACGGACAATCTCTTTATTTTTGTAATCAGCGACGGAACCTGCTCCGGTCGCGTCGTCGATACGGACTTTATAGTTGCCTGCGACGTCACCGTTCACCGCCAGATGGCCGTCAGAGTGAATGGCCACTACGCCGTAGTCATAATCGGCGCTGCGCTTGTCGTTAGTGATATAGCGTGCGTTGTTCAGATCGCTGTTCAGCACGTAATCGCGGCTCGCAACATTCAGCACGCCGCCATCGGTCAGAACCATAGTGTGCGTATCAACCTGGCCCAGACCCAGCGCCAGCTCTGCACCGTTATCCACGGTGATGGTGTTGGCATACAGCTCGGCCGTTTCTTCCGTCAGTGCCGCACGGCTATCGCTGTCCAGATACAGATGGTCGGTGGCCACGCCGCCGTTGTCGCCAATGTTCAATGAGGAAGCATTGGTCAGAGTGATGGTATCCGCCAGCAGGCCTGAGTTTTCAACATTGACCTGAGACTGGTTGTTTACCGTCAGCGTGTCAATGTTTGACATCTTGCGGGTATCCCACTCGGAGCCGTTATCCAGCGCAATGTTAAACAGACCGCTCTGATACACCGCTTCACCCGCAACATGTGCGTTGCTGTCATAGGTGGAATCCGGCCAAATGCTGTTCGGGGACAGCGTGCGCCAGTCTACGTTGCTGTAGCCCTGGCCATACATCTGCGTCGTGCCGATAGCCTCAACGCTGGACTGCGCAGCACCGACCCATTTGCTGCCGTTGGTCAGGGTGACATCCAGCTTATCGGTGCCGTCCCAGCCGTTGGTGGTAGGGTTATAGACGCCGTCTTCGGTGGTATCGGTTGCCGGATCGCCGTTCGGGTAGAAGTTGTTGTCGAAGGTGCTGGAGAACAGGATGTCGCCCGTAACGGTGGAGTGATCGAAGGTGGCAGCGGTCTGCATCGCGTTATCAGACGCGCTGGCGGTAACAATCAGCGCGGCATCATCTGCCCCTGTCGCGTCGGTTTCACTATAGTCGCTCGGCTTCGCAGTCTGGCCGTAGAATCCGCTGGTACCTAAATCGCGGTACGCACCGGAAGTCAGTACCGAATCTTTTACCAGTAGCGTGTCGGTAAAGACCTTGCTGCTGTTGGCTACGCCTTCAACGCCGTCGTACGGGGTATTATCCCGTTCCTGATACCCCTGCGTCAGGGTAATCCCCGCGACGTGAGAATTATTCTGGATAACAATATCTGATTCCACATCCAGGGTAATCGCATTACCCATATCATAGGTATCCAGATAGTGTCTTTCCGTATTTTCCCCATTCACAACATCATACGCATAATGTTCATACGTATCGTTAATGGTGGAATTATCAACGGTCAGGCTAAAACGATCGTATTGAGCATGTTGGGTGCCGTCGGCATCCAGACCATCAGCACAGGTGGCGGTCATACACTGAGAGGTAATCATGCCATTAATGGTGCTGTTGGAAATACTCAACGCATTCGCCCGACCATTGATGCCATCATCGAGATAGTACGTTGAAATAACACCATTCACGGTGGTTTTATTAATCACCGGGTAAATATCACCATCGTGGATGGCATCTGAGAAATCCCAGTCGGCATAGCCATAATACCAGGGAGTGGTAGCTGTATTATCGTATCCGAAGGTATTATATGTCGTACCGGAAATATCCTTCGCATTGGCCTGAGAAGCGATAGCCAGGGTGCAGGCTAATGCAAGTTGAGATACAACGAGTTTCTTTTTCCATGTTTGCATTGGGTCATCCCTCCTCAGGGACGTAAGCAAGTTTGTCCATCAATGAATTTGCAATATTTAATTGCGGAGGGAATTATGCAGTTTCATTTCGAAAAGGTTCAATGAATGTTTCCATTAAGTCCGCATTCAGACAAAAAACAGATTCAGACCACAACGCACAGGGCGTCATAAAATAAATATTATAAAAACAAAATGTTAATGCACGGGCAAAGCAACCAGGGAAATATCATAAAAAATAATAAATCATTTTTAATGATACATTCATTTCCATATAGAAATAACACAAATATCTCATTCTTCTCTCAGCGTTATACTGTCCTGCATTATATATTATTGGTGACAGGCAAACTCTTCTGCTGCATTTCGCAAAAGCAAAATGCCCACTTTAGTAAAACACCCGTCGCCACTTTGAGGTACACTAGCCCCCTTTGTTCCACAAACATCAGGCATACCATGACCGATTTAATTGCACGTCCCCGCCGTCTGCGTAAGTCACCTGCACTGCGCGCTATGTTTGAAGAGACAACCCTGACCTTAAACGATCTGGTGTTGCCGATTTTTGTTGAAGAAGAGATCGATGACTACAAAGCCATCGAAGCCATGCCGGGCGTCATGCGCATTCCGGAGAAATATCTGGCGCGTGAGATCGAACGCATCGCCAACGCGGGGATCCGCTCGGTGATGACCTTCGGCATCTCACACCATACCGACGCCACCGGCAGCGACGCGTGGAAGGAAGATGGCCTCGTCGCACGCATGTCCCGCATCTGCAAAGAGACGGTGCCGGAAATGGTGGTGATGTCCGACACCTGTTTCTGTGAATATACCTCTCACGGCCACTGCGGCGTGCTGTGCGATCACGGCGTGGATAACGATGCTACCCTGCTGAACCTCGGCAAGCAGGCGGTCGTCGCGGCCGCTGCGGGTGCGGACTTCATCGCACCGTCTGCGGCGATGGACGGACAGGTTCAGGCGATTCGTCAGGCGCTGGACGCGGCCGGTTTCACCGACACCGCCATCATGTCCTACTCCACCAAATTTGCCTCCTCCTTCTACGGCCCGTTCCGTGAAGCAGCCGGCACGGCGCTGAAGGGCGATCGTAAAACCTATCAGATGAACCCGCTGAACCGCCGCGAAGCGATTCGTGAATCCCTGCTCGATGAAGCCCAGGGCGCAGACTGCCTGATGGTAAAACCGGCTGGCGCATACCTTGATATCCTGCGCGACATCCGCGAACGCACCGAGCTGCCGCTGGGCGCTTACCAGGTGAGCGGCGAGTACGCAATGATCAAGTTCGCCGCGCTGGCAGGGGCGATCGACGAAGAGAAAGTGATCCTTGAAAGCCTGGGCGCGATCAAACGCGCGGGCGCGGATCTGATCTTCAGCTACTTCGCCCTGGATCTGGCCGAGAAGAAAATTCTGCGTTAATCCGCTTTAGCGCCGGGTGGCGGCTTCGCCTTACCCGGCCTGCTCTCTGCTCAAATCTTCACCCAACTGCAATACAATCGACATCTGCGCCTTCTACTGTCTTCGCAAGACGGCAGGAGGAGTGACCATGTTTAGCCTCGATAGCGTTCTCGACGATCTTTGGCCTCAGGCGAGGCCCGCCCCCTGGCAAAAAAGTCTGTTAAAAAGACTGTTCTACGAAGACGAGTTTCAGCAGTTTGCCGCCGCCCACCGCCACCTGAAAGGACTGGATATGGTGGAGCAGGTTCTGGAACACCTGGATATTCTCTGCACCGTTTCCGCCCGCGATCTCGAACAAATCCCCGAACATGGCCCGCTGGTCATCATTGCCAACCACCCGACGGGTACGCTGGACGGTCTGGCGTTGCTGTACGCCGTCTCCCGCGTGCGGCGCGACGTTAAAGTCGTGACCAACCGGATGCTGACCCACCTTGAGCCCCTCAGCTCGCTGTTTATTCCGGTGGACAATATGGGCGGCAGGACGGCGAAGTCGTCGCTGGTGCAGATGGAACAGCACCTGCAAAACGCGGGCGTACTGATCTTCTTCCCGGCAGGCGAAGTTTCCCGCCCCACGCGCAAAGGCATTCGCGATAAGAAATGGCACTCTGGCTTTATCAAACTCGCCGGCAAGCTGCGCGTCCCGCTGCTGCCGGTGCATATTCAGGCGCACAACAGCCTGCTCTTTTACGCCAGCACGCTGATCTCCCCGACGCTGTCGATGCTGCTGCTGATGCAGCAGATGTTCCGCCGCCGCCACAGCCAGCTGCCGATTAAAATCGGCCAGCAAATTGCGTGGCATCACTGGCACAGCGCCACCCTTTCGTCGCGTGAGATGGCCGAGCAGTGCCGTCAGCACGTGATGCGTCTTGGCAAGGGAGTGCCCGGCGTCTTTAAAACCCAGTGCGCGATTGCCCGTCCGGAAGACCGGGCCACTTTGAAGCGCGCGCTGGCGCAGGCCGAATCTCTGGGCAAAACCAGCGACGGGAAAACCATCTATCTTTGGCAGCGCAACGGTCAGGAAGACGCCCCGCTGCTGCGCGAGCTGGGCCGCCTGCGCGAGATTGCCTTTCGCGCGGTGGAGGAAGGGAGCGGCAAACGCCGGGACACCGACAGCTACGACGATGATTATCTGCACCTGATCCTGTGGGATGAGGAGGATCTGGAGATCGTCGGCGCGTATCGCTTTATGCCGACGGCCATGCAGATCGAAAAGCGCGGCGTTGAGGGGTTGTACAGCTATAGCCTGTTCCACTACGACGACAAAATGCAGGACGTGCTGGCACACGGCATTGAGCTGGGGCGCAGCTTTATTCAGCCGCGCTACTGGGGGCGCCGCGGCCTGGACTATTTATGGTCCGGCATTGGGGCGTATCTGGCGCGTTATCCGCACTACCGCTACCTGTTTGGCCCGGTCTCGATTTCCGGCGGCTTACCGCCTGCCGCGCGGGATCTGCTGGTGGCATTTTACCGCCTGTGGTTCCCGGCGACGCATCCGCTCGCCGCCTCGCGCAAGCCGTATCCCGCGTCCCTGCCGGACGTGCTGGCGCAGTTTGGCGGCGTGGATTACGTGGACGATCTGACGAAGCTGAAATCCCTGCTCGGCAATCTTGGCTGCGGCATTCCGCCGCTGTACAAGCAATATTCCGAGCTGTGCGAGCCCGGCGGCGTGCAGTTTATTGATTTTGGCAGCGACCCGGCGTTCAACAACTGCGTTGACGGCCTGGTGCTGGTGGATTTGTGTTACCTGAAGGCGAACCGCTATCAGCGGTATATTGAGGCGCACCTTTAAATGTGCGGTATTTTGTAGGCCGGGTAAGGCGTAGCCGCCACCCGGCAATTGTGCACCGTTTTCGCCGGGTGGCGCTGCGCTTACCCGGCCTACGGGTACTACAGGATCAGGGGCGGTAAAACGGCTTATCGCCCAAAATCGTCGCCCGCTGCATAATCCGGCGCTGCGGCAGATAGTCCGCATTGGCATAATGCTGCGTCACGCGGTTATCCCAGATCGCCAGATCGTTCTCCTGCCAGCGCCAGCGCACCTGGAACTCCGGCTTGGTGATATGCGCGAACAGGAAACTGAGCAGCGCCTCACTCTCTTTTTCCGTCACGTCCACGATGCGCGTGGTGAACCCTTCGTTGACGAACAGCGCCTGCTTGCCCGTCACCGGATGGGTCCGCACCACCGGGTGCAGCAGCGGAGGATGTTTCGCCACCGCCTCCTGCCAGCGCTGATGCTCCTCTTCCGTTTTACGGTACTTGTACTCCTGGAACGATTTTTTGAAGTCGTGCTCAGCCCGCAGCCCGCTCAGCAGCGTCCGGAACGGCTCGGAGAGCGCCTCATACGCCGCAATGCCGCTGGCCCACAGCGTATCACCGCCGGTTTCTGGCAGCAGCTTCGCCGCCAGAATCGCCCCGGCGGGCGGCGTCTCGATAAAGGTCACATCGGTGTGCCAGTTATCGTTATCCGGCGGGTTATCGTTGTGGGTGTCGAGGACGATAATCTCCTCCACCCCTTCCGCATGCGGATAGACCGGGTGGATATGCAGATCGCCAAACCGCAGGGCCAGCGCGCGCTGCTGCTGCGGGGTGATCGCCTGTTCGCGCAGGAACACCACCTGATGACGCAGCACCGCGTGGTACAGCTGCTCGAACTGGTTATCGCTCAGCGGACGGGTCACATCCAGGCCCGACACCTGTGCGCCAATGTACGGCCCCAGCGGGGTAATGGTCAGACGTTCACTCATTGTATTTCTCCATGCCAGGGCGTCAGGCGGCGCTGTAACGCGCGCAGCCCCAGTTCTAATCCGAAGGCGATCGCGGCAATGACCGCAATCCCTGCCAGCACCACGTCAGTCGCCAGAAATTCTCCCGCCGACTGCACCATAAACCCGAGGCCGCGCGTGGCGGCGATCAGCTCTGCCGCCACCAGCGTGGACCAGCCCACGCCGAGGCCGATGCGCAGTCCGGTTAATATCTCCGGCAGTGCGCCCGGTAAAATCACGAACAGCAGCACCTGCGTACGGCTGGCCCCCAGCGACTGCGCCGCGCGGATCCGCACCTGCTGGGCGCTCTTCACGCCCGCCAGCGCCGACATGGCGACCGGGGCGAAAATTGCCAGATAGATCAGCAGGATTTTTGACGTTTCACCGATGCCGAACCAGATCACCATCAGCGGCAGATAGGCCAGCGGCGGGACCGGGCGGTAAAGCTCAATCAGCGGGTCGAGGATGCCGCGCACCGTCGGGCTCAGCCCCATCGCAATCCCCACGGGAATGCCGATAATCACCGCCGCCAGCAGCGCCACCAGAATGCGCGCCAGGCTGGCGCCTAAGTGCTGCCAGAGCGTGGCATCCATAAAGCCCTGCGGCCCGGCGATGGTAAAAAGTTTGCTCAGCACCTGTCCCGGCGGCGGCAGAAACAGCGGGCTGACCCACTGCAGGGCAGCAACCGCCCACCATACCGCCAGCAGCACCAGCAGCGTACCGACGCTCAGCGTAATTTGACGTGAGAAAGGCCAGCGCAGCGCCAGACGCGTGCGGCGCGTTTTTTCACTGAAGACGATGCTCATGAGAAGGCCTCCCGCTGTTCAAACACGCGGCTTAAGACGTATTCACGCTGTTCGATAAACAGCGGGTCGGATTTGATGCTGCGCACGGGTTCTCCCGCGACGTAGCGGCGGGCAAAATCCAGCGGCAAACGCTCCAGCACGCGGCCCGGCCCGGGCGAGAGCAGCACCAGCTCGGTCGCCATAAACACCGCCTCTTCGATATCGTGGGTAATCAGCAGCACCTGCTTGCCCGTCTCATGCCAGAGGCGCAGCAGCAGGGTTTGCATCTGCTCGCGGGTGAAGGCGTCGAGCGCCCCGAACGGCTCGTCCAGCAGCAACAGCTGCGGATTCGCGGCCAGCGCGCGGGCAATCCCGACGCGCTGCCGCTGGCCGCCGGAAAGCTGCCAGATATAGCGTTTTTCCGCGCCTTCCAGCCCCACTTTTTTCAGCATCGCCCGCGCGGTTTCCAGCCGCTGTTCACGATGGATGCCCGCAAGCTGCAGCCCAAACGCCACGTTTTCCTGCACGTTGCGCCAGGGGAGCAGGCCTTCATTCTGGAAGACCACGCCGCGCTCGGCGCCGGGGCCCTCCACCTTTTTGCCTTCCAGTTGAATGGTGCCATGCTGATAAGGGACAAACCCGGCGATGAGATTCAGCAGCGTGGTTTTTCCGCACCCGGACGGGCCCAGCACTACCAGCAGCTCACCGCTGTCCAGCGTCAGGTTGATGTCCTGTAAGGCGGGTTTACCACCGTAATCGGCAGACAGATTTGTAATATTCAGCATGGCGAACTCCTTATTTCACAAAACGATCGGTCACGTACTGGCTGTAATCCGCCGCTACCGCGGGCACTTTGCCCTGCTCCTTCAGGAAGGTGGCGGTATCCACAATCGCTTTGTTAACCGGCCCGGTCAGCTGCTGCACCTGCTGCGCGGGCGTCAGATAGGTATTGCCCTTCACCAGCCCCGGCACGTCCGCTTCCGGCACGCCGCTCAGGCGGGAGAGTTTTTCCAGGTTGGCGGGCTGCTTCAGCCATTCATCCGGGTTACTGATGTACGGCTGCTGGGCGTCAATCGCGCTTTTCGCGAAGGCTTTCACCACCTCAGGATGTTTCTCGGCGAAGTCTTTGCGCACGACCCACACGTCGAGGGTTGGCGCGCCCCACTGGCCCACTTTTTCGGAGTCGGTCAGCACGGTGCCGTCTTTTTCCAGCTCGTTCACCGCAGGCGCCCACACGTAGGCCCCGTCAATGTCGCCACGCTGCCAGGCCGCGATAATCGCCGGCGGCTGGAGGTTGATGATTTGAACCTGACCCGGCTTGATGCCCCAGTGTTTCAGCGCCGCCAGCAGGCTGTAGTGGGTGGTGGAGATAAACGGCACGGCGATGCGTTTGCCGATCAGGTCTTCCGGTTTGGTGATGTTTTTCTTCACCACCAGCGCTTCAGAGTTACCGAGCTGCGAGGCGAGCAGGAACACCTCAATCGGCACCTGCTGGCTGGCCGCAACCGCCAGCGGGCTGGAACCGATATTGCCGATCTGCACGTCGCCGGAGGCTAACGCACGCACCACGGACGCGCCGCTGTCGAACTTGCGCCAGTCGACTTTCGCGCCGCTCTCTTTGGCAAAGGTGTTATCCGCCTGCGCGACTTTCGCCGGTTCCGCAGAAGTTTGATACGCGACGGTGACGTCCACCGCCTGCGCCTGAAATGCCCACAGCGCCAGTGCGCCGAGTAGTGTGATTCGCGATGAAATTGCCATAGTGCCTGCTCCCCTTGTTGTTATGAGGGCAGTATTTCCAACGCGGGAATTTTGATAAAGGAATAAAAATGAATCGCTCATAACGATTCGTTTTTAGATAAAAAATGGGAAAGGATAGTTGGTTTTGTGCGGTTGGTTCATGCCGGGTGGCGGCTACGCCTTACCCGGCCTACGGATCGTACAATGTGTAGGCCGGGTAAGGCGCAGCCGCCACCCGGCAAAAAACTCAGCGCTTCGCGTTAAGCTCAGCAATATCCTTCGGCGTGGTGCGACAGCAGCCACCAATCAGCTTCGCTCCGGCGTCCAGCCACTGGGGCAGATACCCCGCCAGCGTCTCACACGCTTCGCCGTGGTGGTGCCAGGTTTTGGTCACCGCATCATAATGCTCGCCTGAGTTCGGGTAGACCACCAGCGGCAGCGACGTCAGGCTCTGCAGGTGCTTCAGCACCGCCGTGGTATTTTCCAGCGCGATGCAGTTAATGCCCAGCGCGACGATATGCGGAGAGTCGGCCAGCACGCTGACCACGTCACGCAGCGGCGTGCCGTCGCTCAGGTGCTCGCTGTCCCGCAGGGTAAAGGAGAACCACGCCCGGGCGCGGGGATACCCGGCCAGAAGGGCCGCCAGCGCCTTAATCTCAATAAAAGACGGCAGCGTTTCGCAGGCCAGCAGGTCAGCGCCCGCGTCCAGCAGCGCTTCCACGCGCGGGCGGTGGAAGGCAGTAAACTCCTCAGCGCTGCGCACGTAATCACCCCGATACTCTGAGCCATCCGCCAGATAGGCACCATACGGCCCAACGGATCCCGCCACCAGCAGCGTGCCCGCATGCGGGTTTTCGGCCAGATACGCTTCACGCGCCTTACGCGCCAGCTCCACGCTTCTGCCAATCAGCGCCCGGGACTGCGCCTCGTCCAGGCCGCGGGCCGCAAAGCCCGCAGGCGTGGCCTGGTAACTGGCGGTGATCGCCACCTGTGCCCCCGCGCGGTAGTAATCAAGGTGCACTTCACGGATAAGCGCCGGGTTTTCCATCAGCACTTTGGCAGACCAGAGGCTGTCTGCCAGGTTGCAGCCGCGCGCTTCCAGCTCCGTCGCCATCGCGCCATCCAGCACCACAAACGGCTGCTTTTCAAGGAGGGCGGTAAGCGGATTATTCTGCGACATGTTCGGGCTCCTGCGATGTCATATTTCGGGTCAGGTAGTAGGCACCATAACACAGGGCGACAAACGGAATCCCGCAATAAAGGGCAATGCGCTGGCTTGGGTCAAACCACAGGCCGACGCAGGCCACCACGCAGAGAATAAACCCGAGTACCGGCACCAGCGGATACCACGGCGCGCGGTACTGCAGCGCAGAGAGCGGCTGGCCGGACTGCAGATGGCGACGACGGAAGACGAAGTGCGACGCACAGATGCTGATCCAGACGGCTACCACCGCAAAGCCAGAAATCGCCGAGAGCGCGACAAATACCGTGTCCGGCGCCACGACGCTTGAGAAGAGCGCCAGCACGCCGCCGAGCATAGAAACCGAGAGCGCCGTCAGCGGCACGCCGTTTTTGTTCACGCGGGCAAAGCAGCGCGGCAGCGTTTTCTCATTCGACAGCGACCACAGCATGCGCCCGGAGGCGTACAGCCCGGAGTTCGCCGCCGAAAGGATCGCCGTCAGGATCACGAAGTTAAAAATATCCGCCGCGTAAGGAATACCGACCTTTTCAAACACCAGCACGAACGGGCTCTTTTCCACGCCCGCCTGCTGCATCGGGATCAGCGCCGCCAGCACAAACACGGTGCCGATAAAGAAGATGATCAGGCGCGCAATGGTGGTACGGATCGCGACCGGAATCACCTTGTGCGGATTTTCCGTTTCCCCTGCGGCAATACCGATAAGCTCGGTCCCGGAGAAGGCAAAGTTCACCGCCACCATGGTCATCAGGATCGGCAGGCCGCCGTGCGGGAACCAGCCCTCGGCGGTGATGTTGCTTAAGCCCGGCGCGGGGGAACCGTCCTGCATCGGAATAAAGCCAAAGACCGCCGCGCCGCCAAGAATAATGAAGGCAATGATGGTGATGACTTTCACCAGGGAGAACCAGAATTCACCTTCCGCAAAAAAGCGCGTGGAAATGACGTTCAGGCCAAAAATCACCACGCAGAAGACCACGCACCACGCCCAGACGGGCACCTGCGGGAACCAGTACTGCATGCAGAAGCCCGCGGCGGTAAAGCTCGACCCGAGCGCCACCGTCCAGGTGAGCCAGTAGAGCCACGCCACGGTATAGCCCGTCGCCGGGCCAAGATAACGCGCGGCATAGACGTGGAACGCGCCGGTTTCCGGCATCGCCACGGAGAGTTCGCCCAGACACTGCATCACCAGCCAGACCACCAGGGCACCTATCAGGTAGGCCAGCAGCGTGCCCGCCGCCCCGGTCGTGGAAATGATGTAGCCGGTATTGAAGAATAACCCTGTCCCAATCACGCCACCCAGCGAGAGCATTATCAGGTGGCGTGTTTTCATGGTGCGCTTAAGCTGCCCATTTTCTTGTTGTGTTTGCATATTACCTTCTATACGTATGGACATCTAAACATCCAAAGAAGGTGTGTTATACCGCGATTGTTAATAAAAAGCTAGATGACCAGACGCAAACGGGCGCGCCGCGCGCTGAGTCTGGGGTGGGTTGTGAGGATGACATAGAGAATCGGACGCCAGGCCATAAGCACCTCCGCAAGCAGATACTTACAGCATGGTGCGGGAAAAGGCGATCTTCGGTCAGTCGAAAGTGGTATCCGTAAAGCGCGAAGTCATACCGTAACACTGCCCGCAGGACGGGTAAGGCGCAGCCGCCACCCGGTGCAAGGTTGGTAATTCTCACAATCAGTTCTATAGTCGTCACAGTTTCTTAGTAACCAGGACTGACTGATGCGCTTTAACGGACTGACTAAAGGTTTCTTTATTTTCATTCTCGCCCTTGTGACCTGGGCCTTCTTCGACGTGCTGTCGCCCTACTTCTCCGCGATACTGTGGGCCGCCATTCTGACCGTTATCTTCAATCCGGTAAAAAACAAGCTTCGCGCCGCGCTGGGGGATCGCAACGGGCTGGCCTCGCTGTTGACCATCGGTATTATCTGCCTGATCGTCTTTATTCCGCTGATGGTGATCCTCTCCTCGCTCGCCATTGAGCTGAACGTGGTTTACACCAAACTGCAGGAGAACAACACCCAGTTCCCGGAAGTGGTGGCGAGCATCTTCAACCACCTGCCTGACTGGGCCAGCGGCTTCCTCGCGGATCACAACCTGACCAACGCGGCGCAGATCCAGAAAAAACTCTCCGATGTCGCCCTGCAGGGCGGACAGTATCTGGCGGGCAGCGCGTTTCTGATTGGCAAGGGGACGTTTGGCTTTGCAATTAGCTTCGGCATCATGCTGTATCTGCTGTTCTTCCTGTTGAAAGACGGCCCGTATCTGGTACGCCAGATCCTCGACTCCCTGCCCCTGTCCGATTTTGCCAAGCAGCATCTTTTCGCCAAATTCGTCGGCGTGTCACGCGCCACGGTAAAAGGGACGGCGGCGGTGGCCGTGGTTCAGGGCGTCCTCGGCGGGATTGCGTTTGCTATTGTGGGTATTGACGGCAGCGTGCTCTGGGGCGCATTGATGGCGTTCCTCTCCCTCGTGCCCGCCATCGGCTCGGCGATTGTCTGGGTGCCCGCCGCTATCTTCCTGTTCGCCACGCACCAGATCTGGCAGGGGCTGTTTATTGTCGGCTTTTTCGTGATTATCGTCGGGCTGGTGGACAATATCCTGCGCCCGCTGCTCGTGGGGAAAGACACCAAAATGCCGGACTATCTGATTCTGATCTCCACCCTCGGCGGCATGGAGCTGTACGGCATTAACGGCTTTGTGATTGGGCCGCTCATCGCCGCGCTGTTTATCGCCTGCTGGAACCTCTTCTCCGGACGCGATCACGAAGGCAACGCCGAAGAGCTGGACGCGGATTTCATCGAAGAAGGAAAAAATCCTCCAGATTTGTAAGGACGTGACGATAAAGACCACACCAGGCGGCGCCGTGCCGCCTTTTTTTTCGCCTTAAATCAGACGTTTTCTATAATTTGAAGAACGCCATCCTACTCATGTCGTAAAAGGATCATCTGGTGCGAATCGCGACGATAACAAACTGGGCCTATGGGGCCACGGTCTGCCTGACCATCGCCTCCGGCATCATCATGCTGATGGCGTCCAGTGCGGATACCCTCGAGCGTCAGGCCGTTGAACAACGGCAGAAATTTGATCAGCTGACGGAAGATATCGAAACCGATATCTGGGCGCAGTCTGATTTAGCGCGGCTGTACGCCATTAAAAAAGATCCTCAGGTACTCAAGGAATATAACCAGGCAGAAAACAGCCTGAAGCGTATCGAGCTTCGGCTGGAAAAGCTGCAGGATAACGGCGCATCGGATGAAGAACTGGCCCTGCTGCATGAAGGAATAAAGATCGTCGATGAGCTGCAGGACGAGCAGCAAACCGCCCTCGAAAGCCTGGAACGCGGTGAAGACGCCCAGGCCGTAGCCTTGCTCTATGGCCAGCCCTATGAGCAGGAGCTTGAGCGCGCGCAGAATCAGCTCGATCACTTCCGCCAGATACTCGACAAGCGCGTCATCGCCGCCGTTCAGGAGGCGACCAAAAAATCGAAAGCGCTGCGTACCGCCTCTGAGCTGACGGTCGGCCTGACCGCCCTGCTGTTCCTGTTTGTGCTCGGCTTTATATTAAAGCGCCGTGTGCTGCGCCCCGTGGTCCGCCTGAGCGACGTGGTGCACCGCCTGGCATCCCAGGATTACGCGGTTGAAACGCCCAATTTCAACCAGATTGATGAAATAGGCGATATGGCTCAGGCCATCAGCATCTTCCGTGAAAACGGCCTGGCGCGGCAGCGTCTGGAAAAAGAGCGTGATGCCGACTGGGCCATCCGCGAGCTGCTGGCGCGCATGACCCAGCGGCTGCAGGGGTGTGAGAACTTTAACGATGTGATTAACGTGGCGGAGCTGTTTGCCCCCAATATCGCGCCGGGGATCGCGGGCCGGCTCTACGTCCTTGACCGCGAGCCGTGGCAGATGCGCTGCGTCGCGCAATGGCTTTCGCCGGTGGGTGAAGAGACGACGTTCCACCCGGACGAGTGCTGGGCCGTGCGTCGCGGGCAGAGTCACCCGCCGGTGAACGGCGAGCCGGATATTGCCTGCTACCATCTTCCGGCATCCCAGGCGGAAAGCGCGCTTTGCGTGCCGCTTATCGCTCAGGGCGAGGCCATTGGCCTGCTCTCCTTCCAGAATATTACAGCGGACAATGCACCTTCCCGCGCGTATCTGGAGCTGATGGCCGAGGCGCTCGGGCTGGCGCTGGCCAACCAGCGTCTGCGCGACGCGTTGCTGGAAAAAGCGTTGTTTGACCCGCTCACCGGCCTGCGTAACCGTCATCATCTGGAAGATACGCTGCAAACCCAAACGGCACAGGCGATACGCACCGGCGTGCCGTTAAGCTGCATGATGATTGATATCGACCACTTCAAGAGCATTAACGATCGGTTCGGCCATGAAGCGGGCGATCTGGTGATCAAAAGCGTGGCGTCAATTGTTCAGCGGGCCGCACATGACAACGGGCTGGCATTCCGCTACGGGGGCGAGGAGTTTCTGGTGCTGCTTTCCGGTGCCGATGAAGCAGAAGCGTATGCCTGCGCGCAGAAGATTTACACCGGCGTGCATGAGCTGTCGCTTCGCTACGGGCTGACCGAGATTGGGCCGGTGGACGTGTCGATTGGCATTGCCAGCTACCCACAACATGTCCAGACCGACAACCTGCTGCGCGCTGCGGATGTGGCGCTATACCGGGCAAAAGAGCTGGGACGCGCGCGGATTGTGAGTTTTGGGATGCTGGAGGCGGGCTGAGGCTGATTCTCGCTTTAGTCGCGCGTCACCTCTGTAATCAATATCGACAAGCCATTCATGTCATGACTTTTTTTAGCCATCTCACGGTATTTGGTTGGGGAGAGTCCATATTGGTTTGAGAACGCTCTGCTGAAGGTGGACGGCTCTTCATAGCCTAGCATTGTAAATATATCTGAAACAGAGAGCTGCGTATGTCTGAGCATATGCGCGGCTTTTTCAAGTTTCCGGCTGCGGATATAGAGACCTATACTTATGCCACACTCCTGGCGAAAGTTTCGTTGAATATAAGCCAATGAATAACCGGATTTTCGCGCCACATCCAGAACGGTAATGGGTCTGTATAAATTCGAGTCAATCCAGTGAGTCAGGGACTTAATTACAGTTTCACGATCTTTTAAGAGAGTAAACTTTATACACATAAGTATCCACGAAATTTTATTTACAAGAAGGCCGCTGGCAATGTCATCCAATGACAATTGAAAATAATATTTCCAAAAAGAAAAAATCACCCTAATAATAGGGTGAGAGAATGCTTACTGTATTTTAATGAGATGTCTTTGCAACATCCTCATTTTGTTCAGGACCATACAACTTCATAAACGCATTAACGGAGGCCTGCGCTTTCATGACAATTTCACTTTCGTCAGGCTGATCCTTTCGTGCTTTTAAAAGCAAGGGTTCAAGGATACCGGCCTGGAGAAGAGAGCGAAAATACTCAGCGGCCAGCACTGGGTCATCTTTTCTTAAAATATTTTGATTCATTAAATCGGTGAAAAGCGCCGATACATTTGAACGAAGTTTTTGCATTCGTTCATAATACAACTCTCCAATTCCCGACCTTCCGGCTTCGGAAATCATTAATCTTTGCAAGTCCACAATATCCGGTGAACAAATATAGCGTAAAAAGGCAACGGCAAATTGCTCGATGACCAGCTGTGGTGATTTTCTGAAAAGGCGCACCTGCCCTGCAGTTTCAATAGTCATGCTCTTAATATACTGTTCTGTTTCAGAAGACATGCATTCTACAAATAGCTCTTCTTTCGAAGAAAAGTGACTGTAAATTGTCGATTTTGAGCCACCCACAATCGCGTTGATCTCAGAGATAGACGTAGCATCAAATCCTTTTTGTCGAAACAGCCCGGATGCAACGTCCAGAATCTGTTGCCGTTTAAGCGCTCTTTTATCCATATGTTTCCTCGGTAGTTTAGGTATTTGGCCGCTCGCCAACACTTTTTGTTATCTGATTTCGGAATCACGTCTGTGAGTAGGGTTCGTAATCGTACCGACGAGTACATTTTTATTTGACGGCGCTCAGAAGTCAAGATATAAATCGTACCGTACTGTACGGTACTGCATTTGGACTACTTGATGAACAGCATGATGAGCGTACTGATGAAAGGTTTTCAGGAGGCACTCCCGAGGTGTCGTATTTCCGGTTCAACCCGGTCCAGGATAGTGATGGGCTGTGTTGTCTTTTCCGCCATCAGCCTGAGCGGATGCGCCATGATCCCCGATCTCGGCACCCCACCGCCTATGAAGACGGTCACACAACTTAAAAGCGATCAGAGTTTCCCACATCAGAACGGCCAGTGGCCGAAAGATGACTGGTGGAAAAAATACGGTGATGAGCAGCTCAACGGACTGATTGATGACGCGCTCAAAAATTCCCCTACGCTTAACATCGCCGACGCTCGCGTGAAGCAAGCGCAGGCGATGACCCAAAGCGCGAGCGGATCGCTTTTCCCCGAGGTCACCGCTAACGCCAGCTTTATGCGGGACAAAATGAGTTACAACTATGTGACGCCTGAAAGCGCAACACCCCAAAACTGGAACAGCTATGGGCGCACCACGCTGGATATGAGCTGGGAAATTGATTTTTGGGGTAAAAACCGCGCGGCGCTCGCGGCTGCAACGTCAGGTGAAATGGCGGCAGTCGCGGAAAAAGCGCAAACAAGACTGGTGCTGTCTTCGTCTGTTGTTACCGTTTACGCGGAGCTGGCGCATTTATACACCGTTCGCGAAACGCTTAACGATACCCTGACGATACGAACCAGTACGCTTGCGTTGTTCCAGCAACGGCATGACGCGGGGCTTGAAGATTTATCCAGCCTTCAACAGGTTGAGACGCGTCAACTCAACGCAAAAGCAAACCTGGTGGCAATAGATGAAGCGATTGCGATCAAAAAACATGCCCTCGCCGCATTGATCGGTGACGGGCCTGACAGGGCGCTGGCCATAACCGCGCCTAAGGCAACGCTTTTAGCGCATGAGGACCTTCCTCCCAATATTGCGTTGGATCTGATTGGTCGCCGTCCCGATATTGTCGCGGCACGTTTACGCGCAGAGGCGGCAGCAGAGAAAATCAAACAGAAAAAAGCCGGTTTTTACCCGAGCGTTAATCTGGTTGCCTTTGCCGGATTCCAGTCATTGGGTATTAACAACCTTACCCGAAGTGGCTCAGCAATTGGCAGCTTTGGCCCGGCAATATCGTTGCCCATATTTAATACGCAACAGCTACAGGGTGATTTGAAATACGCCAGCGGTGAATATGACATTGCGGTGAATGTATATAACGACACGTTAACGAATGCACTTCGTGAAGTGAGCGATGCGCTCACCAGCAGAGCCTCTCTTAAAGACGAGATGCTGTATTCTCAGGCGGCAGTCGCGTCAGCAGAAAAAGCGTATTCGCTTACCAGACAAAGGTATGAAGGAAAAGTTGCTGATTATCTTGACGTCTTATCCTCGGAAGACGAGCTGGTCGCTGCCCGCAGAAAATTAGCCGACGTTAATTCTCGTGCCTTTACGATTGACGTCGCATTAGCGCGCGCATTAGGCGGCGGATATACCTCGAGCAAACAGTGATTATTTAACACCAGGTTAATAACTAAATAGTGGAAAGAAAGGAAATAAAATGAGTCATTCTGCAGCGATTGAAAATCAAAATATTGAATCACCCGATATCAAAAAGAAAAAGAGAAAACGTTTGTTCTCCTGTCTTGCAATGAGTATTGCGCTTGCTGGTGCAGGCTCTTTTGCCTGGTGGGAATTCGTCGGTTCCCGGTATGTTGAAACCGATAACGCCTATACCGATGTCGAATCAGCCCAACTCTCTTCTGCCGTTACCGGTACGGTAAGCGCCATCCTGGTCACGGATTCCCAGGTGGTAAAAAAAGGCGATGTTCTGATCCAGCTGGATCCCACCGACGCGCAGCTAGCCCTTAATCAGGCGGAAGCAGACCTGAACCTGTCCATTCGGCGAGTAAATGGATATAAGGCCACTGATACAAAGCTCGGCGCAGAAGTTGTGGCTAATGAAAAAGAGCAAAAACGCCTGCTGGCCCAGGTTGATGCCGCAAACGCTGACTTCCAGCGCGCGACGGTTGACCTCAAACGACGCGAGGCGCTCATGCAGACAGGCGCGATTTCAGGCGACGAGCTGACGCGCATTCAAAACGTTTATGCTTCCGCTCTGGCAAACCTGAATGCCGCTAAAGCCGCCGTGGCGCAAGCAGATGCTGCAAAACAGGCGGCGGTGGGTGCAAGACAAGCGAATGCCGTTCTGATTGAGAACGCAGATACCGAGACCAACCCTGAAGTTGTCCTTGCCAGAGCGAAGCGCGATCAGGCCAGACTGGATCTGGAAAGAACCGTAATCCGTTCGCCAGTCGATGGCGTGGTTGCTCGTCGCCAGGTCGAGCTTGGGCAACGTGTACAACCTTCCACACCGTTATTGTCCGTGGTGCCAGTACAGCAAATTCACGTCAATGCCAACTTCAAGGAGGTTCAACTCCAGCATGTGAAAGTGGGGCAGAA
This sequence comes from Enterobacter sp. MGH 16, assembly GCF_000493175.1. Lineage (NCBI taxonomy): Bacteria > Pseudomonadati > Pseudomonadota > Gammaproteobacteria > Enterobacterales > Enterobacteriaceae > Enterobacter > Enterobacter sp. MGH 16. The sequence goes on along the minus strand of NZ_KI535695.1, from coordinate 82,316 downwards.
AGTGGAGCTGGTAAGCGATCTGTATGGCGATAACGTGCTTTTTCATGGAACGGTAGAAGGCTTTGATGGCGGAACCGGCGCAGCGTTTTCAGTTATTCCTGCTCAGAACGCAACGGGTAACTGGATTAAGGTTGTTCAGCGTTTACCCGTACGCATCAAACTCAATGCTGACGAGCTTGCAGCACATCCGCTGCGGGTTGGGCTGTCCATGAAAGCGACAGTTAATTTAAAAAGTGAATAACGGAAACCGGGCTATGTCTACATTCGTTATCGATAACCAGCCTCCTTCGCTGAAGGGCGGTATGTTATGGGTGGGTGCCCTGGTTCTTGCAATGGCGAACTTTTTAGCCGTGCTCAACATGACCATTGCAAACGTCACTCAACCCAATATGGCTGGTGCCCTGGGCGCAGGCACCAGCCAGGGCACCTGGATCATCACGGCCTATGCCGTTGCTGAAGCCATTACGGTACCGCTTTCAGGATGGTTAACCACACGGTTTGGCGGCGTGCGCGTTTTCTCCATTTCCGTGTTCATGTTCGGTATTTTTTCATTGCTTTGTGGCCTTTCCACTTCGCTGGGAATGCTGCTGCTGATGCGAGTTTTTCAGGGCATGGCAGGAGGTCCCCTGATGGCCTTATCACAAACGTTACTGCTGCGTATTTTCCCGAAAGAAAAATCCATGCAGGCGACGGGACTATGGGCAATGACCACGTTGCTGGCGCCCGTTATTGGTCCAGTTCTCGGTGGATGGATTTGCGATCATTACAGCTGGTCGTGGGTGTTTATCATCAACGTTCCAATGGCCATCGCTTTTTCAGTCGTGGCGTGGTCAGTATTGAAAATCTTCGAAGATGAGCTGGTTAATAACGCTATTGATATCGTTGGGTTTGTTTTACTGGTTATCTGGGTTGGCGCACTGCAAATCATGCTGGATGAAGGGAAAGACCTTGACTGGTTTGCCTCAGAAGAAATATGGGTTCTGGCGATTGTGGCCTGCATAGGTTTTTTGAGTTTCTGTATCTGGGAACTGACCGCTGACCATCCGATTGTCGATATCAGCGTGTTTCGCCATCGCGGTTTCTCGGCCAGCATGTTTGTGCTCGCGCTTGCGTTTGGGTGTTTTTTTGGTCTGAATGTCCTCACGCCTTTGTGGCTACAATATAACTTAGGGTATACAACAACATGGGCCGGGATTGTGGTGGCCTGGGGTGGCCTTCTGCAGGTGGTCTTTTCTCCGGTTGCCGCTAACCTTTCCAACAGAATCGATCCGCGCATTCTTATCTTCTTTGGCTGCGCCTGGCTCGGTCTCGATACCTTCTGGCGCGCCTATGCGACGACCGATATGGACTACTGGTCCATCTGTGTCCCCTTGTTATTCATGGGGGTGGGAATGCCGTTGTACTATGTCCCGATTACGGGGCTTGCAATGGGCTCGGTAGATGAAGCGGAAATGCCCTCGGCGGCCGGGTTAATGAACTTTGTTCGAACGTTATCAGGCGCGTTTGCCACATCGCTCGTGACGACGTCATGGCAAGACCAGCGCTATATTGCGCATGACAGGCTGGCGTCCGTCGTTGACCCGACAGGCGATCTTTCACAGTACATCAACTCGGCGCCTCAGCAAGGTGGGCAGTTTGTTAGGGAGCTTTTTGACAAGATGGTTAACAGCCAAAGCATGATGCTTTCTACCAATAATCTGATGATGTCGATAGGCGTCATATTCTTTATCGCTGCTTTTGCTATTGCTTTAGCACCGAAACCCTCTCGCGTTGTTGATGCCGCATCTGTAGGACATTAATCGTTATTCAGCACAGGGATGTGGGCGTCAAATAAAAGAGAAAATTTGATGGATGAAAAACCAGGACTTTCTGTACAGAAAAAGCGGTGCTTAATATCAGAAATATATTTTTCAATATATAAAAAAGTGGACGCTTCCCAGTGGAAGAAGCGTCCTAAATCAGGCAATTATTCAGACACAGATTGAAACCGTTGACTGACGATCTCATCGATAATATCGCATACTCCCTTCTGTTCATTATTTACATTTTCTGCCATCGCCTACCTGTTTCGCCACTCTTTATGGCTGGGTAACCACTCGGTCACAACTTCCGCCACGATGAGTAACCCGGTCTTTTTTGCAGCGGAAAGGTTTAAACTTTTCGTGATATTCTTTCTTTACGCCCCTTAGTTCCTATACTCGAGCCATATTCGCCACTGTATTAACGCCTGTCACGCGCAACACGTTGCGCATGACAGGTGAAGATATTTTGTTCTGGAAAAACGTCTATGTCGAAACTGGATTTGAGGTCCAAAAAAACCTGGGGCGCGCTGGCAGCGATCGCCGTTGTCGCCGGTACGCTGGCATCTGCTTTTGCATGGACGGCGGGCTGGCTTGGGTCACGCACGGTCAGCCAGGCACTGGTGGGTGAAACACCGAAACCCTTCCCGCCGGGTTTTCGCCGCGCGCATGGAAAAGGCATCTGCTTTGCCGGCACCTTTACGCCAAACGGCTCGGCGGATTCCGTTTCAACCTCCCGCCTCTTCTCGCAGCAGGAAGTGCCCGTGGTGGGCCGATTCTCTATTGGTACTGGCGATCCCCATGCCCCGGATAGTACGACCAAAACCCTGAGCATGGCGCTGCTGCTGAAGACAGATGACAAGCAACAATGGCGAATGGCGATGAACAACGAGCCTTTCTTCGCCACGCACAGCCCGGAAGGTTTTCTGGCCTTGCGAAAAGCCACGGCCGTTGATGCGTCCACCGGGAAACCGGATCCGCAGCGTCTCAAAGACTTTTTAAAAGCGTACCCGGAGGCGGAGAAATACCTTAAATGGGCGGCACAAAAACCCGCCCCCGGCAGCTTCGCGGGCGCAACCTTTTACAGCATTAACGCCTTTTACCTTGTGAACGCGCAGGGGGAACGTCAAGCCGTTCGCTGGATGATGCGTCCGCACGAGCCTTTCCTGTCGATAAGCGATGAGCAACGACAAAAAGCCGATGACAACTTCCTGTTCGAAAACCTGCGTCAGCGCCTGGCGCAGAAGCCACTCTACTGGGATTACGTTTTGCAGCTCGCACAGCCGGGCGATCCGGTGGATGACCCTTCCCAGCCATGGCCTGACGATCGCAAAAAGAGGGTGGCCGGTACGCTCGAAGTGACGCGCGTCGAAGCACAATCCACAGGCGCGTGCCGCGACGTTAACTTTGACCCTTCTGTCGTTCCTGCAGGCGTTGCGGTGTCTGACGATCCCATCTTAAACGCCCGCTCCGCTGCCTACTCCCACTCTTTCAGCCGCCGTGAGCGGGAAATCGGCTACGGCAAAGCCACCGAAGCCGTGCAAAAGCAGGAGGTAAAATGAGCTCAAATAAAGATAGGCGAGAGCACGCGCCGCAGCATTTCAATACCCTGGCGCGAAGCCTGCACTGGCTGATGGCGGTGATGATCCTGGCCATGCTGTTCATCGGTGCCGCGATGATGACGTCGTTACATCACCGGATTTGGTTAATCGATCTGCACCGGCCGCTGGGTATCGCCATTTTACTGCTGGCACTGGTTCGTCTGGTCAACCGACTTCTGAGCCGGACGCCCCCACTTCCTGCCGATTTGCCCGTCTGGCAGGTGCTTGCCGCAAAGGCATCACACTGGATGCTATATGGGTTAATGCTGGCAATGCCGCTGCTGGGCTGGGCGCAGCTGTCGGCAGCGGGCCTGCCGATTGTGATGTTTGATGGCGTCAACCTGCCGGCGATTGTCCCGACCAGTCCAGCACTGTATGCCTGGTGTCACGACGCCCACAGCCTTCTGGCAAAATTGCTTTTTGCCGTGGTGCTGGTCCATCTTTCTGCCGCACTGGTTCACGCGTGGATCTACCGGGACGCAGTGTTTGCCAGCATAGCGAAAGGGGCAAGTCGGCGTAAGCCATCCGGGAGGACCTGAAGTAAGGCAAGTGGTAGGGGACACGCACAGTCGGAATGTTCGTGTCCTCCCTTGTCATCATCCTGAAACAACGGACACAACCGGAGCACGTATTTGGTCTCCAGATTCGCGCGTCAAAACGCCACGAACACCCCATAATTGTCGTGGAAGATAATATCCCTCAATTAAAGCGATTATTTTTTAATCAACAGAGCATTTATGCCCGCAATTTTAGCTTTTATCAAAAAGTTAAGTGTCGCTTGGGTATCAAACACTCTGTCACCCAAGCCACTTAACTGATTGATTTCATTGATATCACATCAATAAAAACGATAAAACCCCTGACTTCCCAACAAAATATATCAACTCGTGTGATATCTAAATTATAATTCTTATACTTCTGTTAAAAGGTGGAGGTCAAAATGCGATTAACCCTACTGCTGTTATGCTGTCTGGTACAGAGTGTAACCTGGGCTGGCGACCTGCCAAAACCAGTTGGTAAACCCATTTTAACGATTTCCGGTAATATAGAAAATACCAATGAAAATGGAAAAGCAGTGTTTGATCTCGCCAGCCTTGAAAAACTGGGTGTCGTGAGTTTCGAGACAACCTCCCCCTGGTATAACGGTCGTACGAAGTTTGAGGGTGTCCCCATGAGCAAGCTCATGGATTATGTGGGTGCAAAAGGTACGAACGTGAATGTTATTGCGCTCAATGATTACTCAACCATCATCCCTCTCAGCGACTTTAAAAAATACAACGCCATCCTTGCCTTAAAGGTCAATGGCGAATATATGCGCATCCGCGATAAAGGCCCATCGTTCATTGTATACCCCTATGACAGTCTTCCTGAGTTGAATAATCAGATTTATTACTCACGATCAGCATGGCAGGTAAGCAAAATGAAGATTGAGTAGTCGTTCAGGAGAACATAATGAACAGGATACTGGTTGGTATCATTTTTTCTCTTTTTATCACGACAGGATATATTGCATACCTTGTTTATGATCGTCAGCAAGAATTGCAAAAACTGACTCAATACACTGAGTCCTGGTCCGTGGCACAACTGGTATCAGAGTATTACCGTTTTGAATCATGGCTTGGTCTATACGCAACCGATACCGATGACGTTACGATAGACCAGGTCCGCATGCGTCTCGAAATTATGCTCAGTCAGGGCGATTTAATGAAGGGGGGCGATTTAGGTCGCTACATTGACAGCGATAAAACGCATCAGGAACTCGCTTTACGCTTAGAAAACATACTGGCCTATCTGGATAGCCATCTTGAAAATATGAGCCACCCGGCGTTAAAAGCATACCTGACAAATATGCATGAACTTGATGCACCGCTAAGCCAGCTTTCTGCCACGGCATTAACAAAAGATATTAACACAGTTAACGAATCCAATAAGAAAATACAGATACTGTATTATATCTACTCGGCACTTTCATTGCTCCTGGTGATTTTAAGCTTTATTCTCGGCTTCTTAATGATCTACCAGAATAAAAATATTCTGAAAGCACACATGCAGGTTAAGAGCCTGGCTGACGAGCTTCAAATATCAAAAGAAAAGCTGCAAATTCAGAACTCGAAGCTGGAGTATGATGTTTATCATGACTCCCTCACCGGCATGAAAAACCGCCTTTTCTTCTGGGACGATCTCAACAAAATTAATCTTCAGGCAGATAAAAACCACGTCCCCGTCACCGTAATGTTATTTGATTTAGACCGTTTCAAAGAGGTCAACGATACCTATGGCCATGATACGGGAGATTTGCTGCTGAATCAGGTGTCCCGACGGCTGACCTCGATGAGCAGCGCAACGGATACGTTTTACCGTTTGGGCGGCGATGAATTCGCCCTTCTCTCCAGCGGACTCACGGAAACCGCCGCCGTTTCGCGCGCCAAAGAAATCAGCGATCATATCAGCCAGCCCTATACGATTAATAACCAGCTGATAAAAATTGCCACCTGCGTGGGTATCGTTTTATCTGATAATGAACGACGCTCTGATTACCTTTATAAATTTGCCGATCTGGCGCTCTACGAGGCAAAAAAAGAAGGTTCGCAGCAGATCAAGGTCTTCCGGCAGTGGATGCTGCAAAGACTGCAGGAAAGCAGAACCCTTGAACATGATATGGCTCTGGCGATCGATCACAATGAATTCGTTGTCTATTACCAGCCTATTGTCGATTCATTCAGCAATGAAATTTACGGCTATGAAGCGCTTATTCGCTGGATACACCCGGTGAAAGGGATACTCGCGCCAGATTATTTTATTTCCGTCGCTGAAAAAACGGGGATGATCAATGAGATCGGCAAGTCGGTGCTTGAGATGGCCTGCCGGGAAGCGGTGTCCTGGGCGGTGCCGGCCAGGATCTCGGTGAACGTCTCCCCCGTTCAGCTAGGCACGAAATCGTTTACCGCGATGGTGCAGTCCATCCTGAAAGAGACAGGGCTACCGGCCAGCCGACTTGAGCTAGAGGTAACAGAGTCTTCGCTCTTCAGTGACAGCAACATGCCGATCACTATTCTCAAAAAGCTCCGGGCACTGGGCGTAAAAATTTCCATCGATGATTTCGGAACGGGATATTCCTCGCTTTCACGACTGAGTGAACTGAATTTTGATAAAATTAAGATAGATAAATCTTTTGTGAATCCGATATCCACGCAGGATGATGCCCTTAATATCGTTAAATTGATTACCGGCATGGCGAAGAGCCTCAACATGCGGGTCATCGCAGAGGGTGTTGAAACTGAAGCGCAGCTTGAACGGCTTCAGGCACTTGGCTGCGATCTCGTGCAGGGATACCTGTTCGGAAAGCCCCAGGCTGAGATTGACAGGAAGATTAGATACGGTTGAAATGGTTGTCCGGTTGTTTCTGGCCCAAAATCACGTAGACGGTTGATAATCAAAGGTTAAATAATGAAAAAAACAGCCCCGGAGTATACGCCTGTTGATTTATCTCGTTGGCCAAGGAAGGAGCATTTTGAAGTCTTCCAGTCATTTGCTGAATGCACAATTAACCAAACCGTTCTCATCGACATTACCGCGCTGCGAAAACATATCAAAGCGGTGGGCTGGAAGTTTTACCCGACGATCATTTTTCTCCTGTCTAACATCATGAACCGGCATCCTGAGTTCCGTATGGCCATGAAGGACAATGAGCTTGTCATATGGAATGAAGTTCATCCCAGCTACACCATTTTCCACCCCGAAACGGAGACCTTTTCGTCATTGTGGAGCCATTATGACGGCAATATTCATCACTTCCAGAACACGTATGCAGAAGATACGGCCCGCTATGGAAATAGTCTTTCCTACTGGCCTAAGGAAGAGTCCCGGGAAAACGTCTTTTTTGTGTCGTCTATTCCGTGGGTAACGTTTACCAACTTTAATATGAACATTGCGCACATGAAGAACTTCTTTTCGCCTATGTTCACGTTTGGAAAATACTACGAGCAGGATGGAAAAGTGCTGCTGCCGCTCGCAGTGCAGGTGCATCATTCGGTGTGCGATGGCTTCCATGTGGCAAGGATGTTTAATGAGTTGCAGGAGATGTGTGATGGTTTGCCAGGGCTGAAGGAAGAATGAAATGGCTAATGCACTAAAATATTTTGATAGGTAGCTGGCAGCAAGGGATACTGTTATAACGGCTGTCCGAAATGCATGTGCTACCCTATGTTCTCAGTTTTATTACGATTCGAGGGAAGGAATTGGATATCTATACAGGTGGTAATCGCTTTTCTGGCTATTTCCTGACAATGGCCTCATTAGAAGTGAATCAACTAATGAATACAGCGCTCGCTGTATCGGGATTTCATATTAAAGATGCTCTGACACGCATGCGTTTTCAGGACAATGTGCGTGATTTTGGAAAATATCAACTGGCAACCATTAGGAATGGCGCGACGGAACAGGAATGTCAGCTGTGTATCCAGAATATTCGCGAGGAAAATAATAATCTGAAGATTCAGGACAGAATGCTCAGAACAGGTGAGTCTGTTCTCACGGCATCAGTCAGGATCTATGAAGAGAATGGTAAATACTTTGGTTATGCCATCGATTTTATCGGTGTAGTCATTTCCGGTTTGCAGGTTGCAGGCGGTATTGGAGTTATTGCCTCATCCGTTCCGGTCGGAAATATGCTTGGGATCATAGCTGGCGCAACGCTGGTACTTAATGGCGTATCTTCAGCAGCAGAGAGTGTCCAGAAGTTGGCGGGAAAGGCGTCACCCATCAATTTTATGCGTGATGGCTTTGAAGGTTCGGCAGAATTTCTGGGCTTTGACCGCAAAGTGGGTTTACTTGCTTATCAGATGGTAGATCTAAGTACGTCCTATTATGGCATGTTCAAACTCACTCTGAAGCCCGATGCCTGGCGTCTGTACCGTTATCTCGCCCCGGACTTCATGAGACAGGTAAACACCATGAGTCGGACGGCTCTGGCGATTAAGGGCGCCGGAGCAACGTTGAAAGGCGCCAAAATTGGGCACACTCTTTACCAGTTGCAGAGTAACGAAAGAACGCAGTGAGCCCGCTACCGGCCTTTCATAATCTTATGCGCTTTCCATGAAAGGCCTAGCGGTATGAGATACCAGACTGCAATAACGCCAAAAGCTGCAACAGGTAGGTAATATACCAGCATAGAGGGGGTATAAAAGACGGGAAGGAAAATCAGCGGTGCCAGGATAAGCATCAGACAAATCACTCCACCATAAAAACGCTTACTTAGATCATCCACTAATGTTGAAAGCGTTTCGCCAGCATTTTCATTCCTGCTCAATACCTCTTTCAGACGAGATAATTGCTTACGCGAAAAACCACTATCTAGTAGATCTTTTTCCGTCAGTTCACTGGCCACTTGCTCGCCTATCTTCATGATTGGTATGTTCATACAAGGATACTCTTAAGGTGAGCTTTTTTAAACACTAACCTTTCTAACGAACTTCCTGAGATAGCAGGCAGGTTAAAATAAACCCGCATTATCTGTAAGATTATAGGCTTTCGTTCTGGATTTCACTTCATCTCTCTGGTGTACATTAAGCTTCAATGTGGGCATCACTCTCGACCTTTGACCTGCCCCCAGGATTAGATACAATCTTCAGTTGTTAAAGCCAGTTAGCTTTCCTTCATAGATTTGATTTCAAATACGTTAATCAAAAATAAATAAATGTATCAAAGATGTTAAAAAACAATAAAAAATCACCTGTCGTGTTTTTTTTCTTCGTAGATATATTGTTTTACCACATTGAAAAATTCCCAATACAAAACTTACCCACGTCAAAATCAGAATATTAAACCATATCAAAACAACCAACTGGTGTTTTTAACCAAAAAAAACTAGTTAATAGCCAACCTATCTTAGTGGTAGGTAAAATTTGATATTAAAGTATTTATCTTTGTAAGATCCCCTTAATAACTTATGAAGCATGATCAAAAAACATTATCGTGCCATTTAAAAACAACCATTACTTTAAGGGTGTAAATAAAAATGCACCGAGCAAACGATTTTCACAGATTTATATTTACGTTAAACCGCAACCACTAAATAAATTATCACATTGATTTTCATAAACCATACAAATACACATCGCTTCAATAACCCCTCGAGATAATCATGTCTAATACAATATCAAAATTCATCCTGCCGGGATTGTGCCTGTTATTTTCCTGTGGGGTCAATGCCACCGGGATGGTACCGGAATCATCGGTGGTCATTATCGAAGAGCAAAACGGTGAAGGCACGATGAATGTCACCAACACCGACAGCTTCCCGATGCTTCTCACTACCACTGTTCAGGGTATCAGTCAGGATAACGAAACGTTGCTGCTGGTCTCTCCTCCGGCCATTCGCGTTGATGCCGGTAAGACGCAGAAAGTGCGCTTTGTGCTTGCCTCCAGGCAACCGCTGAAAACGGAGCGCCTACGCCGGGTCATTTTTAGCGGCATTCCGCCACAGAACAAAGGCAAAAACGAAGTCCGAATGAGCGTCAGCCAAAATCTGCCGGTGCTGATTCGCCCTGCGGGGTTGCCGAAAGATGAAGCGCCATGGAAACGTCTGAGCTGGAAAGTGGAGGGCGGTAAGCTGATGGTGAGCAACGATTCACAGTATGTCGTCCGACTGGCGCAGGCCGTCAAAGCCTTGCCGGAAGGTACCGATCTGACCCTGCCGCAAAGCTACATATTGCCCGGAGAACATCTCACACTGACCCCTTCTGCGGGTAAAACGTTGGGCAACCCGAACCAGGTTCAGATTTCACCTGCCACAACCTGGGGCTACTCCGTGGATACCTATTTAGCCTCCGTAGCGCACTGATTCTCTTCGGGGCAAGGATAACCGACAGGCTTCGCAGAGCGTGTCGGACTTCGCACCTTCAGCCACAGCAGTTGAAGGATCATCAAAAAAGGAAAGTGGTATGAAAACAGTTTTTTATAAAACGCTAATTGCCGCAGCGCTGGCCGTTTCTGCCAGCCAGGCCATGGCTGCCGGGGACAGTCTTGATGTGAAGGTTATCGGGCAAATCGTACCCTCAGCCTGTACCGTCGCGGTTAGCGGCGGTGCGGTCTTTGATTACGGCACCATCAAAGCAGAAACCCTGGCAACGGACGACTACACGATGTTGGGGGTCAAAACCGCCGACCTCAGCGTGACCTGTGAAGCGCCAACCAAAGTGGCTTTACTGACCACCGATATGCGGGCAGAGAGCGTAGCTGCTATCTCAGGGAAAAAATGGGCTGCAAACGGGGGCACGGTTGACGCTTCGGGCGTGGCTTCTGGCTTGGGATTGGGCGATGCTAACGGTGCTCATATCGGGGCCTGGGCTATGTGGATGGAGCCCACAACGGTAAAAGCAGATGGCAATAGCGTAACACCAATTACAACAACTACTCCTGCTATAAGCGGCGACTGGCAAACGCCTACAACAGGCACATTCTGGCTGGCGCAAACAGGGCAATACAAATCCTGGGCCGCCCCGGGCACGCTGACGCCAGTTGCGCTGACCACCCTGACCGGCACCCTTTCAGTACAGGCGGCGATCAATAAAGGTTCTGAGCTGGATTTGACCCAATCCATCACCCTCGATGGCCTCGCCAACATTCAAATCTATTACATCTGATTTCTGGCCAGCCATGGCCCCGGGAAGGAATATTGCAATGAAAAAAGTACATACGCTGACTGCCGCAACGCTGCTGGCGATGGCCTCCTGCCAGGCCTTCGCCGCTGACGATAATGTTGACATTGTCGTCACCGGGGAAATTATTCCCCCGGCCTGCGTCCCGACCCTGGCCGGCGGGGCGACCTTTGACTACGGCACCATCGCTGCCGCCAGGCTTGCGAAGGATGATTTCACCATCCTCGCGGAGAAATCCTTAACGTTTTCCGTCGTCTGCTCTTCTCCGACCAAAGTCGCCTTCAAAACCACCGATGCCCGTACCGACTCGGTCGTCGTGCCTGCTGGAAAAAAATTTGGCAATATCGCGGCCGAGAGTCTGAACCTGCTGGGCCTGGGCCAGAGCGGTACTGCTAATATTGGCTCTTACGAAATGAACGTCTCCAATCAGGGACTCGTCGTTGACGGAGCGGGCGGCTATGTGGGTATCCGCTCCGCCGACAACGGCAGCAGCTGGGCGATCGGGCCGATCAATTGCCTGTGGTTTGACCCGCAATACACCACGGCGGTTGCGAAATCTGGCACCACCACTCCTGTCGCTTTTACCACGTTAACGGGCACCCTGAAAGCGATTGCCGCGCTAAACAAAGGTTCTGAACTGGACCTTACTACCACCACCGATCTGGATGGTCTGGCCACGATCCAACTGGTTTATCTCTGATACGAACGATGACCTTCTTCCCTCAATCATTGCGGGAAGAAGGGCCGCTCGCTGCAATCACTCTTTAAGACAAGGAATTTCGATGAAACACACAGCCTGTAAAACGCTCATCGCTGTGGCCCTCGCCTTAACCGCGAATCAGGCCATGGCCGCCGGGGACAGTATCGATGTAAAAGTGATCGGCAAGATTGTCCCATCGGCCTGTACCGTCGCGGTCAGCGGCGGCGCCGTCTTTGATTACGGCACCATCAAAGCAGAAACCCTGGCAACGGACGACTACACGATGCTGGGGGTGAAAACCGCCAACCTCAGCGTAAGCTGTGAAGCCCCCACCCAAGTGGCTCTCACCGTCAGCGATATGCGGGCAGACAGCGTAGCTGCTCTCACAGGGAAAAAATGGGCCGCAAATGGGGGCACGGTTGACGCTTCGGGTGTGACTTCTGGCTTGGGATTGGGCGATTCTAACGGCGCTCATATCGGGGCCTGGGCCATGTGGATGGAGCCCGGATCGGTAAAAGCAGATGGCAATACCGTAACAACTATTGTGGCAAGCAAACCCACTATCACCGGTGACTGGGAAGCGCCTTCATCAGGCACATTCTGGCTGGCGCAAACAATTTACTACAGATCCTGGGCCGCCCCGGGCACGCTGACGCCAGTTGCGCTGACCACCCTGACCGGCACCCTTTCAGTACAGGCGGCGATCAATAAAGGTTCTGAGCTGGATTTGACCCAATCCATCACCCTCGATGGCCTCGCCAACATTCAAATCTATTACATCTGATTTTGGCGCTCAATCACCTCTGTTAAGGGAGATAACAATGAAGTCTATTCTGAAAATGACCGCCGTCGCACTGCTTGCCCTTACCTGTGGCCAGGTTATGGCAGCGGATGACAACCTGGATATAAAAGTCATTGGCGAGATTATTCCTCCAGCCTGTGTGCCCACCATTACTGGCGGAGCCACCTTTGATTTCGGCACGATGCCCGCAGCAAGAGTTAAAAAGGATGATTTCACCTTACTTCCTGAAAAATCATTAGTATTTTCAGTCACCTGTAGTTCTCCAACTAAAGTCGCTTTCACAACCGTGGATGCCAGAGCAGACTCTGTGGTTGTCCCGACAGGTAAAATCGTGGGCCGCGTCCCTGCAGAAAATTTAAATCTTCTGGGGCTGGGGCTAACCGGTTCGACAGGAATCGGCGCCTATGAAATGAACGTGTCCAATCTGGGTCTCTCCGTTGATGGTGCGGGAGGCTATGTTGGCATTCGCTCTGCTGATAATGGCAGCAATTGGGAACTCGGGCCGATCAGTTGCCTGTGGTTTGACCCGCAATACACTACGTCTGTGGCGCTCTCTGGTACCACCACGCCTGTGGCCTTCACCACCCTTACCGGAAATCTCAATATCGCTGCCGCACTGAACAAAGGTTCGGCTCTCGATTTAACCAGCGAGATCGATCTGGATGGTCTGGCAACCATTCAACTGGTTTACCTTTAGCAGTCCGGCCCCGTCAGGGGCCGGTTTTCACCAAGGATGCAATTCCTTACGGAGTTTCTGTGCCTGCCAACATACAACTTTCCTCACTTCACCTTCGCGGGCGGAGCGGTTCCATACACCGTAAAACAGTGCTGGCAGTATTACTTCCTTCCCTGTTAATGGCTCAGGGTATCGGCTTTGCATTTGCTGATGACGTCATATTTGATACGGGAGCATTGAAAACCCAGGGGCTTGACGCCGGGCTTGCCACACGTTTTCAGCGCGGAGATGTGTTCCCACCGGGCACCAGCGTGGTTGCGCTTAAGGTTAACGACAAGGAAAGAGGACGGTTGGCTGTTCGTTTTAATGAGGACGGTCATCTCTGCCCGGATCTCGCTTTGCTTCGTCAGGCCGGTCTGAAAGTGCCTGCTGCCGTCCCGAATGAAATCGGAAGCGAACCCCTCGCTTCCTGCGTGGATTTGAGCCAGACCTGGCCACAGTTTACCGTACAGGCCGAACCGGCTGACGCCCGACTGACGCTTGTTGTGCCACAGGAAGCCCTAGATCCCGCAGCGGATGCGACGCAATGGCAACACGACGGTGCCGCCGCACTGCTGAACTACAGCACTCAATACATGGGCAGCCAGAGCCAGAACAGTCGAATGAACTACTGGCAGGTACAAACCGAAGCCGGGTTCAACGCCGGTGATTGGGTCGTGCGCAGCAATCAAAGCGTTTACCGTTACGGGGATGAAACCAAAACGGATTATCAAAACGCATATCTACAGCGCACCTTCCCTGCTCTTAAAAGCACCCTTCAGGCGGGACAGGTGCCGCTCAACGGCGGGCTGTTCGGCATTGGCCAGGTCATCGGATTTCAAATGACACCAGAGCAGGCGCTGTATCCGAAAAGCGGCGTGGCGGTAGTATCTGGCATTGCCGATACCACTTCTGTGGTTGAAGTCCGTCAACTGGGTGTCCCGATTTACCACACCACGGTTCCGGCAGGCCCGTTTAAACTGAGCGGATTTTCACTGCTCAACACCCGCACGGACCTGACCGTCAACGTTAACGGCACCGATGGCAGTAAACGAAGCTTTGTCGTCCCCGCTTCGGCTTATGCACGTGATGGCATGATGGTGACACCGGGCGTGACCTGGGGTGTGGGCGGCTACGACCAGAAAGGTGTAAACAGCCGGCCAATGGTCGCAGTCGCCTCTAAAGGTTTTCAGTTATCAGAACGCTCAGCGCTATTGGCTGGTGGGATGTGGGCTGAGAATTATCAGGCTGTGAGCACGTCATTAAGCTCCACTTTTCTTTGGCGAACCAGCGCCATACTGCAAAGTACCTTAGCCCGTGCATCGTCTCGTGATAATAAAGGGGCGCAAACATCGCTCAACATTAACCAGCCGATTAGTGAGAACCTCTCTCTGACGCTTAACGCCTCTCATCAGGATAACGGATACCGTGAATTCAGTGAGGCACAACTGCATGAAAGCGATCACTACGTCCGCAATAAAAATCAGTATGGCGCTGGAATCACCTGGACTCAGGACTGGCTAGGTAGCCTTAGTTTCTCGGCCGGACGCAGCACCCGAACTCAGGGCGATGACACGACCTGGACGCAGCTGAGCTGGGGACGCCAGTTCAGTCGTGCCACCCTAAACGTCAACGCCTCCCGCAATGAAAGCGGGAGTTACTACGGTCGCGACGATCGCGTGTACGTCACACTGCAATTCCCGCTGGGTAATCAGAGTTCTGTGCGATCTTTTGTCAGCCACAGCCGCGACGGCTACCGCTACGGCAGCCAGTTCTCTCAGCGCTTAAGCCAGGATCGTAACTGGAGCCTTGCTGTCAGCCGGGATGAGGATCGCCAGCAAAATTCAGCCACCGGTACCTTCAGTGCCGTGTCTCGCTGGAGCAACCTCAACGGCAGCCTATCTGCTGATTCCGATAACTCACGTAGCCTGAGCATGCAAGCCATCGGAAGCATCGTCGCACACGGCCATGGAGTCACCCTCGCGCCCTATCAGGTTCGAGATACATTTGGCATTGCACAAGTCGGGAACAAATCCGGCGTGAGATTGGAAACCCCCGCTGGACCGGTCTGGACGGACAATAATGGCTACGCGGTCATTCCTTCCCTCACCGGCTGGAATAAAGCAATGGTGGAAGTTGACACCCGCAGCCTCGGTAAGCGCGCGGACGTGATGAACGGCACACAGGAAGTCGCTCCTGCGCGTGGCTCAGTGAGCAAGGTAAGTTTTGATACCGTTTCGACGCGCCGCGTGCTGGTCAACGTGCGCAATTCCGGTGGAAGCCGCCTGCCGTCAGGTGCGTCTGTTTATGATCGCTCGGGCACCTTTATTACGGTGGTTGATGATGACGGCAATATTTTCCTGCCTGACGCCAAACCGGGAATGGTGGTCATCATTGATTTGAAAACAAAAGAGTGCAGCGTCGCACTGAACAACCTTCCTGAAGAACCGGGCGATGCAGCAGGCTTGTATGAAACCCTAAATGGCGAATGCCTCCAGACAGGAAAAAAAGGATGAAAAATAACGGATACCGCAGCATGATAAGTCTCATATTCGTCCCGGCCAAGAAAACGGGAGTCATTCTGGCAGCAATCCTGGCATTGCAACCGGCGCATGGGGAAGACATTCAGGGTTATCCACAGCCTAAATTACCTGTCTGTGCCGTTAGCGCAGGCAGTGGACATCTCGACTTTGGCAAAAGCAGCCGTGGGCAACTGCAAGATAGAAGTGGCGTGCTGAGCGCGGGAAGCAAAACCATCACTCTCAATGCTGACTGCACTCTAAGTCGGGCAATGCGGCTACGCATAAACGGGCTCGCGCGGGGAACGGCATTTAGCTGGGGACACACAGACAGTTTTCTAAAGATCTCTATCCGACAGGCGTTACTGGACGGCAACCCAGTACAACTTCAAAGGATGAGTCGCAATGGCGCACTCTCTGGAGGGGACAGCGATCAGCTCTCGCTCCTTCCTGGCGATATCTTCCAGCCAGTGCGAAGTAGCCAACCCGTAAGCGGAAAGCACCTGACGGCAACACTGGAAATTGAACCAATTATAGGTGATAAAGACAGTCGCCCGGTTCAACAAGCACTTTCCGAGATATCGCTTAATATTGCTTTGCTGCCTTAACTGTTTCGCTGGCAACAAAGATGGGCTTACAGGCACCATCTTTGTTCTTCTTATTTATATTCAACCGTATAGGTCAACATCCCATTCGCAGAACCGGCTGAGACATTATCCAGTGTCTGGATATATCGGGCAAACAGTGGGAAGGTAAACGCCGCAGTCCCATCCGTCGGTAATACAGTGGTTGTAGAAGTTCCCAATGCCGCGGGCGTGACGCTACTTTGATTAGTGACCAACTGAATACCGATGCCGCTGGCACTATTGGGCTCTGTGGTATTAATCGCCATGATGCCCTTAGTGGCATCCACAATGCCATTAGCTGGCATCAACGTTAACGTCAGGCTGTTATAAATCAAAGTGCTGCTGCCATTTACCGTCGAGCCGGTCCAGGTTCCTGCAGAGCCTCGATTCCCGGTGTTACCATAAAACGTCGGGCAGTTAATCAACTGGATGCTTGCATCTTTCCAGCCCGCAGCGGAGCCTTTACCGCTGAAGCTATTAATGCTTTCATTCCCCATCAGCACAACTTTATTGGGTTCGGCAAGCCGGCAGGTCGGCGTCGTAATGCTGATACTACCGCTCAAGGCAACCTCAAGCATATCGACGGCATTCGTCTGACTTTGTCCAACCGAATAACGGGCGACTGGCAAATTACTTCCCTGAATGACTCCGGGTTCAACGTCACCAATTTTAAAGAGTGAAAAATCTGACTGGAAACTAAATGCCCCCGAGCAGCTTGCATTAGTACATGTACCCTGCAGCGAAAGAGGAAATCCGGTTGCACTGTACCAAAACATAATCCCAATCCCTTTAATGCCCGTCTCATAGACTATTCCAGATTTACTGCCGAGCGTCACCGATGAAGCAGGCAGAGGTAATGTTCTGTATTTGTAAAAAAACGAAAATTGTCCCGCACTGTCACAGGCTACATTTGCGAGCAGTGCTGGAGAAAGATAGATAGTCTGACGATAAATCTCTGTACCCACCGGTACATCAGGCGGTACAGAAATAATTGAGCGCCCAAAGGGGACCTGCTGTTGTGCCATTTCGCTCACGGGGAAAGACGCGTTGGGACTTAATGCGCAGGCAGCCATCAGATCATAACTCGCGCCCAGCAACAAACACAACGCAAAAATAATTTTTCGCACTATTATCACCTTTATAATTCACAAATTATTGAGGGGTTATTTATACTCAATAAAATAAGTCAGCAGACCATTTGCCGTTCCGGTCGAAATACCCTCCCCGGTCTGGATATACCGAGCAAACAATGGAATGGTAATAGTTGCCGCGCCATCGGAGGGGAAGTTTCCGGAATAGGCTGCCGAAAGATTCAATATGCTACTTTCATTTTGTGCTTTCGCTAATTGAATACCAATGCCCGTCGCACTTTCGGGGCTACTGTCGATCGACATAATGCCGCTGCTCGCCTCCGTGATGCCAGTATTCGGCATCAACGTCAGTGTCCAGGTATTACGGATGTCCGTGTTGCTGGCATTCAGTGTGCTCCCGTTCCAGGTTCCTACTGAACCAAGCCCCCCGGTATTCCCGTAAAAGGTTGGACAATTAATCAACCGGATACTGGCATCTTTCCATTCTGTTACAGAACCTTTCGACAAAAAATCACTGGCCTTTTTATTTCCCATCCATACCACTTGTCTGGATTCAGCTAACTGGCAGGTCGGTACAGTGACGCTGATGCTTCCGCTTAAAGTGATAGCGGCTAAGGCTACAGCATCTGCCTGCGTTTGTCCCATAGAATACCGGGCTACAGGTAAATTGCTGGCCTGAATGATACCGGGTTCAATGTCGCCGATTTTATATAAAGAAAAGTCTGAATAAGCCGGCTCTCCATTTGAATTACAATTTAGAGCGGCACAAGTGGTCGAGCGGTTATAAGGAAACCCATTCGCACTGTACCAGAACATAATCCCAACACCTTTTACTCCTGTTTCATATATGGTGCCTTTTTTTCCAGGAATGACTACCGAAGAGGCAGCCTGCGGCAGATATAGATAATCGTAGTATCGATAAAACTGAGCGGATGTATCACAAATAATAGAAAATGCGGGTGCAGACGATATATTTATCGATTGTCGATATATTTCAGTGCCCACAGGCATATCCGGAGATACTGAAATAATATTTCGCCCAATAGGCATCTGATACTGCTGCATAGCACTTTGAACAAAATCGCCTGTGACGTTAAATGCACAAGCCGCCATCGCCTTAGAGCTACAAAGTATCAGCGCCACCAGCCATAATAGAATGAATTTCCACATAATCCGCTCCTCTCTACTTAGCGATGGCAAATGGAGGTGAACTGCTGAAGCGCCTGCGCTTTCACGCTTTTATCCATAGGGATCAGCCGATAGCTCACCTTACATTTCTGCTCACCGGCTCCACTCCAGGTAGCGGTCAGAGTGTCGGCATCTTTCTCAACGCGGGCGTAAATTTGCCCGCCCTGACCGACATAGCCGACCAGCTTGCCCTGGCTGTCCAATACTTCCGCGCCGAAAGGAAGGGGTTCGCCGTTTTGGCTGGCAGTGATTAGCACCGGCGTGCCTTTCCGGGTGTTATAGCTTACTTTTACAATCGATTTATCGCGCGGCGCGACCTTCCGCGATGTACTTTCGAGCTCAATATTGATATCTGTATCTTTGGGATCGATAGCTATCTCATTGAACTGATACGGCGTAAGATACGGCACTGCTGCATAGCCGTTTCCATCAATACGGATCCCGCTGTAGTTGTTGACTCGTGCGCCTTCCAGACCTTTGGCCTCCACCAGCGCAAAGGTATCCCCCTGATAGGGCGATAGCGTTAGCCCGCCAGCGTGCCCAATTACCGTGCCGCTCATGCCTGCCGACAAGCTGCTGTAGTGGCTGCCAGTGTTATAACCTGCGTTTAGCGTACTCACCCGCGTACGGTACTGTCCGTTGAGGGATCCGCTGCTCCCAACTCCCTGATTGGCGGTAGTGCCAGTCACACCGTAGCTGAATTGATTGTCTTCGCCCGAGGTCCCACTCACAGAAGCCTGCCAGCTGTCACGCCCATTGCTGCCATTGGTGTAGCTGAGCCTTCCTTGTGGCGCGCGATACGACTCTCCTAACGGCAAGCTGAAATTCAGCATGACAGTATCCTGCGCCGTACCTGTCGCTGAGTAGCTACGGCTGGCGCTAATGCCATAACTTAACCGCTTCCAGAAATTGCTATAACCAAACTGATATTGTTTATCACGCCCCTCGCTGTTCCAGTAATCCTGGACAGAGGTGCTCACATAAAACTGCCCCCACGATTCCGGCAAATTCTGCGTCGCCGTAAGGGTGAAGCGATTTTTGGTCCGGCGAATGTTATTCGCTTCTTCACCGTCGCTAATGGCGTCACGGGTCTGCATAGCGGTCATAAAATCCAGATAACCACTGGTAGAAAATCGATACGCTGCCAGAGAGAAATTGCTGCCCGTCTCAGCAATATTTTTGCTGTAGCTCAGACGGTAACTCTCTCCGGAAGAGGTGGCGTTTCCGCTCTGCTGAACGCCCAGCTCTGCTTTCGCATGAGTGATGTCCAGGCTGACAGAACCGAACGGTGTACCAAAGGCAGCCCCACCCTGCCCTGCGGCATAGTGCTGGCTGCCCTGCAAACCACCGTAAATGGTTAGCCAGTTGTTCAGACCATAGCGCCAGCTCCCTTCAAACAGCTCAGGGTTGTTGCGCAGGTAGCTCGTGTGTAAGCGTCCGGCAGTAAACTCATACCGAGAAACGCCAGGACGAAGCTGCTGAGTCACCGCAGAATAGGGCACCTGAAAATGCTGTTCGCTGCCGTCAGCTTCACGGACGGTCACATCCAGATCGCCACCATAACCAGTGGGATAAAGATCGCTTATCACGAAAGCCCCCGGGCTGACGGTCGTTTCGTAGATCAGCGCACCATTCTGAGAAATGCTGACCTGAGCATTAGTGCGCGCAATGCCGCGAATTTCTGGCGCATAGCCGCGACGCGATAACGGCTCCATACGCTCATCACTCATCAACTGAGCACCGGTAAAGGGCAATGTGTCGAACACTGCGCCAGAAGTATTCGACTGCCCCAGCAACACACGCCCTTTTATCTGTGGCAGGTCGCGCTGCAGGTACGTGTTAATGCTCTGGTAATGGCCACCATTCAGGCTCGACCAACTCCAGTTACCGTTGTGACGCATGTACCAGGAGCCGATGTTGACCCCGCCGTTAAGATTGGTGTAGAAGCTGCGGTAGTTTTTGCCGTTCGATTCACTACTGTAGCCATTCATGCCATAGCTGAGTAATGCCGCCGGAATACCGCTGTCCCACAGATCGGCGGAAACGGTTCCTCTGGCCGCTTTAGAAACCCAGACCTGCGGAACGTCAATGCTGAGGACCTGTTCGCTGCTGTCGTAGCTCACCCGCGAGTCAGGAATAATTGCGCTCAGTTCAACGCATTCTCCGCTTAACGCGCCGTCTTTCATTTTTGAACTATCGAGCGGTAATTGAGCTAGCAATGCCGGGGTCAGACACGGCACTACGGTGCGATCGGGACGAGTGATGAAGGTGACGTCGGCCTGTACCACCATCTCATTGTTAAGCCAGATTTGGGTATTATATGTTCCCGGCAGAGCCGAGCCTCCCATAGAAAATCGGCTCAAATCGATAGCATTGCGATCACCCATTTTTAAAAAAGAGGATTCAAATTCGGCATCGCCAAGTGACGCTGCTTCAGCGTATACAGGTAATGAGGCGCCGGAAAATAATGCCGTTGCAATTGACAAGAAAAGAAAAGAATAACTGTAAGAAAATTTCAAAGTTTCCATGTTTACCTCCCGGAATACGCCACAAATTACCTACCAATTTGGCTCATTAATTCACGGTGAAATCCTGACTTTTGGATGCGCCAAAATCATTAACCCAATAAGCAGTAATTTTGCTGCCGGAAGAAACCGCGGCTTTAATGGTTCGCTGACCTTGCGGAGAAACCATATCCGCCGCAACGGTTTTGCCGTTGAACGTAATTTGGGTCAGCGAAACATTGAATGGTGTCGGATTAGTCACAACCAGATTCCCGGCCTGCGCTTGCCATTTCAATTGCTCAGGGGCTCTATTGGCGTCGCCCTGTAACCCCGACGGGCGATAAAAAAGTTTGATTCGCGAACGTACCGCCAGCTGCAAATAGTTTTCATGGCTTTTCGCCTGCTCAGGACGTGCCGGAATTTCCAGGACATTTAACCAGTAGACGGTTTCTCTATCCTGACGCAGCGTTTTGGTGTTGGCGCCGTTAATGCGAAGCGTCTGCCCTTTGCCGGCATCTACTCGGTTCACTGGCGGAGTTAAAATAAATGGGGTAATGACTTTATCCGGCATTTCATCTGGATTACCGGTATCGAGCCAACTTTGTACCAGAACCGGACGTTTACCGGTATTAGTTAATTTGACGGTAACCTCGCGGGCGTCTGAAGGGTAAATCACACGGGTCCCGTCTATAATAACGCTGGCAGAGACAGGGAGGCTGAAAAAAGTTATCAGAGCTCCGCTCAAAATTGAACAACAAGTCGCGTGGATTTTCTTCATAAAAGACCTCCATTAAGGGGGAGGAGCCCTCCCCCTTGGTTATGGGTTTACTGATAGCTAATGGAGTAAGTCACCTGAGAGGCAACGGCACCTGCAGACACAACGTCATCTTCTGCGTAGTACTGCACGAAATATGGGAGAACAGCAGAGCCAGAGCTGATATCAACGAAACCGGTACCACCACTGACCTGGGAGTAATCCCCCACGTTAATCGCGGTGTCTGTGGTTCCGTCCAGCAGCTGCAGGCTCACGTTGCCAGCTCCTGCAGTGTCAGTATTTAGCAGACGGCCGGTATTGGTATTCACAGTTGAGCCCGGTTCAAAGAAGGCTTTCGCGGTACCAGGTGCGCCAGTACAGCCGCTCAGGCTAATAGTGAACTGAGTTTTACCGGCTACGCTGGCCGCTGTGGCTAATGAGGTAGCAGAGACCGTTGGCAGTTGTACCGTTGCGTCAGAGCCTGCGCCGCCAATGTCTACAGAACAGGTGGTGTCAGTCACAGCGCCAGTGAATTGAATTGTGCCCGTGTCAGCTGCCATTGCATTGCCAGCGAATGCCATCATAACTGCGGTAGAGATAATCAATTTTCTCATGGTTATTTCCTTGTTTCAGTTGGTTTGGTTAAGATAAAAATCTATGATTTTCACGTTTTTGTTACAGCGCATCCGTTTTTTTGAATTGCGCTACATCTAATAAATTCCGGCAAACTAACAAGCCGATTGAATTTAAATGTTTGAGTCCATATTTACTGGTCATCCTCAATTTCTCCCGATAGACGCTTTTTTCACTCACCCCCATTTCTCGGGCAATAGCAGAAATACTCGAACCATGGCATAAACAACGAACAACAGATTCACCCAGAGGATGATGTCTTTTCCTTCTCGATAACATCTGGCCATCGTTATCAATACTTCTGAGTAATTCAATCAGCGTTCGAGTATCATTCCGCTTTGAAGTAAAACCCCATCTGTAGCTCCCTGATTCGCAGGGTAGAACATCGAAGAAAAAAATAATTCGCCAGTATTGCCCGTTCAGTTTATCGATCACCTGAGTAAACAAGGCTGAATCTTTCACGCTGAGCATTATCAACTTATCGTTGAGCTGTGACTCAGGGCCTGCATATCTAATAAACTCGGTGACAGATACTGAATTCACAGAGGAATTTGTTTTTCTCTCCTCATTGATATATGCTTCTAAACCATGCCTAAAATAAAAATCATCCGCGATGATGAGAATATCCCGACAACGACCGCTCGGTAGCATATGATGCTCCTGTTTCTATACACTGTTCGTTTGTATAAATAGCTCTAACCTGATTTTCATTTACAAGGTATCCTGTATTTTCAACACGAACAAATATCTCTGAAAAAGACTCTTTTAATAACAACTTCTTGCACATAGCGTTCATCACTTGCCAGAGTCTGGCCTTCGACGCCCTGAGATCATATTTCTCCCAAACATCACGCATAATATCGTCATCGAGAATAGGCTTCACTGACGCATTTTCAATTAAATAAATGAGCAGGCGAAACATCGTCGGACGAATATGTATTGGGGCATTCTTTTTAGCCCCCAAAGGAATTAAAACCGCCTTCTCCAGAACTATTAAATAATCTGAGCCCAGCATATAACCAAAGGTTTTATTTTTCATATACGCTAATCCTTTTGATTGAGAGGTGTACCGCATAAAATTGTTTATCATCACATCCATTTGACAAATAAAATAGCCAGAAATCGTTCTTAGAATCGACGTTCTTTACTAGGACGAAATATTACAATCCGAGAAAAATGAATATCAATATTTTGACTTTACTAATAACATGCAGCGATATTTCATTCGAAAGCCAGCCTAAAACACCAACACACTAGCAGTTCAAAGACATTTCTTCTAAACAATGAGAGGGTTCACTTGAACACTTTATCCTTCACCTCATCGATAACAATTTATCCATTCAGAAAATATTTCAAATTTTGCTAAAGAAAGCACAATTTACCTTTTAATAAAACAGTAACATTACATTTATGTAACCATTAGTTAACCCACAAGAAGGAAATATCTTAACCGTTGCCCCCTTGCTTGGCTTACATCCTGCACGGTTACTGAAAAAAAATTAAGAAAAAGCACATCAAATAAGAAGATCAATAGATCAACTTATTGTTTTAAAAGAAAAAGAAGATGTATTGTGAAAAGCTAAAATACTGTCTACAATTTTTTAGGATGGCGAAAGCGAGAAGGACAAGAGAAACCGTCTACGCATTTTGTCTTATCAGTAAAAACAAATGCAGGTCGAGAAATGTTAAAGAAATTCATCATTGATGATGAGATTTTGTTTGATCCGCAGAAAAGCACGATAATCAACACACGTGTTCAAAAAGAGGCTGTGAGTCTGAACGTGCCAACCTCCAGGTGCCTGGAAGCTTTACTCACAAAAAAAGGATTAGTTACTCATCAGGAGCTTTACGATAAAGGCTGGTTCGATGCCGCTCAGGAACCGCTACCAAATACGCTTTATCAAAATATTTTGCTTATTCGCCAGGCGTTCAGAAAGCTCTCAGATAAAAAGGTCGACTTTATTATCACCGTCCCGCGTAAAGGTTTTTATTTTAATGATCACATCACACATTTATCTGTTGATGTAGATGCGGATGTTGATACGGATGAAAACGACCATCCTGTGCAGGCGAAGCAAGGGCATCTCCATGAAATGAGTCATGTAAGGACCACTGAGACCACAGACGCCGCCCCCATCACTCGCCACACACAGTCGTTTCAAGTGCTGGTTTTACCGTCGTGGCTTAATATTCTGTTATTAGTACTCGCCATAGCAACCACCCTTTACTCGTTAAAACTGCTTACCGCTCCGCGCAATGAATATCAGTTTAAAGATGATTTTATCTATTTAAAAAACATTGAGGATTGTAGCATTTACCTGATAAAAAAAACTCCAGCCAGTATCGACCGCGTTCCCAATGATAGCGTTATTGCAAAAATAATCGAGCTATCACATCAAAACGATCCGATACTCTCTTGTCAGGACTACCCCCACAGGTTTCTGACCATCTATAATTCCCCACCTAGAACGATTATGGTTGCATGTAAAAAAGATGACTCATCTAAAAAAGATCAACAATGTAATACGGTTTATCTGAGAGGTATACTATGAATCGTGCGCATATCACTTTGCTCTCAGTGTCCATGATTGTCGTAGCAACTTTATTTTTCCTTTTCGCAAAAAAAACAGCCATTGATAGATTGGATAATATCTCATGTCGAAGTAGATATGATGTTTTTCTGGGGGTGAACTCCCTCAACAGTACAATCGTTATTTCGATGATAAAAGGAAAAGGCACGTTATCTTTAATTGGGGATTATTATACAAATCGAATACAAAAAACTCCCGTCAGAATCTACTCCAGCTTTGCCAGTTCTCGAGAGGGGCAGATGTATAGTGTAAAAATGTTGTCCTCGATGATTAATCCCTCATCGCTTATGGCTGATCCTAACTTCATTAACATGCTCAACACTTCAATGTTCAAGAAAAATAATATTGCCGTTTATAAAATACTCCAACAGCGCAATGGTAATTATGTTTTCATCAGCGGAGATGCTATATATTTCACCTGTAAATCGACGCGGTAACGGTTGAGAACACTCCCGCATCTAATTAGATGCGGGACACATCAAGCTCATGGCGTACCTTAATATATACGTTCCAGTGTAGATCACAAGGGTATACGTTTCCGTTTTTTGCACCGAATTAAAAGCCACTTTCACGCCAGTATTACATTCAGGCGCATCCGCAATAGAAGCATAATGGGGTAATCTGCTTAAACGACCGCACAATCAAGACGCTCCCCACCGTAATCAGTTTGTTAATCCCAAAGAAGCCGCTAAGGCCGGGGGTGAAGCAAGATACTCTACATCCGCTAGCTGTGGCTGCAGGCTTAAATTACATAAAGGGGATGAGAAAGAAGGCCCCTGGTTTGAGCACATTCAGCACTCGATATCTCACCATAAACTGATGAAGTGCACCTGGGTCGACCCATTGGAGAAGGAAGCTGCCTGTATTAAAAAATTGCGGTAGATCACTTATGCGATCGATATCTCGACCAGCCCGCCGACTCACTGGTACTGCGTTCATTGTAGAGAAAATTACATCGGTAACAAGCATTGTAAAAAATGCCATTCTGGAATTTACAGCATTAAGCTGTACTGCTAACAAAGCGCTCTTGTTACCTGAGTAGATGAGTAAGTTTGGCCTTCTTTTCTCTTACATTACTTTGCGGCCTATTCAGATATGGGTAATTGGTGATTCAAAGCTGAAGCTCAGTTTTTCATTGGTATTTCGTTAGCTATTTTGAAAGAACTCGATATTTATATACCAACAACCTCAAGGTGAGCTTCTTACTTTCATCGTTGTTTCAGAGTGATCCTTCGTCTGGCATACAACGCATCCAGAGATCGTTGGAACTTATAATCCCCAGCCTTCAGCTTTCTCGATTTAAGCATCTTCATCGTAACGCCGCCGATCTGCCCTGCTTCCACCCTTTTCTGAATCTCACCAGCGCTCAGCATGAGCTGCTGCTTCAAAATCGACAGCAGACTTACCTGAAATGAACGAGAGATCCTGACACTAACGTGGATCCGCTGGTGAGCGGCAGGCTCATGTCGCTTGTTATTTCTGATTTTGCTAATGCTGAGGAAACAAGAGGTAAAGCTATGATGAAAATTGAACCTTCAGCGATTTCTGAAGCTGATATTCGTTCTGTCTCACCGGCTCTTGCGCGCTTTGGTCGAGAAGCTATTACTGAAGATCTGTGGACACGCGATGCCCTCTCGCCCAGGGATCGTAGTATGGTGACCGTCCCCATGCTAATTGCCAGAAACCAGCCTGGCGACCTTAAGCACTATATAGACATTGCCCTTGATAATGGCGTTACGCCAGCGGAATTGTCAGAAATCATTACCCATCTGGCGTTCTACTCAGGTTGGCCAAATGCAATGTCAGCCGTCAGCGTGACCAAAGCAGTATTTGAAACTCGTGGCGTCACGGCAGATGCACTTCCTGAAGCTTCTCCGGACCTGCTTCCTCTCAATCAGGAAGCAGAAAAGCAGCGTTCAGAGACATCTCACAGTTATGTCAGTAATGTCCGCTTTTGGCAAAAAGCGGACATCCCTCCTTGATGCTTTCTTTCTGTCGTCAGTTAACCCAGTCTTCCAGCGTCAGGCCCGGTACTATCGGTACAGGATTCTTCTCAGCCCGAATCCACTGGCGCAGTTGACTTTTCCATATCGCAGCGTTCAGCATTTTTTTTCAAGTACAGATGAACATTAAGGGTAAGTAGAAGAAAAAGCAGGGCGGTATCAGCAGATAAAACCCAAGCAATCTCACCGGACTGCAACGCAGTACCTATAGTGGTCATCCCGAAGAATGTCACCACTGAACGCGGAACACGGAATGCAGCCATGGTCTGGCCATATTCACCTTCATGACTTGCAGCCCTGACCTGACCGGCAATAAAAATTGACCACCATACACCCGTGAGTTCAAGGCACAGGGCAAGAGAGGGAAGAAACCACGGCTTTCTGTCATAATCCCAGAAAGTAAGTAAGGCCGCTCCCGAAAAAATAAACAAAAAGGTGCACAGAAAAAAACGCCACCGGAAGTTAACCGTAGTTTGCCCCACCGAGCGGGGATAAAACCACGAAGCCAGGCTGTCAAGGACGCCGCTAATTGCTCCCAGAATAAAAACAGCAGCAAACGGAGTGGTACCTAATGAAAACGCAATCACGTCAAAATTGGTATTAAACGACGTCTCCGTAAACGCCATCACGCACATAGCCAGCGCAAGAAACCAGTTTCGTTTAAGACACCGGAAGGTCTGACGATAAATACCGGCGAAGTCTCTTTTTTCTGCTTCAGGGACAGCCTCATCCGGACCGGCGCAGGTCTTACCGCGGATCAGGGGAAGAAGTGTAAGGGCCGAAAGGAGGAAACAGCCTGCGGCCACACTGAAAAACAGGGAGGGTGAATAGCGGTCATAAAAGGCGGCTAGTACCAATCCGGTGACGAAAACGGCGATCCCGCTGATATATGACGCCACGGCCACACTCGTTTCATAATCCCTGTGAAGTTCAGGCAGCAGATACTGATTAACGATAATCGTCGCAAAATTTACGGTGAGGGAAAGGGATATAACCAGTACTGGTGTGACGACGGGCCTGAAATGCGACTGATTTCCGAAAGCGAAAACCAGAAAGCCACAACACGCCTGCGCAGTCATCAGCCAGAAGAACCGGTGACGGCTCCGATCGATGAGCCGCCCGGCCAGAGGCCCCCACACCAGGCTTGACAGCGCAGTTGAACCTATCAGCACTGAAATAACAAGCGGGTCAGTTTTTATTTTAACCAGGTAGAAGGAAAAAAAACCCAGATAAAGGCAGAAGCCGAATGTGGACAACAGAATGAAAAGACACAGCGTAAGCTGCCGGTAGCTCTTAATCATGCACATCTTCCCCATACAGAAAAGCATACTCCATCACCCGCTTTCTCCCGGCATGCTCAGCGGCGCGTATTGAAGGAAGGTTACTGCTTTCGATGGTTCCCCATAGCGATGCCGGTGTGCGGGGGGGGCTGAGAAAAGAAAGTAAGGCCTGTTGAGCGGCACCCGCAACATGCTTTCCGCGAAAGCGCGGAATAACGATCTCCTCGGTGATCCACAGTCCGGATATAAAAGCCCGGCGCGCGTTATCACAGATGATAAACCCGGCCCGCGCCTCCTCATAAACGATGATGAACAGGTTTCCGTCCTTAATGGCATCGCGAATGTCTTCTTCATCTGCGGGAAACACCTTATCCTTCAGGAAAGGATAGCGGGAATATGTCCCGGCATAGGCAAGTTCCAGAGCCTGAAGGCACCACTCAGCTGACTCCTGGCTGGCACGCTCAATGCGGACAGTATAGCCGCTGATAACAGCTTCTTTTTTTTCATCCATGCTG
Organism: Enterobacter sp. MGH 16; assembly: GCF_000493175.1. Classification (NCBI taxonomy): domain Bacteria; kingdom Pseudomonadati; phylum Pseudomonadota; class Gammaproteobacteria; order Enterobacterales; family Enterobacteriaceae; genus Enterobacter; species Enterobacter sp. MGH 16. Next base: position 53,337 of record NZ_KI535695.1, on the reverse strand, counting down.
CCGCCGACATAGAAAAACTGATCGGCACGACCACGCGTATCCTCAGACACGGGTCGGAGAACGCGGACTGAACGTGCGCCCATGGGATGCCATAAGTCCAGTATTGAGGCCATTGCCCGCCGGGTCAGAGGAGCAGAGCTGGCGACCAGATCAATGAACGGCTTCTTCAAATCGCCGCCTCTGTATCTTGGTCCGGTGAGATAGTCATTACCGTCGCAGGAAATGATTTTCTGAAGAAAAAAATCCTGAGGCAGACCGGTTTCCCGGAAAGGGAAATTTGATGAAAAATTGCTGTCCTCACACCAGAGCAGCTGTTCATCAATATAGTCTTTCATGCCGTTCCTGAGTAACCAAGAGTCAACAGGCAGCCTGCTGAACTGCTCAAGCATATAATCAAGCATTAACTTGTTCCTTTTATTTCAACGGGGGCCGACCCAATCTCCACGGGGATACCTGTTTTATAGAAAGAAAGAATGAGGTTGATGACGTCTTTTCTGTCAGCACCGGGCCGTGCAGAGAAAGTGTTGAGGCTCCGGCGTTCAAAAATGTGAAGAAAGACTTCTTTCGTTAATTCAAGGACATTTTCCTTATAAGTGAACCGGATGTAAGAATCCCCCTCATCCGGTAAAACATCCAGACCCGTATGCAATACCGGTTCAGTTCCCCCGAGCAGATTGCCCATACTCCGGAAAAATTCCACCGCTGAGATATCGCCGGCGAGATCTTCCACACACGCGGGTTCAGGGAAAACAGGGAAAGAGGAGACTTCGTAAACGAGCCCCACCGTCAGGTGCAGCGACTGGTGTCCGTCTTCCGTTACCGGATTATGAAGCGTCCCTTTCCGGACGAAGAGAATATCGCCTGCTTTTAGCGTGATGTCTTCGTGTTCAAACTTCCATTTTTTCTTACCCGCGAGCTGCACGATGACCACATCGTGGTCATCGGTATGCGCACCGGCACCGGTGCTATCAGCGGGCGACCAGTAAATATTGTAATGCGAAAGGATCCCTTTTTTATCAGCCAGATAAGTGTACAGAGAAAAGTAATCCGGCATCCTTTTCTCGAGGTGGTTGAATACGATTGTCCGCTTACGCAGCAGCATAAGGGCCATCGTGTAAAATCCCAGTATTCCGCCAGTACACGTCTCACTGGCAGGATAGTAGACATCACCACAGCAGAGCAATTTGATGTCTTTTTCAGGATGACGGATCCCGCGAAAAAGATGGTGAAGTGTGTAACTAAATAAAGCCTCTGAGAAGGAGGCATTTCCCTCTGACAATACGAACTCCTTTTTAAAAGGTTCAGTGTCTGTCAGCAGAGTCATCAGCTCTTTCATCGGATAGGTAATCATACCAGCACTCCGGTGCGGATCAGTTGCGTGATTACCTGAGTGAAAACATCTTCAGTGTCAGTATCACTGAATTCATAGCTGAAGCCATGCCTGGCCATCTCATTTTTAAGATCAAACATCTTGTCCGCTATTTCATTTTTGACTAAAAAATCTTTTCCACGAAGGTATATCCGCGTTGAGCCGGCTTCCGTTTCCCCGAAGACGATGTCACCATGATATTGATAAGACCTGTTACCGGTTATTCGGGGGGGAGAAGTATATTTGAAAAAACTATTACTTTTCAGCCGGCTTATAATCCGTGCCAGACCTTTCTGTGCAATATCATCAAGTCTTCTTTTTCCTGAGTCAGGAGGGATAACGGCTGTAATAATATCCTCAACGTCAGCTTCAGCCATCAGAGGTAGTGTAATATACGGATCCTCGTTATTATAGACATCCAAGAAATCTGACAAAAAGGAAGTCAGTAATTGTGACCTTTTCATTTCATAAGGAGCAATACCCAGCGTGACAGAAAATTCCGGGTTTTCCAGAACATGATACCAGTTCTGAGGAATAAACAATGCATCCCCCGGGTGCAGAGTGACCTCCGTCGCCCAAGAGAGAGTTTCCTTCAGATTAAAGGAGTCAGACTTCACAATCGGCGCAATGTCTTTTATGGACGGATCCCAGACCCAAGCTTTTTTGATTCCGGGGCCGAGGTGATAAAGAAACGTATGCTCCTGATCTTTGTGAATACCAAAAGGTGTCAGGCTGTATCGCCCCATGAAGCTGTAAACATCAATCCCCTGACTCGGAATACCGTATTTTTTTACCCATTCTTTATTGAAATCCTGGTTAATCTTCTGAGCCAGAGAATCGGACCATCCGTTCAGCCCGTTAATAACGGCGCAAAAGCTGGAGGCACAGGTTATTCTCTCAAGCCATTCACTGAGACTCTCGTCTTCGCGAGGGGGATGATTCGACACGCTGTAACCAAAGTCATCCCGCGTGCCATTATTAATAAATACACGGGCATTGAGCAGGCTTTCTGAAATACTTCTTCTTTTACGGATAATATGCTCTATATCGGCAAGCAGCGCGCCAGGATCGGTCAGGACTCCCGACTGATGATAGAATACATCAATATTAAATTCTGTCAGATGACCGGTTAACATGCTTACACACATCTTTACCTCCTGATTGATCAGCTGATAATGAGAGAAATTATTTTATCCAGCAAGGGCATTTCATGGTTAAACGGGTTCCCTTTTTTATCAAAACCACATGTGCATTCCATGATATCGGCACCCACGACGGAAAGGCATGAATTCTTAATCAGGCTCAGAACATCCGTTATATTTTCCTCATTCATCCCTTCATCCAGTGGCGTCGTGACATGCGGAAAAACATCAGGATCCAGCACGTCTGCATCAAAACTTATATAGACATTTTTCCCCTTGATTAACGACGCAAGCCTTATTTTATCGTCGGCACTCATTACTGCACTAAACTGATTAATGGACGAAGACACAAGGTAATCCATTGGATATCTGATTGTTTTCTCTCTGACACCAATCTGTATCACTGACCTGATTGCATTATCAGCAATGAGTCTTGAAACAAAATTTGCATGGTAAAGAGGGGCGTTTAACTTATCCGTGCTTGTATTGATATCCGAATGCGCATCCAGTTGTATCAGCACGAGTTCAGGGATAAACCGCGCGATCTCTGCCACTGCAAAATAAGTCAGCGAGTGATCGCCACCGAACATCATCGCTTTATTGTTTTTCGCTCTGATTTTGCCGACAACATGCTGAATTTTCTTTCCGAAGCTGTATATATTATCAGTTGTATTATAAGCGATGTCGCCAATATCCCTCATTTCAGCGTGGTTTTGTCCTAATTTACGGTATATGTAGGGGCCATGAGCCGGCGATCTGGGGGGATCTAATGCGAAATCTGCCGGTGCACCAAAAAAGCACCACTGCTCCTGAGGGGTGTCAGGTATGGATAATGCCACCTTCTGCATTCGCGCAGGGTTATACAAAATGCCGTCTTTTAATAACTCATCATCTTTCCGGGAGACTAGTATGTCGTAAAAGTACAAAAGCGAAGCGATTTCTTTAAGCTGCGCATTGTCTGTAGAAAGCAAATCTTTGAGGCTGATATCCTGTTCTGTTATTTTTATTACAAGCTGATAAAGCTTACCGCTGACCGCCACACTGACCCTTCTTTGATTAAGCATGAGCTCAACTTTACCACCTTCTTCGGTGATGGCCGTATTTCTGTTTATAACAACATCATCTTCATGCATATTTCACCCTCCCCATGAATACAAAATAATTAACTCATATCCAGGGATTTTCAACATGCTTTTTTCAGAAGAATCACTTTTTTTAAAAATTAGCCAATAACAATATGATTTCTCTGGTAAAATATACCCCCTCCCCCCCCGCCCGGCAATGGTTCAAATCTAGCAGCATAGATTTAATTAAATCATGTCAACTATTAAAAATGAGGGCATAAAATTTCCGGGGCTGCATATCTTTGTATTCAATTGATAAGAAAAGAAATTTTCTTTACAGTGTTTTTTTTGATGTAAAAGAAATTTTATTCACAAGTTTATGAGTTGACTTCCTTCAGGTTCAATACAAGAATTATTCTGCCAGACGTTACTGGCTGTTTGACCAACTTTAAATATTGGAGGTATATATGTCCTTGAATAAATATGGTGAGTCACAAAAAGATAATTTGAGTAAGATCGCGGCTGACCTGTCAGCTTTCAGCCACGATGATGTCATTGTGGAAGTAAAAAAAGACAGTGATAATCATATCGATATCGGCGGTGGTGGATTAGGACGTGATCGCCGCGATACTGGTCACTGATGAATAAACATGCAGCAGCCTCCGGGCTGCTGCATGTTTATCAGGCATTTCTGAAAATAAGCCAGGCCTGACCGGGAAAAGCATTTATTAATTTACCATTGCAATGTGCGTTCACCCTATTCCAGGTATCAATGTGAAGCATTGGCTTCAGTCGGGATAGATGGATTCTTTTCTGACATTAATGCCCTGAAGACGAACACAGTCGTTGTCAGGCAAATGGATACCCATCAGGCGCAGAATAAAGCCGTGCCAGCCCCGGTTAACCTGACGGTTATAGTCATACAGGTCAGCATTCTCTTTTTTCAGCCTTGACCATTCATGCATGAGTGTTGGCGCATCGAGCTCGGTGATATGCTTCACTTCACCGCCGATATGCACCGTGTTAATTCCTGTTCCCGTCATGATGCTCCCCTCAGGCGATATCAGTTTCAGATTCACTTTGTATTAATAGTACCAGGTAAGCAGTCAGGCATGGCCCGGTTTAAAAGGATACGCTGACAGTTCGGCAGCGGTGATATCAAACTCAAGATTCTGTATTAATTCGGCCATTTTTTTCTCTGCCGTATCGCGGTCAATCCGCGCCAGCAAAATCTGGATAACGGCGCGTTTAAGCTCCTCCGGAAATTTCTGCAGCCGGTTTACTGAAAAGCCAGCCGTAGTCCGTGTGTTCAGCATTCATGTCTGTCGTCTCCGTATCGGAGTTTTTTTCGGGATTATTTTACCCAGTCTTCCACTACCAGACCCGGCACCCGCGCAAACTCTCTTGTATTATTCGTCACCAGGACCGCGCCGGCCGCAATGGCATGCCCGGCAATCGCCGTATCGTTCGGGCCAATTGGCGTGCCGGCGAGGCGCAGTGCCAGCTCAATCTCCGTGGTGGCGTCCACCGCAGTTCGATCCCAGGGCAGGATGGCATCGAGGCGGGCGCAGAACGCTTCAGCCAGCTGCTGCGTGACCGGCCCTGCAGCCCGGGCGGCGAATGAAATCTCAGACCAGGTGATGGCCGAGACCACTATGCGATTGCCGTGCAGCACCGCCTGCTCCAGGCGCTTCAGCAACGCTTCCGGCTGCTCGCGCATGATGAACGAGCTAATGTTCGTGTCGAGCATATAGATCCTGTTCACAGGTTAACCCGTCCTTCGTCGCTGACAATATCCTCGCGCTCCGCCATAAATTCCGGGTCTGCTTTTTCCATCTGCGCGAACGAGCCCCAGGTCGGCCGGACGGGACGCAGGATGATGCTGTCCCCTTCCCGGACGATCTCCAGCTCGCTCACCCCCTCAAAATCCAGATCGCGGGGCAGGCGAATGGCGCGGTTATTGCCGTTTTTAAAAATGGATACGGTTCTCATGATTTTCTCCCGGGTAAGTGCGGATATGTGATGCATATCCGGAATGAGGTTGATTGCACCGAGTGTGTGCATATGTTCAGTATAGGCAGATGTTCAGCCTATACAGGTTTCTCACTTTTCCAGCGCAGATCCGAAAAAAGGTAGTTCCGGATCTGCCCTCTGGGCTGACCGGAAGAATGCAAGATTGAGATTTTTAAAGAAATACTCTGCTTGCAGGACGTATGATGAAGAGGTTGATCACTCACCTATCAGGAAAGCTATGTCGGGCAAATTCCTCACACTCCTTTCAGCTAAAGTACGAGCCGAACTCAAACAAAACCTTCAGAACAATACGGTGTATAAACGACATCGCTGGAGCCTGCCTGAGAGGGCACAGGTCTACTGCTCCACGCATTATCTGAGGGCTATGCTGTTTCTCTGGACTGCGGCCGCTGGTGCAGTCATTGCTGCAGAATATTTTCGTCCCGTATTTCATTCTTTTGCCGTTACCTATCTGAAAGGCGTCACGGTACTACCGGCATGGATGTCGAACCTGCTGGGCGCGCAGTTGACGATTATCGGGATCGTTTTTCCACTGGTTGTGGGTCTTATCAGCGTGCTCTTTCAGAAAAAATCGTCCCGGATACATATTCAGTCAGCTTATCAGCTGCATTCAGGTTACATGTTTGCGGGTCTCAGCGGACTGTCATTAGCCGCATTTATCGTGATTGGCGGATTGTTTTCATCAGCAGGCGATAAATACCGGACGACCGCCTTTGCCATTACGGCCCTGATCTGGATGCTGTTCAATCTCGGGCTGTCTATATGGTTTTTTATATCAAGCCTGAACATTCTGGACGATAAAAAGCGAAATCGCCTTATGCTGAAGTACTTTCAGTCAGAGATTGTGGAAAACTTTATTTTACGCTCACTGATAAATACATGGCTCCGGTATCCGGGCAACTATATTGATAAAAATCACATTAAAGGTATTGAGATCCTGCGCTGGTATGTTTCAGGTGAAGAAAAGATGCAGTTACTGCCTTACTATGTCGGTGAAGGAAAGGACATAACGGATGTCCGGCTGCAACCACTCAGTTTTCTTTTGCGATTTCTCCGGCCTGTTAAAAACAGTAATGGTGAACTTATTTTACTTCCTTCGCTCGGCCGTAAGCAGGATACCATAACGCTAATTGCATCTTCTGATGTCAATTTCCCGCGAGGCTGGCCATTTCTTTTGAGAAGATGCTTTATCAGAGGCCCCCAAAGAAACTGGAAAGAATACCGGTATATTACCCGCGATTTTTACGGTGAGGCCTACGATGCCCTTGAAGACGGAAATATCAGTTCTTTCATCAGTGCCGCAGACAGGCTGGTTGAAACCTACACAACGCTGAAAAAAAGTTTCCGGTATGCAGACGGTAATTATCTTGATGAATGCGGTGACACGGGATTTATGCTGACATTCAGCCAGTCTTTCCACCGGGATTTTTATGCTTTCAGCCATACAACGGTAAAGTCGCTGGAAACCACGGGTGAATATTTTCGTCATGTAATGACCATCCCGTTCTCAGTATACCGGGACTCTGACAGCCCGCAGTTGAGTGATTTTGAGCAATATATTACGTCTCTTTTCCACGTGTGGCATGCGCTGACTGACTGGAAATCTGGGTATGGTGATAATCTAACTGTCGCTCAGGAGCTGCGTCACCGCGAGCTTGTCAAGGACTTCATCGGTGAATGGGAAAGCTGGTACATGTGGCGACGTCTTCAGAACCGGGCCGGAGAACAATCTGACAGCGATCGTAACTGCCTTCTGGCTCATCTTTTTCATACCGCTCAGACTGTCATAACAGCAGTCATGAAAGATGACCGTTTTGCCTCAGAACACAGCTCAGATATGCTGTTGCTCTGGTACGGACGGAACAACTTTGAAGAGCATTTTGAGTATTACCGGTGGCACAGTTTTTTATTCACGCCAGCCTTATTAACGCAGAAGCCTGACGGTTCTGACTGGCAGGCTGTATTACGGGGCCAGGAATATTCAGCCAGCAAAACGCTGGCGACAGTGTTTTATAACGCTCACGCTGACGTGCGTCTGCTGACAGCCGGTTATATTCTTTCTCATATCAGGCAGAAAAAGAATGTGCCCCTGAAAGACGTTGTCAGGCGACTTCTAAATTCAGACCTTGTCTATCCCACTGGTGCACACGATCGCCTGACGTTTTCGTTCAAGTCAGCCACTGATATTATTGACAGCATAATCAGGCTGGAACACCTTAATAATATCCGTGAAGAAGGCTGGTACGGGATACTGACCGGACTCATAAGAGCGTTTTCGGCATTCAATGATACCGAAACCATTGCCGGTCGTATTTATATGGGTACCTATGAAGATGTCAGGAATATTTACGGCAGTTACGCAGATATTGCTTTTTATCTTTCCGCTGGGCCTCTGGCTGTCAGCAGGCGTGTACAGGATGCGCTGAATGAGAATATCTTCACGTATTATACAAAGCAGCAAATTATCAATCATCTCAATGGAATGAAGCGTCGTGAAGATGCCTCCTCTGACGGGTATTTAATGCCGGAGAAAGATTTTAAAGCGAAGATAACGGCTTTCAATACAACGCTTGATGCCTATATTCTGGCGTTCAGTCAGAGTATGCAGGATGAACTTATTCATGCTGAAGTTGATACAGAACGTCTCAGAAATACCGATCTGACTCTCACTCACGGGCTGCCCTACATGCTTGCTCAGGATGCCCTGCTTTCCCGTTTTTCCTACAGCAGCATAGAGACCGTGGAAAAGGCATGGGAGGCCAGGTCAGTTTGCGGAACCATGCCCAAAAATATCATTGCAAGGGGCATTAACAGCAATATTTACGGCGAGTTGACACCACTCCAGGAAGTCAAAAATTATCTGCTTCATGACGTTTACCGCATCCTGAGCCATCTGCCGCCGCAGCGGACCGAAAACGTCCGCAACGTGGACGAACTGCTGCAGCATGTCAGGGAGATGACTGCCGACAAGGACGGCTATACGCTTATTTTCTTCGGAACCCGCCTGGGGAGCGAGCTGCGTGAACTGACCCACCACGCTGACAGACATGCAGAGCTGGGGGTCACGGTGGACCTGACGTCACCCCGCAACGGCCTGATGCCGGTCAGAATCAACGGCTGTGTTGTCTACCAGGTGTGGGGCTATGAAGGATGCTATTCCCTGCTCGTCAGGAACAGTATCTTCGTTAACCTCCATCTGCGAAGAGATCCTGATGGTCTGCTGTTCAGTTCATCGTGGCAGACGGACAGTGAAGATCCCCTGACCGGTTCGGTGACCACCACCTGGCATCAGATGCTGGAAATCAACGGTGCTGTGGTGGCCCGGTTCGAACATCTCTGATAAATCTGTCTGAGCGGGACACATAATTCCCGCTCAGACAATATTATTGCTCATTTTTCACACTTACATTTCTATAATTAATTTTCAGGCAATAATCCGCTCTTCGCAACAATCCTCCAATTTTTGTGTTATTAAGGCAATAATCTCTCTTTTACTCTCCTGAGATCCGAAAACCCCTGGTTCCGGATCTCCGTCAGCCCCACCGGCGCGCATCGGCTCCCTGACACAATTGTAGCTGTGTTCGCAGCTGAGGTTAACGCTATATGTTGTGTCACTCCCCTCCCCCGCGACCGCCCGCTCACCACCGGAAAAGGGCGGTGTGTTTATTCCGTGTGCGTGGTACACTTCCGGAAACGGTTAAATTAAGGAAAAGTCGGATCACCATGGAACGGCCATCCGGTAATTGAACTGCGTGGCTACATGACTGATTATTATCAGAATGTAAATGATGCCGGAAAGGAAACTCTGCAGCGTGACCGCCAGGTGTGTGAAAAGATAATGGTTTTGTACTGTGATTATTTTTCGCCCATGGGACTAACCCTACAGATGATAAACCCTGGAAGATGATTGGTATTAGCCTAATAAAAGGTTTTAGTGTACTTCTGAAAGAAACTTTGGCGATTGAACTGAGTGGCGTTTACGAAAATGATTCGTTCTCATTATGACGGAATCAGCTGGTCGCCCTCAAAAAATGGAAAAGCCGCACTTTTGATGCTGATGCTGATGCTTCAGCAAGGAAAAAACTTTTAAAAACCATAAGTAGCGGGATTTTCCATCAGCAACAAAAAAAATAGAATTTTTGATCTGGAGCGCTTCCCTGAGGAAGCGCTCTACGGATAATTTTCCCTTATTCATAAAAGAACAATCCCCTAATTAATAAATATTATTAAGAGGCATGTATTAATTTCGATTTTCCGAATTGGCTTATATAATCCGCATACCACTGCATCATATTTCTTCTACCTTCAAGATACTTAGCATGGTTATACGTCCCGCGAATAGAATTCTTATCAACATGAGCAAGCTGGGTTTTAATCCATGCTGTATTGAATCCTTCCTCATGCAAAATGGTACTCATCGTGTGGCGGAAACCATGCCCCGTTACCCTCCTCGTGTATCCAATACGCTTAAACACCTGATTAATACTCGCTTCGCTCATTGTTTTGCGGGGATCATTCCTCCTTGGAAACACCAGGGGATATTGTCCAGACATCACTTTGAGCTGCTGTACGATCTCTTGTGCTTGGGTAGAGAGGGGGACAAGGTGAGGTCGTTTCATCTTCATTCGCTCGGCAGGGATTTCCCACACCGCTTTCTCAAGATCAAATACACTCCAGAAAGTACCTCGGAACTCGCCAATACGAACTCCCGTAAGGATCAGCAGACGAGCGGCAAAAACAACTAACGGGCTTCCTGTATAACCTGAGAGAGCTTTAAAGAAGTCAGGCAATTCATCAACAGTAAGAAAGGGATAATGCTTCGATTCATGCCCTGACATCGCGCTGGTTAGATCCGCTGCAGGATTGTATTCCGCACGACCGGTAACAATGGCGTAGCGAAAGACTTCGCTGCAGCGCTGGCGAACCTTCTTAGCCTTCTCTGTTGCGCCACGGCTTTCCATTCGACACAGCACATTCAGCAGAACCAAAGGCTTGATGTCATTCACCGGCAGTTGGCCAATATAAGGGAAAATATCTTTATTGAAGGCTTCGATAATGTCGGAGGCATAACCTTCTGACCATCTGCCCACCTTCGTACCGTGCCACTCAAGCGCCACAGACTGGAATGTATTATTGAGCTGCACATCGCGAACCAGCTTTTCTTCTTTCTTTGCGAAAGACGGATCGATACCCTCGGCCAGCTTTTTCTTGGCTTCATCGCGTAGTGCCCTCGCTTGCGCAAGGGACTCTGCCGGATAAACGCCAAAAGCCATACGCTTCTCTTTTCTATTGAAGCGATATTTCATCCGCCAGTATCGAGAACCAGAGGGAATGACTTCAAGATACAAACCAGCACCATCTGCCAGCTTGTAGGCTTTTCTCTCTGGGTTTAGCAGCGTCTACCTGTCGCGCATTTAGCTTCATTGGGGGCATCTCGCTGGAGCGAACACAGAATGCCCCCGCTTATGCCCCCAATTGTAACTTGATTCCGGTGGAGTCCAGTTGATAACAGGAGATAAAATACGGGCCAGAAACCGCAGTATTCGGGCTTTCAGTTAATTTCGGTAGACCTGGGGAGAGTTTGAAATGGTGCCGATAATAGGAGTCGAACCTACGACCTTCGCATTACGAATGCGCTGCTCTACCAACTGAGCTATATCGGCCCTGAGAGGCCGGTTACGAGTGTAACCACGGGGCAAAAGGTTAGATCTATCCGGGTGATGCGTCAATGCCCTTTTGAATCAAACGGCTATTTTTGCATCACCCGTGATTATTTACGCACGAATCGTATCGTCGCCGAAGCCGATCCACTTGTACGTGGTCAGCGCTTCCAGCCCCATCGGACCGCGCGCGTGCAGTTTCTGCGTGCTGACCGCTACCTCAGCGCCGAGGCCGAACTGGCCGCCGTCGGTGAAGCGGGTGGAGGCATTCACATACACCGCAGAGGAATCCACTTCGTTCACGAAGCGATCGGCATTGCGCAAGGTGCGCGTCAGGATGGCGTCAGAATGCTGCGTGCCATGCTCACGGATGTGGGCAATCGCGTCGTCAAGATCGCTCACGATTTTCACGTTCAGATCCAGTGAGAGGAACTCGTCGTCATACTGCTCCGCGTTGACGGGAACGACGTTAGCCGGGCCATCCTGCAGCAGTGCGAGCGCACTGGCGTCAGCATGCAGCGTCACGCCGCTCTCTGCCATCTGTTTGCTCAGGGCCGGCAGGAAGGTGTTCGCTATGCCCTGATGCACCAGCAACGTTTCCACGGTGTTACAGGTGCTTGGACGCTGGGTCTTCGCGTTCACGATAATCTTCAGCGCCGGTGCAATCTCAGCGCTGTCGTCTACCACGATATGACACACGCCAATACCGCCGGTGATAACCGGAATCGTCGACTGCTCGCGGCACAGCTTGTGCAGCCCCGCGCCGCCGCGTGGGATCAGCATGTCGATGTATTTGTCCATGCGCAGCATTTCGTTGACCAGCGCGCGGTCCGGGCTCTCAATTGCCTGCACGGCACCCGCCGGTAAGCCACACTCTTCCAGCGCCTGCTGAATGACTTTCACCGTCGCGGCGTTGGTGCGCCAGGTCTCTTTCCCACCGCGCAGAATAGCGGCGTTGCCGGTTTTCAGGCACAGGGAGGCGACATCTACCGTCACGTTTGGACGGGCTTCATAAATAACGCCGATAACGCCGAGCGGCACGCGACGGCGCTCCAGGCGTAAACCGCTGTCCAGCAGCCCACCGTCAATCACCTGCCCTACCGGATCGGCCAGATTGCAGACCTGACGAACATCGTCGGCGATGCCTTTCAGGCGGGCCGGGGTCAATGCCAGGCGGTCGAGCATCGCTTCGCTCAGACCGTTGCGACGCGCTTCCAGTAAATCCTGCTCGTTGGCGAGCAAAATCTCCTGGGACTGAGATTCCAGATAATCAGCGATTTTTTCCAGCACGCGGTTTTTCTCGCGGCTGGAAAGGAGCGCCAGTTTGTAAGAGGCGGCCTTCGCGGCGGCGCCCATTTGTTCCAGCATGTTCTGGCTCCTTAACGAATAATCATGTCATCGCGATGCACGGCAACCGGGCCATATTCATAGCCCAGAATGGCGTCGATCTGCTGCGAATGGTGACCCGCGATGCGGCGCAGGGCATCGCTGTTATAGCGGCTTACGCCGTGGGCGATGTCGCGGCCTTCGAGGTTACGGATGCGGATCACTTCACCACGGGAGAAGTTGCCTGTCACGCTTTTAATTCCTTTAGGAAGTAATGAACTTCCTCGTTCCAGAATCGCGGCGGTCGCCCCTTCATCAACGACGAGTTCGCCCGCAGGTGGCGCGCCAAATATCCAGCGTTTACGGTTTTCCAGCGGGGATTCCTGAGCGTGGAAGCGGGTGCCGACGGAGATGCCTTCCATCACGTCGCCAATCACGCCAGGGCGGCTGCCCGCGGCAATGATGGTGTCGATACCGGCGCGGCACGCCACGTCGGCGGCCTGTAGCTTGGTCCCCATACCGCCCGTTCCGAGGCCGGACACGCTGTCACCGGCGATGGCGCGCAGCGCATCGTCGATGCCGTGAACGTCGGTAATCAGCTCGGCTTCCGGGTTGGAGCGCGGATCGGCAGTGAACAACCCCTGCTGATCGGTCAGAAGCAGTAATTTATCGGCGCCAGCCAGAATGGCGGCCAGCGCAGAGAGGTTATCGTTATCACCCACTTTGATTTCAGCGGTAGCAACGGCATCGTTCTCATTAATGACCGGAACGATATTGTTGTCCAGCAGCGCGCGCAGGGTATCGCGGGCGTTCAGGAAGCGCTCTCTGTCTTCCATATCCGCACGCGTCAGCAGCATCTGTCCGACGTGGATGCCATAGATAGAGAACAGCTGTTCCCAGAGTTGAATGAGTCGGCTTTGTCCCACGGCGGCCAGCAGCTGTTTAGAGGCGATCGTCGCGGGGAGTTCGGGGTAACCCAGGTGTTCACGCCCGGCGGCAATCGCCCCGGAGGTCACAATTACAATACGATGCCCTGCGGCATGTAACTGAGCGCACTGACGTACAAGCTCAACAATGTGGGCGCGATTTAGGCGGCGCGATCCGCCTGTTAAAACACTGGTACCGAGTTTTACCACCAGCGTCTGGCTGTCACTCATGATTCTCTGCCGTTCAACGATAAGGGAAAGTAATGTCGAACGAACGTTTTAGCAGGAGTCAGCCCCGTTGCCAACTGCCTTAGCACATCGCGAAACACTTTGTTGCGCGGGATCAGGAAGCGTAGCGGGAGAATTTGACACTTTTATTACCGAAATAATAAATCACAGTTTTTTAAAATTATTCTTAGTTTGTCATAAAAGTTTCATTCCAGAACGATAAAACCCTTCCTGTTTTTTCACGGGACTTAAGCATGAGCTTATCGTCCAGCGAATTTTTTAGCGCGTTTATAAGACAGGATCGAAAATGAAAAAGAGCACTCTGGCATTAATGGTTATGGGCGTAGTGGCTTCTGCATCCGTTCACGCAGCTGAAGTTTATAATAAAGATGGTAATAAGCTGGACGTGTACGGCAAAGTGAAAGCCATGCACTACATCAGCGATGATGCCACCAAAGATGGCGATCAGACTTACGTTCGTTTCGGTTTTAAAGGCGAAACCCAGATTAACGATCAGCTGACGGGCTATGGTCGTTGGGAATCTGAATTTGCGGGTAACAAAGCCGAGAGCGACTCCTCTCAGAAAACCCGTCTGGCGTTCGCGGGCCTGAAGCTGAAAAACTTTGGTTCTCTGGATTACGGTCGTAACCTGGGTGCGCTGTATGACGTCGAAGCATGGACCGACATGTTCCCTGAGTTCGGCGGCGACTCTTCCGCGCAGACCGATAACTTCATGACCAAGCGTGCGACCGGTCTTGCCACCTACCGCAACACCGACTTCTTCGGCGCGGTTGACGGCCTGGACATGACCCTGCAGTACCAGGGTAAAAACGAAAACCGTGATGCCAAGAAGCAGAACGGTGACGGTTTTGGTACCTCTCTGAGCTATGACTTCGGCGGCAGCGATTTCGCCGTCAGCGGTGCTTACACTAACTCTGACCGCACCAACGCGCAGAACCTGCTGGCGCGTGGTCAGGGGCAGAAAGCCGAAGCCTGGGCTACTGGTCTGAAATATGACGCGAACGATATTTATCTGGCAGCGATGTATTCAGAAACCCGCAATATGACGCCGATTTCTGGCGGGTTTGCCAATAAAGCGCAGAACTTTGAAGTGGTCGCACAATATCAGTTCGATTTCGGTCTGCGTCCGTCCCTGGGTTATGTCCAGTCTAAAGGCAAAGATATCGAAGGTATTGGTGACGAAGATCTGGTGAAATATATTGACGTTGGCGCGACCTATTACTTCAACAAAAATATGTCCGCGTTTGTTGATTATAAAATTAACCAGATTGACGACGATAATAAACTGGGCGTGAGCAGCGATGATATCGTTGCCCTGGGTATGACCTACCAGTTCTAAGATTATCCGAATAAGGAAATCCCGGCAGATAAGCCGGGATTTTTTTGCCCGGTGGCGCTGCGCTTACCGGGCCTACGGGATAGTGCATTTTGTAGGCCGGGTAAGGCGAAGCCGCCACCCGGCGCTGTGACGCTATCAGGCAGTCAGCTTCACCGCTTCGCTGGAAAAATCATCCGCTGGCTCGAACTTAAGGTCCAGGGTGGCCAGCAGTGCGCTCGCTTTGTCGTGAAACTCTTTCAGGGTATATTCCAGGCGATCGATCACTTCCTGATCTTTAATGGTGGTGGCCTGCCAGTTACCGTCTTTATTAAACAGGCCAAACTGGTAGCTATACGTAAAGCGTTTTTCCTCTGCTTCCATTTCCATCCACCAGCCCCAGAATTCACGTTTTTCGGGTGCAGGCTTCACGTTGACGCATACAGCCAGGCAGTCGAAAAAAAAGCGATTCTCTTCACACTGCTCTTCTCGAATATACGGGCCAAGAGCCATGAACTTCTTAATCAATCTACTTTTCGGGTGTCCACTCGGTAACGTCATTGCGATCTCCTTTTGTGAAGCCACTGTTTTACCAAACCAGCGAAATTTAGCAATCTATTAACACAATCTCTGAGCGATCCAGCGCGTAATCTCCTTCAGAGCTTTATCGAAATTCTGATAGACCGGGCTGAACGGCACCTCAAGCAGTTTGCCATCCGCAGATGACGACGTGATTAAGCGCGACTCTTCTTCCGGACTGAACGGATCGTTTTTCCAGAACCCCGACAGCATCGGCGTCGGGCAGCGACGTCCCAACAACCCTTGCGTTTTTAACGAGTAGCGATTGAGCTCAACGCGCAGCGCTTCGTCTGATGCATCATGCATGCCAAGACGGCTGGCCAGCACATCAAGGTACATTTCGGGCACGCTCCCCTGGCGTGCGGGATCGCTGAGCAGGGCGTGAACGACCGGTCCAAGGCAGGCGACAGCTTTCAGGCGGGAGGATTCAAGGTAAGCCAGACGCACCGCGACGTTTGCGCCAAAGCGGAAGCCGAATGCCGCCACGCGGGTGTGGTCAACCCACGGAATGTTTTCCAGCGCTTTTAGCGCATGCTGGTGCAGCAGGCTGGAATCCTGAGTCAATTTCCATTTGGAGGAGAAGCCAATTGAGGGCATATCCAGCGTCAGCATCGCGATCCCTTTTGGTGCGAAGTAGCGCTCATACAGGCTGTAATAGTCAATTTGCAGAGAGTCCAGCCCGCCGCACATCAGCACGGTCGGGAACGGACCTTCACCTTCGGGCATATGCAGGAACCCGGTAACGGGCGCCCCGCCCGGAACAGCGAACTCAAGCTCGCGCATCTGGCCCGGCAGGCGTTGAGCCGCCTCTTCGTAGGCGCGATTCGCCAGCGCCTGCGCCTGTTCAGCCAGCTCATCGCCTTTCAGATGTGGATACGCGGCAATGGCATAGAGGTTGGCCGCATGCAGCCAGTGTTTGCCGCTGCGCGTGGCATCCTCTTCCTGGCTGGCTTTTTGCTGCCAGAGCATCGCCTGTTTAGACCACTCGTAGATCCAGTTTCCGCCACGGTAGCCCACCACCGTATCATAGAGTTCGCTGTCGGTACGCTCGGCTTCACTCATCACGATACGTGCCTGCACATCAAGGATTTCACGGGGGTCGATACCGCGCCAGATCCACATCAGGCGGTTAATCATGCGATACCAGTGAGGCACGTTTTTACCGTCTAACGCAGACTGGACGGCAGGCTGAGTACCCGGATTGAAGCGACGCACCAGCGTCGACGTTTCAGGGTGTTTGAAACGGGGTTTGAAGAGAGTCTCGGTGAGATTCGCCTGCGTCATTGCATTGCCTCCATGAATACGTCGTATAGAGACTATTGTAACGCGCGCCAGACTAAAAAAAACAACGCCCGGCATCACCGGGCGTTAAATTAATTGCGGAACGTGATTAACGACCCGAGATTGGCGGTACGAAGACCACGCCCATATCCCATGGCTGTTCAATCCATGTATCCTGCGGAATATCAATCACGTAATCGTCAACCAGCGGGCGGCCAGCAGGCTTCGCGAAGATAGTGACGAAATGTGCTTTCGGATACATTTCACGGATAGCCACCGCGGTACCGCCGGTATCCACCAGGTCATCAATAACGATGAAGCCTTCACCGTCGCCTTCCGCGCGTTTCAGCACTTTCAGCTCGCGCTGGTTGTCATGGTCATAGCTGGAGATGCAAACGGTATCGACATGACGAATACCCAGCTCACGTGCCAGCAGCGCCCCCGGTACCAGACCGCCACGGCTGACGGCAATAATGCCTTTCCACTGTTCGGAAGGCATCAGACGCGCAGCCAGTTTGCGTGCGTGAATCTGCAACATGTCCCAGGTGACGACGTATTTTTCGCTCATGTGAAGTGTCCCAGCCTGTTTTTATACGGCTTAAAAAGTGTTCGAGGGGGAAATAGGTTGCGCGAGATTATAGAGATCTGACGCACTAAAAACCAGTGTTTAGCGCCCTCTGCCTGAGTTTTTACATGCTTTATGCTACCAGCCAGCAGAGAAAGTGGTATTCTCAGTTTCATCTCGCAAGCCTGACTTGTGGTAACTATTAACCTGCTAACCCTGTGACCTGCAACCCTGTTTGCAGCGCCTCGACAAGGAGACTTATCGTGTCTGAACTGTCTCAACTATCTCCGCAGCCGCTGTGGGATATTTTTGCCAAAATCTGCTCCATTCCACACCCTTCCTACCATGAAGAACAGCTTGCCGAACATATTATGGGCTGGGCGAAGGAAAAAGGTCTGCATGCGGAACGTGACCAGGTTGGCAACATTCTGATCCGCAAACCCGCCACCGCAGGCATGGAAAACCGTAAACCGGTTGTGCTGCAGGCGCACCTGGACATGGTGCCACAGAAGAACAACGACACCGTTCACGACTTCACCAAAGACCCGATTCAGCCGTACATCGACGGCGACTGGGTGAAAGCGCGCGGCACCACCCTGGGTGCGGATAACGGCATCGGTATGGCCTCTGCGCTGGCCGTGCTGGCCGACGACAGCGTTGAGCACGGTCCACTGGAAGTGCTGCTGACCATGACCGAAGAAGCGGGCATGGACGGGGCGTTCGGCCTGCAGGCGAACTGGCTGCAGGCGGATATCCTGATCAACACCGACTCCGAAGAAGAAGGCGAGATCTACATGGGCTGCGCGGGCGGGATTGATTTCATCTCTACCCTGCCGCTGTCACGCGAAGCGATTCCTGCCGGTTTCCAGACCTTCAAGCTGACGCTGAAAGGGCTGAAAGGCGGCCACTCCGGCGGTGATATTCATCTGGGTCTGGGTAACGCCAACAAGCTGCTGGCACGCTTCCTGGCAGGCCATGCGGCCGAGCTGGATCTGCGTCTGGTAGACTTCAACGGCGGTACCCTGCGCAACGCGATCCCGCGCGAAGCCTTCGCCACCGTAGCGGTACCAGCGGCAAAAGCCGACGAGCTGAAAAAACTCTCCACCGTGTACCTGGATATCCTGAAAAACGAACTGTCGGCGAAAGAGAAGAACCTGACCGTGGTGCTGGAATCCGTCTCCACGGATAAAGCCGCGCTGACCGTGCAGTCTCGTGACACCTTCGTTCAGCTGCTGAACGCGACGCCAAACGGCGTAATCCGCAACTCTGACGTGGCGAAAGGCGTGGTGGAAACCTCACTGAACGTGGGCGTGGTGACCATGAGCGACGACAGCGCGGAGATCATCTGCCTGATCCGCTCCCTTATCGACAGCGGTAAAGAGTATGTGGTGAGCATGCTGGAATCTCTGGGCACGCTGGCGGGCGCAAAAACCTCCGCCAAAGGCAGCTACCCGGGCTGGCAGCCGGATGCGAGCTCTCCGGTGATGGCACTGGTGCGTGAAACCTACCAGCGTCTGTTCAACAGCACGCCGAACATTCAGGTGATCCACGCGGGTCTGGAATGCGGTCTGTTCAAGAAACCGTATCCGGATATGGACATGGTATCTATCGGGCCAACCATTACCGGCCCGCACTCGCCGGATGAGCAGGTTCATATCGAAAGCGTCGGTCATTACTGGACGCTGCTGACTGAACTGCTTAAGGCGATCCCAGTTAAGTAATACCCTCATCCCAGCCCTCTCCCACAGCGAGAGGGTGAAAAACCCAGGCCCGGTAAGCGTAGCGCACCGGGCTTTTTTACAATCCTAATACCAGCTGTCGCTCTAACTGCGGATCCAGCAGCGTGACGTGCAATCCCACCAGCCTCACCCCTCGCCCTCCTCGTCGCTCTTCCCATGCCTTTTTTGCCGTCGCGATAAGATCGTCTTTATTCAGACGCGGCCAGACATGTTCCTGCGTGGTCTGCTGAAAATCGTTGAATTTGAGCTTGATGCCCTGACGGGCAATCAGCAGGTCCGGTTTTACCTTGCTTAAGCGTCGTTCCAGCTCAGGATAAAGCTGTTCCGTGATAATGGTTTCGCATTCGGACCAGTCATGAATATCTTCAATGAGGGTTCGCTCGACGCCGACGGATTTCCGCAGCCGTTCGCTGTTCACATCGCGATCGTCAATCCCCTGGCTGCGCTCCCACAGCACGCGGCCAAACTTCCCGAAGCGCTTGAGCAGCATGGCGAGGTCGCTTCGCTGCACGTCTTCGCAGGTGCGTAACCCCATGCTTTCCAGCTTTGCGGCGGAGACTTTCCCGACGCCGGGGATTTTGCCGAGCGGCAGCGTTTTTAAAAATGCAGGCACCTCTTCCGGCGTAATGACGTACTGGCCGTTGGGCTTATTTAAATCCGAAGCGATTTTGGCAAGGAATTTAACGGGCGCAACCCCCGCAGATGCCGTCAGATTCAGCTCGTTGAAAATCGTCTGGCGGATCTCCTGCGCCATCAGCGTGGCGGAGCCGTGGCAATGCACGCTGTCGGTCACATCGAGATAGGCTTCGTCCAGCGACAGCGGTTCTATCAAAGAGGTATAGCGGGAGAAGATTTCCCGAATATGAAGGGAAGCCTCTTTATAGGCGTCGAACCGCCCGGGCAGAAGCGTGAGATGAGGGCAAAGCTTTAAGGCCATCGCCGTCGGCATGGCGCTACGCACGCCAAATTTGCGCGCAGGGTAGTTGGCGGTGCTGATAACGCCACGCTGAACGCGGCTGCCGCCAATGGCGATGGGAATATCCCGCAGCGCTGGGTTGTCTCGCATCTCCACTGCGGCAAAAAAGCAGTCCATATCAACATGGATTATTTTGCGCATAGTAAGCCCTCACTCATCACTGGATAAGTATACAGTAAACAAATGAGGATTGAGAAGCAGATGTAAGAATGCCGGGTGGCGGCTTTGCCTTACCCGGCCTACAAAAACTTAAATAATGCGCTGCTGCTCGCGCGCCATGCGTTTTTTGCGGGCGTCGCACGGTTCCGGGCAGTCGCAGACCTTCTCCATGCCAATGGAGGAAATACCGCCGCAGCTGCCCTGAATGCTTTTCCGCTTAACGATCCAGCCTAAAGACATGCCAAAGATGACAAGTACAAAAACCACAAAGGTTGCCAGAAACGTCAGCATCATCAGCCTCCAAAGTCATCGAGCATGATGTTCTCATCTTCGACGCCGAGATCTTTCAGCATCTTAATCACGGCGGCGTTCATCATCGGCGGACCACACATATAGAACTCGCAGTCCTCGGGCGCCGGGTGCTGTTTAAGGTAGTTTTCATACAGCACGTTGTGGATGAACCCCGTATAGCCCGTCCAGTTATCTTCCGGCTGCGGATCGGAGAGCGCCACGTGGAAGGTAAAGTTCGGGTTTTCACGCGCCAGCTGTTCAAACTCATCATCGTAGAACATCTCACGCAGCGAACGCGCCCCGTACCAGAAGCTGATTTTACGCTTGCTGCCGAGCCGCTTGAGCTGGTCAAAGATGTGCGAGCGCATCGGGGCCATGCCGGCACCGCCGCCGATAAAGACCATTTCCGCGTCGGTATCTTTCGCGAAGAACTCCCCGAACGGGCCGGAGATGGTCACCTTATCGCCCGGCTTCAGGGACCAGATGTATGATGACATCACGCCCGGCGGCGCATCCGGCACATTTGGTGGCGGCGTGGCGATACGCACGTTGAGCATGATAATGCCCTTCTCTTCAGGGTAGTTGGCCATCGAGTAGGCGCGCAGCGTCGGCTCTTTCACCTCAGATACAAAGCGGAAGAGATTGAATTTGTCCCAGTCGGCGCGGTACGCCTGCGGAACGTCAAAGTCCGCATACGCCACGGTATGCTCAGGGCACTCAATCTGAATGTATCCTCCGGCGCGGAACGGGACATCTTCCCCTTCCGGTACCCGCAGCTTCAGCTCTTTGATAAAAGTAGCTTTGTTATCATTAGAGATAACTTCACATTCCCATTTTTTGACGCCGAAAATCTCTTCCGGCAGTTCAATCTTCATGTTCTGACGCACTGCGACCTGACAGGCCAGACGGCAGCCCTCTTTTGCCTCACGCTTTGTGATATGCGACAGCTCGGTGGGCAGAATATCGCCGCCACCCTCTTTTACCGTCACGCGGCACTGCCCACAGGAGCCGCCGCCGCCGCAGGCCGAGGAGACAAAAATGCCGTTACCGGACAGCGTGTTGAGCAGCTTATCTCCCGCAGGCGTGCGGATCTGATTCTGCGGATCGTCGTTAATATCAATCACCACGTCGCCGGAATTCACCAGCTTCGCGCGCGCCGCCAGAATGAGCCCTGACAGCACCAGTACAATCAGCGTGAACATCACCACGCCAAGAATAATTTCCATCTGTTAGCCCTTATAGCTGCACACCGGAGAAGGACATGAAGCCCAGCGCCATCAGCCCGGTGGTGATAAAGGTGATCCCTAAGCCACGCAGGCCTGCAGGCACGTTGGCATATTTCATTTTTTCGCGGATCCCCGCCATGGTGACAATCGCCAGCATCCAGCCGATGCCGGAGCCGAAACCGTACACCACGGATTCACTGAAGTTGTAATCACGCTGAACCATAAACGAGACGCCGCCGAAGATGGCGCAGTTCACCGCGATCAGCGGCAGGAAGATCCCCAGCGCGTTGTACAGCGACGGGAAGTACTTATCGAGGATCATCTCCAGGATTTGCACCAGCGCGGCAATCACGCCAATAAAGGTGATGAAGTTCAGGAAGCTGAGGTCAACCCCTTCCACCAGCGCGCCGTCCCGCAGCACAAAGTTGTAGACCAGATTGTTAATCGGTACAGATAAGCCAAGCACCACGGTGACCGCGATACCCAGCCCAAATGCCGTCGACACTTTTTTGGACACCGCAAGGAACGTACACATGCCGAGGAAAAACGCGAGCGCCATGTTTTCAACAAACACCGCGCGCACAAACAAACTCAGGTAATGAGCCATCGTCGGTTACTCCTTTTCCTGCTGTTCTGGTCTCAAGGTACGAATCAGCCAGATCAACAAACCGATAATGAAAAATGCGCTGGGAGCCAGCAGGAACAGGCCGTTTGGCAGATACCATCCACCGTTTTGCACCGTGTCCAGCACCGTGATGCCAAACAGCTTACCGCTGCCAATGAGCTCACGCAGGAAGCCAACGGTCAGCAGGATCACACCGTAGCCGAGGCCGTTACCGATACCGTCCATAAAACTCGCCAGCGGCGGGCATTTTCATGGCGTAGGCTTCCGCACGCCCCATCACAATACAGTTGGTGATGATCAGCCCGACAAACACCGAGAGCTGTTTGGAGGTTTCATAGGCGAAGGCGCGCAGCAGCTGATCGACCACGATCACCAGCGAGGCGATGATCGCCATCTGCACAATGATCCTCACGCTGTTGGGAATGTGGTGGCGGATCATCGAGATAAACATGCTCGAAAATGCCGTGACCAGCGTGACCGCCAGCGTCATCACCACCGCCGTTTCCAGCTTGGTCGTCACCGCCAGGGCTGAACAGACGCCCAGCACCTGCAGCGTAATCGGGTTATTGGCCAGCAGTGGGCCAATGAGCACCTTTTTGACTTCTTTCAGTTCACCGGTATCAGCCATTGTTCAGCGCTCCTTCACGTACGTTTTTCAGGAAAGGACCAAAACCCAGCTCGCCCATCCAGAAATCAAAACTGTGCTGCACGCCTTTGGAGGTGAGCGTGGCGCCGGACAGCCCGTCGACGGCGTAGTCGTCACCGGGACGTGCCGCCCCTTTCATCACCTTCAGCGCAGGCAGACCGTTATCGTCGAGCACTTTCTTACCGATAAACTGTGCCCGCCAGTTCGGGTTTTCTACTTCGCCCCCCAGCCCCGGCGTTTCGCCCTGGTCGTAATACGTAATGCCTTTTACGGTACGGCCATCCGTATCAAGCGCCACAAAGGCATACATCATTGACCACAGGCCGTTGCCGTAGACAGGAAGCACCACTTCCTGAATGCGTTTTTGGGGGTCACGCACCAGATAAATTTCGGCGAGATTGCTGCGGCGCTTAATCCCGGCGGGATCTTGCGATGCCTCGAGCGTCAGGCTCATCTGCGGATCTTTCAGCGCCAGCGCCTGGTTATACTTCGCCGGATCTTTATCCAACAGCTGGCCGGTTTTCAAATCCACCAGACGCGGTGAAATACGCTCCGCAAATACCGCCGAGACGTCGTCTGCACTCATCCCTTCCTGCATCAACCCGGCCACGGCCAGTATGTTGCGCTGTTTATCCAGCGCACGTTGCGCCTGCTGCAGGGGTTTTAACCCCACGGCAGAGCCGGCCACGACAATCGAACAGACCAGACAGAGCACCAGCACCACCAGCAGCGTTTTGCTGATACTGTCGTTATTTTTAACTTCAGCCACGCGCCTTCCTCCGCTTAATGTTAGCCCGCACCACCAGGTAATCGAAGAGTGGCGCAAACAGGTTGGCAAACAGAATGGCCAGCATCATTCCTTCCGGGTACGCCGGGTTGACCACGCGGATCAGGACACACATCGCGCCAATGAGCACGCCATAGTTCCATTTACCTTTGTCCGTAAACGAGGCTGAGACGGGGTCGGTTGCCATGAACATCATGCCAAACGCGAAGCCACCCAGTACCAGATGCCAGTACCAGGGCATGGAGAACATTGGGTTGGTGGTCGAACCGATAACGTTGAACATCGTTGCGGTCAGCACCATGCCGATCATCACGCCCGCCACAATTCGCCAGGAGGCCACGCGCCCAAACAGGATGATCGCCCCACCAATCAAAATCATCAGCGTTGAAACTTCACCAATGGAACCCGGAATGTTGCCAATAAAGGCATCAAACCAGGTCACAGGCTGACCCGTCGCGTTGTTCACCAGCGTTTCGCCGCCGTGTGCCGCCCACTGTGAAAGCGGCGTCGCGCCGGAAAAACCGTCTGCCGCCGTCCAGACCAGGTCGCCGGATATTTGCGCCGGATAGGCAAAGAAGAGGAACGCACGCCCCGCCAGCGCCGGGTTAAGGAAGTTCCGCCCGGTGCCGCCGAAGATCTCTTTGGCAATGACCACGCCAAAGCTGATGCCCAGCGCTGCCTGCCAGAGCGGTAGCGTCGGGGGAACAATCAGGGCAAACAGAATAGAGGTCACGAAGAAGCCTTCGTTGATCTCATGTTTACGGATGATGGCAAACAGCACTTCCCAGAAGCCGCCCACGATAAAGACCGTGATGTAAATCGGCAGGAAGAACACCGCCCCCAGCGTCATCATGCTCACCCAGCCCGCGTCTGGCGCAAAGCTCACCCCTAACGACTGGGCCAGACGGTAGTGCCAGTCAGACTGAAGCACCTGCGCCAGCTGCTGCGCATCGTACATGTGGTGCAGCGCCGGAATGGTCTGCAGACCGACGTTGTACATCCCCCAGAACATCGCCGGGAAGACCGCAAACCACACCAGGATCATCATCCGCTTAAGGTCGATGGCGTCACGGACGTGCGCCGCTCCTTTCGTCACCAGCCCCGGCGTGTAGAAAATGGTCGCCGTGGCTTCATACAGCGGGTAGTACTTTTTGAGCTTCCCTTCGGTAAAGTGCGGCTCAATTTTTTCAAAGAGGTGTTTTAAGCCCATCGGTTATCCTTCCTGCTCAATGCGGGTTAACACCTCGCGCAATACCGGTCCATATTCGTATTTTCCCGGACAGACATAGGTACAGAGCGCCAGATCTTCTTCGTCCAGTTCCAGACAGCCCAGCGCCTGCGCGCTGTCGGTATCGCCAGCGAGCAGATCACGCAACAGCATGGTCGGCAGAATATCCAGCGGCATGACGCGCTCGTAGTTGCCAATCGGGACCATAGCGCGCTCGCCGCCGTGCGTACTGGTCGAGAAGCTAAACAGCTTATTACGCAGGAAGTGCCCCAGCGTGGTACGGGTGACGGAGTATTTTTCCGCACCGGGCAGCACCCAGCCGAACAGCTCTTTCTCGCGGCCTTCCTGCACAATGCTGACCTGCAAATGGAAACGTCCCAGATAGGCGTGCGCCTGCACGGCATGGCGGCCACTGAGGACCGAACCGGAAATCAGCCGGTTTTCGCCTGCCTTGGTTTCTTCGTTCAGCAGTTCATAGATATTCGCGCCAATCAGCGTCTTCACCAGACGCGGGTTTGCAGCCTGCGGCCCACCGATGGCGATGATACGTTCCGCGCACAGCTCTCCGGAGGTGAAGAGCGTACCGATGGCGATGACGTCCTGATAATTAAGATGCCAGACCTGTTTCGTCAGGCTCACCGGCTCAAGGAAATGGATGTGCGTCCCGACCAGACCCGCCGGATGCGGGCCAGCAAACTCATTAAACGTGACCTGCCCCTGAGGATGACCGCCAAGCTTGCCGCCACCGGCCTGGCAAACGTGGACTTTTCCCGACGTCAGACGGGTTAAAACGGTAAGCCCGGCATCAAAGGCTTTGCGCTGTGCCAGGATAACCGGCTGCGGATCCACGCTGAGCGGGTTGGTATCCATTGCGGTGACGAAAATCGCGGCCGGTTCCGTGCCGGGAACCGGGGATTTACTGAAGGGACGCGTGCGAAACGCGGTCCATAAACCGGACGCCAGAAGCTGAGCCTGAACAGCCTCACGGCTCAGCGACGCGAGGTCTGCGGCATCGTAACGGGCGAATTCACGCTGTTCATCGCCTTCAATGCGGATCACCACCGACTGCAGAACGCGCCGTTCGCCACGGTTGATCGCCACAACGGTGCCGCTCGCGGGGGCTGTAAACATCACGCCGGGATTTTTTTTGTCCTCAAAGAGCGCCTGGCCTTTGATCACGCGATCGCCTTCCTGTACCAACATCGAAGGTCGCATTCCCAGGTAGTCGTCGCCCATAATGGCGACATGACGGACACTTGCGCCTGTCGAAACGCGCTGCGCGGGCACGCCTGCAATCGGCAGATCAAGTCCTTTTTTGATTTTAAACATGTGGTTAGCAGGTTTCCATGAACAACAATCCAGTGGCCGCGAAGTGTAACATTTTCCCCTTCTCGCGGGCAGCGAATCCGCCGTCGCGCGCGCCAAATTGCGAGCTAATGCGCAAAGTTCCTGGAGCCATCGCGATTTTGATGGTTTATAAAGTAAAACTAATTTGTAAACTCACCGCCCGGCTCTTGCGAAAATCTATAGCGGTGCTAATGTGAGCGCTCCTAACAGAATAATCTGATTTCGGGTCTCTTTTGCCGTCCTGGCAAGTTGGTCATGGTTTTATCAAGGAACTAGTAGTATGCGTAAAATCGCATTGTTCATTGCGATGCTTCTGATTCCGTGCATGTCGTTTGCCGGACTGCTCAGCAGTAATAGCTCAACGACGCCGATCAGCAAAGAATATAAACAGCAGTTAATGGGATCGCCGGTTTATATTCAGATCTTCAAGGAAGAACGCACTCTCGATCTGTTTGTAAAAATGGGTGAGACGTATCAGCTGCTTGATAGCTACAAAATCTGTAACTACTCCGGTGGATTAGGGCCAAAACAGCGTCAGGGCGATTTCAAAAGTCCGGAAGGGTTCTACAACGTTCAGCGTAGCCAGCTCAAACCAGACAGCCGTTTCTATAAAGCCATCAATATCGGTTTCCCGAATGCCTATGACCGTGCACACGGTTATGAAGGTAAATACCTGATGATCCACGGTGCCTGCGTGTCTATCGGCTGCTACGCGATGACCGATTCCGGCATTGATGAGATTTTCCAGTTTGTCACCGGCGCGTTGGTCTTTGGTCAGCCAAACGTTCAGGTCAGCATCTATCCGTTCCGCATGACGGATGCCAACATGGCGCGTCACAAGTACTCGTACTACGCGGATTTCTGGAAACAGCTGAAACCCGGCTATGACTACTTCGAGCAGACTCACAAGCCGCCTGTTGTCTCGGTTGTGGATGGCCGTTACGTGGTCAGCAAGCCGCTGAGCCACGAAGTTGTCCATCCACAGCTGGCGTCAAATTACACGGTCCCCGAGACAAAATAGCACCCACTCGCCTGGCATAATCTTTTGCCAGGTTTCGTTGCCCGTCAGCGGCTGCGTTGCAATAACAGTGACCACATCGTTCGGTGTGGTCTCCTTCTGAAAGTCTATCTCCACATCCTGATCGAGCAGCGTTGCCACGCCAAACGGCGCACGGCGGGTGATCCAGAACAAATTCGTCGAGCAGAACGCCATCACATAGCGGCCGTCTGAGAGCAGCATGTTGAACACGCCTTTTTCGCGTAGCTCGGTCGTCAGCGTCGCGATGTATTTAAACACGGCAGCCATATTGCCTGGCGTGCGGGGATAGCGCTCCGTCAGCTTGTGCAGCAGCCAGCAAAAGGCTTTTTCACTGTCGGTTTCGCCTACCGGGCGGAAATTGCCCGTCTCCAGCGACTTATAGCCCGTGAGTTGCCCGTTGTGCGCGTAGGTCCAGTTTCGGCCCCACAGTTCCCGGGTAAACGGATGGGTATTTTCCAGCGCCACTTCGCCACGGTTAGCCTGGCGAATATGGGCGATCACCGAGCGGGACTTGATAGGATAGTCCTGCACCAGTTTGGCAATCGGTGAGTTAAAGCTGGGCTGTGGATCTTTGAACGTGCGACACCCTTTGCCTTCGTAGAAGGTGATGCCCCAGCCGTCTTTATGCGGCCCGGTTCCCCCACCGCGCTGAACCAGCCCGGTGAAGCTAAAGCAGATATCGGTTGGCACATTGGCGCTCATCCCGAGCAGTTCGCACATACAACACCTCCACAACAGCGGGGGCAAGAATGCCCCCAGCGAAGTCTTACTTAGCCATCTCTTTTTCGATCAGCTGGATCAGGATGTGGATCACTTTGATGTGAATTTCCTGAATGCGGTCAGCATAACCGAAGTGCGGAACGCGAATTTCAACATCCGCCGTACCGTCCATCTTACCGCCATCTTTGCCCGTCAGGGTGATGACTTTCATCCCTTTTTCACGTGCAGCAGTAATCGCTTTGATCACGTTGCCGGAGTTGCCAGAGGTAGAGATCCCCAGCAGCACATCGCCTTCACGGCCTACGGCTTCAACGTAGCGGGAGAAGATGTGGTCGTAACCGAAGTCGTTGCCTACGCAGGAGATGTGGCTCACGTCGGAAATCGCAATCGCCGGGTAGCCAGGACGGTTTTCGCGATAGCGTCCGGTCAGCTCTTCTGCGAAGTGCATCGCGTCACAGTGAGAGCCGCCGTTACCGCAGGAGAGCACTTTGCCACCCGCTTTGAAGCTGTCGGCCAGCAGGACCGCCGCGCGCTGAATAGCGTGAATATTGGCATCATCTTTCAGAAAGTTCGCCAGCGTTTCCGCCGCTTCGTTCAGTTCGTTACGAATAAGATCCTGGTACATGAGGATAATCCTTCAGTATTGATGAAATAACACAGTGGAGTGTACCGGATAGCGGGAAAAGCGAGAAGCTAAAGCCATGCGAAACGTCCGGCGTTTTGCTTTTTCGTGCCGGGTAAAACGCGAACAATGTGAACCAGGTTGTAATTATTTTGTAAACACATTGCTAAAGGAAATAACATCAACTACAACCATATCATCACAAGTGGTCAGACCTCCTACAAGCAAGGGAGCTTTTCTTTATGATGATTTTGAGCATTCTCGCAACCGTTGTTCTGCTCGGTGTGTTGTTCTATCACCGCGTAAGTTTATTCCTGAGCAGCCTGATTCTTCTGGCCTGGACGGCTGCGCTTGGCGTCGCAGGTCTCTGGACTATCTGGCTTTTAGTCCCTCTTGCCATCATCCTTCTGCCGTTTAACTTTGCCCCGATGCGTAAATCAATGATCTCTGCACCGGTGTTCAAAGGCTTCCGCAAGGTGATGCCGCCCATGTCGCGTACTGAAAAAGAAGCGATTGATGCGGGCACCACCTGGTGGGAAGGCGACCTGTTCCAGGGTAATCCGGACTGGAAAAAGCTGCATCACTATCCGCAGCCGCGTCTGACCGCGGAAGAGCAGGCGTTTATTGACGGCCCGGTAGAAGAAGCCTGCCGTATGGCAAACGACTTTGCCATCACCCATGAAATGGCCGATCTGCCGCCAGAGCTGTGGGCGTACCTGAAAGAGCATCGCTTCTTCGCGATGATCATTAAGAAAGAGTACGGCGGTCTGGAGTTCTCTGCCTACGCTCAGGCTCGCGTCCTGCAAAAGCTGGCAGGCGTTTCCGGCATCCTGGCGATTACCGTTGGCGTGCCTAACTCCTTAGGCCCGGGCGAACTGCTGCAGCATTACGGTACCGAAGAGCAAAAAGATCACTACCTGCCGCGTCTGGCACGCGGTCAGGAAATCCCTTGCTTCGCGCTGACCAGCCCGGAAGCAGGCTCCGATGCGGGCGCGATTCCGGATACCGGCGTGGTCTGCATGGGCGAGTGGCAGGGCGAGCAGGTGCTGGGCATGCGCCTGACCTGGAACAAGCGTTATATCACGCTGGCCCCTATCGCCACCGTGCTGGGTCTGGCCTTTAAGCTCTCTGACCCGGAAAGACTGCTGGGCGGCGAAGAAGATCTGGGCATTACCTGTGCGCTGATCCCAACCTCCACCCCAGGCGTCGAGATTGGTCGTCGTCACTTCCCGCTGAACGTGCCGTTCCAGAACGGTCCAACCCGCGGCCAGGATATCTTTGTGCCGATTGATTACATCATCGGTGGTCCAAAAATGGCCGGTCAGGGCTGGCGTATGCTGGTGGAATGTCTGTCGGTGGGCCGCGGCATTACCCTGCCGTCGAACTCAACCGGCGGTCTGAAGTCAGTGGCGATGGGGATTGGTGCCTACGCCCACATCCGTCGTCAGTTCAAAATCTCCATCGGCAAGATGGAAGGTATCGAAGAGCCGCTGGCGCGTATCGCGGGCAACGCCTACGTAATGGACGCTGCCGCCACGCTGATTACCTACGGCATTATGCTGGGCGAAAAACCGGCCGTACTGTCGGCCATTGTGAAGTACCACTGTACCCACCGCGCGCAGCAGTCAATTATTGACGCGATGGATATCGCGGGCGGTAAAGGCATTATGCTCGGCGAAGGCAACTTCCTGGCGCGCGGCTATCAGGGCGCACCGATTGCCATCACCGTTGAAGGGGCAAACATCCTGACCCGCAGCATGATGATCTTCGGTCAGGGCGCAATTCGCTGCCATCCATACGTGCTGGAAGAGATGGCCGCGGCGCAGAACAACGACGTGGATGCCTTCGATAAGCTGCTGTTCAAACATATCGGTCACGTGGGCAGCAACAAGGTGCGCAGCTTCTGGCTGGGCCTGACGCGCGGCCTTACCAGCGCCACGCCGACCGGCGATGCAACCAAACGTTATTATCAGCATCTGAACCGTCTGAGCGCCAACCTGGCCCTGCTGTCCGACGTTTCCATGGCGGTGCTGGGCGGCAGCCTGAAGCGTCGCGAACGTATCTCTGCCCGTCTGGGCGATGTGCTGAGCCAGATCTTCCTGGCCTCTGCGGTCCTGAAACGTTACGACGACGAAGGCCGTCAGGAAGCGGATCTGCCGCTGGTGCACTGGGGCGTACAGGATGCGTTGTATCAGGCTGAACAGGCGATTGACGATCTGCTGGCGAACTTCCCGAACCGCTTCGTGGCAGGCGCCCTGCGCGTGGTGATCTTCCCGACCGGTCGTCACCATCTGGCACCGTCCGACAGGCTGGACCACAAAGTGGCGAAGATCCTGCAGGTTCCGAGCGCAACCCGTTCCCGCATCGGCCGCGGTCAGTACCTGGCACCGACGCCGCATAACCCGGTGGGTCTGCTGGAAGAGGCGCTGCTTGACGTGATGGCCGCCGATCCGATTCACCAGAAGATCTGTAAACAGCTGGGCAAAAACCTGCCGTTTACCCGTCTGGACGAACTGGCAAAACAGGCGCTGGCCGGTGGCATTATCAATAAAGATGAAGCTGCTCTGCTGGTGAAAGCCGAAGAGAGCCGTCTGCGCAGCATTAACGTGGATGATTTCGAGCCGGACGAGCTGGCGACGCAGCCGGTAAAGCTGCCGGAGAAGCACCGTAAACCTGAAGCGGCATAACGCGTTTCGCTTATACAAACCCCGCCTCGCGCGGGGTTTTTTATTGCCACATTTTCTCGTTATGTCGTGCTACAGTGTCAAAAAGTGGTCGTTTGAGGAGCCTGTATCGTGCCTGGTCTGAAGATTTCTATTTTGCAGCAACCTTTAGTGTGGATGGATGGCCCCGCCAACCTGCGCCACTTCGATCGTCAACTCGAAGACATTACCGGGCGTGATGTGATTGTCCTGCCGGAAATGTTCACCACCGGCTTCGCCATGGAAGCGGCAAAACAGTCAATGCCGCAGGATGAGGTGGTCGCCTGGATGCATGCCAAAGCGCAGCAGACCAACGCGCTGATTGCCGGTAGCGCCGCGCTGCAAACGGAACGCGGCCCGGTGAACCGCTTCCTGCTGGTCGAGCCGGAAGGAAAGGTGCATTTCTACGACAAGCGCCACCTGTTCCGCATGGCGGATGAGCACCATCACTATGAAGCGGGTAACGAACGCGTGGTGTTCGAGTGGCGCGGCTGGCGTATTTTGCCGCTGGTCTGCTACGACCTGCGCTTCCCGGTGTGGTCGCGTAACCGCAACGATTACGACCTGGCGCTATATGTGGCCAACTGGCCTGCACCGCGCTCCCTGCACTGGCAGTCGCTGCTCGTGGCGCGCGCGATTGAGAACCAGGCGTACGTGGTGGGCTGCAACCGCGTGGGGACGGACGGCAACGGGCATCACTATCGCGGCGACAGCCGGGTGGTGAATCCGCAGGGCGAGATCATCGCCACCGCCGAGCCGCATCAGGCGACGCGTATTGATGCGGAGCTGTCCTTGACGGCGCTGAAGGAGTACCGGGAGAAGTTTCCGGCGTGGCAGGATGCGGATCCTTTTAGCATTGAGTGAAAAAAAAGCCGGGTGGCGGCTACGCCTTACCCGGCCTACCAATGTTGCTCGCTTCTTTTAACTCACCAACGCCTGCCCGTCTTTGCGGCTTTCCGTCGCGGCCACGTAGTGTCCTTCCGGCAGGCGGTAAATCACCTGCGCACCACCGAAGTTGTAATCCTGAAGCGGATCTTCCACCACGATCTGATGCCCGCGCTCGCGCAGCGCGGCAATCGTGTTGCGATCGAACGTCGATTCAACGATCACCTCCCTGCCCTGCACCACGCGCCAGCGCGGCGCATCGATTGCCGCCTGCGGGTTTTGCCCGTGCAGCATGATGCGCAGCGCCATCTGCATGTGCCCCTGCGCCTGCATCGGGCCGCCCATCACGCCGAAGGACATCAGCGGCTGGCCGTTGCCGTCCATCGCAAAGCCCGGAATGATGGTGTGGAACGGACGCTTGCTGCCCGCCAGCGCGTTCGGGTGATTTGGATCCAGCACAAAGCCACTGCCCCGGTTTTGCAGGCTGATCCCGGTATCCGGCACCACAATGCCTGAACCGAAACCCATATAGTTGGACTGAATAAACGAGACCATCATCCCGCTGGCGTCCGCGGTGCTGATGTAGACCGTGCCGCTCTGCGTCGGGGAACCGTAGACAAAATCGGACGCGCTGTCGTGGTTGATCAGCGCCGCGCGCGACTTCAGGTAATGGTCGCTCAGCAGCTCTTTCGCCGCGAACGCCATGTGTGCTTCGTCTGCCACGTAGCGGTCGAGATCTGCCAGCGCCAGCTTCATCGCCTCAATGGACAGGTGCAGGGACTGCACGGAATCCGGATGATGCTTCTCAATGCCGCACTGCTCAAGAATGCCGAGCGCAATCAGCGTGGCGATCCCCTGCCCGTTTGGCGGCAGCTCCTGCACCGAGCCGCCCGCAAAGTCGCGTGACAGCAGTTCTACCCAGTCCACGCGGTGGTTGGCCAGATCCTCGGCCGTCAGGTGCGCGCCATGCTCTCTGGCGAAGGCGGCAATTTTCTGCGCCAGCTCACCGCGGTAAAAGGCTTCGCCGTTGGTGCGGGCAATCAGCTCAAGCGAGTTCGCCTGCGCCGGGTTACGGAAGATCTCCCCCACGCGCGGGGCGCGGCCTTCCGGCGCGAAGCAGGCGCTGAAGCCCGGCTGATCTTTCAGCTTGCTATAGCCGCGCTGCCAGAGATGCCCAATCAGCGGGGAGACCGGGAAGCCGTTGCGCGCGTAGTCAATGGCGGGCTGCGCCAGGGTGGTCAACGGCAGCGTGCCGAAGCGTTCCGCCAGGGCGACCCAGCCGGATACCGCCCCCGGCACGGTCACCGCGTCCCAGCCGATTTCGGGCACCGCGGTTTTTCCGGCAAACAGATCCGCGTGCCAGCTCGCAGGCGAACGACCGGAAGCGTTCAGGCCGTGCAGCTTTTCACCGTCCCAGACGATAGCAAAGGCGTCGCTGCCGATGCCGTTGCCGGTCGGCTCGACCACCGTCAGCGCCATCGCGGCGGCAATGGCGGCATCCACGGCATTTCCCCCCAGCTGCAGCATTTTCATTCCCGCCTGCGCCGCCAGCGGCTGAGACGTCGCAACGGCGTTATGGCCCAGCATCGGCGGGCGGCGTGAAGCGTAACCGGACGTAAAATCTAGCGCTTTGGTCATCATGACTCCTTAGTCATGGCGCGGATCGAGCGCATCGCGCAGCCCGTCGCCGAGTAAATTGAAGCCCTGCACGGCAAGGAAAATCGCCACGCCGGGGAAAATGGACATCCACGGGGCCTGCTCAAGAAAACCTTTGGCGGTGTTGAGCATGGAGCCCCAGGACGGATTGGGCGGCTGCTGTCCCAGCCCCAAAAACGACAGGCTGGCTTCAGCGATTATCGCCGAGGCAATCGCCAACGTGGCCTGCACCAGAATCGGCGACATCACGTTGGGCAGAACGTATTTGATGATGATCCAGCGATCCGGCAGGCCAATTGCCCGCGCGCCGTCGATGTACTCTTCGTTGCGAATGGCGATCACCTGGCCGCGCGTCAGGCGGGCGAAGATCGGCATCGCGGAAAGGCCGATGGCGATCATCGCGTTGGTCAGGCTCGGGCCCAAAAACGCCCCCAGCGCGATCGCCATGATCAGGAACGGGCAGGCCAGCAGCGCCTCGATCACGCGCGAGATGACGCCGTCCCAGATCTTCTGGAAGTAACCCGCCACCAGCCCCAGCGGCACGCCGATGACCACTGCAATCACCACAGACATACAGCCCGCCATCAGCGAGGTGCGCGCCCCCCAGATAATGCGGGATAAGATGTCTCGCCCCAGCTCGTCGGTGCCGAACCAGTACATCGCCGACGGCGCTTTGCGCACCGCCAGGAAGTTGGCTTTGACCGGGTCGAACGGGGCAATCCACGGCGCCAGCAGCGCCACCAGCACAAAGAACCCCACCACTGCCGCGCCAATGACCGCGCTTTTATTGGCGAGGAATTTTTTCAATACCCGGTTTTGCGCCCGCGGCAGTGCGGGCGCAACGGTTTGGGTCGTCATTTCCGCCATCGTTAGCCTCGCATTTTCGGGTTGATAAGGACGTAAAGCACGTCGGCCAGCAGGTTGAGCATCAGGAAGCCGATGGCGACGATCAGCACCACGCCCTGCACCACCGCGTAATCACGGTTAAATACTGAATCGACGATCATCTTGCCGAAGCCCGGAATGGTGAACACCTGCTCGGTCAGCACCGCGCCGCCCAGCAGTTCGCCAAACAGCAGCGTGGTGAGGGTGATCACCGGCACCAGCGCGTTGCGGAACGCGTGCTTCAGGATCACCGCCTTCGGCAGCAGCCCTTTCGCCCGCGCGGTGCGGATGTAGTCCGCCTTCAGTACCGCAATCATCGAGGCGCGGGTGTGGCGCATCAGCGTTGCCGCGAGCCCCGTTCCGAGCACGGACGCGGGCAGCAGCAGCGTGCGCAGGTTCTGGAGCGGATCTTCACTGAACGGCACGTAGCCGGAGGCAGGCAGCCACTGCAGGTTCACCGAAAAGACCAGAATCAGCAGGATCCCCAGCCAGAAGTGCGGGATCGAGATCCCCGAGATCGCCACGAAGTTCGCCCCGTGATCGACCCAGCTGTTTTTGTTCACCGCCGCGAGGATCCCCATGCTGATGCCAAACACCAGCGCGATAATCATCGCCAGCAGCGACAGCTCTAGCGTAACCGGCAGCTTGCTGGCGATCAGCTGCGTCACCGGTTCATGCGTGCGTAAGGAGACG
This sequence comes from Enterobacter sp. MGH 16, assembly GCF_000493175.1. Lineage (NCBI taxonomy): Bacteria > Pseudomonadati > Pseudomonadota > Gammaproteobacteria > Enterobacterales > Enterobacteriaceae > Enterobacter > Enterobacter sp. MGH 16. The sequence continues at coordinate 17,601 of NZ_KI535695.1, read as the reverse complement.
CCCAGATCGCCCTGCAGCGCGCGCGTCAGCCAGTGGAAATACTGCACGGGGATCGGCGCATCGAGGTTCAGCTCTGCGCGCAGCTGGGCGATGACGGCCGGATCGCGCTCCTCCCCGGCCATGGCGATCAGCGGGTCGCCGGGCAGCAGCTTTTGCAGCCCGAACACCATCATGCTCACCAGCAATAGCGTCGGGACGGCCAGCAGCAGACGTTTGCAAATCAGTTCCAGCATGGGTTCTCCTCAGGACGTTTATTTCGCCAGCGTCAAACCGGCCAGACGCACGATGCCGTCCGGGTACGGCTTAAAGCCCTGCACGCTTTTGTTCAGGCCAAAAATGCGCGGCTCGAAGTAGAGGTAGGCAATCGGCATGTCGGTTTGCAGCTGCTTCACCACCTTGTCGTACAGCGGCTGGCGCGCGGCCTGGTCGGTACTCTGGCGCGCCTGGGTCAGCCACTCATCGACCTGCGCGTTGCTGTAGCGGCCGTCGTTCAGGGTGCCTTTGCTGTTGATAAAGCCGTAGATGCTGCCGTCCGGATCCGGGCGCCCCGACCAGCCGGAGAAGCTCAGCTGATAGTCCCCGCTCTGCTGGCGGTCCAGCAGCGTGGCGAATTCGGTCATCTGCAGGTTCAGGTTAAAGCCCGCCTCGGCGACCATCGCCTGCAGCACCTGCCCCACCTGCTGCGAGGTTGGGTTGTTCGGCACCAGCAGGTTGACGGTCAGCGGCGCGGTGACGCCTGCCGCTTTGAGCAGGGCTTTGGCTTTATCGACGTCACGCGGCGGGACCGGCAGGTTGACGTGATACGGACTCACCGTGGAAAACGCCTGGTTGGCTGGCGTATACAACCCTTCAAAGACCACCTGGTTTAGCGCATCGCGGTCGATGGCCTGAGAAAACGCCTCGCGTACTCGAGCGTCCTTGAACGGATCGTTGGCGGGCACCTTGCCGTTATTGATGTTGAAAGTGATGCCCTGATAGCCCAGACCGGTCACCTTCGCCAGCGCCAGCTTGCTGTCGGCTTCGACGGTTTTAACATCGCTGGCGGCGATGCCTTCGGTCAGATCAAGATCGCCCGCGCGCAGGTTCGCGAGGCGCACGGAGGCATCCGGGATCGGCAGATAGATAATTTTGTCGAAGTGGTAGGCGTCTTTGTTCCAGTAGTTGTCGAAGCGGGTCAGAACGATGCGGTCCTGGGACACGCGGCTGTCGAATTTATACGGGCCGGAACAGACCGGATGGGCGGCAAAGTCAGGCTTTTTTGCCGCTTCAGGGGCCATCATCGCGCCCGCGCGGTCGGTGAGCTGCATCAGCAGTGCCGCATCCGGCGTTTTCAGGTGCAGGGCAATCTGCATCGGACCGGTGACCTCGACCGATTCAACGGAGGAGATCTCGCTTTTACGCAGGGAGCCTTTTAAGGTCAGGGCGCGGTCGAGGTTGTATTTTGCCGCGGCGGCATCGAATTTCTCACCGTCATGGAAGGTCACGCCTTCGCGCAGGTTGAGCGTCAGGGTTTTACCGTCGTCACTCCACGCCCAGTCTTTGGCCAGACCGGGGACGACCTTCAGGTTTTCATCCACATCCACCAGCCTGTCGCACAGGGAGGCAAAGACGAAGCGGCCATAGTAGGTGCGCGCCAGATGCGGGTCGAGCATGTCCGGGTCAGCCCCCAGGCCAATACGCAGCACGCTTTCAGAATGGGCGGGCAGCGCCGCGCCAAGCAACATAACACTTCCCAGTACGGTCAAAAGAGAATTACGCATTGTCATTATCATGAGTTCCTTGAAGGAAGGGACGAGAGGGTGGCCGCGTGTTCAAACAGCGCGCGGCGGCGCAGAAAAGCAGCGGATGGCGGTGCGATCTGGATAACGCTGCGATCGCGGTTGATCTCCTGCCAGCGATGACAGGCAACCTGACGCCCGCCGTCGAGCACCTGATTAATCGGCTCGACCTGACGGCATTCGTCAGTGACGTACGGGCAGCGGGTGTGGAAACGGCAGCCGGACGGCGGACTGGCCGGGTTCGGTAAGTCCCCCTGCAGCAGCGGCGCGTCGCGTTCAGCGCCCGGCTGCATCTGCGGCGCCGAGGCGATCAGCGCCTGGGTATAGGGGTGCAGCGGTGCGTCAAAGATCTCATCGACGCTGGCAAGCTCGACGATTTGCCCGAGGTACATGACCGCCACGCGGTCGCTCATATGGCGAATAACAGCCAGACCGTGGGCGACAATCACCATCGTCAGCCCCAGCTGGTGCTTCAGGCTTTCCAGTAAATTGACCACCTGCGCCTGCACCGACACATCCAGCGCGGATACCGGCTCATCGCCCAGCAGCAGCTTTGGTCCTGAGGCCAGCGCGCGCGCAATGCCGATACGCTGGCGCTGCCCGCCGGAAAACTCGTGCGGGTAGCGCCCGGCCCAGGCGGCGGGCAGGCCCACGGTCTTAAGCAGTTCGGCAACGCGGTACTGCCGGTCCCCTTTCTTCATGTTCTGGTGCAGCCACAGCGGCTCACCGACGATCTGCTCCACCGTCATGCGCGGGTTCAGGGAGGCGAAGGGATCCTGGAAGATGATCTGCAGCTCGCGGCGGAGCTGATTGAGCCGCGCGCCCGAGGCGTGGGTGATCTCTTCCCCCTGATAAAACACGCGCCCTTCGCTGGCGGCCAGCAGGCGCAGCAGCAGGCGGCCAAGCGTGGATTTTCCGGAACCGGACTCGCCGACAATCGCCAGCGTTTCGCCCGGCATGACGGCAAGCGACACGCGATCGACCGCCGTGACGAACCGGGCCGGGGAAAAGAGTTTTTTCGGACCGGGGAAAAGCTTGCTGAGGTCCCGGGCTTCAAGAATGGGCGTGGTCATGCGGTCTCTCCCAGGGCAATGTGGTGTTCGAGCGGCACGCGGAAGCAGGCGACCTGATGGCTCGCGCCGAGCGTGGTGAGCGGCGGTTTTTCATCATGACAGCGCGACTGTGCAAACGGGCAGCGCGTCGCGAAACGGCAACCTTTCGGCATGGACTCCGGGAGCGGGACCGTTCCGGGAATAGTGGAAAGCGGGCCTTTGCGTGCCCCCAGCGAAGGGATCGAGCCCATCAGGCCGATGGTGTACGGGTGCTGCGGGTCGGCAAATATCGCCTCGACGCTCCCCTGCTCTACCACCTGTCCGGCATACATCACCGCCACCTGCTGCGCCACTTCGGCCACCACGCCTAAATCGTGGGTGATCATCAGCACCGCCGTGCCGGTTTCCTCTTTCAAGGTGTTGAGCAAGGCGAGGATTTGCGCCTGGATGGTGACGTCGAGCGCGGTGGTCGGCTCGTCGGCAATCAATAATTTAGGATGATTGATCAGCGCCATGGCAATCATCACGCGCTGGCGCATGCCGCCGGAAAGCTGGTGGGGATAGGCTTTCAATCGCATCTCTGCTGCCGGAATCTGCACTTTCTCGAGGATCTGCAGCGCGAGCTTCATCGCCTCTGCGCGCGAGACGTCCTGATGACGCATAACCGCCTCGCTCAGCTGATCGCCCAGCGTAAACGCCGGATTGAGCGAGGTCATCGGCTCCTGGAAAATCATCGCCAGCTCGCTACCGCGCAGATCGGCATATTCCCGCGGCGAGAGCTTGCGCAGATCGTGGCGACGAAACTGCATCTCCCCGCTGACGATCCGTGCGCTGGCGGGCAGTAACCCCATCAGCGCCAGGGAGGTGATACTTTTCCCACAGCCGGATTCTCCCACCAGCGCCAGCGTTTCGCCCGCCCTGACGGTCAACGAGATACCGTCAAGCACGCTTACCGGCGAGCCCGCGAACGTAACGTTGAGGTTTTTTACTTGCAATACGGGCGTGGCGTCCTTGAAGCGGATTGTCGTCATGGCGTGAAGTCGTCCTCGAGGTGGATCGCCTGAATCAGGGCGGTTTGCAGGCTGAGCAGGTGTTCGCGCATCGCGGTCGCGGCCTCGTTAGGCTGGCGATGGATAATGGCAGCCATGATCTTGTGATGGTGGTCGTTATAGCTATCGACACGCTCGGGGGTGCGTGCCAGCTCGCGCAGATGCTGCCAGCCCGGTTCACGCCGCACGGCATCAATGGCATCAAACAGGCCGAGCATCAGGCGATTACCAGCCGCTTCCGCAATGGCGCGGTGAAAGGCGCTATCCCACAGTTCGTTGAGATCGCGGTCATCCGGGCTGACCTTGTCGATGCGTTCCAGCATGCGCTGCATGAGCGCAAGGTTTTCCCTGGTGGCACGCAGTGCCGCAAGCCGGGCTAAGCCGGGTTCGAGCTGCAGACGAGCTTCCATCACTTCCAGAAGGTTGGTTTGCTGCACCAATCCCTGAAGGGCCAGCGGTTCAACGGGTGCAGCCGGGCCGATAAAGGTCCCTTTGCCCTGCTTACGCCAGATGCGCCCCTCTTCTTCCAGCACGTCCAGCGCGCGACGCACTTCACGTCGTCCTACGCCGAGTGTGTCCGACAGCTCACGTTCCGTGGGCAGCGGAGTGCCTGGTGTTGACTCGTGCTGGTTGATTAGCCCGCGCAGCTGTTCAAGCGCGGTGCTGGAATTTGCCAGAAACCGTGACGGTTTTTCCATATTGGTTCGCTCGCTTTCATCATTGCTTTATTTTTATTAACGATAAGTTATTGATATGGAATGACGCTTATCGTGCTAATGATTAAGCAATAACCAAACCAATCTGCAATTGGTTCAGTGATTTTTTGCATAGCGGGTTATAAGCAGATGATTCTGTATGAATTCTTTTTTACAGAGAGACACAATCTGACTCGAGCCTGAATAGCTGACGGTGGAAAAATGCACAACAACAGTGCAAAGAATGCACTAATGATGTGCAATTGTTAATTAATTGCACTATTGATATTAACTTTTTGTTAACTACAAGTCAGAAGAGAGGGAATGGAATCACAGCTGGCTGAAACGACGAAGGCCTGAATCATTTCTGATTCAGGCCTTCTGAATAGTGGCGGAACGGACGGGACTCGAACCCGCGACCCCCTGCGTGACAGGCAGGTATTCTAACCGACTGAACTACCGCTCCACTGTTCCCGTTTGGGGAACGAGGCGCATATTACGGTGCGCCTCCGATCTCGTCAACGCTTTTTCTCGCGTTTTGAATCGTTTGCTGCAAAAATCGCCCAAACGATGATTTTACAGGCGTTCCGGCGTTTTTTCAGGCACGCCAGAGACAGCTGCCGCCCTTCTTTTGCACCAGATCAAGACGGGATTCGTGATCAAGCAGCTCTTCATCACTGGCTAAAACAACCCGCAGCCGGCTTGCCTGACGGACGACACGCTGAATACCCGCTTCGCCCTGCGTTTGCTGCGACTCATTTTCCATACTGAACTTCATAGACGTCTGCCCACCGGTCATCGTCAGATAGACATCGGCGAGGATCTGGGCATCGAGCAACGCCCCGTGGAGCGTTCGTTTGGTATTATCTATCTCGTAGCGCGAACACAGTGCATCCAGGCTGTTACGCTTGCCGGGGAACATTTTCCTCGCCAGCGCCAGACTGTCTGTCACCTTACAGAAGGTATTCGTCTTCGGGATATCACGATTAAGCTTGCTGAATTCATAATCCATAAAGCCGATATCGAACGAGGCGTTATGGATAACAAGCTCAGCGCCCCTAATGTATTCCAGGAATTCGTCAGCCACGTCCGCAAAAGTCGGCTTATCCAGCAAGAACTCATCGGCAATACCGTGAACGCCGAACGCTTCGGGATCCACCAGCCGATCGGGCTTGAGATAGACGTGGAAGTTGTTCCCCGTAAGACGACGGTTCACCACTTCAACGGCACCGATCTCAATGATCTTATGCCCTTCGTAGTGCGCGCCGATCTGGTTCATACCGGTGGTTTCGGTATCGAGGACGATCTGGCGAGTAATTGCAGTGCTCATAGCGGTCATTTATGTCAGACTTATCGTTTAACTGAACGTTTCAAATACAGGAAGTCTACCAGAGATGCGTAAACAGGTAGAAATTTTCACCGATGGATCTTGTCTCGGCAACCCGGGTCCCGGCGGCTACGGCGCGATTATGCGTTATCGCCAGCATGAAAAAACTTTTAGCGAAGGCTATTTTCTGACCACCAACAACCGGATGGAGCTCATGGCGGCCATTGTGGCGCTGGAGGCACTAAAAGAACATTGTGACGTGGTGTTAAGTACCGACAGCCAGTACGTTCGTCAGGGAATTACCCAGTGGATCCATAACTGGAAAAAACGCGGCTGGAAGACTGCCGATAAGAAACCGGTCAAGAACGTCGATCTCTGGAAACGGCTTGATGCCGCCCTGGGCCAGCACCAGATTAAGTGGGAGTGGGTTAAAGGGCACGCCGGTCATCCGGAAAACGAACGCTGTGACGAACTGGCGCGTGCGGCAGCCGCTAACCCTGCGCATGAGGACGCGGGCTATCAGCCTGAATCCTGATCAGGGCTTTCTGTACTGCCGCGTGGCGCCAACGGTCTGGCGGATCGGCGTTTTCGATTTGCTCTGCTTCATGGGATTAAGCGTAAGGGGAATGGTTCGCTTACGCGCGACGATAAACTGCATGCAGCCTAAGGCAGGCAAATGCGTGCTCAACAAGACGCCCCCCTGCCGTGCCCAGGGCAGCACCTGAAAGCCGCCGTAGCAGAGCACTTCGAAGTTAAGCAGTGACAGCCAGTCGAGCTGGCGCATCATGGTGAACATCCGGCTGTTGTAAGGCGGCGTCCGGCGCAGCACCGGTACCAGCTTTCGCAGGCCCATCAGGCTCAGCGGATTGAATCCGCTCAGCACCAGCCAGCCGTCATCAATCAGCACGCGATCGGCTTCGCGAAGCAGACGGTGCGGATCGCTGCACCAGGGTAACGTATGTGCGAGCAAACACGCATCAACGGATTTTTCCGCAAACGGCAGATGTAACGGGTCTGCTTTCACCTGAACCGGCGATCCGCCGAGAGAGACGTTCACCTGATGCGAGATAGCGCAGCTTTCGGTATTGATTTCCGCGCTGAGATTGCCAATCTTAAGCAGGTGAAAGCCATACATTTTCGCGAGCCAGGGCTTCAGCTGTTGCTCTAACGCCTCGCGATAATATTCACCCCAGGGCAGTTCCGCCCAACGTTCCGGTGCTGCGACAGTCTGAGGTATCCTTGCCGGTTTCATCAACACACCCGCCACGCTATAAGAGGTAATGTATGAATCTTATCAGTATTTCTGCTTTTGAGGACAATTACATCTGGGTTTTGGTTGACGATGAACGTCGATGCGTCATTGTCGATCCCGGAGAATCCGCCCCCGTATTGCGCGCAATAGAAGAGAACGGCTGGCAGCCGGAAGCCATTCTGTTGACGCATCACCATAACGATCATACGGGCGGTGTACCTGAACTGCGTACCCATTTTCCGCATGTTGTGGTTTACGGACCGTCAGAGGCACAAGATAAGGGTGTCACGCAAGTAGTCGAAGAAGGCGAAAAAATCCTCATACGCGAGTGGGAGTTTTCCGTATTTGCCACACCGGGTCACACTTTGGGACATCTGTGTTTCTACAGTAAGCCTTATCTTTTTTGCGGTGACACGCTGTTCTCAGGGGGCTGCGGAAGGCTGTTTGAAGGAACACCAGCGCAAATGTATCAGTCTTTACAGAAGATTAACGCATTACCCGATGACACCGTTATTTGTTGCGCGCATGAGTATACATTAGGGAATATGAAGTTTGCCGTCAGCCTGTTGCCTGAGGATCGGGCGATTAAGGATTATTATCACAAAGTGAAGGAGTTACGTGCAAAAAACCAAAACACACTCCCCGTAATTCTGAAAAACGAGCGCCAAATTAATTTATTTTTGCGAACAGATGATATTGATTTAATTAGCAAAATTAACCAAGAAACAAATTTGCAACAACCAGAACAACGATTTGCATGGTTAAGGTCAAAGAAAGATAACTTCAGATAATTGCTGGTTGCCTTTTCAAAAATTCGCCGTTATCATCGCTCGTCTTTTAAGCAACTATTGACACACACATGAAGGCAAAAGCGATATTACTCGCCTCTGTCCTGCTTGTAGGTTGCCAGTCGCAGAACGGCAGCAACGTACAACAGCACGCACAGAGCCTTTCTGCAGCTGGTCAAGGGGAAGCAGGGAAGTTTACAAGTTCGGCGCGCTGGATGGACGATGGGACATCTTTCGCGCAGGAGCAAGACTTGTGGACCTCTATTGGCGACGAGCTAAAGATGGGGATTCCGGAAAACAGCCGGATTCGCGAACAGAAACAGAAGTATTTAAGTAATAAGAGCTATCTCCACGATGTAACGTTACGGGCAGAGCCGTATATGTACTGGATAGCCGGGCAAGTTAAGAAACGTAACATGCCTATGGAGCTGGTACTCCTACCCATAGTGGAGAGCGCTTTTGACCCACACGCGACGTCTGGCGCCAATGCTGCAGGCATTTGGCAGATCATTCCGAGCACCGGGCGAAACTATGGTCTGAAACAGACCCGCAACTATGATGCGCGTCGCGATGTTGTCGCTTCAACGACAGCCGCTCTCGACATGATGCAACGTCTGAACAAGATGTTTGACGGCGACTGGCTGTTAACGGTCGCAGCGTACAATAGCGGCGAAGGTCGTGTACTGAAGGCAATGAAAGCGAATAAAGCACGGGGTAAATCCACCGATTTTTGGTCGCTCTCACTGCCACAGGAAACAAAGATTTACGTACCGAAAATGCTGGCTTTGAGCGATATTCTCAAGAACAGCAAGCGTTACGGTGTACAACTGCCAACACCAGACGAAAGTCGTGCACTGGCGCGCGTTCGCCTCAGCAATCCGGTTGATATTCAACAGGTTGCTGATATGACGGGTATGTCGGTAAGTAAATTGAAAACCTTTAATGCTGGCGTTAAAGGCTCAACGCTGGGGGCGAGTGGCCCGCAGTATGTAATGGTTCCGCAGAAACATGCTGAGCAGTTACGTGAGTCTTTAGCTTCGGGTGAAATCGCCGCCGTTCAGTCAACGCTGATCGCGGATGCATCATCAGTTAACAGCCGCAGCTATAAGGTTCGTTCAGGTGATACGCTTTCGGGCATTGCGTCACGTCTTGGCGTGAATGCGAAAGATCTGCAGCAGTGGAATAACCTGCGCAGTTCAGGCCTGAAAGTGGGTCAAACTCTGACGGTGGGTGCAGGTAGCAGCGCACAGCGTCTCGCCAGCAACAGCGATAGCATTACCTATCGCGTGCGTAAGGGTGATTCGCTGTCCAGTATCGCAAAACGTCACGGCGTGAACATCAAAGATGTGATGCGCTGGAACAACGATACTGACAATCTGAAACCGGGCGACCAGCTAACGCTGTTTGTGAAGAACAGCGCGACGCCAGACTCCTGATAACACGACCGAAAGATAAAAAGGCACCGATTCCCCTCGGTGCCTTTTTTGTTTATCCCGCTTTTTGCGCTTCAGCCATGATGGTATCGCTGGTAAATGAACCATCGTCCTGCAGTTCAAAGTATGCCTTCACCTCTGCCGACGCACTCTCCTGATACAGCCTGATAGCCTGGCTTAATGCTTCCGGGGTGCGCATACGCGCAATCCACGAGCTAAACTCCAGCGGTAAACGGTCTGTGATTAACGAACGCGCGATCAGCCCCGCTTCCGTGATAAGCGATAACCACTCTCCGCTGGCGTAGTTTTGCACATGGGAGGTGTCGCGCAGCGCTTCCACCGTCTGCAGCCAGATATTACGTACCGGATGCCCAGGTGACATGACATCCATAATAATGAAGATGCCACCCGGCTTCAGAACGCGTTTGACTTCGCGTAATGCCTGGCCAACATCATGCCAGTGGTGCGCGGAATAACGGCTGATCACCACCTCAAACGAGGCATCATCAAAAGGTAAGGATTCGGCATAGCCCTGGCGCGTATCGATGTTGCCCAGCCCCTTCGCTTTCGCCGCTTCAGCAACCACCTCCAGCATCTGGCTGGATAAGTCATATGCGGTTACGTGCGCCACCTGCTGCGCAGCCGTGAAGCTGGCATGCCCTGCCCCGCAGCCTAAATCCAGCACGTGCGCCTGCGGGAATGCCGACAGACGTTCACCGAGACGCACCAGATCGCGACCTGAAGCGTGCACGGCGCTGCTCAGATAGGCATTTGCCTGAGAACCAAACTGTTTTTCTACGTTGTCATGATGGGAGTGTGTTGTTGTCATCGTACTGTCCTTTGTGGGTTAAAAATAGAAGGGCAGCACCCGCGCAGGTCTGCCCCACGGCAGACCTGACACACCATTATTTATCAGGTTTGCCGGGACTGAATTCGACTAGTAGAGGGTTATGATCGGAGGCGCGCGTCACCAGCACAGAGGCGTCATGCACGCTTAAACCACGATAGAAGACAAAATCGAGAGGACGACCAAAGGCTTTTTTGCGCTGGTCATCGCTAAAACGGACTTCACGCAGCGACATTTCGCGCGCAAAGCGGTACAGCGCATTCATGCGCGGGCGACTCCAGGCATTGAAATCACCGGCCATAATGATCGGCCCACTGTGATGCGCAATCTGATCGCCGATCGGAAGTAACTGCTTACTATATACATCCACGCCCAGGCTGAAGTTTACCGCGTGGATATTCACGACCATCAGCATACGGGTATCCGGCAGTGGATAGACCGTCACCAGTGCCGATTTCGCCAGACGCAGGATAGGCTCGCGTTCGCGCAGTGGACAACAATAGACCGGATGTGCTGCTGAAAGCGTCATCACCCCCGAGGGGTGCTGAGGCAGAACAAAGGCCGGTACCTGGTCGGCGGCAAGATAGTGAGTGGTGGCAAACCGGACCAGCTCAGGGGTGGTTTGCGCCTCCTGGAGCAGAACCAGATGGGCATCTTTGCCAAAATTCTTGAGTACCGATAACCACTCCGCACGCTGCTGCTTAAAGATATTCCACACCAGTACGCGGATTTTTTCATCGCTGCTTAACGGTGTGCCGGCGGGTAATGCCTGACTGATGCTCGCAAACGACCCCGGAGGCAAGATCCTCTCCGCGGGCATTCCGGCAACATAACGCATGGCATAGGTATTTTTTCGCACTTTTGGAAACAGCCTCTGTAACATGAACCAGTCCGGAAAACGGACTGGTTCTAATGTTATAGGGACTTTAGGTCACACTTTCAACGCAATTTCTGAGAAACCGCTTTCCAGTTTTGTAAGCCAGCGCTTACTGATGTTACCCCAGCGCAATGCGGGCTGGCTTATCCAGACGTCCGCTCAGGCCAATCAGCAGGAAGGCGATCAGGACAATCACCGCGCCAATCCACGGGGTCTGGGTCAATCCGAAGTGCTCGACGGTTTGTCCGCCAATAATTGAACCCAGCGCAATACCAATATTAAATGCGGCAATGTTCAGCCCCGATGCCACGTCCACCGCATTTGGCGTATAAAGCTCGGCTTTCTGTACAACGTAGACCTGAAGCCCTGGCACATTACCAAAAGCGAAGATCCCCATGACCAGTACCGTGACCAGCGCGGCGTACTGTATCGAGGCGGTGAACTGGAAAATCATCAGCAGAACAACCAGCGCGGCGAAGATGAATTTCAGCGCCGGCACCGCACCATGCTTATCCGCAAGCTTGCCGCCCCAGATATTGCCAATCGCAACGGAAATACCGTACCCCAGCAAGATCCAGCTCACGGCGTTGGGAGAGAAGCCCGCCAGGTCCTGCATCATCGGTGCCAGGAAGGTAAAAGCAGTGAATACGCCACCATAGCCCAGCGCCGTAACCGCGTAGATGATCAGCAAACGCGGATGCGTAAGTACCTTCAGCTGATCGCTCAAGCTAGCGCTGGCCCGGCCTGGAATATTCGACGGCACCAGCAGCAGGCTGGTCACCAGGGCAATGACGCCCAGTAGGGAGACGGCCAGGAACGTTTCACGCCAGCCGAAGTGTTGTCCGATAAACGTGCCCAACGGTACGCCCGTAACGAGTGCAACGGTCAACCCACCGAACATGATCGCAATGGCGGATGCCGCTTTCTCTTTGGGTACCAGGCTGGTTGCAATAGTGGAACCAATCGAGAAGAACACCCCGTGAGCAAGGCCGGTCAACAGCCGAGCGATGACCAGCGTGGTGTAGTCCGGCGCCTGCCAGGCCAGCACGTTGCCGGCGGTGAACAGCACCATCAGTGCAACTAACAGCTGCTTACGCGGAAAGCGTCCGGTCAGGGCCGTCAGGACTGGCGCACCGACAGCAACGCCCAGGGCGTAGATGGACACCAGCAATCCGGCGGAGGGCAGCGAGATCGCAAGCTGGTTAGCAATGGTGGGAACCAGTCCCACGATAACAAATTCGGTCGTGCCAATTGCGAAGGCACTGATCGTCAGGGCAAGTAGCGCCAGTGGCATAAAATACTCCGTATCATCAGGATTAAGATGACAGGCAGTATGCGCCAGTGCTTAAATAACAAAAATGGTCAAAATCTCAATAGAATTTTGCGGGTGGTGCAACAATGAAAGCAACGTCAGAAGAGCTGACAATCTTTGTCGCCGTGGTTGAAAGCGGCAGCTTTAGCCGCGCTGCCGAACAGCTGGGACAGGCTAACTCAGCCATCAGCCGCTCGGTAAAAAAGCTGGAGATGAAGCTTGGGGTGAGTCTGCTCAACCGAACGACGCGGCAGCTGAGCCTGACGGAGGAAGGTGAGCGTTATTTTCGCCGCGTGCAGTCGGTACTGCAGGAGATGGCCGCAGCAGAGACCGAGATTATGGAGACCCGCAGCACGCCGCGTGGGTTACTGCGCATTGATGCAGCCACGCCGGTTGTGCTTCACTTTCTGATGCCGCTGATTAAACCTTTCCGTGAACGCTATCCGGAGATGACGCTCTCTCTGGTCTCGTCCGAGACGTTTATTAACCTCATCGAGCGAAAGGTAGATGTGGCGATCCGGGCGGGAACCCTGACGGATTCCAGCCTGCGGGCCCGCCCGCTGTTTGCCAGCTACCGTAAAATTATCGCGTCGCCACAGTATATTGCTGAACATGGTAAACCGGAGACGGTTGAGGAGTTGAAACAGCATTTGTGCCTGGGCTTTACGGAACCCGTTTCGCTAAATACCTGGCCCGTCGCCTGCCCTGACGGTCAGTTGCATGAGATCACCTGCGGGTTGTCGTCCAACAGCGGGGAGACGCTGAAGCAATTGTGTCTTGAAGGCAACGGTATCGCCTGTTTGTCTGACTATATGATTGATAAGGAGATTGCGCGGGGTGAACTGGTGGAATTGATGGCCGATAAACGCCTGCCAGTCGAAATGCCTTTTAGCGCGGTGTATTACAGCGACAGAGCGGTGAGTACGCGCATTCGTGCCTTTATCGATTTTCTGAGTGAACATATAAAAACAGCTCCCGGAGGAGCTGTGTGAGGGTTCAGGTTACAGAGGGTGGGTCAAACTTAATCCCAGTTTGGCGCTAAGCCTTCCGGGCTGACCAGGCGATCGTTGCACTCCAGGGCTGCGATCGCTTTTTTATCGTCAGCATCCAGATGAAGATCCGTTGCTAACAGGTTGCTCGCCAGGTTTTCACGCTTAGTGGATGATGGGATCACGGCATACCCTTCACCCATTGCCCATGCCAGAATGACCTGCGCAGCCGTCGCATTATGCTTCTCGGCGATACGGATAATCACCTCATCTTTCAGCGCCTTACCGTAGGCCAGCGTCATGTATGAGGTGATGTGGATCCCATGCTGTTTTGCCCAGTCCACCACTTTGCGGTTTTGCAGATATGGAGAGAGCTCAATCTGGTTGGTTGCAATATTTTCTGCGCCAACAGCAGCAATGGCTTTTTCCATCAGCGGGATCGTGAAGTTGGAGATCCCAATTTCGCGGGTTAAGCCCTGCTTTTTCGCTTCCAGCAGCGCCTGCATGAATTCTTCCACAGAGACGGCATCGTTCGGTGATGGCCAGTGGACCAGCGTCAGATCCACGTAGTCAGTACGCAGTTTTTTCAGGCTCTCTTTCAGGCTTGGGATCAGCTTGTCTTTGCTGAGATTCTCAATCCAGATTTTCGTGGTAATAAATAGCTCATTACGCGGCACACCGCTCTCTTCGAGAGCTTGTCCAACGGCAGCTTCGTTTTCATAGATCTGCGCCGTATCAACAGCACGATAGCCCAGTTCGAGTGCGGTTTTAACTGATGCGATAACAATGTCGTCTTTCAGGCGGAAAGTGCCCAAACCAAATGCAGGGAGAGTCATACTATTCCTCAATCATTATGTTCGTAAACTGAGGACGATTATCGCTGGCGGTGTTATAGAGAAAAAGATCGCAAAATGCAGAGGATTTTTGCTGATTTCGCAATAATTAAACGTCAGATAAGAAAAAAGCCCTGAGCGTTAGCTCAGGGCTTTTAATAAGTGGCGGAACGGACGGGACTCGAACCCGCGACCCCCTGCGTGACAGGCAGGTATTCTAACCGACTGAACTACCGCTCCACCGAAGACTGCTTGTAACCACCGGATTAATGCACCGGCTTACTACTAAATTTGATGCCTGGCAGTTCCCTACTCTCACATGGGGAGACCCCACACTACCATCGGCGCTACGGCGTTTCACTTCTGAGTTCGGCATGGGGTCAGGTGGGACCACCGCGCTAAAGCCGCCAGGCAAATTCTGTTAATCTGTATCAGGCTGAAAATCTGTCTCTTCGCCAAAACATCTTCGGCGTTGTAAGGTTAAGCCTCACGGTTCATTAGTATCGGTTAGCTCAACGCATCGCTGCGCTTACACACCCGACCTATCAACGTCGTCGTCTTCAACGTTCCTTCAGGAGACTTAAAGTCTCAGGGAGAACTCATCTCGGGGCAAGTTTCGTGCTTAGATGCTTTCAGCACTTATCTTTTCCGCATTTAGCTACCGGGCAGTGCCATTGGCATGACAACCCGAACACCAGTGATGCGTCCACTCCGGTCCTCTCGTACTAGGAGCAGCCCCCCTCAATTCTCCAGCGCCCACGGCAGATAGGGACCGAACTGTCTCACGACGTTCTAAACCCAGCTCGCGTACCACTTTAAATGGCGAACAGCCATACCCTTGGGACCTACTTCAGCCCCAGGATGTGATGAGCCGACATCGAGGTGCCAAACACCGCCGTCGATATGAACTCTTGGGCGGTATCAGCCTGTTATCCCCGGAGTACCTTTTATCCGTTGAGCGATGGCCCTTCCATTCAGAACCACCGGATCACTATGACCTGCTTTCGCACCTGCTCGAGCCGTCACTCTCGCAGTCAAGCTAGCTTATGCCATTGCACTAACCTCCTGATGTCCGACCAGGATTAGCTAACCTTCGTGCTCCTCCGTTACTCTTTGGGAGGAGACCGCCCCAGTCAAACTACCCACCAGACACTGTCCGCAACCCGGATCACGGGTCTACGTTAGAACACCAGCCATTAAAGGGTGGTATTTCAAGGACGGCTCCATGCAGACTGGCGTCCACACTTCAAAGCCTCCCACCTATCCTACACATCAAGGACCAGTGTTCAGTGTCAAGCTATAGTAAAGGTTCACGGGGTCTTTCCGTCTTGCCGCGGGTACACTGCATCTTCACAGCGAGTTCAATTTCACTGAGTCTCGGGTGGAGACAGCCTGGCCATCATTACGCCATTCGTGCAGGTCGGAACTTACCCGACAAGGAATTTCGCTACCTTAGGACCGTTATAGTTACGGCCGCCGTTTACCGGGGCTTCGATCAAGAGCTTCGCGTTGCCGCTAACCCCATCAATTAACCTTCCGGCACCGGGCAGGCGTCACACCGTATACGTCCACTTTCGTGTTTGCACAGTGCTGTGTTTTTAATAAACAGTTGCAGCCAGCTGGTATCTTCGACTGATTTCAGCTCCACCCGCAGGGGCTTCACCTACATATCAGCGTGCCTTCTCCCGAAGTTACGGCACCATTTTGCCTAGTTCCTTCACCCGAGTTCTCTCAAGCGCCTTGGTATTCTCTACCTGACCACCTGTGTCGGTTTGGGGTACGATTTGATGTTACCTGATGCTTAGAGGCTTTTCCTGGAAGCAGGGCATTTGTTACTTCAGCACCGTAGTGCCTCGTCATCACACCTCAGCGTTAAAAGGTACCGGATTTACCTGGAACCTCCGCCTACATGCTTAAACCGGGACAACCGTCGCCCGGCTAACATAGCCTTCTCCGTCCCCCCTTCGCAGTAACACCAAGTACAGGAATATTAACCTGTTTCCCATCGACTACGCCTTTCGGCCTCGCCTTAGGGGTCGACTCACCCTGCCCCGATTAACGTTGGACAGGAACCCTTGGTCTTCCGGCGAGCGGGCTTTTCACCCGCTTTATCGTTACTTATGTCAGCATTCGCACTTCTGATACCTCCAGCAACCCTCACAGGCCACCTTCAACGGCTTACAGAACGCTCCCCTACCCAACAACGCATAAGCGTCGCTGCCGCAGCTTCGGTGCATGGTTTAGCCCCGTTACATCTTCCGCGCAGGCCGACTCGACCAGTGAGCTATTACGCTTTCTTTAAATGATGGCTGCTTCTAAGCCAACATCCTGGCTGTCTGTGCCTTCCCACATCGTTTCCCACTTAACCATGACTTTGGGACCTTAGCTGGCGGTCTGGGTTGTTTCCCTCTTCACGACGGACGTTAGCACCCGCCGTGTGTCTCCCGTGATAACATTCTTCGGTATTCGTAGTTTGCATCGGGTTGGTAAGCCGGGATGGCCCCCTAGCCGAAACAGTGCTCTACCCCCGAAGATGAGTTCACGAGGCGCTACCTAAATAGCTTTCGGGGAGAACCAGCTATCTCCCGGTTTGATTGGCCTTTCACCCCCAGCCACAAGTCATCCGCTAATTTTTCAACATTAGTCGGTTCGGTCCTCCAGTTAGTGTTACCCAACCTTCAACCTGCCCATGGCTAGATCACCGGGTTTCGGGTCTATACCCTGCAACTTAACGCCCAGTTAAGACTCGGTTTCCCTTCGGCTCCCCTATACGGTTAACCTTGCTACAGAATATAAGTCGCTGACCCATTATACAAAAGGTACGCAGTCACACCACGAAGGTGCTCCCACTGCTTGTACGTACACGGTTTCAGGTTCTTTTTCACTCCCCTCGCCGGGGTTCTTTTCGCCTTTCCCTCACGGTACTGGTTCACTATCGGTCAGTCAGGAGTATTTAGCCTTGGAGGATGGTCCCCCCATATTCAGACAGGATACCACGTGTCCCGCCCTACTCTTCGAGTTCACAACCTGTGCGTTTTCGTGTACGGGACTGTCACCCTGTACCGTGCGACTTTCCAGACGCTTCCACTAACACACAAGCTGATTCAGACTCTGGGCTGCTCCCCGTTCGCTCGCCGCTACTGGGGGAATCTCGGTTGATTTCTTTTCCTCGGGGTACTTAGATGTTTCAGTTCCCCCGGTTCGCCTCGTTAACCTATGTATTCAGTTAACGATAGTGTGTCGGAACACACTGGGTTTCCCCATTCGGACATCGCCGGGTCAAAGGTTCATATCACCTCGCCGGCGCTTTTCGCAGATTAGCACGTCCTTCATCGCCTCTGACTGCCAGGGCATCCACCGTGTACGCTT